>NZ_FR989676.1:0-3050481 GCF_905400185.1 Burkholderia sola
ACATCGTTGGGAAGCTGTACAGGCCACCAAGCAACGGAACGCGCCAGGTGTTCGCGTTGTCGCGTTTAGATGCCGAAAAGCTTCCGCAGCTTTCGTCGATTGCCGTCATCTCAATTACGGCGCCAGAGCGCCCTCCCGCCAACATTGGCAACTTTGCTCATGTGCTGCGCCTGAGCTTCGCTGATGTGGACTTCCTGAACCCGGAGCTGTCACACCGGGCGAGGAGCAGGCTCGTCGATGCCTTTACCGAAGCGCAGGCTCAGGAGATTCGTTCATTCATTGAAGCGCTACCAGGTGAAATAGCTTCGGTGGTCGTTCATTGTGAGGGTGGCTATTCGCGTTCGTGCGGTGTGGCCGTCGCGCTACATCAGCTCTATGGATACACCGTAGAGCCACAACACCTCACGAACGCGAATCTGTCCATCGCTCGCACCATATTAGGAGCGGACCGTGCAACTCGCATATCGAAAAAGAACCGGCGCTGATGCGCATCATCGTGGCTCACTAGCATGCCCGCGTGGGTACCTTTCTGTATCAAGAGCAATGCATCAAAGGAGACCGCACGCTTGGTCGAGCATACTGGTAATGCACTTCGATAAGCGGCGGAATCATGCGTATTGCAGTTTCGACCAAGTGTGCCATTCGGGCTCAGCCCAAAAACAGATGCATATTTCTTCAGCTTCGGGTGGTGAGGCTGAGCCCAGCCCTCCCTGGCAGGTCTGCCCGGGATGCGCCTTCACTCAGCCACCGCCACCCCGCTTCGGTATGGAGCCGGCCTCGCCCGACAGACATTTCGCCTCGCGCCTCTATCTTCGCCAGCGCGTCGAGCTTCTCACGGCATCCCCCCAGTGCTCGATGTCCCCCACGCCCTGGCGGTCAGCACCTCGCCAGCGTGAGCGGCAAGGACCCCACCACCGAAGCCCGTCGTCGGACGGGGCGGCCCTCACCACCCGGCGGCATTGCGCTCGGCGGATGGCGTGTACGTCCCTGCATTCGAGTATAAGCAGCACCTGTGACCATAAAACGGGAATGAGCCACCGCATCGGGCGGACTAGGTTTGAAGCGCGGGACTCACAATCGGCCCGGAAGGCTTCCGCAACTGCGGGTTATCAAGCATGCCGTCAGTCCAGGCTGGGTGTAACGTCGATGGAGAGTGCGAGATGTATGCCGATAATCAGATTGACCTCAGGATTGCCCTGCAAAAAATCCATGAACTGGCCATGGACGACGGCGATTTGGGCTACGAGTACTGGTACAAGGTGGGACAGCTTCTCCGGCGAGCAGCGCAAATGCAAACGGAAATAGTTACGCTCGCCAGGGAGTTGGAACAATGTCGCGCACGGCTCGCCAAAGCCCGATAACCGGCACTCACTGATGAAGTCCGACGGCACCGCGAAGCTCATCGTGCCCAAACACTTCCGGGTGTCGATAACAAGTCCCCGAGCATTATTTGCGTCTATTACTGTTGCGTGCCAATAGTGTTGATGTCAGTCAATAAAGACATCATTGGAAAACTTTTTTTGACTATTGAGTGACTCCGTTTAGAATTGATGTCCACGCACCTATCGAGAGGCTTCGGAAGCGATGTTGGCTTTTGACATTAATAAGCCGGCGTCGGCATGTAAAACGATTTATATGCGGGTATTCCCGATAGGCGTTTAACGTTACACACCAATAATGCGGGGGACGTATGTCTGGAGGCGGTGGTGGTGGTGGTGATTGGCGGCCGGAACCGAAAGCACCAGTGCCGGAGCCGAAAGGTGGTGGAGGCGGAGGCGTCGTGGCAGGCGACCCATGTGTCATCGACGAAGTGACGTCCCTCAATTCGGTGTCCCCGGCTGCATTGCGTAACGTGGGACCGGGCAGCCTGCTCAACGTGGTGTTTATGGCAGGGCCACCCCAACGACTCGTCGTGCAGGACAACTCCGGGCAAATCGTCGGGTCTATTACTTCGCGCTCCATGCTTCAGATTATCGAATGCATTCAGAGCGGCCGTCGGTACGTCGCAGAGGTATTGGGTATCCAAGGTGGCTCCTGCCAAGTGCGGGTGCGACTGGCATGACTCAAAGCGAAATTACTGTCGTTGGCGGCGTCTATCACGAACACTGCATCTGGCCCGTATGGGACCAAATCTTTGGCTCTGGTGGACGAGCGGCGACCGCGCTCGTCAGTCACGTCGACAAGGTGACGCTGCACACCTATGCGCACCCGGACGTCGAAACTGAATTCAAGACAGCGGCAACGCTGTACAGGTTCGACGTGGTAATAACCGCTGCTCGGGCTGGTATTTCGTTTGAATACGTGCATTGCATGTCGACACCTGTAATTCGGCCGGCTCTCGCGCGTATTCATGTGCACGAGCCAATCGAAGTGAGCGCCGATGCAGTGCTGCGTTTCGGGATGCTGGAGGGCTCAGGGAGGGTGAACGCGAAATGGTGCGTCTACGACCCACAATCCGCATTTCATCCGGAACCGTTTTGGGATAACGGCAGCCAAGCCGAGCATCTCGCGATTGTCGCCAACCGAAGCGAGATTACCGCGATGGCTGGGGACTCGAACCCGAAGACGGCTGCAGCGACACTATTGCGGCGCGGCGCTGAAGTTGTTGTGGTCAAGTCGGGGCCGGCCGGTGCATACGTGTACACCACCGACGGTGCAGAGGTGCATATCCCCGCTTACCGTAGCGAAATGGTATGGACCATTGGCTCGGGTGACGTGTTTGCTGCCATCTTTGCCGCGCAATGGGCGGTACACCGCGTCGGCCCCGCTACCGCGGCCGAACTTGCTTCGCGTGCCGTTTCGCTATACGCGGAAACGATGGGATTGCCTGCAGTCCCAGCTCAGGAACTGTCAGAGGCTCAGCGCACGCCTTCGTCCACGGTTTCCGGGAAGGTCTATCTGGCCAGCCCGTTTTTCAACCTTGGACAACGGTGGCTCGTGGATGAGGCGCGACGCTGCCTGGCTGAGCTCGGCCTTGATGTGTTCTCCCCGGTTCATGATGTTGGTCGAGGTCCTGCTCGCGAGGTGGGGCCGAAGGACATCGAAGCTTTGAACTCATGCGACCGAGTCTTGGCGATTCTCGATGGTCTCGACGCAGGCACCGTCTTCGAAGTCGGATATGCTCGCGCGAAGGGCATCCCCGTATATGCGCTAGCACAGGCAGTTAACGAGGAAGACCTGAAAATGGTTGTTGGCTCGGACTGCAGCATGTTCTTCGACTTTGTGACGGCGCTGCATCACACGGCGTGGAAAGCATGAGGACCGCACTTCTTCTGTCCGGGGGGATGGACTCGGTCGCCATCGCTTACTGGGTGCGTCCGGAAGTCGGTATCACAGTGGCGTACGGCCAGCGAGCAGCCCAGGCAGAGGTGCGTGCGGCCGCTGCAGTGTGTGAAGCGCTGAACATCGAGCACCACGTAATTGATGCCGACTTGAGCGCAATGGGTAGCGGCGATATGGCGGGCTTGGCGCCCGCGACGCTCGCTCCTGTATCGGAGTGGTGGCCCTTTCGCAACCAGATGCTGGTTACTCTGGCTGCAATGAAGGCTGTCACGCTCAATGTGAATAAGCTCCTGATAGGTTCGCTTCGGACCGATGGCATCCACGCGGATGGGAAGCCTGAGTTCATCGCAGCCATGAGTGCGGTACTGCAATGTCAGGAAGGCGGGATAACGCTTGAAGCTCCCGCTATCAAGTTGAGTGGCGCGGAGCTCATCAAAACGTCCAGCGTTCCAACCGACTTGCTCGCGTGGGCTCACTCCTGTCACGTAGCCAATGAAGCTTGCGGGATGTGCCGCGGCTGCAGAAAGCATTACGAGACACTAGAGGAGCTCGGGTTTGACCCGTACTGAAGACCCGCAACCGCTGGGTGATGGTCCGCACTTGGATTACACCTGGCCGGTTGAATCGAGCATGCAGTGCGAACCATTCAGCGCTCCGGCAGGAAGGACGTTCGTCGACGTGTTCGAGCAACGCCGCTCCACTCGCATACTCTCGCCAGCTCCGCTGGAGCTGACGGTTGGCGCGCTGCTTTTCGCACTAACGCCCCGGTTCTGGAAAGAAGGTGACCCGTTGCGACGAAGCCGTCGTCCAACACTATCGGCCGGCGCAATCCATCCAATCTCGGTGTTGCTATTCGCCGAGTCGGCCGTTTTTCGCGTCAATGCCGATTCGGGCATGCTTGAGAAGCTCACATTCCCCCCCGAGGTGCGCGACGCGTGGGTCAGCAAATGCCAACAGATGCTTCCCAGTGCGAACGGGGCGTTCGTCACGCTCGTTGCAGACATGGCTCGTCCGATGAGCGCGTACGCGCATAGCGAGACGCTTGTTTGGCGCGACGCTGGTGCCACGCTTCAGACGCTTGCGCTTGTAGCCGAGCTGTTCAGGCTCGGCTTCTGCCCGCTGGGCATACTCGGCAACGAAGTTGTTTCAGCCCTTCCGTCGGGGGAGCAACTTCTTGCGGTCGGTGCTGCAGCAATTGGATTGCCAGTACAAGACTGACCGGCACGGCTTCGATTAGTGAATGCTGACGCTATCGTCTGCGAAGAGCTCGAGTTGCTCGGCCTGCGCACGCGTCTTTCGCATAATGGCTGACATGCGACGCATGTGGTCCCACATGAGACCGTCGAGCGTGGCTGCAGAGACATCGATTGCGCGCGCGAAGGCGATGAAACGCGCTTCAAGTTGTCGATAGTGCGTCCCTGGCTGCCAGTCCTCCGGGAACAGGCCAAGGTATTGGCCAACTCGAAGAATATGAATGTCCAGAATCGCAACCTGGCTCTGCGGGCGAAGGTTGCGAACTATCCACGAAGCCGTCTTGAGGCCGATGCCCGGCAGCTCCTTCAACCGGTCCCGGAAAGCGATGTCGTCTTCGGGCGGAACGAAGCCGGCCAGTTGCTCAAGGCAGCCGCTCAGATACCGTGCCTTCTGTCGAACAAATCTGTATTTGCGCTCCCGACCTTGGAAGATGAACGGCTCGCTCAACGCTTCTTCGAGCTCTTGCGCAGTGATGCCCCCTCGTAGAAGGTTTCGCTCTCGAACGCGTGAATACGCAGCCAAGGCCAGCTCGGCCGGCATCCCCCAGCCTCCGAGCAGACACGCAGCAACCTCCTCCTCAAGCGAGCGGCCAAGGCGAAAGTCGCAGAAGGTACCGGATTCCGTGTGTTGCCAAGCTTGACCGCGCCAGTAGGCCGGAGTCATCAGCTCATCGAACGCCCCCCAACAGATGCCAGGGAGCACTTCTTCGTTCACTGATGGTAGGGTCAGTTCGCGGAGTTCACCTGCGATGTGGGCGTACATGGTTTGCATCTGGACCGGTGCTTGTCTGGTAATTTTTTCGTGCGCAGCTGGAGTACATCCGCGGGGCGTCGCATCATACATCAGTCCTTCCGCGACTCGATAGGCGGGTCGCTGCCTACGAGTATAGGAAGGAAGTATTTCGATTCTCGGATTTCCGTTCGTGGCCTAACGAGAGCCATGGGGCCGCGGGAAACGACGCTCGTGCGGCAGACGGTCGCAGCACAAACTTTCGCCAGCAGTTGATTCGAGCCCCAATTTTTTGTCACGTCCCGCAGTATAGCGGGTCCGACAGGGCGTAAGCACAGTGGCGAACATCCAGCATCATCAGGCCGCGTTGGCGAATTGTTCGCGTAGCATGGTCCGAAGCTCGAGTCGCGCCTGTTCGCCAAGGCTCTTGATGAAATAGAAGGCGAGCCCCACTATCGCACTGACGGGCGTGATGGAGTGCCAAACGCTTTGCTCGCCCATTCCACTGCCTTGGCAGCATGCTCCGCTTCGACCAGGCGTACACCCGGCACCCAGTCGCGGAAAAGTCGAGCCCATAGACGGAAAGCGCGGTCCTCACACCGACGGCTCACAATTGCCTGACTGGGCTATACCTCAAGAAATAGTAAGTATGGGAGCGTGCTAACCCCGTATTCGGGCACCGAGACATGGGAGGCGGCGCCCTCAGGGTGCGCTACTGATTGTCGTAAGGCGCATTCAACTCGTCGATGTAGTCCTCAACGTTTCTTACCTGCTCAGGACACTGTCGCACTATATGGGTGAAGCCAGGCTCGTTACGTCGAACGATGAACTTTTGGTCGCCGGTCCCAACGTGAAACTCCACGCCGTCATTGTCCTCGGTTGGCGCCGCTTCGACGGTAGCCCATCCTATTGGGACGATGCCCTCTATCTTGACATCCGGCGAATAGAGCTGTCGCTTATCAATCTCCAGTTCTAGAGCCTTTTTGCTTTGCCCCACCATCCGTTCAATACTATTGCCGTGGCCATTTCGCGTATGTACCGCGTATGTGCGTACCTTTGATGCCATTTGATTATCCTTGGTGTGGTCTCCGTGGTCTAGCAATTCTACTGCAAGTGCACGTTTTTCCGGACTTCGCTCCCGTCGTCAAGGTACTGAACGACAGCAATAGGAATCCGCGACCAATAGGGTTAAGCCTGACTATAGTAGGTTCTCCTCGTGCGCAGCATGCGGAGCTTAAGTTTTTCGATGTCGGGTCGATAACTGTACTGTCGTCATGCGTGGAGACTTTCGTGAGCGTCGTACTTCGGAGCTCCGCAGTTGACTCGTGCTCGGCCTCGTAGGGGAAGCAGCCCACTGGCGGCTTCAGAATCAGTGACTCTTGTACAGATTCGACAAAACGGTACGAACCAATTTACTCAAAGTTTGGTTGAGCTATGTCTTTCAAAAAACTTACAAAAACGGAAAATGAGGCGACTCTTGAGGCCAAATTGCGCCCAATTCTTCAACGGCTCTTTCCGTGGAACATTAAGCTAGAGCATCAGACAAAATTTTCCTTTCAGATTGGTCATCGAAAATTCGAAATAGACGGAAAAGAAGTTTCACGTATCGAGGGGCGAACTGATATTCTTGTCAGCACGGAGGATGGCGAGCCAATCGCCGTTGTTGAACTCAAGAAGGAAGGGCTGACATTAACAAAAGCCGACGCCGAACAAGGATTGTCATATGCCCGGCTCTTTCCCGCGCGGCCTCCTTTGGTAATTGTTACCAACGGAAGTGGAAATACACAGGTCTATGACAGCATGACTGGCGAGTTGCTTCCAGGGGACACCGTGGAGGAGCGCAAGTTCAAGGAGCTGATTGCAGTCGCTGGCAAAGTTGCCGCTGACAACCTGAAAAGAGCCATCCAAACCTTGTTGGGTCCCGCCTCGAGCGTATGGGCCACTGCAATCGAACAGGCAACAGCGGAAGCGCTCGAGGATGCAACCGGAGGGTGGCAAGATTGGGAGCAACCGTTCGTCGAAAGTTTTATTGTGCCGCGGACTGCGACGAAACAAATCCACAATCATCTATCGATGGGAGCACGGCTCATACTGTTGCAAGGTGCACCGCTCTCCGGTCGAAGCAACGTGCTGCGGGAGCTTGTCGGTCAAGTCGATACCGATGAGAGGGTTTGCCTATTTGTTGCAAGCGAAGGAGGCGGCGGTATATTCCAGCGCATCGCAGATGTCCTTACAACTTACCTAGAATGGCCGATAACGGCAAGCGAGGCAAGGGACTGGCTGCGCAATCTCTCACATGCATCACAAGGTCACCGACTTGTTCTTTTAGTCGATGATTTATCGCGCGATACACAGGTTACGAGAGAAATTGTAGAGATTGTCGGCGCAGGGTTTGGCAAGCATATTTCAGTGGTTGCTACGATGACCACCTCCGTGGGGATGCATCTCCGATTTTCTGAAAATGGCGTCTCTAAGTCTCGAATCGGAAAACTGGCAAAGCTCGTTGACCTACTACCTCTTTCTGACGAAGAATTTGAAGATGCCGAACGGCACCTTTCAGAACATTCGGTTGGCCTGATGAATGGTGCAAGATTTGCGCAAGAATATCGCATGCCCTGGTTCCTGAGAACAATGGTCGGCCAGGTTCCACCCACTGCTCGAGCCGTGGATGGTGGGACGTACGTTGAACTCCCATCGATGGCAAGCCTCGACTTGATTCGTCACACGCGCGACAGATTCGATGACCACGTTCAACTTCGGTCTGCCGTAAACTCCCTTGCGAAAGCGATTCTGGAGGATGCCCACGTTGCACTCGATGCTCCGGCTGCCCTATCCGATACAGCCACGAGCTTCGTGATACCGCGAAATACCGCGATAGCCCACCTGGGGGAATCTGGCGTCAATGACCTGATGGTGCGCAGTGTAATTAAAGAGCAGATTGTGTCGAACGCGCCTGCGTTAACGGTTCTGCTACCCGAGCTTGTTGCATCTGAACTAGCCGCTAGCATCGGCGCTGAGTTGCTAACGCGCTGTTCAGTTGACTTGGAGGATGCAGTGGGCTGGTTCTCGGGCTTGGCGGTGTTGCTACCTCTGGGTGATGTCATTTGTGCGCAGGCACTGATAGATGCACGCGTAGCAAGCCCGGATTCCGTCGAGATTCATCGGCTTTTCTCGGCGCTTTTTAATCGAATGCGCGCTACTGAACCGAGTGTATCCCCGGAGTTATCTACCGACGATACCGTTTGCGTGGTGAATGCTGTTGAGCCTCTCATTCTAAGCCATATTGCCGGAATGCATACAGAGGTCGATACGGATGGTGGCCCGGTGGATGCAATGCCCGCTATCCTATTTGAGCTTTCGAAGGTGCCCGTGCCGTTGCGTCGGGGCGACAAGACTAACATGATTATGACGCATCATTTCGACGACACGGTGGTTGTCTGTCCAAACTACGGTGTAATCGAACCCATAACCCTAACATTGTTCAGGTGCTTACTTGCTCATACGGATTGGCGTGGCACATGGGTTGAGCGTGTCGCATCCGAGAATAACATTGCTCAGCTTTATAGAACAAGGACTGCGCTAATGCATATGCGGCCTCTGGCATCTGCCGAAAACTCGAGATGGGCGGAAGAGGCACTTAATGAGTTAATTATTCCGGCTCTCGGGGAGTATTACGATGGGCACTGATTGGAGTTGACCCTGTAATACCGGACACAGCCTCACACTAAGGTTGCTGAATCCATCGAGCGCCGGAACTCGCGAGGCGAGCGGTATTTCAGCGCGCTATGGGGATGCTTCTCGTTGTAATGCTCGAACGCGATGGCCAAGTTGCGTGCAGCAGTCGCTGCGTCCGGCTTCGGCATGAAGGCGACGTAGTCGCGTTTCATCGTCTTCACGAAGCTTTCGGCCATCCCGTTACTTTGCGGGCTGCATACCGGCGTGGTCAATGGCTTCAGGCCGATGGCCACTGCGAACCGACGCGTGTCGTCGGCCGTGTAGCCCGAACCGTTGTCGCTCAGCCACTCGATTTCGGACGGCGTATGCAACTCGATGCCAAACCGATTTTCCACTGCAGCCAGCATCACGTCGCGCACGATGTCGCCGCTGTGGCCTGCCGTCGTAGCCGCCCAGCTCATCGCCTCACGGTCACAGCAATCCAGCGCGAACGTTACGCGCAGCGGCTCGCCGTTGTCGCAGCGGAACTCGAAGCCGTCCGAGCACCATCGCTGATTGCTGCGCTCGACGGCTACCTTGCCGTCGTGTCGACGTTGGGGCCGAGGTGGAATCGGTCGGCGCTGCATCAGCAGCCCATGTGTGCGCATGACGCGATAGATTCGCTTGGCATTAAACGGCGCCAGTCCGACTGCAACGCGCTCGTTGCGCAAGATGCCCCAAACCCGGCGATAGCCATAGCTGGGCAAATCGCCAATGACCCGGCGGATCTCCTCGACCGCGGCCGCGTCGTCACTCTGCCTCGATTGACGGCCATCGCGCCACGTCGCCGGACGCGACAGTCGTGCCGATACGTTCGAGCGCGACACGCCGAGAACTTCACAAACCAGTTTCACTGGTCGTCCTCCGGCAGCGAGGGCGAGTGCGCTATCCATTTTTTTGCCCGGCCATACTCGACTGCTTCGCGGAGAATCTCGTTCTCCATGGTCTTCTTGCCGAGCATCCGTTGCAGCTCACGAATCTGCTTGAGTGCATCGGCCAGTTCCGAGGCCGGGACTACTTCCTCGCCGGCCTTGACCGCTGACAGGCTCCCATCCTGGTACAGCTTGCGCCAGTGGAACAGTTGGTTCGGATTCACGCCGTGCTGGCGCGCGACCATCGAAACCGATTTCCCCGGCTCGAAACTCTCGCGAACCATCGCCAGCTTCTGCTCCGCCGTCCAGCGCCGCCGACGCTCCGGGCCCGTCAACACTTCCATCACTTCCTGCCTAGTGTTAGTCAAAAACACAGTCCTATGCCTACCCGTTATTGTAAGTGGGTGACTGTGTCCGGCGTTTCAGGGGGCTACTCCACTGATAGCACTTGCTGCGGGACTATATTTGGATAGAAAAAAGCGTTTTGGGTCGGCTCCAATGAATACCGGACACGAAATAACGCGTAAATTATGAGGTGGTTTTCTGCCTAAGTTTAAGCCTAATAACAACGTAGAGTCGGTTTAAGTTCTGACCAACCTGAGCAGCCCCGCCGGCGTTCCGGGGAGAGGCTCGCAATAGTGCGCGAGACTTTCGAGCCTGGTGCCACGGTTTCCGGTGTTGCCCGTCGCCATCAAGTGAGTGCCAACCAAGTCTTTGCCTGGCGCAAGCTCTATCAGGATGGAAGCCTGTCGGCGGTCAGTGCCGGCGAACAGGTGGTTCCGGCATCGTACCTGGCCGAAGCGATGAAGCAGATTCGAGAACTCCAGCGGCTGCTGGGCAAAAAGACGATGGAAGTGGAAATTCTCCGTGAAGCAGTGGAGTACGGTCGAGCAAAAAAATTGATTGCGCGCTCACCATTGCTGCCGGGGGACGACCGTTGAAGACGGTCTGTGAAGTCCTGGGTGTGTCGCGCTCGAATCTCGCGGTCAAATTGAAGCGCCCCGCTGAATGGGGCGACCGGCGCAAGACGCCCGCACTGGACGACATGCCGCTCGTCACCGAACTTCAAGCGCTGGTTGCCTCACGTCTCGGCGACGTGTTGCAGCACCCGCATGCGCTGCAGCACCTTCTCAGTGCGCGACTGTAGTTGCCGGCAAGCATCGAGGGTACGTCTCTCCGCCTCTGCACTCGAGCGTGTTCGAATAACGGGCGCGTCAGCCGCAGGGAGGGCACGCTGGACTCAGTCGACTAGCCTGGCAGGCTGTACGCCGTCATCCGAGATGCTACCCAACCAAATCCCGGCGGCGGCCTCGCTCGTACCCACAATGAGCATCATCATGCAGTTCAACTCGTGCTGCGATTCGCTGTATATGCCTTCCATTTTGGCGATATCTGCCGACGATGGCTCTGGAAAGGGCTCGGGATGAGAGTGCCAGTCGCCCACGTAGTGCAGTCCTTCGGCAAACAGCGCTTTTATTTCCTTCTGCTCGTCGGGTCGGGAAGGCCAAAAGAACGTCCTTCCGCGCCGCGACCTTGCCGTCGGCTCAGTCGCTCGCAAAATGACCATTGTGTCCGTATCAAAGCGCGCGAACAGTTGCCCACCCGCTTCGCTTGACGTGGACTTCAACTGGCGATTACGGTAAAGCGTATCCAGCACGTCGTCACTCAGCTCGACGCGCCCGAAGGCTGTCAGATAATGCGTACTCATTGCTGGCTAACAGCCTCATTCGATGGCGGCACGAGTTGATGGCGGTACACCTTCTGGAAGCCTGGGCCGTCGAAGACCAGCGGGCGCCAGAAAGGCTTAATTTCGGCGCCCGTCTTCAACAGATTTTCGTACTGTCCAACCCACGTCCATGTTTGCCCCGTCGTGACCTCGCTCGTCGCCGCTGCAATGACCAGACTGACAGTCATCGCGGCAACCTCAGCTGAGGCTGCCGCCGAAAATGGTTGATAGAACGCACCACATGCCGCCTCTCGCGGAGTGTCGCCCGGTACCTTTGCTACCTGGCACATCGCTTCACCATACTCGTTCAGCGCCCATTGCAGCGATGCGTCAGCCGACACGAAAGTGGCGTGACCTGCAACCCCATATCGTTCGAGCCATGCGAAGATGGTCGGTGGAACTTCCGCGGCCTCGAGCAGAGCGTTCAGTTCAGCCTCGGAAATCCAGTCACCAGTCGCGCTGATAACGAGGTCGGCCTTCTCGAAAAGCCTTACGTTGCGTTCCCGCGCGAGCTGCCATTTCGACGCAAATGCGAGAATTGAATAGTCCACGTATCTCGCATTGATTTCGTCGCGCAACGCCTCCGCCTTGTTTCGCCCGATGTAATGCGCGCCCAATATGTGCCTGCCGATGTTCTGGTAAGTGAGGGTGTCTCCGTCAATGAGGCTCATTTTTCGCACGCCGGCCTGTGCTAGAAGCATCGCCACCGTCGCGCCTAACGCGCCACAACCCACCACGACCACATTGAGGTTCTTCACCGCATCAGCGACGTCTCCCGCTGTGCGTCGGACAAGAAAGTCGCTGTCAACTCGGACAACAGATGCCCGCTTACTCGGAAACCTGGCTTGCGACAGCCTGTTCGTCAGGACGTTCGCCGGAACCCTCACGCGGTTGCGCCCAGACAAGAAGGTCTGGCCGCGATTGTGAGGGTGGGGGAATTGATGTTGGACCCGCGTGATGGTCGCGCCCATCACCGGCTGACCGTCATGCTCAAAACACCATACAACCACGACGTCTTCGCCGAGGCGAACTGACGTCAAGACCATCTCCACTGCGTCCGGGCATCGATGGAACAGGAGGCGGAGAAGCTCGGCAGAGTTCGACGGATAGTCCTCCGGATAGAGCGGCTTCTTCAAGCGCACGAACGTTGCTTTGCGGATGCTCTGACGCTTGACCTGATGCCCCAGTTTCTTCATCCAGTCTTCAACGCACTCGGCAGAGTCGGCGACCATCACGCTCGTCGCCGCGTTTACGGCGTAGACCGTGCGCGTCTGCACAAAATCGCCAAGCCAGACGTAGACGCTACTCCCTGCAGCGCAGTCCAGAGTCCAGTACGTACCGAACTCGTCGAGATAGTCTTTCCGGTTAGCACCGGTCAACGCATCCGAATAGACTTTGACGGCTTCCTTCACGAGATAAACCGCCAACTCCCCCGTGACAGGCAGCCTAATCGGCATAGACGACGGCAGCAAACAGAACACACCATCGCTCTCGAGATGAGGCATCTCGCACGGCACCGGGCGTCGTTCGACCGCAATGCGCGGCACCCGGAAAGCTCCTTCCCGCTCCAGAGCAACGATGAGTGGTTCCGGTAGCCCCAATTCTGACGCCGGAATCCGCCATCCCAGAGTGAACCGCCGGTTGGGGTATAGGCGCGTCAGTGCGGCCTCGGTGAGTTCCGATGTGCCAGGCCAACATTCGACGAGACTCACGAACGTCGGCGCCCGGACCGACTCCGGAAGCTCCATCGCAACCGCGCTCTCAGGCATAGCGCCCTTCGCCGCCCGACTTCACAACCGGCCCGGAGGGTTGACGCGACTCTGTCGAAACGAACTTCGCACTTGCTTTCGCGGCTTCCTCGAGCGATTCAATCTCTTCATCGAAGTATTCCGTGCAGAAGAACCACTTCAGCGCCTTGAGCGCTTCAAGGTCCGCTGCATAGGCGTCGGCAAGGGGAGCCAGACGGTCTACTGCTTCGTTAAGCTTGTCACGCAGACTCACCATGTTGGCGTCGGAATTCGACTTCGTCACGTTTTCGTACTCGGGGACAGGCCGGCTTACGGTCAGGTTCCAGTGCAGTCGATTTCTCATCTTTTGCACCGTCTGAAACAGTGCCAGGTCTTCACGGTCCGGATAGCCACCATGCGGATAGACCTCGTTGGTGAGAATCGACAGCACGAAGCCGCTGGGCAACGACCACGACGCGCGGCTCTTCGACCATGCCTTCAGCAAGCGCACCATGCGGCGCATCTGGCGCCCATCAACCGTATCCGGGCTCTTCTGCGTCACGTTGTTTTGAAACCATTCGGTAACCGCCTCCGGGTCGGAATGCTTCCAGTCAGCCGCCGCGAGTTCATACTTGGCGTCGTCACCGTTGCCGATTTCTCGATAGACGGGCATGTCGATAGTGAAGCCGTCCTTGTAAAAAACCCGGACGCAGTTCTTGAGCACTTCGGGCTCACGCTCGAATGCCTTGTCGTAGTTCAACGCGTCGCGCACCATGCACTTAGCGTCATAAGCACTGAACTTGCCGCCGCGGTCGCCAACAAGCTTGTCTTCGTGAAAGACGACACCATTGTCGATGTCCGACGTGATGGAGTTAGACTGGACCATCGTGTGCATCGCGTATGACCCTTGCTTGACGAACCTGTCGACTTCCGGGTCTTCGTTCCGTTCCAATCCGCGCTCCAGCCGTTCTTCGCAGCTACGTCGGCGGTTACGCATATCCGTTTTCGTCGCCTCGGTGAGCGCAACCTCAGACTTAAAGAAGGCAAGAAGTTGTTTGTTAACATTCGCCATTAACTTTCTCCAGATGGGACTGCGTTCGATGCGACAAGTGGCTGAATACCGCGGAAGAACTCGCGTATGAGCGGCTGTTCAGGATTCTGCTGCGCGGTAGCAGCAGAGATGTTTAGGTCCGCCGCGTCGTGCGCGAGCTTGGTCAGTAACTCCAGCGATTGCCGGCTGGGGTTGTCGAGACTCAGATGCTTTGCCTGGCCGGTGGGGACATCGGGGTCAATCAGGCGAACATAGCGGACGGGCCGATTCGCTGTGTCCGCAACGGCCTTCGTGACGTAGTGGTATGCGAAGGATTGCGCGTCGAGCGCAACCTCCACAATGCCAAGGCCGCCTTTCCAGCCGAGGAGTCCACGACTCCCATCCCGATAACGAAGCGTCTTACCCTTGAAAGGCGGACAAGTACTGACCGCCATCAACTCAATCGGCCGCTCCGCTTCGGCCATCGTGAGCGCCTCGGTCAACGCGACGAGCGATGGATTGTTCGCCCACAAGCCGCCGTCGGTGAACCAGTTCACCTGTGCCTCGTCTTCCGGCTTTGTGACGGATTTCAGCGGAAAGACAATTGGCGCCGCAGCCGACGCCATACAAACGTCGACTAGTTTGTAGTTATCGTCACGATGCAAGCGGTTTTCCTTGAGGTCGTGCGGCGTCTTGAACACCCAAGCCTTGTTCGTTTCGACGTTGACGGTTGGGATGCAAAGTGCAATGCCGCGACGCTCGTACATCTGCTTGACCGTCTCGTTTTTAAGCACCTCGGAGAGCGCCACCCAGAGTGCCTCAGGTGCGTTCGCGGGCTTGCGCAGATGCCTCAAAATCCAGCTCACCAATCTGATACCACCTTCGGGGACCGGATGCTGGAAGATACCCGCGGCCTCGTCGCGAAACAACCGCGCGACCTCGGTAAGGGAGACGCCTGCCGCCAGAGCAACTGCGAGAATCGCGCCGGTGCTCGTCCCGACAATCATGTCGAACTGGGCACCCAGGTCGAAGTCGGGCGCCGGGTCCGCACGGTCCTGCGCAGCGAAGCGGCGCGACAGTTCTGAAAGAAGAACTGCGGTGTACAGACCGCGCACGCCACCGCCGTCGAGCGAAAGCACTCGGTAAGGTTTGCTCTCAGGCATTTTTGTCGTTGTCGGCTATCGACGCCGGTAGTTTTGACCTAGCAACTTTAAGCTTAAGAAACTCCGACTGTCAATTAGCCACATTTTGCACGCCATATTTGGCGTGTTATTATTTTTGGCAAACGTTATCCACAGATTATAGTTATGAAAATCTATGAAATATCTGGTTTCGATAGCATGGACAACTTCGAGATAACTCGAGCAATCGGCGACCGTGTCCGTGCTGAGCGCATCAGGCAGAACAAGTCGCAGTTGGAGTTTGCTGGGGCGGCCGGCATTCCATTGAGGACCTACCAGCGATTCGAGCGGGACGGTTCGGGCACCATCGAGACATTGGTAGCGGCGCTACGTGCGTGTCAGCGCTTGCGGGGCCTGCAGGTCGCGTTGCCACAGCCAACGTTGCCGGAGCGGCAGACGCCCTTGTCTCGACTGACGCCACCTCGCGTACGTCGGAAGGTCAAACTCGATGGGGAAAATGATTTGGACCGCTAATTTGTTACGTGCAACAACCAGAGTCACGAGTGCACCAAGAATTCGTGGCGCAGGCACTAGTCCACGGATAAAACAATGCTACAAATCAGCACCGGCAAGTTCTTCAGCACTAACGAAACGCATGACACGATTCATCGAGGCGTGCTGTATTCGAACTTCCATATATTGCCGGGCGATTGCATTGCGACACCGGCCGGGAATTTATCACCAGCGGCGCGCTGGGGAGACATCGAAACCTTCGTATGCGAGGTTATCGAGCGCCAGCCGAACGTTCGCGCAGCAGGCGTAATTCTGTCAGTCGGCCCAGATGCATTCATTCATGATTTTGCCGCTGTATCTTCGTTTTCCCTGCAGCGCCTGTTGACGCCAGACCACGACTTGGCGATGCGCCTGCTCACGGCCCAACGGCCGCCATTGGGTATTCCCAAACTTCCCAAGCAATACATATCAAAAATGTTTGATATGTCATTGCCATACGACGTCCAGGCCGGCCCGCGTCTCTCCACCTTCTTGGACGACCTGCTCAAGCTCGAGCGCAAATCGTTTTCTGGCGCAATGAAAGCGATTCGACGGTACGTGACGGCAACTCATCGTCTGGCCGATGACCTAGACCTTGCGTATGCCCTACTGGTTGCCGCTATCGAATCGCTCGCGCAGGAGTTCGATGATTTTAGCCCTGAGTGGGACGATTACGACCAGAAGAAACGACAGCCTGTTGACCGCGCTCTCGAAGGGGTGCCAACTGATGTCGCGCTCGCTGTTCGCGAAGCAATCCTTGGGGCAGAACATGTTGCTATCAGCCGAAGGTTTCGCGAATTTACCTTGGCTCATCTTGGTCCCGATTTTTTTCGGGGCGAAGCCGAGGGGCGAGTAGCGCCAGTAGGTAAGGGGGACTTGGAAGTTGCGCTGAAGAATGCGTATAACGTCCGTTCCGGTTATGTCCACGCACTGAAGTCGATACCGCGACTGCTGGCATCGCCGATGGCATTGACCGATTTGATGGCCGTGGATGGCATGCCTTTTTTGACGTTTGAGGGGCTAGCACGCGTTGCGCGCACTGTAATTCTCGAGTTTATTTCTCGCGCCCCGACGACAGAATCCGAGGAAGTCGCATACATGGACGACTTCCCTAATCTATTGCGGGCGCCGCTTGCACCAAGTATGTGGATACATAATGCGGAGGGATATTCCGTCCAGTCTGCTTATTTGTATTTGAATGGATTCTTAGAGCAAGTCGAGCAGGCGCTGCTGAGTGCTTCGCCAGTCACGGACATCCGCGGCGTCACAAAAAAAATTGAGGTGCTGTTGCCGTCACTGGCAAAACCTGAGCAACGACGGCCACTAATTGCGCTTCACTTTTTGTTCTCTCACTTCCTGCCAAAAGAGGAAAGGCATCATTATCGGAAGTGCATGGACAATTTCATTAGCGAGTTGGACACGGAATGCCCCGAAGGATTCTTTCTGTACGTCTATGGAGGTCATTTGCCGCCTTGGAGCGCGGAAAGCTGCGAAGCGATATTCGACACATATATTCGACGTAGATATGGAGGCAAAAAACTGAATGTTGGTACCGTTCTCGGTGCAGCGGGGGCGCTCACCATCGCTGAGTTGTATAGGCTTGCTGGTGATGAGGATTCTGCGCGCCGCCTCATAGCCCGCGCGATTGACGAGTTTCCGGGCCTGGCACGGTTGCGTGAGTATGAAGCCAACATCGGCGATTCAATCCCCCCGATAGCATGGTGGACGATTCTGCTTCCTGAGCCGAAGTCGAGCACGAGTTCAGCAACGGGTTCGCAGCCAAACAAACTAATCAAGCTAAATCGACGATTGCGACGCCCAGAATCGGCCATCCGAAATATACACCGTCGCTCCTCACCGTCCACGAAGAGGACGCGTTAGGGAAAAGAATCACTGTCGTTGAGACGAATATTCGATGGAAAGTCGGGGCATGAGACCATGAAATTACTACGGATAATCTTGCTGTTTTTCAGTGTCGCAAGTAATACGGCAAATGCGATGACGTTCTCAGCTCCGAAGCACAACCCCGGAGCCATCATTGTATGGATGGGCCTTCACGGGGAGCGCACACCAATCTACGCAGACGGAGAAATTACGGCAACCAGTGCGCGCGAGTTGGAGCAATTTGTTCGCGTGAATCACATCGAGAGTGGGATGGTGCTGTTCAATTCACCGGGCGGCTCACTCATGGGCGGCATGTCGCTTGGTGACACCATCAGGAAGCTCGGATTCGACACGGGAATCGCAACCTATGCCGGTGGCGAGATGGTCTCGCGCGGCTTCTGCGCGAGCGCGTGTGCCTACGCGTTTGCAGGCGGACTCGGACGCTATTACTCGGGCGGAAACACGCGTCTCGGCATCCATCAGTTTTCCTCGCAGAACGACGTTGGCGGTGAAGTCAGCCAGGAAGTAAGCGGCTTGCTGGTCGCTTACCTACAACGAATGGGGGTTGATGCGCTGGCTTTTTCGGCGTCAGCCTCGGTCCGTCCCAATGACATTCTCTGGCTGACTGCAGCCGATGCCAGCAGGCTTCACTTTTCGAACGAGGGAGTGCAGCCAACGACTGCCGAATTGAAACAGGCCCGCGGCGCGACGTATCTGCGGATTGAGCAGAAATACACGAGCTACAGCGCCCGTTTCATCATCGATTGTGCGGGTGGCAAGCTGGAAATGATGGGCGGTATCGTGACCAGCCCTCAGGATGCCAAAGGAAAATACGAATGGGCGACCCAGTCTTTTTTCACGTTCGACGACCAGACGATTCAAACCAGGCGCAAGGGTGGCTCAGCCGATGGCCTGAGTGTAGTTCAGTCGACAGTCTGGGTGCAGCGCGTTCTCTCGCCGGCTGAAATCCGGAAGCTGCTGGTCTCGAACACCATCACCTCCTGGGTGGCTGCGGACGGAGCGGTAGGGAGCACGGGGGCCGCAGACATCCGGGCAGTCCGGGGCCAAATCCGGGATTTCGTCAATAACTGCAACCTCTATCCGCAAACGGGCCAATAGTTGTCGGTTTCGAAACGATGCTCATCACGCCGAGCCCGCGCGTAAGCCTCGCCAGGTACCCGGGCTCCTGCCACCATGACGCTCTGCGATAACCGCTGCTCGGCCAAGCGTGCTTCAACTTCGAGGTTCAATCGCACGTGAACCGATGCTGCAACTCGTGCCAGAGCCAAGCGTCGAATTCGCCCCTGTGGTAGTGAAAGAAGGTCCGGTGCAGACCAAAGAGGACGAAACAGTTAGAAATCGGCATCGAGGGCGGTTTCTAGGAGTTGGCGCCTCACGAAGGCGAAATCGCGGTGCCATGCGCAAACAAGGGGGCGCTGGAAAATGCTCCAGCGCCCCTTGGACATCAATTGTGGTTACACCTTGCGAGGTAAGGCTCAGCGGCCGGAAAGAGTCACGTAACCGAAACTGAATCGAGGATTCGTAACCGAAATTAATGCAATTCAGCACAACCCGGTCATGTATGCGGAGACGCCAGCTACCGTCACTGACTTCGCCAGATTCCGTGTCATATCGACATTCGATTCCATCCCCCAAAAGGCTCAGCCCCGAGCATTCCCATTGGTTTGAGTCTCCGGGTGGTGAGGCTGAGCCCAGGCCTCCCTACGGCATCTACGCCCGGGAAAACCTTCCACTCAGCCTCTCCGCCCAACTTGTCACCGGTACGGAGCCGCCTCGCCCGCCAGCCTCTACGCGTCCTGCGGGACGCTAGCTTCGCCATCCCGTTGCCGATATCTCAGACGCTATCCCCCTAGTCTCGGCTATCCCCTGCGTGCTAGTGGTGGTTTCAGCCCCCGTCCACGCAAGCGGCCACTCACCGAAGCCCATCAGTCGGACGGGATGGCCCAGTCGTCGGGCGGCTCATGCTCGGCCGACGTGTGGCACAACCGTATAGCGCTTTTCGTGCGCATGAGTATGCTCTGTTGCCGGCAACGCAATTGAAGCACTGCAAGTAAGCGGCGTCTTCGACGTAGGAGGCTCCGCCGTTGGCGCGGACGCCGCTCCGACCTCGTTCCCACGCATCACCGCCGTGCTGCCGTCGTCGACGACAATATTCGAATCGCGAAGTCTTTCATGAACGTCGCCGCCACCGACGGGTGAATGTGTATATCGTCCGTCGGCGCTCACTGGCAGGTCACCGTCACAAAACATAGCAGCATCAATGGCTTAGCAGCGTCCTCAAGCACTTATCCACGGGTTTATCGACAGTTTTTGGGGACAAGACACGGTCGCTGTTCCGATGCGCCGCCAAGGACAAGCGCCCGCCGAACATCGCCCCTCAACAAACCTTGAACCCGACAGTCAAATCTACTAGCTTGGAAGTTCGGCGCAACGCCGACCTGAGTATTCGCAACCTCTGTGCTATGGCCCTTTAGTCCATGGCATCGTTCCCCATTTTATGAGAGGGTACGATGTGAGACGGCCATGCGACAGGCGAAGCGATTCCGATGGATGGACCCGCGCAGGTTCTACACGGACGCTCGTGTCCCGAGCGCCCGCTCACTACGCAATCCGAACGGTCCTGACATCCATCGCCGCCAGACACGCGAGCAGAAACGCCGCCGAGAACGTCTTCCGGTTGACCTTCCGGTTTATCTGGTCCGGCGACTCGTCTATGCCGTATTGCTCCAGCCGCCTCGCCAGCTCCTTATAGGTCAGGCGCCGCCGGTACATCTTCTCCACTATCAGCTCCTTCGCCGTCTCCTCCCACGAGCCGTACGGGTCCGCTTGGGACCCAGTCCTTTTGAGCGGCATCTCGCCCATCGTTGCACCTTTGCCTTGAATTGGCCTCAGATTTTTAAGGAAGCGCGAATTCTCGCACACTTTAATCGGTCGTATATGACCGGTCGGATGCGCGCAGCACTACACGTCCTTTGTAGGCAATTTTTGTGAGGACGTAATGCTGAACAAGGCACAACTGACCGACCTGTTCGACCATCTGGGCACGCCGCTCCCGGGCCGCAAGCTGGTCCAGGAGGCGCGCATCCACGCGCCCGTGCGCGATGTTGCCTCCCGGGGAGGCAATGTCATTACCTATGTGGCAAGCAGGAAGATGGCGCGCGAAATCGCCACGGAGAGCTACGGCATCGAGTTCGCCGCCGCTATCGGGTTCGAATACGACGAACATGTGCTGGAGTTTTATCCGCAGCCGTGCAAGTTACAGCTCACCCTGGTCGACGACTCCACCGGTGAAATCCGTGCGATACATCACACGCCGGACTTTCTCGTCATTTCCAAGGACGGCATCACGCTCGAGGAATGCAAGTCTGAGGCAAAGCTGACCCGGCTGGCCGACAAGTACCCCTATCGCTACCAGCGACATCCTGACGGGAACTGGTGTTCGCCGCAAATCGAGGAGCAGCTCGCCGAACGCGGTATTCGGTACCGGATTCGCAGCGACGCCGCGATTCCGCGGCGCCGCATCGAAAACCTGCAGCACCTCGCCGACTATTACCTCCCGGCGGCAGAACCGTGTCCCGAAGATGTTCTCGCTCGTCTCGATGCCGGCCTGAAGGAACATGGCGCGCTTTTCTTCTACGAATTGCTCGAGCCGCCGTACGCGTTCAGCGCCGACCATGTGAACAAGGCCATCGCTGACCAACTCGTTGTGACGGACCTTGACCACGAGTCCCTACGCAATCCTCGACGCTTCCGAACCTACCGGGACAAAACGCTTCGCGAGTTCCTTTATGCCGAGTCACATCGCGCAACGCCGCCCGGCTACGAACGCTTCGCACTTCATATTGCCATCGGCACGCGGTTCGAATTCGAAGGCCAGGAACTGACCATCACGCTAGTCGGCGAAAAAAGCGTGGTCTGCAATAGGCAGGACCAAACCACCATGGAGCTTCAGCGAGACTGGCTCCTTGCGGCTCATGACAAAAATCGCATCCGGGTCCTCGAAGCAGCACCGCCCGCCGACCTCGGTCTGAGCCGGTATACCGAAGAAGAGTACGCGGAAGCACTTCGGCGCCAGACGCTACTCCAGTCCGAATCGGCAGTGGCGACTGTTTCCGCCAGGACATTGCGTCGCTGGAATGCTCGCCAGGCCGTCGCTCGAGCGAATGGCGACCATGAGATTCTGGCTTTGGTTCCGCACATCAGTGCTCGCGGAAACCACACGGTTCGGCTGAGTGAAGAGCAGATTGACATGATGGACCGGGTCATTGACAAAGAATGGCGAACCAGCAAGGCAATTAACTACAAGACCTGCCATCGGCACCTGCTAGTGATGTGCGAACAAGAAAATGTGCCGGCGCCGTCATACCCAACCTTGATTGCACGCATCAAAGGGCAGACGACCAACCATGACACTCGGGTTCGCGAAGGCAAACGCTTGGCATACCAGAAAGATGCCTTCGTGGACGCCTTGCACTATCACACGCCGATTCACGGTAGCCGACCGTTCCAGTATGTGCATATCGACCACACCGAACTGGACATCGAACTCATTTCCAGCCGCACGGGCAAGAACCTCGGCAGGCCGTGGTTATCGCTTGCCGTGGACGCGTATACCCGGCGCATCGTGGGCATATTCCTAACGTATGACCCGCCTTCATATCACTCGGTGATGATGGCGGTCCGCGACATGGTACGTCGCTTTCATCGGCTGCCTGAAATTATGGTCGTCGATAACGGCAGCGACTTTCGGTCTTCAGCATTCAAATCATTTCTCAAGGCAATGGGTTGCCATCTGCGTTTCCGTCCGTCCGGCAACCCACGTCACGGAGCAGTGCTCGAACGAATGTTCGGCCGGCTGAACGTCGATTACATACACGGTCTCGCGGGCAACACGAAGGCCACAAAGCAAGTCCGCATGGTGTCCGGTTCGCATCTACCCAAGAACCTCGCCGAGTGGACGCTCGAACCAATGTATTACGGCATTGAACACTGGGCTACGGATTTCTATGACCAGCAACAGCACCCCGTCCTCGGCGAATCGCCGCGTGAGGCGTTTCAGCGTGGCCTTCGTGAAAGCGGCTCGCGGGAGCACCTGCATATCCAGTTCAACAGGGACTTCCTGATTGCGACATGCCCCCCGGTCGACCGGGAAGGACTGCGACAAATTCATCCGCAGCGCGGCGTAAAGGTGAACGAGCGGCTCTATCACCACCCCGCATTCCGGTCTTATCAAGTCGCCGGTCAACGGCTTCCCGTCAGGTATGACCCGTGGGATGCATCGTCCGTCTATGTACGGATAAAGGACCAATGGATTCAAGCCGTCTGCCCGAGCTTGAGCGGTCTTGGCCAGCTAACCGAAAACGAGAGGAAAGCACTGACCCAAGAATACGACCGACGCTACCGCACATCGGTCGCTGACGAGCAGGACGCGCAGCGCCTTAAGGAGTTCATGCGCACCTTCACGCCAGAAGGCGCGATGGCTGTTGCTCTCGAACGCCAGGCGGAAAACAAGTCGCTTTATAACAGTTTGCAGTTCGCGAGCATCGCCCCCGTTGCTCCTCTAAATCGATTTAGCCTCATCGAGGAAACATCCAGTGCTGCCGAATCGCCGGCAGAGACAAGGTCACCAACGACATCAACAAACAATCCGGTCCAATCGCCGCCCGAGGCAGCGGCGTGGGACGACATTCCTGACCTTGACACTTTTTGAGGTGATTCATGCAACAAAAACATTCCGCCCCGCTCTCGCCGGTACCAAATTCGGCGAGCGCTCTGCTCGGTAAGCGCATCAGACACCCGCGCATTGCACAGGTCATGTCTGAACTGGAGACCCTGATTTACCCCGGCAGCCAGGACAGCACACTCCTCGTTTGTGGTCCGACGGGAGCGGGCAAGACCACGCTGGCCAGGTACATGGTCGAGGCGGCGGTCGAACGCGCCGCTGCGGACATGGAGGCGAACGCCGGCACGATTCCGGCCCTCTTCGTCGAAGCACCGGCCTCTGGCGAGAACGATTTCTCGTGGAGACTTTTCTATCGCCAGATTCTCTCCCAACTCGGTGACGACCTCGACTCGCCGAAAGCAGCCTATGGCGTCGACGCCCAATCGGGACGCATGGTGCGGCCGCGCGGTGCCAGTGGCAACAGTCTCGCGGCATTACGGACGGCCGTCGAGCGCTCGCTGCGCGAGCGGAAAGTCCAATTCCTCGTCATCGACGAAGCTGCCCACATCATTCACCAGACGCGCGGCAGTTCAAAGCTGGAGATTCAGCTCGATACGCTGAAGTCCCTGGTGAACCAATGCGGCACGCAGATGGTGTTGGTCGGCTCCTACGACCTTTACCGGCTTATGTCGCTGTCTGGTCAACTCGCCAGACGCTCGCATGTCCTCCATTTCGAACGCTATCGGCAGGACCGCCCCGAAGACGTTCGCGCATTCATCGCCTGTATCCAGGCATTCGAAAAGATGCTGCCCGCGCTGTGGGGCGGCGAGTTGACGCGTTACGCGGAGGCGCTTCATGAAAACACGCTCGGTTGCATCGGCACGCTGAGCAGCGTGCTTGTCCGAGCCTCCCGACTGGCCGATGCCGACGGTCGTTGGTCAACCGATGCGCTACGGCGCGCGCTGCTCACAGAGGCGCAGCGCGACCGGATTCTCACCGAAATCCTCGAGGGCGAGGAGGCCATCAATCCCGGCCTCACCCGCATCATGCCCACCCAGCGGCGGCACGCAGCGACCAGCAGAAGGAGCGCAGCATGAGCTATTCGATTTCGAATCCGCGCTCGACGCTGCACGCTCTGGTGCCCATCGGCCTCGACACGCCTGAGGTCGAGAGCCTGCTCAGCTACTTCTGCCGGCTGGCCGTATCGCATAGCGTGTCCGTCGCAGCGCTTTGCAGGCAAGTCGCCGGGACCGTTGGCTGGGAGCTTTCCGAGAAACACGAATGGCACGTGGGAAACATTGGCGGCATCGGAGACGCGGCAAGCAACTGGTCGGCCGCTCTCTCTGCCCTAACGAGCGTCGAGCGGCTGGACAGACTCACGCTGTTGCCATGGCGTGACGTTATCGCACAGACGAGCCTCGCTGCGACGCGGGCACGCTGGTGCCCAGCGTGCTTCGCCGAAGACAAGGAAAGCGGCAAGACACCGTATTTCCGCCTCGCATGGGACGTGGGTGCAGTAACCGTATGCGCCAGACACAAGGCCGAATTGGTGCATATCTGCCCGGATTGCGGCCGCCCCGACGCGCGACACAAATCCGCTTACGTGGTGCCCGGCTGGTGCGCGCACTGCGGCGCTTTCCTCGGAGACGGAGAACCGCCTCCTGCTGCCACGGCAGAAGAACTTTGGAAGGCCACCCAGGTCGGTGCGATGCTGAAAGCGCAAGCGTCCCTCGAGACGCCGCCAAGCCGGCACGCAATGCAGGACGCAATACAAACGCTCGTCACCCGGCTAGACAACGGCAAAGGGGCGCTCTTCGCTCGGCGTGTGGGCCTGAGCAAGACAACGGTTCACTATTGGCTGAAGCAGGCGGGGGCCCCTGCATTGCCGGCGCATCTGCGCATCGCCTCGCAAACAGGATTGGCGCTGCCGCAGTTGCTCACGGGCGATTTAACTGATTGGGCTCCCTGTTCGGCCGAAGTCCATCAACTCGCATTGCTGTTTCCCGACGAGACAAAACGTGCGGCGGCTCGCGCAATCGACTGGGATAACGTTCGGGCTGAACTGCGGACATTCAGCAAGCTACCGTCAATCATCAGCGTGTCCGAAGCCGCACGCAGGCTCGACGTCGACGCCCGACTGCTTTATCAACACGCGAACAAGGAGGCGCGCGTTTTGGCCGAGCGCTGGACGCAATACATGCAACGCCGAAAAGAACGAAGCGTCGACAATGCTCGCACCGTCATCGAGGCCGCGTGCAGGGATATCCTCGCCGACGGCAAGGCAATCAACCTGCGGGAGCTAGATGCCCGCGTACCGAAGGAGGTCCTGGGCAGCATCCGAGGTGTCATAGACGTCCTACAGGAGGTCAAGGAGACGTTCGGCGTAAGCTAAACGACCAGCCCCCATCCCGCAATGAAAAAGCCGGCCTATGCGCCGGCTTTTTCGTATCTACGCCGCGCTCCGCGGGGCAAAACCTCTAACCCTAGCACCGTTACTCGATAAAGCAAAACGTGTCCCATCGGGAAATCAAGCATAACGTGTCCAGGTGGCCACTTTATGCTTAACGGCACAGCTTCCCCCGGACAACCGTGGAAGCGAATCTGGTGGGCCCCCCGGGAGTCGAACCCGGCACCAACGAATTATGAGTTCGCTGCTCTAACCAAGCATGAGCTAGGGGCCCAGACGAGAAGCAAAGCGTGCTACACGCCACCCCGGCAACGAGGCCGGGCCGGCATTGTAACAACAAAGACGACAGAGGGAACAAACGCCACCGGCATCATGCGGACACCGGCGGCGTTCGTGGCAGAGACGCTGGAAATCAGTTCCCTTCGAGGAACGACTTCAGCTTGTCGGAACGGCTCGGGTGACGCAGCTTGCGCAGCGCCTTGGCCTCGATCTGACGGATCCGCTCGCGCGTGACGTCGAACTGCTTGCCGACTTCCTCGAGCGTGTGATCGGTGCTCATCTCGATACCGAAACGCATCCGCAGCACCTTCGCCTCGCGTGGCGTCAGCGAATCGAGCACGTCCTTCACGACGTCGCGCATGCTGGCATGCAGCGCGGCATCCGCCGGCGCGACCGTGTTGGTGTCCTCGATGAAGTCGCCGAGATGGGAATCGTCGTCGTCGCCGATCGGCGTTTCCATCGAGATCGGCTCCTTCGCGATCTTCATGATCTTGCGGATCTTGTCTTCCGGCATCTCCATCTTCTCGGCGAGCGTGGCCGGATCCGGCTCGAGACCGGTTTCCTGCAGGATCTGCCGCGAGATGCGGTTCATCTTGTTGATCGTTTCGATCATGTGAACCGGAATACGGATCGTGCGCGCCTGGTCCGCGATCGAGCGCGTGATGGCCTGACGGATCCACCACGTCGCATAGGTCGAGAACTTGTAGCCGCGACGGTATTCGAACTTGTCCACTGCCTTCATCAGGCCGATGTTGCCTTCCTGGATCAGGTCGAGGAACTGCAGGCCGCGGTTCGTGTACTTCTTCGCGATCGAGATCACGAGACGCAGGTTCGCCTCGGTCATTTCGCGCTTCGCCTGACGTGCCTTCAGTTCGCCGGCCGCCATCTGGCGGTTGGTTTCCTTCAGGTCCTTCAGCGGCAGCACGACGCGCGCCTGCAGGTCGAGCAGGCGCTGCTGCTGTTCGCGGATCGCCGGGACGTTACGCGACAGCACCGCGCTGTACGAATGGCCTTCCGCGGTGATCTTCTCCGCCCAGTCGAGATCCGTCTCGTTGCCCGGGAAGCGTGCGATGAATTCCGAACGCGGCATGCCGCACTTGTCGACGACGATGTGCAGGATCTGACGCTCGACCTGACGCACTTCGTCCACTTGCGCACGCAGCGTGTCGCACAGACGCTCGACGGTACGCGCGGTGAAGCGGATCGTCATCAGTTCGGTCTGGATCGTTTCCTGCGCCTTCAGGTAGGCCTTCGACTTGTAGCCTTCCTTCTCGAACGCGCGGCGCATCTTGTCGAACCACTCGCTGATCTGCGAGAACTTCTCGAGCGACGCACGCTTGAGGGCTTCGAGTTGGGCGGCGTTCGCCGATGCCTGCGCGGCGCCGTCGTCTTCCTCCTCTTCCTCTTCTTCCTCTTCCTCTTCGGCTTCCTCATCCTCGTTCTCGATGGCTTCCGCTTCCTTCGCGGAGAAGCCGTCCGTATCGGCGGAGTCCGAAGCATTCGGATCGAGCAGGCCGTCGACGAGCTCGTCGACGCGGATCTCTTCGTTCGCGACGCGTTCGGCCATCGCGAGGATGTCGGCGATCGTCGTCGGGCACGCGGAGATGGCCATCACCATGTGGCGCAGGCCGTCCTCGATCCGCTTCGCGATCTCGATTTCGCCTTCGCGCGTGAGCAGCTCGACCGTGCCCATCTCGCGCATGTACATCCGGACCGGATCGGTCGTGCGGCCGAATTCCGAATCGACGGTGGACAGCGCGACTTCCGCTTCCTCCTCGACTTCATCGTCCGACGACGCGGCGGGCGCGTTGTCGTTCAGGAGCAGCGTCTCCGCGTCCGGCGCCTGCTCGTAAACCGCCACGCCCATGTCGTTGAACGTGCCGATGATGCCCTCGAGGGCTTCGGTCTCGGTGAAGTTGTCCGGCAGGTGGTCGTTGATTTCGGCGTACGTGAGGAAGCCGCGCTCCTTGCCGAGCTTGATCAGCGCGCGCAGTTTCACGCGGCGCTCTTCGAGCTCCTCGGCCGTGCCCGGCGTGCTCGTCGCGAACGCTTCCTTCAGCAGCGCCTTTTCCTTGGCGCGACGATCGCGCACCTTGGACTTGCCCGGTGCAGCCGCGGCTGCGGGCTGCTCGTCGCTCTGATTTGCGTCGTCTTCGACGGATACTTCGTTCAGCTTTTTGGTCATGGAGTTCGCCGTACCGGCTATATCGACTCGCGGCTGCTGGACGACAGCCGGTTGAACCGTGGGTGCATGAGTAGTACGTACTGCCGTTTCGTCCGCGTCGGCAGTCGTGTCCCTTGCGCTTTTCGCACTTGCCCGCTTCGCCGCCGGCTTGGCCGGCCCGGAGTCGGGTCTGGCGGCAGCCCGTGTTCTGGCTGCCGGCGCCGGCGCAGCCTGAGCAGTGCCGGCCGCGGTTTTCTTTCCTGCAGGGGCTGACGTGGCTGAAGACGTTGTCCTGGTGGAAGAAGCAGACTTGGCCGCTGTGACCTTTTTGGTCGGCTCCGTCGAGCCCTTGCCCGTTGCTTTCTTTCCGCCTGTCGTCTTTGCCATCGCGATTCTCGCCTCTGCTTGGAAAACAAACCGCTGGAAACCTTATATTATAGCACGCTGGGGAGCCCTCTCTAAGCGCCCCGGCCGCCTACAGCCCGAGCCGACGCTTCATGTCGGTTCGCTGCTGGTTCAATTCCGTCAATTCGGCCAGTTCCTCGGGGGTGAAGGTGGATTGCCGCGCCAGCCTGTCCAGCCGGTCGCAGCAGGCGTCGTAGCGCATCTTGAGCACAGCTGCCTGCAGCTCCTCCCCCGCAATCCGCTCCTGCTCACGCTGCCGTTCGGGCACCGTCTCGTCTTCCGGATTCTGTAACAGCAAATCGCGGACGTTTTCATCATAGTCCAGAATTTCGCGGAAGATTTCCTCGTAAGTCGCCCCATTCGAGGACGTCCTCAGGACATCAGACAGCAGCCGGAACTCCGCGCCGTCGCCCAGCGCACGCGCATGATCGACAACTTCCGCGAACAATTCGCCGATGCGCGGCAGCGCGCGCAGGGTCGCAATCTGTTCGTCGTCGAGCTGCGATGCGATGCGCGGATGCATTACCAGCGTGCGCAGCGCGCGCTTTTCGCTGTCCGTCACGCGACGCCGCTCGCTGCGCGCGGGCGCCTGACGCGGCGGCGCCGCGATACGCGTATCGACGTCCGACAGCGCCGCGACCTCCTCGAACGGGATATCGAGGCGATCGGCGAACATGTGCATGATCTGCGCGCGCAACGCGTTCGCGGGCAGCGCCTGCAACAGCGGCTTCGCATCGAACAGGGCCTTCGCGCGGCCTTCCGGCTGATCGAGCGCCTTGCCGGCAATGGCTTCGTTCAACAGAAATTGCGACAGCGGCATTGCGCGTTCGACCTGCTCGGAGAACGCGTCCGCGCCGAACTCGCGCACGTAGCTGTCCGGATCGTG
Organism: Burkholderia sola; assembly: GCF_905400185.1. NCBI lineage: Bacteria > Pseudomonadati > Pseudomonadota > Betaproteobacteria > Burkholderiales > Burkholderiaceae > Burkholderia > Burkholderia sola. The sequence goes on from NZ_FR989676.1 coordinate 29,716, forward strand.
CTCGGTCGGCAGAAAAAGGAACCGGATCGTCCGGTTGTCGCCCGCATGCGGCAGGCAGGCCTCGAGCGCGCGCCGGGCCGCGCGCCGCCCGGCCGAATCGCCGTCGAAACTGAAAATGACGGTGTCGGTCTGTCGCAGCAGCTTCTGCACGTGAATCGGCGTGCACGCGGTACCGAGCGTCGCGACCGCGTTCGGAAAGCCGAGCTGCGCGAGCGCGACGACGTCCATGTAGCCTTCGACGACCAGCACGTACTTGCGCTCGCGAATCGCGAGCCGCGCCTCGAACAGCCCGTACAGCTCGCTGCCCTTGTTGAACAGCGGCGTTTCCGGCGAGTTCAGGTACTTCGGCTCGCCGCTGCCGAGCACGCGGCCGCCGAAACCGATCACCTGCCCCTTCACGTTGCGGATCGGGAACATGATCCGCTCGCGGAACCGGTCGTAGCGGCGCGCGACACCCTGCGCGTCGGTTTTCTCGCTGACGATCACGAGCCCCGCCTCGACAAGCGACTCGTCGCGATAGTCGGGGAACGCGGCTTCGAGGTTCTGCCAGCCGTCCGGCGCATAGCCGAGACCGAAGCGCGCGGCGATCTCGCCGGTCAGGCCCCGGTTCTTCAGGTACTGGATCGCGACGGTCGCGCCGCGCAACTGCTTGCGGTAGTAGTCGCACGCCGCGGTCATCGCGTCGGACAGCGCGGTCGCCACCGATTTCGACACGGGCGCCGGATAGTCGCCGCCCCCGCCTCCGCCCCCACCGCCGCGCATCGACGGCTCGTGCGGCACGGTCAGCCCGACGGATTGCGCGAGTTCCTGCACGGCTTCCGGGAACGTGAGCCCCGCGTGTTCCATCAGGAAGCCGATCGCCGTGCCGTGCGCACCGCAACCGAAGCAGTGATAGAACTGCTTGGTCGGGCTGACGGTAAACGACGGACTCTTCTCGTTATGGAACGGGCACAGCCCCATGAAGTTGGCGCCGCCCTTCTTGAGCTGCACGTACCGGCCCACCACGTCGACGATATCGACGCGGTTCAGCAAATCCTGCAGGAACGAATGCGGAATCACCGTGGGATCGAGCGAAAAAAGACAATACGACGCCCGGCGCACGCATCGCTGGGCGCGCCGGGAACGGGTTTTACTTCGTGAGCGCGGCCTTGACCTGCGCGGAAACGGCCGTCATGTCGGCACGGCCGGCGAGCTTGCCCTTCAGCACGCCCATCACCTTGCCCATGTCCTGCGGGCCGGCTGCGCCGGTTTGCGCGACCGCCGCCTGGACCTCGGCCGCCACTTCGGCGTCCGACAGTTGCGCGGGCATGTAGCCGCCCAGCACGGCCAGCTCGGCCTGCTCCTTCGCAACCAGATCGTCGCGGCCGGCCGCCTGGAACTGGCTGATCGAATCCTTGCGCTGCTTGATCATCTTGTCGATCACGGCCGTGATGCCCGCGTCGTCGAGCGTGACCCGGTCATCGACTTCGCGCTGCTTGATCGCGGCCATCAGCAGGCGAATCGTTGCCAAGCGCTCGCTTTCCTTCGCGCGCATCGCGGCCTTCATGTCTTCGCTGATCTGCTCTTTCAAACTCATCTTTCACCCGGGATGGAAACGTGAAACCGACGCCCGCAAATGGGCGTCAACACAAAAACCCGCTTGGGACAGTGTCTCAAGCGGGTTGCTCGAATCCGGCATCGGCGACTCGCCGCCTGATCGGCTGCGCGACCGGACCCGATCACACGGAGTCGCCGGTGCGCCGCTCAGTGAACCGCGCGGCGCCCAATCGTTCAGTACAGCTTCTTCGGCAGCGTCTGGCTGCGAATACGCTTGTAATGACGCTTCACCGCAGCGGCCTTCTTGCGCTTGCGTTCTGCGGTCGGCTTCTCGTAAAACTCACGCGCACGAAGCTCGGTCAACAGACCATTCTTCTCGATCGTGCGCTTGAAGCGACGCATTGCAACTTCGAACGGCTCGTTCTCTTTAACGCGAATGATCGTCATGATCCGACACGAATAAAGGTTTGCAGGGAAAGACTACCGAGTATAGCAGAGCGATGGGTCAAAGGCACGGACCCCACCCCCGCCAGAACCGTGCCGGCCGGCGCGTCAGGCGCCTCGCGCATACTCGGCCGCGGCCTGCCCGGCCGCCGTGCCGGACGCCCACGCCCACTGGAAGTTGTAGCCGCCGAGCCAGCCCGTCACGTCCACCGCCTCGCCGACGAAGAACAGCCCGGGCACGCGCGCGCTCATCATCGTCGCCGACGACAGCTCGCGCGTATCGACTCCGCCCTTCGTCACTTCGGCCTTCTTGTAGCCCTCGGTGCCGTTCGGCGTCAGCGTCCAGCCGGACAGCGCGTCGCCGATCTGGCGCAGCGTCTTGTCGGGCAGGTCCGCGAGCCGCGCGTCGGCCGCGACGCGATGCGTGTCGAGCCACGCATGCGCGAGGCGCGACGGCACCCAGTCGGCGAGCAGCGAACCGATCTGGCGCTTCGACGTGCGTTTCGCGTCGAGCAGGTCGGCCACCGTGTCGCGCTGCGGCAGCAGGTCGACGCGGATCGGATCGCCGGGCTGCCAGTAGCTCGAGATCTGCAGGATGCCGGGCCCGGACAGCCCGCGATGGGTCAGCAGCAGGTCCTCGACGAATTCGCCGCCGCGCTTTTTGTCGCCGGTCGATACGCGCACTTCGAGCGATACGCCGGACAGCGGCGCGAACGGCGCCCAGTCCTGCGGCGCGAACGTCAGCGGCACGAGCGCGGGCCGCGTATCGACGAGCTTGTGGCCGAACTGCTTCGCGAGCCGGTAGCCGAAGTCGGTCGCGCCGATCTTCGGGATCGACAGGCCGCCGGTCGCGACGATCAGTGCGCGCGCGCCGATCGGGCCGGCCTGCTGCGTGTCGAGCGTAAAGCCGTCGGCCGGCGCATGGCGCACCGCGTCGACGACGACGGGCCGGCGCCACGCGATGCCGCCCGCGTCGCACTCGTGCTTCAGCACGTCGATGATCGCGTCGCTGCCGTGGTCGCAAAAGAGCTGGCCCTTGTGCTTTTCGTGCCAGGTCACGTGATGGCGCTTGAGCAGCCCGAGGAAGTCGCGCGGCGTATAGCGCGCCAACGCCGAGCGCGCGAAATGCGGATTCGACGACAGGTAGTTGTCGGGCCCTGCGTACAGGTTCGTGAAGTTGCAGCGGCCGCCGCCCGAGATGCGGATTTTTTCGGCGAGCCGCGGCGCGTGATCGATCAGCACGACGCGGCGGCCGAGCTGCCCGGCGACCGCGGCGCTCATCATGCCGGCGGCGCCCGCGCCGATCACGGCGATGTCATAAGTTTCCATGGCGCGGATTGTACCTGCCCGGCCTCGGGCCCGGCCCGCCCGCGGCGGCGGCGAGCCCCCGCCTGCTATAATTTCAGGTTACGTCGACCTACCCGCGGCGCGTCCGAATCGGCGCGCCCTGCCCTCACCCATGCTCGTTCTCGGCATCGAAAGCTCCTGCGACGAAACCGGCCTCGCGCTCTACGACACGCAGCGCGGCCTGCTCGCGCACGCGCTCCATTCGCAGATCGCGATGCACCGCGAATACGGCGGCGTCGTGCCCGAGCTCGCATCGCGCGACCACATCCGCCGCGCGCTGCCGCTGCTCGAGGAAGTGATGGCGCAAAGCGGCACGCGCCGCGACGACATCGACGCGATCGCGTTCACGCAAGGCCCCGGCCTCGCCGGCGCGCTGCTGGTCGGCGCGAGCATCGCGAATGCGCTCGCGCTCGCGTGGAACAAGCCGACCGTCGGCATCCATCATCTCGAAGGCCACCTGCTGTCGCCGTTGCTGGTCGACGCGCCGCCGCCGTTCCCGTTCGTCGCGCTGCTGGTTTCCGGCGGCCACACGCAGTTGATGCGCGTGACCGACGTCGGCGTGTACGAGACGCTCGGCGAAACGCTCGACGACGCGGCCGGCGAAGCGTTCGACAAGACCGCGAAACTGATCGGCCTCGGCTACCCGGGCGGCCCCGAAGTATCGAAGCTCGCCGAAACGGGCACGCCGGGCGCGGTCGTGCTGCCGCGCCCGATGCTGCATTCGGGCGATCTCGACTTCAGCTTCAGCGGCCTGAAGACGGCCGTGCTCACGCAGATGAAGAAATTCGAAGCGGCGAAGCTCGACGGCGAAGCACTCGAACGCGCGAAGGCCGATCTTGCGCGCGGCTTCGTCGATGCGGCCGTCGACGTGCTCGTCGCGAAGTCGCTCGCCGCGCTGAAGCGGACGAAGCTCAAGCGCCTCGTGGTCGCGGGCGGCGTCGGCGCGAACCGCCAGTTGCGCGCGGCCCTGTCGGCGGCCGCGGCCAAGCGCGGCTTCGACGTGCACTACCCCGATCTCGCACTGTGCACCGACAACGGCGCGATGATCGCGCTCGCGGGCGCGCTGCGGCTCGGCCGCTGGCCTGAACAGGCGAATGCCGATTACGCATTCACGGTGAAGCCGCGCTGGGATCTCGCGTCGCTCGCAAGCTGAATCGCGCCACGCGACGCCCCAGACAGAAAACGAAAAGGCCGCTCGGTTCCGAGCGGCCTTCGTCATGGGCGCGACAAAACGCCGCGACGTTATGCAGCGTGCCGCTTGTCGCGTTCGATCAGCGCATACGCGCTGTGATTGTGGATCGACTCGAAGTTCTCGGCTTCGAGCACGTACGCGATCACGCGCTCGTCCGCATCGAGACGTTGCGCGACGTCACGCACGAGATCCTCGACGAACTTCGGGTTCTCGTAGGCACGCTCGGTGACGAACTTCTCGTCCGGACGCTTCAGCAGCCCCCACAGTTCGCACGACGCTTCCTCTTCCGCGATGCGGATCAGCGCCTCGACCGGCAGATCGGCGGCCAGCTCCGCATCGATCGTCACGTGCGAGCGCTGGTTGTGCGCGCCGTACTGCGAGATCTTCTTCGAGCACGGGCACAGGCTCGTCACCGGCACGAGCACCTTCAGGAACACGCGCGTGTCGCCGTTGCGGCTTGCGCCCGTGAGCGTCACTTCATAGTCGAGCAGGCTCTGCACGCCGGACACCGGCGCCGTCTTGTTCACGAAGTACGGGAACGTGACTTCGATGCGGCCGGCCTCGGCTTCGAGCTTCACGAGCATCGATGCGAGCATCGCGCGGAAGCGCTCGACCGTCAGCGGCGCGCGATTCTCTTCGAGCAGCGCGACGAAGCGCGACATGTGCGTGCCCTTCTGATCGGCCGGCAGACGGACGTCGAGGTTCCAGACACCGACCGTCGGTTGCACGTCGCCGCTTTCGGTACGCACCGTCAACGGATGCCGAACCGCCTTCACGCCCACGCGCTGAATCGGGATCTGACGGATATCCACCGTGCTCTGCACGTCGGGCATCACGAAGGCGGGATTCATCTGGTTCATTTGTTCAATCCTTGTAAGCCGCGCGTCCGACGACGCGCACGCCGCATCATGCGGCGGCCGGAAAAGCAACATGGGCCCGCAGGCCCATGTTTTCCGCATCAATGAAGACCGGTTGCGCCAGTCGCACCGACGCCGCCCGCGGGCGGCGTCAGCTTACGCGACGCGCTTCGCCTGACCGGCGACATCGGCCGCCGGATTCAGAAAGCGTTCGCGAATCGATTTCGCGATGCCCGCGCCGTCGAGGCCGCATTGCGACAGCAGCTTCGCGGGGTCGCCATGATCGATGAACAGGTCAGGGAGGCCCAATTGTAGTACGGGTCGGATAACCCCACTCTCCATCAGGGCTTCGACGCAGGCCGAGCCCGCGCCACCCATCACGCAGCCTTCCTCGACCGTGACGACGTAGTCGTGCGTTTCGGCGAGCTCGCGCACGAGCGCCGCGTCGATCGGCTTCACGAAGCGCATGTTCGCGACCGTTGCATCGAGCTCCTCGGCAGCGGCGAGCGACGGCGCCACCATCGTGCCGAACGCGAGGATCGCGACGCGCTTGCCTTCCGGCTGCGACGTGCGGCGCCGCACTTCGCCCTTGCCGAGCGGGATCTCGGTGAATTCCTTCACCGTCGCCACGCCCGTGCCCGCGCCGCGCGGATAGCGCACCGCGGTCGGGTTCGGCTGCTGCAGCGCCGTGTGCAGCATCTGGCGGCATTCGTTCTCGTCGGATGCGGCCATGATCGTCATGTTCGGGATGCAGCGCATGAACGCGAGATCGTACGCGCCCGCATGCGTCGCGCCGTCCGCGCCGACGAGGCCCGCGCGGTCGATCGCGAACACGACCGGCAGGTTCTGCAGCGCGACGTCGTGGATCAGCTGGTCGTACGCACGTTGCAGGAACGTCGAGTAGATCGCGACGACGGGCTTCAGCCCTTCGGTCGCGAGACCGCCGGCGAACGTCACCGCATGCTGCTCGGCGATGCCGACGTCGTAGTAGCGATCCTTGAAGCGCTTCTCGAATTCGACCATGCCCGAGCCTTCGCGCATCGCGGGCGTGATGCCGACCACGCGCGTATCGCGCTCGGCTTCGTCGCACAGCCACTCGCCGAACACCTGCGTGTACGTCTTCTTCGCAGGCGTGGTCGACGGCTTGATGCCTTCGGCCGGATTGAACTTGCCGGGGCCGTGATAGAGCACGGGATCGGCTTCGGCGAGCTTGTAGCCCTGGCCTTTCTTCGTCACCACGTGCAGGAACTGCGGGCCGCGCAGCTCGCGGATGTTCTGCAGCGTCGGGATCAGCGAATCGAGATCGTGACCGTCGATCGGGCCGATGTAGTTGAAGCCGAATTCCTCGAACAGCGTGGCCGGCACGACCATACCCTTCGCGTGCTCCTCGAGCTTGCGCGCGAGTTCGAGCACCGGCGGCGCCACGCTCAGCACGCGCTCGACGCCCGCGCGCGCGGCCGCATAGAAGCGGCCCGACATCAGGCGCGCGAGATGGCGATTCAGCGCGCCGACCGGCGGCGAGATCGACATGTCGTTGTCGTTCAGGATCACGAGCACTTTCGCATCTTCCGACACGCCCGCGTTGTTCATCGCCTCGAACGCCATGCCGGCCGTCATCGCGCCGTCGCCGATCACGGCGATCGAGAAGCGGTCGTCGCCATTCAGCTGGCTGCCGATCGCCATCCCGAGCGCGGCCGAGATCGACGTGCTCGAGTGCGCGGTGCCGAACGTGTCGTATTCCGACTCCGAACGGCGCGGGAAACCCGAGATGCCGTCCTGCTGACGCAGCGAGTGCATCTGGTCGCGGCGGCCCGTCAGGATCTTGTGCGGGTAGGTCTGGTGACCCACGTCCCAGACGATGCGATCGTTCGGCGTGTTGAACACGTAGTGCAACGCGATCGTCAGCTCGACCGTCCCGAGGTTGGACGACAAATGGCCGCCCGTCTTCGACACGCTGTCGAGCACGAACGCGCGCAGTTCATCCGCGAGCGGTTGCAGTTGGCGACGATCGAGGCGGCGCAAATCCGCCGGGTCGTCGATGGTTTTCAGCAAGTCGTACATCGTCGTTCCATTGTAGGAAATCAAACGCGCCCGCATTCTTTTGCACGCACCGTAGCGTGTGCGCGGCGGCGGGCTTTCGCGTCAGCTGACCCGGTTCACTACCAGGTCGGCAAGTTCGGCGAGACGCTGTGCGCGTGCGCCGAACGGTTTCAGCGCGTCGTGCGCTTCGGCGCGCAGCTGCGCTGCCAGCTCGCGCGACGCCTCGAGACCGAGGATCGATACATAGGTCGGCTTGTCGTTCGCCGCGTCCTTGCCGGCCGTCTTGCCGAGCGTCGCCGAATCGGTCGTGACGTCGAGAATGTCGTCGACGACCTGAAAGGCCAGACCCACGGCGCCCGCGTAAACATCCAGCGCGGCCATCGTTTCCGCCGACGGCGTCTCGCCGGCCAGCGCGCCCATCCGCACGGCCGCGCGCAGCAAAGCGCCCGTCTTCATCCGGTGCATCGTCTCGAGCTGTTCGCGCGTCAGCTTCAGGCCGACGCTCGCCAGGTCGATCGCCTGCCCGCCGGCCATGCCGATCGAGCCGCTCGCGAGCGCCAGCTCGCGCACCAGCGCCGCTTGCTGCACCGGCGACAGCGCATCGGCGTCGGTCAGCGCGACGAACGCCTGCGACTGCAGCGCGTCGCCGACCAGCAGCGCCGTCGGTTCGTCGTACTGTACGTGCACGGTCGGCTTGCCGCGACGCAGCGCGTCGTCGTCCATGCACGGCATGTCGTCGTGCACGAGCGAGTAGACGTGGATCATCTCCAGCGCCGCCGCCGCCGCGTTGCGCGCCGCTTCGGTCGCGCCGGTCAGTTCGCCTGCTGCATGGCACAGCAGCGGGCGAACGCGTTTGCCGCCACCGAGGACCGCATAGCGCATCGCCTCGTGAAGTTTCGCGGGCGTCGCGGTTTCAGCCGGCAGATAGTGGCCGAGTGCGTCCTCGACACGGTCAAGCACGGACCGCATCCATTGTTCGAATGTCATAGATCGTCGTCTTCGCCGTCCGTGGCGGCCGTTCCGGACGAAAGCGGCTTCAGCGTCGCGCCGTCGAGCACGCGAACCTGCTGCTCCACTTTCTCGAGCTGCTGTTGGCAAAACGCAACGAGGGTCGCACCGCGGCGATACGCCGCCAGCGAATCCTCGAGGCTCAACGCGCCGCCTTCCATCCGGGCAACCAGCGTCTCGAGTTCCGCGAGCGCCATCTCGTAATTGTCCGGCAACGGTTCGGTGCCGTTGCCGGGCGGCGTGGCGCCTGGGGATGCGGTTTTCGCCATGGACGAGGTGTCAAATTTCAAAACAAGTCGGACATTCTACGGCAAAAGAGAATTTTCCGACCTGCCGTCGTGGGCGCCCGCGCACAATTCCGGCCCCATCTACGACGCACAGTGTGCGCCTTGGGACGGTCGCCCGACAAAAAATTGACACAAATCAGGCACTTAATCCTAGCCTTGCGGGGCGAACCGGGTATAATTGCCCGTTTCCCTAAATCGATTTTTCGATGGTTGGGTTGTTCACTGCTTTCACGCTAACACCGGGAGTGGGAATGTCCAATCTGAGCGATGCGCTTCAGTTGAAGTCGGCCCACAGCCAGCTTCCAGTCACTGCATATTTCGATGAGGCGCTACTCGAGCGCGAGATCGAAACCCTCTTCAAGAAAGGTCCTCGTTACGTCGGGCACGAGTTGATGGTGCCCGAGGCGGGAGACTATTTTGCGCTGCCGTCCGAGAAGGAAGGCCGCGTGCTGGTCCGTAACCAGACGAACCAGATCGAGCTGCTGTCGAACGTGTGCCGCCACCGGCAGGCGATCATGCTCAACGGGCGCGGCCATGCGCAGAACATCGTGTGTCCGCTGCACCGCTGGACGTACGACCTCGAAGGCCAGTTGCTCGGCGCGCCGCACTTCCCCGACAAGCCGTGCCTGAACCTCGGCAAGAGCCCACTGCAGAACTGGCAGGGGCTGCTGTTCGAGGCCGAGGGCCGCAACGTCGCGCGCGATCTCGCGAACCTCGGCACGAAGCATCACTTCGACTTCGCCGAATACCAGTTCGATCACGTCGAAGTGCACGAGTGCGACTACAACTGGAAGACGTTCATCGAGGTCTACCTCGAGGATTACCACGTCGTCCCGTTCCACCCGGGTCTCGGCAGCTTCGTGTCGTGCGACGATCTCAAATGGGAGTTCGGCGACTGGTACAGCGTGCAGACGGTCGGCGTGCACAACGCCCTCGCGAAACCGGGCAGCACGACTTACCAGAAATGGCACGAGCAGGTGCTGAAGTTCCGCAACGGCGTGCCGCCGGAGTTCGGCGCGATCTGGATGGTCTACTACCCGGGCCTGATGATCGAGTGGTATCCGCACGTGCTGGTCGTGTCGTGGCTGATTCCGCGCGGGCCGCAGAAGACGACCAACATCGTCGAGTTCTATTACCCCGAGGAAATCGCGCTGTTCGAACGCGAATTCGTCGAGGCCGAGCGTGCCGCCTATATGGAAACGGCCGTCGAGGACGACGAGATCGCGATGCGGATGGACGCGGGCCGCCGTGCGCTGATGGCCCGCGGCGAGTCGCAGGTCGGCCCGTACCAGAGCCCGATGGAAGACGGGATGCAGCACTTCCACGAGTTCCTGCGCCGCCACCTCGGCGGCCTCTGACAGCGGCTGCGGCGCGTTGACGCCGCGCGGCATCCGGCAGACGAAAAGACGGGCTTCGGCCCGTCTTTTTTTGTTTAGACTTGGAGTGTCAGGCCATTTGCACTCCAGGGAGTCGTCATGCCACACACTCATTACACCACGCTCATCTCCGCCGCCAATCTCGCCGAGCGCCTGGCCGCGGCGCCCGGCAGCGTCGCGCTGTTCGACTGCCGCTTCGATCTCGCCGATCCCGGCGCCGGCGAAGCCGCCTACGCGGCCGGTCACCTCCCCGGCGCGCACTATCTTCATCTCGATCGCGACCTGTCAGGCCGCAAGACGGGCACCAACGGCCGCCATCCGCTGCCGACCCGCGACGCGCTCGCGACGCTGCTCGCCAGCCGCGGCCTCAAGCAGGGTCAGCAGGTCGTCGCGTACGACGCGCAAGGCGGCGCCTATGCGGCGCGCCTGTGGTGGCTGCTGCGCTGGCTCGGCCACGATTCGGTCGCCGTGCTCGATGGCGGCCTGCAGGCCTGGGAAGCGGCCGGCCAGCCGCTGACGACCGACGTGCCGCACCCGGCCGCCGGCGACTTCCGCTCGGCCACGCCGCTCGAATCGACCGTCGATGCGGCGGCCGTGCTCGCGAACGTGTCGTCGCCCGCGCGCGTCGTGATCGATGCCCGCGCACCGGATCGCTATCGCGGCGAAAACGAAACGATCGATCGGGTGGGCGGGCACATTCCGGGCGCGCGCAACCGCTTCTTCAAGGACAACCTGACCGCCGACGGCCGCTTCAAGACCGGCCATGAATTGCGCGAGGCATTCACCACCGTGCTGGCCGGCACCGAGCCGAACCGCGTGATCCTGCAATGCGGCTCCGGCGTCACCGCATGCCACAACGCGCTGGCGCTGGAAGTGGCCGGCCTGCACGGCGCGTCGCTGTACCCGGGCTCGTGGAGCGAATGGAGCGCCGATCCGTCGCGGCCGATCGCGACCGGCCCGAATCCTTGAGCACCCGCGCGGCGCGACGACGATGATGCGGCGGCCGTTGCCGCCGCTCGTCGCTTACATCACGCCGTACTTGTGGAACCACTCGATCGCGCGCTTCCAGCCGTCCTCGGCATCGCCCTTCACGTAACTCGGCCGGTAGTCGGCGAAGAACGCGTGACCGGCATCCGGATACACGACGATCTCCGATTCGCGCGCGCGCTTCGAGTCGCTCGCCTGGATCGCCTTGCGCATGTCCGCGAGCGACGCCTGCGTGATGTTCTGATCCTTCTCGCCATACAGCCCGAGCACCGGCACCTTCAGCAACGACGCATGGTCGACCGGATTGAACGGCGTCATCTCGTCGGTCTTGCCTTCGACGAACCCGTACCACGCGACGGCGGCCAACACGTGCGGATTGTGTTCCGCATACAGCCATGCCTGGCGGCCACCCCAGCAGAACCCCGTCACGCCGAGACGCGACAGGTCGCCGCCGTTCTTGCCGGCCCATGCGGCGGTCGCATCGAGATCCTCCGTCACCTGCCGGTCCGGCACCTTGCTGATGATGTGGTCGTACAGCTCCTTCATCGTCGGATACTTCGCCGCATTGCCCTGCCTGGCGAACAGGTCGGGCGCGATCGCGAGATAGCCGAGCTTCGCGAAGCGCCGGCACACGTCGGCGATATGCGCGTGGACGCCGAAGATCTCGTGGATCACGATCACGACCGGCAGGTTCGTCTTGTCGATCGGCTGGGCGCGATACGCCGGAATACTCGCATCGCCCGAGCGGATCTCGATGGTGTCGACGTCCAGCCCGGCGCTGTCGGTCGTGACCGTCTGCGCCGACACAGGCAGCACGGCCGCCGCGAAGGTGCCGCCGAGCGCAGCCTGCATGAACTTGCGGCGCGAAAACGGGACGTGGGGGACCAGGCTGTCGACTTCGGGTTTCAACATGAATGCACTCCTCGATTGGGCGCCGCCGTCACGATCGCGGATACGGCATGACGGGGCATCGCACCGGCGCGCGGCGCGGAAGTCGCGGCGGTTGGCACCCCGCCGCAAACGAAAACCCGGACAAGATGCCCAATAATCCGTTGTCGCGTCAACTGTCGGATGTGTAAGACTCGATTACGACGCGCGGCCGCACGTCTCGCGCTTCGGCGCGCGACCGAATCCTCGCGAATCGAAAAGAAAAACGGGCGGCGAACACGCACGACATGCGCATTCCCCGCCCGCTCCGCGCGCGACGACGCGATCAGTGCAGCTTGACGCGCGGCAGCGTCGTGCGTCGCAGCCAGTGCGCGACCGTGTCGAGCATCATCCGCGGATAACCGTGCAGCGCCGCGATGTGCAGCCGGTACAGCGACATGTACATGAAGCGTGCGAACAGCCCTTCGATCAGCATGTTGCCGCCGATCAGCCCGCCCATCAGGTTGCCGACCGCGCTGAAGTGACCGAGCGATACGAGCGAACCGAAATCGCGATACGTGAACTCCGGCTGCGGGCGCCCTTCGAGCCGGCAACCGATCGCCTTGAGCAGGAAACTCGCCTGCTGGTGCGCCGCCTGCGCGCGCGGCGGCACGTTGCGTTCGTTGCCCGGCCATGCACAGGCCGCACAATCGCCGAGTGCGAACACGTTGTCGTCGGTGAAGGTCTGCAGTGTGCGGCGCACGTCGAGCTGACCGAGCTTGTTGACCTGAAGGCCGTCGAGGTGCGACAGCACGGACGGCGCCTTGATGCCGGCCGCCCAGACCGTCAGGTCCGCGCGCACCGCCTTGCCGCTCGCGGTATGCACGAGCCCGGGCGCCACCTCGGTCACGCGCTCGCCGAGCATCAGCCGCACGCCGAGCTTTTCGAGCAGTTCGGCCGTCGCCGTCGACACGCGCTCCTGCAGTGCCGGCAGGATCCGCGGCCCCGACTCGATCAGCACGATGCCGACGTCATGGCGCGGATCGAGCTTGTGCAGCCCGTACACGGACAGCACCTGCGCGGTATTGCGCAGCTCCGCGGACAGCTCGACGCCCGTCGCGCCGCCGCCGACGATCACGACCTGGATACGCGGCTCGGCCGACTCGCCGGGCACGGTGGGCGCCGGTGCCTGGTGCTCGGCGCGCATGCATGCCGCGATCAGCCGCTTGCGGAAGCGTTCGGCCTCCCCGACCGTGTCGAGTGCGATCGCGTTTTCCGGCGCGCCCTGCACGCCAAAGAAGTGGGTCGTGCTGCCGATCGCGATCACGAGCGTGTCGTATTCCAGCTCGCGCGCCGGCAACAGTTCCTCGCCGTCGCTGTCGTTGAGCGGCGACAGCGTCACGCGCTTCGCCGCGCGGTCGAGCCCGGTCAACTCGCCCTGCTGGAACTCGAAGCCGTGCCAGCGTGCCTGCGCCGCATATTCGAGTTCCTGCGTGAACGGATCCATGCTGCCGGCCGCGACCTCGTGCAGCAGCGGTTTCCAGATGTGAGTCGGATTGCGGTCGACGAGCGTGACGAGCGCACGCGCGGGACGATTGCCGCGCGCACCGTAACGGTCGCCGAGCCGCGTCGCCAGTTCCAGGCCGCCCGCGCCTCCGCCTACGATGATGATCCGATGCATCTGATTCTCCCTTTGCGAGTCGAAACGGCTGCCGCCGGATGAAGCAAACGCGATGCACGCGCGCCGCCCGGTGGATTAACCGGTTCGGACATCATCGATGTGCAGTTCGAAGCACTACGATGCGACCGATCCGGCACGCGGGGCGCGCCGCCCCGCGTCAATGACATGACTGACATGCATTGTCCGGGAGCTTGCGCGTTGACCACAAGCAAACCATCTCGATATTTGGCATCCCTGCAACAATATGCCGCGGGAAGCGGGGAATCGCACGGGGTGCGTCAGTGTGCCTCTTCCCAGTTCGCGCCGGCGCCCACTTCGGCGACCAGCGGCACCTTCAGCTTCGCGACGCCGCACATCATTTCCGGCAGTTTCTCGCGCACGAGCGACAGCTCGCTGTCGGGCACCTCGAGCACCAGTTCATCGTGCACCTGCATGATCATCCGCGACGCAAGCCGGTCGCGCGTGAGCCAGTCGTCCACCGCGATCATCGACAGCTTGATCAGGTCGGCCGCCGTGCCCTGCATCGGTGCATTGATGGCCGCGCGCTCGGCCGCCTGGCGGCGCGGACCGTTGCCGCCGTTGATCTCCGGCAGCCACAGGCGGCGACCGAACACGGTTTCGACGTAGCCCTTCTCCTTCGCGATCGCGCGCGTGTCTTCCATGTACTGCGCGACGCCCGGATAGCGCGTGAAATAGCGGTCGATATAGAGCTTCGCCGCGTCGCGCGTGATGCCGAGATTCGATGCGAGCCCGAACGCGCTCATCCCGTAGATGAGCCCGAAGTTGATCACCTTCGCAATCCGGCGCTGGTCGGAATTGACCTCCAGCGGCGTCACGCCGAACACCTCGGCGGCCGTCGCGCGGTGGATGTCCTCGCCTTGCGAGAACGCGCGCAGCAGCGACGCGTCGCCCGAGATGTGCGCCATGATCCGCAGTTCGATCTGCGAATAGTCGGCCGACACGATCCGGTGGCCCGGCGACGCGATGAACGCCTCGCGGATGCGCCGGCCTTCGGCCGTGCGCACCGGAATGTTCTGAAGATTGGGGTCGTTCGACGCAAGGCGGCCCGTCACCGCGACTGCCTGCGCATAATTCGTGTGCACGCGGCCGGTGCTGGGGTTCACCATCCGCGGCAGCTTGTCGGTATAGGTCGACTTCAGCTTCGACAGCCCGCGATGCTCGAGCAGCAGCTTCGGCAACGGGTAGTCCTCGGCGAGCTTCTGCAGGACTTCCTCGTCGGTCGACGGCGCGCCGCTCGGCGTCTTCTTCACGACCGGCAACTGCAGCTTCTCGAAGAAGATCTGCCCGATCTGCTTCGGCGAGCCGAGATTGAATTCGCCGCCCGCCAGTTCGTACGCCTCGCCCTCGAGTTCGATCAGGCGCGTCGCGATTTCGGTGCTTTGCGCCTGCAGCAGTACGTCGTCGATCAGCACGCCGGTGCGCTCCATCTTGCGCAGCACGAGCGACACCGGCATCTCGATCTCGCGGTACACGCGCTCGAGGCCCGGCTCGCGCGCGACCTGCGGATACAGCGCCTGGTGAAGCTGCAGCGTGATGTCCGCATCTTCGGCTGCATACGCGGCGGCCTGCTCGAGCGCCACTTCGTCGAAACCGATTTGCTTCGCGCCCTTGCCGGCCACGTCCTCGTACTTGATCGTCTTGACGCCGAGATGCCGCAGCGCGAGGCTGTCCATGTCGTGCGTGCGGTGCGATTCGAGCACGTACGATTCGAGCAGCGTGTCGTGCTCGATGCCGTTCAGCGCGATGTCGTAGTTCGCGAGCACCTGTGCGTCGTACTTCAGGTGCTGGCCGACCTTCTTGCGATCGGCCGATTCGAGCCACGGCTTCAGGCGCGCGAGTACTTCGTCGAGCGGAAGCTGCTCGGGCATGTCGGGGCCGCGGTGCGCGACCGGCAGGTAGGCCGCCTTGCCCGGCTCGATCGAGAACGACAGGCCGACGAGCCGCGCGAGCATCGGATCGAGCGCGGTCGTCTCGGTGTCGAACGCGGTCAGCGCGGCCGCATCGATCTTCGCGAACCACGCATCGAACTGTTCCCAAGTCTGGATCGTGTCGTATTCGCGCACGACGTCGGCTGCGATCACCGGAGCCGGCTCGCCTTCCGGCGCGTCGGCGCCGCCGCCTTCGGCCGGTGCGCTCTCGACTTCGCGCAGCCAGGTCTTGAAGCCGTAGCGCGCGAAGATGTCGCGCAGCAGGTCGCGCGCCTCGCCGTCGCTCTTCAGCGACGCTTCGATCGAGTCGAGATGCGGTGCGAGATCGCACGCGGTGTCGACCGTCACGAGCTTGCGGCCGAGCGGCAGGAAGTCGAGCGCGCGGCGCAGGTTGTCGCCAACCACGCCCTTGATGTCGGCCGCGTGTTCGATGACGCCATCGAGGCTGTCGTATTGCGACAGCCATTTCACGGCCGTCTTCGGCCCGCATTTCTCGACGCCCGGCACGTTGTCGACGGTGTCGCCGATCAGCGCGAGGTAGTCGATGATGCGCTCGGGCGGCACGCCGAACTTCGCGAGCACACCGTCGCGGTCGAGCGTCTCGTTGGTCATCGTGTTGACGAGCGTGACGCGGTCGGTCACGAGCTGCGCGAGATCCTTGTCGCCCGTCGACACGATCACGTTCATCCCGTGCCGTTCGGCTTCGCGCGCGAGCGTGCCGATCACGTCGTCGGCCTCGACGCCTTCGACCATCAGCAGCGGCCAGCCGAGCGCGCGCACCGCGCCGTGGATCGGCTCGACCTGCAACGCGAGGTCGGGCGGCATCGACGGACGGTTTGCCTTATAGTCGGCATAAAGGTCGTCGCGGAACGTCTTGCCCTTTGCATCGAACACGCAAGCGCTATACTCTGCACTGACTTCCTTGCGCATACGGCGCAGCATGTTGATGATTCCGTAGAGCGCTCCGGTCGGCTCCCCGCCAGGGCCACGCAAATCAGGCATCGCATGGTAAGCCCGATACAGATAGCTCGAACCGTCAACCAATAGCAGGGTCTTACCTTCCAGATTTCGTTCTTCAGGCATTATGAACAAGAGAAAAGTGATTCCGAGTCTGCGTTCGCTCGCAGATCAAGAGCGCGCGACGGCCAAGAAGGCGCGCGCATCGTGGCAGATGTTCACGATTATGGCAGAGTTTATCGAGGCGACCGAGTACCTGTCGGAGATCCGCCCGGCTGTCAGCATCTACGGTTCTGCCCGCCTCAAACCCGACACGCCGCACTACAAGCTCGCCGCGCAGATCGCGCGCAAGCTGTCGGACGCCGGCTTCGCGGTGATCTCCGGCGGCGGCCCCGGCATCATGGAAGCCGCGAACAAGGGTGCGCACGCCGGCAAGGCGCCGTCGGTCGGCCTGAACATCGAGCTGCCGCACGAGCAGGCCGGCAACCACTATCAGGACATCTCGCTGCGCTTCCGCCACTTCTTCACGCGCAAGGTCACGTTCGTGAAGAATTCGGATGCGGTGATCGTGATGCCGGGCGGCTTCGGCACGCTCGACGAGCTGTCCGAAGTGCTCACGCTGATCCAGACGAAAAAATCGCGCCTCGTGCCGATCATCCTCGTCGGCAGCGAGTTCTGGAAGGGGCTGCTGCAATGGTTCCGCGATCAACTGATTCCGATGGGCCTGATCAATCCGGAAGACATGGATCTGATGCAGGTGATCGACGACCCCGACCAGGTGCTCGACGCGGTGCTCGCGTTCTACGAGGACAGCGGCGAGGAAGAAGGTTCGGACGAAGACGGCCATCCGCCGCGCCCCGAAGAAGACCGGATGTTCTATCTGTAATCCATCCGTGACGTCCACCGGCCCGACGGCCGGCGGACGGCGGACGGCTTCCCGCACGGCACGCGTGGCGATCCCGCCACCTGCCGCGTGTCACTTTGTAACGCGCTGTTAATCCCGCGCCGCGGCCGCGCGCCGCCGAATGTCAAATTCGCGCAGCCGGCGCCGTGCGACACAGCGCGGCCCGCCCTGCCCGCAGCCCGCCATTGTCAAACGGTTCGGCGTGGTATCCGTTCCCATGCGCCTGCCGGCCGCCAATCCGCCGTAACAAACACGCCTCGCCTTTTTCGTCGCGTACCAGCACACTGCATTGTGTCGGCCCGGCGTTCCCCCCCGGTGGAACGGTCCCCCTCGCTTCCATCGTGTCGCGCCGGCCTCTTATAACGACCTCACGGAAAAGAACATGCAACGCTCGCTGATCGCCCTTGCCTTCGCCGGCCTCGGCCTTTCGCTGTCCGGCCTCGCCCACGCCGTCAACGTCGACGTCAACATCGGCACGCCCGCACCGGTCGTCGTCGCGCCTGCGCCCGTCGTGGTCGCCCCGGCGCCCGCGATCATCATTGGCTGGCATGGCGATCGCTACTGGGACGGCCGCCGCTACTGGGAACGCCGCGAGTGGGAGGATCACCAGCGCTATCGCGGCCGTGACGATCGCCGCGGCTATCACTGCCCGCCGGGACACGCGAAGAAAGGCGAGTGCTGACCGGCACGGCGCGGTCGCTCGATGCACGCAAGGCCGCCCGGGCGCTTCGGCGCCGGGCGGCCTTTTGATTGTCGAGCGCCCGACCGCATGAATCGACGGCCTGACGACCCGCGAAATCGCTCGGCACCGGGTGGTAGTATCGCCCTTCTCCGAGGCCATTTCCGCCACTCATGCCGCTCATCCGAATCTGGGTCGTCGATCAGGCCCTTGCATCCGGCGTCGCCGCGCCGACTGACATGCTCGCGGCGGCCAACCATCTCGCCTCGACGACTTCGCAGGGCCGCACGAGCGCACCGTTTCGCTGGCGCGTCGAATCGATCGGCGGACGGCCGGTGCGAACGACCTCCGGCCTGATCATCCCGGTCGATGGCGCGATCGACGGCAGCAGTCCCGCCGACGCGATCTGGCTGACCAGCCCGTTCGTCGCGGATCTCGAGCGGCTGCTCGATCGGCCCGCAACGCTCGCGCCACTGTTCGACGCGCTGCGCCGGCAACACGCACGCGGCACGCTGATCGCGACGTACTGCACCGGCACATTCCTGCTCGCGGAGGCCGGCCTGCTCGACGGCCGCCTTGCCACGACGCACTGGTCGAAAGCATCGAGCTTCCGCGCACGCTATCCGGACGTAGCGCTGCGTGCGTCGGACATCCTGACCGAGCAGGACGGCATCCTGTGCGGCGGCGCCGTCACCTCGTACCAGAATCTCGCGCTGCGACTCATCGACAAACTGGCGAATGCGCGCCTTGCCGCGTCGGTCGCCAGGCTCATGCTGATCGACATGAACCGCGTCTCGCAGGATTCGTTCATCGACCTCGACCGGATGGGCCATCGCGGGCACGACGATCCAACCATCGCGCGCGCCCAGCGCTGGATGGAAAAGCACCTGCGGGAACCCTTCAGCCTCGCCCGGCTGAGCGATCACGTCGCGATGAGCGAACGCTCGCTCCACCGCCGCTTCAGAGACGCCGTGGGCGCGCCGCCGCTCAGGTATCTGCAGACACTCAGGATCGAAGTCGCGAAGCGGCTGCTCGCGGAAACGAAGCTCGCGATCGACACGGTCTGCGAGCGCGTCGGCTACGCGGACATCAGCGGCTTTCGGCAATTGTTCAAGCGCGAGACCGGCATCTCCCCCGGCGAATATCGCCGTCGCTTCACGCCCTAACCTCGCGCAACCGGCATCGGAAACGATGGCGGAAATGGCATCGTCGAATGGCAGTTTCGCCACTCTGCGCGTCAGCATGAGGTTCGTACACTGGATTCACGTCGCCCCGCCTCGGAGCGGCACCCTCTCCACCGAACCAGGACACCATCATGCCGATGATCGACGTATACATTCCCGAAGGCGCGCTCGCACCGGATGCCGAAGCACAACTGATGGAAGAACTGATGGACACGCTGATCCGCCACGAGGGACTCGATCCCGACAATCCGCGCGTGCGGGACGTGACATGGATCTTCGTCCATCGGCCGGCGGCCGTGTATCGCGCCGGGGCGGTCGCGCCCGCGCCGATCTATCGGATCGTGCCGACCGTGCCGGAAGGGCAGTACACGGACGCCGCGCGTGCTGGGCTGATTGCGGACGTGACCGCCGCTGTGGCTCGCGCGGAAGGCGTGCCGATCGCCACCATCGCGGCGCGTGTGTGGGTCTTTCCATCGGAAATCGACGACGGCTGTTGGGGCAGCCGCGGCGTCGTGCGCCGCCTGCCCGACATCATGGACTATTTCGGCGGCGCACCGCTGCGGGCGCTCGGAGAACAGCGGCTGGCGATCAAGCGGCGCACGGATGCGATCGCGATGCTCGAAGCCGCACTCGCCGCGATGCGCGAGACGCATCAAGACCTGTCGCTCGCTCGCAACGCCGAGCTCGCGAACTGATGCTCGGCGAGCGCGTACCGCCTCCCGATGCCCGAACCCGGCTTCAGGTGATGCGGGCATCTGCGGCGCACGCAACGGCGCGGCGACCTCGCCCGACTCGCCACCAGGGTTCGCATTGGCCGTGACGACGTCGCACGGCCCGACGAACGCGCCGATCGCGACCATGACGACTGTCATTGCCAGCCGGGGCTCTTGAAGATGGGCGAGCGCGGAGCGACGACGCGCAGCCGCACGGAGGCTCGCCCGCGATCACGCGTGTGTCATGCCGACACCTCCGCAAACGAAAGCGGTGCGAGATCCGGATGCGCGCCAAGCCGGGCGGCGAGGAAATCCATCAGCAAACGGCTCCTCCGCGGCAGATGCATGCGCTGCGGCATGCACAGGTGCAGGCCGTAACGGCAGGTCACGTGCCGGATCAGCAGCGGCACGAGACGCCCCTCGCGAATGTGCGCGTGAACCGAATAGCCGAAGAACTGGCCGATCGCGGCGCCGCTCAGTACCGTGTCGAGTTCCGCATCGATGTCGTTGGTCGCGATGAACGGGGCGATCTGTCGTGTGTCGACCCGACCATCAACCAGGAATTCCCACGGAAACGGCTTGCCGGTGCGCGGATACAGGAACGCGGTGCAACGATGATCGCGCAGCGCGTCGATCGTCTGCGGCTCGCCGTGTCGACGCAGATACGCGGGCGCCGCGCAGACGATCAATTGCAGATCGGCGATGCGTCGTGCAACGAGCCCGCTGTCGGGCAGATTGCCGGTCCGCACGGCGATGTCGATCCGCTGCTCGACGATGTCGGCCATGTCGTCGCTGACGATCAGCTCGGCCGTGACGCCCGGCTGCCGGTCGCAGAATTCGCCGAGCAGTGGCGCGAGAAAGCGCCGAGCCAGCGAATACGGCGCCGCAACACGGATCGTGCCGGCCGCGTGCGCCCGATCGTCGTCGAGCATGCGCAGCGCGCTCTCCAGTTCCCCGACAGCGCCGCGGCACTGTGCAAGCAAACGCTCACCCTCGAGCGTCAGCACGATCCCGCGCGTCGAGCGCTGGAGCAGCCGCACGTTCAACAGCGCTTCCAGCGCCGCGACCTGCTTGCTGGCCGCTTGCGGCGTCATGCCCAGCTCGCGGGCGCCCGCGCTGATACCGCCCGCGGCCGCGATACGGACGAATACCGTCAGCGCCTTCAACCGATCCATTCGCAGCTCCCGTCAAGCCCGGAACGCCCGGGCGATCGTCCCTGGCATCGTAACGCCTGTCCGATCGGTTGAATCGGTTTCAACCGGTCAGGTGCTATTCGCGCGGCACCCTGCTTCGCACAATGGCGCTGTCTGGATACCCGGGGCCAAACGGCCCGTCGCCATGAACACATTTTCATTTTCAGTCGTTTCGCGAACCGTCTTCGCGGCCGCATTGATCGTCGCCGGTTCGCCCCGAGCAATCGCACAGGAAGCGGACGCGGGCAGCCGCGTGACCGAGACGGTACTGCTGCGAACCACGCATGCGTGGGACGGCTCGCGATATCGCACCTATCCGTCAGGACAACCGGAAATCACGGTCGTACGCTACACGATTCCGCCGCACGCGGTATTGCCGTGGCATACGCATCCGTCGATCAACATCGGCTACGTGCTGTCGGGCCACCTCACCGCCGTGCGCCGCAGCGACGGCAAGCGGCTGGCGCTCGGTCCCGGCGACGTGGTGCCGGAAATGATCGACGGCGCCCATCGCGGCGAGACCGGCGACGAGCGCGCCGAACTGATCGTGTTCTACGCCGGTACGCCTGGCGCGCCCCTGACGGTGCCCGACCGCCAGGACTAAGCACCTCGACCCTGCCCCCGGCCAGTCGGCCGGCTCGTTTCCCTTCGCATGGAGCAACTCGTCATGTCCGATTCACGGAGCCTGTCAACCTCTTCCGCCGCGACGCGGCCCCGGCTCGACGGACGCGTCGCGCTCGTCACCGGCGGCGGCACCGGCATCGGCCGGGCGGCCGCGCTCGCATTCGCGCGTGAAGGCGCCCGCGTCGTCGTTGCCGGACGGCGCGCGGCGCCGCTCGACGAAACCGTGCGCGCGATTACCGGGCGCGGCGGCGAAGCCTTCGCGATAACCATCGACGTCGCCTCCGCCGATGGCGTGCGTGCGCTCGTCGACGCAACGATCGGACGCTACGGCGCATTGCATGCGGCATTCAACAATGCGGGTACGGAAGGGGCGTTCGCGCCGATCGTGGAACAGACCGAGGCCGACTTCGACACGGTGATCGCCACCAATCTCAAGGGTACGTGGCTGTCGATCAAATACGAAATGGAGGCAATGCTCGCGCACGGCGGCGGTGCGATCGTCAATACGTCGTCGTGGCTCGCGAAAGGCGCGCTTGCCGGCTCGTCGACCTATTCGGCCAGCAAGGGCGCGCTCGATGCGCTGGTGCGCGCGGTCGCGCTCGAAGGCGGCCCGCACCGCATCCGGATCAACAACGTAAACCCCGGCATCATCGATACGCCGATGGCGCGCCGTTTCGGCGACGACGAGATGTTCCGCCCGTTCGCCGCATTCACGCCCGCCCGGCGGATCGGCACGCCCGAAGACGTGGCCGACGCGGCCGTCTGGCTTTGCAGCGACGAAGCGCGCTTCGTGACGGGCGAATCGCTCCTGGTCGACGGCGGCTACACGATCGGCGGCATGCGCTGACCGGCACTGCCACGGAGGAAGAACCGATGGAATACGTGAGACTGGGAGCGTCCGGGCTGAAGGTGTCGACGCTGTGCCTGGGCTGCATGACCTACGGCGACCCGTCATGGCGCCCGTGGGTCACGACCGAGGAGGTGGCTCGCCCTTTCATTCGCACGGCACTCGATGCGGGGGTGAATTTCTTCGACACGGCCGACATCTACTCGGGCGGCGAGAGCGAGCGCATTCTCGGGCGCGCGCTGCGCGATTTCGCGACGCGCGACGACGTGGTGATCGCAACCAAGGCGTTCTTTCCGACCGGCGACGGGCCGAATGCGCGCGGGCTGTCGCGCAAGCATCTGCTCGCCAGCATCGATGCGTCGCTGCAGCGCCTCGGGACGGATTACGTCGATCTCTACGTGATCCACCGGTTCGATCCGGACACGCCGATCGAAGAAACGCTCGATGCGCTCGATACCCTCGTGAGGAGCGGCAAGGTCCGCTACCTCGGCGCGTCGTCGATGCATGCATGGCAATTCATGAAGATGCTCGCGTTTCAACGGCATCACGGACTCGCCCGATTCGTGTCGATGCAGAGCCAGTACAGCCTGATCTGCCGCGACGACGAGCGCGACATGCTGCCGCTTTGCATCGCAGAAGGGATGGCCTACACGCCGTGGTCCCCGCTCGGCCGCGGGCTACTGGCCGGCTCGCGTGATGCGGCGACGACGCGGGCCGCAACCGACCGGCAAATGGTGTCCTGGTACGACGGGCGCGACGCGGTCGCGGCGACCGTCGATGCGGTCAGGCAGGTGGCGCAGGCGCATGGGCTACCGCCCGCGCGGATTGCCCTGGCGTGGGCGCTGCACCGGCCCGGCGTCACCGCGCCGATCGTCGGGCTGTCGAAGCCGCATCACTTGGACGATGCGCTCGCGGCGCTCGATCTGACGCTCGACGATGCTGAAAACGCGTTGCTCGAGGTCGCGTTCAATCGAACGGTCGAACCGGTGCAGTGGTAACGGCGATGCGGGGAGCTGACCCGGTTGAAGGCGTGCGCTGCGCGAAGACAACGGAACGTGCGGCCCGCGCCACTGGAGCACATGCAGTTCAACGCACCCAACTGACGCCGCCGACGGCGACGCAGACGAATACCGTCACCGCCTTCAATCGATCCTCCGTGCCGGGCACGCCTTCATGGCGCCGCTCAGAACGGAGACCGGAGCGATCACAATGACGGGAAAAAGCCGACGGCTGATGAACGATGAAATCTCCAGGCTGCCGGTGTCTCCCCGGGCTTGCGCAGTAGAGGCCGCTCCGTCGCGCCATCGACGCGTTCCCTTCCCTGTCGCTCTTCAACCTGCGAACGAGGCGCACCCAAGGATGGGCGCGCCTGTTTCACGGCTTACTCAACGATGTAGCACCAACACGGTTTGGGTTTGCTCGGGCCGACCACTGCGACAGGTTTGCAAGGATCGGACGGGCCGAGCACCGCTTCTCTTTCGCAAGGCGGCTGCGGCTTGGATGGACCGATCACCGCTTGAGCCATGGCCGATAGCGAAGCAGTGAGCATCAGGGAAGCCAGCAGGATTTTGATTTTCATCGGATATGTCTACTCTCAATATTATAGGAATCAATTGGATCGGCTGTTCGCCGTTCCTTCGTGCGGGCGTCGGAGAACGCCACGCAGGAGAGCATATTCTCGATGACAAGGACAAAACTATAGGACAACTTCCAAATTGGAGAAAATGGTCGCGTCCGAGTACGAAGGCCACATTGCGGCCACGACGAGTGTCCCGGCGACCGGATGGGTGACGCAGGGCAGGCGCGTGCCGGCCGCCGCAAAGCCCGGCAGCCCATCGCCCCGCCTGCCAGTCATGCGCGTTACTGGAACGCCACTTCCGCGAAGCTCCGCAGCTTGCGGCTATGCAGCTTGTCGAGCCCGTTCGTGCGCAGGATCTCCATCGCCTTCACGCCGATCTGCAGATGCTGGTCGACCTGTCCGCGATAGAACGTGTCGGCCATACCCGGCAGCTTCAGCTCGCCGTGCAGCGGCTTGTCCGACACGCACAGCAGCGTGCCGTACGGCACGCGGAAGCGGAAACCGTTCGCGGCGATCGTCGCGCTTTCCATGTCGAGCGCGATCGCGCGGCTCTGCGACAGCCGCTGCACGGGCTCCCGATGGTCGCGCAGCTCCCAGTTGCGGTTGTCGACGCTCGCGACCGTGCCCGTGCGCATCACGCGCTTCAGTTCCACGCCCTCGAGCCGCGTGACCTCGGCCACGCCGCGCTCGAGCGCGAGCTGCACTTCGGCCAGCGCCGGGATCGGCACCCATAGCGGCAGGTCGGCGTCGAGCACGTGATCTTCCCGCACGTAGCCGTGCGCGAGCACGTAGTCGCCCAGGCGCTGCGTGTTGCGCAGCCCCGCGCAGTGGCCGAGCATCACCCACGCGTGCGGGCGCAGCACCGCGATGTGATCGGTGATCGTCTTCGCGTTCGACGGGCCGACGCCGATGTTGACCATCGTGATCCCGCTGCCGTCCGCGCGCTTCAGGTGATACGCAGGCATCTGCGGCAGGCGCGGCGGCGCGGTGCCCTCGGCCGGCTCGCCGCCGAGGTTCGCGTTGTACGTGACGACGTCGCCCGGCTCGACGAACGCGCTGTACTCGCTGCGGTACGCGCGCACCTCGGGATCGTCGCTTTCCGTCATCATCGTGCGGCCGAGCTTCACGAACTCGTCGATGTAGAACTGGTAGTTCGTGTAGAGCACGTAGTTCTGGAAATGCGTGGGCGACGTCGCCGTGTAGTGGCGCAGCCGATGCAGCGAGAAGTCGACGCGCGCGGCCGTGAACAGCGCGAGCGGATGCGGCTCGCCCGGCGCCGGCTCGAACGTGCCGTTGACGATGCGGTCGTCGAGATACGACAGGTCGGGCGTGTCGAAGATGTCGCGCATCGCGAGCAGGCGGTCGCGATCGAGCTCGCCCTCGAGATGGATGCCTTCCGGAAACGCGAAATGGATCGGAATCGGCTGCGACGACACGCCGATCTCGATCTTGACATGGTGGTTCTTCGCCAGCAGGCGCAGTTGCTCGCGGTAGTAGTTCGCGAAGAGATCGGGGCGCGTGACCGTCGTCTCGAATACGCCCGGCCCCGCGACGAAGCCGTACGAGCGGCGCGAATCGACGTGCGTGTTGACGTCGGTGCGGATCCGCACGAACGGATAGCACGCGCGCACGTGCTCGGTAATCGCTTCGTGGCGGCGATAGCGCGCAAATGCATCGCGCAAGAAGCCCGTATTCGTGTCGTAAATGGCGGACAGCCGCGCGACGGCAGCGATCGGATCGTCGAAAGCCTCGATCGACGGGCTTTCGGGCGACAGCACACGGTGCCGGCGGCTCAAATCGTTCTTCATTGTCATTACCTCGTCTGATCCGACGACATTACCACGGAACCCGGTCGCGCTTATGGCCGCCCCTGCGCACGCCGGGGCCGGATGGCGCGCAGTATTTGCTAAAATCGGTAGGTTCACTGGAGACTCATCATGAAGCCGCTCATTTTCGTCGCCGCTGCCGTCGCGTTTGCCGCCGCCAGCGTCGCTCATGCCGCCGGCGGCACGCCTGACGCCGACGCGCAGGCCCGGGCCGAGGCCAACGAAGCCGCCGGCCTGCCCGATCTCCGCAAGATCAACCGGCCGGGCGCCGAAGTCACGTCGAAAGTCGACTTCGCCGACATCCGCCGCACGCCGAGCTTCCACGAAAAGAGCAAGAACGGCACCGAAGTCACCGAGTACCGCGACCGCGGCAAGCCGGTCGAGATCGACGTGAAGTCGAACTTCGGCACGCGCTACCAGATGAGCTCGACGCCCGACACGTCGCCGAAGCCGCACGACGCGGGCGTCCCGATCACGCGCCTGCCGTCGCTGAACCTGCGCTACTGATTCCGAGGCGCCGCGCCCCGACCGCGCCGCCCCGCCCCTTCACCCGCTGTCGCGCCGCACGCCGCCCGCGTGCCGACACCCTGACCTGACGCATCCCGCATGGCCGTTTTCACCGCTGTTTCCGACTCCGATCTCGCGCAATGGATGCGCCACTACGAACTGGGCGACGTGCTTGCGTTCCGCGGCATTCCGTCCGGTATCGAAAACAGCAATTTCTTCCTGACGACGACGCGCGGCGAATACGTCCTCACGATCTTCGAAAAGCTCACGGCGCAGCAGTTGCCGTTCTACCTCGACCTGATGCGCCACCTGGCCGCCCACGGCGTGCCGGTGCCGGACCCGGTCCCGCGTGACGACGGCGCGTTGTTCGGCGAGCTGCACGGCAAGCCGGCCGCGATCGTCACGAAACTCGACGGCGCGGCCGAACTCGCGCCCGGAGTCGAACACTGCATCGAGGTCGGGCAGATGCTCGCGCGCCTGCACCTCGCGGGCCGCGACTATCCGCGCAGCCAGCCGAACCTGCGCAGCCTGCCGTGGTGGCAGGAGAACGTGCCGGCGATCGTGCCGTTCATCACGGACGCGCAACGCACGCTGCTCGAAGGCGAGCTCGCGCACCAGGCCGGCTTCTTCGCGTCGGACGACTATGCGGCGCTGCCGGCCGGCCCATGCCATTGCGACCTGTTCCGCGACAACGTGCTGTTCGCGCACGCGGCGCCCGGCACCGGCCACGACGTGCGGCTCGGCGGCTTCTTCGACTTCTATTTCGCAGGCTGCGACAAGTGGCTGTTCGACGTCGCGGTCACCGTCAACGACTGGTGCGTCGACCTCGCGACCGGCGTGCTCGACGTCGCGCGCGCCGATGCGCTGCTGCGCGCGTACCAGACGGTCCGGCCGTTCACGGCCGAGGAACGCCGCCACTGGAGCGACATGCTGCGCGCGGGCGCGTACCGCTTCTGGGTGTCGCGCCTGTACGACTTCTACCTGCCGCGCGCGGCCGAGATGCTCAAGCCGCACGACCCCGGCCATTTCGAACGCATCCTGCGTGAGCGTATCGCGCATACGCCCGCGCTTCCCGAGATCCAAACCGCATGCAACTGATCGAAGTGCCCGCGAAAACGGGCTATGTCTGGTTCCGTCAAGGCATCTGGCTGTTCCGCCGGAATCCGCTCGCGTTCATCACGCTGTTCTTCACGTATCTGCTCGCGATCACGCTGGTGTCGATGGTGCCCGTGATCGGCTCCGCGCTGCCGCTGGTATTCATTCCCGGCATCGCGGTCGGCTTCATGGCCGCGTGCCGCGACACGGTGGCCGGCAAGACCGTGATGCCGACGATCCTCGTCGACGGCTTTCGCTCGTACGGCACCGTCGCGACCCAGCGGCTGCTCGTGCTCGGCGTGATCTACGTCGCGTCGATGGTGCTGGTGTTCGCCGCGTCGTCGCTCGTGGACGGCGGCGCGCTGTTCCACGTGATGATGGGCGCGGCCGACGAAGCGAACACGACGCCCGAGACGCTCGCCGCGCAAGGCACGCTGGGCGCGCTGTTCTTCGCGACGCTGCTCTATCTGCCGATCGCGATGCTGTTCTGGTTCGCGCCGGTGCTGGTCGCGTGGCATGACGTTCCGCCCGCGAAGGCGCTGTTCTTCAGCGTCGTCAGTTGCTGGCGCAATCGCGGCGCGTTCGTCGTGTACGGCGTGCTGTGGTTCGCCGTCGCGCTCGGCACGTCGCTCGCGCTGTCGCTGCTGCTGCAGGCGCTCGGCGCCGGCGCGTACGCGCTGACGATCATGATGCCGGTGACGATCATCATCGTCACGATGCTGTACTGCTCGTTCTACGCGACCTATCGCGGCTGCTTCGGCGTACAGGAACCGGGCGCGACGACGACGATGTCGGGCCGCTGACCCTCTCCCGGCCGGCGCGCGTCGTCAGCGCCGCCGCGCTGTTTCCAGCACCGGGTCGTCGCCCCGCGCGCTTCTGATCTCTCCCTTTTCCGGTATCCAAAGCTTCGGGCGCCTCTGTTCAACCCGATCTTTTGCGCGCAAAATAATTTGTGTACAAATCGTTCGCGCATCCGACGCGCTTCCCGAATCATGGATCGCCCGCCTTCCCTGCCCCAGACGCTCGACGAGCAACTCTGCTTCGCGCTTTACTCGACTTCGCACGCGATGACGAAGGCGTACAAGCCGCTGCTCGACAAGCTGTCGCTGACCTATCCCCAATATCTCGCGATGCTCGTGCTGTGGGAGCGCGACGACCTGGCCGTAAAGGACATCGCCGCGCGGCTCGACCTCGATCCGGCCACGGTCACGCCGCTGCTCAAGCGGCTGGAAGCGCTCGGCTACGTCGAGCGCGTGCGCAGCGCGGCGGACGAACGCGTCGTCAACGTGCGCGTGACGTCGGAAGGCCGTGCGCTGAAGGACCGCGCGCGCTCGGTGCCCGCCGACCTCTTTTGCGCGATGCAACAGACACCCGACTTCCTGATCAGGCTGCGCGCCGATCTCCAGCAGTTGCGCGACGCGTTGTCGGTGGCCAACGAACGCTGACGCTCGCACGCTGAAACTCGGACCGACCTACCCGGCGCCGCCGGTTTTTTTTAAAAATTTGATTTGCACACTAATCATTTGTGTTCTATATTCTGGTCATGGCCGGCGACATCCCGTCCAACCGGACCGCTTTCTCACTCTCTTCCCGACAGGAGCTGCACGATGAACATTCTGTACAAGACCAGCGCCACGAGCACGGGCGGCCGCGACGGCCGCGCGGTATCCGCCGACCACAAGCTGGAAGTGAAGCTGGCCGCGCCGCGCGAACTCGGCGGCACGGGTGCGGAAGGCACGAATCCGGAGCAACTGTTTGCCGCAGGTTACTCGGCCTGTTTCCTGAGCGCGATGAAATTCGTCGCGGGCCAGAACAAGCAGACGCTGCCGGCCGATACGCAAGTCACCGCGGAAGTGGGCATCGGCCCGAACGACGCAGGCGGCTTCGGGCTCGACATCGAGCTGCGCGTGTCGCTGCCGGGGCTGGACAAGAACGACGCGCAAACGCTGGTCGACAAGGCGCACCACGTGTGCCCGTATTCGAACGCCACGCGCAACAACGTGCCGGTGCGCCTGACGGTCGTCTGACGCGACGCAGGTTCACGCTTCAGCAGAATACAAAAAGGGCGCGTGCGGCTAGATGCCGCACGCGCCCTTTTGCGCGATTCGTCGAAATGGCGGGCCGGCAGGCCCGCGTGCGCCGCTTAGCGCGCGCCGATCGAATACGGACGGTTCATTGCCGCGTCGCGATCGATCTTGCGCATGCGGAATTCGAGATCGTAGATGTCGGTGGCTTCGGCCAGGTACGCGTCGGCGCGCTCTTTCGCGGCCTTTTCAGCGTTCTTGGTCAGCATCAGGAAGAGGTGGCTCAGCAGGTACATGGTCGATCTCGCTGTTCAAAGGTTCTGGACTAGGGTTTTCCCGAATTATAGGGAAAACCCTAGGCTTTGACCAGCGTCGATCAAACGGTGCGTCGTTCGGTCGCCACAGTGCGGCGATGGGCTTCGAAAAAAGCCCAGATCATCGCGCTGGCGTCGGGGCCGACCGCCGCGTGAAACGGCACGGCTTCGTCGCCGCCGGCCCACGCGTGATCGAGCCCTTTCACGTGGCACAGCCGCACGACCGGCTCGCCGTCGCGGCACACGTCGGTAATCTGGACGCCCGTTTTGCGCGTCTCGACGCGCTCGCCGCCGCGCAGCGCGCCCCGGCTGTCGGCGAGCCCGTTCAGGCGCATGAACTGGACGGTCAGCTGATCGGCATTCTTCGGCGCGACGACATGATCGCCGTCGCCCTGGACGATCAGCGCGGGCATGCCCGGATACGCACCGGCATCGACCAGCGCGTCGACCGCCGCGGCCGGGTTCTGCCGCAGCCCGCGGCGCATCACGTCCATCGCGGTGATGCCGGAATTCGCTTCGCCGAACGCGGGGCCCGAGTGCAACGCGACCGCCGCGAAACGGTCCGGGTGGTGCAGCGCAAGCAGCGACGCAAGCCCCGCGCCGGCCGACAGCCCCGCGACGTAGACGCGCGACGCGTCGAAGCCGTGCTCGTCGACCAGCGCGTCGACCAGCGCCGCCACCGTGTCCGCCTCGCCGCGCCCCGCGCGGTCGGTGTCTTCATACCAGTGCCAGCAACCATGCGCGTGCGCGCGCAGCGACTGTTCCGGGTACAGCACCGCGAAGCCGTGCTTGTCGGCCAGCAGGTTCATTCGCGTGCCCTGCGCGAATTCGTCCGCCGACTGCTGGCACCCGTGCAGCATCACGACGAGCGGCATCGCGCCACGCCGGCGGCCGGGCGGTACGTAAAGCCCGTACGCGAGATTCTGGACGAGGCGGCCGAGCGCGGGCGCCATCGGATGTTCGCCGCGCGTCCACTCGCCCGCCGCCCACGCGGCCGCGCGCGGCCGCACGCGCGATTCGCGTGGCGGGGACGGATCGGACACGGCGGGAGAGGCCGCGGCCTCGAGTGCGTCGCGCGTGATGCGCTGCGCGTCGCGCGCCGCGCGCTTGGCGGCCGGGGACAGCATGCGTTTCATGCCGCCCAGCCACACCTTGGTCAGACTTTTGGTCATCGATCGGGCTCGCAGTCAGGAAAAATAGGGGCGCGATGAAGGCGCCGCAACGGATGCATCGTTTGACTTTGTGCAATGCACCATAACATTGTTTCCAGGATTTTTCCTGCTCGCCGAGCGTGCCCGGCAGCGCAAAAAACGGGCCTCATGCGGACGCGGCGCTATACTGGGGTTTGGTCGCTTGTATCCGTTGTAGTCGTTCTTCCCGGCTCGCGCGTTGATTTAAGCATTGTCCCGCCTTCGTTCGTCCCCTTCCCGATGTTCGACCTGCCCGCTCACCTGTGGATCATGATCACCGCGTTCGGCGGCGCCGGCCTGACGTTGCCGCTCGCGATCACGATAGCCGTCTGGCTCGCGCTCGGCTACTCGTGGCAGCGCGCGGCCGCGTGGCTCGGCGTGCTCGCGGCCGCGATCGGCGTGGTGGCGCTCACGAAGATCGCGTTCCTCGGCTGGGGCATCGGCATCCGCGCGTGGGATTTCACCGGGTTCAGCGGCCATGCGATGCTGTCGACGTCGGTGTATCCGGTCGCGATTTTCCTCGCGCTGATCCGCACGCGCACGCCGGTGCGAATCGCCGGCATCGCGCTCGGGCTGGCGGCCGGCGTCGCGGTCGGCGTGTCGCGGGTCGCGCTCGACGCGCATTCGCCGTCCGAATCGATCACCGGCTGCATCGTCGGCGCGATCGCCGCGCTCGCGTTCATCGCCGGCTCGTGGCGCGCGGCGCCGCACCGCTGGTCGGTGCCGGCGGTCGTCGCGAGCCTCGCGCTCGTCACCGTCGCGCTCCACGGCCTCACGGTGCCGTCGCATCGCTGGGTCACCAAGGTCGCGCTGGAACTGTCGGGCCACGAGCGCCCGTTCGTCCGCGCGCGCTGGAAGGCCAATCCGAACTACCATCCCGCGTCGCAGCCGTCGTCGCTGCAGCGCACCGAATCGGCGCCGCCTGTGCTTCACGCGTGACCGGCCGCCCGTTTTCACCGCCCGTTTTCACGTCTGATCTTCACGTCTGATCTTCACGTCTGATCATTTCATGCGCACCGCCGCATGAGCAGTATGTCGAGCGTTATAACCCGCCCTATATTACGATGACGGTTTCCACCCATTCACGACGAACTCCCATGCGCTCAACCGTCCGTCCGCTTCGCCGCGCCCTGCTTCGCTTACTGCCGATCGCCACGCTCGCCGCCGGGATCGCGCTCAGCGCGCCCGCTTGCGCCGCCGACGAACTGGTCGTGTCGGCGGCCGCCAGCCTGACGAACGCGTTCAAGGCCGTCGGCGACGCGTACGAGAAGCAGCATCCGGACACCAGGGTGCTGTTCAACTTCGGCGCATCGGACGTGCTGATGCAGCAGATCGCCAAGGGCGCGCCGGCCGACGTGTTCGCGTCGGCCGACCAGAAGGCGATGGATCGGGCGGTGAACGAGAAGGTGATCGTGCCCGGCACGCGCCGCGATTTCGCGGCGAACTCGCTCGTGCTGATCGTGCCGGCGGACAGCCGCGCGGCCGCGCCGACGTCGCTGAACGACCTGACCGCGCCGGGCGTGAAGCGCATCGCGTACGGCGACCCGGCGTCGGTACCGGTCGGCCGCTACACCGAGGGCGCGCTGCGCGCGGCCGGGGTGTGGGATGCGGTCAGCACGAAGGGCGTGCTGGCCGCCAACGTGCGCCAGAGCCTCGACTACGTCGCGCGCGGCGAGGTCGACGCAGGCTTCGTGTTCGGCACCGACGCGGCGATCATGCCGGGCCGCGTGAAAATCGCGCTGACGGTGC
Organism: Burkholderia sola; assembly: GCF_905400185.1. Classification (NCBI taxonomy): domain Bacteria; kingdom Pseudomonadati; phylum Pseudomonadota; class Betaproteobacteria; order Burkholderiales; family Burkholderiaceae; genus Burkholderia; species Burkholderia sola. Next base: position 62,672 of record NZ_FR989676.1, read on the forward strand.
CGACCCGGACGGCCATCACCTACCCGATCGCCGTGGTCAAGGACAGCCGCCACGCCGCGCAGGCGCAGTCGTTCATCGATTTCGTCGCGTCGCCGCAGGGCCAGGCCGTGCTGTCGACGTTCGGCTTCAAGCCCGCCAAGTGAGCGAATCGCGATGCAAGACGCCTGGGTCCCGCTACTGCTGTCGCTGAAGGTTGCCGGCTGGGCGACCGCGCTCGACATCGTGCTCGGCGTCGCGGCCGCGTTCATGCTCGCGCGCTGGCGCTCGCCGCTGCGCGACGTCGTCGATTCCGTGCTGACGCTGCCGCTCGTGCTGCCGCCGACGGTGCTCGGCTATTACCTGCTCGTGCTGCTCGGCCGGCGCGGCGTGTTCGGCGCGTGGCTCGACAGGTTCGGCATCGAACTGGTGTTCACGTGGCAAGGCGCGGTGATCGCGTCGATGGTCGTCGCGTTTCCGCTGATCCTGAAATCGGCGCGCGCGGCGTTCGAGGGCGTCGATCCGCATCTCGAGCGCGCCGCGCGCACGCTCGGGCTCGGCGAAGCCGCGGTGTTCTTCCGCGTCACGCTGCCGCTCGCTACGCGCGGGATTCTCGCCGGGGCGCTGCTCGCGTTCGCGCGCGCGCTCGGCGAATTCGGCGCGACGCTGATGATCGCCGGCAACCTGCCCGGCCGCACGCAGACGCTGTCGGTCGCGATCTACGCGGCCGTGCAGGCCGGCGACGACAACACGGCCAACTTCCTCGTGCTGGTGACGTCGATCACCTGCGTGCTCGTGCTGCTCGCGACCGGCTGGCTCGTGCCGTCGCGCGCCCGGCGGAGCCAGTTGACTTGACGTCCTCCTCCGCCTAAAGGGAGAGGATTCCCACACCTGGCGATGCACGTCCGCATCGGAGAATGTTCAGCGCAGCGTTGATATCTCGATCATGCACGACACCACATCCACTGCAGGCCCATTCTCTTATTCTCAGTCCCGCGATACCTTTCGGCCGCGTCGTGCTGGCTTGCGACCCGCACGCCGAACAGGACTGGGTAGAACCGCTTTCGTCGACTTCCTCGAGCGTGGCCCCGTGCGCGATCGCTTTGTAACGAAGCTTGTTTCGGAAGGACGACCAGGATGCGTCGTAGACGCTTTTCGCCATTCTGGTTCTGGCGAGTTTTGCGGCCGACACGTTGCCGACCGCGATGTAATCGAAGCGCCGCACCAGATCGAGCGCGAGCTTGTGCTGGAAGTCGGCGCGGACATTCGCCACCTTCGCGTGCAGCTTCGCGATATGCCGTTTGTGCTTTCGCGCTCGTTGCGCTTTCGCCAGCTTTTCCGCCGCTCGTCGACCGAACGGGTCATTGGGCAGCTTCTCGCCGGTCGAAAGTGCGGCGAAGTCTTTCAGGCCGAGATCGATGCCCACACCGGAACGGATAGGTCGGGCCGGAACATCCGGCATCTCGATCACAATGTTGAGAAACCAGTTGCCGCGTGCATCCTGCGCAAAGTTGGTCCCATCCTTGATCTTGCCTTCGGGAAGCGGCCGGCTGTTGAACACGCGAAACATGTTGCCGGCGAAACGGAACGCGTCACCCTCGCGCTTCAGGTCACGGCCCTTCAGCGGCACCCAGCCGAGCGATTTCCTGCCGCGATAGCGCACGTAAGACCGACGGTGCTGGCTGCCCGACTTCGCATATTGCTCGCATGTTGCGTTGATCGTGCCGGAGTGAATACCGAGTTCCTTGCTGCTGCCGGTTGTCAGCACGTTCAGGTCGAATCCGGTCGGCCACTTCTTGCTCCACTTGAGCGCGTGCTTCTGCGTGTCGTTGCAGAAATTCCAGACGTAGTTCACCGCGCGGCTCTGCTTGTTGAGCAGTCCGTTGAGCGATTTCACCCGGTAGCGATAGACAAGGATCATGCAGGTGATCCAAACCCGTGGAAGAAGCTGTCTGTCAACAGCACGCCTCTCCTCCCCGTCCTGAAGGACGGGGTTTCTCGGAGCAAATTCTGATGAAGCACCTGCGCTGCCCGTATCACGTCTGTCGTCCGGCAGCCGGCCCGCTTCGGCGGAGGCCCGCATGAGCGTCGTCGTCGATATCCGCAAGACCTACGCGAACGCCGAGCGCCGCTTCACGCTCGACGTGTCGTTCACGGCGACGACGCAGCGCGTCGTGCTGTTCGGGCCGTCGGGCGCGGGCAAGAGCATGACGCTGCAGGCGATCGCCGGGCTGCTGACGCCCGACGCAGGCGCGATCACGCTGAACGGCGAGCCGCTGTTCGACGCCGCGCGCCGCATCGACGTGCCGACCCGCGAACGCCGTGTCGCGTACCTGTTCCAGGACTACGCGCTGTTCCCGCATCTGAACGTGCGGCAGAACATCGCGTTCGGGCTCACGGCCGGCCTGCGCAACCCGCGCGCGAAGACGGCGCCGCCGGAGGTCGCGTACTGGCTGCGCGCGTTCGATCTCGAATCGCTCGCGGGGCAATATCCGTCGCAACTGTCGGGCGGGCAGAAGCAGCGCGTGGCGCTCGCCCGTGCGCTGGTCGCGCAGCCGCGCATCCTGCTGCTCGACGAACCGTTCGCGGCGCTCGACGGCGCGATGCGCCAGCGCATGCGCCACGAGCTCGCCGAGCTGCAGGCGCGGCTCGACATCCCGATGGTGCTGATCTCGCACGACCCCGACGACGTCGCCGCGTTCGGCGATCAGGTCGTGCAGTTGAGCGAAGGACGCGTGCAGGCGAGTTCGCCGCATGCCGAGTGGCCGACGCGCGTCACCTGAGCGCGCGACGCCGTGGTCGTGAGCGTGGCGCCGGTCGCCACGTTGGAGCCTGGGAGCAGCCGCGTCGCGGCACATGCTGAACGCGGAAACGAAGCCGGTGCGATGCGCACGCGTGCGGCACCGGCTTCGCCCCGCCCCGCACGCCGGCCGCCGGCCAACGCAAGCCGCGCTACCGCGCGGGTCAGCCCGTCACCGCCAGAATCACGCTCGACGCCTTGAACAGCGCGATCGCGCGCCGACCGGCGTCGAGCTGCAACGCATCGACGCTGTCGTTGGTCACGACGGCCGTCAGCGTCCCGCCGCCGTCGAGCGCCAGCGTCACCTCGCTGTTGACCGCGCCCGCCGTGACGGCTTCGACGCCGCCGCGCAGCCGGTTGCGCGCGGACACCTTCAGGTCGGGTCCGCCCTCGTCGACCGCGAGCACGACCCACGACGCCTTCACCAGCGCGCACGCGTCCGCGCCTTCCCGCAACCCGAGCGCCTCGGCGCTTTCGTGCGTCAGCACGGCGACGACGGCTTGCCCGCCCGGCAGCGCAAGCGTGACCTCGTCGTTGACGGTGCCGCGCACGATCGATGCGACCTTGCCGAACAACTGGTTGCGCGCGCTCGTCTTCATCCCGATCCGCCCGATCAGCGCCCAGTCGACGTCGAAGCCGGCAACGGCCGCGCTCGCGGCCTCGATGAAACGGCGATGCTCGCGCTCGATCGCGCGGAACGCGGCGATCAGCGACGTCGCGCGCGGCGTCAGCGTGGTGCCGCCGCCACCCTTGCCGCCGGTCGAACGCGCGACGAGCGGTTCGCCGGCGAGATTGTTCATCGTGTCGACCGCGTCCCACGCGGCCTTGTAGCTGAGGCCCACCGCCTTCGCCGCACGCGTGATCGAACCGGTGTCGCCGATCGCCGCGAGCAGCGCGATGCGCGTCGCGCCGCCGAGCGTCTGTTCGCCGGCGCGCAGCCACAGCTCGCCGCCCAGTTCGAGCGGTTCGGCGGACGAGGAAGAATGCGGTGCGTCGGTCATCATCGGCATGCGTGCGGGGAAACGGGCGGCCATTATAGGGTCCGGCGCGTGGCGCTCAGCCCGACTTGCCGTCGAGCTTCGGCGGCCGCAGGCTGGCGAGCAGCGTCTCGGCGTCGCGCGCGGCCCGCTGTTGGAGCGCGGCGCCGTAGCCGCGCACGAAACCGAGCTGGTACGGCGGCGCCGACAGTTGCTCGAGATGGTGCAGCGCGACCATCGCGTCGTTCGCTTCGCCGAGCACGCTCTGCACGCGCGCCAACGTCTTGACCGTCTCGGTGCGCGTGCGGCGCGACGCCAGCGACGCGAAGAATTCGAGCGCGTAGCGCAGCCGCTTCGCATCGATCCGCACCTGGTGGCGCGCCGCCGTGTCGAGCGACGTGAGCGACGGCGATCCGTAGAGATGACCGAACAGCCGCCGCACACGCTTGGTCGCGTGACGCCGCAGCGACGGCGCGTCGTCGCCGTCGGCCGCCGGCAGCACGAGCGCGCTCAGCCATTCGAGCCAGCCGAGCGTCAGCCGCGCATAGCGGGCCGAATGCAGCGCCTGCCGCAGTTCGACGCGCGCGGCCATCGACTGCGCACGGGCGGCGTCGAGCGTGCCGTCCCAGTCGCTGCCGCCGCCGTCGGCCGCGATCAGCGCGGGCAGGCTCTCGGTCGCGAACACGTCCCAGTCACGCACCGTGCCGAGCAGCTTGGCGAGCCAGCGCAGGTCGACGCCGAGCGTGTCCTTCCATTGACGGTCCGTGAAGCGCGGGAAGAAGCGCATCAGCGTGCGCAGGCGGCGCAGCGCGACGCGCATCTGGTGCACGAATTCGGGATCGTCGCGATCGAGCACGCCGCATTCATTGCCGAGCCATTGCGCGGTGATGTCGCCGGCCAGCGCGAACAGCGCGGCGCGCTGCGTGCGGATGCCGGTCAGGTCGACGGGCTGCGCCTTGACCAGCGCGGCGGCCACCGGCCCGCCCGCACAGGCGCGGTCGATCACGCTCGTCAGTTGCACGAACGCGGGCCACGCGCCGCTCAGTTCGCGCGCCGCGGCAAACAGCGCGTGCAACGCGGCCGTGCGCGCGGCCACGGTTTCCCAGTCGGGCGCGGCCAGACGCAGCTCGACGTAGCGGCGCGGCGGCTCGCCGCCGCCATGCAGCATGATGTCGTCGAGCGTCATCTCGACCACGACGCCGCTGTCGTCGGCCCAGCGCCCGCGCCGCCGTTCGCTGACGATGCGCAGCGCCGACGCCTGGGCCCGCGCTTCGTCGGTGTCCGGCGCAATGCCCTCGGCGTCGGCGGCCGGCGCGTCGGCATCGGCTGCGCCGGCCGTCGTGGGCACCGGCAGCGGCGCCGCGACGACGATGCCCGCGTGCTCCGCGTCGAACAGCTCACGCTGCGTGACGCCGGGGGCGAACGTCTCGGTGCGCGATGCGACGACCCGCGTGCCATGCGCGTTCGATTCCACCCAGGTCCACCAGTTCGCGCCGGGGCTCCGCTCGGCCTCCTCGATCTGGCACGGCTCGATCGTCACGCGCTCGTGGCCGCGCCGCATCCGGACCTGCGGGCAGATCCGCCACGCACGCACGAGTTCGGCGCCGAAATCGCGCTGCGCGCCACGGGTGCGGCTTGCGCCCTGGACCGGCCACCCTTCCAGCGACAACGACAACACGATTTCCAGCACACGCGACATGGAGGCTCCTGCACATGAAGGATCGCCGGCGCATCGACCGCGCCAGCGTCGCTCGTGAAGCAACTTCCATAGTACACGCCCCAAAAGGACGCAGGCGACGATCCGGCCCTGTCTCCGTGTGGCACGTCAAACAGGCAGGTCAAGCCGGCACGTCAGACCGCGTATTGCGCGATGCCGTTGCCGAACGACCAGTTCTCCTTCAGCACCTCGACCAGACTGATGAATACGTCTTCCTGCCGCACACCCGGCTGCTGCGACAGGTTGTCGGCGATCGTCCGGTACAGCGAGCGCTTCTGCTCGAGCGTGCGCGTGTTGTTCGCGGTGATCTGGATGATCACGAGATCGTCGCTGCGTTCGATATCGAGGTAATGGCGGCCGAACACGAAGTTCTCGGCCGCATGCTCGGTCACGACCATGAAGATGTCGTCCTCGGGGACGTTGAACGTCTGGATCAGCGCGCGTTGCACGCCGTCGACGAGGGCCTTGCGGTAGGCGGCCGGTTTGCCTTCGCGTACGGCGATACGGGTGAATGGCATGGTGCTGCTCCTGTCGGTGAGTGACGTTGAAGATCGAAAACACAGCGTCAGGTTGGGCGCGGCAACCTATAATTAACAGTCATTGATGAATATTTCATCCATTTTCATTTGAAATGAAAGTACTCGATCTCGATGCCGTCCGCGCGTTCGTGCTGGTCGCCGACCTCGCCAGCTTCACGCGCGCCGCCGATGCGCTCGGCACCACGCAATCGGCCGTCAGCCTGAAGCTGAAGCGGCTGGAAGCCCATCTCGGCAAGCCGCTGCTCGCGCGCACGCCGCGCGTCGTCAAGCTGGCCGCCGACGGCGAGAATTTCCTGCCGGCCGCCCGTGCGCTGCTCGACGCGCACGAGCGTGCGCTCGGCGCGATCTCGACCGGCACGGTGCGCCTGTCGCTCGGCGTCAGCGAGCACGTCGCGGTGCCCGACCTGCCGGCCGTGCTGACGAGCCTGCACCGGCAAGATCCGGGGCTGTCGCTGGAAATGCATCTCGGGGCGTCGACGAGCCTGCTCCCGCAATACGACGAACGGCGGTTCGACGCGGTCATCGCGCGGCACGAGCCCGGCGAGGATCCGCCGCGCGACGACGCCACGCCGCTCTTCACCGAGCCGCTGGCCTGGCTCGCCGCGCCCGACTGGGCACCGCGCGCCGGCGAGCCGCTGCCGCTCGCGGTGCTGGCCGGCCCCTGCGGCGTGCGGGCCGCCGCGCTGCGCGCGCTCGACCGCGCGGGGCTGCCATGGCGCGAGCGCTTCACGGGCGGCGGGGTCGCGGCGGTCGCGGCCGCCGCCGCGGCGGGGCTGGCCGTCTGTCCGCTCGCGCGGCGCGTCGCCCCGCGCACGCTGGTCGACGTCGGCGCGAAATTCGGGCTGCCGGCGCTGCCGCAATCGCAGGTCGTGCTGTATTCGCGGGTACGCGACGCCCGCGCCGCCGCCGCGCTGCGCAGGTTCGCCGACAGTCTTGCAATCTCGGCGTAAACTAGCGGGCTCCTGCGCAATCTCCAGACGAATTCCATTGAAGCCCGATGCCCGCCAGCACCTCCGCGCCAACCTGCTGATGCTCGGCGCCGCCGCGATCTGGGGCTCCGCTTTCGTCGCGCAACGCCTGAGCCTCGACGTGATCGGCCCGTTCCTGTTCACCGGGCTGCGCTTCCTGCTCGGCGCGCTCGTGCTGGTGCCGCTGCTGATGCTGAATCCGGCGTCGCGCGCGCAGCTCGCGGCGATCCGGCGCGACTCCGCGCTGCTGCTGCCGGGCGTCGCGCTCGGCGGCCTGCTCGCCGTGTCGATCTCGCTGCAGCAGGTCGGCCTGCAATACACGCGGATCGCGAATGCCGGCTTCATCAGCTCGCTGTACGTCGTGATCGTGCCGCTGATGGGCGTGTTCGCGCGCCACCGGATCGGCGCGGGCACGTGGTTCGGCGCGTTGCTGGCCGCGATCGGCCTGTATTTCCTCAGCATCGACGAGCACTTCTCGGTGCTCTACGGCGACTGGTTCCAGCTCGCGGGCGCCGTCATCATCGCCGCGCACGTGATGGCGGTCGGCCATCTCGCGAAGCGCCACGATCCGCTCGTGCTCGCGTTCCTGCAGTTCGCCGTATGCGGCGTCGCGTGTCTCGCGGTCGGCCTCGCCGTCGAACCGGTCAGCGTCGCGATGCTGCGCGGGGCGCTGCCGACGCTGCTGTACGGCGGGCTGCTCTCGGTCGGGGTCGGCTATACGCTGCAGGTCGTCGCGCAGCGCGACGCGGCGCCCGCGCACGCGGCGGTGATCTTCAGCATGGAAGGCGTATTCGCGGCGATCGCCGGCTGGGCCGCGCTCGGCGAAACGCTGACGCTGCGCGCGCTCGTCGGCTGCGCGCTGATGCTGGCCGGCCTGCTCGCGTGCCAGTTGCTGCCGAACGGCGACGCGCGGAAAAAGGACGAGGACGCGCTGCCGGCGTGACGCCCACCGTCCCTATAATGGCGATTCGCGTGACTTCCACGCCAACCGCTTCCGACAGGCCAGCTCCGTGACGTCCACTTCCGTCGATCCCGCCGCCGACCTGCTGCGCGAACGCGCAGCGCACTACGCCGCCCAGGCGGCGCTGTTCCTGCGCGACCAGGCGCTCTCCACCGCGTCGCACGACCTGCGCAGCCCGCTGAATGCGATGCACAGCTGGGCCTACGTGCTCGAGCGCCAGCTCGCGAATGCCGACCCGAACCTGCAGCGCGCGCTCGCGGGCATCCGCACGGGCATCGACCAGCAGGTCGCGCTGATCGATGGCGTGCTCGACGCGCCGCGCGCGGAAACGCGCACGCTCGCGCTCGCGCCTCGGCCGTTCGCGCTGCGCGCACTGCTCGACGAAACGATCGCGCTCGTGCGTTTCGCGCTCGCGGACGCCCGCCAGGTCGCGCTCGACACGACGCTGCCGGACGGCGAGCCGTCGCTCACCGTCGATCGCGAACGCGTCGCGCAGGCGCTCTGGACGCTGCTGACGACGGCCGTCGAGGCCAGCGCCGCGGGCAGCCGCGTCGCGTTCGCCTGCACGCGCGACGGTGTGCAGTTCACCGCGCACGCCACCTGCACCGTCAACGCCGGCGTGCTCGTCGATCCCGCGCAGCCTCACGCGTTCGAATCGTTCGCGCGGCGCGAGATGCTGCACGAGCGCGACGCGAAACGCAGCGCATGGGCGCTCGCGCTGTGCCAGCGCGTCGCCCTCGCGCACGGCGGCACGTTCGCGCACGACGTGTTCGTCGACGGCGCGAGCGCCACCCTCACGTTCTCGATTCCGTGCGAGGCGCCGGTGTAAGCAAGCGCCCGCCCGACACATTACGAATTCCTTTCTGGCTCTATACTGACGGGCCTGTCATAACCGGAGCGATTCTTTGTTACAGATCTTCGCGCTCATCGGCGCGTTGTTCCTGGTGGCCCTGAACGGGTTCTTCGTTGCGGCCGAATTCGGCCTCGTCAAACTCCGCGCGACGCGCGTCAAGACCCTCGCCCGCAAGCACGGCCTGCGCGGGCGCATCCTCGCCATCGTGCACGGCCGGCTCGACGCGTATCTTTCCGCGTGCCAGCTCGGCATCACGCTCGCGTCGCTCGGCCTCGGCTGGGTCGGCGAACCGGCGTTCGCGGAACTGATCGGCCCGCTGCTCGACCTGATCGGCGTCGAGTCCGAACGCGTCGTGCACCTGATCTCGCTCGTGTTCGCGTTCTCGCTGATCTCGTTTCTGCACATCGTCGTCGGCGAACTCGCGCCGAAATCGATGGCGATCCGTCAGCCGGAGAAGGTCGGCCTATGGGTCGCGCTGCCGCTCTACGCGTTCTACTGGGCGATGTATCCGGCGATCTGGGTGCTCAACACCAGCGCGAACGCGGTGCTGCGCCTTGCGGGGCTGTCGGCCGATCACGACGGCGATGCGCACTATTCGACCGACGAGCTGAAGCTGATCCTGCGCAGCCGCCGCAGCGCGGCCGGCAATGCGGCCCAGCCGGCGCGCGGCACGTACAGCAACGACGAGTGGAATACGCTCGCGCATTCGCTGGATTTTTCGTCGATGACCGTGTCGGACCTGATGCGGCCGGCCCATGAAATGATCGGCCTGCGGCGCGACCTGCCGCTGCCCGACAACATGGAGATCGTCGCGCGGCACCGCTTCAGCCGCTATCCGCTGTTCGAGGATGCGTCGCGCGAACAGGTGAGCGGACTGATCCACCTGAAGGACCTGCTGCTCGCGCGTCACGCGGGCGCCGCGCTCGAGGATCTGTCCGACTACGTGCGCCCGGTCCAGTACGTGAAGCCCGACACGCCGGCGCTGGAGCTGTTCCGCCGCTTCCGCAAGGGCGCGCCGCACTTCGCGCTGGTCGGCAACAAGGGCGAGAAGCCGATCGGCTTCCTGACGCTCGACAACCTGCTCGGCGCGCTGGTCGGCCAGATCCACGACGAATTCCGCCAGGGAGACGCCGACTGGAGCCGCCTCGACGACGGCACGCTGATGGGCAAGGGCAGCCTGCCCGTCGTGTCGCTCGAGCAGGCGCTCGGCATCGACATCGACGAAGGCCGCGCGGAATCGGTCGGCGGCCTCGTGATCCAGGCGTTGAGCGACCTGCCGACCGAAGGGCAGCGCGTGTCGTTCGACCGCTTCGACGTCGTCGTGAAGAAGATGAACGGGCCGCGCATCGTGCTCGTGCGCGTCTATCCGAAGATCGCGAAAGAGGCCGACGAATGACGGCCGCGCGCTGCCTCGCGCGATGAATGGGCCGCTGCCGCGCTGCTGCGTGATCACGCCGGAACCGGCGTCCGCGTCGGCGGCCGATCGGGCCGCGTTCCTCGACCGGCTGTCGGCCGTGCTCGCGCGCGGCGAAACGCTCGTGCAACTGCGCGTGAAATCGTTCGACGCGGCCGCGTTCGCGTCGCTGGCCGCCGCGGCGCTCGCGCGCTGCGACGCGGCCGGCGCGCATCTGATGCTGAACGGCCCGATCGAGGCAGCCGGCGTGATGCGGCTCGACGGCGCCGGCTGGCATCTCGACGGCGCCGCGTTGCGCGCCGCCGTGCAGCGGCCGCTGCCGGCCGGACGCTGGGTGTCCGCGGCGTGCCACTCGGAAGACGATCTGCTGCTGGCCGCGCGCGCCGGCGCGGATTTCGTCACGCTGTCGCCGGTGCTGCCGACGCTCAGCCACCCCGGTGCGCCAGCGCTCGGCTGGGCGCGATTCGACGCGCTGGCCGCACAGGCCGCGATGCCCGTGTTCGCGCTCGGCGGCATGACGCGCGCGCACCTCGACGATGCGCGCCGTCACGGCGCGTACGGCATCGCGGGCATTCGCGGGTTCTGGTAATTCGGCGCTTTCCGGCAGCGCGGCCGCGCACGATCGCTTACCGCCCCGCCACGCCGCCTCACGCGTTCATCGGCTCATGCGTTCAGGTTCGGACGCCTGCCGCGCCATGAACCGTCGTCGAGGCGACGCACGTCGTGCGTCAGCGCGTAGCGATTGACGTCGCCCGTCAGCCACGCGACGAGCGAATACGGCGGCAACTCCCCTTCCTCGACCCGGTCGCGCGCGCGTGCCGGCGTCTCGAACACCACCCGCCCGACCGGTGCGTCGAACGGCACCGCATCGGGCGACAGGTTCAACGCGATCGTCAACGTCTCGTCGTCGGCGAGCCGCCATGATGCGCACAGCGCGTCGGCATCGCCGTCGCCGTCCGCCTTGAGCGCATGGGCTGCCTGTGGCCGGCAATCGGACAGCCTCGGCGCGATCAGCTTCGCGCGCACCGCGAGCGCCGACTGCACGAAATGCGCACGGTCGATGTCGCGCGCGGTTTCGTCGAAGATCAGCGGGATCTGCGGCGTGAGCAGCGACAGCGCGAGCGCGGCCAAGCCGGCCGCCTGCCCGTGATCGCCCGGGCCGCTGTCGCGCCATGCGCCGTCGGACAGTACGAGCGACGTCAGCGACAGTCCGCTGTCGGCGGCCATCCCGTCCGCCGATGCGGCCGGCTGGTACGCCGCGCCGGCCGCGGTCAGCGCGCGGGCGAGCGTGTGAATCGACTGGTGCGTGGAAATGCCCTCATGAGCCGACGTGTCGCGCCCGGTGAGCCGGTGCAGCGCGCGTTCGCCGCAGCCGTTCCACTGCGCATCGAAATGGGTATCGGCGAGATGCGCCGGATGCCGCTCGCTGCCGAGCACGAGGTGGATCAGCCGGTCGGCCGGCACAGCGGCCCGCACGCGATCCGCGATCTCGCGCAGCCACGACACGCCGATCCGGTCGGCTTCGCGCAGGCGCAGCCCGTCGCAGCGGTATTCGTCGATCCAGTACAGCGCGTTGTCGCAGAAGAAATCGCAAACTTCTGGATGATCGAGCGCGAGCGGCGCGGCCTGCAGCGGATCGTCGCGCGTATGGAAGAACGGCCCCGCGTAGTGGCGCAGCGCGTCGGTGCCGCTGCCGAAGCGCGCGTAGTCGAGTTCCAGCAGCACCGCGAGACCGTAGCCGTGCGCAGCGTCGATCAGTGCCTTCAGCGCGTCGGGGCCGCCTTCGGCCGCGAGCGGCGCGAACGGCAGGCTGTCGTGCGGCGACGCGAGCAGCTCCAGCGCGGTCACGCCGAGGCGCGCGAGTTGCGGCAGCCGGCGGCGCACGCCGTCGAAGCCGCCCACCGCGTGCGGGCGGATCGCGTAGAGCGCGATGTCTTCCCACGCGCGCCCGTGCCAGAACGTATTGCGCCACGTGAACGCGCGCGGATCGACGACCTCGCTCGGGCCGTCGAGCCCGTCGGGCTGCGAGCGCGACGCGGGATCGGGAATCGATACGGTGTCGTCGAGACGATAGCGGTAACGTGCGCCCGCGCCGCAGTCGACGAAGACCTCGAACCAGTTCGGGCCGGCGCTCGTCATCGGGACGAGCATCGGGCCGTAGCCGGTATCGAGTTCGAGCTCGACGTGGGTGCTGCCGGGCGCCCACACGCGGAAATGCGTGCGCGGCGTCGTGCACAGCGCGCCGCAGGGCTGCGCGCCAAACGGCAAACAATGGATGTAGTGCTGCGCGTACGGATCGTGCGGACAATCGGACATCATGCGCTCCTCGTGCGTACCGAGCGGCATGGCCGCGCCGATGGCGCAGCGCATCGGGGCCCGGCATGCGAAGGCCAGGCGGGGGGAGAGCACCGAGTATGCGCCGGATTCGCCACGTCGATGCATCGTAGTCAGACATTTTTAAATGCGAATCGACCCTTGGAAAATCGCACGGGAAACCGGCCGGCACGCGCCGACGAGTCGGGTAGTCTGCATACCGGAATGATTGCTCGTCTTGTTGCGCCGGCCGCGCGCACATACGCTCTGCGTCCTGTTCGCGGACATGTCGTCCGCCCCGATCCGAGGACCTGCCATGTCGCTTCCCGCCAGCGCCGCGAAATTCGATCCGTCACGCGCACACGAATACGCCGAGCAATCGCGCATCGCGCTCGCCGGCTACGATGCGTGCCACGAACTCACCGCATGCATGCTCGCGTCGGCGATCGGTGCGGCCGATGCGCGGATGCTCGTCGCCGGCGCGGGCGGCACGGGCCAGGAAATCTGCGTCGCGGCCGCGCTCGAACCGGGCTGGCGGTTCACGGCCGTCGACCCGTCCGCGCCGATGCTCGCGCTTGCGCGCTCGAACGTCGAAGCCGCGGGTTTCGGCGCGCGTACGGCGTTCGTCGAGGACGGCGTCGACGCGTTGCCCGACGTGCCCGCGTTCGACGGCGCGACGCTGATCGGCGTGCTGCATCACGTGCCGGGCGACGACGCGAAGGCCGCGCTGCTGCACGCGATCGCGCGACGCCTGAAGCCCGGCGCGCCGCTCGTGCTCGCCGGCAACCATCGCCGCTACGCGGACCACCCGCGCCTGCTCGACGCGTGGCAGCAGCGCTGGCGCATGAAAGGCGCCACGCCCGACGCCGTGCGTGCGCAACTCGCGAAGATCCTGCAGGGCGCCGATCCGCCCGCGTCCGAGGAAGCCGTGTTCGCGCTGCTGCGCGACGCGGGGTTCGACGCGCCGCTGCGTTTTTTCGCGAGCCTGTTCTGGGGCGCGTGGATCGCGGTGCGGCGCGCATGACGGTTCGGCGCGGCACGAAACGGCGCGCGCAACGCTATTTGCGTGCGCAACGGATGCGCTCGGTATGATGTCGTTCCCGCCCCCTTCCGGCCTCGACATGCTCACCGTCCATCACCTGAACAACTCGCGTTCGCAGCGCGTGCTCTGGCTGCTCGAAGAACTGGATGCGCCGTACGAGATCGTGCGCTATGAACGCGATCCGAAAACGATGCTCGCGCCGGCCGAATTGCGCGCGATCCATCCGCTCGGCAAGTCGCCCGTCGTGACCGACGACGGCCGCACCTTCGCCGAATCGGGCGCGATCATCGAATACCTGGTCGACCGCTACGGCGACGGGCGTCTCGCGCCGCCGCCCGGCTCGCCCGAGCGGCACGACTACACGTACTGGCTGCACTACGCGGAAGGGTCGGCGATGCCGCCGCTGCTGCTCAAGCTCGTCGCGCTGCGGATCGCGCATGCGCCGATGCCGTTCTTCGCGCGGCCGATCGCGCGCAAGATCGCCGCGACGCTGCAGTCGGGATTCGTCGATCCGCAGATCGACCTGCATCTCGGCCATGTCGACGGCACGCTGGCGCGCAGCGGCTGGTTCGTCGGCGACGGCTTCAGCGCGGCCGACATCCAGATGAGCTTTCCGCTCGAAGCCGCGACCGCGCGCGGTGGCGGCAGCCGGTATCCGGCGATCGCGCGCTTTCTCGACACGATCCATGCGCGGCCTGCGTACCAGCGGGCGCTGGAACGCGGCGGCCGATACGATCTGCTCAAATAACCGGCGTCAGCTCAGCAGCCCCGCCGCGACGTTGATCGACAAGCCGAGCACGGCCATGTTGAAGTAGAACGACAGGATCGATTGCGCGAGCACCGAGCGCCGCGCGGAACGATTCGCGAGCGACACGTCGGCCGTCTGCGACGCGACCGCGATCGTGAACGCGAAATACAGGAAATCCCAGTAATCGGGCTCCGGGTTCCGGTCCGGGAAACGGAGCGCGCGGTCGCTGCTCGGCGAGCCGTAATAGAGCCGCGCGTAGTGCAGCGTGAAGATCGTCGGAATCAGGAACCACGCGCCGAACAGCGTCGCGCCCGTAATCGCGTAGTGGCTGAGCCCCGCGCGAAAGCCGACGCTCTTGGCGGTCGCGAGTTCGATCGCGATCGCGGCCACGCTCGCGACGGTCGCAAGGCACACGACGGTCAGCACGGTCGTCGCGTTTTCGTCCTCGCGGATCGCGACTTCGCGCACCTTGTGATGATGCGCGGTGACCATGCGCACCCACATCAACACCAGATACAACCAGACCGCGCAATCCCAGCCGATCAGTGCCCGCGCGGTGGCTCGCAGCGGAAGCGGCAGCAGCACCGCGCACAGCACGCCGGCGACGAACGCCGCGACCATGCGCGGCCGGTTGCGTAATACCTGCGGATAAAGCGTCATCGTGTGATTCCGAAAGCGGATGGAAAGGGTTCGGCCGCGCGCGCGGCAGCGCCGGCGCGCAACGCACCCCGATTATCCTCATTCCGTCGTGACGTGGCGATGGGCGCGCGCGCCCAAGGAGCGCCTAAGATAACGGAATGACCGCCACCGCCCTGCTCTGCCGCCATCCCGCGAACACGGCCGGCCGCGACTTCGTCGTCGGCGACCTGCACGGCTGCGTCGACGTGCTGCGCGCGCTGCTGCACGACGTCCGCTTCGATCCGGCCCGCGACCGGCTGTTCTCGGTCGGCGATCTCGTCGACCGCGGCCCGGCCTCCGACACCGCGCTCGACCTGCTCGACCGGCCGTGGTGCCACGTCGTGCGCGGCAATCACGAGGAAGTGCTGAGCCTCGTCGCGCGCGGCAAGCTGCCGCCCGACGCATGGCGCGGGATCGGCGGCGACTGGGGCGCCGACCTGCCGCCGGAACGGCTGCGCGCGCATGCGGTGCGCGTCGACGCACTGCCGCTCGTGCGCGTGATCGGCGACGGCCCCGCGCGCTTCAACGTGCTGCATGCGGAATTCTTCGGCTCGGACGCGGATCTCGATACCGGCAGCTATCCGCACGACGTGCGCGAGCGGCTGATCTGGGGCCGCGATCTCGTCCAGGGGCTCGCCGATCCGGCGCTGCAGGCCGGGCTGTCGCTGACCTGCACCGGACACACGCCGGTGCGTGAGCCGCAGCGGATCGGCGCGCAATGGTTCATCGACACGGGTGCGTTCGCGCCGGCCGGGCGGCTCACGCTCGCCGAGCCGCGCACCGGCCGCACGTGGTCGATGACGCAGGCCGAAGCGCGCGAGCGCCACGCGGGCGACTGGGCGCTGCCCTGACGCGCCGGCCAAGCGAACGCTAGCCGACCTGATTCAGTTCGAACACCGCATCGACGGCCGAGCCGTTCCAGTTGTATTCGAGATAAGCCGCATGCTGGCAGTCGCGCAGCAGCGTCGTGCGGAACGCGGCCAGACACTCGCCGCGCGGATCGCGCACCGACGGATAGATGATCCCCGCGCCGCCGGCATGGCGCACCGCGCGGCCGAACGCCTGCCCCGCGCCGTAGTCGACCGGGTCCAGCAACGCGGGATCGCGCTGCGGCCACGTGCGCACGTCGGCGACGTCGCCATGCGCGAACACGGTATAGAGCCGCATCTGCTGGCGCATCGGCGGCTCCTTCGTCGCGGCGAGGAACAGCCCGCTGTGATAGCGCGTTTCGGCGATCGCCGTGTCGCGCGAGCGCGTGCAGTAGAACACGCCGTAGCTGCCGTCCGAAAAACGGCTGCCCAGCGGATTCAGGTGCGTGAACGCGGCCATGATCGGCCCCCAGCCCTGCCCGTAGCGGCGCTCGGCCGGCGGCACGAGGTCGAGCGTGCCGACTTCGTTGCGGATGCGGTCGTTGGTCAGCGATTCGAGTGCGTAGAGCGCGTCGAAATCGTCCGCCGACGCGACGCGGTCGAACAGGTTGATGGCCGGAAAACGGGTGGGAATCACGCGATAGGCTGGCGCCCAGTCGACGGTGGTCATGGGCCACCGGGTGACTTCGATCGGTGTCGTCACGCCCAGCCACCCCGCATCGCGTCGAGATATTGCCGGACGGCCACCAGATCGCCGACGTTGCCGGCCAGCATCCGGTCGAGCGCGCGCTTGCCGCCGAACGGCGCCGCGTCGTTGGGCCGCTTGACCCATGCATCGGCCGCGGCCGGCTGCGGCAGCAGGATCTGCAATGCCTTGTAGATGCCGAGCAACAGCGATAGCCGCTCGAGCGTATCGCGCGGCAGGCGGGCCGATTCCGGCGCGGCCTTCCACTTGAAGAACGTCGAGCGGCCAGGCGACCCGAGCAGCACGATCTGCTCGTCGATCGTCAGTTCCCAGTCGCGCGCGATGTTGAAAAACGCGCGCAGGCCGGCGGCCGACATCTGCGCGACCGAAGCGTGCGGCACGGCGGAATGCGACTCGTACGCGGGCTGTGACATGATCGTTAGTCTCGAAACGAATTTACTAACAAGATTAGTCCATTCTCGTATTTTTGCAAGGGTCGCACCCATCGATCGTCACACCGATCCGCTCAATCGATATTTTTTGTCCATTCTGGACTCTTATTTTATTTTCTGCGTTAATGACCGTGCGGACACCGCGTCACGGCGCGGGTCGTGTCCGTGGAAACCGTGTCGCCCAGAACCCGGATGCACCACGCCAAGGAACGCACCATGAAGAGACTGATTGCCGCCGTTTCGATCGCCCTGCTCGCGGTATCCGCAGGCCCCGCCATCGCGAAGGACTGGACCACGATCCGCTTCGGCACCGACGCCAGCTACGCGCCGTTCGAGTCGAAGGCGCCGGACGGCAAGCTCGTCGGCTTCGACATCGATCTCGGCAACGAGATCTGCGCGCGCCTGAAAGCGAAATGCGTGTGGCTCGAGAACGATTTCGACGGGATGATTCCGGCGCTGAAAGCGAAGAAGTTCGACGCGGTGCTGTCGTCGATGTCGATCACGCCGCAGCGCGCGCAGCAGATCGGCTTCACGACGAAGATCTACAACCAGCCGACGCGGCTCGTCGTGAAGAAAGGCTCGTCGCTGCTGCCGACCGCCGAATCGCTGAAGGGCAAATCGATCGGCGTCGAGCAGGGCACGACGCAGGAGACGTATGCGAAGGCGTACTGGGGCAAGCAAGGCGCGAACGTCGTGTCGTACCAGAACCAGGACGGCGTGTATGCCGACCTGATCGCCGGGCGCCTCGACGCGGCGCTCCAGGATGAAGTGCAGGCCGCGATCGGATTCCTGAAATCGCCGCGCGGCGCGAACTACACGTTCGTCGGGCCCGAGCTCGTCGACGAAAAGGTGCTCGGCATCGGCGCCGGCATCGGCCTGCGCCAGGAGGACACCGACCTGAAGGCGAAGATCGACCGCGCGATCGCCGACATGGTCAAGGACGGCACCTACAAGCGGCTCGCGTCGAAGTACTTCGACTTCGACATCTACGGCGGTTGAAAAACGGCGTCGCGCGCGTACGGATTACTGCTTCCGTCGCGCGCGTCCGACCGCCCCTCCCCTTCAACCGGATGGCAACGGCGGCGCGTGGTTCGCCGTTGCATCGAATGCCTGCCTTCCTGCATCGCGTGCAGCACGATGCGTCGACCATCGTTCGGATAACGGATCAATCGTTCGCGGAAATGATGGCCGTGCGAACGAACGTCGTGCCGCTCGCGTCAATAGGCGAAGATCGGACGTCGCGGTATCGGCGCCCGTGTGCACATGCCCATGCGGATCGGATTCGCGTGCAGGAAAGTGCCGACCCGGCGCGGATGACCGGCAAGCAGCCGGATCCGCCTCGCACCGGGCGCGGAGAGATGGCCTGTCGTCGCATGCCGGTCGGCCGCAAGCGCGACGTTCGAGCGGCGATGTCCCGAATCACTGCGATCGCGGCCTGCGGACCGCGGCGTGTGATGATCGATCATTTTTCTACCCCGTTTGCTGTCTGATGTTTGTTCCGGCAACCGGACGATGCCGATGCCCCGGCGATCGGGCGACGACGTTTCCTGCTCGCCGTGACGCGGCCCGCTGCACCGCGCCCGGCCGCCGCATCCCCGCGGACTGCATCCTGGTCGATCGCGGCGGCTTTCGCTGCCTGACCGGACGGATCTCGCGCCGTCGACTCTCGCATGCCCTTCATCGCAAGGAGCGGGCCAGCGCTGCGCAAGCCCGGCCGGACAAGGCGGTGACCGAACCGGCTGGCGGCCGGAACGGGCGCGGAATGCCGGAAGTTACGAAACTGAAACATCGGCGCCGCGGCACGCGCCGGCCGCGCAACGGCGGGGCCTTGCGGAATAAGGCTGAACAATGGAGCGCGGAATTTTTACCGGCGGCGGACTGGCCGATCGACCCGGTTCGTCGCGGAAATTCGCGTGGGGGCCAACGCGAAATGTTTCATGCGCTTTACATGCCCGGCTGCGGCAAGACGCACCGCCCGTCGCTGCCGGACGCTGGACGCGGCGGCCGATCGCATGGCTATACTGCGACACCGCTTCACGCGATTTCACGCAACCTCGCGCCCCCCGCCCACGATGATCCGTACCTTCCATGCCGCCGAGCGCGCGAGACTGATCCGCTTCGGCGTGTCGGGCCTGGGCTCGACCGCGCTGCATGCGCTGATCGCCGCCGCGATGTTCGCGCTGTTCGACGCGACGCCCGTCATCGCGAACGCGACCGCGTTCGTCTGTTCGACCGCGTTCTCGTATCTCGCCAACACGCTGTGGAGTTTTTCGTCGCCGGTGACGTGGGGCAACTTCGTGCGCTTTCTCGCGGTCGCGATGGCCGGCCTCGCCGCGACGATGCTGCTGGCGCACGCAACCGACGCGCTCGGGCTCGCCCGCGCATGGAGCATGCGTCGCGGTCGTGCTGTGCGTGCCGCCCGTCACGTTCGTGCTGCATCGGCTGTGGACCTATCGGTGAGCCGCGCCGCACGCATCGCGCGCGCCGCTCATCCGACCCGCTGATGCCCCGCGTCGTCCGACGGCGCGCCGTCGTGCCCGCCGCTGTCGCCATTCCCGCCGTTGCCGCCGGTGTTGTCGTGATCGTTCAGCCCGTGCTCGATCATCATCCGGTAGAGCGTCACGCGTGAAATGCCGAGTTCGGCGGCGGCCTTGTTGATCCGGTGGTCGTTGCGCAGCAGCGCGTTCTCGATCGCGGTGCGCTCGGCCAGCGACCGCGCCTGTTCGAGCGTCACCGGTTCGGTTTCCCCGGGCGTCTCGAGCCCGAGATCGTGCGGCGTCAGCAGCCGGCTCTCGGCCATCACGATCGCGCGCCGCACGCGGTTGATCAGTTCGCGCACGTTGCCGGGCCATTCGTAGCGCCGCATCGCGTCGAGCGCGGCCGACGTGAAGCCGCTGATCTTGCGACCGCTGTCGGCCTTGAATTTCTGCAGCACGTAGTGCGCGAGGATGTCGATGTCCTTGCCCCGCGCGCGCAGCGGCGGCTCGTGGATGCGCAGCACGCACAGCCGGTGATAGAGATCCGCGCGGAAGCGCCCGGCCTCGACCGCGCCGTCGAGATCGACGTGCGTGGCCGAGATGATCCGCACGTCGACCGCGATCGATTCCTGCCCGCCGAGCCGCTCGATCTTGCCTTCCTGCAGGAAGCGCAGCAGGCTCGCCTGGCTTTCGACCGGCATGTCGCCGATCTCGTCGAGAAACAGCGTGCCGCCGTTCGCCGATTCGATCCGGCCCGCGCGCCGCTGGTTCGCGCCGGTGAACGCGCCGCGTTCATAGCCGAACAGCTCCGACTGCAGCAGGTGATGCGGAATCGCGCCGCAATTGATCGCGACGAACGGCCCCTTGCCGCGGCCGGAGCGCTCGTGAATCGCGAGCGCCGTGAGTTCCTTGCCGGTGCCCGACTCGCCCGAGATGAACACGCTCGCGTCGGTCTTCGCGACCTTGCGGATCGTGCTGAACAACTGCTGCATCGCCTCGCAATTGCCGATCATCCCGTGTTCGCCGATCGACGCCGCATAGGCGGCGCCGTCGACGCGATCGAGCGCGGCCATCCCGCGCGCATGGCCGAGCACGTGCGAAATCCATTCGTACGGCAGCGGCAGCGTCACGTAGTCGAAACAATAGCTGCGGATCAGTTCGCGCACGGCGGGGCCGATCGTGATGCCGGCCTGCGCGATGGAAATCCAGCCGATTGCCGGCTGGCTCAGGCACATCTTCAGCGCGGGATAGTCGCGCGACGTGAACCCGGTGAAATCGACCAGCCCGGCGGCCACGCTCACGCCGGAGGTCATGTTCTGCGCGGCGCCGGCCGTCTTCGCGACCGCGATCTCCCAGCCGAGCCCGCGCAGTTGTGCGAGCAACGGCTCGTCGGGCGTGCGCATGATCACGAACAGCTTGCGTCCGGCCTCGGGAGCGGTGACGGACACGTCCGTCATCTCGGGCGCCGCCTGCCCGTTTGCGTCGGGTGACCTTGCAACCATCGTTGTTCCCCGCTTGGCGTTGGTATCGCGCGCCGGCTCACCGCCGCGTACGACGGACACGATCGAACCGACATATTGGCCGTATTTCCGTCCGAATAAAATCCCCCTGCGCATGAATCGCGCCGGCGGTCGACGTTGCCATGAACGGTATATCGATGCGGCCGGCCTGCGGCTGGATGGGTGTTATCCCGGAGGCGGGCACGGCGCGCGAGTGGAAAGGGCCGGCGCCGTGCGCGCACAGCCGCGCCGGCGCTGGCGCGCGGCGATTGCGCGCGACGCGGCGCACGTCTGATCGGCGTGCCGGCGCATGCGTGCGCAACCGCTCGGCCAGGCAGGCGGGCGCCCGGGCAACCGGTTCCGGTTGATTTGCGTCAATCGTCGGAAGCAGTCAGATGATGCACGCACGCAACATGCGCGGCGCCCCGCCGTGCGGCGGGTGGCCCGGTCAGCGGCCCGACGCGAGCGGCGCCGGCGCGTTCGCGCGGCCGCGGCCGGCCGGCGTGCCGCCGTGTTGGCCGTAGCGGGCGGCCAGCGCGTCGACCCGCGCGAGATGG
Source organism: Burkholderia sola (assembly GCF_905400185.1). Taxonomy (NCBI): domain Bacteria; kingdom Pseudomonadati; phylum Pseudomonadota; class Betaproteobacteria; order Burkholderiales; family Burkholderiaceae; genus Burkholderia; species Burkholderia sola. The sequence goes on from NZ_FR989676.1 coordinate 84,197, forward strand.
TGGCGATTGTCGTGATCCCACGGGTGGAAGCCCGGCCGGAAAAAGCTCAGCCATTCGCCGGCGATGCGCGGGAACAGCCCGCGGCGCGGCCCGTACAGGAACGCGAGCACCCGCAGCAGGCCGCGCACGTGATGGCCGGCGCGGCGATCGCGCCACAGCAGCGTCACATGGATCAGGAACACGGTCGGCCAGAACGTCAGCGTCGTCAGCAGATACACGCCGATGCGGATCAGGTAACGGCGCAGCCCCGGCTTCATCGCGGCATTCCACACGTCGAACGACACGGCCTTGTGCTCGGTTTCCTCCAGCGCGTGCCACAGCCACATCTGCCGGTAGCCTTCGACCGAACCGGCCAGGCGCGTCGGGTCGCTCAGCAGCCAGTCGGCGAGCATCGCCGTATAGTGCTCGGCCGCCACCGTGTGCGCGAGCTGCATCGAATGCGGCAGCTTGCGCTTCAGGTAGCCGAGCACCGTCCACACGCGCTTGTCGAGCTTGCGCGCGGGCAGCCGGTTCGCCTGCATCAGCTCGTTGTATTCGACGTGCTCGCGCGTGTGCATCGCCTCCTGGCCGATGAAGCCGAGCACCTGCTGCCTCAGCACCGGATCGTCGATCCGGTCGCGATAGTAGCGCACCGAATCCATGAAGAAACGCTCGCCGGCCGGAAACAGCAGCGATAGCGCGTTGAAGAAATGGGTCACGTGCGACCCGAGGCCATGCCAGTCCTTCGCGCGGTCGACCGGCAGGTCGAAGCGCAGGTCGCGACGCACCGGCATGATGCCGGCTGCGGTGGCGGAAGCGGCTGACTTCATGTTCATCGTTCTCCTGTTGCGGAGCGGCCCGGCGCATCGTCCGACGCAGCCGGCGCAAGCCCGGGCGGCACATCGCGCGCCGCCAAATCCTGACATCGACAGATGTAAAGATAGGCCGCGCGCGCCGGCGCACGCAAGCCGCGCGGTAGATGCGCGCTTCCAAACAGGGCACGGTCGGAACGGCGTAAAAAACGGCGCGCGAGCGGCGCCCGGACAGGTCGCGATTCGAACGCGCGGGTTGGCGTACGGGTGACGCGCCGGAACCGGTTCGGCACCGCGCCGCCCGCCCGCAAGCCTCGTGTGGCGGGCGTGCCGTGGAATCCGGCAACGGTCGTGCAGCCTGCGGCAACGCGTGCCGGTCGCATCGATTCATACACTCGGCGCCCTCGCGTGGTGCAACCTCGGCGCCGCGACGCGCGAAAAATTCAAACGCGCGTTCCAATGGCGTGTCGGGCGATCCCGCGCGCGGCGCTCCGCCACGCTGGGCGATACGCTTGCCGACACGCGTACGGCGGCGCGAAATCCGCACGCGCCGGCCCGCTGCGCGCTCGCCTACAATAGCGGTTTTACGTCACGCTCTTTCAGGAGAAATCATGTCCGTCATCACGACCGAATCGGGCCTCAAGTACGAAGACCTGACCGAAGGCACCGGCGCGGAAGCGCAAGCCGGCAAGACCGTCAGCGTCCACTACACGGGCTGGCTGACCGATGGTCAGAAATTCGATTCGAGCAAGGATCGTAACGACCCGTTCGCGTTCGTGCTGGGCGGCGGCATGGTCATCAAGGGCTGGGACGAAGGCGTGCAAGGGATGAAGGTCGGCGGCGTGCGTCGCCTGACGATTCCGCCGCAACTCGGCTACGGCCCGCGCGGCGCAGGCGGCGTGATTCCGCCGAACGCGACGCTCGTGTTCGAAGTCGAACTGCTCGACGTCTGACCCCGCATCCGGCCGCTTCCTTCGGATGGAACGCATCGCCTCCCCCGCCATCGCGCTGCGCCGCTACGCCACGTGCGAAGCGTCGGACGTGCACGACTTCCACCAGGTCGTGCTCGGCGTCGATGGCGCGATGGTGATGGCGGTGGACGGGGTCGGCCGGCGCATCGACCGGCACGCGGCCTGGCTGATTCCGGCCGGCGCGCGCCACGACTACGCGGGCCTCGACGACAATCGCCAGCTCGTGATCGACCTGCCCGCCACATCGCTCGCGGTGCCGCAGCGGCTGTTCGACCATGCGCGCGCCGTGTCGATCGCCCCGGCGCTCACGTCGCTCGTCGCGCAGGTCGCGGCCGTCGCCGTGCAGCACGATGCGCCGGCCGGCGACGCACGGCAGGCGGCCGCGCACCGTTTCCAGTGGCAGGCCGCCGCACGCCTGTGCGATGCGCTGCTCGACGATGCCGGCATTGCCGCGCCCGCGTCGGGCCTCGATTTCGCGCGCATCGACCGCTGGCTGCGCGCGCGGCTCGCCGATCCGCTGCGCATCGCCGATCTCGCCGCGCACTGCGGCTACGGGATGCGCCGGTTTCATCAGCTGTTCGTCGACGCGTTCGGCGAAACGCCGCATCGCTACCTGCAGCGGCTGAGGCTCGACGCAGCGGTCGTGCTGCTCGCCGACGGCCGGCATTCGCTCGTCGACATCGCGGGCAGCGTCGGTTTCGCCGATCAAAGCACGTTCACGCATGCGTTCACGAAGCGCTTCGGCGTCGCGCCGGGACGCTGGCGTGGCGGACGGCACTGAACGGCCCAGCGACGCCGGTTTTCCCGCGATAGCGGATGCGGCGCTCGCTCGCGCCGTGGCATTACGGCCGAATGAGCTTCGACAGCCGCTGTCCGTTCCGTGCGAGGCCGTGCCGCGCATGAACGCGCCGCGCGTCCAGCCGATGGTCGCCACGCACCGCGCTCACCGACGCGTCGTGCCCGCTTCGTCACCGATCTTCTTCACGATAGTCTCGGCCGCCTTCACCGGCCGGCCGTCGTCGTGCCGCAGCGCGAGCTTGCGGATCGCGCGCCCGGTGCCGCGGTCGACCAGCACCGAATGCGGCTCGCCGCGCGCGAACAGGTTGACCTCGCCCCACTGCCGCAGCATCACGATGACCGGAAACAGCCCCTCGCCCTTTTTGGTCAGCACGTACTCCTGATACGCGGTGCCGTCGGACGCCGGCACGACGTCGAACACGCCGGCGTCCACCAGCCGCTTCAGCCGGTCGGACAGGATGTTGCTCGCGACGCCGAGGCTCGCGCGGAAATCGCCGAAGCGGCGCACGCCGTCGAACGCATCGCGCACGATCAGCAACGCCCAGCGATCGCCGACGATATCGGTCGCGCGCGCCACCGGGCACGCCGAATCCGCAAGACTTTTCTGCCTGGCCATCTTCCTCTCCACAATTGCGCCGGCGCCTTCGCAGGCATGCCGACCATCCGTGCGCGGGCCTTTGGCCCGTCACCCAACAAGTTGCATTTTAAAACCACTTTCCCTACACTCCAAACAAGTTTCAAATTGCAACTCCATTGCGTGAGGCAACCATGGAGTCATCCTGCCGTTCCGGCACCGTTGCATCGAACGCGCGAACCGACGCGGTCCATCCGGCCGACGGCGGCCGCCTGTCGTCGGCGCGCGTCGCGCTGCTGGCCGTCTGCTGCGCGGCGAGCGTCGCGAACGTCTACTACGCGCAGCCACTGCTCGATTCGATCGCGCGGGATTTCGGCGTGTCGCAGGCCGCCATCGGCGGCGTCGTCACCGCGACGCAGCTCGGCTGCGCGCTCGCGCTGCTGTTCGTCGTGCCGCTCGGCGACTTGCTGAACCGCAAGCGCCTGATCGCCGTGCAGCTTCTGCTGCTGACCGCGGCCTGCATCGGCGTGGCTGCCGCGTCGACACGCGTCGCGCTGCTGGCCGGGATGGTCGCGGTCGGATTGCTCGGCACCGCGATGACGCAAGGGCTGATCGCGTGCGCGGCCGCGCTCGCCGGCGCAGGCGAACGCGGCCGCGTAGTGGGTGCTGCGCAGGGCGGCGTCGTGGTCGGGCTGCTGGCCGCGCGCTCGGTGGCGGGCGTCGTCACCGACATCGCCGGGTGGCGGGCCGTCTATCTCGTATCGGGTGCGCTCGCGATCGCGATGCTCGTCGTGCTGTCGCGGCTGTTGCCGGATCGGCACGCACCGCGCGAACGCATCGGTTACGCGGCGCTGCTGCGCTCGATGGTGTCGCTGCTGCGCGAAGAACGCGTGCTGCGCGTGCGCGGCACGATCGCGCTGCTGATGTTCGCGGCGTTCAGCATCTTCTGGAGCGCGCTCGTGCTGCCGCTGAGCGCGCCGCCGCACGCGATGTCGCACACGCAGATCGGCGCGTTCGGCCTCGTCGGCGCGCTGGGTGCGGCGGCCGCCGCGCGCGCGGGCCGGCTCGCGGATCGCGGGCGCGGCGAAGCGACGACCGGCGCCGCACTCGCGCTGCTCGCGTGCGCGTGGCTGCCGCTCGCATTCGGCACTACGTCGATTGCGCTGCTGATCGTCGGTATCGTGCTGCTCGACGTCGGCGGACAGGCCGTGCACGTCGTCAACCAGAGCATGATTCTCGGCGCGCGGCCGGACGCGCATGCGCGCCTCGTCGGCTGCTACATGCTGTTTTATTCGGCCGGCAGCGGGCTCGGTGCGATCGCGGCGACGATGATGTATGCGCGCGCCGGATGGACAGGCGTGTGCGTGCTCGGCGCGGGGGTGAGCGTGGCCGCGCTCGGCGTATGGGCCGCGACGCTGCGGCGCGCATGATGCGCACCGGTCGTGCGGATGGAATGGGAAAAGCCGGCCCGCCCCAGACGGGCGGCCGGCATGCGAACCGGCCGCGCACGCGCGCCGGTCCGGCTTTCGGTCGCGCTGCGGCTCCGCTGCGCGCCGCGAGCGTTCAGCCTGCCGCCTGAATCGCCTCTTCGTACACGCCAGCCACGCGTCGCGCGATCACCGCGTTGTCGAAATGATCGCGCGCATAGCGCTTGCACGCGACCTCGTCGGGCAACGTGATCGCCCCTGACAGCGCACCGCCGAGCCCTTCGGCAATCGCATCGGCGCCCGTCGACGGCAGCACGAGATCGTTCGACAACCCGGCGACCGCCTCCGGCAGCCCGCCGACCGGCGTCACCAGCACCGGCGTGCCGGATGCCAGCGATTCGACGGTGATCAACCCGAAGCCCTCGAGCGCGACCGTCGGCACGACGCTGACCGTCGCCGCGCGGTACAGCGCCGCGAGATGATGATCGGGCACGAAGCCGAGCAGCTTCACGTTGTCCTGCAGCCCCGCTTCGTCGATGCGCTGCTGCAGTTCCTCGCCGATCTTGCCCTTGCCGGCGATGAGCAGCAGCACGTCCGGGTGACGGCGCTTGACGATGCCGATCGCGTCGATCAGGTCCTCCAGCCCCATGCGCCGCACGAGCCGGCGCACGGCGAGCACGATCGGCCGGTCCTGCGGCAGTTGCAGCTTGTGCCGCGCCTCGGCCGGCGTGAGCGGCGTGTCGAACTGCGCGGTATCGACGCAGCCGGGAATCACGCGCACCCGCGACGGATCGATCCCGTAGCGGTGCGTCAGGATCTGGCCGAACGCCTGCGACAGCACGATCAATCGCGACGAGCGCGTATAGACGGCCTGTTCGAGATAGCGCTTCGCGCGCTGCCCGAGCGACGCGGCACCCTCGACCTGGCTTTCGTCGGCCCACGGCCCCTGGAAGTGCGACACCTGCGGAATCCCGCGCGTCACGTCGAGGCCCGGGAACGTGTACAGCGCGAAGTGCGACGAAATCACGTCCGGCCGTTCGCTGCGGATCTCGTCGCGCAGCGCGCGCCGCGCGGCGAGCATCCGGCGCGCGAGCGGCTGCGACGCGGGCCCGAAGCCCTGGATCGCGCCGCCCGTGTCGTCGGCGACCTTCGGCGAGCCGGCGACGAGCCCGCGCACCTCGACGCCCGCGCCGGGCAGCGCGCCGACGAGCGAGTAGTACATCCGGTCGAGGCCGCCCGCGCGTTCGGGGAACCAGTGCATGCCGATCTGCAACGATTTGATCGGCCGGGAAGAGTGGGACATCACGGTTGCTCCTGCGTGATTGCATGCTCGACCCGCTCGAACGCGGACGGCTGCGTGGGTTGGCCGATGCGCCGGTAAAGCGCGACGTACTGGGCGCCCATGTGCGCCCAGCCGAAACGGGTCATCAGTTCGCGGGCCGCGTCGCCCATCGCGCGACAGGTGTCGCGCGATGCCGCGAGCGCGCCGATCGCCTGCGCGAGCGCGGCCGGATCGTCCGGATCCTCCAGCACGATCCCGCATTCGCGCGTGATGATTTCCGCGCCGCCCGCCGTGCGCGCGGTGACGACCGGCAGACCGGCCGCCATCGCCTCCAGCAGCGACAGGCTCATCGCTTCGTAGCGCGACGGGAAAACGTACGCGTCGACCGAGCGCATCAGCGTCGGCATGTTCTTCACGAGCCCGAGGAAATGCACGCGCGAATCGATGCCGAGCGCGCGCGCTTCTTCCGGATACGGGCTGCCGGGCAGATAGCCTGCCACCGCCAGATGCACGTTCGCCGGCAGCTTCGTCAGCGCCTTCAGCACGGTGCCGAGGTTCTTGCGCGGCGTGCGCAGGTCGCCGACGAACAGCAGCAGGAACGCGTCGGCCGGCAGCTTGAACGCCGCGCGATCGGCCTGCGCGCCCGCGAACGCGCTGCCGTCGACGCCGTTGTAGATCACGCTGATCTTGCCGCTGTCGATGCCGAGCCCGGCGATCTCGTCGGCCACCTTCTGCGACACCGCCGTGATCGCGCGCGAACGCTTGTACGCCCAGCGCTCGAGCACGGTATTCACACGCGTATAGACGTACTGGTAGGCCGACCACAGCCCCTTGGTGGGTCCGAACGGATAGTACGGACTCTTGAACCAGCCGCCGTGCACGAAGTGCGCGGTATTCACGTCGGCCTTGATCCACGAGATGAAGCCGTTCACGTGCAGCACGTCGTATTCGCCACGGTGCGCGCGCAGCCACGCCGCGCTTTTCAGCGCGAACACCTGCTGCTTGACGAGATTCGACGGCCAGAAGCCGCCGACCTTCACCGGCACCCAGCGCACGCGCGGATCGGCCAGCAACTCGGGCGCGACATGCGACGCGACCAGCGTGACCTCGTAGTGTTCGGCCAGCGCCGCGCGCGCGATTTCGTAATTGACGCGGCCCTGCCCGTCGTTATGTCGCACGACGTGCGTGACGATCGCGATTCTCAATGGTCGCCTCCCCGTGAACGCGCGGCGGCCAGCAGGCGTTGCGCCTTCTGCCAGTGCGCCGCGGCAAGTATCGAAAAAATGGCTGTGAACATCAGCAGGCCGCCGGTGCCGATCAGCGAGTTCGTGAATACGAGCATCGCGAAGGTCGACAGGCACAGGCTCAGGCACGCGCCGACGAACTTGTCCTGGCGCAGCTTGAACGCCGCGCGCAGCGTGCGGCCGAACAGCATCACGACGCCGGCGAGATACAGCAGCGTGCCGGGCCAGCCGAGCACGAACGGCACGTTCATCACGCCGCTGTCGAAGCTGCCGTACTTGCCGAGCTCGCCGCTGTCGCTCGACAGCTTCGTGGACGCGCCGGTCGCGCCCATCCCTTCGCCGGCGACGTCGGTGAACGCCGTCTGCGCGAAGGTCGCGTAGAACTTGTTGCGGTCGTCGTAGCTGCGGTCGTCCTTCAGGTTCGTGATCGACTGCAGGCGCGCGCCGAGCCGGTCGGCCACCGGCCCGACGGTCAAGAGCGGCACGCACAGCCCGACCAGCACGACGCCGCTGATCAGGATCCGCATCCGCACGCGGTTGCTCGATTGCACGAGCTGGATCGCGAGCGCGATCACCCAGCCGCCCCAGGTCGAGCGCACGAGACACAGCGCGAACGACACGAAACCGGCCGCGCCCGCGAACCAGCGGATCTTCTGCGGCGCGACCAGCACGAACACCAGCGCACCCATCATCGCGAACGCGAACGGCCCGGACGAATTCATCGTGCTGAACACGCGCACGCCGTACGGCACCGGCTCACCCTGCGAGCCCATCTGCGAGCCGACCATCCACAGCACGTCCCACTGCGGCATCACGAAGTACTGCACGACGCCGTACACGCCCATCACGAGCATGCCCCACATGAAGGTGGACAGCAGCACGTCGCGATACTCCGGATAGTTGCGCGCGTTCACCATGATGTGAAAGCCGATCAGGATCGGGTACAGCCAGTTCGCGAGGTCGTAGGTTGCGGCCATCACGCCACTCGACACGATCCCGACCAGGTATGCATACACGAGCCCGAACAGGATCAGCAGCACCGGAATCCCGCGTCGCTGCGCGAGCACGCGGTAATGCCTGATGAGCCCCAGGCCGGCGATCATCGTCACCGCGAGCGGCGCGACCTGGATCAGGCTCGTCGGCGTGAACGCGCCCTTGGACCAGTCGGCCAGACGCCGCACTTCCGGGCTCAGGAACCACACCCACCACATGAAGCCGACATAGCGCGCCGGGCTCTTGAAATACAGCCAGATGCCGACCCCGATGGCCAGCACCGGGAACGCGAGCGTCAGCACCTTGCCCTGGTGGATCGCGATCAGCGCGGCGGTCAACGTCCACAGCCCGGCCTGCCCGGCCCAGTGCTTCGGTTCGGCGAACCAGCTGCGGGTGCGCGACGGCGCGCGTTCGGCGGCAATCGTACTCATCGATCCGCGCTCACTGCGACGAAGGGTGCGAATCGGCGAGCGGCATCGCGACGCCGGCCGCCGCGGGCGTGCGGCGCCGGCGCAGCATGTCGCGCGTGATCCGCACGTGCTGCTCGGCGAACGCCTGCGTGGTCAGGTCGCGCTCGCGCAGGCAGGCGGCGGCGGCCCGCGCGCAGTCGAGCGCCGCCGCCGGATCGGCGACGAAGCGATCGGCGGCCTGGCGCATCGCCTGCGCGTCGAACGCCGGCACATAGGCGGCCGTATCGTGCGGGAAGTAGTCGCTCAGGCCGCCCACGTCGGACACGATCATCGGCTTGCCGACGGCCGCCGCCTCGAGCATCACGGTGATGCCCGACGCATGGAAATTCGGCCGCAGCGGCACGACGATCACATCGGCCCACGCGTACAGTTCGTGCTGCTTCGCGAGCCCCGACGCCGGGCCGATCTTCACGTTCGGCGCATGCCATTCGCGCGGCACGCGGCGGCGCGTCGCGAGCCGCACGTCGTAGCGTTCGTCGCCGCCGAACGCGGCGAGGAACGTGCGCCAGTCGCGATCGCGGTCGTTGCCGATCGCGGCGATCCGCAGCGGCCGGTTCGGCTGCCACTGCCGCGGCTCGACCGGCGGGAAATCCTGCGTGTTCAGCCCGTAATAAACGAACTCGGCTTCGCGCCCGAGGATGCGGCGGCACAGGTCGGCGTTGTCGCGGGCGAGCGTGGTCAGCGCGTCGGCGCGCGCGAGCAGCTTGCGGTACAGCCAGCGGCGCGGGCCGCCGAAGCTGCCCCACTTGTCGAACAGCCACACGCTCTGCGCGAGCAGCAGCGGGCGCTTGCCCTGCGCGCCGGCGAGCTTGAGGATCAGCGCGGCGGCCAGATGCTCCTGCTCGGTATGCGTCCAGATCACGTCGGTCGCGAGCAACGTCGCGCGGTTGCGCCACGCATGCACGATATCGAAGCCGAGCGCCGCCTTCAGCGCGCGGCGCGCGACGCTCACGACGCGGTTCTCGCGGCCGTCCTGCGAATAGGTCAGCCGGAATTCGTCGGATTCGGCGTGGTGATAGCCGTACAGGCAGCCGATGTCGTCGCCTTTCCGGTAGGTACGCGGATCGGCGCCGTAGAACAGATGGACGTGAACGTTCGTTGCAGCCTTCGTGGTCATGCGAGCCCTCCGGGCATGGCCGCGCGCGAGGCGCGCAGGCCGTTCAAGACGTCACCGGCGGCATCGCCGCACGATGGGGGGCAAGATCGGTGCGACGCGCATCGCGCGCGCCGCGGCGCACCGCGCGCCAGTGCGCGAGCACGCGGGCACGCCGCGCGGTCGGCAGCGCCAGCAGCACGTGCGCAAAGCCCGGATAGACGCGTGTGCCGACCAGCGTCCACCACCACCACGCGATCTCGCGCCGTACCGGCGGCAGATGCTCCCGCAGCGTCAGTTGCAGGTTGTACGCGCCGTTGCTGATCGCGTTCAGCGACGCCGCATCGCGCCGGTCGTCGTCGAAGCGCTCGGCCGGGAAATGGTCGACCGCGATCGCCGGGTCGTACAGCAGCGTCCAGCCCGAGCGCTGCACCTCCATGCTGAACGCCATGTCGTTGTGCACCTGCGCGCCGGCGCCGCGCAGCCGCGTGTCGAAGCGCAGCCGTTCGATCGCCGCGCGGCGGTAGCTCATGTTCGCGCCTTTGAGCATGTCGACGGCGCGCGCACCGCCGACGCCAAGGTGATGATTGCCGATGATCTTGCCCGACAGCGTGAGCTGGCCAACGAGCTCGCGCGATTCGTCGAGCAAGCGGCCCTTCTCGTGCACCCAGTCGCGCCCGCCGACCGCGCCCACGCGCGGGTCGGACAGGAACGCGGCTTCGATGCGCGCGAGCCAGTCCGCGTGCGGCGCCGCATCGTCGTCGGTGATCGCGACGATGTCGCCGTTCACCGAGTCGAGCCCCTTGTTCAGCGCGGCGACCTGGCCGGCCACCTCGACCGGCACGATGCGTAGCGGCAGCGCGCCGCCGACCGCCGGATCGGCGAGCCGTTCGTGCGTGGCGTCGTCCTCCGGGCGCGCGACGACGATCACCTCGTCGGGCAGCCGCTGCTGCCGCTGCAGCGCCAGCAGGCAGCGCGCGAGGTCGGCGGGACGCCGATAGGTCGGAACGAGCACGGAAATTTTCATCAAGGATTCTCCAGTCGGCCGGTCAGGCGCCGCTCGCGCCGGCCCGGTGTCGTGAAATGCGATCAAGCGCTCAGGTATTCGTGCACGGCCGCATAGCCGCGGCCGTAGCCGCGCGCCTTCGGCGGCACGCCGTTGAAGATCCCGCCTTCCAGGTCGACCCCCGCGGTGCGCAGGCGCTTGATCGCATCGGCGATCTCGCCTTCGGTATGCATGCCCGAGCGCAGCACGAGGAACGTCGAGCCGGCCATGCGGCCGATGATGGTTGCGTCGGTCACCGCCAGCACCGGCGGCGAATCGATCAGCACGACGTCGTAGCGCTTGCCGAGCCCTTCGAGGTATTGCGGCAGGCGCGTCGACATCAGCAGCTCCGACGGATTCGGCGGGCGCGTGCCGGCCGCGATGAACGACAGGCCCTGCACCGGCGTCTCGCGGATCGCTTCCTCGAGCGGCGACTGATCGCTCAGCAGCTCGGACAGGCCCGGCTGCACGGTCAGGCCGAAGTAGCGGTCGAGCATCCCGCGGCGCATGTCGGCGTCGATCAGCAGCACGCGCTTGCCCGAATGCGCGAGCAGCACCGCGAGGTTGACCGTCAGGAAGCTCTTGCCGATGCCCGGCGTCGGGCCGGTCAGCACGATCACGCGGTTCTTCGCATCCATCATCGCGAACTGCATCGCGGTGCGCAGGCTGCGCATGCTTTCGACGCTCAGGTCCTTCGGACGCAGGCTCGCGAGGATCGGCCGCGCACGGCTGCCGCCCTTCTCCGCGGCCGCGTCGAGCTTCACCTGCTCGGCGCTTTGCGGCACCAGCCCGTACAGCGGCAGGTTGAACGTGCGCTCGATGCGGTCGGGATCCTCGATGCCCTGGAACAGGTTGCGACGCAGGAACACGACGCCCGTGCCGAGGATCAGCCCGAGGAACACGGCGGCCGACAGGATCAGCACCTTCTTCGGCTTGACCGGCGCGCCCGGACGCAGCGCCGAATCGATCAGGTGGATGTTGCCGCCCGTGCCGGCCTTCTGCACCGACAGCTCCTGCACGCGGTTCAGCAGCAGCACGTAGATGTCCTCGGCGACCTTCGCGTCGCGCTGCAGCTGGACGGCCTTCACCTCGGTCGCCGGCAGGCTGCGGAAGCGGTTGCTGAACTTGTCCTTCTCGCCCTGCAGCTCCGCGAGCTGCTGCTTCGCGGCGATCACCATCGGGTGCGAATCGGTGAAGCGCTGCGCGAGCGATGCGAGCTGCAGGCGCTGCGCGGCGATCTGCTGTTCGTATTGCACGCTGCCCTGGAGGTAGACCTTCGCCTCGTCGCTCGCGTTGATCGAACCCGACGTGCGCTGGTATTGCGTGAGCGCGGCTTCCGCGCGTTCGAGGTCGGCCTTCAGGCGCGGCTCCTCGCCCTTCAGGAAGTCGAGCATCTTGGTCGCTTCCGCCTGCTTCGCGACCACGTGCTGGTTCAGGTACGACTGCGCGAGCGCGTTCGCGATCGCGGCGGTCTGGTCCGGGTCCTTGCCTTCCAGCGAAATCTGCACGACGCCCGTCTGCTTGCCCTGCTCGCTCACCTGGATGCCGGCCTGGAAGCCGCTGATCGCGTCGAGATCGTTGTAGCGCACCACCGTGAATTGCGTGCCGGGGCGCGCGACGAGCTTCTGCACGAGCAGCGTCACGCCGCCGCCCTGCGCCGCTTCGCCGACGCGACCGGCCAGCAGCCGCGTGCCGTTCTCGTCGACCAGCGAATAGGTGCCGTTCGGGCCGGCCGTCAGCGTCAGCTTCTTGCCTTCGAGCGCCGGCACGACGCTGATCGAGTCGACGTCGGCGAGCTCGCCGCCCCACGCGTACGATTTCAGGCCGAGCCACGGCCGCGACGGCTCGCCCGGCGTCGCGAGGCGCGCGGCGAGGCTGCCGAGCACCGGCAGCGTCTTCGGCGCGATCGAAAAGTTCAGCTTGAACTGCTCGACGACCGGCGTGACCACGCCGCGGCTCTTGATGATCTCGATTTCCGCGTCGGTCGGCGCCTGCTGCGGGCCGCTGTTGATCGACGCGCCCGTCTGCGTCTGCGTGAGCGCCTGCGACGTGTTGTCGTTGCCCTCGACCCGCACGTGCACGTCCGCCTGGTAGACCGGCTTCGCGATGAAGCAGTAGAGGCCGGCGAGCGCGATGACCGTCACCGCGATGCCGATCAGCAGCCAGATGTCGTCCATGATCACCTGGAGCAACTGGCCGAGAACGAAGTCCTCTTCCTCGGTCTTCGCGGTCAGGTCCGCGTAGGAGTGTTTCGCTTGCGTGTTCACCATTCGTTCCCGCTTGAGTGGTGCCGGGGGGGCGGACGCCGCCCCGGCGGGCTATCAGCGCGTGATTTGCCGCATGTAGAAGATCGTCTGGATCGTCGGCAGCACCTGCTGCAGCACACGGTTGAACTGCACCGAGCCGGCCGTGCTGACGTAGACGACGTCGAGCGGCTGAAGCGGGAAGCGGCTCGACAGCATCAGCGCATCGGGCTGCGTCATGTCGAGACGGAACACTTCAGGCTTCGTCGGGTTGTCGCGCATGCCGCGCATCACGTAGATCTTGCGCGGGTTCGCATCGGTGTCGAGGATGCCGCCGCCCGCGGTCAGCGCGTCGGCGATGGTCAGCCTGCCCTTGAGCATCGGCACCGTGACCGGCGTCTTGACCTCGCCCATGATGAACACGCGGCTGTCGCTGCGATCCGGCACGTTGACGATGTCGCCCGGCTGCAGCATCACGTTCTGCTTCACCTCGCCGCGATCGAGCACGCCGTTCGCGTCGAGCGTGTACAGCTTGCCGTCGCGCGTCAGGCGCACGCGCTGCAGGTCGGCTTCGGCGGTCGAGCCGCCGGAGCGCGAGATCGCGTCGACGAGCGTGAGCGGCACGTCGCTCACCGCGAGCGGGCCCGGCTGCTTCACCTCGCCCGTCACCTGCACCTTCTGGCTGCGGAACGACAGCACGCGCACGTCGAGCTGCGGATTCTTCACGTAGCGCGACAGGCTGGACGCCATCTCGTCGCGGATCTGCGCGACCGTCTTGCCCGCCACGCGAATGCGGCCGACGAACGGGAAGAAGATCGTGCCGTCGGCGGCAACCGTCTGGCCGTACGGATCGGCCTGGCCCGGCAGCGCGGTCGTATACGGCTGCTGCAACGCGCCCGCGACCGATTGCGTCGTGTTGCCGCCGCTCGAGAACGACTGGCCCTGCGGCGTCGTCAGCTCCGGGTGGTCCCACACGGTGACGCCGAGGATGTCCTGCGGGCCGACGCGATACGTGTACTGCGACGGATCGGTATAGCGCCCGGGCGGCAGCGGATGATCGACCTGTGCTTTCTGCAGCTGGTCCATCACCACTTTGGCGTCGATGTAATGAACCGGATAGGTTTCGGCCGCTTCCTGCCGGCCTTCGTCCTTCAGGTTCGACGAGTCGAGGTAGTTGCCGGGCGCGGTTGCACAGGCTGACAGGAAAGTCGTCAGCGCGACGGCAAGCGCCACCGGGCGCATCGGGCGTTTCAGCATAGTTTCTGTAGCCATCCTTGAACCAGACGTTCGATCAGTGAGTAGCTCTCGCGGTAGTCGGCCTCGGGGCCGCCGTGCGGGTCCGCGATCTCGGCCCCTTCCCACTTGCCGAGCAGGTGGACCTTGCCGCGTGCGAACGGATCGACCGCTTCGACGGCCGCGATCTGTCGGCGCTCGCTGACGAGAATCAGGTCGGCGTCGCGCACGATCCGGCGCGACAGCCGCCGCGAGCGATGGGTCGTCGCATCGACGCCCCGCTCGGCCAGCAGTTGCCGCATCACCGGATCGATGCCGTCGCCGTCGTTCGCGTGGACGCCGGCCGAATGAAACGTCGGACGCGGGCCGCCGCGCGACGCGGCGTGCGACTTGAACAGCATTTCCGCCGCCGGGCTGCGGCAGACGTTCGCGTGGCAGACGATCAGGATGTTCCGGAACATGGCGTCTCGTAACGAGTGACGAAAAACGGGTTACGCGCTCGCGCGCGCGGCGCCCGGCACGCGCGCGGCGACGGCCTGGCGCGAGCCCGGCCGGCCGATCGGGTGGTACTCGATGCCCTGCTCGCTCATCGTCTCCGGCTCGTACAGGTTGCGGCCGTCGAAGATCACGGGCGCCTTCCACAGGCGGCCGAGCGCGACGAAGTCGGGGCTCTTGAACGCCTTCCATTCGGTGACGATCACGAGCGCGTCGGCGTCGCGCGCAGCCTGCGCCTCGTCGTCGACGAACGACAGGCGCTCGAGCCAGCTCGGGTGATCGGCGAGATCGAGCGCGAGCACGCGGCGCGCTTCCTGCTGCGCGACCGGGTCGTACGCGGCGACGCGCGCGCCGCGCGACAGCAGCTCGGCGATCAGCTCGCGGCTCGGCGCCTCGCGCATGTCGTCGGTGTTCGGCTTGAAGGCCAGGCCCCACAGCGCGAACGTGCGGCCGCTCAGGTCCTCGCCGAAACGCGCGACGATCTTGTCGGCGAGCACGCGCTTTTGCGTCGCGTTGACCGACGACACGGCCTTCAGGATCTGCAGCGACTGGCCGTGCTCGTCGGCCGTGCGGATCAGCGCCTCGACGTCCTTCGGGAAGCACGAGCCGCCGTAGCCGCAGCCGGCGTACAGGAAGTGGTAGCCGATGCGCGGATCGGAGCCGATCCCGCGGCGCACGGCCTCGATGTCCGCGCCGAAGCGGTCGGCGAGGTTCGCCAGCTCGTTCATGAACGAGATGCGCGTCGCGAGCATCGCGTTCGCCGCGTATTTCGTGAACTCGGCCGAGCGCACGTCCATGTACAGCGTGCGCTCGTGATTGCGGTTGAACGGCGCGTAGAGCTTCTTCATCAGCTCGCGGGCGCGCTCGCCCGGCACGTCGTCGTCGCAGCCGATCACGATGCGGTCCGGCCGCGTGAAATCGTCGACAGCCGCGCCTTCCTTCAGGAATTCCGGATTCGACACGACCGAGAACATCTGGTCGCCGCCGCGCTTCGCGAGCTCCTCGGCAACCGCCGCGCGCACGCGCTCGGCCGTGCCGACCGGCACCGTCGACTTGTCGACGATCACCTTGAAGCCGGTCATGTAGCGGCCGATGTTGCGCGCCGCCGCGAGCACGTATTGCAGGTCGGCCGAGCCGTCCTCGTCGGGCGGCGTGCCGACCGCGATGAACTGCACGTCGCCGTGCGCGACCGCGGCCTCGACGTCGGTCGAGAAGCGCAGGCGGCCGGCCGAGCGGTTGCGCGCGATCACTTCCTTCAGGCCCGGCTCGTGGATCGGCACGCCGCCGTTGTTCAGGATGTCGATCTTTGCCTGGTCGACGTCGAGACAGAACACGTCGTGCCCGATGTCGGCGAGACAGGCGCCGGTGACAAGCCCTACGTAACCGCTGCCGATGATAGTCAGATTCATGATGTGTCGGACCCCTTGACCAATGATTCGAAATTCGGAAAACCCGAATGCCTGTGCGACGCAGCGCGTCGGTGTCAGTACGCGTTGCTGCCGGTGAAGCCTTTCCACAGCGTCAGCACGACGATCTTGATGTCGAGCCAGAACGACCAGTTCTGCATGTAGTACAGGTCGAGCTTCACGCGGCCCATCATCTTCTCGATCTGGTCGGTCTCGCCGCGATAGCCGTTGATCTGCGCCCACCCGGTGATGCCGGGCTTGATCCGGTAGCGGAACATGTAGCCCTTGACCAGATCCTTGTAGATGTCGTCGTGCGCGAGCGCATGCGGGCGCGGGCCGACCACCGACATCTCGCCCTTCAGCACGTTGATGAACTGCGGCAGCTCGTCGAGGCTCGTGCGCCGCAGGAACCGGCCGACCGGCGTCACGCGCGAGTCGTTCTTGGTCGCCTGCGTGACCTGCCCGGCCACTTCCTGGTGCACCTTCATCGAGCGAAACTTGTAGATCTCGAACTCGTGCCCGTCGATGCCCTTGCGCTTCTGCCGAAAGAACACCGGCCCGCGCGAGGTCAGCTTGATCAGCGCCGCGATCAGCACCATCACCGGCGCGAGCGCGGCGAGCGCCGCCAGCGCGAACAGCCGGTCGAACACGAACTTCGGCAGGATCCGCACGTCGGTGATCGGCGACGCCGCGAGGTTGATCGCCGGCACGCCGAGCACCTCGACCACTTCCTGGTTGAAGAACGACAGCGTGCGCACGTCCGGGATGAAGCGGATGTTCACGAAGTCGTGGCGGAACACCGTCACGATCTGGTGAATCCGGCGCTCCTCCGTGATCGGCAGCGTGAGCCACAGCTCGCTGATCGCGCGGCTGCGCACCAGCCACACCAGCGATTCGAACTGCCGCTCGATGCGCACGTCGTCGAGCGCGACTTCGCCCGGCGCCTCGCTTTCGTCGTACACGCACACCGGGTTGAAGCCGGCTTCCGGCCGCGCCCGCATCTGCGCGATCAGCCGCCGCGCCGCCGGCGTGCCGCCGACGATCGCGACCGCCTTCAGGTTGTAGCCGCCGCGGCGCAACTGCCGCAGCACGACGTGCACGCAGGTCTTCGAGCCGGCGAGCAGCGCCATCGTCACGAGCGCCCAGTAGCCGAGCCACAGCCGCGACAGATCGCCCGACTGGTGAAAACTGAAACTCATCAGGATGCCCGCGAGCTCGACCGCGAGCCACGCGAACGCCACGCGCACCACCAGCCCGACGAGACGCTTGCCGCGCCACGACTGGTAGATGCCGATGGCCGGAAAGAACACGACGACCAGCAGGCAATCGAACAGCACCGTCGTGCGCTGCAGGTCGCTGAGCCCGATGCTGCCGTCGTGCAGCGCAGCCGCGATCAGCGCGCCCGTCACGACCATCGCGATATCGATGACTCTCGCCAGCACGCTCAACATGTCTGTTTCCTCTTCTTTGAACAGGCGTTTGCCGAACAGCGCCTTGCGCGACCCGTGCCGCACATTCGATTCAAACGTTGCATGACGCTATTGAAGCGACAAGAAAATTCATCCTCAAGCGCACAAGTATTTCGAAAAATAATCGGAAATTCTTGCCGCGATCTTTTTTAATTAAATCGGCAGGATTTCCCGAATCGGGCTCGATCGGGGATTTTTTCTGAATCTTTACGCTTTCCGCTCGCCCTTTGCGGGCGGGCGCGGCAGGCTGGCGCCGGGAATTATTTTTTATTTTTTTATTTGCGGCCAGTGCTACCGCGGAAAGTTCTTCCAGATGACGGCTCGGCGGATATCCGGCATTGGGTCCGGTTTTATTGTCGATTTACTTCATGCTACAACGACAGGCACTGACTTCAACCGTGGAGAGTGTCATCATGAATGCTCCGGCAGTGGTCGCCGAAACGCGCCATTCTTCTTCCGCCGCCCCCATCGTCGGCACGCCCGCCGTCGGTACCCGCCTCGCCGTGCAGCCCGTGATTCTCGCCGGCGGTTCCGGCACGCGCCTGTGGCCGATGTCGCGCGAGCGCTTTCCGAAACAGCTGATCGGCCTGCTCGGCGATCATTCGCTGCTGCAGTCCACCGCACTGCGCCTCGACGGCCTGATCGCCGATCACCCGCTGAACGACGACGTGCTGATCGTGTGCGGCGAGGATCACCGCTTCACGACCGCCGAACAGCTGCGCCTGACGGCCAAGCACGCGACCATCATGCTCGAGCCGCTCGGCCGCGACACCGCGCCCGCGCTGACGCTCGCCGCGTTGCGGCTCGTCGCCGGCGGCAACGACGCGGTGATGACCGTGATGCCCGCCGACCATGCGGTCGCGGACGTGCCGCGCTTTCACGCGGCCGTCGCGGCCGGCGTGCACTGCGCGGCGCAAGGCAAGATCGCGACGATGGGCATCGTGCCGAAGCACGCGGAAACCGGCTACGGCTATATCCGCGTCGGCGCGCCGCTCGGCGACGCCGGCACGGGCGGCCTCGACGTACGCCGCCTCGACCGTTTCGTCGAGAAGCCGCATCTCGAACTCGCGCAGCAGTACGTCGCGTCGGGCGAATACTGGTGGAACAGCGGGATCTTCATCGTGCGCGCGTCGGTCTGGCTCAAGGCGATCCGGCAGCTCGAACCCGAGATCTACGCGGCCTGCGAACAGGCGGTCGCACAGGGCAAGGAAGACGGCGATTTCTTCCGCGTCGATCGCGATGCGTTCGCCGCGTCGCCGTCGAACTCGATCGACTACGCGGTGATGGAACCGCTCGCGAGCCTGCCGCAACTGTGCGAAAGCGTCGTCGTGCCGCTCGACGCAGGCTGGTCGGACGTCGGCTCGTGGGACGCGATCTGGCAGATCTCGCCGAAGGACGACGCCGGGAACGTCGGCCGCGGGCACGTGTTGTTCGAAGGCGCCGACTCGACGTTCGCGCATTCGGAAAGCCGGCTCGTCGCGTGCGTCGGCACGCAAAACCTGGTCGTCGTCGAAACGCCCGACGCCGTGCTCGTCGCGGATAAATCGCGCGTGCAGGACGTGAAGAAGATCGTCGGGCACATCAAGGCGCGACAAGGCACCGAAGCGACCGATCACCGCAAGGTGCATCGTCCGTGGGGCCACTACGACTCGGTCGACACGGGCGAGCGCTTCCAGGTGAAACGCATCGTCGTGAAGCCGGGCGCGCAACTGTCGCTGCAGATGCACCACCACCGCGCCGAACACTGGATCGTCGTGCGCGGCACCGCGCGCATCACGCGCGGCGACGAAACGTTCCTGCTGTCCGAAAACGAATCGACGTACATTCCGCTCGGCGTGTCGCACCGCCTGGAAAACCCGGGCAAGATGCCGCTCGAGCTGATCGAAGTGCAATCAGGGGCGTATCTCGGCGAGGACGACATCGTCCGCTTCGACGATACCTACGGCCGGCAGTAACGCGTCATGCAACACAGGGCGCCGCTTCGCGCGGCGCCCTAAGCAGACATGGAGACACGAGACTTCCGCGCGGGCGTCGTGGCACACGACGGCCCGCGCGTGACACGGCAACGGCGATCAGCCCACGCGGTACGCGTACTCGCGACGCTCCGCCTGCACGGGATCGTTGCGGCTTTCCGACAACGCGCCCGCGCGACGCTCGGCGATGAAGCGCTTGATGTCCGATTCCGCGCGCGCCAGCGCCGACAAGCCGGCCAGCACTTCGCCCTGCGGCTCGCGCGCCGGTGCGTCGCTCGCACCGTGGCGATCGATCCACTGGCGCGCCCAGTCGAGCGCGTACTGCTCGGCCGCCTCGGCGTCGGTGAAGCGCGGGCCGATCAGGCCCGAGCGTTCGACCCGACGGTCGTCCTGCGAGATCTCGGCCCACGCGCGATACATCAGGTTCTGCACGGGCTGCGCGATGCCGCTGATCGTATAGCCGCGATACTCGTCGACCTGCGGCTCGGCCGCGGCGAAGCTCGCGGCCGACGCCCGCGCATGCCGCAACTCCGCGGCCGGCGCACCGGGCACGGTAAACGACACGTCGGCGCGGCCGTCCATCGGGTCGTCCGCCATCGCGCTCAGCGACGCACCCTCGCCCTGCCAAACGTTTGCCTGCGCGCCTGGCAATTGCCACGACTCGGGGTTCTGCCAGAACACGCCGCGCAGACGGTCGTTGTCGGGCGCGGGCTCCGCGCGGCGGGCCGGCACGACGGCCTCCGGCGGCGGCGGAATATACGCGAACGTGCGCCCGCTGAACTGGGTCAGCACGTCGATCATCTTCAGCAGCGTGCCGTTCGCGAGCCACTCCTCGTAGCGACGGCGGCACGTCGGCCCGGACGGATAGCGGCCGGGCAGCTTGGACCAGGCTTCGCCGGTCGTCAGGATCCAGAGCACCGCGTTCGCGACGACGCGCGGTTCGGCACGTGGACGCCCACGACGGTTCAGCCTGATGGGTTCATCGGCGATCAGCGCTGAAAGGCGAAACCACTCTTCATCGTTAAGCTCATCGAAGAACATAGTCAATCTCTCCACGCAGCCAGGCCGGGGCTGCGATTGGCGGCGCCGTCACGACACATCGCGTCGCGGGGCGGCCAGGTTGCACATTATGGTTATCCGGCGTTGTGCATACCGGGCGACACCGCACTTTCACGGTGCCGCGATTCCCGGCAATGGCGCACAAATCGCGGTCTCACTCCAATGTGGGAATTTTTGTGCACGAAGCATACCATCCTCAGGGTTTATCTCAATATGACAATGACTTAATGTTACGCACTGAAACAACCTGCCATCGGCGAGCAATCCATTTACGCTTGAATTTTTTTGCGGGATCTTTATGCCGATGGCTGCAAAGGCCCGTCTGGCGGGGCTCCGCAGCGTCTGAAGAATGCGCTGAAACGGCAGTTTCCGCCTGCTCCGACCCTAGCCGGCAAGCTCTTCCGGAAGGGTTACGGGGAATCGGTAAATCAGGGAAAAATTCGTAACAAGTTATTCACGAATCGGTAAATCATTCAATTTGACCTGAATCAAATTATCTCGATGCACAATCTTTTTATTGTTTCGCTGCGAGGAATGAAAATACGCTGACGCGGCGCGCCCACTCTGTCCCCGCATGCAAATCCGTCACGCTTGTTACATTTTCGCCGCAACCGGCAAGCGGCCGCGCCGCAGGGCTGCGACGCGGCTGTTTCGGGTCCGAACGGAAAGGGGGAAGCCGGCTTGCGCGGCTCGCGACGACGGCGGCGCTAGCGCAGATCGCCTGCCAGCGACGCGGTCACGTCCGCGTCGATGCGCTGCGCGGGCATCGTGTAGGCCGGATGATCGCAGCCGATCGACAGCGCCGCCCCGCCCTTGAGCGCCGCGCGCATCGGCGCATCGAACTCGAAGCGGACGAAGTGCACGGCCGACGTCTTCTCCGCGTTGTCGCGCTCGAGATCCTCGTCGGCGATCGCGTAGACGCTCGCGTGCCCGTCGACCCGCAGGTACACGCGATCCTCGACACCGATCAGCCGCGCGAGCGCCGCGCGCCGTTCGATCTCGTGCTCGTACTCGATCTGCATCGTCGCCTTCAGGTTGGTGCCGTCGGGCACCAGCGGCAGATACGCTTCCAGTTCCCCTTCGATGCCGGCTTCGTCGAAGATCTTCTCGATATGCAGCATCTCGTGGATCTGATAACGGATCGTCGTCTCGTCCTCGAACAGAAAACGCAGGTGGTTGCCGAGCGCCACCGCGCGGCGGCGCTTGTACGCGACGAGTCGCGCGTGTTCGGCCTTGCGGATCTTCGCGTACGCTTCGAGCGTCAGCAGGGAGTCGCGGGTCAGCGTCATCAGTTGCTCCGAGAAACCCCGTCCTTCAGGACGGGGAGGAAAGGCGTGCTGTTGACAGGCAGCTTCTTCCACGGGTTAGGATCACCGGCATGATCCTTGTCTACCGCTACCGGGTGAAATCGCTCAACGGACTGCTCAACAAGCAGAGCCGTGCGGTGAACTACGTCTGGAACTTCTGCACCGACACGCAGAAGCACGCGCTCAAGTGGGGCAAGAAGTGGCCGACAGGATTCGACCTGAACGTGCTGACGACCGGCAGCAGCAAGGAACTCGGCATTCACTCCGGCACGGTCAACGCGACGTGCGAGCAATACGCGAAGTCGCGCAGTCAGCACCGACGCCCCTACCTGCGCTATCGCGGCAGGAAATCGCTGGGTTGGGTGCCGCTGAAGGGGCGTGACCTGAAGCGCGAGGGGGACGCGTTTCGCTTTGCCGGCAATACTTTTCGGGTGTTTAACAGTCGACCGCTTCCCGAAGGCAAGATCAAGGATGGGACCAACTTTGCACAGGATGCGCGCGGCAACTGGTTTCTCAACATCGTGATCGAGATGCCGGATGTTCAGGCTCGTCCGATCCGTTCTGGTGTCGGCATCGATCTCGGCCTGAAAGACTTCGCCACACTTTCGACCGGCGAGAAACTGCCCAATGACCAGTTCGGTCGACGCGCGGCGGAAAAGCTGGCGAAAGCGCAGCGAGCACGAAAGCACAAGCGACATATCGCGAAGCTGCACGCCAAGGTCGCGAATGCGCGTGCCGACTTCCAGCATAAGCTCGCGCTCGATCTGGTGCGGCGTTTCGATTACATCGCGGTCGGCAACGTGTCGGCAACCAAACTCGCCAGGACCAGGATGGCGAAAAGCGTCTACGACGCGTCCTGGTCGTCCTTCCGAAACAAGCTCCGTTACAAAGCGATGGCGCACGGGGCCACGTTCGAGGAAGTCGACGAAAGCGGTTCGACCCAGTCCTGTTCGGCGTGCGGATCGAAAGACAGCACGACGCGGCCGAAAGGTATCGCGGGACTGCGAATAAGAGAGTGGGCCTGCAGTGACTGTGGTGCCGAGCATGATCGAGATACCAACGCTGCGTTGAACATTCTCCGATGCGGACGTGCATCGCCAGGTGTGGGAATCCTTCCCTTTAGGGAGAGGAGGACGTCAAGGGTGTCCTCGTGATGGCCGGCCGCCGCTCAGATGCCGTACGCGCGCCGCAGCAGCGTCAGCGGATGCGCGAGCGGCGCCGGCGGCAGCCCGTTCTCGTCGATGCCCTGCACGATGTGATGGCCGGCGAGCGCGCAGTCGGACGACACGACGTCCGGCCGCGGCTCGGCCATCGCCTTGAACACCGGCGTGCCGATCCGCATCGCGTCCGCATGAAATTCCTTCTTCACGCCGAACGTGCCCGCGTGGCCCGAGCAACGCTCGACGACGGTCACGCGCGTATCGGGCACGAGCGACAGCGCATCGGCCGTCTTGCGGCCGATGTTCTGCACGCGCGCATGGCACGGCACGTGATACGACACACTGCCGAGGCCGGTCTTGAAATCGGTCTTCAGCAGCCCGTCGCGATGGCGCGCGATCACGTATTCGAACGGGTCCCAGAACGCGTCGGCCACCGCGCGCACGGCCGGGTCGGCGGGAAACATCAGCGGCAGCTCGCTCTTGTACATCAGCACGCAGCTCGGGATCGCGCCGATCAGCGCATAGCCTTCACGTGCGTAGCGTTCGAGCACCGGGATGTTCACCGCCTGCTTCGCGGCGACGCCGGCGAGGTTGCCTTGCTCCAGCAGCGGCATCCCGCAGCACGCTTCGCGCGTGACGAGTTCGTACGGGATCTCGTTGTGCGCGAGGATCGCGAGCAGGTCGTGGCCGATCCCCGGCTCGTTGAAATTCACGTAGCACGTCGCGTAGATCGCGACCTTGCCGGGCGTGCGTTCGCCGTCGCGCACGGGCGGGTTCGCCGAGCGCTCGGCTGCGCGCCGGAACGTGCGCGGCGCGAACTCCGGCAGCCACGCATGGCGATCGACGCCGAGCGCCGCTTCGAGCGCGTGCCGCGCGGGCGGCGTGCGGTTCACCGCGTTGATCGTCTGCGTGACGACCGGAATGCCGGCGAAATGGCCGAGCGCATCGGTATTCGACAGCACCTTGTCGCGCAGCGTCGCTTCGCCGCGCTTGTAACGCGCGGCCTTGCCGCGCAACATCAGGTGCGGGAAGTCGACGTTCCATGCATGCGGCGGCACGTACGGGCATTTCGTCATGTAGCAGAGGTCGCACAGATAGCACTGGTCGACGACCTTGCCGAATGCTTCCTTCGGCACGTCCTCGACGTCGCCCATCGGCGTGTCGTCGACCAGGTCGAACAGCGCCGGAAACGCGCCGCACAGCGACACGCAGCGCCGGCAGCCGGCGCAGATGTCGAATACGCGGGTCATTTCCGCATCGATCTCGGCCTGGTCGTAGAACGCTTCGGACTGCCAGTCGAGCGGATGCCGGGTCGGCGCTTCGAGACTGCCTTCCTTGTGGGGCATGGGGCGCTCCCGCATGGCGCGCATGTGCGCAAGCGCACCGCCCGCACGATGCGGGCGGCGATGAACGAACAGCCGGCCGCGTGCCGGTCGCACGGCGATGCCGGGCGGCCCGCGGCGGCCCGTCAGTCGACGAGACTGTCCAGCGCCTTCGTGTAGCGGTTCGCGTGGCTGCGTTCGGCCTTCGCGAGCGTCTCGAACCAGTTCGCGATTTCGTCGAACCCCTCGTCGCGCGCGGTTTTCGCCATGCCCGGATACATGTCGGTGTATTCGTGCGTT
The DNA here is from genome assembly GCF_905400185.1 of Burkholderia sola. NCBI lineage: Bacteria > Pseudomonadati > Pseudomonadota > Betaproteobacteria > Burkholderiales > Burkholderiaceae > Burkholderia > Burkholderia sola. Next base: position 108,852 of record NZ_FR989676.1, read on the forward strand.
TCGCCAGCGATCGCCGATTCGAGATTCAGCCGCGACGAACCGAACGGCAGGCCCGTGGCCGGATCGCCGACGGTTTCCAGGTATTCGAGATGGCCGTGCGCATGACCGGTTTCGCCTTCGGCGGTCGAGCGGAACAGCGCGGCGACGTCGTTCTGCCCCTCGACGTCGGCCTTCGACGCGAAATACAGATAGCGCCGATTCGCCTGCGATTCGCCCGCGAATGCGGCCTTCAGGTTCTCTTCGGTCTTGCTGCCCTTGAGTTGAGCCATTTGCGCCTCCGTTCGAGTCGGCGCGGCCGCGTGCGACGCCGGGCCGATCAGATATGTGGGGAACGATGCGTGCGCCGGGCGCGCGTCGTGCTCTTCAATCTAGGCGCTCGCGTTCGCATCCCCCAATAGGCTTTTTCAATGCGGGCGATAGTGTCGGGGGGCGGTGTGCGGCGGATGGCGGGAAGACGGGCGCCATGCGGTGCGCGGGAGCGGACGGGACGGGACGGGACGGGACGGGACGGGACGGGACGGCGGGTAGTGTGCGGTGCGCGGCGGCGCCGCGCTCGTCACGCGTCACGCATCCATCGCGCGCTTCAGCAGCAATTCGCGCTCACGCTCGTTGCGCGTCAGTTCCGCCGCGCGGCGGAATTCCAGCTTCGCCTCGTCGGCGCGGCCGAGCTTCGCGAGCAGATCGCCGCGCACGCTCGGCAGCCAGTGATAGCGCGCGAGCGCCGGATCGTCGCGCAGCACGTCGACGAGTTCGAGCGCGGCGGCCGGCCCGAACGCCATCCCCACCGCGACCGCGCGATTCAGCTCGACGACCGGCGACGGCGCGACTTCGGCGAGCGCGTCATACAGCGCGACGATCTGCGCCCAATCCGTGTCCGCCGCGTGCCGCGCCCGCGCGTGGCACGCGGCAAGCGCGGCCTGCAGCGCATACGGCCCGCGCACGCCGCCGAGCTTCGTCGCCCGCTCCAGCGCCGCGAGGCCGCGCCGGATCAGCAACGGATCCCAGCGGCTGCGGTCCTGGTCGAGCAGCAGCACGGGCCGGCCCTGCGCGTCGACGCGGGCATGCATGCGCGACGCCTGCAACTCCATCAGCGCGACGAGCCCGAGCACTTCGCTTTCGTCCGGCGCGAGGCCGGCCAGCACGCGGCCGAGCCGCAACGCCTCGTCGCACAGCGCCGGGCGCATCCAGTCGTCGCCCGCCGTCGCCGCATGGCCTTCGTTGAACACGAGATAGATCACTTCGAGCACCGACGCGAGCCGCGCGGGCCGCGCATCGGCGGCCGGCACCTCGAACGGCACGTGCGCGGCCGCGAGCGTGCGCTTCGCGCGCACGATCCGCTGCGCGATCGTCGGCTCCGGCGTCAGGAATGCGCGCGCGATCTCGCCCGTCGTCAGCCCGCCGAGCAGCCGCAGCGTTAGCGCGACGCGCGCGTCGGTCGACAGCACCGGGTGGCACGACGTGAAGATCAGCCGCAGCAGATCGTCGCCGATGTCGTCGTCGCGCGCGTCGGCGAGCGCATCGGCGATGTCGGGGACGACGTGCGCTTCGAGCGCGTCCATCTCGTGGCCAAGCTGGTCGCGCTTGGCCGAATGAAGCGACTCCTGCCGGACCCGGTCGAGCGCGCGACGCTTCACGGCCGTCATCAGCCAGGCGGCCGGGTTGTCGGGCACGCCGTCGACGGGCCAGTGCTCGAGCGCCGCGACGAGCGTGTCCTGCGCCAGTTCCTCGGCCACGCCGACGTCGCGCACCACGCGCGCGGCGCGCGCGATGATCTTCGGCGCCTCGATTCGCCAGACCGCTTCGATCGCACGATGCGTCGCCTCATGCGTCACGACGCCTGCCCCTGGGCGGACGCCTCCAGCGGCATGGCCATCAGTTCCCACGTGTGGCCGTCCGGATCGGTGAACCCGTGGCCGTACATGTTCGGGTACTCGCGCGGCGCCTGCGGCGCGGCCCCGCCGGCCGCCAGCGCCTTCGCGACGAGCGTGTCGACTTCGGCGCGGCTATCGCACGACAGGCACGACAGCACCTGGATGTGCGTCGCCGGATCGATGATGGTCTTGTCGGTGAAGGTCTGGAAAAACGGCCGCACGAGCAGCATCGCGAAGATCGCATCGCTGATCTTGATGCAGGCGGCCTGCTCGTTGGTATAGGCCGGCACGACCTCGAAGCCGAGCGCCTGGTAGAACGTCTTCGCGCGCGGCAGGTCGGCTACCGGCAGGTTGATGAAAACCATCTTGTGCATGACGGGTGCTCCCGGTGAGATTGGATTCAGGCGTGGCTGCGGCCGACGTGGAGATCGCGGAACCGCTCGACCGCGTCGCTCGGCGTCAGGTCGTCGAGCTCGAACAGCGGCCGCACCTCGATCTCGCAATCGAGCTCGGCGCCGAACGGCGCGGGGAACCGGCGCGTCCATTCGAGCGCCTCGTCGCGCGAGCGCACCTGGATCAGCGTGTAGCCGGCGATCAGTTCCTTCGTTTCGGCGAACGGGCCGTCGATCACCGTGCCCTTGCCGCCCGTGTAGCGCACGCGCCAGCCGTGGGCGCTCGGCCTCAGGCCGTTGGCGTCGAGCAGCACGCCGGCCTTCGCCAGTTCCTCGTGATAGACCGTCATCGCCTCGACCAGCCGGTTGTCCGGCAACGCGTCGGATTCGCTGACGGCATTCGCCCGGATCATGATCATGAATCGCATCGTTCACTCCTTGTCGTCGGTGGAAAGCGGCGCCCGTTCCGTGGCGCCTTACCCGGACGACGGGCGGAAGACGGCCGGATCGACACGCGCCACGACAAATCAGGGTAAATACCGAGTCGCGACGCTCACAGAAAGCACGGGCCGACCGCGCGCACCTCGACCGTGCACCATTGCGCGGCCGGGCACTGGCGCGCGATTTCGATCGCTTCCTCGCGCGTGTCGACGTCGACGAGGAAGAAGCCGCCGACCATCTCCTTCGCCTCCGCGAACGGCCCGTCGAGCAGACGCGTCTCGCCGTCGCGCACCTGCACGCGCGTGCCGCGCTCGGACCGTTCCAGCGACTCGACGCCGCGCAGCACGCCGCGCGCCTTCAGCGACTCGGCGAAATCGACCATCCGCGCATAGAGCGCCTGGCCTTCGTCGAGCGTGCGCTCGGCGCGCTGCTCGGTCGGTTCGACAATCAACAGCATGTAAGACATGGATTTCTCCTGTGGGAACGGGGTGCGGCGACATGCAGCGGCCGAGCGGCACACGACGCCCGGTGCGAAAGCGTAACAGCCGCGGGGCGGCTTGCCGCATCGTTGGCCAACCGGCAATGGCCGAACGGCCATTTCGGCCGCAGCCTGACATTTTGCCTTCAAGATGCGGTCCCGAACTGTCGGATTTTCATCCTGTGGACCGTCCCATGTCACGCCCGCTCCCCCTGCTTGCCGTCGCGCTGTTCGTCGCGCTGTTCGTCGTGTTGTCCGCCGTGCTGTCCGTGGCCTTCTGCGCGCGGCCGCCCCCCGCCGCGCTGCCGGTCGGCAGCGGTTGCGGCGGCCCCGCCACGGCGATCGCCGAGATCCGCCGCGCCGGCGGTCCGTCGCGGCTCGCCGGGCAAACGACGTCGATCGAAGCGGTCGTCACCGCGGCGTTCGGCGGCGCAGACGGCCTCGGCGGCTTCTTCGTCCAGCAGGCCGACGCGCAACGGCAACACCGGCCGGGCGTTCCGGAAGGCCTGTTCGTCTACGCACCGAATGCGCGCGCAGAACCCGGCGATCTCGTGCGTCTGACCGGCAAGGTCGACGAGAAATACGGCCGGACGCAGCTCACGCTGTCGGGCCGCGTGGCCGTCTGCGCACGCGGGCAGACGGTCACGCCGGCCGCGCTCGCGCTGCCGGTTGCGTCGCCCGCCGTCCTCGCCGCGCACGAAGCCATGCGCGTACGCCTGCCGCAAACGCTGACGGTCAGCGATACCTACGAACTCGGCCGCTACGGCAGCATCGTGCTGAGCAACGGCCGGCTGCGCGTGCCGACCCAGGTCGCGCCGCCGGCCGACGCTGCCGCGCAGGCAGCGGCCAACGCATTGAATCGCCTCGTGCTCGACGACGGTTCGAACCGCCGCGACCCGGCGACCGTCCGCTATCCGCCGCCCGCGCTGAACGCCGCCAACACGCTGCGCGCGGGCTACACGGTACGCGGCGTCGAAGGCGTGCTCGAGTTGCGCTACGGTACATGGCGGCTGCAACCGGTGGCCGGCGCGGCGCCCGTATTCAATGCCGCCGCGAACGCGCGCACCGCGGCGCCGGCCCGGCATCCCGATGCCGACGTGCGCATCGTGTCGTTCAACGTCTTCAACTATTTCAACGGCGACGGCCGTGGCGGCGGATTCGACGCGCCGGCCAACCGCGGCGCGAAAACGCCCGCCGCGTTCGCGCGGCAGGAAGCGAAGATCGTCGCGGCGTTGCGCGCGCTGCGCGCCGACGTGATCGGGCTGATGGAAATCGCGAACAACGGCCACGGCGACGCGAGCGCCATCCGTCGGCTCGCCGCGCAACTCGGCGACGGCTGGCGCGCGGTCGATCCCGGCACCGCGCGCCTGGGCCGCGACGCGATCGCGGTCGCGCTGCTGTACGACAGCCGCACGATCGAGCCGGTCGGGCGCGCCGCCACCGTCTCGCTCGGCGGCCGACACCGCCCGCCGCTCGCGCAGACGTTCCGGCGCATCGGCGGCACGCGTGCGTTCACGGTCGCGGTCAATCACCTGAAGTCGAAGAACTGCCCGCACGCGAGCGGCGCCGATCTCGACCAGTCGGACGGCCAGGGCTGCTGGAACGCGGCGCGCACGCGGGCGGCCGCACGCGTCGCCGACTGGCTCGCCACGTCGCCGACGGGCGTCGCGGCCGACGGCGTGCTGCTGATCGGCGATCTGAACAGTTATGCAAAGGAAGACCCGGTCCGCACGCTCGAAGCGCGCGGCTACGCGAACCTGGTTGCGCACTTCGTCGGCGATGCTGCGTACAGCTACGTATTTCGCGGCGAAGCCGGCAATCTCGACCACGCGCTCGCCACGCCGCCGCTCGCCGCGCGCGTGAAGGCCGTGCGGTTCTGGCACATCAATGCGGACGAACCGGTCGCGCTGCAATCCGTGCCCGATTACAAAACGCGCACGCGACGGTCGGCTTATTACGCACCGGACGCCTACCGCTCGTCGGACCACGATCCCGTCGTCATCGACGTCGCACTGAACGATACCGGCCCGCAGCCGGCATCAGGCACGAATCGTGCGCCTCGACCGGGCGTCGAGTAGTGCATTTGCATCAGCGCTCAACCTGCAACGGCACTATTTACCTGATGCCGGTGGCGGCGCCATATTTACCGCACCTTCACTGCGATCCGCTGCTCGACACGCTGTATCGCCCCGACGCGCGAAATTTTTTCAACCGCAGCGCCGCCCCGCGCGACGGGGTTTCCCGGCGATCCTGCCGACGAATTGAAAATTTGTCTCGAAACTCAATCGGATCAAGTGAATCACATCAGTTGCAGCGATTCGTCTTATCTTCAAATTGCCTGGAATCAAAGGAGGATAAACACCATGGCGCTTACCGACTCGATCGAACACAAGCTGGACCGCGGGCTGTCCGATATCCGTCGCACCGGCCGACGCGTGGGCCGCACGACGCGCGCGGCTGCCCGCGATCTGCATGCCGACGTGACCGACGATCTGCGCGGGCTAGTCGACGAACTGGAAGATCTGCTGAAAAACGATGGCGATGGCGATATCGCCACGCTGCGCAAGCGCGTGCAATCCCGCCTCGATGAAGCACGCGGCGCGCTCGACTATGCGTCGGGCAGCGCGGCCGCCCGGCTGCGCGATTCGGCCGAACGCGTGTCGCAAGTCGTGCACGAGAACCCGTGGCAAACCGCCGGCGTCGTCGCGGGCCTTGCGTTCGTTGCGGGCCTGCTCCTTTCCCGCCGTTGAACGGGGCGGCGTGTACCGCCGCCCGCCTCGCCCGTCACCCATCAGACAACGAAGGAGAAACGCCATGCAGAAATCCCTCGCCATGAAAGCCGCCGCCGCCGTGATGCTCGGCAGCCTCGCCCTCGCCGGTTGCACGACCACGTCCGGCAAACCCGATAGCGCCGCGGCCAGCGCGTCGAAGCGCGAGTCGATCGACGCCAGCGTGAATGCGACGCTGTCGCGCCTGTATTCGACGGTGCCCGGCTCGCGCGACCTGGTCTCGAAAGCACGCGGCGTCCTCGTGTTCCCGAATGTGCTGCAAGCCGGCTTCATCGTCGGCGCCCAGTCCGGCAACGGCGCGCTGCGCGTCGGCGGCAGCACCGTCGGCTACTACAACACGTCGTCGCTGTCGGTCGGCCTGCAGGCCGGCGCGCAATCGAAGGCGGTCGTGTTCCTGTTCATGACGCAGGATGCGCTCGACTCGTTCCGCAAGTCGGACGGCTGGTCGGCCGGCGCCGACGCGTCGGTCGCGGTCGTGAAGGTCGGCGCGAACGGCGCGGTCGACTCCAACACGGCTACCGCACCGGTGGAAGTGCTGGTCCTGACCAACGCGGGCCTGATGGGCGACCTGTCGGTGAACGGCACGAAGGTCACCAAGCTCAACATCTGACGATCCGGCACGCGGCCTCGCGCCGCGTTCGCTTCCCGGCAGCGCCGCGGCCCCGGCCGCGGCGTTTTCGCATGTGTCTCACGCAGCGGCTATGATGGCGGCACCTTTGCGGGCATACTCCGCATGGGCCGCCCGGCCGCGCATTGCGCCGCGAACCTGACGTTCGCGAACCGATCGCGCGCGGGGCAACGAGATTCAATCAAACCACGCATCAATCTGCGCGAATGTACCCATGGATAGCGGACACGATCACCAAAAATTCTTCTACTTCCTGCTGTTCGCGGTCACCGTCGGACTCTGCTGGATCCTCGCGCCATTCTCCGGCGCCGTCTTCTGGGGCACCATTCTCGCGATCCTGTTCCAGCCCGTGCAGCGCTGGCTGGCCGCACGCTTCGGCAAGCGGCGCAATCTGGCCGCGCTCGTCACGATGTCGCTGATCATCCTGATCGTGATCCTGCCGCTCGTGTTCGTCACGGCGACGCTCGTACAGGAAATCGCGTACGTGTACCAGGAACTCAAGGATGCGCAGCCGAATTATTCGCAGTACTTCCATGACATCATCCACGCGCTGCCGACGTCGATCCAGAACCTGCTGCAGAAATACGGGCTGACCAACATCCCGGGCATCCAGAAGAAGCTGACCGACGGCGCCGCGCAGATCAGCCAGTTCGCGGCCACCCAGGCGCTCAGCATCGGCCAGAACACGTTCCAGTTCGTCGTGAGCTTCGGCGTGATGCTGTACATGGTGTTCTTCCTGCTGCGCGACGGCGGCGAGATCGGCCGCCGCGTGCGCCGCGCGCTGCCGCTCGACGAAGAGCACAAGAACCTGCTGCTCGCGAAATTCACGACGGTCGTGCGCGCGACCGTGAAGGGCAACATCGCGGTCGCGCTCGTCCAGGGCGCGCTCGGCGGGCTGATCTTCTGGATCCTCGGGATCGAGGGCGTCGTGCTGTGGGGCGCGCTGATGGCGTTCCTGTCGCTGTTGCCCGCGATCGGCGCGAGCCTCGTGTGGGTGCCGGCCGCGCTCTACTTCCTGATGATCGGCGCGGTATGGAAGTGCGTGATCCTCGTCGCGTTCTGCGTCGGCGTGATCGGCCTCGTCGACAACCTGCTGCGCCCGATCCTCGTCGGCAAGGACACGAAGATGCCCGACTGGGTCGTGCTGATCTCGACGCTCGGCGGGATGGCGCTGTTCGGCATCAACGGCTTCGTGATCGGGCCGCTCGTCGCCGCGCTGTTCATGGCGAGCTGGGACATCTACGCGCGCGCCGAACAGGGCGAATGACGCGCGGCCGGCCGGCGATCCGCATGCGTGCGGACCTCGCCGGTCAAGGATGACGGATAGGGATCACGACGGGCGCCACGGCGCCCGTTGCTTCATCCGCCGCATCCGTCATCACGCCGCCATACGGGCCGACGCGATGCGCGCGGCCCGGCGTCAGCCATGTGCAACTGCGGCCGGATTGATCGAACTCGGCTCGCTCGATACGCGCCCGCGGCCCGATCCGACAGGCGAGACGCGCCCGTCACGCGTCCGGATCGACGCGCAGCACCAGCTTGCCGCGATGGTCGCCGTCGAACAGGCGATTCAGCACGTCGGGCGCGTTTTCGAGACCGTCGGCCACGGTTTCCTCGGCCTTGAGCCGGCCGTCGCGCAGCCAGCCCGCGAGCGTCTGCACGGCTTCGCGGCTCTTGCGGTAGTCGAGGATCAGGAAGCCGCGCATCGTCAGCCGCTTCGAGATCAGCACGCCGACGTCGTCGGCCGCGCGGCCGCTGTTGTAGTTCGAGATCACGCCGCACAGCGCGACGCGCCCGCCGATCACCATCCGCGACAACACCGCGCGCATCACCTCGCCGCCGACGTTCTCGAAGTTCACGTGCACGCCGTCCGGCGTCGCCGCCTTCAGTTGCTGGCGGAAGTCGTCGGCCTTGTAGTCGACGGCCGCGTCGAAGCCGAGCGTCTCGGTCAGGTAGCGGCACTTGTCCGCGCCGCCCGCGATGCCGACCACCCGTGCGCCGTGGATCTTGCCGATCTGCCCGGCGATCGAGCCGACCGAGCCGGCCGCCGCCGACACGACCAGCGTTTCGCCCGGCTGCACCGGCGCGATGTCGGTCAGCCCGTAGTACGCGGTCAACCCGCTCATCCCGCACGCGCCGAGCAGCGTCGGCAGCGGCAGGCCCGAGTGCGCGGGCAGCTTCACGAGCTGCGCGGCCTGCTCGGCCGGCACCACCGCGTAGTCCTGCCAGCCGACGAGCCCCTGCACGAGGTCACCCTCCGCGAACCCCGCGTTACGCGACGCGATCACGCGGCCGATCCCGAGCGCGCGCATCACCTCGCCGATCGCGACGGGCGGCAGGTACTGCGGCACGTCGCTCATCCATACGCGGTTGGTCGGGTCCATCGACAGATACAGCACGCGCACGAGCACCTCGCCGTCGGCGAGCGCCGGCACCGGCGTCTCGACGAGCGAAAAATGTTCGCGGCCGACCCGCCCTTCCGGGCGCGTCTTCAATAGCAGCTGGCGGTTCACGGGTGTCGACATGCTGTTCTCCTCCAATCGTTGTGGTTCGGGATGCGCGTCAGACCGCGCACATGCCGCCGTCGATCACGAGTTCGGCGGCCGTCACGAAGCGGCTCTCGTCGGACGCGAGATACACGGCCGCATGCGCGACGTCGTCCGGCTCGCCGAGCCGGCGCAGCGGAATGCCGCGCGCGAGCTTGCGCGTCGCGTCGCGTTCGCCGAGCGACTGGAACAGCGGCTCGACGATCCCCGTGCGGATGAACGCCGGATGAATCGAATTGCAGCGCACGTCGATCTCGCGGCGCGCGCAATCGATCGCGACCGACTTCGTCAGCGACGCGACCGCCGCCTTCGATGCGTTGTACGCGGTGAAATCCGGTTCGACCTTGAACGCGGCGACCGACGAAATGTTGATGATCGATGCGGGATGGCTCTCGGCCAGATACGACAGCGCATGCTTGCAGCCGAGCACGATGCTCTCGACGTTGATCGCCATCACGCGGCGCCATTCGTCCAGCTCGATTTGCGCGGGCGAGCCGATCGAGCCGACGCCCGCATTGTTGACGAGCACCGACAGGCCGCCCATCGCATCGGTCGCCTGCACGAGCAGCGCCTGCCAGCGCGCTTCGTCGCGCACGTCCTGGGTCGCGGCGAACGCGACCGGCGTCGCGTGGCCCGCGTTGAGCTCCTGCGCGAACGCGTCGAGCACCGCCGCTTCCGCGATATCGGTCACGAACACGCGCGCGCCCTGCTCGACCATCCGGCGCGCGATCGCCCGGCCGAGGCCGCCCGCGGCGCCCGTGATGTATGCGCACTTGCCGGCGAGGCGCGGAGAAACGATTGTCATGTGTCTGCTCCTGTCTTGAATCGTCGTCGCGGAACGCTGCTGCGACGGGGTGTGCGTGCTTTCCGCGCCTTCAGTGCCGCTGCCGGCCGACGTGCGCCGATGGCCGGTGCGCCGACATGACGACGCGCCACACGGTTTCCGCGAGTATATCGAGACGAACGCGACGAACGCGACGAACGCGACGCACGCGACGCACGCGTGCCCGGCCGGGCAGGCTGTCCGCGGTTGAACGACGGCCAGCGTACGCGAATGCACCCGATCGATGAAATGAATATTCGTTATGCCCGGTCATAGACAGCGTTGATGACTCGCGCATACCGGCACCGATGTGCGAGTCCACGCGCGCCGGTCGAGCGGACTGGCGAGCGGGTCGATTTTCGGGATGCCGGGCGTTGCGTCCGCACAACCGGGGAAGGCAATCGGGGAAATGAACCGGCGTGGCATCGTGCGACCCGCCGGAAAAACCGGAAAACGCCGGACGAACCCCAGCGGCAGAAAGGCGGCGCCGGCGCACCCGCCATCGGCACCGGTCAGAACCGGTCGCCCGACGGCGCGCGCACGAACGCGCAGAGCTGCGGCGAATGCGTGTCGATCATCTGCTGGAACGGCGCGCGGTGCCCGTACGCGATGCCCGACACCAGCAGCAGGCAGGCCGCCGCGACGCGCGGCGAGAACGCGCGCTGCCGCGCGCCGTCGTAGCCGCGCAGGAACACCAGCGCGACCAGCGCGCCGAGCATCCAGCCGGCGACGACTTCCGGCACGGTGTGCGAATGATCGAACACGCGCGCCACGGCCGTGATCGCGCCGACGGCCAGCCCGGCCGCGATGCCGGGCGCCCTGCCCGGCCGGAACGCCTGCCACAGCATCGACAGCGCGACCGTCCACACGGACGTCGACAGCATCGTATGGCCGCTGATCACGCGGAAATCGAATTGCGGAAGCTCGATCCCGCATCCGGCATAGAGAATCTTCGTCGCGCCGACGACGCCCATGCCGGCGGCCAGCAGCACGCCCCAGCGAACGGCGAGGCGCCAGTCGGTCAGCACGAGCCATGCCGCGCAGGTCAGCGCGATCGGCAAGGTCAGCGCGGCATCGCCGATATTGCTGATTTCACTCCACATAACGGACTTCGGGGTCGATCGAAAGGCCGCAGTTTACCGCATGCGCGCCGCACGCCTGTGTCAGCCTGTGACAGGCTGTATCAGCCCGCGACACCGGTAATCAGCAGCAGGTTCGTGCCGGTGATCACGGCGAACAGCGCCCATGCGGCCGCCTGCATCCCGCGACCGATCGCGTGGTCGCCCATCGTGTTGCGGTCGCTGACCGAGCGGATCAGCGGCCACATCGCGAACGGCAACTGCAGGCTCAGCAGCACCTGGCTCCAGACGAGCAGTTGCCCGACCGAGCCGTCGCCGAGCCACAGCACGCCGATCAGCGCCGGCACGAGCGCGAGCCCGCGCGTGATCAGCCGGCGCTGGTAGCACGGGATCTTCGTATGCAGGAAACCGTCCATGATGACCTGGCCGGCGATCGTGCCGGTCAGCGTCGAGCTCTGCCCCGATGCGAGCAGCGCGATGCCGAACAACAGCGCGGCCGCGCCGCCGGCGATCGGCGTGATCAGCCGGTACGCCTGTTCGATGTCGGTCACGTTGTGCTGGCCCGTCGCATGAAACGCGGCGCCCGCGACGACGAGGATCGCCGCGTTGACGAGCATCGCGACGAACAGCGACACGCAGGTATCGATGCGCACGAGCCCCAGCGTGTCGCGGATCACGCCGCGCGCGCCGCCGACCACATGCCGCGTCTGCACGACCGACGAATGCAGATACAGGTTGTGCGGCATGATCGTCGCGCCGACGATGCCGAGCGCGAGCACGATCGCGTCCTTGCGATCGTGGCCCGGGTCGCCCGGCACGAGCCCGCCGATCACCGCGTGCCAGTCGGGCGGCGTGATCGCCACCTGCGCGACGAAGCAGAACGCCATCGTCGCGATCAGCCCGAGCACGATCGCCTCGATCTGCCGGAACCCCTTGCCCTGCAGGCCGAGCACGATCACCGTGTCGAGCGCGGTGAGCACGACGCCCCACGCGAGCGGCACGCCGAGCAGCAGCTTGAACGCGAGCGCGCAACCGAGCACTTCCGCGATGTCGCACGCGATGATCGACACTTCGGCGGTGATCCACTGCACGACGCGGCCGACCCGGCCGTAGCGCTCGTAGCTGGCCTGCGCGAGATCCTTGCCCGCGACGAGGCCGAGCCGCGCCGCGAGCATCTGCAGGAAGATCGCCGCGAGGCTCGAGAACGCGACGACCCACAGCAGCGAATAGCCGAACTGCGAGCCCGCCTGGATATCGGTCGCCCAGTTGCCGGGATCCATGTAGCCGATCGCGACCAGCAGGCCGGGGCCGAAGAAACGCTTGAGCTTCTGCCAGCGCGGCGCGGCCGCGTCGATCGTGATGCTGCCCTTTACTTCCGACGGGCAGAAAGGGGCGGTGGCGGTAGAGGGGAGGAAGGGCATGGAAACCGGGAATCGAGGTCGCGACACGACGATTCTACGGGTATCCGTCCCGTTTTCCCGCGCGCGGTCGCGCACGCGTCGCATTCCGCCCCCTCGCCGTCGCAGCACGCGGCGGCCTGCCCGTCATCCGGGTCGGGCGACGCCGCGTCGTGCGCGAGGATTTTTTCCCGCTCGGCGACGCGAAATTCGGTCGGCGACATCAGCAGGCGCTGGCGAAACAGCTTCGCGAGCCGCTCGCCGCTGCCGAACCCGGTGCGCCGCGCGACCTTGTCGGCCGGCAGCGTCGTATGGATCAGCATGTGGCACGCCCGTTCGAGCCGCACGTGCTGGACGAACTCGGTCGGCGTCACGCCGATTTCCTTCTTGAAGCGCCGCAGGAAATTGCGCTCGCTCATCGCGGCCGCCTGCGCGGCGTTCGCGATCGAGATGCGGTTCACGCTCTGCGCGCGCAGCCGCTGCGCGGACATCCGGATCGACGGGCTCGCGCTCAGTTCGCGGAACGCCCACATCGACTGAACATAGCGCTGCTCGACCGGCCGCGCCAGGTTGCTGGCGATCTCCCGCGCGGCGCCATCGCCGAGGTCCGCGCGGAACATGTCGAGCGCGGCGGCAAACACGTCGGTCTCGCCGGCCCGCGATTCGATGGTCGTGGCGGCGCGGCGCCGGGCGCTGCCCGGCCGCACGTCGATCGACGACGACGGCCGCTGCGTGGCGGCGAGCGCGGGCAGGTCCATCGCGTCGACGATCCAGCGCGCATGCTGGCGAATGTCGGCCAGGCGCCGTTGCAATGCGTCGTCCCAGTTGACGGCCGCGCGGTCGCCATGAAGATGAAAGAACGCGAGCGCGCGGCGGCTGTGTTCGTCGCCGAGCGGATCGGCCGCGATTCTCACGCCGGACGACGACTGCAACAGTCCTCCGCTTTCGGATACGTACTTGAGCTGGTAATCCACGCCGTACCCATGCAGGCGATTCGCCAGGTTGAAGGCCTCGCCGAGACGCGCGGCCTGGGCCAACGAAAACCCCGTACTCAAATAGATAATGACCCACCGCTGATCTGCTGCATTCACTGGCCAAGCCCCCGACTTGTTCGACTTCTTCTAATACCGTCGAACTGTCAGGCTTATATTTGGTTTGAATGCGTGCGACAGGACGGCTATCCCGAAATATGAAGCGACGGCATCTTAGCCGAACGGGTCGTGCCTTTGGCGCGAAATGGCCGACGGGGACAGCATGATGGCGGATTACTACAGGCTGCCGCATACCGCTGGTATGCCGATACAGAATCGCGTATGCGATGCGGCCGATTATTGCAGCCGTCATGCTTAATGACGTGCGTGTTTGATTGCGTTACATCGGCAAAGCGAACGCTCGCGTATCGGCGCGAACGGCATCGACGTGCATCGAACGCGTGCGAACGCATCGCCGCGCGCGTGCGCAGCAGCGCCGGCATCGCCGACGCGTAGCGCGTCGCGCGCGCCCGCGCGGCCGGAACGGTATGCTGACGGCTGCACGCCGCCACGCGGCGCCCGCTTTCCTTTATTTGCTTCCCGGAGCCCTGCCATGTCCCTGATCCACGCCGCCGCCGTCCTCGATGCCGACGCGCCCGACTACGTCGTCCAGTTGCAGGCCGGCACGCATGCGCTGACCGGCGACGAAGCGCCGCGCGAAGGCGGCCAGGATCGCGGGCCGGCGCCGTACGAGTTCGTGCTGGCCGGGCTCGCGCAATGCACGGCCGCGACGCTGCGTATGTACATGCAGCGCAAGACGTGGCCGGCCGCGCGCATCGCGGTGCGCACCGAGTTGCATGCCGATCGCGAAGGCGTGCAGTACGTGCGCCGCGTCGTGACGCTCGACGGCCCGCTCGACGACGCGCAACGCCAGCGTCTCGCGGAAATCTGCGAGAAAACCCCGGTGACGCAGTTCATCAAGCGCGGCACGCGGATCGACACGACGCTGAACTGACGCACGCGGCAGTCCGCACGCACTGCCGCTTGAAAGCTTGAAAAACGAAACGGGCGGGCCGCGCATTCCGGCGCGACCCGCCCGTTCGTCGATCCCGCCCGGCGCTTACAGTCCGAGCGCGGCGAGGTCCAGCTTGCCGTCCTTCATCGGCGGGCACCAGAAATACGCGCCCGTCAGCGGCCGCGTGAAGCGGAACAGGCCGTCGACGATCCCGTCTTCCTCGCCGCTCATCCGGCGCATCTGCACGTCGAATGCGCGGAACGAGCAGCCGAACGCGACGAAGTACAGGCCCGCCCGGCGCGTGTCCGACCACGGCGACGAACGGCGCAGCATGAACGCCTCGGGCGCGAAGCTTTCCTGCGCGGTGCGCTTCACGTGCGCGAATTCGGGCGCGTCGTCGAGTTCCTCGTTGTCCGAACGGCGACGCCCGATGATGTGGTCCATGTCGCCCGACGGAATGCGCTCCATCTGGTCGAAGTCGTGCACCCACTGCTGCACCGCGACGAAACTCGAGCCGTCGAGCCCCGCGCCCTGCCCCGTGACGATCGCCGCGGCCACCGCGTCGTCGCCTTCCGGGTTCTCGGTGCCGTCCTCGTAGCCGGACAGGTCGCGATCGTTCGAATAGCGGAAGCCGTCGACGGCCTCCTGCAGCGCGAACGCCGGCGCGAGCGCGCGTTCGATCGCCCGCGCGCGCAGCACGATCTCGCCGCGGTCGTCCGAGCGCAGCCAGACCCACACGTCGGCCGGCGTCATCGGCAGCGTACGGTCGTTCACCGAGAACGCCGGATAGTCGGTCAGGCCCGGCACCGGGTGCCCGAGCCAGGCGGCCAGCGCGTGTCCGAAACCGACCACCGTGTCGCGTCCGTCGACGATCTCGCGCAGCGCGGCCAGCGCCGCGGCGATATTGCCGTCGTTCGACATCGTGAAAGTGAGGTATCGGGCTACCGTATCGATCGGAGCCAGGATGCCTTGCTGAACGTCGCTCATCGTTTCCTCGGGAATGGTTCGGAGTGAATCCGGGCGGCCGCGCGTCGTCGCGCGCCGCGGACGCGGAAGTGTAATCGATGCGCGCGCCGGCTCCGCACCCGCCATCGCGCAACGTACGCGAAAAGGGGCCAAAACCCGGAATACTCACCGTATCGACGCAGCAACGCCGCATTCGTCAGACGTTGCGGCGCGCGCGACTGTCCTGATAAAATCGCTGCACGTCTTTTCGGCGTCCTTTCATTCAACCGTTCACTTCAGGGAGGTGCAGATGTTCCGAATGCCAGCAACCTTCCCGAACGTGGTCTCGCGGCGCAGCTGATCCAGCCTGCCGTCCGCGCCGGCTCCCGAGTTTTCCGCTAACCCGTCAGCCGCGCTTTTCCCGACAGCCCGTTTCTTTCCGCCCCGCGTGTGTCGCGCGGCCCGGCTGTTGCGTTTTCGACGTTCTCCGAACCGGAAAGTCCCGTCGCGCGATGCGCCGGGCAACAATACATGACCAGAAAAAGCTCCCATCTGGGCGGCCACGCATTCCAGGCCGTCTTCGGCTTCACCATCCGTTACTGGCGCAAGCAGCCGGCGCGCATCGCCACGGTCGCGAGCCTCGCGCTGCTCGCCGCGCTCGCCGACGTCCTCACGCCGCTGTTCGCCGGCCGCCTCGTCGACGCGCTATCGACCGGCCTCACCGACCGCGCCGCGGCGTGGCATTCGGCCCTCGTCGCGTTCGGCACGCTCGCCGCGCTCGGCATCGGCGCGACGGTGCTGCGCCAGGGCGTCTACCTGAACATCATCACGCTCACGCTGAAGATGATGAGCGAGATCGCCGCCGCGTCGTTCCACCGCGTGCAGCGCTTCTCGACCGACTGGCACGCGAACAGCTTCGCGGGCTCGACCGTGCGCAAGATCACGCGCGGGATCTGGGCGCTCGACCTGCTCAACGACACCGTGCTGATCGCGCTGCTGCCGTCGGTCGCGATGCTGGTCGGCGCGACCGTGCTGCTCGGCACGCACTGGCCGGTGATGGGGCTCGTCGTCGGCGCGGGTTCGCTGCTGTACATCGCGGTGACGGTCACGGTGTCGCTCGGCATCGTCGCGCCGGCCGCCCGGCTCGGCAACCTGTGGGACACGCGCATGGGCGGCGCGCTGGCCGACGCCGTGAGTTGCAACGCGGTCGTCAAGGCGTTCGGCGCGGAAACGCGCGAGGAAGCGCGGCTCGCGCGCGTGATCGGCAAATGGCGGCAGCGCACGCGCCGCACGTGGGTGCGCGGCACGTTCAACGGCGGGCTGCAAGGCGCGATGCTCGTCGCGATGCAGGCCGCGATGATCGGCGTCGCGCTGCGGCTGTGGATGAACGACGAGGCGAGCGTCGGCGACATCGCGTTCGCGCTGACGATGTTCTTCATGCTGCAGGGTTACCTGCGCGACGTCGGCATGCACATCCGCAACCTGCAGCGCTCGGTGAACGACATGGAAGAGCTCGTCGCGCTCGAACGGCAGCCGCTTGGCATCGACGATCGCCCCGGCGCGCCGGCGATCCGGATCGGGCAAGGCGAGATCCGCTTCGAGCACGTGACGTTCCGCTACGGCAACCATCCGGTGCCGCTGTACGACGATTTCTCGATGCGGATCGCGCCCGGCGAACGCGTGGGCCTCGTCGGTCATTCGGGGTCGGGCAAGACGACGTTCATCAAGCTGATTCAGCGCCTGTACGACGTGTCGGGCGGCCGCATCACGATCGACGGCCAGGACATCGCGCAGGTGCGGCAGGATTCGCTGCGCAGCCAGATCGCGATCGTCCAGCAGGAGCCCGTGCTGTTCCACCGCACGCTCGCGGAGAACATCGCGTATGCGCGCCCCGATGCGAGCCGCGCCGACATCGAGCGCGCCGCGCGTCTGGCGAGTGCGCACGACTTCATCGCCGCGCTGCCGGACGGCTATGACACGCTCGTCGGCGAACGCGGGATCAAGCTGTCGGGCGGCGAGCGCCAGCGCGTCGCGATCGCGCGCGCGTTCCTCGCCGATGCGCCGATCCTGATCCTCGACGAAGCGACGTCGAGCCTCGACAGCGAAAGCGAGCTGCTGATCCAGCAGGCGATGGAGCGGCTGATGGTCGGCCGCACGACGCTCGTCGTCGCGCACCGGCTGTCGACCGTGCGCGCGCTCGACCGGCTGCTGGTGCTCGATCGCGGCAAGGTGATCGAGGAAGGCAACCACGACGCGCTGATCCGCATCGACGGCGGCATCTATCGCCGGCTGTTCGAACGGCAAGCGCTGGAGCTCGCGAAGGGGCTCGCCGATTCGCCTCGGCGCGTGGCGGATCGCGATGCCGGGGCGCTGGGGGAGCCGGCTGAGGTTTGATGCAAGCATGGCGCGATGCAGCCTGGCGGCGCGGTCATCGCCGCCGGGCCGTGTCGGCGAGCCAGCGGATCCGGATCGAGGCCGTGCCACGTGCACGGCCTTTTCTGTATCTGCGGCACGGGCTCGCCGGCGCCGGCCCGCGCGCCGCGGCATGTCCGGCAGCGGGATCACTTATCATGTCGACCAGGAAATTTGCGACGAGGGATCGATCATGTTTACAGGCATTGTTCAGGGTGTTGCCGTCATCAACGCCATCAAGGATCACGGCGAACTGAGGACGTTCAGCATCGAGTTCCCCGAACGGTTCACCGACGAGATCGAGATCGGTGCGAGCGTGTCGGTCGACGGCGTGTGCCTGACGGTGACGACCATCCATTCGCCGGCGCTGACCGACTTCGACGTGATGCTGCCGAGCCTGCGGATCACGACGCTCGCCGACCTCGCGACCGGCGCGCGCGTCAACGTCGAGCGGGCCGCGAAGGACGGCGCGGAGATCGGCGGTCATCCGCTGTCCGGTCATGTCGATTTCACGGGGACCATCGCGCACATCGCGTCGTCCGAGCACAACCGGATGATCCGCATCGGCGTGCCGGCCGCGTTCAAGCGCTATGTGTTCGCGAAGGGCTACATCGCGATCAACGGCTGCAGCCTCACCGTGTCGGACGTCAATCGCGACGAAGGCTGGTTCGACGTCTGGCTGATTCCCGAAACGCGCCGCGCGACCACGTTCGACGCGAAGGGCGTCAACGACAAGGTCAACATCGAGATCGAGCGCAGCACGCAGGTCGTCGTGGATACGATCCGCGAGTCGGTCAAGGAAACGCTCGGCGAATTGAACGGCGCCGTCACCGCGTTGCTGGCGGAAAAAGGCATCGATATCGAGGAACTGCTGGCGCGGAACGTCGCGCGGCTGCCGAAGCAGTAAAGGCTGATTAAGCGCGTGCTAGGTGATCCGCTGGATCACCGAGTAACGGCCGCCGTCCGAAAACACCTCGACCCACGGTTCCGATTCCTCGAACGTCCAGAGGACGAGTTCGAGGTCGATCAGTTCATTCCAGTCGTCGTCGGGCCATGGCATGTGCCATCCGCCCGCGACGGCCACCACGCCACCCGTGTAGAGCGGGCATTGCGCCATCCACTCGCGCTCGTAGTCGTGCGCGGCCGCGCCCTTGAAGTTGCCGTTGAATCCCCAGTCGCGCTGCCATCCGTGTGTGTCGAGGTACGCGCCGATCGCGGCGGAGCCGAAGCGAAACACCGCGTCGACCGGCGGAAGCGACAGCGTGTCGGATCGGCACAGCGGGCGGCCGGAACGGACAGGTTGCGTGGAAGTCTCCACGCGGCCTGACGTGCCGCTATCTTCGAGATGGACGTTCAGCCAGACACCGTCGCGTTCGGTGGAAATGCACAACTCGCCGGCATCGACCCCATGCCAGTAGCCGGTGACGGGTTCGCCGTCAGCCGCGAAGCGGTACTGACGGCACGGCCTCGCAAGCCGCCTGGCTTCGGTCAGGAAATCGTCCGACGTCATTGGATGCCTCTCTTTTTAGCGTCCCGGGTATCGCATCGCGCCGCCGCGATCGAACGACATCGACCGCGCCCCCCACCTCACTCCGCCTCCACCCGCGCCCCCTTCCCCACCGCCACGCGCTGCGCGCGATAAATCCCCGCGTGCCCGGAAAACAGATACGCGACGACACAGGCGACGATCGCATACACGCCGATATCCGCGCCGAACAGTTCGATCGCCATGATCGTCGACGCGATCGGCGTGTTCGCCGCGCCCGCGAACACCGCGACGAAGCCGAGCCCCGCGAGCACGGGCACCGGCAGCGCCAGGACCTGGCCGAGCGCATTGCCGAGCGTCGCGCCGATGTAGAACAGCGGCGTCACCTCGCCGCCCTTGAACCCCGACGCGAGCGTGACGACGGTGAACGCGAACTTCCCCGCGAAATCGTAAAGCGGCAGCGGGCCGTGAAACGCGGCCTCGATCGTCGGGATGCCGAGGCCGAGATACTGCGGCACGTTCAGCACGGTCGCGGCCACCGCAACCAGCAGGCCGCCGAGCACCGGCTGCAGCGGCGCATAGCGGATCACGCGGCGAAACCACGCGGTCAGCGCATGCGTCGCGAACGCGAACAGCCGCCCGACCACGCCGAACGCGATGCCCGCAACGACCGTCACGGCCAGCCCGGTCGCCGATACGGCCGGCACGAACGGAATCGCATAGGCCGTGTGATGGACGCCCCACGCGCGGCACACGACGTCCGCGACGATCGCCGACGCGACGCAGGTCAGCAGCGCGTCGTACCGCACGCGCCCGATCGCGAGCACCTCGAGCCCGAACACGGCGCCCGCGAGCGGCGTGCCGAACACCGACGCGAAGCCGGCCGCGATGCCGCCCATCAGCAGCACGCGGCGATGCTCGCGATCAAGCCGAAACAGGTGCGTGACGCGATCGGCGAGCGCGCCGCCCATCTGCACGGCCGTGCCCTCGCGGCCGGCCGACCCGCCGAACAGGTGCGTGACGACGGTCGCGACGAGCACGAGCGGCGCCATCCGCTTCGGCACGAGCGCCTTCGGGTCGTGAATCTCGTCGATCAGCAGGTTGTTGCCGCGCGCGACCGACTGGCCGAAGCGATGGTAGACCCAGCCGGTCGCGAAACCGGCGGCCGGCAGCCCCCACAGCAGCCACGGATGCGCAACGCGCGTACCGGTCGCCCAGTCGAGCGCGATCAGGAACAGCGCGGAAGCCGTGCCGGCGAGCGCGCCGAGCAGCGCGGAAAGCGCGAGCCAGCGCCACACGTAGCGCACGGTCGCGAAAAGATCGGCAGAAGTGGTGAAGAACATGATTTCCAGATTCGACAGAACATCAAAACCTGGGCGGCAGAATACCGGATGGACGGCCTGCGACCTCCTGACGACCCAGGAACACGCAGGCATCATCAGCCGGGCAAACCGGCGGTTGAGGGCCGCACCGCGCGCCACGCGCCGGGAACGACCGCAGGGAGGCATGCCATCTCCGCAGGCCGCAATTGTACGCGACGCCGCGCCACGCATGCAATGCAGCGCCGGCGCACCACGCAACGACGGCGCCTGCCCGATGCGCGGTCAGTCGCGCGGCGCGAGCGCGATCCGCGCGATCAACTGCGGCGCGATCTGTTCGAGCGGCAGGATCGCCGACGCCGCGCCGACCGCCGCGGCCGCCTTCGGCATCCCGTACACGGCGCTGGTCGCCTCGTCCTGCGCGATCGTGTAGCAGCCCTTCGCCCGCATCGCCTTCAGGCCGAGCGCGCCGTCGCGTCCCATGCCCGTCAGCAGCACGCCTAGCGCGTCACCCTGCCAGCCGTCCGCGACGCTGTTGAAGAACACGTCGATCGACGGCCGGTACGGCGTTTCGACCGGATGCCGCGTATAGCCGAGCACACCGCGCGGCGACAGCATCAGATGGTCGTTGGTCGCCGCGAGCAGCACCGTGCCGGCTTCCGGCATGCTGCCCTGCCGCGCGACGCGCACCGGCAGCCGCGTATAGCCGTCGAGCCATTCGGCCATCCCGTACGCGAAGGCCTGGTCGACGTGCTGGACGATCACGATCGCGGCCGGAAAATCCGCCGGCAGCGCGCGCAGCAGCGCGGTGAGCGCGGTCGGCCCGCCCGCCGACGCGCCGATCGCGACGAGCGTCGGCTGTCCGCGCGCGGGCGTCGGCCCCGGCGGCACGAGTGCCGCGCTGCGGCTTTCGAGCAGCCGGCCGATCTGGTCGATCTTCGCGAGCAGCGCCTGCGGCGACGCGTCGGTCGACAGCCCGAGCGCGAGCGTCGGCGTATCGACCGCGTCGAGCGCGCCGGCGCCCATCGCCTCGTACACCGACGACGTGTTCGCGCTGACGCTCGCCGTCACGATCAGGATCGCGCACGGCGCGCGCGCCATGATCCGGCGCGTCGCGGCGACGCCGTCGACCTTCGGCATCACGAGATCCATCAGCACGACGTCGGGCGGATGCGCGACGCAGAAATCCACCGCCTCGTCGCCGTCGGTCGCGACCCACAGCACGCGATGGTCCGCGCGCAGCGCGATCACGCGGCGCAGCGCCTCGACGGCCAGCGGCAGGTCGTTGACGATGCCGATGTTCATGCGCGTGCGTCCCCGATCAGGTCGTGCACGGCGTCGAGCAGCGCTTCGTCGTGAAAGCTGCTCTTCGCGAGGTAGTAGTCGGCGCCGGCATCGAGCCCGCGGCGGCGATCCTCGTCGCGATCCTTGTACGACACGATCATCACCGGCACCCGCTTGAGCATCGGGTCGCCCTTGATCAGCGTGACGAGTTCGATCCCGTCCATGCGCGGCATGTCGACGTCGGTCACGACGAGATCGAACGCATCGCTGCGCACCGCGTTCCACCCTTCCATCCCGTCGACCGCGACCGTCACGTCGTAGCCGCGCTTTTCCAGCAGCTTGCGTTCGAGCTCGCGCACCGTCAGCGAATCGTCGACGACGAGCACGCGGCGGCGCCGGTCGGCCAGCGCGAGCTGCGGATCGCGCGTGACCCGCGCGAGCTGGCCGCCGCGCACGAGCTTGTCGACCGAGCGGATCAGGTCCTCGACGTCGACGATCAGCACCGGGTCGCCGTTCTCGAGCAACGCGCCGGCCGCGATGTTCTGGATCTTGTGCAGGCGGCTGTCGAGCGGCTGCACGACGAGCATCCGTTCGCCGAGGAAGCGGTCGACCGCGACGCCGTACAGCTCGGGTTCGGCGCCGACGACCACGACCGCCGTGCTGGCACGGGTCACGTCGGGTTCGCCCGCGTCGAGCAGCTGGTGCGCGGCGACGAGGCCCGCGCGCCGGCCGTCGAACGGAAAATGCGGCTGCCCTTCGAGCACGTCGATGTCGTCGTGCGAAAGCTCGAGCGTGCGGCGCACGTGGGCGAGCGGGAACGCATACGGCTCGCCGCCGACCTCGACGAGCAGGCTGCGGATCACCGACAGCGTGAGCGGCAACTGCAGCACGAAGCGCATGCCGGCGCCCGGCTCGTTGAAGATCCGCACCGCGCCGCGCACGCCGCGCACCATCTCCTGCACCGCGTCGAGGCCGACGCCGCGCCCCGATACGTCGGTCACCGCATCGCGCATCGAGAAGCCCGGCAGCAGCAGGAATTCGAGCAGTTCGGGGTCGGACAGCCGCGCGGCCGTCTCGTCGTCGGTCAGGCGCTGGCGCACGACGGCCGCGCGCAGCGCGTCCATGTCGACGCCCGGCCCGTCGTCGATCACGCTGACGAGCAGCGAGCCGGCGCTGTGGCGCGCCTCGAGCGTGACGCTCGCCTCGGCCGGCTTGCCGCGCGCGCGCCGCGCGTCGGGCGAATCGACGCCATGGTCGATCGCGTTGCGCAGCAGGTGGCCGAGCGGCGCGTCGAGCAGGTCGAGGATGTCGCGATCGACCTGCGTGCCTTCGCCGACGATCGAGAAACGCACCTGCTTGCCGAGCGAGCGCGCGAGATCGCGGACGATGCGCGGATACGCGCGCGTCGCGTCGCCGAACGGCCGCATCCGGCACTGCAGCGCCTCGTCGTACAGCTGCTCGGCGATATGCGTGCTGCGCCGCTCGAAGCGGTCGAATTCGTCCATGCGCTCGGCGAGCGAGCGCTGCAGGTCGTTGAGCATGTGCCGCACTTCGTTCATCGACGCGAGCATGCCGTCGTCGAGCTCGTCGGCGAACTGCTCGACCATCAGGTCGAGCGAACGGGCCGCGTCGCGCTGCGCGCGCTTCACGCGCAGCATCGATTCGGCGAACGGCTTGAGCCAGCGCGATTCGACCAGCGATTCGCCGGACAGGCTCAGCAGCCGGTTCAGCGTATCGGCGCGCACGCGGCGCATCGCGCCGGCGCCCGCCACCCGGCCGGCCTGGACCGGATCGGGCACCGGGCTCGACACGGCGAGCGGCGGCACCGCGGCGCTCGCGCCGACCGGCTCGTTCGCGGCGCCGTCGTGATCGCGATACGGCACGAACGACGGCGGCATCGGCACCGGCGGCGGCACGGCGGCCGGCGCCTGCATCGTCTGCGCGCCGTCGGCGCCCGTCAGCGCCGCCGCGAACACGTCGATCTCGGCCTGCGACACGGGTTGCCCCTGCGGATCGCCGACGCGCACCAGCAAATCGACGCCGGCCAGCAGTACGTCGACGTGCGTGGCCGTCAGTGCGATCGTGCCGGCCTGCGCGGCGACGAAGCATTCCTCCATCCGCCCGGCGATCTCGACGCCGAGCGGCACGCCGACGATGCGCGCGGCGCCCTTCAGCGAATGCGCGGCGCGCATGCACGCCTCGAGCGCGACGGAATCGGGCTCGCCCGATTCGAGCGCGAGCAGCCGCTCCGACAGCGCCTGGGTCTGCGTACGCGTCTCCTCGCGATACAGCTCGAGCAGCGACAGGTGGCTCAGGTCGTCATCGCCGCTCATCGCATGCTCCGTGTCACGGCATCGAACAGACGATCGTCGTCGAGCAGCCCCACCGACTTGCCGCGCCACGACAGCACGCCGCGCGACAGGCCGGCGCTCGCGCGCCCGACCGTCGCAGGCACCGGCACCCAGTCGGACGCGCCGAAGCGCAGCACGCCCTCGACTTCGTCGACCGGAAACACGACCGGTTCGCCCTGATGCGCGGCCACCAGCAGCCGCGTGAAACGGCCGTCGCCTCCGCCCCCGCCGTTGCCGGCCTTGCCGGCATCGAGGCCGAGCAGCGCGCCGATCGAGATCGCGATGCGCAGCGTGCCGCGGATGTTGACCACGCCGCGCACGGCCGAATGGCGGCGATACGGCAGCGAGTGGATCGGGCGCGTGCCGGCGATCTCGCGCAGCACGCCGATCGGCAGCGCGAGCCATTCGTCGGCCACCCGGAACGCGAGCGCCGCATGGCGCGTATCGCCGTCGTCGTCGCCCGCGCGCGCCGTGCCGAGCGCACTCATACGGCGCGTGACGTCCGCCATCTCGGCCACGTCGAGCGGACGCTCGAGCAGCTTCGCCGCGTGCGACGCGTAGACCGGGCAGTTCAGGCAGCGCAGGCAGTCGTTCAGCCGCTCGCACGAGCGGTCGCCGCGCGTGCCGATCCGGTTCCAGCAATCGTCGACGTCGAGCGTCGCGTCGTCAGTGGCAGCGGCGCGGTTCATCAGAATTTTCTCCGAGAGACCCCGCCATTGATGGCGGGAAGGAAAGGCGTGCTGTTGACAGGCAGCTTCTTCCACGAGTTAGGATCACCGGCATGATCCTTGTCTACCGCTACCGGGTGAAGTCGCTCAACGGACTGCTCAACAAGCAGAGCCGTGCGGTGAACTACGTCTGGAACTTCTGCAACGACACGCAGAAGCACGCGCTCAAGTGGGGCAAGAAGTGGCCGACGGGATTCGATCTGAACGTGCTGACGACGGGGAGCAGCAAGGCGCTTGGCATCCATTCCGGCACGGTCAACGCGACGTGCGAGCAATACGCGAAGTCGCGCAGCCAGCACCGTCGGCCCTACCTGCGCTATCGCGGCAGGAAATCGCTGGGCTGGGTGCCGCTGAAGGGCCGTGACCTGAAGCGCGAGGGTGACGCGTTCCGTTTCGCTGGCAACACGTTTCGCGTGTTCAACAGCCGAACGCTTCCCGAAGGCAAGATCAGGGATGGAACCAACTTTGCGCAGGATGCGCGTGGCAACTGGTTTCTCAACATCGTGATCGAGATACCCGATGTTCAGGCCCGCCCGATCCGTTCCGGCGTCGGCATCGATCTCGGCTTGAAAGACTTCGCCACACTTTCGACGGGCGAGAAGCTGCCCAATGACCAGTTCGGTCGACGAGCGGCGGAAAAGCTGGCGAAAGCGCAGCGAGCACGAAAGCACAAGCGACATATCGCGAAGCTGCACGCCAAGGTCGCGAACGCCCGAGCCGATTTCCAGCACAAGCTCGCGCTCGAGCTGGTGTGGCGCTTCGATTACATCGCGGTCGGCAACGTATCTGCCGTCAAACTTGCCAGAACCAGGATGGCGAAGAGCGTCTACGACGCGTCCTGGTCGTCCTTCCGAAACAAGCTCCGCTACAAAGCGATCGCGCACGGAGTCACGTTCGAGGAAGTCGACGAAAGCGGTTCGACCCAGTCCTGTTCGGCGTGCGGGTCGCAAGCCAGCACGACGCGGCCGAAAGGTATCGCGGGACTGAGAATAAGAGAGTGGACCTGCAGTGACTGTGGTGTCGAGCATGATCGAGATACCAACGCTGCGCTGAACATTCTCCGATGCGGACGTGCATCGCCAGGTGTGGGAATCTTCCGCCTTTAGGCGGAGGAGGACGTCAAGGGTTCCTCTGGTCATCGCGGTGTCGGTCCCATTTCCCGTCGTCGTGTCAGCCGGCCGAACGCCGGGCGCGTTCGAGCAGCCATTGCGCGCCCGCGCGATCGCCGCCGACGTCGAGCAGCGTCGCGAGATGCGTCAGCGCCTCGTGATGCGTGGGGCGCAGGTACAGCGCCTTCCGGTAGAAGTCGCTCGCTTCCGCGGCGCGGCCGCGCGCATCCGCGATCAGTCCGTTCAGGTAGAACGCATCGGCATGCGGGCCGACGCGCGCCGAGAACTGCGCGAGCACGCGCTCGGCCTCGTCGAACGCGCCCGCGTTCGCCAGGGCCTGCGCATCCTCCAGCGTCGGCGCATCGTCGATCGTCGGCGCGATCCCGTCGTAGGCCGGGGCGGCCGCCACGGCGGTCGCCGCCGCCAGAGAGGCCCGCGCGTCGACTGCGGCAGCCTGTAAGGCCGGCGCCGCCGCGAACGGCTGGCGCACGTCGCCGAGCCAGCCCGGCGGCGCGACGGCCACCACCGGGCGCGGCGCGGCGAGCGGTGCGACCGTGAAGCGCTCCGCGCGCCGGTCCGGCGCCGCCGCGGACAGCGGCGCAACCGACCGGGCCGCGCCTGCATCGGCCGCCGCACCGGCCGGCTCGCGATGAAACGCGAACGCGAGCGGCACGCGCGCCGAGCGCATCCCGTGCCGCATCGCGACGCCCGTCTCCGCCGGCCCGACGAACAGCATGCCGTCGTCGGCAAGACGCGCGTCGAGCGAGCGGATCGCGCGATCCTGCGCATCGCGGTCGAAATAGATCAGCACGTTGCGGCAGAACACGAAGTCGTAGCGAATGCCGTTGTCGGCCACCGGTTCGACGAGGTTCGCGTGACTGAACTGCACGCACGCGCGCACGCGCTCGTCGAGCAGCCAGCCGTCGCGGGTCGGCGTGAAATACCGCGTACGGAACTCCGTCGCCGTCCCGCGGAACGCATTGCGCCCGTAACAGCCGAGCCGCGCCTGTTCGATCGCGCGTGCGCTGAGGTCGATCGCGTCGATCGCGAAGTTCGCCGGCTCGAGCCCCGCATCCAGCAACGCCATCGCCGCCGAATACGGCTCCTCGCCCGTCGAGCACGGCGCGCTCAGCACGCGGATCACGCGGCCGGGCATCGCGGCGACCCGTTCGGCGGCCTGCCGCGCGAGCGTCGCGAACGCTTCGCGGTCGCGGAAGAACCACGTTTCCGGGACGACGAACAGCTCGATCAGCGCGCGCCGTTCGTCGGCCGACGCGTTGAGCTGCTGCCAGTACGCGTCGAGCGCTTCCGGCGTGACGGGCGGGCGCGCGGCCGACGGCACGCGCTCGCCGTCCGCCTGCAACGCATGCACGCGATCCGTCAGCGCCCGCATCAGGAAATCGTTGCCGAGCGAATCGGCGTCGATGCCGGTCTCGCGCAGCAACCAGCCGCGAAAGCGCGATTCGGACGCGTTCATGCGAATTCCTCTCCGTGGCCCGACGGGCCGTCGAACAGATACAGGCGCGCCACGTCGTCGATCAGGTCGGACACCGACAGCTGCTGCACGACGCCGTCGGGCGTGTTCGCGACCCGCCCGAGCCAGCGCGTGCGCGCGGTCGAGACGCCGCTGGCGCGGAATGCCGCGCGGTCGATCCGCATCGTCTGCGTCGCACGCTCGACGATCAGGCCGATCGTGCGCTCGCCATCGGCGTGACCGGAGCGATGACGGACCATCACGAGCCGCGTCGAGCGCAGCGCCTGCGCGCGCCGCCCAAGCGCCAGCATCGGCACGTCGATCACCGGCACCGGCTGGCCGCCGCGCATCAGCAGCCCGGCGATCCAGTCGGGCGCACCGGGCACCGCCTTCATGATGGCGAGCGGCAGCACCTCGTCGATGCCGGCCGCGTCGAGCGCATAACGCTCGCCGTCGAGCTCGAACATCAGGAACAGCGCGTGCGCGCCGTTCTGCGGATCGGCGCGCGTCACGCGTCGACCTTGAAGCGCGACACGCTGGTGCGCAACTGGTTCGCGACGAGCGTCAGGTCGTCGATCGCCTGCGACGACTGGCGCAGCGACTCGGCCGTCTGCTGCGCGGCTTCCGACAGTTGCGACAGCGCCTGCGTGATCTGCTCGGCGCCGTTCGCCTGCGTCTGCATCCCTTCGTTGACCATCTGGAAGCGCGGCGCGAGCGTCTGCACCTCGGCGATGATCTGCGACAGCTGGCCGCCCACCTGCTGCACGTCGAGCATCCCGCGGCGCACTTCCTCGGAGAACTTGTCCATCCCCATCACACCCGCCGACACGGCCGACTGGATTTCCTTCACCGTCTGCTCGATGTCGTAGGTCGCCACCGCCGTCTGGTCGGCCAGGCGGCGGATCTCGGTCGCGACGACCGCGAAGCCGCGACCGTACTCGCCGGCCTTCTCGGCCTCGATCGCCGCGTTCAGCGACAGCAGGTTGGTCTGGTCGGCCACCTTGGTGATGGTCGCGACCACCTGGTTGATGTTCAGCGCCTTTTCGTTGAGGATCGCGAGCTTCGCGTTCACCGAGCCGGCCGCGTCCATCACGCTGCGCATCGTCTCGCCCATCCGCGTGAGCCCGCTCTGGCTCACGCCCGCGAGCGTCGCCGACTGCTCGGCCACGCCGGCCACCTCGTTCATCGTGCGCAGCAGGTCGCGCGACGTCGCGAAGATCTCGCGCGAGGTCGCGCCGATCTCGGTCGTCGTCGCCGCGGTCTCGTTCGCGGTCGCCTGCTGCTCGCGCGACGTCGCGGCGATCTCGGCCACCGACGTCGTCACCTGCAGCGACGACTGCTGCGCGCGCGACACCAGCTCGGTCAGCTCGTCGGCCATCCGGTTGAAGCCGGTCTCGAGCGTGCCGAATTCGTCGCGGCGGCGCAAATCGAGGCGATGGGTCAGGTTGCCGGTGCGCATCACGTCGTGCACCTCGACGAGCCGCGCCATCGGCACCGTCACCGAGCGGTACAGCATGTAGCCGAGCCCGAGCGCGGACAGCAGCATGAACGCCAGCGCGGTCGCGAGCACGATCTCGGTGTCCTGCACGGATTCGCGGATCAGCTTCGCGGACTGCTCCGCGAACTTGCGGTTCTCCTGCACCAGCACGTTCGCGTTGCGCACGACCTCGGTCCATGCAGGCAACGCTTTCGCGTACGCGGCGACCGCCTCGGCGTGCGATGCGCGGCTGTTCTGCACTGCTTCGTTCAGCAACGGCACGTAGTGATCGTAGGCGCCGCGGAACGCCATGAAGCGCTGCCGGTCGTCGTCGCGGAACGTCGTGTTCTGGTAGTCCACCGACATCGACTCGATTTCCTTCAGCGCGTCGGCGATCTTCGCGAGATCGCGCTGCGCGGCGTCGGGCTCGGTGTCGACGAAGATGCCGCGCTGCAGCAGCGTGAACGACTCGTTGACCGCGCCGCGCAGCGACGATGCAAGGTAGACGCCGGGCAGCGAGTCGCGCTCGATGCTGACGGCTTCGGCGTTGATCGCGCGCAGTCGCTCGTACGACACGCCGGCGGTCACCAGCATCAGCACGAACAGCACGCCGAAGCTGAGCAGGATGCGATTGCCGAGCGTCAGCCGGGCGGCGCCGATCGTCGGATGCAGGCTTTCATTGGTCGCGCGGGGCGTCAAGGTGGCCATGTTCGTTATGGGCTTTCTAAATTCAGCGTTGAAAAATCCGCGCCCGCCTGGCGCGCCGGTCGGCGCGCCACGAGCGCATCGGGGTCCCGCGGGCGGCGCGGCGCCGGCAGGCCGCGCCGCGACATCATCGCTCCGCTTGCGCCGGCAGCCGAAGCGCGACCATGAAGCCGCGCGCCGTATTGCGCATCAGGATCTGGCCACGATGCCGCGCCGCCGTCGCGCGGACGAATGCGAGACCGAGGCCGAAACCGCTGCGCGCCGCGCCGTGCGCGGATTCGAGCTGCACGAACGACTCGGTCGCGGCCGTGCGCTGCTCCGGCGCGATGCCGGCGCCGGCATCCTCGACGCCGATCAGCCAGACGCCGTCCTCGCCGCTCAGCGTGCAATGTACGTCCATCCCGGCCGGCCCATACTTCAGCCCGTTGTCGATCAGGTTCGCGACCGCGCGCGTCAGCATCATGCGGTCGCCCATCGTCACGCATTCGGTATCGGGCACGCACGCGCTCACCCGGCAGCCGAGCCCGGCCGCCTTCTCCCACAGCTGGTCGACGGCGTCGAGCACGATCTCGTTGAGACTCACGACCTCGTGCGCGCGGCGCTCGGACTGCGCGCGGGTCAGGTGGATGAAGCCGTCGGCGAGCGCGAGCGCGCGCCGTGCATGGCCGGCGATGCGCTCCATGATCGCCGGCATGTCGCCGTGCTCGGCCCGGTAGACGTCGAGCAGCGCAAGGATCGACGTCTGCGGCGAACGCATGTCGTGCGA
Source organism: Burkholderia sola (assembly GCF_905400185.1). NCBI lineage: Bacteria > Pseudomonadati > Pseudomonadota > Betaproteobacteria > Burkholderiales > Burkholderiaceae > Burkholderia > Burkholderia sola. Next base: position 139,338 of record NZ_FR989676.1, read on the forward strand.
CAGGAAATCGAGCGCCTCGTCGCGCTGCCGCGACATCAGGTACGAATTCGAGTGATAGCGGATGCGCGCGGTCAGCTCCATCGCGTCGGGGAGCTTCACCAGATAGTCGTTCGCGCCGGCGATGAACGCCTCGCGCTTGACGATCGGCTCCTCCTTCGCGGACAGCACGATGATCGGCACGCGCGCGGTGCGGGGGTCCGCGCGCCACGCGCGCACGAGATCGAGGCCGTCGATCTCCGGCATCACGAGATCCTGCAGGATGACCGTCGGCTTCACGTCGCGCGCGACCGCCATCGCCCGGTGCGCGTCGGTGCACACGTGCAGGTCGATGTCGTGCTCGCTGCGCAGCGCGCGGCGGATCACCTCGCCGACGAACGGCTGGTCGTCGACCAGGAGGACCGATAAGCCCGATTCGAGGCAATCCGAGGCATTATCACTGCTCGATTCTTTCATAAATACAGTTTCAAACGCCGAATCTCCAATCGATTCTTTCATAGGAGTTGTTTATCCGACTTGGACGCTATCTTATATTGGCAGTTGGAAAAACCCGCCTGATTCCGCCGATTTGGCCTGTCGGCACTTCCTTGCGGGGCTTTGGACGCCGCCTGTTTCCCCGTCGACGGCCCGCATTACCTCCGCATTCTTTCTCTCAATAAACATAACCGGCTGATTCTAAATGAAATTAGAACACAGCATCTATCTCCTTCCGGTTTAGTTTTGCCAAATATGCAGAAAGAGACGGAATCAGATAAATCAGATCATTTCCGGATTCGAAAGACGATAACGTTTGCGAGACCGGCGCCATGAGGTTTGCATGCGCTGCAAGGCTGGTGGCGGGCCGTATCAGGGTGTGTATTGGGGCCGGATTAAAAGAGTCGCAAACGGCAGGCGGAAGAAGAAAAAATCGCGCGACGAGCGCGCTCGACCCCGCCGTTTGAGGGCCGACAGGACGCCGGCCCGTGCGCCCGCCTACCCGCGCGCGTGCTGCGCGGACACTTCCTGCAGGTCGAGGTCGCGTTCGAGCGTGTGCAGCATCTCGTCGTGGATGCGCCCCGACCGATGCAGGCGCAACAGTTCGGCGCGCCCGGCCCGGATCGCGGCCAGCACCACGTCGTAGTGCGCGGTGCGCACTTCCGCCGGATACGCGGGCTCGTTCTTCGACCGTTCGGTCAGCTCGGCGCGATACGTGTACTGCTCGAGCAGACGCGGATGGATCACGACGCCGTGCGCGTCGCGCACGAGCGGCTGGATCGCCGCGAGCTGCGCGGCCTCGACGTACGCCCACGTCTGCGGCTCGGTCAGGTGGTGCGCGGCGCGCTCCTCGCGCGGCGGCAGGCGCAGCAGCCGGATCAGCGGCCCGATCGTCGTGCCCTGCAGCAGCACGGTCACGAGGATCACCGCGAACGATGCGACCAGGATCACGTCGCGGCCGGGCAGCGCCTCGGGCAGCGACAGCGCGATCGCCAGCGTCACCACGCCGCGCATCCCGGCCCAGCTCATGATCGTCGCGGCCTTCCAGTCGGGCGCGTCGCCGCGCCGCACGAGGCCACGCACCGGCCACTTCAGCGCCTCGACCGCGTAGATCCACACGAAGCGCGACACGATCACCGCCGCCAGCACCGCGAGCACCGGCGGCACCATCGTCGCGAGCACCTGCTCGAAGCCGCCGAGCCGGTGGATCGCGCCGCGCAGCGACAGCCCGATCAGCACGAACACCATCGCCTCGAGCAGGAACACGATGACCTGCCAGAACGCGGTGCCGCGCGTACGCACGGCCGCCGAGAACACCTCGTGCTGATGCCAGCCGACGATCATGCCAGCCGTGACGGTCGCGATCACGCCCGACACCTCGACCATTTCGCCCGCGATGTACGCGATCCAGCCGGCGATCACCGCGACAGTGATCACGAGATAGTCGTCGTCGAGCAGCTTCAGGAACCAAACCACAAGCTTGCCGACCACGAAGCCGACCACCACGCCGCCGAGCCCGAGTTCCGCGAAACGCACGACCGCATGCTCGAGGCTGAACGCGCCGGTGAGCGCGGCCGCGACCGCGAAGCGGAACAGCACGAGGCCGGCCGCGTCGTTCAGCAGGCTCTCGCCTTCGAGCAGGACCATCAGCCGGCGCGGCAGCGCGACCCGTTCGAGCACGGCCTTCGCGGCGACCGCATCGGGCGGCGACACGATCGCGCCGAGCGCGAAGCACGCGGCCCACGGCAGCGCCGGCACCACCCAGTGCACGGCGAAGCCGACCGCGAACGTCGTGAACACGACCGCGCCGATCGCCAGCATCAGGATGCCGCCGACGTTGCGCTTGAACTCTTCCCACACGGAGAAGTACGCGCCGTCCATCAGCAGCGGCGGCAGGAACACCAGCAACACCAGCTCGGGATCGAGGTTGATCGGCGGCAGGCCGGGGATGAACGCGATGCCGATGCCGCCGATCAGCAGCGCGGCGGCGGGCGGCAGCCTCAACCGCTTGGCGATGCATTCGAGCGCGACGATCGCGAGGAATGACAATAGAACCAGCTTGAATGCCGAGACGGGGGACATGAATCGACCTCGTGAAGAATGAATTTGCGCGTTCCGGCGTCGTACCCCGGTCGGCAGTTTCGCGCGATTACATCACGAGGGAAGGCCCGTAGTCGAGCCTGTTGCGAGCGGCCGCCGCGCGGGACACGCGCGGCGCCGTGCCGCTGCGCGCGCCGCCATGAAAACGGCACGCGGGCGGCCCGATCGCCCGCCCGCCCGCGTGCCGCCGCGGCGCCGCGCTGCCTGCCGCGCGTTACCGGCGCCGCACGACCATCAGCCGCGGCTCGGTCATGTCCTCGATCGCATAGCGAATGCCTTCGCGGCCGAGACCGGAATCCTTCACGCCGCCGTACGGCATGTTGTCGACGCGGAACGACGGCACGTCGTTGATCACGACACCGCCGACCTCCAGCTCGTCCCATGCGCGGTGCGCATGCGTGAGCGAATCGGTGAACACGCCGGCCTGCAGCCCGAAGTCGCTGTCGTTCACGCGCGCGAGCGCGTCGTCGAAGCGGTCGAACTTCTCGAGGATCGCGACCGGGCCGAACGCCTCCTTCCGGTACAGGTCCTGCTCGCGCCCGACGTTTTCCAGCAGCGTCGCCTCGAACATCGCGCCGTCGACCTTGCCGCCCGCGACAATCTTCGCGCCCGCCGCGACGGCCGCGTCCATCCAGCCCGACAGCCGGTGCGATTCGGATTCGGAGATCATCGGGCCGACGAACGTCGACGGATCCTTCGGATCGCCCATCTTCAGCGAACGCGTCTTCGCGATCAGCTTCTCGCGCAGCGCGTCGTACAGGTCGGCATGCACGAGAATCCGCTGCACGCCGATGCAGCTCTGGCCCGACTGGTAGTATGCGCCGAACGCGAGCCGCTCGACCACGTAGTCGAGCCGGTCGCGCTGGTCCGCATCGACGATCGCCGCCGCGTTGCCGCCCAGTTCCAGCACGACTTTCTTCTTGCCGGCCTTCTCCTTCAGCGCCCAGCCGACGGCCGGCGAACCGGTGAACGACAGCAGCTTGAAGCGCTCGTCGGTCGTAAACAGGTCGGCGCCGTCGCGATGCGCGGGCAGCACCGAGAACGCGCCCTTCGGCAGGTCGGTTTCCGCGAGCACCTCGCCGATGATCAGCGCGCCGATCGGCGTGCGGCTCGCGGGCTTCAGCACGAACGGGCAGCCGGCCGCGAGCGCGGGCGCGACCTTGTGCGCGGCGAGGTTCAGCGGGAAGTTGAACGGCGAGATGAACGAGCACGGGCCGACCGGCACGCGCTTCATGTAGCCCGTATAGCCCTGCGCACGCGCGGAGATCTCGAGGTTGACGATCTCGCCGTCGATGCGCACCGATTCCTCGGACGCGACGCGAAACGTATCGATCAGCCGCGTGACTTCGCCCTTCGAATCGTTGATCGGCTTGCCGGCCTCGATGCACAGCGCCTCGGCCAGCTCGTCGAAACGTTCGCGAAAGCGCGCGATGCAATGATCGAGCACGGCCTGCCGCTTGTAGGCCGGCATCTCGCGCATCGGCTTCGTCGCGTCGACGGCCGCTGCGATCGCAGCATCGATCGCCTTCGCGTCGGCCAGCGCGACGCGCGTGGCGACCTTGCCGCTGAACTTGTCGGTCACCTCCAGATCGGTGTTCGCGTAGACGGCTTCGTTGGCGAGGTAGTACGGATAGGTTTCCTTCAACATGGAACGACTCCTTCCTGTGAACGGGAATTCAAAGTTGCGCCGACAGGCGCTTGATCTCGCGGTTCAACACGCGCTCGTTGTCCGAATAGTCGATCGGCACGTCGATCACGTGCACGCCCGGCGACGAGAAGCACTCGCGCAGCAGCGGCTCGAGATCGTCGGCCGACTCGACGCGGTGCCCGTGCGCGCCGTAGCTTTGCGCGTACGACACGAAATCGGGGTTTTGCAGCGTCATCGCGAAATCGGGGAAATTCATGTTCTCCTGCTTCCAGCGGATCATCCCGAACGCGTCGTCGCGCACGATCATCACGACGATGTCGAGCTTCAGCCGCACGGCCGTTTCGAGCTCCTGCGAATTCATCATGAAGCCGCCGTCGCCGCACACGGCGATCACCTTGCGCTGCGGATGCACGATCTTCGTCGCGATCGCCGACGGCAGGCCCGCGCCCATCGACGCGAGCGCGTTGTCGAGCAGCAGCGAGTTAGGCTCGTGCGCACGCCAGTAGCGCGCGAACCAGATCTTGTACATCCCGTTGTCGAGGCAGACGATGCCGTCCACCGGCAACGCGTTGTACAGGTCGTTGACGATCCGCACCGGATACATCGGAAAGCGCGGGTCGTGCTGCCCTTTCTGCAGATGCGCGTCGAAATGCGCCTTGATCATCCTGAAGCGCTCGAAATCCCAGTGCGATTGCGGCGTCACCGCTTCCTTCATCTGCCACACCGCGTTCGCGATGTCGCCGACCACCTCGATCTGCGGAAAATAGACGGGATCGACCTGCGCGCCGAGGAAGTTCACGTGGATCACGGTCTTGTCGTCGGTGCGCATGAAGAACGGCGGCTTCTCGATCACGTCGTGGCCGACGTTGATGATGCAATCCGCGTGCTCGATCGCGCGGTGCACGAAGTCGCCGTCGGACAGCGTCGCGTTGCCGAGCCACAGCGGGTGCGTCTCGTCGATCACGCCCTTGCCCATCTGCGTCGTGAAGAACGGGATGCCCGTCCTGTCGACGAATTCGAGCAGCATCTTGCAGGTGGTCTTGCGGTTGCCGCCCGCGCCGATCATCAACAGCGGATGACGCGCGGCCTGGATCGCGTCGACCGCATGCGCGACCGCCTTCTCCTCAGCCACCGGCCGCCGGCTGTAGCTGCGCGGGATCGGCTTGCCGTCGCCCTCCTCGTGCGCGATGTCTTCCGGCAGTTCGAGGTGCGCGGCGCCCGGGCGCTCTTCCTCTGCGCGGCGGAACGCCTCGCGCACGGCCGACGGGATGTTGCCGATCGACACGATCTGCCGCGTGAACTTCGTGAGCGGCTGCATCATGTCGACCACGTCGACGATCTGGAAGTGGCCCTGCTTGCTGGACTTGATCGGCTTCTGCCCGGTGATCATCAGCATCGGCATCCCGCCGAGCTGCGCATACGCGGCGGCCGTCACGAAGTTCGTCGCGCCCGGGCCGAGTGTGGCAAGACACACGCCGGTGCGGCCCGTGAGGCGGCCGTAGGTGGCGGCCATGAACCCGGCCGCCTGCTCGTGCCGGGTCAGCACGAGCTTGATCTTCGATCGCCGCAGCGATTCGAGCAGATCGAGGTTTTCCTCGCCGGGAATGCCGAACACGTACTCGACGCCTTCGGCTTCCAGCGCCTTCACGAACAGATCCGATGCTTTCATGGGACTCTCGGTTATGCCGCCTGCCCGGCCTACGGACACGCGGCGTTCAGGACGCGCGCCGGCCTACGGCACGCGGACGCCTTACCTACTGGACACAAACCACGGCACTGCTCGCCGCGCAACACACGATGCTCGATGCTCGATGCGTGACGCGCGGCGGCGCCTCCGGATGCCGGAGGACGAACGGACTCGCCCGCACGCGGCGGGCGCGCACGGGCGGCAAAGACGCTTTTGATTGTAGACGGATTCGCGGAATTCCGGCTTCGGCCGGATGGCCGGCTGCGGCCTCGCGACGGGATCGGCCTGACGGCCAATTCGACCTCAAACGACGCGCGCGGCGCTACGGTAGGCGCAACCGATTCCATTCATCGAACATGTGAACCATGGTTGACATCCTGCAATCCGTGCCCTACAGTGCGCCTACGTACAGCATCCGGACCACCGACGTCTTCGACGCCTGGTTTGCCGGCCTGCCCGATCGCCTTGCCCGGCGCCGCATCCAGGCGCGCATCGACCGCCTGTCGATGGGCAATCCGGGCGACTGGAAATCCGCGGGCTCCCCCGTCGTCGAAATGCGTATCGACCACGGCCCCGGCTATCGCATCTATTACGCGAGGCGCGGAACGATATGGGTGATCCTGCTCTGCGGCGGCGATAAATCGACGCAACGGGCCGACATACGCGCCGCGCACGCAATGCTCGCGCACCTCGACATGGAGTGAACGATGGACAAGATCAACACGCGGCCGTGGGATTCGGCCGAACACCTGAAAACCGAAGACGACATGGCCGAGTACTTCGACGCGTGCCTGCAGGAGGGCGGCGACGATCCGGCCTTCATCGCGCATGCGCTCGGCGTGATCGCCCGCGCACGCGGCATGTCGCAAGTCGCGCGCGATGCGGGCCTGTCGCGCGAAGGGCTGTACAAGGCGCTGTCGCACGACGGCAATCCGAGCTTCGGCACGATCCTGAAAGTCATCAAGGCGCTCGGCCTGCAATTGCACGGCGCAAAGGCGGCCGCGTAACCCGGCGACGCACCGCAGCGCATCGCGGCGCGGGCGCAACGCGCGTGCCCGCGTCAGTGCAGCCACCCGGCCGCCCAGCGCGGCGCGAGCGACACCAGATACAACCCGAGCCCGATCAGCCCGCCGACCAGCGTGCCGTTGATGCGGATGTATTGCAAGTCCTTGCCGATGTTCAGCTCGATCTGTCGCGACATCTCGCGCGCATCCCAGTTGCGCACCGTGTCGCGAATGTGACGCATCAGGAAATCGGCGAAATCGGGCGCCATCTCGTGCACGGCCTTCTCGACGTGCTCGTTCAGCGACGCGCGCAGCGCCGGGCTCTCGGCGAGCCGTGCGCCGAGCCAGCCGCCGAGCGTCGCGGCCTGCCGGTGCAGCGCCGAATCGGGGCGCGCGAGATCGGCCTTCAGCCACGCGCGCAACTGGTCCCACAAATCGCGCACGTAGTCGTTGAACGCATCGCCGTCGCGAATATAGCGCTTGATCTCCTCGCCCTTCTCGATGAACGCGGGGTCGTGCTTCAGCCGCTCGGTCAGCCGCACGACCGTCCGGTCGAAGCGTTGCCGCAGCTCGTGCTCGGGGTCGGCCGCGACGCCCTCGAGCACGCGGCTCACCGCGCTCGCGAGCATCCGCGCGCCGTTTTCGCCGAACCACTGCGTCGGCATGATCTTCTCGACCTTCGGATATTGCGTCTTCAGCCATTCGACGATGAAACCCGCGATCACCTCGCGGTTTTCTTCCTTGTCGAGCACGTCGACCACCTGTTCGATCGCGTCGTCGAGCAGCGCCTGGTGGCGGCCGTCCTTCGTCAGCGTGTCGAGGATCGCGCCGGCCGATTGCGACAGGTCGACCCGGTCGATCACCGCGCGGAACGCATCGTGGACGAACGACTGGATCCGCGCGTCGTCGGTCATGTCGAGCGCGAAGCTCATCAGCTTCGTCACGTAGCCGCCGAGCGCGTCGGTGTTCGCCGGCTCGCCGAGCCATGCACCGAGCTTCTGCGCGGGATCGTGCTGGCGGATCTGCGCGGCGAGCGCGTCGGGGCCGAGGAATTTCTCGCGCACGAACACCGCGAGGTTGTCGGCGATCTTGTCCTTGTTCTTCGGGATGATCTCGGTATGGCGCGACACGAACGGGATCGGCACGCGGCGGAACAGCGCGACGACCGCGAACCAGTCGGCGAGCGCGCCGACCATCGCGGCTTCGGCGACCGCCTTGAAGCCGTCGACCCACGGGCCGCGCGGCAGCAGGATGGTCGTGACGAACACCGCGACGGCGGCCAGCAGCAGCCATAGCGCGCGGCGCTTGCTGCGTTTCAGTTCGAGGGCTTTGTCTGGCGTCATGGAGGACGGGCGGATCGGCGATGCCGTTAATATCCCCGATTTCGACGCCACCGACAAACCCGTAGCCGGCGCGGGCGTGCACGATGCATGCGTGCCGCCCGCGCCGCGCCGCTACATGAACGTCTTCAGATTGACCGCCGGGTCGGCCAGCTTCACCGGATCGGGCACCGCGCCTGCGGCGATCAGCCGCCGCGACGCGCCGATGTCGCGCCCGAGGTTCGCCGCGGCCACCGCGACGATCTTCCCGTCGTCGCCGAGCCCGAACACCGTGAACGGCCCGCTCGCCGGATCGCCGCGCACGACGATCGTGCGTTCGCTGCCGAACAGCCCGAGCATCTGCAGGTTGCAGTCGTACTGATCGGACCACAGCCACGGCAGCTCGGCATAGCGCTCGTCGGCGCCGAGCAGGTTCGCGGCCGCGACGACCGGCTGGTTTTCGGCCACCTGCCACGATTCGATCCGCACATGCCGCCCGAGCAGCAGATTGAAGTGCATCGTCACCTCGCCCGCCGCGAAGATCGCGGGATCGGCCGTGCGGCAGCCCGCGTCGACGCGAATCCCGTTATCGACGTCGAGCCCGGCCGCCTGCGCGAGCTCGACGTTGGGCACCACGCCGATGCCGACCACGACGATGTCGGCCGGCACGTCGCCGCGATCGGTCTCGACGATCGCGCCACCGCCCGGCGCGCGACGAATTGCACGCGGCAGCGTCGCCATCTGAAAGTTCACGCCACGCGCGTCATGCAACCGACGCGCATAAGCACCGACCACTTCCGGCAACGCGCGCTGCAGCAAGCGCGCGGCCGGGTCGATCACCGTCACGTCGCAGCCGAGCTGACGCGCCGCCGCCGCGACTTCGAGGCCGATGAAGCCGCCGCCGAGCACCGCCATGCGACGCCCGGGCGCCAGTTGCGCACGCAACGCACGCGCATCGTCGACCGTGCGGACGTAGTGCACGGCGACACCTTCGTCGATCGCCCCGCCGAACGTGCGCACGCGCGAACCCGTCGCGAGCACGAGCTTGCCGTACGGTAACGACGCACCGTCGTCGAGCCGCACGCGCCGTGCATCGCGCTCGATCGCATCGACGCGCGTGCCGAGCCGCAACTCGATGCGCTGCGCGTCGTACCACGCGGCATCGCGGATGAACGCGCGCTGTTCGCCGCCGTCCGTCAGCAGCGCATCCTTCGACAACGCCGGCCGGTCGTACGGCAGCTCGCGCTCCGCGCCGATCATCACGATACGCGCCGCCGCATCGCGTTCGCGCAGCGCTTCGGCCGTACGCCGCGCCGCGTGGCCGGCGCCGACGATCACGAACGGGTCAGCCGACATTGACTTCCACCTGCCCGTCGACGATCCGGATCGGATAGGTCCGCACCGGTTCGGTGATCGGCGCGCATTTCGGCGCGCCCGTGCGAATGTCGATGAGCCCCTGGTGCAGCGGGCATTCGACGCAGCCGTCCTCTACGTAGCCTTCCGACAAGCGCGCGTGACCATGCGAACACAGGTCGTGCATCGCGAACAGTTCGTCGCCGATCCGGAACACGGCGATCGGCTTCTGGCCGGCGACGCGCGCCGCCGGTTCGTCTTCGGAGAATTCGTCGAAAGCGCCGAGCGGATGCCACTCGGCCAGCGTTGCTTCAGTCATGTCGATTCCTTGCTTCGTCAGAGCGGTCAGATCGGCGTCGCGAGCAGCGTCTGCACGCGCGACGTGTCGTAGATCACGCGCTTGGTCTTGTAGCGCAGCCCGTCCGGCGTACGCACGACCGTGTCGTAGTACTTGCCGGCCTGGTACACGTTCGATTCGCCGTTGCTGCGCGTCTGCACGACCACGTAGTTGCTCTCGGTATCGAACTCGCCGTCGCGTTCGGCGACGATCGTCAGGCCCGACGTCATGTGCCGGTACGTGTGCTCTTCATAGATGTTCGCGTGCCGCAGCGACACCACGCGGTCGCGCAGCATCCGTTGGTTCGTGCAATGGACGATCCCGACCGGCAGCCCGAGATCGGCGTTCTCCTTCGGCACGATTTCGTACGTACAGTCCTCGGTGAACATCTCCGGCCAGTGTTCGAGCCGATCGTTGTCGAGGTGCCCGATATAGCGGTTCTGGAGCATGTAAATCTCGAACCACGTCTTCATGTCTTCCGTCATTTTTTGCTCCCGCGTCAATAGCCCATCAGCTTCTGGTAGCCGACCCAGAACTTGCGGATCAGGCTCTCGGTGATCACCGTGTCCTGTTGATCCGGATTGCCGCGCGACATCTCGATCACCGACGTCGCATCGGCGTCGCGCACCGTGCCGCGCTGCACGAGCTCGGTCGCTTCGGTGTCCTCCATCGAGATGTAGCCGGCCGGCCCGACGAGATTCGCCTGCTTGATGCGCAGCGCGCGCAGCTCGGGCGTGTCGTCCGCATAACCGAAGAAGTGGAAGATCAGCTCGAAGTTGTCGGGGCCCTTCGGCAAAATCTGCCGCGCGACCAGCGTGTTGTGGATCTGCTGGATCACGAGCTGCGGGAAGATCGGCTGGATATGGTTCGTGCAGTCCTCGTCGTATTCCGACACGAGATCGAGGATCGATTCGTCCTCCAGATGGAAGCCCTCGTCGAACGACCGAATGTTCTGCTGCTTGTACGCGGCCGACGTATCGTCGCCCGTCTTCGTCACCGTGATGATGCTGTGCAGCCCGTGATTCGCATCCGGAATCGAGCGCGCCTTCATCCCGACGCGGAAGATGTTGAAGGTCGTATGGAACAGATGCAGCATGCTCGCGTGATACGGGTCCTTCACGTTCTCCATGTACAGCTTCCAGTTCGACTTCGAATACTGGCGCGTGCAGCCGAGATACTCGATCGGCTTGTGGAAGATCCGGTCGATCCACGGACGCATCTGCTCGCCGAGATACTCGGGCAGCGGCGCGACTTCATCGCTGAAAGTCGCGAACACGAGCCCGCGATAGCTGTCGACGCGCAGCTTGCGCAGCCCGTGCTGCTTCGGATCGAAATCGGCCGGCATCCCGGTCATTCCCTTCTGGCCGCGCCGGAACGGCACGCCGAGCAGGTTGCCCTGGTTGTCGAAGCTCCACTGGTGATACACGCACGTGTGCGAGCTCGCGTTGCCGCGCGACTTGCGGCACACCTGCGCGCCGCGGTGCGCGCAGCGGTTCACCCACGCGGACAGCGCGCCGTCCTCGGTGCGCGTGACGACCACCGGCGTGTCGCCGACGAACGTGCTCTTGAAGTCGCCGGCGTTCGGGATTTCGGCTTCGAGCGCGACGAAATTCCACGTCGGCCCGCGGAAGATGCGTTCCTGCTCGCGATCGTAGACGGCCCGCGAGCTGAACACCTTGTACGGCACGCGCGAGCCGTCGTCGTGCGGGAAGCTCACGTCGGATGCGTCGCCGCGTGAGGCGAAAACGACGGGCGATTCTGTCTGCTCCATGTCGGACTCCTTGTCGATCCGTTGCGTTGAATGCATGGAGCCGATTTTTGAAAAGCTAATATTCGGCGTCTATCCGGAAAGTGCGATTGCGGCGGCGCAATATCCACTTTCGGCGGATTTCTGCGCTAGCATGACGGCACACGCGACCCGGCGCACGATCGCGACCCATTCGTCTGATCGAAGCGCGCGTCGTCCATACCAAGGCTGAGGCCCATGTCCCCAACGTCGTTCGAGCCGCTCGCGCTACGCGCGCACCGGCTGTTCGAATCCCGCGATCTCGACGAGACGCGCGAGCGGATCTCGCGCGTGATGCAGCCGCACGCGCTGCTGCCGAGCGGCCGCGTACGGGGCGCGTCGCACATGGATTTCGTCCGGCTGGGCGGGCTCGGGATCGGCACGATCGCGTTCGGCGACGCGATGCGCGTGCAGGTCGACGCCGTCGACGGCTATTACCTGCTGATGTTCTGCCTGTCCGGCCAGGCCGAAGTGCGCGCGATGGGGCGGCAGCTCGGCGTCGACGGGCAGACCGGCGTGCTGTGCGCGCCCGGCGAACGCTTCGACGCGGTGCTGTCGGCCGATTGCGAGCAGTTCGTGCTGCGCATCGACGCGGCGACCGTCGGCGCGCTGACCGGCGACCCGCGCACGACGCTCGACCCGGTGCTGCACGTCAGCGACGCCGCGCTCGCCGCGTGGCGCCAGCAGCTGATGCTCGTCGCGCGGTCGCCCGAGCTGCTCGAACGCGCGAACGCGAACCCGCGTGTCGCGTCGCAGCTCGAGCATCTGCTGATCGACCTGCTGATCGAAGGCCATCCGCCGTCCATGCTGCAGGCGTCGCACCGCGACCCGGCGCCGGGCTTCGTGCGGCGCGCGCAGGAATTCGTCGATGCGCACTATGCGCAGCCGCTGCAGCTTGCCGATATCGTCCAGGCCGCCAACGTGCCCGAACGGACGCTGCGCGACGCGTTCCTGCAATTCCGCGGGATGAGCCCGATGCAATACCTGCGTGCGACGCGGCTCGCGCACGCGCGCGAACTGCTGCGCGGCGCGGCAGCCGACCGGCGGATCGCCGATATCGCGCTCGATTGCGGGTTTACCCATCTCGGGCGGTTCGCGATCGCATATCGGGAAAGGTTCGGCGAATCGCCGTCGGAGACGCTCGACGCGCAGCGTCAGGCGTGACGGTCGTCCCGCTGCGCTTGCGCACCACCCTCACCACGCGGCGGCTTACTCGCCGGCTTTGACCGTGCCGGAACGGCTCTCGTCGCACCGCCCTGTCGGAATTCGGCTGCGCGTCCGGGATCGACCGTTAGTTGCAGTTCATGACGTCACGCCGCCGGCACGATCATCTCCCGCGCGATCGCACAGAACGCGGCCGTCGCCGCGCTTTCGCCATGCAGCCGGCGGCTCATGATGATCGGCGACGTCGCGCCCGGCTCCGGCAAGCGCCGATAGACGACGCCCTTCACGCGCACGCCCTCCACGCTCTCCGGTACCAACGACACGCCCACCTGCGCGGCGACGAGCCCGAGCGCCGTCTGCAGCTCGCGCACCTCGTGCACGGCCGCCGGCACGACCGCGCCGTCGCGCAACGCCGACAACTGCTGATCGGCGAAGCTCGGCCGCGGCGTGCTCGGGTAGACGATCATCGTCTCGTTCGCGAGATCCGCGAGCGTCAGCGGCCGGGCCGGATCGGCGAGCCGATGCCCGACCGGCAGCGCCGCGATCAGCTTTTCCTCGATCAGCGCCTCGCGCACCAGTTGGTCGTCGTCGAAGCGCAGGCGGCCGAACCCCACGTCGATCCGCCCGCCCTTCAGCGCGCCGAGCTGTTCGAGCGTGAACATTTCGATCAGCGACAGCTCGACGTCCGGCTGCGCCTCGCGAAACGCACGGATCACGTCCGGCAGCGCGCCGTACAGCGCCGACGGCACGAAGCCGATCACGATCCGCTCCGACGACTGCGCGAGCCGCCGCGTCAGCGGCCCCAGTTCGTCGGCCTGGTCGACCAGACGTTTCGCCTGCGCATAGAACACGCGCCCGGCATCGGTCAGTTTCAGCGGCCGCGCGCCGCGCTCGAACAGCGGCAATCCGATCTCTTCCTCGATCGCCTGGAGCTGGCGGCTCAGCGGCGGCTGCGTCATGTGCAGGCGCTCCGCGGCCCGCGTGATGTTCATTTCCTCGGCGACGGCGATGAAGTAACGGAGCTGGCGCAATTCCATTTCATGCCTCGAAGGTATGGAAGTAGTCGGAAAGAGTGTTGGACGACGCGGGGCGGGAATTCCTACCATGTGCACCAACAGGAGGAATCGCATGATAGCAACTGCCGCCACCATCGAACGCATCGAGACGTTGCTCGTCGACGTGCCGACGATCCGGCCCCACAAATTGTCGGTCGCGACGATGAATTGCCAGACGCTCGTACTGATCCGAATTCGATGCACGGACGGTATCGAAGGCGTCGGCGAGGCGACGACCATCGGCGGCCTCGCGTACGGCGAGGAGAGCCCCGAAAGCATCAAGGTCAATATCGATACCTACTTCGCGCCGCTGCTGCAAGGCATGGACGCGACGCGTCCGGGCGCCGCGATGGCGCGGGCACGCAAGCTGTTCCAGGGCAACCGCTTCGCGAAGTGCGCGATCGAGACCGCGCTGTTCGACGCGCAGGCGCAGCGTCTCGGCGTGCCGCTGTCCGAACTGTTCGGCGGACGCCGGACCGACGCGGTCGATGTCGCATGGACGCTTGCGAGCGGCGACACGCAGCGCGACATCGCGGAAGCCGAAGCGATGCTCGATGCCCGCCGCCATCGCGCGTTCAAGCTGAAGATCGGCTCGAACGCCGTCGCCGACGACGTGGCGCACGTGGTCGCGATCAAGCGCGCGCTCGGCGAACGCGGCGACGTGCGCGTCGACGTGAACCAGGCCTGGAGCGAGACCGATGCGATCTGGGCCTGCGCGCGGTTGGCGGAAGCCGGCGTGAGCCTGGTCGAGCAGCCGATCGCCGCGACCAACCGCGCGGGGCTCAAACGCCTCACGCGACTCGCACAGGTGCCGATCATGGCCGACGAGGCGCTGCACGGCCCCGTCGATGCATTCGCGCTCGCGCAGGATCGCGCGGCCGACGTGTTCGCGGTGAAGATCGCGCAATCGGGCGGCCTGCAGGGCGCGGCGAGCGTCGCGTCGATCGCGGCGGCGGCCGGCATCGACCTGTACGGCGGCACGATGCTCGAAGGCGCGGCCGGCACGATGGCGTCCGCGCAACTGTTCAGCACGTTCGACTCGCTGAAATGGGGCACCGAACTGTTCGGCCCGCTGCTGCTCACCGAGGAGATCCTCGTCGAGCCGCTGCGCTACCAGGATTTCAAGCTGCATCTGCCGGCGACGCCCGGCCTCGGCATCACCTTCGACTGGGCCCGCATCGAACGGATGCGACGCGACGCCCGCTGATCCCCACACGACAACCGAAACCGGAGACACAGATGAACAAGCAAGCCATCGACGCCCTGCTGAAGACCTTCGACGACGCCGCCGAGAAGCCCGGCAACCCGCGCGTGCGCGCGATCGTCAACCGGATCGTGAAGGACCTCTGCTACACGATCGAGGACTTCGACGTGCAGCCGAGCGAGTTCTGGACCGCGCTCAACTTCCTGAACGAAGCCGGCCGCGAATTCGGGCTGATCGCCGCGGGCCTCGGCCTCGAGCGCTTCCTCGACGTGCGGATGGACGAAGCCGAGGCGAAGGCCGGCATCCAGGGCGGCACGCCGCGTACGATCGAAGGGCCGCTGTATGTCGCCGGTGCGCCGGAATCGGTCGGCCACGCGCGTCTCGACGACGGCACCGATCCGGGCCAGACGCTGATCATGCGCGGCCGGGTGCTCGGCCAGGACGGCGCGCCGCTCGCGAACGCGCTGGTCGAGGTGTGGCATGCAAACCATCTGGGCAATTACTCGTACTTCGACGCGTCGCAGCCCGCGTTCAACCTGCGCCGCTCGATCCGCACCGATGCCGAAGGCCGCTACAGCTTCCGCAGCGTGCTGCCGGTCGGCTACAGTGTGCCGCCGGGCAGCAAGACCGAGCAGTTGCTCGACCAGCTCGGCCGCCACGGCCATCGTCCGGCGCACATCCACTTCTTCGTTTCCGCGGACGGTTATCGTAAGCTGACGACGCAGATCAACATCGATGGCGATCCGCATCTGTGGGACGACTTCGCGTTCGCGACGCGCGACGGGCTGATCCCGCCGGTCAAGCAGGCGGAGGGCGCGGAAGGCAAGCCGTACGGCGTCGACGGGCAGTTCGCGCTGATCGACTTCGACTTCTCGCTGCTCAAGGACAAGCAGGACGTGCCGGGCAGCGAAGTCGAGCGGGCCCGCGCGCAGGCGTGAGCGCCCTTCCCGTTCGACGAATCGACAACGCAAGGAGTGCAGGATGCTGTTTCATGTGGAAATGACCGTTCGCCTGCCGGCGGACATGGATCCGGTCAAGGCGGCCACGCTGAAGGCGGAAGAGAAGGCGATGTGCCAGCGGCTGATGAACGAAGGGACGTGGCGTCATCTGTGGCGAATCGCCGGGCAGTATGCGAACGTCAGTATTTTCGACGTCGAGAGCGTGCAGCAGCTGCATGACGTGCTGAGTCAGCTGCCGCTGTTTCCGTATATGGAGATGGAAGTGCGGGCGCTGTGCCGGCATCCGTCTTCGGTGCGGGAAGACGATCGGTGAGGCCCGTGCGGCCCATGATTGCCGGGAAACCGGCGCATGGGCCGAATTTTGCGTTCAACACACGTGCTGAGCGCTCCAGCGAACGCGAGAGCCTCGCAATCACTTCGGTGCATCCCCCGCCATCTGCAATCCGGTCGCCGTCAAACGAACGCGTAGCGGTTTGTCCGGATCGAGCTTCTTTTTCTCGATGACGCGCTTCCAGTTTTCAGCCGCGCCCGGGGCGCGGTACAGCGCAACGATCGCCACGTACTCGGTCTCGCGTTGCATCGGTTGAGACAGGCTCGACGAAGCCCCCGGATTCACGACAGCCGACATGCCGCCCTGCAGGTCTTGCGCGAGTATCGTGCGGTCGTTCTTCAACAGATCGTCATACGATGCCGCATCGACCATCTTGCGGTCCTTCAGCTGATAGACGCGGACGGCAACCGATGTCGGTCGCCCCGCATCGTCGGGGTTCAGCGCAGCACGTGCGATCAAGTCGATGTCCAGCACTTTCACCTGCTTGAAGAACACCGCGCGATAGGCATTCGTCGACGCATCCGACACCGACTGCCATGCACCGCACCCCGACAGCAGCAATACAGCGGCAGCGACGGCCGCACTCATTCGATAGAACATGAAAACTCCGGAATCAGGTGACGTGTGGCGTGAGATACGGATTGGGCGGCGGCACGGAAAACGCCTCGTACACCCCGAGCGCAATATCGATCAAGCGTTCATCGACTGACGGCAGCACGGTCGTCCAGCCGAGACGCGGCGCGGGGGCGGCACGTTCGACGCCGACGGTCGGGGGTGGAACGAACCGTGTCGATACTTTCATCCGCAAATGCACGTCGGCCTTGATGCCGACATACAGCTGGATGAATGCCATCACCTCCCGATGCAGCCACGCACCCGGCAGCAGGTCCTGAGCCTGCTGCGCATCAACGGGCCACAACGTCAAACGCACGGCTCGACTGCGATACGCGAGACGCCTGCCGAGCACGTAACCGCCGCCGAGCCCGCTACGCTTCCCATCCGAAAGCACATCCGCATCCGGCTTCGCCGACGTCAACGGCTTTGGCCGACCGCTACTCGTCGTCACCGCCCAGAATTCGTCCACCCGAACATCGGCGCCCGGCGCGGCGAGCGCCACCACGCCGGCGAGCCCTTCCGACGTGCGTGTCCGCTGGATCAGCAGCCCCAGCAACGAGAGCATCCGCGAATGGGGCAAGCCTGCCCGCAAAGGCTTGTCACCCCATCCGAATCCGGCGAGACATAACAGGCTCCGTGAATAATCGTCGACTCCGCCTGCCCGAAAACGCTCCGGATAGCGGTATTTCTTCCATGCGCGATACAGCAACGTCGCCGCCCGGTGGTTGAACGGATCGAGAAACGCCTCGACGGCTTCGTGCCCCTCCTCCCGCAGCACGATCTCGTCGATCATGTGCGACGGCATGGCCGCATCGACGCCATAAAGGCCCATGAAGGTCGTGCGCACGGTCGGCGGCGCATCGAGGTGCTCGTCGTCGAATTCGACAGCGGCCACCTCACCCGCCGGAAACCCCAACCGCGGACGCGGCCGGAATCGCACCGGCTCATGCTCCGGCGTATCGCGCGTACCAAACCCGGGACGTTCGGGCGCACAGGCTTCCAGCAGACGACAGAACTGCATGAAAGTCATCTTCGGCGCCCGCTCGAACAACCTCTCGGCCACTGCCGGCAGACCGTTCGCCTCAGCGGCTTCAGCACGCATCCGATCGATCGATGAACTCATAACGGCGCCCGCTGTGCCTTGCTGCGCGGCCACTCCGTCCGCGACCGGGACGGCAGACTGACGATCGCCAGCTTCGTGAACAGATTGAGCTCCGCATACGCGCCGAAGAACCGGTGCAGCAACTCGCCGAACAGCATCACGTCGCCTTCACCGGAGAAAGCGTGCGCATCGAGCGTGACCTCGATCAGCACGCCGCGTTCGACCGCCCCGCCCGACACCTCCTCGATCATTTCCTGCGACACGTGCAGGATGCCGGCGAGCCGCCGCCGGTTCAGCTCTTCGTTCGTCCAGTCGTACAGCGCCAAAGCGCCGCGCAACACCTCCGCGTTCATCATCGACAGGAAGTTCGGTGCGAGATGTGACAGCACGCGCCACTGGAAGCGATCCTCCGTCGGCGGATACAGCGGCAATGTCGGCGATACGAGATTGCGCACGCCCGCGACGTTCGGCGTGCTGGCCGCCAGCTCGTCGAGGCTCGCTTCGCGCAGCCCCTTGCGCGGCAGCAGCCCGTTCGTGCCGGTCACGCGCAGCGACAGGCTTTCCTCGGGCAGCGTGTCCATCGTTTCCCACGCGTGACCGCCGAGAATCACCCACATCTCATGCAAGCCCGATACCCCCGAACGCACGCGCGTGTGGAAATAACGTTCCGGCGCCTCGTGCCGCAACATGCCGCCGCGGTGCCGGAACGTCGCGAACGGCACATATTCGTATCGCTCGGCCGTATCGTGATCGAACGTCGCGATCGCATCGACCGAATACGTTTCGACATGCTCGCCCTGATGACCGGCCGGCACGACGCGATATTCGGTTTCGTGATGGTCGATCTCGATCGGCTCGGCATCCAGTTCGAACAGGTTGATGACCGGCGTACAGAACAACCGCACGTTCTCCGCATTGAAACGCTGATCCGACGGATAGGCTTCCTTCAGGAGAATCTCCAGCTCGAAGCGAGTCGATTTTTCGGGAAGTGTCGAGAGGTCCAGCCCGCATAGATCGATGAACAGGAATTTCTCGCGGAACGTGAAGTATTCGAGCAGCAGTTGATATCCCGAGAACGCCGCGTCGGCCTTGGGCCACAGCCGTTCTTCCGTCGAGAACCCTGCCGGCTCGATCGTTACGCCTGCGAGCGCTACCGGTTCGCCGTCGCGGACTTCCGGAACACGCAAGCAAATCGCATCGATCTGACGCGTCAGCGCAAGATGCATCGCGAATGCGGTCGGCAGATCCGCGTTCAGATGCAACCGCAACCGCGACAAGTCCGTTTCGCTGCGCAGCGCCGATCCCTGCAGTGAGAAGCCAAGACGAATCACCGAGCGACCGTCATGGCGCACGGTCGGCCCGGCATGCGTGATCGACACCGGCTGCAGTGCAACGGCCTGCGTCGTCCGGTACACACACTGCACCGTCCGCGGCGTCACGCCGTCTACTCCGCCCGGCGACGGCACGTTGATCGGCGCGGACCGCACCGGCACCCCGGCCGGCACGACTTCGGTTTTCTGCAGTTTCTCCGCGAACGGCGTCAACTCGACGATCGACAGCGAAGGAATCATCCGCAGATAGTGCGGCCACAGCAAACTGACGAGCCCTTCGGTCAGTTCGGGCAGTTCGTCGTCGAGCTTTTGCCGCAGCCGACCTGTCAGAAACGCAAAGCCTTCGAACAGACGTTCGACATACGGATCGCGATCGCCGACGCGATCGAGATTGAGCAGGCGCGCACGGTCGGGATGCGCCTTCGCGAACGCCTTGCCGGACTCGCGCAGGTATCGCATTTCGGCTTCGTAGTAGCGCAGGATGGAATCGTTGTTGTCCATGGAAATCCGTTACGAAAGGGTCAACGCGCGTGCGGGATCGAGTACCGTGAGTTCCGCATGCAGTTCGCTGATGCGACGGGCGAGCGCGGGCTTGTCGGCGTCCTTGCGGCTGCTCATCGCTTTCAGTGCTTTGACCAGTTGCTGCTTGACCTCGAACGTCAGCGCCGGCTCCCAGCGCATCATCGGCAGCGAGCGGGACGTTCCGTCGAGTTCGGCAAGCAGCGCGAGCGCCGCATCGTGACGGCCGACATGGTCGGCCAAGCGGGCCATCACGAGCCGCTGCAAATAGCGATGTCGATCGGTTTTCATGCCGGGCAGCGCTTCGAGCCACGCAAAAGCCGCCTCGATACCTTCACCGGCAGCCAGTTCGCGAGCCTGTGTTTCGATCTCCGGCCAGTCGCCCGCCGCATCGCTCTCGCTATCCGCGGAGACAGGCAGCGGCGCAACCGTCTCGCCCGCCTCCAGATCGCGTACCACCGCATGGCGGGCAATCCATTCGAGTGTCGTGTCGTCCGCGAACGGCGTGCCGTCGCTGAATGCCAGCCGTTCGATGCTCGGCAATCGCTCGAGAAAGAGTGCAAAGTCGGCGCGCAGCAATGCTCGCCACGCGTTGTAGGGCGTACCGACGTGATCGAGCGCCACGTGCTGGAAGTACTGGAGATCGAACCACAGGTGATTCACGCCTTCCATGAACGCGCCTTCGACGCGCTCCAGCAACTCGTGCCAGTGCTTCTGCAGCACGAGGCGCTTCATCTGCTGACGCAACTCGGCGCGTGGCGGCGCCAGGCGCGTATGCGAAGCGGCATCCGCGGGCGGCACGTCGTGCAACGTGTCCCACCGAATGCTTCTCACGAGACGTACCGAAGGCAAGTAGCCGTTTTCCTGATCGCGGAGCCACACCGACATCGCGCGGGCCTGATCGAGCAAATCGCGCGCCGATGCAATCGGGCCGGCCGAAGTTTTGCGCGGAGCAGTTGATTCCGGCATGGCCATCCCGGAATCGGCGCTGCGTGCCGGCGCGTCCTTTCTCTCGAAGCGGGAAACGAGTGGTTGCAGGTTTGGACGGGCTGCATCGGGCCACGGCGCCGTATGCGTCACGAGCACGTCGAGCGCGGCCAACGTGCGTTCCAGATCGGCTGGCGCAAAGTCCCCGCGACTCTCCAGCGTCTCGATCGCACGCGCAGTCGCCAACATTTCAAGCGCAGCCTTCTTCGCTTCGTAACGGGCAGGCAAAGCGGCCTCGCCAAACCGGTCGACGAGCGCGGCGGCCAGCTCAAGCCCGTCGGCGAACCCGGCGGGGCCGTCCTGCCGCAAGCGCGCAAATGCGTAGTAGCCGGCCAGTCGTAAATCCTTGCCGATCTCCTTGAGCAGGTGTTCGCACGCGCGGACGATCAGCCCGTCATCGATTCCCGACAGCTTGCCGGCCTCGTCCTTCAGTTGGAAGAACGCGTCTTCATAGCCGGGATCGCGTCCGCATGCGTGCTCGCCCGGTATCGGCGCAACCCACGCGGCCCAGGTATCCGTCCGTGCCTGATGGAGCGAATCGATGCGCGGACCGCCGACGAGCGTCTTCACAAAATTGGCAAGCGTCATGGCAAGCCTCAAAAAACGAATGCGTCGCCCAGCAGCCTGAGGGCGTGCCCGAACGGACGGGTGGGAGAATCGGAAAGTCCCGACGTGGTGGCCAATGGCGAAATCGCAGCCTTCGGTGGGGTCGTCTGTCGCGCCGATTCAGGCTCGGCGGTTCGCGTTTTCGCCTGAGCCAGGTCGAGCACGGCGCGTTGACCGGATGCCTGCTTCGTCGTTGCCCGCATGGCATCGTCCGGCAAGGGGTTGCCGCCCGGGAACCCCGGCGGCAACGGAACAGCCGAATGCTTCGCGGCCGCGATCGCCGATGCCGGCAACGGCGGCGGGCCGATCGTCGAAACCCGCGCCCCCGCGTTCTGCGAGCCCGTCACGAAAACCCGGGTTGGCAACGTGAAATTCCGCAGCTGGAGAACGTCGAGCGGACCGCCGCCGGCTTCGCTGCGCAATTGCACCTTGAGCGGAATGGCCTGGCTCGTGTCAGGCGTCCAGGTCAGCAGATAGCGGGCGTTGTCCTGTTGGGTAACCTTCGCACGTTCCAGCAGCCGAATGAGGCCAAAACGTCCCTGCGAATCGAGCGCGGTACGCAAACCACCCTGCTCCGTCTGCCATTCGATATGCGACAGGTTCTCGAGCGACTGCCCCGGCCATTCGAACGGCGTCCATTCCTGCTTCTGGTTGAAGTAATGCAGTTCGCGGCCGGACAGCACGAATCTCATGTCGGTGACGCCCGGCGTCGGCTCGGCCCGCAGCTCATAGCGCACGCGTGCGTCGCCGGACGGGAATAGAACCATCGACGTGCGCGCGAGCTTGTTCAGGCCGTTGAGAAACGCCGGATCGATCGTCAATGCGCCGGAATCGGCCCCTTGCGAGGCGACCCATCGGTCGCCCTGCCGTTCGACGACACCGGCCAGTTGCGACGTCACGAACTGCGCGATCACGCCACTATCCGGACGCATGAAACGCGCCATCTCGGGCAGCGATGCGTCGTTGTCGGAATCCGCGAATGGGTAGCGGCCACCGAACGCCTTGTTCCAGTCAGCGAGGATCACGGTGCGCCAGATTTCGTTCAGGCTCGACGCGGCAGGCTGCACGATGACCTGCCACGACTGATCGAACGGCGCGCGGAACAATGCGCCGAAGCCCGACCATTGTTCGCCGAGGCTCGCAGCGACACGACTCGCGTAATCGCGACTGTCGGCGATATCGGACGTCTTGCCCTGCAGCACGGATTGCGCGGCCAGGCGTGCAATCGCATCCGGATCCGGACTGGAGACGATCTGCGATGTCTTCAGGCGCATGGCCGTGATCCGCTCCAGATAGCGGGCCAGGCTCAGGTCGCCGGTTACTGCCGGCGGGGCGTTCCCCTTGCCGCCGGATGGCGCCCCTGAAGCGAGATCACTACCGGTCAGACGCAGGATCGGACCGAATGCGGCGGCAAGTGGCGCCAGTTGAGGCTTGGCCTGCTTCGACGGATCCTTTTCGTCCGCGCCGATCAGTTGCTGTGCCTTGCTGACCAGCGTGTCGGACAGCGATTGGGCGTTGGCTCCCGTTCCCGCCTGATACGCGATCGCACTCATCAACGCGACGAGCGGCGAGCGTTGCGGATCGCCGAGCAGCGTCAACTGGTCGGCAGTGGCCGACAGCGTCGGCGCAGGTTGCCAGCGCAGGCTGTTGAGGAAGAGCGCCCATGCCCGCGCGTAGTCGTCGAAATAGCGCTGGCGCAGTTCGCCCTTCAATGTCGACGGGGATGCATTGGCGACCTTGGTGTCGGAGAGCACCCAGTCGCTTGCCACATCGCGTTGCTCGCCGGCTTCGTCGATTGCCTTCGAGATTCGCTCCTCCCACGCAGCACGTGTGAATACGCCGGGCACGGTCGCGGTCGTGCCGAACAGGCCACGACTCGTTGCACCGCCCGCGGAGGATTGCGACGCCGCGTCGCCGAGCAGCGTCGCGAGTGATAGCGGCGGGTATTTCGGTGTCGCTTCGTCGATGATCTGTTGGTAGATCGCGTCCCCGGAGTTCTGAATACCCCGGACACTTATGATCGTCTGTCGGGTAGACGCGACCAGGTTGCCATCCGGAACAATCGCCAACGCGGCTTGGCTGGATGCAGCGCCACGTCCAACGTGGTTGGCGAAGAACGCGATCGCTTGCTGACGCAGGTCTTCCCAGCTACCCTTCGACAGCTGCGAATGAGTCGGGCGTTCGGGTGCAGACGTCGCGACAAGTTGCGGCAGCAGGAATGCAGCCACTGCCCGCTCGGGTTTGGCGAGCATCATGTAGGTCTTGAGCGTATCGTAAGCGGCCTGTACCTGAGCATCGCCGCCGCTGGCGATTTCCGCGTCGGACAGCGACGCAAGCTGATGCAGCCTCGCGTCGAGCTTCTGGCGAATCGGGCCGACGAGGATGCGGTTCGCGGCACCGGCGTAGTAAGGCCAAAGGGCGTCGAGCAGCGCGTGGTCGCGGTTCAAGCCGAAACGGGCGATCAAAGGCGCACCGCTACGCTGGTGGATTTCGAGCGTATCCATTTGCCGGCCGAGGTCGGTAAGCGTTTGCAGCGACTGCGTCGGGTTCAGGGGCCCGGTGAGCTTGGTAGCCGTATCCGTTGCGCTTCCGATCGTTGCGCGGTTGGAGAAACCGGACAGCATCGTGCCGGCAAACCAGCAACTGATCAGGGCCGTCGTCATCCAGGCTGCGGTGGTCGACAGTGAAAAGCCAACGCGGCGGCCGTGGACCTTGCGGCTGTGGTCGGCGATGGTTTGCCAGAGGGTTCGGTGTTGAGGGTCGATCGCCGGGTCGCCATCATTCGAATCGCCACTCGGCAGATCGAAATCCGGAGACTGCGGCGCCCGCTCTTTGAATAACGGCGCAAACATCACCCCGTGAAGCGTATGCCTCGAAACAGAGGATTCAGCGGTTCGGTGCAGCAGGTCAGATAGCGCTCCGCGCAACCTCGAGACATGTTGCGCCAGCTCGGCAGGGTAACGATCATCGGCGTTCACTGCGAGGCGCACGACACCAATGTCCGACAGATTGTCGACGAGATTGCCCAGCGATTCGTCAATCATCTCACCGCTCACGCGTGAGTTCGCCCATGTGAAGCCCATCGCTTCATCCGGGCCGGCCCGGTCGCCGCCGAAATCCGTCACATCCAGCAGATACGCCGGTGCGGCCCAACATAACATGCGCGCGTGGCGAGCAAGCCGTGCAGCGAGTTCGTCCACGTCAAACGACGCATCGCCGGAACTCCGGTGACGGGTAATGGCCACAATCGCGTCGATCGGACGACGACGGCGCAAGCGACGAATCTGATCAAGCCATTCCGTGTCGAGTTTGTCGTCGATTTGCCGCGCATACAACACGACCGTATTGCCGAGAATCGCGTAGCCGGTATCGGCCAACCCCGGCGCGAGCCGCCGGACAAGCGGATAGTCGCCGGCGACAAGCACCCACCGATCGCGATAGCGCCATCGCCAGCCATGCCTCTCGCTCTGGACCTGCTTCAACGATTCGGCTCGCGTCGCGCATTAACCGCCGAATCGCTTCCCGACGGAGCCGCCGTGCGACGCGTGTGATCCTTGACCCATTTCTTCACGGCGCGCCAGCCATTCGCCGGCCGAGACGAATCGCTGAAGCTGAAAATCAACAAGAGTGCCACGAATATGGCGCACAAAATGACGAGCGCCAACCCTCGATCCGCCTCGGTTATCCCAACCCAGTGCGGTCGCATCCATACGATCAGCCCAGGAAGGACGACAAAAACAATGGCCCCGAACAGGTCAATTTTGAATATCCGGTTCATGCGGAAATGCGTGTGTTGTTGATGCGTTATCCAAGGTCGTCACGACAGCGATGAACACATGGTTTTCGTCGCGCTGTGCGACCAGTTGCGGCTTTGGCGCTTGACCGGCGACGTACGTTGCACAAGCTGCGGCAAGCCATCCGGCTGAGGCCCCCGCCTTGCCGACGATTCGATCGAGTTCGAACTCTGGCACCGCTTCGTCGTTTTCCCCTTCCGGATTGCCCGTGCGTAACGCCGTGCGCAAGGAACCGGCCGTTCGGCTGTCGAATCCGCTCGTCCACAGCGCTCCGATGTCATCCGGCGCGGTACCGCCCCAACGAATCCCATAGGTCAGTGCATGGCCAGGATCGTCATTACCGGCTCGCCGGGGACGGTGGAATGCAGCGATCGGTCGCAACTCGAAGCGCGATGCCAGGGTCTCGGAAACCAGCAGCAATCCCACCCCGGCCTCGGCTGAACCGGGCGCCGGCGACTCGGCAATCACTGTGCCGAGCGCTATGGATACGAGTAACACCGCATGCTGATGCAACGGCCCGTTCCGATCGTCAAGCCAGGAATCGACCGTCATCAAATCGAGCGATTCGGGCGCTCGGTCCGTTCTGGCGAAGCGCAACGTGTGACGCCTCCATTCTTCCCGCCATTGCTCGACCACGTCGGACTCTCCGACATAGCCGGAAATGTCGAGCAAAACGCGCAGTGGCAGATCCGCAGGAAGCGCGTTCAAGGTTTCATGCAAGTCGTCGATGAGTCGCTCGTACAACCATTCAAGAACCTGATCCTGACGTTCCGCATCGTCAGCGGCCAGGCGGGCTTCAATCGGCTCGAACCATCTTGCCGAAACCGATTCGTTTGCTTGCCGCTCCGAAGCCTTGGCACGCAACTTCATCGCGCCATCGACGATCGGGTCGATACCATTGTCCGTATCGTCTGCGGTTACACGTGCAGCCGCTGCCAGGACAAGCATCGGCACGCTCTCTCGCGCAAAAGCCTGCGCGTTGTACTTCCTGCTTGCATCGTTCCAGGCCTGGACTTTCGCGCGTTCGAGTTCGTATGCCCGATATCGCCGGGAGACGACGAAGGCGGAAAAACCCGTCGGATATACGGACACGCATATCCAGAACCATGGCGTGTGAGTCGGCTCATCCTTCGGCCAGAGCATCAGCACAGCCAATACCCCGACCGCCGTGAGCACGATGAACACCGCAGCCCAGAGAACCCGCGACGGCGATTCATCAGGAACCGGCTTCTCCGGCGGGAGGGACGAGAAATCCAGTGCCATTGCTTAACGGCGCCCGCTATTCGGAAGAGAAGAAATCAACCGGCAACCGCACGCACACAAGTCATCGTGCTGAGCGACTTCGCGACCGTCATCGAATGCGCCCGAGGTCGCGGTTGCGATACGGTTGTCGCCGTGGCGCGGACAGGTCACCGGATCGTGGAGTCGAGCAAGCGGACGCCCCATGAAAAAGCACGTCGCCGAGCCAGCCGTTACGTGGCCTTCGCCGGTATGAGTGTCTCCGACGCGAATGATGCCCGCCATGTGTATCCCCGAATTGAACTGGTATCGCCACTGCAGTTCGACAGCAAGCGATTGATGTTGGTTATAGGCGCCCTGGCACCCGGCCGGCAGGCTTCATCGCCTCGCTGGCCTGCCTGACGCGCTCGCCGTGCTTTTCGTCGCGCTTGCGTTTCTTGTCCTCTTCGACGTAATCGCTGGTTCCGAACGTGTCGATCGCTCGTGTCTGGAAGTACAGGTTCGACGACAGCACGTGGTCGTGCCAGCTCGTCAGCATCGTGTCGTGAACCAGCAGGTCGAACAGCGCCATGACCTTGGGCGGCAGCGGGTTCTTGCCGCTCAGGCCCATCTTCCATGCCTGGATCAGCGTCTCCTCTTC
Organism: Burkholderia sola; assembly: GCF_905400185.1. Taxonomy (NCBI): domain Bacteria; kingdom Pseudomonadati; phylum Pseudomonadota; class Betaproteobacteria; order Burkholderiales; family Burkholderiaceae; genus Burkholderia; species Burkholderia sola. Next base: position 166,589 of record NZ_FR989676.1, read on the forward strand.
CGGCGTCATCATCCAGGCCTCGATCATCGATGCGCTGAACTCCGGATCCGCGTCCCACGGTAATGAACCGTCTTGAGCCTTTTCACGGATAAGATCCGCCGATTTTTGCAGGCCGGCTTGTCGGGATTCGCGTCGCATCAACTCTTCGGATTCGCTTTGGATGCGATCCCAGACGCCTACCGAAGGGCGATTCTTCTCGATACCTGCATCGCGATTGGAAAGCATCTCCGGCAGGACCGAATCCTGCCAGCGAGCCAAAGCTATGTTGAGCGTCACGCTGTCGGCCGGCGGTCGCTGGTTGCGTAATGCAACGTAGGCCGCCTCGGCTTCGTTGCGCTCCTTCAGCCGCTCCCGGTGCCGGGACGCGAGATCGTCGAAGCGGCTCGTTACGGTTGCGCGAAACTCGGGGGACTGGTAGCGAACCGCCATCCAGCGCAGGAATATCTGCATATGTTCGACGAAATTCAAACGTGCGACGTAGGGGACCATCTGACGGTAGGCGTCGATCAATTCTCCGATTTTGTAGGTGGATTTTCCGTCGGGGATGGGGTTTGCGAGGGTGAATTTCGCAAACGTCTTACCCTTGAACTTGAATAGATCTTCCATCGTGTCGAGCACTACGCCGTGCGCGATTGCTTCATTGAGCATGTCGCGCAACGCGACGCGCTGAAGTTCCGCGCGTGCTCCAAGCAATCCTGGCGGCGCTCCGCCGGTGATGTCTTCGCTCGTTCCCGGATAGAGATATTGAAGGCCGCGCGTGTTCTCGAGGCTATCGAGCCGCTGATAGAAGCGCAGCTCATGGGCCGCCGCAAAATGCACGCATCGCTGAACGGACGCCGGTACCGCGAGAGCGCGATCTCCGTAGTTCTGTTTGAGCAGGCCGAGAACCGGCACGATCCCGAGAAGCTTGTTCTCCTCCATCAACGACGATACAGCGTCGAGCAGCCCCATGAACTTGATTTCGATCGGAATCGCCGTCTGGTTCGAATCCTTCGGATCGACAAAGGCAAGCGTCGTCTCGCTCGGACGCTTGTAGCGCTGGGTCAGTTCATTCGCCAGCGCGCGGGCGAGAACACAACCGCGATCGGCGCCGAAGATGGAAACCTGGATCCGCTGGACCTTAGGCATTTTCTGCCTGACGTCGTCGATTGCGATCTCGAACTGCTTCATCGCGGCCGCCAGCCGATCATCGACGCCCGTTCCGAAAACTCGCGCGACAGCGCGGTTGTCACGAAACCACGGAATCGAATCGATCACCACGCCGAAGAACACCGACTTGGCGGCGCTTTGCGCGATGGACGGAAAATTCTTCTTCGCATCGTAAAGAACCGCGCGCGTGGCAGCACGACCGCGTCGAACCCAGCGGTTGTCACGCTGCAGTTGCAACACTCGGCCGATATTGCGGGGCACGGATTCGACGGAGTTGACCAGGTCTTTGAAAGACTGCACGACCGGCCGAAACGAAAACTCCTTGAGACCCTTCTTGAATCCTTCGGTGATAGTGTCTTGCGGGTTGATAGGAAGCCGTTTCACGCCGGTCACGCTCTCGCCGACACCAACTGCGATTGAAGCGGCTGCATCGGCGCCCTGCCTTCCGAGCTTGAATGCTGCGGACACGATTTGCCCCTCTCGAGCCTCCTTGTTCAGCTCCGTTCCGAGTCCAGAATAGTAGAGTCGATACCAAAAATGGTTAGGCTCCAGCTCTCTACGTCGATCTTCGTTATGGCGATGAGCCTCCCAAAGTCGGCAGATATTTGAGTATCGAGATGTTTTCTTATCGTCGTAGTCCCGATGACGACCGAATCCGTCGAAGAAAAAACCGACGTGCATGACGGCACCGCACGGAATGCAGTCATCTTGCGGATACGCCTTCCGCTTCTCCCCAATTGCTGCACGTACCTCAGGCGGAGTCCGGTCCGCCGGATCGAGCATGTGTTTGTCAGCCATGTTCCCCTCTCGAGGTATCTCGTTCAAAGCGACCCTTCTTGATTTCTTGCACAACCGGATCCGGCAATCGCTGCATCGCAGCACCAAAGGCGCCCGGCCGGTCTTTCGTCTCCTTCAGGATCCGCTGCACCGCTGGATGCTCATCGAATTTCGGATTAACGATCTGCCTGTAGTACACGTACTGCACGAGATCTGTCGTGTCGGTCAGGCGATACTTCAGCCAGCCCTGGGCCGCAATTCGTGCCGTGCGCCGATAGGCGACAGCCATGTCGGCATCGTCAGGGTTCGCCGCCTTCCCGTATTTGGTCTGAAACAAGTGGTCCACTTTTGTATAGGCGATCCTCGTCCCGCTCATGTCGTTCCGAATCTCGAACTCGATGTGATCGTCCGGATAAAAGTGTACGGCCAGCACGTCCTCCCCCGCCCCACCTTTGACTTTTGTCGGCGGAAACTTCACCTCGGTCGTCTTGTGGATCGTCTTGATCGGCGCGTACGGATCCTTCATGAACTCATCCTGGTCATATATCTCCCACTCGACAGTGAATTCCGTCCCCTTCAGCTTGTAGCAACAACTGAGGCTTCCCGCGCCCGTACCCGGCGGCAGGTCACCTCCTCCGCTGGCTCTGTTGCCATATTTGTCGCGAATTGTGAACTCGCTCAGATTGAACGGCGTGTAGTTGAGCCCCATGATGCTGACACCACGGTAGATCGGCTCGGCGGAAAATGCATCACAGCCAGCCAACGTCAATGCGGCAGCGAGGAAGACGACAACCCGTTTAATCATTGCTTAAACACCTCAAATTCAAAGACACAATACGACGTAACACGCGGACTTCGACGCGCAAACACGGTCACTATCAAGAACAGGGGTGTGGTCGAATAGCGATTTTCGAGTCGTGTCGATGTCTAATCAAAGCGACCTCGCTCGATCTCTTGCACGACCGGATCCGGCAATCGCTGCATCGCGGCACCGAAGGCACCCGGCCGGTCTTTCGTCTCCTTCAGAATCCGCTGCACCGCTGGATGCTCATCGAATTTCGGATTAACGAGTTTCACGTAGTAGACATACTGTTCCAGATCTGCGGTATCAGTCAGGTGATACTTAACCACTCCTTGTGCTGCAATACGCGCTATCTGCCTGAACGCGATAGCCATATCTACGTCATCGCCGTCAGCCGCTTTCCCATGTTTTTTTCTAAACCAGTGATAGACTTCTGCATAAGATATCCTCGCCCCGCTCATGTCGTTCCGAATCTCGAACTCGATGTGATCGTCCGGATAAAAGTGCACGGCCAGCACGTCTTCCCCCGCCCCACCTTTGACTTCTGTCGGTGGAAACTTCACCTCGGTCGTCTTGTGGATCTTCTTGATCGGCGCGTACGGATCCTTCATGAACTCATCCTGGTCATATATCTCCCACTCGACAGTGAATTCCGTCCCCTTCAGCTTGTAGCAGCAACTCAACCGTCCGGCTCCAGCGCCCGGCGGCAAATCTCCCCCTCCACCCGCCCTGTTGCCATATTTGTCGCGAATTGTGAACTCGCTCAGATTGAACGGCGTGTAGTTGAGCCCCATGATGCTGACACCACGGTATGTCGGCTCGGAGGAAAATGCGTCGCAGCCGGCCAACGTCAATGCGGCAGCAAGGAAGACGACAACCCGTTTAATCATTGCTTAAACACCTCAAATTTAAAGACACAATCCGACGTAACACGCGGACTCCGACTCGCGAACACGACCTGACAATCAAGAAGGGCGCCTTTTCGAATAGAGAATCTCGTGCTCGTGTCGATGTCTAATCAAAGCGACCTCGCTTGATCTCTTGCACGACGGTGTCTGGCAATCCCCGCATAGCTGCACCAAAGGCGCCCGGCTTGCCTTTCGTCTCTTTCAGGATCCGTTGCACCACTGGATGCTCATCGAATTTGGAATTAACAAGCTGCCTGTAGTACACGTACTGCTCCAGATCCACCGTGTCGGTCAGGCGATACTTCAGCCAGCCCTGTGCCGCGATTCGAGCCGTGCGTCTATAAGCCACGAACATGTCGTCGTCGTCCGGATTCGCCGCCCTCCCGTATTTTGTTTGAAGCCAGTCGTCAACCTCCGTGTAATCGATCCTCGTCCCGCTCATGTCGTTCCGAATCTCAAACTCGATGTGATCGTCCGGATAAAAATGCACGGCGAGCACGTCCTCCCCCGCCCCACCTTTGACTTTTGTCGGCGGAAACTTCACCTCGGTCGTCTTGTGGATCTTCTTGATCGGCGCGTACAGATCTTTAATCGCTTCATCCGCGTCGTAGACTTCCCACTCAACCGTGAATTCCGTCCCCTTCAGCTTGTAGCAACAACTGAGGCTTCCCGCGCCCGTACCCGGCGGCAAATCCCCCCCTCCACCCGCTCTGTTGCCGTACTTGTCGCGAATCGTGAACTCGCTCAGATTGAACGGCGTGTAGTTGAGCCCCATGATGCTGACACCACGGTAGGTCGGCTCGGAGGAAAATGCATCGCAACCGGTTAACGCCAGCGCCAGAACCAATAGGATGAAAAGCCGACTAATCACGCGACGTTCCTCCCGCCGCGTCCGAATCCGACGCGATGCGAGCCGTCTCCCGCAATACCTCCGCGTCGATATCACTCAATGCCTCTCGAAACGTCTGCTCACCGCTCATCGCGCGCTCCAATCTGCCCCGGATCACCGGATGCTCATCGAACCGCGGCGAAATAACGACGCCCTTTGAAACGTAGTTCAAGAGATCGTCATCGTCGGCTATACGGTATCGGCCAGCACGTTCGAGCTGTTCCGAAATACGGCGGTAGAGCGCCAGATCCGTAAAATCGTCGAGCATCGCGCCATACATCGTGCGCAACTGCATCGCAAGCTTGTCGGCACGGCCGAGATGCAGCAACGTCATGTGCTGCTCGATCGTCATCACCTGCTCTGCGTCGACGACTGCATCGGCGACACCGGCATCGTTGCGCCAGACGATCTCGTTCGAATCACGATCGCGATGCCATATCTCGACACATGGCGACAGAAACGCCTGAGCCTGTTCTGCGCTCCAGACTCCTCGTAACCGGGCAAGAATCCGGTTATCGTAGAAATGCAGAAAGTACGCGCGCTTGTCGGGCGTCGAGTAACGGCAGAACGAGCGAAAATGCGCGGCCAGTGACCGAATGGGAAATGGCGACCATATCCACGTCAGCATGTGCCGTCCGCTCGACTCTCTCCAAAGTCGCCGGACAAACCGGCTGCCGAGGTCGCGCGAATCATCGAATGCAAAGCGATCGATCCCGATCAGATACGGGGCGATGTCCGTATAGGACTCGAGAACGCTGCCGCCCCAGAGCGACTCCCATTCGAGCAGCGGCACCTGGACGAGCAGTTTGTCGAGCCCCGGATTGGCACGCGCATCGGCGAGCATGTACAGGTACGCCGCAACGCCGCCCACGTCGAACGTGTCGAATTGCGCTACCAATCGATCACGCCACGCCTCCCATCCCGCGTCCGACTCTCGGGTTGGGGTCGCACGTCCGGTTCCGGCCATCAAGCGACCTCCGTCATCGCTTCGACACCACGGTGCGCATCCAGCAGGCACTCCTTGCATGGCCCAATGGGCATATTCGGCAGACGGGTGTCAAGCGACGCTGGGCCGGTCCAATGGAAATTTCCGCATTTGAGCGTGATATCCCCCGGGCATCCGAGCTCGATATTGCCGCCGTCGATCTTGAGGTAGGCGCCACCACTGGCGAGTGTCAGCGCACCGCGCGAGGCCGCGAGAATCGCACCCTCACTACTAGTGAAGTTCAGGTCCTTCGACGCCGACAGCGCCATCGCTCCCGTACGGGCCTGAACGACAACGTCCTGTTTGGCGGCCGTCACCCGCACGCCCTGTGCTTGTGCGAAAAGCGATACCTGCTTCCCGGCCGCAACCGTGAAGTTGCGCATGACGCCGACGTCGAAATTCCCGCCGGCCGTCGCGATCAGATTCCGGTCCGCATTGAGCTGCAAATGCTCGCCGGACGTGAGGCCGATACCTGACGGTGCGCTCGCCAGAATGGCGGCACGCTTCAAACCATCCAGCGCTTCCGCATAGAACGACTTCTGTTGCTGCAACTCCGCGACGGTCGCCTCCGCCGCACGTACCGCCTCGGAAAGGGACTCCATGCGATCGATCGCCCGCTGCAACTGCGCGTGCGCGTCCTTCATGTCGAGTTGGTGCCCGGCAGCGCCCACCTGCGCCTCGGTACTCAACAGCATGCCCTTCGGACCACGCGCGGCAAGATGCCCGTCGGTACGTAGCTCGGCGCCTTGGCCGCGTTCGTGGCGGGCATCGTCGACCATATGCCCTAGATTCAGCTCACTCGTCTGGGTGGGCGTCGTCAGATGAATATGCTCGACGCCCTCCTTGTCCTCCATCCGCAACTCATTGCGCGCAGCCGTCCGAATCAGATTCCGCGTATGGTTCAGGTTATTGACCAGATCCGGATGCACGCTGTCATGCATTGCGCCGATGATCACCGGTCGGTTCGGATCGCCGTCCGTATGGACGATCGCCACCTCCGCCCCGTCGATCAACGGAAAGTGATGCCCGTAGTTGTCGCCGCTGTACGGCTTCGCAAACCGCACCGGCCGGCTCGTCCCACCGGGGCTCCATTCATCGAGATCGAACGGCAGCTTGATCACGTACCAGCCCTGCTCGGTCAGATACGCATACTTGTAGTTGCCTGGCGACGTAATCCGCGCCGGCAGGATCCCGTCGACCACCGGTCGCGAAATCGAGCCCATCGACGTGCGCCATACACGATCCGACGGAATCCCTTCGAACGCCACCCAGTACGACTCGTTACGCCCGCCGTGCGACTCGACCGACGTAACGAAGACCCCATGTTTCGCATCGGCCGGCTTCGGCTCGACACGCATCACCTCGCCCGCCTCGAGCCAGAACGGATTGCCGGTCCCCTTGAACGTGATCTGCCCGGCCAGATAGGCTTCATGCCGCAACCGCGCAACGCGCTTCCCCTCTTCGGGCGTCTCGTAATGTTCGCCCCAGCGATAATCGACCGAATGTGTCGTCGTGTCGTCGCGCGCCGCGTTTTCCTCGACCAGCAGCGATACGCCGGCCTGCCGATGGTTGTAGTCATGCAGCCGCACCGCCTCCGGCACGCGCTTCATCTCGCGTCCTAGCGTCTTGATCGCATCCGAACCGACACTCTCCAGCCCCGATTCCCGTCGATACGGCACCGTTCGCTGCTTGCGCGCATAGGCATCCAGATCGTCGCCGAACACGACCACCGCACGATCCTTCTTCTGCTCCCAGCGAAACCAGATGCCCTCTTCCGCACAAATGCGCTGAATGAACGCGAACGTCGTCTCGTGATACTGCGTCACGTATTCGCGGCGCTTGTATTGCCCGCGCAACTGGAACCGAAAGTCCACGCCCGCGCGGTAACCGTAATGTCGCAACGTGTCGGTCACGATCTCGTCGACCGACTGCTTCTGAAACAAGCGGCTCGTCACGCCGCGAGCGAGATCCGCCAGCGTCGGCTCCAGCACGACGCGGTAGCGGGTTTCGTCCGCCGATGTCTCCAACTCGTCGAACTGCGTAATCACGCCATGAACCATGTACGCCGCCGGCTTCGCACTGAACTGCGCCGCGTTCTCCCCGAACATCTTCCGCAGGTAATCCATGTCCGGATCGACCGGATCCGCGCTGAACTTGGCCGGTCGCCCCAGCACCTGGTCCATCGGAATCCCCGCCGCCGGGCTTGTGAATTCGATCTCGTATCGATAGAGCTGGCTCACGCGGTCCAGCCCGCTGAACTTCAGGATCGAGAACGGCGCCGGATGCGGCGCGAGCTTCAATTCATAAGCCTGCGAAGGCAGAATCATCGACATGGAATCTCTCGGTTGCGCGACTGCACGGCACGCCGGGGTGCCCCTGTCCACCCCGGCGCCACTGCGACTAACGTCAGATCAGTTCTTGGACTTCGGCATCTGCGACACGAGCGACAGCCCGATATCCATGCCTTCAACCTGGAAGTGCGGAACGATGAACAGCTTGATCCGGAAGAAGCCCGGGTTGTCCTCGATATCCTCGACGGTGACCTTCGCCTCGCGCAGCGGATGCGACGCCTGCAGTTCGTCGCCCGGATCCTTCATCTCGGTCACGAGCCCCTTGATCCAGTTGTTCAGCTCGAGTTCGAGCAGACGGCGATCCTTCGTCGTGCCGATGTTTTCGCGCTGGATCAGCTTCAGGTAGTGCGCGATGCGCGACAGCAGGAAGATGTACGGCAGCCGTGCGTTGATGCGGCTGTTCGCGGTCGCTTCCCGGGTCTCGTACAGCGCGGGCTTCTGCGCCGAGTTCGCGGAGAAGAAGCACGCGAAGTCGTGGTTCTTGTAGAACGACAGCGGGATGAAGCCGAGATTCGCGAACTCGAATTCGCGCGTTTCCGGGATCAGCACCTCGGTCGGGATCTTCGGCTGGTAGCCGGTACCGAGGTCGTACAGGTGTACCGGCAGATCCTCGACCTTGCCGCCCGCCTGCGGCCCGCGGATCTGCACGCACCATCCGTTGCTCACGAAGCTACGCACCATGTTCGCCGCGAATGCAAACGATGCGTTCATCCACAGGTACTTGTCGTGATCGGGGCCCTTGACGGCCTCCTCGTAGTTGAACGCCCTGACCGGCGCCGTATCCTTGCCGTACGGCAAACGGCCGAGCACGCGCGGCATCGTCAGGCCCACGTAACGCGCATCGTCGGTATCGCGGAAGCTCTTCCACTTGATGTATTCGGCGCGATCGAAGTAGTTGCCGATGTCCTGGATCGCGGCGACTTCCTCCATCGACTGCTTGCCGAAGAACGTCGGCCCGACCGAGCCGATGAACGGCATATGGGCGGCAGCCGCCACCTTCGAGATATTGCGCAGCAACGCGACGTCCATCGGCGAATTCGCGAACTCGAAGTCGCTGATCATCGCGCTGATCGGCTGGCCGCCCGGCGTGTCGTATTCCTCGATGTACGTGAGGCGATACAGGCCGCTCTGGATCAGTTCGGGCGTGTCCTCGAAGTCGCGCTGCAGCGCGTCCTTCGACACATCGAGCACCTCGATACGTGCGTTCTTGCGGAAATCGGTGCGGCTCACGAGCATCTTCAGGCCGCGCCAGCGTGCTTCGAGCGCCTGAAATTCCGACGTGTGCATCACGGCGTCGAGCTGACGGCCGATTTGCCGGTCGATCTGGCCGATGTGGAAGTCGAGCAGCGATTTGTCGAGCCGGTCCACCGGCTGGCTCGTCTTCGCGACGAGTTCGAGGAACGCGCCCATCCCGCGCGCGATGCGCTCGTCGGCCGACGCCTCGGACAGCATGTCGTTGTCGCGGAACGCCTCGAGCGGGCGCGCTTCACGGATCGGCTTCAGGTTGATCTTGCTGCACAGCGATGCATAGACGCTGTCGACATCGCCCTGCGGGGCATCCAGCACGACGGTCTCGGTCGCGCCGGTTTGCTGCGTTTCAGTGGATTTCATCTCGGATCCTGTCTGCGATCGAATCGCTACGATGTTGCGGAATGCGCTGAATGCGCGCTTTGCCCGGCCTCGTTCACGCATGCCCTTCCGGCTGCGTCGCGGCGGTCGCGATCTGCGCGAGTTCGCCGCGCAGCTTCGCGGACAGGCGATCGTCCTTCAGCACCTTCTCGAACTCGCGACGGAACGTGCCGTTGTCGAGCAGGTTGGATTTCAGATCGCGCAGCAGATTGCGCATCGCGAGGAGCGCCTGCAGCTCGGGAATCTGGCGCGCGACCTGCTCGGGCGCGAAATCCTTGATCGAGCGGAACGACAGGTTGACGGGCAGTTCCGAACCGTCGCCGGCCAGCGTATTGGCCGCAGCGATCCTGAGATCCGGCGCGTAGTCCGCCAGCACGGCATCGAAGTTGTTCTTGTCGATGTTCACCTTCTTGCGCTCGGCCAGCGGCGCCTGCTCGCGCCCGGCACTGAAATCGCCGGCCACCAGCAGCTTCAGCGGCAATTCGACTTTCTTCTGCGCACCTCCCGTATGCAGATCGAGGGTGATCGACACCCGGCTTTTCGGGATCTCTCGCTGAAAGCTATCCAATTCGTTCTCCTTATTTCAGGAAGCTTGAAGACTCCGCGACACGCACCCACGACTCAAGGATGCTCCGTCGTCCTTATCGCCCATGCGGAACCCCGCAACGTGCATCGACGAACGACCGAGTCGAATATGCGCGGCCCGATATCCGACTCAGGCGGCAGAAAATATCACGGCCTTTATCGACGAGTAAACCGGCAATGCAAAAAATTGGAAACGAGCGACAGCTCGGTTTTTTTAATAATAAGACACATCCTAATTTTTGCGCCGCTTCTTCATACGCTCTGCCGCGCTCACACTCCGGCCATCCATGCTATCCAAAAAGTCGTCAATTCCAACCCATCTCATTGATATATTTACAAAAACTTCACGCCCCTCAAAAATCACAATCCCGATAAACAACCCCTCGCAAACCGTTCTCAATCACAAAACACGTCCCACGCAGAGAATCTCAAAATAAATATCACGCTTATCTCAATTTAAAAGACACATTTTTCAACACTCTCCAATAAACCCGGGTATACGAAATCGGAAAACGATGTATAGAATCGGCGCCTCATCATTCCTGGATCGTGACGACCACACCATGCGGATCGACAAACCGCTCTGGCATGAAGGGCTCATTCTGACGCAGCAGCATTTCCAGCAGCAGGAGCGCTGGAACGGATTCGCGCTGCAACAACTCGCTTCGGCGCTGACCGTGGCGCCGTGGGGAACGCTGTGTGTCGACATCGACGAGGAGGCGCTATCGTCCAGTCGCCTCAAGCTCACGCGGTTGCAACTGCGCTTCCCCGACGGTTCCCCGATCGATACGACCGTTGCCGATGCGTTGCCGCCGGCGCGCGACCTCGTCGGCGAAATTCCCGCGGATACCCAGACGGTCGACGTGCTCGCGGCGCTCGCGTTGCCCGATGCGAACGGCAACAACTGCCGCTTCGACGAGACGGCGCTGGCCCGCCCGCGTCGCGCCTATCGCGAGTTCGTCAAGGTGACGGACCTGAACGGCACCGGAGACACCGAAATCGCCGCCGAGCGCCACGCGGTGCGGGTGTTGTTCGGCTTCGAGTCGCATGCGGACGACACGGTGTGCGCGATCGCGCGCCTGACACGCTCGACGAGCGGGCAGTTCCAGGTCGATCGCCGCTACGTCCCGCCTTGCCTCGCTCTGTCGGGGCATGCACTGCATATCGAGCGCATCCGGCGGCTCGCCGATATCCTCGCCGCCAAGAGCGTGCTCCTTGGCGAGCGCCGCAGCGAGCGCATCGAGCAGGTGGCCGAATACGGTGTCGCCGACGTCCAGCTGTTCTGGCTGCTGCATTGCATTCACCAGGCATGGCCGCAGTTGCGCTTCCTCGCGTCGCATCCGGCGCAACCCACGGATCGCCTGTACCAGGTGCTCGCGCAATTGGCAGGATCGTTGACGACGTTCTCGACGCGCGTGTCGCTGGCGGACATCCCGCCGTACGACCACGCCGCCGCACATGACGTCTTCGCGACGCTCGAATCGCTGATCCGCGACCTGCTCGACGCGATCATCCCGTCGCGTGTCGTTCCGATCGGGCTGTCACATACGACATCGACCACCTGGGCCGGTCAGTTCGTCGACGAGCGCATCGTCGAGGGCCCGGCTGACTGGTATCTGTCGGTGAACGCGGCCCTGCCGGCATTCGACCTCGTCGAACAGTTCCCGCGCCTCTGCAAGATCGGCGCACCGGACGACGTCGAACACATCGTCAGTTCCGCGGTCGCCGGCATCCCGCTGAAGGCGGTGCAACGAGTGCCGGGCGCCATTCCGGTCCGGCTGGACAATCACTATTTCGCACTCGACGCACACGATGCCGCGCATGCAAGGATGTTGGCCGCACGCGCGTGCCAGATTTATTTGCCGGCTTCGGTTCCCGACGCATCGATCGAACTCTACGCGGTGCTGCGCTGATGAATGCCATCGTCTCCAGCCGTCACGAATCCGCGCTGCTCGCGTGGGAGCCGTCATCCGGTCATTCGGCCCGACCGTCCATGCGTGCGTTGCTGCGCGATACGGCGTTACTCGTCTCCCATCTGTCGAACGGCGGGCGAGTCGACAACCCTGAAAGCCTCCGTCTGCAGTGCATGCAGCTCGTGGCGCAATTCGCGGCTGCGCTCGATGCGCAAGGGGTGGCCGCCGACGTACGGGACGATGCCGCGATCGCGCTGTGTGGGCTGATCGACGAAGCTGCGCTGCGCCATCTTCCAGCGGCCGACAAGGCGAACTGGGAACAGACGCCGCTACAGGTCGACCGATTCAGCATTCACGACGCCGGCACGCGCATTTACGAACGAATCGAATACCGGATGCGCGAATCCGCACCGAACGTCGACCTGCTCGAATGCTACGCGGCCGTTCTCGGCCTGGGATTTCGCGGCTGCTACGCCGCCCGCTCGCGCTCGTCCACGGGCGCCCACGACGGTGAAGCGAAACGTCAGGCACTGATCGCGGCGCTGGCGACGCAGATCGACCAGTTGCGGCCTGCCGCGCGGCCGAGGTTCGTCGTCGATCGCGCGAACGTGCGTCTGCTCGACCGGCTCACGCATCTTTCGCCATGGGTGATCGCGGGCGCCGCCTGCGTGATCGCACTCTGCGCGTGGTTCGCCTGGGATCGCATGCTCGACGCGGACCTCGCCCAACTCGTTCAGAAAGCCAACCAGCCGTGACGTCGGAAACCGTTCTTCCACCGTCAGCGACGCGCGCGGATGCCGACGCCGCGCGTGCCGCCCTTGCAGGACTCGGCTATCCGTTGCGCACGGTCGTGACGATATCGACGTTGCTGGCGCTTGGCGTCATCGGATGGATGGTGCCCATCGACCGCGACGTCATGTGGGGGCTGATTGCGAGCGTTATCGCACTGGCCCTGCTGATCGTCTGGCTGTATTCGCGAAGCATAGCCCGCGCTCGCGAACGATACGTGCACGTGATCGCGCAACTCGGCGCAGCGACGGCCGACCTGCCCATCGCGTTGCGCACCGGAATGCCGCTTGCGCTCGTCGTCGGCGACGGCTTGCCCGCGCTGTTCGATCGCGACAGCACTCACGCGCGTTTCGTGCACGTCGGCGACGGTGCAATCTGGCTGCGGGTCGACCGGCCGAAGGATCTGGCTCGTCTCGCCGTCGCGGTCCGCCAGTGGCGCGACGGCAATGCGCCGGATTGCATCGTGTTGTCGGTGGCGCCCGCCAGCCACGCGAACGACGACACGCTGTCGCAGGCGCTGCGCGTGATCCGGCAGGCAACCGCGGATACGTCGCGCATGCTGGGCTTGTCGTTGCCCGGTTACGTTGCGATCTACCAACGACTGTCGAACGCACACGCTGGCGATAGTCCGGCAAGCGGCCCGTTGGCACCCCGGTGGTATGGCCTGTCGACCGGCTTGCGGATCGCGAATATGCGTGACTTCGACACGGCAATCGATGCAGCCGAAACGGATGCGTGTCATGCCGACGCAAGTCCGTGGGCCGCCGCACACGCGGCGGCGCTTCCATCGATGATCGGGTGGACACGCCGTATCGTGTTCGACACGCTGACCGAAGGCCGCCAGCCCGCTTCTCCCTGGCCGTTGTTCGGTGCCGGCTGGATCGACCATGGCCCGGCGACGAGCCCCGACACGCCGTGGGAACGCGAAGCACACGCGCGGACCGGCATCGCCCCGCCCGCGCTTCCTGCCTCGGCGCTGCCCTGGCCGCTGCCCCAGCCGCTGATCGACGCAGTGCCGCGGCAGGCGAAGCGATCGCCGCGCGTCACCGCCGTCGCCCACGTCGTCGCGATCGCCGCTTGCGCAGCCACGGCCGCCATCTGCGCAGCCGCCGTCAACAACGCAGCGCTGATGGCGCGAATCGGCGCGCATCTCGAGCGCTACGCCCTCATCCCCGCGACACAAGACGCCGCCAAGCGCGACGCGCTCCGGTCGCTTGCATCGGATCGCGACCAGCTCGACCGTTATGCCCGTATCGGCGTTCCGCTCCGGCTGTCGTTCGGCACGTACCGCGGCTCGCCCCTGTTGCCGTTGCTCGACGATGCAATCGCTTCCTACGAACCGCCTGCGCCACCACCCACGGTCGTCACACTCGACAGCCTGGCTCTTTTCGACAGCGGCAAGGCGCAGCTCAAGCCCGGCACCACGCGCGCCATGGTCGGCGCGCTGGCGCTGATCAACGCACACCCCGGCAAACGGGTACTCGTCGCCGGCTACACGGACGATCAGGGCCGCCCCGAACGCAACCTCAAGCTGTCGCTCGATCGTGCCGCAGCGGTGCGCGACTGGCTCGTCGACGCGTCGGGCATGCCGTCGACACAATTCGCGATCCAGGGCTACGGCGATACGCGGCCGATCGCGGACAACACGACGTTCGACGGACGGGCGAAGAATCGGCGGGTCGAAATCACGCTCGTGCCCGATACGCCGTCGCCTGCCGTATCGACCGGACCCTCGAGCTAACGCGTTGGGTTCCCGGGCATCTGCTCCGGGTTTATCAGCGCCGGAATCCGTTTCCGGCAATTCGCAGTACGAAGAAGAAGGAGTGAACAAATGGCAATTCCGGCTTACATGTGGCTCAAGGACGACGGTGGCGCAGACATCAAGGGGTCGGTGACCGTTCAGGACCGCGAGGGGAGCGTCGAGCTGGTCGCGTTCGATCACGGCGTGCACATCCCGACCGACGGCAATACGGGCAAACTGACCGGCACTCGCGTGCACAAGCCGATCACGCTGACGAAAGAGACGGACGCATCGACGCCGTATCTGTACAAGGCCGTGACGAGCGGCCAGACGCTGAAGTCGGTCGAGATCAAGTGGTACCGGATCGACGATGCGGGCAAGGAGAAGGAGTACTTCAACACGAAGCTCGACAACGTGAAGATCGTTGCCGTGAAGCCGAAGATGCTCGACATCAAAAATCCCGACTACGAAAAGCACAACCATCTCGAAGACGTCGAACTGCGCTACGAGACGATCACGTGGTCGTACAAGGACGGCAACATCATCCACAAGGACACGTGGAACGAGCGCTCCTGATGGTTTGAGCGGCTGGCGGAACCGGCGCGTGCATGCGACGGGCTCCGCCACCGCTTGGCTCTGGTCCACTTGCCTGCCGCCGCCGATTCGCATGGCCTCGACGGCTCCCTCCCCCTCCTGATCGCTATCGACATGACGCCGCCTCTCCGCGATGCCTCCCACCTCATTCGCCGTCTCAATCCTCACTGCACGCACGCACTCGAAGCCGCCGCCAGCCTGTGCCAGACCCGGCTCGCAGATGAAATCGCAGTCGAGCACTGGGTGCTGAAACTGCTCGAGGCGGACGACGGCGACATTCCCGCGGTGCTGCGCCACTACGATCTCGACATCGATGCCGTCTGGGAAGCGCTGGTCGACGTGATCGATCGTATGCCGCGCACATTGCGCGGCATGCCCGCGCTTTCTCGTCAACTGGCCACGGTGATCGAGGACGCATGGGCGCAAGCGGTGTCGGACGATCCCGACGGCGTCATTCGGTCCGGCCATCTGCTGCAGGCAATCGTCGATGCCCCGCATGTGCTGCGCACCCAGCGCGCGTGGCCGCTGCTATCGGTTTCGAGTGCGCAAATCCGGCGCGTGCTGCCGCGGCTCGGGCGGCGTTCTTGCGAGAACGCGCGCGACCACATCGTATCGGAGCAGGAAGCCGACCGGCCCGGCGGCGCGTTCGACGACGACACGCCCCTGTCGCCCGAGGGCGACGGCGCGCGGCCCCACACGTCGCAGCGGGCGAGCGACGGCAGTGCGCTCGCACGCTTCGCGCTCGATCTGACCGACAAGGCGCGGCGCGGCGAAATCGACCCGGTGCTCGGTCGCGACCGCGAAATCCGCCAGATGATCGACGTGCTCGCACGTCGCCGCAAGAACAATCCGATCCTCGTCGGCGAACCGGGCGTCGGCAAGACCGCGCTCGTCGAAGGGCTCGCGCTGCGCGTAGCTGAAGGCAGCGTGCCCGAAACGATCCGCGATACGCGCATCCTCACGCTCGATCTCGGTTTGCTGCAGGCCGGTGCGGGCGTCAAGGGCGAATTCGAACAGCGCCTGAAGAACGTGATCGACGAGGTGCGCGCCGCCACCACGCCGATCCTGCTGTTCGTCGACGAAGCGCATACGCTGATCGGCGCAGGCAACACGGCGGGCGGCGCCGACGCAGCGAACCTGCTCAAACCGGCGCTTGCGCGAGGAGAATTGCGGACGATCGCAGCCACCACGTGGGCCGAGTACAAGCAATACTTCGAGCGGGACGCCGCGCTCGAACGGCGCTTCCAGGTCATCAAGGTCGACGAACCGGACGATACTGCCGCGTGCCTGATGCTGCGCGGCCTTGCGAGCCGCTATGCGCAGCATCATCGCGTTCATATCCGCGACGAAGCGATCGTCGCCGCCGTGCGGCTGTCGCGTCGCTATATTCCGGCGAGGCAATTGCCGGACAAGGCCGTCGACCTGATCGACACGGCCGCCGCACGTGTGAGGATGGCGCTCGATGTACCGCCCGCGGAACTGCAACAGGCGCGCGCCTCGGTCGCCGCACTGGAACTGGAGCGCGATGCGCTCGACGCGGACATCCGCGCCGGAATTGCCGGCGTGGCCGAGCGGCGTGCGTCGATCGACATGGAATACGACACCGCATGCGCCGCCGCCGACCAGGTACTCGCTCAGTACTCGCGCGAACGCGATCTCGTCGGCGTCGTGCATTCCCTGCGCGATGCAGCCGATCGAGCGGCCAATCCCGCGGCCATCTCGGGCGCACTCGGCGCATTATCGGCCGTTCAACGAAAGCCGCCGATGATGGCGGCCGACGTCGATGCGCAATCCGTCGCGCGTGTCGTCGCCGAATGGACGGGCGTTCCGGTCGGCAATCTCGTCGAGGACGAACTGCAGAACCTGCTCACACTCGAGACGGCGCTCGCGTCGCGTGTCGTCGCACAGGACGACGCGATCGCGGCATTGGCCGAAAGCCTGCGCACCGCGAAGGCCGGCCTTAAAAGCGAACACGCGCCGCTTGGCGTGTTCCTGTTGGCGGGACCGTCCGGGGTGGGCAAGACCGAGACGGCGCTCGCGCTCGCCGACGTATTGTTCGGTGGCGCGGGAGCACTGACGACGATCAACCTGTCCGAGTACCAGGAAGCGCATACAGTTTCGCAGCTCAAGGGGTCGCCGCCCGGCTATGTCGGGTACGGTCGCGGCGGCGTTCTCACAGAAGCCGTGCGTCAGCGCCCTTACAGCGTCGTGTTGCTGGACGAAGTGGAGAAAGCGCATCGCGACGTACTCGACATCTTCTATCAGGTGTTCGACCGCGGCACGATGCGCGACGGCGAAGGGCGCGAGATCGATTTCCGCAACTGCGTGATCGTGATGACGTCCAATCTTGGCAGCACGCAGATCTACGATGCGACGGACAAGGATCCGTCGATCACGCAGCCAGCATTGCGCGACACCATTCATCCGCAACTTGTCGCGCATTTCCAGCCGGCGTTGCTTGCGCGCTTCCAGACGCTCGTCTATCGGCCGCTCGATGCCGCGGCGCTTGCGTCGATCGTACGCCTCAAGCTCGACAAGATTGCCGAGCGCCTGCAGCGGCAGCATGCCGCGACACTGGCGTATGCGGACGACGTGGTCGAATCGATCGCGCAACACTGTGTGTCCCGAGAATCCGGCGCGCGCAGTGTCGACGCATTTCTGAATCAGCGCGTGCTGCCCGCCTTGTCGCACGAACTGCTCGTGCGCATGGCATCGGACAGCGCACCGCGTCGGATCGCGTTGTCCGTCACTGCCGAAGGTGCGTTGACGATCGATTTCGTCGATGCATCGACGGCCGCCGATGACGCGGCCGGACGATGGAGCCGCCGATGACCGCCGGCCCTTCCCTCTACGACATGCTGCTCGGTCAGATCGACGGCGTGCCGATCGGCGCGTACGACGACCGAACGCTCGAATGCCTGAGCGTGCAGCAGAACGTGCGCCGCATTCTCAATACGCGGGCAGGCGCGCTCAAGCACCTGCCGGACTATGGCCTGCCCGACCTCACGAACATCTACAAGGCATTGCCCGCATCGGCGCACTTGCTCAAGCAGCAAATGGAGGCGACGCTGTTGAAGTACGAGCCGCGCATTCGCTCGATCGACGTCGCGATCATCGACAACCGCGATCCCGGCATCCTCGTCAGCTTCGAGATGACCTGCCACCTGAAGAACGCGGGGCTCGTGCGCTTCGGCACTTACTTCGAGCCACCCGGTCGCCTGCGCATCGAACGGTACGTCGCCCGCTCATGATCGAGCGCGATCAGCCCTCGTGCGCCAGATGCGCCGCAAACCCCACTTTCCCCGGCGCGACTTCTTCCTTCAGCGTCAGCGCCGGAATCTCGTAATCGCCCGCGTTCTGCTGGCGGAACGGAATCGGCGGCGTGGTCCACAGATCGTCGAGACGCTGGCCGAGTGCCGTACACGTTTTGTCGAAGCGCGCGGCGTTCATCTTGCCCGTCCGGTAGATCACGAACGGCGGCAGCACGTCGAACCCCGGGTAATACAGCACCCCGTGCTGGATCGGGAACAGCAAGTCGTCGATCGGCCCGTTGATGCCGCGCGAGCTGTAGTGCGGCTCCCACCCGCCCGTCGTGACGACGATCATCGCCCGCTTGCCGACCAACATCCCTTCGCCGTAGCGGTCGCCCCAGTGCGTATCGGAATGCTCGCCGACACCGTACGCAAAGCCGTATGCATACACGCGCTCGAACCAGCCCTTCATGATCGCCGGCATCGAGAACCACCACAGCGGAAACTGCAGGATCACCGCATCGGCCCACTTCAGCTTGTCCTGTTCGCGCGCGATGTCGTCGCGCTGCGTGCCCGCCTCGAACGCGCGCTTCGAATCGAGCGCCGGATCGAAGCGATCGTCGGGCGCGCGATCGGTCACGTCGTTCTCATCCAGCACCGCCTTCCAGTTCATCGCATACAGGTCGCTCACCTGCACCGCATGGCCGGCCGCTTCGAGATGCGCGACCGCGAAGTCGCGCAGCGCGCCGTTCAGCGAACGCGGTTCCGGATGGGCATACACGATCAGCACATTCATGTTCGTCACTCCGTGGATTGAATGACTGCAGGATGCCGCCTTCGACGGTATATTTGAAATGAATTCCTGATATTCCAGCTATAGCCATGAATAATCTCAGAAGGCTCGATCTGAACCTGCTCGTCACGCTGGACGTGCTGCTCGCCGAGCACAACGTCACACGCGCGGCCGAGAAGCTGAACATGTCGCAGCCGTCGGTCAGCGTGCAGTTGCAGAAACTGCGCGACGTATTCGGCGATCCGCTGCTGCTGCCGGGGCCGCGCGGGATGCGGCCGACCGCGCGCGCGGAAGCGCTGCGCGAGCCGTTGCGCGAAGCGCTCGAGGCCGTCGAGCGCGCCGTGATTCCGGCCACGCCGTTCGATCCCGCGACCGCGACGAACACGTGGCGCGTGGCCGCGACCGACTACGGCGAATCGACGATCGTGCTGCCCGCGCTGCGCACGCTGCGTTCGACCGCACCCGGCACGCGGCTGGCCGTCCTCGAGCTCGTGCCGCCGCGTATCGAGCAGGATACCGAACGAAATGGCATCGACCTGGCCTTCCACATGACCGAAGCGTCGCCGCCCAGCATGCGGCGCTTGCCGCTGTTCGTCGAGCGTTACGTGCTGATCGGCCGCGCCGACCACCCGAAGCTGAAGCGGCGCCCCACGCTCGCGCAATTCGGCACGCTCGAGCACGTGATCGTGTCGCCCGACGGCGGCGGCTTCTTCGGCGTGACGGACGAAGTACTCGCGAAGATGGGGGCCACACGGCGCGTCGTGCTGTCGGTGCCGCACTTCCTGTTCGTGATGTCGGCCGTCGCGAGCACCGATCTCGTCGCGATGCTGCCCGAGCGGCTGGTGCGCGACGTGCCCGCGCTGCGCGTGGTGGATGCGCCGGTCGAGGTGCCCGGCTATGAAATGTCGATGCTGTGGCACGAGCGCGTGCATCGCGATCCCGCGCATCGGTGGCTGCGGGAGACGATCGCGGCGGCGGTCTGACACGCCGGTCGCGACGCGGCTGACATTTACTGTCATCGGGGGCTTGAAAGTCCACCAATCACTGTATATATTTACAGTGTTTCTGCGTCATTTGACCCGAATTCCGTCATCCCGAGACGGTCTTTAGTGAGGCGACCATGTTCCAGTCATCCGCATTCGATCCCGAGCAACCCGGCTTCAATCCCGTCCACTTCGAGCGCGCAGCGCAGCGTGCGGTCGTCGATCTGCAGCGTGTCGTCGGCGGCCCCGCGCAGCGAGCGCTCGGCCTGCGACGCCGCACGCATCCGGCGGCAGTCCGCACGATGAGCTGGCAGGCGCTGCTGAACGTCGAAGAGCTGGCGTTCTCGAATCCCGGGTTCCTGAACCGCAACGATCCGACCGTCGTCGACGCGTTCATCCGGCTGCGCGACAGCCGGCTGGTCGCCGCGGACGTCGAGGACCCGGTCGACTGGCGCCGCGACGACGACGACCTGCCGGCCGTCTACCTGATCGTCAAGGCGATGCTCGAAGCGGAAGAGGAAGAACGGGCCGAGGCAGCCTGACGCTCGCTGGCCGATCGCCGCGGGCACGGCCTGCGGGGCTCGCGCCGCCACGTTGGGTGGTGGCGCGGTCGGCCCTGTGGCTCGTTATGATTTTGCGCCGCGAATCGGCGCATCCTGCGGCAAGCCGCGAACCGTCGCTTCAGCCGATCATCGCGACGCGACGACCGTCCGAACGACCATCGCAGCGCCCGCCGGTTACAACCGCGCCGCGAGCCGCGCCCCCTGATCGATCGCGCGCTTCGCGTCGAGTTCGGCGGCCAGTTCCGCGCCGCCGATCAGGTGCACCGAGCGACCGGCCGCCTGCAGCGGCGCGAGCAACGCGCGCTGCGGCTCCTGCCCCGTGCAGAGCACGATCGTATCGACTTCGATCAGTTCGTGATCGGTGCGCTGCTCGCCGTACGACACATGCAGCCCGCGCGCGTCGATCCGCTCGTAGTTCACGCCGCCGATCATCTTCACCTGCTTCATCTTCAGCGTCGCACGGTGAATCCAGCCGGTCGTCTTGCCGAGCCCCTTGCCGAGCGGCGCGGCCTTGCGCTGCAACAGCGTCACTTCCCGCGCCGGCGCCGACACCTGCGCACGCGTCACGCCGCCGCGCGTCGCGGCAGGGTCGGTCACGCCCCACTCGACCTTCCATTCGTCCAGATCGAGTGCCGGCGATTCACCGTCCTGCACCAGATACTCGGCGACATCGAAGCCGATCCCGCCCGCACCCACCACCGCGACCCGCCGCCCGACCGGCTGTTTGCCCGCGAGCACGTCGATATAGCTGAGCACGTTCGGCCCGTCCTGCCCCGGAATCTTCGGGTCGCGCGGCGCGACGCCGGTTGCGAGCACGATCTCGTCGTAGCCGCCCGCGATCAGGTCGCTCGCGTCGGCGCGACGGTTCAGGTGCAGCTTCACGCCGGTCAACTCGACCTGCCGGCCGAAGTAGCTCAACGCTTCGTGAAACTCCTCCTTGCCCGGAATCCGCTTCGCCATGTTGAACTGGCCGCCGATTTCCGCGGCGCCGTCGAACAGGTCGACCTGATGGCCGCGCTGCGCGAGCACGGTCGAGCACGCGAGGCCGGCCGGCCCCGCGCCGACCACCGCGATCCGCTTCGGCTGCGGTGCGGGCGTGTATTTCAGCTCCGTCTCGTGGCACGCGCGCGGATTCAGCAGGCACGACGCAATCTTGTTCTTGAACGCGTGATCGAGGCACGCCTGGTTGCAGCCGATGCAGGTGTTGATCTCGTCGGCCCGCCCCTGCGCGGCCTTGACGACGAACTCGGCATCCGCGAGCAGCGGGCGCGCCATCGACACCATGTCCGCGCAACCGTCCGCGAGAATCTGCTCGGCCACTTCGGGCCGGTTGATCCGGTTGGTCGTCACGAGCGGGATGCCGACCTCGCCCTTCATCTTCTTCGTCACCCACGCGAACGCGCCGCGCGGCACCGACGTCGCGATCGTCGGCACGCGCGCCTCGTGCCAGCCGATCCCCGTGTTGATGATCGTCGCGCCCGCGCGCTCGACCGCCTTCGCGAGCTGCACGGTTTCGCTCCAGTCGCTGCCGTCCGGAATCAGGTCGAGCATCGACAGCCGGTAGATCAGGATGAAGTCGCGGCCGACCGCTTCGCGCGTGCGCTCGATGATCTCGATCGGCAAGCGGATGCGGTTCTCGTACGACCCGCCCCACTGGTCGCTGCGCTTGTTGGTATGCATCGAGATGAACTGGTTGATCAGGTAGCCCTCGGAGCCCATGATCTCTACGCCGTCGTAACCGGCTTCGCGGGCGAGCGTCGCGCAGCGCACGAACGCACGGATCTGTCGCTCCACGCCGCGCGCGCTCAGCTCATGCGGCGCGAACGGCGAAATCGGCGACTTGATCTTCGACGGCGCGACCGCGAACGGGTGGTAACCGTACCGGCCCGTATGCAGGATCTGCAGCGCGATCTTGCCGTCCTCCGCATGCACGGCGCCCGTGATCTCGCGATGTCGGCGCGCGGCGGCCGACGTCATCAGCGTGCCGCCGAACGGCTTGGTCCAGCCGGCCACGTTCGGCGCGAAGCCGCCCGTCACGATCAGGCCGACCCCGCCGCGCGCTCGCTCGGCGAAATATTCGGCGAGGCGCGGCAGCGTCTTGCGGCTGTCCTCGAGGCCGGTGTGCATCGAGCCCATCAGCACGCGATTCTTCAGCGTCGTGAAACCGAGATCGAGCGGTGTGAGCAGATGGGGAAAGGGTGTCGTCATGATGATTCGGGCAAGAAGCGATGCCTGCCATCGTAGGCGTGCGCCGCCTTGAACGTGAGGGGGCAAACAGCCATAATGCTTGTCATTTCCGGCCAAATCGACATGACTTCCCCGTCTCGCAAGGATCGCCTCGGGCTGCGCCGGCCAACGATTCCGGTCGCCTATACGCGCCTGCTGCTGCAGGCGCTGGCCGCTCGCGGCGTCGATCTCGCCGCCGTGCGCGCCGGCACCGGCCTGCGCGACGCGGTGCTGGCCGAACCGGACGCGCGCGTCGCGCCGTCGCAATGGGGGCGGCTCGTGCTCAACGCGATCGAAATCGGCGGCGATCCGGGCATCGGGCTCGCGTTCGGGCTGCTGCTGAAACCGACCGTGCACGGCTTTCTCGGCTACGCGACGCTGACCGCGCGGGACATCCGCGACGCGCTGTTCGTCACGCAGCGCTACTTCCGGATGCGCAATCGCCAGTACCGGCTGACCTATGCGGAAGACGAGCGTGGCGCGACGCTCGAACTGCACGGCGTGCAGGCAAACCCCGTGCTGCAGCATCACGTGATGTTCGAATTCGTGCTGACGGGGCTCGCGCAGAACATCTCGCAATGGTCCGGGCGCACGTCACCGCCGATCAGGCTGCAATTCGCGTGGCCGGAGCCCGCGTATTTCGCGCGCTATCGCGACCAGTTGCCGCCGGTGGCATTCGGCTGCGCGGCCAATGCGCTGTGGATTGCGCCCGACGTGCTCGACTGGCCGCTGCCGCTCGCCGATGAAGTCGCGCACCGGCAAGCGCTCGTGCAGGTGGAACGCGAATACGCGCAGGTGCGGCAGGAGGAAGGCGATCTGGTCGAGCGCGTTCGCGCGGAACTGGCGCGCGCCGCCGGCGATTATCCGGGGCCGGATACGCTCGCCGATGCGCTGCTCGTGTCGACGCGCACGCTGCGGCGCCGGCTGGAGGAAGCCGGGTCGAGCTATCGGCAATTGCTCGACGAAGCGCGGTTTCGTGATGCGAAGCAGTTGCTCGCCGCGTCGGATCTCGACCTGAAAACGATCGCCGAGCGGCTGCAATTCACCGACCCGGCGAATTTCACGCGCGCGTTCCGGCGCTGGGCCGGGCAGACGCCGAGCGCGTTTCGGGAAGCGGCTGCGGGGGCGGGACGCGAATGACGTGCGCGACGTATCAGCGCCCGATATAAACCCGCGCGCCGCCGTCCCCCTCGCCCGCGTCAATCCGCACGTCACCCGTTGCGGCGACGATCGCGTCGTACACGTCATCGCTCACGCACACCACCGGCACCGCGATCGCATACAGCTCCGCTGCCACGATCGCGCCGATCGAGATGATCAGGTCGCGCTCCTTCAGCACGATCCCGACCGGCCCGGTGCCGTTGCGCACCGCTTCCGCGAGCACGCTGCTGCTCGAACTCGATCCCTTCGCGTGCGGCATCACCATCACCTTGCCGGCGAGGCTCGCGCCGGCCTGCGGATGCCCGCGATCGACGATCCTGCCCGCGCCCGAGTCGTAGCCGCCCCAGAAGCTGAGCGGCTTCTCGAGCACGAAAGGCCGCGCACACGCGCTGCCCGGCACGAGCGTGTCGCCCGTCAAGAATGTGTCCGTCGCTTCAGTCATCGAATCGCACCTTGCCTTCGTACGCGGACCGCACGCATTCGCGCATGCTGCCGTACGCGACCGTCACGCCGATGTTCGCGGGCGCATACGACGCCCATTTCCCCGAGTTGGTCATCACCAGCCCCGACAACCGCTTCATCACCGGCGTGATGTACGTGCAGGTATCGACGACGATCTGCACGCCGCGCGCGGCGAATTTCTCCGCGAGGCCGACTTGCTCCAGCTCCCACAGAATGAAGCGGCTCGTGTTCACGTAGAAATCGCAGGCCGGCTTGCCGTCGAACGCGTCGAGCAACGTGTCGAGCGTGCGGAATTCGGCCAGCGAGAAATGCGGTGTACCGAGCGCGACCGCGACCAGCGCGTCGCCGGCCGCGCCGTGATTCAGCGTGCGGCGAATCTCGTCGAGATCGGCCATCGTGATGTCGATCGTGCGAAGCGCTGCGCGCCCGTGCAACGCGGCGTCGAGCGTCGGCGCCTCGGGCGTCACGCCGACCGCATGGAACAGCGCGACGGCCCCGCTCGACGCGGCGGCCGCGCCGAGCGCCTTGAGTTCGTCCTCGGTGGTGTCGGCCGGCAGCCCGACGATCGCCGGCACGACCGCGCCCGCGATCTTGCCGACCGCCAGACCGAGCGCGGCGAAATAGATGTCGCGCGACGGCAGGCCGGTGAAATCCGGCGCGTTGAACACGATTCGCGCGGCGCGGTTCGCGTCGACATGCAGCCCCGCATACGGCGCGCGCCCAGTGATCGCGGCGGCCAGGTCGAGAAAATCGCCGTAGCGGCTCGTGCGCGCGCCGAGCACAGAGTTCGCGAACACGATCGCATTCGATTCGGCCCACGCGATCTGCTCGCCCAGCGCGGGACGATGCTTCAGTTGATACGGCGCGCACGTGAAGCTCGATTCGCAGCCGAGCAGCAAGTGCGCGTCCATCAGGCGCTGCGCATCGCGCTGGATCGTGCGGTCGCCGTGGTACAGCTCGGGATGGATCAGGTCGAGCGAGCCGACGTTCAACGTGGTCGGCACCGCGACCTTCGCGCCCGTGTCGACGAAATAGTCGACGAAGTCGAGGCTCGTCTGGCCGTGATACAGACAGCCGTCGATATGGGCAGACGTAATGTCGATCAGGTGCGGCGCGGACATCACTTGCGCGGTGCGCGCGACGATCCGCATCGCGCGGGCGACGCCGTGCCCGAAATCCCCGCGCAACATTGCGTCGTCGCGGTCGCTCAACTGCAGCATCGGTTGCTCCTCGTGACGCGTGCCGGCGGCCGCGCCGGCTCGTGAATTCCGTCAGAGGACTCTACAACTGGAAACAAAAACTGTCCAGATTGGGACAAAACCGGGCATCATAAAAACCAATTTTCACAACAGGAAGCTTCGGCGGCGGCCAATGGCTTGCGTTCCGCACCAGTTGACCGCCACACCGACCCGCCCGCCCCTCGCCTAACGTTCCGCCGTCAGGCTGAACAGCTCTGCGCGCAACGCCTTCGCGCGATCGCGGCCGAACTGGGTGTCGAATTCGTCCTGCGCGGCCTGCCACGCGACCAACGCCCGCGCGAACGTGCGCTCGCCGAGCTTCGTGAGATGGAGCGCATGCGCACGCGCATCGTGCTCGGATGCCGCCGTCGCGACGAAACCGTCGCGCTGCAACGGCTTCAGCGCACGCAGCAAGGTCGTGCGATCCATCACGAGCGCATCGGCGAGTTCGCTCATCAGCAGGCCGGGCCGGCGTTTGAGGTTCACCATGATCGAGAACTGGGCGGGCGTGACGCCAACCGGGGCCAGATGGCGCTCGTACAGTTGCGTGACGAAGCGCGCCGCCTGACGCAGCGCGAGGCAGTTGCACGCCTCGGAAATCGGAATGTCGTTCATGTCGTCGAATCTATATGTGCATATGCATAAAGTCAATGTACACTCCGCCGTAACATGGCCGGGGCCGGCCATCGCGTCAAGGAGACGGACATGGACTACATCGACAAGCTGCGCATCTTCCGGTCGGTGGTGGAGATGCGCAGCTTCACGCGCGCCGCCGACATGCACGGCCTCGCGCGGCCGGTCGTCTCGCGCGCGGTCGCGGATCTGGAGGCGCGTTTCGGCAGCCGGCTGCTGCACCGGACCACGCGCCAGGTGTCGCTGACCGAAACGGCCGAGCGCATCTATGAGCGGTGCGCGGCCGTGCTCGACGAACTCGACGCGCTCGAAGTGGAAGCGCAGACGCACACGCGCGAGCCCGAGGGCCTGCTGCGCCTCGTCGCGCATACGACGGCCGCGCTGAACCGGCTCGTGCCGCTGATCGCCGGCTTCAAGCGCGCGCATCCGAACGTGCGCCTCGACGTCACGCTGACCGAGCGCCCGGTCGATCTGGTCGGCGAAGGCTACGACATCGGCATCGTCGTGCCGTACATGCTGACGAGCGAATCGACCGTCGTGCGGCTGGTCGAGCGCATTCCGGTCGTGATCGTCGCGACGCCTGCATATCTGCAAGCGCATGCGCGCCCCGAGACGCCGGCCGACCTCGCCAATCATCCGTTCGTGCCGATCTCGCCGTCGCTGCGCCGGCCGGCGCTGTCGTTCCGTGTCGACGGCAACATGCTCACCGTGCCGTTCCGCTTCGACATCTCGTCGAACAGCCCCGTCTTCAACCGCGAAATGGTGATGCACGACTTCGGCATCGGCGTCGTCCCGAAAACGCTCGTCGAGGCCCAACTCGCGTCGGGCGCGCTCGTGCAGCTGCTGGAAGACGCCGATCTCGTCGATGCGTTCGTCGAAATCAAGCTCGCGTACGCGAACCGCGCGCTGCTGCCCGCGAAGGTGAAGGCGTTCATCGACTACACGGCCGCGTACTGCGACCGCGAAGGCTGGATCGTTCCCGCGGCGGCGTGACCGGGCGCGAGCGCGCCGTTCCGACGCCGATTGGTACAGCCACGACACCAATCTGATCCTGTCCCGCCGCTCGCTTCACGCCGTCCCGCCCCCTAACATGTGCACATGCACAAGACCACGCTCACCGATGACGATTGCTTCGCGGTCCGGCAAGCCGCCCGGCGGATCTCGCAGTTCTACGAGCGTTACCTGTCGCGAGCGGGCGTGACGCCGTCGCAATACAGCATCCTCGCGCTGCTGCGCGAGCGGCCCGGCCTGACGATGGCGACGCTGTCGAACGTGCTGGTGATCGAACGCACCGCGCTGCTGCGCGCGCTCAAGCCGCTCGTCGGCGCGGCGCTGGTGACGGGGCGGATCGAGCCGCCATGTCGTGGTCA
Source organism: Burkholderia sola (assembly GCF_905400185.1). Classification (NCBI taxonomy): domain Bacteria; kingdom Pseudomonadati; phylum Pseudomonadota; class Betaproteobacteria; order Burkholderiales; family Burkholderiaceae; genus Burkholderia; species Burkholderia sola. Next base: position 194,381 of record NZ_FR989676.1, read on the forward strand.
GACGTTTGCACTGACCGCACACGGCGAAACGAAGGTCGCCGACGCGCACGTGCACTGGCTCGCCGCACAGGAAGCGTTCGAGCGGTGCTTCGGGTCGACGCAGGCGGCCCGCCTCAGAGACGAATTGTTCCGGATCACGCACAACCTGCCGGAACGCTAACCCTTTTCCCGATCGGCACGACGTCGTCGATCGCTTTGATTAGTGCATATACATAGGTGAATCGATGGATACGACCCAAGCCGCTGCCTCGTCACGCGAAGCAGCCACAACCGAGCGGCCCGCGAAGCAACGACGCCGCGTGCCGTGGATGCGCATCGCGGTGGGCGCCGTCGTCGCCGTGGTCGCGGCCGCCGCGCTCGACTGGCTGTTCGTGCTGCGCTTTCAGGAAAGCACCGACGACGCGTATGTCGGCGGCGACGTGACGGTGCTCGCGCCGAAGGTCAACGGCTTCGTCGACAAGATTCTCGTGACCGACAACCAGCGCGTGAAGGCCGGCGACGTGCTCGTGCAGCTCGATGCGCGCGACTACGACGCGAAGCTCGCGCAGGCCAGCGCCGAAGTCGACAGCGCGCGCTCCGCCGTGACCGAACTCGAAGCGAAGCAGCAACTGCAATTCGCGGTGATCGGCCAGCACGCGGCGGACAAGAACGCGTCGTCCGCCGAACTGACGCGCGCCGCATCGGACCGCGTGCGCTACCGCGAGCTCGTGAAGTCGGACGCCGTATCGAACCAGATCGTCGAGCGCGCGGACGCCGATTATTCGAAGGCCGGCGCGGCCGTCGAACGCAGCGACGCCGCGCTGCTCGCGTCGAAGCGCCAGCTCGACGTGCTCGGCGCGCAGCTCGCCGATGCGCGGGCCCGCGTGAACACCGCGCTCGCCGCACAGCGCGTCGCGGCGCTCAACGTCGAATACACGACGATCCGCTCGCCGGTCGACGGCTACGTCGGCAACCGCACGGGCCGCGTCGGGATGCTCGCGAACGTCGGCGTGCCGCTGCTGACCGTCGTGCCGGCCTCCGGCCTGTGGATCGACGCGAACTTCAAGGAAGACCAGCTTCGCAAGATGCGCGCGGGCGACCGCGTCGACGTCGCGCTCGATGCGTCGAGCACGCGCCTGCATGGCCGCGTCGACAGCCTCGCCCCCGCGACCGGCGCGACCTTCAGCGTGCTGCCGCCCGAGAACGCGACCGGCAACTTCACGAAGATCGTCCAGCGCGTGCCCGTGCGCGTGCATCTCGATCCGCAGCCGGGCATCGAGCACGTGCTGCGCCCCGGGCTCTCCGCGGTCGTGACCGTGCATACCGACCACCAGCACTGAGCGGGAGCCGACGATGACCACCGCGTTTTCCGGCGACCCCGCGTCGCAACCGACCAGGCAGCGCGTGTTCGCGTTCGCGCTGATGTGCGTCGGCTTCTTCATGGCGACGCTCGACATCCAGATCGTCGCGTCGTCGCTGCGCGACATCGGCGGCGGGCTGTCGGCGAGCCAGGACGAATTGTCGTGGGTGCAGACCGCGTACCTGATCGCCGAGATCATCGTGATCCCGATGTCGGGCTGGCTGTCGAAGGTGATGTCGACGCGCTGGCTGTTCGTCGCATCCGCCATCGGTTTCACGATCACCAGCATGCTGTGCGGGCTCGCGTGGGACATCAACTCGATGATCCTGTTTCGCGGCCTGCAGGGCGCGCTCGGCGCCGCGATGATCCCGACCGTGTTCACCACCGCGTTCGTGCTGTTCCCCGGCAGGCAGCGGCTGATCGCGTCGACGACCATCGGCGCGCTCGCGTCGCTCGCACCTGCGATCGGCCCCGTGATCGGCGGCTGGATCACCGACCAATGGTCGTGGCACTGGCTGTTCTACCTGAACCTCGTGCCGGGCATCGCGGTGGCTGCGCTCGTGCCGCGCTACGTGCACATCGACGCGCCCGATCTCAGCCTCATCAAACGCGGCGACTATCTCGGCATCGTGCTGATGTCGGGCTTCCTCGGCTGCCTCGAATACGTGCTCGAGGAAGGCCCGCGCAAGAACTGGTTCGGCGACGATGCGATCGTGATCTGCGCGTGGATCTCCGGCATCTGCGGCTTCCTGTTCATCGTGCACGCGCTGACCGCGAAAGATCCGATCGTCGACCTGCGCGCGCTCGCCGTGCGCAATTTCGGGATCGGCAGCCTGCTGTCGTTCGTGACCGGCATCGGGATTTTCGTGACCGTGTTCCTCACGCCGCTGTTTCTCGCGCAGGTGCGAGCGTTCAGCTCGCTGCAGATCGGTATCGCGCTGCTGTCGGTCGGTGCGTTCCAGTTGATCGCGCTGTGCGCGTATGCGTTCGCCGCGCGCTACGTCAGCATGCGTGCGCTGCTCGTGTTCGGGCTGATCTGCTTCGGCCTCGGCTGCTACCTGTACACGCCGATCACGCACGACTGGGGCTGGCGGGAACTGCTGCTGCCGCAGGCGCTGCGCGGTATCGGCCAGCAGTTCAGCGTGCCGCCGATCGTGACGATGGCGCTCGGCTCGCTGCCGCAGTCGCGGCTGAAATCGGCGAGCGGGCTGTTCAACCTGATGCGCAACCTCGGCGGGGCGATCGGTATCGCGGTAAGCGCGACGATGCTCAACGACCGGCTGAATTTTCATTACCTGCGGCTGAACGAGCACGTGAGCGCCGGCGAACCGCAAGTCGCGTCGCTGCTCGATCGCCAGGCCGCGTACTGGGGATCGGTGGCCGGCAATACGCTGAATACCGCGCAGGCCGGGCTCGCGAACCTGCATCGTCTGATCTATCGCGAAGCGCTGACGCTGACCTATGCGGATGCGTATTACGCGCTGTCGCTGTGCTTCGTCGTCGCGTTGCTTGCCGTCGTGTTTTCCAAACCCATTACGTTGAACGCGCCGCCGCCGGACGCGCACTGAGGCCCACGGATCATCATCTTGACGTCCTCCTCCGCCTAAGCGCGGAGGATTCCCACATCTGGCGATGCACGTCCGCATCGGAGAATGTTCAACGCAGCGTTGGTATCTCGATCATGCTCGGCACCACAGTCACTGCAGGCCCACTCTCTTATTCGCAGTCCCGCGATACCTTTCGGCCGCGTCGTGCTGTCTTTCGACCCGCACGCCGAACAGGACTGGGTGGAACCGCTTTCGTCGACTTCCTCGAACGTGGCTCCGTGCGCGATCGCCTTGTAACGGAGCTTGTTTCGGAAGGACGACCAGGATGCGTCGTAGACGCTCTTCGCCATCCTGGTTCTGGCGAGTTTGACAGCCGACACGTTGCCGACCGCGATGTAATCGAAGCGCCACACCAACTCGAGCACGAGCTTGTGCTGGAAATCGGCTCGGGCATTCGCGATCTTGGCGTGCAGCTTCGCGATATGTCGCTTGTGCTTTCGCGCCCGTTGCGCTTTCCCCAGCTTCTCCACCGCGCGCCTGCCGAACTGGTCATTGGGCAGCTTCTCGCCGGTCGAAAGTGTGGCGAAGTCTTTCAGGCCGAGATCGATGCCGACGCCCGAACGAATCGGGCGGGCCTGCACATCGGGCATCTCGATCACGATATTGAGAAACCAGTTGCCGCGTGCATCCTGCGCAAAGTTGGTCCCGTCCTTGATCTTGCCTTCGGGAAGCGGGCGGCTATTGAACACGCGGAAGGTGTTGCCGGCGAAACGGAACGCGTCGCCCTCGCGCTTCAGGTCACGCCCCTTCAGCGGCACCCAGCCCAGCGATTTCCTGCCGCGATAGCGCAGGTAGGGCCGACGGCGCTGGCTGCGCGACTTCGCATATTGCTCGCACGTCGCGTTGACCGTGCCGGAGTGAATACCGAGTTCCTTGCTGCTGCCGGTGGTCAGCACGTTCAGGTCGAATCCTGTAGGCCACTTCTTGCCCCACTTGAGCGCGTGCTTCTGCGTGTCGTTGCAGAAGTTCCAGACGTAGTTCACCGCACGGCTCTGCTTGTTAAGCAGTCCGTTGAGCGACTTCACCCGGTAGCGGTAGACAAGGATCATGCCGGTGATCCTAACCCGTGGAACAAGCAGCCTGTCAACAGCAATTCTTTCCTTCCCGCCATCAATGGCGGGATTTCTCGGAGCAAATTCTGATGAAGAAGCTACTCGTCGCGCTGGCCGTCAGCGCATTCGCCGCCGGGTGTGCGGTGCAGCCCGCGCAGCATCCGGCGCTGAACGATTCCGTTCAGACGCTCGCGCCTACCGCATGGGACACCGACGTGCCGCGCGCGGACATCGACGCCGCCGCCTGGTGGGCGCAATTCCACGACCCCGTGCTCGACCGGCTGATCGCGACCGTGCTCGACGGCAATCTCGATCTGCAGGCCGCCGCCGAACGCGTGAAGCAGGCGCAGGCGCTGACCGTGCAGAAGCGCGCGGTGTTGCTGCCCGAACTCGACGCGACCGCGCATGCGGCCGACGCACGGCAGAACACGCCGCCGCCGCTCGGTTATGTGCGGCAGGCCGGCGCGGGGCTCGCGCTCAGCTGGTCGCCCGATGTGTTCGGCGGCGAACGGCTCGATCTGCTCGCCGCTCAAGCGGAGTTGGTCGGGCAGAAGCATGCGGAAGATGCGATGCGCCTCGCGCTCGCTGCCGATGCGGCATCCGCGTATGTCGATCTGCGCTGGGCGCAGCAGGAATTGAAGATCCTGCAGGACAACGCGAAGATCCGGCAGCATGCGCTCGAACTCACGCGCAAGCGACAGGCGTTCGGGCTGTCGACGGAACTCGACGTCACGCGCGCACAGAACCAGCTCGATGCGCTCGAAGCCGGGATTCCGCCGACGCAGGCGCAGATCTCGCATCAGCTGAATCTGATCGCCGTGTATTCGGGGCGGACACCGGAATCGGTCGATCGGCTCGTGCTGGCGCAGGCCGGAGAGATTCCCGCGCCGCCGGTCGGCGCGCCGGGAACGTTGCCTTCGCAAGCGTTGCTGCGACGGCCCGATGTGCTGACTGCTTATGCTCAAGTCGAGCGGCGTGCGGCGCAAGTGGGCGTGGCGAAGGCCGAACGGTATCCGAAGTTTTCGTTGAACCTGACGGACGGGATTCTCGCCGCTTCGTATCTCGGGTTGCCGACGTTGACCGATAACCTGTTCAGCGCGGCGTTGAGTGCGACGAGCCCGATCTTCAACGCGGGACGGATTACCGCCGATATCTCGCAGAGCGAAAGCCGGATGCGGGAGTCGGAACTCGGGTTACGGCAGACGATGCTGCAAGCGCTGCGGGAAGTCGAGGATGCACGCGCGAATCTCGTCAGTTCCGATGAGGCGACGCGGCGGCTCGATAGTGCATTGGCGGCTTCCGATAAAGCGCTCGGGTTGGCGAATCAGCTTTACAAGGGTGGCGCGACGGACTTTCTGGACGTGCTGTCGGCGCAGGAGGTGTATCTGCGCGATTCGGATTCGCTGAATCAGGTCAAGCGCGAGCATGCGCTGGCGGCGGTGGCGTTGTATCGGTCGCTTGGGGGTGGGTGGAGCCGGAATGATGCGGCGGGTGGGCCGCAGACGGAAACGGACGCTGTGGCGAAAAACTAGGCGGCTCACGCAATGCGAAGTCAGCCGCCCGGACACGCACCCCACTGCGGCTCCTCCGACACGCATCCGCCCCCCGGTCAGCGCTGGATCGGCCCGCCGCGCCGCCCGCTCCGGTAGAGCAAGCCGCCCCCCGGCGGGGGAATGGGACAACTTCTAGCCGGCCACCCGTGCCGCGAGTAAACTGACAGGTGGAGCAAACCGCGAGGGTCGGCGCCGACCCGGAAGGGCCGCGCGCATCTTCGTGAACGTTGAAGAAGCCGGCGAGGGCGTCAGTCATCGGCACAACGAACTCCCCGGATGCGACGGATGCCCGCCTGGCGTCCGCGAGACCTCAACTCAAAGGGAACGTTCAAGATTGAATACGAGCGCACCGTCGCCCCGCCCCGCCGGCGATCAACCGGAGTCGGGCGGCAAAGCCGCCGCACCGGAATACGTCTACCTCGGGCGGCAACCGATTCTGGACCGCAGCGGAGCGTTGATCGCATTCGAACTATTGTTCCGCTCGGGGACAGCCAATCGCGCCCACATCACGGATGACGCTGCCGCCACCGCGCAGGTCATCGGAAGACTCATCGGGGATATCGGCCTCACCGCCGCACTGGGCGATCGCACGGGCTATGTGAACATCGATCGAACGGTGCTGATGTCCGACATCGTCTGGTTGTTGCCACATGAACGCTTCATACTCGAAATCCTCGAAACGGTGACGTTCGACGACGCGCTCTGCAAGCGCTGTAGCGAACTGCGGCGCGCGGGCTATCGGCTCGCGCTGGACGATGTTTCCGAGGTTTCCCCCCGCCTGTTCGAATTTCTCCCTTACGTCGATATCGTCAAGATCGATTTTCTCGAATGTCCGCGCGAGCACCTTGCCGAACTGATCGGCACCGTCAAGCAGCACGGGAAGATGTCGGTCGCCGAGAAAATCGAAACGCCGGAGGACCATGCCTCCGCCATGCAAGCGGGCTTCGAACTGTTTCAAGGCTACTACTTCGCGAAACCGCAGGTGCTGACCTCGCGGCGCGTCACGCCATCGCGCGACGCGCTGCTGCGCCTGCTCGTGCTTCTGGGCGGCGAACCGGAGATCGTTGAACTCGAAGCCGAACTCAAACGCATTCCGAACCTCGTCATTCCCCTTCTGATGCTGCTCAATTCAAGCGCGGTGGGGCTCAGCCAGCCCGTTTCGTCACTGCGCGAGGCGATCATGCTGGTCGGCACGCGGCAAATTACGCGCTGGACCCAGTTGCTCCTGTTTGCCGATGAGCGCCTGGACGCGTTGCGCTCCGATCCGCTGGCGCAGCTATGCGGCGCGCGGGCGCGATTCATGGAACTGGCCGCGGGCCGGCTGCGGCCCGACGATGACCGGTTCGCCGCTACCGCGTTCATTGCAGGCGTGTTCTCACTCGTTCATGTGCTGTTCGGCAGCACGATCGAGGACGTCGTCACGACGACGCCGATTCACGCCGATATCCGGCGGGCACTGCTCGAACGGCATGGCGAGCTGGGTTGGCTCCTGAACGCCAGCGAGGCAGCGGAATCGGGGGACTTCGACGTCATCCGCGCAGCGTGCAACACATTGCCGATCTTCACCCCGAACGACCTGACCACGCTCTGGCTCGCTGCCACCACGTGGTACGACGATCAGGTGCGCGGGCTACCCGCATACCGCCCTCAGTAAGCCTTGCAATGGGCGGCGCGACGGCCGCGCCGTCAATCTCGCCCAGCCCGCAGCCGCTCGACTTGCCGACGTACGGCCCGAATGGGGTCATCGCACTCAACTCTTGACCAAATCTGCCGTTAACTTAGGGCGGCGGCCCGTGCGAGGGCGATGCGCCGGCGTGCGCCGGCGTGCGGTTTCGCCGGACAACCGGGCATCGATTCCGCGTGGGCGAGTTCGATGCGTGCGCAACCCGTCGAGGCGAGCAAGATCATGCCTTGCCGGCCGGCGCGGGCGCGCCCGACGGTTGCCGGATCGAAGCGCGCCGGCAAGGATTTTTCGTCTTGGTCAGAGAATGTACCCGAACAGCTACGATGTTCCGATCGCGCGCCTCGTCGCGCGCCAGATTCTGTCCTGCGCACCCGCCACGCCGGTGCGGGAGGCCGCGCGACGCATGTTCGCCGAACGGTGCAGCTCGATCGTCGTGATGAAGGAGGAACAGGTCGTCGGGATCTGGACCGAGCACGATGCGCTGTCGGCCGGCGACAATCCGGGCGAGCTCGATCGGCCGGTCAGCGAGGTGATGAGCCATCCGGTGCTGACGCTCGAGGCCGACACGCCGCTCGGCGAAGCCGCGATGAAGTTCAAGCAGTCGGGCGTGCGGCACTTCGTGGTGGTGCGGGATGGCGCCGCGATCGGCGTGCTGACGCAAACCGACGTCGTCGTGAACCAGGGCCCGGAATTTTTCCTGCACCTGAAGCCGATCGAGTCGATCCGCGTCCATCCGCCCGTCGTGGTGCCCGAGCAGGCCGGACTGCACGACGTCATCGCACAGATGCGCGCGCAACGGCTCGATGCGATCCTCGTCGGCTACGACGACGGCGAGCACGGCATCCTGACCGAACGCGACATCGTCCGGCTGCTGGCGGACGGCGGCGCCCAAGGCGCGGTCGGCGCCCATGCGAGCAAGCCGCTGCAGATGCTGACCGCCAGGCAAAGCCTGTATGCGGCGCAGCGCTTCATGACCGAACACAACATGCGGCATGTCGGCATCCGCGACGACGATGGCAGGCTGACCGGCCTGCTCTGCTTCGCGGACGTGCTGCAGAGCATCGAGCACGAATACGCGAACGAGCTGCGCAGCGCGTTGCGCGAGCGCGACGAAGCGCTGGGGCTCGCGCGCTTCAACCTGCGCATGGCGGATCGCGTGTTCGAATCGGCACTCGAAGGCATCATGGTGACCGACCGGCGCGCGCGGATCGAGCGCGTCAACCAGGCGTTCACGCGCCTGACCGGGTACAGCGAGGATGAAGTGATCGGGCGCGACCCGGGCTTGCTGAGTTCCGGGCGCCAGACGCCCGATTTCTACAAGCAGTTGTGGCATTCGCTCACGACCGATGGCCACTGGCAAGGCGAAATCTGGAATCGCCGCAAGACCGGCGAACTGTTTCTCGAATACCTGACGATCACCAGCATTCGCGACAGCAATGGCGAGATCTCTCACTACGCGGCGATCTTTTCCGACATCACGCAGCGGCGCCAGGCGGAGGAGCGGCTGGGCTATCTCGCCACGCACGACGTGCTCACCAATCTCGCGAACCGGATGTTGTTCGAGGAGCGGCTCGCGCACGCGATCAGCCATGCGAAGCGGTTCGGCCGCAAGGTCGCGGTGATGTACCTCGATCTCGACCGCTTCAAGCTGATCAACGATACGCTCGGCCACAACGCCGGCGACGAGGTGCTGAAGATGGTCGCCGAGCGCATCGTCGCCAATGTGCGCGCGAACGACACGGTGGCGCGCATGGGCGGCGACGAATTCGCGCTCGTGCTCGAGGAGATCGACGACGTCCGCGACGTGGGACGCGTCGCGCGCAAGCTGCTGGACGAAGTGGGACGGGCGATCGATATCGGCGATCGCGAGATCTTCGTGACGCCCAGCATCGGCATCAGCATCTATCCGGACGACGGCACCGCGGCGGAGGACTTGATCCTGCTGGCGGACCAGGCCATGTACGGCGCGAAGAGCCGCGGCAGGAACGTGTTCCAGTTCTTCGAAAGCAAGATGACGTCGTCGGCGATCGAGCAACTGGAGACGCTCGGCGAATTGCATCGCGCGCTCGAGCAGAACGAATTCCGCCTGTTCTACCAGCCGCAATACGATCTGGCGAGCGGCCGGATCGTCGGCGTGGAAGCGCTGCTGCGCTGGCTGCATCCGCATCGCGGCTTGGTGCCGCCGGGCGACTTCATCGGGCTGGCGGAGCGATCCGCGCTGATCGTCCCGATCGGCAAATGGGTGCTGCACGAAGCCTGCCGACAGGCGCGCCGCTGGCTCGACGAGGGCTTCGAGTTCGGACGGGTGTCGGTGAACGTATCGGCACGGCAGTGCTTTACCGACCACTTCCTCAGCGACCTGACGACCATTCTCAGCGAAACCGCGTTGCCGGCCGAATACCTGCAGCTCGAGTTGCTTGAAAGCATGGCGATGAACACCCGCGAGGAAATCGGCATCCTGCTGCGCGAACTGGCGACGCGGGGAATCAGCCTGGCGATCGACGATTTCGGCACGGGCTATTCGTCGCTGGTGTATCTGAAGGATCTGCCCGTCGATACGCTGAAGATCGATCGGTCGTTCCTCGCGGACTGCGGCTCGGGCAGCACGGACGACGCGATCGTGCGCGCGATCGTGGCGATGGGGCGCGCGCTGGGGCTCGATGTCGTGATGGAGGGCGTCGAGACGGCCAAGCAGTTGGCCTTCCTGCAGGAGATCGGCTGCCACCAGGGGCAGGGTTTCCTGTTCGCGCGGCCGCAGCCCGCCGAGCAGTTGGTCGGCATCTCGTCGCGCCGCGGGGCTGAACTGCTGACGGAGTGAGGCGGTCGCGGGGCGCGGGGCGCGTCGCTCGATATGCAAGACCGCCTTGTCGTTGAAGTGTATTGATCGCTCGAGGTGCGTACCAGCACACACCAATTGACGACTGCTCGCGGTTCCGGGGTACTGACGATCTACCCACGTAGAATTGCCCGAAATATGCTGCTCTTTCTTGATCGCGTTATCGAGGAAAGCCGTTCTCGATCCAGCGCATCCAAACCGACCGAGGCGGCGAGTTCTTCGCTGAGCCGGTGCAACGCCGTTTGACGAGCGAGTGCATCAAATTCCGACCTATTCCGCCACGCTCGCTACACCTCAATGGCAAAGTAGAACGATCATAGCTCACTGACATCAACGAATCCTGGTCGTATCGTTCGCCGACGGAGGACGCGATCGATCAACGAATTGAGGAGTGGAAGTTCGACTACAACTGGCAGCGCCCGCACGGCTCGCTCGGTGGCAAGACACCCGTCGATCGTATCGCTGATCTGACAGAAAGCCCACCTCCCGCGGAGGAGGTGGGCAGTGCCTTCGACGAAACGAAAGAGCGAATTCGGCACCGCGAATGGCGCGTCGACAAGGCCCTCGCCGAACATTGTCGGCACCTTAAGAAGTGAAACGATGTCCGTGAATCGCACACCTCGACACAACCGACGTGATCCTACGCATCGTTCAATCGCCCACACGAGCAGTCATACTGCCAATTAACGTGCACCCGCACTCGGTATGATGGCCGTGCAACGCAACGCGTTGGCCATCGATCGTTACCGTCGGATGCGCCTCGATTATCTTGTTAACTCCATGTGGTCGTCCATCCGGATATTTTTCAGGACAGTCCACCAGATCGTGCAAACGCGCAATCTTTTTGCCATCGATGCTATGTGTTTCCGATCCGGTGATCACGCGTCCGCCATGTGAGGTCGCATCACCGACCACGATCATCTGCAATGCCATACATACTCCCTATAACATAACGGGCTGAGAAGCGCTCCCGGCGTCGTGCGGACCCATCCGCTCAATCTCGGCCCATACACTTTCCGGAACGCCAGTGATAGCGACACTAAACGACTCATCAGACTGCTGACGCTGAATCAGCAAATCATGAACAAACCGATGCCGATCGAAATCCTGCCCGTACATATAGGTATGCTGACAGAACGAAAGGCGATCCCCCGGCTCGCGGATCCCCCACTGCACCGCACGGAGGTAACGAGGAATAAAATCCTCGAAGCGGTCAAGGTAGGTATGCTCTCCGTCGACATCGCCGGACTCGATCAGTGCAGCCAGAATCTCGTCGGGTTCCGTGTGCGCCGTGAGGGCATTAACGTCCTCCGGCCCAAGCTGAACCATGACAGAACGGCAGATCCTCGCGCTCGCCATCGATTCGTTTCCGATGTGCTGCCACTCCTTGTGACGCCCGCGGTACATCCATTGCTCGATAGGGCTCATGAACATGGCGCGAATCTGCTCTCCCCACGTGTTCAAAACCGCCGTCGTGTTACGCGGATCAAAGAACCGGACCATCGCGGTCATGTTGTCGCCAATATCCGCAAACAGGAAGGCTTGCAGATGCGTGACGAGCGCATCCATCTCGACCCGGCTAGAGATCAAGGACAGGCATGGACTTTGACGATCGAGCTGATCGAGTTCTACAAACCAATCCGCCTCCGTGTCATCTACCGAGACCAAAAATAATGAAGCCGGCCCGAGTTCCTCTTCAGGCAGACCAGCGAAAACGGAGAGAAACGGTACGCCAGCACGCTGCAGCAAAGGCACCACTTTCGGTGGACATACCGCCGCGTCGATCAGCCCCATCAGGCGCGCTTGCGAGGGTATAGCTTGTAGTTCCATCTGCAATCCTGTTTATCGGCTTGTTTTCCGATCCGCCTCAGGCCCAACCGGCTTGGGTCCTGCCATTACCCAAGTCGAGCTGCGAAGCGTTTGACGCAAGGCCGAGATATGCCTTGCGCTTATCTCCTCCTACAAACACGATTCGCGGGAAACCATACCCGCCGGGCGCGTACTCGTGAAAATACGGCACTCGAAACCAACAGCGACTATCGTGTATATAGTCATCAAATAGAGTGATGGCCCCAACTGGCAACTTGTTCACGGCGTCGGAAGATGTGTGCTGGCGCAGGAATGATTCCACGCCAGGTAATGGTGCAGCCATAACATCGTCCTCTACGCGGTAATTCTGCACAAGAGTCGACCAGACCGTGTTGAGCAGTATTCCGCTATACGCGAGCGTCACGCAGGGGGAATCACTCCCGGGCTGATCATGTTCGACGACAAATGTCGGTGGCACCTTGATCACGTCGCCACCGCGCGTCACTATTGGGCGATGATCCGTGCGCTTCACCTTCCACCGTTCACACTGGTCCGGATACAGGTACCCGAGAAGCAGTCGCATTTCCTCCGCGCCTTGCCGAAGGTCGGTCTGATCGTTGGTCACAACATCGAGCGGTCCCTCCCCTGGACGGGCAGGTTTCGGGTTAGCGACACCAGGATGAGCAATCGCACCGCACAGCTGCTCGTTGCGCCGGTCCATGGCTTCGTTCAGCGCCGTCACCTGTCCCTTTTGCGTGCTCATGTACGACGTATATCCCGCTCCCATCGACAGGGCGTTCGCCTGGAGCAACTGAGATTGCGACCTGAGCTTACTCATGGTCGGATCCTTTTCCGACGCCTTTGAAACCACCTGCTGTACCTTGTGCGGCGTCATCTTGTCTTCGTGCGCGCGTTTGAAGAAAGACTGTCCCGTAACATAGCGCTGCGGATTACCAATGTCTGCGCGCAGCATACGCCACGCCAACATCTGGCCCAATCCGACCTTCAGCGCGCCCTCCACAGTGTTAACGTTCTCGACGGTCTTTCGCCAAGCGTTAAATGCATCGATCACCGACTGGTCGAGAGCAAAGTCGGCGACCAGATCGGCACGTTTACTTATCGCATCGCTATCCATCAGTGGCACACCATACGAGGCGGCCTTAAAATACATATCGTGCAGCGGGATCTGACTAAGCTTGTAGCTGTCGTCCCCAGCTTTCGCTGCAGCTCCTCCTTTACCCTGTTCGCACGGCGCATAGCCGCCACCCACGTCCGAATGGACCCCCGGATAAGCCACCTCGTCACGGATACCGCCGCCGTAGCTGTCCCCGTTACGGATTGAATCAAGCGGAAAACTCATACGCTGCTCGTGCACCGAGAACGCGTGGTAACAGAATCGCACATCCTTAGGAATATCGAGCCGACCGTCGTTAGCAAACGCGAAGTGCCCATCAAACGTGCCAAAGTCCACGGTCGCACGAGTCGAGTCGGGAGGGCCAACGGAGGCAACTGTATCGAAAAGACCGACGAAGTTAACCTTGTAATTCAGCGCATATTTGCCAGTCTGATATCCAATCCGTCCGTCCCGTGCCCATTCATTCATCAGCTTGTTGACGAATACGCGTGCGCATGCCGCCCCCCGCGAGAAACCAATTACGTTGATCCAGATCTGCTTGATCGTCTGGGGATATCGCCCCTCGTCGATCGCCTGCTTGTGAGCGAGACCCAATCGATCGGTGTAGCCAACCAGCGGGAGTTTGTGACCATCGGCCACTTCCGTGCAAACTCTTTGGACGTCGCTATCCGGAATCAGATTTCGCGTCTTGTCCGTAGCAATAGCCCGATATATAGCATTCAGTACTCTTGTGTAGCCCCACACGCAACGACTTCCAAAACCGGATGCCATTGACTTGCCGGAAGTCGAGTATGTCTGCTCACCAATACTCTTGAACGGTGTACCCACACCCGCAATATAGAAGCGAAATATCCCTTCTTCTGATCGGTCCAGTGCCGCGTTATACAGACGCGCAACATTGGAATGTGTGTGAACAAGCGAATCCCGGAACGGATTTGTCTGTTCGTCGTTATTGTTCGTGCCGTCAAAGAACAGCGTGATATGAAGTGTCTGAGGACAAGACATTAGAGCGTCGCACACCAGCGTGCGCCCTTTTCTCAACGCCGTGATACTACCCGCTATGCGCCCGCCCTGAGGCATCGGATCCGCCCATCTGAGGCTCATTTTGCGCCCCCTCCATTCCGGTATAACCGATTCCACTCTCGATCCAAAACCCCGTGCACAATGTACGGATCGGTGTCTGGAGGGCGTATGCCGGGGTCGTTTAAGTCACCTTTCTGACCGTCGGCAACCATGATACGGACCCGGTCATCCGGCAAAAAGACCGCCCATAGACCGCCCATAATTTTTCCGTATTTCGGGATCCGAACGTTTTCCGCCTTGTACCAGTACCCCGGTGTCTTTCCGTCCTGCTTCTTGTCAACCAACCAGCGCACCGTCAGCCTCAGGTCCGGCTGCCATACAGAGGGGATGTCGCTGCAGCACATATCACCGCCACCACCGGACGGCTTGTTGTCTGCTTCAACGGGTAATACGTTGGGGCCACCACCGCTTACCCCCGATCCCTCCGGTCCCTCAAATCCCCACTTATGGATGTACCAAGGGGAGTAGTTCAGGGTCGAGGCGCCAACACCCAGCGTATCGTAGTGCTTCGGCAGGCTCGACAGATCAAGCGGCTGTGCCATAGCGCCAGGATGCTTATCGCATGCCCCGAGGAAAAAAACGGCAGCAAAGGCGACGGCCTGGATCGCACGTCGCCGGAAATGGGAAAGTCGGTCTGTCATCATGGATAAGTCTACGGATTAACGGGGCACCAGGGCCGCTCCGCCCCGGGCTGCCTTAAGCATGCATTCGACACAGATCTTCACGTCGTTCTCGGGTACGTGTCGGTGCTGTTTCGCCCAATCTTCGCATGAGTGAATACGGCGAATCCACAGCGCCCTTCACGGGTTGCGATTTTCGCCGGGCCCACCCGTATCATGGAGGCAGCGCCCCCGACTCCCTGCCCGCCATGCGCATCACGCCCCTGCCGCCTCTTCAGTGCCTCATCGCGTTCGAAGCCGCCGTGCGGCATGCGAGTTTCACGAAAGCCGCCGCCGAACTGCACCTGACCCAAAGCGCGATCAGCCGCCAGATCCAGCAGCTCGAGGAATTCCTCGGCCGCTCGCTGTTCGTGCGCGAACACCGTTCGCTGCGGCTGACGATCGCCGGCGAGCAATACGCGGCCCAAGTCCACCACCTGCTCACGCAATGCGCGCAAGCCACGCACGACGTGATGAAACCGTACGGCGATCTCGAACTGACGATCGCGTGCTCGTCCGGCGTCGCGCTGCTGTGGCTCACGCCGCGGCTACCGGACTTTCGCGCTGCGTATCCGAACATCAAGCTGCGCCTGATCGTGCGCGACGGCCTGGCATCGATGTCGCCCGCGGAATTCGACGTCGGCGTCTACTACGTGCGCCAGCAGGCGCCGGCCGAATACACCGCACGCCGCCTGTTCGACGAAGAAGTGTTCCCCGTCTGCGCGCCGGGCTATCTGGCCGGCCGCACGCTCGATGCGGCCGATCTCGCGAACGAAACGCTGCTGCGCCTCGAAGACGGCCAGCGCCAATGGATGTCGTGGTCCGAATGGTTCGACATGAACGACGTCGACCGGCAGAAGGCGCAGCCGCAGGACATCACGATCAACTCGTATCCGCAGATCGTGCAGATGACGATTCTCGGTCAGGGTGTTTCGCTCGGCTGGCGCTACATGATCGACGCATGCCTCGAAGCCGGGCTGCTCGTGCGCGTGACGGAAGCGTCCGCGAGCCACGGCGGCGGCTATTACGTGATCTCGCCGAACGACCGCGCGCAGAACCAGGCCGCCCGCCTGTTCACGCGCTGGCTGTTCGAACAGGCTGAGCAGCAGACCGCGCCCTGAATGCCCGGAGCGCGACGCATGCGTGCAGCGCATGCAGGCATGCGAATCTTTCGTTTCAGAAAAAAATGCGGCTCTCCTTAGCATGGGATTCATGCGGGGCAGCCGTCCCGTCTTCTGACCAAGGAAGAGACCATGCAAGGAACGCTTTCCCCGCGCGCCGCGCCTTCCGTCGATGCGGCAGTGCAACAGCGCCGCCGCGCCATCGTCGCGACCGTGATCGGCAACGGCCTCGAATGGTTCGACTTCACCGTCTACAGCTTCTTCGCGGTGATCATCGCGAAGCTGTTCTTCCCGACCGGCAACGAACTGACGTCCGTGCTGCTCACCGTCGCGACATTCGGCGTGGGCTTCTTCATGCGGCCGGTGGGCGGCATCGTGCTCGGCGTCTATGCCGACAAGGTCGGACGCAAGGCCGCGCTGTCGCTCACGATCCTGCTGATGGCGGCCGGCACCGCGCTGATCGGCATCGCGCCGACCTACGAACAGGCCGGCATCGCCGCGCCGCTGATGATCGTCGTCGCACGGCTGCTGCAGGGCTTCTCTGCCGGCGGCGAGATGGGCGGCGCCACCGCGTTCCTCACCGAATACGCGCCGCCGGAGAAGCGCGCGTATTACTCGAGCTGGATCCAGTCGAGCATCGGCTTCGCGGTGCTGCTCGGAGCGGCGACCGGCACGTTCGTCACGACGTCGCTCGACACGCAGGCGCTGCATAGCTGGGGCTGGCGGCTGCCGTTCCTGCTCGGGATCATCGTCGGGCCGGTCGGCTACTTCATTCGCAGCCATATCGACGAGACGCCCGCGTTCAGCGCCGTCGAATCGCAGGCGAAGGAAAGCTCGCCGCTGAAGGAAGTGCTGCACACGTATCCGCGCGAGACGTTCGCGAGTTTCTCGATGGTCATCCTGTGGACCGTCTGCACCTACGTGCTGCTGTTCTACATGCCGACCTATTCCGTGCGCACGCTGCATCTGCCGCAATCGACCGGCTTCACGGCCGGCATGGTCGGCGGGCTGATGATCATGTGCTGCTCGCCTATCGTCGGGCGACTCGCCGACGCGTGGGGACGGCGCGTGTTCCTGTCCGGCTCGGCGCTTGGGATCCTCGTGCTCGCGTGGCCGATGTTCTCGTGGATCAACCATGCGCCCGGGTTCGCGTCGCTGATCGTGTTCCAGGCCGTGTTCGGCGTGCTGATCGCCACTTACACCGGGCCCATTCTCGCGGCGTTCGCGGAGCTGTTTCCGACCAAGGTGCTGTCGACCGGGCTATCCGTTGCGTACAACTTCGCGGTGACGATCTTCGGCGGGTTCGCGCCGTTCCTGATCACGTGGCTCATCGCCCGCACCGGCAGCAACATGGCGCCCGCGTTCTACGTGATGCTCGCGGCGGCCGTCAGTTTCGTCGGCACGCGCTTCGTGAAGGATGCGAAGCGTGCGGCCGCAACGACTCGATAAGGATTTTTCTCTCATGACCATTACCGTGCTTCAAGGCGGCAACGTGCTCGACCTCGAACGAGGCGTGTTGCTCGAACATCATCATGTCGTGATCGAAGGCGAGCGGATCGTCGAAGTCACCGATCGGCCGGTGGATTTGCCGAATGCGCAGGTGATCGACGTGCGCGGCAAGACCGTGATGCCGGGGTTCATCGATTGCCATGTGCATGTGCTGGCGTCGAGTGCGAACCTCGGCGCGAATGCGACGCAGCCGAATATTCTCGCGGCGATTCGGTCGCTGCCGATTCTCGATGCGATGTTGTCGCGGGGGTTTACCAGTGTGCGGGATGCGGGGGGCGCGGATTGGAGTTTGATGCAGGCCGTTGAGACAGGGTTGATTCCGGGGCCGCGGATTTTTCCGTCGGGGAAGGCGCTGTCGCAGACTGGTGGGCATGGGGATTTCCGGCCGCGCGGTGATGTGCTGGAGCCCTGCTCCTGCTGTTTTAGGACGGGGGCGATTGCGCGAGTGGTCGATGGCGTCGAAGGCGTGCGGCTCGCCGTGCGTGAGGAGATTCAGAAAGGCGCGACGCAGATCAAGATCATGGCGTCAGGCGGCGTGGCTTCGCCGACCGATCCGATTGCGAACACGCAGTATTCGGAGGACGAGATTCGGGCGATTGTTGACGAGGCCGAGGCTGCGAATACTTATGTGATGGCGCACGCGTATACGGGGCGCGCGATTGCGCGGGCTGTGAGGTGCGGCGTGCGGACGATCGAGCATGGGAATCTTGTGGATGAAGCGGCTGCGGTGCTGATGCATGAGCGGGGGGCGTTCGTGGTGCCGACGCTGGTGACTTATGACGCGTTGGCTAAACATGGGGCGGAGTTTGGGATGCCGGCCGACTCCATCGCGAAGGTGGCTTCCGTGCAGCAGAAAGGACGCGAGTCGCTTGAGATTTATGCGAAGGCCGGCGTGAAGATGGGGTTCGGGTCGGACCTGCTCGGCGAAATGCACGCGTTTCAGTCCGGGGAGTTTCGGATTCGGGCGGAGGTGCTGGGGAATTTGGAAGCGCTCAGGTCGGCGACGACGGTGGCGGCGGAGATTGTGAATATGACCGGGGAGCTTGGGGTCGTTGCGGTTGGGGCGATCGCCGATCTCGTCGTGCTGGATGGGAATCCGCTTGAGGATATCGGGGTCGTGGCTGATGAAGGCGCGAAGGTCGAGTATGTGTTGCAGCGGGGGGCGGTTGTGAAGCGGCGGGCTGGCGGGCGGTGATTTGACGCCATTCTGGTATTTCGGCAGGCGCGGTGCGGCCTCCCTGGCCTTGCGGTCGTGACAGTTGTTGAAGGTCGCTAGAGGTGTGAATCGCGGCGTTCGCGGCCATGGCCGGGGCGGTGTCGCCCCGGCGGCCAGTCGTGTTCATGCAACGCCTGCGTTCCACTCGCTAGAGCCGCATCAAGCGGCCCTTGCAGGTGTTAGAGCGGCGACGGTCCCCGGTCAGGATCGTGGTACGGCTGCTCTCGCAGCGCCAACTGGCTGTAGTCCGGCGTGATCGTGATCGATCGGTCGACGTCGCTGACTCTCAAGTACACGCGGTCGCCGGGCTTGAAGCCGAAGATCTTGAAATTGATATCGATCGCCTTCATCCACGGCAGATACGGCCAGCCTCGTTTGGGAAGGTCCGGGTAGTTGCGAAGGACCAGCTCAAACGTCTTCTGCATGTTGACGGGTTTGTTCTTTCTACGACGTGGCTTAGTATTGGCGTCAGCCATTTCCGACTCCTGTGGCGAGTTGGTGGTGGTCAGCGGGTCGTATGGGTTGCCGCCCATGCGGCCCGCGCTTCTTTGATGCCTCGGGTTTCCCCTTCTTTCTCCCCCTCTTCGCTGGGTCTTGTTGGGCAAGACGGCGTTCTTTCGACCATCGGGGCGGAGAGGGCTGCGGTCAACTTCCGATGGCGAGAAGCAAGGCTTCATGACCAGTGTAGTCGGGCTGGCATCTCAGAATTAGGGAATTGAGGGGATTGGCCGTTAGGTATAGGCGTGCGCAACACAAGATGGATGTTGCGAATTCGTCAGGTTGGATGTTCGCCGAGTCGCTAAAACCGAACGGTGCAGATACGGTTGATCGTTACCGCCCCGAAGCGGTTGCTAGTCGGCAATTGGTAGTGGTAGCGAAGGCAGTGCGGACTGCAGTAAATTGTCGGAAGATGAACGCTGATGAAAAGCCATACTGGAAGGGGAAAGTATGTTTCGACGTATTGAATCCATTGCAAGCGCGGCGGTATGGAGCGGCTACGACGGGCGAACGAGTACCGCGCCAGACTTCGAGCGCTACAACCTGATCTATGGCTGGAACGCATCGGGCAAGACCACCCTTTCTCGTGTCATCGGGTTGTTCAGTGGATCTGGTGGTACGCGACTGCCGTCCAGCGCCCGCGTTCGTGTAAGTGTCGGGACCGAGGTCCTGGACAGCGCGAGAGACCAGGACCGTAGTCGTATCCCGGTACGGATCTTCAATCGCGACTTCATCGACGACAACCTGCAGCGAGATGACTACACACACGCGCCGGCGCTGTTCATCGTTGGCCAAGAGAACATTCGGCTGAGCAACCGTATTGCGTCGTTGGCGCGACGACGGGAACGATTAGCCGCGATGTATCGGACCGTCCAGAAGAAGCAGAGCGACGCCAACGGAACCAGGGAGAAGGCGGCAACCGATCTGGCCCGTGACTGCGGAACGATGCTGGGTATCCGAGATTTCAGGGCCCCAAATCTCAAAGGACTGGCGCAAGGCTTAGCAAACCCGGCCGAACATCTACTCGACGAAACCACACTACAAGCAGCAGTCGCTCAGGCACGTGATCAGAGTGAATTTACGCCATTTCGCAATTTTCCGGTCATGACACTGGCCCAGCCCATCGGGATCAATAATGTTGCCCAGTTGTTGAAGGAGGCGCCCCAGCAGAACGCCATCAAGCGCCTGACCGAGACCCCTGCTCTGAGCGACTGGGTGCGCTCCGGCCTGCGGTTCCATGAGCATACCGCCACCTGTGCCTTTTGCGGAGGCGACGCGACGCAGGCGTTGGGAGCGTACGCCAAGCACTTTTCCGATGAGTATCGCCGCCAGCATGCAGCCATCCAGGCCACGATCGAGCGCTTGGAACAGCCAAGGGCATTGCCAAACTTCCCACATGAGAAAGAGTGGGTGCCCGGCGTACGGGCCAAAGCCCAAGAGGCGCTTCGCCGGCTTGAAGCGTGGAATGTCCGAGAGAGTGAAATACGATCCTATTGGACACGACTGCTTCGCGAGAAGCTGGCGAACATGGAGGCCGTGTTGTCTGTAGAGCCGATTGACGACGAGGCCCCCACGCTGCAGGCTATCCTCGCAGACCTCCTGCAAGCGAAGGATGAACATAACCGAGCATGTGACGAATTGGCAGCCACGCGCCGGAGTGCGGCTGACAAGGTCAAGGCTCAATTCGCGGCCCGCTACCTGCTCGACCCGGGAGCAATGGAAGCGCGCGAAGCACTCAATCAGGCGGACGCACTTTTGGACCGAGTGCAGAAGGTCGGCCAGAAGATCAAGGCGCAATCGGAAGCAGCACTTGCCGAACTACAGCGTAGCTCGGTGGCAGCAAGCCAGATCAATGACCTCCTCAAGCGGCTGCTCGGTCCGAGAATCTCCGTCGAGCAGGCCCAGGACAAGCGGATTCGGTTCATTCGAGAGGGGCAGCCGGCAACCAACATGAGCGACGGAGAGCGCACGGCGATCTCGCTTGCGTACTTCCTCGCCAGCCTAGGGCAGAATGGGCAGCGGCTTGAGGATCAGGTCATTTTCATCGACGATCCGATCTGTAGCCTAGACGCCAACCATATCTATGACGTGGCCTATCTACTCATTGCGAACCTGAAGGCCTGCCGGCAACTCTTCATTTCGACGCATAGCTCGGAATTCTTCAACACCATCAAGCAGGACTGGGCCGACCGCGCAGGGAAGTTCAAGAAAGAGCACGCGGCGTTCCTCGTTCACCGAGAAAGTGACGGCGACAGTCAGCTGCTAGCGCTTCCAGCGCACTTAGCGAAGTTCCGGTCCGACTACCACCACATCTTCTACTGTCTCCGAAAGTTTCAAGTGAGCACCAACCAGGACATCGATGCCTACCTGAGCTGCCCAAACCTGCTTAGGAGGTTTCTAGAAATGTACTTGGGGTTTAGGAGACCCACGCCCAAGCCCTATCTGACCAAGCTGGACATTCTGTTCGACGACGAAGTGGAGCGTGGAGCGGTAGCAAGGTACGTGGACGAGGGGTCGCACAGCGCTTCAACGCTTCGTCTACTGGAGTTCTCGGACTTCCCCGCGATGTCACGGGGAATGGTGGCACGCGTCATGCGAGCGATGGAGCGTGCGGACCCCGATCACTATGCGGTGCTGATTGCGGAAACGACCTAGACGTCCTCAACTGTTCCCGGCCACATGAACGCCTATTCTGTATAGGCCGAGACCTAACCGGTCAGTCAACGTCAGATTAGATCTCACATAATACGCCCGCTCGTTGCATCGACGGGTTGAATCCGCAACCCTTAGCGGCACGTTCAACGTGTGCGGAAACCCATTGGCGGTTTCCAACTTGCTATGACCATTCGATTTAAAAGACGTCAGAACGGCAACGAAGTGTGCTGATCTTGCAAAAACAACCTCGAGGTTGAGTCCGGTTCGTTGCACCGTTTCTATTCGTATCGTCTGATGTAGTAAGCTAACAGCACTGCGAGCGCCGCGGGGTTGGGTCGGGCTTCGGCAATAGGCTTAATTATTGTGTTG
The DNA here is from genome assembly GCF_905400185.1 of Burkholderia sola. NCBI lineage: Bacteria > Pseudomonadati > Pseudomonadota > Betaproteobacteria > Burkholderiales > Burkholderiaceae > Burkholderia > Burkholderia sola. The sequence goes on from NZ_FR989676.1 coordinate 216,506, forward strand.
GAACATCTAGAAACAATGAACAACATCATTTAGAAAGTACGCAGACAGGAATCACACCTCTCCTTTCTATGCAGCGAGAAGAATCGGTGCAATTGATGTCGTTATTTTTGCGCATACGTTGCGGAGACGTACGCCGCGTTCTTACCTCATTTATAGAATGTATTTTTTACTTTACAGCGCACCCTCGCGTGTTGACGAAAACACCCAAAACAAGGAAAACAAATCATGCTGAACATAAATCCAAGTGGACAAATACAAATGGCAATAGGTCATTTGCGAGATGACGTACCAACCAATATCGAAGAAATTATCAATCGCTACAAGTCAATCGATGGCACATTATTTCACCATATAATAAGCTCGCCGACCTGTCGCTATGAGAAAGGGTATGGTGCCGGAAGAGTTCCTCCGCACATTACGCAAATGAACGCAGAAGAGCGATTTAAAAATATTTTGACGGAAAGATGCATTACCGGCAACCCCAAAAGCTATTTCGTCAACAAGCACGCCAACTCCCTTACTGCCTCGCAAATAGATGATATAAAGTCAGTCAGCTTTGCACTTGCTCCACACTCAAAGGTCGGCGATCACTTCGCCGCACGAGGATCAGAATATGGTATTGTTTTTTACCACGACTTTCTAGAAGAAAATGGGCTGCGCCCAGTTGTATACTTAAACGACCACTCCGATGAAGAGATAGGGCAAATTGTCTACTCATCACCATACCTCGTCGAAACTTATTCAAAAAAATACGACATGCGATGGGAAAATGAATGGAGAATTAAAGGAAAGCTCAAATTCACCCCGGATGATGTGGCATTTCTCATTGTCCCCGACGCCGCGTACATGGCTATTTATGAGTGGATCGAGAGGAATGTGCAAGAGGAGGACTCCTTCGGGTGTGACTACACATTGATCCCATCATCAATATTTTCGGACCCACTTTCGTATATTTATATGGCACCAGTTCTGCAACATCAGTCATGGCATCAAATTAGACTTTACGGCGGCATGCTGATGGATTTTGATGATTTTGAGCCTCCCACGAAGGAGGATCGGGATTACATGAATTCTGATGGCGGAGAGCTTCTAGAGTGCCTTGCAAAAGCCTCATTAATGGAGGTATATGAACAAAAATATGTTCAGCGTTTTTTCAAATTTGTTGGCAGCCTCGATGACAAAACAAAAAATACATCAATGTTTCACAATATTGATAAAATGAAAGAAAACGCAAAAGAACCTTGGGGCAGTGTTCGAGATTTAACCATCCTCGCATATGAGCGGCTTTTCGAGGCGCAAAAAGGGCGTATTACAAAACACTGGTATGAGAGAGATGAAGAATAGTGCGATACGGCGACAGCACACGGCAATCAATGCCCCGTTTTCTTGAAAAAAATTGACTTCGGGCCAGCCATCCTTCAGAAGGATGGTGAACCCGGGCGCACGATCATAACGACATCTGAGGAGCTTGATCCGACTGGGCGCCTGGTAGGAGAGGCTGGCAGCATGCATGCTCGACCTTGAGTCGCTCAAGTCGCTAGCTGCCTGCAAAGGCCGTTTATGGGATGCAGCGACACAGGGATGTCCACGCGACGCTTCGAGCGAAAATCTCTTCATGGCCGAACTGATCTCGTCCTCCTTTTACACCTATTCCACCGAAGTACTTGCACACCTACCCCACTTACCGAACCAACTCATCTCCAGTATCGTCAAGGGCTACCACTCTAGAGCGTTTCCGCAGGGCATTTCTCAATAATTCGATTTTCGAATGAACTCAGCCAGCGACTCAATACGATTGCGTAGATCTAGAATATCCAATGTTATATTACCTGAACAAACCAATCTGGCCACCCTAACCTTATCGACATTTTTTTTCAGAATCGCTTTAGACCGGCCAACACCATCCACATCAATTTTCACCCTCCGATAATAGAGTGCATGATCAAATCGCCCGCCCTTCTCCGCTTTAACATACGATGCACCATACACAGCCCTCACCGCCGCCTGCAACTCATTATGCGGGATATAATTTTCAATCTCCCTGCCTGCCGTAATCCACGAGATCCCGCCATTTTTCTCAAATTCGACCATCAGCCTCTTCTTTGTTGAATTTATTTCATCATCGATCGCCGTTTTATCGCTATCCATCACAAGTACCACATTGCGATTCAATGCCCGCAATGCTATGAAATCCCCCACTTCATCCTCCTTGTCGTCCGCGGCCGACAAATGGCTAAGGAGGCGCCCCCCGTAGAACATTATTGAGTAATGTATCCCCTCGATCAGATCCGGCGCCACCTCCTTCAGCCATCGAGAAATATATATGCGATCTGAAGGACCTTCCACCCACACAACCGAATTCGCCTGAACAAGATCAGACGCCTTATAACCAAGATCGACACATATGGAAAATCTCTCACGATCAAGAACACTCTCTCTAATCGCCGTTTGACCATCCACATTAGAAACATGAAATATAGCCGCATCCTGAGTATCAATAAAACTCGCGGAGTGCGTAGCAATAAAATACTGATTGTCCGTATTTTCCTGAAGATATTTTATCAACTTTCTTTGCAACAAAGGATGCAAGTGAATCTCCGGCTCCTCCATGCAAATAATTGAGCGCTGACTTAATGTGCAAAACGAGGCCAACATAATAACCTCATGAATACCGGTCCCTAGGGATGAAAGTGGAAGGACCTTCCCATCCATGTGCACGAGAATATGTTCTCGCGTATGCGGGATATCGATTCTTGCGTCGTCGACTCCCGTAACCGTTGCCAAAAATCTATTGATATTATCAAACAACTTTCGATCATCAAGGCGATCATGATCGGGACTTTGTATTTCAGCCAATCTTTGAATCAAACCATTCCCACTGTAATCAACCAATTCACCCGGAGTGTATGCCCCTGAGGTCTGCACCTCCCGAATCGCCGGAATTATATATATCTCAGGCAAATTAATATCCTGCAACGAGACAATACGCTTAATTAGCTCATCAATCCAGACATTGACCGCCCCACCCTGTCTATTACAAACGACCGTCCAGATCCATCGCCACGCGTCGTGGCTCATCAGCGGGCGGATTTCCTCGATTTCGTACTCAATATCCAAATTCTCTCCATATGGAAGCTTCGAAGAAAGCCAAACATGATCTGCATCGGCAAGAAATTCGACAATCATATCGAGTATCTTCTCTGCACTTTTCACTTGAGATCGATCCATCAAAGTCATCAACACGGATCGAGAAAACGTTTTTCGTGGAATTCCAATCGCCATAGATGCAGACGCTGCACGCATCCCGCCACTAGAATGCAACTCCAACTTATCGAGTTCAGCAGCTTTTTCAGATTTTCTATATGCACTAGCCAAGCGAATCGGCAAGTAACGATGAATAAACTGCAGCACCGCCGATTTTCCGGAATTGTTTGCACCAATGAAGAAATTGAAATTTCTAAACGGTGCCATTTCCTGAGAAACAGGACCAACTCCGCGATAATTGGCGATCCTCAGGCCATGCAAATAAATATTAGACATATATTTAATTTAGTATGATTTTCAGGACAACAACAAGCAAAAAAACCACCGAAATTTTGACTCCGGTAACGAATACATAAAAGCTGCGGTGCACTCCTTGAGCAAAGTACTACTTTGGCACACCGATCAACTTGGATGGACAATTGTTATCGATTTCTGATCACATGTCGACTGACTGCTCCTACCCGGATGCTGCTCGACGCCCTTGGTTGTTGCCGAACGCGGACAATGATCCGACAACCCGGTATCGGAACAGTGCTTCCTATTGACAATGTCATTTAAGATAAGAATCCGTCGGCGATCCAACCACCTTCGCTCTCACCGCAGCAATGGCGGCTTCAAGCACGATCGTCCCGCCCCAACCCTTCAATCTGGAAATGCGTTTAATTTCTATAAATGCCACCAAATCCCACACTGACAAACAAAAAGGGGCTGCCGTGACCCCACGGCAGCCGCCCTTAGAAACACCCAACCCCAAACCTCAAACTAACCCTTACTCATCCACCTTAAAAGCCGAAACCAGCTTGGTCAATTCCGCCGCCTGCTGCTTCAAACTCTCTGCCGCAGCCGCGCTTTCCTCGACCAAAGCCGCATTCTGCTGCGTCATTTGGTCCAAAGACTGCACTGCATCCCCGATCTGATCGATCCCGGCACTCTGCTCCAGGCTAGCCTCCGCAATCTCGCTCATCATCGCGCTAACGCCCTGAACCTGCGAGACAACGTCGCTCATCACCTTCCCCGCCTCCCTAACGAGCCGCGACCCCGCACCCACCGTCCCCGCGCTATGCTCGATCAGCGACTTAATCTCCTTCGCAGCCTGCGCACTACGCTGCGCCAGATTCCGCACTTCCGAAGCGACAACAGCGAACCCACGCCCCTGCTCCCCCGCCCGCGCCGCCTCCACCGCGGCATTCAACGCCAAAATATTCGTCTGAAACGAGATACTGTCGATCATCACGATGATCTCGGAGATCCGCTGCGATGCATCGCTGATCTGCTCCATCGTCGTCACGACCTCACCCACCACCTGCCCACCGCGCGCCGCCGTATCCGCCGCACCATTGATCATCTTCGCCGCGGTAGTCGCCGTCTCGGTGTTGTTGCGCACCACGGCCGTGATCTCTTCCATCGACGAAGCCGTCCGCTCCAGGTTGCTCGATTGCCCTTCGGTGCGTTCGCTCAGATCCGCATTCCCCGAAGCAATCTGCGCCGAGCCGGTCGCAATCGAAGCCGAAGCCGCACGAATCCGATGAACCAGCGTCGACAACGACGACACGAACCGGTTGAACGCATCCGACAGCTGCCCGATCTCGTCCTCGCTCTCGACCGCCATGCGGCGCGTCAAATCGCCCTGACCGCTGGCGATCTCCGACAGCAGCGTCGCCGCCCGACGAATCGGCGCAGCAATCGCGCGCCCGACCAGCCAGATCACGAGCAACGCAACCCCAAGCCCCACCACCGCTGCAACCAGCGCCGCACTGCGAATCGCACGCGTCACCGGCCCGAGCAGTTCAGCCTCCGGCACCTGAACGACCACATACGCATTCAGCTCCGGAATGAACGACGTCGCGATAAACCGCGCGCCGCCATCACCCTCGTAGCTGAGGTACGCATACGGCTTGCCCGCAAGCAGCGTCGACGACGCCTCGCCCGGCAGCCCCGGCTCATCCTTCAGAAAATGCTTGCCGTCGATCAGCGACGTATCGCGATGCATCATGATCGCGCCGTCGGGGCGCACGAGGTACGCAAACCCGGTCTCGCCGATCCGGTAAGCCGAGATCCCCTTCGCGAGCGCATCGACGGACAGGCTCATGCTCGCCGCGCCGATCGGCACGCCGTCCAGCTCCACGCGGCTGTTGATGAACATCATGTAGCCGCCGACGGTCACCTCGCGATCCATGTTCACGTCGTACGCCTTGCCTGACGACAGGAAGCTGGTCAGCCACTGATCCTTGTCGGTCACCTTCCGCTGCAAGCCGGCTTCGTTGTAGTAGTTGCCGCTCTTCACCGACACCCACTGCACGGACGCGGCCATCTGCTCGTCCTTTACGTTCTTCGCGAGCTGGATCCAGTTGCGCGTGCCGGCATCGGGTTCGCCGTCGGCTTCCCATTGCAGCAGGAACGCGTCGCGCGCGAGAATGCGCGACGCGGCGATCGGGCCGGCCATCTGGCGCTGCACGTCGGCGCGAATGCCGTTCACGGCGGTCGGCAACTCTTCGCGGACGACGCGATCGCGCACCGCGTTGCCGATCAAACGAACGCTGAGCCCGCTCGAAATCGCGACGAACACGAGCAGGCAACTCGTCATGCTGAGAATCAGCTTGTTCTGAATGGAAAGCTTGCGCCAGAAATGCATGGGGAACCCTCGATAACCGCTCGGTCTGAGCCAGATCGGGTTATCGGCAGGCGGGCGCAGAATCGCATCGCTGATTTCAGATAGCGATCATTCGAGATTCGTTATGTTGTTAAAGAGCGGGCATATGCGGCCGCCTATATGCACGCGGAACAACGCAAATACAACGCGCTGGTCAGTAAGCAACGAAGATCGTGACGCGCCGATTGCGCGCCCTTGAAGCCGCATCGTCCCCCGCGACGAGCGGCTGCGTATCGGCCCGCCCGATCGCCGCCAGCCGATGCGGCGCGACACCGCGCTCGGTCAGGTAGCGCACCACACTCCCCGCGCGCGCCGACGAAAGCTCCCAGTTCGATTCGTATTTCGCGTTCGCGATCGGCACGCTATCGGTGTGGCCTTCGACGAGGATGTCGCCGGTTGCATGCGCACTCAATGCCTGCGCGATCTGGTTCAGCACTGGCGACGAATCGGGCAGCAAGCGCGCATCGCCCACGTTGAACAAAATCTTCGCATCGATACCGATCTCGACGCCATGCGGCGCCTTCACCAACGAAATGCGTCCATTCGACTTCAACGAATCGAGCAACGCCAGCCACGGCCGCGCTGGGTCGGACTTGGCGGCATCGACCGCGGCAGTCGCAGCACCACCGGCCTGCCGCGCAAGCGTCTGATACCGCGCATCGAGCGCGTTGTATTTCGCGAGCTGCAGCACATACAGCGCGAGAAACAGCACCATCAACGTCGTGATCAGATCCGCGTACGAAATCAGCCAGCGCCCGGAGTGCGCGCCTTCGAGTTCGTGATCGTCGCGATCGGCAGCGGATGCGCCATCAGTTCGAGCAGTCATGCTGTCGGGAATCCGGGTTCGTCAAACGGTACAGATACAGGCCCAGGCGTAAGCACAAAGCACACGAACATCACGCCAGCGTTTCCGCCGCCCGCCCGCGCACGTCGCCGGTCAACCGCGTCTCGATCGTATGCGGCGACTCCTTGCGCGAAATCGCGAGCAAGCCGTCGAGATACAGCTTGCGAAACCGCATCTCGCTGTCGATCTGCGCGCGCAGCTTGCCGTACAGCGGCAGGAACACGAGGTTCGCGAACGCGAGCCCGTACAGCGTCGCGACGAACGCCATCGCGATGCCCGGTCCGAGCTGCGCCGGCTCCAGAATATGACTCGTCACCTGCACGAGCCCGAGCACCGAGCCGAGAATGCCGAAGGTCGGCGCATAGCCGCCGGCCTGCTGCCACACGCGCACGGCTGCCAAGCGGCTGCGTTCGTACGCATCGAGTTCGCGCTGCAACGCATCTTCAAGCACCGCGGTCGACACGCCGTTCGCCAGCAGTTCGAGCCCGCGGCGCGCGAACGGATGAATCCCGCTCACGTCCATCGATTCGAACGCGAGCAGCCCGTCGAGCTTCGCCCGGTCGCCCCATTCGAGCAGATCGGACAGGTTCTTGCGATCGACCTCGCGCGCCCTCACGAACGCGAGCCGCAGCTGCTTCACCGCGTCGAAGAAGCGCGCCCATGTGTTCTGGATCATCACCGCGCCGAGCGTGCCGCCGAGCACGATCACGAGCGCCTCGAACTGAAACAGCATCGAGAAATGCCCGCCTTCCAGCGCGAACCCAAACACGATCGCCGCGCCGCCCAGCACCACACCGACCAGGGTCAACAGATCCATATGCGCCTCCGTATCACGCGTCAGACGACAATGTCGACGCGACGGACATCGCACCCGCCGCCGGCGCCTTCGCAGCACGTACAGCCTCCAGCACGCGCTGTTCGATGTCCTCGATCTCGACCGGATCGAGCTTGAGTTCGCGGCGCATCACCCACGACACCTCGTTGCGCCGCGCCTCGGTCATCACGGAAAACAGTTTGTCGGCCACCGCGCGATCGTCGAGATTCGCGATCAGTTTCGCGAGGTCGTACGTATCGAACGCGCTGATCACGTCGAACAGCGTGCGCTGGTCGATCCACACGAGATCCTCGAGCGCGCGCACGTCGCCGCCGCGGCGCCCGTTGCGGCGGGAGAAGTACGCAACGCCTTTCTGTTCGACGTAGTTGAGCACCTTCGATTTGCGAAACGCGAACACTTCTTCCGCGATCTCGCCGTTCGACAGCTTGTTGAGCAGCAGCGTCTTGTCGACGCCGATCAGCGATTCGAGATCGGCCAGTTCGATGAGTTCGAGTTCGCTGTTGATCGACACGTCGAGATCGTGATCGGCGACCTGCTGCGCGCGGTCGATCACGCGTGCGGCGTCGAACGTGACGACCTGGCGCGCATCCGACGACGTCGCGTGATCAGTCGCGCCACCAGCGTCGCCCTGCGCGGCTTCGATCGTGACGAGGTTGAGTTTCTCCATGCGCCGCAGCATCGCGAGCACATGCGGCCGCGAGTGGCCGGCAATCGCGCGGCATTTGCGGATCACTTCGGCGAGCGGCACGGAGGTCTCGGCCGCATGCACCTGCATCGGCCGGCGCGCCCATGTGTCGCCCGATTCGCGCGCATCGGCGCCGGCCATCAGCGACAACACGTGCGCATACGACAGCACGCCCGGCATGAAGTCGGCATGCGTATAGGTCGCGAGTTGGTCATCCTTGCGTTTCACGCGGCGGATCATCGTTCGCATGATATGACGCAGCAGTGCGGACACGCGCTCGATTTCTTCATCGAGGATGCCGGCCGGCACGACCGTGAGCTGACAGAACGACAGCGCCTTCGCGGTATGCGCTCGCGGTTCGGCGGCGAGCAGCGCCGATTCGCCGAAGAACTCGCCGCGGCCGAGCGTCGCGACGATCACGCGCTTGTCGTCGCAGCGCGTGGACAGCTCGACCTTGCCGTCGGTAATGAGGAAGATGACGGGCTCGCCCGCGAAGCCCTCCGAGTAAATGATTTCCCCGGGCGCGGCGGTACGCGTCCACGATTGCTGACGATTCACAAGTCGATCCCCCTGCTGCGCTGGTTATTGCGGACTGCGCGTCGCACGTCTGAAGCATGCGATCGCGAGTCATCCCCGTGACTTGTTTACGTCATCGGGCGCAACGCCCTTTAGGACATTCGTGCTCGTTTTGAACCGAAATCAAGGTGAAACGTTTGCGAGTTGCGCACGTCCATCGATCGTTCGTTTCGTCGCGTGCGCCTGTAGTGAAATTGAAAGCGCGCCGCGATCGCGCGCGTCAGAACTCCATGTCGAGTTCGTCGATGTCTTCGTGCTCGGCCTTCGCCGCGTCGATCCACTCGCCAACGAACGGATGCGCAAGCACGCGCATGCAGTACTCGGCGACATCCGGTTCGAGCTTCACGTCGTAGGTCAAAAAGCGCGTGACGACCGGCGCGTACATCGCATCGGCGATGCCGATCTCCGCGCCGAACAGCCAGGGGCCGCCATACTCGGCCAGACACTCGCGCCAGATCGTCACGATCCGCTCGATGTCGTGCTGCGCGCGCGACCAGATCCGGAAGCCGGGGAAATGTCCGCGCAGGTTCATCGGCAGCGCGGATCGCAATGCGCTGAAGCCGGAATGCATCTCGCCGCAGATCGACCGGCAATGCGCGCGTGCGTGGCGCTCGTCGGGCAGCAGCCGCGCCTGCGGGCGGATCTCGTTCAGGTATTCGGCAATCGCGAGCGTGTCCCACACCGCGTTGCCGTCGTGCGTCAGGCACGGCACGAGAATCGATGGCGACAGCAGCAGCAGCTCGGCGCGCGACGTGGCATCGATCGGCACGCTGATCGTCTCGAACGCGAGGCCGCTCAGCTTCGCGAGCAACCAGCCGCGCATCGACCACGACGAGTAATTGCGACTGCTGATGGTCAGCGTCGTTCGTGCGTTGGATTCCATATCACTCCCCTGCAGAATGTCGTTCGTGCCCCTGCACCGTAAACGGACGCGCCCTCGGACCGCGCACCACGCCTGTGCGGTCCGTACGCCGAACTGGCGCAACGTCGCACGGCATCGCCGCACGTGTCGCGCGCCCGACCAGCAAGGCAACGCATCGCCTTCGCCCTGCTCACTACGTACCGCGCGCATCGCCACGCTCCCGAACCGCTGCAACGCGCGTGCCAGCCGCATGCTGGCATACGGCTTGCCTCGTTCATTGCAATGCGGCGTCACGAGCGAAGGTCATGAATCTGCTTGCCTATCCGTTTTATCAATGGTCTGCGGAATGTCTGCGTCCGGCGCGTGCATGGGCGGCCGCGACGCGCGCAACGATGTCGCTGTGGCCACCGGCGACATCGACGCCGACAGGCCGCATGGTCGATGCGCTGTGCGAACTGCTCGAATGCTGCGCGTTCTCGCACCGGCGGCCGCCGTTCGGGATCGCGTCGGTCGTCGTCGACGGCGAAGCGGTGCCGATCGTCGAGGAAGCGGCCACGGCCACGCCGTTCGCGACGCTACTGCATTTCCGCAAGGCGCGGCCGGTCCCGCGCCAGCCGCGCGTGCTGATCGTCGCGCCGATGTCCGGGCACTTCGCGACGCTGCTGCGCGGCACGGTGCGCACGATGCTGGCTGATCACGACGTGTACATCACAGACTGGCACAACCCGCGCGACATCCCGCTGACGGCCGGACGTTTCGGTTTCGACGAATACGTCACGCACGTGATCGACTTCATTCGCCACATCGGCCCGGACGCGCACGTGCTCGCGATCTGCCAGCCGACCGTCGCGTCGCTCGCGGCAGTCTCGCTGATGGCGGCCGGCGGCGATCCCGCTCAGCCGGCGAGCCTCACGCTGATGGCCGGCCCGATCGACTGCCGCGTGAATCCGACGAAGGTCAACGAACTCGCGACGAGCCAGCCGATCGAGTGGTTCGCGCACAACCTGATCAGCGTGGTGCCGACGGGCTTCGTCGGCGCGCAGCGGTGCGTGTATCCGGGCTTCGTGCAGGTGGGCGCGTTCATGTCGATGAACCCGGACCGGCATGCGGCGTCGTTCGCCGATTTGTACTACGAACGCGCGAAAGGCGACCCCGCGAAAGCCGATACGTTGCGGCATTTCTACGACGAATATTTCGCAACGGCCGATCTCACCGCGGAGTTCTATCTGGAAACGGTCGAGAAGGTGTTCCAGCAGTACGCGCTGGCACGCGGCGAACTGACGGTCGGCGACAGGCTCGTCGAACCGGCAGCGATTCATCGCACCGCGCTGTTGACGGTCGAAGGCGAGAAGGACGATATCTGCGCGGTGGGCCAGACGGTGGCCGCGCAGGAACTGTGTTCGGGATTACCGTCGTACCTGAAGACGCACCATGTCCAGACGGGCGTGGGGCACTACGGCGTGTTCAACGGCAGCCGCTGGGAAACGCAGATCTATCCGATCGTGCGGGCGACGATCCACGACAACGAGCCGTACGATCGCACCACGGATGCGGAAGGTGACACAAGCGGCACCCATTACGTCACGCTGCGCGCGCTGCTCGATGCGCGCACGGCCGGGATCGATGCGGCGACCGAAGCGCAATCGGATCATGCGCACTGAACGCGGGTAGCGACACAGTGAATCGCCCCGCCGGAAAGGCGGGGCGACGTTTGCTGCAGTATCCGGACGATGCGCGAGCAGACCACTCACGCACCGGGCCGGCTAGGCGGAAGCGGGAAGTAAGTCGCGGATGTCGGCGCACCAATAAAAAACCGCCTGAATGCAGGCGGTTCGTCGAAAGCGCACACCCAACCGGCACGCTACGCACCGGCCTCGCCCCACGGCGTCGGCTCCGGCACTGCACACGGGCCGTCGACGTCGATCGATTTGAAGTCGGCCGGCCCGACGATCTCCAGATACTCCATGTCCGGCGAGTAGTCGAACAGGTAATGAACGATTCCCGGCGCCTGGTGCACGCAGTCACCGGCCGCCACCAGCGTTTCCTGTTCGCCGTACATGAAGCGCGCCCAACCCTTCAGCATGATCACGATATGGAATTCGGCCTCGTGACGGTGCCAGCCGGTGCCCGCCGCCGGTGCATGATTGGCCCTGACGAGTTGCGCGACGACCTTGCCGTTCGTCGCGGCGGCGATACCGAGATCGCGGTACAGGAAGAAGTCGCGCAGGCCCTCGCCTTGATAGGCGGTGTCCTGCGGCTTCACGTGGGAAAAAGCGGTGGTGGTCGGCGTGCTCATCGCGATGCTCCTTCATCGAAAGGATCACGCGAGACAAGCATTAAGCGTTCCAGTTTGCGACGGCGCGAAACCGTGCGCTTCCTTACTTCAACCGCCCCGACAGAAACTGCCCGAGCCGCTCGCTCTTCGGATTCACGAGAATCTGCTGCGGATCGCCCTCTTCCTCGATCTTCCCCTGATGCAGGAAGATCACGTGGTTCGACACGTTGCGCGCGAAGCCCATCTCGTGCGTGACGACGACCATCGTCCGGCCTTCTTCGGCGAGCTTCTGCATCACCTTCAGCACTTCGCCCACCAATTCCGGGTCGAGCGCTGACGTCGGCTCGTCGAACAGCATCACTTCCGGCTCCATCGCCAGCGCGCGCGCGATCGCGACGCGCTGCTGCTGGCCGCCCGACAGGTGTGACGGATACATGCCCTCGACGCGCGGCGCGAGCCCGACCTTCTCCAGATACTGGCGCGCCCGCGCGATCGCCTCGTCCTTGCCGACGCCGAGCACGGCCATCGGCGCCTCGATCACGTTCTCGAGCACCGTCATGTGCGCCCACAGGTTGAAGTGCTGGAATACCATCGACAGCTTCGTGCGCATGCGCTGCAGTTGCTTCTGGTCGGCCACGCGCAGCGAGCCGTTGCGATCGCGCAGGGTCTGGATCGGCTCGCTGCCGATCGTGATCTGCCCCGAGCACGGCTGCTCGAGGAAGTTGATGCAGCGCAGGAACGTGCTCTTGCCGGAGCCGCTCGAGCCGATGATGCTGATCACGTCGCCGGCCTTCGCCTTCATCGACACGCCCTTCAACACCTCGTTGTCGCCGAATTTCTTGTGCAGGTTGTCAACGGTAAGCTTGTACATGCGGGGTCCTTCGTTGCGGATCTTGCGAATGCGTTAATGGCCGCGCGGCGCGAGGTACGCGAGCCAGCGCGTCTCGAGCTTGCGGAACGCCCAGATGAGCGCGAATACGACGACCGCGTACAGCACGGCCGCGATGCCGTAGGCCTGGAACGACATGTACGTCGCCGAATTGACGTCGCGCGTGACCTTCAGGATGTCGGGCACGGTCGCGGTGAACGCGAGCGTCGTCGCGTGCAGCATCAGGATCACTTCGTTGCTGTAGCTCGGCAGCGAGCGGCGCAGCGCGGACGGCAGGATGATGCGCGTATAGAGCTTGAAGCGCGACATTCCGTACGCCATCCCGGCCTCGATCTCGCCGGCCGACGTCGCCTTGATCGCGCCCGCGAAGATCTCGGTCGCATACGCGCATTCGTTCAGCACGAACGCGAGCAGCGTGCAGTTCATCGCGTTGCGGAAGAACGTGTCGAGCAGCACGTGGTCGTGCACGACCTGCAGGCTGTAGATGCCCGTGTAGCACATCAGCAGTTGCACGTAGAGCGGCGTGCCGCGGAACACGTACGTATAGAGCCACACGGGGCCGGAGATCCAGCGGTTCGACGACGCACGCGCGATCGCGAGCGGCACGGCGAGCGCGAAACCGAGCGCGATCGACACGACCAGCAGCCACAGCGTGATCGCGAGGCCGCTGAAGCGGTAGCCGTCGGAATAGAGATAGTTTTGCCAGTACTGGCCGACGAGTTCGATCACAGTGCAAGCCTCCGGACACCGACGGAATAACGCTTCTCGAGGTGGTGCAGCACGACGTTGGACACCGTCGTGATCGCGAGGTAGATCGCGCCTGCCGCGAGCGTGAAAAAGAAGAAATCGAGCGTGCTCTTGCCCGCGTCCTGCGACGCCTTCACAACGTCGGCGAGGCCGATGATCGACACGAGCGCGGTGGCTTTCACGAGCACCTGCCAGTTGTTGCCGATGCCCGGCAGCGCGAAGCGCATCATCTGCGGGAACAGGATGCGGTAAAACACGCGCCAGCCGCTCATCCCGTACGCGAAGCCCGCTTCGAGCTGGCCGCGCGGCACCGCGAGGAACGCACCGCGGAACGTCTCGGTGAAGTACGCGCCGTAGATGAAGCCGAGCGTCACGACGCCGGCCACGAACGGGTCGATGTCGATCTGGTCCCAGCCGAGCACGTCGGTCACGTCGTTCAGCAGGATCTGGATCCCGTAGAACAGCAGCAGCATCAGCACGAGGTCGGGCACCGCGCGGATCAGCGTCGTGTAGAACGTGCCGACCGACTTGAGCGCGCGGTTGGCCGACAGTTTCGCGGCCGCGCCGGCGAGGCCCAGTATCAGCGACGCGGCGAGCGACAGCACCGCGAGCTTCACGGTCTCGACCGTGCCGGCCCACAGCAGCGGGCCAAATCCTTGGAAGATCATATTAGGGATCCAGAACGATGTGGCTGGATTGTCAATAGCCATTAAGCGCGTATCAAACGAGTTCTGCGCACGACGTGATGCGGCCTGCTCATCAAGCCGGGCGCGTCACGCGAAGGGCGTGGCGAGGGCAATACTGAGCGCGAGTTTCTTCATGGCGTTCCTATCAGAGGCGAACTGGTGCGGGTTCCTGTCAAGCTGAGCGCCGTGAACCCTTCCAACCGGGGAAATCGCTCGTTCCGGCGACGCCCCAAGTTGTACAGACAACTTTGCCTTTTCAGGGCTAGGTCAGCAATCCGTGTTTATCTCTAATTGTCGGCGGATTAGGAGCACTAGGCCGCATTTTCCTTAATTTTCAATTACTTATGTATTACACGAAGCGGAATGATGGCGCTCTCGCGGCGTACGGGCGGGCCGCGGCAGCTGTCTAGACTTTCGTCGACTGAGCCGCTCATCCAACGATAACTCCGCCAGCGCGCGCTCATCATGCCTTGGGCCGTTGGCCGGCGCGGCACGGCGCGTTTACGCATCCTTTGCACGCGCGCGGCGAGTCTATACACCGTCTCGCCACGGCGATTTCTAGAATGGGGGCCATGTCCATCACGAGATCTCCGCGATGCGGAGCCCGCTGTGACCGGGGATGAGCCCATGAAACCGACCACAACCGATTCCGCTGCTTCACGCCATCTGCCGCCCGATCGTTCGCGGCGTCGCTCTCCCACGGACGCACTCGTGCTGCTGTCAGTTCGCGTCGAATCGGACAACCTCGCGATCGTGCGGCGCCAGTTGCATCAGGCCGTCGGCGCCGCGCTCAACGGCTACACGGCCACGATCGACAGCCGCACCGGGCGCGCGTGCATCGAACTCGAAGTCGCGCGGTCGCAGGCGTCGCCCGCGATCCTGTCGATCCTGCGCGCGCTGCCGGCCGCCGAGTTCGGCACGATCCGCCTGCTGCACTAGCCGGCGTTCGCCGCCGCCGCGCGTGAACACGCGTCACGCGCTCCCCTTTCATCGATTCGCACACGCGTGTTCGCACGGGCACGCGTGACGGGTCGCCGTTCCCGTCGCAACGGGCCTTTCCAGGAAATACACGCAATGAAGAAAGCAGTCGTCGGTACCCTGTCGTTCGCATTCATCGGCGCCGCCGCGCATGCGCAAAGCAGCGTCACGCTCTACGGGATGCTGGATGCCGGTATCGCCTATACGAACAACCAGTCGGGCAAGAGCGCGTGGCAGCAAGGCAGCGGGCTGCTGTCGAACACGGTCTTCGGGCTGAGCGGCAACGAGGATCTCGGCGGCGGTCTGCATGCGCTGTTTCGACTCGAAAGCGGCTTCAACCTGAACAACGGCACGCAGTCCTATCGAAATACGATATTCGGCCGCCGTGCGTACGTCGGCCTGCAGAGCGACCGGTACGGCACGCTAACGCTCGGCCGCCAGTACGACGCCGTGGTCGACTATCTCGGCCCGCTCGCGATGGCGAACAACGGCGACGGCAACAACCTCGCATCGCATCCGTTCGACAACGACAACCTCGACGATTCGTTCTACATCGACAACGCGGTGAAATACACGAGCCCGACGCTCGCCGGCTGGCAGTTCGGCGGCCTGTACGGGTTCGGCAACGCGGCCGGCGGCTTCGCGAACAACCGCGCATACAGCGCGGGCGTGTCGTATGCGAACGGGCCGGTCAATCTCGGCGCCGCGTACCTGCAACTCAACCGCGGCGGCCTGACGACCGACGGCGCATTGTCGACGAACGACGCGCCGAACTTCCCGGCCGTCCGGCAGCGCGTGATGGGCGCCGGCGGCAGCTACGCGTTCGACCGGCTGACGATCGGCGCGTTGTGGACGCATACGATGTTCGACGAGACGGCCGCGTCGTCGCTGCCCGGCGCGCTGAATGCGCTGCGCTTCGACAACTACGAACTCAACGCGCGCTATGCGCTGACGCCGGCCGTCTCGTTCGCGGGCGCCTATACGTTCACCGACGGCCGCTACGACGACGCCACCGGCAGCCACCGGCCGAAGTGGCACCAGGTGACGCTGATGGCCGACTACGCGCTGAGCAAGCGCACCGACGTGTATGCGGAAACCGTGTACCAGCACCAGTTCGGCGTGCCGTCGGACGCGACGCTCGGGTTCGCGAACGTCACGGGGGTCGCGGCTTCGTCGACCGGCACGCAGGTAGTCGCAACGATCGGCATCCGGCATCGGTTCTGACCGCGCGCGGGCCGTCGACTGGCCGGCCGCTCTGTGCAATCCCGCATGGACGCGCGCCGGCCGAACAGGGATCATTCGGGGAATCCGGGCCGGCGCGCTCGCGAAACCGGTACACTCGGCGCCGGGCGCGCGCCGGACCGGCATTCGGCGGCGGCCCGCTGCCGACTCTGAATCGTGATCCCATGACCACACCGATCTATCAGGAAATCAAGGACTTCATCCTCGCGCGCATTCATGCCGGCGAATGGGCGGAAGGCGACCAGGTGCCGTCGGAGAACGAGCTCGCGCGCGAATTCAACGTCGCTCGGATGACCGTCAACCGCGCGCTGCGCGAGCTGACCGCCGAACAGGTGCTCACGCGCACGCGTGGCTCCGGCACGTACGTCGCGTCGCCGAAATACGAATCGACGCTCGTCGCGATCCGCAGCATTTCCGACGAAGTCGCCGCGCGCGGCCACGGCTATCGCGCGCAGGTGCTGCTGGTCGGCGCGGCCGTCGCCGATGCGAAGCTCGCCGACGAACTGCAACTCGACACCGGCAGCCCGATCTTCCATTCGCGCGTGCTGCACTTCGAGAACGACACGCCCGTGCAACTCGAGGAACGCTGGGTCAATCCGGCCTGCGCGCCCGAATACGCGTTGCAGGACTTCACGGCGACGACGCCGAACCAGTACCTGACGCGCGTCGCGCCGCTGCAGCGCGTCGAATACCGGATCGAGGCCGCGATGCCCGATGCCGACACGCGCCGCCACCTGACGATGGACGATCGCGAGCCGTGCCTGCTGCTGCATCGGCGCACGTGGTCGCAGGGGCTGGTCGCGTCGGTCGCCAATCTGTGGCACCCGGGCAGCCGCTATCGGTTCACCGGGCATTTCTGATGCCGACGCGCGGGCTTACCGCGCGCGCGGTTGCGCCCATCGTTCGATCGCACTGACCGCCCGCTTCAAGCCGTCTTCTTGCGCGATGAGCGTACCGAGTTCCGTCGCACGCGCCTTCGTCTCATCCCGTTCGGCAAACACGATGGCCCGCGCCAGCGCCGCAGCGTCCATGCGCCGGCCCGGCACCGGCGCATCCGCGACGCCGAGCCGTTGCAGCCGGTTCGCCCAGAAGAACTGATCGCCCGCGAACGGCACGACCACCGACGGAATACCGGCCCGTGCGGCCGAATGCGTGGTGCCCGAGCCGCCGTGATGGATCGCCATCGCGACGCGCGGGAACAGCCAGTCGTGCGGCGTGTCGCCGATCACGCGAACGTGCGCCGGCAGCAGCGACGCATCGATGCCGCTCCAGCCCGGATAAAGCAGCGCGCGCCGGCCGGCCAGCGCATGCGTCAGCGCCGCGGCCATCGCCGCACGATCGAAGCCGGCCATGCTGCCGAAACCGACGTACACGGGCGGCTCGCCCGCGTCGAGAAACGCCGCGAGTTCGGGCGGCGGCGCCCACGCACGCGCATCGATTCGCCACTGGCCACAGGCTTGCACGTTCGCCGGCCAGTCGGCCGGACCGGACAGCAGCGCGGGCGACACGCCATACAGCATCGGATGATCGGTCCACACGCGCTTGCGCGGCGGCAATCCGCCTACGCTGGCGCGCGCGGCATTGGTCGACTTCCTGAACGCCTGCCACAGCAGCGCATTCACGAACCGATGGGTCGCGCGATTCAGCCCGCGCGGCAACTTGCCCGGCGGCAGGAACGGCGACGCGAATTCGGCGGTCGGCGTGATCGGGATCATGCCCGCGCCAATCGCCGGGATGCGGCGATATTCGGCGACCGACAACCCGACGAACGACGCGAGTCCCGACACGAGCAGCGCGTCGCAGCCGGCCGACGCGTCCGCCACTTCGCGCATCCACGCGGCCGTGTTCGCATTCGCGATCGCCGCGAGCGCCTTGGACGTATCGGCGAAGCCGCCGCGCCCGCGCACCGCACCGGCCAACGCGCCTTCCGGCGCGATCGCGCGACGGATGTCGCCGGACAGCGGTGCCGACGGCACGCCGAGCGCGGCGGCCGACCCGAGCGTCGCCGCGTCGGCGAGCAACCGGACGTCATGGCCGGCATCCATCAATGCGCGACCGAGCGCCGCGAGCGGGCGCGTGTCGCCTTCGGTGCCGTAGGTGGCGATGACGAGTTTCATGCGGGCTCCCCGTGCATGGCGGAAAAGGTTGGATTCAAAAAAGTGCACGTCGTATACTAATGCAATCCGTACACTTTCAGTCAACCCCGCCATGACGATTCCGACCGACGATCCGGGCCGCCGCGCGCGCAAACGCATCCAGATGCTCGCGCATCTCGCCGCGACCGGCGCGCGCCTGTTCGACGCGCACGGCTACGATGCCGTCACGATGGAGCAGATCGCCGCGCAGGCCGACGTCGCGAAGCGCACGCTGTACAACCACTTTCCGACGAAGGAAGCCGTGCTCGCGCACTGGCTCGAGGGCGAACTCGCGCGCGATCTCGCGCATCTGCAGCAGGACGTCGCGCGGCGCAAGACCTTTGCGTCGCGCATCGGCTGCGTGCTCGACGCGTCGGCCGCGTGGTGCGAACAACATCCGGTGTATCTGCTTGCGTACCTGCGGCACCGCTTCCTGAGCATTGGTGCAGCCGAACCGGAGCGCGCGGGAGAGAACGGCAGCGATATCGCGCTGGTGTGGCAGCAACTGATCGCAGCCGGCCAGCAGGCCGGCGAACTGGACCGCACGCTGCAGGCAGATCAGCTCGCGACCTGGTTCCATCATCTGTATCTCGCGGCGATGCTGCGCTGGCTGACCGTGCCGGGGCTGTCGCTGAAACGGGAGTTTCAGTCGGTCGCGAAGCTGTTTATCGAAGGCGCGGAAGCGAAGCGGTGACGCACGCACAAACGCCCGGAAGAACGTCGCGGCGCCATGCAACGCAGCGCAACGGGCACGCGGGACGCAGCCAACGCGTCGCGCATCGCGCATCGCGCACACATTGTTACAACGAACGCACACTTCGCATGCCAAATTTCCCGCGCAGCAGTATGCTGATGCGGTACGGCTGCGCACTGTGCATCGGGCAATCCCCTAGTTCGCACGCGACACGCGCCGCCGTCGCGACCGCAATCATGCGTTGCAAGGAGGGTTGTGATGGCCACCACGCATCAGCACTTCCACCTCGAACTACGGCACGCCACCGCGCCGACCTACTTCATCAGTTACCTGTTCCCCGCGTTGCTGTTCGTCTACGAACTGCTGCGCGTCGGCCAGTGGATCCGCGATCACGGGATGCAATTCGTCGCGTTCAAGCAGATGGGCTACGAGTATCTGCTGATGCTGCTGTTCGTCGGGCTGCAGATCGTCGTCGAGGCGATCTTCCTGCTCGGCGCGGCGATGCGCAAGGATCATCGCGATTTCGAGCACCGGTTGCCGAACGTGATTCTCGGCATCGGCCTGTCGATCGTGCTGCTGGCGATCGATCTCGGGATCCAGCTTTCGTTCTGACGGCCAGCGGGCGGACGCCCGCTGGCGATGGCGAGCGCGTTCAGGCGCCCGCGTCGCGCAGCAACGTCGCGACGGCGGCCAGCACGTCGTCCGTCCGCTCGCGGTGCGGCATGTGTCCGCAGCGGGCGAGCAACAGGAACGACGACGGCCCCGCGACGCGCGCGGCGATCCGCTTCGGATGCACGTCGGACCCGTATTCGTCGTCCTCGCCGTGAATCGCGAGCGTCGCGCACTGCACGCGCGGCAGGTCGTCGTCGAGAGTCCAGTCGCGAAACGCCGGCGACAACCACGTGTCGACCCACGCGCGCAGCACCCATTCGGCCTTGTCGCCGTGATAGCGCGCGAGCCGGTCGAGCTGCCCCGGCTCGTCGAACTGCCGCCCGGCGTCGCGAATGCCGGCCAGCGTGCGATCCTCGACGAACGCCTGCGCGGCGACCGTCACGAGCGCGCGGCAACGCACCGGATGCGCGCCAGCACAGCCGACCGCCATCCCGCCGCCGACGCTGTGTCCGAACGCGACGAACGTATCGACGCCGAGTCGATCCAGCACCGCGACGAACGCATGATCGGCCTCGTCGCGCACGAACGTCGTGGCGAGTACCCCGGGATGACGATCCGAACGGCCGAAACCGAGACGGTCGTATGCGATCACGTCGCGTTGCGTCGCGCCGGCGAGTTGCGCGGGGAAGTCGCGCCACAGATCGACGCAGCCGAGCGAATCGTGCAGCAGCACGATCGGTGCGGCCGGCCCAGGTGCGGCCGGCCCAGGCGCGGCCGCGTGCCGCACCGGCCCCGCACCCCAGCGTTTCGCAAAGAGACGCCCTTGCGGCGTCTCGACGGTCATCTCCTCGGTCACGATATCGGTCATGTGTCGGTCGTCTGCATGAAAGCGGCCGCCCGTCGGCGGCCGCATCGAATCCGGACATGGTGGCCTGCCGGCGCGCGCAGCGTCAAGCAAGCCCCTATCGGCCGCGCGTTCATTCGGGCTGCGGCGGCAGATACTCCATCTGCGCTTCGTCGTACAGCCGGTAGATCAGCGCCTGCATCGCGCGAATGTCCTCCGACTCGTCCAGCATCCGCATGCTCATGATGATCGGCGACACGAGGTTCGGATCGTCGAGCGGCTTGTAGCTGATGTCGTCGCGCTTGAGCCCGTACACGCTGTGCGGCACGACCGACACGCCCTCGCCCATCGCGACGAGGCCGAGCGCGATCTGCAGTTCACGCGTCTCGTAGATCCTGCGCGGTTGCAGCGCGCGATCGTGGAAGGCCGCGAGCACCTGGTCCGCGTAGCTCGGGCGCGGCGCCTTCGGAAAGATGATCAGCGTGTCGTTGACGAGATCGTGCAGCGACAGCACGGGCTTCGCGCTGTCGAGCACGTGGCCGACCGGCAGCGCGACGATCATCCTCTCCTCGCGCAGCACGACGCGCCGCACGCTCGGATCCTCGTGGCGGATGCGCCCGAACCCGACGTCGATGCGCCCTTCCTTCAGCGCCTTGATCTGGTCCATCGTCGACATCTCGTGCAGGCTCAATTCGACGGCCGGATATTCGCTGCGAAAGCGCCGGATGATCTTCGGCAGCATCCCGTACAGCGTCGAGCCGACGAAACCGACCGACATGCTGCGCTCGATCTTGCCGACCCGCTTCGTCATCGATTCGAGTTCGGTGGTCTGCGCGAGCAACTGCACCGCGTGCGAATAGAAGAAGCGTCCGGCATCGGTCAGCTTCAGCGGCCGCGCGGTGCGCTCGAACAGCGGCACGCCGAGCGCTTCCTCGAGCTGCTGGATCTGCCGGCTCAGCGGCGGCTGCGCGATGTGCAGCCGTTCCGCCGCCCGCGTGAAATTCCGCTCTTCGGCCACCGCGACGAAGTAGCGGAGGTGTCTCAACTCCATGTTCGAATCCTCCCGGGACAGGCGACGGACGCTCATCCGGCACCGCGCGGGCAGCGCCCGCACCGCTCACCCTTGCCGGCTATCCGTACCGGCCTCCTCGATCGCCTGCTTGCCGATCCCGTCACGATACCTCAGCCAGCGCCGATCCCGGCTCGAGCAGCGTCGTGCTGGCGGCGACGTCAGGGGCCGCGCAAAGCAAAACGGGAAGCCGCGAGGCTTCCCGTTCGTTCACCGACGCCGCGCCGCGGCATCGTGCGCACCGCATCACACCTCGGTCGCATACAGCGCGTCGCGCTGCTCGTTACTCAGCGTGTCGAGCGGCACGTCGGGCAACTGATAGCAGATCATCGTGCCGTACAGCTCGGCCAGGCAGTTGCTGCCGGCGTCGAGCGCGTAGCCGTCCTCGCCGTCCGGCGCCGGCGGATACACTTCGCGCCACGCGTTGATCGCGGCTTCGATTCGCACGATGGAAACGGGTCCGGCCTTCCGCTCGGCGGGTGATGCGCTCATGAATTCCTCTGGGTTGCGCGCTCCGCGGGCCATGCCGGCCCGGCTGGAGCGATGAAAACGCCGGGCGTCTCGCCGGCCGCCGCGCGCCGCGCGCGCCGGATGCCGATCCGCGCCGCGCCTGTCGCGCCGGCCGGGCCGCGGCCCGGTAGGGTCGGGCAATATAACCGGCTTTGACCCCGCGCAGGCAAAAGCCGGGCAAAAAAAACGGGAAGGCGCGCGGCTTCCCGTTTCGTCGCCATCGCGCGGCTGCCTGCCGCGCCGGCGTCAGCCCGCGGTTTCGCGGTTCGCCACCGGCTGCCGCTGCGCGCCGCGATTCGCGGCGATCCACGGCGCGATCTCCATGTCCTCGTAGCGCACGAACCGGCTCTTCTTCAGGAGCCGGAAGCCGAGCCACACGACCACGAACAGCGGAATGCCGACATAGGTCGCGGTCACGCCGGCCCAGTCGATCCGGTTCGCGAGGAACGCCTGGTAATCCTGGCCGAGCGCGATCACGAGGCACAGCACGAACGCGAACAGCGGGCCGAACGGGAACCACTTCGACTGGTACGGCAACTGGTCGAGCGAATAACCCTGCTTCACGTACCCCTTGCGGAACCGGTAGTGGCTGACCGCGATGCCGAGCCACGCGATGAAGCCCGTCATCCCCGACGTGTTCAGCAGCCACAGGTACACGGTCTTGTCGCCGTACAGCGACGTGAAGAAGCACAGCGCGCCGACGGCGGTGGTCGCGTACAGTGCGTTGCGCGGCACGCCGCCCGGCGACAGCTTCGCGAACACCTTCGGCGCGCGGCCTTCGGTGGCGAGGTTGTAGAGCATCCGCGTGGACGCGTACATGCCCGAGTTCCCGGCCGACAGCACGGCCGTCAGGATCACCGCGTTCATCACGCCGGCCGCGAACGCGAGGCCGGCGTGGCGGAACACGAGCGTGAACGGGCTCACGCCGATGTCGGTTACGTCCGTCTTCAGCAGGTTCGGGTCGGTATACGGAATCAGCACGCCGATCACGAAGATCGCGAACACGTAGAACAGCAGGATCCGCCAGAACACCTGGCGCACCGCGCGCGGAATCGTCGTGCGCGGGTGCTCCGATTCGCCGGCCGCGACGCCGATCAGCTCGGTGCCCTGGAACGAGAAGCCCGCGATCATCGCGACGCCCATCAGCGCCGGCAGGCCGCCCGCGAACGGCGCGTCGCCGATCGTCAGGTTGCCCCAGCCGTTCGCCGGCGCGCCCTTCAGAATGCCGAAGATCATCAGCAGGCCAACGCCGATGAACGCGACCACCGTGACGACCTTGATCAGCGCGAACCAGTATTCGGCCTCGCCGAAGCCGCGCACGGTGAGCGCATTGAGCAGGAACATCACGGCGAGGAACGCCGCGCTCCACCACACGCCCGGCACGTCCGGAAACCAGTAGTGCATCACGAGCTGCGCGGCGACGAGCTCCACCGCGATCGTCACCGCCCAGTTGTACCAGTAGTTCCAGCCGAGCGCGAAGCCGAAGCCTTCGTCCACGTATTTCGCGCCGTAGGTCGCGAACGAACCCGACACCGGCATGAACGCGGCCATCTCGCCGAGGCTCGTCATCAGGAAGTAGACCATCAGGCCGATCAGCATGTACGCGACCATCGCGCCGCCGGGGCCAGCCTGCGAGATCGACGCGCCGGATGCGACGAACAGGCCCGTGCCGATCGAGCCGCCGATGGCGATCATCGTCAGGTGGCGCGCCTTCAGCGCGCGATGAAGCTTGGGTGGGTTCGCGGACGAACCGGGTGGGTCGGAATTCGGAATGGCGGACATAAACGAGACGAACGTTGAGCGGGCCGGCATCCGTAGCCGGCGCATGCGGAATCGGAGCGCGGTGCGCGTCCTGCGATGCATTCGATGCGGCCCCGATACGCGTTGCGCGGCGGGCGCCTGCGGCGAAGCGCGGATTCTACCTGATTCGATAGGGGGACAGCTGAGGTCGCGCCGCCCACCGCCATGCCGGAGATTTTGCGGAATCAACGGGTTGGCCGCGCCGGCCGTCGCCCTTTCGCCACACGTCGCAAAAACCACGACTCCGATCGGGTCATTCGATTTTCGATTCTTCGGAGACCCTGTAATCCTGTCCCGATCCGCCAAATGCCGCGGCAATAGGCAAAATCGACTGATGATTATGCGATTAATCAGACAAAAAGGCCGACACTGCCAATTGATTCAAATCAAGTCGCCCGCACGCCATGAGGTAATGATGCGTAACCGTTTCGAATCGCCGTCGCCGCATGCATGTTTTGCATGTGCGGGCGAAATGCACGAATTCGCGGGATAATGACGCTTAATTCGAAATAATCCGCGCGCGGAACCGCCAACGACGCGAGTAGCCGCCGCCCGTGCCCCCCGAGGATGAAGTCATTCCCGCTGCCCGCCACGCTGCGCCGCCATACCGCGTCGATCGTGGCACGCATTCTGTCGCCCCGCGGCGTACTCGTGGCGGGCATCGTCCTGCTGATGTTCAGTTGGGGACTTTCCACGTCGCTATTAATCGAGGCACGGCGCGACGCGTATGGCCATGCGGTCGAAAATGCGCGCAACCTGATGCTGCTGATCGAACGCGATATCGCGCGCAATATCGAACTCTACGATTTGTCGCTGCAAAACGTCGTCGACGGCCTGGCCGATCCGGAACTGATGACCTTGCCGCCGCGCCAGCGCCACCGGCTGCTGTTCGACCGCGCGGCCACCGGCGCCTATCTCGGCTCGATTTTCGTGATGGATGCGCATGGCAATATCGCGATCGATTCGAGCGTGTCGCCCGCGCGGCAAGGCAATTTCGCCGACCGCGACTATTTCGCCGTACATCGCGACCGGCTCGCCCCCGGCCTCTACATCAGCCGGCCGTACGCGTCGCGGCTGCGCGGCGGCGCGCTGACGATCGCGCTGAGCCGCCGGATCAACCGGCCCGACGGCACGTTCGGCGGGATCGTCGTCGGCACGCTCAGCATCGACTACTTCCGCGCGCTGCTCGACGGTCTCGCGGTCGGCCGGCACGGCAGCGCGGCGATCGTCGAGGACAACGGCACGCTCGTGTCGCGCCTGCCCTACGACACGCGGGTGGTCGGCCTCGACCTGCACGATTCGCCGCTGTTCATCGACGCGCAGCGCGGCCGCGCCGGCGAGCTGACCGGTGTCGGCGCCATCGACGGCGTGCGGCGCATCTATGTTTACAAGCATCTCGCCGGGCTGCCGCTGATCGTCGACGTCGCGCCCGCCGAGATCGACGTCTACGCGGCGTGGCGCCATCGCGCGATCTGGACCGTCGTGCTGATGAGCCTGTTCACGGCGTTCATCGCGTGGGGCTCGCTCGCGCTGTCGCGCGAGCTGAAGCGCCGGCAGGACGCCGAATCGAAGCTGTACCGGCTCGCGCACACCGATTCGCTGACGGGCCTCGACAACCGCGGCACGTTCGACACGGTGCTCGCGAAAGAGGCCCAGCGCGCGTCGCGCAACGGCCGCCCGTTGTCCGTGCTGTTCGTCGACGTCGACCACTTCAAGGCGTTCAACGACTACTACGGCCACCCGGCCGGCGACGACGTGCTGCGCCAGGTCGCGCAATCGCTGACGCGCAGCCTGCGCCGCGACAGCGACCACGTCGCGCGCTACGGCGGCGAGGAGTTCGTCGTCACGCTGCCCGACACCGACGCGCCGGGCGCGGCGACCGTCGCCGAGGGCATCCGGCGCGCGATCGCGAGGCTCGACATCGAACACGTAAAGAGCCCGTACGGGCGCGTCACGGCCAGCATCGGCACCGCAACCGCCGCCGACGGCCGAATGACCGCCGCGACGCTGCTGCGACGCGCCGACGAAGCGCTGTACCGCGCGAAATCCGGCGGCCGCAACCGCGTGCTGGACGCGCAATCGAGTGCGGCCGACGCTTGACGCGATGTGATCCGGCAGGCCGCGTGACACGAAGCGGCCGCCTGCCGCCCAGCCACGGCCCGGCGGCCTCGCCGTGGACAGCCCGCGCGCGTTCGGCTAGCGTTACGTCAGCTGCGCATGCGGCGCGGCGCCGGCCCGCGCACGCCGCCGTGCGCGTTCCCGCCACTCCCGCTCCGTCATGACCGCCCCGCTCCCGACCCGACTGCCGCCGCTCGTGCGCCACGCGCTCCGCCCGCTGCTCGACCCGTACCGCCGCTACCGGCACGCGAAGCTGATCCATGCGGCGCGCGTCGCGCTCGCGATTCTCGTGTCGATCGCGCTGTCCACGGGGCTGAACGTGCCGCATGGCGAATGGTCGACGATCACCGTGCTGATCGTCGTCGGCGGGCTGCAGCATCACGGCAACATCCGCAAGAAGGCGGCCGAGCGCGCGCTCGGCACGTCGATCGGCGCGCTGGCGGGGCTCGGGCTGATCCTCCTCTACTCGTTCCTGCACGCGCCGTTCGCGATCTACCTGCTGATGGCCGTCGGGTGCGGTATCTGCGCGTATCACGCGATCGGCAAGGCCGGCTACATCGCGCTGCTGTCGGCGATCACGATGGTGATCGTCGCCGGGCACGGCGACAACGAGATCGTCGACGGCCTGTGGCGCGCTGTGAACGTGCTGGTCGGCATCGTGATCGCGCTGGCGTTCTCGTTCGCGTTGCCGCTGTACGCGACCTATTCGTGGCGCTACAAGCTCGCCGACGCGCTGCGTGCGTGCGCGGCTGTGCATGCGCGGCTCGCGGGCGACCGCCACGTGAGCGACGATGCGCACCTGAAGGAAATGGCCGCGCTGAGCGCACTGCTCGTGCAGTTGCGTTCGCTGATGCCGTCGGTGTCGAAGGAATGCGAGACGTCGATGGCGCAGCTCGAGGCGATCCAGCGCAGCCTGCGCCTGTGCATCGGGTATCTGGAGATTCTGTCGAGCGCGCTGCCGGCCGCCGACGACGCGGCGGCCCGCGAATACGTGCGCGTCGAGATGAAGGGCGTGAACCGGCGCATCCGCGACACGCTGGTCGGCGCGAGCCGCGCGCTGAAGTTCGGCACGCCGAGCCGGCTCGCCCCGCGCCGCCGGCCGGTCGACCCGCCGCACGACGCGCCGCCGCCGCAGTTGTCCGGCTATGTGTCGATCACGGCCAAGCTGGCCGGCGAAGTCGACCAGTTGCGCGAGCGGCTGCTCGATACCGCGCAGGCGTGGAATATCTGAGGTTCCGGTTTCGTGCGCCAGTCTTTCATATGCCTTTCTGTGTGGAGGGGTGCGCACTGACGACGGCGACCCCTGCCTGACCGCCGATCCGGCCCTGAAATTCGGCCGCAGCCCGGCCCTTCAGCACGCGTTTCGGCAGCGATGCAACGCCGTCCAGCCTTGCGTTCTCCAGCCGGTTAACCGCCCGTCAGGCCCGCCGCGACAGGCGCGAGGCCGGTTCCGCAGCAAAATCAGCCCTTGCCCCAACTTCCCGGACAGCCGATACTCGCATATTCCGCGAAATACGATCCCACCGGCTTCAATCCACGGTAATTCCTATGAGCACGATTCTCGAAAGCCTCCCGACCGGCCAGAAGGTCGGTATCGCCTTCTCCGGCGGCCTGGACACCAGCGCCGCGCTGCACTGGATGAAACTGAAGGGCGCCGTCCCGTACGCATACACGGCGAACCTCGGCCAGCCCGACGAAGACGATTACGACGCGATCCCGAAACGCGCGATCGAATACGGCGCAGCCGGCGCCCGCCTGATCGACTGCCGCGCGCAGCTCGTCGCCGAAGGCATCGCGGCGCTGCAAAGCGGCGCGTTCCACATCACGACCGCCGGCGTCACGTACTTCAACACCACGCCGATCGGCCGCGCCGTGACGGGCACGATGCTCGTCGCCGCGATGAAGGAAGACGGCGTCAACATCTGGGGCGACGGCAGCACGTACAAGGGCAACGACATCGAGCGCTTCTACCGCTACGGCCTGCTCGTGAACCCGGATCTGAAGATCTACAAGCCGTGGCTCGACCAGACGTTCATCGACGAGCTCGGCGGCCGCGCCGAAATGTCCGAATTCATGAACCAGGCCGGCTTCGCGTACAAGATGTCGGCCGAGAAGGCGTATTCGACCGACTCGAACCTGCTCGGCGCGACGCACGAAGCGAAGGATCTGGAAAGCCTCGAAAGCGGCATCAAGATCGTGAACCCGATCATGGGCGTCGCGTTCTGGCGCGACGACGTGAAGATCGCCGCCGAAGAAGTGACGGTGCGCTTCGAAGCCGGCCAGCCGGTCGCGCTGAATGGCGTCGAGTTCAAGGATCAGGTCGAGCTGCTGCTGGAAGCGAACCGCATCGGCGGCCGCCACGGCCTGGGCATGAGCGACCAGATCGAGAACCGCATCATCGAGGCGAAGAGCCGCGGCATCTACGAAGCCCCGGGCCTCGCACTGCTGTACATCGCGTACGAGCGTCTCGTCACCGGCATCCACAACGAAGACACGATCGAGCAGTACCGCGAGAACGGCCGCCGCCTCGGCCGCCTGCTGTACCAGGGCCGCTGGTTCGACCCGCAGGCGATCATGCTGCGCGAAACCGCGCAACGCTGGGTCGCCCGCGCGATCACCGGCGAAGTGAAGATCGAACTGCGCCGCGGCAACGACTACTCGATTCTCAGCACGAAGTCGCCGAACCTCACGTATCAGCCGGAACGCCTGTCGATGGAGAAGGTGGCGTCGACGTTCTCGCCGCGCGATCGTATCGGCCAACTGACGATGCGCAATCTCGACATCACCGATACGCGCGACAAGCTGCGCGTGTATTCGCAAGTCGGG
The DNA here is from genome assembly GCF_905400185.1 of Burkholderia sola. Lineage (NCBI taxonomy): Bacteria > Pseudomonadati > Pseudomonadota > Betaproteobacteria > Burkholderiales > Burkholderiaceae > Burkholderia > Burkholderia sola. The sequence continues at coordinate 245,647 of NZ_FR989676.1, forward strand.
CTGCTGACGCCGGGTGAAGCGTCGGCGCTGCCGCAGATCAAGGGCGATAGCGACAAGTAAGCCCGTCGCTTTCGCGAGCGGCCGGGCGGTGTGACAACCGCCCGGCTGCATGCAGTCCTTCCCTTCCCGCTTTTTCTTCAAGCACTGCCGGATTCGCCACGCGTATCGCGACGGTCCTGCAGGCGCGTCAACGTTATTTCGATGCCGTGGCCGTCGCGGTGGCCGCGGTCGTCGTCAATGCCGTCGAAGCAGCAGCAGTGGCCGGCGCAGGCGTACGTGCCAGATCCCGACCGATCAGGTCCGCGACCAACTTCTCGCACGACTTGATCCCTTCCACCGACTTGTCGAAATTCTTCTCGAGATCGCTGAAGCTGCCGTACTTGTAGGCAAAATCGCTGTCGACGTGGACGCTGTTCGCCTTGATGTCGTAGCCGCACGCGAACGTCTTGTAATAGAGGTCCTGCTTCGTCTTCGCGTCGAGAATGCGCGCGCGGATGACGACCCACGGGACGTAGTCGAGCTGGTTGGGCGGCGAGATATAACCGAACGACGTGAACCACACGTTCATGATCGCGTCCGCGTCGGTCTGGATCGCCGAGTAGTCGTCCGACTTGCCGTCATCGGCGAGCTTCACTTTCTGGCCGTCCAGCTTCACGACCTGATAGCCGTTGCCGGTGAGGCGGCCCGCCACGCCTTCTGCAATGTCCGGCGCGAACACGATCTTGCCGGCCGCGACGTGATCCGTATAGGTGCTCGTATGGCTTGCGTTGACGGCGCCTTGCGCGAGCGCGCCGATCAGCCCGAACCCGCCCGCCGCGCCGCCGAAATTGACGACCGCGACACGCTTCGGCTCGATGACGTCGAGCATCGCGATCGAATGCAGGTTCTGACGCGCTTCGGGTTTCATGTCGGTATTCGGCACCGTGGCGCAGCCGGACAGCAGCGTCACGAGCAGGCCGCAACCGAACAGGGCGGCTTTGGATGAGTTCTTCATTGGATGCATGGCTTTCGTTGTTGACGGAACGTATTGATCGGGCCGTCGCACGCGGCGCGCCGACGCGCCGTGTGCGGTGCGACCATGCGTTTATTGTTTGATCACCTGACCGTATGCGATGAAGCTGTAATCAGCCGCGCGCAGCACGTAGAGGATCGAGCGCTTGAAGCCGTTGGTTCCCGTGATCGGCACGAACATGATCGCGGCGCTGCCCGACAGCGGAACGCCGGCCGGCAGCTTGCAGCCCGTCGATGCGGAGGCCGTCACCGTCATGTCGTACATGTTCTGGCTCGAGCCGGGCGTGGAAAGCAGCAGCGTGCCGCTCAGGTTGCAACCGCTCAGCGTGCCGGTCAGCGTACCGCCCGATGCAATCGCGAACGACGCGTTGGTCGTCGCCCAGGTGCCCACCACGCTGTCCTGCGTGACCGCAAGTGCGTTCGCGGCGTTGTAGGTCCACGTGAAATTCGACGCCGTACCGTTGCGGGTGATCGTGCCGGACAACGTCTGCTTCGGGCTGTATGCGCCCGAGCCCGAATCGATCTTCGTGACGATGCCGCTCGTTCCCGCGAAGTTGATACCCGGTGCGAGCGACCACGTCGAACCGTTGACGGTCAGGGTCGAGAAATCGTCGGACATCACGAACGATCCGAGCAGGTTGAGCGTGCTCAGGTTGTTGTGCGGGTCGACCAAGGCGATCGTCGAGTAGCCGAGGTTGCCGGACGCCGACCAGATCCCGACCGGGCCGGTTGCCGTTGCGGCCGTCGAACCGGTTTGCGGGGTCGTCAGGCTGGGCAGTGCCTCGCCGACCGTCACCGGCTGCGACGATGCGACGGGGGCGCTTGCGGGGGCTGCCGCGAGCGGTGTGGACGCGACGGCCGGTGCGCTGGCTGCGTTATTGGCGCCGCCGGTGTTGGCGGGCGTGCCGCTGCTTGCGTTCGACGAGCCGTCGCCGCCGCCGCAACCGGCGACGACGAATACCGAGATTGCGGCTGCCGCCAGCAGACAAAGGGAATGCTTGTTCAATTCAATCCTCGATTTTTTTGATGCGTTTTTTTTAGTGGTCTAGATTCGAATCGCGTTAGTTTTCTGGTGTTTTGTGGGGGCCTCCTCGAGCGATGTTGGATGCTTGGTGTGATGTGTTGGGGAAGCGCGATGAGAGGGGCGTCGGTTGCCGGATAGTCGGCACGGCGGGTACGAGCGTGGAGGTGTGGTCGTGCGGGAACGCGCACGCAGTGGTGAGAACCCCGTGCAGCAGTAGGCATGCTGCGGCAAGGCAAAAAGCGCAGCGCGCGCAGCCCCCGGTGCCTGCGCGCCCCATCGAATCGGTGCATCCCATCTTCTGATACTGCGCACGGCTTCGACGGCCGGGCGCCCCCTCGTTATCTGGTCGTGTGGTTTGGTTGTATGGCGCTGGTAATGCTTTTTTTGAGCTACCGAAGAAGGTAACGGCGGTGGGGGGGATTTCTTTAGGGGGCTTTGTCGAGGGGATTTTCTAGGGGCTTTGTTCCGGCGCTCCGTAAGCCCTCTCGCTCGGCGGGGGTGTCAGGATTTCCGTGTTCAAGGCGGGTTGAGTAATTACACGGAAGGCCGGACGAATCGATCTGCGTAAAGGATAGCGAATTGGTTCATGGCGGTCTTCCAGTCATGAGCTGCACTACCCCAATTCGCCGTGATGTTGCGCAGGGCCAGCCAGATGAGTTTGGTGGCTGCCTCGTCGGTCGGGAAGTGCCCGCGGGTCTTGATGATCTTGCGCAACTGCGAGTTGATATTTTCAATCGCGTTTGTCGTGTAGATGATCTTGCGCACGCCCGGCGGAAAGGCAAAGAACGGGATCACGCGATCCCAGGCGTTGCGCCACGCGCTACTGACGGTTGGGAATTTCTGACCCCACGGACCATCGGCAAACGCATCGAGTTCGGCCTGGGCCGCTTCCGCGCTGGGCGCGGCGTAGATCGGTTTGATCGCGGCGGCCAACCCTCGGCGGTCTTTCCAACTGGCGTAATCGAGGCTGTTGCGGATCAGATGGACGATACAAGTTTGCAGTGTGGTCGCCGGAAACACCACCGCCAAGGCCTCGGGCATACCCTTGAGACCATCGGTGACAGCGATCACGATGTCGTGAACGCCGCGCGTCTTCAGGTCATTGAACACCTTCATCCAGAACTTGGCCCCCTCGGTGTTCTCGATCCAGAGGCCCAGAATGTCACGGGTGCCGTCGGGCAGCACGCCCAGCGCCAGGTACACCGCCTTGTTGCGCACGACGGCGTCTTCGCGAATCTTGACCCGAAGGGCGTCGAAGAACACGACCGGATACATCGGCTCAAGCGGTCGGCCCTGCCAGGCAGTCACTTCGGCCATGACCTCGTCGGTCACGGAACTGATGAAGTCGGGCGAGACCTCCGTGCCGTATTGCTCCAGCAGGAAGCCCTGAATCTCGCGCACGGTCATGCCCCGGGCATACATGGCAACGATCTTGTCGTCGAAGCCGGTGAAGCGCCGTTCGTGCTTGGGTATCAGGATGGGTTCGAAGCTGCCGTCGCGGTCGCGAGGCACCTCGATGCGAATCGGGCCGTCTTCGGTCAGGACAGTCTTGGCACCTCGGCCGTTGCGCTGATTTGTGGCGTTGGCCGGCTTGGCCGCACCGGCAGGGTAGCCGAGATGATGACTCATCTCACCGCTCAGCGCTCGCTCGATCAGCGCCTTCTTGAGCGCCAGCGTCGCGGCATTGATGGCTTCGGCGGTCATCGGACCGTTGCCAAACTGCTCAAGCAGTTCGACCGGAATCGCCGGCAGATCCACCGGCTGGGCTTTCGATTTGCGAGGCATACACTCTCCTTGAGAGCATGTTATGCCTTAAACACGAAATTCCTGACAGGCCCCAAACCCACGCTTTAATTCAATCTGTCGATCGAGAAAATGCTTCACTTTCAACAGCATGTCATTTTTCGGCCCAACATGCTGCATCGCGTTGTTCCGCGCCTCGCTCTGTGCAGCCGTCGTCCCGGCCATCGCATTTCGTCCAGCAAGACGGGCAAGACCGCCACCAGCGAGTGTCGCCAGTGCGATGATTGCAGCGATCTGCCCTTGATTCAATGGCGCTCCGCTCGGATCAATGGCGTCAATCACTGCCGGCGACAGCACCGCGCTCGTCGCGCCCCCACTCGCCCCATTGGGGCCGAATTGTGCGCGAGCATGACGACGGACGAACCAGCGCGCCGAACCCGGCACCGCTTCCGCGCCGAACATGTCGTGGTGCACTTTGCACCGCACCGGAAAGCCTTGCCCCGCTTGGCTTTCCGGCCGGTCGACAGTTTCCGGCATCGCTCGTTACACTTTTTCGTGCACCGCCTCAAACCCAATACCAGCAAGGCTTGCAGCCCGAGCGGCACGGGTTTTGGTACGTGCGTCATGTCTGTGCCATTTCAAGGGGAGATTTCGATGACGATCCATAACGAGCAATTGACCAATTGAGCAATTCCACAGCCGCGCCAGCCAACCGGCAGCACGACCAACATCGCATCATTGCCGATGCGCGACTCCGGCGTGCGATCGACGGAATTCGGCAAATGCACTTCGACGAGGACGTGCGCCGCGAAGTAGCGAGGGGGATCTTCTAGCGGCCGCGCCTTTACGCTCGCCACGCCATAAAGCACAAACCCGGCACGTGGCCGGGTTCGTCTCAACACTGTGGATTTTCATTTACTCGGCTTCGTCGGCAAAGCCATCCCCATTTTTCTCGCCGCTTCTGACAGAAAGTCCGGATGTGCTACCTGCTGCTTATCGAGCACAAATTCCAACAGCTCGTACGCGACTCCGTACTCGCCGTGGTCCAGATACTCGGACACATCACCCCTGTCCCTGTCCGGTATTTTCGACGCGACTAGATCGAGTGCCCTCCGTAGCAAACTCTCAATCTCGTTAAAGTTCGGTCGCTCCACAGTCATTTCGGGTTCCTCGGAACGTTAGTCGGGTATGCGGTTACTATGCCGCCCCCCTTGCTTACAGGTTCAATCACGACGCGAATATCGATGCCATCGCGCGTGCCGTTCTTTACTATCCGCCCATTAGATTGAACCGTCTCCGCAATAGCCGGGTCAGTCGCAATGTCAGACACGTCATTCATGATTTGCGTAGGTGACCAACTCTGCGGAAATGCCGACTTGCCGGGAGCGCCGGGCCAGAGGTGCCCACCGCCAGTGGCATCGCCGTTCAATATATGGTTTGTACGATCAGGCGACGCCAAGTTTACACCGCCCGTGTTGCTGGGCATTCCCGCAGGCGGCGTTCCCTTCCCCGCCACAATAGTTTCACCGGCCTGTTCTTCATCAATCGGCCCGCCACCTTGCGGCAGAATCTGATGCGTGTACGTGTGCTCGTTCAGTTTTTGCCGATCTTCACCGCAGTGATGGCCATCCGCACATGTATTGTTCAGCGTCTCGTTCTGCGCCGCCGTCATCGCGGCCAACGCGTTCTGTCCCAGCAAGCCCGCCGCTGCGCCTCCGAGCAACGAGGTCGCCGTCACGATCGCCGCAAGCTGTCCCTGATCGGTGACGCCCTGTCCGCCCGTCGCGGCCGTGGCGATGCTATTCGCCGTCATCGCCGACACGGCCCCGCCAATCGCCCCGCTTGCACACCCCGTTCCCTTCGCCGCCGACAATGCGCATCCCAATCCGGCATGGGCCAATACGTATCCAGGACTCCCGGCTGCGAGCATTGACGTGTTGTCTGTGGAAGCAACACCGATCGCACCTGCGCCGACCATACCGAGATCGCTGATCATGCTGTTCGTAAGCGCACTGCCGAAGCTGCCTCCGGATACTGCCGTATTGATTGCGGCCGACACGACGCCGCGCTCAACAATCTTCTCCAACACCTGGCCGAGTTGCCCCATCGAAACCGCTCCACCGGTTCCGATTGTTCGACCGAGATCCTGCAAACCCTGAAGATTAGCAAGACCCGTCCCAGCCATGACGCCGGCCGTCAATGCGCCGAGCGCTCCCGCCTGGAGGATCCGCCCGAAGTTCAGCCCATCCCCCGAAAACGCTTGACTGGTAATGCTTCCAACCATGCCGCCAAGTGCGCCGATCATTACCGAACCGACCGACAGCTGCGTCATCACGACGCCCGCGGCGGCGGCGGCGGCGCCCGCCGTCATGATCGACGCTGCAATCGCGATGGCCGCGATGGCAAACGTCGGCAGCCCGCCGCCCTCCTGCACGAAGTCCGAATGCAGGTGATCACTGACTGACGTCTGCGTAAAGTTCACGCCGAGTTGCTGCTGCAGGTTTGCGAGTGCCTGCTGCGTACCTGCCTGATCGACCGTGCCGTCTGCATTCAACTTCTGCAGCGCTCCACCAATCTGGTTGAGCGTCTGCACGTTCAGGTCCATGTTCGCCGCACTCATGAACCCACCGGGCTGCACCACCGTCCCGGTCGTCTTCAGATACCCACCATCGACCTTCTGCCAGATCTCGCCGACATCAACCTGATTCGCCTGGTTCGTCAGCGTGTGCGTGTCGACGCTCAGCGTCCCCGACGCGGTGATGCTCCCCGTATTGAGAATGCTGCCGTTACCGTCCTGATTGAACTTGAGCGTGACATCCTGACCGGAGATGTTGCCGCCCGCCGACAGCGCCTGCGTGTCCTGCGGCAGATACACCTGCGGCATCAGCGCGGTAATCGTCGGGCACGTCGCCGCTCCCGTCGCATGACACGTCGGGTCCGGCACCGTCTGCTCGACGTACCACAGCATCGGCTTGTCGAGCGTGTTGATCTGCTCCTGCGTCAGCGCGGCGCCCAGTTGCAGGTCATGCGCCTTCGAGTAATCGATCGCGTTCTGGTACAGGTACATCTTTTCCTGCGCCGTCACCGACAGGTTTTTCTCGTTGTCGTACGTCAGCCCGTCGACGAAGCTCGACTTGCCGGTCTGCTTCAGCGCCGCCTGCTGCAACAGCAGGTCCTCTTCCTGCGGGTTGTAATAGAACAGCGTCGACGACGGCTGCAGCGCCGACGGCAGATTGTTCAGCAAGTCCTGCGGCCCGAGCGAGCCGAGCACGGAACCGCCGAGCGACGCGTCGACGTACGACGCAGCGCCCGCGACCGGTGTCGGCAGCTTGCCGGTACCGACGGCACGAGGCACCGACAGGTTCAGCCCCGGCAAGTCCACCGGGCTCAGCGAAATGACCTGCGACGGCGCATTGACACGCGGCGTGTAGGTGTTCGCGGTCGTGATGCCGTTGATGAGCTTCTGGCCCGTCAACGACACATACGTGCCGATCACGTTGCCGACGTTCTGGATCTGTCCGCTCGACGAGATCGACAGGTTCGGCGCCTGGATCGTCGCCGCGATGTTGCCGACCGGCGTCGGCGGATCGATGGTACCGCCCGTGCTCGTGTATGCGCTCCCGTACAGCGCCTTGCACTGCTCCGGCGTGCCGCACGCCCAGATGTCGTGACGCTTGTCGCTGCTGAACATGCCGGTTTCCTGCACCCAATGCGAGTGCCAGTAGGCATTCAGCACCTGCGCCTCGTTCACGACGGGGCCTGCGACGGCGATCGTCGCGTTGTTGCCGGCCGCGATCAGGCTGCCGATGTTCGTCAGGCTGCCCGCGTTGATCTGCAGGTTGTTGCCCGCGCTGATCACCGACGAGCTGCCCGACTGCTGGTCGACATAGCCCTCGCAGTAGCTTTCCTTGTAGCCGCCGGCTGTCATGCAGCCCGAATATTGCTCGTGCTTGCCGTAGTTCTCGTGTACCGGCACGGGTGGCGGCAGATTGTTGGTGATCGCGCCCGATACGTTGAGCTTGATGTCGTTGCCCGCGACGATGTTGCCGGACGTGTTGTTCAGGCTCTGTGCCGGCGTGGTCGATCCCGCGGTCGTGCCGACACCGCCGATGACGATGTCGTGGCCCGCGAGCAGGTTGCCGTACGTATTGTTGATCTGGCCGGCCGCGATCACGAGATCGTGGCCCGCATAGATCGTCGCGTCGTTCTGGCTGTAGCCGAACGTCGTCGTGGTCGGATTGTTGCCGCGCGGTTGGCCTGCGTTGCCGCAGGCGGAGTTCGGCACGCCGGATGCGCAGCCGACCTGGCTCGCGTAGTTCTGTTGGTTGCCGCCCTGGTTGGTGAGCGTGCCGGACGCAATGGCGACGTTGTTGCCGGCATACAGCAGACCCTCGTTGGTCAGATCGCCGCCGCCGACCGTCAGGTTGCTGCCCGCCGCGATCATGCCGGTCGGCGTCGTGAAGGTCACCGTGCCGGTAGTGGCAGGCGCAGCCGCGCCCTTGTTGATCTGGAACGCGGTCGGCAGATAAGACGGACCCACCTGGCAATAGTTGCCCCCGTCGCAATTGAACGCGCCGGTCGGGTTGCCCGTGCCCTGGACCCCGATCGTTCCGAGCGCCGCCAGCTGCGCCAGAAAATTCGCGTACTGGGCCTGATCGACATAGGTGGAGCTGTTGACCGTCATGGTCGGCGCAACCGCGCCGTTGCTCAGCGACTGGACGTTGAGCGCGATGTTGCCTTGCGCCGCGATCTGCCCGCCTTTATTCGACAAGGTGCCGGCTGTCAGCGAGATTGAGCCGCCGGCGGAAATCACACCCGATGTTCCGGCTTGCTGGTTCGTCGCCGTCTGATAGACCGTCGGCAATGTGAACGTCGCGGATTTGAGTGCGCCGGCCTCGGGCCCCGTTCCGACGAACCAGTAGTTCGAATACTGCGAAACGCCGTGGTCGTTGATACCGGTCAGGACGCTGTACTGATTGAACGTCACCGTGCCGGATGTCGCGACCGGGTTGGACGCCGACAACAACCCGCTGTTCGTGGTCGAGCCAGTCGGCGCCAGCAGGCCACCCAGCGTCGCGGGCGACGTCTCGTAAGCTGCGGATACCGTGTGCTCATGGCCAGAGGTCTTTTCGTAGCCGGCCGTCACCCAGCCCACCGCCCCTGACATCAGGAGCGCCGGGTCGCTGACCTGCGTGGTCGTCGTGACGGCCCCCTGCGGCGCAGTCTGATCGTTGATCACCTGCGCCGCGGAGATGCCAATGTTCCGGCCGGCGAATATCGAGCCGCCCGTATTGAGCAGCGAACCGCCGAGATTGAAATTCGCGTCCCCCTTCGACTGCGTCGTCGCACCCTGGTTGTCATAATTCCCGCCGTTCACGGTCAGCACACTGCCCGCCTCGACCGTCCCGCGGTTCGTCGTATCTCCGTTCAGCGTCAACGCGTTATCCGCATGCATCACCGCCCCGGCCGCATTATTCAGCGTGCCGTTGAACGTCACATCCGCCCCGGTGACCTGCCCGTGATTCTCGAAGCTGCCGCCTGCCGTCAGCGTCAACGGCGACGTCCCGGTGATCGTGCCGTTGTTCGTGATCCCGTTCAGCCCCGTCAGCGAAACGCTCTGCCCGCCGTAATTCCACGTGCCGCCGACATTCACGTACCCGGCCGTGATCGACAGATTGCCGCCCTGGCTGATCGTCCCCTGCGACGGATCGAACGCCATGTTGACCGCACTGATCCCCATGTTCCGTTGCGCGAGCAACTGTCCGCTCGCGTTGTAGAACGCGCCGTTGCCGCCATTGATCGTCAGCGATACGTCGCCGGTGGCACCGGTCGCGGCCTGCGGATTGCCGGCAAAAACGATCCCGTTCTGGTTGTTCAGCGTCCCGGTATTGACGTTGAGCGCGTTCACCGCCATCAGCGAGCCGCCCACGTTCGTCAGCGCGCCCCCGACGGTGACGTTGGTCGTCGTCCCGTTCACCAGCCCAGCGTTCGCGAAGCTCGATGCATTGATCGTCGTCGTGCCGATCGACGCGAGCGACGCGCCAGCCGCATTCGTCAGGTTCGGCGCCGACACGTTGAGCGATCCGGCCAGCACGTTCGCGGCGTTATACAGCCCGTTCTGCGAAGCCAGCGTCGCGTTGCCGACGACGTTCACCGCCTTGCCGCCCGCCAGCGTGAGCTGGTTCGACGCCTGCGCGGTAAGCGCGCCGCCGACCGTTGCATTGCCGAGCGTCACGTTCGAGCCGTTCACCTGCAGGTTCTGCGACGCGACGAGCGATGCATTGCCGGCATCGACCGTTCCCTGCGCGGAAACGGTCACGTTCTTCGACCCGACGGCCGAACCGCTCAGCGTGACGTTGCCGCCCGACACACCCAGTTGCCCGGCCACGATGCTGTTGCCGGTCAACGCGACGGTTTGCCCGGCATGCACCGTCGCGTCGCTGTTGGCCGACACGCCCGCGACCGACACGTTGCCGCCGATGCCATTGACGTCGACCGTCCCCATCGAACCCACACCGCCCGTGAGCGACACGTTGTGCGCGGCCTGAACCGCGACATTGCCGCCCGACTGCAACAAGCCACCGAACGACACGCTGCCGGCTGTCGACTTCGCCGACACGTCGCCGACCGCGGTGGTCGCACCGAGCGACATGTCGCCGCCGGACACCGCCGTCAGCTTGCCGGCACCCTGAATCGCGCCGAGCGTGATGCTGTTTCCGGCATTGACGGCGATGTCCTTGCCGTACGTCAGTGCCGCGCCGCCGCCGAGCGCACCGCCCGCGTTGATACTGGCGGCCCCGAGACCGAACAGCGCGCCGCCGAGCGTCATCGCACCACCCGACGTCAACGTCGTATCGCCGTTCACGAGCCCGCCGGAAAGCAGCGCGAGTCCGCCGCCAGCATTGGCCCGCAAACTCCCGGTCGACACGACCGCGCCGCCGACGCCGAGATTGCCCGCCGTCGCAGTCAGCGTCGCGTCGCCGGTCGCATTGATCGCGCCCGCGACACCGAGGCTGCGTCCGGCCGTCACGTTCAGCGCACCGCCGCTGGACGCCGCACCGATACCCGCATCGCGCGCGGCCGCGATCGTCGTCGCGTTGCCCGACGTCACCGCGCCGTTCACCATCACGTCGCCGGCGCCGTTGTGGCCCTGCGCCCGCAATCCGATCGCGCCGCCCGCCTGCACCGAGCCGGCCGACAAATCGTTGCCGGCGGTCATCGCGAGATCGCCGTTGGTCGCGACGTTGCCTGTCACCGCGATATTGCCGCCCGCGGTGACGCTCGCCTGGTGCGCGAACGCGATCGCGTCGGCCGTCACCGAGCCACCCGCCGTCAACGTGCCGTTTTGCTGTGCGCCGACGCCTGCGAGCGTCATGTCGCGGCCCGCGTTCAGCGAAGCATTGCCGCCCGCGACACTCTGCCCCGTCACAGCGATGTCCTGTGCGGCGCCGACGTTCAGGTTGCCCTGCGTCGTCAGGCTCGTCGCACTTGCGTTGCCGCCCGAAGCGGTTACGGCGAGATCGCCCGCCGAATTGACCGCCGACAGCGCGACACTGCGCGCCGCATTGATCGTCGTCGTGCCGCCGGTATTGATTGCGCCCGCAACGGAAACGTCTCGTGCGGCTTGCAGTTGCATCGCGCCGAATGCGGTGGCCGCTCCGCCGAGCGTCACATCGCCGCCGCCGGCACCGCCCTTCGCCGTGACGTCGAGATTGCCGTTGACGGCCTGAACCGTGCCGAGCCCCGCATTGTTGCCGCCCGTCACGTTGACGGCCGCAGCTTGCAGCGCACCCGTCAGCGCGACGTCGTGCGCGGCATCGAGCGTCGCCGCCTGGGCGAATGCCGCGGAGCCCGCACCGTTGATGTCGCGGCCCGCGCTCAGCGTGCCGTCGCGTTGACCCGCCAGTGTCCCCGTCAACGCGATATCGCGGCCGGCCTGCACGTTCGTCGACTTCGCCACCGCAATCTGGCCGCCGAGTTGCGTATCGAGCCCGGACAGGCTGCTGAACGCACCCGCGGTCGTGGTCGCCCCCGTGAGCATGACGCTACCGTTCGTGGCGGTTGCCTTCAGATCGCCGTTCGACTCCACGCCGCCGTTGACCGTCACGTTACGTTGCGCGGTCAATGCGAGCGCATCGCCGCTGCCGAGTGTGCCGCCGATCGACACATCCCGCGCCCCCGTCACGTTCGCCGCCCCCTGTGCGGACGCCGCACCCGTGATGCCCGCATCGCCTTCGCCGGCGTTGCCGTTCGCCGTCAGCGTCAACGTGGTCGACGACGACGCATCGTGCAACGTCGCGTTGTTCCCGCCCGTCACCGCGATCGCGGCCGCCTGCATGCCGCCGGTCAGCGCGACGTCATGCTGCGCCGCATAGTTCGCGGTCGCGGCAAACGCCTGCTTGCCGCCGCCGTTGATGTCGCGCGCGGCCGTCACCGTGCCGTTCGCCTGTCCGACCATCGTGCCGTTCAGCGTGGCATCGCGGCCGGCCGTCAGCGTCGCGTCGCCGATCGCGCTGGTGCTCGCGCCGAGCGACAGGTCGAGGCCGGTCGCGATGGCGAGCTTGCCGCCGCTGTTGATGCCGCCGGTCGCGTTGAGGCTGCCTTGCCGCGCGGCCAGCGCCGTATCGCCGACCGACTCGATCGCGCCGCTCACGGCGATGTCCCGCTGAGCGGTCACGCCGACCGTCGAACCGCTCGCAACCTTGCCGCCGATCGCAACGTCGTTCTGCGCGAATGCCGTGATCGCGCCCGCGGCGGCGACCGAACCGTCGATGCGCAGATCGCCCGCACCCGTTGCGGTGTTCGTACCGTTCGCGCGCAGCGCGATCGTGCCGGTCGACTCGACGTTGTTCACGGCCGCATTGCCGGCCGCCGTCACGCTGACCGACTGCCCCTGGATCAGCCCTCGCTGCGCGACATCGCGCCCGGCTTCGAGCGTCGCCTGCTGACCGAACGTCAACGTGCCTGCGCCGACGATGTCGCGCGCCGCATTGACGATGCCTTGTCCCTGCCCGGCCAACGACCCGCTCACGTTGACGTCGCGTCCGGCCGCGAGCGTCGTGTCGTGCGACACGGTCGTGTTGCCGCCAAGATTGATGTCGCTGCCTGCCTGCGCGTCGAACGCACCATTGCTCGCGATCGCACCGGTCGATCCGATACTGCCGGTCGCCCGCAGCGACGTGTTGCCGGCCGACTGCAACGAACCGCTGATGCCGATATCGCGCGCGGCGGCCAGCACTACGTCCGCGCCGCCCGTCACCGCACCGGTCACGCTCAGGTCGTTCGCCGCGCCGAGCGCGAGCGTCGACGCAGCCTGCACGTCGTGCAGCGTGGCCGAGCCGCCGGCCGTCGTCCGCACGTTGCCGCCGCGCAGCGAGCCGGTGAGAGTCGTATCGCCGCCGGAACCGACATTCGCCGCGAGCCCGAACGCAACGGCGGCCGCACCGTCGATCACGCCGCCGGCGTTCAGCGTGCCGTTGCCCTGCGCGACGACGGAGCCGTTCATCGTCAGGTCGCGTCCCGCGTTAACGGTGAGGTCGCCGAGCGACGACGTCGAGTGCGTGCCCAGATCCACCGACTGCGCGGCGTTCACCGACAGATTGCCGCCCGACTGGATATTGCCGGTGCTCGTCAGCGAACCGGCCGCATTCGTCAGCGCGACGTCGCCGTTCGACTGGACCGTCCCGCCGATCGACGTATTGCGGCCGCCGCCGATGACCAGGCCGCTTGCCGTGCGCAGCGTGCCATTGACGATCACGTCGCGCGCCGCGTCGATCGTCCCGTTCGTCAGCGAGTTCACGTTGCCGCCGATCGAAACGTCGCCCGTGCGCGTCGCAAGCCGAAGCCCCGCGTTGGCCTGCACGTCGTTCAGCGCGATCGAACCGGCTGCCGTCATCGAGACGGCGCGCCCCTGGAACGCACCGGTCACGCCGATATCGCGCCCCGCGCTCAACGTCGTGTCCTGCGCGAAGCCGCTGGTGCCGCCGGCGACGATGTCGCGCGCGGCCGTGAGCGTCGCGACACCCTGCCCGGCCAACGCGCCGCCGATCACGAGATCCCGACCGGCCGTGGCGGTCACGTCGCCCGTTACGGTCGTCGCGCCGGTCAGCGAGACATCCTGCGCGCCCTGCACCGTCAGCGCACCCGCGCCGTTCAACGTGCCGGCCGACGCGACGCTGCCGCTGGCCGCCGTGATCGCGAGATCGCCGACGGCCTGCACGGTGCCACTGCCGCCGACGATCACGTTGCGCTGCGCGGCAAGCGCGACCTGCGCGCCACCGGCCAGCGTGCCGTTCACGACGACGTCGCGTGACGCGCGCACGTCGGCGGCGCCGAGTGCCGCCGCGTTGCCGTTGAATACGACGTCGCCGCCGCCGGCGTTACCGTTTGCCGTCACACCGAATGCGCCGCCCGCCTGGACCGTCGCGAGATTCGCGCTGTTGCCCGCGCCGACCTGCAGGCCATTGGCGAGCAGCTTGCCGGTCAGCGCGACGTCATGCGCGGCATTCAACGCGCCGTTCTGGCCGAATGCGATCGAACCGCTTCCGGTGATGTCGTTGCGTGCGCTCAGTAACCCGTTGCGCTGGACGATCACGACACCGGACGTATCGACGTTGTGCCCCGCGTCCACGCGCGCGTCGGTCCCGACCATCAGCGAGCCGCCGAGCGACGCGTCGCGCGCGATATCGGCGGCGAACGTCGTTCCGCTCGCGAGCGACCCGCTCACGCTCAGGTCGCGCCCCGCCTGCACGCTGACCGCGTTCTGCGCGGTCGCCTGCGACGCGACGACGGTGTCCTGTCCGGCCGTCAGCGCAAGATCGCCACCGCTCTTCACCGTCGCATGCGTGACGACGTTGCCCTGCGTCGCCGTCAACGCCAGCGCGCCGGAGGTCTGCAGCGCCGCGTTGACCGTCGCATCGCGTTGCGCGGTCGCGCGCAGCGTGTCGCTATTGGTCTGCCCGTTCACGTTGACGTCGCGGGCCGCCTGCACGGTCGTCGCGCCGGTCACGACCGACGTGCCGTTCAGGTTCACGTCGCCCGTGCCGTCGGCGCCGCGCGCGGTAACCGACAATGCCCCGCCGCCCTGTACGTCGCCGAGCGTGACGTTCGTGCCGCCCGCGACCGTCATGTCGCCGTGCGCCTGTGCATTCGCGACGTTCACGTTGCCGCCTGCCGCCACGGCGAGCTTGCCGCCGGACTGGATCGAGCCGGTCGACGTCACGTCGCCATTCGCGTCGATCGCGTAACCGCCGACCCCGATGTGCGTACCGGTCATCGACACGTTGCCGGCGCTATGAACCGCCGCCTGCTGCTGCGCGGCCGAGCCTGCGACCGATACGTCGCCGTTCGCCGACAGCAGCAAGTCGCCTGCGTTCGCGGCGAGCTGCGCGTCGGATCGCACCCCCATCCCCGCCGCGGTGCTGACCACCTGGATCTGCCCGGCCGTCATCGCGCCGAACGCGGTCGCGTCGATCGCGAGCGAACGATTCGCGCCGCCGTTCGCGGCATTGATCGCCGCGGCGGAGTTGTCCGAGCCGTTCGACGCGGTGCCGTACGTGGTGCCGTAGGTATCGACGGCGGCCGGCGTCACGAACTGACGCCCGGCGATCACGTTGATGCGCGTGCCGGCATAGAGCGGCGCGTTGATGCCGATCGTCTCGCCGATCAGGTCGATCGTGCCCACGGTCCCCTCGATCCCCGCGCCGGGCCCGTTGACGCCGGCATTGCCTTCGATCTGCAGGTGACCGCCGGTCACGTTGTAGCCGAGCGCCTTCGCGTTCGCGAAGTCGGTCGCGCTGCCGCCCACGCCACTGAGGAACTGCGGCGCGCCGGTCGACAACGTCACGCCGATCGTGTTGGTGAAGCCGGTGCCGCGTGTCGTGATCCCGTTCGGATTCGCGATCACGACGGCCGCGGGTGCGCCGAATACTTCGAGCGGACCGTTCAGCAAGCTCGCGTAGGCATTGCCGGTCGACGTGACCTGGTTGACGATCACGCTCGCCGTGCGGCCGTTCAGGTTCGGGTTGGCCTGCACGTTGCCGCCCGTCAGCGACGTGCCCGACATCAGGCTGTTGTTCAGAATCAGCCCGACCGGATCGATGTTGAATTGCTGATACTGGTTCAGCGAAATACCGGCCGCGTTCGGCGCGGTGATATTGACGACCGGCACGCCGCCGCCTGCGCCGGTCGACTGCGTGATGGCAGGCTGAAACGAGATCGGCGCCGTGGGATCGACGATGGGCGCGGCAGCCGCGAGCTGCATCGAGAATCGGACGCGCAGCGACGCGAGATCGAGCAGCCGCTGCCATGCGTCGTCGTCGATTCGACGATTGCCCGCGCCGAGCACGCCGGCTGCATCGCGGCCCTGCTCGACGGTGACCGTGATCGGTCCGATGAACATCGCCAGCGCGAGAAGCGCGCTCGTCGCACGCTGCCACCAGCGATACGATCCCGCGACCTGCTCGACCGCGAAGAACCGCGGCGCACTTGCCGCCGACCGCGCACGTGCACCGATTCGCGCCGCACCGGCGGCGGCAAGCTGCTGCAAGGTCTTACGCTTGGACGTGTTCATCTTCTGTTGTTCGCTTCGTTTCATGGCCCCGCGCCGTACGCCATCGGCCGGCGGACCGTGGCGCCGAGCGATGCCGGGTTTCCCCGCCCGGCATCGCCTGCGTGTTCGCCGGGCGGCTGCCCGACGCTGCTACTGGCGGCTTGCTGCTTGCCGCCTACTGCTGGATCCGCGCGTTGCGGATCAGATCCGCCACGACCTGCGCGGTCGCCTTCTCTATCGCGACCTGCTCGAGTTGTTGCCGCAGCGTGTCTTTCGCCTGGTCGAACGGCGGCACCTGCGTCGGGCGCTTGTCGTCGGCACGCACGATCCAGTACGTATCGCCGACCTGCACGGGCTCGCGCGTCAGTCCGCCCTGCGGAAGCTTCACGAGCGCTTCGGCGAGCGGTTGCGGCCAGTTCTGCGTGTGGCCTGCTTCGATCGGCGTCTTGAACGAGATCCAGTTCAGCGCGCCGCCTTGCGCCGCGGCCGGCCCCTTGCTGAACTGCCGCGCGAGCCCGCCGAAGTCCTCGCCTTTCTTGAGCCGCGAGAGGATCTGCTTCGCGGTGTCCGCATCGTTGACCGCGATCACGCTCGGCTTGTATTCGTTCTCGCCGAGCGTTGCGACAACCGCGTCGTAGCGCGCCTTGACGTCCGCATCCGTGACGGGCGCCGGCTTGACCTGATCGCGCAGGTACGCCTGCGTCATCGCGAGCGCCTTCGCCTGCTCGACGGCGGCAACGACCTGCGGCTTCGTGTCGTAGTGCTGCTTGAGCGCCGCCTGTCGAAACAGCTCACGCGCGATCAGCTGGTTCTTCAGCGCCGCACGCAGCGCCGGCGTATCGGGCGCCTTCGACGCACGCACGGCTTCGTCGACCTGCGCTTGCAGGATCGGCACGCCGTTCACGCTCGCGATCGCATCGGCCGGCATCGCGGCGGTTGCATCGGCCGGTTTCTTCGCCGCCTTGGGAACCGCGTACGCGTGCGGGACGACAGCGCCGCACAGCATCGCCGCGACGAGCGCGACGCCGATCTTGCGAATCCGCGCCGACAGGTTGGGTTGCATCGCGATCTCGCGACCGTTCGACAGGCGATCCATGAAGTTCTCCATCAGTCCGTCCAGTTGAGTGTTGCCAGCAACACGCTGGCCTTCTTGCCGAGTGCGGCCGGTTGCACGAGCGCCTGCCCGACCAGCACTTCGGTCGACAGCGTCCCGCCTTTCAAACGCCATTGCGCACGCGTGCCGACACCCGTGCCGACGAGCGACGGCCAGCCGCCCTGCGCGTTCAGGTGCGTCTTGCCGCCGTCCAGAAACACGTACGGTTCGATGCGCGCGTCGTGCCATGCCGGCACGTTCTGCCAGGCCAGCTCGTTGCGCACGAATGCGCCGCTGTCGCCCGCGATCCCGCCTTCGGTAAACCCGCGGACCGAACCCATGCCGCCCAGAAAGATCTGCTCGTTGCCGAACAGCGCGACGCGGCTGTACTGCGCGCGAAGCGTGCCGCGATACGCCCAGATGGAACCGGCGAAATCGCCGAGCGTGAACTGCAGCGTGCCGGTGGCATCGAGCTTCGTGAACTGGCTGTGTGCGTCGTCGATACCGATGTCCGACGCATCGTGGTTGGCTGCCAGCCAGGGCAAACCCTGCGACACGCCGACATCCCAGGTCGCGGCTGCGCCCTGATCGCGCATGACGAAGCGGGACAGCCCGTTCAGCGCGACACGCAACACCGTCAGGTTCTGCGGCGACAACGGAATGCCGTTGAGATCGCGCTCGGTGCGCAGCTTGTTGAGCGTCACGTCGACGCTCATGCGCCCGCGCGGCGAACGCATCAGCACGTCGTTCCAGCCGAGCATCTGGCTGAACGTGCGCCCCGCGAGCAGCGCGACGTCGCCAATCGCCTGCTGGTACTCGGACATCGACGCCGTGTAGCTGAAAGTCTGATAGCCGTACGGCACCGCCGCCGACAACACGACCGCGTTCGTGTCGGTCGTCCCGACGTAGCTGAACGACAGCGATTCCTGCAGTCCGATCACGTTGTCGGCTTCGACACCGGCGCGATAGCGTGTCTTGCCGGTCTGCGAGCTGCCGTAGTTGTCGATGCCGAAATCGTAATGAAGACGGTCGCCGTAGCGGTTCGAGATCGCGACGATCGAATCGCCCGGCGCTTCGCCGGGGAGAATGCGGATTTCGGCCTGATTGCGCCGCAACCGGTTGATCTGATCGACGCCCTGCTCCAGATCGGGCAGACGCAGCACGTCGCCCGGCGTGCTCGCGAACGCCCATGCGGTGCCGGCTTCGGTCAGCCACCCGCCGCCGCGCACTTCGTACCACTTCTCGTCGGGATCGCGCGGTCTCAGCGGCTTGCCGTTCAGCGTCAACGCGGCCACGCGGCCGGGAACGAGATTGATCTTCAGCGTGCCGGACGCGAGATTCTGCGGCCCGAGGTACGCACGCGTCGTGATGTAGCCGCGCGAGATGAACGCTTCCGTCAGCCGGCGCAGCAGCAGGTTGATCCGGTTGCGCCCGAGTTGCTTGCCGATGAACGGCGCCGCGATACGGTCCAGTTCGCGCTGCCCGAGGATCGCGTCGCCGGTGAATTCGACCCGCTCGATCAGGAACGTCGGCGCGACGTCCGGCAGCGTGTCGACGTCGGCGCCCGGCGGCAGGTCCGGCATCGTCGGCTGCTCGGGCACCGCGATCTGCGCCGGCGGCTGCGCGATCTCGTCGCGGCGCTGCCGGTCGCGCTGCTCCTGCAGCAGACGCTGCGCGGGATCCTGTTCCGCACGCGGCACCGCGAGCCCGGCCGGCAGCGCGCCGAGGCCTGGAAGCGCGCCGGCCGGCGGCCCGCCCGCGAGCTGTGCATGCGCGCACGGCGACATTGCGCCGATCGTCAATGCGAGCGCGGCGGCGATGCGGTGATCCTTGTGCGACATCACAGGCCGAACCACGACACGAGACCCATGTGATTGCGGTTGCCGATCGTCACGAGATCGCGATGAGGCGGCCGGATCGTCACGACGCCGCCCGCGGCGAGCACACCTTCGGGCGCGCTGTACGCGCCGCCTTCGATGTCGGCCTCGCCGGTCAGGCGCACCTTGCCGGTTCCGCCGGTAAACACGCCACCGGTGTCGGCCGCATAGATCGCCGCCCAACGATTGCCGAACCACGCTTTCAGGTCGTGGTCGCGGTTGATCACCGTGTAGCCCGGCACGCCCTGCGCGAGCGTCTTCGGCGCGTCGAGCGTCAATGCGCCGAGCGCGAGCACGGTTCCGCCCGTGTTCGTGATCTGCGTACCGGCTTTCAGCTGGATGTCGGCGTTGGCCTCGATCACGCCGCCGAACGCCTGCACGTTCGACGACGCGCTCGCGCGGCAGAACACGAAACACGAGCGCCGATACGCTGCCTGCCCGGTGAAAACGGCCTGCGTGAGGATGTTTTCGCGCGCGGCGATGTCGATCGCGCCGCCATTCGACAGGATCGATCCGCCGATATTCGTCACGTTCGCGGCACGCACGGTCACGTTGCCCGCATCGGCCGTGATGTACGCGAGTTTCGATGCGTCGGCCAGCGCGCCATAGTCGACGGTGAAGCCGTCGCTACGATGCTTGAAGAACAGGAAGCGGCCGCCCTGCTCGGAGAAGCCGACCACCGCACCGTTCTGCACGCCGGTGCTGTGGTCGACGATGTTCTGCAGATCTCCGCCCGCGTCGATCGACACGCTCTGGTTCGACAGGATCCGTGCATTCCGGTTGACGATATCGGTGCCCGCGGTCAGCGACACATCGCCCTTCACGCCGAACAGGATGCCGATCCCCGTTTGCGGCAGCGACTGGTTCAGGATGCGGCCCGCCGCGTTCAGCGTTACCGCGCCCGCAGAATCCGGATCCGCGTCGATCGCGGTCTGCCCTTGTACCAGTGAGCCGACGTTCTCGATGTCCGCCGCGCTCTTGAGCACCACGCCGCTTTGCGACGATGCCACGGTGGCGCCCTTCATCGCGTCGTCGGGATTCAGCGCGATGCCCGCGCCATTCAGCTTGACGCTGCCCGACGCCATCAGGCTGCTGCCCGTCAACGCGATCGCATCGGCTGCCGACACGTTCGCGTGGCCGCCGCGCGACTTCAGGTCGGTGTCGGTCAGCGTCATGCCGCCTTGCACGGTGACGTCGAGGTCTCGCGCGACGTCGATCTTCGTATTGGACATCTCGACGTTGCCGTTCGACGTCAACGTGAAATCCCCGAGCGACGCATTCATCGCGCCGGCGCTGCGCACGCCGGGGCCGCGGTCCGTGACGATCAACTGCACGCGCCCGCTCGTCACGCTGCCTGCGGCGGTGATGTCGATCGCGTAGGACGATGCGGTGTCCGGCTGGGTCGTCGCGGTACGCGAGAGCCAGTCGTTGGCGTTGTCGTTCGGCGACAGCCCCGTGTTCAGTTCGACACGGCTGCGTCCGGCCAGCAGGCGCACGCCGGCCGTCGCCGACGAAAACGCGTTGTCGATCGCGCCGTCGACGACGATGTTCTTCGCGATCAGATCCAGCCCGATCAACGCGCCGGCCAGGCCGCCCGGACCGACGACGATCGTGCCGGTCGACGTATCGAGCACGATGTTGCGCTGGATCACGCCGGGGGCGATCTGCAGGTCGTTGAAGTTCACGGTGCCGGTCGACAGCGCGACGTGCCCGGTATTGACGAACGATCCGCCGTTGACGGTGATGCCATTCGGGTTCGCAAGCACGACGTTCGCGCGCGGCCCCGCCACGGCGATCTCGCCTTCGATCAGGCTGCGGTTCGTGCTCGTCACCTGGTTGACGATCGTGCGCGCGTTGATGCCGGCGTTGTTCAGCGTCGCGCCGGCCGTCGTCACGTTGAACGACGAATACGTGTTGCTCGATACGCCGGCGACTGCAGGCGCAAGATTGACGAGCTGCCGGCCATTCGGCCCGATCGACACGCTCGTGGGCGTGCCGCCGTCCGCGACGATCCCCGCGGCGGCGGCGCAATGCGGCAGCAGTCCCGTTACGGCAAGGCAAAGGCACAGCGCGCGCCAGCCCCCGCTGCCTGCGCGCCCCATTGAATCGGTGCATCCCATTCTGATCCCGCGCACGGCTTCGCTGGCCGTGCGCCCTCGGTTTTTTGGTCGTGTGGTCGTACTGCTTTCGTCATACTTTTTTGAGATACCGAGGAAGAGTAACGGCGGGGCGACGCCTTTCTTTAGGGTGCTTTATCGAATAATTTCTCTAATCGCTTCGGAGTCGACATTACAAATCGATTTCACGTCGAGGCACAATGAAGGCGTCCCATCAATCCCGCTCCTCATGTCCTCTACATCGACGAACACACCGCTCACCGTCATCCATCTGAACGGACCGATCAACAGCGGCAAGACGACGATCGGCCGCGCACTCGCACGCGTGCTGCCCGATGCGCGCTTCATCGACGGCGACGATCACGACGCGCTTGAAGATGCGCCGTTCGACGTGCAATGGGCCATTGCGCTGGAGCGACTGGTCACGCAGATCGCGCAAGCGCGCGAACGCCACGTCGTAATCGCCTATCCAATCGGCGGGGCGGAATTCGAGCGGCTGCGCGCGGCGTGCGATGTACGCGATGCACGATTGTTCGTCGTCACGCTGGCACCGCCCGAAGCGGTCGCGGCATCGAATCGCGGCACACGTGCACTGACGGACTGGGAGCGGCAACGGATCGCGCAGATGTATCGGGAAGGATATGCATCGCGCGCGTTCAGCGATTGCGTGATCGATACGTCGAACGCGTCGGCCGACGCGTGCGCGGCGGAGATCGCTCGCCTCGCGGCACTTCCCGCGCATTGACGCGGCTGCTTCGGTCGTGCGCCGTCGTCAGCGCACCGTATGCACGTCCGGATGCATGCCCGCGGACGCGCACCACGCTCAATGATGCTGCCGCACCCCCGACACGACCTGCTCCCGCGCCCCCTTCCGGCTCAACATCAACGTCACCACCGCCGACACCGCGAGCGTCCCCGCGACCACATACAACCCCGCCGCATACCCGCCCGTCACATGCTTGAGCCAGCCGATCGCGAACGGCCCGACGAACCCGCCGAGATTGCCGATCGAATTGATCATCGCGATCCCCGCCGCCGCGCCGGCCCCCGACAGGAACGCGCTCGGCATCGCCCACAGCGGCGCCTTCGCGGCACTGATCCCGATGTTGACGACCACCAGCGCCAGCACGGTCAGCAACGCCGTGCTCGCCTGCCCCGCGAACACGAAGCCGACGCAGGCCAGCACGCACGGAATCACGACGTGCCACGTGCGCTCGGCGGTGCGATCCGAATGCCGCGCCCACCCGATCATCGCGACCACGGCGGCGATGCTCGGAATGCCGGTCAGCAGGCCCGTCTGCAACGCGGTGAAGCCGAACTGCTTGACCATCAGCGGCGCCCACAGGCCGAGCGTATAGAGCCCCGCCGACGTGCCGAAGTAGATCAGCGCGAGCGCCAGCACACGCGGGTCGCGCAGCGCCTGCCACGCACCGGCCGTATGCCCGGCATGCGTGTGGCGCGCGTCCGCTTCCGCCTTCAGCTTCGCGATCAGCCAGTCGCGTTCGTCGGCGCGCAGCCACGCGGCCTGCGACGGCGCATCGGTCAGGCGCTTCAGCACGACGAAGCCGAGCACGACCGCCGGCAGCGCTTCGACGATGTACAGCATCTGCCAGTCGGCCAGCCCGAACATCGGCGGCATCTGCATGATCGCGCCCGACAGCGGCGAACCGATCGCGGTCGAGATCGGCGCGGCCGCCATGAACCACGCGGCGGCCACCGCACGCTGCTTCGCGGGAAACCACAGGCTCAGGTACAGGATGATGCCGGGGAAGAAGCCGGCTTCCGCGATGCCGAGCAGAAAGCGCAGCACGTAGAAGCTCGTCGGTCCGGCCGCGAACGCGGACACCGCCGACACGATTCCCCACGTGATCATCACGCGTGCGATCCAGATGCGCGCGCCGACGCGATGGAGAATCAGGTTGCTTGGCACTTCGAACAGAAAGTAGCCGATGAAGAACAGGCCGCCGCCGAACCCGAATGCGGTCGGCGACAGGCCGATCGCCTTGTTCATCGTCATCGCCGCGAAGCCGACGTTGACGCGATCGAGAAAGCTGACGAAGTAAAGCAGCATCACGAACGGAATGATGCGCCACATCAGTTTCCGCGCGACGCGGGTTTCCAGATCCGCTTGCATGTGTCTCCTCCTTCGAGGTCGGGCCGTGCGCCGTCGGTCGATGGACCTCGAGCGCCGGCCGGCGCCCGGCTCGCGTCGCATGCGCGAGTCGCGGGCTGAAAATGCGTGAGTGGAGCGAGCGGGCGGCGCTCGGCTGCGCGCACGCGCGGCCGTCACCGCGTCGCTGCCGTCAGGCCGCGACCGCCGCGTTCGCGACGCGCTCGCAGACGGCCGCCGTCACCTGCGCGGTCGTCGCGCTGCCGCCGAGGTCGCGCGTGTGCAGCGACGGGTCGGCCGTCACGGCCTCGATCGCGTGCATCACGCGCGCGGCGGCATCCGCCTCGCCGAGATGTTCGAGCAGCATCACGACCGACCAGAACGTGCCGACCGGATTCGCGAGCCCCTTGCCCATGATGTCGAACGCGGAGCCGTGGATCGGCTCGAACATCGACGGATAGCGGCGCTCGGGATCGATGTTGCCGGTGGGCGCGATGCCGAGGCTGCCCGCGAGCGCGGCGGCGAGATCGCTGAGGATGTCCGCGTGCAGGTTGGTCGCGACGATCGTGTCGAGCGACGCCGGGCGGTTGACCATGCGCGCGGTCGCCGCGTCGACGAGTTCCTTGTCCCACGTCACGTCGGGGAATTCCTGTGCGATCTGCTTCGCGATCTCGTCCCACATCACCATCGCATGCCGCTGCGCGTTGCTCTTCGTGATCACGGTCAGCAGCTTGCGCGGCCGCGACTGCGCGAGCCGGAACGCGAAACGCATGATGCGTTCGACGCCGGCGCGCGTGAGGATCGACACGTCGGTCGCGGCCTCGATCGGATGGCCCTGGTGCACGCGGCCGCCAACGCCCGCGTATTCGCCTTCGGAGTTCTCGCGGACGATCACCCAGTTCAGGTCGTCCGGCCCGCAGCGTTTCAGCGGCGCGTCGATGCCCGGCAGGATGCGCGTCGGGCGCACGTTCGCGTACTGGTCGAAGCCCTGGCAGATCTTCAGGCGCAGGCCCCACAACGTCACGTGGTCGGGTACGTCCGGGTCGCCCGCGGAGCCGAACAGGATCGCGTCCTTGCCGCGCAGCGCGTCGAGACCGTCGGCCGGCATCATCGCGCCGTGCCGACGGTAGTAATCGGCGCCCCAGTCGAAATCCTCGAACGCGAACGCAAAGCGGTCGCTGCCGCGGGCCAGCGCTTCCAGCAACTGCTTGCCGGCAGGCACCACTTCCTTGCCGATGCCGTCGCCGGGAATCGTTGCGATACGGTAGGTCTTCACGCGGACATCCTCCATTGATCGTGAGCGTGAACGCACTTTATCGAACTGGAAGTACAGAAACCGGGGCTATACTTAAAGCATCTTTAACTGCAATTCACGAATCCCGTCATGGCGGATACCGTCCAGCCGGCCGATCTCGGCTTCTTTTCGACGCTGGCCGCATCCGGCAGCCTGAGCGCGGCCGCGCGCGAACTCGGGCTGACCGCGGCGGCCGTCAGCAAGCGGCTCACGCAGATGGAGCGGCGCGCGGGCGTGACGCTCGTCAATCGCACGACGCGGCGGATGATGCTGACGCCGGAAGGCGACGTGTACCTCGACTATGCGCGCCGGATCCTCGATCAGATGGACGAGCTCGGCGAACTGCTCGGCAGCGCGAAGCAGCGGCCGAAAGGCCTGCTGCGCGTGAACGCGACGCTCGGTTTCGGGCGCAGCCACGTCGGCCCGGCGATCTCGCGCTTTGTCGCGCGCTATCCGGAGGTATCGGTGCAGCTGCAGTTGTCGGTGATGCCGCCGCCGCTCACGGACGACGCGTTCGACGTGTGCATCCGCTTCGGCGAACCGCCCGATACGCGCGTCGTCGCGCGGCGGCTCGCGCCGAACCGCCGGCTGCTGTGCGCGGCGCCCGCGTATCTCGCGCGGCACGGGACGCCCGGCACGCCGCACGACCTGACGCGGCACAACTGCATCGGCATCCGGCAGGGCGACGAAGGTTACGGCGTGTGGCGCCTGACGAGCGGACGCGGTGCGGCCCGCCACACGGAAGCCGTGCGGATCAACGGCAACCTGACGACGAACGACGGCGAGATCGCGGTGAAGTGGGCGCTCGACGGACACGGGATCCTGATGCGCGCGGAATGGGATCTGCGCGACTATCTCGCCGACGGCAGGCTGGTCGTCGTGCTGCCCGAGCACGAAACGCCGAGCGCCGACATCTACGCGGTGTATGCGCAGCGTCACCAGATGTCCACGCGGATTCGCGCGTTCGTCGATTTCGTGGCGGAGGATTTGCGGCGGTTTAGGGTGGTGTAAGGCGGGTATTCCGCACCCCATGCGGGTCGACTGTCGGTGCTGCGGGCATGCGCACGCCTGCGCCTCTCCGCATGCCGCTGCACTGCTGGCCCCGCAGCATACGATGTAAATATTCCGGCGAATTTCGTGCCAAATCGCCAAAATATTTACATCCTCCGATACGGATCAAAGGCCAGCGCCTGCCACCTCGCAACCGCTTGAGGACCTTCCGTCCGCATACCGCCGTCAAGCCACCGCTACGAGCCCGCTGTAGCGATCGCCGGCAGCGACTGCACCCGGCAGCGCCGGCCGCCACCCCACCGCCCCCGCCGCCGCCAGTCCCGCCTGCTCATACCCGGCCTGCACGAAGCGCTCCGCGATCCAGTCGACGAACGCCCGCACGCCGGGCGACACATGCGGGCGCTTCACATAGACGGCCGACACCGCGAGCGCATCGGGTTGCCAGCGCGGCAGCACTTCCCGCAACCGCCCCGCGTCGATCAGCGGCTGCGCGGCGACGCGCGTCGGCTGGATCAGCCCGAGGCCGTGCACGCCGCAGGCGAGATACGCCTGCTCGTCGTCCACGCTGACGATGCCGTCGAGTTGCACCTTGCGCACCGCGTCGTCCATCACGAATTCGAGCTCGGCCGGACGCTGGCCGAACACGTGCGACCCGGCTACCGCGCGATGCGCGTCCAGATCGTCGGGCGTGCGCGGCACGCCGAAGCGCTCGAGATACGCGGGGCTCGCGCACGTCACGCGCTCGAGCGAGCCGAGCCGGCGTGCAACGAGCGACGAATCGGGCAGCGCACCGAGCCGGACGCTGCAGTCGATCGCGTCGCCGATGCGATCGCCCGCGCGCCCGGCCATGGCGAGCATCAGTTCGAGATCGGGATGTCGTGCATGAAATTCGCCGAGCGCGGCCAATACGATCGCGCCCGCCACCGACGCCGGCAATTCGACGCGCAACGGCCCGCTCGGATGCAGCGCGGCGCCGCGGATGCTCGCTTCGAGCTCGTCGACGTCCGCGGTGATGCTGACGCAGCGCCGGTAATACGCATCACCTTCGGGCGTCGCCCGCAACGCGCGCGTCGTGCGCACCAGCAGCGGCATGCCGAGCGCCGCTTCGAGTTCCTGCACGGTGCGCGTCGCGGTGGCGCGCGAAATGCCGAGCGCCTGCGCCGCGCGCGTGAAGCTGTTCATTTCGACGATGCGCGTGAAGATGCGCATCGCGCGGATCGGATTGTCCACCCAACACCTCTGCGTGGTTGCGATATGCCGCGGCGCGCGTTCGCGCACCGTGCGTGCGTGTCAATATCGACGTCGATGTCGACGCAAGCCGCGCGACCCGCGCGGCCGTCGGGTCAGGCGTTCGCCGCCGCGACGCCGGGCGCCGGTTCGGCGAGCAGCCGTTGCGCGAGCGCCAGTGCGTCGTCGCGGCTCGCCGCCGCGTTCAGCGGATAGCCCCAGACCTTCTCGAAGGCGCCCGAAAAGGCATTGAGCGCCACACGCCGCGCCGCGTTGGGCTCGATCGCGATCATCCCGGGGATCCGTTCGCGCGACAGCGCACGGTTGGCCTTGCTCCACTTCGCGAGCTGTTTGCGCATCTCGTGATCGTTGTCCGCGCGATCGTCGCCGGACGGGGCATCGTCGGTCAGCAAGACGAAGCGTTCGCGGCGCGCGAGCAGCGCGTCGAGTTCGGCAATCAGGCGGGCGGGATCGGTGTGGGTCGAGCCGCTGTAACGCAGCCAGACAAACGGGAATTCAGTCGTGACGATTTGCATGTCGACCTCCAGATGAGAACGATTCTCATCTTATGGATCGAGACCCGATGCGTCATTTCTCATCCCGGCCAACTGCTTTTTCAATCCGGCCAAACGTGTGCGAGCGCGCAGCGTAGGCGTTCAGCGTTGCCGGTCGGTCAGGTATTGCGTCGGCGACTTGCCGGTCGCCTTGCGGAACATCGTGACGAAACTGCTCGCGCTCTCGTAGCCGAGATCGATTGCGATCTGATGCACGCGGCGGCCGGTCGTCAGCATCCGCAACGACAGCGCGACGTGCAGCCGACGGCGCCAGTCGCCCAGGCTCATGCCGAGTTCCTTCGTCGCGAGCCGCGTGAGGCTGCGCTCGCTGATGCCCGCGCGCCGCGCGAGTTCGGCCAGCGGCGACTTGTCGGCCGGATCGTCGAGCAGATGGTCGATCAGCTTGCGCAGCCGGCGGTCGGCCGGCATCGGCAGGTACAGATCCTCGATCGGCGCCGCGACGAGTTCGTCGAGCAGCGTCGCCACCAGCCGCCCCTGCGGCCCGTCGACGTCGTACAGGTTCGGGAAGCTGGCCGCCTTCAGCAGCAGTTCGCGCAACAGCGGCGACATGGCCAGCGTGCAGCAGCGCGTGGGCAGCTCGAGCGCCGCGTCGGGTTCGACCAGTACCGCGTAGAAAGTCGCGCCGGCCGAGCCGCGCGCCGCATGCGGGACATCGCCCGGAATCCAGACCGTGCATTGCGGCGGCGCAGTCCACACGCCGCCGTCGATCTCGCAATAGACGACGCCGCTCAACGTGTAGAGCAGTTGCGCCTGACGATGGCTGTGCCGCTCGAGCCGCCATTCGGGCTCGACGACCGAGCCGCCGAACACGACGAGCGGACGCGGCACGTGATAGACGTCGGCGTCCGCGGCGGGATCGGTGATCGGTGGAAGGTCGCGCATGGAACGACGGGCTGTAAAGAAGGCCGGACGCCGGCGCGCCCTGTCGTGCTTATACCAGAAAGGCGCCGGCGCGGCCGCGCCGTTTGAAAACGGCCGTCTGCGGCCGCGCGCCGAACCGAATACAATGCGCCGATCCCCTGCCGCTGCGCCAACCTGCCGGAGCCGCCATGTTCGACCTGACCACGCTGACCACCTTCACGGCCGTCGTTCTGGGCCTGTTCCTGATTCCCGGTCCCGCCGTGCTGCTCGTGCTGAGCCGCACCGTGCAGGGCGGCCGCAAGACCGGCATCCTGACCGGCCTCGGCGTCGCGAGCGGCGACTTCGTGCATACGCTGTTCGCGGCCGTGGGGCTGTCCGCGCTGCTGATGACGTCGGCACTCGCGTTCAACGTCGTGAAGCTGGCCGGCGCCGCGTACCTGATCTACCTCGGCGTGCGCGCGCTGCTCGAGAAGGCGGCCGACCCGTCGCTGCCGCAGGTGTCGCCCGTCACGCCGCTCAGGGCGTACTTGCAGGCGATTCCCGCCGAAGTGCTGAATCCGAAAACCGCGCTGTTCTTTCTCGCGTTCATGCCGCAGTTCGTGCATCCGGAGCGCGGTTCGACGTTCGTGCAGTTCGCGGTGCTCGGGCTGATCTTCGTCGTGCTCAGCTCGCTCTACACGACACTGATCGCGTGCTCGATCCGCCCGCTCGGCCGCATCGTGAAGCGGCTCACGTGGCTCACGCGCTGGCAGGGCAAGATCATCGGCTCGATCTTCATCGCGCTCGGGCTGCGCGTGGCCGTGCAGCAGCGCTGATGTGCGCGGCCGCATGACGCGCGCCGACGCGGACCTGCTCTACACCGACCCGCGCCTCGTCGCGGTGTACGACGTGTTCAACGCGGGCGATCGGGACTTCGCGTTCTACGCGGCCGCGATCGGCGCCGCCGGGCAACGCATCCTCGATCTCGGCTGCGGCACCGGCACGTTCGCGCGACGGCTCGCGGCAGCCGGGCATGACGTCGTCGCGATCGATCCCGCACCGGCGATGATCGATTACGCGCGGCGCCAGCCGGGTGCCGACGCGGTACGCTGGCTCGCGTGCGCACTCGACGGCCTGCCGCCCGGCGCGCCGTTCGATGCGGTCGCGATGACCGGGCACGCGTTCCAGTGCCTGCTGACCGACGACGACATCGATGCGACGCTGCGCGGCGTGCGACGCGTGCTCGCCGACGGCGGCCGCTTCCTGTTCGACACCCGCAACCCGCGTATCGAACCGTGGCGAACATGGACACCCGCGCAGTCGGCACGCAGCGTCGAGTCACACGCATTCGGCATCGTCGATCTCCATCACGCGGTGCGGGCGATCGACGGCGCGATCGTGACGTTCGACACGCATTACCGCTTCCGTCGCGACGATACGGTGCTGACGAATACGAGCCGGCTGCGTTTCATCGCTCGATCCGAATTGCAGGCCCGCGTGACGGCGGCCGGCTTCGCGTCGGCCGACTGGTGCGGCGATTGGGACCGTGCCCCGTTCGACGAGGCGACCAGCGCGGAGATCATCGCGATCTGCCGCGCGTAACGGGCGCAGCGCAGACATCACGCGCCCCTCTCGTCATCACACGCCGTCGAGCGCGCGCCGCACCCCGTCCCAATCGAGCCCGAACCGCGCGAGATACTTGCGCAATCGGTCCGCATCATTCGGCTGCTTCTTGCTCTTCCGCGACACCGCGAACAGCGTGCGCCCGGCTTCCGACAGGCTCGCCGACGTGCGGCACACGTCGAGCACGCGTTCGAGCTGCGCGCGGTCGAACAGGTCGAGCTCCGCCGCCCGCGCACCGAATACCGCGTCGACGCATGCATCGGACGCCCCCGCACCACCCGGCGACGACCACGTGCGCGTCAGCCGCTCGACTTCCTGCTCGGCGAGCGCCTCGGTAATCCGCCCCGCATCGGCCAGCGTCGCCATCCGCGTGACCGAGGCCGACAGCTCGCGGAAGTTGCCGGCCCACGTCGCGCGCGGCGACGCCGCGAACGCGAGATAGCGCCGCTTCGCCTCCACGTTGAACCGCACCTGCTCGCCCTGCTCGCGGCCGAAACGGTCGAGCTCGAATTCGAGGTTCGGCTCGATGTCCTCGCGGCGCTCGGCGAGTCCCGGCAGTTCGTAGGTCCACAGATTGATCCGCGCGTAGAGATCCTCGCGGAACGTACCGGCAGCCACCATCTGCCGCAGGTCGCGATGCGTGCCCGCGATCAGCTCGAAATCGCTGCTCGCCTCGACGTCCGCGCCCACCGGCAGGAAGCGCTTTTCCTCGATCGCCTTCAGCAGCATCGCCTGTTCGTCGAGCCCGAGTTCGCCGATTTCGTCGAGAAACAGCAGCCCACCGTCCGCTGCGCGCAGCAGCCCCGCGCGCGCCGACTGCGCGCCCGTGAACGCGCCTTTCACGTGACCGAACAGCG
The DNA here is from genome assembly GCF_905400185.1 of Burkholderia sola. Lineage (NCBI taxonomy): Bacteria > Pseudomonadati > Pseudomonadota > Betaproteobacteria > Burkholderiales > Burkholderiaceae > Burkholderia > Burkholderia sola. The sequence goes on from NZ_FR989676.1 coordinate 276,599, forward strand.
TCGACATCGCCGCGTCGCCGCGCAGCGTCGCGCAGTTGACCTCGATGAACGGCCCCGCGAGCCGGTGCCGGCCGCGCTTCAGTTCGTACACGCGCTTCGCGAGAAACGACTTGCCGGCACCCGTCGGCCCGACCAGCAGCATCGGCGCGCGCGACCGCACGGCCACGCGCTCCAGTTGCTCGATCAGCGCGTTGAAACGCGCGTTGCGCGTCGCGATGCCGGCCTTCAGGAACGACACCGTTTCGTCGCGCTCGCGCGTGAAGCGCTGCGCGATCCGGTTGTAGCGCGACAGGTCGAGATCGATCACCGAGATCGTGCCCGGCCCGCTCGGCCCTTCGTCCGTCCGCTGCGGCGGCCCCGTCTGCACGAGACGCGCGGGCAGGTAGCGCGCTTCCGCCAGCAGGAACCAGCAGATCTGCGCGACGTGCGTGCCGGTCGTGATGTGGATCAGGTAATCCTCGTGCTCGAGGTCGAACGGATACGCGCGTGCGTAATCGTGCAGCGTCGCATAGACCTCCTCGAAATCCCACGGATCGTGGATCGTGACCGGCGTGAGCCGCACGTCGGTGTGCGGCGACACGCGCGCGAGATCGTCCCGCACCTGGTTGGCGAGACGCGTGTAGTCCAGCGAGTGCAGCAGTTCGAGCCGGTCGATCGGCAGGCCGGGCTGCTCGCACAGCGAAATCGTCGGCCGCCATTTGCGGTAACGGCGCGGCGCGCGGCCGCCCTGGTCGAGTACGGTGCCGAGAAAACCGATCGCGACGGTTTTGCGCATGTTTATCTCATGGGATAAGAAGCGATCCGATTGTATCGGATATTCATGGCGGCGCGGTGCAACGAGCGTTGCCAGCAGGCCGCGCCAAATAAAAAATTCCCTTTATTTTCAATCGCCTGGGAAATTTCACGAAAGCCCACGCCCGCACTGGCACGCTCCTCGCTAAATAGAAGACGCCGGATGTCCCGCTGGCCCACGAGCCAGGGTTCAACAAGCCCTGCTGGTGCGCCGCCGCCGAACCTCGTTCGTCGCGGCAGCGCATGCCGCCATGGACAGACGAAGGCAAAGGGGCGCGCGCCAGGATGCTTCGCCCGGGTTCGAATCCCGGGGCGCCCCATTGTTCGGAAGCTCAGTCAGGTGGAGCAGCCGGCGAAAGCCGGCCGGTGGCGGGTTCGAATCCCGCTCGAACGCTGTCCGCAAGGACGGTCTCGTATGAAAGCAGTACCCGCCGGTGCGGGCCGCAAGGCCCGCCGCGCGTCCGACCGGTTGCGGTTCCGCGCGATCGCGCCGGGCGGCCGCACGGCCCGCGCGAATGCGCACGACGACGCGATGCAGGACGCGTCGCCATGCGCTTCGACGCCGGCCAGCGTGCCGCCCGCCCGATTGCGTCGCACCGCGATCCGCCCGATGCGCGTCACCCGGCGGCCATTGAAGAAAAGGACAAGAATATGTGGATGCGACATGTCGTAAAAAAGAACGAACGCGCGCTGCTGATGAGCGAAGGCGATTTCGTGAAGGTGCTCGAACCGGGTGTGTTCAAGGCCTTCGATCCGTTCAAGCGCCTGTCGGTGCAGACCGCGCGTCTCGATGCGCCGCTCGCCGACGAAGCGCTGGCCGATTACCTGCGTCACGACGCACAGGATGTGCTCGCGCAGCATTTCGTCGCGATGGATCTCGCCGACGACGAAGCCGGCCTGCGCTACGAAGACGACGTGCTCGTCGAGATCCTGGCGCCCGGCACGCGCCGGCTGTACTGGCGTGGCCTGACCGCGCATCGGCTGGAGCGCATCGATCTCGCGCAGGACAGCATGCTGCCCGCCGCGCTCGTGAAGCGCATCGCGCAACCGTCGCTGCGTGCGCGCGGCGTGGCGGGGCTCACGAGCGTGCTGCTGGCTCAGGTGCCGGCGTACCACGTCGGTGTACTGAAGATCGACGGCAAGATCGAGCGGGTGCTGGACGCGGGTACGTCGGCGTTCTGGCGCTTCAACCGCGACGTCGCGGTCGAACTCGTCGATCTGCGCTTGCAGGCGATCGAAGTCGGCGGGCAGGAAATCCTGACGCGCGACAAGGTCGCGCTGCGGCTGAACCTGTCGGCGACGTGGTGCTATGCGGACGTGCTGCACGCGTTCGGCCAGTTGCAGAAGCCGGTCGAACACCTGTATCGCGAACTGCAGTTCGCGCTGCGTTCGGCGGTCGGCACGCGCTCGCTCGACGCGCTACTGGAGGACAAGCAGTCGCTCGACGACGTCGTGATTGCGCAAGTACGCGCCCGCCTCGACGATTCAGGCGTGGACGTGCGCAGCGTCGGCGTGAAGGATATCGTGCTGCCGGGCGACATGAAGACGATCCTCGCGCAGGTGGTCGAAGCGGAGAAGTCCGCGCAGGCGAACGTGATTCGCCGCCGCGAGGAAACGGCGGCCACGCGTTCGCTGCTGAACACCGCGAAGGTGATGGAAGAGAACCCGACCGCGCTGCGACTCAAGGAGCTGGAAACGCTCGAGCGCGTCGCGGAACGGATCGACCGCATCTCGGTGTTCGGCGGTCTCGACCAGGTGCTGAACGGACTCGTCAGCATCAAGGGCGCGTAATGCAGGAGCCGGCGCGGCGCACGTGTATCGCGCCGGACCCCGAAATGAATCAGGTGAAGCAATTGACGTCCTCGTCCACCTAAAGGCGGAGGATTCCCACACCTGGCGATGCACGTCCGCATCGGAGAATGTTCAGCGCAGCGTTGATATCACGATCATGCACGAGACCACAGTCACTGCAGGCCCATTCTCTTATTCTCAGTCCCGCGATACCTTTCGGCCGCGTCGTGCTGTCTTTCGATCCGCACGACGAACAGGACTGGGTCGAACCACTTTCGCCCACTTCCTCGAACGTGGCCCCGTGCGCGATCGCTTTGTAGCGGAGCTTGTTTCGGAAGGACGACCAGGATGCGTCGTAGACGCTCTTCGCCATCCTGGTTCTGGCGAGTTTTGCGGCCGACACGTTGCCGACCGCGATGTAATCAAAACGCCGCACCAGATCGAGCGCGAGCTTATGCTGGAAATCGGCACGGGCATTCGCGACCTTGGCGTGCAGCTTCGCGATATGCCGCTTGTGCTTTCGCGCCCGTTGCGCTTTCGCGAGTTTCTCGGCCGCGCATCGACCGAACCGATCGTTAGGCAGCTTCTCGCCGGTCGAAAGTGTGGCGAAGTCTTTCAGACCGAGATCAATGCCCACACCGGAACGGACCGGGCGGGCCTGCACATCGGGCATCTCGATCACGATGTTGAGAAACCAGTTGCCGCGTGCATCCTGCGCGAAGTTGGTGCCGTCCTTGATCTTGCCTTCGGGAAGTGGGCGGCTGTTAAACACGCGGAAGGTGTTGCCGGCAAAGCGAAACGCGTCGCCCTCGCGCTTCAGGTCACGCCCCTTCAGCGGCACCCAGCCAAGCGATTTCCTGCCGCGATAGCGCAGGTAGGGCCGACGGTGCTGACTGCGCGACTTCGCATATTGCTCGCACGTGGCGTTGATCGTACCGGAGTGGATACCGAGCGCCTTGCTGCTGCCGGTGGTGAGCATATTCAGGTCGAAGCCGGTCGGCCACTTCTTGCTCCATTTGAGCGCGTGCTTCTGCGTATCGTTGCAAAAGTTCCAGACGTAGTTCACCGCGCGGCTCTGCTTGTTAAGCAGTCCGTTGAGCGACTTCACCCGGTAGCGGTAGACAAGAATCATGCCGGTGATCCTAACCCGTGGGAGAAGCCGCCTGTCAACAGCACCCCTTTCCTTCCCGCCATCAATGGCGGGGTTTCCCGGAGCAAATTCTGATGAATGACATCGAATATCAGGTGATGGAACTGGCGAACGGCAAGCCGGTGAAGATGTGGACGCAAGGCGTCGCCGTCGAAGAGGAAGCGCGCACGCAACTGCGCAACACCGCGCAGATGCCGTTCATCTTCGGCCACGTCGCGGTGATGCCGGACGTTCACCTCGGCAAGGGCTCGACGATCGGCAGCGTGATTCCGACGAAGGGCGCGATCATTCCGGCCGCGGTCGGCGTCGACATCGGCTGCGGGATGATGGCCGCGCGCACGACGCTGACCGCGTCCGACCTGCCGGATTCGCTGGGTGGGCTGCGCAGCGCGATCGAGCGCGCGGTCCCGCACGGCCGCGCGCCGGGCCGCCGCGATCCGGGCGCATGGGGCGATCGCACGCCGGCCGCCGTGACCGACGCGTGGAAGTCGCTGCAACCGGGTTTCCAGCGGATCGTCGACAAGTATCCGAAGCTGGAAAAGACGAACCACTACGCGCATCTCGGCACGCTCGGCACCGGCAACCACTTCATCGAAGTGTGCATCGACGAAGCGGACCGCGTGTGGTTCATGCTGCACAGCGGCTCGCGTGGCGTCGGCAATGCGATCGGCAGCCTGTTCATCGAACTCGCGCAGGCCGACATGCGCCAGCACATCGCGAACCTGCCGGATCGCAACCTCGCGTATTTCACCGAAGGCAGCCGGCACTTCGACGATTACGTCGAGGCGGTCGGCTGGGCGCAGGACTACGCGCGACGCAACCGGCAGGCAATGATGGACGCGGTGATCGGCGCGGCGCGCGGCGTGATCGGCACACCGTTCTCGGTCGACGAGCACGCGGTGAACTGCCACCACAACTACGTGCAGCGCGAACGCCACTTCGGCGAAGACGTGCTCGTCACGCGCAAGGGCGCGGTGTCCGCGCAGAAGGGGCAGCTCGGGATCATCCCGGGCTCGATGGGCGCGAAGAGCTTCATCGTGCGCGGGCTGGGCAATCCGGAAAGCTTCTGCTCGTGCAGCCACGGTGCGGGCCGGACGATGAGCCGCACCGAAGCGAAGCGCCGCTTCACGGCCGACGATCAGGCGAAGGCGACGCAGGGCGTCGAATGCCGGAAGGACGCGGGCGTCGTCGATGAAATCCCGATGGCCTACAAGGACATCGACGCGGTGATGGCGGCCCAGCGCAGCCTCGTCGAAGTGATGCATACGCTGCGCCAGGTGGTGTGCGTGAAGGGATAGTGCGGTATGCGGCCGATGGCCGGCGGCCGCGCACAACGAAAGGAAAACGACAACGATGAAAACCGACAAGACGATGACGACCGTACGCAGCGCGCATCCGGTCGACCCGGCGGTGCGGGCGCGCGTGATGGCGGAGCTCGCGGAAGTCGAGCGCCGCCACGATGTAAGCGTGCTGTTCGCGTGCGAATCGGGCAGCCGCGGCTGGGGATTCGCGTCGCCGGACAGCGATTACGACGTACGCTTCGTGTACGCACACCGGCGCGACTGGTACCTGAGCGTCGAACCGCAACGCGACGTGATCGAACGGCCGCTCGACGACGAGCTCGACGTCAGCGGCTGGGAATTGCGCAAGGCGCTGCAACTGCTGCGACGCTCGAATCCGACGCTGCTCGAATGGCTCGACTCGCCCGTCGTGTATCGCGAAGACGCGCGCTGGGCGCCGCGGCTCAGGTCGCTGGCATCGGCGTTCTTCTCGCCGGTACGAGGGCGTCATCACTACCTCGCGATGGCGAAGAAGAATTTTCGTGGCTATCTGCAAGGCGACACGGTGCGTTACAAGAAGTACCTGTACGTGCTGCGGCCGCTGCTCGCGGTGCGCTGGATCGACATGGGGCTCGGCATGCCGCCGATGCGTTTCGCGGATCTCGTCGACGGCACCGTGCATGAGCCGGCTGTGCGCGCGGAGCTCGATGCGTTGCTCGCGCTGAAGATGAGCGCGAACGAAAGCGAATACGGGCCGCGCCGACCGGCGATCCACGCGCTGGTCGAGACGATGCTCGCCGATGCCGAACACGACCGCGAATACAAGCGGCCGTGGGGCGACGTGGCGATGCTCGACGCGTTCCTGCGCGACGTGGTCGACGGCCGATGAAACGTGAACGGCGCGATGCCTCCGGGGATCGCGCCGTTTTTGCATCGGCACTCGTCCGATCTATGCAGGCCAGGCAGCAACGTCCGTGCCCGCATACTACGTGTCGTCGTCACGATCGCAGCGCATGGCGGCGGTATACTCGATGCCGTTCGCCAATGCGCGCCGCTGCATGCGCCGCAGCCTTCGACCTGCCCCGCTTGCTGACGATGCGCTTGCAGTCCGACGTCTTCCGCCCGCCCATCCACAGTCGATACGAACCGTCATGTCGCACCGCCTTTCGCTCGCCATCGCCGCCCTCCTCGCCGTTTCCCCGTTCGTTGCCGAGGCTCGCCCGCTCGCGCGGCCGCCGGTCGAACGCGACTTCAAGAACTGGTCGGTCGTCTGCGACAACGGCAACCGCTGTATCGCGGAAAGCCACGCCGACGATATCGACGACGCACGCACCGGCCTGATCCTCCGCGTGACGCGCGATGCCGGCCCGGACGCGCAAGCCTCGCTCGACCTCTACGCGTCGGCGCCGATCGACTTGCGCACCGCACGCGTGGATGGCCGGCCGTTCGATGCGATGCCGGCGCAATGGCATGCGTTCGGCGACAAGAGCGACGACGACGCCCGCCCGCTCCGGATCCGGACCAGCGATCCAGCAACGGTGGCCGCGTGGCTGGCCGCGGCGCGTAATGCGCAACTGCTGAGCGTCGGCGATCCGGCCACGACGTCCACCGCACGCACGCCGTTGTCGGGATTGAATGCCGCGCTGCTGCTGATCGACGACACGCAGGGCCGCGTCGGTACGGTCACGGCACTGCTGCGCCCCGGCACCCGGCCGGCATCGTCGGTGCCGGCCGCGCCCGCGTTGCCACACGCCGTCACGCCCGCGCCGCCGGCCGCCTCGGCCCTGTCGGCCGCCGAACAGCGTCCGCTCGTCGATGCGGTACTCGCGAAATTCGGTGCCGACGTGAAGCAATGTGCGGCCGACGTCGAAGACGAAATGTCGGCGAGCGACCGCAGGAAAGCATCGCGAGCCGTCGCGATTTCGTCCGACGAGGCGCTCGTCGCGATCCCGTGCCAGACCAGCAGCATGTATAACCACACCGATCTGTGGTATCGCGTGCGGCGAACTGCGCCGTACGCGCCGGCCGCGATGAACTTCGGCGAGAACGCGAACGCGGGCCTCGATTCAGCGTCGTTCGCAAACGAATTGACCGACGCCGGCTACGATCCCGCCAGCGTGACGCTGTCGAGCAAGGTGAGGCTGCGCAGTGCCGGCGATTGCGGCTCGACCGCATCGTGGATCTTCGACGGCCGGCGCTTCATGCTCGGCGATATCGCGACGCACGGCGCATGCAACGGCCTGTTCGACGATCAGTGGCCACGCCTGTATCGACGGGCCGATGCGGCCGGAAGCCGCTGACGCACGTATCGCACCGAAACACGCCTGCAGAGATAACCCATAACAAAACGAGGGGCCGAACCATGCATCACCCATTCATCGCCGCGTCGGGCCACACGGCCGCGCCGCGGGGCACGCGCGGCTGGCGCAGCGCGCTTGCGTTCGCGCTGATCGCCATCACCGCATTCGTGTCGACACCGGCGCGCGCGGCAGACGCCGACGAGTCGGTCGAGATCCCGTTCTGGTCGCGCGACTGGACCGGCACGATCGGCAATCGCCATGTCGAAGTGTCTTTGTCGCGCGTCGCCGATACGATATCCGGCTGGTACTGCTACGCGCCATGCGCGTCCGACAAGCGCTATCGGCTTGCGTTGAAGGGTTCGCTCGATCCGCACGGCACGACGCTGTCGGAACGCGACAGCGGCGCGAAGACGAATGCCGATCGCGTGACGGGCACGTGGCGCGCCGCTTCGTTCGACAATGCGGTCACCGGCACATGGACCGCCCCGGACGGCAAGCGCACATTCCCTGTCTCGCTCGCGCAGAAGCGCGTAGGCAGACCATTCCCCTACGACATCCGCCTCGTCGCCGACCATCTGCCGGACGATGGCGGTTCGTGCAACGACACGCCGCAGGTCACCGCGATCCGCTTGTACGATCACGACCGTCTCGTGCAGACGCTCAAGACCGATTCGCGAGGCACCTGCAACCTGTTCACACCGGATTTCGCCGACGTGAACTTCGATGGCTGGCCCGACCTGATGCTCGCACAGTCGATGGGGGCCGGCCCGAACATTCCGTATCAGACGTGGATCTTCAACCCGAAGACGCGGCGCTTCGTCGATGCGCCGCAGGGACTGCAAGACATCACGTCGCCGGATTTCGATCCGGTTCACCGGATCATCTGGACGGGCTGGCGCGCGAGCTGCTGCGAGCATGGCGTGACGACCTACCGCTGGCAGGGCAACGACGTGAAGGAGGTCGATTCCGCCAGCAGCTACTTGCTGCCGGTGCTCGACGGGAACACGCGCCGCTATTGCTACGTCGTGCCCGGCTACGACAACGGCCATATCGAGTATCCGCAACGCATCGAGCAGGCCGATACCGGGCTGCGCTCGACGCTGGGTGCGCTGAAGGACTGCGAAGTGGGTGATTCGCCGCAGATGTCGCGCGTGTATATCGACATCTGGAAACCGGGTGCGCCGGGCAGCGCCCCGACGCTCGTGCGTACCGAAAAGGTCGCTTGGAAACGTACGTCAACGCGCGCCGGCACGAAGTTCTGCCCGGACGTGCCGTTCTACGACAATGGCCGCATCCGCCGCATCCTGTTGCGCGACGATCCCGACCAGTGCAGCGACTCGAATCCCGACAAGAGCTAGTGCGCGGTGCGCCCGCGAGGGCGTACCGGCGTCGCGTCACGCGGTGCCGACGATCGTCTGCGGAAAAACGCATTCTATGCGGCGCGTCCCCATAAGCAACCAACGATTCGTTCTAAGGGCAGCCGCACACGTGCTCCTATAATCGCCGGACGGCAGGCCCCCTCGACCTTCACAACAACAAACGGAGCAACCATGACCGATCAGGCCCATTCGAACTGGCGTCTCGAAACCATCGCCGTGCACGGCGGCTATCGTCCCGACCCGACCACGCGCGCGGTCGCCGTCCCGATCTACCAGACCGTTGCGTACGCATTCGACGACACGCAGCACGGCGCCGACCTGTTCGACCTGAAGGTCCAGGGCAACATCTACACGCGGATCATGAATCCGACGACGGACGTGCTCGAGCAGCGGATCGCCGCGCTCGAGGGCGGCATCGGCGCGCTCGCGCTCGCGTCGGGGCAGTCCGCCGTCACTTACGCGATCCAGACGATCGCCGAAGCCGGCGACAACATCGTATCCGCGAGTTCGCTGTACGGCGGCACCTACAATCTGTTCGCGCACACGCTGCCGCAGTACGGGATCACCACGCGCTTCGCCGATCCGCGCGACCCCGCGTCGTTCGAGCCGCTGATCGACGCGCGCACGAAGGCGATCTTCGCGGAATCGGTCGGCAACCCGCTCGGCAACGTCACCGACATCGCCGCGCTCGCCGAGGTCGCGCATCGCCACGGCATCCCGCTGATCGTCGACAACACGGTGCCGTCGCCGTACCTGCTGCGCCCGTTCGAGCACGGCGCCGACATCGTCGTGCACTCGCTGACGAAGTATCTCGGCGGCCACGGCACGAGCCTCGGCGGCGCGATCGTCGATTCGGGCAAGTTTCCGTGGGCCGAACACGCGGACCGCTTCAAGCGACTGAACGAGCCGGACGTCAGCTATCACGGCGTCGTCTATACCGAAGCGTTCGGACCGGCCGCGTATATCGGCCGCGCCCGCGTGGTGCCGCTGCGCAACATGGGCGCGGCGATCTCGCCGTTCAATGCATTCCAGATCCTGCAGGGCATCGAGACGCTCGCGCTGCGGGTCGAGCGGATCAGCGACAACGCGCTGAAGATCGCGCAGCATCTCGCGCGCCACGAGCACGTCGAATGGGTGAACTACGCGGGCCTGCCCGATCACCCCGACCATCCGCTCGTCGCCCGCTACCTGTCGGGCCGTGCGCCGGGCATCCTGACATTCGGCGTGAAGGGCGGTCGCGACGGCGGCGCGAAGTTCCAGGACGCACTGAAGCTGTTCACGCGGCTCGTCAACATCGGCGATACGAAGTCGCTCGCGACGCACCCGGCATCGACCACGCACCGTCAGCTGTCGCCGGCCGAGCTCGCGAAGGCCGGCGTGAAGGAAGAAACGGTGCGGCTGTCGATCGGCATCGAGCATATCGACGACCTGCTCGCCGATCTCGACCAGGCGCTCGCGCAGCTTTGAGCGGAACGGGCGCACCGGCTTGCCGGTGCGCCCGCATCGAACCGCTTGACCCTGGAGCGGCTTCAAGGTGTTCAATCTCCGGTTGATGCCCGGGCGACGCCCGGCGCGTACGATCGTGCCACGCAGCGTCCGACTGCGACGCGCCAACCGCCGAGAGGACTCATGACACCGACCGCAAAGCTCGCGCTGCTCACGTTACCGCCCGTGCTGGCGGCCTGTTTCGGCGCGCTCGCGGCCGCGTGGCGTGCGCCCGGCCCGAAAACGTCGAGCGTGATCCAGCATTTCACCGGCGGCATCGTATTCGCGGCCGCCGCGCTCGAACTGCTGCCGCAGGACCGCGCGCATGCGTTGTTTCCGGTCGTCGTCGGCTTCGTGCTCGGCATCGCGCTGATGCTGGCGATCCGCGCGCTGTCGGGCGCGATCGAGACGCGCTTCGAGCAAGCGCGTTTGCCGGTGAGTCTGATCATCGTCACCGCGATCGACCTCGTCGTCGACGGCCTGGTGCTCGGCATCGCCTTTTCCGCGAGCGACGAAAGCGGCATCATCCTGACCGTCGCGCTGACGCTCGAGGTGCTGTTCCTCGCGCTGTCGGTCAGCGCGGCGCTGGCCGCGGCCGGCATCGGCCGCATGCTGTCGATCGTCGTGCCGGTCGCGCTCGCGGCGCTGCTGAGCGTCGCGGCCGTGGCCGGCAATGCGGCGTTCGCGGGGTTGCCCGCGAACGTCTATGCGGTGCTCCTGGGATTGGGCACCGTCGCGCTGTTGTACCTCGTCACCGAAGAATTGCTGGTCGAAGCGCACGAGGTGCCGGAAACGCCGTTCGCGACGGCAGCGTTCTTCATCGGCTTCATCGTGTTCTTCCTGATCGAAGGATCGGTGAAGGCCGGGTAGGCCGCGCGCAACGGCGTGGTGGCTACCATGTCGTCGCGCCGGTCGGATAAGTGTCGACGATACGCGTGCCGTTGACCGGCGTGACACCCGCGTTGCGCAGTGTGGTCCACAGGTCGATCGCATGTTCGCGCGATTTGCGGCTGCCATCGTCGGTCAATACGTTCAGCGCGATCACTTGATCGCGCGTCGTCAGCTGCAGTTGTTCCTTCAGCTTGCGCGACTGATGCGACGCAGTGCGGACGTCACCGAGCATGATCCGTTTCTCCGTGATGGTCGGCTCGTCACCGGGATCGGCCGGCACGAACGTCAGCCGGCCGTTGTCGATCTCGCATTGCCCGCGCGCGAACGTCGTGGTCCACGCGCCGGCCGGCACGGCCGCGAACTCGCAGCGCATTTTCTCGTTCGCGCGGATGCCGAGGTCGTGCGCCGGCGCGTGCGACAGCGCACGTTCCGGCCAGCCAGCCGCCATCGCGGCCGTCGACGTCAGGCACGCCGCCAGCACGATTCCTTTCGCGATATTGCGCATCGCACGCTCCTTTTCCGTAAATGCGGCCGACGGGCGTCGTCCCGGTCGGCCGCGAATCAACGATCAAAGCACCGCGAAGCGGTTGTCGTGCGCGTCGACCATCGGCGTCTTCTCGCCGCGATGAACGGTCGAGCGATGAATTTCCCGATTGCGCGCGACGGCGGCCGGACTCGCCGGATAGTCGTGATTGGGGCTCGGGATCACGCCGTCGTGGCGCGCGCGCACCAGCTCCTGAATCACTTCCTGACGGCTTTTCGGCTGCGCGACCACGGCTTGCGAGAAGGCTGCTATCGACAGCGCGCCAGCGGCCATGGCGATCAGCGAGTGCGGAATGTTCATGTGGTTGGCTCCTTACTGGAATTCCGTGACAGAAGCCTTCACTTTGATCCCGAGGCGGTGCGGATTCGTGATCGCCTGATGACGGTTTCGTCACCGTCCCGACGATGTTTGATGTCCGCCGACCATGCGCTATCGACGCACACCCATCTTCATGCGGTCGGCGCGTGGCGGCGCGCGAACGGGGAACCGCGCACGCTGGCCGGTGGCACGCGTACGACGGGCATCGTCAATCCCTCGGCGGTTGCCCATGCGCACTGCGTGACGAAAATTTCATGTTCCGATCAGGTTCACGATGCGTCGCATCGCTACGATCGGAACGGTAGCGGGCCCTGCCCGTTCCTACCCACGCAGCGGGTCGCTGCCGCACGGCACGATCACGCATTAGGCCCGGACTCGTCGAGCGCCGGGCCATTTTTTTACGCGTGTCCGACCATCACCGCGGGGAATTGCGCTGCGGGTACACGCACGGATGCGTTTTCACATACAGGTTCGGATTGCCGCACCGGTGCCCGGCATAGTCGACCGGCTCGCCAGGCGTCAGGTCGGTCGGCGCGGGCTTGCGCGCGGCGGCAGAAACGGTGGCCGTGGCGCCGGAACGTGTCGATGCGCAGCCCGCGAACAACGGGACGATCAGGACTGCGATCAAGGCAAGGCAAATAGCGGGACGATGCAATTTTCGATCCGGAAGAAGGTCTGAACGGCGCCGCCCGCTATCGATGCTGCTGTCGCGGTCGGCACGTATTCCGTCGGCACGCTCAGCCAACGGCAGACTGCATGTTCCGCTTCCCGCTCATCCCACCCATGACGCGAACATGACGGTTGCGTCATGTCGATCGAGTCCGCACGGCGCACCTCCACGCCGGCAAGCTGACGCATTTTTCATCTCGCGATCACGATCACGCACGGCTGCTTTCGCATACTGGGTCCACGGTTCGCCACCCGGCGGCCCTGATCAAGGAGAGCACTCGATGAAAACGGCAAAACTCGCAGCACTGTTCGTCACCGCCACGCTGTCGCTCGGCATGGCCACGCAGGCCGCGTTCGCCCAAACGCAAACGCAGGGCAAGTCCCGCGCGCAGGTCGTCAACGAACTGAAGCAGGCGCAGCACGACGGCATCGTGCCGATCAGCAAGACGCAGTACCCGCCGACCGCCGACGTCGTCGCGCGCAACAAGGAGCTTCACGGGATTTCGGTGCATGGCGGCGAGAAAAAGCAGCAGACCGACAACCACGACGACCTCGCCGCGAAGCAATGATGCGCGGCCAGACGGCCACCGGCAGCGCACCGCGCGCGGCTGCGTGGCGGCGAACGCGCGGGCGTGTCCGCCCGCGCTGTCAGGTGCTGACGGCGGCCGGCCGTTCGGGCTCGGCCGGCCGTCGCGGAAAGCGCAGCCAGAAGGTCGTGCGGCGGCCCGGCTCGCTGTCGACGCCGCATTCGCCGCCGTGATTGTCCATGATCGACCGGACGATCGCGAGCCCGAGCCCCGTGCCCGACGCCGAATTGTGTCGCGACGGATCGATGCGATAAAAGCGCTCGAAAATCCGCCCGACATGTTCCGCGGGAATGCCCGGCCCCGTATCCGACACGGCGATCGTCGTCGCGCCACCCTGCTCGACACAGTCGATCGTCACGACGCTGCCGCGCGGCGCATAGGTCAGCGCGTTCGACAGCAGGTTGCTCAACGCACGCTGGTACAGCGTCAGATCCGCATCGACCCACGCGTGGCCGTCGACCTTCACCGTCACGCCTTCATCTTCCGCCAGCGCCTCGTAGTAGCCGGCCACCCGCTCCGCCTCCTGCGCCGCATTCAGCCGCCGCACGCCGATCGACGTGCCGGCCTGCTCCGAGCGCGCGAGAAACAGCATGTCCTCGATCATCCGCGACAATCGCTGGTATTCGTCGATGCTCGACTCGATCACGCTCCGGTATTCGTCCGCATTGCGCGGTTGCGACAGCACGACCTGCGCGGCCGCCTGCAGGTTCGTCAGCGGCGTGCGCATGTCGTGTGCGAGATTCGACGAGAACTGGCTCAGTCGCGTAAACGATTCGTTCAGCCGCGCGAGCATCCCGTTGAACGCGTGCTCGAGCTCCTTCAGCTCGCCTGACGTATCGAGTTCCGGCAGCGGATGCGCGAGCCGGCTCGTCGACATCTGCTCGGCCCGCGCCGCGAACCGCCGCAGCGGGCTCAGCCCGAGCGCGGCGATGCCGTATGCGACCGCGGCCGCGATCACCACGCCGAACACCTGGATTACGACGATCGTATAAGCATGCGTGCGCAACAGCAGAACGTCGGCGCTGCGGTCGTACTGCACGGCGACGCGCACCACGGGCGCACCCGCACCGGCGAGCGGCACGGTCGTCAACAGATACTGGTGCCGCGCGCCGGGCGGCGCGACGCCGAACGGCGCGCGTCCGACGTTCATCGACAGCAGCGGCGCGTATGGACGGAATCCGGGCGTGCCGACGAGGCGCGCGCCATCGGCATCGAAGATCGCGAGATCCATGTTCGGATGCCCGTGCAACTGGTCGATCCAGATATCGGTATTGCGCGCGACGTCGGCCGTCGTGCGCGCCTCGGCCAGGTGCGTGCCCAATGCGGCGGAAATGCCGGCCATCTGCTCGGCTGCCGTCGTGTCGACGCGGTTGCTCAGCGCTTCGTACAGCGCGACGCCGCTCGACGCGAGGATCACCGACGTCGACAGGATGATCAGCGCGGTCAGCCGGCCGCGCAGCGTCCGCGGCAGCAAGCGCGCGATCATGCGGCCGCGCCGCCGCGCGCTTCGAGCACGTAGCCCATCCCGCGCACCGTGTGGATCAGCTTCGGTTCGTACGCGTCGTCGATCTTCGAGCGCAGACGCCGGATCGCCGAATCGACGACGTTCGTGTCGCTGTTGAAGTTCATGTCCCACACCTGCGACGCGATCGTCGCGCGCGGCAGGATCTCGCCTTCGCGGCGCATCAGCAGCCACAGCAGCGCGAACTCCTTCGCGGTCAGCAGGATCGTGTCGCCCTGCCGCGTGGCCTTGCGGCGCGTCAGGTCGAGTTCGAGATCGGCCACGCGCAGCGTGTTCGAATCGCGCGGCTGGCCGCGCCGCAGGATCGACTTGATGCGCGCGGTCAGCTCGACGAAGTCGAACGGCTTCGCGAGATAGTCGTCCGCGCCCAGTTCAAGCCCCTTCACGCGATCGCCGACGTCGTCGCGCGCGGTGAGGAACAGCACGGGTGTCGACTTGCTGCGCCGCAAGTTCTGCAGCAGCGTCCAGCCGTCCTGCCCGGGCAGCATCACGTCGAGCACGAGCAGGTCGTACTCCTCGGTTTCGGCCTGGTGCTGGCCCGTGATGCCGTCCTCGACCCAGTCGACGACGTAGCCGGCCTCGGTCAGCCCCTTGCGCAGATACGCGCCCGTCTTCGGTTCATCCTCGACAATCAGAATTCGCATCACGCATTACCCTTGAAGAAACCCAGCCGGCGCATCATGCCCGCGGCGAAACCGCCGCGCAGTGCCGCGCGCCACGACACCGCATGGCTCACGCGGTACAGCACCGGCAGCACCAGCAACGTCAGCGCGGTGGACGACAGGATACCGCCGATCACGACCGTCGCAAGCGGACGCTGGACCTCGGCGCCGGTGCCGGTCGCGAACGCCATCGGCAGGAAGCCGAGCGACGCGACCAGCGCGGTCATCAGCACGGGCCGCAGCCGCGTGAGCGCGCCGTCGCGCACGGCCGCGTCGAGCGGCATGCCTTCGTCGCGCAGGTTGCGGATGAACGAGATCATCACGAGGCCGTTGAGCACGGCCACGCCGGACAGCGCGATGAAGCCGACCGCCGCCGTGATCGACAGCGGAATCCCGCGCAGCCACAGCGACACGACGCCGCCGCTCAGTGCGAACGGAATGCCGGTGAACACGAGCAGCCCATCCTTCACGTTGTTGAACATCACGAACAGCAGCACGAACACCATGAACAGCGCGAGCGGTACGACGAGCTTCAGACGCTCGCTCGCGCTTTGCAGCTGCTCGAACTGGCCACCCCACGACACCCAGTAGCCGGCCGGCACGCGCACGTCCTGCTGCAACTGCTCGCGCGCGTCCGCCACGAACGAGCCGACGTCGCGGCCGCGCACGTTCGCGCTGACGACCACCCGCCGCTTGCCGTCCTCGCGGCTGATCTGGTTCGGACCCGGCGCCACGTCGATCGTCGCGAGTTCGGCCAGCGGCACGTATGGCGCCGCCGCGAGCGGCGCACTGGCGCCGGCCGCGGGCGCCGGCAGCGCGATCGGCAGCCGCTTGATCGCCTCGATGTCGGTACGCAGTTCGTCGGGCAGCCGCACGACGATGTCGAAGCGGCGGTCGCCCTGGAACAGCGTGCCGGCCTTCTGCCCGCCGACGGCCGCGGCCACCGAGTCCTGCAGGTCGGCGACGCTCACGCCGTAGCGCGCGAGCTTGTCGCGGTCGAGATTGACGGTCAGCACCGGCAGCCCCGTGGTCTGCTCGACCTTCACCTCCGACGCGCCCGGCACTTTCTGCAACGCGGCCGCGATCTGCTCGCCGGTCTGGTTCAGCACGGCCATGTCGTCGCCGAAGATTTTCACGGCGACGTCGCTGCGCACGCCGGAGATCAGTTCGTTGAAGCGCAGCTGGATCGGCTGCGAGAACTCGTACGCATTGCCCGGCAGTTCGGCAAGCGCGTCCTCGATCTCGCGCACGAGCTGCTCGCGCGGCTTGTTCGGGTCGGGCCACGTGTCGGCCGGCTTCAGCATGATGTAGCCATCCGACAGATTCGGCGGCATCGGGTCGGCCGCGATCTCGGCCGTGCCGGTGCGTGCGAACACGCGCTCGATTTCGGGGAAGCGCGCCTTCAGCGTCTTCTCGATCGACTTCTGCATCTCGACCGACTGCGACAGGCTCGTGCCGGGAATCCGCAGCGCGGCCACCGCCAGGTCGCCCTCGTTCAGGCTCGGGATGAACTCGCTGCCGAGCCGCGTCGCGAGCCCCAGCGTGACCAGCACGATCGCGGCCGCCCCGATCATCACGCGCATCGGGCGCGTCATGAACGCGGCGAGCACCGGTTCGTACGCGCGCCGCGCCCAGCCCATCAGCCGGTTCTCCTTCTCCTCGACCCGCTCGCCGATGAACAACGCGACGGCCGCCGGAATGAACGTGACGGTCAGCACCATCGCGGCCGCGAGCGCCATCACGACCGTGATCGCCATCGGGTGGAACATCTTGCCTTCGACGCCGGTCAGCGCAAAGATCGGCAGGTACACGACCATGATGATCAGTTGCCCGAAAATCAGCGCGCGGCGCGCCTCCTGCGATGCGCCGAACACTTCGGCGAAACGCTCGTCGCGCGTGAGCGGGCGCCCCGCCGCCGACTGTGCATGCGCGAGCCGCCGCACGCAGTTCTCGACGATCACCACCGCGCCGTCGACGATGATCCCGAAGTCGAGCGCGCCGAGGCTCATCAGGTTCGCGCTCACCTTCGCGTTGACCATCCCGGTGAAGGTCATCAGCATCGACAGCGGAATCACGAGCGCGGTGATCAGCGCCGCGCGGATGTTGCCGAGGAACAGGAACAGCACGGCAATCACGAGCACCGCGCCTTCGAGCAGGTTCTTCTTCACCGTCGCGACCGCCTTCTCGACGAGCACCGTGCGGTCGTACACCGGAATCGCCTTCACGCCGGCCGGCAGCGTGCGGTTCACGTCGTCCATCTTCGCGGCGACGGCCTTCGACACCGTCCGGCTGTTCTCGCCCATCAGCATGAACACCGTGCCGAGCACGACTTCCTCGCCGTTCGACGTCGCGGCGCCGGTGCGCAGTTCGCGGCCGATGTCGACCACGCCGACGTCCTTCATGCGCACCGGCACGCCGCCGACGTTGGTCAGCACGATGTTCGCGATGTCGTCGACGGTGCGCGCCTGGCCCGGCACGCGCACGAGATACTGCTCGCCGCGCTTTTCGATGTAGCCGGCGCCGACGTTGTCGTTGTTGCGCTCGAGCGCCCGCACGACGTCGGCGAGCGTCAGCCCGTACGACATCAGCTTTGCCGGATTCGGCGCGACGCGGTATTCCTTCACGTAGCCGCCGATCGAGTTGACCTCGGTCACGCCGCGCACGTTGCGCAACTGCGGCCGCACGACCCAGTCCTGCAGCTCGCGCAGGTCGGCCGCCGTATAGCGCTTGCCGTCGGGCTTGCGCGCGTTGGCGTCGGCTTCGACGGTCCACAGGTAGATCTCGCCGAGGCCGGTCGACGTCGGCCCCATCGCGGGCGCAATGCCGGCCGGCAGCTTGTCCTTCGCCTCCTGGATGCGCTCGTTGACGAGTTGCCGCGCGAAGTAGATGTCGGTGCCGTCCTTGAAGATCACGGTGACCTGCGACAGCCCGTAGCGCGAGATCGAGCGCGTCTGTTCGAGCCCCGGCAGCCCGGCCATCACGGTCTCGACCGGATACGTGATGCGCTGCTCGGCCTCGAGCGGCGAGTAGCCCGGCGCGGACGTGTTGATCTGCACCTGCACGTTGGTGATGTCGGGCACCGCGTCGATCGGCAGCCGCTGGTAGCTGAACACGCCCAGCGCGGCCACCGACGCGATCGCCAGCATCACGAGCCAGCGGTGCGCAATCGCAAAGCGGATCAGGCGCTCAAACATGTCGGGATTCCTTGAAGCGGGGAACGGTCGTCCGCACCGGGCGAGCCGCGCGGCCGGTCACCCGGCCGATTGGAAAGCGGGCCGCATGGCGGGCCGCCAGTCGCGCCACGGCGCACGCGTATTGCTGTTCATTCATGTTCAGCGCTCCCCTTGCCGAGTTCCGCCTTCAGCACGAAGCTGTTCGACGCCGCGTATTCCTGGCCGGGCTTGAGTCCCTTCAGCACTTCGGTCGCGCGTTCGTCGCGCCGCCCCGTTTCGACGGCCTGCGCGACGAAGCCCTTCGGCGAGCGCACGAACACCGACGGCGCACCATCGACGTCCTGCAGCGCGTCGCTCGCGACCGCGAGCAGCACGCGTTGCGTGCCCGCGTCGACCGACACGTTCACGAACATCCCCGGGCGCCACACGCGGTCGGGGTTCGGCAGCACGACGCGCGCCGGCGCGGTGCGCGTCTGCTCGCCGAGCAGCGAACCCACGTACGCGATCGGGCCGCTCGAACGCGATTCGAACGCGGTCGCGATGACCGTTGCATCGCGACCGACCCGCACATCGTTCAACCGCTGCGCCGGCACGGCCATCTCGGCCCATACCGTCGACAGGTCGGAGATCACGAACATGCTGGCGTCGGCGGCGATCGCTTCGCCCGGCGTCGCGTGCTTCTCGACGATCGTGCCCGCGAACGGCGCGCGCAGTTCGTAGCGATTCAGCGCGCCCCCGCCGACCGGCGCATTCAGCGCGGCGAGCTTCTGCCGCGCGTTCTGCACGGCGATCTCGGCTTCACGCAACTGCACCTGCGCCTGCTGGTAGTCCTGCTCGGCCGAGATGCGCTCCTGCCACAGCGTGCGTTCGCGCTCGTAGGTCGCGCGGGCGCCCGACAGCCGACGCTCGGCCGTCAGCAGCTCGCTGCGCCGGTCGGCGAGATCGGTGCTCGCGATCACGGCCAGCACCTGCCCCTTCGCAACGTTCTGCCCGAGCGACACCGATACCTGCTCGACGATGCCGGCCACGCGCGGCACCACGTGCGCGGTGCGATCCTCGTTGAACTTGATCTCGCCGGGGAGCTGGAACGGCGTCGCGATCTGCGCGGGGCCGGCCTTCGCCAGCGCGATCTTCGAGGTCGCCAGCTGCGCGTCGGTCAGCGCGATCGCGCCGTCGGCGCGGGCGAACGGGAACGACGCGGCTTCATTGCCCGCCTTCACGTCGATCGTCGCGTCGAACACGTGCGGCTTGCCGATCGACTGCGCGGACACGAACTTCTGGCCGGCCGCGTCGAAACGCAATGGTTCGTGCGTGCGGTCGTAGCGAACCAGCGTGCCGGACACGGTGACGCCCTTGTCGGCCGGCTTGCCGTCGACGAACGGATAGACGATGAGGCGCGCATCGCCGGGCTTCTCCGTCATCACGATCTCGACGGACAGCCTGCCGCGCTTGAGCACGACGCCGCCGCGCTCGCCGGCGGCTTCGGCGGACGAGGCGGCGGCAGCCGCCGATGCGGACGCGCCGTTGCCGCCGCCGTTGCGCGTGACGCCGAGTGCGCCGATGACGATCCCGGCACTGCCGAGCACGACCGCCGCGATGATCAGGATTCTGTTGCGTGACATGGTGATCCTTCAGGTAAAAGAGGCGTCCGTTGCGCTATTGCGCGACCGGTGCAAGCGATGCGAGCGGCGTGCCGACGAGCCGGCCGATGTCGGCGCGGGCTGCATGGGCGTCGGCGAGCGCACGCACGTATTGCGACTGACCCTGGAACAGCGTGCGCTGCGCGTCGAGCACGTCGAGGAAGTCGAACTTCCCGAGTTCGTAGCCGCGCGACATCGCATCGAGCGCGAGACGCGCGGCCGGCAGGATGTCGGACTTCAGCCGCTGCGCTTCCTGTTCGGCGGCCTCGAAATTCGCGTATGCCTGCGTCAGCTCCAGCCGCAAGCGCGTGCGTTCGCGATCGAGATCGGCGTTCGCGCGCGTGGCCTTGTGCGTCGCCTCGAGCAACGCACCCTTGTTCGTGTCGAACAGCGGGATCGGGATCGACACGCCGACCACCGCCTGGTTGTCAGGCACGCCGCCCGTGGTCACGCGCTTCACGCCCACGCTGACCGTCACGTCCGGCATGCGCCGCGCACGCTCCAGCGACACGGCCGCGTTCGAGCGCAGCATTTCGGCGCGCGCGACCCGCGCGAGCGGAGCATCGTCGAGCTGCGCGGTCAGCGCGGACAGCGGCTCGACCGGCGGCACGGTTTCCAGGTCGCCGCGCGCCGCGAGTCGGTCGTTGCGCGCTTCGCCCATCACCGCGTTCAGCTTTTCGCGCGCGACGTCGACACGGCCGCGCGCGGTCACGACTTCGATCTGCACGCCGGTCGCCGCCACCTGCGCCTTGGTCGCCTCGACGGGCGACACCTTGCCGGCCTGCGCGCGGCGTCCTGCAAGCTCCGCGGAGCGCGCGGCGATCGCGGCCGACTCCTCGGTCACCTGAAGCTGGCGCTGGGCGGCGAGCAGCCCGTAGAACGCGGCGATCACATCGGCGCGCACGGCCGCGCCCTGGTCGTCGAGCGATGCGTTGGCCGCCTCGCGGCCATACGATGCGACGTCGAGCCGCGCGCGGCGCTTGCCGCCCAGTTCGATGGTCTGGTTGATCAATGCGGTCGACGTGCGTTCCGCGCGGCTGAAACCTTCCTGCAGGAACGAGATTTCGGGATTGGGGCGCGCGCCGGCCTGCATCAGTGCGCCGGCCGATGCATCGACGTCCGCGCGCGCGCCGCGCAGCGCCGGATTGTTTTGCGCCGCGGCCGCGAGCGCCTCGGATAGCGTCAGTGACGATGCTGGAAGTGCGTCGGATGGCGGTGCGCCGATCGGCGCGGCGGCGGCAGCCGGAGCCGGCGACAGCGCGGGCTGCGCATGAGCCGTCGCGGCCATCGCAAAGACGATGGCCGCGGCGAGGTTGAGCTTGAGCATGTTCGGTTCTGCGGTAACGGTTCGCGACCGATGCTACGGACCGGCCGCAGTGCGAACATGAGGCGAAGATGATATTTCCGTCATGTTGGGCGCGGTGTATTCGCCGAACCGGCGTGCATATCCGCTCGGATGGTCACGTCAGCATAAAAAATATGCTTCGAAATTTAGAACTAGTTCTATAGACGTATTCGCTCGAAAAGATGACTGTTCAAGGTCCCGGCAACACGAACGAAATCATGCTGCTTTATGACCTCAAGGTCGTGCTGCCTCCTTGAAAACCTACGAATCGAGACTTTGAATCAATGAAAAACCTCTTCGATCACGACAAGTATGACTTTGACGCTGACGAAGACAAAGAATGGTTTCTCGTTCACTCCCCATGAGAATTTTTATTACTTCACTAACCGTAAATATCGCAGCGTCGCTCCTTTTCCCGGCAAGCTCTGCGGCGGAATGTCAGGGGTCACAAAATCTGCCGTCACAGCAATTTTTCGTAGCCTTCCCCCACAACAGCCACGAGATCTCCGAATCCGAGCAAATACGAATTGGACGATGGGTTTCGGCAATGAATTCCGATTATCCAATACAAAACTGGATCACTATAATTGGGAGCGCTTCCAAGATTGAGGCCGATCCGGAACGACTTGCAACGATGCGCGCTTCCGCGACGGCGAAAGTCGTCATCGACGACGGGCTGATAAACGCACCGTTTCAGATAAAAACGCAAATTTATCCAGCCAACAGTGCAGCCGGATCGACGTCGGAAACCCGTGAGGTCACCATTCAAGTGAGCCCCGGCTGCCTCGACAACTGCTGTACCGGCCATTGACATGAAGTCGGCTCATTTACCGCCGCCGCGCTTGCGTTGACCCGTGTACCTCCAACGCTCGCGCGCGACGGTCCATCGAATCCATCCGGACGAGAGTTCGATGTTCGATTCGAACGATATGTCAATCGCCGAACCCGGGAAACTATCCGCGTATTCTCGAAAATCAAACGCGCCCTTGCTTCCCCCGCCGCCGCTGCACGAGCCAGTCGAGCAGTTGCCGCCCGTCGCGTTCGCCGAACCAGCGAGCATGCCCGATCAGGTAACTGTCGTACGCGATATCGACGATCCCCGGCGCATCGATGATGCAGCCGAAATACGCAACCTCCGACAGCGCGAACTCCGTATGCACGATCGGCAGCAGCGCGACCAGCGCCGCATACGCATCATCGCTCAGCGGTTCGAGCGATTCGTAGCCGTCGAGCAGCGCGTCGATCTGGTCGTATTCCACGCGCCGCGCATCGGCCGGCGCCATCCAGTCGACCGTATTGCGCTCGATCGCCAGCGCGACGTCCATCACCGCGCAAGTGCGGTCCGACAAGCCGAAATCGAGCACCGTCCGCACCTGCGCACCAGGCCCCGCATCGGTCCACAGCAGGTTCGACGCATGCCAGTCGCCGTGCGTCCACAGCGGCGTCAACGTGGGCAGCAACGGCACGAGGCGCGCGTGATACGGCCCGATCGCGTCGGCCACATCGCCGCGCCAGTCACGCGAGCCGAGCGCGCGCACGAGCAACGGCTGCGCATCGATCCAGCGTTCGAGCGCACCCGCCAGATCGGCGGACGACAGCACGCGAAAACTCGACAGCAGCGTCCGCACCGGCCGCGCGGGCGCATCGTAGCCGGCCGCCGCGCGATGCAGTTCGGCCAGCGCGCGGCCGGCCGCGTACGCATGCGACGGATGCGTGAACGGCTGCCACGACATCACGCCGCGATACGGATCGACACCGGGCGCGAGCACATGCACCTCGTACGTCCACTCGTCGGATGCAAACGCGGTCGCACCGTGACGATCGGCCAGCACGTCCACCACCGGCATCCCGCGTTCGCGCAGATGCGCGATGAAACGATGCTCTTCCTCGAGCCCCTCGACATCGCGCAGGCTTGCGTGATGTCGCTTGACGAACAACCCGCGGCCGTCCGCCATCCGCACGAGCACCGCTGCCGCGAACTGCCGCGGGCTGTGCCACGTCAGCCGCACCGGCTCGCCCACGCCGTCGATCCGCGCGAGCACGGCCGCCACTTCGTCGTGCGTGATCAGCGGCCAGTCGCGTTCGGCTTGCTCGCCGTCCACGCCGAATTGCGGCGGCGCGACGTCGCGCGACAGGGGGCCGTCCGGCTCGAGGGGGAATGACATGAACGGCGTTGCTCCGTGGTTGAATCCGTGAATCAGCGTGTGCCGCCGCCCGACGCGAGCGGGCCGCCCGATGCTGCCCGCAACGCGGCGGCCGTCCGGCTCCAGTCGCGCCAGCCGACGACGGCCAGCCCGATGAACAGCGCATACAGGCCGGCCGTCAGATACAGTTCCTTGAACACGAACATCCCGACGTACACCACGTTCACGACGATCCACAGCCCCCACGACGCGATGTAACGCCGTGCGGTCCAGTATTGCGCGACGAGGCTGAACGCGGTCAGCGACGCATCGACGAACGGCAGCGCCGCATCGGTCCAGCGCGCCATCATCCCGCCGAGCAGCGCGCTGCCGATGACCGCCGCGATCAGGTCGGGCAGCATCGTGAGTGGCCGCACGCCGGTGACAGGCGCGACGTCGCCGGCAGGCGCCGCCTCGCCGCCGGCCTCGCTCGCGCGCTGCGCGAGCCAGCGCTGCCAGCCGTACACCTGCAGCACCGCGAACGCGCCCTGCAGCAGCATGTCCGAGTACAGCTTCGCATCGAAGAAGATCCAGCCGTACAGCGCGACCGACGCGAGGCCGACCGGCCAGCACAGCATGCGCCGCTTCGCGGTCAGCCAGATCGCGAGCGCGCTGACGATCACGCCGGCGATTTCGAGGGGGGACATCGTCTGTGCTCTCCTGGTGGGCTGCCGGGGCCGCGCGTCACGCGGCCGGTTCCGGTCGGTCAGAAATCATAGGTCAACGATATGCGCGCGGTGCGCGGCGCACCCGGGAACAGGTATGCATCGCCTTGCTGCTCGCCTGCGTCGCGCCAGTAGAACTTGTTGAACAGATTGTCCACCGACACGCGCAACACCGTACGATGGCCGCCGATCTTCGTCGTATAACGCGCGCCGAGATTGAACACGAACCACGACGGCACGCGCGCTGTGCCTTCCTCGTTCGCGTTGCGCGCCGCGCTGTATTCCACACCGCCGAGCACGTTCAGGCCCGCGACGCCCGGCACCGCGTAGTCCGCATACAGCGACGCGCGCAGCGCGGGCACGTTGATGATCTGGTGCCCTTCGTAGGCGGGCGACCCCGAATCGTAGGCCCGGGCGCGAATCGCCGCGACGCTGGCCGTGAGCCCCAATCGCTCGGTCACGCGCCCGGCCGCGCCGAGTTCGATCCCCTGGTGCCGCTGCGTGCCGCGCTGCACGAACGTGTACGACGTGCCCGACGCGTCAGGGTCGGCGAACTGGAACGGCTTGCTGATCGAGAACACGGCGGCCGTGAGGCTCAACCGGTCGAACCAGTCGTATTTCGCGCCGACCTCGATCTGGTGCGATTCGACGGGCGGCAGGAACGCATACGCGTTGGTCGCGCGCACCGGCGCCTGGTCGCCGAGCGACAGCGCCTTGCTGTACGACGCGTACAGCGACAGCACGTTCACCGGCTTGTAGACGAGCGCGACTTGCGGCAGGAACACCGAACGGTCGGTATGCGTCGTCTCGCCGTCGAGGCTGCTCCAGCTGCGCTGTCGCAGCAGCACTTCCTTGCCGCCCGCGAGCACCTGCCAGTGTTCGCCGAGGCTGATGCGGTCGAGCCCGAACACGCCGTACTGCCACGCATCG
This sequence comes from Burkholderia sola, assembly GCF_905400185.1. NCBI lineage: Bacteria > Pseudomonadati > Pseudomonadota > Betaproteobacteria > Burkholderiales > Burkholderiaceae > Burkholderia > Burkholderia sola. Next base: position 301,905 of record NZ_FR989676.1, read on the forward strand.
AGGCGCGGATACGACGACCCCGGCGCATTCTGCGACGGCGGGAAAGTCAGGTCCGGCCCGTAGATATTCTCGCTGCCCACATAGTCGTACACGGCGTCGGCCATGTGCACGACGCGGCGCTGCACGCTCACGCCGAGCGTCAGTTCGTGCCGCAGCGGCCCCGTCGCGAACTTGCCGGTCGCGACCGCGCGCAGATCGTCGTTGCGCCGGTATTCGCCGGGGCTGCGGAAGTCGTACACGTCGTAGTCGCCGTTCGCGCCGAAGAAGAACGGCGACGTCGCGCCGGCCGCGCAGCTCGCCGCGTACGAGCAGCCGTACGCGAACGCGCTGTTGTCGTCGATCATCGTGCGGCTGCGACCCGCGGCGATGTATGCCTTCCAGTCGTCGTTGAACTGGTAGTCGAAACGCGCGTTCAGGTTCAGCGCATCTGTCGTCACCGGTTTCGCCCACGGCTGCGTGCCGAGCGCCTTCGACGTCGTCTTCACCGACGGCACGACGGTGCCGCCGAGCAACTGGTAGCCGGGTGCGGAACGCTGGATCCACTGCTGGAATTCGGCGTTCAGCTGCAGGCTCGCGCGGGGGCTGATGTCCCAGTCGGCGGCGATCGAGCCGAACGTGCGTCGTCCGTTCGTGCCGTCGATATACGAGTGCATGTTCTCCTTCGCCGCATTGATCCGGAACCCGAACTGATTGTCCGGGCCGAAGCGGCGGCCGAGATCGACGGCCGCCGACGTCGAGCCGCGGCTGTCGACGCCGCCCGTCACGCTCGCGACGTTCGCGGAGCGCTTGGTCACGAAGTTGATCACGCCGCCCGGCGCGACGACGCCGCTGTCGATGCCCGCGAGCCCCTTCAGGATCTCGACGCGCTCCTTGTTCTCGAGCGGCACGTTCTGCTCGCCGGACACCGTCAGCCCGTCGATCCGGATCGCGCTCGCGAGATCGACCGGAAAGCCACGGATCGCGAAGCCCTCGAAATAGCCGACCGGCGCATAGTCGTTGACGACCGACGCATCGTTGCGCACCACGTCGCTCAGCCGCTTCGCCTGCTGATCGTCGATCAGCGCGCGCGTGATGACGTTCACCGACGCCGGCGTGTCGCGCAGCGGCGCGTCGTCGAGCCCCGCGACCGACGCTTCGCGCGCGCGCAACGCGTGGCCGCGCTCGCCGCTCACCGTGATCGCGGGCAGCGTCGCGCTGCCGGTTGCATCGGCGCCTGACGCAGGTGTGTCGCCCTGAGCCGCTGCGGCCTGCGCCGCGAAAAGCGTGACGCCGAGACCGACACCGAGCCCGACCTTCGCGCGCCGCCGACGTGCGCGTGCCGCTGTTGTTCTATTCACCGTCATTGTTCTGGATGGAAAACTCGCCATTCGACCTGTCGAAACCCGAAACCCAAAACCCGTTAGGAAGCTGCGAAGCGCGCGTCAGCGAACGCCGCCGCGCCCGTCGCCGGACGCGTTCCGTCGACACGATATTCATCGGACGAACCCGACCCTGCGGCGTGCAAGCGGGCCGGCCGGTCGGGACAACGCAGGATGGGACATCGGATTCGGATGACGCGCCGCAAACCGATGCAGCGGCCGACGGGTTCGTCGGGTGCCTGTCGGGCGGCCGGCTGCGTCGCGCGGTCGTGTCATGCGGGGGACGCTTCGAACGCCCCGGTTCGGGCGGCGGGCAGTCGGGCCGGCCGTTCATCGGAACGGCGGCCTGTCCGTCGCGCGACATCGCGGCGTGGCGCGCATTTTACCCCGGGCGGGGCATAGAGCCGCGGAATCGGGCGGAACGGGAAACGGGAAACGGGAAGGCGGGAACGGGGACGAACGGTGCGGGCGGCACGATAACGGCGGCGATGCCAACGATGCGGTCGCGATTCGCCTCGTGCGTGCCGGCCACTGAGGCCGGCGTCATCATGCGCCGGTCACGCGGCCTGGAACCGGAGCGGGAATGGCGGCCCCGCTACCGGTTCATCAGTCGCTCGCTCAAAACCCCTGCATCGTCACGGTCGGATCGACGACCAGATGCACGACGCCGTAAATCACCGCGCCGACCAGCAGCGCAAGCAGGAGCGCCACGAACGGCAGCAGCGTGAAGTTGGCGTTCGCGAGATCGTTCGCGTGCGCCTTGCTGTTGCGTACGCCGAAAAAACTCCACAGGACCAGGCGAACCATGCCGAGCAGTTTCATGATGGGCTCCTTTATCGAATCGGTTGGCGCTATCGTCGATCCGGACGGCATTCGAAAAAAGCAGCAGTTGCGTGCGCTTTTCGCGCAGCAGGCCATCTGCGGCGGCATGTCGCACGCACGTCAGCGGTCGAGTACGAGCGGCTCCGTCGCCCCTTCTGCGGGCCGTGCGACGCACAGCAGCGCGCAGCCGGGTTCGATCGCCGCATCGGGCGTTTGCGCGTAGTCGACCGCGCCGGACAGCACGCGCGTCGCGCACGCGCCGCACGACCCGGAGCGGCATTCGAACGGCACGGCCACGCGCTGCCCTTCCGCGAATTCGAGCAGCGTGCCGTCGGCGGGCGTCCACGCGGCTTCGCGCGCCGTGCGCCGGAACACGACCGGCACGCTTTCCGTCGCAGGCTTGGCAGTTGCCCGGGTTGCACTGCGCGAAACGCTCGACGGCCCGAACGCCTCGAACCGGATGCGTTCGTCCGGCACGTTCAGCGCGCGCAGCCCGTCGTACAGGTCGCGCATGAATGCCGACGGCCCGCACAGATAGAAATCGTAATCGTCGAATGAAAGGGCCCGCTTCAATTGCCCGATGTCGATGCGACCGGCCCGCGCACCCGAGCCTTCTTGAGGATGACTGTCGAACCAGTGAAGCGACACGCGTGCATCGGTGGCCGCGATGCGCACCAGTTCCGCGTCGAACGGCCGGTCGGCCGCTTCGCGGGCGCCGTGCACGAACACGACACGACGCGACGGCGTGTCGTCGGCCAGTGCCCGGCGAAGCATCGCGACCATCGGCGTGATGCCGATGCCGGCCGACACGAGCACGGCCGGGCGCGGGCTTGCGAGATCGAACGTGAAGCGTCCGCGCGGCATCTGCGCGTCGAGCGTCATGCCGGCCTGCGCATGATCGTGCAGCCACGCCGATACGCGTCCTTCGCGCTTCACGGTGATCCGGTAGTGTGCGCCGCCCGGCGCGTCGGACAGCGTGTAGCTGCGCATCGTCGGCGCGTCGCTGCCCGGCAGCGCGATGCGCAACGTCAGGTGCTGACCGGCTTCGTAGGCAGGCAATGTGCTGCCATCCGCCGGTTCGAAATGGAACGACCGGATCGCGCGCGCTTCGTCGACGATCTTCGCGATGCACAGCGACCGCCATGCGGGCGCCGATGCGGATGCGGGCGCGGACGGCGCAGATCCGGCCGTTGCCGCCACGCCACTCGACGCCGCCGCCATCGCCGCGAACTGCGGCGCGCGCTCGACGGCCGACCACCGGAACGGCAGCACCGCCCGCATGCGCCGCACTTCCCGCACGTGGAAACGCACGACGCGCTGCGCGCCGTCGAACGATGCGACGACCGGCCCGTCCCACACGATCTCCGCGTGCGCGGCGACATACAGCACATCGCCGGTGTCGAAATCGACGAACAGCAGCCCCGCTCGCGGATCGTGCCGCAAGTTGCCCAGCGTATTGAAGAACCGGTTGCCGCTGAAATCGGGCGTCGTCAGCGTGCGCGCATCGTCGACGCGCACGAAGCCAGGCATCCCGCCGCGATGCGACACGTCCGCGCCGCGCGCCGCGCCCGCCTCCGCCGACGTGTTCGCACTCGCGACGAAGAACGTATCGGCCTGCGCGAGCAGCGCGCGGTCCGCGTCGCTCAGCGCATCCGATACGTCCGGCGCGACGGACGCCCCGACGTCCCGCGCGACGAAAGTCGGCTTGCGGCCCTGAATGTACTTCGCACAATTGCCGAAGCTCTGCTCGACCGCGATCGTCAGCGCATCGCCGGCGACCGCGCGCACGACGCCGTTCACGCGATTGCGCCGCCGCGTATCGAATTCGATCCCGAGCCCGCCGAGCGGTGCGCCCGCCTGCCACGCGCCGGCCAGCGGATCGCCCGGCAGCGCGCGCGCCGCGATGCGCAGCGTGCGGGCGTCCGGCGACGTGACGAAACCCGGCGCACCGGCCCGCAGCGTCGCCCACGGCTGGCCGCTTGCATCGACGCCGCCGAGCACGAAGAACGGCAGTTGCGCGAAAAACGTCCGGTGCTGGTCCGGCATGAAGCGCCGGATCCCGCGCCGGCCGGCCGCGCCCGCCGCGTCCGTCACGCCTGCGCGCTGCTGCACGGCAAGCTCGCCCGCGTGAAACGGCGCGGTATCGAGTTCCCAGCCCGGTACGACGGCGGTCGGCGCATTCATCGCGTTCTCTCCTGAACAAGCGCGGCGGCAGTGAGCGTCAAGCGGCGAGCAGGCCCGCGCGCGTCGTCGGCATCGCGACGAAGCCCGGCAACGCCTCGATACGGGCCAGCCAAGCACGCACGTGCGGATACGGTTCGAGCGACACGCCGCCTTCCGGCGCGTGCGCGATGTACGTGTACGCGGCGATGTCCGCGATGGTCGGCTGCGCGCCGGCCGCGAACGGCTTGCCGGCCAGTTCGCGATCGATCACGTCGAGCACCTTCGCGGCCGTGCGCTTGGCCGTTTCCGGGTCGAGCTGCGCGCCGAACACGGTCACGAGCCGCGCGGCCGCGGGGCCCGATGCGATCGGGCCGGCCGCGTACGACAGCCAGCGCTGCACGACGGCCGCGCCGACCGGGTCGTCCGGCAGCCAGTGCGCATCGCCGTAGCGCTTCGCGAGGTACACGAGGATCGCGTTCGAATCGGCGATCACGGTGCCGCCGTCGTCGATCACCGGCACCTGCCCGAGCGGATTCAACGCGAGAAACGCCGGTTCGCGCTGCGCGCCGGCCGCGAGATCGACGTCGATGGTCTTCGACGGCAAACCGAGCAGCGACAGGAACAACCGGACGCGGTGCGCGTGCCCGGACAGCAGGAACGAATAGACGCGAATGGGCGAAGCGGGCTTGCTGGCGGCAGACATGGAAACACTCCGGAATCTCGCGCCGCCGGGGATCGGCGACGAACGGCTCCAGCGTAGCGCTCGCCGTTCGTCGCCAGAAGACGGATAATCACGGAAACATCATCCTCTTCCATAGGACAATCGACGATGGCCGATCTGCGCGACGTGAACCTGAACCGGCTGGCGATCTTCGTCGCGGTGGTCGACGCCGGCTCGCTGACGGCCGCGGCCGAGCGGCTCGGCCTGGCGAAGACGGTCGTCAGCACGCACATGCAGCGCCTCGAATCCGAGATCGGCGCGAACCTGCTGGTGCGCACGACGCGGCGGCTGAGCGTGACCGACGCCGGACGCGTGTTCTACGACGCGTGCCGCGACATCGTGCGCGCGACCGAAGCCGCGCTCGACGCGGTGTCGTCCGACGCGGGGCCGCTGCGCGGCACGCTGCGCGTGAGCGTGCCGATCGACTATGGCGCACTGATCGTCGCGCCGGCCGTCGTCGCGCTGCGCGACCGGCATCCGGCGCTCGCTGTCGAACTCGTCGCGAACGACCGCGTCGTCGATCTCGTCGCGGACAACCTCGACGTCGCGATCCGCATCGGCCGTCTCGCCGATTCCAACTATCGCGCGGTGCAGCTCGGCACGTACGAGAAATGGCTGGTCGCGAGCCCGGCGTTCGTCGCGCGACACGGGCTGCCGCGCGATCCCGATGCGCTCGCCGCGCTGCCGTTCGTGATGCTGTCGTCGCTGCCGCGCCCGCATACGCTCGAACTCGATAACGTGCGCGGCGGCCGCGCGTCGGTGCGCTGCGTCGCGCCGGTCGTGTCGAACACCGCGACCGCGTGCCGCGCGATCGTGCTCGCGGGCGGCGGCTTCGGATTGCTGACGGATTTCTCGACCGCGGACGACGTCGCGGCCGGCCGGCTCGTGCGGCTGCTGCCGGGCTGGCATACGGCGCCGGCCGGGATCCATGCGGTGTATCCGTCGACGCGGCTGCCTTCGCCGAAGGTGCGGGCGTTCATCGAGGCGATGAAGGCGAGGATCGGGGTGACGGCGGCGGCACCGATTATCCGGCGCGCAAGTTCGAAACCACGGAGGGCGGGATCGTGAAACGAGGAAGAATGGCGATCGCGCTCAATGAGCGACCACAAGCCGCCTCATCAGCAAGGACTTCAGATCCCTGCGCGTATCGCAAACGATATGCACGTGAATGGTGTCGCCTCGCACGTCATAAATGATGCGGTTCATTCCGGCAATGACTTCGCGATACTGACCGAGGCTGATATTCGCGAGTTCATCAGGAATCCTGCCGTGATTCGGAAAAGCGCGAATCGATGCAATGGCGTCCTTGATCTGCCGGTAGCTCGTTTGCCAGGTAGCCGAACCGAAATTCGATACGAGATAGCGCTTCAACCTCTTCAGATCTTCTTCCGCCGAACGAAGAACGACAACCCGCAGTGTCATTGATCGTCGTCCTTGTCGAGGTCCGCAAAGACATCCTCGACTGGACGGAAGTGGCCCTGCTCGATCTCCCGATTGCCGAGTGCAAGCAGCCGAAGAAGCGCAAGCGTCTCTTCATGCTCCTCATACGACTTGACGTCCATGACAACGAGCTTCGCCTCTCCGTTCTGGGTAATCAGCATCGGCTCGCGGCTTTCCGAGATGTCCCTGACGATATCGGCGGCGTGGCTCTTGAGATAGCTGATGGGCTTGACCTGGGTAGAGAATTTCATGGAACACGTCCTGTGCCAGTCCATAACAAGACTGATTATAGTCCGAATTTGGTCTCATCCGGCCAATGAGCCCCGTTTTCCCGCGCGTCCCTAGTCGCGCGCCTGCAACGTCCCCAGCAGCACCTTCCGGCAACTGGCCACCACCTGCGCCTCCGGATCGCGATAGTCGGTCAGCAGCCACGCCGCGCCGACGTTCGTCATCGCGCCCACCAGCGCGAGCCCGATCAGCCGCTGCTCGGTGCGCTCGGCAGGCGTCGCGGCCTCGCGCGGCGCGCCAATCGCCATGATCAGCTTGCCGAAGTCGATCAGCATGCGCTGATACGTCATGTCGGTATCCGCGCTCACGCCCATCACCTCGAGCAGCAGCACGCGCGCCGCGCACGGGTCGCGCAAAAACGCGAAGAACGCCGCGAGCCCCGCGTCGACGCGCTCCCGCAGATCGCCGCCGCGCGCGGCGACCGCGTGCGCGACCGCGTCATGCAGTTGTTGCGCGTGATGCAGGTAGGTGCAGCGCAACAGATCCTCGGTGCTGTCGAAGGCCGCATAGAAATAGCGATCGTTGAGCTTCGCTTCCTGGCAGATCGACCGCACGGTCGCCTTGCGAAAACCCACCGTGCCGAACACGCGCGTCGCCGCGCGGATCAACGCGTCGCGCCGCTCGGCGGCCCGCACCTCGGGTGCCACGCCGCCATACGACCGGCCCTTTTTTTCCGTTTCGAGTGCTTTCTCCATTCCGCTATTTGACATCAGGACACCCGAAAACTAAAGTGGTGACGATCAACACCACAATAGATGCGCCGCCGGTGCGGCGCAAGCGGAACGGGAGGACGACGAATGAAGGGGTTTTCCGGCAAGGTCGCCGCGATCACGGGCGCCGGTTCGGGCATGGGCCGCAGCCTCGCGGTCGAGCTTGCGCGGCGCGGCTGCGAGGTCGCGCTCGCCGACGTCAACGACGTCGGGCTCGCCGGCACGGCAGCCGCCTGCGCACGGCACGGCGTGCGCGTGAGCACGCGGCGGCTCGACGTCGCCGATCGCGATGCGGTGTTCGCGTGGGCCGATTTCGTGCGCGCCGAGCACGGCAAGATCAACCTGATCTTCAACAATGCGGGCGTGTCGCTGGCCGCCAGCGCCGAAACCGCGCGTCTCGCCGATCTCGAATGGATCGTCGGCATCAACTTCTGGGGTGTCGTGCACGGCACGCAGGCGTTCCTGCCGCATCTGCGCGCGTCGGGCGACGGCCACGTGGTGAACACGTCGAGCCTGTTCGGGCTCGTCGCGATGCCGACGCAAAGCGCGTACAACGCGACCAAGTTCGCGGTGCGCGGCTTCACCGAGGCGCTGCGGATGGAACTCGAACTCGACGGCGCGCCGGTGAGCGCGACCTGCGTGCATCCGGGCGGCGTCGCGACGAACATCGTCGATGCGGGCCGCGTCGACACTAGCATCCACGCGCTGACGGGCCAGGACGAAGCGACCCATCGCCGTCAGGCGAACCGCCTGATCAACGCGACGACGGCCGACGAGGCCGCGCGGCAAATCCTCGCGGGCGTCGAGCGCAATGCGCGCCGCGTGCTGGTCGGCGCCGACGCGCGCCGGCTCGACCGGATCGCGCGACTGCTCGGCGCCGGTTACCAGTGGCTGATGCTGCGCCACGTGCGCCGCGCCCGCGCACGCAACCTCGAACGCGCGCACGCGCCGGCCGCGCGCCCGACCACGCCGACCCAGGACCCCGCATGATCTCGACGACGACCGACCGGCGCGACGCGCCGCCCGCCTCCGACGCCCGCCGCGACAGTGGCGATAACCGCGACGATCGCGACCTTCGCGACCTCGACGTGCTGATCGTCGGCGCCGGCCTGTCCGGCATCGGCGCCGCGTATCACCTGAAGCAGCGCTGCCCGCATGCGAGCGTGGCGATCGTCGAGGCGCGCGACGCGATCGGCGGCACCTGGGACCTGTTCCGCTATCCGGGCGTTCGTTCGGATTCCGACATGTTCACGCTCGGCTACAGCTTCCGGCCGTGGCACAGCGACAAGGCGATCTCCGACGGCCAGACGATCCTCGACTACATCCGCGACACCGCGCGCACCTACGGCATCGACAAGACGATCCGCTACGGCCGGAAGGTCGTCGCGGCCGACTGGGATTCGAACCGCGCGCGCTGGACGGTCCGCGTCGAGCGCACGCGGGACGGCGCGACCGACACGCTGGTCTACACCTGCCGCTTCCTGTTCATGTGCAGCGGCTACTACGATTACGACGCCGGCTACCTGCCCGACTGGCGAGGCATGGACACGTTCGAGGGCAAGCTCGTGCATCCGCAGCACTGGCCGAAGGACCTGTCGTACGCGAACCGGCGCGTGGTCGTGATCGGCAGCGGCGCGACGGCCGTCACGCTGGTGCCGTCGATGGCGGCCGACGCGCAGCACGTGACGATGCTGCAGCGTTCGCCGACCTACATCGTGTCGCTGCCCGCGCGCGACAAGATCGCGAACGCGCTGCGCCGCGTGCTGCCGTCGCGGCTCGCGCACCGGCTCGTGCGCGTGAAGAACGTGCTGCTGACGATGTACCTGTACAACGTGTCGCGCCGCAAGCCCGACCGGACGAAGCAATTCATCATCCGCGCGGCCAGCCGGCAGCTCGGCCCCGACTTCGACGTCGCGAAGCACCTGACGCCGCGCTACATGCCGTGGGACCAGCGCGTGTGCCTCGTGCCGAACGGCGACCTGTTCAAGGCGATCCGCGCGGGCCGCGCATCGATCGTCACCGACGAGATCGAACGCTTCACGCCGACCGGCCTCCAGCTGAAGAGCGGCCAGCAGCTCGACGCGGACGTGATCGTCACCGCGACCGGGCTGAAGGTGAAGATGCTCGGCGGCGCGCGCGTGACGGTCGACGGCCGCGCGGTCGATTTGCCGGAGACGGTGTCGTACAAGGGGATGATGTACAGCGACGTGCCGAACCTCGCGTCGTCGTTCGGCTACACGAATGCGTCGTGGACGCTGAAGGCCGAGCTGATCGCACGCTACGTGTGCCGGCTGCTCAACCACATGCACGCGAACGGCTACGATACGTGCGTGCCGCGGCTCGGCGCGGGCGATCTCGGCGACGTGCCGGCCGTCAACCTGAGCTCGGGCTACATCCAGCGCGCGGCCGGCATCCTGCCGAAACAGGGGCACCGCAAGCCGTGGAAATTTCATCAGAATTACGTGCTCGATCTCGCGTCGCTGAAGTTCAGCGCGCTCGCCGATTCCGCGATGCATTTCGAACGCCGCGCAAAAACCGACCCGGCCGCCGCCGCGCCGGCAGCCGAACCCGCACTCGACACCCGCTGAGGCCGACATGACTCCTACGCTCCACCTGATCCAGAACGTGCTGCTCGGCGTCGTCGCGGTACTCGCCGCGCTCGCGCTGTTTTCCGGCTACGTGGCCCGTCGCGTGACGCGCGCGTTTCCGCCCGAAGGCCGCTTCGTCGACATCGACGGCGATCGTATCCACTACGTCGAATACGGCAACGGCCCGCCGATCGTGTTCGTCCACGGGCTCGCGGGGCAATGGCGCAATTTCGCGTACCTGCCGCTCACACGGCTCGCGCAGCAGCATCGCGTGATCCTGATCGACCGCCCGGGCGCCGGCCGCTCGCTGCGCGGCGCGGCCTCGCAGGCGAACGTGTTCGCGCAGGCCCGCACGGTCGCCGCGTTCATCGACGCGCTGCAGCTCGACAAGCCCGTGCTGGTCGGCCACTCGCTCGGCGGCGCGATCGCGCTCGCGGTCGGCCTCAACCATGCGGACCGCGTGAGCCGGCTCGCGCTGATCGCGCCGCTGTCGCACGAGCAGACCGAGCCGCCCGCGCCGTTCAAGCCGCTGATGCTGCCGTCGCCGCTCGTGCGCCGTTTCGTGTCGTGGACCTTCGCGATCCCGCTGACGATCCTGACGGGCCGCCAGGCCGTGCGCCAGGTGTTCGCGCCGGAGGACGTGCCGCGCGACTTCCCGGTCAAGGGCGGCGGCCTGCTCGGGATGCGCCCGCACGTGTTCTACGCGACGGCGACGGACCTGCTGTCGGCGCCCGTCGACCTGCCCGCGATGACGCGCCGCTACGCGGAGCTAGCGCTGCCGGTCGACGTGCTGTACGGCCACGCCGATCCGATCCTGAACTGGCGCGAGCACGGCGATGCGCTCGCGAAGAAATCGGCGCGCGTGCGGCTGAAGGTGGTCGAGGGCGGGCACATGCTGCCGGTCACGATGCCCGAAGCGACGGCCGACTGGCTCCTCGAAGTCGCCGCCGCGCCAGTCGACGTGGCGGCGCAGCCCGTGCGCATCGCGTAGATCGCGGCGGCGAAGCGCAGCCCGATTCCGTGGCGGGCAGCCGACGCCGCGACGGAATCAGGCTTCGTCGTCGGGTAGCGACAACCCGCGCTCCGACAGCACCTCGCGCGCGCTGCGAAACGCCTCGACCGCGGCCGGCGCGCCGGCATACAGCGCGCTGTGCAGCAATACCTCGCGGATCTCGACGAGGCTCGCGCCGTTGTTGAGCGCGCCGCGAATGTGCCCCTTCAGTTCCGTGCTGCGGCCGAGCGCCGCCAGCATCGCGCACGTGCACAGGCTGCGCGTCTTCAGGTCGATCCCGCCCCGCTGCCACGTGCTGCCCCACGCATGCTCGTTCAGCCAGTCCTGCAGCGGGCGCGAGAATCCGTCGAGATCGCTCATCGCGCGCTCGACGAACGCCTCGCCCATCACGTCGATGCGCCGCGCCTTGCCGTATTCCCTGTCCTGTTCGCTCATGTCGGTGTCCTCGTGGTCTGGAGTCGTGGCCGCTGCGCCGCCGCCGGCGGCCGGGGGGTTTCGCGTCATGTTCGGCGGGACGACGCGTTTCGTCAAAGATGCGGGCCTCGGTTCCCGGCCGTGCGCGTCACGTGCGGTCGAACGCTACGTAACATCCCGTCGCGCGTTACGGCGCCTTACGGGAACATCGCAGCGGCGACGTTCGGGGATCACGCGCGCCTGTCGCGCGAAACCGCCATTCCTCCGTTTAAATCGCATCGATAGCCCCGATTCCCGCAACAAATCGCGACACCGTTTCGCGAAACACGCCGTGGCGCGGAATTTGCAGTGAAGGCTGGGACACACTTCCAATGTCGAGGCCAACATGCACATTCTCATCAAGAAGACGACGGTAACGATGGCCGTCTCGTCACTGCTCGCACTGTACGGCTGCGGCTCGGTCGATGGGCCGACGACGCCGACCATCAAGCCGAGCACGTCCGGGACAAGCGGCACGTCGGGGACTTCCGGGACGTCGGGCGGCGGTTCGTCGGGGACGTCGGGCGGCGGTAGTTCGGGGTCGTCGGGTACTTCCGGTACGTCGGGTACTTCCGGCACCTCGGGCACCTCCGGTACGTCGGGTACTTCCGGCACCTCGGGTACTTCTGGCACCTCGGGCACCTCCGGTACGTCGGGTACTTCCGGCACCTCGGGTACTTCTGGCACGTCAGGTACTTCCGGTACGTCGGGTACCTCTGGCACCTCGGGTACTTCCGGCACCTCCGGCACCTCGGGCACCTCCGGTACGTCGGGTACTTCCGGCACCTCGGGTACTTCTGGCACGTCGGGTACTTCCGGTACGTCGGGTACCTCTGGCACCTCGGGTACTTCCGGCACCTCCGGCACGTCGGGCACCTCGGGCACCTCGGGCACTTCCGGTACCTCGGGCACGTCGGGCACCTCGGGCACCTCGGGCACCTCGGGCACTTCCGGTACCTCGGGCACTTCCGGCACGTCGGGCACTTCCGGCACTTCGGGCACCTCCGGCACTTCCGGCACTTCGGGCACCTCCGGCACTTCCGGCACTTCGGGCACCTCCGGCACCAGCGTCACCCCCCTCGGCAATGTCCTTCAGCAATCCGGCAACCTCGTGACGGCGCTCGGCACGACGGTCGTGAACGGTGGTAGTCAGATCGGCGGCGTGCAGATTCCCGGCACGAACGCGACGACGGTCAACAGCGTCGGCAACGCGGTCAGCAGCCTCGGCAACGGCGTGCAATCGCTCGGCAACGGCGTCGCGGCCGGCCTCGGTTCGATCGGCGTGTCGCCGAACCCGCTCGGGCCGACGCTCACGTCGACCACCGGCCTGCTGACCGGCGCCGGCGGCGCGGTCAACAGCCTCGGCAATGCCGTGACGAGCCTCGGCACCGGTCCGCTGTCGCCGCTCGCGCCGGCGACGACCCTCGTCGGCAGTCTCGTCAACACGGTCGGCACCGCGGTCAACTCGACCGCATCGGCGCTGAATACGGCGCTGAACAGCGCGCCGGTGCAGCAACTCGAGACGCAGCTCGGCAGCGTGATCAACCCGATCACGAACACGCTGACCGGCGGCGTCACGACGCCGGGCGTCACGCAGACGCTCGGCAACGCGACCCTGCTCGGCGCCCCGCTCAGCGGCTTGCTGAGCACGCTCGGCAGCGGCCTCGGCCTCGCCGGTTCGCAGGTCGGCGGCGCAACCGGCAATCCGGTCGGCACGAGCGCCGGCAGCAGCGTGTCCCAGCTCGGCAACACGGTGACATCGGCCGGCGGCCTGCTGTCCAGCGGCAGCTCCAGCAGCGGCACCAATCCGCTCGCGCCGATCACGGGCGTGCTCGGTTCGCTGACGGGCGCACTCGGCGGCGGCGGCAGCTCGAGCGGCTCAGGCGGCACGAGCGGTACCAGCGGCGGCCCCCTCGCGCCGATCACCGGCCTGCTCGGCACGGTGACGGGTGCGCTCGGCAGCATCGGCTCGAGCGGCACCGGCGGCACCAGCGGGACGAGTGGGACAAGCGGCGCAGGCGTCGGCGGCCTGCTCGCGCCGGTCACCAACCTCGTCAACTCGCTGACGCCGCTCGGCGCGAGCCTCACCGGCACCGTCACGACGCCGGGCGGCAACCTGTCCGGCACGCTCGGCGGCGTGCTGACGAGCGGCCCGGTCGGCACGCTCACGGGTGCGCTGGGCACGCCGGCCGGCTCGGCCGGCGCCATCGGCACGGTCAGCCCTGGCGGCGCAACGGGCACCGTGACGACGCCGGGCGGCAGCGGCTCCGTGGTGACCGGCCTGACCGGCGGCACGAGCGGCGGCACCGCAAGCGGCACCGGCAACCTGCTGTCGCCGGTGACGAACCTGCTCGGCGGTCTGCTGGGCGGCGTCACCAAGAAGTAAGCGTCAACGCAACACGTATCAGAACGACAGGCCAATGGCCGGGCGCGCATCCATAAACAGCCCGGCCGACGGCCGGCGTCACCCGCCAAGCGGGGGCGCCGGCCCTCATCCCTACGAGGATCCGATCATGAACTCCACGCTCGACGGCATCGTCGCTGCCCCGGACCGCCCACCCCGTTCCGCCACGCCGTTGCGCGCCGGCCTGCTCGGCATCGCGGCCGGACTCTTCGCGCTGTGGGTCACGCGCGACCACCCGGCTCTCGACGCGGCCACGCGCGCGGTCATCGCGAGCCTCGCGATCATCGGCACGATCGCGCTGCACGAACTCTTCATCTCGCGCGTCTACCTGCGCCCGAGCGCGGGGCTGTCGCGGCAGGCCGTCCGGCCGCTCGGCATCGCGCGCGTGGCGACGCGGCTCGGCGCGCTGACGTCGATCTACGCAGGTATCGGCGCGATCTACTGGCTGCTGCCCGAATACCACGGCGCGTTCTACCTGCCGTTCTGGTCGCTGCTGCGCTCGCTCGCGCCGTACGTGATCGTCGCCGCGCCGTTCTACTTCGCGTGGATGGACCGCCACCAGCGCGAGACCGACGACGCGTATCTGCTGTGGGGCCGCTTCCTGTTCCGCCGCGCGCGGCCCGCGAGCTGGAAGCCGGTGCGCGAGATGCTGGCCGGCTGGGGCGTGAAGGCGTTCTTCCTGCCGCTGATGACCGTCTACCTGTCGAAGGATGCCGATCACCTGAGCGCGTCGCTCGCGAACGCGATGCATGCGCCGATGACGATCGCGACCTTCGTGTTCATGTACGACCTGTCGTTCACGATGGACCTGATGTTCGGCACCGTCGGCTACCTGTGCACGTTCCGCATCCTCGACAGCCACGTGCGCACCGTCGAGCCGACGACGCTCGGCTGGGTCGCCGCGCTGATCTGCTACCAGCCGTTCTGGTCGCTGATCTCGAACAACTACATCCGCTACGAAGGCTCGCTGTTCTGGGACAACTGGCTGCTGTCGGCGCCGACGCTGCGCGTGATCTGGGGCACGACGATCATCCTGCTGCTGCTGACCTACGCGCTGTGCACGATCTCGTTCGGGCTGCGGTTCTCGAACCTCACCAACCGCGGGATCATCACGTCGGGCCCGTACCGCTTCACGAAGCATCCGGCGTACATCACGAAGAACCTGTCGTACTGGATGGTGTCGGTGCCGTTCGTCGAACCGCTCGGCTGGCAGATCGGGCTCATGCACTGCGCGGGGCTCGTCGCGGTCAACCTGATCTACTACACGCGCGCGAAGACGGAAGAGCGTCACCTGATGCGCGATCCCGACTATCGCGCGTATGCGGAGTGGATCGCGCAACACGGGTTGTTCGCGCGAATCCGGCGCGCGTTCGGCGGGCGGCTGGCGGTCTGACGCGTCAACCGGGGCGGTCGTCCACGCCGCTCCTGTCCCCGCGCGGATGTCGACCTGTCGCGGCGTTCGCCCCCGCAACGACACGTTTGCACGTACGCGCGCTGCCGGTTGACGATGCGCTTTCGCGTGGATCTCCGGACGTTTCAACGCGCCCCATGCGGCCAATTGTCGCGAAACACCGCGATTCGTCGCGTTTCATCGCTTTTCTCCGCCAGTCCGATTGCCCGCTCGTTGCCCGTCGCGTATGGTGCTGACCGTCCGCGTGCGCCTGCCGCCCGGACGCCGACCGTCGTCCCGCACGACGGCCGTGCGGGCCGTGCCCGCCGCTCACCGTCTCCGCGACGCCGCCCGTCGGCGCCGCGCATTCAAGAGGAAAGAGGCGTGATCCACAAAGTCCTGATCCTGTTCGCACTCTGCATCGCGGGCCTCGCCGCGATCGCCGCCGGTTTCCAGCACATTCCCAGCTGATTCGCGGCCCCGGCTCGCTTCGCCGAGCCCGGGGGCCGCTTCCATTTCTATTTCCCCATTGTCATGAACCCCTTTCTCGATGCGCCCGAGACGGGCGCCTTTTGCCATGCGTATCGACGTACAGCATTCCCAACACGACATCGACGACGAACTCGACACCCTTTATGACCGCCTGCATCAGCCGCGCCATCGCCTGTACGGACTGCCGGCCGTCGCGCTCGGCCGCTCGGGCCTGGTCGTCCGCCACCGCGAAGCGGACGGCGAATACTTCCTTTACGTCGAGGATCCGGCGGCCCGCCAGCTCGCCGGCTATACCGTGTTCAACCGGCTTCCCGAACTCCCGCGCCGCGCCGACCGCTACCTGCGCGCGCCGCATACGCGGCTGCGCGGGTCTGCCCAACGCAAGGGCCTTGCGACGACGCTGTATCGATGGGGGCTCGACGCGGGCCTGTGTCTGATCAGCGGCGCGCGCCAGTCGGTCGGCGCCGCGCAGTTGTGGACGGCGCTCGCGCGGGATTACGCGCATGGCTTCGTCGATGTCGAAGGTCGCGCGCTGCGTTATCTCGGCGAAACCGTCGCCGACGACGTGCACGGTGCACTGCATACGCGGCGGCTGTTGCTCGGGAATGGGTGGGGAATCGGAGAATTCGCGCGTGCGGTCGGGATGACCGGCGTCGATGCCGCCGAATATGCGAACGCGAATGTGCGGCGCAGCGAACACGAACGACATCCCGTGCGGAGCGTCAGCCACGCGGCTCACGTGACTCATGTGGCTCACGCACCGATGCGATAATTCGCCGGAGCCGCGCGCCGCCGCCGCGCGAGCCACCTACCCACGTTCCGCGATGGCCAACGAAACCCGAACCGCTTCCCAGCGCCGCATCGACATCGTCGCGCTATGCGGCAGCCTGCGCGCGCAGTCGTACAACGCCGCATTGCTCGACGCAGCCGCGCGCGTCGCACCGCACGGCATGCGCATCACGCGCTTCGATCGTCTCGGCGAATTCCCGCTGTTCAATCCCGATGCCGAATACCCGACGCCCGTCGCGGTGCGCGATCTGATCGACCGCCTGAACGCGGCCGACGGCATCCTGATCGCGAGCCCCGAATACGCGCACGGTGTGACGGGCGTGATGAAAAACGCGCTGGACTGGGTCGTGGGATGCGAGGCCGTCGTGGACAAGCCGGTCGCGGTATTGAACGCGTCGCCGCGCGCGACGCATGCGGACGCGGCGCTGCGCGAAACGCTGTCGGTGATGTCGGCGCGCATCGTCGAGCCCGCATCGATCGCGCTGCCGATCCTCGGCAGCCAGCTCGACGCGGCGGGCATCGCCGCACATCCGCCGTTCGCGTCGGCACTCGTCGAAGCATTGCACGCGCTGCGCACGGCGATCGACGACCCGACTGCCGACCAATAAGCGATCCACACGCTGAACGCGTGCGCCGTGGCGTTATCGCGCCTTCGCGCGCGTCGTCTTTCTCGCCGGTTTGGCCGCCTTCGCGCGCGGCGCTTCCTTCTCGGGCTGCGCGCCGCCGCCCGCGAGATCCTCGAGCCAGGCGAGCGCATCGACGTACGACAGGAACTGCTGCAGGTATTCGGGCGACAGCTCGCGCATCGTCGCGAGCGACCGGTGCACGAGGCTGTTCGAATTGAGCGGCCCCGCGTTGCGCGGCACCTGGTCGAGCGACTGGCGATACTGCTGCTCAGTGCGGACCTTCGACCACATCGCGCGGAAGTAGTCGACCAGTTCGGGATCGAGCCCGCGCCGGTCGGCCTGCGCATCGCGGCCGAGCCCTGCGACGAGCGCGGCAAGCGCGCCACGCGCCGGCGCACCTGCCGACGCCTCACACGTGGCTTCGGCTTCACCGGCGCGCGCGACGATCTCCGCAAACCCTTCGATCAGCGTTGCAAGTCGCGCATCGAGCAACGCACGCGCGTGGCCATCGAGCACGGCCGCGCGCTTCTCGAGCGCGTCGATCCGGTGAAAGCGCACCGGATCGAGCCGGTCTGCGCCCTGCTCGCGCCATGCGTCGAGCGTCGCGCGCGCGTGCGTCGCTTCGCCCATCACTTGGCCTTTCCTCCGTTCGACGCCGACTTGCGCGGCACCGGCGCGATCTCCACGCGGCGGTTCTTCGCGCGGCCTTCATCGTCCGCATTCGAGCTGACCGGCTGTTCGGAACCGAACGCGGCCGCAAACACCGACGAGGCCGGCACGCCGGCATCGATCATCGCGCGCGTGACCGTCAACGCGCGCTTGGCCGACAGTTCCCAATTGTCCGCGAACAGGCGGTTGCCGGCGTGCACCTGCTGGTCGTCCGCGAAGCCGCTGATCATCAGGATCTCGTCGCGCGTCTTCAGGTAGGTGGCGAGCGGTACCGCCAGCGTCTTCAGCAGGTCGCGGCCCGCGGGCTGCAACTGGTCGGAGTTCAGTGCGAACAGCACGTTGCCGCTGATGCCGATGCGCCCGTTCACGAGGGTCACGCGGCCGGCCGCGAGCGGCCCGGCGAGCGCCTGTTCGAGCGACTTGCGCTGCTGCGCCTCGAGCTGGCGCGCGCGCACCGCTTCCTCGAGCTTCGACGTGAGCTGGAGCTGCATGCCGATCACGCCGACGAGGATCAGCACGAACGCGCCGAGCAACACCGACATCAGGTCGGCGAACGCGGGCCACACCGGCGCCGATTGCGCGCCGCCGTCGATTTCGTCGTGCATGCGTTACGCTCCGACGGGCGCTCGCCGGCCGGCGAGCTGCTGCAGGTCTTCGACGATCTGCTTCTGCGACATCACGCTCAGGTCGATCACCTCACGCGCCTGCGCGACGTAGTACTCGAGCTGTTCGTCGCTGCGCGCGAGCGATTTCTCCAGCGCGGCCTCGATGCGCTGCAGATGCGTCAGCAGCTTGTCGTTCGATTCGCCGAACACCTGCACCGCCATCCCGAACGCATCGCCGAGGCTCGCCACTTCGACGGCGCCCGCCGTGACCTGCGCGGCCACCGAATCGAGCTTGCGGGTTTCGGCGTCGACGGTGTCGTTGAAGCGCGCGCCGACGCGGTCGAGCAGATCGGCCGACGTGCTGACGAGCGCGTCGATCGCGGTGCGTTGTTCGGTCGACGCGTGGTTGACCGCGCCGAGCAGCGTTTCGAGCGTCGCGAGCAGGCGGCTGCGTTCGTCGAGCATCGCGGTGTCGCGCACCATGCTGTCGGACAGGCGCTGGCGCAGCTCGGCGACGACGTCGGCCGCGGCCTTCGGCGCTTCCGACGCGGCCTGCACGAGGCGCGAGATTTCGTTGATCGTGTCGCTCGCATGCACCTGCGCCTGCGCGGTGATGGCGTTCGCGGTGCGGGTCAGCGTGTCGCAGATGTCCTGCTGGCGCGCGGCGGCTTGCGCGCTCGTCTGCGCCCATTCGTCGCGCAGCGCGGCGGCCATCGCGGTGAGCGAATCGTTCCATGCCGACAGACGTTCTTCGTCGCGTGCAGCCAGTTGCGATTGCAGGCCCGTATGCGAATCGCGAATCGTCGACAGCAAATCGTTCGAGCGTTGTTCGAACGTCGACGCCTGTGCGGCGAGATCGCGCGTCGTTTGCGCGAGCGCGTCGCAGATTTCCTGCTGACGGCCGGCACTGTGCACGCCTGCGCGCTGCCATTCTTCGCCGAGCTTCGCGGCCATCGCGGCGAGCGAATCGCTCCATGCCGACAGACGTTCTTCGTCGCGTGCAGCCAGTTGCGATTGCAGGCCCGTATGCGAATCGCGAATCGTCGACAGCAAATCGTTCGAGCGTTGTTCGAACGTCGACGCTTGTGCGGCGAGATCGCGCGTCGTTTGCGCGAGCGCGTCGCAGATTTCCTGCTGACGGCCGGCACTGTGCACGCCTGCGCGCTGCCATTCTTCGCCGAGCTTCGCGGCCATCGCGGCGAGCGAATCGTTCCATGCCGACAGACGTTCTTCGTCACGTGCGGCCAGTTGCGATTGCAGACCGGTGTGCGACTCGCGGATCGTCGACAGCAGGTCGGTCGAGCGTTGCTCGAACGTCGAAGCCTGTGCAGTAAGGTCACGCGTCGTTTGCGCAAGCGCGTCGCAGATTTCCTGTTGACGGCCCGCGCTATGCACGCCCGCACGCTGCCATTCTTCGCCGAGCTTCGCGGCCATCGCAGCCAGCGAATCGTTCCACGCGGACAGACGTTCTTCGTCGCGTGCGGCCAGTTGCGATTGCAAGCCGGCATGCGACTCGTGCATCGCGGCGAGCGTCGCGGCCGAATGGCGTTCGAACGTCGCGGCGGCCTCACCCAGCGCGCGCGCATGCTGGCCGGCCAGCGTCTCGCCGACCTGCTCCTGGCGCGCCAGCGCGTCGCGCCATGCGTCCGACAGGCGGCCTTCGGTCGATTCGAGACGCATCGCGACGCCGTCGAGCAGATCCGACGAACGCTGCGCGAACGTGTCGGTGAACTGGCCGAGCGTCGTCTGCAACTGCTGCGCGACGGCGTTGCCCGCCTGACGTTGTTCGTCGATCGCACGGTTCCA
This sequence comes from Burkholderia sola, assembly GCF_905400185.1. Taxonomy (NCBI): domain Bacteria; kingdom Pseudomonadati; phylum Pseudomonadota; class Betaproteobacteria; order Burkholderiales; family Burkholderiaceae; genus Burkholderia; species Burkholderia sola. The sequence goes on from NZ_FR989676.1 coordinate 322,241, forward strand.
GACAGCCGTCACGTGGCCGGTGGTCTTCTCGAAGCCTTCGGTCAGCCCGTCGAGCTGACGCTGCACCGCGCCCGTCACGGTATCGCGCAGCGCGGCCATCTCCTGCGCGAGCCCCGTCATCGTCGCGGCGACGACCGGCTGCAACGCGGCGCCGGCCACCCGCGCGCTTTCGGCGGCGCTTTCCCTCAGCGCGTCGCCGACGTTCGACGCCAAGCCCGCATAGGCACGCTCGGTCCGGTCGAAAAACGCCTGCTGGCTTTCGAGCTGACGATCGTGCAACGCGACGCTGCGCGCCTCGAGCGTCGTCATCATCGTCTGCAACCGGTCGACCAGCGCCGGCATCACGTCGGCCTGGCGCTGCAGCAGCCGGAACGATTCGTCGCGCTGATGTGCGGACGAATGCACGCGCAGCGTCGTCGCGATCTTCGCGTCGAGCTGCTGGGCCGCGTCGATTCGTTCGCGGCGCACGAGCGCGGACAACAGCCCGAGCATCGCGGACGTCGCGACGCCGGCGATCGACGTGCCGAATGCAAACCCGAGCCCCTTCACCGGCGCGATCAGCGACGCGCGGATCGCATCGAGATCGGTCGCGCTTTCGAGCGCGGCGCCCGTGCCCTTCAGCGTGACGACCATCCCGAGCAGCGTGCCGAGCATGCCGAGCAGCACCAGCAGGCCGACGAGGTAAGGCGTGAGCGCCGGCCCCGGCAGCGCGACGCGCGCGCCTTCGACCCGTGTGCGCACCGCGCCGCGCAGGCCCGGATGCAGCGTGTCGAGCCACGTGTCGAGCTTCGCCGGCGGCTCGGTCAGGCCGGCGACCGCGCGCGACAGCGTGGCGGTCGCCTGCCGGAAGCGCAGCAGCTCCCATGCGCCGGCGACGTAGCACGCGCCGATCAGCAGCGTGACGGCCGCCGCCGGCGGGTTCGACGCGACATAGCCGGCACCGATCCAGCCCACTGCGAGCAGACCGGCGACGAAGACAACGAGATCAAGGCGAATTCTGGACATAGCGTGTTGATTAGCAGGTGCGAAGGGCCGCGAGCAGCCCGTCTACCGTTTGAAACCGGACTTCGAGTTCGGCAAGCAGGATGCTTTGCATCTCGTCGCGAAACGTATCGAGCCATGCGCCGGGCACGATCGCCGCGACGGTCGGGGTGTCGGCCACCGCGCCTTCATCGGCCGGAGCGGACGCGTCGGCGGCGTCGGGCGCAGCGTCGGGCGCAGCGGGGGCCGCGGCCACGGCGTCAGCCTCGGCCAGCGCCTGCCGCTCCGCGTCGCGCAGCCGCGCGAAGCGCGTGCCGAGCAGCGCGGGCACGGCCGACAGCAGGCTGCGCTCGCGCGCGCCGAGCACGCGCTCCATGATCGTGTCGAGCGTCGCGAGCCGCGCCATTCCGGACGAGCGCGCGGCGAGCGCGACCCGCAGGCGGCCGCGCAATTGGCCGATCGCCGTTTCCATGTCCTGCTGCAGGGTCAGATACCGTTGGCGAAAGTCCGCGAAATCGGCCGTGTCGGCGGCCGGCGGCGGCAAGTCGCCGGGCCGGCGCCGCGCCCGCAGCCGGTTGGTGGCCGTGATCGCCTGCGCGAGGTCGTGGCGCACGCGCGCGCAGTCGCGCTCGGCGTCGTAGCCGCGCACGCCGGCCGCGACGCCCGGCGGGCTCGCATTCAGCGCGGACGACAGCGTGATCGCGTCGGTCCAGCCGAGCCACTGGCTCAGCCGGTCGGACAGCGTCTGCCGGGATTCCGCGACGTCGGCATCGGCCAGGCGCGCGAGCAGCCGGACGAGCGTCGGACCGCTCAACGCCGGGCGCGGAGATGCTTGCACCATGCTGCAAACCGTCAAAAAAGGCAGCAGTTTACACGTCGTCGGGCGCTCGACCGCCAGAATCGGGGAAGCGGCGCGGTTCGGCGTGCTGGGCGACACACGGGAACGCCCGCGGGGCAAGGCTCGGCGGGCGGCGGTGAGGGGCGAGAAACACGGTCGGCGGCGGCCGGCGAGCGGCCGCGCCATCGGGAAGTCATGCGTTGTGTGTGGCGTGCCAGCCCGGCACGAATGATGAACGGGCCGAGCCGCCGCGACGGGTGCGGGCGTTCCGCAAGCCACGCGTGACCATGGCCTAACGATGAATCGGTAATCTTGGAATTCGGGATGCCGACGCGCGCTGGGGCGAGCGGCCCGAGCGGGCCGGCCGATTCCCGCCGCTTCCCGACGACGGCCATGGCCGGTCGCCGCCACGTGCCGATAAAGAAGCGCTCAGATCCCCGCTTTCGGCGCATTCAGGATCAGCCGCAGCCCGAGCAGCGTGATCGCGCCGGCCGCGATGCGATCGACCCATTTCTTCGCGCGCAGGTAGAGTTCGCGCGGCCGGCGCGTCGAGAAGCACAGCGCGACGAGCGTGTACCAGCCGAATTCGACCGCGAACACGAGCGGCGGCAGCACGAGGTAGCACCACAGCGGCGGATGCTGCGGGAGCAGCGCCGCGAAGATGCTGCCGTACCAGATCGCCGTCTTCGGGTTGCTGAGCTGGGTCGTGAGGCCGGTCCAGAACGACTTGCGCGCGCTGCCGCCCGCCATTGCCTGCGGATCGTCCATCGCGATCGGCCGGTCGGCGCCGCGCCAGATCTTCGACGCCATGTAGATCAGGTACATGCCGCCCGCGACCTTGAGGCCCACATACAGCCATTCGACGGCCTGCAGGAGCGTGTAGAGCCCGGCCAGCGCGACGCCGCCGAACACGATGCCGCCGATGCCCATGCCGAGCGCGGTGGCCAGCCCGTCGCGACGCGACAGCCCGATCGAATTGCGCGCCACCAGCACGAAGCTCGGGCCCGGAATCATCGCGCCGAGGAACAGCGCAGCCAGGATGGCGAGTACGGCAGCCGATGCGGTCATCGAAGTCTCCTTGGTCAGCGACGCCGCTGCGCCGGCGCCTGCGTGTCGTTTCCGACGGTCGAGCCGTCGATTCTGGCACGCTTCGCGCCTGGCCGAAAGCGGCGGTGCGCTGCTATGCTGGCCCTCTTTCCCGTCATCCCGCGCCGCCCCATGATCGAGATCCGCGTCGCCCGCTATCCCGACGGTGCCGCCGCCGTCGAAGCGATCTTTCGCGAGTACGTCGTGGGCCCGACCGCCAGCGTCGAATTCCAGGACGATGCGCGCCGAAATCCGGCGTCTGGCGCCGAGTTTCCCGGGCGCAATCTGTAACGCCGCGCGGCTCATCCCCTTCATCCTTTCGATCAAACCGCCCGCCATGCGCGCTCTTCGCCTTTCCGCCCTGCTGCTACCGCTACTCGCCGCCCTCTCGTTCGGCGTCCACGCCGACACCCTGCCGAAGTCGATCGCCGCGCAACTGCCGGCCGGCTACCAACCGCTGATCGCGCACGCCGGCCCCGATCTCGACAACGGGCGGCACAGCTTTCTCGTCGTCGTGCATCGCGCGATCGATACGCGCGAGCAGCCGTCGCCGCGCCCGCTGCTGATCTACGAGGAACAGGCCGACCACACCTACCGGCTCGCCGCCCGCAACGACCAGGTCGTACTGCGCGCGAACGAAGGCGGCCAGTGCGACCCTTTCGATCCTGAAGACGCGGCCGACAATGGCTTGTCGGTGAAAGGCCGCTATTTCACCGTGCAGAACTTCGTCGCGTGCGGCCAGCACTGGACCGACTACATCACGTTCCGCTACGACCCGCGCACGCACGGCTGGCTGTTTTCGAGCCAGATCGTCACCGAATCGTTTCCGCTCGACGACAAGCCCGACCACGTCACCGTCACGCGCGCCGACGCGCACCGGCCGGTGTCGTTCGGGCAGTGGAAACACAAGGACTAGCCGCCGCACGCGGCGGTGCCGTTTTTCAATGCGACGCGCCGCGTCGCCCACCCGCCGCTCGCGGCCCCCGGCCAACAGGTCTACCATAGGCGCTCGTCGCCCGCGCGACCGCCGGCACGGCATGCGGCTTGCGCCTGCCCCTTTCCTCGTTGCCCCCGCACAGGAGGACGTCATGACGCAACACTTCGATGCGATCGTCATCGGCACCGGCCAGGCCGGGCCGCCGCTCGCCGCACGGCTCGCCGGCGCCGGCATGAAAGTCGCGATCGTCGAGCGCGGTCGCTTCGGCGGCACCTGCGTGAACACCGGCTGCATCCCGACCAAGACGCTGATCGCGAGCGCGTACGCCGCGCAGCTCGCACGGCGCGCCAGCGAATACGGCGTGTCGGTCGGCGGCCCCGTCACCGTCGACATGAAAGCGGTGAAGGCGCGCAAGGACCAGATCTCGGGCCGCTCGAACCACGGCGTCGAGCAATGGGTGCGCGGCCTCGACCACGCGACCGTCTTTCAGGGTCATGCCCGCTTCGAACGCGCGAACGCGGTGCGCGTGGGCGATGACGTGCTCGAAGCCGAACGCATCTTCATCAACGTCGGCGGACGCGCGCAGGTGCCCGCGATGCCGGGCCTCGACTCGGTGCCGTACCTGACCAACTCGACGATGATGGACGTCGACTTCCTGCCCGACCATCTCGTGATCGTCGGCGGCAGCTACGTCGGGCTCGAATTCGGCCAGATGTACCGCCGCTTCGGCTCGAAGGTCACGATCGTCGAGAAGGGTTCGCGCCTGATTCGCCGCGAGGACGAAGACGTGTCGCAGGCCGTGCGCGAGATCCTCGAAAAGGAAGGGATCGACGTGCAGCTCGACGCGAACTGCCTGAGCGCGCGCCGCGACGGCGACGGCATCGTCGTCGGCCTCGACTGCGCGGGCGGCGGCCGCGAGGTCGCGGGCTCGCACCTGCTGCTCGCGGTCGGGCGCGTGCCGAACACCGACGATCTGGGGCTCGACCGCGCGGGCATCGACACCGACGCGCGCGGCTACATCACCGTCGACGAGCAGTTGCGCACGAACGTGCCCGGCGTCTGGGCGCTCGGCGACTGCAACGGGCGCGGCGCGTTCACGCACACCGCGTACAACGACTACGAGATCGTCGCGGCGAACCTGCTCGACGACGATCCGCGCAAGGTGTCCGACCGCATCATGGCCTATGCGATGTACATCGATCCGCCGCTCGGCCGCGTCGGCATGACGCTCGCGGAAGCGAAGCAGACGGGCCGCCGGCTGCTGGTCGGCACGCGCCCGATGACGCGCGTCGGCCGGGCGGTCGAGAAAGGCGAGAGCCAGGGCTTCATGAAGGTAATCGTCGACGCGGACAACCACGCGATTCTCGGCGCGTCGATCCTGGGTGTGACCGGCGACGAGGTCGTGCACGGGATTCTCGACGTGATGGCCGCCGGCGCGCCGTACACGACGATCAGCCGTGCGATGCATATCCATCCGACCGTGTCGGAGCTGCTGCCGACGCTGCTGCAGGACCTGCATCCGGTCGAGTGACGCACGGCAGGCGGGCGGCCGCGACGTGAATGGGGTTCGTCGCGGCCCGAGCCGCGCATGCTGCGCGCCGCGCGCCGTCCGTCAGCTTTCGAAATACCGCGGCCGGTCGATATCGGCCAGCAGCCGCGGCTGCGTCGGCGCCCAGTCGAGCGATGCTCGCGTGCGCTCGCTGGTTGCGGGCGCATCCATCCCCGCAAACATCGCGAACCAGCCGAAGTGCTCGCCGGCCTCCGCCACCGACTTCGCGACGACCGGCACGTTCAGCCGCCGGCCGATCACGTCGGCGATCTCGCGGAACGGCACGCCCGTATCGTCGACCGCGTGATAGCGCGCGCCGGCCGTGCCGCGTTCGATCGCGAGCCGGTACACGCGCGCCGCGTCGAGCCGGTGCACGGCCGGCCAGCGGTTCGCGCCGTCGCCGACGAACGCCGATGCGCCCTTCTCCCTCGCGAACGCAATCAGGCGCGGCACGAAGCCGTGATCGCCGTCGCCGTGCACGGACGGCGGCAGGCGCACGACCGACGCATGCACGCCGCGCGCTTCGAGCGCGACCGCGGTCGCTTCGGACGCACGCGGATAGTGGGCCGACACCGGCACGTGCGGATCGTCCTCGGTCGCCGCGCGACCGGGCGCCACGAGCGCGAGGCCCGACGTGACGACCAGCGGCCGCGCCGAGCCGGCGAGCACAGCACCGATCGTGTCGATCGCACGGCGGTCGAGTTCGCAGTTCTGCGCGAAGCGCGAGAAATCGTGATTGAATCCCGTGTGGATCACCGCGTCGGCGGCTTCGGCGCCGCGCGTCAGGCTGTCGAGATCTTCCAGCGACCCGCGATGGACGTCCGCGCCGGCTGCGGCAACCGCTGCCGCGGCCGCATCGGACCGCGCGAGCCCGAGCACCGAGTGCCCGGCGGCCACGAGTTCGGCGACGACGGCCGAGCCGACGAATCCCGACGCTCCCGTAACAAAGACACGCATGTTCAGCACCTCCGGATGAAATGGAGGCTTACTATCGGTCGATGGCCGCTCGCGGTGAAGCCGTGACGGTTTACTGGTAAACGAACTAACAGGATATGGCTGACGCCTCCGACAACCTGCTCGGCGCGTACCTGCGGGACCGCCGCGAGAAGCTCGACCCGGCCGCGCTCGGGCTGCCGGCCACGCGCCGCCGCACGCCGGGCCTGCGGCGCGAGGAAGTCGCGCAGCGCGCGCACGTGAGCGCCGCGTGGTACACGTGGCTCGAACAGGGCCGCGGCGGCGCACCGTCGGCCGACGTGCTCGACCGGCTCGCCCGCGCGCTGATGCTCAACGACGCCGAACGCGAACACCTGTTCCTGCTCGGCGTCGGCCATCCGCCCGAAGTGCGCTATCACGCGCCGGCCAGCGTGACGCCGCGCCTGCAGCACGTGCTCGATTCGCTCGACGCGAGCCCCGCGATCGTCCGCACGGCGACGTGGGACGTCGCCGCGTGGAATGACGCGGCGGCCGCGACGCTCACCGACTATGCGACGCTGCCGCCGGCCGCGCGCAACATCCTGCGGCTGATCTTCGTCGACGCGGGTGTCCGTTACGCGCAGCCTAACTGGGAGCGCGTCGCGCGGTTCGCGGTCGGCGCGTTTCGTGCGGACGTCGCGCGCAGCGGCGCGACGCAGAGCGTGCAGGCGTTCGTCGACGAGATGCGCGCGACGAGCGCCGAATTCGATGCGATGTGGCGCGACCACGATATCCGTACGCACGACGAAGGCACGAAGGAGATTCGCCATCCGCAAGCCGGCCGGATCGCGCTTGAATACTCGGCGTTCTCGGTCACCGGCAGCCCGGACCTGAGCCTCGTGATCTTCACGCCGGTCACGCCGGCCGACCGTGCGCGGATCCGGGAACTCGTCGCGGCCCGCGAACAGGCACGCGCGGTGCAGGCGCCGGCTGCGTGACCTTACGCGGCTTTCTCGCACGCCGGATTCAGAGCGGCACGTCTCAGCGGATCGGGAAGCCATCCTTCTCGTTCGATGTCGACCACTGACAAACGCGCGCGGAAATCGCAAAGGGGCGTCGCGCACGAATGCGCGACGCCCCTTGTTCGTTCACGGACACTGCCGACTATGCCACGCGCTGCAGCAAATCCGTCGCGAAAGACTTCGCATGCGCGACGGCTTCCTGCGCGTCGCCGAATACGCCGAGCTGATCCCAGTGCTCTTCGGCCGCGTAGGTGCCTTTCACGGCGAGCGCCCGCTGGACGCTCAATTGCGCCGCGTATCGGCCGTCATCCAGCGGTCGGGCCGTCGCGACGACCCTGTGCGGTGGGCTGGCCCGCTCCGGCTGAACCAGCTCGACGGGGCCGCTGACCGTGCCGACATTCATCAACTCGTTTCGGGTGTTGCAGTCCGGGCAGTAGAAGCACCAGCCCGCCCCCTCCTGATGGTGCCTGACCTGTCCGCGAGCCAGCACGGCACGACATTCGACGTTTTCGCAGATGAACGGCATCGCAGTCTCCGGAGTTGTTTGACGGAAATCCTAGCATGTCCCACGGCGGTCAACCATCGGCATCCGCATGATTGCCGCACCGGCGGTTTCGGCTGGTTACGCGTGCGCGGCAGGGGTAAGCGTCGCCGCGTTTCGCTGCGCTGCAAAATTGGCGCTTTCCCGCCGAATCGTGAAGCCGACTGCGCGACCATGCGCAGCATCGCGCTCGAACCGGAAGCGATCGCGCAACCTGCGAATCTCCCCATGAACGAGATCGTCGCGCGTCCGACTGCAAGGTCGCCGGTTAGCACGTGACGACGCGTCTGCCCGACATCGCCCGCGATAAACTGACGGCCCGACACCGAACCGAGAAAAGCTCAATGTTGATCCGCGTTGCGACCCTGGCCGATGCCGTCCCGCTTGCCGAATTGAAGCGCGATACGTTTCGCGAAACCTTTCTGCAGGACGGATTCGGCATCGACTACCCGCCGGACGATCTGGCCGAGTACGAAGCCCGTACCTACTCGGTGGCCGCGATCACCGGGCAGCTCGGCGACCCGCGGTGCCGCACGTGGGTCGCGGAAGGCGACGACGGCACGCTGGTCGGGTATGCGCACGCGGGGCCGTGCAAACTGCCGCACCCGGAAGTCGCGGACGGTTCGGGCGAGATCCATCAGATCTACCTGCGCCGCGGCACGCAGGGCACCGGCGCCGGACGCGCGTTGTTCGACACCGCGCTCGCGTATCTCGCCGCGACGCGCCCCGGCCCGGTATGGCTGGGCGTGTGGTCGGGCAATGCGAAGGCCATCGCGTTCTACGAGAAGGCAGGCTTCAAGCGTGTCGGTACGTACGATTTCAAGGTCGGCGAATCGACCGATCTGGAGTTCATCTACCGTCGCTGAGCGTCGCTTTCTGTCGGCATCGCATCGATGCGACGCAAACGAATACAGTTGATTGATGACGGCGTAAACGACGTTTTTCCCTCGTTTCGCGTCAAACGACACATTTCGAGGGGCCCCCGGTAAAATCCGCCATTCCGGGGTTATCGATCAATTGCTTCGTCATGCATCGAATTGGATTCTTCGTTTGCCGCGGCTATGATGCGCTCGATCTTGGCGGCCCATTGTCGGCCTTCAATCAAGTCGCCACGGCCGCCGGCCACACGCCCTACGATCTTCACGTCATCTCGCCGTCCGGCGGCCCGATTCCCGGCAATACCGGCCTTTCGATCGACACGAAGCCGGTCGGAAGGCGTGCGTTCGACACCGTCGTGTTCGTCGGCGGCGATATCGCGCCGATGCAGACATCGGACAATATCGCCGCAGCCAGCAAACTGGCCGCCAAGGCGTCGCGCGTCGCCAGCGTGTGTACGGGCGCATTTCTGCTTGCGGAAACCGGCTCGCTCGACGGGTTGAGAGCGGCAACGCACTGGCGCTACGCCGCGCAATTGCAGTCGCGCTTCCCTCGCACGCGGGTCGACGGCGACAGTATCTATGTCGTCGACGGCCGCGTCTGGACGTCGGCGGGCATCGCGTCCGGCATCGATCTCGCGCTCGGCATGATCGAACGCGACATGAGCACGGAGATTGCGCGCGAGGTCTCGCGGCTGCTGGTTGTTCCGTATCGTCGGCCCGGCGGGCAGTCGCAGTTCTCCGCGATGTCGCAGATGGAGCCGGAATCGGATCGCATCCGCATCGCGCTGAATTTCGCGCGCGAACATCTTGCCGAGGCGTTGCCGGTCGAGCGGCTCGCCGATGCGGCGAGCTTGAGTGTGCGGCAGTTCGGGCGCGCCTTTCGCCGGGAAACCGGTGAAACACCCGCGAGGGCCGTCGAGCGCTTGCGCGTCGAAGCCGCGAGGCTGCGCCTGCAGGGCGGCAGCGAACCGATCGAGCAGATTGCGCTGGCGGTCGGCTTCACCGATCCGGAACGGATGCGCCGAGCCTTCATCAAGCTGCTCGGACACCCGCCGCAAGCGGTTCGACGCGAGAGCAGGTCGAAGGCAGCGCGCTGATCGACCGCCTGCCGATCGGCGCGCCGCGTGGTTGACGTCTTGCCAACGGGTGAGTGGCGCGTGGGTACACAACGCGCCGTTTCTCCGGACGTCGATAACCGTCGTCAATCCTTGACGGGCGGATAAGCGTTCCACATGTCGCGATGCAGCTTCCACGTACCGCCCTGCTTCAGGAAGACGAGCGTCTGCTTCGCGCGGACCTTGAGCTTTCCGTCGTGATCGCGAACCTCCGCATCCGATACCTCCGTCACGACCCGGTCGTTACCGTAGAACTCATAGTTGCTGAACGATACGGTGCCGGGCTTCGATCCCGCATATCCGTTGATGAAGTAGTCGGTGATCGCGCGGCGCCCGGTGACTTTGTCGCCCCCCGGCGGCAAGAGCGTGCCGTCGTCGGTATAGAGGCGGCCGATCGCGTCGTAGTCGCCTCGCGCAAAGGCATCCGCCCATCGCGCGTTTTCGGCCTTGATGGCCGCTTCGGGCAGGCGTTGCGCGCCACCGGCGACAGCCGGCGCCGTGAATGCAAAAAAGGACACGCACGCTGCAAGCGCAGCCGTACAAAGATGAATCTGTCGCATCGAATGATTTCCGAATCGGGTTTGAATTGAAGAGGCGGCGACGCTGCACGCGTCGCCGGCAAGCGTGTCAGCGGACGCCGGGAACGCGTGCGAGTCCCTTTGATGCGCCGGGCAGCTTCTTGTCGACCAACGCGACGAGTTCGGGTCGTGCATCTCTCGGATGACCGGAGTGGAACGGCGGGTCGGGATCGTATTCGACGACGAGCTGCGTGTACTCGGCCGCCTGCCGGCCGCGCAGCTTCGACGCCACGCGCAGCGCGAAGTCGATGCCCGCCGTCACGCCGCCGCCGCTCATGAAGCGGCCATTGTCGTCTTCGACGAAGCGATCGGGAACGGGAATCGCGCCGTATTCGGCCAGCTTGTTGACGAACGCCCAATGGCACGCGCTGCGCTTGCCGTTGAGCACGCCCGTCGCGGCGAGCACGAGCGAGCCGTTGCACACCGACGTCACGTGTTTCGCGCTTTCCGCGAGACGCCGGATCTGCGCCTGATACGCCGGCCGCATCGGCGCCGACAAATCGGAGCCGCCCGGCACGAGGATCACGTCGGTCTTGTCGATATCGGCCAGCCGTTCGGTCTTGCCGTACACGACGCCGAATTCGAGCGTCACGTTGCCGCCATCGAGGCTCGCGTAGCGAACGTTCGTATTCGGCAGCCGGTGGAAAATCTCGCTGGGGCCCGCGAAGTCGAGCAGCGTGCCGCCGTCGTAGTTGACGATCAGGATGTCGAGCGGCGCGTTCGGCGCGAGCAGCCCTGCGCGGCTCGTTTGCGCCGGCGCAGGCGTCGCGTGCCCGAGCAACGCGCCGCCGCCCAGCACGGCGCCGAGCGTGGCGGCGCTGCCGAACTTCAGGACATCGCGGCGCGAACGGCCTGCCCGCGTGAGTTGTCCGGCGGACACATGGTTATCGCTACTGTCGGTCAAGATGATTGCTCCTTGCACTTCGGCCCATGGGCGAGTGCAACCCCGCCGGGCCGGATCGAATAACCGCCACCGCGAACGGCGTGGCGGACGTGAAATCGGGATGGGGATGAGCCGGGATGGCGTGCCGGGCTCGGGAAGCGTGACGCGCCGGCTTAAAGCTGCGACGCACCGCCATCGACGACCAGTTCAGTGCCGACGACGTACGACGATTCGTCGCTGGCGAGATAAAGCACCGCGTACGCGATATCGTCGGCCGTGCCCATGCGGCCCGCCGGATTCGCTTCCGCGAATTCGGCCTTGCGCTCGCGCACCCATTCGTCGGGCTTGCCCCACCTGGAGAGCAGCGGCGTATCGATCGGGCCGGGCGCGATCGCGTTGAACCGGATTTTCCGGTCGAGAAATTCGTACGACCAGCTGCGGGCCAGCGATCGCACGGCGGCCTTCGCCGCCGCGGTCAACGAGATGCCATGCTTGCCGGTCTGATCGACGAACGAGGTATTGAGGACCACCGACGAACCTTCGCGCAAGTACGGCAGCGCTGCTTGAAGCGTGACCACCACGCCCTTGACGTTGACGTCCATGATGTCGTTGTAGAGCGTGTCGTCGATGTCGTTGACGGCGGACGGGAAAGCCCAGCCCGCGTTGGCGAACACGACGTCCAGGCCGTCGAACGTCTCGTCGACCTCGGCGGCAATCGCGCGCATGTCGTCGAGCGACCGTACGTCGCCCTTGAGCACGACCGCACGCTCGCCGAGCGCTGCCCTCACGCGCTGGAATACCGCCTCGTCGCGCCCCGTCACGGCGACGCGCGCGCCTTCTGCAATGAACAGCTTCGCGGTGGCCAGACCGATGCCGCTGGTGCCGCCCGTGATCAGCGCCGATTTACCCTTGAGTCGCATCTTCCGTTCCTTTTCATGTGGTGAGTGACCAGGCCGGATACGCGACACGCGATGGTGGTTGCGTGCTTGTTCCGGCTCGATCGTTCACGTGAAGTATGGAGCGGGAGGTAGAGGGCTCAAAGGTCGTATAACCCTCGAAAAACGTCATTCAGGGTGCGCAGCGACGCCGCTAAAAAACAAAAGCGCGCAGGTCCGCTGGACCCTGCGAGCGTCGATCGGACGTGAATGGTTTGCTCGACTAAGCCGATGAAACGGCAACGCGTGACGCGTGACGCGCGACGCGCGACGCGCGCTAGATGGTTTTCCCCGATAACCCGTGCATCGGCCGCCGCAACGCGGCGTCGAACGGATTGGTGCGCGGCCCGATCGCATCGGCCTGCCGCCGCAGCAGTTCGACGACCATCGGCATCCGATCGTCGCCGAGCCGCGACGCGAGCGTGCCGACGCTCAGCGCGCCGACCGGATAGCCGGTGCGATCGAGGATCGGCACCGCGACGCCGGCCATCCCGTCGAGCACGCCGCTGTTGCGGCCCGCGTAGCCGAGTTGCCGCACGCGTTCGATCTCGGTGCGCAGATACACCTCGTCGAGCACGCCGTAGCCGCGGATGCGCGGCACGTTGAAGCGGATCACCTCCTCGCGTTCGGCCTCGGGCAGGAACGCGAGGATCGCGAGGCTGCCCTGCCCGACACCGAGCGCGATGCGCCCGCCGATGTCGCCGGTAAACGAGCGGATCGGAAACGGCCCTTCGCACAGGTCGAGACACACGGCGTCGAAGCCGCTCTTCACGAGCAGGAAGATGGTTTCGCCGAGGCTCGCGCACAGTCGCAGCAGCGCGGGCCGGCACAGCGTGCGCATGCTGCTCGGGTTGCCGGCCAGCGCGGCGAGCGCGAAGAAGTCGACGCTCAGCCGGTACAGCTTCGACTGCTCGTCCTGTTCGACCATCCCTTCGGCGATCAACGATTGCAGGATCCGGTGCGCGGTGCCCTGCGTGAGGCCGACGGCTTTCGCCAGATGCGTGACGCGCACGCCGTCCTGCTGCATGCCGGCCAGCGCGCGCAGGATCGCGAACGCACGCTGCAGCATGCCGGTGCCCGGCGCGCCGGCCGCATCGGCCGGGTCGACGGCGTCCTCGTCCGGGCGCGGCGTCCGGGCTGCCGGCGACGTTCCGGTCGAATGGGGTTCCTGCATGCCGGCTCTCCTCGACGATTTCATTGAACGGAATACGCTAGCCGCCATTGTCGTCCGGTCGAAAATCCGCGGGCATCCGGGTGTGCACGGGATTGACGCGCACGTTTTGCGGCTCGGCCGCCCCTCACCCACCGGAATGATTCGCAGGCGATTTTCGCATTCGTTCCATTCAATGGAATTTTTCAGAAATTCATCCCGTTCAGCAGAATTCGAAATTGACGCTCCCAAATATGGCTGGCTAGAGTCCGCGTCATCGGCGCACCGGCCATGCGGTGTGCGAACCCGGAGCTCCCCATGTCGTTTCTCACGCTTACGGATCTGACGAAAACCTTCGGCGAACTCACCGCCGTCGCGGACGTCAACCTGTCGGTCGAACAAGGCGAATTCGTGTCGCTGCTCGGGCCGTCCGGCTGCGGCAAGACCACCACGCTGCAGATGATCGCCGGCTTCGTCGACGTCACGCGCGGCCGCATCGCGCTCGACGGGCAGGACATCACGCACCTGAAGCCGAACCGCCGTGGGCTCGGCATCGTGTTCCAGAGCTATGCGCTGTTTCCGCACATGAGCGTCGCGGAGAACGTCGGCTTCGGCCTCGACATGCGCGGCGTCGACAAGGCCGAGCGCACGGAGCGCATCCGCGCGGCGCTCGCGCTCGTGCGCCTCGACGCGCTCGCACACCGCTTTCCGCGCGAGCTGTCGGGCGGCCAACGGCAGCGCGTGGCGATCGCGCGTGCGGTCGTGATCGAGCCGCCGGTGCTGCTGCTCGACGAACCGATGTCGAACCTCGACGCGAAGCTGCGCGAGGACATGCAGTTCGAGCTGCGCGCGATCCAGCGCAAGATCGGCACGACGACGATCATGGTCACGCATGATCAGTCGGAAGCGCTGTCGATCAGCGACCGCGTGGTCGTGATGGAAGCCGGCCGCATCACGCAGACCGATACGCCGTACCGCGCGTACGAACGCCCGGAGAATCATTTCGTGTCGCAGTTCATCGGCAAGGCGAACCTGCTGCCCGGTACGATCGTCGCACACGACGGCGACGCGATCCGCATCGACCTCGGACACGATCTCGCCGAGACCGGCCGCACCGCGCACCTGCCGCCGCGCGAACGCGACGTGCGCGTGGGCGACGCGGTGTCGGTCTGCATCCGCCCCGAGAAGCTGCGGCTGTGCGCGCCCGACGCCGGCCGCTTCGCCGCGACCGTCACGAGCCGATTCTTCCTCGGCAGTCAGTGGCTCTACCGCGTCGACAGCGCGCTCGGCGAAGTGCTCGTGTGCTGCCAGAACGAAGGCGCGGAGCCGCTCGAGGAAGGCGCGCCGGTCGGCATCGACTGGCACAGCGATGCCGTGCGCGTGATGCGCCGGGAGGCCTGAATGGGACAGCCTTCCCGCCCGCTCTCGACCGACGGCGCGCCGGCCGGGCTCGCGGCCGCCCCGGCCGCCGCCGATGCGGTATCGCTCCGCACCGTCGGCGGTAACGCGCCGCGTGCGAGCTGGCGCGCCCACGCGCCGCTGTGGCTGATGTGCGCGCCGGCCTTCGCGCTGTTCGCCGCGCTCGTGCTCGCGCCGCTCGCGATGACGTTCGTGCTGACGTTCTACCGGTTCGACCCGGCCACCGGCCCGATCGCCGCGTTCCAGTTCGGCAACTACGCGGAAGTGCTCGGCTCGTCGTACTTCCACACGATCTTCGCGCGCACGTTCGGCATCGCCGCGCTGACGACCGCGATCTGCGTCGCGATCGGCACGCCGGAAGCGTACGTGCTGTCGAAGATGCGCGACCCGTGGCGTTCGCTGTTCCTGCTCGCGATCCTCGCGCCGCTGCTCGTGTCGGTGGTCGTGCGCGCGTTCGGCTGGAGCATGCTGCTGAACACGAGCGGCCTCGTGAACCAGGCGCTCGGGCTCGTCGGGCTCGGGCCGTACAAGCTCGAATACACGACGTTCGCGATCGTGGTCGCGCTGGTGCACGTGATGCTGCCGTTCATGGTGATTCCCGTGTGGACCGCGCTGCAGCGGCTCGATCCGCAGACCGAACACGCGGCACTGTCGCTCGGCGCGTCGCCGTTCACGACGCTGCGCCGCATCGTCGTGCCGCAACTGATGCCCGGCGTGCTGTCGGGCAGCCTGATGGTGTTCGGGCTGTCGGCGAGCGCGTTCGCGATTCCGGGCCTGCTCGGCGGACGCCGGCTGAAGGTCGCGGCCACGGCCGTCTACGACGAATTCCTCGGCTCGCTGAACTGGCCGCTCGGCGCGACGATCGCGGTGCTGCTGCTCGCCGCGAACCTCGTCGTGATGCTCACCTACTACCGCGTGCTCGAACGCCGCTACGCGCGCAGCCTCGGAGGCGCATCGCGATGAGAAAGAACGGCCCCTTCGCCCTTGCCTTCCACACGCTCGTGATCCTGTTCGTGCTCGCGCCGCTCGCGATCGTCGTGCTGGTCGCGTTCACGCCCAGCGAAACGCTGACGCTGCCGACCCGCGGCGTGTCGCTGCGCTGGTTCCGCGCGATCCTCGACTATCCCGACTTCGTCACCGCGTTCGTCAACAGCGTGAAGCTCGCGTTCGCGTCGGCAACACTGTCGCTCGCGATCGCGTTGCCGGCCGGCCTCGCGATCGGCCGCGCGACGTTTCCCGGCCGCGCATTCCTGAACGGGCTGCTGCTGTCGCCGCTCGTGATTCCCGGTCTCGTGCTCGGCATCGCGCTGCTGCGCTTCTTCGCGCTGATCGGCGCGACCGGCTCGTTCGCGTGGCTGGTGCTCGCGCACATGATCGTCATCACGCCGTTCGTGATGCGGCTCGTGCTCGCGTCCGTCGCGGGCCTCGACCGCAGCATCGAGCAGGCCGCGTGCTCGCTCGGCGCGGACCCGTGGACGACGTTCCGCCGGATCACGCTGCCGATGATCGTGCCGGGCATCACCGGCGGCTGGCTGCTCGCGTTCATCAACAGCTTCGACGAGCTGACGATGTCGATCTTCGTCACGTCGCCGCAGACGGTCACGCTGCCCGTACGCATGTACATGTACGCGACCGAATCGATCGATCCGATGATGGCGTCGGTATCGGCGCTCGTCATCTTCATCACCGCCGGCGCGATGCTGCTGCTCGATCGCGTGTACGGCCTGAACCGCATCCTGATCGGCCAACATTGATGACGACTCCCGTTTCCCGTTCCCCCGGCATCGCGGACGACGGCGCGCAGTTCGTGCGCGTCGCCGAACGCGAGCGCGCCGCCGTCGCGTTCATGCTCGACGGCCGGCCTGCGCACGCGCTTGCCGGCGACACCGTGCTCACCGCGATCCTCGTCGCGCAGCGCCGCGTGCGTACCAGCGAATTCAGCGGCCTGCCGCGCGCGGGCTTCTGCCTGATCGGCGCATGCCAGGATTGCTGGGTGCGCACCGAAGCCGGCGCACGCGTGCGCGCGTGCTCGACGCCGATCGCCGACGGCATGCGGATTCTCACGGCCGCCCGGCCGGCCGCGACCGGAGACGCATCGTGAGCGCCGCACTGCAACCGGTGATCGTCGGCGCGGGGCCGGCCGGCGTGCGCGCGGCCGAGGCACTCGTCGACGCCGGGCTGCGCCCGGTCGTGATCGACGAGAACGCGCGCTGGGGCGGACAGATCTATCGTCAACCGCCGGCCGACGCCGCGTTCGTGCGCGGCAAGCGCACGCTGTACGGCTTCGAGGCCGCGAAGGCCGACGCGGTGCACCGGACGATGGCCGCGCTGCTGCCGCACATCGACTATCGGCCGAACACGCTGGCGTG
Organism: Burkholderia sola; assembly: GCF_905400185.1. Taxonomy (NCBI): domain Bacteria; kingdom Pseudomonadati; phylum Pseudomonadota; class Betaproteobacteria; order Burkholderiales; family Burkholderiaceae; genus Burkholderia; species Burkholderia sola. The sequence goes on from NZ_FR989676.1 coordinate 339,434, forward strand.
GTCGTGCGGCGCGGGCCGCGTCGACACGCTGCAGGACGGCCGCGAAGTGACGGTGCCGTACTCGCACCTGATCGTCGCGAGCGGCGCGACCGACCGCATGCTGCCCGTGCCCGGCTGGACGCTCGCGGGCGTCTATACGCTCGGCGGCGCGCAGGTCGCGCTGAAGGCGCAGGGCTGCGCGATCGGCCGACGCATCGTGTTCGCGGGCACCGGGCCGCTGCTTTACCTCGTCGCTTACCAGTATGCGAAGGCCGGCGCACACGTCGCGGCCGTACTCGACACGAGCCCGCTGCGCCGCCAGGCCGCCGCCGCGCCCGCGCTGCTGCGCATGCCGTCGATCTTCGCGAAAGGGCTCTACTACAACGGCTGGCTGCGTGCGCATGGTGTCGCGATCGAAACGGGCGTCACGTTCGAACGCGTGCTCGGCGACCAGCACGTGACGGGGATCGCATGGCGCGCCGCCGGAGACGACGCGCAGCCCACGCCACCGCGCGTGCTCGACTGCGATGCGCTCGGCCTCGGCTTCGGCCTGCGCGCCGAAACGCAGCTCGCCGATCTCGCCGGCTGCCGGTTCGAATTCGACCCGCTCAATCGCGCGTGGGTGCCCGAACGCGACGCGGCCGGTCGCACGTCGGTACGTGGCGTCTACGTCGCCGGCGACGGCGCGGGCATCGCAGGCGCCGACGCGGCCGAAGCGTCGGGCCGGCGTGCGGCGCTCGCGCTACTCGACGATGCCGGCGTCGCATCGCGCTCGCCGCCCGGCCAGCCCGACGCGGCGGCGCTCGAGCGCACGCTCGCCCGCATCGGCGCATTCCGCGCGGGCCTCGGGGCGGCGTTCGCGCTGCCGGCCGAACAGGTTGCCCGCTGCCCCGACGACACGATCGTGTGCCGCTGCGAGGAGATCGACGCGGGCACGCTGCGCCGCTGCGTGCGCGAAGGCGCGGCGACCGAATTGAACCGGCTGAAGGCGCTGACCCGCGTCGGCATGGGCCGCTGCCAGGGCCGCATGTGCGGCGACGCGGCCGCGCTCGTGCTGGCCGCCGAAACCGGCCGGCCGCTCGCCGACGTCGGGCGGTTGCGTGCGCAACCACCCGTGAAGCCGTTCCCGATCTCGGCCGCGCTCGCGGGCGACGACGTCGCGGCGATTCCCGACGAGGCGCGCGATGAGTGAGATCCGGCATTACGACGTCGCGATCGTCGGCGGCGGCCTCGTCGGCGCGTCGGCCGCGCTCGCGCTGACGCGGCGCGGACTGCGCGTCGGGCTGTTCGAGCGGCGCGACTGCGGCGCGCAGGCGAGCGGCGTGAACTACGGCGGCGTGCGCTGCCAGGGCCGCCCGGCCGAGCAATTGCCGCTCGCGCTGCGGGCGCGGCGCATCTGGAATCACCTGCCCGAACTGATCGGCATCGACGGCGAATTCGTCGTGTCCGGCCACTTGCGGCTCGCGCGCAGCGATGCCGATCTCGACGCGCTCGACGCATACGCCGTGCTCGCCGGCGAACACGGCTTGCCGCTGCAGGTAATGCGCGGCGACGCGTTCCGCCGCCGCTACCCGTGGCTCGGCCGCGCGGCGCTCGGCGGCTCGCTGTGCGAGACCGACGGCCATGCGAACCCGCGCCTCGTGTCGCCCGCGTTCGCGCGCGCGGCCCGCGCAGCGGGCGCGGACGTGTTCGAGCACACGCCTGTCGACGCGGTTCATCACGATGGCGCACGTTTTCACTTGCAGGCGGGCGGTCGCGCGCACACCGCGACGTGGCTGATCAATTCGGCCGGCGCATGGGCGAACACGATCGCCGAACGCTTTGGCGAGGCCGTACCGATGGAGCCGATCTACCCGAACATGTGGGTGACCGAGCCGCTACCGCCGTTCATCGCGCACAACCTCGGCGTGTATGGCGGCGGCGTGTACGCCCGCCAGGTCGCGCGCGGCAACTGCGTGATCGGCGGCGGCCGCGGCCGCGGCGACGGCGAGTTCGGCCAGCCGTCGGTCGACACGACGCGCGCGGTGATGCGCGACGCCTGCGCATTGCTGCCCGCATTGCGCGACGCGCTGCTGATCCGCACGTGGAGCGGCGTCGAAGGCTGTACGCCCGACCACAACCCGATCATCGGCGCGAGCCGTACCACGCCGAACCTGCTGCATGCGTTCGGCTTTTCCGGCGGCGGCTTCCTGCTCGCGCCGGGCGTCGGCGACGTGCTCGCCGATCTCGTCACCACCGGCGAAACCGCCACGCCACTCGATGCATTCTCGATCGGCCGCTTCTTCCCCCAAGCCATGCCGGCCGCCCCTTTCCGTCAAGAGGAAACACAAAGATGAAACTGCTCGGAACGATCGCGGCCGCCGCCGCCCTCTGCATCGCAGGCGTCGGCGCGCCTGCGTACGCGCAAACGAAGACGATCTACGTCGGCATGAACGGCGGGCCGATGGAAAAGGCCTATACGAGCCAGGTGCTGCCCGACTTCGAGAAGGCGAACAACGTAAAGGTGGTGATCGTGCCCGGCACGTCGTCGGACGTGCTCGCGAAGCTGCTCGCGAACCGCAACAAGCCGCAGATCCACGTCGCGTTCCTCGACGACGGCGTGATGGCGCGCGCGGTGAGCCTTGGCGTGTGCCAGAAGCTCGACGATTCGCCGGTGCTGAAGGAGCTCTATCCGTTCGCGCGGATGAAGGACGACGTCGGCGCGGGCGTGCAGCTCGGGATGACCGGCATCGCCTACAACAAGAAGCTGTTCGCCGAGAAAGGCTGGGCGCCGCCGACGTCGTGGATGGATTTCGCCGACCCGAAATACAAGGGCAAGGTCGTGTTCCAGTCGGCGTCGAGCAGCACGTTCGGGCTGCACGGCTTCCTCGCGATCAACCGGCTGCTCGGCGGCAACGAGCAGAACGTCGAGCCCGGCTTCGGCAAGTGGGCGAGCACGGTCGGGCCGAACGTCGTCGAGTACATCCCGAACTCGGCGAAGATCTCGGAGATGGTGCAGACCGGCGAGGCCGGCCTGTTCCCGCTGACGCCGACCGGCGTCGGCGACCTGCAGGACAAGGGCATCCCGGTCGCGTATGCGAACCCGAAGGAAGGTCCGGTGCTGCTGCTCGTCGACCTGTGCGTGGTCGCGAACAATCCCGACCCGCAACTCGCGCAGAAGCTCGCTCAGTTCCTGCTGTCCGCGCCCGCGCAGACGAAGGCGGCCGAGGCCGGCAAGCAGATCCCGACCAACCGTCTCGCGAAGATGCCGGCCGCGATGCAGCAGAGTCTCGGCAACGTCGACGACCTGGTGCGCAAGGTGACGGTGGTCGACTGGACCGCGATCAACGCGCGCCGTGCGCAGTGGGATACGCGGTGGAACCGGCAGATCGAGCGGTAACGGGGGACGGCGTACGGGCGACGTGGCGCTGAGCGCGCCATGCCACGTCGCATGAAGGCCAGAATCGATACACCGGGATGCGGGCGGGGACGTCCCGCAACGCGAGATTGTTGTCGGAAGCCCCGCCGCCCGTGCTGCAATTTTCAGGTCAGCCTTCCTTCATCCACTCCGGCTCCACATATTCCTTTACCCACATCCACTGACCCGGCTCAAACAAGTTCGTGTATTGCTTCCGTTCCGCTTGCTCCCGAGGGGTCAGCGTGCGGACATCGGGGAATTCATGTCCCTTCCGGATCATATGAATATCCGAACTGGAAGTCTTCGTGTATCCCTGCCAGATCCCCGTTTCAGGACACAGCATCCCCGTACACAGATTCATCAACCCGTATTTGTGGCGCTTCGCTTGTTGCTCTTCCAAGCGGCGCTGTTCGCGTTCCTCCGGTGTCAAAATCCTGTATATGCGGCTTATCTCAACTATCCACAGTCGCTGCGGAAAAGATCCATCCACCGGGTTGATGTAACCAAGATCGACATCGATAGGAAATTTGCTACCCGGAACATCCTTTGATCGGTAACGAAAAGACTGCAAATTGGGAGCGTCGGGAGTGCGCCCCATTATTTCATTCCCGTACTCACGATTTCCATCCCCGTCAACCCAATAGTCCTCTAGTTGGAGGAGAGATTTGATTTCCGTATCAGGCAGATTGGCAACCCTTGCGTCAACGACAATTCTTACCCCAGCCGGAACGATTTTCACTTTATCGCGATCCTCACTGTAGTCCTCCGGATCGTCGCCAGTGGAAAATTCAATCTTCGTCCCGCGCAGCGCACGATTTTTGTATTTATAAAGAAACCCTTTTGCAGGAGGGTGCGTCCACGTCGTGTAGTTTGTCCCAAAGATAATATTCTTCGGATCGTACGGCGCATCATCGCGCAGGATTGCCATTGCTGTTTTAAGGATGGTGCGCAGTGCGACGCGCTGCTCTTCGTCGGTCGCCTGCATCCCTCCCCCAATGGCGTCAAGTGAAGCATCGTATCCTCCTGTGCATGTACCGGGGTTGCGCACGAAAGCACGATCAGGGCGGTCCCAATAGGCTTGCACCACTTCCGCACACGCATAAGCATCTTCTTCATGTAACTGGCTCCGGTATCCCTCTTCGAAACTCACCATCTTCGCCGCCGTTTCCGGTGACACTCTCAACAGCTTGCACACCTCGGCCTGTGCGATCGGCACATCGGGTTTCATATAGGCTCCGCCCGTCTGATTTTGCATGTGCGAAATCATCCAGTAATAATTGAAAATCAACATGCGATGTAGCCCCGCCATCACACGCGTGTCATCTGGGATAACGGAAAAACACCGCCGCATTTCCGACAAAGAACACTATGGCCGTCAAGCGCCACGCCGACTCCGAGATGTTTCAGGTCGTTCGCGCATTCGATGACTTCGCCACCATGATCGGTGGCGTCTCCCAGGCGAACCATTTCGTGGCCTTGTGCATTCTTCATCAGCGATCTCACATCTCACGTGGATCGAGATTGATAATGTGGAAATGCTGTGTCGCCTATAGGATGAATACGATTTTTCCGGTCCTGATCGCACGGCTGGTACGCACCCATCATTTGCCGGAGTGATGACACTCCCCTTTTTCTGCGGATTTGACCGGGGCCGGCGGGGCCGACAACACTAGCCCGCAGTGCCGCACAAGACGGCACGCGCCTGCCTCCCCCTTCAGAGTCCGCCATGTACCCGACCGACACCGTGCAATCCCCGAGCGCCGCCCGGCCGCTCGCCGACCGGCAACTACGCCGGATCGTCATCGCCTCCGTCGCCGGCAACGCGATGGAATGGTATGACTTCTTCGTGTACGGCACGGCCGCGGCGCTCGTGTTCGGCCACGTGTTCTTTCCGCCCGGCGCATCGCCGCTCGCCGGCAGTCTCGCCGCGTTCGCGGCGTTCGCGCTCGGCTTCGTCGCGCGGCCGCTCGGCGGGATCGTGTTCGGCCACGTCGGCGATCGCTACGGGCGCAAGGCGTCGCTCGTATGGACGCTGCTGATCATGGGTGCGTCGACGTTCGCGATCGGCCTGCTGCCGACCTATGCGCAGGTCGGCCTGTGGGCGCCGGCCGCACTCGTCGTGCTGCGCCTGCTGCAGGGCATCGCGTCCGGCGGAGAATGGGGCGGCGGCGTGCTGATGATCAGCGAGAACGCGCCGCCCGAGCAGCGCGGCTACTACGCGGCGTGGAGCCAGCTCGGCGTGGGCGGCGGCTTCGTGCTGTCGTCGGCCGCGTTTCTCGCCGCGCAGGCGCTGCCGGACGACGCGTTCCGCACGTGGGGCTGGCGGCTGCCGTTCCTCGCGAGCATCGCGATCTTCGCGATCGGCATCTATATCCGCCGCCATCTGCCGGAAAGCCGCGACTTCGAGCAGGCCGGCAAGCGCGGCGCACACACGCACTTGCCGATCGTCGAGTGCATCCGCCGTCATCCGAAGGAAATCCTGCTCGCGATGGGGCTGCGCGTGGCCGAGAACGGCGGCGCGTACATCTTCCTCGCGTTCTCGCTCGTCTATGGAAAATACGTCGGGATTCCGAACGGCACGATGCTGACCGGCGTGATGATCGCGATGATCGTCGAGATGGGCGCGATGCTCGCATGGGGCCGGCTGTCCGACCGGATCGGCCGCAAGCCCGTGTACCTGATCGGCGCGCTGAGTCTCGTCGCATGCGCGTTTCCGTTCTTCTGGCTGCTCGACACGCGCGTGACGCCGCTCGTGTGGCTCGCGCTGACGGTCGGCACGGCGGTGAGCCACGGCGCGATGATCGGCACGCTGCCGGCACTCGTCGGCGAACTGTTCAGCACCGAAGTGCGCTACTCGGGCGTCGCGCTCGGTCATGAGGTCGCGTCGATCTTCGCGGGCGGGATGTCGCCGCTGATTGCGACCGCGCTGCTCGCGCGCTATCACGCGTCGTGGCCCGTGTCGCTGTTCCTCATTGCGCTCGGCCTCGTCACGGTCGCGACGCTGTGCGTGATGCGCGAGACGCGTGCCGTGCCGGCAGCCGGCACGCGCGGCGACACGGCATGAGCGCGCGGCCCGCGCCGGCCGCCGCACCCGCGTTGCCGGTGGGCGATTGGCGCACCGGTCCACGGCGCCACGTGCGCGCTTGCGCGGCGCCGCAAGCGCACGCAGCCGCAACGTCCAGGCTACGCGTCCCGGCCGCGCCGCGCGCTGTCGAACGCCGGCGCCAGCCCGAGATGGTCGAGCAGCCGCGAGAATTCGCCGAGCCGCTGGCGCATGTACGCGGGCACGTCGACCGCCGCATAGTCGTGGAAGCCGGCGCCCGTGCGCACGCCGTCGCGCCCGGTTTCCATGTTGCGCACGACGCTCGCGGCCGGCGCGAAGCGCGGGCCGATCTCGCCGGCCAGGTACTGCGACGCGTAGTACAGGATGTCGCAGCCGCCCCAGTCGATGAATTCGAGCAGCCCGAGCACCGCGAAGCGCGGACCGAAGCCGGTGCGGATCGCGATATCGATGTCCTCGGCGCTGGCCACGCCTTCCTCGACCATCCGCGCGGCCTCGTTCATCGCGAGCGCCTGAATGCGCGGCACGATGTAGCCGGGCGCCGGCCCGCAGATCACCGGCTTCTTGCCCACGCGTTCGAGCAGCGCTGCGACGGTGTCGACAACGGCCTGATCGGTCGCGTCGCTGCGGCTGACCTCGACGAGCGGCATCAGCAGCGCGGGATTCAGCCAGTGTGCGTTCAGCATTCGTGCCGGGTGCGCAACGTGGCGCTGCAATTCGGTGACGACGAACGTCGACGTGGTCGACGCGATCGTTGCGTGCGCATCGACGTGTTCGCCGAGCCACCGCAGCGCGTCGACCTTTGCATCGAGCACTTCGGGCAGTGCTTCGAACACGATATCGGCATCGCGCACCGCGTCGGCCGCGCCGTCCCGCGCCACCAGTGCGATGCGCGCGACGACGGCGTCGGCCTGTGCGGCATCGATGCGGCCGAGCGCGAGCTGCGCATGCAGCGGCCGGGCGATCTCGTCGCGCGTGCGCGCGTCGAACGCGCGACGGCCAGCCGCATCGCGCGGCTTGAAGTCGATCAGCGTCACGTCGAGGCCGGCAAACGCGAACACGAGCGCGATGCCCTGCCCCATCCGTCCCGCGCCGAGCACGTGGATGCGCGTCACATCGTCGGCCGCCTTCATGCCGCGTACCCCGCATCGACCAGCGCGCGCAGCGCGTCCTTCGACAGCGCCGCGAGCCCGAGCCGCTCCAGCGTGCGGCCCTCCGCATACAGGTCGCGCCCCGCGACCGCGCTCGCGATGCTCAGCAGCCCCTGCGCGACGGGCGTCGGCACGCCGGCCCAGCGCCCGCACGACACGATGAACGACAGCCCGAGCCGGGTATCCTCGAGCATGTAGCGATGCGTGCGCAGATCGATCTTCTCGCGCCAGTCGCCGCTATCGGTCAGCTTGCCGTGCGCGCCGCGCCCGTACATCCACTCGTCGCCGTCGATCGCGTAGTGATCGGCGAGCGGGAAATGCGGCGCGCGATAGCCGAGCGCTTCGCGCACCGCGATGCGTTCGGCATCGAGCGCGTTCGTCACGCGGCGGATCGACGGCTGCGTGCCTTCGTTGTGGATGTCCCACGCGTCGAAGTGTTCGAGCGGTCCGGCGTTCATCAGGATCAGCGGCGGATGGATCACCGGGCCCGCATTCATCAGCGCGCCGGACAACGCATCCTCGACCGGCTCGACCGACGGATAGCCGGCGCGCAACACGTCGAACGCCCAGCCGGCTGCATTCACCGGCCACACGCCGGTCGGCAGGCGCGTCGCGTACGCGCTGATCACGACGTCGTTGTCGCGATACTTGCGCACCAGGTACGGCAGCGTGCCCGTTTCGGCGAACGCGACGCGCGAACGGTTGCCGGCATCGGCCGCCGCGCGGGCGAACACGGCGCTGCCGAACGTGCCGGGCGGCAGGAACACGACCTGGCCGTCCTCCAGCAGCGGCGCGACCTGCGCGGCAAGCGCGTCGTGCGACGTGGCCGGCAACGGCACCACGACGAGTTGCGCGCCGTGCAGCGCGGCGGCCAGATCGTCGGTCAGGCGGATCGCGCCCGGCGCATCGCCGAGCGGCACCGCGCGCTTGCCGCGATAGTCGGTGACGTTCAACACGCCAAGCGCGCGCAGCCGCGCGTGCGGCTCGCGATCGCGCCGCCACCACGTCACGTCGTGACCTTTTTCGAGCAGGTCGATGGCCGCCGCATGGCAGCCGTGGCCGCCGCCCAGAACACATACCTTCATCGTCTTCTCCTGGTGATCGAGTACGCCCGAGACTACGCGGCCGCCTGCGCCGCGTCGCTTCAAAACACGCAACGACGCGCCCGTTCGCGCAACGCATTCGCGACGCTGCGCAAGCCGACGCGCCCCTGCATCCGCTACGAGGTCTATCAATGGACATCGCCCTTTCCCGCCATGCACCGAACCGGCTCGGCACGCTGCACGCCCCCGACGAAGTCGAACGCGCGGTCGCGCATCGGCTCGGACCGCACCGGATGGCCGCGTCCGGCCGCGATCCGTTTCGCGCGGAGCTGTACGAGGTGCCACTGCATCACGGCGCGCTGCTCGAACTCAGCTACGGACGCGAAACGCGCATCGAGTTCGGCGAAGACGCCGATCACTTCCTGTTCCGGCTGACGCTCGCCGGTGCGTGCGAGCTGCAGGCCGGCAACGTCGTCGCGTACGCCGGCCCCGGCGCGCTGACCGTGTCGTCGCCCGCGCTCGCGAGCCGCCTGCGCACGAGCCCCGATTGCCGCAATCTCGTGCTGCGGCTCGAACGCGGCGCGCTCGAACGCAAGCTGCAGGACATGCTTCGCGCGCCGCTCGCGCGCCCGCTGCAATTCGACGTGGCGGCCGGCGGCGCCGGCACGGGCGCCGCGCTCGTGCTGCCGACCTTCGAGTACCTGTGCCGGATCGGCGCGCAGCCGGGCATCGGCATCGCGTCGCCGGTGTTCGGCACCGACCTCACCGCGTGGCTGATGTCGCTGCTGCTCACGCACCTGCCGCATTCGTACAGCGACACGCTGCTGCGCGGCACGCCGCCGCTGCCGGCCCATGTGCGGCGTGCGTGCGCTCACGTCGATGCGCACCTCGACGAACCGCTCGCGCTCGCCGCGCTGGCGGCCGTCGCGGGCGTCGCGCCGCGCACGCTGCAGCATGCATTCCGCGCGTTCCTGCACACCACGCCGGCCGCGTACGTGCGCGAGCGCCGGCTCGCCGCCGTGCACGCGGCGCTGCAACGCGGCGACGCGCGCAGCGTGACCGACGTGCTGCTCGCGCACGGCATCCATGGCTTCGGCCATTTCGCGAAGGCGTATGCGCGGCGTTACGGCCACGCGCCTTCCGTCACCGCGAGGCAAGCTCGATGACGCACTCCGCCCCCGGTCGGCCGACGGCCCGCCCCGAACCCGCGCCGCACGACAGCGACGCCGCCGACGGCCTGCGTGTGCAGGATCTCGATCTCAACCTGTTGAAGACGTTTCGCGCGGTGTATGAAGAGCGGCACGTCGGCCGCGCGGCGCTGCGGCTCGGCGTCACGCAGCCGTCCGTCAGCTATGCACTCGGCCGGCTGCGGCTGATGTTTCGCGACGCGCTGTTCGTGCGCACCGGCACCGGCGTCGAGCCGACCCCGCGCGCGCAACGGCTCGCGATCTCGGTCGACAAGGCGCTCGCGATCCTGCAGCACGTGCTCGACGAAGGCTCGCGCTTCACGCCCGACAGCACGCAGCGCGTGTTCCGTCTGCACATGAGCGATTTCGCGGCGAGCGCGTTCCTGCCGACGCTGCTCGCCGCATTCGACCGGCGTGCGCCGGGCGCGGTGATCGAGACGCTGCACGTCGACGAGTGCCAGCTCAACGTCGCGCTCGAATCCGGGCGCATCGACTTCGCGCTCGGGCATTTCGCCGATGCGTCGAGCCACTTCCAGCGCACCGCGCTGCTGCACGAGCGCTGCGTGCTGTTGATGCCGCGCCGCACCGCCCAACGCGTCGGGCTGCCTGACGATTTCGTGCTCGACGGCACGGCGCCCGACGCGCTGCGCTTCGTCGCGGTCACGTCGCATCGGCAGTCGATGCAACTGCTCGAACGGCACGAACTGATGCCGCGCGTGCGCGCCGCGCTGCCCGATTTCATGGTGGTGCCCGCGTTGCTGCAGGACGGCGATTACGCGCTGATCCTGCCGGAGACGATCGCGATCACGTTCGCGGCGCGCCAGCCGTGCGTGCTGTACGAGATCGCCGGCGCCGGCGAATGGGCCGTCAACGCGTACTGGCATCGGCGCTTCGATGCGGACCCCGGCCATCGCTGGCTGCGTGCGCTGCTGCTCGAACTGTTCAATATCGGCGAGCAGGCGCCGTTCGATGCATGGCTCGCGCCGCAGCCGCCTGCTTGCGCGTAGCGGCTCGAGCGAGCATGGGCACGGGCCCGCCGGCACGCTCAGAACGACGTGAGGATGCCCGCGACGAGCGAACTCGCGGTCGCGCCCAGCTTCGCCACCGCGACGCCGCCGCCCGCCGCGCCGTTGACGACGAAGCGCGCATGCGCGCCGTTGCGCACCATCGCGGCGCCCGTGTACAGCACCGTGCGCTTCGACAGCGGATAGTCGAAGCGGATGCCGTACGAATCGGCGTTGCCGTCGCTGTCGGCGACCTTCCGGTAATGGCCGACACTCAGCAGCAGCGACGCGCGCCCGATCGGCACCGTCGCGCTGAGCTCCATGATGTCGCTGTGCGGATACGCGCTCTGGCTGTCGATCGCGGTCGCGACGTCGGGACCGCCGCGATGGCGCAGGTACAGCGCGGCCACCTTCACGACGCTGAAGTCGTACGAAATCGCGCCGAGCGTGTAGTTGCTGTTCGCGGCCGTGCTCGCGGCACCGAGCGTCGATGCGGCGACCGGGCTGAACTTCTGCTGCATGATGTCGACGTCGACCGACAATCCGCCGCGCACGTAGTTGATGCCGGCGCCATACGTATCGCCGAGCGTCGCCGGCTGCCCGGCCGCGCCGTTGGCGCCGCGCGCGGCCATCGCGCGCAACAGGAAGCCCGCGTAGCGCGGCGACGTGTAGCGCATCGAGTTGCGCACGCGCAGGAATGCGGGCCCGACGAAGTTGTTGGTCGCGTTGCCCCATGCGAGCCCCGCGCCGAGCCCGGGCAGGCTGTATGTGACGAGTGTCGTATGCAGGATCGTGTAGAGCTCGCCGAACTGCACGCCGCCGAACGGCCCCGTGATGCCGACCCACGCTTCGCGGCCGAACAGCGCGCTGCTGTTCGACAATGCGCCGCTCGCCGCGTTGAAGCCGTCCTCGAGCTTGAAGATCGTCGCGTAGCCGCCGCCGAGATCCTCGACGCCCTTCAGCCCCCACTGCGACGCCCACAGGTTGCCGCTGCCCATGCGCGTCACGTGGTTCGGCCCGGCGTTCGCGTATTCGATCGCGGTGTCGATGCGGCCGTAGAGCGTCACGCTCGATTGCGCGACGGCAGGCAGCGCGTTGCACGCGAGCAGCGCGGCGAGCGGTACGGCAAGCCGGAAGGCTCGCCCGTTCGAATGGTTCATCTGCGTCGTCCCGTAGAAGTTGCGGCGCCTGTCGGCATCGCGCCGCTTGATGTGAAGCGCGTTCGCTTTCGGATGCGAACGCTGCCGATCAAAACCGGCCCGAGTCTAGGAACGACAATTTCGGACGTCGACGCAATGCGCTCTATAACGCTTATAGACGCGCCGCATGACGCGCACGGGCCCCGCCGCGCGCGCGCTGCGCGGCGGCCCGCGCGCACGGCCTCGGTGTTTTCTTTATCCGGGTCGGTAAATATCCGTGTGGCGCGGCTGTCACTCCGGCTATGGCGGCCGAATTTGGCCGACTACGCTGCGTCACCGATCGTGTCATCCGCACGCTTTCGCGCCGCGACGGCGCCCGGCCCGCGAGGCCGATGCCGCGCTTTTCCACCGCCCGCTCCTGGAGAACCCGCATGTCCGCATCCACGGCCCGCGCTGCCGACGGCAAGCGCTATACGTACGAATGGTATGTCGTCGTCATCTGCATGCTCGCGTACGTCTTTTCGTTCGTCGACCGCCAGGTCCTCGTGCTGATGATCGAACCGATCAAGCGCGACCTGCACCTGTCCGATACGCAGTTCAGCCTGCTCAACGGCTTCGCGTTTTCGCTGTTCTATGCGGTGATGGGGCTGCCCGTCGCGTATCTCGCCGACCGCTATGCGCGCCCGCGCATCATCTCGCTCGGCATCGCGCTGTGGAGCATCGCGACCGCCGCGTGCGGGCTCAGCCAGCACTTCGTGCAGATGTTCGTTGCGCGGATGGGCGTCGGCGTCGGCGAGGCCGCGCTGTCCCCCGGCGCGTATTCGATGCTCGCCGACTACTTCCCGAAGGAGAAGCTCGGCCGCGCGATCGCCGTGTATTCGCTCGGCTCGTTCATCGGCGGCGGCATCGCGTTCCTGATCGGCGGCTACGTGATCGCGCTGCTCAAGCATGCGAGCGCATTCACGCTGCCGGTGGTCGGGCAGGTGCATGCGTGGCAGGTCACGTTCCTGATCGTCGGGCTGCCGGGCATCCTCGTCGCGCTGCTGTTCGCCGCGACCGTGCGCGACCCGCAGCGCAAGGGGCTCGCGCAGGATCGCTCGGGCGCCGTGCGGCGCGTGTCGATGCGCGATTCGCTGCGCTTCGTCGGCATGCACCGCGCGACCTTCTCGTGCCACTATCTCGGCTTCTCGTTCTACGCGATGACGCTGTATTGCCTGCTGAGCTGGACGCCCGCGTTCTATATCCGCCGCTTCGGAATGACGGCCGTCGAAGCCGGCTACACGCTCGGCATCGTGCTGCTGGTCGCGAACACGGCCGGCGTGTTCTGCGGCGGCTGGCTCAACGACTGGCTGCTGCGGCGCGGCCGCGGCGATGCGCCGATGCGCGCCGGCGCGATCGGCGCCGCCTGCATGGTGATTCCCGCGACGCTGTTCACGCAGCTCGACAGCCTGCCGGCGTCGCTCGCGATGCTGGTCGTCGCGATGTTCTTCGCGTCGTTCCCGATGCCGACGTCGACCGCCGCGATGCAGACGCTCGCGCCGAACCAGATGCGTGCGCAGATCTCCGCGCTGTTCCTGCTCGTGTCGAACCTGATCGCGCTCGGGATCGGCACGACCGTCGTCGCGCTGTTTACCGATCGCGTGTTCGGCGCGCCGGCCGCGGTCGGGCACTCGATGTCGATCGTCAACGTCGCGGCGGCGACGCTCGCCGCGCTGCTGCTCGCCGTCGGCTGCCGCCACTATCGCCGCAGCCTCGAGCGCGAACGCAGCCACGCGTCGGCATCGGCTTCGGCTGATGCTGCCGTCGACGGCGGTAACGCGATTGCCGCCCGCTGAGGTCGCGCGGTTCACCGATCGCGTGGTCGGCGCACCGGCCGCGCGATTGCCGCACCGCTGACCGGCGACGATCCATACGCCCACCATCATCCATCCCGCTTATTCCGGCATCGATTTTTAATCGATTTGATTTATGCGATGCCCGTCCCTATTCTCGATCGCATGACGGCGCGGGGCTCCGCCGCGCCGCGTTTCTCTACCCCACGGAATTTCCCATGCAAGCGAACCGCCACCAGGTCCGGATCGACACACTGATCGACGCGGCGCAGGACATCCGCTGTTTCCGGGTCTCGCGCGTCGACGGCCAGCCGTTCGACGCGTACGAACCGGGCGCCCATATCGACGTCACCGCGCCATCCGGCATCACGCGGCAATATTCGCTGTGCGGCAACCCCGACGAGCGCGGCAGCTATCTGTTCGCGGTGAAGAAGGAAGCGCAGTCGCGCGGCGGCTCGCGTTCGCTGCACGACGACGTGAGCGTCGGCGCCGAATTGTGGATCGGCACGCCGCGCAACCTGTTTCGTCTGACCGATGACGCGAGCGAGCACGTGCTGATCGCGGCCGGCATCGGCATCACGCCGCTGCTGTCGATGGCGTATGCGCTGCACCAGCGCGGCGCGCGTTATCGACTGCACTATTTCGCGCGCAGCCGCGACCATGCGGCGTTCGTCGACGAACTGTCGGCCGAACCGTTCGCGTCGCACGTGACGTTCCATTACGGTGTCGAGCCCGATGCGCTCGCGGCCGAACTCGGCCGCTGCATCGAGTCGATTGATCTGGAAGCGCATGTCTATACGTGCGGCCCCGGGCCGTTCATGGATGCCGTTGTCGCAGCCGCGGCCAAGCGAATCCCGGAAGACGCGATTCATCTCGAACGCTTCGCGGCGGAACCCTCCGCGACGGTCACTGCGGATGCCGCTCCAGCGGAAGGCTTCGAAGTGCGCCTGCAACGCAGCGGCCAATCGGTGCGCGTCGCGCCCGATACGTCGATCGTCGACGCACTCGCGAAGATCGGCATCGAGGTCGATACGTCATGCGGCGAAGGCGTGTGCGGCACCTGCATGGTGCCCGTCATCGACGGCGAACCCGATCATCGCGATCACTGCCTCAGCAAGGCCGAGCGCGCGAGCAACACGGTGATCTGCTGCTGCGTGTCGCGCGCGCGCTCGGCGGTGCTCGTACTCGATCTCTGATGCGCCGAACGCGCCACCGTATTGCCGCGCCGATCTGCTGATCGACTCATGTAAAGATGCGCGGCCGACGGACACTCCGCCACCGCGGTTGCGTCGGGCACGAGCCGCCCGACCGTCATTCGTCGAAACGCTCGACGATCTCGGCGAGCAGCGCGCGCATCCACGCATTGCCCTCGTCCTCGTGAAAGTGCTCGTGCCAATGCATCGTCACCGGCGCGGGCGGCAGCGTGACCGGCAGCGCATACAGGCGGAACGCGTTGTCGCGGTTCAGGATCTGCGCGAGCCGCTTCGGCAGCGTCGCATACAGATCGGTGACCGACAGCACGCTCGGCAGCGCGACGAAGTGCGGCACCTCCAGCGCGATGTTGCGGCCCACGCCCTGCGCGCGCAACGCGTCGTCGAGCGCGTGGTGGCTGTGCTCGACCGATTTCACGTTGACGTGCGCGGCGCGCACGAACTGCTCGAGACTCAGCGCGGCGGCCGTCGGCAGCCCGCGCCGGCGCCCCGTCATGCACACGTAGGTTTCCTCGAACAGCACCTGGTGGCGCGTGCGCGGCATCAGCTCAGGCAGGTTGCCGATCGCGAAATCGAGCCGGCTCGCGCGCAGCGCCTCCTCGATCTCCTCCACCGGCAGCGGCTGCACGCTCAACGTCACGCGCGGCGCGCGCTCGCGCAGCGCCTGGCAGATCGCCGGCAGGTACGCCATCTCGCCCGCATCCGACAGCGACACCCGGAACGTGCGCGTGCTGGTGGCCGGATCGAAGCGCTCCGCATAGCGCAGCGCGACGCGCACCATGTCGAGCGCCTTGCCGACGATGCCCGCGAGTTCGAGCGCGACCGGCGTCGGCTGCATGCCCGAGCGCGTGCGCACGAACAGCGGATCGTCGAACAGCGTGCGCAGCCGGCCGAGCGAATAGCTGACGGCCGGCTGCGACAGCGCGAGCCGCTCGCCGGCCTTCGTCAGGCTGCGTTCCTCGACGATCGCCTGGAATACGCGCAACAGGTTCAGATCGAGATGATCGACCGACGTCATCGTGACCTCCATCATTTGCCACATTTATTTGATTATCAATTTTAGATCAATTTGACCGATATGCGGCAGAAGACGAGACTGGTCTCCGGACGCTGCGCCCAGCGCGGCCCGATTTTCGCGACTCTTTCCCCACGACGACGATGAGCGACATTCCCTACCAGACGATCGACACCCGCGCGTTGCATGGTCTCGCGCAGCCCGACCGCATCGCGCCCGCGATGTATCACGATCCCGCGCTGTTCGAAGCCGAGCTCGAGCGCATCTTCTACCGCACCTGGATCTGGGTCGCGCACGACAGCGAACTGCCGAACCCGGGCGACTTCGTCACGACGACGATCGGCCGCCAGCCGGTAATCGTCGTGCGCGACAAGACCGGCGAGGTGAACGTGCTGCAGAACCGCTGCCGCCATCGCGGCGCGACCGTGTGCGAATCGCACAAGGGCAACGCGAAGGGCTTCACGTGCCCGTATCACAGCTGGTCGTACGCGCTCGACGGCACGCTGCGCGCGCTGCCGTACGGCGACGGCTACGAAGGCGTGTGCGAGAAAGGCGACCTGCCGCTCGTGAAGCTGCGCGTCGGCGTGTACCAGGGGCTGATCTTCGCGAGCTTCAACGATGACATCGAACCGCTCGAGGATTTCCTCGGCGGCGCGAAGCCGTGGATCGACCTGTTCGTGAAACAGGGCGCCGGCTACCCGATCAAGGCGAACGGCGAGCACAAGTTCAAGTTCAAGGGCAACTGGAAGATCCAGCTCGAGAACACGACCGACCTCTATCACTTCCCGGTCGTGCACAAGTCGTGGATGAAGTCGATCGACGACGAGACGGCCGCCGCGATCACGAGCTTCATGACGAGCGAGCACGCGTTCTGCCGCGCGCTCGGCAACGGCCACAGCCTCGCGGTGCTGATGCCCGAGCTGATCGATCTCGACGATGACGACGGCGCACCGCTGGCCGAACGCTTCGCGCCGCTCGCGGCGAAACTCGCCGAACGTCACTCGCCCGACGAAGTGCGCCGCATCGTGCGCTCGCTGATGGGCGTCGGCTTCAACCTGAACCTGTTCCCGAACCTCGCGCTGTCGATGGCCTTCTTCCGCGTGCTGCGGCCGATCTCCGCGAACGAAACCGAGATCCGCCACGTCGCGCTCGCGATGGACGGCGGCCCCGACGAAGCGAACCGCGAGCGGCTGCGCATTCACGAGCACTTCCAGGGCCCGTTCGGCTTCGGCAGCCCCGACGATGCGGAAGCGTGGGAGCGCGTGCAGCGCGGCGCGCAGGCGGGGCCCGACGTGCCGATCCTGGTCAACCGCGGGCTGAACCGCGAGACGACCGCCGCGAACGGCGAAAAGACCGCGCATGCGACCGACGAGACCGGCATGCGCGAAGCCTACCGGCAATGGCGCAACATGATGGAGCAGCAATGATGGACGACCGCAACGCCCTCTTTTCCGAGCAGACCTTCGCCCGCGCGGTCGAATTCGTGTGGCGCGAAGCCGAGATGCTCGACCGCCGCGACTATCGCGCGTGGCTCGACCTGTGGGACCCGACCGGCCACTACGTGGTGCCGATCGATCCCGACGCGACCGATTTCGCGGCGACGCTGAACTACGTGTTCGACGACCAGGACATGCGCGAGAAGCGCGTGCAGCGGATGGTGTCCGGCTATTCGGCGTCGGCCACCGACGCGGCGCGCACGGTGCGCACCGTATCGCGCTTCACGCTGGAAAGCGGCAGCGCCGATACCGTCGAGCTGAAATCGGCGCAGGTGGTGGTCGCATACAAGCGCGGCGTCGCGACGCTGTTCGCGGCCGACGTCACGCACAAGCTGCACGTCGATGCCGAAGGCGAGATGCGGATTGCGGAGAAGGTCGTGCGCCTGATCGACTCGACCGAAGCGCTCAGCGCGATCGGCTTCCTGCTGTAAGCCGCGACCGGTTCACCGTCGCCAGCGCAATGGTGAGCCGGGCACCTTCACCTGTGAACGGCTGCCGGTTCGCCGTCGCCCGCGCAAAGGTGAACCGGTCACCTTCACCTTTCAGCGGCGACCGCTTCGCCGTCGCTCGCGCAACGGTGAGCCAGTCACCTTCACCTTTCCGGACGACCATGCCCACACTCGAAGTTTTCCTGCCGGCCGGCCATGACGACGCGCGCAAGGCCGAGCTGATCGCGCGCCTCAGCCACGCGACCGTCGACGCGATCGGCGCACCGCTCGAATCCGTGCGCGTACTGCTCACCGAACTGCCCGCGACGCATATCGGCCTCGGCGGCCGCAGCGCCGCGGACGGCGCGCCGCCGTCGCTGCCGGTGATCGTCGCGATCCTGATCGCCGGGCGCACCGACGCACAGAAGCGCGCGCTGATCGCCGCGCTGTCCGATGCGGGCGCGAACGTGCTCGACGCGCCGCTGCAGGCGACGCGCGTGATCATCAAGGACATTCCGAACACCGACTTCGGCATTGGCGGCCAGACCGCGCGGGCGCTGGGGCGCTGACCATGCGTCGCGCGTCGCCGCCCCGCCACAATGCGCCGACGCGGTTGCGCTCACCCGTCGGCGAGCGGCAGCGTCACGCGGCAGTCGAGCCCGCCGCCCGCGGCCGGGCTCGCGGCGATCCGCCCGCCGTGGCGCGTGACGATGCTCTTGCACAGCGACAACCCGATCCCGTTGCCGCCCGCCTTCGACGACGAGAAGCCGTCGAACAGCCGGTCGTGCGCGCCGGCGTCGACGCCCGGGCCATTGTCGATCGCACGCAACTCCGCATGGCCGGCCACGTTCGCGGTGCCGAGCGTCAGCGTGCGCGGCGCGCGCTCGCAACTGGCGAACGCCTCGATCGCATTGAACGCGAGATTCAGGATCACCTGCCCGATCAGCACGCGCTCGCAGCGGATCGGCAGCGGCGCGTCGGCCTGCACGATCGCGACCGTCACGCCGGCCTCCTTCGCGCGCAGCTCGATGAAGTACGCGACGTCCGCGAGAATGTCGCGCAGGTCGGCGCGCGCGACGACCGGCTCGCGCTTCACGATGAATTCGCGCACGCTCTTGATGATCAGCGCCGCATGCTCGGCCTGCCGATCCGCGCTGCGCAGCCCCCAGATCGCGTCGTCGACGGCGCCGTTGCCGTTCAGCCGCCGCACCGCGCCTTCGATGAAATTGCGCACGGCCGCGAGCGGCTGGCTCAGTTCGTGCGCGATCACGGTCGCCATCTCGCCCATCGCGTTGTAGCGGCCCGCGTATTCGAGCATCCGCGCCTCGGCGCGCCGCGCGTCCTCGATCGCGACTTCGTCGCTCACGTCGCGAAACTGCACGAGCAGCCCGTCGAGATCGCCTTCGATCTCGACCTGCCGGCACAGGATGCGCAGCCAGCAGGCGGAGCCGTCGCGCCGCACGATCCGGTAGCGCTGCGGCGCGGACGGGCATGCGGACGGCGCGTCGCGCAACTGCGCGACGAGCCGGTCGCGATCGGCCGCCGAGCAGTAGTCGAGCACCTCGCCGAGCGGCTCGTCGGGCGCGAGCCCCAGCACGCGGCGGCCCGACTCGCTGATGAACTGCACGCCGCCGTGCGGCGTCACGACCGCGATCCCTTCGTCGAGATCCTGCATGAACTCGCGCAGCCGCGCCTCGTAGCGGCGCAACTGCTGGCGGACCGCCTCTTCCGCGCTGATGTCGCGGAACTGCACCATCACGACGTCGCGCCCGCGCAGCGGCACGTAGGTCGCGGTGGCCTCGGACAGCATGTCGACCCCCGTGCGCGAGCGATAGCACCATTCGTACACCTGCGGGCCGTCGACGAGTGCACGATCCCACGCGCTCACCGCGATCTCGCGCCGGTACTTCGGCTCGGGGCGCGTCATGTCCGGCGCCTTCAGCGGCAGCAATTCCTCGACGGAAAAGCCGAGCGCGATGCACGCGGCGCGATTCGCCCACACGATCGCCCGGGTGCGCGCGTCGTGCAGCAGCACGCACGTGGTCAGCGCGTCGAGCAGCCGGTGGAAATCGTCTTCGTCGGGAAAACTCATGATCGGATTCGGAGGAAGGCGCGCGGCATCGCGCGGCCGGAAACCCAACATAGCACCGGCGCGCGCCGATCGCATCTGAAGATTTCTTTAGGCCGGCACGGAGCGTCACCAGTCGCGCGGCCCAACGCACCAATTGCTGCGTGTTTTCGGCGTTTCTAGACTAGGGTCTGTTTGCATATGAAACGCACATGCGAATGCCGGAATCGCCCCATCCCCAGGAGACTTTCATGCCGCAAGCCGCCCTCGCCATCGAATCCGCGTCGACCTCGCCGCCCGCGGCCCGTCCCGCGGCCGCGCCGTTGTCGCCGCTCGACGCGGTGATCGAAACCGTCGCCGCGCGCCGCGACGAATTCGACCGGCTGTCGCACGTACCGCGCGACGTGATCGCGCTGTTCAAGCAGGCCGGCATCTATCGCGCGGGCACGCCGCGCCGCTTCGGCGGCGATGCGCTCGCGCCGACCGCGTTCCTCGACATGATCGAACGGATCGCGACCGCCGACGGCTCGGCCGCGTGGGTCGCAAGCTTTGGCTCCGCGAACGTCTATCTCGCCGCGCTGCCGCTCGACACGCAGGCCGAGCTGTACGCGAGCGGCCCCGACCAGGTGTTCGCGGGCGGCCTGTTCCCGGTGCAGCCTGCGCAGGCCGCGCCGGGCGGCTGGCGCGTGAACGGCACGTGGAAATTCGCGAGCGGCTGCAAGGGCGCCGACTGGCTCGGCGTCGGCATCGCCGTGCCGGGCGCGCAGGACGCCGCGCCGAACAAGCCGCGCACCGCCGTGTTCCCCGCCGCGGATGTCGAGATCGTCGAGAACTGGAGCGTGGTCGGCATGCAGGGCACCGGCAGCCACGACCTGCGCGTGAACGACCGCTTCGTGCCGGAGGCGTGGACCTTCGTGCGCGGCGGCGAAGCGACCGTCGACGAGCCGCTGTACCGCTATCCGACCGTCGCGTATGCGGCGCAGGTGCTGGCCGTCGTCAACCTCGGCCTCGCGCGCGCGGCGCTCGACGTCGTGAACCGGATGTCGGGCGGCCGCCAGACGACGACCGGCGCGCCGCGTCTCGCCGATCGCGCGTATTTCCGCATCGAGCTCGCGAAGGCCGAGGCGCAACTGCGCTCGGCGCGCGCGTTTTTCTACGATGCGACCGATTCGGTGTGGCAATCGATTCTCGCGGGCAACCCGGTGACGCCCGACCAGGTCAGCCTGCTGCGGCTCGCGGCCACGCAGATCGCGCGCGAAGGCGCGAGCGTCGTCGAACGCGCGTACCGCCTCGGCGGCACGGCCGCGATCTACCGGTCGCATCCGCTGCAGCGGCTGCTGCGCGATGCGATGGTCGTCACGCAGCACGCGTTCCTCGCCGAAGGCAACTTCGACGGCGCGGGCGCGGTCTTCACCGGCGTCACGCCGTTTCCCGGCTATCTGTAACCTGCATCGCCCGAAACTTTCGATGAACGCGCATGAAGCCGCCGCACCGTCGCCGGCCGGCTCATGCGCCCGACCGATTCCTCTGGAGAACCCATTATGTCCGATTCGAATCCGCTGCCGCTGCGCGTGCTGTTCTGCTGCGGCGTGTCGCAGAATTTCTTCGACCTGCCGCGCGAGAAAATCGGCGAGGTGTGGCAGGCGTACGGTGCGATGCTCGCGGCCGTCGAAGCGATGCCCGGCGTGCGCGTGCTCGGCGTGATGGACGACGACCGCCTCGTGGTCGGCCAGGCCGACGGCGCACCGTGGACCTTCTACATCATGGCCGACGTCGCCGATTTCGACACGACGGTCGCCGTGTGCAACCTGTACCGCACGACGCCCGTCGGCGAATACAACCTGTGGCGCTACGGCAAGATCGAGGCACGCGTCGGCCGCGCGCTGACCGTGCCGCCGGCCACGAAGCCCGCGGCGTGAGGCGCGCGATGACCGATCTGTCTCCGGCCGCGATCGACGCGCTCGCACAGCGCGTCGCGGCGCTCGACGCCGAGCGCGCGGTGCGCGCGACGATCACGCGCTACATGGCGCTGTGCGACGTACCCGAAGATGCGGGCGAAGGCCCGTCGCTGGCGGAACTGTTCACGTCCGACGCCGTGTGGGAAGGCATCGGCCCGCGGTACGCGCGGAAGTTCGGCCGTCTCGAAGGCCCGGCCGCGATCGTCGCGATGCTCGGCCGCTATCTTCCGCCCGATCCGCATTTCTCGGCGAACCTGCACTTCCTGACGTCGGAGTCGATCGAGATCGGTGTCGACCATGCAAGCGCACGCGGCCGCTGGATCATGCTCCAGGCGTCGCGCTACGCAGACGATTCGGCCGAGCTGATCGCCGCGCGGCTCACGATCGATTTCGCGCCGTGCGCCGACGGCGCCGCCTGGCTGATCCGCCATTTCCGCACCGAACGCGTGCTCGACGGCCCGTGGCCGCTCGCCGCCGCGCCACGGTCCTGAACCCTTCCACCGTATTCGCACGCCATCGCACCATGACAGGCTTCATCGACACCTTCACGCTCGGCGGCCCCGGCCCGACGATCGCGATCAAGGACACGATCGACATCGCGGGCTATCCGACCCGCGCGGCAAGCCGCGCGCTCGCCGATGCGCCGCCGGCCGTCCGACACGCGGACGTGGTCCGCCTGCTGCTCGACGCCGGCTGGCAGATCGCCGGCAAGGCGAACATGCACGAACTCGCGTTCGGCATGACCGGCATCAACGACTACACCGGCACGCCCGTCAATCCGCAGGATGCCGCGCGCATTCCCGGCGGCTCGTCGAGCGGCTCCGCGTCGCTCGTCGGCCTCGGCGCCGTCGACGCGGCGCTCGGCACCGATACCGGCGGCTCGATCCGCGGGCCGGCCGCGTGCTGCGGCGTGGCCGGGCTGAAGCCGACGTTCGGCCGCGTGTCGCGTCGCGGCGTCGCGCCCGCGGACACCACGCTCGATTGCGTCGGGCCGTTCGCGCGCGAGATCCGCACGCTCGTCGCGGTGATGGCCGCGATCGCGCCGGACTTCGATCGCGCGCAGGCGACCGCTTCCGTTGAAGGCTGCACGGTCGCCCAACTCGCCGTCGAAACCGATCCGGCGATCGCCGCCGCGCTCGATGCGGCCGTTCGCGCGTCGGGCCTGCGTTCGCATACGATCGTGCTCGATGCAATGCCGGCCGCGTTCGCGGCGGGGCTCACCGTGATCAACGCGGAAACGTCGCGCGCGTTCGGTCACCTGGTCGCGACCGGCAAGCTCGGCGCCGACCTCGATGCGCGATTGCGTGCGGCCGCAACGACCGCGCCTGCGGCATTGAAGGAAGCCGAAGCCGTGCGCGCACGCTTCACCGCACAGATCGACGCCGCGCTCGAACACGCGGACGTGCTGGTGCTGCCGACGCTGCCCGCGTTGCCGATCACACTGCAGCAGGCACGCGACGGCGTATCGGTGATCGCGATGTCGTCGCTGATCCGCCCGTTCAACCTGAGCGGCCATCCGGCGCTCAGCCTGCCGCTGCCGCTCGCCGGTTCGCCGTTGAAGGCCGGCTTGCAGATCGTCGGACGCAAGGGCGCGGACGAACGGGTCTGCGCAATCGCGGCACACTTCGAAGCCGCGCTCGCCGCATGAACCACGATACGGGCGCCGCTTCCCTCGGCGTGCGCCCGCGAACCACGGAACTCCATACCATGTCAGACAGAGTCGTTCTCGTCACCGGCGCCGCGCGCGGGCTCGGCGCCGTCATCGCCGAACGCTTCCATGCGGCCGGCTATCGCGTCGCGCTGGCCGACATCGCCGCCAACGCGATTCACGCGCATGCACGCGAGCTCGATCCGAGCGGCGAACGCGCGATCGCGCTGCCGCTCGACGTCACGTCGAAACGCGATTTCGAAGCCGCGCGCGATGCGCTCGTCGCGCGCTGGGGCACGATCGACGTGCTCGTCAACAACGCGGGCGCATCGAAGGTCGTGCCGGCGATGGAGATCACGGCCGAGCAGTTCGACCAGGTGATCGACGTGAACCTGCGCAGCGTGCTGTTCGGCTGCCAGGTGTTCGGCCAGTACTTCGCGCAGCGCGGCGCGGGCCGCATCGTCAACATCGCGTCGCTCGCCGGGCAGAACGGCGGCTCGGCGACGGGCGCGCACTATGCGGCCGCGAAAGGCGGCACGCTGACGCTGACCAAGGTGTTCGCCCGCGATCTCGCCGCGCAGGGCGTGACCGTCAACGCGATCTCGCCGGGGCCGCTCGATCTGCCGATCGTGTACGAAAGCGTCGCGCCGGAAAAACTGCGTCAGGTGCTCGCGA
This sequence comes from Burkholderia sola, assembly GCF_905400185.1. Lineage (NCBI taxonomy): Bacteria > Pseudomonadati > Pseudomonadota > Betaproteobacteria > Burkholderiales > Burkholderiaceae > Burkholderia > Burkholderia sola. The sequence goes on from NZ_FR989676.1 coordinate 363,726, forward strand.
GCCTACCGGGCGGCAAGCTCGGGTCGGCCGGTTTCGTCGCGGATGCGGCCGTGCTGCTCGCGTCGGGCGACGCGCATTTCGCGAACGGCGCATGCTGGGACATCAACGGCGGGTTGTACATGCGCTGAACGGTACGCACGCATCGGGCGCGCGGTGCGTGTGCGCGGTGTGTGTGCGCGTCGGCTGCGTCGCGTGCGTTGCATGCTTCTCGTGGCCCGGATGCGCAAGCCGATCCGCGCACAGCCCCGACCGCTATCGAGACGCCTCCCCATCGTCGCCCCACACGACCATCACGTCGCGCACGAGCGCGGCGATCGACGTCGCGCCGAGCTTCTCCTTGATGCTCGCGCGATGCACGTCGACGGTCTTCACGCTGATCGACAGGTCCGACGCGATCTGCTTGCTGCCCTTGCCGTCCACGACGCCGCGCAGCACTTCCTTCTCGCGCGCGGTCAGCGCGTCGAGCCGCTGGCGCAGCTCGCGGTGGCGCTGGCTCACCGCATGCCGCTGCTGCGCGAGCCGCAGCGCGCGCTGCACGCGCTCGAGCATCTGCTGCGAGTTGTACGGCTTCTCGACGAAATCGATCGCACCGTTCTGCAGTGCGCGCACCGACATCGGAATGTCGCCGTGTCCGCTGACGAAGATCACCGGCAGCGTCGCGTCGCGCGCATTCAGTTCGGCCTGCACGTCGAAGCCGCTTTTCTCCGGCATCCGCACGTCGAGCACGAGGCACGCAGGCAGGTTCACGTCGAAGCGCGCGAGAAAATCGGCCGCGTTCGCGAACCCTTCGGACGCGATGCCGACCGATTCGAGCAGCCACGCGAGGGACGTCCGCATGCCGCCGTCGTCGTCGACGATGTATACGATCGGTGCCGGTGACGTCATCGGGGTGTCTCGCAAAATATCGGTATCGGTATCACGCGCGACGCAGGGGTGAAGCCCGCGTCGTTCGTCGGGGGTATGCGGCACATCATAGCGAGCCGAAAATCCGCTGAATACCCCTTCACGTACCGCGTGAACGCACAACCGCTCATTTTTCGCGCAGCGTGCCGCGCATCTAGGTAGAACCTTTAGATGCGTTGGCGCGAACGCCATCTTCGTCATCGTTCGTGCGAATGGTCGGCCGCATTTTCGCGGCGTACGCTTGGGTCATCGTCGGCCGAGCGATGCTGCATCGACAGCACCCGCGATCGCCGCCTTCATCCAATCTGGAGTGCCCATGTCCGCCACGACCGATATCCCGCAACCGGCGCGCGTCGAACCGACCGACGCGCAAAAGGCCTTCCGCCAGGCGATGGCCCATCTCGGCGCGGCCGTCAACGTGATCACTACCGCGGGGCCGCACGGCCGTTGCGGGATCACCGCGAGCGCCGTGTGCTCGGTCACCGACGCGCCGCCGACGCTGCTCGTGTGCCTGAACCGGTCGAGCGCGATGCATGCGACCTTCGAGCGCAACCGTCAGGTCTGCATCAACGTGTTGCCGGCCGAGCACGAGCTGCTCGCGCGACACTTCGCGGGGCTCACCGACCTGCCGATGGAACAGCGCTTCGAACTGCCCGTGTGGGATCGCGGCGAACGGGACGTGCCGGTGCTGCGCGATGCGCTCGCGAGCCTGCAGGGCACGATCGCCGAGATGAAGGAAGTCGGCTCGCATTCGGTGATGTTCATCGAGGCGACGTCGATCCGCGTGCGCGACGACGGTGACAGCCTGATCTACTTCAGCCGCGCGTTTCATCGCGTGTCGCGCACCGCATGCGTGCGGTGACGGGTGCTTGGCTACGCGGACGTGCTGCGCAGCGCGCGCTGCCCGGCCGCGAATGCCGCGCCCGCGAACAGCGTGAGCGCCGAATACACGAGCCCGCGCGCGAGCCCCGCGCTGTCCGACACCCAGCCGATCGCGACCGGCCCCGCGATCTGCCCGAATGCGAAGACCGTCGTGAAGGCGCTGATCCCCTTCGCCCAGCCGTCGGGCGGCAGGTTGTGCCGCACGAAGGCCGTCGTCGACGCGACCGCCGACAGGAACGTCGCGCCGAACAGCAAGCCCGATGCGAATGCGGCGGCCGGATGCACGAACAGCGCGGGCATCAGCGTCGCGACGCCGAGCAGCGCGTTGAGCACCGCGAGCGCCTGGCCGCCGCGCATCCGGTCGAGCAGCCCCGACCATAGCCGCGCCGACACGACGGTCGCGACGCCGAGCATCACGTAGAACGCGGCGACGACCGAGCCGCTCATCCCCGCGCCGCGCAGCAACGCGACGATGAACGTCATGTAGCCGATATAGCCGACGCCGAACAGCGCGTAGCCGGCCAGCGCGAGTGCGAAGCGGGCCGGGCTCGCGGCAGCCGCCGGTTTCGCACCGTCGGCCCGCGTGGCCGGTGCCGCATGGGCATGCTCGATGCGGCGCGCGGCCGACACGGCGACTGCCGAGAACAGCACGCACGCCGTCGCGAGTGCGAACCACGCGGGCTGCCAGCCGTGCACGCGTGACACGAGCGTGGCCGGCACGAGCAGCGACGACGCGACGATGCCCCATCCGGTGCCGCCGTAGTAAAGGCCGAGCAGCAGCCCCGCATCGCGCGGCGACGCGGAGGCGAGCCGCGCGGCCAGTACGCCGCCGCTGATGAAGATCAACGCGCTGCCGACACCCGTCGCCAGCCGCTGCGCGAGCAACGCGTGCATGTCCGGCGTGAGCCCGCCCGCGGCCATCAGCACGGCGGTCAGCGCGCAGCCGGCCGCGAGCAGCGTGCCCGCGCGCCAGCGCCGCGACAGCAGCGGGAATGCAAGCGCGCCGATCAGGTAGCCGGCCGCGTTCGCCGTATTCAGCGCGCCGGCCTGCGCGAACGTCCAGCCGAGATCGGCCTTCATCGGCGACAGCAGCAACGCATACGAAAAGCGTGCGAGGCCGAGCGCGATCGCGCTGCCGAGCGACAGGCAGATCGCGAGCCGCCACGCGGCCATGCGGCCGGGATCGGTCGCGCCGGCGTCCGGCCGCGAGCGACCGTCACGCTCCGGTTGCGGCACTGCACGCATCGGGGTGTCTCCTTCGTTGTTCGATTCCGGGGCTTGCGCCGCCGTCGGTCGATCATACTGGAGCCGCCACGAAATCGGCACGCGCGGCAGCGGAACAACCGCGACGGCCGCCGCGCCCGGTTCCCGCTCCCCGACACGACGGCCGAACACCGCGGGAAACCAGCCGGCGCGGGCACGCGCTATCGCCCGAGTCCGGCCGCAAACGCCGCCAGCAACGCGCGCCCTTCGGGCCATCCAGCCAGCCCGGACGCCGCGTTCAGATGGCCGCGCGCGCCGAGCAGAAGCGGCGTCGCACCCTGTTCCGTTGCCCATTCGAGCGCGCGCCCCGACGGATCGTACGGATCGTCCTCGCTCGCGATCGCCAGCACAGGCACGCGCCCGAACCCACTGTTCGGCAGGTTCGCGAACGCGGCGGCGGCAACGGGAAAGCGCGGCCCTGCCCGGTCGGGCACGGCCACGAGAAACGCGCCGCGCACCGCCCGAGCCGACACGGCATGCCAATGCGCGAACAACAGACAACCCAGCGAATGACACACCACGAGCGGAGGCACCCCGGCGTTCGCGACGGCCTCGTCCAGCGCCGCCGTCCAGTCGGCCAGGTCGGGCGCGTCCCATGAAGCCGGCGCGATGCGCGCGGCGCCGGGCAACGCCGCCTCCCAGTGGCTCTGCCAATGATCCGGTCCCGAATTGCCGATACCCGGCACGATCACGATCGCTCGATCCATCACTCCCTCCATCGACGAAAGCCCAGAGTGTGACCACGCATCAGTCGGCATGGAATGGCAAGTCATCGGTTATTGGGACAAAATGCCGATGAATCAACGGTACCGGAGGACCGTCATGCCGGAAGAAGCACTGGATCGCCTGGATCTTGCGATCCTCGAAGCGCTGCAGGACAACGCGCGGACGCCGCTGTCGGAAGTCGGCAGGCGCATCGGGCTGTCGCAGCCCGCCACGTCGGAGCGCGTCAAGCGGCTGGAAGAACGCGGGATCATCGCCGGCTACGGCGCGCGGATCGATCCGGCGGCGCTGGGGTTGGGCATGATGGCGATCATCCGGCTCAAAACGACTCACGAGCACATCAAACCGGCGCTGCGCACGTTTGCCGAGATGCCGCATGTCATCGAAGTCCACCGCATGACCGGCGAGGACTGCTTTCTGCTGAAGGTGCTGGTGCCGACGCCGGGCCAGCTCGAAACCCTGATCGACGCGATTGCCCGCTTCGGCGCGGTCACGACTTCGCTGGTGCTGCGCTCGGAACCGACGAAGGCGATCGGAAAGGCGCTGCTCGGATGACGTTCGCATGCGGCTTTCTTTAACGACATAAAGTGCAGCAATCCTGTCAATTGAACTCAAATTAAAAATTACCGAATTCAATTCGACGTTCTGGATTTGAATTCACTAAAAAAAGATGCGCGATCTGTCGCTCGTTTTATCCATTTTTCCAATATGTGAATCGAAAACGCCCGTGTTTAGCGCACCTCAGCTAAAAACAATGCGACGCATTGCATTCGTAAATTCATCAGACTAATATCGACGCCACTCGCCCGGCATTCAAAAAATTCCGAACGAGGAGCGGCCATGTTTTTGCCGCGCTTTCATGTTGAATCACTCATGTTCACCACAGGAGAATTGACATGCAGGAAACCCAGCAGATCGAATTGCTTGACTGGATGCAGGAAGACACGCACCCCGAGGCCGTCGACATGATGGTCGAGGACGCCGTGGTGCCGTTCGGCACCGCGCTCTGGCCGGTCTGAGCGGGCCACCCGTTCTCGCGGAAGGGCCTCGGCCCTTCCGCCGCTTCCGGAGATACGCATGCTGAACCTGCACCGCGCGCTCGGTTTTCACCCGGCGCTGCGCGACAAGCTGGCACGCGGCGAATCGGGAAAACTGCTGGTCGGCTATGACACCCGCAACCGCGACACCGCGTTGCGCGCCTTTTCCGCCCTGCCCGATTCGCTCGACGCGACCACCCTCTGCCTCGAAAGCACCGCGCCCGCCGATATCGCCGCCGCACTCGACGACGCCGACCTGTTCGTGCTGCTGTACGACTCGTCGTGCCTGCCGACGCCGTCGCCGAGCGGGCCGCCATTTCTCGCCGCGATCCGCCCCGCGATCGTCGAACACTGGGGCAAATCGGTTTTATTCAAGGATTACGGCCCGCACCTCGACGAGGCGTTCGCCGAATCGCTCGACGACATCGCCGCGCGCAACGGCCGGCTGATCGAGGCCGCCGCACGCGCGTCGCAGATCCGCTTCATCGACGAAGCCGGCAACACGCTGACGGGCTCGCTCGCGCCGGACCAGAAATGGACGAGCGTGGACGGCATGGGCAACCTCGACGTCGTGCCCGGCGAGATCGCGACGCACGTGACGGACCTGAACGGCACCGTCGTGTTCAGCGGCACGTTTCTCGGCACCGTGCCGTTCGCGATCAAGTACAAGGTGGCCGAGCGGCTCGCGACGCTGCATGTCGAGCACAGCACGATCGTCGATTTCGACACCGACGACGCGGGCTTCCGGCGCGATTTCGCGACCTATCTCGACCGGCACGCGAATCATCGGCGGATCGAGGAATTCGGCATCGGCACGAACCTCGGCATTCGCGGCCTGTACGGCCGCAACGCGGGGTTCGAGGAACGCCATCCGGGCCTGCATCTCGGGCTCGGCGGCGGCGAAAACGGCAGCCACCATCTCGACCTGATCTTCGCGCGCGGCACGCTCGCGCTCGACGAACGGATCGTGTTCGACGGCGCGTTCGCCGTCTGACGCGGCGGCGGGTTGCTCAGGCTTCGGCGGCCGCCGCGTCGCCGAGCCACTTGAACATCACGAAGCAGTCGACGAAGCCGAGCCGCGCGTGACGGTATGCGCGCGGCACCCGGCCGACGATCTCGAATCCCAGCTTCTGCCACAGCGCGACCGCGACCGCGTTCGTCGCGACCACCGAATTGAACTGCATCGCGAGGAAACCGCGCTCGCGCGCCATCTGCTGCGAGTGCTCGCACATCAGGCGCGCGACGCCGCGTCCGCGCGCGGCCTCGCTCACCATGTAGCCGCAGTTGCTCACGTGCTTGCCGGGCCCGGCCGCGTTCGCCTTCAGGAAATACGAGCCGAGCACCACGCCGTCCTCTTCGGCGATCCACGTGCAGAGCGGCGCGTCGAGCCACTGTGCGCGCGCCGCTTCCTGGGTCGGCTCGGGATCGAATGCATAGGTTTCCTGAGCAGCGACGATCGCGCGGTAAGTCGGCCAGAAGCGCGCGAAATCGTCGTCGGTCATCGGGCGAATCGTGATCATGCGGGGTCTCTCGTGAGGTGATGTCGGCAGGCCAGACGGGCGAACGAGCGATCGTACCGCGATTCATCGACGGTCGCCGTTATCGCCGCGCTGCGCTGCGATACGCGCGTCCCGTCGCACCATCCGTAGCGGCCATTTGGCCGAATCGTCACGCGCCATCCCGGATGAAAAAATGATCGTCGTCCGGGAAGCCCGCTCCACGCCCTCGAATCCCGAACGATGAAGACGCCGCATGCTCATCGGCCGCCCAGCCATTGCGATGTGAACCGCCCCGCTCCATTTACCTTTTTGTAGCTTATAAGTTACAATGCTCTCCAAGTTCGAACTTCTTCGCTATCAACGCGACGACGGTCGCGAGCCGTTCACCGAATGGCTGAACGCCGTCCGTGACAAGCCCGCGCAGGCGCGAATCCGCGAGCGGCTGCGCCGCGTGCAGACCGGCAACTTCGGCGATTGCGAGCCGGTCGGCGAAGGCGTGATCGAACTGCGCGTCCATGTCGGCGCCGGCTATCGCGTGTACTTCGGCCGGCACGGCGGCGCCGTGGTGCTGCTGCTGTCCGGCGGCGACAAGGCGAGTCAATCCGACGACATCAGGCGCGCCAAGGAACACGGGTCGAACTGGAAACGGAGGCAAACATGAACAAGCTCAAAGGCGCGGTATCGCACCACGATGCGGAAGTCGCCGAACTCGGCGCCGACCGCGAGCTCGCGGTCGCCTATCTGCGCGTCGCGATGGAATCGCTCGACGATCCCGACAACCGCGCGGCCGGTCTGCTCGCGCTGCGCACGGTCGCGGAAGCGTACGGCGGGCTCGGCGCCGTCGCGGCCGAAGCCGGCATCAGCCGCGAATCGCTGTATCGCACGCTGTCTCCGAACGGCAACCCGACGCTGAAAACCCTGCTCGCGGTGCTCAAGACCGTCGGCCTGCGCCTGTCCGTCGTTCCCGCGCAGCCGTCGCACGCGTAAGGGCGCACGTCACACCTGCCCCGTCACGGCTGAACCATCCACACCAGCAGCATCTGATCCGGCGAGGCCGTCATCCCCGCCGGCGGATGCGCGATCATCGGCTCGACCGCCAACGCGTGTGCGATCGTCGCCGCATCGTCGATCGTCGTCGTGTGCACGATCGTCATCAGCCGCGCCGGCCGGCGCAGCGTTTCGCGATACAACGCGCCATACCACAGCGGCCGCATGCCGAGCGCATCCTGCAACACGTACGGATAACGCCACAGCCGCAGCACGAAGCGGCTTTCCGGGTGGGCGGGATCGACGCGGACGAACACGCGTCGCGTGCTCTCGCCGTGCGTATAACGCGGCAGCACGGGCAGCGTATCGGCGGGCGCCTGCGGCAATAGCCAACGCAGCGCGGTGGCCGGCGACCACGGCGTCGCGCGCTGCCAGCCGGCCTGCGCGAGATGGCGGTCGAGCGTGTCCGACGTCGCGCTCCATTGCAGCGGCAGATATTCCTCGCGGTCGCCGCCGATCTCGGTGCGCCGCGCCGGCACGCGCTGCCACCCGCCGCGCAGCCACTGGTCGACGGTCATCGCGACCACGTCGCCGACATGCGGACGCGCCGCGCGATCGAGCTGCCACTGCGCGGGCACCGTCCATACGCCGGCCGTCGCGAGCACGACGACGACCGCGACGAGCGCGCCGCGCGGCTGCACGTGCTCGCGCACGCGCCAGTACGCATAGGCGCCGGCGAGCAATGCGAACCAGGCGAGCCCGAGGCTCCATCCGCCCAGCAAGCCCGACAACCAGGTATCGCCAACGTACAGCCGCGCGAAGCCGCCGAGCACGATCCACAGCACGACCGCCGTCACGACCGGAATGCGCCACCGCGCGGGCCGGTCGCGCGCCAGCACCCAGCCAAGGCCGCTGCTCGCGAGGATCGCGAACGCGGCGTCGCCGTCCGGCAGCGGCACGTGCAGCGCGCCGGGCGGCAGGCTCGCAGGCGTCGCGCCGGGCGCGCCCGCGCCGAACACCGGCACGAGCACGACGGCGACGCCGATCGTCGCGAGCCACCATGCGGCCGTCAGCCAGCAGCGGTGGATCATCAGCCAGACGAGAAACGCGGCCGCGACGATCAGCCCCGTGTCGTGTCCGTGCAGCACGGCGAGCGCGCTCATCGCGGCGTCGGCGGGCGGCGTGCGCAGGTGCTGCAAGAACGCGTACAGCGCGATGTCCGCGTGCATCAGCGGATCGTTCGCGACGACGTCCTGCACGATCCCCGCGAACAGCCACACGCAGCCGACGAACAACAGCGCGAGCACGGGCACCGCGCCCGGCAGCCCGCGCAGGTACGCGATCCCGTCGTGCAGCCGCGTGCCGAACCGCGGCCAGCGGCGCACGCATGCATGCACGGCTTCGGCGAGCGCACGACACAACAACGGCCAGCCGCGCCGCAGCGCGACGCGCACGCCGATCCACACGAGCGCGACCAGCGCGGCCACGACCAGCAGGATCGCGGCGACCCGCACACTGATCGCCGCGGCCAGCGCGGCCGACGCGCCGAACAGGATGCCGGGCGCGACGTGCACGGGCGCCCACACGAGCGCCGAGATCACGTTGACCGGATAGAACAACCGGCGCGGCAGCGTCGCGCAACCGACGACGACCGGTACGACCGCACGCACCGGCGCGAGAAAGCGCGCGAGCACGATGCTCTTCATGCCGTGACGCAGCACGAATTCCTCGCCGCGTGCGTACGCGTTCGCCGAGCCGAAGCGCGCCCACGCAGTGCGGATCATCCCGCGGTAACGTCGGCCGAGTTCGTAGCTGATCCCGTCGCCGATCACCGCGCCGACGGCCGCGACGCCGATCGTCGCCCATGCGTCGAGCGCACCCGCGCCGATCAGCGCGCCGGCCGCGAACATCACGGCGCCCGCCGGCACGACCGTGCCGATCAGCGCGATCGCCTCGGCGCACGCGGCCACGAACACGACCGCCAGCACGAGAAGCGGATGCGCGCCGATCGCGCCGATCCACGCATGGATCGTGTCGCTCATCGCACACTCCCGAACGGTGCGGCCCGATGCGCGAACAGCGGGCCGGGAGGGGCATTGGATACGTTCATCGCGACATGCGCACGCTCGCGCCGGCGTCGGAGGCTAGGGGGTGGGTCAATCGAACTCGTGTTGCCGCGCGTCGGCCTCGAGCGGTGCGTCGTGGTAGCCGACCGTCGCGATCTCGTGCAGGTAGCGCGCAAGAAACGCGCCGATCGAGCCGGCGGCCTCGTATTGATGCACGTGACGGAACTCGTGAGTCAGCAGCCGGCGCGTGTCCTGCCCGCGCAGCACGTACACCGCATGACCGAGCGTGAGGCCGATCGTCCCGGGCGACAGCAGCCCCGTGTCGCGGGCGATCGCGGCAAGCGTCGGCGTGTCCGGAAACGGCATGCGCTCGACCGTCATCACGCGAATCCGCTCCGGCTGCGCGACACCCACCGTGCGCGCGTCGTCGGCCTGCCCGAGGGTCAGCGGCGCGCCCTGCGCGAGTCCGCGCGCTGCCTCCGCTTCGGCCCAGGCAACGGCGGCAGGCAGGGCGGACGGCAGGATATCGGCCAGCTCGATCATTGCAGGACTCCTCGGTTCGCGCAGATGGCATCGGGCACCAGTTTAGTCCCGAATCGGAGCGGTTCGCGGGGCGAGCCGTCGATGCCGCGCCGGCCCGCGTCCGGTGCAACGATCATCCGGGAATACCCTGATTCGCGTGCGCTGCGCACGATACGCTTGCCGGGAAATTATTTCGTCGCAGTGCGCATTCCGCGATCAACCCCCTTGAAAATTTCTCGAACGAGTACCGTTTTCGGGTTCGGGGGCATATATTGGTCAGAAGAACGGCCGCGGCGACAACCGGACAGCCACGACGGCAACGCGCGGCGTCATCCCGAAGAGGACCGCTGGAAGATGATCAGGGTAATTCTGGCTGACGATCACGCAGTCATGCGGGACGGACTGCGTCACATTCTGGAGATGGCCGGCGGTTTCGAGATCGTCGGCGAGGCAAGCGACGGCTCGGGCACGCTCGCGCTGGCCGAACGCATGGCCGCCGACGTGCTGCTGCTCGACCTGTCGATGCCCGCGCCGACCGGCATCGAGCTGATCCGGCTGGTCAAGCGCCAGGCGCCGTCGCTGCGCACGCTGGTGTTGACGATGCACGCGGAAGCGCAGTACGCGGCGCGCGCGTTCAAGGCCGGCGCCACCGGCTACCTGACGAAGGACAGTGCGACCGCCGAACTCGTCGAGGCCGTCGGCAAGGTGGCGGCGGGCGGCGTCTACGTGAGCCCGTCCGCGGCGGAAAGCCTCGCGCACACGCTGCGCGCACCGGCTCAGGCGCTGCCGCACGAGCGACTGTCCGCGCGCGAGTTCGACGTGATGCGCCGCATCGTCGCCGGTCAGACCGTCACGCGGATCGCGTCCGAACTCGCACTGAGCGCGAAGACGGTCAGCACGTACAAGACGCGGATCCTCGAGAAGATGGGGCTGCCGCACGAAGCCGCACTGGTCCGCTACACGGTGCGCCACGATCTCGACCTCGGGGCCGACGACGCATGATGGCCGCCTTCCGCTTCCCGCCCGCACCGCCGTCGCCGTCGCCGTCGTCGGACAACGACGATCCGGACACGTCGCGCCTGTTCATGTCGTCGCTGCCGCCGGGCCGGCGCGAACGGCGGCTCGCGCTCGCGACGGTACTCGTGTCGGCCGTGATCTTCGCCGCGCTCGCGCCGTTCGCGGCGATGCCGCTCGCGCCCGGCTGGGCGTTCATTCCCGTTTACCAGTCGGCGATCGTCGTCAACGACATGGTGACGGCCGGCCTGCTGCTCGGTCAGTACGCGATCCTGCGCGAGAAGCCGCTGCTCGTGCTGGCGGGCGGCTACCTGTTCACGGCGTTCATGGCCGGCACGCACATGCTGACCTTCCCCGGGCTGTTCGCGCGGACCGGCCTGCTCGGCGCCGGCGAACAGACCACCGCATGGCTGTACCTGTTCTGGCATGGCGGCTTTCCGCTGTCGGTCGCCGCGTACGCGCTGCTGCGCGCGACGTCGCGCGGGCATCCGGCCCCGAGCCCGGCCCCGCAGCGCCGCGCGGCGATTCCGGTCGGCCTCTGCATCGCCGCCGCGATCGGCGCGACGGTCGCGCTCGCGCTGCTCGCGACCGCCGGCCACGACCTGCTGCCGCGCATCATGAGCGGCAACCGGATGACCGCGACGATGACGAAAGCGATCACGGTCGTCTGGGGGTTGAATCTCGTCGCGCTGATGCTGATGTGGCGGCAGCGGCGCCGCCATTCGGTGCTCGACCTGTGGGTGATGACGGTGCTCGTCGCGTGGCTGTTCGACATCGCGCTGTCGTCGATGCTGAACCACGGGCGCTTCGATCTCGGCTTCTACGCCGGGCGCGCGTACGGCCTCGTCGCGTCGGGTGTCGTGCTGTTCGCGATGCTGTTCGAGAACGGCCGGCTGCACGCGCAGACGGTGCGCGCGCTGGCCGGCGCACGCTTCCAGCATCTGCTCGTCGTGCAGAAAAGCGCGCAGCTGAACGACGCGAACGAACGGCTCGAACAACGCGTCGCCGCGCGCACCGCGCAGCTGAGCGCGTCGAACCGCGACCTGCGACGCGAAGTCGAGGAGCGCGTGCGCGCGGAGCGGGCGTTGCAGGCGTCGCGCGAGGAGCTGCGCGAGATCGCCGCGATCAGCGCCAGCGCGCGCGAAGCCGAGCAGCGCCGCATCGCGCGCGAACTGCACGATGAACTCGCGCAGTCGCTCGCGGCGCTGAAGAACGATCTCGAATGGCTGATCGACCGCGTGCCGCAGGACGACGCATCGCTCGCACGCAAGATCGCGGCGATGCATGCGCTCGCGCGCGGCGCGGTGGCCGCGACGCGCCGCATCGCGTCGGACCTGCGCCCGCTGATGCTGGACGATCTCGGCTTCGCGGCGGCGATGCAATGGCTCGTGGAGGATTTCCGGCACCGCCATGGGATCGCCTGTTCGCTGCACGTCGAGCCGCCCGAACTGCAACTCGACGAACCGTATGCGACGGCCGTGTTCCGCATCGCGCAGGAAGCGCTCGCGAACGTCGCCCGGCACGCGGCCGCGTCGCACGCGGACGTCGAGCTCGTGTGCGGCAGCGAAGCGATCGCGCTGACGATACGCGACGACGGCGCGGGCTTCGATCCCGCGGTGCCGCGCAAGTCGGCTTCGTTCGGGCTGGTGGGGTTGCGCGAGCGTGCGTATCTGGTCGGCGGCACGCTGCGGATCGCGACGACGCTCGGCGAAGGCACGACGGTCGAGGTCGAGATTCCGCGGGTGCCGGCGCCCGTGGCGCTCGCGCATGGCGGGCACGGGGTTTCGCGGGGCTAGACGGGCGGCGGGAGACGCCGGACAACGATGGCTTGGTCGACTGCCTTCGTCGAGCGCGCCGCTTTCAGCATGCGCTCGAGTACTTGCCGTCGAACCGGCATGCGTCGTCCTGTTTCAGGATCATCGAAAACCGGCCGACGCTGCGATAGCGCCGCACGCCATCACGCCCGCGCCGCGACCATCCCCCGCTCCGAGCGCGTCCACGCGACCAGCGCACCGACGCCGAGCAACGCGAGGCACACGATCGGCACGATCATCGGCCCGAACGCGGTGCCCGTCACCTTGCCCGCGAACGGCATCAGGTTCTGGCTGAAGAAGCCGCCGAGGTTGCCGATCGAGTTGATCGCGGCGACGCTCGCGGCCGCCCGCGCGCCGGTGAAGTAACGCGGCGGCATCGACCAGAAGCACGGATACAGCAGCGGGATGCACGCGCCGCCCAGCACGAGCGCGATGAAGCGCAGCGGCGTCGACGGCAGCACGAGGCTCAGCAGGAAGCCGAGCGCGCCGAGCGCCGCGACGATCGCGATCGTGCGGAGGATGCTCTTCGCGCGACGCAGCTTCGCCGGCAGCCACACCAGCAGCACCACCGCGAGCGCCCACGGCAGCATGCTCAGGAAGCCATTCGTGGTGCTCGACACGCCGAACGATTTCACGAGCGTCGGCAGCCAGTACGTGACGCCGTACAGCGACGTCGACATCAGCATGTAGGTCGCCGCGAACAGCATCACGCGCGGATCGAGCAGCGCCTTCCACGGCTGACCGTGCTCGGCCTGCGCCGGCTTCTCGCGCTCCAGCGCGGCCGCGACGATCTGCTTCTCGCGCGCGTCGAGGAACGGCGCTTCTCGGAACGACGCGGGCAGCACGCGAAACACGACGATCGCGACGACCACGGCCGGAATGCCCGTCGCGACGAACACCCACTGCCAGCCCGCGAGCCCCCACACGCCGTTCAGGCTCAGCAGCACGCCGCCGACCAGCGAGCCGAGCATGTTCGCGAGCGCGCTGCCGAGCGTGAAGATGCCGAGCACCTTCGCGCGGTAGCTCTGCGGAAACCACAGCGTCAGGTAATAGATCACGCCCGGATAGAAGCCGGCCTCGGCGATGCCAAGCAGGAAGCGCAGCGAGCAGAACGCGGGCATCGACGTCGTGAAGCCCATCAGCACCGTGATGAGCCCCCACGTCAGCATGATCCGCGCGAGCCACACGCGCGCGCCGTAACGATGCAGCGCAAGGGTGCTCGGCACCTCGAACAGCAGGTAGCCGATGAAGAACAGCGACGACGCGAGCCCGAACGCGGCTTCCGTCATCCCGAGGCTGTGCACCATCTGCAGTTTCGCGAAACCGACGTTCTGCCGGTCGATGAACGCGATCAGGAACATCACGACGAGGATGGGCAGCAGGCGCCGCGCCATCTTCGACATGATGCGCTGTTCTTCGGCGGACGCGGGGTCCAGGGTGTCGGTAGCGTTCACTTCAGGCTCCTTGGGTGAATCGGTTGCATATCGGTTGCTTGTCGGTTGAATCGGCGCCGCGCTTGATGAACGCGCGGGCGTCACGTGGTTCGATAAACGGACTCGGATCGCGGCCCGCGTGGCTCAACCCGACCGGTAGTCGTCGAGCATCGGCGCGAACATCTCGTGCCACGCGCGCGGCTTCGCCTTGATCGTGCCGGCGAGGTACAGGAATTCGACGTAGTCCATCAGCTGGTTCGGCAACACCGAGAAGCGCGTGTCGGGCGCGGCGAGCATCCGCATCACGTCGTCGTGCGACACGCCGACGCCCGACGACGACGCATAGAGCGCGGCCGCCGCGCGCGGGTCCTGAGCGATCATTCGATTCGCCTCGTCGAGCGCGCCCAGAAACGCGGCGGCGAGCGCCGGCTCCGCATCGACGAGCCGCTTCGGCGCGAACACGACGTCGAGCGTCAGCGGGCCGAGCACGTCGACCGAATTCACCACGCGATGGATGCGCGGCTGCCGCAATTCGAGCGTCGAGAACGGCGGCGACGTGAAGTGCGCGGTCACGCCGCTCTCGCGGCGGATCAGCGCCTGCATCGCCTGCGGATGCGGCAGGTTCACGGTGATCGAATCGAGTTGCGCGAAATGCGTCGGGCCGAGCTGCCGGCTCGCGACCATCTGCAGCACGACCGCCGACAGCGACGTGCGGATGCCCGGCACCGCGATCCGGTCGGACGGCGTGAAGTCGCGCAGCGACACGAGGCCCGCGCGGTTCGCGTTCAGCGACAGCGACGTGGTCGACAGCCCGCTGACGCCGATCACCTCGACGTTCGGAATGCCGCGCGCCCGCGCCCACAGCTCGATGAAACCCGGCGCGCCGGCGGCCGCGAAATCGAGCGTGCCGGCCATCATCGCGTCGTTGACGGAATTGCCGCCGTCGAGCAGCACCCATTCGACCGCGACGTCGCGCACGCCGCGGCGCGCCGCATGCCGCTCGAACAGCCGCTGCTTCTCCATCACGAGCAGCGGCAGGTACAGCACGCCATAGCCTTTCGAGATCCGCACGGTGCGCGGCTTCGCGCGCACCCGCGCCGGCGCCCCGAGCACGCCCAGCACGCCGAGGCCGGCTGCGATCAACGCGCGGCGGCGCGGCGACGTCGTCATGCGCGCGCCGCCGTGCAGCGGACGGCCTGCGGCCACGCGCAGGCCGGCGTGGCGCCGCGGCGCGCGTTCGTCGTGCCCGTGACATGCTGCATGTTGCCGTCTCCATGAATATTTCTGGTATTAATGCCGTCCTTGCATCCTGCTTCCGGCTCGACACAGGTTATCGGCCGAGTCTGAGAAAATGCTGACATCCCGGCCCCGGGAAAACCCCTAACCCACCTACCTTCAAACGGCACCATGCGCATTCTCGTCGTGGAGGACGATGCCGAAATCGGCGCGGCGATCCGCAGCCGTCTGGCCCGGCTCGGCCACGCCGTCGATCTCGAAACCGACGGCGCGACCGCGAACGGGCTGCTGCGCGTCGAGCGCTTCGATCTCGTCGTGCTCGATGCGAACCTGCCCGGCATGGACGGCTTCACGGTACTGCGCAACCTGCGCGCGACGGGCAGCACGACGCCCGTGCTGCTCGTCACCGCGCGCTCGGCGATCGACGACCGCGTGAGCGGCCTCGGCCTCGGCGCCGACGACTACCTCGTGAAGCCGTTCGACTACCGCGAACTCGACGCACGCGTGCAGGCGCTCCTGCGCCGCAACAGCGGCCATGCGAACGACGTGCTGACGCTCGGCGGCCTCGTGATCGACCGCAGCAGCCGTCTCGCGGAACTCGACGGCCAGCCGCTGTCGCTGTCGCGCCAGGAATTCGCGCTGCTCGAAATCCTCGCGAGTCGCCCGCAACGCATCTTCTCGAAGGAAGAACTGCTGAACCAGTTGTTCAGCTTCGGCAACGAGCCGACCGCGAACGCGGTCGAGCAATACGTGACGCGCGTGCGCAAGAAGCTGCAGGGCAGCTCGGTCGAGATCCGCACCGCACGCGGGATGGGGTATCAGATTGCCGCGCATTGACTGGTTCCCGAAGACGCTGTTCGGGCGCACGCTGCTGTTCATCGCGCTCGTCGTCGCGACCGGCGCGCTCGCGCTCGCGGCGATCGCGCGCTACTACGCGGGCGTCGCGGCCGAACGCGCGTACGACCAATTGCTCGCCGGCGCATCGATCCAGGTCGCCGAAAACCTCTACGTGCAAGGCGGCGTGCTCGCGCTGAATCCGCCGGTGGCCGCGCTGTCGACGCTGTCGCGCTACGACCTCGTCTACTACAAGGTGGTCGATTCGCGCGGCGTGGTCGTGGCTGGGTACCACGATCTCGCGAGCCCCGCGACGCTCGCCGCCGCGAAGCAGGGCCCCGCGTTCGCGAACGCCGTCTACCAGGGGCATCGGGTGCGCACCGCGACGATCGCGCGCTTCATGCCCGAGGAAAGCACGCCGGGCTGGGCGCTCGTGACGGTTGCGCAGACAACCAACGCGCGCCAGCAGCTGACGAACGACATGAGCATCAAGGTATGGACGCTGATCCTGCTGATGAGCGTACTCGCGATCGGCGCGAGCGGCCTCGCGATCCGGCGTGGCCTGCGCCCGCTCGCGCAGATCGGCACGATCATCGCCGCGCGCGACCCGGCCGACCTGCGGCCGGTGGCCGTCGATACGCCGAGCGAGATCGACGCGATCATCGGGTCGATCAATGGCCTGATGCACCGCCTTGCCGAGCGGATCAACGCGATGCAGCGCTTCATCGCCGACGCCGCGCACCAGATGCGCACGCCGCTCGCGCGGCTCGACGCGCAGATCGAGCTGCTCGACGGCGAATCGGATCCCGCGCGTCACGCGGCGCGGCTCGATGCGTTGCGTGCGACTTCTTCGGACGTCGGCCGGCTCACCGGCCAGTTGCTCAATCATGCGATGGTGATTCATCGCACCGAGGCCGTGCCACTGCAACCGGTCGAACTCGTCACGCTCGCGAAAGAGGTCCTGGGCCGCACGATTCCGCTCGCCGGCGAACGCGACGTGGCCGTTGCGTTCGCGAGCGACGCGCCGCACGCATGGATCGACGGCGATGCGATCAGTCTTCAGGAAGCGCTGTCGAACGTGCTGCACAACGCGCTGCTGCACGGCCACGCGGACGACATCGTCGTGTCGGTCGCGACCGCCGGCAATGCGGAGGGCACGGTGACGCTGACCGTCACCGACAACGGGCGCGGGATACCGCGCGAGCACTGGGACGCGGCGTTGCAGCCGTTCGTGCGAATCGCGCCGGACGGCAGCGAGCGGCGTACCGGGTCCGGCCTCGGGCTCGCGATCGTGCAGGAAGTGATGAAGGCGCACGGCGGGCGCGTGGGGTTTGCGTTTCCCGATGCGGGCGGGTTCGCGGTGGTGCTGACGTTTCCGCGCGCGGCGGCGACGCACGCCGCGAGCGACGATTAGGCAACCGCGAATCCGGCGCACGCACGTTCGATCGAACGCCACCGGGCGACACGCGTTCAGTCGTCGCTGTCCCGATCCGCGTCGTCGGCGTTGCGCTGCGCGTGTCGCGCAACCAATTGGTCCAGCTCGTCATACTGGCGCTCGCAGAACAACCGGCACAACGCATCGACATCGACGCGCTTTCTCACGTCGATCGTGTCGACGTGCTGCTCCAGCTTGCCCTTGCCGATGCCGAAGAGCCCCTTCTTCATCCGCATGGACACCGCATTCAACTGGAAGCCGTCCGAATGCGCATCCGTCAACGCGGTCACCCACAGCTCGCGCTGATCGTCGGCATGCTGCAGCACGAGCGCCGGCAGCGGGCCGTCCTGCGTCTCGTTCCATTCGACGTGCTGAGCAGCCCAAGGGAACGCATCGAACGCATGAACGAACGACGCGTAGTCGGTCGCGCCCTGCTGATCGAGCTGGTTGAAATCGTAGCCGACTTTCTGGATGGAATAGGTCAACATGGCGCGGTGCTCTCCGTGGTGTCGATCGCGACAGAACGCCAATCTACTCCACATTTCGCGGCGCCTGGCAGCGCCTGCTTGCGCCGCCTACGCCGCCACCGCCTCCCCACCGAGATACGCATCGCGCACGCGCTCATCGTCGAGCAGCGTTTTCGCGGGCCCTTCGAGCACGACGCGCCCCGTCTGCAGCACATACCCGTAATGCGCGATCTCCAGCGCGAGGCTCGCGTTCTGCTCGACCATGAACACCGTCACGCCTTGCTTGTTGATCGCGTCGATCAGCTCCAGCACCTTGTCGACGTACAGCGGCGACAGCCCCATCGTCGGCTCGTCCATGCAGATCAGTTTCGGCCGCGCCATCAGCGCACGCGCCATCGCGAGCATCTGCTGCTCGCCGCCCGACAGCGTGCCCGCGCGCTGAGCGAGCCGTTCGCGCACCCGCGGAAACAAATCGAGCACACGCGCGTAGTCGTCGGCCACAGCCGCACGATCGCCGCGCGTGTAAGCGCCCATCAGCAGGTTCTCGCGCACGCTCATGTCGCCGAACAGCCGCCGCGCTTCCGGCACGGCCGCGATCCCGCGCCGCACGCGCTGCGGCGTCGCGAGCGCGGTCACGTCGTCGCCGTCGAAACGCACGACGCCGCGACGCGGACGCATCAGCCCGAGGATCAGCTTCATCGTCGTCGACTTGCCGCTCGCGTTGCCGCCGAGCAGGCTGACGATCTGCCCGCGGCCGACTTCGAAATTCACGTCGAAATGCACCTGCACGGGCCCGTAGAACGTGTCGAGGTGTTCGAGTTTCAGCAGCGCGTCGGTCATGGTCGTATCGGGTCCGGAAGATTGCAAGCTCATGCGGCCGCCTGCGCGGCGCGCTCGGCCGGCGTGCCGCCCGCATGGCGGCGGCCGAGATAAGCCTCGATCACGCGCGGATCGTGCCGCACGTCGCGCGGCGCGCCTTCGGCGATCTTCACGCCGTTGTCGAGCACCATCACGCGATCGGACACGCGCATCACGAGTTCGAGCTTGTGCTCGATCAGCAGGATCGTCAGCCCGCGCGCCTTCAGCGACTGGATCAGTTGCAGCATCTCGGCCGTTTCCGTCTCGTTCATCCCGGCCGTCGGCTCGTCGAGCAGCAGCAGGCGCGGATGCAGCGCAAGCGCGCGGCCGATCTCCACACGCCGCCGGTTCGCATACGACAGGCTGTGCGCCGGATGATCGATGCGCGGCGTGAGCCGTTCGCCGAAGCCGGCGACGATCGCGCGCGCTTCTTCGCGCAACGCGGCCTCTTCGCGGCGTACCGACGCGGGCCGCACGAGCGCGCGCCACACCTCGGCGGCCGCGCCGAGCGCCGGCCAGCCGGGCCGCGCCGCGCGCAGCCGCGCATGCGCGCCGATCAGCACGTTGTCGAGCACGCTCAGGTTGCCGAACACGCGGCCGTGCTGGAACGTGCGCGCGATGCCGAGCGCCGCGAGCCGCTCGGGCGCCGTGCCCGTGATGTCGCGGCCGTCGAACGTCACGCGGCCGGCATCGGGCCGGTCGGCGCCCGCGATCAGGTTGAACAGCGTCGACTTGCCCGCACCGTTCGGGCCGATCACGCTCAGCAGCTCGCCGTCGGCGAGCGTCAGGCTCGCGCCGTCGAGCGCGGTCACGCCGTCGAAGCGGCGCGTCAGGCCCTGCACGTCGAGCAGGGGTCGGGTGGTCGTCATCGCATTCCTCCTCACACCGTGCCGAGCAGGCCCTGCGGCCGGAACCGGACGAGCAGCAGCAGCACGAGGCCGTAGATCAGCATCCGGTAGTCAGCCGCCCAGCGGAACAGCTCGGGCAGCCCGATCAGCGCGATCGCGCCGACGATGCCGCCGAGCACGTTGCCGAGCCCGCCCAGGATCACCATCGTCAGCGCGAGGATCGACACCTGCGAATCGAAGGTCTGGTGATTGATGTAGCTGTACAGATGCGCGGCGATGCCGCCGCTCACGCCCGCCGCGACGCCGCCGACCGCGAACGCGATCGCCTTGTAGCGGTTCGGCGCGATGCCGTGCGCACGCGCGGCGACGTCGTCCTCGCGCACCGCGCGTAGCGTGCGGCCCAGATGCGAACGCAGCAGCCGCACCTGTACGAGCGCGAACACGACGAGCACCGCGAACGTGAACCAGTACGCGGCGCGCGCGGTCGTCGCCCACGGCAGCGGCGCGATGCCGGTGATGCCGAGCGGGCCGCGCGTCAGGCTGTCCCAGTTCAGGATCACGAGACTCACCACTTCGCCGATCCCGAGCGTCGCGATCGACACGTAGTGCCCGCGCAAGCGGAACGCCGGATAGACGAGCAGCGTGCCGAACACGGCGGTGATCGCGCCCGCGCACGGAATCGTCACGGCCGGCGACCAGCCGAGATCCGACGACAGCAGCGCCGACGCATACGCGCCGATCACGAGCAGCGCGGCGTGGCCGAGCGAGATCTGCCCGACCGTACCCGCGACGAGCGTGAGACTCAGCGCGAGCAGCCCGTACAGCCACGCGTTGGTCAGCGTCTGCAGCACGTAAGGCGATGCCCCGAGCCACGGCAGCACGGCCGCCGCCGCGATCAGCGCGACGAGCACCGGGCGCGGCACGCGCACGGCTTTCGCGGCAGCGAGGAAGGTGCCCGTCATCGGCTCCGGCGGCAGCGCACGGTTCGCACTGAACAAGCCGTTCGGCCGCCACACGAGGAAGACGATCAGCAGTCCGAACGCGAACAGGTCGCGATAGCTGGTGCCGAACAGCGCGACGCCGTAGCTTTCGACGAGACCGAGCAGCAGGCTGCCCGCGATCGCACCCGGCACGTTGCCGAGCCCGCCGATCAGCAGCGCGACGACGCCCTTCAGCGTCGCCTGGAAGCCCATCGCCGGATCGATGCTGTTGTAGTACATGCCGACCAGCAGCCCGCTCACGCCACCGAGCGCGCACGCGATCGCGAACACGGTCTGGTTCACGCGATCGACGTCGACGCCCATCTGCAACGCGGCGTCGCGATCCTGCGCGGTCGCGCGCACGGCCCAGCCGAGCCGCGTGAAGCGCAGGAAGCCGTACAGCAGCGCGGCCGCCGCGATGCCGATGCCCGCGATCAGCAGGTCGAGCGAGCCGAGCGTCGCGCCGGCGATCCGCACGTGCCAGTCGGGCAGCGGCGTCGGCACCGCGCGCGGGTCCGCGCCGAACGCGAGCTGCGCGAGCTGATCGAGGATGAAGCTGATGCCGATCGTCGCGAGCAGCGGCGCGATGCGCGCGGCGTGGCGCAGCGGCCGCAACCCGATCCGCTCGATCGCGATGCCGAGCGCGCCGCACCCGACCACGACCGCCGCAAGCGCAACCGGCAGCGGCAGCCCGAAGCGCGTCAGGCACAGCCAGCCGATGAACGCGCCGACCATGTACACCGAGCCGTGCGCGAAGTTGATCAGGTGCGACACGCCGAAGATCAGCGCGAGCCCGACCGCGAGCAGCGCGTAGATGTTGCCGACGATGAGGCCGTTGAGCGTGTAGTCGAGCCAGGAAGCCATCAGGATGCGTCCGTCATGTGCGTGCGGTTCGGGTTCAGCGCGCCGCGAGCTGCGGCTTCGCGCCGTCCCACAGCGCCCACTGCCCCTGCTTCACGACCAGATACACGGTGCGCGCGCCGGCGACGCGGCGCGTCTGCGGATCGAAGCGCACCTTGCCGAAGATCACGCTCGGCACGTCGCTGATCTTCGCGAAGCCGTCGTGCGCGGCCTGGCGCGTCGTGCCGTAGCGGCGCAGCACTTCCGCCGACAGGATCAGCGCGTCGTACGCGCGCGCGACGAACGAATCGGGATCGGCGTGGAATTTCGCGCGATAGCGCTGCACGAACGCCTGCACCTCGGGGCGCGGTTCGGCCGGGAAGAAGTTCGATTCCGTATAGACGCCTTCGACGGCCGTACCGCCCAGTTCGAGGAACTTCGGCGAATACACGGAGCCCACCGCCGCGATCGGCAGCGCGACGCCCGACGTGCGCGCCTGGCGCACGATCTGCGCGCCGTCCGCGTAGTACGAGATCAGCACGATCGAATCCGGCTTCGATTCGCCGATGCGCACGAGCGTCGAGCGGAAATCCTTCTCCGCCGGCTGGTAGCCTTCGGCCGCGACGACCTGTGCGCCGAACCCCGTCACCGCCTTCGCGAAGATGTCCTTGCTGGTGCGGCCCCAGTCCGTGTTCAGGTACAGCACCGCGATCCGCTTGAAGCCGAGTTCCCTCACCGCATAGCGCGCGAGCAGCGGCTGTTCCTCCGCCTGGCTCAGCGCGGTGCTCCACAGATAGTCGCCGCCTTTCGTGAAATCCGGATGCGAATTCGTGAAGCCGAACTGGATCAGTTGCCCGCGCTGGTAGATCGGCGACGCGGCCATCGACGTCGCGCTCGAGAAGTCGCCGAGCTCGATCGCGATGCGCGGATCGGCGACGAACTTCTGCGCGATCGCCACCGCCTGGCGCGGGTCGCTGCGACTGTCCTGGAAGTCGATCGCGAGCGGCCGGCCGTGAATGCCGCCGCTGCCGTTGATCTCGTCGAGCGCGAGATCGAAGCCACGCTTCCACTGCTCGCCGTATTGCGCGTCCTGGCCCGTGAGCGGCCCGCTCGCGCCGATCACCACCGGCTCGCCCGACACGCCGGCCGCGAGCGCACCGCCTGTCGACAAGCCCCATGCGGCGGCGAGCGCCGCCACCGTGCCCAGCACGCGCCACCATGCGCCGCGCGCGTCGTTCCCCGAAACGTTCATGCGTCCCCCTGCTTCAGTCAATCGAAAAGAGTGAGGGCATGTAACCATCGGGTTCAGGACGATCCAACGAAGTTTTGCGCATATCGATATCGCACGCGGCGCGAAGCGGATGACGCTCATGATCGCTCCAGGCTACCCGCTGCCTCGATCGACATGCCGGCATGCGTCGCATCGCGTTGATTCGATTGGCCTTTCGTTTTTGTCACCCCGCGCAACCGGCGCGCATGCGCGCATGGCCGGCCGCCGCGACGATCGCGCGCTTCGCAGTTTTCCCGCTGTCGATAGCAAAAATCATTATATGAATCGCGCATGCTTGCACTCCTACAATGCGCAAATCGCATCATCGGAACGCGTCATGGAGTTGCATCAACTCGAAGCCTTTTCCGCGGTCATGTCGGCCGGCAGCGTCACCGGCGCGGGCGAACTGCTCGGCCGCTCGCAGCCGGCCGTCACGCGGCAGATCCAGGAACTCGAAGCCGATCTCGGCTACGCGCTGTTCGACCGGCACGGCCCGCGCGTCACGCCGACGCGGCGCGCGTTCCTGCTGTACGAGGAAGTCGAACGCTCGCTGGTCGGCCTGCGCGCGATCGAGGCGCGGGCCCGCGCGCTCGGCGACGACACCGCCGAACCCGTGCGCATCGCGGCCACGCCGTCGCTCGCGGCCACGCTCGTGCCGACCGCGCTCGCCGCGCTGCCCGACGATACGCATGCGCCGCACTACCAGTTGCGCAGCGAATCGGCCGAGCATGTGGTGCACGAGGTGCTGGCCGGCACGGCCGATGTCGGCGTCGTCACGCTGCCGATGGCGCATGCCGGGCTCGACGTGCACTGGATCGCGCAGACGCCGTGCGTCGCCGTGCTGCCGGCCGGCGATCCGCTCGCGGCGAAACCTCGCATTGCGCTGCGCGACCTCGCGCGGCGCCGCATCGTGACGGTCGCGAACCGGCATCGGCTGCGCCAGCGGATCGACGCGGCGTTCGCGGCCGCGCGTGTCGAGGCGCGCGTGTTCATCGAAACCAATGCGTCGCTGAATGCGGTGATGGCCGCGCGCGCGGGCATCGGGATCGGCATCGTCGATCCGGCCACCGGCGTCGCGCTGCCGGTGGACGGGGTCGTCGCACGCCCGCTCGACGTCGACATCCCGTTCGCGTTCGGCGTCGCGACGCCGACCGGCAAGGCGCGCACGGCGGCCGTCGATGCGCTGCTCGACGCGCTGCGCCGCACGACGCGCACGCTGCTCGACGACGTGATTTTTCACGACGCCGCCGCGCACGATGCGCTGCTGCGCGGCGACCGGCTGCGCACCGAACGCACGGCGCGCCCGCCTCGCCCGACACGAACCCGCCGCGCGCGCTCGGAGGCCGCATGACGACGCCGCTCGACGCACTCGAAGCACGGCTCGCGCAGGACCTGCGCTGGCTCGACCTGCCCGCGCCGTCGTGGGTGCCGCCACGTGACGTGGACGGCGCGCGCGTGCTCGACGTCGCGATCGTCGGCGGCGGGATGGCCGGGCTCGCGGCATCCGCCGAACTGCGCCTGCTCGGCATCGACAACCAGTGCGTGATCGATCGCGCGCCGGCCGGCTACGAAGGCCCGTGGGTCACGTTCGCGCGGATGGAAACGCTGCGTTCGCCGAAGCAGCTTGCGGGCCCCGCGCTCGGCCTGCCCGCGCTGACGTTCCGCGCGTGGTTCGAAACGCAATACGGCCGCGACGCGTGGGATGCACTGTACAAGATTCCGCGCCCGCAATGGATGGAGTACCTGCGCTGGTATCGGCGCGTGCTCGACCTGCAGGTGCGCAACGACACGACGCTCGTCGCGCTGCGCCCGCGCGACGACGGCCTGCTCGCGCTCGATATCCGCGCAAACGGCGGAAGAGACACGCTGCTCGCGCGGCACGTCGTGCTCGCGACCGGCCGCGACGGCCTCGGCGGCCCGTACGTGCCGCCCGTCGCGCAACGCGCGCCGCGCACGCGCTGGGCCCACTCGTCCGAGCCGATCGATTTCGCCGCGCTCGCGGGCAAGCGCGTCGGCGTGGTCGGCGCGGGCGCGTCCGCGTTCGACAACGCGGGCACCGCGCTCGAAGCGGGCGCCGCACGCGTCGACCTGTTCTTCCGCCGCGCGGACATTCCACGCATCAACAAGCTGACCGGCATCGGCAGCCCGGGCCTCGTGCACGGCTACGCCGACCTCGACGACGCGACGAAATGGCGCTTCATGCACTACGCGCTGACGTCGCAGACGCCGCCGCCGCGCGACAGCGTGCTGCGCGTGTCGCGTCACGATCATGCGCATTTCCATGCGGGCAGCCCGATCGAGACGCTCGCCGACCACGCGGACGGCCTCGACGTGACGACGCCGCGCGGCCGCTACACGGTCGACTTCCTGATCTTCGCGACGGGCTTTCATTCGGACTGGACGACGCGCGACGAATTCGCGTCGTTCGGCGCGCACGTGCGGCGCTGGAAGGATCGCTATCGGCCGGAACCGGCGCGATGGCTCGACGAGCTCGCCGAGTCGCCCGATCTCGGCCCAGCGTTCGCGTTCCAGGAGCGCGAGCGCGGTGCGTGCCCGGCCGTCACGCGCATCCATTGCTTCAATCATGCGGCGAGCCTGAGCCACGGCAAGCTGTCCGGCGACATTCCGGCCATCAGCGCAGGCGCGCAGCGGCTCGCGCGCGGCATTGCGAGCCGGCTGTTCGATGCCGATCGCGACCGCCACTACGACGCGCTCGTCGCGTACGCGAATGCCGAACTGCAAGGCGACGAATGGCGCGACGCCGACGCCATCGGTCACTTTGACGACGAAGGAAAACCGAAACGATGACTGACTCCCTCACGCCGGCCGCCGTGCCGGATACGATCGATGCGGCAGCCGGCCTGCGCGAAGGCGACGCCGTCGCCGCGCTGCGCCGCGCACGCGGCAAGGTGCTGTTGCATACGCAACTGAGCGAAGCCGCACTGTTCGATCCCCCCCTGCCCGATCTTTCGCCGGTCGAGCGGCTGCATGCGGCACGCTATGTCGCGCGACAGTCGAACGCACACGCGCTGACCGACATCTATCGCACGCGACTGCTCGACGCAGGCGGCACGCTCGACGATATCGAACGAGCCGATGCCGATGCGTTCGACGCGCTGCCTCGCCGCCTCGGCGCGATCCTGTTGCACGCGAAGCGCCTGACGCACGCGCCGGTCGACGCACGCGCGGCCGATCTCGCCGCGTTGAAATCGGCCGGACTTACGACATCCGCGATCGTCGCGTTGTCGCAGCTCATCGCGTTCGTCGCGTATCAGTTGCGCGTGGCCGCCGCCGCGCGGGCACTTCAAGCGCGCGCCGCCAAGGAGGCCGCATGACGACTACGGCCCACGGCTTCACGTTCGACACGCTCGGCTGGCGCGCATGGCTCGACACGGTATCGCTCGACGCGGCGACACCCGATCAGCTCGCGGTGCTCGACGCGAGCCACCCGCAAGCGAAAACATCCGACTATTACCTGCTGCTCGTCCATCTGCCCGAGATCCTGCTGCAGCGCTCGGGCGTGTTCAACGCGATCATGTACGGCCCCGGCGGGCTGTCGCGCGCCGAGCGCGAACTGGCGAGCACGGCGGTGTCGCGCGTGAACGGTTGCGTGTACTGCGCGTCGGTGCATGCGCAGCGCTTCACGCAGCTCGCGAAACGCACCGATGCGATCGAGCAGGTGTTCGACGATCCGGCGACGGCCGGCACGACGGCGCGCGAACGCGCGATCGTCCGCTATGCGATTGCATTGACCGAACGGCCCGACGCGATCGATGACAGCGATATCGCCGCGCTCGAGGCCGAAGGGCTCACGCATGAGGAGATTCTCGACCTGTCGCACGCGATCGCGATCTTCGCGTGGGCGAACCGGCTGATGCTGACGCTTGGTGAGCCGGTGTTTCCGGAATCGGCGGCGGGCGCCTGACCGCACGCAGGAACGTGGCGCGGCCGTGCCGCGTCACGCCTTGTGCGTCGACAACAAAATGCTCGTCTCGGTGTTGGCGATTCCCGTTCGGTAACCGCGCGCGATGGCGCAGAAACCGGATCAGCGGAAAAGCGTCGCGAAGGGGTGTCGCATGCCTGAATGAAACCGGCTTCGACGTCGTGCGATGGGCGGCGCGACCGAGACCGGACGCTTCGATCCGCGAACGAGATCGACGCATCCCGCACTGCTCTCAATCACCCAGCAGCTTCAATCCGGCCGGCAGCGTTTCGCCGAACACGCGCACCGTATCGGCTTCGTCGAACGCGATCGCTTCACGGACCATGTCGATCCACGCCGCCGACACGTTGGCGGCCGACAGGCGCTTGATGACGGCCTCGCGCGTGTCGTCCGGCAAATCGCGCGAGCGGTCGCCCGTCATCCGCGCGATCTGTGCGGCCGCGAACGCAGCCGGTTCGACCTGCTTCCAGTCGAGCGCGAACAGCGCATCGAGCCAGCCGTTGACGATTTCCGCCGGCACGACGCTATGCGCGCTGCCATAGAACGGCCGCCTTGCACCGATCCGCCCGAGCGCCCACGCGCACAACGCGCGATCGGCCGGCTTCTGCAATTGCGCGATCAGGCGCTCGGCCAGCTCGACCTTGCGCGCGACGGGCAGCCGTTCGAGCGACGCGGACAATCGCGTCATGTCGGCCGGCCCGACCTTGGCCGGATCGAACGGCAACTTGCGCCGCTTGTCGTCGGACGGCTCGAGGAACGCGATCGCGTCGCGCACCTGCGTCTGCGCATCGTCGTCGAGGCCGCCGGCCACGCGCCGCCACAGCGTCCACCACTCGGACCACACCTGTGCATCGGTCACATACTGAATGCCGTCGTCGAAGAGCGGCCACAGCTGCTCGATGCGCCATGCGTCGAGCGGATGGCCGAAACCCGGACGCAGGCAATACCCGGCGAGATTCAGCCACGCGCGCTCGTGATCGGCCGAGCGCCGCCGCCGCCGCACCCGCGCGAGCAATGCGTCGAACAGTTCGCGCGCGAGCGCGACATCCCAGTCTTCGCGCGCGCCGAGCACCTGTTCGAGTTGCGCGCGCAACCGACGCGTGTCCTTCGGCGTGACGCCCGCGGCCTTGCTGCCGAACGAACGCTCGATCAGCTCGAGCGCCTGGTCGAGCCGCGGATGCCGCGCGAGCGCCGCATCGTCGCCTTGCACCGGCGCATCGCCGCGCAACTGGAATTCGAGCCGCCAGCGGCGCGCCGCGTCGCCCGTCGCGATGCAATGCATTTCGAGCGTGCCGACCTCGGTCAGCGACGCGGTGAGCTTCACCGGCGTTTCGCGCGCGTCGCCGCCCGCCTTCGCATCGACGACCGTCGCGATCGGCGGCAGCCGCACGAAATCGCCGCCGTCGAGATCGACGAGATCGCCGGGTTGATACTTCGTGTCGGCCACCGTCGACACGAGGTGGAAACGCACCGGCTGCCCGAGCTGCAGCGCGAACGTGCGATCGTCGAGGCGGATCTCGCGGCCCTCTTCCGCGCCGCGCGGCAGCAGGCAGACGCCGCGGGCGGCTGCGTCGCCTTCGCCATCGTCGAGCACGAGGAAATAGCTGCGCGCGGAGCCGCCGCCGATGCGCGGCGCATGCCCGGCGCGCGCAAGCCCGTAGGCCACCGCGCCGCGCGCGACGGCCACATCGGGATGCGCGTTGTGCAGCACGTCGAGCGGTGCGCCGCGCCACGCACCGAGCGTCTGCGCGAGACGGCCGGCAAGCGCGCCCGCGCGGAACACGCCGCCGTTGAGCAGCAGCGTGTCCGGCAGCGGGCCTTCCGCATGACGGTTCAGGAACGCGGCGACGTGGCGCGTGACGGCCGCGTCGCTCGCATACGGCAAGCCGAATTCGACGATCGCCGCGCGCGCACGGCGCGGCAATTCGCCGGCCTCGACCTGCGGAAAGAACCCGTCGACGACGATCTGCTCGACTTCCTGCCGCGTCAGCTCCGCCGAACGCGCACCGCCGACGAGCTTGCTGCCCGCGCCGAGCAGCGTGACGGTGACGGACGCCGGCGCGTCGTCACCGAGCAGCCGCTCCTTCGCCGCGCGGCAGCGCTCGACGAGTTGCGACAGGCTCGCGGCCGACAGCCGCGTACCGGGCTCGGTCAGCCGCGACTCGACCAGGCGCGCGAGCGCGAGGTCCATGTTGTCGCCGCCAAGCATCAGGTGGTTGCCGACGCCGACGCGCGTGAAGGTGGGTTGGCCGTCGTCACCCGGCGCGACGTCGACGAGCGTGAGGTCGGTCGTGCCGCCGCCGACGTCGCAGATCAGCACGCGCCGCGGCGCGGCGAACGTCTCGCGCAACGTGTCGCGCTGGCCGTACAGCCAGTCGTAGAACGCGGCCTGCGGTTCTTCGAGCAAGCGCAGCGCCGGCAGCTTCGCGCGCCGCGCGGCCTCGACGGTCAACGCACGCGCGCCGTCGTCGAACGACGCGGGCACCGTCAGGATCACGTCCTGCTGCGCGAGCGGCTCATCGGGAAAACGCGCGTTCCACGCGTCGCGCACATGCGCGAGATAGCTCGCGCTCGCATCAACCGGCGACACCTTGTCGACGCCATCGGCCGCGCCCCACGGCAGGATCGCCGCGAGCCGGTCGACCGCGGCGTGCGACAGCCAGCTCTTCGCGCTCGACACGAGCCGGCCCGGCACCTGCGCGCCGAGCGTGCGCGCGTAGCGGCCGATCACGGCCGGCGGCGAATCGGCCGCATTCGCGCTGGCCTTCGGATCAGCCTTCGAATTGGCCGCCCACGGCAGCCGCAGCGCGTCCGGCGGCAGCTCGCCCGCCGCCGGGTGATAGCGCACCGACGGCAGCAGCGGCTGCGCGGCCACCGCGCCCGGGCCGACCAGCTGCTCGACGTCGAACACGCGGATCGCGTCGGAACCGGCCTCGACGTACGCGACGACCGTATTGCTCGTGCCGAGGTCGATGCCGACCGTATAACGCTTCATCGCGCTCAGGCGGCGCCGCGCACGTCGAACTCGACCTTCCAGCGCTCGTTCGTGCCGCTCGGGATCGCCTCGAGTTCGAGCGTGCCGGCTTCGGTCACGCGCGCATGCAGCTTCACCGGCACGACTTCGCCGACGGTGCGCCCTTCGGCGGGCAGCGTCGCCTGGATTTCCTCCAGCTCCTGCAGCTCTTCCGCCGACCAGTAGTCGAGCAGCGTGCCGACCTGGTCCTGACGACGCACCGACGAACCGAAGAAGCGGAATTGCACCGGTTCGCCGACGACGAGACCGAATTCCTGCGGCGGCAGCGCCGCGTCCGTGCCCTCCTCCATCCCGAACGGCGCGACGCACAGCGCCTGCACCGGCGGCTCGAGCCCCGGCACCGCGGGCATCGCCGATTCGATCGCGACGTAGTACGCACGCGCCGTGCCGCCGCGAATGCGCACGCCCCGGCCGCGCTTCACGTAGCCGTAGTACGCCGCGCCGCGTGCGACCGCGAGATCGAGATCGGCGCCTTCGAGCAGGCGGGCGGGCGGCGCGCCTTCGGCGGCGAGCCAGCCGTTGAGCGTGTCGAGCACGCGCTGCGTGAGCAGCGTCGACTTGAACACGCCGCCGTTGAACAGCACGGCGGTCGGATGCAGGAACGTCGCGCCTTGCGGCAGCGTGCGCTGCACGCCTTCGAGCGTGTCGAGCGCCGCGACCTGGCGGCCGAGGAACGCCGCGAGATGGCGGGTGATGCCGGCGTCCTGCGCATACGGCAGGCCGAGCTGCGTCAGGCCGACACGCGCGCGGCTCACCGGGCGCGCGGCTGCATCGACCTGCGGGAAGAAACCTTCGAGGATCGTCTGCGTCAGTTCCGCGCGCGTCAGCTCGGTGCGGATCGAGCCGCCGATCAGCTTCGAGCCGCGGCTCGGCACGACGAGCGGCACCGCGTCGGTGGTCGGATCGGACAGCAGCGTTTCCTTGGCCGCGCGGCACGCGTAGGTCAGCGCGCGCAGTTGCCACGGATCGGCCTGCGTGCCCTGCTGCGCGAGCTTGCGTGCGACCACGTGCGCGAGCGCGAGGTCCATGTTGTCGCCGCCGAGCAGGATGTGCTCGCCGACGGCGACGCGATGCAGTTCGAGATTGCCGTCGCGCTCGACCACCGCGATCAGCGACAGATCGGTCGTGCCGCCGCCGACGTCGACGCACAGGATCAGGTCGCCGACCTGCACCTGCTTGCGCCAGCCACCTTCGCTTTTCTGGATCCAGCTGTAGAGCGCCGCTTGCGGCTCTTCGAGCAGCGTCATCCGCGTGTAGCCGGCGGCGCGCGCGGCCTCGGCCGTCAGTTCGCGCGCGGCCGGGTCGAACGACGCGGGGATCGTGACCGTCACGTCCTGGTCGGCGAACGGCGCGTCGGGATGCGCGTGGTCCCACGCTTCGCGCAGGTGCGTGAGATAGCGGATCGAGCTTTCCAGCGGCGACACGCGCGCCACTTCCGGCGGCGCATCGCTCGGCAGGATCGCCGCGCGGCGATCGACGCCCGGGTGGCACAGCCAGCTTTTCGCGCTCGACACGAGGCGGATCGGCGTGCCGGCGCCGCGCGTGCGCGCCATCTCGCCGACCGCGAACGCGCGCGAGGCCGTCCACGGCAGCGTCAGGTCGCCCTGCGTCAGTTCGCTTTCATGCGGCAGGTAGAGGAATGACGGCAGCAGGTCGCGCGATTCCAGCGCGCCCGGTGCGGTCAGCTGCGCGATCGGCAGCACCTGCTGCACGATCTTTTCGCCGTCGCTCGTGCTGCTGTCGACGTACGACAGCGCGCAGTGGGTCGTCCCGAGGTCGATACCGATCGAATAGCGCGGATCGCTCACAGTTCCACCTCCGCCGGTGCGACGACCGATGCGTCGTGGCTGCCCGTCAGCTTCGGCAGGCGCACGTCGGAAACACGCCAGCCGCGATGGCTGACGGTGCCCGTGAACGGCGCGGAGCCGACCACGTTGCCGGTCACGCGCACGGCCGTCGCGTCGAAGCCGGCCGGCAGCGTCACGCGGCTGCCTTCCGCTTCGTCGCGCACCGGCACGATCGTGAAGTGCTCGCGCAGCGCCGCGCGGCAGCCGTCGTGCACGAGGCGCGCGGCCGCGCCGATGTCGGCGTCCGCATAGCCGGCGATGTCTTCCTCGACGAAATCGATGAAGCGCGCATCGCGCTGCAGCAGGCCGAGCAGTTGCAGCGCGGCCTGCGGGCTCGCTTCGCGCAGCTCGGGGGCCGGCGCCTTCACCGGCGCGGGTGCGACGGGCGCGGCAGCGGGGGCCGGCGTCGGGACCGGCGCGACCGGCGCCGGGGCGCCGTCGCGCACGCGCAGCACGCCGGCCGCGAACTCGCGGTTGCCGAGCACGGAGAAGAACGTGCCGACGGCCAGCGACAGCCGGCCGAAAAAGGACAGGTTGGATTCGGGCATGGGGTCTGGACTCCTGTGGGCTCGCGGCAGGGCGAGCGTTTCTTGCCTGGGCGCCCGGCGGCGGCGTGCGGCATGCGCACTGCCGCCGCCGGGCGCGTGATTCGAACGCGCCCTCGCGGGTGCGGAAAACCCGTATTTTGCCCTGTGGCGGGCGAACCGGGCAGAAGTCGGGGGACAGAACATGGCGGCGCGGCGGTTTCGGCCGCGCCTGCGCGTGCGTGACGCGCGTACGGCGGCCGTGCTGCGCTGCGTCAGCGCGGCTTGCGCAGCCGCGCCGCCTTCGCTTCGAAATCGCGCGACAGCATGCCGAGCGTGACTTCGCCGAAGCGCGCGAGCAGCGACGCTTCAGCCTCCTTCAGCGCCGCCGACAGATGCGCGTTGACCGCCTGTTCGACCAGGCATTCGGGCGCGTCCTCGGACACCAGGTCGGAAAACAGCGGCGGCTCGCCCACCGCGCGATAGACGTCGAGCAGCGTGATGTCGTCGAGCGCGACGCTCAGCGCCCAGCCGCCGCCGTGCCCCTTCTCCGACTGCACGTAGCCGCAATCGCGCAACCCGCCGAGCAGGCGCCGCACGACGACCGGATTCGTGCCCAGCATCGTCGCGATCGTCTCCGACGTCAGCGGGCCGTCGGCCTGGTCCATGTGGATCAGCGCATGCAGCATGCGCGACAAACGGCTGTCGGTTCTCACGGGCGGGATTCCCCTCTCTCGAAACTTCTGAAGTTGCATGAATGATACCATCGCCCTATCATGCAACTTCTCGTGTTTCATGAGTTGGCCGCCAGCGAAGCACGTCTATCCGTCACACAGATTCAGAAAGGAGTGGATGCATGGATACCCATCATGAAGTGATCGTGATCGGCGGCAGCTTTGCCGGGCTGTCGGCCGCGATGCAACTGGCGCGCGCACGCCGCCGCGTGCTCGTGATCGACGCCGGCCGGCCGCGCAACCGCTTTGCCGAGCATGCGCACGGCTTCTTCGGGCAGGACGGCAAGCCGCCCGCGCGGATCGTCGCCGAAGCGAGCGCGCAGCTTGCCGCGTATCCGACCGTGCAGCGCATCGACGGCGAAGTACGTGCGGCCGAACGCGACGCGGATGAACGCTTTCACGTGACGCTCGCCGACGGCAGCCGCGCGAGCGCCGACCGGCTGATTCTCGCGACCGGCATCCGCGACGAACTGCCCGCGCTGCCGGGGCTCGCCGAACGCTGGGGCATCAGCGTGCTGCATTGTCCGTACTGTCATGGATACGAAGTGAGCGGCCAGCGGCTCGGCGTGCTCGCCACGCATCCGCTGTCGGTCCATCAGGCGATCCTGATTCCGGACTGGGGCCCGACGACGTGGTTCACGCAGCGCGTGGTCGAAGCGAACGAGGAGGAAGCCGCGTTGCTCGCCGCGCGCGGCGTGCGCATCGAACGCTCGCCGGTCGTCGAGATCGTCGGCGACGCGCCGCGTATCGACGCGCTGCGGCTCGCCGACGGGCAGGTCGTGCCGATCGACGCGTTGTTCATCGGCGCGCGCACCGACATGGCGAGCGACCTCGCGCAGCAGCTCGGCTGCGCGTTCGACGAAGGGCCGCTCGGCACCGCGATTCGCGTCGATGCGTGGAAGCAGACGAGCGTCGCCGGCGTGTATGCGGCCGGCGATGCGTCGAGCCTGATGACCAATGCGACGTTCGCATCGGCATCGGGCGTGGCGGCCGGCGTGGGCGTACATCGATCGCTGATTTTCGGGCTGGACGCGTAGGCGGGTGGACAGCGGGGGCGTCACGGTCGTCGATGTATCAGGC
Source organism: Burkholderia sola (assembly GCF_905400185.1). Classification (NCBI taxonomy): domain Bacteria; kingdom Pseudomonadati; phylum Pseudomonadota; class Betaproteobacteria; order Burkholderiales; family Burkholderiaceae; genus Burkholderia; species Burkholderia sola. Next base: position 397,799 of record NZ_FR989676.1, read on the forward strand.
GAAGGAAGCGGGCGCCTTCCGGCCATCCTCACCGCAGCCACCCCGCGCCACGTCGATGGCTTCGCCGCGCGATCTGCGGTTTAATGCTCGATACCCTATGCATTAAGAGCCATGAAATGCTCGACCTCGACGACCTTCGACTCGTCCGCGCGATCGGCACGTCGCGCTCGCTGGCCGCGGCGGCCCGGCTGCTCGACCTCACGCCGCCCGCGGTCACGATTCGGCTGCAACGGATGGAGGCGCGCCTGAACGCGAGGCTCGCCGTGCGGCAGCCGAAAGGGATTGCGCTCACCGACGAAGGGCAGCGGCTGTACCAGGAAGCCGTCGGCATTCTCGAGCGCGTGGAGGCGCTGCCAGTCAGCATCGCGGGCGACCACGGCGACGTGCAGGGCACGCTGCGCGTCGTCGCCCCGCTCGGCTTCGGCCGCAAGTACGTCGCGCGGATCGTGCGCGACGTGCAGCGCGCGCATCCGAAGCTCGAAATCTCGCTCCATCTGTCGGAAAGCCCGTTGACCAGCGCATCGGGCGCCGACGTGGTCGTCCACGTCGGCGGCCTCAAGTCGTCTTCGTGGATCGGCTATCCGCTCGCGCCCAACGAGCGCTTCCTGTGCGCGAGCCCCGCGTATGCGCGCCGCCTCAAAGACCTGAACCATCCATCCGACCTGACGCGCTACGACTGCCTGTGCCTGCGCGAGAACGACGAAGACATCCCGCGCTGGCGCTTCTCGCCCGGCCGCGGCGTCAAGGGCGAATCGCGGCGGGCGACCGTCATCCGCGTGACCGGCGCGCTGTCGTCCAACGACGGCACCGTCATCACCGAATGGGCGCTGGCCGGGCTCGGCATCGTCGAACGCTCGGAGTGGGACGTCGCGCAGTTGCTCGCGAACGGCAAGCTCGTGCGGCTGCTGCCCGGCTGGAGCCTGCCGCCCGCGCCGGTGACGGCGCTGTTGCCGTCGCGGACCGGCCGCTCCGCGCGGCAGCGGGTGTTTCTCGACGCCGCGCGGCAGTTTCTCGATCCGCCGCCGTGGCGCGGCAAAGCGTGAGCCGGGGCCGCGCTCCGCGAGAGTCGGCCAATTAAACTTCCCTTAATGGCAGATTAGTTCCGCATTAAACACGCCGTGAGCCGACTGCCCTACAGTGTCCGCATCGGCAACCCCGCAATCGGACGCATCGTGGACCTTCACACCCTCAACACCCCGGCCGCCTTGATCGACGTCGGCCGCATGCAGCGCAACATCGCGCGCATGCAGACGCATCTGGACGCACTCGGCGTGCGGTTCCGGCCGCACGTCAAGACCACCAAATGCCGGCACGTCGTCGACGCGCAGATCGCGGCGGGCGCGCAGGGCATCACGGTATCGACGCTCAAGGAAGCCGAGCAGTTCTTCGCGGACGGCATCCGCGACATCGTCTACGCGGTCGGCATGGTGCCCGCGAAGCTCGGCCAGGCGCTTGCGCTGCGTCGGCAAGGCTGCGACCTGAAGATCGTCGCCGACAGCCTGCCGGCCGCCCATGCGATCGCCGCGTTCGGGCGCGAGCACGGCGAACGTTTCGACGTATGGATCGAGGTCGACGTCGACGGCCACCGCTCGGGCATCCCGCCCGACGCCGATTTGCTGATCGATGTCGGCCGCGCGCTGACCGACGGCGGCATGCTGCTCGGCGGCGTGATGGCTCACGCGGGCTCCAGCTACGAATACGACACGCACGCAGCACTCGTCGCGATCGCCGAGCAGGAACGCAGCCGCACCGTGCGGGCCGCGGAGCGCCTGCGGGCCGCCGGGTTGCCGTGCCCGGTCGTGAGCATCGGGTCGACGCCCACCGCGCTGGCGGCGGAACGGCTCGACGGCGTGACCGAAGTGCGCGCCGGCGTGTACGTGATGTTCGACCTCGTGATGCACAACATCGGCGTGTGCGAGCCGTCCGACATCGCGCTGTCAGTGTTGACCACCGTCATCGGCCATCAGGAAGAGAAAGGCTGGGCGATCGTCGATGCGGGCTGGATGGCGATGAGCCGCGACCGCGGCACGCAGCGCCAGGCGCACGATTTCGGCTACGGGCAGGTCTGCACCGAAGCGGGCGACGTGCTCGGCGGCTACCTGCTGAGCGGCGCCAACCAGGAACACGGGATCGTGTCGCGAACCGGTACGCCGGATACGGGCATCGCGCAGCGGTTTCCAATCGGCACGCGGCTGCGCATCCTGCCGAATCATGCGTGCGCGACCGGCGCGCAGCATCCCGAATACCAGGCCGTCGGCGATGACGGCGCCGCGCAGACGTGGCCGCGCTTCTACGGGTGGTGAGCATCAGTCCCCGCCGCGTCATCCGCGCATTGACTATTCGTCCAAATCTGGACAAACTTTAAATACCCTGAATTCGCCTCGTGCCGACCAGGCACCCCCGACCATGCCGACCGACGCCCGCCTCCTTCTCCTCGACCGCGATGCCGTCGAGCCCGCCCTGCAAGCCGGGCAAGTGATGGCGGCCGTCCGCGAAGCCTTCGTGCTGCACAGTCAAAGGGCCGGACGCGTATTTCCGGTCGTGCGCGAGAAACTGCACACAGGCGGCGTGTTCGGCATCAAGTCGGGCGACGTCGCCGATCAGGACTTGCTCGGCTTCAAGGCGGCCGGGTTCTGGCCCGGCAATCGGGCGCGCGGCGGCGAGCCGCATCAGGCCACCGTCGCGTTGTTCGATCCGGCGACCGGCCGGCCGCTGTGCATCATGGACGGCAACGCGATCACCACCGCGCGAACCGGCGCCGCGGGCGGCCTCGGGCTGCAACAGCTCGCGCGTCGCGACAGCACGCGGCTCTGCGTGTTCGGCACCGGCGTGCAGGCGCGCGTGCAGCTCGACTACGCGCTCGCGCTGCTGCCGCAGCGATGCACGGTGCAGTACGTGACCGTCAACGGCGAGCCGGATCCGGCGTTCGAAACGCATTTCGTCGAACGGTGCACGATCGGCGTGGCGCGCGACCGGAACGATGCGGTCGCCCATAGCGACGTGGTGATCACAGCCACGCCCGGCGGCGGCGCGTTGTTCGACGCGGATGCGGTTCAGCCGGGCACCCACCTGACCTGCGTGGGCGCCGATACCGCGGGCAAGCGCGAACTACCGGCCGGCGTGCTGGAACGCGCGCGCATCGTCGTCGACGATCACGATCAGGCGCGCACCATCGGCGAGTGCCAGTGGGCGCCGGATTTGCCGCGCACGGAAATCGGTGACATCCTCGCGGGTGCGGCATCGGTCGATCGTGCCGCGCACGAGATCACCGTCTTCGACATGACGGGGCTCGCGCTGCAGGACCTGACCGTCGCGCGCTTCCTCTATCGACACGCGCTCGACAACGGCACCGGAACCGCCGTTCCGTGGCCCTGGTAAACGACTTCCCGCTTTCAACCGCCATGCGTCTCGCCAAAGTTTCCGCCGTCTCGTTCGACCTCGACGACACCCTGTGGCCGTTCGGGCCGTCCGTCGTACGGGCCGAGGCGACGCTTCGCGCATGGTTGATCGAGCACGCGCCGAATACCGAGCGCGTGCTGCCGACGCAACAGGCACTCGCAGCGCTACGTGAGGAATACGAACGGTTGCGCCCCGATCTCGCGAGCGACTATCGCGCGATGCGAATCGGGTCGATCCGGCTTGCGCTGGAGCGCGCGAACGAAGATGTCTCGCTGACCGAGCGCGCTTACGACGTCTTCTATGCGGCGCGCAATCGCGTCGAGTTCTACGAAGACGCGCTGCCGGCGCTCGCGTGGTTGAGCGCGCGCTTTCCGTTGATCGCGGTCACCAACGGTAACGCCGACCTTCGGCTCACGGGCGGCGGCGAATTCTTCCGCACGACGCTCAGCGCGCGTGCATTCGGCTTCGCCAAGCCGGAACCCGAGATCTTCCATGCGGCGGCGGACGCACTCGGCGTACGGCCGGCCGAATTGCTGCATGTCGGCGACGACTTCCACCTCGATATCGTCGGCGCGGTGAATGCGGGGCTTCAGGCCGCGTGGATCGTGCGCGAGCCTTCGGCTGAAGAAGAACCGACGCCCCCGCATGCGGTAACGCCGCATCTCAGGTTGAGCGATCTGGCGATGCTGTGCCGTGCGCTGGGTGCGCCCGATACGGTTTCGTGATCGCGGGCGGGCGCGGCGCGTCATGCCCACGCCGCGCATGGCCCGCCCGCGTTTCACCTTCACGCCGCCTTCCTCGCCTCCGCGATCCGCTGCGGCGCCTTCGGCCGCGCATACAGCCGTTCCAGATACGCGCGCAGTTGCGGGAACGGTTCGATCAAATGGCATTCGCTTGCCCAGTCGATCAGGTACGCCGTCACGCAATCGGCCACCGTCAGCGTATCGCCGACGATGAACTCGCGCCCCTCGAGATGCGTGTCGAGAATCGCGGCCATCGTCGCGAAATCCTCGCGCGCCAGTTCGATATCGGCCGGCGAGCGCTTCTCCGGCGGATAGAGGAACGTGTGCCGCGTGATCCGCCACAGCGGCTGCTCGAGCTCCGTCACCGCGAACATGACCCACCGATAGGCCTGCGCCCGCAGCGCCGGATCGACGGGCAGCAGCGCCTTCTCCGGGTACTTGTCCGCGAGATACAGCACGATCGCGGCCGATTCGGGAATCACGAGGTCGCCGTCCACCAGCACGGGCACCTTGCCGGCCGGATTGAGGCGCAGGAATTCGGGCCGCTTGTGCTCGCCCTCGAGCAGGTTGACCGACACGAATTCGAAATCCGCATCCAGTTCCTTCAGCCCCCACAGCGCGCGCTGCGAGCGCGTGCCGGCAAATCCGTAAAGCTTCATCGCCAGTCTCCATCCATGAATGTCGGGAAAATGTCTGCATGCCGGGCACGACGGATCGAACGAAGCGACGCGCGTCGCGCGGCATCACGCGTCGCTCACGCGCCGGGAATCGCCAGCACCGGCATCACGTCGACCGACACGCCCGGGAACAGCGTGAAATGCGGATGACCTTCGAACAGCGCGGCGGCCGCGTCGTGCGACGCCGCCCGCACGACGGTGAAGCCGGTCAACGCATTGGTCGTGTCGCGGATGCCGGCCGCGTCGATGTTCTTGGTCTTGCCGAGCGGCCCGCCCAGCTCGACGATCGCGTCGCGATGCCGGTCGACCCACGCATGCCATGCGGCGATGCCGTCGCGCTCGCGCGTGCGCCGCTCGTCCTCCGGCAGCGCGAGCCATGCCTTCATCGCCGGGCTATCCTGGCTCCCGAGAAATACGGCGAGATACAACTGTGGTTGCGCACTCATGCCTGCTCCTCCGATGACGGACGCGGCGGGTTGCCGCGCCTCGACCTTGACAAGATAGGTTGATATCAACACAATTGCAACATGGCACGAAAAGAAAAGCTTCCCTTCGAAACGACGCTGATGGTGCGCGATTGCTGCCTGTGTTTGCACATGCAGCGCGCGGCGCGCAATCTCGCGCGTATCTTCGACGACGTGCTGCGCCCGCTCGACCTCACCAACGGCCAGTTTTCGCTGCTGATGTCGTTGAACCGGCCGCAACCGGCGCCGATGAAATCGGTCGCGTCGCTGCTCGCGATGGACCGCACCACGCTCACCGCCGCGCTCAAGCCGCTCGAGCGGCGCGGCCTCGTCACGATCGTCCAGGATCCCGACGATGGACGCAGCCGCCTGCTCTCGCTGACGCCGGCCGGGCACGACCTGCTGGCCGAAGCGTTCCCGCTGTGGCAACAGGCGCACGCCGAGATCGAGCGGCCGTTCGCGCCGGGCGAAGTCGACCAGTTGCGCGGCCAGCTGCGCGCGCTATCGGTCGATCCGGGCTCGCGCGACTGAACGGCGCTCGGATCGCGCCGCGGCGGTCGCGCGCACTTCCTGTCACGCGCTGTCAGCAGACATTGCGCACGCCGGTCGCACCGCCCGATTCGGTGGCAATATCGCTCGGCACGACAATCAGTCCGGTATCCATCCATCAGGAGACGAGTATGGGCAACAACGAGAAAGGCGCGATTTTCCGGTCGCTTCACCGCGCGGGCCAGCCGCTCGCGCTGTTCAACGTGTGGGATGCCGGCAGTGCGCGCACGGCGGCCGACGCGGGCGCCGTCGCATTGGCCACCGGCAGTTGGTCGGTCGCGGCGGCCAACGGTTTCGCCGATGGCGAGCAGATGCCGCGCGCACTGATGATGGACGTGCTGGAGCGGATCGTGCGCGCGACGGACCTGCCCGTCACCGTCGATCTCGAAAGCGGGTACGGCGAACGGCCGGAGGATGTCGGCGACACGATCATGCTGAGCATCCAGGCCGGCGCGATCGGCTGCAACCTCGAAGACAGTTTTCCGGCCACGGGCGAACTGCGCGACGTCGACGAAGCGGCGGCCCGCGTCGCGGCAGCCCGGCAGGCGGCCGATCGCGCGGGCGCCGACTACTTCATCAACGCGCGCACCGACGTGTTCTTCACGGCGGCGGCCGATACGCACGACGAACGCCTGCTCGACGCGACGCTGGCGCGCGCCCGCGCGTATGCGGCCGCCGGCGCCGACGGCCTGTTCGTGCCGGGCCTGCGCTCGCCGGCGCTGATTCGCGCACTGACGGCCGCGTCGCCGCTGCCGGTGAACGTGATGCGCGTGTCGGAAACGCCGACGATCGCGGAACTCGCCGAGTACGGCGTGGCGCGCATCAGCCACGGGCCGTATCCGTATCTGCAGGCGATGAAAGCGCTGGCGGCGCTGGTCAAGCAAGGCGGGTAACGGCTTCACGGGGCGGCGGGTGCCTGCTGCCCATCAAACGACGACCTTCCGTGTCATCGGCGCCCGCTTCCGCGCTTCGGTTGTCGCGCGTTTGCCGCAGCGCGTGGGTCGGCCGCATGAGCGACGACGACGCGCGGCGCCTGCTCGACGCACACGCCCCGGCGCGCTGATCGGCGCTCAGGATGCCTTGATGAAGTCGATGAACGCGCGTAGCGCCGGCGGCACGAGCCGCCGCCCCGGGTAATACAGAAAAGGCCCCGAGAACGGCCGCCACCACGGTTCGAGCACAGGTTCGAGCGCGCCGCTGTCGACATGCGGGCGCAGCCAGTCTTCGAACAGATGCACGATGCCGGTACCGGCGATCGCCGCATCGACCATCAACTCCGTCGCCCCGCCGATCTGGACCAGCAACGGCCCCGCGGCCGGCTCGACCCGCACGACCTCGCCGTCGCGCTCGAACTCCCACGGCGGCATCGCGCCGCTGGCGAAACGCCCGCGCAGGCACCGATGGTCGAGCAGGTCGCGCGGATGTTGCGGCCGGCCGTGCCGGTCGAGATAGCCGGGCGCCGCCGCGGTCGCGAACCGCTGGATGCGCGGGCCGATCGGCACCGCGATCATGTCCTGTTCGAGCCGTTCGTCGTAGCGGATGCCCGCGTCGCATCCGGCCGCCAGCACGTCGACGAAACTTTCGTCGGCCGTCACTTCCAGCCGGATGTCCGGATACGCATCGAGAAAGCGCGGCACGATCGCCGGCAACACGAGCCGCGATGCGCTGACCGGCACGTTGAGCTTCAGCGTGCCGGCTGGTCGGCCGCGGAACTCGTCGATACCGTCGAGCGCCGCCGCCACTTCGGTCAGCGCCGGCCCGAGGCGCGCGAGCAGGCGCTCGCCGGCTTCGGTGGGCACGACGCTGCGCGTCGTGCGATGCAGCAGCCGCACGCCGAGCCGCGCTTCCAGCCGGCGCACGGCCTCGCTCAGCCCCGACGCGCTGAGGCCCGTCACGCGTGCGGCGTCGCGGAAGCCGCTCGCGCGTGCGACGGCCATGAATGCGTTCAGATCGCCGAGATCGGTTTGCATTGTTCGCCTTTTCGTACAACCCGTGCGAATTATGCCCGCTTATCGCGCAGCCGACTCGTCCTTATGCTGAACGCATTCATCTCTTCGACAGGAGCAAGGTCATGCCCGATATTCGCCACACCGCCACCTTCAGGCTCGGCGATCGCCACGTCAAACGGATCGGCTACGGCGCGATGCAGCTGGCGGGCCCCGGTGTATTCGGCCCGCCGAAAGATCGCGAGGCCGCATTGAACGTGTTGCGCGAAGCCGTGGAATCCGGCGTCGACCATCTCGACACCAGCGACTTCTACGGCCCGCATGTCACGAACCAGTTGATTCGCGACGCATTGCATCCGTACCGCGACGATCTCGTGATCGTCACCAAGATCGGTGCGCGGCGCGGCGACGACGCATCGTGGCTGCCCGCCTTCGCGCCCGACGAACTCGAACGGGCCGTGCACGACAACCTGCGCAACCTGGGGCTCGACGTGCTCGACGTCGTCAACCTGCGCATCATGTTCGACACGCACGGGCCGGCCGAAGGATCGATCGAAGCGCCGCTGACCACGCTCGCCGAGCTGCAGCGGCGCGGGCTCGTCCGGCACATCGGCCTGAGCAACGTCACGCCCGCACAGGTCGCGCAAGGCCGGCGGATCTGCGACATCGTCTGCGTGCAGAACCACTACAACATCGCGCATCGCGGCGACGATGCGCTGATCGACGCGCTGGCCCGTGACGGCATCGCGTACGTGCCGTACTTTCCGCTCGGCGGCTTCTCGCCGCTGCAGTCGTCGACGCTGTCCGGCGTCGCGGCCCGGATCGGCGCGACGCCGATGCAGGTCGCGCTCGCGTGGCTGCTGCGCCGCGCGCCGAATCTTCTGCTGATTCCCGGCACGTCGTCGGTCGCGCATCTGCGCGAGAATCTCGCGGCGGCCGATCTCGATCTGCCGGCCGACGCGCTCGCGGCACTCGACCGCATCGCGGACGCCGGCGCGGCCTGACGTGCGGCCGATCGCCCGGTAGCCCGTGCGACACGAGCCGCCGGGCCGCTAGGGCGTGTTCACGCTAATAACGGGTTTGCGAACGTGCCTTTCCGCCCGCAGTGCAAGGAGTAAGGAGCGCCGTTTGGCCGTGCCAAACAAGCGACGCACGACGCCGCAATGTGGGCGGAAAGGCACGTTCCCCTGTTTGGAAAAATTCATTCGCGGGGCTGGCCCCCAGAAGGGCCGATCGCCGCGTCATGCTCCTCGCGAATACGTCGAGTATTCGCTTCGTCGCAATCCTCGCGCTCGGCCCTTCTGGGGGCCAGCGCAAACCCGTTATTAGCGTGAACACGCCCTAGGCCGCCAGACGGTCAGGACGCGACCACGCCGACCCGCTTCGGCACGCCGGTCACGATCGTCGCGACCGCCACCGCGAGCACGATCGCCGCGCCGACGAACACGCCTGCCGCGCCGTTCGCGTCGAACACGACGCCGCCGACGGCCGCGCCCGTCGCGATCGCAAGCTGGATCGCCGCGACGATCAACCCGCCCGCGCTCTCGGCTTCGTCGGGCACGGTGCGCGTCACCCACGTCGACCATGCGACCGGCACGCCGCCGAACGCCATCCCCCACAACGCGACCAATACCGCGTCGATCATCGGCGCGCGGCCGAGCACGACGAGCGCGATGCCGAGCACGACCATCAACGCGGGCATGCCGATCAGCATCGGCCGCAGCCGGTGTTCGAGCACGCGGCCCGCGAGCGACGTGCCGACGAAGTTCGCGATGCCGTAGCCGAGCAGGATCGCCGACAGTCCGTTCACGCCGACGCCCGCCACCTGTTCGAGGAACGGCCGCAGATACGTGAAGAACGCGAAATGCCCGGTGAACACGAGGATCGTCGCGAACATCCCGAGGCCGACGGTCGGCCGGCGCAGCACGTCGATCAGCGTGCGCAGTCGCGTCGTGCCGCTCGGCGGCATCGACGGCAGCGTGAGGATCTGCGACACGAACGCGATGCCGCCGATCACGGCCGCGATCAGGAACACGTTGCGCCAGCCGATCAGGTGGCCGAAGTAGCTGCCCATCGGCGCGGACGCGATCGTCGCGACCGCCACGCCGCTGAACATGATCGACAGCGCGCGCGGCACCATCGCCGTCGGCACGAGCCGCATCGCGGTGGCGGTCGCCATCGTCCAGAAGCCGCCGAGCGCGATGCCGAGCACGACGCGGCCGAACAGCAGCACGCCCAGGTTCGGCGCGAACGCGACGGCGAGGTTCGATGCGACGAGCAGCACCGAGAACACGAGCAGCACGCGCCGCCGGTCGATCGTGCGCGTGAGCGCCGAGATCAGCAGGCTCGTGACGAGCGCGACCGTGGCCGTGGCCGTGACGGCTTGCCCGGCCACGCCTTCGGTCACGCCGAGGCTGTCGGCCATCGGCGTCAGCAGGCTCGCCGGCAGGAATTCGGCCGTGACGAGCCCGAACACGCCGAGCGCCATCGCGAATACCGCGCCCCAGGCCGGTTCGCGGGGGGCCGCCGTCGAGGCGGCCGAGGAGATTCCGGGATTCATGCGGGATTCCGTGTCGGTTAGGGAAAATACTGATGAGGGCGTATCGTAAGGAACAGCGGCAGGACGGTCTATGACATACAATCCGTTGTTATTGATCGTTCGTCCGAATCTCGCCATGTCCGAGCCCCTGCTTCCCCCGATCCCCGACGCGCACGACCTCGTCAGCGAGTTGCTGCTGGGGATGCGCCTGAGCGGCGTCCAGTACCGCCGCATCCAGGTCGCGCGGCCGTTCGGGCTGAATTTCGGCCATGCGCCGGGCCGCGCGCAGTTTCATTTCGTGGTGCGCGGGCCGGTGCTGCTGCGCGACGCGTCGGGTGAGACGATGCGGCTCGAGGCCGGCGACGCGATCCTGTTGCCGCACGGCGGCATGCACGCGCTGGTATCCGATCCGGATGTGCCATGCCGCGAGATCAACGGCTTCGAGATCGCGAAGATCTGCGATACGGTCGCGTCGGTGGCGTCGGCCGGCGTGTCGCCCGCGACCTGCGCGACGACGGAGCCCGGCGCCGGCGATGCGCTGATCTTCAGCGCGTGCATGGAGCTCGACCTCGGCGGCATGCAGCCGCTGGTCGGCACGATGCCCGCGTTCATGCACGTGGGCACGCTGCTCGCGCGCTACCCGGAGATCCGTCCGATGCTCGACGCGATGGAGCGCGAAGCGTGCACGGCGCGCGCGGGCTTCGCGGGCATCCTCGCGCGGCTCGCGGACGTGGTCGCCGCGTTCATCGTGCGCGGCTGGGTCGAGTGCGGATGCGGCGACGCGACCGGCTGGGTGCAGGCGCTGCGCGAGCCGAAGCTCGGCCGCGCGATCGTCGCGCTGCATCGCGACCCGGGCCGCAACTGGAGCGTCGCGGAGCTCGCGACCGAAGCGGGCGTGTCGCGCTCGGTGTTCGCCGAGCGCTTCCTCGCGGCGACCGGGATGACGCCCGTGCGCTACCTGACCGAACTGCGGATGCGGCTCGCCGCGCAGTGGATCGCACGCGACCGCGAGACGATCGAAGCGGTCGCGTACCGGCTCGGCTACGGTTCGCTCGCCGCGTTCAGCCGCGCGTTCAAGCGCGTGGTCGGCAAGCCGCCGGGCGCCGTGCGCGCGGACGGCGACGTGCGCGCCGAAGCGTAACGCCCGGCGCGCGGCGTCGGCGCCGGGCCGCCCTGCATCACTTCAACGCGTCGAGCCGGTCGACCAGCGCCGTCGCGCACTGCACGGCGAGCGCCGCGCACTGCTCCACATCGACTGCCGCGCCGGTCGCGACCGTGCCCTGCACGATCCTGCCCAGCAATTCCTTCGAGAGTTCGGCGATCTCGTGATCCCGTTCCGTCATGATGTCCTCCTGCGCGTCGGCGATTCCGGTGATTCGCCCGTTCGGAGCGAATGCCGTGCCCGCGCCGTTCAACGCGGCTTCGCCCGCACGACGATCTGCGCCTGCGTGTCGCGCTCGATGCGCTCGAGCGACGCGCGCAGCGCCGCGAACTCGTCCGGCGTGCATACCTGACGGCCGAAATCCGCGCTCATCCGCCGCGTGACCTGCACGACGCGCGCGGCCGCATCGAACACGTAATGCGACGTGAAATCGACGAAGCGGTCGTGCACGGCCGCATCGGCCGGCAGGTCGGTCACGACCACGCCCGCCGGCAGCACGATCTGGCCAGTCTCGTCGAACGTGCCGCCGACGCAGCCCCACGGCTGCGTGCGCACGGGCTCGGCCAGCCAGGTTTCGACCTGCGTCGCGATACCGCCCGTCAGGCTCGACAGCGCGGGCAACGCGGTCGTGCCGTCCGGCCACACGAAATGATCGAGCGTGCCGGCGATCGTCACATCGAACGGCCCGTCGGTCGCGCGCCGGTCGCTGGTCGACAGTTGCGCGCGGCCGCGCAGGCTGCTTTGCCGCAAACGCTCGTTCGCCAGTTGCGCGAGGCGGTCGCGCGACGCGCGGCGAAACAGGTTGCGTTCGAGTTCGGCGGTCCAGCCGTCATCCTGCACATAAGCCTGAACACGCGCGGCGCCCGGCTGCGCGGCATCGATCGCGATTCGCGCGGTGCGGCCGCGCGGCTGCGTGGCCGGCGTGCGCGACAGCACGCCGGTATCGACGAGCAGCGCCGGGCGGTCCATCACGATCGGCGGCAGGTAGCCGAACGCGATGCCAGCCGTCGTCGTATCCGCGTAGAGCCGGAGATCGGGCAGCCACGTAATCGCATGGTTGATCGCGCCGCCGCCGTAGCCGGGCACCGACGGCAGCGTGTACACGGCGCCGAGATTGATCAGCACCGGTTCGCTGCGAATGCCGACCGCCGCGAGCAACGCGCCGAACAGCGCGACGTGATCCTTGCAGTCGCCGTAGCGGTTGCGCAGGATGTCGGTCACGCGATGCGGCGCGGCGGCCGTTTCGCCGAGAAACAGCCCGACGTAGCGCACGTTCGCCTGCACCCAGTCGTACAGGATGCGCGCCCTGTCGCGCGGATCGACGGCATTCGCGGTGAGCGCGCGCGCCAGTTGCACGACGGCCGGATCGTTCGCGCTCGGGTCGACGGCCGCGTTGCGGTAGCGTGCGGCGAACGCCGCGTAGTCGGGCAGCGTCGACACGACGAGCCGGTCGCCGTAGGTCGGATAGCCGACCGCGCCGCTCTCGATGCGGTCGTACGCGCCGTGCCGGTAGTCGAATTCGTAGCGCGTGCGGCCGTTCGCCGTGACGGGCGGCAGCGCGACGTAGCCCCGCGCATCCGCATACAGCGGCATGTCGGCCGGCAGGTCGAAGATCAGCCGCTGGCTGTCGACCGGCTCGCGCGACGGCTCGACGGTGTAGCCGAAATAGCCGCGATTGACCGGCTTCGTGCGGGTCTTGCGGAACGCGACGCGCGTGCTCGACCCGGCCTCGACGCCGGGAAACACGACGGTGCGCAGCAGCCCGTCCTGGAACGTCGGCGCGCCGGCCGAGCGCGGCTCCTGCACGTCGCGGATGCCGTCCGCACCGACCGGATGCGCGACGCCGTCGCGGTCGATCGTCTCGGCCGCGACCAGCTCGACCTTCTCGAGATTCCTGTCGAACCACACGTAGCGCTGCGCGACCGCGTCGATGCCGTTCGCGTCGTTCGCGCGCAGCGTCGAATCGTCGTGCTCGTCGAGCGAACCGTCGTGCTGGATCACGAACTCGTGGACGTCGCTGACGAGCGTGACGGGCGCCGCATCGGCTGCCGCGCGCGAGTCGCTCATGTCGCCCATGCCGCCCGTGTCGCGCATATCGGCCACGGCCGTACCCGCGCCGAGCGCCACGGCGCACGCGAACAGGCAGCCGGTCCATCGGGAAGGAAAACGCACCACGTCGAAGTTCTCCGCGCGTTCGTTGCCGGACGCCAGCGCCGCGCGCCGGCGCGGCAGCCGTGCCTGCATGACGCGCACATGACGGCCGCCCGCGCCACCCGCGCGCGTGGCCGTCGTGCGGCCCAGTGTGGGCGCCGTGCCGGCGAGCGTCAAGCCGCGCCGTCGGGAAGGAAACGTGATGCCGAGCGACGGCGCTTTCGAGATCCGTTGACCGCGTGATTGCGTTCGCGTCGCGGGCGGCGTGATCGGCTTCGGCATCTTGCCGACGGCGCGGCATCTCGAGCGGCGGCGTCCGAAACCGATCGACACCGCGCGGCCATGTGCGCCGCGCGATCTCTCACGCTCGCGGCGAGACGAGCCGCCCCAACGCCGGTCGCCCGACCCGCCACGGCCGATCGGCGTCCCGACGCGCTTTCCGGCGCGTAAGCGACCGGCGACGCCGGCCGCGTCATCGCCGCCGCGCCCGCTCCGCGCCAGCCCCCTCCGCCCCGCCGACGTCGGCCCCTCGTTCCGCCGTCCGTCGTCCCCGCCGCTTCGCCCGAACGCGATCCGCACCGGCGTCCCGGTCGTGCGTTTTTCCCCGCAATTCGACATTTGTGCGCGCGCAACAATGGCGATGCCTCGCGCCGGGCGCCATGCAGGCGACCCGATTCCCGCATGGCGCCTGGCGCGGCGCGCTTTAAAAACCACATCTCACGAGGACATACCATGCAACTCCAATCTCATCCGGCATGCCGCCCGTTTTACGAAGCCGGCGAACTCTCGCAACTGACCGCCTTCTACGAAGAAGGCCGCAATGTCATGTGGATGATGCTGCGATCGGAGCCGCGGCCGTGTTTCAACCAGCAACTCGTCACCGACATCATCCATCTCGCGCGCGTCGCACGCGACTCGGGCCTCACGTTCGACTTCTGGGTGACGGGCTCGCTCGTCCCCGAGCTGTTCAACGTCGGCGGCGACCTGAGCTTCTTCGTCGACGCGATCCGCAGCGGCCGGCGCGATCAACTGATGGCCTACGCGCGCTCGTGCATCGACGGCGTGTACGAGATCTACACCGGCTTCGGCACCGGCGCGATCTCGATCGCGATGGTCGAGGGCAGCGCGCTCGGCGGCGGCTTCGAGGCCGCGCTCGCGCATCACTACGTGCTCGCGCAGAAGGGCGTGAAACTCGGGTTCCCCGAGATCGCGTTCAACCTGTTCCCGGGCATGGGCGGCTATTCGCTGGTCGCGCGCAAGGCGAACCGCGGCCTCGCGGAATCGCTGATCGCGACCGGCGAAGCGCATGCGGCCGAGTGGTACGAAGATCAGGGGCTGATCGACGAGACGTTCGAAGCAGGTGATGCGTATCTGGCGACGCGCACCTTCATCGACGTGGCGAAGCCGAAGCTGAACGGCATCCGCGCGATGCTGCGCGCCCGCGATCGCGTGTTCCAGCTGTCGCGCTCGGAGCTGATGGACATCACGGAAGCGTGGGTGCATGCGGCGTTCACGATCGAGCCGAAGGACCTCGCGTACATGGAACGCCTGGTGATGCTGCAGAACCGGCGCGTGTCGAAGTTGCGCACGGTGTAATGCGACGGGCGCCGCCGACGGCCGGCGGCGCCTTTTTCCGGAACGACGCTCAAGCGATCAGCCTGAGCTTTCTCGTCTCCGCGAGCCACGCCTCGAACGCCTGCGCCGGCATCGGCCGCGCGTAGTAGTAGCCCTGCGCGTGATCGACGTCGAGCTGCTTGAGGAATTCGGCTTCCGCATGCGTTTCGACGCCTTCGGCGACCACCGCGAAATTCAGCGCCTTCGCGAGCGACACGACCGAGTGCACCAGCGCCTGCGAGCGCGGGTTGCGGTCGATGGCCGTGATGAAGGTGCGATCGAGCTTGATCGCGTCGAGCGGCAGACGCGACAACTGCGACAGCGACGAATAGCCGGTGCCGAAATCGTCGAGATGGATCTCCGCGCCGAGCTGGCGGAACTGCCGCATCAGCCCGATGGCCGCCTCCTCGTCCTCGATGAAGCAGCTCTCGGTCAGCTCGATGTCGAGCAGGCCGGGCTTCAGCCCCGCGCCATCGAGAATCGACGCGAACTGATGGACGATGTTCATGTCCTGCAACTGCCGAGCGGACACGTTCACCGCGATCCGGATGCCGAGCCCCTTCGCTTTCCACGCGGCGGCCTGCGCGGCCGCGGTGCGCATCACCCAGCGCCCGAGCGGCGCGATCAGCCCCGACTCTTCCGCGAAACGGATGAACTCGATCGGCGCGACGAGCCCGCGATCGGGCGACTGCCAGCGGATCAGCGCCTCGACGCCGTGCACGTCGCCCGTCGCGATGTCGACGACCGGCTGGTAGTACAGCACGAACTGCTCTTCCTCGAGCGCCTTGCGCAGGTTCGTGTCGAGCCACATGTACTTCGCGACCTTCTGGTTCATCTCGAGCGAGAACACGCGATACGTATGCTTGCCTTCCTCCTTCGCGACGTACATCGCGGTGTCGGCGCAGCGGATCAGCGTCTCGAGCGAATCGCCGTGCTGCGGGTACATCGCGATGCCGATCGAGCAGCTCGTGTAGACCTCCATCAGCCCGAGATGGATCGGCGTGCGCAGCCGTTCGAGGATGATCTGCGCGGTCGCTTCGAGCAGCGGGCGCGTGCCGTGTTCGAACAGCACGAGGAATTCGTCGCCGCCGAGCCGCGCGAGCGTCGCGCCCGACGGCAGGCAGCCGTTGATGATCGCCGACACGTCCTTCAGCAGGCGGTCGCCGGTGATGTGCCCGTAGTGATCGTTGACGCGCTTGAAGTTGTCGAGATCGAGGAACAGGATGCCGACCTGGCCGCGCGTATTGGCGTCCTCCTGCGCGATCGCCGCGTGGATGCGCTCGCTGATCGCATGGCGGTTCGGCAACCCGGTGAGCACGTCGGTGTTCGCGAGTTCGGTGAGCCGCTGCTGCGCGTTGCGCTCCTCGGTGATGTCGATGCCCGAGCAGATCAGGAACTGCTCTTCGACGCCGCTGCCGCTCTGCACGAACTTGTTGCGGAACTGGAACAGGCGCGGCCCGTTGACCGTATTGATGTAGCGCTCGACCGCGAACGACTGGTTGCTCGCGAAGAAGCCCGTGATGTTGGTGCGCGACTGCGCGCCCTGCTCCGGGCTCATGAACAGCTCGAACGCGCTGCGGCCGATCACGTCGACCTCGCGCTTGCCGGTCACTTCCTCGCACAGGCGGTTGAAGCGCTGCACCATCCCGTTGCGATCGAGGATCACGACGAGCGAATTCACTTCCGACACGACCTGCTCGGCGAACGCGAGCCCGTGCGACAGGTCGCCGGCGACGGACTCGGTATCGGAATAGGCGGACGCCGTGCCGGCCCAGTCGACCGTATTGACCTTCCTGCCGACGAGGTGGAGGCTGACCGTGCTGCCGAACAGCACGATGTCGAGCACGAGGTGCGACGTGACGCCGGTCAGCGCACGGATGCGCCCGGCCTGTTCGACCGTCAGCGCGACCGCGACGTTGGTCAGCCCGCGGACCGCGGCCAGTTCGAGTGCATTGCTGTCGCTGCCGAGACGCCAGCAGGGGCTGCGCGTACCGACGTGCGCCTCGAGCACCGCGCTATCGTTTTCGTCATCCATGGACACGCCCCGATCCAAAAAAAACGCACAGTGTAGACGGAGGCGAGTGACCCCACCGCCTTCCCGGGCCGCGACGCACGTGCCCCGCAGGGCGGCCGTGATTGCCGTGACAGCGGCCTCGTCCCGTACTTGTTTGCAGCTGATGCGACCGGCGTTCGCGCGTGATGCGCGCAGGTTCTGCCTTACGGAATGATGAGAGCCATCTTATCAAATGACAATGAAGATTGGCACTCACATTTAGAGAAGTGTGTCAAGGAATCGGGACTCGATTGGCAGACCGGAGTTTTCATGATTGGCGGCTGGCGAATGCGCGCACGGGGCGGTGCGCATCGGGAGCGGCGTGCCAGGCCCCAAAGCCCCGCCGGGCGGGCGTTCGGGGCCGGTCCATCGATATGGGGCCTGATCTTTCGGGAGCCTGTGGCGGCAGGGTCGAATCGGATCCCGTGATCCGCAGTTTCCCGTGTTTTTTGATTCCGTTCGTGCGCGAATACGCGGCTTTATTCCACAGTTCGTTGCAATATCCTCCGCCCGCCCCCGTCGCACCCGGCGCGGCGCATCCGCGCCGGGTGCGCGGGCTCAGCCTGCCGCGCCGTAGCCGCCGCCGCCCGGCGTTTCGACGACGAACACGTCGCCGGGCGCCATCTGCGCGCGGCCGATGTGGTCGAGCGCCTCGACCGTGCCGTCCGCCCGCTCGATCGTGTTGCGGCCGAGCGCGCCGGCTTCGCCGCCCGCCGCGCCGAACGGCGCGTGGACCCGGTTGTTCGACAGGATCGACGCGGTCATCGGCTCGAGGAAGCGGATCCGCCGCACCGCGCCGTCGCCGCCGCGCCAGCGCCCACCGCCGCCCGAGCCCGCGCGGATCCGGTGCGAATCGAGCCGCACCGGGTAGCGCCATTCGAGCACTTCCGGATCGGTGAGCCGCGAGTTCGTCATGTGCGTCTGCACCGCGGCGACGCCCGCGAAGCCGTCGCCCGCGCCGCTGCCGCCCGCGATCGTCTCGTAGTACTGGACTCTCTCGTTACCGAATGTGAAGTTGTTCATCGTTCCCTGGCTCGACGCGACGCAGCCGAGCGCGCCGTACAGCGCGTTGGTGATCGCCGACGACGTCTCGACGTTGCCCGACACGACGGCCGCCGGGTAGTCGGGATTCAGCATCGAGCGGGCCGGCACGATCACGGTCAGCGGCTTCAGGCAGCCGGCGTTCAGCGGAATGTCGTCGCCGACGAGCGTGCGGAACACGTACAGCACCGCCGCCATGCAGACGGCCTTCGGCGCGTTGAAGTTGTTGTCGAGCTGCGCGGACGTGCCGGTGAAATCGATCTCCGCGCACCGCGCCGCGCGATCCACGCGGATCGCGACGCGAATCTCCGCGCCGTTGTCGAGCGGATAGCGGTAAGCGCCGTCCTGCAGCGCGCCGATCACGCGCCGCACCGCTTCTTCGGCGTTGTCCTGCACGTGCGTCATGAACGCGAGCACGACGTCGCGGCCGAACTGCGCGACCATCCGGCGCAGCTCGTCGACGCCCTTCTGGTTCGCGGCGACCTGCGCGCGCAGGTCGGCCATGTTCTGCTCGACGTTGCGCGCCGGATAGCGGCCGGATGCCAGCAGCGCGCGCGTCTCGGCATCGCGCAGCACGCCGGCCGACACGAGCTGCCAGTTGTCGATCAGCACGCCTTCCTCGTCGATATGGGTCGAATCGGGCGGCATCGAGCCCGGCGTCGTGCCGCCGATATCCGCGTGGTGGCCGCGCGAGCCGACGTAGAACAGCGGCGCGTCGGCGCCGTCCGCGAACACCGGCGTGATGACCGTCACGTCCGGCAGGTGCGTGCCGCCGTGGTACGGGTCGTTCAGCATGAACACGTCGCCGTCGCGCATGCGGCCGCGGTTGCGCTCGATCACCGTGCGGATGCTCTCGCCCATCGAGCCGAGATGCACGGGCATGTGCGGTGCGTTCGCGATCAGGTTGCCGTCGCCGTCGAAGATCGCGCACGAGAAGTCGAGCCGCTCCTTGATGTTCACCGAGTACGCGGTGTTCTGCAGCCGCAGCCCCATCTGCTCGGCGATCGACATGAACAGGTTGTTGAAGATCTCGAGCCGCACCGGATCGGCGTCGGTGCCGAGCGAGCGGCGCGTCGGCAGCGGCGTCGTGCGCGTCAGCACGAGATTGCCCTGTGGGGTCATCTCCGCGCGCCAACCAGGTTCGACGACGGTCGTGCCGTTCTGCTCCGCGACGATCGCGGGGCCGTCGATCGCGTCGCCGGCGCGCAGCGTGTCGCGCACGACCAGCGCCGCGTCGTGCCACTGGCCGCCGGAATAAAAGCGCACGGCCGCGTGCGCTTGCGGCGCCGCGCCCGCCTCGCGCGGTGCGAGCGGCGCGATGTCGACCGGCGCGTCCGAGCGGCCGATCGCCTCGACCGACGCCAGCTCGGCGACGAGCGGCGTGCCGGGCATCAGGAACGCGTAGCGCTGCCGATATGCGGTTTCGAACGCCTGCTGCATCGCCGCGACCGAGCCGGCCGGCACGTCGAGCGCCGAATCGGTGCCCTGGTAGCGCAGGTGCACACGTCGCTCGGTCGTGATCCGCTCCGGCGGCACACCCTGTTCGAGCAGCGCGCCGATGGCCTCGTCGGCCAGCCGGTCGAGCGCCGCGTTCAGCGCCGTCAGCGATTCGTCGGACAACACGGCTTCCACCGCGCGCTCGCGCATCGCGGTCTGGTCGGCGAGGCCCATCCCGTATGCGGACAGCACGCCCGCGAGCGGATGCGCGAACACCTGCGTCATCCCGAGCGCATCGGCCACGCCGCACGCGTGCTGGCCGCCCGCGCCACCGAACGTCGTCAGCACGTAGCGCGACACGTCGTGGCCGCGCTGCACGGAGATCTTCTTGATCGCGTTCGCCATGCTGCCGATCGCGATCTCCAGGAATCCTTCGGCGAGCGCCTCGGGCGTCTCGCGCCGGCCGGTCGCCGCGTGGATCTCGTCGGCGAGCGCCGCGAACTTCGCGACCACGCCGTCGCGATCGAGCGGCTGGTCCGCATGCGGGCCGAACACGCGCGGGAAATGATCGGGCTGGATCTTGCCGAGCATCACGTTGCAGTCGGTCACCGTCAGCGGGCCGCCGCGCCGGTACGCCGCCGGCCCCGGATTCGCGCCGGCCGATTCGGGTCCGACGCGCAGCCGCGCGCCGTCGAAGCCGAGCACCGAGCCGCCGCCGGCCGCGACCGTGTGGATGCTCATCATCGGCGCGCGCATCCGCACGCCGGCCACCTGCGTCTCGAACACGCGCTCGAATTCGCCGCTGTAGTGCGACACGTCGGTCGACGTGCCGCCCATGTCGAAGCCGATCACCTGCTCGAAGCCGGCCGCACGCGCCGCGCGCACCATCCCGACGATGCCGCCGGCCGGGCCCGACAGGATCGCATCCTTGCCCTGGAACGCGTCGGCGCGCGTGAGGCCGCCGCTGCTCTGCATGAACTGCAGGTTCACGCCGGGCATCTCGTGCGCGACCTGCTCGACATAGCGGCGCAGGATCGGCGACAGGTATGCGTCGACCACGGTCGTATCGCCGCGCGACACCATCTTCATCAGCGGCGACACCTCGTGCGACACCGACACCTGCGTGAAGCCGATGCGGCGCGCGAGCGCCGCCAGCATCCGTTCGTGCGCGGTATGGCGATAGCCGTGGATCAGCACGATCGCGAGCGCACGCACGCCGCTGTCGAACACGCGACGCAACGACACTTCGGCACCCTGAACATCGAGCGGCACGACCACGTCGCCGTGCGCGCCGACGCGCTCGTCGATCTCGACGACCGTCTCGTACAGCGCGTCGGGCAGCGCGATGTCGAGATCGAACAGGCGCGGCCGGTTCTGGTACGCGATACGCAGCACGTCGCGAAAACCGCGCGTCGTCGCAAGCGCGGTGCGTTCGCCCTTGCGTTCGAGCAGCGCGTTGGTCGCGACCGTCGTGCCCATCTTCACCATGTCGACCTGCGCGGGCGTGATCGGCTCGCCGGCCGCGAGGCCGAGCAGGTGGCGGATGCCGGCCACGGCCGCGTCTTGGTACTGCTCGGGGTTCTCCGACAGCAGCTTGTGCGTGACGAGCGTGCCGTCGGGCCGCCGCGCGACGATGTCGGTGAACGTGCCGCCGCGGTCGATCCAGAATTGCCAGCGCGCGGCGTCGGAGGGAACGGAGGAAAGGTGTCGGTCAGTCATGATGTCGGTCGATGCGTCGTTGAATCGAGGGACGAGCGCCGCCGCACGGCGCGCGTCGCACGCCGTGTCACGGTGTCGATGAAAAGGGAAAAAAGCGCGGGGCCGACGGCCCCGCCGCTGCCGTCGGTCAGGCGGCGTCGAGTTCGCGGCCGCGGGTCTCGGGCAGTGTCAGCGCGGCGACGATCACCACGCCGTACGCGGCGACCGCGAAGATGCCGATGCTCGTGCCGAGCCCGTACTGCTTGGACAGCGCGCCGATCAGGAACGGGAACAGCGCGCCGATCGCGCGGCCCACGTTGTAGCAAAAGCCCTGGCCGGAGCCGCGCACGCGGGTCGGGAACAACTCGGTGAGGAACGCGCCCATCCCCGAGAAGATGCCCGATGCGAAGAAGCCGAGCGGGAAGCCGAGCCACAGCATCGACGCGTTGGTCAGGTTCAGCGACGTGTACGCGAACGCGATCACCATCGAGCCGACCGCGAACAGGATGAAGTTCGGCTTGCGGCCGAGGCGGTCGGTCAGGTACGCGCTCGTCAGGTAGCCGACCCACGAACCGAAGATGATCATCGCGAGATAGCCGCCGGTGCCCATCACCGTCAGGTGCCGCTCGGTCTTCAGGAAGGTCGGCAGCCACGTCGTGATCGCGTAGTAGCCGCCCTGCGCGCCGGTCGTCAGCAGCGCCGCGCGCAGCGTCGTCGTGATCAGCTTCGGCGCGAAGATCTCGGTGAGGCGCGGCGCATCGGCCACCTTCGCCTGCGCGGCCTTCTCCTTCTCGTAGACGTCCGGCTCCTTCACGTAGCGGCGGATCGCGACGACCAGCAGCGCGGGCGCGAGCCCGACGAGGAACAGCGCGCGCCACGCCTGCTCGGCCGGCAGCACCGAGAACAGCAGCGCATACAGCAGCGCGCACAGCCCCCAGCCGATCGCCCAGCCCGACTGCACGAGGCCGACCGCCCTGCCGCGGTCGCGCGCGCGGATCACTTCGCCGATCAGCACCGCGCCGGCCGTCCATTCGCCGCCGAAGCCGAAGCCCATCAGCGCGCGCGCCGCGACCAGTTGGTGATAGTTCTGCGCGAGCCCGCACAGCGCGGTGAACACCGCGAACCACATCACCGTGAGCTGCAGCGTGCGTACGCGGCCGATCCGGTCGGACAGGATGCCGGCGATCCAGCCGCCGAGCGCCGACGCGAGCAGCGTGATCGTGCCGATGAAGCCTGCGTCGGCCAACGAGATGCCCCAGGTCGCGACGAGCGTCGGGATCACGAACGACAGCATCTGCGTGTCCATCCCGTCGAGCATGTAGCCGACCTTGCAGCTCCAGAACGCGCGGCGTTCGCGCGGTTGCGCATCCGCGTACCACGAGAACAGGCCGCTGCGCTCGCGGCTCGCGGGCTCGGCGGCGGGCGCCGCGAGGGTCTTGCTTTCCATGGTGGTACTCCTGTCGTTGTGCGCCGATCAAATGGCGTGTGGTGCTGTGTGTCTGTCGTAGGTGTGTCGCGTGCGGGGCCGGCGGGTCAGAACACGGCCAGCGACGCGTTCGTGATGTCGGTCATCAGCATGTGGCCGGGCGTATGCGCGATCGCGATCGGCAGCTTCGCGTCCATCAGCGCGGTTTGCGGCGTCACGCCGCACGCCCAGAACACCGGCAGCTCGCCGTCGCGGATCGTCACCGCGTCGCCGAATTCGGGCGCGTCCAGATCCTCGATGCCGAGTTCCCGCGGATGGCCGATATGGATCGGCGCGCCGTGCACGCCCGGAAACCGGCTCGTGATCTGCACCGCGCGGATCGCGTCGGCGCCGCGCAGCGGCCGCATCGACACGACCAGCTGGCCGCCGAAAATCCCCGCGCGGCGGTTCGCGATCGACGTGCGGTACATCGGCACGTTGCGCCCCTCCTCGACGTGGCGCAACCCGATCCCTTCGCGGGCGAGCATGTCCTCGAACGAGAACGAGCAGCCGATCGCAAATACGACGAAATCGTCGCGCCACAGCGCTTCGAGCGATTCGACCTGCTCGGTCAGGCGGCCGTCCCTATATACGTTGTAGCTCGGCACGTCGGTGCGGATGTCGAGATCCTCGCCGAGCGCGGCGATCCGGAACGCACCCGGTTCGCCGACGCCCAGCAGCGGGCAGGCCTTCGGGTTCGCCTGGCAGAAGCGCAGGAAATCGTGCGCATACGCGTCGGGCAGGATCGCGAGGTTCGCCTGGGCAAACGGGCCGCAATGGCCGGCGGTCGGGCCGCGGAACGCGCCGCGGCGCACGGACTGGCGGAATTCGGAAGGCGTCATGATGGTCGGTCGCAGATCGGGATGGCGGGGCGATGACGGTGGTGTGTCATCGGATATGGCGAAGAATAGAAAGGAAAAAATTTTGTCGCCAACGAGTTTTTTTGCGCCCGTTGTATAGAATTTCTTAACGGGTCTGCGGGTTTTCCCCGGTCCCGTTCACTTTTCGTCGCCGGCAAGCTGCGCATCCATTGCTCGCCCGACTGCCATGAACACGCGTTTTCTCGAAACCTTCGTCATGCTCGCGAAGCTGCGCAACTTCCGCACGACCGCGGCCGCGCTGCACGCGACGCCGGCCGCGATCTCGCAGCGCCTGAAGGCGCTCGAGGACGAACTGCATACCGTACTCGTCGATCGCGACAGCCGCGCGTTCCGGCTCACGCCGAACGGCGAATACCTGCTCGGCTATGCGAAGGCCGTCGTCGAGGCGACGCAGGAACTGCAGGCCGCCGCGTCCGGCGAGCGTGCGCTGCGCGGCAAGCTGCGGCTCGGCGTGATCGAGACGGTCGTGCACAGCTGGCTACCGCATTACATGCGGCGGCTCGCGGCCGACTACCCGCAACTGGAAATCGACCTGACCGTCGACGTCAGCGTCGTGCTGCAGCGCCGGCTGATGGCCGGAGAACTCGACCTGATCATTCGCGTGGAAGGCAGCGACGAGGCGTCGGTCGTGTGCGACGCGCTCGCGAACTACCCGGTGCGCTGGATCGCGCGCGCCGGGCTGCTGCCGAACACGCGCACCGGCCTCGCGCGGCAGGTGCTGCGCCAGCCGATCCTCACCTACGGGCGCGGCACAGCGCCCCATCGCGCGCTGGAAGACATCGTCCGCACGCTCGCGCATGCGCACGGCGTGCCGCTGTCGGAGACGCGCATCACCGGGTCGCCATCGATCTCGGTGATCGTGCAACTGGTGCGCGACGGTTTCGGCGTCGCCGCGATTCCGGTGCTGTTCGTCGATGCGCTGATCGAAAGCGGCGAAGTCGTCGAGCTGCCGCTGCAGCCGTCGCCGCCGTCGATCGTCGTGTCGATGTCGCGGCGAACGGACGCGCCGCGGTTCGTGCACGGTGCGTCGATCGCCGCGCGGGCGGCGTGTCACGAGTATTGCGAAAAGAGCACGCGCTTGCTGGTCGAAGCGCTTTGACCCCGACGCGCTGGATGACGCACGTTCGACATCGCCGCGCGAATCGCCCACAATCGCGATCGGCGCGTCGCCACATCGGCGCCGCGCATCGTGAATGACCGCCCGGCCGTCCGGCATTCGTCGCTTCGCATGATCGTGCACCACGAGAAGGCAACATGCAGATCCGCTCCACTTCGTCCCGCCTGAACCTCGCGCGCGTCGTGATCGTCGCGCTGTATGTCGCGTCGCTGCTGCTGCCCGTCGCGGCCGAACCGCCGAATGCGGTCGGCGCGGTAAGCTGGTTGCACGGCTACACCGTGCTCGCGCTCGGGCCGCTCGCGATCCTCGACCTGCAATTCGCGTGGCTCGGCAACCCGCTGCTCGTCGTCGCGCTGCTCAGGCCGAGCCGTACCGTGTCGGCGCTACTGGCCGTGGTCGTCGTCTTTGCGCTCGGCTGGCATACGATCCCGACCGATGCGAACTACGAAACGATCCGCACGTTCGGGGCCGGGTACTACTTGTGGATCGCGGCGATGGTGGGCGCCGCCGCGCTGCCGTGGATCGACGGGCGCGAGCGGCAGGATGGCGTGACGCGAAGCGGTGCCGTCGGCGCCGTGGATGGGGTCGTACCGAACGATGCTGTCACCGGCACCGGCGGCCTGGCCCGGCCGAATGCCGCGCCGGCATCGACGCGTCCGCCTGCCCGGCAGCGCGGCTGGACCGTGACGGCAACCGATACGCGCATCGCGTCGACCGATCAGACCGGGACGACACGCGGCATCGCGCTGTCCGACCTCGGCGCGATCCTGATCGAAACCAACGACCAGGGGCCGTTCGTGTCGGATGTCTGGTGGATCCTGCTCGATACGAACAAGCAGTTCGCGTGTGCCTTTCCGCAGGATGCCGAAGGCGCGAAGGCGGCGGTCGACCGATTGCTCGACCTGCCCGGCATCGACCACCGCAAGGTCATCGACGCGCAGACGTCGATCCAGAACGCGACGTTCCCGATCTGGGAGCGCGCGGCGCGCGAACCGGCCACGCCGGGAGAGACCGGCGCGACCGCGTGACCGGCGACCGTTACGCGGAGGGCTCCGCACGCGACGGCGTCAGCTTGCCGTCGCCGTACTCGCGAAGCACCTGCGAAATCACGACACGATACCCGTCCAGCCAGCGCGCCTGCTTCGCCTTGGCTTCGAGATGCGCGGGATGCTGGATCAACTGCCGCAGCGCCGCCTCGGATTCCCAGTAGTAGATATTCTGGATCAAGCCGGCTTCCGCGTTCTCCCACGTTTCCTCGCCGAGATAACCGGGCGTCGCGCGCGCCATGTCGGCGATCTGCCGGTCGAGCCGGTGGAATTCGTCGTCGTACTGCCCGGCACGAAAAATGAAGGTCGACGCGTACATGCCCGCTCACTCTGCCACGATGAAAGAGCGCCAAGTGTAAGGCACGCACGGCGTGCCGCGATCGTCGTCAAGCGGCGAGCGGAGCGGCGGCGGCGCGATCGTCGAGCCACGCGTCGATCCATGACGCATCGTCGCGCGTGGCGGCAGTGGGTGACGGCATGGCTGCGAGCGCTTGTCGCGCCCGTTCCAGCGCCTGCGCGAAGCCACGCAATTCGTGCGTCGCCGGCCGGTCGTCGGACCGTCGACGCGCGAGCGCCGCTTCGACGTTCGCGCCGATCAACGCCAACTGCGCGTCGATGAAGTCGACGCACAGCGCGCGGCAATGCGCGGATACCTGAGCGACGACGAGCAGGACCGGCACGATCGACACGGTCAGGTAGCCGCCGGGCGCCAGCCGCGACAGCGCATCGCGCAGGTCCTGCCCGCCGTCGGTCAGCGACGCGAATACGGCGTCGCGCCACACCGCGCGCTCGAATACGAGCGCATCGCGATACGCGTCGAGCGCCGCACGATCCGCGACCTGCCCGGCCGTCACCAGCGGAATCGGGAACGACGATTCGTTTGTGGATTGCACGCTCCCGGCCTCGACGATGCAGTTCGCGCCGAGCCACGCCGCATCGTCGTGTCGTGCCGCAAGCACGCGGGCCTGCAACCGGTCGGGCAGCATCGGATCGAGCGGCACCGCGCGGCAGATCGACGGCTTGTTCGCGTGCACGCCGCAGCGGCCGTCGTCGGCGAGCGCCGCGCAACGGCCGAGCGACGGATAGTCGTAGCCTTGCAGCGTCAGCGCGAGCCATTCGCCGTGCACGCCGCCGCCGCGATGAAACAGCCGGTCCGCCAGCGCATCGGCGGCCGCGACGTCGTCCGCATCGAGCGTGTGCTCGCGCCCGCCCGCCTGCCAGCGTTCGCCGATCCGCCGCTTCGGCACGCGACGAATCGTCAACGCGCCGACGAAGCGGTGCCGATGCCGGAACAGTTCGCGCAACGACAGCGTCGGCGCGCTGTTGCAGCAGCGTCCGCACGCGTTGCACGCGAGCAGGTAGGTGTCTACCACGGCCGCCGCACCGAATCCTGGTAGCGCGTGAGGATGAAGCGCGCGACGTCGTCCGAGTGATACGCGGCGACGAGCTGCGCGACCCACGGCTTCGCACGATCAGTGTCGCGCACCGTGAGCACGTTCGCATACGGCGAGCGGGCGTCCTCGAGGCTGATGCTGTCGCGCGCGGGCTGCAGCCCGGCGCGTGCCGCGTCGTCGCTGTCGATCGCGACGAATGCGGCCGTGTCGAGCGCCGCGTAAAGCCGGTCGCGGCGCAGCGTGGCGAATTTCAGCGCGAGCCGGTTGCCCGTCACGTCGCGCAGCGTCGCATGCAGGCCGGCTTTTTCGCGCAGCGTCACCAGCGTGTCGTTCTGCAGCAGCACGAGCGCGCGCGCCATCCCGCGCGGATCGGCGGGCAGCGCGACCGTCGCGCCCGGTTGCAGTTCGTTCAGGTTCTTCAGCTTGCGCGAATAGAATGCCATCGGCAGCGTGACCGTCGGCGCGACGGCGGTCAGCGCATAGCCTTTCGCCGCGAGCGTGGCGCTCAGGCGCTGCGCATCCTCGAAGCTGGCCGCGTCGATCCGCCCGTCGGCCAGCGCCGTGTCGATGCGCGACGCATCGTCGAATTCGACGACGTCGACGCCCAGCCCGCGCGCGGCGGCCACCTTCTTCACTTCGTCGAGGATCTGCGCATGCACGCCGCGCGTGACGCCGACGCGCACTGCCGGTGCGGCACGTGCGGCGGCTTCGGCAGCCATCGCCGAACCCTGCTGCATCACCGCGCAGGCAGCCAGCAGCCACGCCGAAACGAATCGCCCGATGCCCGCGGTCACGACGCGTCCCTCAGGATCGTGCGAAACCCGATATGCGATGCGCCCAGATCCGCTTCCTGCTGTTCGCGCGACGACGCGCGATAGCGCACGCAGTAATCCCGCGAACACAGGAACGAGCCGCCCTTGATGACCATCGGCGTATCGTGCCGGCGCGTCGACGGTGCGACGGCTGCGGTGTCGCCGTTCGTATGCGACTGATGCGGGCCCGTGTACGCATCCTTCGTCCATTCCCATGCGTTGCCGATCATGTCGTAAAGACGAAAGCCGTTCGCCGCATAGCAGCCGACGGGCGCCAGCCCCGCGTGACCGTCCTCGGCCGAGTCGAGCACCGGAAACGCGCCCTGCCAGTAGTTCGCGGCCGGCTTGCCGTTGGCGTCGCGCGGCGCCGCATCGAGCGACGCGTCGTCGCGGCCGGCCTTGCCCGCGTATTCCCATTCGGCCTCGTTCGGCAGGTCGCGGCCGAGCCAGTGCGCATACGCGAGCGCATCGCGCTGCGTGACGAGCGTCACCGGCAGGTTGCCGAGCCCGTCCACGTCGCTGCCGGGCCCGCGCGGATGCCGCCACGACGCGCCCTTCACCCACGACCACCACGCGAGGTCGCGTGCATTCATCTCGTCGCGCGTCGGCACATGGAACACCGCCGCCCCGCCCTGCTGCTCGGCCTCGGTCACGTAACCGGTCGCCTGCACGAAGGCTGCGAACTGCGCGATCGTCACGTCGGTCTGGTCGATCCAGAAGCCGCCGACGCGCGTCGCGCCGTCGCCGGCCGGACGCTCGTCCGCATAGCCGCGCGTGCTGCCGAACACGAACGCGCCGCCGCGCAAGTGCACCATGCCCGCCTTCGGATCGTCGCGCCACTTCGCCGGCAGCCCCGAATAGCGCTTGCACTCGCGCTCCGAACCGAGCGGCGCGAGCGCGCGGCCGCGATTCAGATCGTCGAACGCGCCGCCTGCCGGCACCGCCGGATTCGCATAACCCACCGCGAACGCGGCGGCGAACAGCGTGGCGGCCAGCGCCGCGCCGATCGTCCAGAAACGCAACCGCATCGTGTCGCCTCGCGATCAGTAGTAGCCGCGCGGACGCAGCGGCTCGACGCCACCGACGTTGCTCATGTAGGTCTTCCACTGATCGACCAGCGTGCCGATCACCGACGGGTTCTGCGCCGACACGTCGGTCGTCTCGCCACGGTCCGCCGCGAGATCGTAAAGCTGCCAGTGACCGTCGAGCGGGCCGAGCGGCGGCTCGGTCCACAATGCCTTCCAGCGACCGTCGGCGCTGCGCAGATACGCGCGGCCGTATGCTTCGTCGCCGAACGGCGTCGTATGCACTTCGCCCGTCGTCGAACCGGTGAGCACCGGCAGCAGCGACTGGCCCGTCACCGGATACACGTAGCGGTTGTTGTAAATGACCTTGCCCTTGTTCTGGTCGACGCCCGTCAGCGTGTTGACCAGCGGCGGCGCCGGTTGCGACGGCGGCGTGACGCCCGCAACCGCGAGGAACGTCGCCGTGTTGTCGGTCACGTGCGTGAACGCGCGCAGCGTCGGCAACGGTTGCGACTGGCCCGGCAGGTGCACGATCGTCGGCGTCGACACGCCGCCTTCGCCCGAATAGCCCTTCGTGAGCCGGAACGGCGCCGCGCTCACTTCGGCCCAGCGCAGCCCGTACTGCAGGCGCTGTGCGTTCTGCTTGCCGTTGTCGGTGCCGAGCGTCGAGTAGATCGGGTCCTGTCCGTTCGCGGTATCGGTCGCCGTCGGGTCCGCGCCGGAATCGATCGGCCAGCCTTCCGCGCCGTTGTCCGACTGGAACATGATGAACGTGTTGTCGTATTCGCCGATGTCCTTCAGATGCTGGATCAGGAGTCCGATGTTGTAGTCGAGGTTCTCGACCATCCCCGCGTAGATTTCCATGTAGCGCGCCTGAGCCTTGCGCTCGGCCGGCGACAGGCTCGACCACAGCTTGTCGACCTTGCCGGAGCCGTAGTCGCTATAGCCGTCCGCGGCCGAATGCACCGCGCTGATGTACTTCGCGCTGGCCGTGCCGTTGTTCGCGGTCGCGGGCGATGCCGCCGTCGTCTCCGGCAGCCCGTCGAACGGCTTGAAATCGGCGGGAATCAGGCCGAGCGCCTTCTGTCGCGCGATCCGCGCGTTGCGGATCGCATCGTAGCCGGCGTCGTACACGCCCGCGTACTTGTGCAGCCACGGATCGGGCACCTGCAGCGGCCAGTGCGGCGACGTGTAGGCCGCGTATGCGAAGAACGGCTTGCCGTCCTGCTTGTTCGCATCGATGTACGAGATCAGCTTCCGCGTATAGAAATCGGTCGAATAGAACACGGCAGGGCTGCCGCCCGTGCCCCCCGGTTGCCCGGGCTGGCCCGGCTGCACGTAACGACCGTCTTCCGTGTAGTTCGACGAGCCGGCCGGCTCGTGCGCGAAGTGGTTCGTCGCCGCGCCGCCGAGCAGCACGTAGCTGCGCTCGAAGCCCCACTGGTCGGGTGTCTGCCCGCTGCCCGTCGCACTGCCGACGATGCCCGAGCCGATGTGCCACTTGCCCGCGATATACGTGTGATAACCGGCGTCCTTCAGCAATTGCGCGAACGACAGCGCGCGATCGTTCAGGTAGCCCTCGTAGCCGGGCAGCCCGCGCCGCTCGTCGGTCGGCACGCCCATCGTGCCCTCGCCGACGAGATGGTGATCGGTGCCCGACACCAGCATCGCGCGCGTGATCGCGCAGACGGTGCCCGTGTGGTGGTTCGACAGGATGCGGCCCGACGCGACGAGCGCGTCGAGGTTCGGCGTGTTGATTTCGCCGCCGAACGCATGGATGTCGGAATAGCCGAGATCGTCGGCCATGATGTACAGGATGTTCGGGCGCTTGGCCGCGGGCGTCGCGCTGGCCTGCGGCGGCGGACTGCTGTCGACGCCGCCGCACGACGCGAGCGACACCGCGCCGGCAATCGCGGCGCAGACGACACGGAAACGAAAAGCATGCAACGGCGACGCGGACTTTTTCATTCTTGTTGACGCTCGATCTACGGGAGCGGCGATCTTAGCGTCGCGCGCGCAACGCCCAAAGTCGGATTCGTCACATGCTAACGGGGTGGGGGAATATGTAAGGAGGCCAGTATTCCGCAACTCGCACGACGATTGATTCGCCGCGTCAGGTTGAATCACGTCGCATCAGCTTCGGGCGAATCGCGATTGCGGCGCACGTTTGTCCGGCACCGCGCCTTTTACGGGGACGTCCGCCCTTCTTCTCGTCGTAGACCATCACGACGGCATGATGCAGGCGCCCCACCCCAATTCTCAGTCGGTGTCCGGGCGCTGAACGGGGGACCAGTCGATGGAACCCGACTCTGCGAACTTGAGCCGTTCGCGCAATTCCGGATGTACACCCGCCTGCATCAGCAGCGCCATGCCGCCCAATCGCCGCGCGTCCTCATCGGTAATCGGGCACCCGTCATTCGGTTCTGCATGCGGCGGAATCGTGATGGCGACACCTGCATTCATTTCGCGGTCAAGGACGGCCTGCACGTCGCGGCGAAACACCGTGCACAGCGTAACCTGTTCGGTCTCCTCGTCGTAAAACACGATGGTGGCGCGTCTCGGTTTGCTCATGTCACCGTCCTCTACAGGTCTGAAATTTTTCGAAAGCACGTTGCCTGCACAATGCGTAGGTTCTGGGGTCTTTATACATCGCGCCAGCGGCCGCACACATTTCCATGTCGATTTCGTATCGTGCGAAACACTGTTCCTCTTGAAACGCGTCGACAGCCGCCGTGGTCATAGCGTCGCCCCACGGTGAGTCGTCGAGCGAGAACGGTGTCGCGTCGCTGAGCAGCGCACTATCAACCCGTACGGGCGCGATGCCGGCAATACCACTGCCTGTGCCAGCTATGATGCTCTCCAGGTATCGTATCAACTCATCAGCCGATACATCGCTTGGCCGTGCCCAACTCGGGATTGGCGTGTCCGCAGACCGCAACGCCATGGGTGCCACTCTACCGAACCGGTTCCCACGAGGGAAAGGGGGCAGGGACCGCCGACCACCCGAAGCGCCGCCATTCACCGCCACGCGCTCAATCTCGACGACGACCCGCCCATCCTCGATGGCGGACCTGAGCACATCGAGCGGTGCACCACGAACGGTACCAAGGCCCAATTGCCGCACGTACATCACCGCATTCGTCGTCAGGCCTGCATACTTCGGCCAGTGCAGCATCAGTTCGGAGATTGCGGCGCGCTGACTGGCCAACAACGTTCCACGTCCCGCGCGCGTCAGTGTCGCGCGCTTTCCCGAACCCAATTCGATTGCGATTGAAGCCATTCGAAACCCCGGCGTTACCGTCGGGCGAATCTACTTTTCGCAACACGATGTCACAAGCTCGCGGTTTTCATGGAACACGCAAAAACCTGCGCGCGTCGGGACTGACGGCTCGCATTGTTTCCCCGAGACATGCCGCCGAGGCGCAGCGGCTCGCTGTTTGGCGCCGCGCAGACGCTCGCATTCCGGATGTGTGCACGTATGTGCTCCCAGCGTCGGAAATCTTTAAATTCTGTTACCTGCCCCAGGTAGTCCCTGTCGTGCGCTCAATACCGCATCACCCGATACAGACCGGCGGCCGCGAGCGCCATGCCTCACCACGCGAGCCCGCCGCTCGTCTCGCTGACCACGACGAGCGCGATCAACGCGGTGGCGGGTGGTATCAGGAAAACAGCGCCGACACACGCGACGCGTCGCCGTAGCGCACCAATGCGCTCCATACCCTCGCCATCCTTGGCGTGGAAACGTTAGAAAAAGTCTCGAGACGGCCAACAAGAGCTGCAAAACTACACCGATCGCGGCAATCGCGAAGGTTACCGCGACCGATCGGCATGCCAGCGTCAGCGCTACCCGGCACCATGGGCGGGATATCGCCGGCGCAATCACCCGATCTAAACTCGATCGATCTGCTCGACAACCTGCTAGAGTTGCCGGTCAATTTTTGGAAAGGGACATGTAAGAATTGCGCGACTTATCCCGAGAAAGTGCTCGCGCCGCGCCCGCACAGCTATCTCGGCCTGAAGGCGAACACTGCGATTCGGGGTGCGCAATGAATTGGCTTGCAGACCGATTGCTTCTCATCGTCACGGCACTGATCGTCACGGCCGCAGGCTGGGCGATCATCAGCGCGACAGGCGAATGGTTTCCGCTTCTGATGACGGTGACCGCGTTCGCTTCACTGTGGATCGAAAACTCGCGGCTGCGCAAGCTGCTCGAACAAAACGGTATCGATCCGCGACGACGCAAGCGCTAGTCGCCCGAAAAAAGCGGCTTACCGGTTTTTCCTCACTGGGTTGAGGCTGACTATGCGAGACGCACGAAAGTGCGACACGCATCCAACCAGATTGTCACGTCGTCATCGGAGAACCGCTCGCCGTCATCCGCGCTCGCCGTTCGCGTCGTCCGACGCCAGCATGTTCGGAATCTCGTCGACCAGCGCATCGACGACCACGCGCACCTTCGACGGCACGTGACGCGCCGCCGGTCGCACCGCGAACACTTCGGCGCCCGACACGCTGTCGCTGTCCATCACGAGCGCGAGGCGGCCGTCGCGCACGTACGGCGCCATCAGCCAACACGGCAGCCACGCAAGGCCCGCGCCGGCGGCAGCCGCATCGGCGATCGCCTGCAGGTCGTCGAACCGCAGCCGGCCGGCCGCGCGATGGTCGTGCACCGCGCCGTCCGCGCCGATGACCCGCCATGGCGTCGGTTGTCCACCGCGCGAATACGCGATGCCGACGTGCGACGCGAGTTCGTCGAGCCCCGACGGCCGGCCGTGACGCGCGAGATACGCGGGCGATGCGCAGATGCCCATGCGCTGCACGCCCAGCTTGCGGCCGACCAGCGCGTTCGTATCGGCCAACTCCCCGATGCGCACCGCCAGGTCGAAGCCGTCGTTGACGAGGTCGGCCACGCGGTCGCTGAACGACATGTCGATTTCGAGCCGCGGGTGGCGCTCGACGAGACGCCGCACCACGGGCGCCACGCACTGCCGCCCGAACAGCACCGGCACGCTGACGCGCACGCGCCCGGCCGGCTCGCGACGCCCCGCGTCGAGCGCGGCCTCCGTTTCGCCGAGTTCGGCCAGCAGCCGCCGGCATTGCTCGTAATAGACGAGCCCTTCGTCGGTCAGGCCGAGCTGGCGCGTCGTGCGCTGCAGCAGCCGCGCGCCGAGACGCAGTTCGAGCCGAGCGACGATTTTCGCGACGGCCGAGCGCGTCATGCCGAGGCGCAGCGCCGCCGCCGCGAAGCTGCCCGATTCCACCACGTCGACAAATTCGGCGACGCCTCTCAGCCGTTCATCCATGCCGCTCCGCTCCGGTGCGATGACAAGGTTGTGTCCGTGCTGGCGACAATCGTCGGCCGAATTCTCGCCAATGCGTCCACCTGCGCAACACTATGATAGTCCTGACTATCTCGAAAAGGAGTCGACATGCATGCATGGCAAATCAAACCGGGCGACGGCATTGCCGGGCTCCGGCGCATCGACGCGACACCGCGCGCGGTCGGGCCGACCGGCGTCGTCGTCAGGATCCATTCGGCCGCGCTGAACTATCGCGACCTGATGTTCGCGCGCGGCGACTATCTCGGTATCGGCACCGACGCGCTGATCCCGGTCGCCGACGGCGCCGGAGAAGTGGTCGAGACGGGCCGCGACGTCACGCGCTTCAAGCCGGGCGACCGCGTGATCAATACGTACTTCCCGCGGTGGATCGACGGGCCGCCGACACCGCACAAAGTGTCGGGTTCGCCCGGTGCGCAATTCGACGGCGTGCTCGCCGAACGCTTCGTGTCCGACGAGGCCGCGCTGGTCGCGATCCCCGCGCATCTCGACTACGACGAAGCCGCGACGCTGTCGTGCGCGGGCGTCACCGCGTGGAACGCGCTGTTCGTCGACGGCGGACTGTCGCCGGGCGCGACCGTCGTGCTGCTCGGCACGGGTGGCGTATCGATCATCGCGCTACAGCTCGCGCAGGCCGCCGGGTTGCGCACGATCGTCACGTCGTCGAGCGACGCGAAGCTCGAACGCGCTCGTGCACTCGGTGCGGACGCAACGATCAACTACCGGACGACGCCCGAATGGCAACACGAAGTATTGCGCCTCACCGGCGGTGCGGGCGCGGATCTCGTCGTCGAAGTCGGCGGACGCGATACGCTGCCGCGCTCGCTCGCCGCGACGAAAACAGGCGGCATCGTGTCGGTGATCGGCGGGCTCAGCAGCTTCGACGGGCCCGAACTCGGGCTGCTGCCGCTGATCGGCGGCTTCCGGCGTCTGCACGGCTTCATGGTCGGCAGCCGCGCGATGCTCGACGACGTCGTGCGGCTCGTCGACGCGAAACGGATCAAGCCGGTGGTCGATCGCGTGTTCGGCTTCGACGAGGCGCCGCAAGCGTATGCATACCTGCAATCGGGGCAGCACTTCGGCAAGGTCGTGGTTCGCGTCGCATCGTGACGCCTGAAGGCGGCAGACGCCGCCTTCTTCCGCCTCCTCCCTCTCCGTTCCCCGTCTTCCCGTCCAAAGCGCATTCGCGCAAATGCTTTTCCGAATCCGTTATTGGATCGCACCGCCGCGCGTTTTTATACTCGTCAGCACTCTCTGTTAAAGAGTGCCAGCCAATTTCGACAGAACAGCACAGGACGAAAAGATGAGCCTACGCCCCTTGCACGACCGCGTGATCGTGAAGCGACTCGACCAGGAAACCACCACCGCATCGGGCATCGTGATTCCCGATAGCGCCGCCGAGAAACCCGACCAGGGCGAAGTGATCGCCGTCGGCCCCGGCCGCAAGGATACCGACGGCCAGCGCATCGTGCCCGACCTGCAGGTCGGCGAGCGCGTGCTGTTCGGCAAGTACGCGGGGCAAGCCGTCAAGGTGGACGGCAACGAGTTTCTCGTGCTGCGCGAAGAAGACATCGTCGCGGTCGTCAATCAATAACGGAGCGCAATCATGGCAGCCAAGGAAATCATTTTCAGCGACATCGCACGATCGAAGTTGACCGAAGGCGTGAACATTCTCGCGAACGCGGTCAAGGTCACGCTCGGGCCGAAGGGCCGCAACGTCGTGCTCGAACGCAGCTTCGGCGCGCCCGTCGTCACGAAGGACGGCGTGTCGGTCGCGAAGGAAATCGAACTCGCGGACAAGCTGCAGAACATCGGCGCGCAGCTCGTGAAGGAAGTCGCGTCGCGCACCAGCGACGCGGCCGGCGACGGCACGACGACGGCTACCGTGCTCGCGCAGGCGATCGTCCGTGAAGGCCAGAAGTACGTCGCGGCCGGGCTCAATCCGCTCGACCTGAAGCGCGGCATCGACAAGGCCGTCGCGTCGGCCGTCGACGAATTGAAGAAGATCAGCAAGCCGACCACCACGAGCAAGGAAATCGCGCAGGTCGCGACGATCTCCGCGAACGGCGAGGAATCGATCGGCCAGCGTATCGCCGAGGCGATCGACCGCGTCGGCAAGGAAGGCGTGATCACCGTCGAGGACGGCAAGTCGCTCGCGGACGAGCTCGATGTCGTCGAGGGGCTGCAGTTCGATCGCGGCTACCTGTCGCCGTACTTCATCAACAATCCCGACAAGCAGATCGCCGAGATCGAAAACCCGTACATCCTGCTGCACGACAAGAAGATTTCGAACATCCGCGATCTGCTGCCGGTGCTCGAACAGGTCGCGAAGTCGGGCCGGCCGCTGCTGATCATCGCGGAAGACGTCGAAGGCGAAGCGCTCGCGACGCTCGTCGTGAACAACATCCGCGGGATCCTGAAGACGGTGGCGGTCAAGGCGCCGGGCTTCGGCGATCGCCGCAAGGCGCTGCTCGAGGACATCGCGATCCTCACCGGCGGCCAGGTGATCGCCGAGGAAACGGGCCTGACGCTCGAAAAAGCCACACTCGCCGAACTCGGCCAGGCGAAGCGCATCGAAGTCGGCAAGGAAAACACCACGGTGATCGACGGCGCGGGCGATGCGAAGAACATCGAGGCGCGCGTGAAGCAGATCCGCGTGCAGATCGAAGAGGCGACGTCCGACTACGATCGCGAGAAGCTGCAGGAACGCGTCGCGAAGCTCGCGGGCGGCGTGGCGGTGATCAAGGTCGGCGGCGCGACCGAAATCGAGGTGAAGGAGAAGAAAGATCGCGTCGACGACGCGCTGCACGCGACGCGCGCGGCCGTCGAGGAAGGCATCGTGCCGGGCGGCGGCGTCGCGCTGATCCGCGTACGGCAGGCGATTCGCGAACTGAAGGGCGCGAACGCCGATCAGGACGCGGGCATCAAGATCGTGCTGCGCGCGCTGGAAGAACCGCTGCGCCAGATCGTCACGAATGCGGGCGAGGAGGCGAGCGTCGTCGTCGCGAAGGTCGCGGAAGGCGCGGGCAACTTCGGCTACAACGCGCAGACGGGCGAGTACGGCGACCTCGTCGAATCGGGCGTGCTCGATCCGACCAAGGTTACGCGCACCGCGCTGCAGAATGCGGCGTCGGTGGCCGGGCTGCTGCTGACGACCGATGCGACCGTGTTCGAAGCGCCGAAGGATGCGGCGCCGGCCGCCGCGCCCGGCGGCCCGGGCGCGGGCGGGCCGGGGTTCGATTTCTGACGACGCGGCGGCGTGCGCGCCGGTTTGTCGGTATGCGCGCGGTCATGTAGTCACGGGAAACGCGTGGCGACGGAAGTCGTCACGCGTTTTTCTTTAGGATCGACCGTCTGCGGAACCGCTGGTAACGCGCGACTCCCACCCCTTTACGACCTTTTTACTTGCGCCCGCGCATCCGTTCACTAGAATGGGTCCGCCATCCACCGCCGAGCACGCGCCATGCGCATCCGACGTCCTCGTCCTCCGAGTTGCATTTCTGCCTGACAGGCCGGACGCCTGCGTCACCTTCCCGAGTCACCGTCCTGCCGACAGGCGGACGATGCGCGCCGTAGTCCTTTCCGTGCACGCTTGAACGCGATGTCGATGTGGTCGTCACGCATCGCAATGTATGCGTTCGAGCACGTGCATCGACACAGGCCGCGTAACGACGCGCCATCGATCCGCCGATTCTAGCCAGTTGTTTTGCATCACTGATTTCATTCACGGGGCCTTCCGCTTCCGCAGCATCGCATGCCCCGTCGCGATCGTCTTTCATACAGGAGCCGTGAAATGATGCTGGGTTTGACGTTCTGGAAACACGTGATCGGGCGGCGGACCGAAACCCTCCACGAAGTACGAACGACGGCGCACGACCGGCATCGCCGGGTGTCGAGAACGCTCGTACTGACGAGCGCCGCGGCCGCGTTCGCGGCAATCGCATTCGGTGCGCCGGTCGTCGGCATTTCGGTGTTTGTGCTGACGACGCTGCCGTTCGTACTGTCGGGCACCTGAGGTTGCCCATATCGGGCGCGGCTCCGTCGGCGCTCGATACGAAATTTTAATGCTCGCCCACCGCGTATCTGACACCGTCTTTACGCGAGGTTGTCTAGGATTTCCCTGTCATCCCGACACGGAGCAATCCGCATGCAAACGCAGCAGGCCGCCGTCGGCGGCCAATCCCCCATCGCTCACCGACGCGGCAGCACGCCGTTCGCGACCCGGCTCGCCGACGCCTGTCCGACGGACAACATCCTGCTCGATGTACCCGTGGAAAGCGCGAGCCAGTTGTTCGACCTGATCGCGCGCCATGTCGCGCGCGGCAGCGGCGTATCCGCCGACCGGATCCGCGCCGAACTGATCAAGCGCGAGCAACTCGGCTCGACCGGCCTCGGGCAAGGCGTCGCGATTCCGCATGCGCGCGTCGACGGGCTCGGCTCGGCCGTCGCGCTGTTCGTTCGCGCGCGGTACCCGTTCGCGTTCAACGCGCCGGACCGCAAGCCCGTGCATGAATTCATCGTGCTGGTGCTGCCGCACGCGGACGGCCGCGTGCACCTCGAACTGCTCGCCGATGCCGCGCGATGGTTCAGCGAACGCGCGATCCGGCAGGCGTCGCGCGATGCGCAAACGCCCGAAGAGATTCACCGGCTCATGCAACGCACTGTTTGACCCGACATCGTGCAACGGCAGGCATTCCCTCCATCATTTCCGATTCCCATGTTCCCAGACCCTGATACTCCCACCCGACGCGTGGCCGGCCTGACCCGCGCGCTGCCTTTCATGCAGGCGCTGCACGGACAGACCGTCGTCATCGTCGACGGCGGTGCCGCGAGCGACGCCCACGCGCGCTCCGCCTTCGCACAGGATGTCGCGCTGCTCGCGCTCACCGGCATCCGTCCGATCGTGATCCAAAGCATCCCGACCGCGTCCGGCACGCAATCGGTCCACACCGTGCATGCGGCCATGACCGGCATCAATCATGAACTGGTGCGCCTGATCGGCAGCCACGGCGCCCGGGCGATCGGTGTCGACGGTCACGACGGCGGCTTGCTGGTTGCCTGCGCTGAACCCGACCACGCGAGCACAAGCGCGATCGCACGATTCGACAGCGCTGCGTTGAACGCGTTTCTCGACAATGGACTGGTGCCCGTCGTGATGCCGGTCGCACCGGACGACGCGGGCCACGACCGGCTGTTGCGCCCGGAACGGCTCGGCAGCCTGTTCGCGCAACGCACGGGCGCCGTCACGCTGGTGATGATGGTCGACAGTGCATGGCTGCGCGAACTCGGCGAGCTTGCCGGTCTGTACGGCATCGCGGAACTCGAGCAATGGCTCGCCGAACATCCAGCCGCCGACGCGGCGCCGTGCGTACGCGACGCGCTCGATGCGCTCGCGCACGGCGTGCAGAACGTCCATCTCGCCGATATCGGGCAACCCGAATCGCTGATCGATGAGCTGTTGACGGAGGAAGGATCGGGCGTGGTGTTCTGCCGGCGCGGCAACACCGATCTACTGTCGGAAATCCGCCGCTATTTCGCGGATTCGGCCAGTGTGCTGCGTGACGGCTTCAGCGTCGAGCAGAAGCCGGTCGTGCGTTTCTAACCGGGTAGCATAAAAACGCTTGCGGCGGCCCGCAAAGGCCGCCGCAAGCGGGCAACATCGACGTCAGCGCAACGAAAACATCAACGCCGCGCCGCCAGTCTCCTGACGACGCTCACCAGCGCATCGACTTCATCGCACGTGTTGTAGAACGCGAGCGACGGCCGCACCGTGGCCTCGAGCCCGAAACGCCGCAGGATCGGTTGCGCGCAGTGATGCCCCGAGCGCACCGCGATGCCCTCTTCGTTCAGCGCCTGCCCGACCTCCTCGGTTTCATAGCCCTTCAGCACGAACGACAGCACGCTCGCCTTGTCGCGCGCGGTACCGACGAGCCGCACGCCCGGCACCGGCGCGAGCACGCTCGTTGCATACGCAAGCAGATCGTGCTCGTAGCGCGCGATGTTCTCGATGCCGATGCGGTTCACATAGTCGAGCGCCGCGCCGAGCCCCACCGCATCCGCGATGTTGCCGGTGCCGGCTTCGAAGCGGTTCGGCGGCGGCTGGAACACCGTGCGCTCGAACGTCACGTCCGCGATCATGTTGCCGCCCCCTTGCCACGGCGGCATGTCGTCGAGGATCGCGCGCTTGCCGTACACGACGCCGATCCCGGTCGGCCCGTAGATCTTGTGTCCGGAGAACACGAAGAAATCCGCATCGAGCGCCTGCACGTCCACACGCATGTGCGAGATCGACTGCGCACCGTCGACGAGCGCCTTCGCGCCCGCGCGATGCGCGAGTTCGACGATCTCCTTCACCGGCACGACCGTGCCGAGCGCGTTCGACACCTGCGTGACGGACACGATCTTCGTGCGATCGTTGAGCAGCTTCCGGTATTCGTCGAGCAGCACCTGCCCCGAATCGTCGACCGGAATTACACGCAGCTTCGCGCCCTTGACCGCGGCAAGCTGCTGCCACGGCACGATGTTCGCGTGATGCTCGAGATGCGACACGACGATCTCGTCACCTTCGCCGACGTTCTGCACGCCCCACGTCTTCGCGATCAGGTTGATCGCCTCGGTCGTGCCGCGCACGAACACGATCTCGTCCGGCGACGATGCGCCGATGAAGCGCTGCACCGTTTCCCGCGCATGCTCGTACGCATCCGTCGCGCGGCCGGCCAGTGCATGCGCCGCGCGGTGGATGTTCGAGTTCTCGTGTGCGTAGAAGTATGCGAGGCGGTCGATCACGGCCTGCGGCTTGTGCGTCGTCGCCGCGTTGTCGAACCAGACGAGCTGCTTGCCGTTCACGCGCTCCTGAAGGATCGGGAAATCGCGGCGGATCGCGTTCACGTCGAACGGCGGATGCGCGCCGCGATACAGCTGGCTTTGCGGCTCGGCTGCGTGCGCGTCGTCGATGAAATACCGCGGCACATCCGCGCCCGATGCGCCCGATGCGCCCGATGCACGCGACACCGGCACGTCGCGACGCACGGCGAGCAGTTCGCGCAGCGCGTCGTCGTCCGGCAACCCGAACGCTTCCGGCGACGCCAGCCCGTTCGACGGCACGACGATGTCCTGCGGCGTCGCCTGCCAGCCTTGCAGCGAACCGTCGGTGAAGTAGTACGGCGACGTCTTCGCCGCGCTTTCCGGTGCCGGCGTATTCACCTGCGGCACGCCGAGCGCCGCGCCGCCGACACGCGGTTCGAGCGCGGGCGCGATCGACACCGCGTTGTCGGGCAGCCCGTTCTGCGCGGCCGCATGCGGCGCGAGCGCGGGTGCGCGGTTGCCGAGCGACAGCACGTGCGTCGGCGCGGACGGCGCGAGGTTCGCGCCCGGTACCTTGCCTTGCGGCAACGCAAGACCCGGCACGCCGGTGCCCGCGCCGCCCGGGCCCGCGAGCGGCGAGCCGCCCGGCACCGGGTTGCTCACCGCCGC
The DNA here is from genome assembly GCF_905400185.1 of Burkholderia sola. NCBI lineage: Bacteria > Pseudomonadati > Pseudomonadota > Betaproteobacteria > Burkholderiales > Burkholderiaceae > Burkholderia > Burkholderia sola. Next base: position 439,824 of record NZ_FR989676.1, read on the forward strand.
GAGAATCGGCGCCGCGGCCGGCAAGGCCGACGGCACGCCGCCAACCGCACCGCTGCCGGCCGACAGCCCGGGCGCGGTGGCCTGCCCGGGCGGCGTCGCGAAGAACTCGGACGCGAGCCGCGCGAGCGTCGCCGGGTCGGGCAAGCCGGCCGGCAGCGGCGCATGCGGCAACGCGTGCGCGTCGCCGCCGGCCAGGCCGGGATTAACGGTAGGTGTCGGGATAGTCATGGAACTTGGCGATTTCGACGTCATCGAGGACAGCCAGCGCATCCGGAGAATGGATCGCGAGCGAGCAATACAGCGAGATCAGGTACGACGCGATCGCCTGGTTGTTGATCCCCATGAAGCGCACCGACAGGCCCGGCCCCTGCTCGCCCGCGACGCCCGGCTGATACAGGCCGACGACGCCCTGGCGCTTGTCGCCGACGCGCAGCAGCAGGATCTTGGTCTTGCCGTCCGCGACCGGCACCTTGTCCGACGGAATCAGCGGAATGCCGCGCCACGTGAGGAACTGCGAGCCGAACAGGCTGACCGTCGGCGGCGGCACGCCGCGCCGCGTGCATTCACGGCCGAACGCGGCGATCGCGAGCGGGTGCGTGAGGAAGAATGCCGGCTCCTTCCACACCTTCGTCAGCAGCTCGTCGAGATCGTCCGGCGTCGGCGCGCCCGTCAGCGGGAAGATCCGCTGTTCGTCGGTCACGTTCGCGAGCAGCCCGTAATCGGGATTGTTGATCAGCTGGCTTTCCTGCAGTTCCTTGATCGTCTCGATCGTCAGGCGCAGCTGTTCCTTGATCTGGTCATGAGGACTACTGTAAAGATCGGAGATCCGCGTATGCACGTCGAGCACCGTGCTCACCGCGTTCAGGAAGTATTCGCGCGGCTGTTCCTCGTACGGCACGAAGGTCTGCGGCAGCACGCTTTCGTCCTCGAGCTGCGTGCACGCGGCGCGCACCGCTTCCGGGTTCTTCACCTGGTTCAGGCGGTAGATGCCGGCCTCGACCGGCACCCATTGCAGCAGATGGGTCAGCCAGCGCGGCGTGATCGTGGAAAGCTGCGGGACGGTCTTGGTAGCGTTCGCTAGTTGGCGGGCGGCGTGATCGCTCAGCGCGGCCGTGCCGCTTGCAACGGTCGACATGTGTGGCTCCGGGTTCTTAAGATGAAAAACGGGATTGCTTATGACGCTGGGTGATTATCGGAAGCACGCCCCTGCCGGCTCAACATGCTATAGCCGTCAGGTCGTGCACCCGAAAGGGGAAAACGATGGGGGGCGGCCTCAGGTGACGTACGCGCTCGGCAGTAGCGTCGAGATCGACACGTCGAATGCGCGCGCGATCTTGTCGGCCGTGACGATCGATGCGATCGCCTCGCCGCGCTCGATCTCGCCGACATACGAGCGGTTCAGCCCCGCGTGCTCGGCCAGTTGCTCCTGCGACCACGTGCGCGCTTCGCGCAGCTTGCGCACGGTGGCGCCGAAGTGATGGATGAGGTCGCTCATCGCGCCTCCTAGGCGACGCGCGCCGCCGTGCGCGGCGCGGCGTTCGCTTCGCTGCGCAGCACGGCCTGCGTGACGTTTTCGCCGGCCGGCACGTCCTGCGTGAGCCACACGTTGCCGCCGATCACCGCGCCGCGCCCGATCGTCACGCGGCCGAGAATCGTTGCGCCCGCATAGATCACCACGTCGTCCTCGACGATTGGATGGCGCGCGAGCCCTTTCTCCAGATGGCCGTCCGCATCGCGCGGGAAGCGCTTCGCGCCGAGCGTGACGGCCTGATACACGCGCACGCGCTCGCCGATGATCGCCGTCTCGCCGATCACGACGCCCGTGCCGTGGTCGATGAAGAACCCCGCGCCGATGCGCGCGCCCGGATGGATGTCGATGCCGGTTTCCGCATGCGCTTGCTCGGCGATGATCCGCGCGAGCAGCGGCAGGCCGAGCCCGTACAGCTCGTGCGCGAGCCGGTGGTGGATCATCGCGAGGATGCCCGGATAGCACAGCAGCACCTCGTCGACGCTGCCCGCCGCCGGATCGCCGTGGAAGGCCGCGAGCACGTCGCTGTCGAGCAGGCGGCGAATCTCCGGCAAGCGTGCGGCGAACGCCTGCACGGCCTTCGACGCGACTTCGCCGAGGTTGTCTACCGGCCCGTCGGCGTTACGCTGGCGCGCCGCGTAACGCAATTCGAGCGTCACCTGCGTGAGCAGCGCGTTCAGCGCCGCGTCGAGCGCGTGAGCCACGTGGAAGTTCTCGCTTTCCTGCCGCAGGTCGGGGGGCCCGAGCCGCATCGGGAACAGCACCCCCTTCAGCGCGCCGACGATCTGCGCGAGCGCCTCGCGCGCCGGCAAATCGCGCCCGCCCGGTTCGAGCGAGCGCCGCTGTTTTTCGCGCCATGCGCGGCGCACCGTCTGCAGCGATTGAACGATGTCGTCGATATCGAATGCGGCCATGCTGCTTTCTCCCCGTAACGGCCGTGAATCAATCCTGCGCCCACGGCAGGCCGCGAAAGCGCCAGCCGTTGTGGCCGCCGCGATGCTGCCGCTCGTCGAGGTCGCCCTCGAAGCCTTCGAGCACATTGAACACCTGCGTGAAACCACCCTTCGTGGCAGCCTCGGCCGCCTGCGCCGAGCGGTTGCCGCTGCGGCACAGCAGCAGCACGACCGCATCCTTGCCGGTCTTCGCTTCCAGTTCGCGCACGAAGCGCGGGTTGCGCGTCAGGCTCGTACCGGTCGCCCACGGCACGTGCAGCGACTCCGGCACGTAACCGACGAATTTCCGTTCCTCGGCCGTGCGCACGTCGACCAGCACTGCGTCGCCCGCCGTGAACAACGCCCACGCGGCTTCCGGCGCAACGCCGCCCGCGTAGGGCGTGCCGGCCGCCACGGCCGTTGTGCGCGCGTCTTCCAGCGCCTGCTGGGCGGCGGTTCGTTCTTCCAGTTCAACCGTCATGACACTTCCTTGTATTCTCAGATTCGTATGAACAAAGACACCGGGAATGCGGCTGTTGCAGCTTGCGTGCTGTCTATAGCCGTCAGCGCCACTATGCGAGTGCGGTCGGGGAAGCAGAACCAATAAAAATTCATTTCCTAATCAGCGCCGCGGGGAATGCAATAGCAGACGCGCGCTATCGATGCGCGGTCGCTGGCGAGATGGCAATGGAGGACGGGGGCCGTTCGATGTCGTGCATCGAAGGGATTTGAAAGGAAGCGAGAGAGACGATCGGCGCGGCATGCGGCGCGTCGTCATGGAGTCCGAAATGGAACGGATCACGCGATGCACCGACGAAGCCACCGCGCCTCGCCGATGCACGTGTTCTTCAGTACGTCACACCACCGGGTCGACCACCGTAACCGGCGCGCCACGCGCCTCGATATCGCGCCCCGCGAGCAGACACAGATCCTCGCGATGATGCGTGGCGACCACCTGCACGCCCACCGGCACGCCGTTCACGATCGACGTCGTGACGGCCAGCCCCGGCAGCCCCATCGCGGGCAGCGCGCGCAACGTGAGCTGCGCTTCCCATACGCGCTCGAACCCGTCCGGCCCTTGCCGGTCGAGATCGTCCAGAAACGGCAGTTCCGACGAAACCGGCAGCAGCAACACCGGATATTCATCGAAAAACAGCCGCCACTCGCGCGTCAACGTCGTGCGTCGGACCAGCGCGCGGCTGATCACGTCGGCCGGCAGATCGCACACCTTGCCGCGCACGGCGGCGATCACCGCAGCCGCGCCCGGATCACCATCCTGCTCGACTGAGTTCGCCAGCGCGTCGAAGCCATCGCCGAGCCACAGCTGTTCCTGCAGCAGCGCGGCCTCGCGCATCGGCGGCGTATCGTCGATCTCGTCGACGGTCCAGCCGGCATCGACGAGCCGGCGCGCGGCATCGCGCAACGCGGTCTCGACTTCGGGCACGACCTCCAGGCCGCGCGGACGCACGCACAGCGCCGCGCGCCTCGGCACCTCACGCCCGTCGAACGGCACCGCGACGTGCCACGGATCGCGCGGGTCCGGTGCGGAGAACGCCCGCAGCGCAAGCGAAAGATCGTCGATCGTGCGCGCGATCGGCCCGGCCGCCGACATCAGTTGCGCGCCGATCGCCCGCTCGGGCGACGACGCATTGAATGCCGGCACGCGACCGAGCGACGGCCGGATTCCATGCACGCCGCACGCATAGGCCGGGTAGCGCACCGAGCCGCCGATGTCGGTGCCGACCGCGAGCGGTCCGATCCCGGCTGCGACGGCCGCCGCCGCGCCGCCGCTCGATCCGCCCGGCGTCAGCGACGCATTGCGCGGATTGCGCGTATGACCATGCACGCGATTCGACGTGAACCAGCGCAGTGCGAACGTCGGCGAATTGGTGCGGCCGAGCAGCACTCCGCCGGCCTTGCGGATGTTGGCGACCACCGGGCTGTCGGCCGGCGCGATCAGGTTTTCCTGCAGGCGCGTGCCGTTGGTCGTCGCAAAGCCGGCCTGATCGACGTTGATCTTCACGGTGACGGGTACGCCCGCGAGCGGCCCCGGATCGTCGCCGCGCGCGATCGCGCGATCGACTTCGTCGGCCTGTCGCCGCACGTCGTCGGGGCGGTGTTCGACCACCGCGTTGATCGCCGGATTCACCGCATCGAGACGATCGAGCACGGCGTCCGCCACTTCGCGCGCGGACACGTCACGCTGCCGCACGCGTTTCGCGAGTTCGGTCGCCGGCAGTTGCCAGAGTTCGGTCATGACTTCTCCTGCTGAAAAGACATCACAATCACGCGCGGCGCCGCGCTTCGTCACGAAAGCGCGGCGCCGCATTCGCTCACTGCGTATCCTGCTTCGCGCGCTCGGCGGCGGCGATGATCGCGTCGGCCACGGCCTTCGGCTGGCTCAGCATCGCGACGTGGCTCGCGTTCACGCGCGCGACCGTCGCGCCGATCCGCTTCGCCATCGCTTCCTGCAGCGTCGGATCGATCATCCGGTCGTGCGTCGCGACGACGAACGTCGACGGCTTCGCATGCCATGCGGCTTGCGCGACCTTCTCCGAGATGCACCCGCTATACCACGGCCCCTGGGTCGCGGCAACGATGCGCTGCTGCGCGGGCGGCAGATCCGGCGCGAAATCCTGTGCGATCGCCTTGTCCGACAGCCGCGCGAAACCGCCGGCGTCCTTGCGCAGTTCGCCAGCCCATGCCGGCGCCGGCAGCCCCTGCGTGACGTCGGCGATCGACTGGCCGTTGTCCGGCGCGAACGCCGCGACGTACACGAGCGACTTCACCTTGTCGTCGTTGCCCGCGTCGCTAATCACGACGCCCGCCCACGAGTGGCCGACCAGCACGACCGGCCCCTTCTGTTCGTCGATCGTACGCTTCGTCGCGGCCGCGTCGTCGGCAAGCGAGCTCAGCGGGTTCTGCACCGACACCACGTGCAGCCCGCGCGCCTCGAGCAGCGGAATCACGCGGTTCCAGCTCGACCCGTCGGCAAATGCGCCGTGCACGAGCACGACGTTGGTGCCCTTCAGGTCTTCCTTCGGCGCGGCCTGCGCCGCGACCGCACCGAACAGTCCGCCGATCATCGCGGCGGATACCAGAACGCGTTTCATCAAACCGGCCATCGTCATGCTCCCTTCCTTATCGTGTCGTTGAAATAAAGTGCTGCCCGAGCAGCCGCGCGTGCATGCGGCAAGCGCGGCGCCCGATCACGAATGCGCGTACAGGTCGTCGGCGGCGTAGCGTGCGGCGCGCGACGGCGCGGCACCGCGATGGCCGGCCGGCGTCGACGCATCGGCCACGTTGTCGCCTTGCGACTTCGACGGGCCATTCTGGTCGGAACGCGCGACCTGCTCGGCAGCCGCGACGGCGTTCTCCGCGGCGGCGATGTCGTCCGGATAGTGCGCTTCGCTGCCGGCCGGGTTGTAGCCGGCCTTCTCGAGACGGATGAGGTCGGCGCGCACTTCAGCACGCGTGAGGCTGTGGCCGGTATCGGCGAACGACAGCGCGGGGGCGGCGGCGAGGACGGCAACGGCGAGGATTCGAGCGGCTTTCATGAAGGTTCTCCTTGAACGAAGTTGAGGTGTCGAGCACTGGGCATCCGGTGCGAACGCCTGGCACCGAACGTTTGCTGCATGTCGACAGTAGAACCCGCGCACGTATCCGGCATGTTTCCGGAACCGGGCTTTCTGCATGCCAGTTTTTCAGGAACGGCCGCAGATACAGTGCGATACACACCGGCCACGCAACGCACCACGAAAAAAGGCGTGCCTCGCCGGGCACGCCTTTCCATCCGCTTCACGCTCACGCGTCACGTCACGGTGCGAGCCGCGTGAACACGTAATCGTGGTTCTTGACCCGCGCCTGATGGCACGCAAAGCACGTCTGATGCTGGCCGATATCGGCCGGCACGCCGTTGATGAAGCGCCCGAACCCCCAGCCGCCCGTCGCCGCATAGCGACGCGAGTCCTTCACCATGACCTGCACGGTCGTCGCCTGGCCGGGCACCGTCGCGGGCGCGAACTCGTCGGACTGCTTGCGCTTGTACGCGAGCTTCACGAGGATCGTGCCGTCCGGGAACGGCAGCGTCGCTTTTTCGAGCGCACGCATCGCAACCGGATTGCCGAGCACCACGCGCAACTCGTCGAGCGGTGCGGCCTCTTCGGCCGGCGCGACCATTTCCCACTTCCGGTAGCCGGGCGGAATCGTCACGCCGTAAATCGGCGATGCGGCCGCGGCCGGCTTCGACTGTTCCGCGAACGCGGCCGGGCCGCTCGCCGACCACGCGCCGGCCAGCAGCACGCCCGCGACGAACGCGCGGCGCGCGCCGCGCCGCCATCCCCCCACGCGGGCCCGCATCACAGATGCTCCACTTGCAGGATCGCATCGGCGAAGGCCTGCGGCGCTTCCTGCGGCAGGTTATGGCCGATGCCGCCGGTAATGGTCCGGTGCTGGTACTTGCCGGTGAACTTCTTCGCGTACGCGGCCGGGGCCGGATGCGGCGCGCCGTTCGCGTCGCCTTCCATCGTGATCGTCGGCACGGCGATCGAAGGCCCGGCCGCGAGACGCCGCTCGATGTCGTCGTATTTCGCTTCGCCCTGCGCGAGCCCGAGACGCCAGCGATAGTTGTGGATCACGACGGCCACGTGATCGGGATTCTGAAACGATGCGGCCGAGCGCGCGTAGGTCTCGTCGGAGAACTGCCACTTCGGCGACGCGAGTTGCCAGATCAGCTTGTTGAACGCGTCGCGGTTCTGCGCGTAGCCGAGTTCGCCGCGCTCGGTCGAGAAGTAGAACTGATACCACCACTGCAGTTCGGCCTGCGGCGGCAGCGGCTTGGCATTCGCCGCCTGGCTGCCGATCAGGTAGCCGCTCACCGACACCAGCGCCTTCACGCGCTGCGGCCACAGCGCCGCGATGACGTCAGCCGTGCGCGCGCCCCAGTCGTAGCCGCCGAATATCGCGTGGTCGATCTTCAGCGCATCCATCAGCGCGACGATGTCGACGGCCGTCACCGCCTGCTGGCCGTTGCGCACCGTGTCGGCCGAGCGGAACGTCGTCGAGCCGTAGCCGCGCAGATACGGCACGATCACGCGATAGCCGGCCGCGACGAGCAGCGGCGCGACGTCCGCGTAGCTGTAGATGTCGTACGGCCAGCCGTGCAGCAGGAATACGACCGGGCCTTGCTTCGGGCCGAGATCCGCATAACCGACGTTGAGCACGCCCGCATCGATCTGGTGGATCGTACCCAGCGACGCGACGCCGGCCGGGCGCTTCGCCGCCGATGCATCGGGCGCCGACTGCGCATGCGCGAGCGCGCTGAAGCCGAGGTCGGCCAGGCTCAGGCTTGCCAGCGTGGTGCCCAGGAGCAGGCGGCGGCGGGTGTTCACGGTATCGGTCATGACTCGTTCTCCATTGTCGATCGCTAAGAAAGAGGCCCGCGGCACGTGCGGGCAATCGGGTGTCGTCGGTCGCGGCGGCAGCGGATGGCGCCGCGCCGCCGTGTGAATTGCTTCACCGGTTTTATATCCGAACCATCCGGAGGCTTTGTATCTCAACGTATCCGTGTGCGAACACGACACACAGCGATTCAAAAATCGCGATAAAAACGACGTTTCGGCGCGGCCGCGCGGCAGAAACGAAAACGGGCCGCGCACCAGGCCGGCCCGTATTCACTGCGCTTACTACGCCGCTTACGCGCGCCGCAACGGCCGGAACCCCGCACGCACTTCGCGCGCAAACAGTTCCGGTTCTTCCCATGCCGCGAAGTGCCCGCCCTTGTCGACTTCGTTGAAGTAGATCAGGTTGTGATAGCTGCGCTCGGCCCAGCTGCGCGGCGCCTGGTAGATCTCGCCGGGAAACACCGTGATCGCGGCCGGCAGCGAGATATCCACCGCGTTGAAGTTGTTCGAGTGATCCTCCCAGTAGATCTGCGCGGACGACGTCGCGGTGTTCGTCAGCCAGTACAGCGAGATGTCGTCGAGGATCTCGTCGCGCGGAATCGAGCGTTCGGGCACGCCGCCGCTATACGTCCACTGCGAGATCTTGTCGTACATCCACGCAGCCTGCCCGGACGGCGAATCGGCAAGCGCATAGCCGACCGTCTGCGGCCGCGTGACCATCATCGCCGAGTAGCCGCAATTGTCGCGATAGAACGTCGCGAGCTTCTCGTACGCGGCCTTCTCCTTCGGCGTCAACGAAGCCGGCGCGGGCGCATCGATCTCGAGCAGCGTCGCGATATCCGGCGGCACCGTCGCCGGCATGTTCACGTGAATCCCGGCCAGACCCTGCACGCGCTGCATCGCCATCCGGTGCGAGATCACCGAGCCGCAGTCGCCGCCCTGCGACACGAAACGCGTATAGCCGAGCCGCGCCATCAACTCGCCCCACGCTCGCGCGATGTGGTCGGAGCCCCAGCCGGTCTTCGTCGGCCGGCCCGAGAAACCGAAGCCCGGCAGCGACGGCACGACGACGTGGAACGCATCGTCCGCGCTCGCGCCATGCGCGGTCGGGTCGGTCAGCGGGCCGATCGCCTTCAGCAGCTCGAAGATCGAGCCGGGCCAGCCGTGCGTCATGATCATCGGCATCGCGTTTGCGTGCCGCGACCGCACGTGAATGAAATGAATGTCGAGCCCGTCGATTTCGGTGATGAACATCGGGAAACCGTTCAGGCGCGCCTCGCCCTTGCGCCAGTCGTAGTCGGTGCCCCAGTAGCGCAGCAGCGCCTGCATGCGCTCGAGCCGCACGCCCTGCGATTCGTCGACGACGGTCTCGCGGCCCGGCCAGCGCGTCGCGACGATACGACGACGCAGATCGACCACGGCTTCATCGGGGATGTGGGCGGTGAACGGGCGTATGCCGCTCGCGCCGGTGGCCGCATGCAGCGCGGTGGGCAGCATCGCCGAGACCCCGGCGGCCACGGAAGTGGCCAGCAGGTGGCGACGCATCGGGGAAAACGGTGTGGAGGACATCGTTCGGCATCTCCTTTCGTGAAATGGAAAGTGAACATGCCGCGGGGGATCGCGCTCAGGCTTTCAATCCGGCGTGCCCATGTCACGCGGCGTCGCCCATTTGAAAGGTCGGATGTATCCCGAATTTGTCTGATTTGTACGCGTTTGTAGCTGCTGCGCGGCGAGCAGCGCTTGCGCGGCCGCTCGCCGGTGTCGCGCTCAGAGCGCGTTGACGATCGCGCCGTCGACGCGAATGTTCTGCCCGGTGATGTAGCCCGCGCCGTCCGACAGCAGGAACGCGACTGTCTTCGCGATCTCGCCGGTCTTGCCGAAGCGGCCGGCCGGAATGCGCGCGACGATCTGCGGCGTTTCCGGCCAGCTGTCGATGAAGCCCGGCAGCACCGCGTTCATCCGGATGTTCTCGGCCGCATAGCGTTCCGCGTACAGCCGCGTCCATGCGCTCAGCGCCGCGCGCAGCGCCGACGACACGGGCATCGGCTGCTCGGGTGCGTCCGCCGCGAAGCTCGAGATATTGACCACCGCGCCGCCGCCCTGCTTCTGGAAGATCGGCGTCACGCGGCGCATCACGCGCACCACGTTCAGCAGGATCAGATCGAGCCCCGTGTGCCAGTTGTCGTCGGTGATCGCCAGCAGCTCGCCCTTCGGCGGATGGCCGGTGTTGTTCACGACCGCATCGATCCGGCCGTAGCGCTCGACCGTTTCCTGCACGAGCCGGTCGATATCGGCCTCTTCGGTCACCGAGCCCTTGATGCCGAAACCGCCGAGTTCGTCGCCAAGCGCCACCGCGCTGCCCGACGGCGACATCAGCGCGACGCGATAGCCCGTCGCCGCCAGTTCGCGCGCGATCGCCGCGCCCATGCCCTTGCCCGCCGCCGTGATCAACGCCACTTTTTCTACAGTCACGATCCGCTCCTCATTCTCATTCTGCCGCCGCGCAGCCGCCATTCGGCGCGCCATGGTGGTAATGTAGGCGCATCGCTTCCCACTGTCGAACCAGTATTTCTGCCGCCAGCCGATAGTTTTTCTACAGCCTGACGATGCCGCCACGTCCTTCCCGCCTGCCACCGCTGAATGCGCTTCGCGCGTTCGAAGTGTCCGCGCGGCACCTCAATTTCCGCGCGGCCGCCGACGAGATCGGCGTCACGCAGGGTGCCGTCGCGCAGCAGGTGCGCCACCTCGAGGACGTGCTCGGCCTGAAGCTGTTCGAGCGCCTGCCGCGCGGCCTCTCGCTCACGCACGACGGCGCCGCGTATTTCTCCGACGTGCAGCGCGCGCTGCACGCGATCGCCGACGCGACCGACAAGCTCGTGAAGCGGCGCGCCGCGCTGACGATCAGCACGACGCCGTCGTTCGCGTCGAAGTGGCTGATTCCGCGGCTCGCGCAGTTCACCGACGCGCATCCCGACTACGACGTGCGCGTGATCGCCGACCCGCAGATCGCGACGTTCCGCCATGACGGCGTCGATCTCGCGATCCGCTACGGCAAGCCGCCGTTCGGCAAGCATCTCGCCACCCATGCGCTGTTCCCGCTCGACGTGTGCGCGGTGTGCAGCCCGTCGGTGCTGACCGCGCCGGCTTCGCCGCGCGCGCTCGCCGGGCAGGTGCTGCTGCACGACGCGCACGACCTGTGGCCCGAGTTCCTCGCCGCGATGCCCGAACCGGTCGACGTCGATCCGCACAAGGGGCTGCGCTTCAACCAGACGTCGCTCGCGATCGATGCGGCCGTCGCCGGCCAGGGCATCGCGCTCGCGACCGAGCCTTTGGTCGAACGCGATATCGCAGCAGGCCGGCTGTGCAAGCCGTTCGATTTCGCGTTTCCGCTGTCGGTGGGGTTCTATCTCGTGTATCCAGCCGAGCGTCGCGACGACGACGCGATCGCGGTGATGCGCGAGTGGATGATCCAGGCCGCGTCGGACGGGCGGCCTTGAGTGGATCGAGCGCGCTTGACCAGCGTCAAGGCGCGATCCAGCGGGCTTCGTAGTCGCTTTCGTTCAGGTCGAATACCGCGCGGCGATGGCCGGCGTGCGCGAGTTCGAGCCAGTCGATGCGCGTGATCGTCATGTGGATCAGGCAGAAGTTGTCGTAGCCGTCGCCGGTTGAGGCGGCGTCGTTGATATGCGCGTCTTCCGGTGAGGAGATCGGCGTGCCGGGCGGCAACGGCGCGCGATACAGCAGCAGCGTATGCGGGCGGCTCGATGCCCAGATCGCGCGCCGTTGCGCTTCGTCGTCGCAGATCGACGCGACGCCTTCCGCGCGAATCTGCACAAGCGCGTCGAGATCGTTCGCGACGATCGAGATGCGCGGATCGCGACGCAACTCCGCGACCTTCTCCGAACGCGCGTCGGTATGAAACGACAGCACGTTCGCGGTGCGGCTCACCTGACGCAATACGATCGTCCGGACCTTCGGCGCGCCATCGAGGCCGAGCGTCGCCGCCTGCAGCATCGTGAACGGCGAACGCTGTACGCTCACGCCGGATTCGAGGCAGGACCAGACGCGGTCGTAGGTTTGCGCGAGCGATTCGGAGGTCGAGTCGGACATGAGGCGGCGGCGATCGTCGGTGTTTCGATCGCGCAAGCTTAACCGTTTGTGTCGGCGACGGCTCGCATCGGATGCGCCGCAGCCGCCGTTGTGCCGCTCAGTTGTAGCCGAGCACGACCGGCGCCGCATCGCCGGCATCGGTCGCCGGCTCCGCGCCGAAGCGGCCGAGCACGTCGACCACATACTGCGGCCCGGCGCTGATCTGCGACGACGGATGCTTTGCCGGCCGGTTGTCGCCGGTGTTCGCAGCCGCGCCCACCGCGGCCGTTTCGTTGATGGTGTTATTCATGTCGGTGTCTCCTCACGCGGCCCGCGCCGCACCATACGCGCGCACGAGACGCGCGACGCCTTCCCGGATCGCATCGACGTCCGGCGCGGCGAACGACAGGCGAAGCGACGCCGCATCGACGTTGTCCGCGAAGAACGCCTTGCCGGGTACGAACACGATCTTGTTGGCAATCGCCTGTTGCAGCAACCCGTCCGACGATACCGCGCCGAGCCGCGCCCACACGAACATCCCGCCTTCGGGACGATGGAATTCGATCGCATCGCCGAAGCCGTCGCGCAGCGCATCGCACATCGCGTCGCATTTGCGACGGTACGCGGCCGTGATGCGCGGCAGATGGCGTTCGAGCGCGCCGTCCGCCAGATATTCGGCGGCGGTGGCCTGCGTCCACGGCGCGCTGCACAGGTCGACCGTCTGCTTCGCGATCACGCAGCGCCGCGCGATTTCGGCCGGCGCGATCGTCCAGCCCACGCGCAGCCCCGGCGCGACGATCTTCGACAGGCTCGCGAAATGCACGAGCCAGTCGCGCGCGCCATCCACCTCGCCGGCCAGCGCGAGCATCGACGGCACGGCTTCGCCCGCGAAACGCAGGTCGCCGTACGGATCGTCCTCGATGATCAGGAAGCGGTATTGCACCGCGAGACGCAGCAGCTTCAGCCGGCGTTCGCGCGTCAGTGTCGCGCCCGTCGGGTTCGCGAAAGTCGGGACCGTGTAGAGCAGCTTCGGCTGCGCGATCGCGCCGGACGCGAGTTGTTCGGCCAGACGATCGACGTCGACGCCTTCGCCGTCGACCGGAATCGTCACGATGCGCGCCTGTTGCAAACGCATCGCCTGCAGCGTGGCCGGGTACGCCGGTTGTTCGGTCAGCACGACGTCGCCGGGCGACACCATCACGCGCAGCAGCAGGTCGAGACCTTGCTGCGAGCCGGTCGTGACGAGCAGTTCGGCCGGCGTGCACGCGACGCCGCGACGCGCCATCAGCGCGATCAGTTGCTGCTTCAGTTCGGCGAGGCCGTCGGTCGGGCCGTATTGCAGACAGCGGATGGGCTGCCCATACGCACGTTCGGCCGCCGCGTTCAGGCCGTCGACGTCGAACAGGTCGCTGGCCGGATAGCCGCCCGCGAAGGAAATCATGCCCGGTTCGGACAGGTACTTGAACAACTCGCGGATCGGCGAGCCGGCGGGGTTTTGGAATGAGGGCGTGAACGCGTACATGTCGTCGTGTGCAGGTGGGCGCGGACGGCCGGGATAGCCGTCGAGCGCCGGCCGCCAAGGCGCTTCTGGCGTCGCGGCGGTGAATTCGAGCCACGATTGTCGATAGTCATTAAGGGCTCGGCAAACGATATCTATGCACTAGGTCTTGCGGTTTGGTCATTACATCGCGGTTGGGCGGGTGTTGGCGGCGCGTGGGGGTGCGAGGTTCGGGGGCGGTTCGTCGAACGGGTGTTTGATTCGGGCGATTGTTTCGCCGGGGGTGGTCACGGCGATCACCGCTGCTTTCTTGGCTTGGGTGGTTCGGCGAGAATCGTGGGTGGCGCCGCTTCAACGCAACGACCGCCCGGGCGGCGGGACCATTCTCAGCGAATCCAAATCGGAAATTTTGCCGCGACCCAATCGAACGTGGTGGGTGGCAGCGAGATCGACCTTTCACTGTCGTCCTCATCCGATGCGTCGAAATAAACCAACTTGTTCTTACGGATGATGGTCGAGTCCTCACCCGGCCGGCCGTCCCAAAAAACGAAAAATAGTCGCGTAGCAAGCGTCGAGCCATGTGCCTCGCTGACGACGAGTTTGACCTGCTCATTCTGATCACCCAAAAAACCATTGCTGCGGACACCGCTTCCGCAGATGTTGACGATGTAGGTTATGCCGTCGACCTGTTTGACACCACCATTCATCTTGACGTTGTAGTTGAAGCGCTGACAATCGGTACGGTCAATCATGATTCCGCGATAGCCTACCAAGTAGACGAATGCGAAAAAAACGAGTGTGACGATCGCGGCGCCTGCGCGCTTCGCTCGGCTGAAACGGTTGAAATTTCTGACGAGCCGGTACACGTAGAACCCGAAGATGATCGACGTGATGCCGAAGATCGCCAGCTTCGTATGCACGAGCGCGAAAATCGTGATCGCGTTATGCACATCAACCGGCACAAACGTCCACCCGATATCGACTACCAGGTATATGGCGATCACGGACAAGACTACTTTGAGGATGGTCACGAGTAGATAGCACCTCTGAATGAATCGGCGCCAAAATAATCGATACCCTTGCAAGTCCGCAATAGCAATGAAAACAACTGTTAAATCAGTTCGAGTGCGCGAAAGCCGTGAAGCTTGGGATAATTCTCAAGGGGATAATTGGATACGAAGATCTGTCACGAGTCGCCCCAAGATTCCTGGCTTGGGTACCAGACTAGGACAGACATTGCTGAGCGCCGTCACGACGGCCGCTCATGGCTGAATCTGACAAAACAAGGGGCGGCCGTGGCCGCCCACAAGTTGCAATCAATCACCCACCCACACCCCGATTCGCCTCAATCACCGTCAACGCAGCCATATTCACGATCCGCCGCACGGTAGCGCTCGAAGTAAGGATATTCACGGGAGCGTTCACGCCCAACAGGAAAGGCCCCACCGCCACATTACTCCCCGCCTCGGTCTTGAGCAGGTTGTACGCGATATTCCCCGCATCCACATTCGGACAAACCAGCAAATTCGCCGCCCCCTTCAACGGCGACATCGGCAGCAGCTTTGCCCGCAGCCCTTCATCGAGCGCGCAGTCGCCATGCATCTCGCCATCCGCTTCGATATCCGGCGCCTGTTCCCGCACGATCTCCAGCGCCCGGCGCATCTTCACGCCCGAAGCCGCACTCCCCGACCCAAAGTTCGACCGCGACAACAGCGCGACCTTCGGCGTCAGGTTCAGCCATTCCATCTGCCGCGCCGCCGCGATCGTGAATTCCGCGATCTGCTCCGCATCGGGGTTGTCGTTCACGTGCGTATCCACCAGCGCGACCGTTCGCTGATCGAGCAACAGGATGTTCATTGCCGCGTAGGTCGACGCACCCGGTTTCTTGCCGATCACTTCGTCCACGAACCGCAGGTGATTGTGATACTCGCCCACCGTCCCGCAGATCATCCCGTCCGCGTCGCCGAGCTGCACCATCATCGCGCCGATCAGCGTCAGGCGGCGGCGCATTTCCACGCGCGCCATTTCCTTCGAAATACCGTCGCGGCAGCGCAGCTCCCAATACTTCGTCCAGTACTGCGGGAAACGCTCGTCATATTCGGGATTGGTCACTTCGACATCCTGACCGAGTCGCAAGCGCAGCCCAAATCGCTCGATGCGCGCGAGCAGCACCTCCGGACGCCCGACCAGAATCGGCCGCGCAAGCTTCTCGTCGACGATCACCTGCACCGCACGCAGCACCCGCTCGTCCTCGCCTTCGGTGAACACGATCCGCGCCTTGCCGCCGTCACGCACGAGCTGGCGCGCGGTCGCGAACAGCGGCTTCATGAACGCGCCCGAGTGATAGACGAATTGCTGCAACTGCTCGACGTACGCGTCGAGATTCGCGAGCGGACGCGTCGCCACGCCGCCTTCCATCGCCGCCTTCGCGACGGCCGGCGCGATCCGTACGATCAGGCGCGGGTCGAACGGCTTCGGAATCAGGTATTGCGGGCCGAACGACACGTCGTACGCGCCATAGGCCGCCGCGACGACTTCGTTCTGCTCTTCCTCGGCGAGCCCGGCGATTGCGTGCACCGCGGCAATTTCCATCTCGCGCGTGATCGTCGTCGCGCCCACGTCCAGCGCGCCGCGGAAAATGTACGGGAAGCACAGCACGTTGTTGACCTGGTTCGGATAATCCGAGCGGCCCGTCGCGATCACGACATCGTCGCGGGTCTCATGCGCCAGTTCCGGGAAGATTTCCGGCGTCGGGTTGGCCAGCGCGAGAATCAGCGGACGCGCCGCCATCTGCTTGAGCATCTCCGCCGTGAGGATGCCGCCGACCGACAGCCCCAGGAACACATCCGCGCCGCCGATCACTTCGGCGAGCTTGCGCGCCTCGGTTTCCTGCGCGAAGCGCGACTTGGCCGGGTCCATCAGCGTGGTACGGCCGCGATAGACGACGCCCTCGATGTCGGTCACCCACACGTTTTCCACCGGCAGCCCGAGGTCGACCAGCAGGTCCAGACACGCCAGCGCGGCCGCACCGGCGCCGGACGTCACGACCTTCACTTCCTTGATGGATTTCCCGACGACCTTCAGCCCGTTGATGAACGCGGCGGACACCGTAATGGCCGTGCCATGCTGATCGTCGTGAAAGACGGGAATCTTCATGCGTTCGCGCAGCTTCTGCTCGACGGTGAAGCATTCCGGCGCCTTGATGTCCTCGAGATTGATGCCGCCGAACGTCGGTTCGAGGCCGGCGATGATGTCGACCAGCTTGTCCGGGTCGGCCTCGTTGATCTCGATGTCGAACACGTCGATTCCGGCGAATTTCTTGAACAGGACGGCCTTGCCCTCCATCACCGGCTTCGATGCGAGCGGGCCGATGTTGCCGAGACCCAGCACGGCGGTGCCGTTCGTGATCACGCCCACGAGGTTGCCGCGGCTCGTGAAGCGGTGGGCCTGCAGCGGATCGGCGGCGATCGACTCGCACACGCTCGCCACGCCGGGCGTATAGGCCAGCGCCAGATCGCGCTGCGTCACCAGCGGCTTGCTCGCCACGACCGAGATTTTCCCGGGGGTGGGAAACTCGTGATAGTCGAACGCGGCCTGCTGCTGTGTCTCTGTCTGTTTCATGTTGTGGTCCCGGCGTGGGCGCCAGGCCAGTCCCGGCGCGATCCATGAAGGTGATTCTAGGGATCCGCCATAACGTGACGATTTTGTTTTAGTATCGGTCCATCATTTTTTCATGATGAATACATGACTAGTCAATGAATTTTGACGCAAACGACGTGGTCAGGCGGCTGGGCGCGCGTCTGAAGATTCGGCATCTGGTGTTGTTGCTGCAGATCCAGCAGCACGGATCGCTGACGCGCGTCGCCGAGCACATGGCGAGCAGCCAGCCGGCCGTGACGAACGCGCTGTCCGAGCTGGAGAGCATGTTCGGCACGCCGCTGTTCGAACGCTCGTCGCGCGGCATGCGGCCCACCGCGCTCGGCGCGGTCGTGCTCGAACGGGCGAAGGCGATGATCAAGGATCTCGACCACCTCGCCCGCGAGATGGAGACCGTCGCCGCCGGGCATGCGGCCCATCTGCACATCGGCGTGATTCCGTTCATCTCCGGCCAGATGCTGTCGGCCGCGCTGAAGCGGCTGCAAGCGCGCATGGAGCGGCGCCTGACCGTAACGATTCACGAAGGCACCAGCGATCAGTTGCTGCTGCAACTCCGCGATCACAGCGTCGACATCGTGATCGGGCGCGCGTCGTCGGCGATCGACCTCGGGCAGGTTTCGTTCGAAGTGCTGTACCAGCAGCAGCCGCGCATGATCGCGAGCCGGCGGCTGGCGGCCAAGCTCGCCCGCACGCCGCTGGACTGGCACAAGCTGCACGCGCTCGACTGGATTCTCGGCGCGCCGCATACGCCGATGCGCGAACAGGTGACCGACCTGTTCCTGTCGGCCGGCATCGCGCCGCCCGTGCCAATCGTCGAAAGCTACTCGTCGAAGCTGATCGGCGAAATGATCGCGTCGAGCGACGAGGCCGTGTCGATCGTGCCGGCCGATATCGCGGAGGAACTGGTGCGGATCGCCGGCGTGGCGATCGTGCCTTATTCGCTGGTGTGGACGTTGCCGCCGATCGCGCTGTTCACGCGCTCCGCCGATTCGCAATCGCCCGCGCGCGATCTGCTCGTCGACGCGCTACGCGCGGTATGCAAGGAAACGTACGGAGAAGTGCAGCGATAGCGGCGTTATTTGCCGGCAGCAAGGCGCCGCAGGATTTCCGGACGCTCGGCGCTCAGCACGTGGTCCGCACCCTCGCCCCTGTCGTAGCGTTTGCTCGTGCGGTAGGAAAAGCGCTTCGCGTATTGATTGGCGGCGGGATCGAACATCCACGCGTCGATGTCGAAGAAGTGCTGACCGAAATGATCCTCGTCCTTGCCCCACACGTAGTCGGCCCGGACGAACAGCGGATACGGCGACACCTCCGGCAAGTTCCACATCGCGCGGTCGGCCATTTCCGTTTCGGTGACGATCGGCATCAGGTTCTCGATCTTGCCAGTCGCGCCGACCCGCAGCACGGCCACGCGCTCCAGCATCCCGCTGCCGCCACCCGAGAACATCCCCGAGAAGAATACCCACGAGCCGCCCGACGCAATCGGCAACCGCTCGGACCGTGGATTCAGGCCGAACTGGTACAGCTCCTTCGAGGAATGAGGAAGCGGCGCCGGCGGCATCTCGAAGCACGGCGCACGGTCGGGCAGCACGCAGAGCTTCACGCCGGAAAGCGGAAGCCCGTCGCCGTCGAGCTTGCCTTCCGTCTGAGTGAAGCGCGGGAATGCCGTTTCGCGGGGCGCTGCTTGAACGCAGGCGATGCCGACGAGCGCCATGCTCGAGATCGCCGCGAGCGTTTTACCGATCCAGCGCATCACGCCTCCGCCCGATGACACACCGCCTCGATATTGTGTCCATCCGGCCCGATGATGAACGCCGCGTAGTAGTTCGCGTGATAATGCGGCCGCAGCCCGGGCGCGCCATTGTCTTTCCCGCCGGCCTCCAGCGCCGCGCGATGGAATGCATCGACTTGCTGCCGCGTGTCGGCCGCGAACGCGATGTGGAGAGGCGCCGGCTTCTCGTCGGTCGGGAACAGACACAGCGAAGACTTGCTGGGCAGACCGATCTCGATCCCGTACGACGGGTCGCTTTCCCCGACGATTTCGGCGCCCAGCGGTTCGAGTGCCTTGAGGAAAAACGCCCTGCTGGCGGCGTAGTCGCTGACGCCGAATTTGACGTGGTCAAACATGAGTTCCCTCCCGGATGAATGGGCGTGCACGCTCGTGTGCGGGACGGTCAGATGGTTCGGTCCCGACGAATCGGACAGATGATACGGGAATGGCGATGGTCGATGCCGATCTACGATCGCGCAACGCGCCGGTATTCTATGCGCCCTCGCGCACGCCGAAGCAGTCGTCTGCGGCGACTCAGGTCACGGTAGCAAACACCGGCTGGTTCCTGACGCTCTCACGCGCCAGCATTCTCGCGTACCAGGCTCGAAGCGCTTCGCATTCCTCGGGCACTGGCAGCTTCACGAGCATCGCAAAGATCAAACCACCGATGACGGTGATGTCGGCCATCGAGAACGTTTCGCCCGCAACATGCGGTTGCCGTTGCAGAATGGCATCGAAGTAGCGCATGCCCCTCAACGCCTTGTCGCGTTGACGGAATCCCCACTCCGGATTTTGATACGTCTCCACGTCGGGCCCCAGCCCCGGCGTGCCGTGATGGAAATAGACGCTGATCGCGTCGAGCAGTTCCAACTCGGCGCGCTTGCTCATCATGTGGATGATGCCCTTTTCGCGTGGCGTGCTGCCGGTGAGCACGGGTACGCCATCGAGCGTGTCGAGGTACTCCGTAATGGCCGTGCACTCGGCAATGCAGGTGCCATCATCGAGTTCAAGCACCGGCAACGTACCCGAATAATTCTTGCCGGCGATGAACTCGGGCTTTTTATGCTCGCCCTTGTAAAGATCGACCATCACGAACTGGACGCGCGATTGCAGCCCCTTTTCGGCCAGCGCGATGCGCACGCGTGTCGGATAGGGCCCTGTCGGGAAATCGTGGATCTTCATCATGGGCAGTTGGGCTGTGTCGAAGTCGACGTTACTGGCAGTCATTGCAGGGGCGCTCCGTAGTCGGTTGCAGGGGATCGGACGACGCGAAAACACGTCGCTCCACGAATCTACCTAACGTTTGTTAGGTTAACCATATAAGGTAGAATCCGGAGTGTCAACACCCATTTCCCGTGCGCGGAGACCGAAGCTGTGACGAACGACGCGAGCTCGAACTCGAGAGAAAGAATTCTGGAAGCCGCCACGAGGCTCGCGCAGACGCACGGCTACGGCGGCTTGAATTACCGGGATCTCGCCAGCGAGGTGGGCATCAAGGCCGCGAGCATCTACCACCACTTCGACAGCAAGGCCGATCTCGGCGCTGCGGTAGCGAGGCGTTATTGCGAGGATGCAGCGGCGGCGCTGGACGACATGCTGGCCCGATCGCGCGATCCGCTGGACTGCCTGCGCCGCTATCCGGATACCTTCCGCAAGGCGCTCGAGACCGGCAACCGCCTGTGTCTTTGCAGCTTCATGGCGGCCGAAACCGACGATCTGCCGGAAGTCGTGATGAAAGAAGTCCTGGCCTTCGCCGACGTGAACGTGGCGTGGTTGAGCAAGGTTCTATCCACAGCGGCGGTGGTCAGTGCCCGGGAGAGCAAACAGCGGGCGCGGGCAATCTTCGCCGCCATCGCCGGCGCTCAGCTCATCGCGCGGAGTCGCGCCGATCTCTCGCTCTATGACGCGCTGATCGACAATTATCGTAAAGCGGGGCTTTTGCCGGCGTAGCAGGGTAACGGTGACGCGGCTTCGGATGATGTCGAACGTTCGCGAATGCATGATGTTCGATCGTGTGACCCCGACTGACGTGGATTCCGTCGCCGATGTTTGCTGCCGGACCGCCGCGATCAGCAGCAGGCCGAATTGACAGGCTTTTCGTAAAGAGACCAGACAATACCGTCCGTTTTCAATCCAACGCGGACAAAGCCCAGGGACTCGTAGTAAGCGCAGAGCGTCATGTTTTCGGCGCCGCAGTCGAGTCGAAGCAAACGCCGATTCAAGCGACTCACCTCGTGAGCGCACCAGTCGAGCATGAAGCTGCCGAGCCCGAGCCCGTTGAAACCCTGCCGCACACAGAGGCCGTGCACGTAGCCCGCAATCGGCGCTTGAGGCCCCCAGTGCCTGTCGTCGTCGAAGTCGAGCGAAAACGTTCCGACCAGCGCGCCATCCTGTTCGACGACGTACACGGCCTTCTCGGCGACGTGGTTTCGTACCCACCGTTCGGAAAAGCCGTCGCCTTCCTTGCCCCACACGTAGTCGCCGTGCGCGACCTTCTTTGCATGTGCATCGTTCCGGATCTGTGTCAGCACCGGGACATCGTCTGCCGTCGCTCTGCGGACGCTTTTCGACACCATCGTTCGTTTCCCCGTTATATCCGAGCTACCATCCC
This sequence comes from Burkholderia sola, assembly GCF_905400185.1. Lineage (NCBI taxonomy): Bacteria > Pseudomonadati > Pseudomonadota > Betaproteobacteria > Burkholderiales > Burkholderiaceae > Burkholderia > Burkholderia sola. Next base: position 461,312 of record NZ_FR989676.1, read on the forward strand.
GGCGCACCACGTAACCAACCTGACGCTAGCCGCGCGCACGGCACTCATGCTGTCTTTATCCAGCGCTGCGCTAATCATGGCTCACTTGCTTGAGCCACGCGTTCAATTCACGCGTACGATCGCGTGTTCTGTCGATTTCGCAAGTCAGTAGATCAAGATTACGATCCGCGCCTGCCTCGTTTATCAGATACCAAGCGGAACATTCGTCATCGAGAAAACGGATCCATTGCCGCTGAGCCGCGACAAATTTCACCTTGAGTGCTGGATAGTCGACGTACTCGTCACGCGGCCGAGACAGCGACTTCAAAACCTTTTGGTAAGTGCGGTTCAATTCGTCGTCTGCTTGCTGAAATTCATCTTGACTACGCTGCAGCAAGCACTCGGGAGCCACGCTATCCGGTGCGCAGCTCTGCGCTTGCGCAGCGGTGAACCACGACAATGTCAGCGCCATGGCGGCGCCCAGCGCCGCGCGACGAAGGCTGAACGCCGATGCGCGGATATGCATTCTTGCTCCTATTCCCGTTTTCCCATTCATATGGCGATCGGAACAATTCACGCGCCGATCGCGTTCGACAAAATCTCCGTCGGAAACCCACGCTCTACGGATGAAAAGTCTCGCCCCGCTTCAGCATGTCGATGAATTCCGCGATTTTCCGTGCTCGTGTTTCCGGCTTCTTGGCATTCTGTATCCGAAACAGGATCGCATAGCGATTACGGCTGTTCAGCGTTGCGAAAAACTTCCCGGCTTTCGGATGGGCATCCAACGCCGCCTGCAAGTCGTCCGGCACGATCGAGTTGCCGGCCGACGCATAGGCAGCCGCCCAGCGGCCGTCCTTCCTCGCCTTCTCGATTTCGCCCATGCCGGCTGGGCGCATCCTGCCTGCGGCGATCAACGCTTCGGCCTTGTCCTTGTTCAGTTTGGACCAGATGCTTTTCGCCGAGCGCGGGGTGAAGCGTTGCAACCAGTATTGCTCGCTCTCGGCCCTCTTTTGGCCGTCGATCCAACCATGACAAAGGGCACTCTCCAACGCCTCTTGGTAGGTGACGGTTTGCTGCCCCGCGCCTTTTTTCGCGAGCCGCAGCCATGCTCCGGTCGACGTGCCGCCGTTCTGCCCCAACCAGCTTTCCCATTCGGCTTGACTGGCAAACGTCAGAGCGCCTTCGGTCATGTCACGATCCTGAATGGTTGCGTTTTCAACGACTCGAAAGCCGCCGCTCAACGAACGAGCGGCAGCCACCGGAGCCCCCGATTCCGCAAAACCGCCTCAAAGAATCCGGTTCAACGCATCGGCAAAGCGCTTCACCGCGCCATCGACATCATGCAGCTTGTCGAGCCCGAACAACCCGATCCGAAACGTCTTGAAATCCTCCGGCTCGTCGCATTGCAACGGCACACCCGCCGCGATCTGCAAACCGACATCGGCAAACTTCTTCCCAGTGCGAATACCGTCATCGCCGGTGTAGCTCACGACGACCCCCGGCGCCTCGAACCCTTTCGCGGCCACGCTCCTGAACCCCTTCTCCGTCAGCAGCGCGCGAATGCGCTCGCCAAGTTCGAGTTGTTCCGCCTTCACCTTGTCGAAGCCGTATGCATCGGTTTCCTTCATCACGTCGCGCAGCGTCGTGAGGCTGTCGGTGGGCATCGTCGCGTGATACGCGAACCCGCCGTCCTCGTACGCTTCCATGATCTGCAGCCACTTGCGCAGATCGCATGCGAAGCTGGTGCTGGTGGTCGAATCGATGCGCTCGCACGCGAGCGGGCTGAACATCACCATCGCGCAACACGGCGACGCACTCCAGCCCTTTTGCGGCGCACTGATCAGGATATCGACGCCGCTCGCCTGCATGTCGACCCACACGGTACCCGACGCGATGCAATCCAGCACGAACATCCCGCCGACCGCATGCACGGCATCGGCCACCGCGCGCAGGTACGCATCGGGCAGCATGATCCCGGACGCGGTTTCGACGTGCGGCGCGAACACGAGATCGGGTTTGTTGGCGTGGATCGCGGCGACCACTTCGTCGATCGGCGCCGGCGCATAGGCGGCCTGCCTGCCCGCTTCGACCGGGCGCGCCTTCAGCACCGTGGTCTCTGACGGAATGCTGCCCATGTCGAAAATCTGCGACCAGCGGAAGCTGAACCAGCCGTTGCGGATCACGAGGCACTTCTTGTTCGTCGCGAACTGTCGCGCCACGGCTTCCATGCCGAACGTGCCGCTGCCCGGCACGATCGCGACCGACTTCGCGTTGTAGACTTTCTTCAGCGTGGCGGAGATGTCGCGCATGACGCCCTGGAAGCGCTGCGACATATGGTTGACCGAGCGATCGGTGTACACCACCGAATATTCGAGGAGCCCCTCGCGGTCAACATCGGGAAGTAAACCTGGCATGCGCGCCTCCGGTGAAAGATGAACGATGGAATCAGGACAAGCAGCGTCTTCGATTCGATACTGCTCTGCACCATGCAAATACGTCATTTCCTCGACGAAAGCCGATTCTAGCGAACGCCGCCGGCCGATTGGCGCATATTTTTGCCCGCTCCCGGGCTCGGTATGCGCCGACGCCGGTCCGTGCCGCGCACATCGCCCTGTTCCGTGTAAGGGTTAACGACGCGCACGGCAACAGCCGCCTAACATGTCGACCAGCCCCCTCACGACGGAATTCACGATGACCTCCTCTCCCGCATCGTCACTGCAGTCGTCAACCGATCCCGCGCTCGCCGAGCGCATCGACGCGGTCCTGTCCCGCCAGCTCGATACGCAGCGCCTCGTCGGCGCGGTCGTCCTCGTCGCTCGCGACGGCGAACTCGTCTATCGCCGCGCGGCCGGGCTCGCGGACCGCGAATCGCGTACGCCGATGCGCGAGGACACGCAGTTCCGGCTCGCGTCGGTCACGAAGCCGATCGTCTCGGCGGCCGCGATGGCGCTCGTCGCGCAACGCAAGCTGTCGCTCGATGAAGACATCACGCGCTGGCTGCCGGAATTCCGTCCGGCGCTGCCCGATGGCCGCGTGCCGACGATCACGGTGCGCCAGTTGCTCGTGCATACCGCCGGCCTTGACTATCGCTTCAACGAAACCGACGCGAACGGCCCCTATGCGCGTGCGGGCGTGTCCGACGGGCTCGACGGCGCATCGATCACGCTCGCCGAAAACCTGCGCCGGATCGCGAGCGTGCCGCTGCTGTTCGTGCCTGGCACCAACTGGAACTATTCGCTGTCGATCGACGTCATCGGCGCGCTGATCGAGGCTGTGTGCGGCGTGCCGCTCGCCGACGCGATCGATGCGCTCGTGCTGCGCCCGCTCGGCGCACGCGACACGGGCTTCGTCGCACGCGATCCCGCGCGGCTCGCCACGCCGTACGTCAACGACACGCCGCAGCCGCACCGGCTCGCGGAAAACGAGACGGTGCCCATCGAGGAGGGCTTCGTCGGCGTCACGTACTCGCCGTCGCGCGCGCTGAATGCACAGGCGTTCCCGTCTGGCGGCGCCGGAATGGTCGGCACCGCCGGCGACGTGCTGACGGTGCTGGACACGCTGCGCGCGGGCGGCGGCGCGATCCTGCCGGCCGAACTGGTCGACGAGATGGGACACGTGCAGACCGGCGATTTCGAATTGCCGGACCTGCCGGGCGCGGGCTTCGGGATCGGCTTCTCGGTGCTGCGCGACCCGCAGGCGGCCGCGTCGCCGGAATCCGTCGGCACGTGGCGCTGGGGCGGCGTCTACGGTCATTCGTGGTTCGTCGATCGCGCGCGCGGACTCACCGTCGTGTCGCTGACGAACACGCTCTACGAAGGGATGAACGGGCAGTACACGCTCGATCTGCGCGATGCCGTCTACGGCGTCGGCTAACGCGTGCACACGAAAAAAGGCCCGACAGCGTCGGGCCAACGGGTTTGAGACACAAGGAGAATCCCGCCCACCCCATACCGGGCGGTTACGCCGCACTACACTACACGACGTTCTTTTCGACGATCGGCCGGTTTTCCAGCACACGCGCCCAGCCGAGCGACGACAGGTCGAGCGTGTCATAACGCCCGCCCAGAATGAGTTCACTGACGCCACGCCCCGTCGCCGGCCCTTGCTGCAAGCCGTGGCCGCTGTAGCCGTTCGCGAACACGACGTTGTCGAGCTCGGGGTGGTAGCCGATGATCGCGTTGTGATCGAACACGTTGTACTCGTAGTAACCGGACCAGCAATTCTCGACGCGCAGCGCCTCGAATTCCGGCACGCGGTGCGCGAGCGTCGGCCAGATCACGTCGTCGAACAGCGCGTGGTCGACCTCGTCGAGCGGCAGGTCGTCCGGGTCGCGATCGGGGCTCGGCGACGTCCCGCAGATATACGTACGCCCTTCGGGCCGGAAATACACGCCGGTCGGATCGATCAGCAGCGGGCAATCGGCGAGCTTCGCCGGCGACGATACGTTGAAGATGCTGCGCCGTCGCGCATACACCGGAATATCGATGCCCATCATCGACGACAGCGTGCGCGTCCAGGCACCGGCCGCGTTGACGAGCGTGTCGCACGCGTAGCGCTCGCCGTCGCCCGTCACGACATGCGTGATCCTGCGGCCGTCGCGCACCACGTCCTTCACGTCGGCCGGCACGTAGCGCGCGCCGAGCGCCTGCGCCTTCTTGCGCAGCGCCTGCACGAGCCCGTAGCCGTCGAACCAGCCTTCACCGCTCACGCCATACGCGCCCGACACGAGATCGTCGACGTTCAGCCACGGAAACTTCGCACGCAGCGCATCGCGATCCATCAGCCGGATATCGGCGCCGAGGCGCGTCTGCAGCGCATGGTTCTCGCGCAGCGTCGCGTCGCCGGCCGGCGTCGCGAGAAACAGGTAGCCGCCTTCGTGCAGATCGATCGACGGCCGATTGCCGTCCACTTCGAGCCGTTCGCCGATCGTGCGCAGGAAGTCGATGCCGAACAGCGACATCTCGATCGACAGCGGCGTCGAGAACTGCTGGCGAATCGACGCGGCAGACAATGCCGACGACGATTTGGCATAGGTGGGGTCGCGTTCGATGACGGTCACGGCGACCGTGGGATCGGTGGCGCGCAGGAAATAAGCGATCGAGCTGCCGATCACACCACCGCCGACGATGACGACTTGAGAACTCACGACTGACTCCGGTTGCACGTAAAAGGCTCAGGGCCTGTGGGTGATTCATGCCGCGTCGCACGCGGCGTCGCGCGGGCAGGCTTCGTGGACGATCGCTGCGGCTATTTCAGCACGTCCTGCATCGCCGCGAAAGCCCGCCCGCGCGGGTTGCCTTCAGTCCGCCGATTTGGTCGTGACGGGCTGCCACGCGGCGTTCTTCACTTCGTACAGCGTCGAGCTCGGGTTCTTCAGGTCGCCCGTGCTCGTGAACGCGATCGTGCCGGTGATGCCGTCGTAGCGCGTGCCCTTGAGCGCGCCATTGAAATCGGCCGGCTTCGTCGAGTTCGCCTTCTGCATCGCGTTGATCGCGATCCACGTCGCGTCGTACGCGAACGGCGCATACGCGAGCATGTCGACGCCGTACTTCTGCTTGAATTTCGTCTCGAACAGCTTGCCTTTCGCGAGACGCGACAGCGGCTGCCCGTACTCCCACACCGATGCGCCTTCGGCCGCATTGCCGGCGAGCTTGATGAAGTTCGCATTCATCACGCCGCCGCCCGCGAGGAACTGCGCGCGGATGCCGAGCTGGCGCATGCGCTTCACGAGCATCGCGGCCTGCGCGTCGAGGCCGCCGAAGAACACGAGATCGGCGTTGGCGCTCTTGATCTTCGTGAGCTGCGCGCTGAAGTCGACGGCCTTGTCGTTCGTGAACTCGCGCGCGACGATCGTGCCGCCGTTCGCCTTCACGGCCTTCTCGAATTCGTCGGCCTCGCCCTGGCCGAACGCGGTGCGATCGTCGATGATCGCGATGCGTTTCGCTTTCGTCACGCTCGCGGCATACGTCCCGGCATTCCCGGCGTTCTGCGTGTCGGTCGCGATCACGCGGTACACGCTATCGAGCCCGGCGCGCGTGATGTCGGGATTGGTCGCCGACGGCGTGATCATCGGAATGCCGGCCTTCGCGTAGATCTTCGACGCGGGCAGCGTCGTGCCCGAATTGAAGTGGCCGATCACGACGGCCACCTGCGCGTCGGCGAGCTGCTGCGCGGCCTGCACGCCGGTGCGCGGATCGCTCTGGTCGTCCTGCGACGCGATCACGAACTTCACCGGCTTGCCGCCGACGGTCGTGTGCGCGGCATTCGCTTCGTCCACCGCCATCCGCACGCCGTTCTCGATGTCCTTGCCGTACGCGGCGCCGCCGCCCGTCAGCGGGCCGGCCACGCCGACCTTGACGATCGTCTCCTGCGCATGGGCCGCGCCCGTCTGAAACGCGAGAAGCACGGCGGTCAGTGCGACGCCGGAAAGCGAACGAATGCGGAACGTCATGGCAGTCCTTCTTGTGAGAGTCGGGATGCAACGCGCGATCGGCGCGCGTCGGCAACCTCCTGCGCGCCGATGATGTCTTGCGCTGCCGACGCGCAATGCGCGCGACCGGTGCGCCGATCACCGCGATTCCGTCTCCGAAGAACCTTTCATCGCGAAAGAGGTGAATGGATTGTGGGTAGCCAATACCCGTGCAGCAAACGAAATATCGGAACTACGTTGTGAGGATTTGTCATCAAGTTCCGGATTCATGGCCGATCCGCGGCCCGTACGACGGCGGGCCGTGGAGGGAGGTGTTCCGAGGGGAAATGGCGGTCGCTTCGCCGGGTAAAGGCCGGCGCGGTCATGCCGGCAACGCATCATCGTGGCGACGCCGTCCGGCCTTCGCGACGCCGACAGCCGGCGCCGCATCATCGGTCAGTGCCGGTCGGTGCCCGTGTGGTGGCGCACCGCATCGGCCGCCTCGCCGGCCTTCTCCTGAAGTTTGCCGGCCTGCTGTTCGGCGACGCCATCCGCTTCGGTCTCGCGGTCGCCCGTCACCTTGCCCAGTGCTTCCTTGACCGAACCCTTGACCTGCTTGAGCTTGCCTTCGATGCGATTCCTGTCCATGGTCTTCTCCTGCGATGGTTGAGGAAAGCCGGCAATGCAGCGGCCTGCGCGGCACCGCCGAGCGGACAGGATCGCAAGCGGGCGCCGCGCGCGGCAGATGCGGATGCACCAGTGCGCATGGTGCATTCGCACCGAACGCCGTCAGTCCTTGTCCTTCGCGCCTCCCTTGTCGCCACGCGCGCCGTTCGTTTCGGCCGCGGCCGCGCCGACGATCCCGCGCTCGCGCGCCCAGACGATCGCCTCGGCGCGGCTGTGCACGTCGAGCTTCGCGTAGATCGTCGCGACGTGATTGCGCACGGTGTTCGGCGCCAGCCCGAGACGACCGGCGATCTCCTTGTCGGCGAGACCATGGCACAGCAGGTCGAACACGTCGCGCTCGCGCGCGGTCAGGTCGGACAACTGCGCGCCCGCATCCGGCGCATTCGCGCGTCGCACGTTCGCGAGTTTCTCGATCAGCGTGCGGCTGAACCACGACGCATCCTGCATCGCGGTCTCGATCGCATAGACGAGCTCCATCTCGGTGCGCTTGCGATCGCTGATGTCGAGCAGCGCGACGAGCAGGCAGTCGCGCCCGTGAATCGCGACGGGGTCGGCCGACACGACGCAATCGCGGACGTCGCCGTCGCGCGTGCGGATCTGCACGTCCGCGTTGCGCACGTTGCCGTCGCGCACGAGCCGGCCTTCGATGCGCGGCCATACGCCGCGTTCGGCCCACAGCCCGATCTCGTCCGCGGATTTGCCGAGCAGGTCGGGCTGCGCGTGGCCCGTCATCGCGGCAAACGCGTCGTTCACGTCGAGCAGCTCGAAACCGTCAGCCGTGACGATCGCCATCGCGACCGGCGCCATCCGGAAGGCGGTCGCGAAGCGTTCCTCGCTTTGCATCAGCGCGCGCTCGGCCTGCTTGCGCGGCTCGAGATCCATGAACGTGAACAGCATGCACGCCTCGCCGTTCATGTCGATCGGCTGCCCGGCGACGACCACCGCCTTGGTGCTGCCGTCGGCCAGTTTCAGCACGGCTTCCATCTGCGGGATCGTCGCGCCTTCGCCGAGCCGCTCGATCGCCAGCTCGCGCCGCTCGGCCTGTTCGAGCACGTCGACCTCGTATACCGAGCGGCCGAGCACGTCGTCGCGTGCGTGGCCCGTCATGTCGAGGAAGCCCTGGTTGACCTTCACGTAGCGCAGGTCGTCGAGCCGGCAGATCACGGCCGGCGCCGGATTCGCGTTGAAAGTGCGCTCGAAGCGCTCCTCGGCACTCGCCCATTCGGTCGCGTCGTGCAGCACGAGCGCCAGGCAGTCGGGTGCGCCGGCCGCGTTCGTCAGCACGAGGCTGCGGATGCGGTGAACCCAGCTCACCGACTCGTCGGCGGCCGATTCGACCTCGACCGTCACGTCGCTGAACTCCTCGCCGGCGATCACGCGATCCATCGGATAGTGGCCGTCGCGCACCGGATGGTTGTTCCGGTAGCGCAGCCGGAACCGCTCGCGGTATTCGGTGACGTTCGCGCCGAGCGCCTTGAGCTCGGTCACGCCATGCATCGCGAGCGCGGCCTCGTTCGCCCAGACGATCCGCTGGTCGGGCTCGATCAGGATCACGCCCTCGGTGAGTCCCGCGATGATCTGGTGCAGCTGGCGCCGGTCGGTATGCGACTTGAGCACCTGTTCGTCTACTGGTTCGTTCATCGATTCGTTGTCCCTGTCGTCAAACATGAGCGTCAACAGTGCGGCCGGGCGCCCGTTGCAGCGTCACGCGCCGGCCGGCGGGTGCGGCGATGATCACGTGCGGCGCAACGGCGCGACAGGCGCGGATGCACTAACTCGAATAGTACATTCGCACGCCGCCCGCGTTTCGTGCGGCGCCCCGCCCAATGGCGCAGCGCAGCCCGCGCGCCCGTCACGCAGCATTGCCCAGGTCATGGTGCACGTCGCGTGCCCGCCCGTCCGTTCCGTCCCCAGTGCAAACGCACTAGCCGATCAGGTGAATTTGCGCGATGTCCGCTCGCGTTCGCGTCGGTACGCTGGTACTGCATCGGCGCTCAGGCGCCGCCCTTTCATACCGCAGAGGAGGACACCGGATGAAATTGCAACAGACACCCGATCCGACGCGGCCCGAGCCGGCCCCGGATCACCCGCCCGAACCGGCGCCCGGCACCGATCCGCCGGTGCCGCTGCCGCCCGACGTGCCGCGCCCCGACATGCCGCCGCGCGAGCCCGGCTACGACACGCCGATCGCCCGCTAACGCGCCGAAGTGCACGGGAACGATCCGTGCTCCCGCAGCAACTGATTCAACCCGCCAATCGAAGGAGAACATCAATGAACAAGACCTCGCACCTTTCGACGCTGCTCGCCGTCAGCGCGGCTTTCCTGCTTTCCGCTGCCCCGCTCACGAACGCGCACGCCCAAGCCTCGTCGACCGACAGCGGCATGGCGACCGAATCGAACCAGCCTGTCACCGACACGTGGATCACGACCAAGGTGAAGGGTGAGCTCGCCACCACCAAGGGCGTGGAAAGCACCGACGTCAGCGTGAAAACGGTCGACGGCGTCGTCACGCTCACGGGCGTGCTGCCGACCAAGACCGCCGTGAAGAAGGCCGTCGCCGTGACGCGCGCGGTCAAGGGCGTGAAGCACGTCGACGCATCCGGCCTGAAGGCGAAGGGCTGAGCTACCACGCGGCGGCCGACCGCCGCACTTTTCTCCCCGTACACAAGGAGCACACCATGAACGAAGACAAGATCAAGGGCCAGTGGAAACAGCTCACCGGCAAGCTGAAGGCCAAGTGGGGCAAGCTGACCGACGACGATCTCCAGGTCGCGGAAGGCAATCGCGATTATCTGGCCGGGAAGATCCAGGAGCGTTACGGGATCGCCCGCGACGAAGCCGAGAGGCAGTTGAAGGAATTCGACCGCGAGCTGTAACGCGCCAGTCGTCTCACCCAGCCGCGACGCGCACCGCGTCGCGGCCACGCGGAGGACAACGACATGGGCAAATATCTGATCGCATGGCTGCTCGGTGTACCGATCGGGCTGCTGGTGCTGTTTTATCTGGTCACGCACCTCTTCTGATGCTCTTCTGATGCACGTGACGCCCCGTCGACGAAAACGGGCCGACGGCTGAAACCAGCCGCCGGCCCGTCTGCTTTTGCATGCTGTATGCGATGCGTCGCGCTTACTTCGCCGCGTTTGCCGTCATCTTGAAGATGCCTTGCGCGTTGCCCGCGTCGAAGCGCAGGTCGGTCACCCAGCGACGCGCCGCCTGGTCGAACGTGCGCTTGCGCGTGATGAACTCGTAGAACGATCCCGGCACGTTGCGCTTGACCGTGCCGCCGTCGCGGGTACGGAACTCGCGCTCGACCGTATCCGCGCGATAGGCCGTCTGGAACACGCGGCCCGAGCGCGAGCGTTCGACTTCCGGCTTCATCGGCCGGCCCTTCGCCTTCTCGTCGTCGGACAGCTTGAACACGTCGGCGACGCGGTCGGTCGCGTGATTGAACGCATTGCCCTCGGTCGCGATCCACGCCATTTCCGCCGATTCCATCAGCAGCGTCTCGTAGTCGAGTTCGTTCGGTACGTCGTGCTGACGCGCGAACGCACTGACGATCTCCGGCAGCAGCGCATGCGCGGCTTCCAGCGACAGCCAGCCTTCGCGCTCGACTTCCCACAGCAGCGCGACGGCCGCCGGCGACAGCGGATCGCGCGACGAGCCGACGACGTTCGTCACGGCCTGCTGGAATTCCTTCGAGAAGCGCTCCGGATGCAGTTCGCTGACGAAGAACTGTGCGATTTCGTCCGGCGCGTCCTCATGCGCATACGCCCGGCCGGTCATGCCGAGCTTGTCGAGCGGGTAACGGCCGTTCAGGCGAAAGCCGAGCGGCCGCAGGATGCGCGTGAACGCGGCCTCGCCCGGCGGCAGCGCGCCCGTGTGCGGCCAGCGCACCGTGCGCAACGCGCCGTGGTCGAAATAGACCGAGCCGCCGCTTTCGACCGCGTCGGCCGTGTACGCGCGGCCGTTCGCCGAACGCTCGAGCAGCCCTTCGAACAGCGCCATGTTCATCGCCTGCGCGATTTCCGCGCGCGTCACGACGCCGTCTTCCCATTCCTCGAGGATGGCCGGCATGTTCAGGGTGGAGAACAGGGCGTCGGTCTTCGCCTGTCCCAGCAGCTTCGTCAGCAGGCTGTCGATATTCGGATTGCGCATCGGGATTCTCGTGTCGGGGACCGCCGGCAATCGTGCCGGCAACTCGTCGGCCGGCCGCCCCACGAGCGCCTGACCTTGCGTGGGGAGCATTATTCAAAGGGTTGCAGCCGGGCGTAAAGCGAGATTAAATTGATATGTGATGAGTTTTTGGAATTATTGGCCGCTCCCGGCTCCGCCCGCCGGCCCGCACCGGGCAGGTGCGTTCGTCAGACGAATCGAACATCATGCGTAAATTCAAGATTCCCAACATGGGCGCGCTGGTGGCGTTCGAAGCCGCCGCCCGCCACGAGAGCTTCACGCACGCGGCCAAGGAGCTGTTCCTGACCGAAAGCGCGGTGTCGCGGCAGATCGCGACGCTGGAGGCGAGCCTCGGCGTGCGGCTGTTCGCGCGCGTGAAGCAGCGCGTCGTGCTGACGCGCGCCGGCAAGCTGTACGGCACGCAGGTGCGGCGCGCGCTGGAAGCGCTCGACCGCGACACGCTGTCGATCATCGCTCATGGCAGCGGCGGCGGTTACCTGGAACTCGCGGTGCTGCCGACCTTCGCGTCGCACTGGCTGATTCCGCGCATCAAGAGCTTCTACGACCGCACGCCGGACGTGCGCGTGAACATGGGCAGCCGCACCGACCTGTTCTCGTTCGAGGACACGCACTTCGAAGCCGCGATCCACTACGGCAAGCCGACCTGGCCCGGCACGTCGTCCGACTACCTGTTCGGCGAGGAAGTCGTGCCGATCTGCGCGCCCGCGCTGCTGAACGGGCCGGTCGAGCGTGTCGAGGATCTGCTCGCGTATCCGCTGCTGCACTCGACGACGCGCCCCGGCGCGTGGGCGCAGTGGTTCGAGACGCACGGCGTCGAGGACATCCGCACGATGCAGGGCGTGCGCTACGAACTGCATACGATGCTGATCAGCGCGGCCGCGGCCGGGCTCGGCGTCGCGCTCGTGCCGAAGTTCTTCGTCGAGGAACAGTTGCAGCAGCTCGGCCTCGTCGTGCCGTGCGATGCGGCAACCGTCGGCGATTCGGCGTACTACCTCGTGTATCCGACCGAGTTCAGCCACAGCAAGCCGCTGGAATCGTTCCGCGGCTGGCTGCTCGAACAGGCGAGCGCGTATGCGGCGCCGGAGCGCGATGCGCACGACGCCGATGCGGAAGATGAGGAAGACGACGAGGACGTCGAGTAACGGCGGCGTCGCACCGGCGTCATCGCGCGGCGGCTGCGCATGCGTGTCGCGACGGCACGTCGGCCGCCACGACCTTCACCAGCCGCGCACGATCGGGCGTTTCCAGCCCGGGACACGCCGTCTCCAGATCGCGGATCACGAGCGTCGCACGCCCGTCGAACCGGCATACGCCGCGGGGTTGCACGGCCGGTAGCCGTAGCCCGCGTCTCGCCTCGTGCTGGTTCGTGAAAACGATCACGCCCGCGCGTTGCGAGCGGGCGGGCAAGCGTCGTGCCGATGCGTCGTCCTCTTCGAACCACACGTCCGACCCGATCGATTCGTCGCCGTAGTCGAGCGCGTAACGCCCCGACAGCGTGATCGTCCGGTCGATCTGCATCGCATGGCAAGCCGGCTCGGCATCCGCCGGGATCGTCTGCGCCCCGGCCGCGAGCGGGCCGCACGCCAGCAACGATAAAAACAGCGCGCGGGCGCGGCCGGTCATGCTCGAGACATCAATCGCGGGGCGGATCATGGGCAGCGAAGTGCGGATCATCGTGACGAAGACCCGCATTGTCGCGCACCGCGTGCGTTACATGTGCCACTTCACCGTGGCGGTCAGCGTGCGCGGATCGCCGGGCATGTTGTACAGGTCCGCGTTGCCGTGCGCGGAGATGAAGTAGCGGCGATTGAACAGGTTGTCGAGCGTGAGCGTCACGTCGACCTTCTTGCTGCGATAGCCTGCGCCCAGGTTGAACACCGTGAACGACGGCAGCGTGACGAGATCGCTCGCCGACGTATAGCGCGCCGACTGGAACTGCATGCCGGCCGCCGCATAGAAGCCGTACGGCAACTCGCGCTTGAGCCACAGGTTCGCGCTGTGGCGCGGCATCAGCCCCGGCGTGTTGCTCGACACCGCGAGGCCGGCCGCCGTCGATTGCGCGGAACCGTCCACCGTGCCGTTCAGGTACGCGTAACCCGCATACACCGACCACTTCGGCGCGATCTCGCCGGTGAAGCCGAGCTCCATCCCACGCACGTGCTGCGTGCCGATCGGCAGCGCGTAGCCGGGATTCGCCGGATCGCCGATCTGCTGGTTGGTCTGGCGCATGTCGAACAGCGCGACGCTGGCCGTCGCCTTGCCGCCGAGGTCGAAGCGCGAGCCGACTTCATACGCGGTGGTCTTCTGTGGCGCGAGCGCGGCGCCGTTCGAGAACGCGCCGGAACTGATCAGCGTGTCGGCCAGCGGCGAGAACGACTGGCTGAACGACCCGTACAGCGTGAGCCAGTCGAGCGGTTCGTAGATCAGCCCGACGCGCGGGCTCCACGCATGATCGGTACGGTCGAGATTGACGTTCGACGACGTGTAGTCGTGGCGGATCTGGTTCAGGTAGTCGAAGCGCAGGCCCGCGAGCACCTTCCAGTGTTCGGTCAGCGAGATCAGGTCCTGCGCGTAGACGCCCGCGAGCCCGACGACGGTGGACGCGTTCGTCTTCGCACGCGCGCCGGTCGGCACGCCGGGCAGGACGACCGGCTGCGGATTGAAGAGATCGTAGGTCGCGACCTTCGTCACGCTGTAGATCGTGTCGAACTTCTGCTGCTGCGACAGCTCCAGCCCGTACAGCAGCTCGTGGCGCATGCCGAACAGCGACGTCTTCTGCGTGAGTTCGAACAGCCCGTCGATGCCGTGATCGGTACGCTGGCGCGTCGACTGGTCGAGCGTGACGACCGGGTGCGCGGCAGTCTTGATCGGCTCGTAGTTCACGTAGTTCTTCCGCTCGAGCGAGAAGTCGTACGCGCGGATCGCGCCGTGGAACGACAGCGAATCGTTGAAGCGGTGATCGAGCGACACCGTCGCGCTTTTCGCGGAGACGTCGTTGTACGAACTGTTCACCCCGTCAGCCGACCCGTAGTACGTGTTGATCGGCACGTCGACCGGCCGGCCGCGATACGCAGGCACTCCCTGGTCGGACGTGCGACGGTCGTGCAGGTAGTCGAATTCGACGTTCAGCACCGTGTCGCGGTCGAGCTTGAACTGCGCGGACGGCGCGATCGCCTGCCGGTTGAGCTGGAACTGGTCGCGGAAGCTGTTCGAATTCTCGGCCGCGCCGGTCATGCGGAAGCGCGCCGCGTCGTTCGGGTTCCAGCCGAGGTCGAATTCGCCGCGCCGCTCGCCGCGCGTGCCGAGCGTCACGCCCACGTCGTTCACCGGGTTCGCCTGCGGCCGCTTCAGCACGCGATTCACGATGCCGCCCGCCGAGCCGCGCCCGTACAGCACGGCCGCCGGCCCCTTCAGCACCTCCACGCGATCGACGTTCGACAGGTCGCGGTAGTACAGCGCATCGTCGCGAATGCCGTCGACGTACTGATCCGTGATGCTGTTGAAGCCGCGGATCGTGATCTGGTCGCGCTGGCCGTCGCCGACCGAGAAGCCGACGCCCGGCACGTTGCGCAACGCGTCCTGCAGCGACGTCGCGTTCTGATCCTCGATCACCGCGTGCGGCACGACGTTCACGGTCTGCGGCACGTCCATCAGCGACATGTCGGTCTTGGTCGCCGCGCGCGAATGGCCGCCGTCGTACGACGCATGCTCGGCGGCCGCGTTGACGGAAATCGCGGGCAGGGTCGCCGCGGCGTCGGCCGCCTGCGCAAACGAAGTGCGGGCGCCGGCCAGCGACGTGGCGATCAGAAGCGCATGGCACGCGCTCGTGTTGAGTTTCATCGTGAACGTGGAAGGGGGTGAAGAAAATGGCGAACGGCCGGCGCGTTCGCTGCCGGCCGGCGCAACCGGCACGAAAAAAGCCGTGACGCCCCGTCACGGCCCGTAATGCGGCGAAATAATAAACGAGAATGATTCGTGTTTTTAATTAATTTTTATCGTGTCGCCTGCCCGCAACGTGAACGCTTATCGCGCCCCGCATTTCTGACGAATGCCTTTCTATTCAGGCCATTTGGCGGCCCGAATCGTAATGAAAAAGAAAGCATTGGATCAGTCGCCTCATGCGGCAACGATCGGTAAAAGGCGAGATTCGGGAGGGCGACGGAGAAGATGGGAAGGATCACGAAGGATCGGGACGAGCAGGCGGGACGGATTCAATAGTCCGGTGTGCGCCGGACCGGACAACCCCGGCCCGGCGCTCCGGCCAGCCGACCTCGTATCGGCGGCGCGGCGGATCTTCTTCTGTTCTTCACTACGTCTGCTCTCAGGTTCACTGCATTTTTTTCCTCACCGCGTCGGGCCATTATCCGCTCAATTCTGCCGAAGTAAAACGTTTGCGGTTGCACTCAAGCTGTTATACCGGCGATTCGGCAACAGTCTTTCCAAATGCTTACGGTAATTGCGACACGATTCCCTCTGTGTTGCATTCGTCGCGACGTTCCTTTTAAATGGAACTGGTTCCATTCGTTGAATCGGCCATGTTCGTGCGTGACGCGCGCTCGCGTGCGCGTCATGATGCCGATTCAGGATCGAGGATCATTCCGTTCAGGATTCGCATCGCCCGTCCTTCCCGGACACCCCGTCAAACGAGACCGTCATGCCCGATTCCGCCTCCCTGCAGCACCTGTTTCCCGCATTACAGGACATCCCCGCCGAATTCCGGCTGGCTTCGCCGATTCACCAGCGCGTGTCGCTCGTCGACGGCGAATTGCGACCGTGGGACGGCGCGACCAAGACCGTGCTGTCGCCCGTGTGCGTGCGGCAGGCGGATGGCAGCGTCGAGCAGGTCGAGATCGGCAGCTACCCGGTGATGGGCGAAACGGAAAGCGACGCGGCACTCGACGCCGCGGTGCGCGCGTACGACGCCGGCCGCGGCGAGTGGCCGACGATGAAGGTCGAGCAGCGCATCGCGTGCATGCAGGACTTCATCAAGCGGATGGTCGCGCAGCGCGAACTCGTCGTGAACCTGATCATGTGGGAGATCGGCAAGAGCCTCGCCGATTCGCAGAAGGAGTTCGACCGCACCGTCACGTACATGACGCAGACGATCGACGCGCTGAAGGAGCTCGACAACGCGAACTCGCGCTTCGTGATCGCGGAAGGCACGATCGGTCAGATCCGCCGCACGCCGCTCGGCGTCGTGCTGTGCATGGGCCCGTACAACTATCCGCTGAACGAAACCTTCGCGACGCTGATTCCCGCGCTGCTGATGGGCAATACCGTGGTGTTCAAGCCGCCTCAGTACGGCACGCTGCTGTTCGAACCGCTGCTCGAAGCGTTCCGCGACGCGTTCCCGAAGGGCGTGATCAATACGATCTACGCGCCGGGCGCGGTGGTCGTGCCGCACATGCTCGCGTCGGGCAAGATCAACGTGCTCGCGCTGATCGGCTCGAGCAAGGTCGCCGATCACCTGAAGAAGCAGCATCCGAAGTCGCACCGGCTGCGCGCGATCCTCGGCCTCGACGCGAAGAACGCGGCGATCGTGCTGCCCGACGCCGATCTCGACCTCACCGTGAAGGAGTGCCTGCTCGGCGCGCTGTCGTTCAACGGCCAGCGCTGTACCGCGCTGAAGATGCTGCTCGTGCATCGCTCGATCGTCGACGAATTCCTGAAACGCTTCACCGCCGCGCTCGAACAGCTGAAGATCGGCATGCCGTGGGAAAAGGGCGTCAGCATCACGCCGTTGCCCGGCATGCATCGCACCGCGTACATGACCGACGCGATCGACGACGCGAGGGCGTTGGGCGCGCAGGTCGTCAACCATCAGGGCGGCGAGTTCAGCAAGACGCTGTTCTACCCGGCCGTCGTGTATCCGGTGTCCGAAGGGATGAAGCTGTACCGCGAGGAGCAGTTCGGGCCGATCATTCCGGTCGCGCCGTTCGACGACGTGGACACCGCGCTCGACTACGTGACGACGTCGGAGCACGGCCAGCAGGTCAGCATCTTCGGTTCGGATCCCGCGCAGATCGGCGCGCTCGTCGATCCGCTCGTGAACCAGGTGTGCCGCGTGAACATCAATTGCCAGTGCCAGCGGGGGCCCGACGTGTTCCCGTTCGCGGGCCGCAAGGATTCGGCGGAAGGCACGCTGTCGGTGAGCGATGCGCTGCGCGCGTTCTCGATCCGCTCGATGGTCGCGGCGAAGCAGACCGACAGCAGCAAGCAGCTGCTCGATTCGATCGTGTCGGATCACCACTCGAAGTTCATCAATACGGGCTTCATTTTCTGAAGCGGTATTGATCGATGCCGGCGCCTCCGTCGCACGTCGGTGCGGCGGAGGCTTCCGGCAAAGCTCCACGCGGGCTAGGGTCTGTTTACATATGGAACGCGCATGCGTTCCCACGAGAACGGCCGCTCGCGAGGCGCGCGACGCCGCGAATACTGACGTATTCGCAAGGAGCGCAACGCGGCGAGCGGCCGTTCTCGTGGCAACCCCAAATTAAAAAATCATTCCACGGGAATTCCCGAAATCGCCCGTATGGCGGCGTCGCTCGTCGCTTGTTTGGCTCGGCCAAACGGCGCTCCCCACTCCTTGCCATACGAGCGATTTCGGGCATTCGCATGCGCGTTCGATATGTAAACAGACCCTAGCAGGCTGTTGAAAAGCGCCTCGCTTTGATGACTGGGGCACTGTTTAAAAGGATTTCGTATGCGCTTGGCTGCCGAGTTGCCAACGAATCGCCGAAGCTGGACCGTTCGCGAGCGATCCAGCCGGCGCGTTGCCGTACGACGGCCGCGCTTGGGCGGCTCATTGCACCGCTCCTTGCGGCGGCACCACCGTCAGCATTCGCGCCATTCGAGTCAGATTGCTCGCCAGCATCGTCAGCTTGAAGTGCTGGTCGACCCGTTTGAGGCCGCGATACGCGGTCTGTCGAATCCTGCCGACGGTCTTGCCCCAGCCGAAGTGCTCTTCGATGCGTTTGCGAATCACTTGGCTAATGCCATAACCGGCGTGCCGCGAGGTGCGGCCGTCGATCGCACTGCCGCCTTGATGCGTGTCGTTGCGCGCGACGTGTGGCGTCACTTTGCGCGCTCGGCAATCCCGCACAAAGTCGCGCATGTCGTAACCCTTGTCGGCGCCGAGCGTCTTGGCGTGACGACCCGGCACGCAATCGAGCAGGCGCAACGCACTCGCGCGTTCGCCGAAACCATCAGCGTGGCTGACCACTGCGCCGACCACCAAGCCCGAGCGGTTCTCCATCAGGATGTGCCCCTGATAACAAAGGATGGCTCCGCTTTGCCGCCCCTTGCGGAACAGGCGCGCATCCGGATCGGTGCTCGATTCATGCGTGTCGTTGCTGCGCCGCTTGCCCTTCCAGTCGGTGTCGACATTGCGGCCACCGCCGGCTGGCGGATCGTCCGAACCGTCCTTGGGCCGGAAGCTCTTGTGGCTGGCCCAAGCCTGGATCAGCGTGCCATCGACCGAGAAGTGTTCTCTGGACAGCAGCCCTTGCTTGTCGGCCAGGCTCATGACTTCGGTAAAGAACGCTTCGACCACGTCGTGCTCCAGCAGTCGATCCCGGTTCTTCGAGAACACCGAGTGGTCCCACACGGCGTCTTCGATGGCCAAGCCGACGAACCAGCGGAACAGCAGGTTGTAGCGCATCTGCTCCATCAGCATGCGCTCGCTGCGTACCGAGTAGAACACCTGCAGCAACAACGCACGCAACAGCTTCTCCGGTGCAATCGACGCGCGGCCGCTGTCCGCGTAGATCGTGCCGAACAACCCGTTGAGCCGCTTCAGTGCCTGATTGACCAGCAGCCGGAGCGGCCGCAACGGGTGATCGGCCGGCACGAAATCTTCCAGCTTCACCGTCGTGAACAGCGGTTCCTGCATCTCGTCCATTCCGCGCATCGCTCTTATCTGCCCAAGGTCATGAACACGATATCTCTAACGCACCGCTCGCAACGCCCGTTTACACCGTTCCGAATTTCAACAGCCTGCTAGGGCCTGTTCACGCTAATAACGGGCTTGCGCTGACCCTAGACGTTCGTCACCAGCAGCCGAACGCCCGCCACCCCGAACACGACAGCCAGACACGCTTCCATCGCGCGCCGCCCGCGCACGTACAACCGGCGCGCACCGTCCATCGAGAACACCAGCGCATAGCCGCCGAACACCAGGCAGCCGATCGCGAGGCAGCCCGGCACGACGGCGCCGTGCGCGCCGCCGGCGCCGTTCGACGACAGCGCGACGATCGACACCCACACGAGAATCGCCTTCGGATTGGTCAGGTGCAGCATCGCGCCGCGCACGTAGAAGCGCGACAGCCGCTGCTCGCGCGCGGCGTTCGCCGCTGCCGCCGGCGGGCCGGACAACGCCGTGCGCGCCGACTTGAACGCGAGCCACAGCAGGTACAGCCCGCCGAACACCTTGATCGCGACCAGCAGCTTCGACCACGCGAGCAGCGCGGCCGAGACGCCGAGCGCCGCCACCGTCGCCCAGAACATCGACCCCGACATTACGCCGAGCGCGAACGCGAACGCCGCCTTGCGGCCCTGGTTCGCGGCGACCGACATGATCGCGAGATTGCTCGGCCCGGGACTGGCCGTGCCGATGAAATACGCGGTGTAGGCAAGCAGCAGGTTGGCGGAGAAGAAGGCGTGGACGTTCATGTCGAAGCTCGCGGAGACGATCGGGAGATTGTTGGCAAACCTGCGCCGTCTGCCCATGGACAATTGCACGGCAATTCGCTGGGCCAGTTGTGTGGCCATGCAACCAGTCGCCACGCCCGGACCGTCTCTGTTTTGAAACAACTGGCGCATTCGCCGCCGGTTCGCGCGATGCGGCGGCGGGCGCTCCATGCAGTCGTTTCCCGTCGGCGAACGCACGACGGGCGTGGCCGAACCGCCCAGCACGCGCCGTTGCGGCCTTTCGCCGGCAGAAACGCGCGACGCGCCCGATGCCCGCGTTACGTTACATCCGTGAAGCATTTCGCATCGTCGCGCCGCTTCCGGCGTCCGATACCGTCTGCCTGCAGCCGATAGACACGCTCCTCGATCGCCTGCGCGATCCAGTCCCGACGGGACTCGCCGCGCGATGCCGGATCGCGGCTCAACATTACTCAACAATCGTGCGGCGGCGCTGGTACGGAATCTGCATTCCGTTCGGGCAGAAGCCGCGCCCGTTACCGCGCGGACATGAATTCACCCTCGGGCGCTCCCCGGATCCGCCCGTACGACATGCACACGCAACGAGGCTCTCCATGGATGCGCAGCCCAACTCGTCCGATTCGTCGTTCCAGCTCTTCCTCGCGAAGGTGCTCGAACAGCCGCTGCCCGACTGGACCGAAAAACAGCAGATGGAACTCGAGATGGCGCACACGCTGTCGACGCAAATGGTCACGCTCGCCGAAGACATGCGCGGCCGCACGCCCGATCTCGCGCGCTGCCTCGTGCTGCTGCGCTACGCGAAGGTGCTCGACTTCATGCTGACGTCGCTCGCCGCGCATCGCGACATTCATCCGCAGACACTGCGCACGCTGTTCCGGCTCGCGAACCTGAAGGTCGACGACGCGTATCCGGTGTAAGCCGGCGCAACGGACCGGAGGCCGCGCACGTCCCTTGCGGCCACGCCGGCCAGGCGCGATTCGCCTCCGCACACGCACGGCCCGCCTGCTCCTGCGCGCAAACGGCGGTACAATCGCGCGCCATGAACGCACTTCGCCGCTTCCTGCTCCGGCCTGGCGTCGCGCGACAGTGGCTGTGGGGGTTGCTCCTCGTGACGCTGCTGTCCCGCGCGCTGATGTCGGGCGCCGTGATGCTCGATCCGGACGGTCCGGAGGCGGGCTCGGTGGTGCTGTGTTCGGGCCGCGGCCCGCTGATCGTCGCCGGCGCCGCACTGGCCGCCCGCTTCGACGCGAGCGCGCCGATCACGCCGGCCAACGATGCGGTCGCGCTCGTCGATGCACTCAAGCATGACGCGCACGCCGACAAGCCCGCGTCCTCCGGCGACGGCGACGGCCTGTGCGCATTCGGCGCCGCGCTGTTCACCGCGCTCGCGTCGTTCGTGCTGCTGGTGCTGCTGTTTCCCGCGGCGGCGCCGCGGCGCTTCCGCGTTCACTTCTACAGCCCTCCTTTCGTGCGATCGATATTCGACGATCGCCCGCCCTCCCGCGCGCCTCCCCGGTTCTGCTGAACGTTCCGTCCTGTGACGCATGCACGTCGACGTGCATGCGCGTTCACGCCGTTCGTTTCGCCCGACCTGATTCACGCGTTCACCCGCATGCCCGCGTCGCGCGGGCGACGCCGCCCTGCGCCCCGTTTGCGCAGCGCGCGGTGCCGCCTGCCGCGCCGACGCATGCACGCGGGTGCGACGCACGTTGACGGCCGCCGGCCCGCGCCGGCCCCGCCGCTCGACGAACCCGAGGAGTTCATACCATGTCGACCATCGTCGATCGGGCCATCTCGCCCGCCCGTTCCGCCAGCGCCGGTTACCGGACGCTCTGGCGCTGGCATTTCTATGCCGGCCTGTTCGTGATGCCGTTCCTCGTGATCCTCGCGATCACGGGCACGCTCTACTGCTTCCAGCCGCAGATCGAGCCGCTGCTGTATCCGCACCGGCTGGTCGTCGAACCGCGCACGACGCCGCGGCTCGATGCCGACACGCTGCTCGCTCGCGCCCGCACCGCGATGCCGGCCGGCGCGACGCCGGTTTCCGTGCAAGTCTCCGCCGCGCCGGACCGCAGCGCCGAGTACGTTTTCCGGCTGCGCGACGGCAGCCGCGAGAGCGTGTACGTGAACCCGTACGACGGCCGCGTGCTCGGCACGCTGAGCGTCGAGAACCGCTTCATGCAGGTCGACCGGATGCTGCATCGCAAGCTGCTGCTCGGCAAGACCGGCGAGTTGCTGATGGAACTCGCCGCCTGCTGGACCTTCGTGATGATCGGCACGGGCATCGCGCTGTGGTGGCCGCGCGGCGCGGCACGCGTCGGGCGCGCGCTGCAGCCCGACCTGTCGCTGCGCGGCCGGCCGCTGTGGAAGAGCCTTCACGCGACGGCCGGCATCTGGCTCGCGGCCGGCACGATCGCGTTCATCCTGTCCGGGCTGCCGTGGTCGGGCTCGTGGGGCAAGAACTTCAAGGCGCTCGCCGCGACCGTGAACCTCGGCTCGCCGGAAGGCGCGTGGGGCGGTGCGTCGGTGCGCTCGACGCGCCCGGGCGCCGCCGCGGTGGCCGACACTGCGCGTGCGCCGGCCGCCATCCCGTCCGGCCATCACCACGAATCGGACGAATCGATGCCCGGGATGGTGATGGACGACCTGCCGCTGCCGCAAACGCCGTGGGCGGTCGGCAACGTGCCCGTCCCGCATTCACCGTCCGCGCCGACGCCCGCGCCGCTGCCGCTAGGCCGCGCGATCGCGATCGTCGCCGGGCTCGGCGTGACGAGCGGCTACACGCTCGCGCTGCCGGCCGGCGCGGACGGCGTGTTCACCGCGTCGTACTTTCCGGCCGACCCGAAGGCGGAACGCACGATCTACGTCGACCAGTACAGCGGCGCCGTGCTGAAGGACATCCGCTATGACGACTACGGCGCGGTATCGCGCGCGGTGTCGTACGGCACGTCGCTGCACATGGGCCGTTATTTCGGGCTCGCGAACCAGATCCTCTGCGCGGTGCTGTCGCTCGGGCTGGCCGCGATGGCCGTCACGGGCACCGTGATGTGGTGGAAGCGCCGCCCGGCCCGGACGCTGGGCGCACCGTCGCGCGAACGCGGCGCGCCGCCGATGCGCGGCTGGATCGCCGGGCTCGTGCTGCTCGGCATCGTGTTCCCGTTGATGGGGCTGACGATCGTCGCGGTCTGGTTGCTCGACCGGCTGCTGTTCGGCCGCGCGGCACGCGCCGCGGCGTGACCGACGCAAGCGCTTCCCCCATTCGAAGGAAACCGAAGCAATGAAGTTCAGATTGATGCTGCCTGCTGCCGTGCTCGCGGCGCTGTCGCCGGTCGGGCACGCACACGCACAGGAAAACGGCGTCGACGGCAGCGGCGCCACGCTCGCACCGATTCGCGTCGACGCGCAGAAGGCGCCCGCGCTGATGCAACCGCTCGACACCGGCAGCCATCTCGGGCTGTCGTCGCTCGAAACGCCCGCGAGCGTCGAGCAGATCAGCCGCGCGACACTCGACACGCGCGGCGACCGTTCGATCATCGACGCCGTGAGCCGCGCCGCCGGCATCAGCGCGTCGCCGCATCCGGGCAACGGCAACTCGGAGCTCGCCGCGCGCGGCTTCGTCGGCGCGTCGTCGGTCACGCAGCTCTACGACGGCGTGCGCCCGTACGGCGCGATCGGCGTCACGTTCCCGTTCGACACGTGGTCGGTCGACCATATCGACGTGCTGCGCGGCCCCGCTTCGGTGATCTACGGCGAAGGCGCGATCGGCGGCGTGGTCAACATCGTCCCGAAGAAGCCGACACGCACGCCGATCCGCAACGAACTGCAGGTCGGCGGCGGCACCGAAGGCACCGCGCGGGCCGCGTTCGGCAGCGGCGGCGCGATCAACGACAGGCTGTCGTACCGCTTCGACATCAGCGGCAACCGATCGTCGAACTGGGTCGATCACGGCAATTCGCGCAACCTGTCGGTCTCCGGCGCGCTGCGCTACGACGTGACGCCCGACCTGTTCGTGACGGCGTCGTACGCGCAGGGCTTCATGCATCCGATGCAGTACTTCGGCGTGCCGCTCGTCAACGGTGCGCGCGATCGCGGGCTCGACAAGAAGAACTACAACGTCGGCGACGCCGACATCGCGTTCCGCGACAGTTGGGCGACCGTCTCGGCGAACTGGCAGCCGAGCGACAGCCTGAACGTGACGAGCACGCTCTACCGGATGAAGAGCAACCGTCACTGGAAGGATGCGGAGTACTACACGTACCTGCCATCGAGCGCGCAAGTCCGGCGCAGCAGCTATACCGAGATCTTTCACGACCAGGAGCAATACGGCAACATGACGACGGCCACCGTCGGCGGCGCGCTGTTCGGCATGCGCAACACGTTTTCGGCGGGCGTCGAGTTCAACCACACGACGTTCCAGCACGACAACAACTCGCCGTATGCGGGCACGTCGACGGTCGATCCGTTCGACTTCGATCCGGGCAGCTTCATCAATACGGCCGGCACGTTTCCGAAGTACCGCAGCCAGTCGAACCAGTACGCGCTGTTCGCGGAGAACCGGCTCGAGATCACGCCGCGCTGGTCGGTGATCGGCGGGCTGCGCTACGACCACGCGAGCGTGAACCGCGACGATCTCGTGAACGGCGGCGCGTTCACGAAGGTGTTCGCGAACACCGGCTGGCGCATCGGCACCGTGTACGACGTGCAGCCCGGCCTCGCCGTGTACGGCCAGTATTCGGTCGCGGCCGATCCGGTCAGCTCGCTGCTGTCGCTGAATGCGTCGAAGGCGAACTTCACGCTCGCGACCGGCCGGCAGATCGAGATCGGCGTGAAGCAGTCGTTCCTCGACGGCAAGGCGGAATGGACGCTCGCCGCGTACCGGATCGTGAAGCGCAACCTGCTGACGGCCGACCCGGTGAACCCGAACCAGTCGATCCAGGTCGGCCAGCAGTCGTCGCGCGGGCTCGAGGCGACGGTCGGCGCGGAGATCGCGAAGGACTGGCGCGTCGATGCGAACGTGTCGATCCTGCGCGCGAAATACGACGATTTCCAGCAGTCGTCCGGCGGCACGGCCGTGTCGCGCGCGGGCAACGTGCCGGTGTCGGTGCCGCAGCGGCTCGCGAACCTGTGGGTGAGCTGGCGCTTTGCGCCAGACTGGACGGGTATCGCAGGCGTGAAATACGTCGGCAAGCGGTTCGCCGATACCGCGAACCAGCTCGTGATGCCGTCGTACACGACCGTCGATCTCGGCCTCGCATGGACGCCGCGCAAGGACACGACGATCACCGCCCGCGCGTACAACGTGTTCAATCGCCGCTACGTGCAGTCCGCGTACTACAACGAAACGCAGTATCTGCTCGGCAACGACCGGCGGTTCGAGGTGCTGGCGAACTACCGGTTCTGATGCGGCGCGCCGGCGCGCAACGGGTGCGCGGCGGCGGGCCGGTCAGTGTCCGGTCGCGCCGCTGCCAGCCCGCCCGCGCCCGTCACGCACGCGGGCCCGCCATCCACTTCCGGTAGCGCCGCGTCTGGCATTGCGCGGCCAGTTGCTGCCGCACCAGCGCACGCAGCGGCGACACCTGCGGGTGCGTGCGGCGCCCTTCGCTCAATCGCGTGAGCTGGAACTTGACGACGGCCATGTTCGCCAGCGCGCCCAGCGCCTTGTTCTTCCAGCGGATCGGCTGCAGCACCGGCGCGCTGTCCTTGCCCGCGCGCCAGTCGCGCGGCAGGTTCGGGTCGATCGACAGCGCGGTCGCGATGCCGACCATCACGACGCCGCTGTTCACCACCTGCTCGGCCACCGCACGACGACGGATGCCACCCGTGACCATCAGCGGCATCCGCGCGACGGCCGTGATGTCGCGCGCGAATTCGAGGAAATACGCTTCGCGCGCGAGCGTGCGCCCGTCGCGCGCCTCGCCCTGCATCGCCGGCACTTCATAGCTTCCGCCCGACAGTTCGACGAGATCGACGCCGAGCGGATTCAGCAGTTCGACCACGCGCTTCGCGTCGTCCGCGCTGAAACCGCCGCGCTGGAAATCGGCCGAGTTCAGCTTCACCGCGACGACGAATGCCGGCGACACCGTCGCGCGCACCGCCTTCACGATATCGAGCAGCAGGCGCGCACGATTCTCGATGCTCCCGCCCCATTGATCCTGTCGGCGGTTCGTCAGCGGCGACAGGAACTGGCTCAGCAGATAGCCGTGCGCCGCGTGCACCTGCACGCCGGTGAAACCGCTTTGCTCCGCGAGCTGCGCGGCGCGCACGAAGCGCTGCTGCACGTCGGCGATATCGGCTGCCGTCATTTCCTTCGGCACCGGAAACTGCTTCGACAGCGCGCCGAGCGCGAGCGGCACGGCCGACGGCGCGAGCGTCGTCTGGCCGAGCGCCGCCTGCATCTGCCGCCCCGGGTGATTGATCTGCATCCATACGTGCGCGCCGCCCGAGCGCGCGATCTGCGCCCAGCGACGGAATCGGTCGAGATGCGCGTCGCTTTCGAGCACGACGCCGTTCGGTCCCGTCATCGCGCGGCCGTCCACCATCACGTTGCCGGTCAGGATCAGCCCGACCTGACCGTCGGCCCACGCCTGGTACAGGCGCAGCAACGCGTCGGACGGTGCGTGGTCCGCATCGGCCATGTTTTCTTCCATCGCGGCCTTGGCCAGACGGTTCGGAATCACCGCCCCGTTGGGCAGTGTGAGGGGCGCAAACAGATTCATGGCGGCAGATCCTCGATTGACGATGGCCCACGATAACCTTAAAGTCAACTTTAAGGTCAAGCCCTTTTGGAGCCCACCATGAAAATCGGCGAACTGGCGAAGGCGAGCGGCCTCGCGGCGTCGCGCATCCGCTTCTACGAGGCGAGCGGCCTGCTCGAGCCGGCCCGCCGGCAGGCGAACGGCTATCGCGAGTACGGTCCGGAAGCGTTGACGCGGCTCGCGATCATCGACCGCGCGCAGGGCGCGGGCTTCTCGCTCGACGAGATCCGTGCGGTGCTGCCGCCGGATCTCGGCGCATGGCCGCACGATCAACTGCTGGTCGCGCTGCGGCACAAGGTCGACGAAATCGCGCTGCTCGAACGGCGTCTCGCGCAGAACCGGCAGCATCTGGAAACGCTGATCGACGAGATCGAGAACAAGCCGGCCGGCGAGGATTGCGCGGGCGCCGCGCAGCGGATGCTCGACCGGCTGTGCGAGCAGGCTGCCGAGCCGCTGGAGCCCGTGCCCGTCGTGCGGCCGGCGCGCAAGCGGGCGTGATGGTTTGTACTGCGGGATTGCGCGCCGCGGCCTGAAGCACGATGTAACGCGGTTGTCGCGAGTTGCTTACGTCGCAGGTAATCGACGCGCGCCGCGCGCGCCGCGATCATGGCTCCATCGACTCTCGAACCGCATCCCGCCAAGGAGCCTGCCATGACCGCCTACGCCATCGCCCACCTGCATGACGTCGACATGTGCGACGACATCGTCGAGTACCTCGAACGGATCGACGGCACGCTCGCGCCGTACGACGGCCATTTCGTGATTCACGGCGCACGGCCCGAAGTGCGCGAAGGCGTGTGGCGCGGCGACCTGATCGCGATCGCGTTTCCCGATCTCGACACCGCGCGCGAATGGTACGAATCGGATGCGTACCGGCAGATCCAGCCGCTGCGCGCACGGCACGCGAGCGGCCCGTTGATCCTGATCGACGGCGTCGACGAGCGGCACAAGGCGACCGACATTCTGCGTTGAGGCTCGACGCCGACGATGCTTACGACGCCTTCCGCTCCATCGGCTCGCCGACGACGAACCCGCCGCCCTGGAACCGCTGCGCGGGATCGTCGTACTCGGCGGTCGGCGCCGTCACCGGAAACAGCCCGGCGAACTGCTCGGAACTGTCGCGCGGGCGGAAGCCGAGGAAGCCGACCTTCGTGTTGTCCCACCACTTCACCGGGTTGTCCGACGCGCCGTAGACGATCGCGTGCCCGACGCGGTTCGTCAGCAGCGAGCAGCGCACGAGTTCGATGAAGTCGCGATAGCTGAGAAACGTGACGAGCATGCGCGGGTTCTTCGGCACCTCGAACGACGACCCGATCCGCAGGCACACCGTCTCGATCCCGAAGCGGTCGAAATAGTAGCGCGACAGCGATTCGCCGAAGCACTTCGTCACGCCGTACAGGCTGTCGGGCCGCAGCGGCGCATCGGCGTCGAGCACGTCGGTGACCGGATGGAAACCGATCGCATGGTTCGAGCTCGCGAACACGACGCGCTTCACGCCGTGCTTGCGCGCGGCTTCGTACAGGTTGTACGTGCCGGTGATGTTCGCGCCGACCAGATCGTCGAACGGCGCATCGACCGAAATGCCACCGAGGTGGACGATCGCGTCCACGCCGTCGACGAGATCCATCACGGCCGGCCGGTCGGCCAGGTCGACCACGCGGAGCTCTTCATGCGCGGCCGCGTCACCGAGCGCCGCAATGTCGCTGACGCGCACGACGTCGGCCCAGTCGGCGAGCGCGCCGCGCAACTGGCGGCCGAGGTTGCCGGCCGCGCCCGTCAGCAACAGGCGGCCGAACGGTTTGCGCGCGGCGGGGGATGAGGCGTTCATCGAATCTCCTTGGATCTGGCTAAGACGGAAAACGTTTTCCAACTATACGCGGACGCGACGCCGAGCGTCAATGGTCGAAGCTGCTCGCAGCCATCCGCACTTTCCCGATATCGGCTGCGATCTGCGCGCCGGCTTTTTCTGCCACAATCGGGCGTTATCGAACGAAAACGTTACCCTTCGCATGAAAAAAGTTTCCTCGACGATCCGCGACGTGGCCGCGGAAGCCGGCGTGTCGGTCGCGACGGTATCGAAGTACGTGAACGGCACGCAGCGCTTCTCGCCGACCGTCGAGGCACGGCTGAAGGAGGCGATCGAGCGGCTCGGCTACCGGTCGAACCCGCTCGCGCGCTCGATGATCACCGGCCGCACCCGCACCATCGGCCTCGTGATCCTCGATATCAGCAACCCGCACTTCACGAACGTCGTGAAAGGCGCGAACCGCGTCGCGCTGCAGCACGACTACACGCTGCTGCTCGTCGATACCGAAGAGAGCCAGGCGCGCGAACGCTCGCTGATCGAGGCGCTCGCGCAGCGCGTCGACGGGCTGATCGTCAGCACGCGGATGCCCGACGACGAAGCCGGCTGGATGCTCGACCTCAACAAGCCGCTCGTGCTGCTGCGCCGCAGCCCCGGCCTGCCGATTCCGAGCGTCGGCATCGACAACCGGCTGTCGACCTACATGCTCGCGCGCCACCTGCTCAATCTCGGCCATACGCGCATCGCGTATCTCGGCTTCGGCACCGCGCGCGTGAACGACGAACGGATCCAGGGCGCGCGCGACTGCCTCGCCGAAGCGGGGCTCACGCTCGACGTGCACGACGCGCACGCGCCGACCGCCGAGGCCGGCGAGCGCGCGTGCTCCCGCGTGATGCTCGGGCCGCAGCGCCCGCAGGCCGTGATCTGCTACAACGACCTGATCGCGCTCGGCTTCATGAAGGAAGCCGCGTCGCTCGGCTTCCGGCTGCCGCAGGACGTGTCGGTGGCCGGCATCGACAACGTGCCGTACGGCGAATACGCGGCGCCCGCGCTGACGACCGTCGACATCCAGAGCGAGAACATGGGCGAGCTCGCGATGCAGAAGCTGATCGACGCGCTCGCCGGGCGCACCGACGCGAGCTATTCGACGTTCGAGCCGCGGTTGATCATGCGCGCGTCGACGGCCTCGGCCGGCTGACGCGATCGCGACGCGCGTCACGTCCCCGAACTGAAAACGCCGCCCCGAGGGCGGCGTTGTCGCTTGGCCGATACGCCATCACGCATCGAGTTTCGCGGGCTTCATCTTCGGCGTGAGCACGTGCATCACGGCCAGCGCGATCAGGTAGGCCGACGCGCCGATCGCGAACAGCACCCAGTAGTGGCCGGTGCGCTGCAGCACCTGGCCGATCACTTCCGAGAACAGCACGCCGCCGATCGAGCCGGCCATCCCGCCGATGCCGACCACCGACGCGACCGCACGGCGCGGGAACAGGTCGGACGCGGTCGTGAACAGGTTCGCCGACCAGCCCTGGTGCGCGGCCGCGGCGAGACCGACGATCAGCACCGCGATCCACAGGCTCTGCACCTGCGACACGAACGCGATCGGCAGCACGCAGCATGCGCAGATCAGCATCGCCGTCTTGCGCGCCCGGTTCACGCTCCAGCCCGCGCGCAGCAGCATCGACGACAGCCAGCCGCCGCCGATGCTGCCGACCGTCGTCAGCGCATAGATGCAGACGAGCGGCAAACCGATGTGCTGCATGTCCATCCCGCGCGACTCGTTCAGCCACTTCGGCAGCCAGAACAGGTAGAACCACCACACCGGATCGGTCAGGAACTTGCCGACCAGGAAGGCCCACGTCTCGCGCTTGCGGATCAGTTCGCCCCAGCGCGGCGCGCCGGCGTTCGCGTTCGCCGCGTCGAGCGCCTCGGCTTCGTCGCGCGGCTCGTCGTATTCCGCGGCGAGCGCGCGCGTGTCGGCCGTGCGATACATCACCAGCCACACCGCGAGCCACACGATGCCGATCGCGCCGATGATCACGAACGCCGCGCGCCAGCCGTAGGCCACCGCGATCGCCGGGATGATCGCCGGCGCGAACACCGCGCCGATGTTCGCGCCCGAGTTGAAGATGCCGGTCGCGAGCGCGCGTTCGCGGCGCGGAAACCATTCGGCCGTCGTCTTGATCGCGGCCGGGAAGTTGCCGCCCTCGCCGATCCCGAGCAGCGCGCGCACGGCCGCGAAGCCCGTCACCGAGCCGACCGCCGCGTGCAGCATCGCGGCGATGCTCCATACCAGCATCGCCACCGCGTACGACACGCGCGTGCCGAGCCAGTCGACGATGCGCCCGAAGCCGAGCAGACCCAGCGCATAGAACGCCGAAAACGCCATCACGATGCGGCCGTACTGCACCTGGCTCCAGCCGATGTCGTGCTGCAGCATCGGCGCGAGCAGGCCGAGGATCTGCCGATCCATGTAGTTGATGACGGTCGCGAAAAACAGCAGCGCACAAACGGTCCAGCGGTAGCGGCTGGCGGCCGCGCGCACCGCGCCGACGACGGCAGAAGGCATGAATGTCTCCGATGCGCGGTCGCGCCCGTCGCGCCGCACGAAGTTCGTTGACCGGCGACCGGCGCCGGGGCGAACGGCCCACGCGCTGACGCACGGGCCCTTTTCACCAACCAATCTGGAAAACGTTTTTCAAAAGGATAGGCCGCGTGCCGGTACCGTGTCAGTCGGGGATTTCGATGAGTCATCTCAAATTGGTCGCGGCAAAAGAGACGACTGTTTCGCAGAGTGGCATTAACCGTTTTTCCGCTGATTTTCCCGCCGCGGCGCGGCAGGCGCGGGGCGGCCGACATACATGTCCGATTCCAGCCAGAATCGACCGCGAGGATGGTTTACAGTCGTCGCATGCGCCTCGATCCCAACACCTGCTACGACGCCCTGCTTTCGCGGAACCGCCGCTTCGACGGCTGGTTCTTCGTCGGCGTGGCGACGACCGGCGTGTATTGCCGCCCCGTCTGCCCGGTGCGGCCGCCGAAGGCGCAAAACTGCAGCTACTACCCGACCGCCGCGGCCGCCGAGAAAGCCGGCTTCCGGCCCTGCATGCGCTGCCGACCCGAGCTCGCGCCCGGCCACGGGCTGCTCGACCTGTCCGGCAATCTCGCCGACGCGGCCGCGACACTGATCGACGACGGTTTCCTGAACGCGCATTCCGTCGATGCGCTTGCGCGGCGCGTCGGCGTGACTGAACGCCATCTGCGGCGGATCTTCGGCGCGCAGTTCGGCGTGTCGCCCGTCGAGTTCGCGCAGACGCAGCGGCTATTGATGGCCAAGCGGCTGCTGACCGATACCGCGCTGCCCGTGGCCGTCGTCGCGTCGACGGCCGGCTTCGGCAGCGTGCGGCGCTTCAACGACCTGTTCCGCCAGCGCTACGGCCTCAATCCGCTGCGGCTGCGCAAGGGGGCCGGTGCAGCGGCCGACGGCGACATGACCTTTCCGCTGCCGTACCGGCCGCCGTTCGCGTGGGCCGACCTGATGCGTTTTCTCGCGCAGCGGCAGATCGACGGCGTCGAGCGGATCGACGCGCAGCGTTATGCCCGCATCGTCGACCTGCCCGACCGGAACGACGGCCGCCGCGTGACCGGCTGGCTGTCCGTCGCGCACCTGCCGCAGCGCTTCGCGCTGGCCGTCACCGTGTCGCCCGCGCTGACGCCGGTCGTGCCGGCCGTGCTCGCACGCGTGCGCCGGCTGTTCGATCTCGACAGCCGCCCCGACGTGATCGATGCGCATCTCGGCGATCTCGCAAGCGGCTCGCCGGGCCTGCGCGTGCCCGGTGCGTTCGATGGTATCGAGATCGCGATCCGTGCGATCGTCGGCGAGCAGCTTGCGTCGGCGCAGGCGGATACGCCGTCGCTGGCCCGCCTCGCGGAACGCTTCGGCACGGCGGTCGACGGCGCGCCGCCGGGCCTCACGCATGCACTGCCTTGCGCCGCGACGCTGGCCGCGCTGCCGCCTTCGGCCCTCGAAACGATCGGCATCGAACACGACACGGCGCGCGCGATCGTGTCCGTCGCCCGCGCCGTCGACGACGGCACGCTCGCGCTCGAACCGATGGCGCCGCTCGACGCGACGCTCGCCGCGCTGCGCGCGCTGCCCGGCTTCGACGAACGCGCGGTGCAGTACGTCGCGATGCGCGCGATGGCCTGGCCGAACGCGTTCCCGGCCGACGACGCGTGGCTGCCCGCTCGCACCGAACTCGCGCGCGGGCCGTCCTCCGCACCGCACGCGGCGGCGCGCTGGGCGCCGTGGCGCGCGTATGCCGCCCTGCATGGGTGGCGCCTTCATGGAGATGTAGCGCGATGACTCCCGCTCACCTGATTCCGAGCCCGCTGGGCGACATCGCCGTGCGCATCGAGGACGATGCGCTGACCGGCCTGTACTTCGTCGGCCAGAAATACTTTCCGTCGGTGGCGATCGTGCGCGAAGCGGACGCGCTCGCCAGGTCGCCGGTCGCACGCCGGGTCGCGGAAGAAATCGCCGAGTACTTCACCGGCGCGCGCGACACGTTCTCGGTGCCGATCCACCTGCGCGGCACCGCGTTTCAACAACGCGTATGGAAGGAACTGCTTGCGATTCCGTTCGGCGAACTCGTGTCGTACGGCGACATCACCGAGCGCGTCGGATTGCCGATGAGCGGCGCGCGCGCGGTGGGCGGCGCGGTCGGCCGCAATCCGGTATCGATCATCGTGCCGTGCCATCGCGTGGTCGGCGCGTCAGGCAGCCTGACCGGTTATGCGGGCGGCATCGACCGCAAGCGTGCGCTGTTGTCGCTCGAAGGCGCGGGGTTTTCGCGCGATGCCCGGCACCCGGTGCAGCAAGCGCTCGCGTTCTGATCGACGGAACGCATCACACGCTCAACACCGGCCGACGCGCTTCACGCTTCGCATACGCGCCGGGCGTCACGCGGAATTTCGCCTGGAACAGCGCGATGAAGGACGACGTCGAGTCGTAACCCAGTTGCGCGGCCACCGTGCCGATCGGTGCCCCCGCATCGAGCAGCGGCAGCGACGCGAGCAGCCGCACGGCCTGCCGCCATTCGGTGAACGACAGCCCCGTGTCCTGCCGGAACAGCCGCGACAGCGTGCGCCGCGTCGCGCCGACCTGATGGCCCCATTCGTCGAGACTGCGCGTATCGCCCGGCGCCGCGTGCAACGCGCGCGCGATTTTCAGCAGGCGCGGATCGCGCGGGAGCGGCACCGTGAGCGGCGCCGGCTGCATGCGGGCGATCCGGTCCGCGATCAGGCACACGAGCGCACCGTCGGGCCCCGTCTCGTCGTAGTTCACCGGCAACTCGCCGGTCGCGAGCACCAGTTCGCGCAGCAGCGGCGTCATGCAGAGGATCGTGCAATCGTCGTTCACGTCGCCGCGCGCGATGGCTGCGTCGAGATACAGGCTGTGGAACGCGACGCAATCGCGCGTCGACACCGCGTGCGGCACGTGTGGCGGAATCCACATCGCATAGTGCGGCGGCAGCAGTTGCCGGCTCGACGGTGTCGTCACCTCGAGCACGCCGCTCGTCGCATACATCAGTTGCGCCCACGGATGACTGTGCGCGTCGACGCTCACGTTGCGAGGAATCCCGAACGCACGCACGTACAGCGGCCTCGGCAGGCGCGCCATCGGCGGCACTGCGTAAGGGTCGCCGGGTTGTCCCGCCAGCAACATAAGACGTCCTCCGAAGGTCATTGCACGAACGAGCGCGATGCTACCGTGGCGGCTCCTTTGTCACACGGCTTCCGCCCATGAGCGCTCATACCCGCATCACCCGCAACACCGTCACCGCGATCTGCTCGACCAAAGGCATCGGCAGCCTCGTGTCGCTGACCGCGTATTCCGCGCCGATGGCGAAACTCGTCGACGACGTGGCCGACGTGATCATCGTCGGCGACTCCGTCGGCATGGTCCTGTACGGGATGCCCGATACGCTGCGCGTCACGCTCGACATGATGATTGCACACGGGGCGGCCGTCGTGCGCGGCGCCGCGCACGCGTGCGTCGTCATCGACCTGCCGTTCTCCACGTTCCAGGAATCGCCCGCGCAAGCCTATCGCTCCGCCGCGCGGCTCCTCGCCGAAACCGGCGCGCAGGCCGTGAAGCTCGAAGGCGGCTGCGAGATGACCGACACGATCCGTTTCCTGACCGATCGCGGCATTCCGGTGATGGCGCATGTCGGCCTCATGCCGCAGCAGGCCAACGCGACG
Source organism: Burkholderia sola (assembly GCF_905400185.1). Taxonomy (NCBI): domain Bacteria; kingdom Pseudomonadati; phylum Pseudomonadota; class Betaproteobacteria; order Burkholderiales; family Burkholderiaceae; genus Burkholderia; species Burkholderia sola. Next base: position 496,072 of record NZ_FR989676.1, read on the forward strand.
GGCGGCTTCCGCGCGCAGGGCATGGACCCGCGTTCGGCCGCGCAGGTGTTCGACGCCGCGTGCGCGGCCGAGCGGGCCGGCGCATTCAGTGTCGTCATCGAAGGCACCGCCGAAGCGCTCGCGCGCCACCTGACCGAAACGCTGACGATCCCGACGATCGGCATCGGTGCATCGCCCGCGTGCGACGGGCAGGTGCTCGTGACCGAGGACATGATCGGCGCGTTCGATGCGTACACGCCGCGCTTCGTGAAGCGCTACGCGGATGCGAACGCCGTGATGCGCGACGCGATCCGCCAGTACGCGCACGACGTGCGGCAGCGCGTGTTTCCCGAACCTGCGCATTGCTTCGGATACGGCAAGCCGCTGCAACTGCCGGGCGCGGCCCCGGCTGCGTGAAGCGGGACGAACGACGCGGTTACCGCACGCTAGGTGCGCTGGCGCATCGCGTGCGCGACCCGCGCGTTCGCTTCGAATTTCGCGCGATGCGTCGAGAAAAACGTTCGCACGTTGCGGACGTTCGACGCGCCGGTGAACAGCCGCCGCGCGAATTCGTCGTATTCGGCGACGTCGGCGAGATCGGCGATCACGACGAAATCGGGCCCCGGCGACACGCGATAGCACTGCGTGACGGCCGGCTCCGCGCACACGTACGCTTCGAACGCGTCGTAGTCTTCGGCCGTCTGCCGGTCGAGGCTGATCTCGATCAGTGCGGTGACGCCCGTGCCGATCGCGACCGGATCGAGCACCGCGACCTGCCGACGGATCACGCCAGCCTCCGTCAGCCGGCGCACGCGACGCATGCAGGTAGGTGGCGACGACAGCGCCCGCTCGGCGAGTTGCAGGTTCGATACCGACGCGTCGTCCTGCAGGATCGCGAGGATGCGCAGGTCGAGGTCGTCGAGGGTGATGCCGGCCATCGCGCACTCCTTCCGGTCAGAAAGTGAAATTTAATTTCAACATGATAGGCGATCATCCACCAATTTCATGTTTTGCAGTTTTTTGAAATTTAATTCCATTTCACTGGCTCTACCATCGCTCTCACTGATCCAGACAGGACATTTACGGAGCGCGATATGTGTGGAATCGTCGGGGCGGTTGCCCAGCGGGACATCCTGCCGAACCTGGTCGACGGCCTGAAACGGCTCGAATACCGCGGCTACGACTCGTGCGGCGTCGTGGTCTACCGCGACCGCGCGCTGGCGCGCGCCCGCAGCGTCGATCGTGTCGCCAACCTGCAGCGCGAGATCGCCGAGTTGGCGTTGTCCGGTTACACGGGAATCGCGCATACGCGCTGGGCCACCCATGGCGCGCCCGTCACGCTCAACGCGCATCCGCACTTCTCGCCGAGCGACGCGAATGCGCGCATCGCGCTGTCGCACAACGGGATCATCGAGAACTGCGATCAACTGCGCGCGGAACTGCAGGCGCACGGCTATGTATTCGCGAGTCAGACCGACAGCGAGGCAATCACGCACCTGATCGACCACCTGTACGACGGCGATCTGTTCGATGCGGTCCGGCGTGCGGTGGCGCGACTGCGCGGCAGCTATGCGATCGCGGTGATGTGCCGCGACGAGCCGCACCGGATTGTCGGCGCGCGCGACGGGATGCCGCTCGTCGTCGGGGTCGGCGAAGGCGAGAATTTTCTGGCGTCCGATGCGATTGCGCTGTCGGGCATCACCGATCGCATTGCCTATCTGGAGAACGGCGACGTCGCCGATATCCAGCTGCATCGCTACTGGATCGTCGATGCGAACGGCCAGCGCGTCGAGCGCGCGGTGCAACGCGTCGCCGCGCATAGCGGCGCGGCCGATCTCGGGTCGTATCGCTACTACATGCAGAAGGAGATCTTCGAACAGCCGCAGGCCGTGGCCGATACGCTGCTCGACGTTTCGTCGATCATGCCCGAGCTGTTCGGCGACGGCGCGTGGCGCGTGTTCAACGACGTCGATTCGGTGCTGCTGCTCGCGTGCGGCGGCAGCTATCACGCGGCGCTGACCGCGAAGTACTGGATCGAGAGCATCGCGAAGCTGCCGGCCAGCGTGGAGATCGCCAGCGAGTTTCGTTATCGCGACAGTGTGCCGAATCCGCGCACGCTGGTGGTTGCGGTGTCGCAGAGCGGTGAAACCGCTGATGTGCTTGGGGCCGTGCACGTCGCGAAACGCAGCGGGATGATGCACACGCTCGCGATCTGCAACGTCGCGACGAGTGCGCTGATGCGCGAATGTGCGCTGCAGTTCGTGACGCGTGCGGGGGTCGAGATCGGCGTGGCTTCGACGAAGGCGTTTACGACGCAGCTCGTTGCGCTGTTCCTGTTGACGCTGTCGCTGGCGCAGGTGCGCGGGCGGTTGAGTGACGATGAAGAAAAGGAACATTTGCGCGCGCTGCGGCATCTGCCCGATGCGATGTCGAAGGTGCTCGCGCTCGAACCGCAGATCATGGCGTGGTCGGAGTTGCTCGCGCGACGCGACAACATGCTGTTTCTCGGGCGCGGGATGCATTATCCGATCGCGCTGGAAGGCGCGCTGAAGATGAAGGAGATTTCCTATATTCATGCGGAGGCTTATCCGGCGGGGGAGCTCAAGCATGGGCCGCTGGCGCTCGTCAGCAATGAAATGCCGGTGATCGCGGTTGCGCCGAATGACATGCTGCTTGAAAAGCTCAGGTCGAACATGCATGAGGTCAGTGCGCGGAATGGGCGGCTGTTCGTGTTCGCGGATGTGGACTGTGGGTTGGTGCCGAGTGAAGGGATCGAGGTGATTCGGCTCAACGAGTACTACGGGCCGTTGTCGCCGATCCTGCATACGGTGCCGATGCAACTGCTCGCGTATCACGCTGCGCTGGCAAGGGGGACGGATATTGATAAGCCGAGGAATCTGGCTAAGTCGGTGACGGTGGAGTGAGGGGGGCTTCGCGCTCTTATTGTGTGCTCAGGTGCATTAATTTCGATTACAAAGCCTCGATTCAGTTTCGGCTAGTGTCAGATCAGGTCGGCGGAGCGTTACATCGCAGCAGAGCGCGCATCGCACGCGTTAGAGGGGAAATGGCCGGGAGTTGCCCGGCCAGACTGCGATGACTTTTTAACGTTGTGAAGATCAACCGACTCCCGTCGCATCACTCGGTGCAGAACGCACCATTTTCGAGGAATGGTCGGAGTACTTTTCGATCGACATACTGGACGGGTTGGATGCTCGTCGATTCTTCACTCAAGGCTCCCGCATCCGAAAGTTCGATGCGGCACTCGTTTCGGTATCCTTTTATCATGGCGGTATAGTGATGACCGCTCTCCGGCGTAAAGGTCAGAATGCGAGTGCATGCTTCCGAGAAGTAATCCCGAGCGCGCAAGAGTGAGATCGACAGTGGTTGTCCCGCGACAACTGTTCGAGTTACATCGCCATTGTTAGGTATCGCCGGTAGGCGATTTCGGTCCGTGCAATTGGATGCATTTCCGAATATGCTAGGCAAAACCAAAAAATAATCGTTTTTCGCGAAGGTTAGTAAGGCGGTATCGCCGCCTGTTGGCTCCGCATACTGTGGAGCGACGGCAATGGCGCATCCGGCAAGCGCCGAGGTCAGTGCCGATGCAATAAGTGGGTAGCGCGATTTCAATTTGTTATCCTGTTATCCATATGCCTTGCCTCGATGGCATATCGTTAACGACAATAAAGATCGAAACTTGAGGGCCGTGTCGGAAATAGAGGCAGACTGCCGTCACCACCGATTGAGTGACGCCCCAATCCCCACCAGAAAAGGAACGAGGCTCGGGAATCGGCTGCGATCGCTTTGATTGTGAGGTAGCGTTCGACTTTATCGATCGAATGGTCGATTGCAAAGCGGAACTGGAAACTGAATGACCGAACTACGCGGTGGTGAATGGCTCTTTGTGGCCGAACTGAGTCAGACGATCTGACGCTATCTGTTTGCTCTAGTCCAGCCATAGACAAATTACGGACCGACAACACCTGTTGCCGCGATTTCGCCTAACGCATTCTTTTGGTCAGCGTACCATCGTACGAGACATTCTCTGTCATGGCATTTCCTCTCCCGATAGTTCCATTGCCCGCGCGTTCTTTCGCGAAAAGCAGCTTGGTCCGTTACAGCAGCTTTGGCTTTCGTGTAGATGTCAGCCAACTCGACATCAGCAGCAGCCAGCGCAGCGTCATTGCAAATCAGATGCTCGGCGTCCGAACGAGACTTCGAGCAGTCGAAGCTTGTCGGATAGGTCGCGGACAGAGCTGCGGTCGTTTGAGCGCCTTGCCCCGACCCCGAGCTTGCCGAAAACGGGTATTCATCAATCTGCTGTTGCTTCCAACCGGCCAACGGCGTCCCCTCGATAGACACATTCGCGGCTCCGTACGTCGTGAAAACGGGAGTATTGTCCGACGTTTCCATCATCATAAGCACGCCTTTACCGGTGCTCTCGTTGATGGCAAACACGGCTTTCTCAGAGCTGCACTGATGAGCTTTGCACCCCTCTCCAACGAGGAACCCGTCTTTCAGTTCAATTCCAGATTGACTTCCCACCATAAGACGGTCTGATATTTTTTTCCAGCTTGCACGAGATACGCTTCCGAACGCAGCCTTGAAGCGGTGATCGTTCACAACTTCATACGACGGCTTTCCGATCATCCAGGCGAATTTGCTAGCTGCCGGACTTCCGCTGGCCATCGACGCTTGAGAAACGGCGCCGTCGCTAGTAGCTTGAGCCGAAGATGCCGTGGTGTTCGTCCCAGCTGCCTCCGGCTTCAACAGGTGCATTGCCAAAGCGGCGATCATAGCGACAAGTACAGTGATACCGAATCCAATGACTTTCGGCTTTACGGTATCGCGAGTTGACCGCAGCGCCGGGCGCGGAGTGATTTCAGCTACCAATAGCGATTCGAAGTGTTGGTCTCGTTCTTCGATAAGCGCCAGGGCAGCATCCCGCTCTCGAAAGTAACTCAAGGCCTTGCCACTACCATAGAGAAGCGCAATTGCGATAACAACAAAGCCTGCAACGATGTTCACGACTGGGATGAGGAAAGCGCCGAACAGACCGGCAATGAGCGATCCGGTCAACGACGGCGTTGCCGGATAGCTTCGCACTGCCGCCAGCAACGCAGATGCAGCGTCACTTAGATCTTTCAGGTTCCCGTGATGCTCGGCGCATTTCTTTTCAATCTCGTACACCGCACGCATCGCCTTCTCTTTCTCTGCAAGCGAGATTGAGCCGATGTCAACTGCAAGTCGGATTGCGTTCGTCGTTGTCTCGAACTCGGGGGAAATTGATTCGAGGAAGCCCTGGTGGTCTTCCAGAGTCACCGCCTCGCTCAAGTCTTCAGTGTCGACGTACACGCCGTGCGAGAAGAAGTAATCGACCAAGGCAGTAGTCGTGCGTGTTTTGACCATCACGACGAAGTCCCGCGTCGCTTGCTCCCGCTTTGATAGGCGTTCAAAGCCATTGGTGCCAAAATTTCGGCTTCCAGCAACAACAGAACTGACCGGTTTCGACGTTCGCTTGGCGCTCTTCAGCGAATGCGTATGGCGAATCCCCGTACCAGGGATGCTTGTAGTGATACGGCCCCGTGTGTTGTAAGTGAAGCCTTTTCCGCCGATTGATGTGCTGACGCCGCTCTTGCTGAAATTAATGCGGATGCCCGGTGCGACCTTGATGCTTTTTCGAAAGCCCCAGCCCATTTTTCTTCTGCTCCACGAGCTCCAGCGGTGCCACGCTAAGTCGCATCAGCACTGTGGAATTTGGTCATAGTTTGTATTCTGTTTGGTCGATAGTACAAGATAAATCCGTCGCTCGGCTATAAGACTCCGACGCATGTCCGGCCGCCGCCGAACCACCCCGAACGAAATGATGCTCGACCCTGGTCCGGAGCACACCATCCAGCGCAGCCAGCCGCTCTCGCAGCCGAACCGCTTGCCCTTCCGTCATTTCACCGAGCACGATTTTTTGTTCGAGAACGTCGCCAGAGCGGGTGATGGCCCACCGATCGACGGTCGCCGTTTCACCTTCGAGCACAGCAGCCGCGGTCGAGACAATACCCGGATTCCGTCTCGAAACGAGATGAACCGTGTGCGTCAACGTAAAACCGGGAAGAAAATGCGACCAGTCTTCACAGACGGTCGGGCGGGAAGCGGAGGAAACTTGGCTCATGGTTGCTCCGGATGAATGGTTATCGAACCGGTGCCAGCCATGCTGCTCCCGTTTCGTTGCCGTCGATCGGCCGCATCGCCTCAAGGGCGTCCACCTTGCCCGGGAGGGCAGGTTGGCGTCGGAAAACCCGACTCTGGATGCTTGAATTTTCACGTTCGACATTCCGAACGTTGATTCATTATATCGAAAATCCGGCCGCTGACAAGCTGTCCGGTGAAAGCCACATTTCAGTGGGAAGGCTCCACCGATCCGGCCCTCATACGAGAGGGGGAGTCCGGCGACGTCCAAGTCCGAGGACAATCAGTAGAGGCCGCCGGACCGGGATGAGCGATAAGGGAATACGCCGGATGACCCGGCGTGAAGCGACGCTGCCCAAACGCATCCCCCTCCCGCCCTCACGCGATGTACTTGTTCTTGATCCGAATATCGCGCCCCTGAAAGGGCCCCGTATCGTGATCGTGCACATGCACGATCACTTGCGTCGGATCGAACAGCCTCGATACCTCACGAAAATCCTGGTTCACGCGCTTCATACCCTCGAACATCTCGGCATGCAGTACTGCGTCGTCAAGCGGCATCGGCGCACTGGTCGACGCACGCTCGATATGAATGTGCAGGAAGCTCGTCAGGTTCGCATCCTCGGTGGTGGCGAGCTGGAACGTGCTGATTGCATCGTGCAGCGTCGGGGAAGCGGACAGAACCTGCTCGATATCGGACGGGAAAACCTTCGCACCGTAGAACGGTACGCTCGAATCGTTGCGGCCGTAGACAAACAGGAACGGGAAGTGGCTGGTCCGCGATGCGAAGTCCGTCAGGCGTATGCCATGTGCCGACAGGCGCCTGTTCAGTTCGCGGAATCGATACGTCCCGCCCGAATCGCGAATGTTGTAGCGGATCTTCGGCGCCGCACCGGACTGACGGCCGATGGTCACCAGCAGTTCACCGTCGGTATTCGTTTCGATCACGTAGTCGAGCGCGTTGTACTGGAAGAGCATCGGCGGCGTATCGCGACCGAACAGTTCACGACACAATTCGGGGCGGCTCAGCAACGTGCGCCGCAAACCGATCGTCGTCGGAGTCTCGACGCCGATGTTGATCTCGAGATCCGACGCGCCATACGACGAAATGACCGTGCTCGCCTTGCGCAGCAAATGATCGCGCAACGCTTCCGACAAGCCCTCGCCGCCGACGATGAAATCGATGTGATAAGGCGACAGGTCGAGATCGCATTCGTCGACTACCGAGCGGATAAACGGCGGATAGCCGAATATCAGGTACTGATATTTCGGCCCGAACAGCTTCAGCGTGTTGATCAGCTTGGCCTTGTCCGGTCCGATGGACTTCATGATCCCGACGTCGACGAGCGACATCGACACGTTCATGCCCGTTGCCCACGGCCCGAGCGCAAAACAGTTCAGCAGCATCTTGCCGGAATCGCGAAACACCAACTGATAGTTCAGTTGCAGGATGCGCTTGACGTCGCTGCGTTCGGCCGCGCTGCGCACCCAGTTGTTCGGCTGGCCGGTGGACCCCGACGATTCGTCGATGACGACGCCCGACTTCGGAATGGCCCCGCCATAGCAGCGCTGTTCGATCGAGTAGCGCTTGATGTAGTTCTCCTTGGTCATCGCGGGCAGGTCCGATAGCCGCCATCTTCCGCCAGCCTTGTAACCCTCGGCCTTCAGGAACTCGACGTAGGCCGGGCACGTCGTGCTCGCTTTGAGGAAGGCTACGCGAGCGCGCAAGCGGCCAACATAGGCCAGATAAGGTTGAAACACCGGTGCGTTGAGGAACACGTAAAGACGTCCATCGACACTGATCACCCGGCGAAGAAACCACAGCGTCCAAAGAATGGTTTCGAGAAACAGACGGTGGAGCGTATTCATGCAGATCTCGGAGAATGGGACGAAACCGTCGCGTCGACAAGGATGTCGGCGAGCGCCCTGCGCTGGCTTTGCGGCGGTGTACGCGAGTAGCCGACCTTGAAGACGAGCCATGCCCCGTCGACACCGGTGTGCGCACTGAACCATGCGGCGGCGCCGGGGTTCGTGACCAGGTTGCCGTACGGATGCAGGTACAGCCCGAGGCTCGTCAGGGCAAGCCAGAAGCGCAGCAGGAAACGGCCCGACTCGATCGCATTCTCCGGGTTGAAGAAATCGCCGCTCAGCACGCCGATCGCGGGTACGTGGCCCAGTTGCGCGCGATACCGGTGCCTGAAGTAAAAACGCGTCGGCTTGAACGTCAGGATTTTCGACAGATGCGCGGAAAGCCAGAACTCCGCGCGCGACAGGTTCATGCAGCGCCAGTCGAGACCGTCGCGATGCAGCGCCGTCGAGCGTTCGGTGAAGCGAAACCACCCGGTGATTTCATCGTGGTAATCCGCGACGTTCATGTCGTGGAACACGGCATCGATGTTCGCGGCGATGATCGGCTCGACCCGTTCGGCCCCCGATACATGGGTATAGCGATGCCCCCATTCGTCGGCCAGCGCTGCCAGTTGCGTGACGGCCGCGTCCGGTACCGGTGTCGGGTCCATCGAAATGCGCGACGTGCGGCGCGCCATCATCAGCGCCGACAGGTCCTCGCTCGGCGCCCCGGGGTTGGCGACGAGCCGCAACGCAGCGAACGGAATCAATTCCGGCAGGGTCGGCTGGGACATGACGGCCGCCAGTTCCCGTACCGGGCGATGCAACTGCCATTCGACACGCAAACCGTGTGGTGCCGCGAGCAGATCGATCGCTTCGATGAACATGCCCATCGCGGACAACAGGAATGACCCGGTCGTGTCTTCCTTCGGTAACGTACGCGTGCCATCGACGAACAGTTCGGCGCATTCGTCCGAAATCAGTTGCACGCGCCATGGTTGAACGTTGTGCGGCGACGGTGCATGCCGGGCAACGGACAGAATCGCGTGCCAGACAGAAAAGGCTTCAGTGGAAATCCCCGGCATCTCTCGTGGCTTCCTTGTTGTTGTTCGGCAAATTGCCGCTGCGGCGCGAGAATCCGGTCCCTCTCAAGACCGGGCGAAGTTGTGCGCATCTTACACGAGGGCCGGAATCAGTTCACGTGCGCCTGCGGCCGACCTTGACGCTGCCGGCCATCCCGACGATAGGCGGCCGGTGCCTTTCCTAGCAGTCGATGAAAATCGCGAATGAGATGCGCCTGATCGAAATACCCGCACGCATGCGCCCCTGTCGCGCTTGCGCTGCCAGCCAAGACAACCGCCCCGACTAAAACCAAACACTAAACCGCGTCCCCGTCATCAGCACATCGACCGTCAACTTCCATTGATGAGCCTCCGCAATCTCCCTGCAGATTGCCAGCCCGAGCCCCGCACCGTCATATCGCGAATCCGGCGCCCGCCAGTATCGGTCGAAAAGCAGCGGCAGATGTTCCCGCCGAATACCCGGCCCCTCATCTTCAATATGAATCGCCGTCTCGAGAACGGTCAGCACGACGACACCGCCCGACGGCGACGCATTGATCGCATTCTCGATAAGGTTCTTGAGCAGGACGAAAAGCGCCCCGCCGTCCGCGCGTATCGGCGCCGCGGAATCGCGCGCTTCGATATGAAGCGTCACCTGCTTCGCATCGGCCTTGCCGGCCAGCAGGCTCACGACGTCCCGCGCGACGTCGACGCCGCTCACATCACCGAAACTGAAGTTCTGCGCTTCGCTGACTTCAGCCAGATGCAGGAGTTGCTTGACCTGCCGGGCCATCAAATCGATCTCGCGAAGCAAAAGCGCCTTATGGCTGATGTCGGGCTGCAGCTCGATCTGCCCTCTGACCAGCGTGAGCGGCGTCTGCAACTCGTGCGCGGCGTCGGCCAGAAACTGCTGCTGCACCGCGAAGCCATTCTCGAGCCGGGTCAGCGCGTCGTTGAACGCATCGATCAGCGGCTTGATCTCGCTGGGAATCCCGGCCGACGACAGCCGCGTCTTCAGGTTGCGCGGCTCGATTTCCCGCGCGGCACGCGATACCTCCCGCAACGGCTTCAGCACGTGACCGATCGTCAACGGCAGCGTCAGTCCGAAAATGACGGTCGCGATGACGAGCACATACGCGACGGTCCTCGGTATCGGATCGATCCGCGTCCTGACGAGCGCATCGACGAGTTGCCTGCTGTGCGCCACCTGCACGTAATAGACGACGCTCCCGTTCAACGCGCGCTGCGTCGCGACCGCGTACGCCTTGCCGTCGATCGTGGCGGGCAGCACCTTGCCTGCCACCGTCGCGAGGTTCTCCGTCAGCCACGGTCGATCGTCGCTCGAAGGCACCGACGCCAGCAACACCTTCCCCGTCGCATCGAGCACGCGATACTTCACGTCGGCCGGCAAGAGCCGGAACATCACCGCCGGATGCTCGCCCAATCGCACGGATGCCGGGCGCCCGGCCGCATCGAAATGCATTCCGTCCACGATATGACGGATGCTCTCCATCTGCTGGCGCCTTCCCAAGAACTCCGGATATCGATCCAGAAAATAGATGGAAAGCACGGACAGCAGCGCCAGGCTGATGGCGAACGCGGCGACGTTGGTCACCCACAGACGCGTCGACAGGCGCAGGATCCAATGACGGAACATGGCGTTTTTTTACCAGGGAGCAGCAACGGGTGACACGCGGCGAAGCATCGTCACGCGTCCCGCAGCGCGAAGCCGGCGCCGCGGATATTGGTGAGCCGCGTCGTTGTGCCGATCGCCGTCAGTTTCTTGCGCAAGCGGTGCACGGTCACCTCGAGCGCGTTCGGCGTGACCGCCTCCGCGAGCCCCCACGCGGCATGCTCGAGTACCGCATGCCGGACGGTCCGGCCCGCGGCTTCGATCAGGCAGAGCATGACCTGCAGCTCGGCCGGCGCCAGCAGCACCGTCCGGTCGCCGCAGCGCATCGCGCGCTGCGGCGGGTCCACGGTCACATCCGCGAACGATGCGACGAGGGTCGTGAGCAGCGCCGGACGCCGCATCAGCGTGCGTACGCGGGCGACGAGTTCGGTCATTTCGAACGGCTTGGTCACATAGTCGTCGGCGCCGCTTTCGAGTCCGTCGATGCGGTCATGCAACGCGTCGCGTGCCGTCAGCATCAGGCAAGGCATCATGCGGCCCGCCGCGCGCAGCGTCCGCAGGAACGTCAGGCCGTCTCCGTCGGGCAATCCGCGGTCGACGATCAGCAGCGCGTAATCGGCCCGGTCGATACCGTAAGCGGCTTCCCGGGTATTGCCGAACCGGTCGGATTCGATGCCCGCCGCGGCCAAGGCCTGAGACAACAGGCCGGCCAGGCGTTCGTGATCCTCGACTATCGCCACTCTTGGCATGCTCGCACTCACTTGAACCGATACATGTAGCCGATCCGGGCCTGGGGAACGAACCGCCTGCCGACGAGCGGACTGTCGGTGATGCCGTCGCCGAGACGCGACACGCCGACGTCCACAAACATCGTCTGCTGCTTCGTCAACCGATAGTCGAAACGGGTGCCGGCCGACACGTTCACGGCCGAACCCGCGCTGTAGGCGGGGCGCCACGCACGCGCCTCGGATGGTCGCACGCCGTAATAGTAGTCGACGTATTTGTTGCTCAGCCATTCCGCGCCGACATGCGGCGTGATCGAGAACGCGCCGAGCTCGAACGCCTTCTCGAAGCCGATTTTCGCGCGCTCGCCCTTGTTTCCGCCGAGCAGGAAGCTACCCGACAACGTGCCGAAGCCGGTGCTCCATGACAGTGCGGGCCCATACCACAACGCGCCCTTGCGCTTTTCCATGCCGTTCAGGATCGGGGCATCCGAGCCGCTGTATCCATCGAACAGCGAAAACTGGCCACGCAGCGCGACATTGACGCCGCTCCAGTTGCCGATTTTCAGATCGACCGTGGTGCCGATGGCCTGCACCCATTTGTTGTCGAAGTAGACCAGCGGAAAAGGCAATACGCGGGTGCCGTCGCCCCTGTAGGCCGACGGCTCGATGCCGACGCCCGCGCCCAATCCCCAATGCGTGACGTTGGTCGCGTTGTTGAGGATGGTCAGCCCTGTATTGTCGGGATCGGGCGGGCTCCTGCCGTCGTCCGCCCACGCGGAAGCAGATGAAAGTGCGAATGAAGCGGCAATCAGCCATAACGGGCGGGCGCGGCGAGAGGCAATTTTCACAATCGTTTCCTGGTGTCGAGGGTCGAAACCGGGGCTACTGTAGGACCAGTCGACTTACCGCTCACTTACCAGGAAAAATATCGTCCAAGGCCTCTCCGCGCGCCTGCACGACCCGCCCGCCCCCTACTTCGACAACCGCAGCTTCTTCGACACCACGACGCCGCTCGACGGACTCACCAGCGAGATATCACGAAGATCCATGTGCACCGTGGAGATCCGCGTCGAAATGTCCGTCGGCTCCTCGATACTCGGGTCGGCATGTTCGGTTTGTTCGGTCAGGTAAGGCCGAACCAGGCGTCCGGAAAAAACCAGCGCGAAGTCGCCATGCGTTTGCGCGTACTCGGCGGGCGAAAGGTGCATGCGGCTCCGAACCGTGGTCTTTTTGCCTTGTCCGGCGTCGAGCTCGATGATGTCGACGTGCTGGACGTACCCTTTCGCCTTCGCTTCCGGAGCAATCACGAGCCCGCGCCCGCGCGGCCCCTTCGTCACCTTGCTGAGCAGGATGCCGTCCCGGCCGTCGCGCTCCGCATCGAACAGGTCGACATCCAGCGTCAGCAACTGCCGCCGCGACCGGTATCTCAGCCCGTACCGCACCGGCACCACGAAGGTCACGTCACGGTCCAGACCGACGGCCGCCAGGTCGGGATTCGCGCCGTGCCGGCCGGCGGCACCGGCGACGGCGCCGCGAACCCGGTCACGCAACGAAGGCGCGAGCGTGCTGGCGTGCACCTTCTGCAGCGCCTCCCGGATGGCAACCGGATCGTCGCCGACAATCGGTCGTGCCGGGGACGTGTCGTGATCGACAGCCGACGCGACGTGCGTCGCGCCGCCGACGGCCTCCCCCTCCGCACGCGCCGCGACGGGCGCCAGCATCGTCGTCACGGCGACGATGCACGCGAAGCGCGAACAACCCAATTTGAATTTCCGGTGAAACACGACGAACTCCCGATTGCTTGCGGATCGATAAACGACGAGCACTATAGGGCGGAACGATCGGCAACGCACCCGCCGCTTGAAATTCGCCGATGCCGGCACGCCTCGCCATAGGCTCCTTGTCGGCCCGGCGGCACGTCAACGGCCAACACAACACTACCGTGTTGCCTTGGCGACAACAACCGACGGAAAGCGAGCAGCGGTGCCCATCGGCCATCCGCAAACGCGTCCCGCGCCATCGCCTGACTCGCGGATTCCGTCCGAATCCAGCCCGCCATTCACGTGCGCCACCGAACCATCCGGCGGCGAATTTGTATGTTGAAAGATGCCTTTTCCGGCATCCGATCGGCGGGCTTACACACCGCGCGCCGGTGCACAAGCCCCGCTCGCACCGATTTCAATAGCGTGACGTGTCGTTGCTCATTTTGATTCAGGACAATTCCGAATCTTCAACCTCCAATTCAATCGTGTCCTGACAAAAAAGCCCCCATTTCGACGATATGGGAAAACGAGGCACGACAAATACCAATCCAGAACAATCTACTCGACACATTCTCATCCAAACAAAAACACTACTCAAACCAACCAAATATTAACCATTGTTTCAAAAGAAAATATTTCCCATCTCAAAATAAAAATATTAATTAAAGCTAGAAATAGCTTGCTATTCTTCGCACCGAAATCCCAAGTGCCGTTGCATTGCCACCCTGAGAGGCGGATTCGAACCCATCCGAATCCGGAACAAAAAATAACGAGATTGTCGTTATGTCGATCGCAGCAACTTTTAGAAACTTTGCGTCGGGTCTGGTCGACCTGAACAAGCGTCCAGTCTCCCTGCATTTCGGGCAGGCGCAACGCGCAGTCGGCCATCTGCTGGCGCTCCATCACGCCGATATCCGCGAGGGACTGATGTCGGGCATCGAAGGGCAACTGACCTGCGTGTCGACCTACGATCATCTGCCGCCTGCGCTGTTTCTCGGTTTGCCCGTATCGGTCCGGCTGACGACCGATCGGGGCAACATCCAGGCGATCAACGCGATCGTGCGCGAAGTGCGAGCCGGTCAATCCGACGGCGAACTGACCGTCTATCAGCTGCATGTGTGCGACGCCCTTTCACTGATGGACCGTCGTACGAACGCCCGCCTGTTCCGCTCGCGCAGCGTGCCGGACATTCTGGCGACGCTGATGAACGAGTGGAAACAGCGTAGCCCCGCACTCGCGCGAGCGTTCGATTTCGACCTGTCGGCATTGCGGGCCGATCGGTATCCGGCACGCGAGCTGACGCGGCAAGTCAACGAATCCGACGCACGCTTCATCCGGCGTCTGCTGCGCCGGGAAGGCATCACGGTCTTTGCAAAGGCCGCGCCGGTCGACGGAAGACGCGGCGTGGCCGATGAGCGCCCGATTCACACGCTCGTGTTCTGCGACGATCCGCATCGTCTGCCGGACGCGCCGGCCGGTATCGTACGCCTTCACCCGCGCGACGCCAGCGTCGAGCAACGTGACACCGTCACCCTCTTTGCGTACGACCAGAGCCTGTCGCCCGGCAAGGTCCGCCGCCCGTCGTGGGATTACAAGACCGCTCGCATGGACGACTTCGAGGCCGTCACCGGCCTCGACCAGGGCGAGTCGGGGAACGATCTTGCGCGCCTGCTGACCGACGTCGCGATCGACATCCCGCACGTCGGCGACTCGTGGAACGATCACGCGCGCATCGCGCACGACCGGATGCTGGCCCACCAGTTCGCGGCCGCGCGCTTCGAAGGCATCGGCACCGTACGCGACATGCTGGTGGGGCACGGGTTCACGCTGGCCGGCGACCCCGAGCTGGATATGAAGTCGATCGATCGCCGTCGGTTCGTCGTCACGTCGATTCGACACGCCATCTGGAACAACCTGCCGAAAGACCTGTCGGGCCGCACAAGCGGACTATTCGCGGCAAGCCGCAACCTGACGCCGACCGCCCCGCCGCCCGATGCATCGGGATCAACGGACACGCGCTACGAGAACAGTTTCACGTGCGTGCAGCGCGGTGTGCCGCTGAAGCCCGCCTACGATCCGGCGATCGACGTGCCGCCGGTTCACCTGCTGACCGGCACGATCGTCGGCACGCAGGGCGAAGAGGTGTTTTGCGACAAGGCCGGCCGCGTGCGGGTGCAGATTCACGGGCTGGATCCGGCGGACCATGCTCACGCGCAAGGCGCCGGCACGAACGGCCTGGCCGGCGACAGCGCGCCGATTCGCGTCGCGGCGAGTCTCGCGGGCGAGTATTTCGGCGCGCTGTTCCTGCCGCGCGTCGGCATGGAGGTCCTGCTGGGGAGCCTGTCGGGCGATCCGGACCGTCTGGTGATCATCGGCGTGTTGAGCAACGGCGCGAACCCACCCGCGACTTTCAGCCATACCGGCGGGCTGCCGGGCAATCGCTACGTGTCCGGGATCAAGACGCGGGAAGTCAAGGGCCGCCGGCACAACCAGCTTCGCCTGGACGATACGCCGTCGCAAATCTCCGCGCAGTTGGCAAGCGAACATGCGCATACCCAGTTGAATCTCGGCTACCTGACGCAGCCGCGCGTGGACGGACACGGGGACGATCGAGGCGAAGGCGCGGAGCTGCGCACCGACGCCGCTGCGGCGTTGCGCGCCGCCCAAGGCATGCTGCTGACGACCTATGCGCGTTCGCACGCAACCGGCGGTCAGCTCGATCGCGAAGAACTGATTCACTTGCTCGATCAATGCACGGCGCTGTTCAAGTCACTCGGCGATCACGCCGGCGAGCATGGCGGGCAATCCGCCGACACGGCCGGCCAGGACAACATCGCCAATGCTTTCCGTCACTGGAAACCCGGCGGGTCGGAATCCGGCGCTACCGGCGACGCATCCGCGTTCATGGCGTTCGGTGCGCAAGCGGGGTCGCTGAACGTCACGCCGAAAACGCATGTCACGTATGCGGGCGAGAACATCGATCAGATCGCGCAGCAACACATGCAGATCACGAGCGGCGAGCGAATCAATCTGCATGCCGGGCATGGCGTCGCGATGTTCGCGCACGGCGACGGCGTATCGGCGATTGCGAACCACGGGAAAGTGACCCTTCAATCGCAGCACGACGACACGCAAATCGAGTCCGGCAAAAACATCCAGTTGACCGCGGCCGATGGCAGGCTTGCCGGCACGGCCAGCGACGAAGTCGTATTCGTCACGGCGGGCGGCGCGTATCTCAAGCTGCATGGTGGCGATATCGAATTGGGATGCCCCGGCAAGTTCACCGTGAAATCCGATGGTCATGCGTGGGACGGCCCCGCCAGCATGAGCGTCGACCTGCCGACATTCGATCAAAGTCCGCTCGGCCGCGTCCCGAAGCTGGTCCGCCCGACGGATGGTCATGCAGCGCCGGGATTCGAAGGACAGATTCGAAAGGCATCGGGAACGCTGTCGAGTTTGACGACCGACCCGGCCGGGGAACTGCCGGCCGTCGATACCGACCGGTTCGAGAGGCTGGCGGTGAAGTTCATCAAGAAGAATGTTTAACGAAAGCATAGGAGTCCGGATGAACGACTCATCTCTCGATTCTCGACCGACCGCGAGCGCCCGCACCAACGAGCACGCCGCGAAGACCGATGTGGCCGATACGGCTGCGCCGCGCCCGGAGCCACCTCAGATCGTCGTCGGTCGGAGCGACGGCGTCTCGATGTGGACGAAAGACACCCGGCTGATCTGTATCAAGCAAATGCCGTTGCCTGGTATCGTCATCTTCGTCCATGGCGTGAACTCCGAAGGCGAATGGTTCGAAGCCGCCGAGCAGGGGCTGTGCGATGGCCTGAATCGCCGGCTCGGCCGGCTGGACGATCAATTGATGTATCACGGCATCGACGCCGGGCAATTGGTGCCGGCGAAGTACACGGAAAGCGTGACGCCGGATGGGTTTCTTAATCCGAAGCTTTGGTCCGGCAACTACATCAAATCTGACCCGTCCTTCTCTCCCGTCATTCATTTCCGATGGGGCTATAGGGCAACCGCCGCAGAGCTGAAAGAGTACGGCGACAAGATTTTCCTGAACGAGAAGGACTATTGGGGCGGCGGCCCGTTCACGAACGGCTGCGCGAGCCTGCCCGATCTCTGGCACGGCGGTCTCGACGACCGCGCTGCCGGGTGGTTGACCGTCCAGGGGATCAACCCGACCAACCGGCCGCTGTATCGCGCGCCGCCCCGCGCATATGGCGTGCTCGCGGCGTTGCGCCTCGCGAGGCTGATCGAGTCGATTCGCCGCATGCAGGCCGACGTGCCGATTACCGTCGTATGCCATAGCCAGGGCAACATCGTGGGCCTGACGGCGGCGTTCTTCGGCGATGCACTGCCCGATGTCGAAGATCCGTGGGGACGTAGCGGGCATTGCGTGGCGGATGCCTACGTACTGGCGAATGCGCCGTACAGCCTTGCGCGCGCAGACGGCCCGAATCCATCCGATACGTTCATGGATACCTGGTCGCAACGCGCGACCAGGGACGGCAGCGGTCGTCGCGGACGGCAGACCTACGCCGCCCGCACGAAAACGTTCGGCAAGTTTCTGTCGATCATCGGCACGCGCAAAGCCTACGAACTGCCCGCCGGCAAGATCGATGAAGACATGGCCAACGAACGGGTATCACCGACCAGCAAGCGGTCTTATGCGGCACAAGAGGATCGGGCTCGCCACGGCCTGAACGAATCGACTTATGGTCGCGTCACCGCGTATTGCTGTCCACACGATCAGGTGATTTCGGCGGTCACGGTTCAAGGCATCGGCTGGCGCGGCATCGACGAGAACGAGCTGAACGATATCGGTGTCCCCGGCGTGCTGACGCAGCGCGTCTTTGCCTCCGGCTTCAAGGTTGGCGTGCAGAAACGCTATCGGTATCGGGAGGATGACTGGCGGCATGGCAAAGAGGGAACGACGTCGGGATTCTGGTATCCGCCTTCGCCGCCGGCCAAATTCAATCTCATCGGTGCGCTCAAGGGAAACGAGTCCGTGTTCGGGGTGGCGGCCACGCTTGCATCCGCGCCGATCATGTTTTTCGTGACCCAGATCAGCTCGACATTGAATATGTTCCGCGTGAACGCCAATCCGCCGAAGGGCTGGAGCGTGGTAGCGGACGCGCCGGCACTCGACGAACCGTTCCCGCCGCAAGCGTTGCGTTTCGGCAAGCCCATCGAAACGAAGGACGGCAATGCGACAAGCGACTTCAACGAAGGCAACGATCCGCCGGCCGCATGGCGCGACGCAAGCAAGAGCGAGGCAGACAAGCGCGCGGACGATCCTTACGATCAGTACGAGGCGAAGAACAAGGACAGCGTCGCACAAGGGACGGCCGAGAGCGAAGCCGGACAGCGTTATGAGGATCGCGCGTTGATGCGGATGGAAGCGCGGCGCACGCTGAATACGGAATGGCTCGATGGGGATGGCCACGTGATCGGTGAGGACGGCAAGAGCGAAATGCCGGAGGGCTACAAGGAATGGCGCGACAAGCAGATTGTCGATTGGCTCGATCGCGGGGCGATCAACAGTCCAACCAATCACTCTACGACGATGACTAACCCCGAGCATGCCGAGAAGGCGCTCGCGTATGACGTTGCGGTGGGTCTGTGCTACCTGACGGAGAAGCAACTTAAATCGTTGCGCGTCGAGGCGGATTGGCGAATGGGGCAAGGTATCCCCGATGGTCATCCAAACAAGAAGTACTTTGATTATTTTTCGCGTGGTTTTCTTGGTGATCTACCGACGCAGGAATGGGCACACATGGAGAAAGGCGAAGGAAATATACCCGACGCGATTGTGGACGAACGTGAAGGTGAGTTCTATCTGAAGGTCGGGGGGGTGATTTGAAGACGCTAATCGCCACACGGCCGCGACGTGTCGCCGCCGCCGTTTCGACATGGCTGATCGCAACCGTACTCATGGCCTCGCTGATGACACACGTTGAACAACCCGACCCGGCCCATTTGGAAATCGGAGATTGGATGAAACGATTCGTTGTAGTACCCGGCCTCGCTGCACTCATGGTGTTTCTGCTCGCCACCGCCGTGATGCGTCCCGCACAAGCCGCACCTTCCCGTGAGCCCGCGGAGAATACCGCACTTGCTGCCGACGAGCCGGCTAAACCGTTCGTCGCACAGGTTGTTGGCCTGATGTGGCTGAATCCATTGCAACGTAGGGACTACCCCACCGAATGGCAGTTGTTATGGACGCAAGGGCTTGCCGTTCCAAACAAGAATGACGATATGGTTCGCACCGATCCGAAGTCGTTTACCACCTTGCAATCGGTAGCGGGTATTGCATACGGTAACGAAGGCGAGGAGACGTTCAAGGGCTTCTATCACAAGTACATGTACATGTTTCCTCTACTGCTTAGCTCGCGCTATGCGTCTAACCAAAAATACTTCTACACGGTGAGCCCCGACGATAAAAATAACTGGCGCGAACTCGCGGGTATTCGTGTCGAACTTGCCATTCCGAATCGACTCGAAGTTGACGACTCGCAAAGCTACTTGCGCGATTCGATTCGAAAGACGTTCTTGATCGGCAATCCGTATTTCCGAAAAATGTGGAGCCGCGACACGCCCCCCGACGTGCAAATCACCCAAGGCGGCGCGAACGCAGGCTTTACATCGCTGAACAAGGCACTGGACTACTTGCGGGCGAACCCCGACAAGAGCGTCTGGGCGATCAACTGGGACGCGCCCAACTTCCCGCCCACGGACGCGCAGATCAACGAGAACCTTGTCGTGCTGTTCCTCGCCGGCCCAACCTTCAACACCGAGCGTGAACCGCTCGCGTGGATCGGCAAGGCCGCAACCGGTAACACGCTTGATTTTCCGAAGAAGGTCGGCACGACCCGCGCCGTGCAGGCGTGGAAGGCGACCATCGACCAAGCGGCACGCAATGCTGGCATCACGGCCCCTGACCTCGACTACATCGTTCACGACGCAGGTAAAGGCAGCGACGCATCATCGTCACGCCTTGCCACCCTCGCGCAGACGTTGACCGAAACCCTCCCCGAATACGACCACCGCAAACAGACATTCAACACGGCCGCCCTACTTGGCGACATGGGAACCGGCAGCGCACTGACAGATGTCGCGCTCGCCATCGGCCGGATCAACCACTTCGGCGGCAACGCACTCGTCGCCGGCACGACCGATCCCGAGCATCCCGTCGCGGTCGTTGTCCGGCCACCGTCGAAACTCACGCCGATCGATCCCGACAAGGATTGGTTCCGCGCACGCGGCGGAAACAACGCCTACCTGCCGTGGTGGGGACGCCGACACGACACAAATTACGGCATGCAAGGCTATTCGTGGTGATGCACATCGGCTTGGCGGCGCGCTGCATGTGAACGTAACCGCCGCGTCTAGCAACAGGAGTCGAGTGCAGCCATTTGCTATCGCGCCCGGTTTGGTGGCGCTCATGGTGTTTCCTTTCGTCACCACCATGATTCCAGATTAACAATGACGATATGAAAATAGCGGAATGGTATGAATAGCATGCTCCGGACATTAAAATCCAAATATTTGAAAAAGATAAAATTGATCGTGGCGCTGCCGATAAGTGTGTTGCTAGCCGGTTGCCCGCCGATAATTGTGCCGCATTTTTCAACGAAATCTTACGAGAAAATTTATAGCTTTCCGGCTGAACCACGTCCGTGGTTGACGCTGGAAAACGAGGGCATCAGTCTTTATTTGTATAATAGTTGCTATGATCGGAACAGCGACTGTAAATGGCAAAATCTGGTCGCCTTGAAGAGCGGAACAAAACCCGATTGGAAAAGCCTTCTGGATGCACGTCCGATTAGTTGGAAAGTCCAAGGTACGAATTTACCCATGCGCCGCCCGATCTCCGCCTATGTACCCGGCACCAAATATCGTTTCATGGGTGCATTCAATAACTACCCAGAAATCGTGTTTGCAATTCCCGATGACCTTGTTGCCGATAAAGGGAATCGCTATCCGAGCTACATGCAGATTGAAGATTACAATTCTCTCGCCAGCCCTGTGGCTATAGATATTCAGTTGGTCGTTTACGATGACGAGCATCAATGGATTTTTGCTAGACAACCGAAACCGCATTATGAAAGAAAGAATTATCCGACCGATCTATTTGTTCCCAGCGACCTATTTCGATTTTCGGGGGGCGATGATGTGCGGCTACATCAGTCGATGGCCTTGTATTATGTTTCACCAAAAACAGCGCCGACCGGCTATCGTGTCGTATCAGGCAAGGCGACGGAATATTGGGTTGGAAAGTTCAACATCAAGTATAGAGCCGATCAAATCGCGTTAGCTGATGTTACATTTCCTTCTGTACCTCTCACACTTGACGCCTTAACCGTCGATGACAAAAGCGTCGCTGGAAAGCCCACGCTGTTATGTCACTACAGCTATACCCAATTTAATCTGGGTTGGATGGATGCGGCCCAACACCGCGGACCGTCGGAGGAAGATCGAAAGAATTGCGAGCCAATTCAATAGTCGGGATGCTGCCCAATAATTATTGGGTCGGATCGTCTGCGTTTCGCCATCGGCCGGATCAATCACTTCGGTGGCAACCTGCCGTGGTCGGGCCGCCGACACGATACAAATTACGGCATGCAAGGCTATTCATGGTGATGCACACCGGCGTGGCAAATCGCTTCGTCCGAACGTGATCGCCGCGTCAGACCTCAAACCATTTGGAGGACGGAATCCCATGCGGGGAATTATCCGGGTAGAAGATACGCACACCCACGGCGGCCGGGTCGAATCCGGCGCCCGAAAAAGCACGGTGATGGGGCGCGCGGTCGCTCGTATCGGCGACGCGTGCTCGTGTCCGATTCATGGCGCCTGCACGATTGCCGAAGGCGACCCGGCCTTCGACATCGAAGGCGGAGCCGCCGCGTTCGACGGCCACAAGACTTCGTGCGGCGCGGAATTGATCTCGTCGCTTCAACATTCGGGGCGGGTCTGAATGCCGACGCCCCGACGCATGACCGACGAACAGTTTCGGCTGTTGCGGATGCAGGATACGCGGATCAAGCCGCTGAACCAATGGGCCTTGCACGAGATTTTCGTGAAGGGCCGATCACAACGGGCGCTGGCCGCCGAACTCGGCATGACGCACTCCGCGATGTCGCAACTTGTGCGAAAAGCCTGGCGACGCTATCTCGATCTGCCATGCAACGCCGCCCGCCTCACGACGCTCACGGTCACGATTCCGTCGAGGTACGAGCAGGCGCTGCTGGCATGGGTGCGGGATGCGCACCGGTTATCGACCCAACCCGGCCTCGATGGGGCGACGTAATCGCGACGATTCCGGCCAGCGAACCGGCGGAGAAACTAATTCCCCAACTTCCCATGCAAAGAAAAATTAATTCCACTTAGAGCTGAATCCTCAGCCAACTTTGGATCCTTTTTCCCTTCTGTCCCCCGTATCATTTCCGTCACTACGCAATCAGCAAAAAACGGACATGAGCGACACCCCCCCGCTGCACTACCTCGACTACGCAGCCACGACCCCCGCCGATCCCCGCGTGATCGAAGCGATGACGGCCTGCCTCGGCTTCGACGGCATCTTCGGCAACCCCGCATCCAGCTCGCACGTCGCCGGCCGGCTCGCGAAAGACAAGGTCGAGCACGCCCGTGCACAGGTCGCCGCACTCATCGGCGCGGATGCTGACGAAATCGTCTGGACGTCCGGCGCCACCGAATCGAACAACCTCGCGCTGAAGGGCTATGCGGAAAACGCGACCGGCAAGCGTCACCTGATCACGAGCCGCCTCGAGCACAAGGCCATTCTCGACACGATGGCGAACCTGTCGAAGCACGGCATGCAGGTCACTTTCCTGACGCCCGACGCGAACGGCGAAATCACCGCCGACGCCGTGGCGGCCGCGATCGGCCCCGACACCGGCCTCGTGTCGTTGATGCTCGTGAACAACGAGATCGGCACGCTGACCGACATCGGCGCGATCACCCGCATCGTGCACGCCGCCGGCGCGCTGCTCCACGTCGACGCCGCGCAGGCGCTCGGCAAGACGCAGATCGACGTACGCGCACTCGGCATCGACATGATGTCGATGTCCGCCCACAAGGTGTACGGCCCGAAGGGGATCGGCGCACTGTTCGTCCGACGCGAGATCGCGAGCCGGATCGCCCCGCAAATCCACGGCGGCGGCCACGAGCGCGGGTTGCGTTCGGGCACGCTCGCCACGCATCAGATCGTCGGCATGGGCGTCGCATGCGAACTCGCCGCCGACAAACTCGACGGCGAAGCCGCACGGATCGCGGCGCTCGGCGCGCGGCTCACCGACGCGCTGTTCGCGCTCGGCGACGTCACGCAGAACGCAGCCGCGGCCCGCCGCATCCCGCACACGCTGAGCCTGACGGTACATGCGCAGGGCTTTTTCCCGTTCATGCTCGGCGAAGCGCTTGCCGTGTCGTCCACCTCCGCCTGCAATTCGACCAGCGGCGCGCCGTCCCACGTGCTGACCGCGATCGGTCTCGATGCGGAAACGGCCGGCCGCACCGTGCGCATCAGTTTCGGGCGTTTCACGACGGAACAGGACGTCGACTTCGCGGTCGCCTGTTTCGCGCGGGCGATCGAGCAATGTCGGGCGGCGGCGGCGACCGGCTTCACCGCGTCGCGGCAGATCACGCCGGCCGACCTGAAGGCGATCCGCAATGCCGGTTTCCGTGCAGTGATCTGCAACCGGCCGGACGGCGAAGGCGCGGATCAGCCGGCGTTCGAGGAGATCGCCGCTGCCGCGCGCGAACTGGGCATGGACGCGCGCTACCTGCCGGTCGAACGCGACCGCATCGGCGACGCGGAAGTCGACGCGTTCGGCGCGCTGGTCGACACGCTGCCGAAGCCGGTGCTCGCGTATTGCCGCAGCGGCAGCCGCTCCGGCATGCTGTGGAATCGGCTGTCCGAACGACGCACGGCGTAAACCGCCCGCCACTACACCCGCCCCCCCTGCGTTCAGGCACGAAGCCGGCCCGCGCGACGGAAAGCCGCGCCGGCCGCCACCCTGCCTGCTACATCACTCGTCCTGCTGTTCCTGCTGCGCCTGCACCTGCCGCTGCCGGATGAACTGCCGCACATCGCTCATCGTCACGCGGCCGGTGTGCTTCGCGTCGATCTCGTCGAAGTGCTTCGACACGAAACCGAGCCCGCTGCTCTGCGCCTGCGCCTTCGTCACGGCCGCGCCGTTGCTCAGCACGGTATTGGCGCCGAGCCGCGCGTCGACGCGCTGCTGCGCCTGCTGCTGCAACGTCGCGCCGGTCGACGGCAACACCGGCGCCGCCCGCGTGGCCGGAAAGAACGGACCGTCGACACCGCGCCCGCCGTGCGGCAGCTTCACCGGCGCCACCGCCTGCGGCGGCAACGCGTAGGCAGTGCTCATCACGGCGCCGAGCACGATCAACGGAGACATACGCCGCATCAATTGGATTAGGGACATGATCGCTCGCATTCAATGGATGAATAGAAGGTTCCTTTGATCAGGACTCCGTCGCTCAAGGGGCGGCCGCCAGCGTGGTCGCCGTCGTCGCACCCGGCGCGCTGCCGGTCGGTACGCTCGGCGGGTTTTCATCCGGCCACGGCGGCGGCAGCATGTGCAGCGTCAGCGCCGTCGGAATCCGCGCGCCCTTGTAGAACGTCTGCAAATCCCGCTTCATCA
The DNA here is from genome assembly GCF_905400185.1 of Burkholderia sola. NCBI lineage: Bacteria > Pseudomonadati > Pseudomonadota > Betaproteobacteria > Burkholderiales > Burkholderiaceae > Burkholderia > Burkholderia sola. Next base: position 520,969 of record NZ_FR989676.1, read on the forward strand.
GCGGACGGGCGACGTCGTCCAGATAGATCATGTGACCGCCCTGGAAGAAATTCACCTGCAGCTTCGGATGCAGGCCCTTCACCGTCTGCAGCCGCGCGAGCTGCTTCTCGGTGTTGAAGAACGGCGTCGCGAGATCGTGGTAGCCGTTCTCCGCGAGCACGCGAAGCTTCGGGTTGAGTTGCAGCGCACCGAGCAGATCGGGGATCGTGTCCGGCATCGGCTGGCCGTCGTGCGAGAAGTCCCAGACGCCGATGATGTCGTCGTTCAGCGGCAGGTACGTCGCGTTCGGGGCCGTATAGCCGAGGTAGTCCGGCATCTGCGTCGCGAGCGCGTTCGTGAACGGCTGCGAGATCAGGATGTCGGACGGATCGCCGTCGTTCTGCAGCCGCGGGTCCGAGTTCGGCAACGACACGCGCCCGTCATACCGGCCGATCGTCGTGCCGGGCAGCAGGCTCGTGCCGAACGGATTCGCGTTGAAGTAGTCGCGCAGCGCCTGCTGCGTGAGGCTCGATGGAATCGACCACAGCCTGAGCGTCGCATCGCTCGGGAACACCGGCGTGCCGAGCGCATCCGGAATGCCGAGCTGGCTCAACACCCACGACTGCGAATACTTCTGCAACTGGCTGTAGATCAGCGTCGTGAACAGTTCCGTCTGGAGTGCGTACAGATCCTGGTTCACCGGCGCCGGCGACACCTGGTTGAAGTACGCGGCGACCGCCGCATAGCCGGGCAGATAGCCGGCCACCGTATCGGTATCGAGCAGCAGCCCTTCGGTCGACTGCGTGATCGCCACCGCTTCCACTGCATCCGCGAAGTAGTTCAGGATCGCCGACTGCAGCACGATCCCCGTCAGGTGCACGCCGGCCGATTCGAGCGCGAGCGCGAGCATGTCGGTCCGCGGCGTGCCGTACGATTCGCCGTACAGGTAGATCGGCGACGTGCCGCGGCCGTTGACGTTCAGGTAGCGCTGGATGAAGTCGCGCATGATGTTCACGTCCACGTCGGAACCCCAGTACTTCTGGTTGGTGTTCGGCAACACGGCTTCCGACAGCCCGGTGCCGGGCGGGTCGATGAACACGAGGTCGGTGGTGTCGATCAGGCTCTCCGCATTGTCGACGAGCGGATAGTTCGGCCAGTTGTTGCCGAACAGCGGATCGGGGGTGGCCACGCGGGTCGGCGCGAACGAGCCGAGCCGCAGCCAGATCGACGACGAACCGGGCCCGCCGTTGTAGACGAACGTGACCGGGCGCGGCTTGCCGTTCGTGCTGGGCGCGGTGTACGCGACATACGACATCGACGCTTCCGCATTGCCGTTCGCGTCCTGCGCGGTCAGGTGGCCGGTGGTCGTCGTGTAGTCGATCGTCTTGCCGCCGCCGGTCCACTGGTAATGCATGACAGCCGCCTTCTCGGACACCTGCGACGGCGCGAGGCCGTCGGTCGCGTTCATCGAGTACGCGACCGGGTCGACGTACGGCTGGTTGGCGGCCGGCGCCTGCGTGCCGGCCGCCTGCGCGCCGGCCTGCTGGCTCGCGGTGGCCTGCGCGAGGCTCGACGCGCCGACGGACGACGAATCGTCGCCGCCGCAGGCCGCGAGCGCCAGTGTCATGAAGGTCAATGCGCCTAGCCGGGCCAGCCGGCCGCGACGAACACGGCGGCTGCCGGTACTGCTCCTGTCTGGTTTCATCTCTTTCCTTTGGCTTCGGATACCGCGTCACAAAGGCCGCCAACGCCTGCGACACGCGCAGGCCGACCCGCCACTCGCGTTGCACGGTCGGCAGTCGGCGGTTGGGGGATTGGACTTCTCAGAGACTGAACTTGATACAGACACAGCAAACTGCTGGCGAGAATGGTGCTCGGACGCGCCCCCTGCAGTTTGGCCAACTTTTATATGACTAAAATTTACGACACCACAAAAATAGGCGGTGCTGCGCCGCGTTGTCAAAGATCATTCGGATATTAAAAATCCCGCAATGATGCGAAGGGCGGACAGTGTCTGGTATTTGAAAGAAAACAGGATTATTCGGGCAGCGTGGTCTTTATCGGCAATGCCGTGCCGAATATTTTGCTTTTCCCGCACAACGCATAAGCCGCTCGCGTATTGGACAAGCGCATTCAAAGCCTTCAAATCGACCGGATTATTCTTTCATTTTTATTATCGCCGATCGATTAAGGCAATGCCGCAGCATGCGCAAGTCATTCGATGATTCGATTCGTTTCAATCACGCTTCAATCGCGGCATCGATGTGCACTGCGTCATCCATAAAATACCGGTTCGATTAATTCTTCGCGGCATTATTTACCCGGCATTCAAACGGCTTTGCCGGACGGACGGCGACGTACGGTATTGCCGCACGCCGCCCGCCGTCGAGACTCAAACCATGCTTACTTCCCGCCGCCCGGCAGCGCGATATCGATCAGCACCGGATCGTGATCCGACGAACGATACGCATCGGCCGCGTAGAACGTCTTCTGCTGCTCGGCCGACTTGTACGCGAGCGTGTACTGCAGCGCGAGCGGCTCGTCCGCGTTGATGTGCCATTCGTGCACGGCCTTCACGTGCGACGCGAGCGGCAGCGTCGCGAGCGCGTGGTCGAGATAACCGGCTTCGCCGTTGTACACGTAGCTGTACGCATTCGCACCGATCCAGCGCGCGACGAGGTTGCGATAGCCGCGCGATTCGAGCGTGCGGATCGGGTCTTCGTACGTGTAGCTGTTGAAGTCGCCGATCAGCAGCACGCCCTGGCTCTTGACGCCCGTCGGGCTGCCGGCCAGCCAGTCGGCGACCTTCGCCGCCGCGCGCGTGCGCGTCGGATTCCAGCAGCCCTGACCATCGCCCTGGTCGAGATCGTCGTTCGTGGCATCCGGGCAGTTCTTCGACTTCAGGTGGTTCACGGCCACCGTCAGCGCCTGCTTGTTGCCGCCGACCAGCCGGAACGACTGCGCGAGCGGCTGGCGGTTCTTGTCGTCGATCGCGAGCGTCGCCGCGCGGCCGACCGGTTCGACCTTGCGGCTGTCGTAGATCATCGCGACCGAGATCGCGTCGCCGCCGAGCCGCGACGTGCCCGGATCGACCACGCGCCATTGGGCACCGAGCTTCGCCGCGAGCTGGCGCACCGCGCTCAGTTCGCCGTAGCCGTTGTTCTGGATTTCCATCAGGCCGATCACGTCGGCATCGATCGCCTTCAGCGCGCTGACGATCTTCGCTTCCTGGCGCTGGAATTCCTCGAACGTCTTCGCGCCGCGGTTGTCCGGATCGTCGAAGCCGCCGCCGAGACCGTTGCCGTTGAAGTAGTTGAGCACGTTGAACGACGCGACGCGCAGGTTCGATTTCGGATCGCGCGCCGGTGCGTTCGTGCGCGGGTTCTCGCGCTTGTCGAACGCCGGCACGGCCGCGCCGGGCATCGGCTGTACGCGCCATGCGCCGTAACGCACTTCGAGCACGCCTTCGACGTCGCGCACGGTGTAGCCCGCGCGCAGCGTGTTCGCGGCCGCGAGGCCCGGCGCCGGATACGGCACGGTCGCGGGGTTCTGCTTGTTCGAGCCGTCGTCGAGGATCAGGCGGTTGCGTGCGTTCGCATCGATCTGCGTCCGGGCCTGCGCGGGCGCCACGACGCTCGTCGGCGTACGCAGGCGGCCGTTGCTCAGCATCACGCTGCCGTAGCGGCCGAGTTCGTAGTTGTCGGTGACGCTCAGCGTCTGCGGCAGGCGCACGCGCATCCCTTCGTACGCGGCGAACGCGTTCGGGCTGTCGACCGGCAGCGTGAGCGTCGCGGGCGTGACCGTCTGGCCGTTCGCGCACACCGCGATCGCGCCCGCCAGCGTGAGCTGCGTCTGCCCGTATTTCTCCTCGACCTTGCCCGTCACGTGCACGAGATCGCCGGCCTTCGCACGCACCTTCGGCGCATAGACGAACAGGCCTTCGGACACGCCCGGCTGGTTGCGGCGCTGCGCGTCTGCCTGCTGGACGAAGAAGCCGCCGAAGCCGTCCGTGCCGCCGAAATCGGCAGTGACGACGGCTTCGATCGACGTGTTCTGACCGGCGAGCGGCGACGGCGCGCCCGGGCCCTGGATATCGGCGATCGGCGTCGTGCTGCCGCCGCAGTTCGCGCTGACGGGCGCGGCAGTGGCGGCAAATACCGGCGCGGCGAGCGTCGGGAGCAGCAATAGCGGGGCAAACAGGCGGATTGTCGAACGCATGGCGGGAATCCCGGTTGTGAGGGTGGCGAAAGCTTAGCGGCGCTCGGTGACAGTTTTTGGTAATCGGCAGACAGGCCGATGTAATTGTCGTCATCATGCCGTGATCGCCATGCGTCGTACTGCCGCGCGTCGCTCATGCCGCGAATCCTCCGCCGAAAAAACGCCGCGCTAGACCGTCCCCGGCAACGCGCTCGACACGAGCACGGCCGCCACCATCAGCACGCCGCCGAGCACGACCGCCTCGACGCGCAGCACCGTGCCGAACCGCTTCAACGCGCCGGCCGGCATCGCGACGGCCGGGTCCTGCAACGCGGCGAGCAGCTTCGGCATCCCGAAGAACCGGTTGTGTCCGCCGAGCATCGCGGCAATCAGCACGAGCACGAGCTTCAGCAGCAGGATCTGCCCGTACGTCGACGCGAACAGGTTGGCGGGCGTATCGACACCGCGCCAGCCGTTGTACGTGCCGGTCGCGAACAGTACGACCAGCGCGTAAGTGGACGCATCGGACAGCGACTGCACGAACGATGCGCCCGTCGCGCGTTCGCTCGCCGGCATGCGGACGAGCCGCGGCATCACGCCGAACGCCGTCACGAGCACGAGCCCGACCCACGCGCTGATCGCCAGCAGATGCAGCCAGTCGGCCCACACGGGGACGCTGAACGGCCCGGCGTCCACCGGATGCCCGCCGTTGCTGCGAGCGAGCGCGACACCGGCGAGCGCGGCCACCATCGCGAACGGAAACCGCGTGTCGTTCGCATGCGAGACGAACGACAGCAGCACGACGACGAGCATGAATGCGGTGCCGGCCAGCCACGCATGGCCGAACCCGGTGCCCGCGAGCATCGAATAAACCGCCGGCCCCGCGTCGAACAGCGACACTTCGCTCATCAGCGCGCAGTGCGCCCAGAACGCGGTGACGCTCGCGAGCAGCGATACGACGGACGCGCTGCGCAGCGTCGCGACGAGCCGACGCCCGACGCCGCGCTGCCACGCGGATGCGCCGCGCGCGAGCCAGTGCCGGCCGAGCAACGCGCCGACGACGACCGCGAACCCGGCGTTCTGGATCACCACTGACACGAGCCGCAGCAGGCCGACGATGCCGTCGTTCATCCCTTCACCCGGAACGTATACGTGCCCTTCGTGCGATGCGCATCGGCCGTCATCGCCACCCACTGCACCGTGTACGCGCCGGCCGCAAGCTTCGGTATCGCGACGGTCATCACGCGCGGATTCGACGCATCGACCTTCGCCTTGTCCTGCGTGACGGCGTTGCCGCTCGCGTCGGACACCTTCACCGAGCTGAACGCCGGTTCGAGATCTTCGTTGAACGTGAGCCGCAACGCGTCGGGCGCCGCGTCGACCGTGCCGCCGGCCGCTGGCACCGCGCCTTCGAGCTTGCCGTGGGCCGAAGCCGCGGCCGGTGTCATCGCGAAGAGAGCGGCCGCCGCGGCGAACGCGGCGAGCCCTCCGGAAATCGTGCTGGTCATGTTCGCGCTCCGCATCACGGCTTCTTCAGTTCGACGACGGTCAGCGCGCCGTTCACGTCCTCGGCGACGAAGTCGATCGTATCGCCCACCTTGACCTGCGACAGCATCGCCGGGTCCTTGACCTTGAACACCATCGTCATCGCATCCATCCCGAGGTTCTCCAGCGGACCGTGCTTGATCGTCAGCTTGCCGGCGGCCATGTCGATCTTGCGAATCTCGCCGTGCGACATGCGCTGCGCCGCCGCGGCGCCCTGCTTCGCGCCGCCGCTCATGTCCATGCCGGCCATGTCGCCGGCCGCGTACGACGCGGCCGAGAACGCCAGCGCGCACCCCGTCGCCATCAGAACCAGTCCTTTCTTCATCGTGTCGACTCCCGTGTGAGTGAATGGAAATCGACGGCCGCATCGGTGCGGCCGCCGCGTGCTGCTTCAGCCGTCCGGCAATTCGCCGGTGTATTCGTACGCGACCGTGCCCTTCGGATGCCGAAACCAGCCCGGATCGCGATAGTCGTTGCGGCCGAGCCCCTGCCGCACCTTGAGCACCGTGAACATGCCGCCCATCTCCAGCGGCCCGAACGGGCCCGTGCCGGTCATCATCGGCAGCGTGTTGTCGGGCAGCGGCATCTCCATGCCGCCCATCGCGCCGCCCGTGCTGCCCATCGCCATGTAGTCGGGCACGAGCTTGCCGATCCGCTTCGCGAGATCCTTCTGCGGCACGCCGATCAGGTTCGGCACCTGGTGGCCCATCGCATTCATCGTGTGATGCGACTTGTGGCAATGGAACGCCCAGTCGCCCGGACGATCGGCGGTGAACTCGATCGCGCGCATCTGGCCGACCGCGACATCGGCCGTCACTTCGGGCCAGCGCGCGGCCGGCGGAATCCAGCCGCCGTCGGTGCCCGCGACCTCGAAGCTGTAGCCGTGCAGGTGGATCGGGTGATTCGTCATCGTCAGGTTGCCGAAACGAATCCGGACGCGGTCGCCGGCGCGCACCGGCAGCGGATCGATGCCCGGAAACACGCGCGAGTTGAAGGTCCACATGTTGAAATCGGTCATCTCGTTCACGCGCGGCGTGTAGCTGCCCGGGTCGATGTCGTACGCGGCGAGCAGGAACACGAAATCGCGATCGACCGGCATCGTGCCGCGATCCTTCGGATGCACGATGAACATGCCCATCATCCCCATCGCCATCTGCACCATCTCGTCGGCGTGCGGGTGATACATGAACGTGCCGTGCGCTTCGAGCTGGAACTCGTAGACGAAGGTCTTGCCGGGCGGAATGTGCGGCTGCGTGAGGCCGCCGACGCCGTCCATCCCGTTCGGCAGCCGCAGCCCGTGCCAGTGGATCGTCGTGTGCTCGGGCAGCCGGTTGGTCACGAAGATCCGGACCTTGTCGCCTTCGACGGCCTCGATCGTCGGGCCCGGCGACTGGCCGTTGTAGCCCCACAGGTTCGCGTTCATGCCGGGCGCCATCTCGCGCACGACGGGCTCGGCCGTCAGGTGGAATTCCTTCCAGCCGTTCTTCATCCGCCACGGCAGCGACCAGCCGTTCAGCGTCGCGACGGGCGTGTACGGGCGGCCGTTCGGCGGCACGAGCGGCGGCTGCGTGCCGGTTTTCGCCATCGTGGGCGCTTCGGGCAGCGACGCGGCGCCGGCCTTGCTGACCATCGCCGCACCGAGCAGCGCGGCGCCCGAGCCGCTGAGAAATTGTCGACGGGACACCATGTCAATGACCTTCCGGATGCGGTTGCGTGGCGGGCGCCGGCGGCGCCGCTGGAGGGGAAGCCGGCTGCGGCGCAGCGTCGGCCTTCGAAGCGGATTCGGGTGCTGATTCGGCGGAGTTCGTCGCGCGCGGCGTAGCACCCGACGACGGCAACCGGCCGCCGACCGCCATCTGCAGATCGGTTTCCGCGAGCCAGTAGTCCTTCAGCGCGTCGATGTAGCCGTTGACCGCGCCGACCTGTTCTCGCGCATCGGTCAGCAGCTCGAACACGCTCGCGAGCATCCCGTTGTAGCGCAGCAGCAGTTCGTCGGAGATCGTCTTGCGCAGCGGCACGACTTCGTCGCGGTAGTGCGTGGCGACGTCGTAGCTGGTGACGTAAGCCGCGTACGATTCGCGCACTTCGGAGCGCGCATCGATGGCGGTTTTCGCGAGCCGGTTCGCGGACTGCATGTAGATCGCCTCGGCGCGCGCGACCTTCGCGCCGCCCCAGTCGAACAGCGGAATCTCGACGCTGATCTCGTAGCCGTGCTCGTGGCCCTTGCCGGTTTCGTAGTCATTCACGTAGCCGAGTTCGACCGCGTTGACGAAGCGCGTGGCCTTGCTCAGGCCGAGCGACGACGCGACGCCCTGCGTCTGCAGCTTCGCCGCCTGGATGTCGAGGCGGTTGCTCATCGCGAAGCGTTCGAGATCCGGCAGGTCCGGGCGCGCCTTCGGTAAATCCGGCAAGCGTTCGGGTAGCGCGTATCGCGTGCGTTCGCCCCACAGCCCCATCGCGCGCGTGAGCTTCTCGCGGGCGGCGACGGCCTGCTGGCGCGCCTTCGCGTACTGGGCGACCGCATCGGCATGAAACGCCTGCTCGCGTGCGTAGTCGAGCCGGCTGAAGTTGCCGGCCTGCCGCATGCGCAGCGCGAGTTCGGCGGCCGCGCTCGCGGCGTCGCGCACCTGCTGCGCATAGTTCGCGGCCTGCTCGGCGGCGACCGCTTCCACGTAGGCGCGGCGCGCATCGGCCGCGACCTTCAGCATCGCGTCGGCCGTTTCGAGCTTGGTCTGCTCGAAGCGGCGGCGTTCGATCTTCGTCGCGAGCGGCATCGTCAGCAGCGCGAACACGTTCGCCGAGAACGTGCGGCCGAGCGTCAGCTCGCCGTCGCCGGCACGCGTGCGGCTGAACGCGAAGCGCGGGTTCGGCAGCCGGCCGGCCTGCACGAGGTCGGCCTCCGACAGCCCGAGTTCCGCGTACGACGCCTGCAGCCCGCGGTTGTTCAGCAGCGCGACCTGCACCGCGTCGCCCATCGACAGCGGTTTCGCCAGCAATTCCCGTGTCCGCCGGTCGACCGCTTCGCGGTCGGCGTCGGTCCGCACCACTACCGCGTCCTTCCCGATGCGTTCCGATGCGACCGACGACACGGCGTCGAACCCGCCGTCCTTCGAAAACGTCGTGCAGCCCGCGAGGAGCGTCAGCACGACCGCGGCCGCGCCGATCCGAGGCGATATCGCGAGCGTCGTCATCGCGTGGCCCCTCCGTGCGTCGAATGGGCGGCGCCGTTGCCGGCCGCGCCGCCGCTCGTGCGCCCTTTCGCAGGTCGCTCCACCACCTCCCGGTTCAGTTGCTTCCAGCCCGGGCCTGCGTCGTCCTCATACCGCTGGTAGCCATCGAACGCGGACGTCACGGTGACGTCCGGCACCGACGCGGCGGCGTCCGCCGGGTCGGGAAACGCGGTTTGCGCGGGCGCGAGCGACGGCACGAGGGCCGCCGCGCCCCACAGCGCCGCAATGATCAATCGCATGAACATGTCTCGTCGTAAGTCGTCCGGCGCAGCGTGATGCGGTGGCCGGAGCAAATAGCGGATCGCGGCGGGTCGGCCGCGGACAGGAACTAGACGGGCATCCTGCGAGGCGGCCGGTCGATGCCGCCGGTCAGGAACGACACGTCCCCGGCCGAACGCGGCGGCGCGACGGTCGTGACGCCGACGCTCGCCGCGGCCGGCGCCTCGAGCGCGCCCGGCATTGCGGAGCCGAAGCAGCAGGACACGCACGCGGCACATGACGACGCATGCCGCGCGTGATCGTGATGGCCGTCCTGCGCGGTCGGCATCGTGTGCAGCGCTTGGTCCTCATGCGGCACGGCAGCGCCCGCGCACGGCATCGAAACAGCCGCGAACGACTGGATCGGCAGGCTCAGCGCCAGCAACACGACGACGAGGAAGGTGCGCCAGTACGACATGGATGCGAAATCAGGCAGGCAATGATCGTTAGGGCCGGCGCGTCGCACGACGGCACGCTCCGGGGACAAGACGGCCGCAGCTTATCGCCGCCGCGGTGACGACGACATGGCCGAAACATGACCGGCCTTTCATGACAATTCCGTCATCCGCCGATCATCGTTCGCGCACGCGCGGCGCCGTACGCTCTGGCGTTACACTGACCGGCTGGAATCACGGACGGCCTGCCTCACCATGCGGATACTGATAGTCGAAGACGAACCCAAGATGGCGTCCTACCTCCGGAAGGGCTTGATGGAGGCGAGCTACACGGTCGATGTCGCGGAAAACGGCCAGGACGGGCTGTTCCTCGCGCTGCACGAGGATTTCGATCTCGTCGTGCTCGACGTGATGCTGCCGGAACTGGACGGCTTCGAGGTGCTCAAGCGGCTGCGCGCGCAGAAGCAGACGCCCGTGCTGCTGCTCACGGCCCGCGACGCGATCGAGGACAAGGTCGCCGGGCTCGAGCTCGGCGCCGATGATTACCTGCTCAAGCCGTTCGCGTATGCCGAGTTCCTCGCGCGCATCCGCTCGCTGCTGCGGCGTGCGCCGCGCAACGTGCGCGACATCCTGCACGTCGCCGATCTCGAAATCGATCTGCTCAAGCGCCGCGTGCGGCGCGCCGACACCCGCATCGACCTCACCGCGCAGGAATTCGCGCTGCTGCAACTGCTCGCGGAACGCGAGGGCGAGGTGCTGACGCGCACCTTCATCACGTCGCAGATCTGGGACATGAATTTCGACAGCGACACGAACGTCGTCGACGCGGCGATCAAGCGCCTGCGCGCGAAGATCGACAACGCGTACGAGAAGAAGCTGATCCACACGATCCGCGGGATGGGCTACGTGCTCGAGGATCGTTCGTGACCGCACACGCCGCTTCGTATTCGCTGCTGCGGCGCCTGACGCTCGCGTTCGCCGCGGTCGCGGCGCTCGTGTTCGCGCTGACCGGCGCGTATCTGTACCGGTCGCTGTCCGCCGAGCTGACGCGGCGCGACGACATCGAGATCTCCGGCAAGCTCAACCAGTTCCTGCAGCTCGCGCGTGCCAGCGGATCGACGGCCGCGCTACGCGCCGACCCGGCCGTGTTCCACGACGTGCTGCTGTCGCATCCGGGCGTCTACCTCGGCATCTACGATGCGCAAAACCGTCCGCTCGTCGAGCATTCCGACGAAGCCGGCAACACGCTCGCGTCGGTGATCGCCGCATCGCATCGGGCAGGCAGCGCCGACGGCCCGTTCACCTGCGCGCCGCCCGGCATCGGCACGTCGCGCTGCGTGTCCGCACGCGAGACACTGCCGTCCGGCGAAACGATCCAGGTCGCACTCGCACGCACGGCGACCGATCGGCAATCGCTGCTCGAAAGCTATCGCGTCGATATCTGGCTCGCGGCGGCCGTCGGCGCGCTGCTGGTCGGCGCGCTCGGCTACGCGGTCGCGTCGCGCGGCCTGCGCCCGGTCGAAAGCCTCGGCCGGCAGACGTCGCGCATCGAGGCGCACAACCTGAACGCACGCCTCGACGCGCGCGGCGGCCCGGTCGAATTGCGCGAGCTCGCCACGTCGGTGAACCGGATGCTCGACCGCCTCGAACGCGCGTTCGTGCGGCTGTCGCAGTTCTCGTCGGATCTCGCGCATGACATGCGCACGCCGCTTGCGAACGTGATCAGCTCGTCGCAGATCACGCTGTCGCGTGCCCGCACGGCCGACGAATACGAAGCGCTGATCGAATCGAACATCGAGGAATGCGAACGGCTGCAGCGGATGATCGAGAACATGCTGTTTCTCGCCCGCACCGACAACGCGCGGCAGCACCTGAAGGCCGCCGAACTCGACGCGGGCAGCGAATTGCGCCGGCTCGCGTCGTATTTCCAGGCGCTGGCCGACGAAGCCGGCGTGCGCATCGACGTGCATGGCGAAGCGCCGGTCGTCGCGGACGCGACGCTGTTCCGGCGCGCGGTGAGCAATCTCGCGTCGAATGCGCTCGAACACGCGGAAGCCGCATCGACGATCGAGCTGGCCGTGTCGACCCAATGCGGTTACGCGGTCGTCGAAGTCACGAATCGCGGCGTTGCGATTCCGCCCGAACAGGTCGAACGGATCTTCGAGCGCTTCTACCGGATCGATTCGTCGCGGCACGGCGCGGCGCGCAACGCGGGGCTCGGGCTCGCGATCGTGAAGTCGATCACGGAGCTGCATCGCGGCAAGGTGGAAGTCGCGAGCCGCGACGGGCGCACGACGTTCGCGCTCTACTTTCCGCGCGACACCGATAGTTAGACGACGCGCCGCCGCGCTCGGCGCTAGCGTTCCTGCGCGGCGGCGAACGACGTACGAACGCACACGAGCAGCACGATGGTCGCCGCGCTGAAGATAGCCCCCGCGTAGAACGTGGCCGCGGCGCCCGCCCGATCCCACAGCACGCCCGCGACGACGCTCGATACGAGCGTCACGATGCCGCTGATCAGGTTGAACACGCCGAACGCCGTGCCTCTCAATTCGGCCGGCGCGGCCTGCGCGACCATCGTCGCGAGCAGCCCTTGGGTCATCCCCATATGGAGTCCCCACAGCGCGACGCCGACGAATACGGCCGGCCAATGCGCGCCGTGCGCCAGCACGATGTCGGCGGCAATCAGCAGCACGAGCCCGATCACCATCAGTTTCGTGTGGCTCGTCGTATCGGCGAGCTTGCCGAACGGGTAAGCGGACAATGCATACACGACGTTCATCGCGACCATCACGAGCGGCACGAGCGCGACGGGCACGCCACTGCCCATCGCGCGCAGCACCAGGAACGCTTCGCTGAAACGCGCGAGCGCGAACACGCCGCCGACGGCGACGACCCACCAGTAGCGGGCGCCGAGTTGCGCGACGACCGCGCGGCGGATCGGGTTCACGCGCTTCTCGCCCGGCGCACGCGCCGGCTCGTCGATGCCGAACGCGAGCAGCGCCACGGCCAGCACGCCGGGAATCACGGCCAGCCAGAACGCGAGGCGGAAATCGTCGCGCCACACCAGCATGATGACGACGGCCAGCAGCGGCCCAAGGAACGCGCCCACCGTGTCGAGCGACTGGCGCAACCCGTACGCGGCGCCGCGCAGGTGAACGGGCGTGACGTCGGCGACGAGCGCGTCGCGCGGCGCGCCGCGAATCCCCTTGCCGATGCGGTCGACGATCCGCGCGGTCACCACGACGCCGATCGTCGGCGCGATCGCGAACAGCGGCTTGCTGAGCGCGCCGAGCGCGTAGCCGGCGACCGCGAGCCATTTGCGATTGCGCAGGTAGTCGCTCAGCGTGCCGGAGAACACCTTGACGACCGGCGACGTCGCCTCGGCGATCCCTTCGATCACGCCAATCGTCGTCGCGCTCGCGCCAAGGCCCGCCATCAGGAACATCGGCAACAGGCTGTGGATGATTTCGGACGACACGTCCATCAGCAGGCTGACGCAGCCGAGCACCCACACGCTGCGCGGAATCTGCCGAAGAATGCCGGTCGGTGCGTCGGTCTGCATGGATCGCTCCCGGTTCAGGCATCGTGATGCCGAATGCCTGTGATGCTACCGCATGCTCGCAACCCTGATCGCAGACCGAGGCGCGCGTGCGCGCTTGCTATTGCGCCGCGTCGCGCCGCAGCTTCGCCTGCCGCCGCGTACGATCGTTCAGTATCTGGTGTCGGCGATGATCGGTCAGCTTCTTCCAGTCGCGCGCCTCGTCGCGCGTGCGCAGGCAGCCGACACAAAAGCCCGTGCGGCCGTCGAACGCGCACAGCCCGATACACGGCGATTTCACGGCCACGATCAGGCTGCCTTCCCACGCGTCATCACTTCGACGGTCACGTGCGACACGCCGTCGAAGCGCGCGAGCAGCGCATGGTAGAAACGCGCGTCGCGCGCGGCGTCGCCCGATTCGACCGACACGATCGCACTCATGTGCCCGGGGCCCACGCGCCATACATGGAGGTCGTTGACCTTGTCGCCGAGCGCCTCGATCGCGCGGCGCACGTTGTCCGTCAGCCTGCGGTCGACGTTGACGTCGAGCAGGATCCCGCCCGTATCGCGCATCAGCCCATACGCCCAGTTGGCGATCACCAGCGCGCCGACGATGCCCGCGAGCGGGTCCATCCAGACCCATCCGAACGCGCGCGCGAGCAGCAGGCCGACGATCGCCAGCACCGACACGGCCGCATCGGCGATCACGTGAACGTAGGCCGACCGGATGTTGTGGTCGCGATGCGCGGCCGAGTGCGAACCGTGAGCATGATGCGCGTGGTGCGCGTCGTCGTGGTCATGATCACGGTCATCGTGGTGGCCGTGCCCATGCGCGTGATGATGATCGCCGCTCAGCAGCCACACGCTCGCGAGATTCACCGCAAGCCCCAGCACCGCAATCGGAATCGCTTCGCCGAACTGGATCGGCACCGGCGCCAGCAGGCGCGCGATCGCCTCATAGCCGATCAGCAACGCGATCATCGCGAGCACGATCGCGCTCGTGAAGCCGGCCAGGTCGCCGAGCTTCCCGGTGCCGAACACGAAGCGCGGATCGTCGGCGTGCCGGCGCGCATAGGTATAGGCCAGCGCCGCGATCAGCATCGCGCCCGCGTGCGTCGACATGTGCAGCCCGTCGGCGACCAGCGCCAGCGAGCCGAACAGCGTGCCGCCGACGATCTCGGCGATCATCATCGCCGTGCACAGGCCGATGACCATCCACGTCTTCCGCTCGTTGCGCGCATGTGCGGCGCCCAGGAACGCGTGGCTGTGCGCGCCGCCCGCCGCCGCGCCGTTGAATTCGTTCATGTTTCGATCCGGTGACTTACTTGAAATAGCTGTGCACGACCTCGATCAACTGCTCGGTCGCGCTGCCTTCGTGTGCGTCGGGCGTATCCGCATCGACGAGATGCGACCGGATGTGGTCTTCCAGCACGACGGCCAGCAAGCCGTTCATCGCGCCGCGGCAGCTCGTGATCCGTTGCAGCACGTCGTTGCAGCCGCGCTCTTCCTCCAGCGCGCGCTCGATCGCTTCGACCTGCCCCTTGATACGGCGCACGCGGTTCAGCAGCTTCTGTTTCTCGCGAACGGTATGACTCATCGATGGCTCCTGTATAGGGTAGGGGAGTATATCTCCGGACGCTTTCCCCTATAGGACGGAGGGGTATATTTTTCGAGACGAAGGCTTGTCGAACGAAAACCGCTCGGCTAGACTGGTTTTCGTCTTTGGGGAGTAGCCTGCTTTCCGTCACCGGAAAGCGAGCGCGTCAACACACTCGGCCCGCGGCCGTGGCGCGTTCGGCCTGATCGGCTTGGCGAGACCATCGGCACATCGCGTCGTTCCTGGTCGGACGCCGGCGGATGTGTCATGGTTCGTCAGCGTCCGACCAGGGAGTCCCCATGTTCCTTCCCGCTCGTCTCCCTCACGCCACCGCTGCCCGCGGAGGTGCCGCATGACCTTCATGTTCGTCGAACTGGCGTTCATGCTGATCGTCATCCTCATCGCCGCCGAAGTCTTCACCAATGCGCTCGAACATCTCGGCGAACGCCTGAAGATTTCCGAAGGCGTGACCGGCTCGCTGTTCGCGGCCGTCGGCACCGCGTTGCCCGAAACGATGGTGCCGCTGCTCGCGCTGGCCGGCGGCACGTCGAACCAGGCCGTGAACGAGGAGATCGGCGTCGGCGCGATTCTCGGCGCGCCGCTGATGCTCGCGACGCTCACCACGCTCCTGATGGCGCTCGCCGTGATCCGCTCGCGCGGGCTGCGCGGCACGATCGCGCCCGAACGCACGGGCTTCGTGCGCGACATGAACACCTTCCTCGCCGCATTCTCGCTGGCGACCGTCGCGATGTTCGTCCCGCATCACAACTGGACCGTGCGCGCGCTGCTCGCCGCGATGCTGGTCGGCCTCTACGTGGTGTACGTCGTGCTGACGTTCCGCGCGTCGACCGGGCTCGTCGACGCCGGTCACGGCACCGAGGCGCCGCACGCAATGTTCCTGTCGCGCGTCGGCCTGCCGACCAACCTGTCGACGATCTTGCTGCAACTGCTGATCGGCGTCGCGCTGCTGGTCGGCGGCGCGAAGGGCTTCATTCACGGTGTGGAAGGCGTGTCGCACGCGCTCGGCGTGTCGGCGTTGCTGCTGTCGCTGATCATCGTGCCGATCGCGACGGAACTGCCGGAGAAGGTCAACAGCGTGCTGTGGATTCGCCGCGGGAAGGACACGCTCGCGTTCGGCAACATCACCGGCGCGATGGTGTTCCAGGGCACGCTGCTGCCGGCGATCGGCATCATGCTGACGCCGTGGGAGCCGCGCCCCGAAGTGCTGACCGGCGTGATCGTCACGCTCGCGGCGGCGGCCTGGCTGCGCGTCAATGCACGCACGCGCGGGCTCGCGATCTGGGCGTTGCTCGCGAACGGCGCGGGGTATGCGGGGTATCTGGTGGTGACGCTGACGCGCTGAATGCCGGTCGGGCGCGCCGGCCGACGAACACGTCGGCGCGGCGCGTTTCATGGCACCCGACGCGGGCGACGGCAACGCCCGCATCCGGACGATCAGGAACCCTTGACGAGTTTGACGATCGTCAACGTACCGTCGACCTTCTCGATCCGCACCCTGACCTTGTCGCCCGCATGCGCTTGAGCAAGCATCGCCGCGTCCTTCGCCTTGAACGCCATCGTCATCGGCGGCATCCCGACGTTCTCCAGCGCGCCGTGCTTCAGCGTGATCTTGCCGCTCGCGGCATCGACCTTCTTCACTTCGGCGTCCGTCAGCGCGGCATTCGATTCCGCCGCACCGTCCGACGACATCTTCATGCCGGACATGTCCATGCCCGACATCTCGCCGGCGGCGAACGCCGGTACCGCGAACGCACTCAGCGCGACGACAGCGGTGGCAGTAGCGATCAATTGATTCATCTTCAACGTGATTCTCCGGTTGGGATAGATGGCACGTTCGTGCCGGAAGGAACTGCATCGGAATGCCGCGCGCGGCCCGCGCTTCGCGCACGACGGCGCTGAAGCAGAAGCCACGCGGCGGGAATGACGAACATCGACAAGAGCGGCGCCGTGACCATGCCGCCGACCATCGGCGCGGCGATGCGCTGCATGACTTCGGAGCCGGCGCCGTGGCCGATCATGATCGGCACGAGCCCGGCGAGCACGACGGCGACCGTCATCGCCTTCGGCCGCACGCGCAACACCGCGCCTTCGCGAATCGCGTCGAGCAGCAACGCATCGGTCAGCGGTTCGCCGGCATCGAGCCGGCGCTGCAGCGCGCCCTTCAGGTACAGCAGCATCACGACGCCGAATTCGGCGGCCACGCCGGCCAGTGCGATGAAACCGACCGACGTCGCGACGGACACCGCATGGCCGAGCGCCCACACGAGCCAGAACCCGCCGACCAGCGCGAACGGGACCGTCGACATCAGCAGCAACGCGTCGGCCGCCGAATCGAACGTGACGAACAACAACACGAAGATCACGACGAGCGTGACAGGCACGACGGTGCGGAGCGTCGCCGCCGCGCGTTCGAGGTACTCGAACTGACCCGACCACGCGATCGAATAGCCGGGCGCCAACGCGACCTGTTGCGCGACGGTCTGCTGCATCGCACGGACGGCCGTGCTGAGATCGATACCGCGGAGATCGACGTACACGTAGCCGGACAGCCGCGCGTTTTCGCTGCGGATCATCGGCGGCCCGTCGGCGATCGCGACGTGCGCGACGTCGCCGAGGCGGATCTGCGCGCCGCGCGCGGTGACGATCGGCAGTTGCCGCAGGTTCTCGAGCGAATCGCGGATCTCGCGCGGATAGCGGATGTTGATCGGGAAGCGCTCGCGCCCGGCGATCACTTCGCCGACGTCCTCGCCGCCGATCGCCGACGACACGACCGACTGGATATCGGCCACCGACAGCCCGTAACGCGCGGCGGCGAGCCGGTCGATGTCGACGTCGATGTAGCGGCCGCCGTTCAGCCGTTCCGCGAGCGCGGACGTCACGCCCGGCACGCGCTTCACGGCTGCCTCGACCTGCGTCGCGATCGCGTCGATCCCCGCCAGGTCCGGCCCGGAAATCTTCACGCCGACCGGCGTCTTGATCCCGGTGGACAGCATGTCGAGCCGGTTGCGGATCGGCGGCACCCATACGTTCGACAAGCCCGGCACCTTCACCGTCCGGTCGAGTTCGTCGACGAGCTTCTCCGGCGTCATGCCCGGCCGCCACGCGCTGCGCGGCTTGAAGCGGATCGTCGTCTCGAACATCTCGAGCGGCGCCGGGTCGGTCGCGGTATCGGCGCGGCCCGACTTGCCGAACACGGTGTCGACCTCCGGCACGGTCTTGATCAGCCGGTCGGTCTGCTGCAGCAACTCGCTCGCCTTGTCCGCCGAGATGCCCGGCAGCGCGGTCGGCATGTACAGCAAATCGCCTTCGTCGAGCGGCGGCATGAATTCGCTGCCGAGCCGCGACAACGGCACGGCGGTCAGCACGAGCGCGACGACCGCGACGCCGATCGCGGCCCACGGGCGCCGCAGGGTCGCTTCGAGCAGCGGCCGGTACAGGCGAATCAGCGCGCGGTTGATCGGGTTCGCGTGCTCGGGCGGAATGCGGCCGCGTACCAGATAGCCCATCAGCACCGGCACCAGCGTCACCGACAGCCCGGCGGCGGCCGCGATCGTATAGGTCTTCGTGAACGCGAGCGGCGCGAACAGCTTGCCCTCCTGCCCTTCCAGCGAAAACACCGGAACGAACGACAGCGTGATGATCAGCAACGAGAAGAACAGTGCCGGCCCGACCTCCGCGGCCGACGCCGCGACGATTTCCCAACGGCGCGCAGTGGTGATCGGCTCGCCGGGATGCGCGCGGTCGTATGCTTCCAGATGCTTGTGCGCGTTCTCGATCATCACGATCGCCGCGTCGATCATCGCGCCGATCGCGATCGCGATTCCGCCGAGCGACATCAGGTTCGCGTTCACGCCCTGGTAGCGCATCACGATGAACGCCGCCAGCACGCCGAGCGGCAGCGACAGGATCGCGACGAACGCGCTGCGCAGATGGAACAGGAACACCGCGCACACGATCCCGACGATCACGAATTCCTCGATCAGCTTGTCCCTGAGGTTGTCCACCGCGCGCTCGATCAGCTGCGAGCGGTCGTACGTCGTGACGATCTCGACGCCGGGCGGCAGCGAGCGCTTCAGGTTGGCGAGCTTCGCCTTCACCGCGTCGATCGTCGTCAGCGCGTTCTTGCCCGAACGCATCACGACGACACCGCCCGTCACCTCGCCCTGCCCGTTCAGCTCCGCGATCCCGCGCCGCGTCGCCGGGCCGACCTGGATGCGCGCGACGTCGCCGAGCAGGACGGGCGTGCCGGTGTCGTCGGTGCGCAGCACGACGTGACGGAAATCGTCGAGCGTGCGCAGGTAGCCGGACGAGCGCACCATGTACTCCGACTCGGCCAGCTCGACGACCGAGCCGCCGGAGGCCTGGTTGGCCTTGCCGAGCGCCTCCGCGACCGTCGCCTGCGTGATGCCGTACGCGCGCAGCTTGTCCGGATCGAGCACGACCTGGTACTGGCGCACCATGCCGCCGATGCTCGCCACTTCCGATACGTCCGGCACGGCCTTCAGCTCGAACTTCAGGAACCAGTCGTTGAGCGCGCGCAGTTGCCCGGCATCGTGGTGACCGGTGCGATCGACGAGCGCGTATTCGTATACCCAGCCGACGCCGGTCGCATCCGGCCCGAGCGACACGGTCGCGCCCGCCGGCAGGCGGCTCTGCACCTGGCTCAGGTATTCGAGCACGCGCGAACGCGCCCAGTACGGATCGGTGCGGTCGTCGAACAGCACGTAGACGAACGCGTCGCCGAACGACGAGTACGCGCGCACGGTTTTCGCGCCCGGCACGCCGAGCAGCGTCGTCGTCAGCGGATAGGTCACCTGATCCTCGACGACCTGCGGCGCCTTGCCCGGATACGACGCCTTCACGATCACCTGCGTGTCCGACAGGTCGGGTAATGCGTCGAGCGGCGTCTGTCGCAGCGAATGCACGCCCCATGCCGCGAGCAGCACGGTGGCCAGCAGCACCAGAAACCGGTGATGGACGGACCAGTGAATGATTCGCGCGATCATCGCTCGCCTCCCTGCGGCTCGACCTTCGTCAGTCGGTAACCGTCATCGGTCTGCGTGAACGCGAAACGCACGGTCTGGCCCGGCTTCACGTCCGGAAACGCGTGCGCCGACGGCTTGCCGAACGCCATCGTCATCGCGCCCCAGCCAAGCGCCGGCACCGGTTGATGCGAGAACGTGATGTCGTCGGCCGTGACCTTCTCCACCTTGCCGGTGGTTTCGTAAGCCGGCGCGGTTGCCGTCGCGGATGAGGCGGCCGCGCTTGTGCCTGCCGCCCGCTCCAGCCGCGGCAGCACGCTTTTCAGGCTGGCTTCCGAATCGATCAGGAACTGCCCCGACGCGACGACCGTGTCGCCTTCGTTCAGCCCGCCGAGCACTTCCGTGTCGCCGCCGACGTCGTTGCCGACCGTCACCGACACCGGCTGCAGCCGGCCGTCGCCGTGCTTCGCGATGACGATCGTGCGCCGGCCGGTCGCGATCACCGCCTCGGACGGCACGAGCAGGCGCGACGCCTTCTCCTGCGCGGCGACCTTCACGCGCATCAGCATGCCGGGCGTGAGCTTCAGCGACGCGTTGTCGATCTCCAGCCGCGCCTGCAGCGTACGGCTACCCGTACTGATGCCGGGCAGCACTTCGCGGATGCGGCCGCTGAAATGCCGGGCCGGATCGACGGCGAACGTCGCGTCGACCGACATCCCCGGCTGCACGTTCAAGGCGAGCGCTTCCGGCACCTCGACGATCAGCCACAGCGTCGACAGCCCGGCGATCTTCGCGAGCGTCTGGCCGGGTGCGACCATCGCGCCGTCGCGCACGTTCAGCTCGCTGACGACGCCGGCCTCCGGCGCGCTCAGCACGACGTGCGTCTGCGCGCGGCCGGTGCGGTCGAGGGCCGCGATCATGCCGTCCGGAATCGACAGCGCCCGCATCCGTGCGCGCGCCGCGTCGAGCAGGCTGCCGTCCATGCCGCCGCGCTTCAGCGCGAGATATTCCTCCTGCGGCGCGAGCCAGTCGGGCACGAACAGCGATGCGACCGGCGCGCCCTTCGCAATGCGCTGCATCGGCGCACGCGCATACAGACGATCGATGTAGCCCGTCACGCGCGACTGCACGACCGCCGCGCGCGCTTCGTCGAACTGCGTGGTGCCCACCGCGTCGAAGCCGGCCGCCGTCTGCTGCCGGCGCACGGTCGCATAGCGAATGCCGAGGTTCTGCTGCAGGCCCGGATCGATCCGGATGCCCGCCGCGGCACCGCCTTCGTCCGCATAGACGGGCTGCAACTGCATGTCCATGAACGGCGATTTGCCCGGTTTGTCGAAGTGCTGGTTCGGCACCATCGGGTCATGCCAGTACAGCACCTTGCGCGAGGCCTGCTGAGCCGGCACGCCCGACGGCGCGGCGGCGGGCATGGCGGCCGTCGCCGCGCCGCGCGTCGCATGGCGAACGCCCGCGAAATAGCCAGCGCCGGCGAGCGCCGCACCGGCGAACGCGATCAGCGCCGCACGCATCAGTGATTGCCTTGTCATGAGCGTCTCCTTCACTGCGCGGCGGCCGTCGCCGACGGCACGACCTGATATTCGAGTTGCGCCCAGGTCTGCGAGACCTCGCGCCTGAGATCGAGCACCTGCAACTGCGCGTCGAGTTGTGCACGCCGCGCGGCGAACGTGTCGGCGAGCGACCCCGTGCCGGCGCGGTATGCCGCCGCCGCGAGCTGCACGCGCTGATCGGCGGCCGGTAGCAACGCGTCGCCGAGATGCGCGATGCGCGCGCGACCGCTCGCGAGCGTCGCGGACTGCGTGCGGATATCGGCCTGCACCTGGCGCAGCGTGTCCTCGTACGTCAGGCGCGCCTTCGTCGCGAGCGCGGCTTTCTCGGCCACGTCGCGGTTCTGGCGATTCTTGCGATCGAGCGGCAGCGGGATCGTCACGCCGATGGACACCATGTTCGAATACGCGCCGCCGCGCTGCTGGTACGCGACTTCCCACGTCCAGTTCGGGCTGCGCTCGCTGTTCGCGACGGCCGTATCGGCCTCGGCGACGGCGATATCGTCCGCGGCCGTGATGAGCGCCGGCTGCGACAGCCGCAATTCATCGGGCGGCAACGACGACACGAACGACACCGGTGCGGGCGGCGTGCCCGCGACATCGTCGACGGGCACGGCGGTCCAGCGCGACAACGCAATGAGCGCGGTCTGGTAGACCTGCTGCGCCTTCAGCAGTTGATCCTGCGTCTGCGCGAGCATGGCCCGCGCCTGGACGACATCGGCCGCGCTCGCCTTCGCGCCGCGATACGACGCCTGCGTCGCGTCGAGTTCATGGTTCATGTGACCGAGCAGCGCCTGCTGAAGCGCGAGCGCCTGCTTCGCATAGATGGCATCGAGCCACGCCGTCGCGGTCTGCCGGCGTACGGCCGCCAGTTGCACGAGATAGCCGGCGCGCTCGCGGCCGACCTGTTCGTCGGCGAGCGCGGTACGCAGCCGCCGCTTGTCTCCGGACACCCATTCCTGCTCGATGCCGATGCGGCGCATCGTCATGAAATCCTGGCCGACGGTGAAGCGCTGCCCGCCGTTGACCGGCAGGTTGTCGATGCCGGCCTTGAGCATCGGGTCCGGCAACTGGCCGGCCTTGACGGCCGCTTCGGAACGCGCGAGCACGGAAGCCTGCGCGGCCTGCATCGACGCGGAACGATCGGTGGCGGACTGCAGCGCGGCGTCCAGCGTCAGCGGCGACTGCTGCGCGTGAACGGCGCCCGCCATCAGCAGCGCGGCCCACGGTACGGGCGCGCGCCGACATGCACGCGGCATGCGCAGCGTGCGGAAATCGAATGACATGGTGTAACCCCAAATCGGAACCCAAAGGGATTCCCCGTCCTGCGCACAGGACGAACCTCACCGCGTGCGCGGCGAACCGGTCAAATCGGGATCAGCTGAAGCGTGGGGGGCGCCACAACCCGCTCGGGTCGCGCGCCGGGACGGACTGCGTGTAGTGGAAGACGATCGTGCTGGCGAATGCGGCGGGACGGCTGACGTCGGCGCGGGCTGCCGGGTGGTAGAGACTGCCGAACTGGCATTGGGCCGTCACCTTGCAGGCCGTGCCCTTGGCTTTGGCCTTCGCGTGATCGGCGGATGACGGCTGCATCGAATCGCAGCCGCGCATGTCGGCGGACATGGCCATCTTCATGCCGGTGTCCGCCTCCATCGACATCGTCTGCTGCATCGGACATTCGCCGGTCAGGCCGCTGGCTGCCAGCCCAGTGATGGGCAGCACCGCGCACAGCAGCAGCAGGATGAAGGTCCGAAACAGTTTCATGGCGGCGATTATAGCGCGGGCTGTTGCGGCATGGCGCTGCGTCGCGACGGCCGTCGCGCGTCATCGCAGCAGGTTGTCCGCCGCCAGCACGGCCTGCACCGCCGGCCGCGCGCGCACCCGCTCGTACCACGCACGCAGATGCGCATGCCGGCTCAGGTCGATTTCCGCGTTGTACACCGAACGCATCCAGTCGGCCTTGCCCCAGCCGGTCAGCGCGAACAGGTACGCATCGGCGACGGTGAACGTGTCGCCGGTGACGAACGTCCTGCCGTCGAGCTGGC
Organism: Burkholderia sola; assembly: GCF_905400185.1. NCBI lineage: Bacteria > Pseudomonadati > Pseudomonadota > Betaproteobacteria > Burkholderiales > Burkholderiaceae > Burkholderia > Burkholderia sola. The sequence continues at coordinate 544,321 of NZ_FR989676.1, forward strand.
GGTCGATCCACGCGAAGCGGCCATCGAGCTTCTGCCGCACGGGCTCGACGTACTTCCCCGCCTGCACCGCATACAACAGCGGGATGAAGCCCTTGTGGATCTCGGTGCCGAGAAAGTTCAGCCATTCCATCAGCCGGTAGCGCGCGAGTGTGCCGTAAGCGGGCGCAAGCGCGGCTTCCGGGCGCTGGTCCGCGAGATACTGGGCGATCACCGGCCCTTCGCGCAGCATCGTGCCGTCGTCGAGTTCGAGCAGCGGCACGTAGCCGAGTTCGGTCACGTCGTAGTAATCGCGGCCGCCATCGACGACATGCTTGCGCGCGTCGACCTTGACGATCTCCGCGTCGAATCCGCCTTCGCGCAGTACGATGCAGATCGCCTGCGAACAGCTGCCGGGAGCGTGATAGAGCTTCATGCGTGTCCTTCGTGGGTTGTCCAGGTATCGATTCGCCGCGACGCGGGCGCTAATATCTCGCATCGGCGCAGCGCTGAGAAGACGGCAGTCGTTTGTGCCGTAGTCACAAAAAATTTACCGACCAGGAACCAGCTCGATGAAAACGAGTGCGACAGGATGTTCCGTTGAAGAAGCGATGCGCCTGCTCGGCGGCCGCTGGCGGCTGCTGCTGGTGTCGTATCTGCTCGACGGGCCGCGCCGCTTCAGCGACCTGCGGCGCGACATGCCGGGCATCTCGCAGCGCATGCTGACGCTCGACCTGCGCGCGCTGGAAGACGCGGGGCTCGTGCGACGCACCGTCTATCCGGAAGTGCCGGTGCGCGTCGAGTACGATCTCACCGCCGACGGCGACCGGCTGCGGCCGGTGGTCGACGTGATGCGCGAATTCGGGCTGTGGCTGAAGGCGCGCGATGTGCTGGCCGATGCGATACCCGACACCGCGGCTGCACCCGAAACGACGATGCACGCTCACAAATAACCCTTCAGCAGGAACCACGTTCATGGAACTTCACGCTACCGTCGGCGCGGCCACGTCCGACCTCGACGACGACGAAAGCTTCGCCAACATCTACTGTCACGATGCGGAACAGGACTATTGCTTCGCGCTGTCGCGCTTTCCGGACGACACGCTGATCGAAGTGATGGTGCGCGACCAGCTCAACGTACGCGTCAAGGATCTGTCGGTGCGGCTGACCGACGATACGATCGACGTCGAGATCGAGCCCGGCGTCGCCGCGCGTCTCGACGGCCAGACGCGTTACGTGATCCATCTCGCGCCCGGTCTATACGATCCGGTCACGCTGCGCGCCGCGCTGAAGGAGATCTTCGTCGGCAAGAACGGCTATCGTGACGACAGCACGCACGGCTGACCGACCGTCCGCTCGTTGTCCTTCGCCACGACGCTACCCCCGGCCCGCCTGCACTCATTCCCACATACTGAACGCCCAACTTCCCATTAATAGGGATGCCTGTCCAGATGTTGACGCACGCCGCGCCACGGCTCTAACGTTCGCCCCAACGCCATTCGATCCGGCTGCCTCGTTCGCGAGCGCCGGCCGGCGCATAGAACACAGGAGACGACCGTGGCCCAATCCACGTCACGCACCCATGCCCACCCGCCGGAGCGGCCATCCGCGCATGTCGGCGCCTCGTCCGAATCCCTATCCGCCGCCCGCGCGACTGCAGCCGCGGCCACAGCCCCGGCCACGCCGCCGAGCCGCAAACGGCTGCTGATCCTCGCGCTGCTGTTCGTCACGGTCGTGATCAACTATCTCGACCGCAGCAATCTGTCGATCGCGGCGCCCGAGCTGTTCAAGGAACTGCACATCGATCCGGTCCGCGCGGGCCTCGTGTTCTCCGCGTTCGGCTGGACCTATGCGCTGATGCAGATTCCGGGCGGCTGGCTCGTCGACAAGGTGTCGCCGCGCGTGCTGTATGCGGGGGCGCTCGCGCTGTGGTCGGCCGCGACGCTGCTGCTCGGTTTCGCCGGTTCGTTCGTCGGGCTGATCGTGCTGCGTCTCGCGGTCGGCGCGCTGGAAGCGCCGGCCTACCCGATCAACAACCGCGTGGTGACGACGTGGTTTCCGACCCGCGAACGCGCGAGCGCGATCGGCGGCTATACGTCGGGCCAGTTCGTCGGCCTCGCGTTCCTCACGCCGGTGCTCGCGTGGCTGCAGGCGCATCTCGGCTGGCAGATGGTGTTCGTCGCGACCGGCCTCGCCGGGATCGCATGGGCCGCGATCTGGTATGCGGTGTATCGCGAGCCGCGCGCGTTGCGCGGCGTCAATGCGGCCGAAATCGCGCTGATCCGCGACGGCGGCGGCCTCGTCGATCTCGAGGACCGCATCGCGGCGCGCACCGAACGCGCACCGTCGACGTGGCGCGACCTCGGCGTCGTGCTCGGCCGGCGCAAGCTGTGGGGCATCTACCTCGGCCAGTTCGCGCTGAACTCGACGCTGTGGTTCTTCCTCACGTGGTTCCCGACCTACCTCGTCAAGTATCGCGGGATGGACTTCATCAAGTCGGGCTTCCTCGCGTCGCTGCCGTTCCTCGCCGCGTTCGTCGGCGTACTCAGCTCGGGCGTGCTGTCGGACCGGCTGATGCGGCGCGGCGCCTCGCAAGGCTTCGCGCGCAAGCTGCCGATCATCTCGGGGCTGCTGATCTCGACCTGCATCGTCGGCGCGAACTACGTGAGCTCCACCGGCTGGGTGATCGCGTTCATGACGATCGCGTTCTTCGGCAACGGCTTCGCGTCGATCACGTGGTCGCTCGTGTCGGGGCTCGCGCCCGCGCGGCTCATCGGCCTCACGGGCGGCGTGTTCAACCTGATCGGCAACCTGTCCGCGATCGCGACGCCGATCGTGATCGGGCTGCTGGTCGACGGCACGGACTTCTCGCGCGCGATCACGTACATCGCCGCGATGGCGCTCGCGGGCAGTCTGTCGTACGGGCTGCTCGTCGGCAAGGTGGAGCGTATCGACGCGTAGTCGCACGCGGAAACGGCGAAGGCCAGTGACTCGTTTACACTTCCCCGGTATACCCGCTTCGGGGTGACACGCGACGTTCTACGGAGCGAACGGATGGCCCTTCCCATGGTCGCCCAACACCTTCTTTTTTCGTATCAATGGAACGCGCGTCACGGGCGGAACAGGCCCTTCGGAACCGCATGCTGCTCAACGTGAACTCCATCCATCGCGACGACGATCGCCTCAACGTGTCGTTCAAGGCATTGGGCGAGCTGATCGAGACGGTCGGCACGCCGCACTTCGTGCCGCGCCTCACGCAACTGCTGAACGACATCGTGCCGCTCGACGTCGCGCACGTCGAACGCTCGCGCGTCGACGGCACGATGCCCACCGGCTACCGTTGCGAATGGATCGGCAGCAGCGGCATCGGCGCCGCGTCCACCGAAATCTCCGACGTGATGACGCTCTACTACGAGCGCTTTCTCGACAGCGACCCGCTGTTCGCGGGGCTGCGCGGCAAGACCGGCACGATGCTCGTCGTGCGCGACATCGCGGCGATCCCGCCCGGCGAATTCCGCCAGCGGCTGTTCGACGACGTGCATATCGGGCATGAATGCGTGCTCGCACGCGGCACCCGCTATTCGCAGCATTCGATCGCGCTGGAGCGCGGTCGCGACCGGCCGCCGTTCACGCTCGCCGAGATGAACCGCTTTCGCAGCATCAGCGACATGCTGTTTCCGCTGCTCGAACTGCATGCGTCGACCACCGCCGCGCGGCGCATCGCGCACGCGACGCCCGACGTCCATCCGCTCGCGCAATTCGATGCGCGGCTCGCGGCCGACGGCGTGAAGCTGTCGAAACGCGAATACGAAACCTGCAAGCATCTGCTCTCCGGCAAGACCGTGCCGGAAACCGCCGACATTCTCGGCGTGCGCGTCGCGTCGGCCGAGTCGTACGTGAAGCGCGCATTCGCGAAGCTCGGCGTACGCACGAAGCGCGAACTCGCCGCGTGGGGTTCGGCCACCGCCGTGCTTCCCGCCGCCGGATCGCACGACGGCGGCGCACCGCCGGCCATCCCGGGCTGACCCGAGCCGCTGCGTCGGCGTCCCGGCGCAATGAACGAAGCAACGACAAGGACGCGATGCGGCGCGTATTCATCGCACCGACGATTGCATCACGGATACCATCACGCCATCCCGGCGAAGACAGGACACCGACCTATGGATCAAGCCGAACACATCAGCATCGAACCGGCGATCGCGCTTGCCGCCGACGAACTGGACGAATGCGATTTCTCGTTCGACATCGCGTGGGAACTGAACGCGCCGTTTCAGGACCTGCTCGATCTTCGCGCGCTGCCGCCGCGGCGCAAGGACTACGGCTTCGATCCGGCCGGCTGGGCGAGCGAAGCGTCGGGCCGAACGGCGCTCTTTCGCGCGACGGCCGGCGAACGGCTCGCCGGGTTCGTCGCGATCGAGGAAAGCTGGAACGGCATGGCCGAGATCGCGGAACTGGCCGTCGACCGCCACTGCCGGCGCCAGGGCATCGGGCAGCTCCTGCTCGCGGCCGCGCAAGCGTGGGCGCGCAGCTACGGGTTCGGCTTCATGCGGCTCGAAACGCAGGCGAACAACGTCGCCGCGTGCTCGACGTATGCGCGCGCGGGCTTCGCGCTCGGCGGCCACGATCGCTTCCTGTACGCCGGTGGCGAGCATGCCGGGGAAGTCGCACTGTTCTGGTACAAGGACCTGCGCGACGGGCAGATCGCGCGAAGCCGCACGGTCGACCCGGCATCGGTGCAGCCGGTGCGCTGACGCACCGCGATCCGTCGCGTCAATGCTGGGGCATTGCCGCGTTACTTGCGCGTCGCCACGATGAACAGGCGCGGAAACGGCAGCAGCACCGTGCCGTCGTCCTGTACCGGATAACCGTTCGGCCCGGCGAGCGCGTCGCGATAGCGTGCGACGAACGCGCGCTGTTCCGACGCGTCGAGCGCCGCGAGAAACGGCCGCAGCGCGCTGCCCTTGAACCATTCGACGACCGCCTCCGCGCCGCCGCGCAGCGGGTGGTAATAGATCGTGCGCCACACGTCCACACGCGAACACAGCGGCGCGAGTAGCGCATGGTAATAGCGCGCATCGAACCGCTCGGTGCGCGCCGCGCCTTTCAGCTTGTCGGCCCACGGCCCGGCCGCGGCGACTTCGCGCAGCAGCCGGTGCGCGGGTTCGTCGAGATTGTCGGGCATCTGCACCGCGAGATGGCCGCCCGGCGCGAGCCGGCCGACGAGCATCGGGAACAGCGTGTCGTGCGCAGGTACCCATTGCAGCACCGCATTCGACAGGATCAGGTCATAGCCGCCCGGATCGTCCCAGGCGGCGACATCGGCAAGGTCGAAACGCAGCGCCGGCAGGCGCTTGCGCGCGGCCGCGATCATGTCCGCCGACGCGTCGATCCCATGGATCGTCGCGTCCGGTGCGCGCGCGATCAGCGCTTCCGTCGAATTGCCGGGCCCGCAACCGATATCGATCGCGGTGTGGATCGGCGTGTTCGGCACGGCAGCCAGCAGGTCGCGCACCGGCCGCGTGCGTTCGTCCTCGAACTGCACGTACTGGTTCGCATATTGATCGAGGGGGGGCGTCACGATGAATCTCCTTGTCGACAGGGGAGCGGCGGCGCATCCGCGCACGAGATGCAACGGGCCGTCGATGCAGCGCATTCTGCGACGGCCGGCGACCTTCAGTAAAATGAATTTAATATCGTGATTGATTCAAAATTCTGATGAAGATCGATACGCTCGGTGTCCAGGCTTTCGTCGCGATCGCCGACGGCGGCAGCTTCCGGCAGGCAGCCGATACGCTGCACGTCACGCAAACGGCGATCACGCAGCGGCTGCGCAAGCTCGAAGCGTATCTCGGCGTCGCGCTGGTCGAACGCACGACGCGCCGCACCACGCTGACCGAGATCGGCCGACGTTTCCTGCCGCAGGCGCGCCGGCTGCTGAACGAACTGTCGGACGCGCTGACCGAAATCCGCGAGACGGGCCTGAGCCAGCGCGGCGACGTCACGATCGCGTGCGTGCCAACGGTCGGCGTGCAGTACCTGCCGCGTATCCTGCGCGCGTTCTCCGGGCGCCGGCCGCACGATCGCGTGAAGATTCTCGATCACGCGTCGGCGTCGGTGCTGCAGGCCGTGCTGCGGCGCGAGGCGGAATTCGGCATCAGCATCGCCGGCGACCAGCACCCGGAACTCGTCAGCGTGCCGCTCACGCACGATCCTTACGTACTTGTGTGCCGCGACGATCACCCGCTCGCGAAGCGGCGGCGCATCCGCTGGGCGGCGCTGCAGCCGCATCCGCTGATCTTCGCCGGCGAAGTGAGCGGCAATCGCGGGCTGCTCGAGGGCGCGCTGAAGACGAGCGGCGTGTCGCTGCATTCGTTCTACGAGGTGCAGCGCAGTTCGACGGCGCTCGGGCTCGTCGCGGAAGGGCTCGGCGCGGCCGTCGTGCCGAAGCTTGCGATCCAGAAGAACGCGTATCCGATGATCCGCACGATCGAGCTCGTCGAGCCGTCGGTGTCGCGCACGCTCGTGCTTGTCACGCGCAGGAATGCGCAACTGTCGCCCGCGGCGCGTGCGCTCTACGACATGATCGTCGGGCGGGCCGCACCCTGACGATAGTGTCAGGGGTGCGTCACGAAGCAGCGCCTTCGGGGTAGTATCGCCACACGCGGTCGCGACAAACGGTGCCTACCCGGCGCCGCACGCGTCATGCCACCGCTGCAACGGCCGTTCCTCACCACCCCGCACGGAGCACTGCATGGCCTATCGCAACTACCACAAGCGCAAGATTGCAGACCGGGAACTCCATCCCGAAACCCAGATGATGTCGTACGGCTACGATCCTTTCCTGTCGGAAGGGTCGGTGAAGCCGCCCGTGTTCCTCACGTCGACGTTCGCGTTCCGCACCGCAGAGGACGGCGCCGAATTCTTCGACGTCGTGGCCGGGCGCAAGCCTTTGCCCGAAGGTGAAAGCGCGGGCCTCGTCTACAGCCGGTTCAATCACCCGAACCTCGAGATCGTCGAGGATCGCCTCGCGCTGCTCGACGATTCCGAAGCCGCCGTCGTGACGTCGAGCGGCATGTCCGCGATCGCCGCGATCCTGCTGACCTTCCTGCGGCCGGGCGACTGCGTCGTCCAGTCCGTGCCGCTATACGGCGGCACCGAAACGCTGATCTCGAAGTTCCTGCCCGAGTGGGGCATTCGCTCCGAGGTGATCGCCGACGGGCTGTCCACCCGGGCGATCGGCGCCGCGCTCGAAGCCGCCGTGCAGAAGGGGCACGTGCGGATGTGCTACATCGAGACGCCTGCCAACCCGACCAACGCGCTGTTCGACCTCGAAGGGCTGCGCAGCGAGATCGATGCGTTCGAGGCACGCCACGGCTATCGCCCGCTGTCGGTCTGCGACAACACGCTGCTCGGGCCGCTGTACCAGAAGCCGTCGCGCCAGGGCATCGACCTGAGCGTGTACTCGCTGACGAAATACATCGGCGGGCATAGCGACCTCGTCGCCGGCGGCGTCACCGGCACCCGTGCCCTGATCACGAAGATCCGCGCGTTCCGCAGCACGCTCGGCTCGCAGCTCGACCCGCATTCGTCGTGGATGATCACGCGCTCGATGGAAACGCTCGTGCTGCGCATGCAGCAGGCCGCGCGCAGCGGCAGCGCCGTCGCGCGCTGGCTCGCCGACAATCCGCATCGGCCGGTGCGCGTGCTGCACCCCGAGCTCATCGACGATCCGGCCTACCAGGCCGTCTACCAGCGTCAGTGCAGCGGGCCCGGCTCGACGTTCGCGTTCATCCTCGACGGCGGCCGCGAGCAGGCATTCAGGTTCATCAACCACCTGACGCTCTTCAAGTCCGCGGTCAGTCTCGGCGGCACGGAGTCGCTGATCTGCCATCCGGCGTCGACGACGCATTCGGGCGTGCCGGCCGAGGCGCGCGCAGCGGCGGGCGTGTCGGAAGGGTTGATTCGCGTGTCGGTCGGGCTCGAACATCCGGACGACCTGATCGCCGACCTGTCGTACGCGCTGGAGCATTGCTGATACGCGTGGCATGCGCCCCGTGCGGGTTCGTACGAGGCCGGTCCCCGCCGGCGCGGGGCGGGCATTCAGCGATGCCCGCCCCGCGCCCGATGCCGACGCCCGATGCCGACGCCCGATGCCGACGCCCGATGCCGACGCCCGATGCCGACGCCCGGATGCCGACTTTCGCGCTGCGCGAGCGTGCTTGCCGCGCAACGCGAACCGCTTCAAAGCAATTTGACCATGAACACGCGCGCCGCGCCTTCCGGCTCGCACGGCACTTCGCCGAACGTCTCGTAACCGTGCTTTCGATAGAAATCGGGCGCCTGGAACGAGATCGTGTACAGCACCGCACGCGCGCAACCGCGCCGCTTCGCTTCCACTTCGGCCTCGCGCAGCAATCGGCTGCCGAAGCCGCCGCCGCGCAGCGATTCGGGCAGATAGAACAGATCGATAAAGAACAGGCCGAGCGACGTGCGGCCGGTGAGACCGCCCAATACGTCGCCGGTCGCGGGGTCGGTCACGTAAACGTCGAGCGCCGCCGTATCGGCGCGCCCCGTCATCGCGTGGTTGAATTCGCCGAGCTTGCGGCTGATGAAGTCTCGGGCGGCCGGTTGCTCGGTGTCGGTCAATTGAAGGGTAACGTCGGGATGGGCTGTCATCGAGGCGAACACGTGCATGAAAGGACCACCGGGCGTGGGGCATCTGCGACCGGCGTCGCACGACTATAGCGCGTCGTCATGCTCCGTGGCGACGCGTGATGGTCGCTCGATATCGCGGGAGCGTCATGCGCTCGCGCCGCTGCGAACGCCGCCTTCAAGTCGGCCATCCGGCACCGCTCGTGCGCAATCATCATCCGGCTCACGACGATCACGCCGATCGTCACGGCCGTGCTGTTGCAGCGCAAGGGCGCGTATCGGAGTGCGACCGCGCGTGCGTTCGTCGAACTGGCGCTCGCACAGGGGCGGAAAGATCGAAGAGGGAAGGCAGCGCTCGTGCGACGCGCAAAAGGCGTCCGGCTGAATGCAGTCACACGGAACGGAAGACAAGGCCGTTCCGCTCGGACGTCCGGCGTTTCGCTCGAATGACACGCCGGCGTTATGTCGAAACGATGCGAACGAAACGCGCGTCAGTTGTACCCGAGAATCGCCACCGCCGCGACCTCCGGCCGATCGAGCGTATTCCCGACGAGCGACGTCATCGGTTCCTGCAGCACGGCCTGATACGACGTCACGCGCGCCGCTTCCGGCACACCGGCATCGTTCGGCACCGGCTCGTCGAACACGGCATCGAAACCGCTGTAAAACCCCGCTTGATTCCGCGAAAAAGTCATCTCCACTCCTTTGCCTTGATATGTCGTTGATGTTCTAGCCAGCCTGCTTCAACGCCGCCGCAGGCACCGGCGCGCCGTCATGCGCCGCCTCGGACCGCGCAAGCTGCGCACGCGTGCGCCGCGTGATGTGGATCACCGCGAACACGACCGGCGCGATCAGCAGCCCTTCCGCCAGTTCCGGGTCGACCGGCAGGTTCATTACGTGCAATGCCTTGAACGCCGCCGTCGCGAGCGACAGCACGTAGTACGAAATAGCGGCCACCGACAGCCCTTCGACCGCGTGCTGCAAATGAAGCTGGTTGCGCGCGGTGCGCTCCATGCCGGCCAAGAGCCGCGTGACGTCCTTTTCCTGCGCGAGATTCACGCGGGTGCGCAACAGGTCGACCGCGCGTGCGATCCGCGCGGCGATCTGTTCATGGCGCGCCCATACGCTGCGGCACGTTTCCATCGCCGGCGCGAAGCGCCGCTCCATGAATTCGGCGATCGTCGGCATCCCTTCGATACGCTCCTCGCGCAACTCGTGGATGCGCGCCAGCACGAGCTTTTCATACGCGCGCGACGCGCTGAAGCGCGCGCCCGATCCCGACAACGATTCGACCCGCACCGCGAGATGCGTGAGCTTGACGAGCAGCGCCGTGTCGTCGCCATCGGCGCCGCTCGCGTCCATCCGCTGCATCAATGCATGCAGCGCCGCATGGATCTCGTCGAGCTCGCGGCTCATCCTGCGCGCGACGGGCAACGCCAGCAGCGCCATCATCCGGTAGGTTTCGATTTCGTACAGGCGCTGCAACAGCCGGCCGCCCTGCTCCTCGCGGAAATCGTCGTCGACCACCAGAAAACGCATGAAGCCGTCGTCGCGCACGTGCCAGTCGCAGAACACCTTGCCGCCGCCGAGCACGTTGCTGCCGACGAGCGCGGGCCCGTCGATCCAGCGGCGCAGGTCGCCGCACACGCGCCGCGCGGCGTCGCCGGACAGCAGTTCCATCCGCACCGCGACGAACCGGATACCGGCGAGCCGCGCGAACCACGCAGCCGGAATGCCGTCGATCGCGAGATCGTCGAAATAACCGGTGTCGCGACGCGGCGCGACGAACGTGAAGGTCGAGAATTCGGTGTGGCGCTCCCACTTCAGGTGCCAGCCGCACGGCGACTGCACCGCGTAGTGCGTCGCGCCTTCGTGCGGCGCGTCGATGCCGGTCTCGCGGCACAGCGCGTGCAGCAGCGTTTCGTGGATGTCGGGCTGACCGTCCGCGTAGATCGCGTAATGCGTGAGCGACACGGCTTCGGCGAGCCGCAGGAACGGCCGGGCATGCAATTCCGCGGCCAGTGCGGCGCGCAACGGATGGTCCATCATCGATTCACCACGCTTTCCTGTTCAGTCCCGCCCGCCGGATCGTCCGGCCCGATCGCCGCGCCCCCTCGGGCGAAACGCCAGCGTGATCGCACTATGGCAGACACACAGCAACAATAAAAACGCATAATGCTGATCGTTACGTTCAGTTTTCCTGATACCCATGAAGATGCTCGATCACGACGTGCTGGCCACCGTCGTCGCCGTCGCGGAAACCGGCAACATGACCCGCGCGGCCGAGGCCGTGAACCGCTCGCAGTCGGCCGTGAGCATGCAGATCAAGAGCCTGGAAGACGCGATCGGCCGGCCGCTGTTCGTGCGCAAGCCGCGCAGCATCGTGCTGACGCGCGAGGGCGAGGTGTTGCTGGGGTTCGCCAGGCGAATGCTGGCGCTGCGTGACGAGGCATGGGCGGCCGTGGTGCGGCCGGAAGTGACCGGCAAGGTCGTGATCGGCGTGCCGGACGACTATGCGTCGTCGCTGCTGCCGTCGGTGCTGAAGAAATTCTCCGCGACCTACCCGAAGGTCGAGATCCAGGTGATGGGGCTGCCGAGCAGCGCGCTCGCGCCGCTGATCAAGGAGGGCACCGTCGATCTCGTCTGCGGGACGCGCATCAAGGGGCTCACCGGCGACTTCATCCGCCACGAGCCGATGGCGTGGGCCGCGATGACGAACGGGCCGCGCGTCTGGGAGGAGCGGCCGCTGCCGATCGCGGTGTTCATGCCGGGCAGCGTCGCGCGCGAGAACGCGATCCGCAGCCTCGAACGCGCGAAAGTGCCGTACCGGACGTCGTATGAAAGCCCGAGCCTGCTCGGGCTGCTCAGCATGGTCGAGGCCGGCCTCGCGGTCGCGCCGCTCGCCCGCTGCGCGATCCCCGCGCAACTGTCGATGCTCGGCCGCTCGCACGGTCTGCCCGACCTGCCGCCGCTCGAGCTGATTCTCGCGCGCAGCACGAAGTCGAAACGGCCGCCGTGCGACTTCCTCGCCGAACAGTTGATGGAAGACCTGCAGCGGCAGACCGGGCAGACCGGCGACGCGTGAGCCCGTCGGCGGCCGCTCGCCACGAGGTCACCCATGCCCGGCCGCGCGCAACGCCGCATTGACGATGCCGGCGACCGTATCGACGAGCGCTTCCAGCGTGTCGCCGTGCACGTACCGCCCGGCCGGCGGAACGTGCTCGCTGCGCCGGCCGCCCCACTGCGAGCCTGACGTGACCGACAGCGTCGCGCTGAACCGCTGGCCGTGCCGTCGGCCGAAGACGCCGATGCGCCGCTCGGCGACGTAAGCCTGTTCGGGAAGAAACAATCGGATCTCGACCGCCGCTTGATCGGGGTCGGCCGCGCACGCGTCCGCATCGAACGCCGGCGCGAATGCCTTGACGATGCGGAACGTCACGTGGGAATCCCACGCGGCAAGCGGCCCGCCGGCCGCATCGACGCGTTCGGCGTCGACCGACCACTGATGGCGATCGGGCACGCGAATCGCCTGGCGCAGCAGCACGTCCGCCGCGCGAACCGTCACCATCAACTGCCGGGCAAGCTGCCTGCCCGACGGCAACGCCGCGGTATGCGCGCGACGGGCAGCCGGGCGCGCAATACGCACTTCTTCCGTAAGGTACATAGGCCCTCCCTGTTCAGGGGTAGCGCCGCGTTCGACGCAGCGCACAAACGTCCGCCGTCGCCAGCCGGCGGACAGCACGGCGGCGGGCGAGTCGGCGGCGGATTAGCCGAGCAATCGCCGTTCCCGATTCAACGGACGGCGGGCCGGACGCATAGTCGACGCGCGACCGGCCCGATCACCGCGTCGACTTGCTGCGCGATCAGCGTGTGCAGCGCGAAATCCAGGTCTTCCGGCGCGATGTCGAACTGCACGTGGATCACGTTGCGCACGGCGCGGGCGCTGACGACGTACACGCCGAGCGGGGAATGCAGCAACGCGGCAAGCCGGGCGTGCGCGGCGTCGACGGAGTCGGCCGTCAGCGTGACGGGCAGTTGCACGCGCGGGCGCGGCGGCGGGGACGGCACGACGTTGGCGGGCGCGCCGGCGCGCAACCGGCGGCCGGTGACATCGAACGTGGGAAAGGGATGAATGAACGTCATGGCGCGGACGGAGGCCGTCTCGGCTGTTCGACACATGCCCAGCTTAGAAGAGGCCGTATCAACGCCGTGCAAAAAAACGGGTCGGTCGTGCAAAAAACGGCATGCATGTGCAGGGATCGCGCCCCGCACGTCGCGCTTGCGCCGTCGGGCAATCCCTTCGACGCCGATCAGCCGTTTGGTGGACTCGGCCCGCCGGATTCGCGGCGATATGCTGGGTGCTTTCCACTCGTCGCCTGCAGCCATGATCGTCCAGCGTGTCGATCTCAGTCGCGTCCTGCCATACGAGATGCCGTACTTCGACGATCGGCTCACGGTCGATCGCAACGATCTGGATATCGCCGCGCGCCTCGGCCTGGACGGCGACGTGCCGGACGAACTGCCGGTTTCGCTGTGCGGCACACCTGCCGGGTCGGATATTCAGGCGTATCTCGATAGCACGAATCGACTGACATTCTCCGTCACCCATCCGGGACTGATCCGATCGGAGAACCGCGTATCCGTGCTTCAAACCCACGACGCGTCCCTACCCGAACTCGGGGCCGTCGATCTCGCCGATAACGCTGTCGTCGGGCTCGGTGCGGCGATGCCGTGGCGGATCGTCAGGGCGTGCGATAGGTTGAAAATCGCGCGGATCACCGCATTCGCAATAGGCGGCCGTAAAGCGCCACCCGAGCCCGGTGGGCGTCGGCTGTGCGGGTATTACGCGTGGCCACGATTGGGTTTCGATGCGCCCATTCCCGGCCCGCATGGCGACGAGGCCGCATTGTTCCAGTATTTTCAGGGCTATCCGGTCGGGCTGGCCGACGGATCGCTTCGGTCTCTGCGTGCGCTTTACGCGACGCGCTCCGGGCGAGACTTCTGGCGCGCGGCCGGATCGCATCGCGTGATGACGTTCAACGTTGTGCCTGATGGCGCGTCCGTCCTGGCGCTGCAACGATACTTGATCGAAAAAGGGATATACGGATGACTCAGAAACACCGTTCAATCGCCGGATTCCGGATCACGAAGCCCACGGCCGGACGCCGTCGCGCGCCGAACGCCAATCGTCCCATTCGCTTCTCGCAGTTCAAGCCACTCATTGCCGGGCTCGTCACGCACGAACGTCGTGATGGACACACGCATGCTTCAAATACGGCTACCGTCGCGCGCGATACCCTGCCGGTTCTCCACTCGCCTGCGCCACCGCAACGAAAAGTCTTCGACGTGGGGCCGATCGACCGATCGAAGAGCACGCTGAGCGTCATCTCGGTAGCCGACGCGGAAGCACGTTGTCGCCGGGAAACGCTCCTGCACTTCGGGTTGGAGCCGGACCAGTAACGCGTCGCAACCACGGGCAGCCCCTGACCGCAGCCGCGGTAACGGCGAAGGCCGCACGCGTGCCCCGTCAACCATGACAGGTCAGCAGCCGGCGATCCGCCGATACACTGTGGCCCATCCCGACGGCTGCAATAGACCTCATCTCCGATGCCGGCCGTCGCTTCGATTGCGCACGGGCCTTCCTCCCGCTTCCCGCCCATCCCGCACACCTTCCGCATGCTTTCCAAGGAGCTGCACTTGAAACACTGGCGCGACACGCTGTTCGTCTTCGCCGGCCTGCTGGCCGCCGCGTCCTCTCACGCCCATCCCGTCTGCACCGTCGTCGCCGACGCGACCACCGGCAAGATGCTCGTGCAGCACGGCGACTGCACGACTCGCGTGACGCCGGCATCGACGTTCAAGGTCGCCATCAGCCTGATGGGCTTCGACGCCGGCGTGCTGAAGGACGCGCACACGCCCACGCTCGACTTCCACGCCGGCTACCCGGACTGGGGCGGCGCGCCGTGGCGCGAACCGACCGACCCGGCGCGCTGGATGAAGCTGTCGATCTTCTGGTATTCGGAGCAGGTCGCGCAGGCACTCGGGCAAGGACGCTTCCAGCAGTACACGAGCGCATTCGGCTACGGCAACGCCGACGTCACCAGCCAGCAGGGCGAACTCCCCGGCGTGATGGGCGCATGGGTCAATTCGTCGCTACGGATCTCGCCGCTCGAACAGGTCGCGTTCATGCGCAAGATCGCGCAGCGGACGCTGCCCGTCAGCGCACACGCATACGACATGACCGAGCGCATCACGCTGATCGACGCGCAACCGGGCGGCTGGACCGTGCACGGCAAGACCGGCACCGGCTCGCCGGGCTCCAGGTACGATGCTGCGCACGCGTACGGCTGGTTCGTCGGCTGGGCGACGAAAGGGCCGCGCACGCTGGTGTTCGCGAACCTGATCCAGGACGACGAGCGGCAAACGCCGAATGCGGGCCTGCGCTCGCGCGACACGTTCCTCGCGGCGCTGCCGACGCTCGCCGAACCGGCCCGGCCACAATGAGCGCCGGTCCCCGCAATGCCCGCATCGACCTGCTGCGCGGCGTGTCGATCCTGCTCGTCCTGCTGCATCACTTCAACATCGCGTATCCGTTGCGCGACACCGCGCTCGCGCGCGTGCTCGGCTGGGACGCGGTCCATGCGATCGTGCGCAACGGCAACTACGGCGTGACGATGTTCTTCGCGATCTCGGGCTACTTGATCGCGTCCAATGCGCGCCGCCGCTGGGGCAGCCTCGGTGCGCTCGACGTGCGTGCGTTCTACGTGTCGCGCATTGCGCGGATCGTCCCGTGCCTGCTTCTGCTGCTCGCGCTCGTCGACGGCCTCGCGGCGGCCGGCGTGCCGATCTTCACGAACCATGCGCCGCAGGGCATCGCCGTGTCGTACTGGCTCGTGAACCTGGCGTCGCTCACGTTCTGGATGAACGTGTTGATCGGCGCATACGGATGGGTCAACTACGCGCTCGGCGTGTTGTGGTCGCTGTCGGTCGAAGAGGTGTTCTACCTGTCGTTTCCGCTGCTGTGCATCGCGCTGCGTCGCGACACGCGGCTGTTCGCGTTCTGGCTGCTGATTGCCGCGACCGGTCCCGTGTATCGCTACACGCATCCCGGCGACGAAGGCGGCTTCCTGTACGCGTACTTCGCGTGCTTCGACGGCATCGCGATCGGCTGCTGCACCGCGCTGCTCGCCGAACGCGCGCGCTGGCAGGGACTCGCGGCCGCGCCCGTGCAATGGCTCGCGGCAACGGCGATGACGGCGCTCTATCTCGCGTGGCCGATCGCCGAAAGCCACGTGCTCGGCGTATCCGCGATGGCGCTCGGCACGGCCGTGCTGCTGATCGGCGCGCATGCGAAACACACATCTGCTCACGGCCGCCTGCTCGCGCCGCTGCGCTGGAGCGGCCGGCTCAGCTACGAGCTGTATCTGTTCCATCTGATCGTGCTCGGCGCGCTGCGCACGTTCTGGCCGCCGTCTGCCACGCATGGCGACGACAAGCTCGCGCTGCTGGTCGCCTATCTGGCGCTGTCGGCAGCATTGAGTGCGGTCATCGCACGCGGCTATGCGACGCCGCTCGACCGCTTCATCAAGCGGGTTGCGTCGCGGCCCGCGGTGCACGTGACGGACAGCGCGCGCGTCTAGCGCCTGCGGGTGGCGGCGAGCAAAGCAGAAGCCGTCGCGGTCAGCCTGCGTATGCGGCGGCGCAACGCACGGTCACGATGCGCGCGGGCGGCAGGTTGGCCCAGACGATCCGGCTGTCGCACGCGACGAATGACGAATCGCCCAGCGGGTGACGGCCGGGCGGGCGCAGGTCGTAGGTGAATTGAATCATCACGCCGGCGGCCGACAGCACGCGATGACATTGACCGACGATCGCCGTCACGTCCTCGCGCGGCAGCGTGCGCAGCGGCAGGCACGACACGATCGCGTCGACCGTGGCGTCCGGCGGCAACAACCGTTCGAGCTGTCGCGCGTCGCCCGACACGATCGAGATACCGGGAAAGCGTCGCCGCAGATGCCGCACGAACGCCGGCGAGCGTTCGACCACGACGAGGCGTCGCGGCGCAACGCCGCGTTCGAGCAGCGCCGCGGTGATCGCGCCGGTGCCGCCCCCGAGTTCGACGACGAGCCCGTCGCCGTCCGGCACCGTGTCGGCCATCTCGCGCGCCAGATGGCGCGAACTCGGGCACAACGCGCCCACCGCAGCCGGCCGGCCGACCCACTCGCGCACGAACAGTGCCGAGACACGCCACGCGTTCGGCCACGTCATACGCGGGCCTCGAACGCTTGCGCGGTCAGCGGCGGCGGGCCGACGACTGCGCGGGACAGGGCTACGGCGATACGGGCAAGGTTCATGCGCATCCTCCTGGGGCGAATCGACCCGCCGCAGGACGCGCGACGGTCAATCGATTCTAGGAAACGCAAACTTAAGGTGACGTGAAGATTGACCCTGATTTGCCTGACTAATTCGTGCCGGATCGGCTGCAGCGCCGTCCGGGTCTCCGCGAAATCGTCGACTGTCAGCGCCCGGCGACACAAATGGGGTCGGGACTTCGGCCCGCGATGTCCCTCTCCCGCAAACCACTATCCGCCCGCCGCATGGAGGTTGGCAGCCCAAGCCGTGCGAGAGCCGGCGGCACGGCCCGGGCTGTGAACCGCGCGCCATGCTCGCCACACGGCGCGCGACCGACCTTCACCGCAAGTTGGTTCTCGCCAGTTCGACGATTTCGTCGCCGCGCCCGCTGAGGATCGCGCGCAGCATGAACAGACTGAAGCCCTTCGCATGCGCGAGCTCGATCTTCGGCGGCATCGCGAGTTCGTACTTCGACGTGACAACATCGACCACCGCCGGCCCGTCATGCTCGAACGCCGTGCGCAACGCTTGCTCGACGTTCTCCGAATGCTCGACGCGCACGCTGAAGATACCGGCGCCCTTCGCGATCGCCGCGAAGTCGGTCGGGCTCAGGTCGACGTTCGTGTCGAGATAGCCGGCCGCCTTCAGCTCCATCGACACGAAGCCGAGCAGGCTGTTGTTGTACACGACGATCTTGACCGGCAGCTTGAGCTGGCGTGCGGTCAGCAGATCGCCGAGCAGCATCGACAGCCCGCCGTCGCCCGACAGCGACACCACCTGCCGCCCCGGATGCGCGCCCTGCGCGCCGAGCGCCTGCGGCATCGCATTCGCCATCGACCCGTGATTGAACGAGCCGTGCAGTTGCCGCTTGCCGTTCATCGTCAGGTAGCGCGCGGCCCACAGCGTCGGCGTGCCGACGTCGGCCGTGAAGATCGCGTCTTCCGCCGCGACTTCGTCGACGATCTTCGTCAGGTATTGCGGATGGATCGCGCGGCCCGGCGGCTCGGCCACCGCGAGATCGTCGAGCCCCTTGCGCGCGGCCGCGTAGTGCTTCAGCGCGTTCTCGAGGAAGCGCCGCTGGGTCTTGCGCGTCAAGCGCGGCAGCAGCGCCGCGATCGTTTCCTTCACGGTGCCGACGAGCCCGAGCGCGAGCGGCGCGCGATGGCCGAGCTGCGAGCCCTTCCAGTCGATCTGCACGACCTTCGCGTTCGACGGATAGAACGGCCGGTACGGGAAGTCCGTGCCGAGCATCAGCAGCGTGTCGCACGATTCCATCGCGTGATAGCCCGAGCTGAAGCCGATCAGCCCCGTCATCCCGACGTCGAACGGGTTGTCCCATTCGACGAACTGCTTGCCGCGCAGCGCGTGCACGACCGGCGCGCCGAGCGTGTCGGCCAGCGCGACCACCTCGTCGTGCGCGCCCTGCGTGCCGCTGCCGCACAGCAGCGTGACTGCGTCGGACGCGTTGAGCAGTGCCGCGAGCCGGTCGAGATCGGCATCGGCCGGCAGGATCGACGGCGGGGCCGATTCGCTCCACGCCGGCGGCTCTTCCGGGCCGTCGCCGAGCCCGATGTCGCCCGGCAGCACGATCACCGCGACGCCGCGCTCGTCGATCGCCGTGCGCATCGCCCGCGCGAGCACGCGCGGGAACTGCGACGCGTTGGTCACGAGCTCCGCGAAGTGGCTGCATTCGCGGAACAGCGCCTGCGGATGGGTTTCCTGGAAGTAGCCGAGACCGATCTCGGTCGACGGAATGTGCGCGGCGATCGCGAGCACCGGCTGGTGATTGCGGTGGCAGTCGTACAAGCCGTTGATCAGGTGCAGGTTGCCGGGGCCGCAGCTGCCCGCGCACACCGCGAGCCGCCCGGTCGACGCGGCGTCCGCGCCGGCCGCGAACGCGGCGCTTTCCTCGTGCCGCGTATGCATCCAGCGGATCGAGCCGATCTGGCTCAGGCTGAACGACAGGCCGTTCAGGCTGTCGCCCGTCACGCCCCAGATGCGCTCGACGCCCGCTGCCGCCAGCGTCTTCGCCAGGTATTCCGCCATCGTCTGTCTTGCCATGGTGCCCTCGCTCGTTGATGGGTCGTCACACGAATGAACCGACTCCGATGGCCTCCTGTGCCACGGAACGGACGAGCATACGCGATCGTTTCGCGAGGCGTCGTGAACGTGCAACGCACTTGCGCACGTTTCGTTCGATCCCTTTCGGCGGTGTCGGGCGACTGTCGCCGTTTCGTCGGCAAGCCGGCGGTTTCGCCCGCCGACGCACATTCAGCTCCAGTCGGACGCCGACTCGTCCGGATCGACCAGCGTCAGCCCCGCCGCCGGCAGCGGCAGCGCGGTCTTGTAGCGCACCTGCTTCAGCGCGAAGCTCGACCGGATGTTCGACACGCCGGGAATCGTCGTCAGCCGCTCGATGATGAAGCGCTCGAGCGTGCGCATGTCGGGCATCACGACACGCAGCAGGTAATCGGCGTCGCCCGACATCAGGTAGCACTCCATCACCTCGGGCCGCTGCGAGATCGCTTCCTCGAAGCGCTGCAGCGCATCCTCGACCTGCTTCTCGAGGCTGACCTGGATGAACACGTTGATCCGCAGCCCGAGCGGCTCCGGGTCGAGCAGCGTGACCTGCTGCCGGAACAGCCCGAGCTTCTCCAGCGCGCGCACGCGGTTGAAGCAGGGCGTGGCCGACAGGTTCACCGCGCGCGCGAGTTCCGCGTTCGTGATCCGCGCGTTCTGCTGAAGCTGGTTCAGGATGCCGATGTCGATGCGGTCGAGCCGCCGCGGGTTTGCGCTCATGGTCGAAATATTCCGGAAGAGTGGCCATAACCGGAATATTTACACTATCCGCACGAGAAATCCCAATGAAATCAGACGCATATTTTGCAGATCGGCGGGTAGCATGATCCGACCGATTGCCACTGATTGCGCACCGCTTCGAACCGGTGCGCGGGAGACCTGCGATGACGGACCTGTCGAACGGACTCGACGCCACGCGGCGCGCGAACCTCGCGCACGCCGACGCCGACCCGGAAGAAACCGCCGAATGGCTCGAAGCGCTCGACGCGGTTCTCGCGCACGTCGGCAAGGACCGCGCGCAGTTCCTGCTCGACCGGCTCGCCGCCCATGCGCACGCGAGCGGCCTGGCGGCGGCGCGCGGGCCCGTCACGCCGTACCTGAACACGATCGCCGCACACGACCAGCCGCCCTACCCGGGCGATGCCGAGCTCGAAGAGCGGCTGTCCGCCGCGCTGCGCTGGAACGCGCTCGCGATGGTCGTGCGTGCGAACCGCGCGTACGGCGAGCTCGGCGGCCACATCGCGAGCTACGCGTCGGCATCCGACCTGTTCGAAGTCGGCTTCAACCATTTCTTCCGCGCGGCAGCGGCCGACGGCAGCAGCGAACAGGGTGAACACGGTGAACGCGGCACGGGCGGCGACCTCGTCTACTTCCAGCCGCATTCGTCGCCGGGCGTCTATGCGCGCGCGTATCTCGAAGGCTTCCTCGACGACGCGCACCTGAAGCACTACCGCCGCGAGATCGCCGGGCCCGGCCTGTGCTCGTATCCGCACCCGTGGCTGATGCCCGACTTCTGGCAGTTCCCGACCGGCTCGATGGGCATCGGCCCGATCAACGCGATCTACCAGGCGCGCTTCATGCGCTACCTGCAGCATCGCGGCCTCGCGAACACGGCCGCGCGCACGGTGTGGGGCTTCTTCGGCGACGGCGAGATGGACGAGCCCGAATCGCTCGGCGCGCTGTCGCTCGCCGCGCGCGAGGGGCTCGACAACCTCGTGTTCGTGATCAACTGCAACCTGCAGCGGCTCGACGGCCCGGTGCGTGGCAACGGCCGCGTGATCGACGAGCTCGAGGCGCTGTTCGCCGGTGCCGGCTGGAACGTGATCAAGGTGTTGTGGGGATCCGACTGGGATCCGCTGTTCGCGCGCGACCATGCGGGCGCGCTCGCCCGCGCGTTCGCCGACACCGTCGACGGCCAGTTCCAGACCTTCTCCGCGAACGACGGCGCGTACAACCGCGCGCGCTTCTTCAGCCGCGACCCGGCGCTCGACGCCCTCGCCGCGCAGCTCACCGACGCGGAAATCGATCGCCTGCGCCGCGGCGGCCACGATGCACGCAAGCTGCACGCCGCGTATGCGCGCGCACTCGCGCATCGCGGCCAGCCGACCGTGATCCTCGCGAAAACGATGAAGGGCTACGGAATGGGCACGGCCGGCCAGGGCCGGATGACGACCCACCAGCAGAAGAAGCTCGACGTCGACGACCTGAAGGCGTTCCGCGACCGCTTCCGGCTGCCGCTGTCGGATCTCGACGTCGAGCAGCTCACGTTCTACAAACCCGCCGAAGACAGCCCCGAGATGCGCTACCTGCACGCTCGCCGGGCTGCCCTGGGCGGCTATCTGCCCAGAAGGCGGATGGTGGCGTCGGAGGGGCTCACCGTCCCGCCGACACCGGCCTGGGGTGCGTTCGCGCTGGATGCGGCGGGCCGCGAGATGTCGACGACGATGGCGCTCGTGCGCATGCTGGCCGCGCTGCTGAAGGATCCGGCGCTTGGCCCGCGCGTCGTGCCGATCGTCGCGGACGAAGCGCGCACGTTCGGCATGGCGAACCTGTTCCGGCAGGTCGGCATCTACTCGCCGCTCGGGCAGCGCTACGAACCGGAGGATCTCGGCTCGATGCTCTACTACCGCGAGGACACGCGCGGGCAGATCCTCGAGGAAGGCATCTCGGAGGCCGGCGCGGTGTCGTCGTGGATCGCCGCGGCGACCGCGTACAGCGTGCACGACCTGCCGATGCTGCCGTTCTACATCTACTACTCGATGTTCGGGTTCCAGCGCATCGGCGACCTGATCTGGGCCGCCGCCGACCAGCGCTCGCGCGGCTTCCTCGTCGGCGCGACATCGGGCCGCACGACGCTCGGCGGCGAGGGGCTGCAGCACCAGGACGGCAGCAGCCATCTTGCGGCGTCCACGATCCCGAACTGCCGCGCGTACGATCCGGCGTTCGCGTACGAAGTCGCGACGATCGTCGATGCCGGCATGCGCGAGATGGTCGAGCAACAGCGCGACGTGTTCTATTACGTGACGGTGATGAACGAGAACTACGCGCAGCCGTCGATGCCCGACGACGATCCGGCCACGCGACGCGCAGGCATCCTGAAGGGCATGCACCGGCTGCCGTCCGGTTCGAACGCAACGGCGCACGTGCAGTTGCTCGGCGCGGGCGCGATCCTCGGCGAAGTGCTCGCCGCGCAGCGGATGCTGAAGGACGACTGGGGTATCGATGCCGCCGTGTGGAGCGTCACGAGTTTCAGCGAACTGCAACGCGACGGAATGGAAGCCGAACGGCTGTCGCGACTCGGCGACACGGCGGCCGAGCCTTATGTCACGCAGCAGCTTGCCGCGACGCAAGGCCCCGTGATCGCGGCGACCGACTACGTGCGCGCGGTGCCCGAGCTGATCCGTGCATACGTGCCGCGCCGCTACGTGACGCTCGGCACCGACGGGTTCGGCCGCAGCGATACGCGCGAGGCGCTGCGCGCGTTCTTCGAAGTCGATCGAGCGAGCATCGTGCTCGCCGCGTTGAAGGCGCTGGCGGATGACGGTGAACTCGATGAGGCAATGCTGCACACGGCGCGCGAACGGCTCGGAAAAACGGTGCGGCAGCCCGGCGGAGCGCCGTGGCAACGCTGAGCGCACACGCAATGTTGTCGAGCGCTTTTTCAACCGTCTCAAGAATTTTCGTCGAGTCTCCACTCGACACATTTCCCGCAAGATAGTCGCGGAACACGAGCACACAATTTGAGATGATGGGCGCGCTAAAGACGCTAGGTCCGGATGCGACGGTCTCGGAATTGCTTGGTGCGACCACAAAACTCGTGATGTTGATAGCCTTCGCTACGCTGTGGGGCAATAACACAAGACTGCGAAAGCTACTCGAACAAAACGGCATCGACCCGACACGGCGCAAGCGGTAGCGCGTCGACTTGTCACGGCGACGAGCGAGGCTATGCCTTTACCGCCGTGTTCGAACGCGTGGAGGTTGGCCGTGGTCGTGCGGCGCAACAGGTGTGACTCCGTGTGCCGATCGCGCTCACTTCGTTTTGCCCGCACGCCGCCAACACAGCATGCGCGGTCAGCCGCATCACGATGCGCTACACCGGCAGCGCATGCGTCGAAAGAATCTCCTTGAGTACCATGAACGAGCGCACCTGTCGCGACAAGGTCCGGCTCGGCGAATTCGAGCCGGGGTCGAAGGTGCTGTATGCGCATCTCGGCGGCGTGCCGGCGTTGAGCGCGTATAGCGAGATTTTCCGGAACGGGTGACCGGATTGACATGAAACGCCGGCGTGCCACGAGTCGCGCGCCGGCGCGTTGATCACGGCAATCGCCCCGCTCACCGTTGCTGCGGCTCCCTCTACGCGCCCGCCGTCCCGCACGCCATTTCTTCGGCTGCCACAATCCCGCCCTTCTTCGCCCGCCGCGCTCCGCTTGTTGCGATCCGTCCACCTCGACGACCCGGCATCGCACGTCTTTCTAAAGTCAAGTCCGACTCCGTCATTCGTTCATTCGGACAGAAATTCCACTGATTCGTACTCGTACTAATCCATTCCCCTGGAATTTAGTAGGCGTTCTATATAAATCAGGCCCCTGCTTCCTGAAAATTGACCCCATCGAGTCGGCCGCAACGTTTCGCAAGCATTCGCCCTTCATGGCGCCAAGCTCGAAAAGATCCGTCGCAACTCATCAGGCCGACCGGCACCACCGCAGCAGCGCCTCCTTCCCCGATGCATTTCCCATGCAGTGGAAACAGCGGTCACGCTCCGCTCCGGCCGAGCGTGCGATATCGCGTCGCAATCGGGACAACGGGCGTCCATCTCAATCAGAACGGCAGCAGGAGGGTATATGGATACTTCATTCGAACCACGGCACGCACATGCAGCGCGTGCCGCAGGCGGCCTGATCGCGCGCATTGCCGACGTCGCACTGATTTCGTTCGGCGCGCTGGCCGCCGCGCTCGTGTTGCCTGGCACGAACGTCGACCGTTCGTCCGAACTGGCCGCCGTCGCCTGCGCGGCGACCTTCGCGCTGATGCTGTTTCCCGCACTCCGGCTCTACCACGCACCGGCCCGCCCCGCCAGGCACCGCACCGCACTGCTCATCGCGTTCGCGTGGCTGATCGCGCAGGCCGGCGCGGCGCTCGTGATGCGGGCGCTCGCGCCGACCCTCGCCATTCCGCTGCCCTGGTACCTGCTCTGGACCGCAACGAGCGGCATCGCGCTCGTCGCGTCGCGCGTCGTCGCCGGCACGACGCTCGAACGGATCGGCAGCCCGCAGGAAAGCGATCGCCTCGTCGCGATCGTCGGCTCCGGCGCCCATCGCGACGCCGTGCTCGACCGCATCGCCAGTGTGCCGTCGGCCGGATTCCGCGCGGCGGCGATGTTCGATATCGCCCGCGCCGATACGACGAGCCCGGGCGGCATGCCGCGCTTCCGTGATCTCGATACGTTCGCACAGCATGTCCGCACGCACGCGATTCCCGAAGTCTGGCTCGCGCTGCCGATCGGCGAGGCGCGCATCGTGATGGCCGTGCTCGATGCATTCCGCGACGATCTCGTCAACATCCGCTTCATGCCGGACGTCAGCAAGCTCGCGATGTTCGACGGCGAAATGATCGACCTCGTCGGTGCACCGGCGATCAACCTGGTCGCGTCGCCGCTGTCGTCGCGCGCGCTGCTGCACAAGGCGATCTTCGATCGCGTGTTCGCGGCCACCGTCCTCGTCGGCATGGCGCCGCTGCTGCTCGCGATCGCGGCAGCAGTCCGGCTGTCGTCGCACGGCCCCGTCCTGTTCCGCCAGCAACGCAAGGGCGCGGACGGCCAGGCGTTCACGATCTTCAAGTTCCGCACGATGCGGCTGCACGACACGGGCAGTGAAGTGCACCAGGCGACGCGCGACGATCCGCGCATCACACGGGTCGGCGCGTTCCTGCGCCGCACGAGCCTCGACGAGCTGCCGCAGTTCCTCAACGTGCTGCGCGGCGAGATGTCGGTCGTCGGCCCGCGCCCGCACGCGCTCGAGCACGACGACCTCTACCGGAAGATCGTCGACGGCTATATCCACCGCTACCGCGTCAAGCCGGGCATCACCGGGTGGGCGCAGATCAACGGCCTGCGCGGCGAGACCGATCGCGTGGAAAAGATGCAGCGCCGCGTCGAAGCCGATCTCCACTACCTGCGCAACTGGTCGTTCGCCCTCGACATGCGCATCGTCCTGGCCACCGCCCTGCGCGGCTGGTCCCACCGCAACGCGTACTGATACGCACGCGGCACCGCCACCGCGCGTCGCCGCATCACGATAAGGATGACTGATGACTTCCGCCACGATCGAGCGGGCCGGATCCGCACGTCCCTACCGCATGCGCACGCTGCTGGCCGCAGCGGT
Organism: Burkholderia sola; assembly: GCF_905400185.1. Lineage (NCBI taxonomy): Bacteria > Pseudomonadati > Pseudomonadota > Betaproteobacteria > Burkholderiales > Burkholderiaceae > Burkholderia > Burkholderia sola. The sequence continues at coordinate 569,763 of NZ_FR989676.1, forward strand.
CAGCGTCGCGCTCTCGGCCTGTGCATTCTCACCCGGCATGCAGATGAGCGCACCGCCCCCCGCCGCCGACGGCCAGCCTGCCGGACACGCGAACACCGGCGGGAGCGTTCCGTTCCGGATCACGACGATCGACGCCAGCCTGATTCGCCAACTCGACGCACAGGCCGCGCAGCAACAGCACCTGCCATCCGACCGGCTGGCAGCCGCGCCCGGCGCTTATCGCCTCGGCCCCGGCGACGTGCTGCAGATCACCGTCTGGGATCACCCCGAACTCGCCGCCGCGCAAGGCGCCGCGCAGCAGAACGCGCCGCGCGCGGCCGACCCGGTCGCGGGCTTCGTCGTCGATTCGCACGGCAACCTGGCGTTCCCGTTCGCCGGCAGCGTGCCGGTCGCGGGTCTCACGGCCGACGCCGCGCAGGCACGCATCGCCGCCGCGCTGTCGCGCGTCTATCGCAATCCGCAAGTCACGCTGCGCGTTGCGTCGTTCCGCTCGCAGCAGGTCTATATCGACGGCGAAGTCCGCACGCCGGGTGCGCAGCCCGTCAACGACGTGCCGATGACGCTCTACGAAGCGCTCGGCCGCGCGGGCGGGCTCGGCACGGCCGCCGACCAGAGCCGCATGACGCTCGTGCGCGACGGCGTGTCCTATCCGCTCGACCTGACGCGCATGCTGCGCGACGGCCGCAATCCCGCCGACGTCGTGCTGGCCGCCGGCGACCTGCTGCACGTGCCGGCACGCAGCGACTACGGCGTGTACGTGATGGGCGAAGTGAACAAGCCGTCGCTCGCGGTACCGCTGCGCGACGGCCGGCTGACGCTGTCCGACGCGCTGTCGCAGGCCGGCAGCGTGAACGCCAATACCGCCGACGCCGCGCAGATGTTCGTGATCCGCGGCTCGCAGACGAGCGATCCGCAGGTGTTCCACCTCGACGCGCGCTCCCCCGTGTCGATGGTGCTCGCCAACGAGTTCGCGCTGCAGCCGAAGGACATCGTCTACGTCGACGGCAACGGCCTGGTGCGCTTCAGCCGCGTGCTGAGCCTGCTGCTGCCCGGCGTCAGCACCAGCGCCGCCGCGGCGCTCGCCGTCAAATGAGCGCCATCGCCACGCTGCTCGTCGTGTGCGTCGGCAACGTCTGCCGCAGCCCGATGGCGCAGGCGCTGCTCGGCGCGCGCCTGCCCGGCGTCGACGTGCAGTCGGCCGGGATCGGCGCGCTCGACGGCCAGCCGGCCGACCCGCACGCCATCGACCTGATGCGCGCGCGCGGCCTCGACCTCGCCACGCACCGCGCGCGCCAGGTGTCGTCACGGCACGCCGCACGCGCCGACCTGATCCTGACGATGGACCTGGAGCAGAAGCGCTGGCTCGAGCGCCGCCACCCGTTCCTGTGCGGCCGCGTGTTCCGCCTCGGCGGCACCGGTCAGGGCTTCGACGTGCCCGACCCGTATCTCGGCCCGCGCGCGTCGTTCGAACACAGCCTGCGGCTCATCGAGCGCGGTGTCGACGCGTGGTGCGTGCGCATCGCGCCGGCCGCCTCCCCCTCCACCCCGCTTTCCGGACCGAATCGATGACCTCTCCTGTTTCCCGCGAGCGATCGCACGATCGCGGCGCCGAGCTCGACCTCGCCGGCGTCGTCGACGTGCTCGTGTCCCAACGCTGGCTGATCGCGCTGGCAACCGCCGCCTGCGTCGGCGCCGGCACGCTGTACGCATTTCTCGCCCCGCCGCAATACCAGGCCGACATCCTGCTCCAGGTCGAGGACAGCGGCGACCCAGCCGCCGCGAACAGCATGCTCGGCGACGTGTCGTCGCTGTTCGACATCAAGTCGAGCGCCGCGGCCGAAGCGCAGATTCTCGCGTCGCGGCTCGTCGTCACGCGTGCCGTCGACGAGCTGCGCAGCTACATCGTCGTGCAGCCGAAGCGCTTTCCGCTGGTCGGCGATTTCGTGTCGCGTTTCAACACCGGCCTCGCGCACCCCGGCCTCCTCGGGTTCGGCGGTTATGCGTGGGGCGAGGAAGCGATCGCGGTCGCGCGCTTCGACGTGCCCCGGCCGCTCGAAGGCGAGCGCTTCGAGCTGACGCTGCTCGACGGCCAGCGCTACCGGCTGACCGGGCCCGCGCTGCCGTCGGCCGTCACCGGCCGCATCGGGCACGTGGAAACCTTCCCGACCGCGAGCGGCCCGATCGCGATCGACGTCGCGCGCGTCGATGCGAACCCGGCCACCCGCTTCACGCTCGTGCGCGAATCGCGCGCCGAGACGATCGACACGCTGCGGCGCGGCCTCGACGTCCAGGAAAAGATCAAGCAGTCGGGCGTGATCGTCGCGACGCTGCGCGGCCCCGATCCGCAACGGATCCAGGCGCAGCTTCAGGCAGTCGCGAACCACTACGTGCGCCAGCACATCGAGCGCAAGTCCGCCGACGCGGCGCAATCGCTCGCGTTCCTCAACGCGCAGCTGCCGGTGCTCAAGCGCCAGTTGCAGGACGCCGAGCAGCGCTACACCGACATGCGCAACGCGAACGGCACGATCGACCTGACCGAGGAAGCGAAGCTGATCCTGCAGCAGACGGCCGACGCGACCACGCGCCGCCTCGAGCTGCAGCAAAAGCGCGACGAGATGGCCGCGCGCTTCGCGCCGGGCCACCCCGACATGGTCGCGCTCGACGCGCAGATCGCCACGCTCGGCCGCGAGCAGCGCGGCTTCGAGCATCAGGTGCGACGGCTGCCCGACCTGCAGCAGAACGCCGTGCGGCTGATGCTCGACGTGAAGGTCGACACCGATCTCTATACGGCGCTGCTCGCGAACACGCAGCAGCTCGAGCTGGTCAAGGCCGGCAAGACCGGCAGCGTGCGGCTCGTCGATACGGCGATCGTGCCCGAGGATCCCGTACGCCCGAAGCGACCCGTCGTGATCGCGGCGGCCGCGCTGATCGGGCTCGCACTCGGCATCGCGCTCGCCTTTGCGCGCGACTTCCTGTTCGGCGGCGTCCGTCACGCGGACGAGATCGAGCGTCATCTCGACATCGACGTCTACGCGACGATTCCCGATTCGGCGGCCCAGCGGCAGATGGCGCGGCGCATCGCGCAGCACGCGCCGGGGCCGAACCTGCTGAGCGCGCGGCACCCGCACGATCCGGCCGTGGAAAGCCTGCGGAGCCTGCGCACCGCGCTGCGCTTCGCGATGCAGGGCGCACGCAACAATGTACTGCTGCTGACCGGCCCGGCGCCGGGTGCGGGCAAGTCGTTCGTCGCGGCGAATTTCGCGGCGCTGCTCGCGGCCAACGGCGAGCGCGTGCTGCTCGTCGACGGCGACCTGCGCAAGGGTCATCTGCATGAATCGCTCGGTGTCCCGCGCGAGCGCGGCTTCGCCGAGCTGCTGTCGGGCACGGCCGCGCCAGCCGACGTGACCTGCCGCGACGTGGTGCCGCGCCTCGATTTCATCCCGACCGGCGCGGTGCCCGAGTATCCGTCCGAGCTGCTTGCCGACGAACGCGTCGCCGCGCTGCTCGACGTGCTGTCGGCCTGCTACGACGTCGTCGTGATCGATGCGGCGCCGATTCTCGCGGTGACCGACGCGGTCACGCTCGGCCGCCACGCCGGCACCGTGCTGCTCACGGCACGTGCCGCCACGACACGCGTCGCCGAACTGGACGAAGCCATGCGGCGCCTCGCGCACAACGGTATCGCCGCGAGCGGCGTGCTGCTCAACGGCGTCGATCCGCACATCGGCCGGTACAGCTCGCGCTACGGCGCCTATCGCTATACGCAGTACCGTTACGCACCGCCGCGTTGCGGCCTGGCATCGTCGATCGGCCGCACGCTGCGCGCGCTCGTGTCCCGCCGCCGGGGAGAGCCGCGATGAGCGATGCCCGTCACCTCGAACGCGTCGCGATACGCGATGCCGCGCCGGCGGACGTTTCCGCCACGACCGAATTGGGCTCCCGGCAAGCCCCGGCCCGCGCGGCGCGCCTGCGGATCGCGCTCGTCGTCGAAGCCGCGGGCGGCGGCGTGGCCGTCCATCTCGCCGACCTGATCGACGGACTCGCCGCAATCGACGGCATCGAACTGCACCTGATCGTGCCGCACGGCCCGCGTTTCGACACAACGATCCTCGATGCGCGCGTGCTGTCACGCTGTGCAAGCGTGCATGCGGTGCCGATGCAGCGCGCGGTCGGCTGGCGCGACGCGCTCGCGGTCGCCCACGTCTATCGCCACCTGCTGCGCATCCGTCCCGACATCGTGCACAGCCACAGCTCGAAAGCCGGCGCGATCGCACGCCTGTGCCCGGGGCCGTGGCGGCAGGTGTACACGCCGCACGCGGTCTATACGCTGAACCCGACGCTGGGTACCCGCCAGCGCCGGTTCTACGGCACCATCGAGCGGCTGCTCGGCCGCCTGTGCACGCACCGGATCGTCGCCGTCTCGCGCGACGAGGCGCAACACCTGAACGAAGCGCTCGGCATTCCGGCCGCGCGCGTCGACACGATCGTCAACGGCGTCCGACCGCCCGCCCTGATGCCGCGCGAGGCGGCACGACACGCACTCGGCGTCGCGCGCGACGCCCTCGTCGTTGGTTTCGTCGGGCGCTTCGATCATCAGAAAGGCATCGACCGTCTCGTGCGGATTGCGCGCGGCGTGTATCGCCAATGCGGCCGTACCGTGCAGATCGTCGCGATCGGGTCCGGCGACTTCGTCACGGCGGCCGGCAACGAGGCCGACGATCTTCCGCCGAATCTTCACGTCGTCGGCCGCGTGAACCACGCGAGCCGCTATTTCTCCGCGTTCGACCTGTTCGCGTTGCCGAGCCGCTACGAAGGCTTTCCCTACGTGTGTCTCGAAGCGATGGCCGCGCATGTGCCGATCGTCGCCACGCGGGTATCCGGCGCGACCGAGCTGATCGACACGCATGGCATCGGCGTCGTGGTGCCGAACGAAGACGACACGACGCGCTTCGCCCGCGCGATCGTCGCGCTTGCCAACGATCCGGCCGCACGCGACGCGATGCGAGCGAACTGCGCGGCGGCCCTCGGTCAATTCTCGGCCGAGACGATGGTCGCGCACACGCTCGACCTCTATCACACCCTTTCCAGACGAGGCCCGGCATGACGCCCCCCATTCACGTCGCGCTGCTGCACGCGTACAGCGCCCGCAATTCCGGTGACGGCCTGCTGGTCGACCTGTCCGTCGGCCTGCTCCGGGAGGCCTTCGGCGATGCCGTCCGCGTGTCGATCGTCGCGGCCGATCCGGCTTCGTTTCCGGCGTACGACGACGTATGCGCGGCGCCCGTGCTCGCGGAGCGCGGCACGAACCGGCTGATCGGCGCCGCCACCGCCGCGCTGCCCGTTCGAATCAACGGCAGGTTGAAAGCACTGCGCCGCCTGCTCGACGAAGTCGACCTGATCGTCGGCGTCGGTGGCGGCTATCTGCGCGCGCGCACGGCCATCGAAGCGCTCAAGCTCGAAGCCGGCCACCTGCTGCAAATGCGGGTTGCGCTTGCCTCCGGCAAGCCCGCCGTCTATCTGCCGCAAAGCATCGGCCCGGTGCTGTCCTCACGCGCCGTCGCCATGCATCTGCAGTCGCTGCTCGGCGCGTTCGATTCGGTGTTCGTGCGCGACGACCGCTCCGCCGCCTTCCTCGCCGCGAATCCGAATACGCGGCGCGTGCCGGATCTGGCGGTGCTCGACTTCGGGTATCGCAGCGAGACCATCCTTCGGCAAACCCCGCCGAACAGCGACACCGCGCGCCATGTTGCATTCGTGCTGCGCCGCGCACCCGCGTGGAGCGCGAAACGACGCGCGCGCTACGACGCATCGATCGCGCGGCTGATCGAGCAGGTGCGCGCAACGTGCCGGGTCAGCTTTGCCGTGCAAAGCACGGGGCGCGGCAACGACGATCCCGCGTACTACCGCAGCCTCGGCATCCGGGAACCGCTGACGCCGCTCAAGACGCTTCTCGAAACCGACCGGCCGGACGTCACGGTATCGGTTCGCCTGCACGGCGCGCTGGAATCGATCCTGCACGGCGTACCCGCCTTCCACGTCAGCTACGAGCGCAAGGGCTTCGGTGCGTATGCGAACATGAAGCTCGACGACTGGGTCATCAACGGCGCGGATTTCGATCCGGCACGCGTCTGCCGGACGATCCTCGCACCTGGCGCAGCTGCGGCGTTCCGGAACGCCGCGCAGGGCGGCTTTGCGAGCATCCGTGCCGCACGCGCACGCGTGATCGACGCACTGCGTGCGGCCCGTCGTGCGGATTCCGACATCGAAACAAAAGTCGAAGCCGACGAGGCCATGCCATGCTGACGCGCCTGCTCCTGCGCAGCCTGGCGCTCGGCCTGAAATTCACGCTCGCGATCATCGTCGCGCGTACGCTCGGCTTCGACGCGGTCGCCGCGTACGGGCTCGCGGTCGCCGCCGCCGTGATCGCATCGAAACTGCTCGGCCTCGGCTTCAGTCCCGAACTCAACCGGCGGCTCAGCGAACCCGATCCGCTGCCCGCGTTCGGCGCGATGCGCACCCTCTGCGTCGCGTACGGCGGCCTCTACTTGACGCTCGTCGCGACGCTCGCCGTGGCGACCGCCAACGGTGACGCGGCCCTGCTCGCCCGCGTCGGCCTGTCGACGCGGCTCGCGTGGTGCGTGCTGCTCGTCGCGCTCTCCGAGCATGCGGCATTCGAGGCGAACGGCTGGCTGTTCTCGCTGCATCGACCTCGCGCCGGCTCGCTGCTGCTGTTCGTCCGCACCGGCGCATGGGCCGGCGTCGCGGGAGCGGGGTTGCTCGTCGGCGCCCTGCATTCGATCGAATCGGTTTTCGCGCTGTGGTTCGCGGCCAATACGTGCGTCGTCGTGCTTTCGTGGCGGCGTATCGGCGCGGTTGCACGCCAGGCGCACGACCGCCCGCAGGCGACGCGCGCACCGGCCGTGCGCGAGCGCGGTGTCCTGTCGATCTGGCGGCACGGGTTGCCGTTCTACGTGGCCGGCATCGTCCTCGCGTCATTGCAATACGCGGAGCGGTTCATCGGCGGCGGCCACCTGAGCGCCGATGCGCTCGGCCGGTACGTATTCGCGTGGTCGATCGCCAACGCGATCCAGGCGCTCGCCTTCTCGACCGTCGTCGTGACGGCCGGCCCGCGCTTCGTGCGCGTGCTGTCCGACGCACCGGGCACGTTCCCCCGGCTCGCCGTGCGCGCGACGGTGGCCAGCGTGGCCGTCACCTCGATCGCGGGGGCCGCGGTCCTTGCGCTGCATCGTGACCTGTTCGCGTTTGCGCACGAGCCCGCGGGCACCGGGCAGGTCGCATTGCTCGCCACACTGCTCGTGTCGTTCGTGCTGCGCGGCGCGGCGGACGTGCTGTGGACGGCCGCGATCGCGCTGCGTGCCGGCTGCGCCGCGATGTTGTCGATGATCGCGCTCGCGCTGACGTACCTGCCGCTCGCATGGAGCCTGATCGTTCACGCTGGTGCGATGGGGGCGGCCATCGCCCATCTGGCGGCAAGCGCCGGCATCGTCGCCACGCTGGCGCTGATCGTCGCGCGCACCGGCCGGTCCCGTGCGGCCGCACGCACGGAGGCCGCCCCGCATGCTGCGTAACCTGATTGCCGGTGGCCCGGCACTGAGCCGCGGCGTGACGCGCGCCGTCGGCGCGATGATCGTATTCGTCTACTGGATCGTCTACGCAAAGGCCGGCACGTTCCTGCCCGAGTTCGTGTTCCGCGACGCGGAGAAGATCCAGAGCCAGATCGGCGGCGGCAGCACCTACGAGGGCACGTCGTTCGATGCGGTCGCGAAGTTCTATGCGCTGCTCGGCCCGGCCGGCACGTCGCTGTTCGTTGCCGCGATCGGCACGGCGTTCATCTGGCGGATCGTCGGCGAAGGCCGCCGCGTCGGGTCGCTGGCCGCGACCGTCGTACTGCTGGCGCCGTGTGTGTTCTTCAACCTGTTCGTCGCAAGCAAGGACACGCTCGTCGTGCTGATCGCGCTCGTGCTGGCCAGCATCGCGCGGCGTCGCCCGGCCGCCTGGACCTTCGTGGCCGTCGTTGCGCTCTACGCCGGCTACGCGGCCGTCGTGCGCAGCTACTTCGCGCTGATTCTCGCGGTCGCGCTGGCCGCGCTCCTGTTCCGGCACCTGTCATGGCGCGGCAAGACCTTGCTGCTCGGCACTGCCGCGATCGCGCTGTTCCTGCTGCCGCCGGACGTGTACTACCTGCTCCAGCATCCCCGCGACATGGCAGCCGACTATCTCGCCTACGGTTCGCCGTTCGGCGCGCGCACGAGTTTCTACAACCCGGTCGCGCCCGATTCGTTCGTCGCCTTTTGCGCGAACTATGCGTACGCGGTGCTGCGGTTGAATCTGCCGCTGCTGTTCGACGTGGGCCCCAAGGAAGTCGCGATGCAGCTGTTCGTGTGGATCGCGCTGGCCGCCGTGTGGCGTCGTGCACGGCATCGCACGCATCCGGCCCGCGACCTGCTCGCCTGCGTCGTCATCGGTCACGTCGCCGTATCGATGCTGTTCGAACCCGATCTCGGCAGCTATACACGCCACCTGTCCAGCGTCGCCTTGCTGTGCGCGCTTCAGTTCGCGGGATTCGAACCGCGTGCCGGTCGACGCCGGCCAAAGCGCGATGCCGCGACGAACGGCACGCCGACTCCCGCCCGCCTGCCGCACAAGGACATCACCCGCTAAACCCGACATGCAAACCTTCCCCGTCCAGACCGGCATCTTCCGGAACCTCCAGTGTGCACGCGCCTTCGCGGCGCTCGCCGTCGTCGGCTATCACATGGGCACGCTTCCGTTCGGGCAGGCCGGCGTCGATATCTTCTTCGTCATCAGCGGGTTCATCATGTCCGTCGTCGCGCCGCGCGAGGGGCACGCCTTCCTGCGCAGGCGCCTGATCCGGATCGTGCCGCTCTACTGGCTGACCACGCTGGGCGTGTTCGCGATCGCGGTCGTGAAGCCCCAATGGCTGAATTCGACGACGGCCGGCCTCGACTATCTCGTCAAGTCGCTGCTTTTCGTGCCATACGTGAAGGAGAACGGCCATTGGGGGCCGCTGAACCTCAACGGCTGGACGCTCGAATACGAGATGCTGTTCTATCTCGTCATCGCCGGATCGATGTGGTTCGTCCGCGCCCGCCATGCAACGACGTTCGCGGCGCTCGCGCTTGCGCTGTTCTGCGCGTACGTGGCCGCCGGCGGCCCGGCAGGCGAAGTCGCCGCCCATCTCGGTCAGCCGTTCGTGCTCGAATTCGGGCTTGGGGTACTCGCCTGCCGCCTGCTGGAAACCGGCATCGCCGGGCGACTTCCGCGCTTCGCGTGGCTCGCGGCATCCGTAGCGGCGCTCGCGGCGATACCGCTCGCCGCCACCCTGTCCGGCACGCCGACCGGCTTTGAACGTGTCGTCTGGTGGGGCGTGCCGGCCTGCATGCTGATCGTCGCCGCGGTCGCGCTCGACCTGCGGGGCTGGACGATCGGGAACGCGATGCTCGCCCGCCTCGGCGATGCGAGCTATTCGATCTATTTGCTGCATCCGTACGTGATCGGTGCAGCGAACAAGATCGTCGGGGTGCGCCTCGACGCCGGCACGTGGTCGGGCACAGCGGCTGCGCTCGCGACGCTGGCCGCTGTCTGCGCATGCGGCTGTGCCTGCCATGCGTGGATCGAGCGGCCGATACTTGCTGTCTTGAAGCACCGGTTGTCGCGGAAGCGCCGTGCAGCAGCGTCTTGAGCACGGACGCGATTGAATCGAAGAATCTGACAAGAATGAATGATGGAAACAAGTCGCTCGTACTTGTTCCATATTCATTGAGGGAACCATTTCGTAACATCGTCGGCAATCCAAACGGCCGGAGCGGAAGACCACGCTTCGGCCCAAAGGCGCAACCGTTCGAGGTCGAAAATCCATTTCATCCGTTCTCTCGACGCCGTGCCCGGGACGCCCCCGATGCCGGCGCAAGTACCCGCTCTTCCTCCCGCCACGCCAGCGGCCATGCCCGGTGCCTGGCCGTCCTGCCGCCCCGATCCTACCGTCCGAAAGCGCTCCCGCCCGTTCCGCATCGCGTGCCTGACCGGTCTCGCGCTGTCGTTTCACGGTCTCGCGCATGCACAAGTCCAAGTCCCCAATGCGGGACAGTCGCTACGCGACGTCGAGACGCTCCGCCCGGCGCTGCCCGCTCCGGCCGCGCCCGATCTCGCGATGCCTGCGCCAAGCGAAGCGCCCTCGCCTGCTGCGGCTGGCGGCCCACGCATTCCGGTCAGCGCATTCGCCGTTGAAGGCAATGCGGCCATTCCCGCCGCACAGCTCGACCCGCTGCTCGCCGATCTCGTCGGCCGCGACCTGAGCTTCGGCGATCTGCAGCAGGCCGCCAACCGGATCACGACGTACTACCGCGAACACGGCTACGTCCTCGCCCGCGCGTATCTTCCCCGCCAGGACATCGAACACGGTGTCGTGCGCATCGCTGTCGTCGAAGGCCGCTACGGACAGATCGAATTGCACAACCGCACACGCGTGCTCGACCGCGCGCTGCGGCAGCCGCTTGCGTCGCTTCAGCCCGGTGAGATTGCGCACGGCAACCGCCTCGAGCGCAGCCTCATGCTGCTGAACGAGATGCCCGGCGTCGATGCGAAGGGCACGCTGCGGCCCGGCGCCGAACCCGGCACGACCGATCTCGTGATCGATGCCGAACCCGGCCGCTTCGCCACCGGCTCGATCGAACTCGACAACTTCGGCGATCCGCTGACCGGCCGCTACCGCGCGACCGGCAGCGTCGACGTCAATGCGCCGCTGCGCGTCGGCGATCGCTTCTCGCTGCGCGGACTGACGAGCAATACGAATCAGCGCTATTACCGCACGTCGTATCAACTGCCCGTCGGCCCCGCATCGACGCGCGTCGGCGTCGCGTATTCCGACATGAACTACCGGATCGGCGGCAGCCTCAAGGACCTCCGCTACCACGGCGGCGCCGACGTTCGCTCCGCGTTCGTCACGCAGCCGCTGCTGCGCAGCAGGCGCACGAGCCTCGACGCGCAGGTCATCTACGAAAACAAGCATTTGCGCGACGTGTACGGCGCGTTCGACGTGGTCAACGACAAGACCGTCGACCTGTGGTCGTTCGGCGTAAGCGGCAACCATCAGGACACCCTCGGCGGCGGCGGCCGGACCGGCTTCTCCGCCACGCTCGGCATCGGCCACCTGAGCGGCAACGATCCGCTCGACATGGACTACTACGTCCATACCCAAGGCCAGTTCGCGAAGCTGAATGTCAGCGCGCTGCGGCTGCAGGCGCTCGGCGCGCGATTCCAGCTCTACACCCAATTCAGCGCGCAGCTGTCGTCGCGCAATCTCGACGCATCGGAAAAATTCAGCCTCGGCGGCCCGTACGGCGTGCGTGCATTCGCACTCGGCGCCGGCAGCGGCGATCAGGGCTGGCAGGCCACGGCCGAACTGCGCTATCTCGTCGCGCCCGGCTGGCAACTGAGCGCGTTCGCCGACACGGGCCGCATCCAGCTCAGCAAGCAGCGATGGTCCCGCGAGCGCAACACCGTGCCGCTGTCGTCGCTCGGCATCGGCGCGAGCTGGTTCGGCGCGCGCCATCAAATCAATCTCACCGCCGCGCTGCCGGTCGGTTACGCCGATCCGGTCGCGTCGGCCACGCGGTCGCCGAGCGTCTGGTTGCAAGCCGCCCAGTATTTCTGAGCGGTACACGACAAGCGGCCCGCCAGGCAGGAGCGAGCCGCAAGTAGCACGGGCGGCCCCGTCGCCCGCATCGTCGAAAGCGTGCGTCCTGCATGCCTTCGGCCTTTCCCGTTTCGTTAGGTATACGTATCGATACGAAGCGAACACCCTGTACCTTTCCATAGGAACAACAATCTCATGAACAAGACCTACGCATTGGTCTGGAACCAGACCCAGGGATGCTGGAGCGCAGTCGGGGAAACCGCGCGCCGCCGCGCCAAGCCCGGCAGCGCCAAGCGCGCCGCCGCCGTCCTCTCCCTGCTTGGCTTCACCGCGATGCCCGCCTTCGCACTGCCCACCGGCGAGAACATCACCGCCGGCAAGGCCGACATCATTCGCGAAAACGACGGCAAGTCGATGTCCATCAACCAGCACACCGACAAGCTCATCACCAACTGGAACGACTTCAGCATCGCCGGCAACGAGCGCGTCGCGTTCCATCAACCCGGCAAGCAGTCGATCGCGCTGAACCGCGTGGTCGGCAACAACGGCAGCCAGATTCAGGGCCAGCTCGACGCCAACGGCAAGGTCTTCCTCGTCAACCCCAACGGCGTGCTGTTCGGCTCCGGCGCGCAGATCAACGTCGGCGGCCTCGTCGCGTCCACCCAGAACATCGCCGACGCCGACTTCCTCGCCGGCAACTATCGCTTCTCCGGTCACTCCACCGCGTCGATCGTCAACGACGGCCACATCACCGCCGCCGACGGCGGCAGCGTCGCGCTGCTCGGCGCGCGCGTGTCCAACAACGGCGTGATCCAGGCGAAGATGGGCCGCGTCGCGCTCGGCGCCGGCAACGCGTTCAAGGTCAACTTCGACGGCAACGACCTGCTCAGCCTGCAGGTCGAGGGCGGTGCGGTCGACGCGCAGGCCACCAACGGCGGTTTGCTGAAAGCCGACGGCGGCGAAGTGCTGATGACCGCGCACGCGGCCGGCAACCTGCTGAACGCCGTGGTCAACAACACCGGCACGATCGAAGCGAAGGGCCTCGCCAACCGCGCCGGCAAGATCACGCTCGACGGCGGCACCGTCAAGGTCGCTGGCAAGCTCGATACGAGCGCGGCCGAAGCCGGCGCACCGGCCGGCTCCGTCATCACGCGCGGCGAACAGGTTCGCGTCGCACGCGACACCACAGTCGACACGCGCGCCGGCGACACCGCCGGCACCTGGACCGTCGAAGCCGCCAACGCGGGCGTCGCACGCAACCAGGCCGACAGCCTCTATCCGGACGGCGCGTCGATCGACGCCGACACGCTGTCGCTCAACCTCGGCACCACCAACGTCGCACTGACCAACACGCAAGGCGACCTGACGGTTAGCGGCCCGGTCGCCTGGAACAGCGATCGCTCGCTCACGCTGACCTCGCAGAAGGGCAACGTCGATCTGCAGCAGGCGCTGTCCGCCACTGGCGCCAACGCCAGCCTGAACGTCAATGCCGCCGACAAGATCCGTATCAACGAAGCAGTCAAGCTCACCGGCCGCAACGCGCACCTCGAGCTCAACGCGAAGAACGGTCATACGCTGAACGACAAAGCCGTCGTGACGCTGTCCGGCGACAACGCGTCGTTCCGCGCGAACGGCGAGGACTACAAGGTATTGCATACCGTTGCCGACCTGCGCAGCATCGATGCGAACCTGGGCGGCCGCTACGTGATCGGCAACACGATCGACGGCGCGAACGCGAGCTTCCGCAGCATCGGCGGCGACCGCGCGTTCCACGGCGTGTTCGACGGCCTCGGCAACACGATCAGCCGGCTGTCGATCACCAACACCGGCCCGAACATCGGCCTGTTCGGGCAAAGCAGCGGCACGCTCGCGAACCTGACGCTCGATTCGCTCGTCGTCGACGGCACCTCGGCCGCCCGCGCTGCGTTCGTCGGCGGCCTCGTCGGCGACAATCTGGGTGGACGCATCACCAACGTCACCGCGAAAAACATGAGCGTGTCGTACAACGGCAGGGACACGGTCCAGATGGGCGGCCTCGTCGGCCGGAACGTCGGGACCATCGATCGCGCGCGCTTCGCCGGGCGCGTATCCGGCAGCAACAACGCGTTCATCGTGGGTGGGCTGGTCGGCTCCAACGTCGGCACGATCGCCGACAGCGAAGCCTTCGCCGACGTCACGCTCGCCGGCCGCCCCGGCATCCCGCTCGACCAGCAGTTCAACCCTGACGTGCAGAGTGCCGGCGGGCTCGTCGGGATGAACGGCGGCCGCATCGTTCGCTCGTCGAGCGGCGGGCGCGTGTCCGGTCGCGACAACACAAGCACCGGCGGCTTCGTCGGCGTCAACTACGGCACGATTCGCGACGCGTCGACCTCCGCCACGGTCACGGCAGGCAAAGGCGGGTATGTCGGCGGCTTCGTCGGCAAGAACCGCGACGGCGGCACGATCGCGAACGCGTCCGCCTCCGGCTCGGTCACGGCCGCCGGTGCGAAGGCGATCGGCGGCTTCATCGGCGAAAACGCGCGCGGCACGCTGGACGACGTGCGCTCGACCGGTGACGTGACCGACCTCGCGAGCGGCCATGTCGGCGGCCTGGCCGGCGCGAACCGCGGCACGATCCGCAACGCGCACGCCACGGCCACGGTGAAGGCCGGCCGCAACAGCCACGTGGGCGGGCTCGTCGGTACCAACGACGGCACCGTGTCGAACGCGCGCGCCGAAGGCAAGGCAAGCGCAGGAGATGGGAGCGACGTTGGCGGGCTCGTGGGCCTGAACACGGGGCTGCTGGACACCGTGCAGGCCGCCGTCGACGTGACGGCCGGCAACGGTAGCCGTGCCGGCGGACTGGTGGGCGCGAACCGCGGCAACAAGGCGATCGTGCGTCATGCGTCGGCGTCGGGCAATGCTGCGGCGGACGACTCGAACGTCGGCGGCCTGGCGGGCCTGAACGACAAGGACGCCCTCATCGAGGATGCATCGTCCACCGGCACGATTGCGGGCACCCGTTCGAACCTGGGCGGCCTGGTCGGTGAAAACGCCGGCACGATCCGGGCCTCGACGTCGAGCAGCCGTCTGAACCTGGTGTCGCCGGTCTACGGTCCGTTTTACTGGGGCCGACTGGTGGGGTTCAATACGGAGAGCGGCCACATCGAAACCAGCTCGGCCAGCGGCCCGGGCCAGCCCTATTCGACGGTCGGCATGAGTTTCGGCAAGATCGACGGACGGTGGCAGTACGGTCCCGTCGACTGATAATGGTGCGTTGAAACCGTAGGGTTTGGCGTGACGGCCCCCGCTCGTTTCAAAAGTGGGGGGCGGAAAAATCAATGGCCGGCGGCTTCGACGAAACTGCCGGCCATCTCGTTTCCGGTCCGGGCCATTCGAAACCGGCCCGCCACCTTACTGGTAGCTCATCGTAAAGGTCGCCACGGCATTTGCAGTGCCGACCTTTACGATGAGTTATCAGTCGTGCGGCCACGCGCGGGCTTCGGCCAGACCTGGCCTGAGCGCCGAACGGCTGCGCCCCGGAGTCAACGCTCGAGATGCCGTTCGATCTCGCTGCGGAACGCAACCCAGTGAGCCCGGAGCGCCTCGGCTCCGCCCTCGTTCACGATACGCTCCATGGCTGCGCAGGCGTCGCGCGCTTCGGTATTGTCGGCAAGCGCGAAGCCGCCCCGCATCGAGTGCAGCTCGATCCTGACAGGAACGGCGTCGCCGCGCGGCAGCGCCTCGTCAATCGCCGCGAGCGAGCGCAGCGTCGCAGCCCGCAATTTCTCGCGGATTTCGTCGGTCATCACCGGCGGCGTTCGACCGCTGAAATCGGCCGGACGAGCGCCGGTCTCCGCCGCACCACGCCCCCCGTGCCGACGCAACACCGCCTCGAGCGCATCGATCGACAACGGCTTGAGCACGACTTCCACCGCCCCCACCTGCACGCAGCGGCGCCGGTCCTCGTCGGTCGCATGCGCGGTCATCGCGATCACCGGCACGGTCGCACCCTGCTCGCGCAGGAAATTCGCGAGCGCGAAGCCGTCGAGTTCGGGCATGCCGAGATCGGTCAGCACCACGTCGAACGGCTGCTGGAAGTACGCACGCATCGCCTCGACGCCATTCGCGACGAGCGTGGCGTCGCAATGCAGCGCATCCAGCTGATCGCGCAGCAGCGTGCGGCTCGCAGGATGATCCTCCGCCACGAGCACGCGCAGCGGGGTCTCGTCGTCCGCAAGGATCGGCAGCGGCGGCGCCCCGGGTTCCGGCTCGTCGAACGCGGCCCGCCACCCGTGCGGCGCGTCGGACAGCGGCAGCGACGCCGTGAACGTCGTGCCCGAGCCTGGCCGGCTCGCGACGGTCAGATCGCCCTGCATCAGCCGCACGAGACGCCGGCAAAGCGGCAGCCCGAGCCCCGTGCCGCCGAAGCGCCGGTAGATCGACGGATCGGTCTGAACGTACACATCGAACAACGTCGGCAGGCCTTCCGGAGGAATGCCGATCCCGGTATCGCGCACCGCGATCTCGACGCCGCGCCGGTCGCCCGATGCGCCGGCCAAGCGCGCATCGATCGTCACGCTGCCGTGCTCGGTAAACTTGATCGCGTTGCTGACGAGATTCGACACGATCTGACGCAGGCGGCTCGGGTCGCCGACGTAGCCGTCGGCCAGTTCCGGCGCGATCCGGCATTCGAGCGCGAGATGCTTCGCGTCCGCGAGCGGGCGGAAGATCGCCGCGACGTCGTGCAGAACGGCACGCACATCGAACGGAACCGCTTCCAGCGCCATCTGGTTGGATTCGACCTTGGACAGATCGAGCACGTCGTTGATCACGCGCAGCAACGCATCCGACGACGACATGACCGTCTGCAGCCGGCGCTGCTCCATCGACGGCAGCGTGGCGCGCGCCATCAGCTCGAGGTTGCCGACGATCGCGTTCAGCGGCGTGCGAATCTCGTGGCTCATCGTCGCGAGGAACGTCGATTTCGCCTTGTTCGCATCATCCGCCGCCATGCGCGCTTCCTTCAGTTTGTCTTCCGTCAGCTTGCGGGCGGTGACGTCGGTCAAGGTGCACAGCAACACATCGACGCCACGGAACCGGGTTCGCACGACCTGTGCCGCCAGATAGACCGTGTCGTGATCCGGGTGCTCGATCGCCAGTTCGTGCTGCATGACGCCGCGCCGGGCGCTGCTGCCCGCGTGGCGCTCGCGGTAGGCCTGCCAGATGCGCTTGCCGAGCGACAGCCCGGGCACGCCGCGGTCGTATGCGAGCACCGCATCGTTGCGCAGCATCGTCTCGCCGTCCGCCACCGACAGCAGCAGCAACCCGGCCGGCGCGTGGCGGATCAGCGTCCGGTTGAATGCCTCGCTCTCGATCAGGCGGATCGCGCGCCGGTTCGCCGGACGCAGCGCGCGGCGATCGAACAGCACGATCGTCGACCAGAGCAGCACGATGCCGAACAGCGCGGCGCCGAGCGTGACGCTCAAGCTGACGAGGGTTGCCGTCAATACGCTGCGCCACGAGAAAGTCGTCATCACGACGAGGCTGGACCCGGGCAAGCGATCGTAGACGATGAAGCGCGCGCCGCGCCGTCGCACGGCCACGTTTTCGCCTAACGGTTCGCGCGCGTCGCGCAGCGCGCGCTCGATCATCGCCGGGTCGCGCTCGCGCCCGAAGACGATGTTCCCGCGCGCGTCGACGACCGCGACGTCCTCATCGTCGGAACGCGGCACCATCGCATCGTCGACCCGGTACGCCCCGTTGACGACGAGCCATCCGAACGGCCGTCCGGCCGCGTCGTCGAGCCGACGCGCGAACCGCACGACGTCCCGTCCGGACAACGGGTCGAAACGGCGATCGAGCATGACCAGCCGGCTCTGAATGAACGCCTTCTGTTTCGCGACCCCGGTCGGCATCGTCCGGGCAATCAGCGCCGTCAGATCGATGCCCGGCCCGAGCGAACGGGCGCGTGCGACGAGCCCCGGCCCCACGACGGCGAGAAACCGGCCATCGAGCCCGATCAGGTAGCCACCGAACGGTTCGGTGTCGGATGTAAGCGCAGAGGGTTGCGTCGGGACCAACCGGTCGTCCTTCCGGAACAGGCCGAGCAACGCACCGAGATAGCCAGCATACGATGCGGCGGGGCGATCCGGCGTGATTTCCGCCAAGGCGAGCAGCGTCTCGCCACCCGCGCCGTTGCTTGCGCCCAGCACACCGCCCGCCGCCGAGAATTGTGTCAGCGCGTCGGGCGACGGCCGTGCGCCCTGATTCCAGAGCTGCTCGATCCGGCTCCCGTAGGTCGCCAGCACCATGTCGGCCGCCTGCATGCTCCCGAAGAACTGCGCTTCCCGGTACAGGAAAGTCGAGCGCGCCTGCGCGCGATAGTCCTGCACGTCGAGCCGCACGACAAGCGCGGCGCAAATCAGAATGAACAGCGTGACCGCGATCCCGCCGCCATACAGCAGGAACTGCTGCTGACGGCGCACCCGGCCGGGATCGAACGGCTTGCGGCCGGCATGGGCGACCTGGCTGGCGAATCGCTTCAGTTTGGCGGGCATCGACTATCGCGTGCCGAAACGTGTGCCGGCAGCCGTTGCTCGCCGCCGGAACCGACACGGGATCGCGCATCGCATGCCGCTATTCGCCGTGCGCCGGCGCGTCGGCGCCGGGCATGTCCGGGAGCTTGCCTTCACTGGCGTAGCGGATCAGGTCGGCATCGCGCACGATGCCGAGCTTCTTCATCGCGCTCGACTTCTGCGAACTGATCGTCTGCTTGCTGCGGTGAAGCTGAACGGCGATCTCACCCACCGTCAGGCCGGCCCCGTAAAGTCGCACGACTTCGATCTCGCGGGCCGTCAGCACCCGTGTGCCCGACGACGACTCGGTGCCCTCCAGCAATTGCTTGACGAACGGAGACAGATAATTCGCGCCGACGTAAGCGGCGTGTACCGCGCCGACCAGATGCGAAATCGCGTCGGATTTGCTGAGGATGCATCCGACACCCTGCCGCTGAATCGCATGCAGCACGCTCGGGTTGTCGATCATCGTGATCGTCACGAGATGAAGCGCGGGATAGCGGCGCTGCAAAAACGACAGCAACGCGAGACCGTCGCCATACTTGCCGCCGGGCATCACGTAGTCGACGACGAGCACGTCGCTCTGCTGCTCGTCGAGCATCGCCACCAGGTCGGTCGAATTCGAGACAGTACCGAGCAGCCTGATCGTGCTGCTGCCCGCGAGTGCCTGCGACATCCCGAGTGCGGACGATGGATGATCGTCTGCCACCATCACTCGCACAAAAAATTCATCCATCTCTATTCTTCTCCCGATACACGCGGCCCGACGTGCCATGTTGTGCGACGCGCCGGGATTCGAATCCATCTCGCAACACGATCGCGTTGCGGTGTTCAGCGAACCGGGCGGTGCGCAGCGTAATTTTAAGATAATAGGCGGGTTCTGCGTTGCCTCAATGCGACGGAGTGCGACCGGGAGCACCGGCGTGCGGCCACGCACAGCGGCCGGGGCTCGACGCAATAGTCGCCTCGCCATCCGCCGTGACCGGGCACGGCCTTGCCGCGGCAGACCCTTTCGGCGATCCGCCGCCCATGCACGCCCAATCGACGGCGCCCCAACGCCGTCGATCCGTTCTGCCCTGCGGGGTGGCCCGAGCCGCAGCCTGTCTATCGTTTGTCCACTGACTTGCCCGGTTCATCCGCTCCATCGCCCGCGGCGTGCTGCCACTCGGTGATGGCCCGCCGCTTCTGCGACGGCGACATCATCATGAATTCGTTCAGCTTCGTGAGGAAATCCCGTCTGGATTTCTCCGGCAACGTCGCGAATCCAAGCAGCAGCCCGAACACCTTTCCTATATAGCGCACGGCCTTACCCTTCCTTCTTCAGTCGAAATCACGCGGCACCGGCACGATGCCGCGTGTCTGCCTTCCCTGTTTGACGCCGGCGGTCTGCGCTGCCTTCGCGTGTCGTTTTCTTATCGTCCCGGCCAATCCACCGTTGCGGCCATCGCATCCGATGCCCGTCGCCTGTCTGCCGCTTCGGCGGGCGCGCCCGTCCCGCGCCGCCGCGCGATGCGCGCCAGACTGCGGCGCAGGTCCGCCAGCGTCACGGGCTTGGTCAACACGCATTCGACGTTCGATACCGCATAACGCCTTGCGTCGTCCGGCCCCAGGTGCGATACCACGGCGATCATGTCGCACGGCAGCGCGCGCGCATGGACGACCTCCGCCAGTTCACGGGCCGGCATGTCGGGCAGGTCGGCGCCGAGCAGCAGCACCTCCCATGCACCGTTCGCCAGCGTATCGAGCGCCGCCGCGCCGGACGACACGCAGCGGACCGTATGGCCAAGCACGTCGAGCTGTTCGCGGAAGATCGAGCCGTTGACCGACGTATCGTCGGCAACCAGCACCCTCAGCCCGCGCGCATCGGATGCCGGCACCGCCGGCACCGCCCGCCGGCCGGCATCCGCAGCGCCACGCGTCCCGCGCCGCGATTCCGCCGTCGCGACCCGCGCCTGCCCGATCGCCGTGCGCAGCCCGCTCAGCGAATAGCTCGACACGCGAATCGTGCGGCCCGCAACGTCCGGCTGCAGCGGGCCGTCTGGGGTGGCCAGCACGATCGGCGTACCCCCTCCGAGGCTGTCGAGCTCGTCGCGCCGCCATCGATCGGAATCGCCGAAGAGCACGATCGCGTGAGCACGCGCGAGGCACCCGGCGGCCATTCCGATCGGACTCGGATGCATCGCGACATCGAAACCCCATGCGCGCAGATGGGGAAACGCGAACGTGCGCCACGCATCCTCCGGCGACACGACGATCAGCGTCTGCCCGGCGCCCGCGCCGACCGGACATTTCGGCGCAATGGCCATGCGCAACGGCAGGCGAACGGTAAACAGGCTGCCGACGCGCGGTGCGCTGTCGACCGAAATCGTCCCGCCCATCGCCGCGACCAGCCGATCGCACAGCGCGAGCCCGAGCCCCGTGCCGCCGTAGCGCCGCGTGATCGACGCGTCGACCTGCGAAAACGGCTTGAACAGCCTCGCCTGCTGCGCGGGATCGATCCCGATGCCCGTATCCTCGATGCCGATCGCGAGCTCGGGCGCGCCGCGCGCGTTGCGTCCCACCGCCACGCGCGCGACGACGCGCCCTTCGCTCGTGAACTTGATCGCGTTGCTCAACAGGTTGCCGACCACCTGTGCGAGCCGCGTCGGATCGCCGCGCATGCGCTGCGCGTCGCTCGCATCGATATCGGCAAACAGCGGTAACCCTTTCGCCTTCGTCACGGACGCGAACGCGGCCAGTTGGCGCTCCATCACGGCGATCACGTCGAACTCGATCGACTCGACCGACATCGCACCGGCCTCGATCTTCGAGAAATCGAGGATATCGCTGACGATCGCGAGCAGGCCCTCGGCCGATGCGCGCAGCGTCTGTACGCGACTCTGCTGCGAGGCATCGAGCGCCGTGCGCTCGAGCAGCTCGAGGTTGCCGAGGATCACATTCAGCGGTGTGCGGATCTCATGGCTCGTCGCGGCGAGAAACGACGACTTGGCTGCATTCGCCGAATCGGCCGCGCGCACGGCTTCCTCGAGCTGATGCACGAGCCGGCGCTGGGCGGACGTATCGGCGAAGGCCGCGATCATCACGTCCTCGCCCTGGTAACGGGCGCCGTGCGCAATGACCTCCAGATGCAGCGGCGAGGCGCCGTGCGCGTCGAGCACGAGTTCGGTCATCATCGTCCTGCCCGCCCCGCCGTCCGCGACGAACACCTCGTATTGCGCGAGGACCTGCGCGGTCAGCGCCTGCGGATTGCCACCGTACGGCACGAGCATCTGCGCCAGCACGTCGCTCGCCAGGATCACGCGGCGATCGGACAGCGACACGAGCCCGATGCCGACCGGCGCCATCCCGATCACGCTGCGGCACAGATCCTCGCTGTCGAACACGCGGGCCGAGCGCGCGTAGACGGGCACGAGCACGCGCCGGTAGAAACGCATGAGCAACAGCCACATCACCGCGATCGCCAGCAGCGATGCCGCGACGAGCGCACCGGCCTGCACGCCGATCGCGGCCGCGACGTCGGCCCACGACAGCATATAGGCGATCGTCCAGCCGGTCGCGCCGAGCGGACCGCGGAACACGATCGTGCCGTCGCGGAACATCGCCTCGGCCGGCGCCGCGAGCCCGTGCGCGACGTCCAGCTCGAGCAGACGCGCATCGAGCGCCTGCGTGCGCTCGACGGCGGGATCGACCGTGATGAGCCGGTTGTCGGCGGCCGTGATGAAGAACACGCCGGTCGCATGACGATCCTGCAGCCACGACAGCAGATACTCGGGCGCATACTCGGTCACGAGCACCGCGAACGGCCGGCCGTCGGCACGCGCCTCCGCGGCGATCCGGATGCGGGCCTGCCCAGTCACCGGGTTGACGTACGGCGGCAGCCAGTGCACGTGCGGCCGACCGTCCGCACCGAGTTCGGGCGTGTGTGTGAAGTCGATGCGCAATGCGTCGAGCACGTGCGCGCGCGCATCGGCGGTAGCCAGCGCCGGATTGTCGCGCGACAGATGCGGCACGAGACCGAACAGTCCCGTGCGGGTGCTGTAGTGGTACCCCTCCAACGTGCGCCCGCGATTGAGCGAACTCGCCGCGCAGATGCGCGACAGCATGAACGACAGCGCGAGATAGCGCGCCACCTCGTCGCGCTGCGCCGTCTGGCCCGGTACACCGACCACCAGCGACGGATACGGCTTGATCGCGAGCTGCTCGCCGTTGGCGAAGAATCCGTCCACGACGTCGGCCGGTGCGGGGTCCAGCTCGCGCCATATCAGCTGCGTATTCGCGACGCCGTTGCGGAACGACGTCTCGCTCACCTGAATCTCGTCGACGGTTTCCTCGACGCCGTTCAGAAAATTGCGCCGCTCGCCGTCCAGGTAGCCGTAGACGATCGAAACGATCCCGAGCCCGCAGGCGACGAGGATCAGGATCGTCACGACAATGGCGCCGCCGAACATCGAAATGCTCTGATAGCGGCGAATGGACTGAAGCGTGCTGTACGGCATAGCCTGGCGCGACGACGCGTCGGGTTCCGCGGTCGAGCGGATGCTCGGCCCGAACGGACGTCACGATGGAATGAAAGGGATGGAATTGTCCCGATCATGCCAAACGACTCGGGGGAAATCAGTCGATGCAGTCCTTTTTAGTACTCGTCTGAATAATTTGAATAATTTTTTTGAACTTGACCGAGTCTTTGATGCGACATTTCGTCTGATCCGGGCCGCTGCGTCACGCAGGGGAACGGCAACGCGCGGTGTACGCGTAAACGAAATGCCGCCGGCAAGCCGGCGGCAAAAGATGCGGACACGCATCGCGGGTCGCACCTGAGGCACTCGATGGGACGCGCGCAGGTCATTCGCGAATGACTGCCCCGCGCGACGCTGCCGCGCCGGACGTTTCCGCTCAGTTCTGCGTGAGCGGATTCAGCGTCGTGCACAGGAAGCCCGTGCAGTTCTTCGGCGTGAAATAGAACGACGCCATCGCCGGCACGGGCGAACCGAGCGCGAGGTCGCTCAGGTAGGCCGAGCCCTGCGCACCGAACGTGTTCGACTGCTGGACGAAGCTCGCGCCGGTCGACTGGATCGCGGCCGACTGGTACGTGAAGGTCGGCGATTGCGTCTGGTCCTTCACGTAGATCCACGAGATCGCCGTGCCGAACGCCATCGCGCCCTTCGCACGATAACCCTTCGCGCCTTCGCTGTTGGCCTGCGCGATGAAGTCGTTCACGGTCGACGTCGGCGCCAGCGCGTCGTACGTATAGGTCGCGTTCGACGCGTTGTTCTTCATGTATACGTTCGCCTGCGCGGCCCCGACCATCAGCGGGCCGACGAACCAGTAGCCCGACTGGCCCTGGCCGTTCGCCTGCGTGAGGAACGCATTCGCATCGGCCGGCAGGCCGGTCGTCGTGTACGTGTACGTGGCCGACGAGCCGCCGTCCTTGCGATAGAGATCGCCGTACGTGAGCGGTCCTTCGTACCGGTAGCCGCTCGCCCCTTGCGCGTTTGCCGCGTTGACGAAGGACGTCATGTCGGACGACGCCGTTTGCAACTGGTACGTATACGTCTGAGCGGTGCCGTCGTTCACGAAGATCGACTGCGTGCCACCGTTGGCCGCGCTGTAGAAGTAGTCGCCCAGATAGCGGTAGCCCTTCGCGCCTTCGCTGTTGACCAGCGTCAGGAAGCTCGCCTGGTCGGCCGCAACAGGCTGCGCCTCGTAGCGCCACGTCAGTGTGCTGCCGCCGGAACCACCCGAACCGCCGCTGCCGCCGGAACCCGTTCCGCCCGAACCCGTGCCGCCTGTCCCGCCGCTGCCGCCGTTGTTGCTCGTGCCCGATCCGCCTGACGAAGCCGGCGAGGAATTGTCGTCGCCGCCGCAAGCGGTCAGCGCGAGGCAGGTCAATGCGATCAGTGCAACGGCTTTCATCGGGATCACCTTCCAAACGAACGGGACGAACGAAGCCCGTACGCGCGAATCACGCCGCGCGCACCGACCATCAAGAATCAAGAATCAGAAATCAGGAGTCGGCCGGCGGCCCCCGCCGGCCCGGCGACGTCAATTGACCTGCAGTTGCCCACCGCGGCCCAGCCCGCCCTTGACGTCCTGCGCCTTGTAGCTGCGCAGCGCGACGACCATCTTGTTGTACGCGTCGATGAACGCGACGACCGTCGCCTTGCCTTCCGGCGTCGACGAGAAGCCCGCCAGCGCGCCGCCCACCCCGCCGCCGAAGCCGCCCAGCGCCGCGCCGTAGTTGGTCGCCGTCGAGCTGCCTTCCGACGCCGCGATCTGCACCGCCGAGCGCACGTCGAACAGCGTCAGCGTCACCACCGACGCCTTCGTCTGCAGGTGGCCCGCCACCGCCGCCACCGCGCTGTTGCCGATCAGCCCGCCGATCATGCTGCCGATCCCGCCGATCGGCGAATCGTTGATCACGATCTGCGGTTCCATGTAGTAGTCGGCCGCGACGCGCTGGCCCTTCTGCTGCTTCGAGCCCGCGCGGTATTCGCCCGAGTTGCGCTGCAACTGCGTGATGCGCGACAGGCGCGCGTCGCTCTTCTGGTTGCCGATCGACGTGATCACGAAGCAGTTCGACTGCTGCACCGCCAGCCGCAGCAGCGGATCGATGCTCGTCACCTTGGTCGCGCTGCCGAACTGGCCCCACCAGTCGGCGTTGCGGCCGTCGTCGACCGCGATCGTGCCGAGCGGCGACGGGCAGCGCTGCAGTTGCGAATCGGCGCCGGCGCTCGCGCCGCCGGCCGCCGCGCCTGTCACGCCGGCGTTCTGCCCGCCGGGCGTCACCACGCCGCCGCAACCCGCGACGGACGCGCCAAGCGCTGCAACCAGCGCGCCTTGAGTGAGACGTTGGGAAAGGTTGGTCTTCATGTCGTTATCGATCGATTAGCGTCGTTGTTCGGCTTATGTGTTCGTGCGAACTTCGATAAGCCCCCCGGCGTGGCGCGCGATGGTGGTCTCCCCGCTGCCGCCCCGTTGCTCGATACCCGGTCAGTAGTACCAGTACGTCTGCTGCCAGACGCCGTAGTACGGATAGCCCGAGTACCAGTAGCCGTAATAGACGTCACGCCATTGCGTGCGCCATTTCCAGTCTTCTTCGTCTTCCTTCTTGGCCTTGCGTGCAAGGTCGAGCAGCTTCTTCGATTCCTTGTCGCCGCGGCCGGCCGCGATCGACAGCCACTTCTCCGCTTCGCGCGCATCCGAGCCCATTTCCTCGAGACCGAACAGGTAGAAACTGCCGAGCGCCTTCTGCGCGTTCAGGTCGCCGCGTTCGGCGGCCTCGCGCATCCACTTGAGCGCCTGGTAGCTGTCCTGGCGCACGCCGTCGCCGCGGAAATAGCGCAGGCCGAGGTCGTAGGCGGCCTTCGGCTGGGTCTTCGCGGTTTGCTTGAGCGCGGCGATGCGTGGATCGTCCCGGTCTTCCGCATCGTCCCTTTTTTGATAGGAGACCTGATCTTTAGGGCGATAAGAACAACCTGTGTCGTCGCAGATCCGTACCGTGCCGGCGGTAACCGACGGATCCTGCGCGCACGCACCCAGCAGCAACAGCAGCCCCGGTGCGAGTAAACGGCGATACATGGGTACTTTCCTCAAGTTTTATCGGCGCCGCAATGCTTCGAGCTATTCCACCCCGCGAGCTCGTACCCGGTTTGCGCGCGGCGCAGCGGATACAATTCCATCCGCCAACGCCGACACGCATCCCTAGGCTCTCTCAGGCTCTCTTCGAATCGTTCCGTCACTGTTTCATTGCCGCCGCTTTTCGCTGCCCCGACTGTGCCGGCATCGCGCTCCAAACATGACGCGACAAACAATAGTGACGTGGTGAGCAATAATAATGGAGAAAAATGGCATGTCAAGGCCCTTCGCGTGTTTAAAGTTTGCGTGACGCGTCAGCTTTGATATGCTCTTCCTCACCAAAACCCCTGGAGACCCCATCGAGATGTCCACCACCGAGCAGGCCAACGTCGATCTCATCACCGCCAACAAGGTGCGCGATCTCCTGAACCGGAACGGCATTCCGCCGCGAAGTCACAACACGACGATCGCGAACGTGCTCGGCCTGAGCTTCTCGGTCGTCACGCGCAAGATGAAGGGCCTGATCCCGTGGAACCTGTCGCAGTTGCAGGACATCGCGACGCACTTCGGCGTGCCGCCCGCGATCCTGCTCGACGACAAGGGCACGCAGCCGGCCGCGGCCGAGATGATCGACGCGACGTTCGTGATCGAATCGAAGCGCTTGCGCTGCCGCGCGGCAATCTCGACGAAGGCCACCAGCCAGATCGAAACGGACTTCGTCGCGCTGCAGTGGCAGGGCGAATGGATCGTCACCGAACGCCAGCACGCACGCGAGGGCCGCACGTATCCGGTCGACGTGATCGAGCTGCGCTCCGCGCAGCCGAACGTGTATGCGGCTCGGATCGCCGTGGTCGACGATTCGCACGACGTCGCCGAAACGGTCTGTGAATATTTCATCGAGAAAGGCGTGAACGCGATTCCGTACTTCGACGGCGCGAGCTTCCGCAAGGCGCTGGAAGTCGAGGATTTCGACGGCTACATCCTCGACTGGATGCTCGGCGACCAGACGGCCGCCGAACTCGTGCGCGGCATCCGCTCGAGCGAGAACAGCGGCGCGCCGATCTTCCTGCTGACCGGCAAGATCTCGACCGGCGAAGCGAGCGAGGACGAGATCGCGCACATCGTGTCGCACTACAACGCGCGCTGCGAAGAAAAGCCGGTGCGCCTGCCGATCCTGTTCGCGGAAGTCGCCCGCGAGCTGAAGCTCACGCTGCCGGCGGCGACGGCGACGAACTGAGAACCGGGCGCCGGGAACGGCGACCGGCGCGACAACCCGCTACACGCATCACCAGACCGAGGAAAAGACATGCGCGTTTCAACCATCTGGACCAAAAGCCTGCTGACGGCCTGCCTGCTCGGGATGGCTGCCGCGACATGGGCCGCGTCGTCGTTCACGTTCACCGTCGACGGCAAGATCAGCAAGAGCAACCAGCAGGGGAAGATGACCTACGTCTTTTCCGAGCAGGCGCTGATGGCGCTGCCGCAACATACGATCGTCACGTCGACGAGCTGGACGCCGAAGGCCGCCTTCACGGGCCCGCGCCTGTCCGACGTGCTGAAGACGGTCGGCGCGCACGGCACGCAGATCGAATTCCGCTGCATCGACGAGTACACGTTCACGATTCCCGTGTCCGATGCGGCCAGGTACGGCGTGATCCTCGCGCGGACGATGAACGGCAAGGTGCTCGGCAACGACAACTACGGCCCGCTGTGGATCATGTATCCGCGCGACCAGTATCCCGACGAACTGAAGACGCCGCTCGGCGAAGCGAAGTTCGCGTGGCAGATCATCGGTCTGACCGTGAAGTAACATGACGCGGCGGCGATGGAAAAATAGAAAGATCATCCTGATCCTCGGCTCGCTGTGGATCATGGGGTTCGCCGCGTGGGCGTTCCTGCTGTGGGATCTCCTCGCCACCTCGGTCAACGAGGGCGTGCTCGAGGGGCCGCGTGAAGGCGTGTTCTGGACCGCCGCGCAATACCGGAACGTCTATACGCGCTTCGACCGGCAGCTGATTCTCTACGCGACGCGCGAGGACGACGATTTCGATCACGTGCAGATGCAGCTCGACAGCCTGTCGGTGTCGTTCGGGTTCATGCAGCGGCCGTCCGAAGTGTCCCAATACTGGCTGCGCATCCCGCGCGCGCGCAACGAGATCGACGCGCTCGGCGAATTCATGACGCGCCTGAAGCGCGAGGTGCCGCTGCTGCGCGATTCGCCGAAGCAGGCGCGGCAGGTGATCGACGAAGTCAATGCGTACTGGCCGAAGGTCAACGGCCTCGCGAACTACTTCCGCGCGATCGAAATGGCGCAGCGCGATTTCACGTTCCATCAATTGAAGGACAAGCAGCGCGCGATCCTGATCCTCGGCATCGTGCTCGGTGTGATCCTGTGCGCACTGTTCCTGCTGCTGTTCTATACGATGCGCACGCGCGACGACCTGCTCGAACGGCAGAACGCGGCGCTCGATGCGGAACGCAAGGCGTCCGACCGCGCGTTCGAGATGATCGAGGCCAAGAACGCGTTCCTCGGGATGGTCAGCCACGAACTGCGTACGCCGCTGCAGGCGATTTGCGGATCGATCGAGATCCTGCTCGCACGCCCGCAGTCCGACGCGAACCTGAAGACGATCCGGCGGCTGCAGAATTCCGCGCTGTCGCTGGAAGCGCTCGTCAAGGACCTCACCGACTACATCAAGCTGCGCTCGACGAAACGCGTCGCCGAACTGGATACCGTCGGCATCGCGCCGCTGCTTGCCGAGGCGCTCGAACCGCTGCGCGAGCGGATCGCGACGAAACGGATCACGGTCACGCAGCGCGTCGAGCCGCCCGGCCTCGCGATCCGCTCCGATCGCAAGCTGCTGCGACAGGTGCTGTCGAACCTGATCGAGAACTCGGTCAAGTACACGGCCGGCGGCTCGATCACGGTGGCGATCACGCTCGCCGATGCGCCGGCCGGCCAGCAGGTGAAGATCGCCGTGCGCGATACCGGCGCCGGCATCGCGAAGCAGCATCTGTCGAAGATCTTCGAGCCGTTCTATCGCGCGAACGACGCGGTCGGGCTGCACGTGGACGGGATCGGCATGGGGCTCGCGGTCGTGCGCGAAATCGTGACGACGCTGCGCGGGCATGTGGACGTGCGCAGCGCGGTCGGCGAAGGCAGCGAGTTCGTCGTGACGCTGCCGGTCGAAGTGCCCGGCGTCGATACGGCCGGCACCGCGGCCGGCGACGTGCCCGCGCTGCCGCCCGTGCTGCCGCACCGCGACCGGCGCGCGCTGGTGGTCGACGACAACGACAACGCGCGCGAGACGCTTGGCGCGATGCTGTCGGCGCTCGGCGTCGAGGCCGATCTGTGCGGCACCGGGCAGGAAGGCGTCGCACGCTTCGGTACGGGCCGCTACGACCTCGTCGTGCTCGATCTCGAACTGCCGGACCTGAGCGGATTCGACGTGGCGCGGCGCATTCGCGCGGTGGCGGAGCCCGACGACGACGGCCGGCATCCGGCGATTCTCGGCGTCAGCGCGTATGAATCGGCGGCGCTGCGCGAGAACAAGCGGGCGTTCGACGCGTTCCTGCCGAAGCCGGTTCACCTGCGCGAACTCGGCGCGCTCGTCGAGAAGCTGCTCGCCTGAGCCGCGCGCGGGCGCGGCGTTACGCGTTTCCGTCCGCTTGCGTTTCCGTCCGCTTGCGTTTCCGTCCGCTTGCGTTTCCGTCCGCTAGCCCGCTCGCCGGCTTTGCCTACTCGCCGATCAGATGCAGCACGATGTCGCGCCGGTGCGCCGCGCGACGATGCTCGAACAGATAGATTCCCTGCCACGTGCCGAGCACCATGCGCCCGTGCTCGACCGGAATCGACAACTGCACCTGCGTGAGCGCGGTGCGCAGATGCGCGGGCATGTCGTCGGCGCCTTCGGTGTCGTGCTCGTAGCGCGTGTCGTCCTCGGGCGCGAGCGTCGCGAAATAGCGTCCGATATCGCGCTGCACCGACGGATCCGCGTTCTCCTGGATCAGCAACGACGCCGACGTATGGCGGCAGAACACGGTGAGCAGGCCGGTGCGGATCGCCTGCTGGTCGACGAACGCACGCACCTGCTGCGTGACTTCGACGAGGCCGCTGCCGCGCGTATCGACGCCGACGTGCGTGATGGCCTGTTGCATCGTCGTGACCTCAGGCCAGCGCGGCGAAGCCGTCGGATTCGATCTGCTTCGCGTCGGCGGGGCGCACGACGCGCGCGACTTCGACCCCATCGCGCAGGAATACCAGCGTCGGCCACAGCTTCACCCCGAACGAGCGACCGAGCGGACGGCCGGGGCCGTCCTCGATCTTCAGGTGCCGCACGGCAGGATGCGCGGAGAACGACGCCGTGATCGCGGGCTGCGCGCCTGCGCAGATCCCGCACCAGTTCGCGCCGAATTCGATGACGGTTGCGCCGCCCAGTGCGTCGACTTCCGCGCGGGTCGGCGCGTTGGCGGTGTAGCGTTGCTCGGTGTCCATCAGGCCCTCGTGTGCGTTGGCGGAACGTGACTGCGCGCGCCCGCGTGATGCAAAGCGGGCGCGGCCTTCGATTTCTTACTGTAGCGGAAAAGCCCACGCATTGCCGGCTCGGTCAGGCGCGGCGCCGGCGCCTTTTTGCGCACCGTTCGGAATGACACGACAAGATTCGGAGCGTCGCGTCGCCGCGACGGGTTCAGCATGAGAACCGATCCCGTCAACGAAGGACTCGACCATGAATGCGCCGCATTGCGTCACCGAACCGAACATCCTCTACTTCGGCACGCCCGTCGTGCTGGTCAGCACGCTGAACGAAAACGGCACGGCCAATCTCGCGCCGATCTCGTCCGCGTTCTGGCTCGGCTGGCGCGGCGTGACCGGCATCGCCGCCAGTTCGCAGACCACCCGCAACCTGCTACGCACCGGCGAATGCGTGCTGAACCTGCCGTCGTCGGCGCAGGCGAACGCGGTCGACCGGATCGCGCGCACGACCGGCACGTATCCGGTGCCCGACGGCAAGCGCGCGAAAGGCTACGTATTCGAACCCGACAAGTTCGGCACGGCCGGGTTCACCGAGGCCGCGTCGCAAACGGTCGCGCCGCCGCGCGCGCTCGAATGCCCGGTTCATATGGAGGCGGTCGTCGCGGCCACATACGGGATCGGCGACGACATGCCCGACCTGCGCGGCCGCATTCGCGTGTTCGAGATGCGCATCCAGCGCGTGCACGCGCACCCCGACCTGCTGATGGACGGTCATCCGGACCGCATCGATCCGGACAAGTGGTCGCCGCTGATCATGAGCTTCCAGAAGTTCTACGGGCTGGCGCCGCGCCAGATGCATCCGTCGCGGCTCGCCGACATTCCCGAGCACGCGTATCGCAGCCCCGACATCGAGCGCGCGCGCGAGGCGGGTGTGCTGACCGGTACCGGGCGGTCATGACGCCGCACGCGTCGGCACGGCGGCATCGCTGGCGAACGTGACGCGGATGATCGACGCGGTATTCGGCGTCGCGATGCCGGGCGCGCTGTACGACGCGTGCCGCGGCGGCGGCGCGACCAAGCCGATCGGATAAGATACGGCCGGCCACGCACCTTGGCCGATGACCGAACCGACGGAGTGTTTTCAGTGATTCAACCGACTCAAGTATTCAAGGACAACCTCGCGCAACTGCCGGCCATCGACGGCATCGCGCGCATCGATCTCGTCGGCGCGAACGGCGACGTGGTCGCGACCATCGAGAACCAGCCGGGCAAGCAGGGCTCGCTCGCGGTGTACCACTATCTGAAGCAGGCGTTCGGCACGCTCGACGCGAAGTCGGCCGAACACGGCCTCGCGGTGTTCGCCGAGCATACGGCCGACGCACGCAATCGTCCGGGCGCTCACCCGAACGTCGATCGTCTCCTGGCGATCGTCGCGGGCGGCGACGCGCTGCGCATCGACGTCGTCGCGAACGGCTGAGAGTCGGCGGCGGCACGTGGGCGTGCCGCCGGGCGGTGCGCGCGACCGTGACATACGGGCGAAAAAGCGCGATTGTCGCGCCCGTTCCACTTTCCCCGGGGACAGTCTGGGTGTTGCTTTCCATTGCGTCACCGCTCATCCGCCATCTTGCTTCGATCGTTTCGATCGCGGTGTTGGCCAGTGCCACGTTCGGTGGCACGGCATCGGCCGAGCCGCTGCGCACGGGCTCCGATATCGCCGGGGCGTCGCTCGTGCCATTCGGCACGCTGCCGCGCTCGCCTGAAAACGGTTCGCTCGATCCGTTCTGCACGCAATATCGCGCGAAAACGACCACGGCGGCCGGCCGCGAGGTCGCGCAGCGCAACTGGATCGTGACGTCCGAGGCACCGCTCGGACGCTACACGGTCGTCACGTTCGCGAGCGGATTCAGCGCCGGCACGAGCGCGATCTGCTTCGCGCGCAACGGCAATATCGGCGTATTCGACGACACGACGCTCGTCGCGCTCGGCTACACCGCACGCAAGGCCAGCTGGCAGCTCGGCTCGGCCGATCGGCTGGAAAGCGGCGCGCTGCTGATCTGGGGCGGCGACGGCCCGGCGCCGCCCGTCGGCGAGCTGCACGAACACAACGGCGAACTGCGGCTGACCCGCGTCGCCGCCGAAAGCACACACTGCAACGGCCACGCGGTCGTGCCGAACGTGTATGGCAAGCCGCTCGACGCGGCACGCAAGATACTGATCGCGCATGGCTGGCAGCCGCTGCGTCCGCGCGAGAAACCGGACGCGATGGACGGCGCAGCGACGCTCGCGAAGCACGGCATCGTCGAAGCCGAAGCGTGTTCGGGCACCGGGATGGGGTATTGCGCGCTGCGCTACCGGAACGCGGCCGGCGTGCTCGGCGTGACGACGGTGGGCGGCGAGCCGGACCGGCCATCCGCGAATACCGTGATCGACTATCAGGTGGCCTGTCGCAAACAGTGAGGGGGGTGCGGGCCGCGCATGCGCGATGCACGCGCCACGCGATCCGTGCCGTCCGGCCATCGTCCGTTCGCTCGATTGACCGGCCTCGCACGCCCTCCTAAACTGGGTTCCCTTTTACGCCGCACCAGCAAAAGGGAATGCCATGATCGACTTTTCCACGCTCGCGCTGTTCTCCGGCGCGTGTCTCGCGCTGACCGTTACACCCGGCCCCGACATGTTGCTGATCGCGTCCCGCAGCGTGAGCCAGGGGCGGCGCGCCGGCTTCGCGACGCTCGCGGGCATCCAGGCCGGCACCTACTGTCACGCGCTCGCGGCCGCGCTCGGTCTGTCGCAGCTCTTCGTCGCGGTGCCGCTCGCGTACGACGCGGTACGTTTCGCAGGCGCCGCGTATCTGCTGTATCTCGCGTGGAAGACATTCCGTTCGGATGCGACTGCGCTGTCGCCCGTCGCGTCGCAACGTCAGCGCTCGACCGCGACGATCTTTCGCCAAGGGCTGACGACGAACCTGCTGAACCCGAAGATGGCGTTGTTCGTGCTCGCGCTGTTCCCGCAGTTCGTGCGGCCCGAACAGGGTTCGATCGCCGTGCAGATTCTCGTGCTCGCGACGGTGCTGAACCTGATCGGCATCGTCGTGAACGGCGCGGTGATTCTGTCCGCGAGCCGGCTGAGCCAGCGGATCGGCGCACGCCGCCGGCCGTCGAAGGTGCCGCAGTATCTGCTCGGGTCGGTATTCGTGGGTCTCGCGGCGCGGCTCGCGGTGGCGGGGCGGGACTAACCCCGTCGCAATTTCGTAGTACGCGGTCCCCCCGACACCGAACCGCACGGTCTGCCGGGCCCGAATGTCCCGAGCGCGCTCGGGTCCGCACATCGTCACCGATCTCTCCGACCGAAGAAATACGGTCGCGAACTCCCCTCACGTCTGACCCACCGCCTGTGTCCGCATCTGCGGTCGGTCACCGTTCTTGCATCGACATAACATATTTGTTACTATGCAGACTCATGGTTATGAGATCCGGTTTTTCAATGAGCGTGTAGCGGTGGGCGTAGCATCGTT
Organism: Burkholderia sola; assembly: GCF_905400185.1. Classification (NCBI taxonomy): domain Bacteria; kingdom Pseudomonadati; phylum Pseudomonadota; class Betaproteobacteria; order Burkholderiales; family Burkholderiaceae; genus Burkholderia; species Burkholderia sola. The sequence goes on from NZ_FR989676.1 coordinate 603,557, forward strand.
GCCGACGACCCTGCTTGCCCGGTACTTTGCACTCGCTGACCGCATGGAACGGTACGGCCCGAATCTCGGGGAACCTCACTCCCAATCGATGGGAAACGGCCTGTACGAAATGCGTTTGAAAGGCGCGGCAGGTATTGCCGGAGTGTTTTACCGCGCGATCGTCGAGCGGCGTATCGTCATGCTCCACTGTTTCGTGAAGAAGACGCCATGGACGCCGCTGAAGGAACTGGAAATCGCGCGTCGTCGATTGAAGGAGGTTCGAGATGACAACCTATAAGGAACTCCGCGAGCGGGCACTGGCGGACCCCGCGGTGCGCACGGAATACGGACGATTGAATCGCGAGGAATTCGCGCTGCTCGACGCGATGCTGGCTGCTCGGCGAGAGGCCGGCTTGTCGCAAGCCGATGTGGCGGAACGTATGGGCACGAAAGCACCCGCCATTACTCGACTCGAGCGCGCGCTCGCCACCGGGCAGCATTCCCCGTCCATCGATACGCTGCGCAAGTATGCGGCGGCTTGCGGCAAGACGCTCCTGATCTCGTTCGCCTGACTCACGCGCGCTCGAAAAGGTCGGCTTCCATGCCGGATTTCGATACCGGCACGCGCGCGAGGCGCCCGATCGCCGAAGCCGTCAGCGCGTCGCCCCCAGCGCGACGCGCAGCCGCTCCATCAATCGCGTGTAGTGCCGCAGCACGTCGTCCTTCGGCACGACGCTCGCGGTCGCGAAACGCTCGGACCACACCGGCTTCCAGGCATACGAGCCGTGCACGCTGCGGTCGCCGTCGGGCGCCTGGATCAGCGAGCGAATCCGCGCGTCGCGGCCCGGCCCCGTATGCATCTCGAACAGCGCATGAATGAACGTGTGATACGCGTCGTACACGTCGTCGTCGAACAGGTAGCGGTAGATGTGGAACGTGCGGTCGAGGTCGCGCTTCGCGCGGATCACGTCGTCCGGCGAGATGTCCTTCCAGTAGCCGATCCACGTGTAGAAGCACAGCAGCGCATTGAGCTGCGGCGCGACCGTGTCGTACAGCGCGAGCCGCTTTTCGATCAGCCGCTGATTGGTCCACTGCACGAGTTCGAGCCGCTTCAGCCGGCGCGCGACGAGCCAGCCGAGACAGGCGACCGACAACGGCGTCAGCACGCCGAGCACGAGCTTGACGATTTCCAGCGAATTCCACGGCGTATTGAATGGCTGCATGTAGGGCTCGACAGGAAGAAACGCATTCGCGGCGACGCACGACCTGGCGCGCTATGCAGCGCCGTTCGGCCGATCGCGTCGGCATTGACCGTTAGTTGCTTGCACATCGACCGGCGTGCGACCGCACCGGCAATCCGTGCGATGCGACTCACCCCGTCAGTTTATCGGGCGATTGTCACCGTGCCATGACCGCTCGTCGACGCATCGCCGCACGCCCCGCCCCGCTTCAGGTTGGTAGCGCCGACGTGAGCTTGACCTTCTGCATCGGAATGTCGGTCTTCACGCTCAGCACGCCGGGAATACGCGTCAGGTATTCCATCTGGAAGCGCCGGTAATCGTCAATGTCGGCCGCGACGACGCGCAGCAGGAAATCGCAGTCGCCGGCCATCAGGTGGCATTCGACGACTTCCGGCATCTGCTGGACGGCCTCGGCGAAACGGTTCACCGATTCCGCGTCCTGCCCCTTCAGCCATACGCGCGTGAAGATCGTCAGCCCCTTGCCGACCTTCGCCGGGTTCAGCACGGCCACGTATTTCTCGATCACGCCGGCTTCCTCGAGCAACCGCACGCGCCGCAGACACGGCGACGGCGACAGCCCGACCTCCTGCGCGAGCTCCACGTTCTGCATGCGGCCGTCGCGCTGCAGCGCGCTCAGGATTCGGCGGTCGATAGCGTCAAGTTTCATTTGGCATCCGATTCCAAAAAATTCTCATATCACACGTTCAATGCCAAATTCTGAGAAAAATCTGGCGACAACGCAACCCGATTCGAGTCAAAAAAGCAGACAATTCCTCCCCCGAAGGAGGAGTAATGAGCAGTAGCGTTTCAACGTCGTCCGGGCTTCGCGACAGGCCCGCCTATGTCGCCGAGATGGGTCGCGGTTTGCGCGCGGCGCTGCCCGTCATGCTGGGTTTCGTGCCGTTCGCGCTGGTGCTCGGCGCGCAGGCTGCGCAAAAAGGGCTGAGCCTGTTCGAGGTGCCGATGATGACGGGCCTGAACTTCGGCGGCGGCTCCGAATTCGCGGCGATCCATCTGTGGACCTCGCCGCCGCACATCGCGCTGATCGTCGCGATGTCGTTCCTCGTGAATTCGCGCCACATCCTGATGGGCGCCGCATTCGCGCCCTACCTCCGCCGCCTGCCGCGCCGCCGCGCGTTCGTCGCGCTGTTCTTCATGTGCGACGAGAGCTGGGCGATGTCGCTCGCCGACGCGCGCGAGCGCTCGGCCACGCATATCAGCGTGCCCTATTACGCGGGCATCTGCGTGGGACTCTACCTGACGTGGATCTCGATGACGACGCTCGGCGCGGCGGTCGGTCCGACGATCGGCGACGTCGAACAGTACGGCTTCGACATGGCGTTCACGGCCGTGTTTCTGGTGCTGCTGCGCGGGATGTGGAAAGGCGTGCGTGCGAGCCGCCCGTGGTTCGTGAGCCTCGTCGTCGCGGCGGCCACCCATCTCGCGCTGCCCGGTGCGTGGTATGTCGCGGCCGGCGCCTGCGCGGGGCTGATCGCCGCGCTGCTGTGGGAGCCTCGCGATGCCTGAGCTTCCGGATTTCGGCACCGTCGCGACGATCGTGCTGATGGCGTCGACCACCTACCTGTCGCGCATTCTCGGCTACGTGCTGCTGCGCAACCGCACGCTGAGCCCGCGGATGGCGTCGGTGATGGAAAACGTGCCCGGCTGCGTGCTGATCTCGGTGATCGCGCCGGCGTTCGTGTCGACGCGCCCGGCCGACCTGCTCGCGCTCGCGATCACGCTCGTCGCGGCGACACGCCTGTCGATCCTGCCGACGGTCATCGTCGGCGTCGCGTCGGCCGGCCTGCTGCGCTACCTGCTCGGCTGAGCGGGTCCGGACTGCCGCACCGGCACGCACCTTCCACGACACGACGATCCTCGCGCCGGAATGCTAGCCTTGTGGATTGCGCCACACCGCACCTCCGCTGCCATTGCCCTTCACGAGGATCGCCCCGATGCAAGCAACCCGCCCGCTGTTCGACCGTGTCCTGCTCACCAACGACGACGGATTCGACGCTCCCGGCCTCGACATACTCGAACAGGTCGCCACGCAACTCGCGCGCGAAGTGTGGATCGTGGCTCCAGCCGAGGACCAGAGCGGCACATCGCATTCGCTGAGCCTGCATGAACCGCTGCGCGTGCATCGCAAGGGCGAGCGGCGCTTCGCGGTGCGCGGCACGCCCGGCGATTGCGTCGCGATCGCGGTCAGCCACCTGATGAAGGGCGCGCGGCCCGACGTCGTACTGTCCGGCGTGAATCGCGGCGCGAACCTCGGCACCGAAACGGTGTTTTCCGGCACGGTCGGCGCGGCGATGACGAGCATGCTGGTCGGCGTACCGGCCGTCGCGCTGAGCCAGGCCTTCACCGACCGCAACGCGGTGCCGTGGGGCACCGCGCTCGCGCATGCGCCGGACGTCATCCGCCGGCTCGTCGCCGCCGGCTGGGACAGCGACGCGTGCCTCAACGTGAATTTCCCGCCGCGGCCAGCCGACGACGTGCGTGGCCTGAAGGCGACGAACCAGGGCGCCGGCACGCTGCAGGGTGTAGAGATCGTGTCGGGACGCGATCCGCGCGAGATCGACTATCACTGGCTGAAGCTCGCGCGCGCACCGCGCGACGACGATGCGGATTCTGAAACGGTTGCGCTCGGCGAAGGGTATATCTCGGTCACGCCGCTCAAGTTCGAGCGCACGCACGATCAGGCGCTCGCGCGGCTGCGGTCGAACCTCGGCTGATCGCAAGCGCCTTCGAATGACCCGGCTGCCACGCGCGCCATACGTGTCCACCGCCTCAGTGCATCACGTCAGATTCAAGCCGCCGTCGAGCATCACGATCTCGCCCGTCACGTAATCGGACGCGACGAGCATCGCGACCGTCTGCGCGATATCGTCCGGCGTCGCCGCGCGGCGCATCGGCGCGCGTTCGCGCCAGAGCTGCTGCGCTTCCGTCCAGTCGGCGGTCAGCGGCGTATCGACGAGCCCCGGCGCGACCGCATTGACGCGAATCGCGGGAGCCAGCGTGCGCGCGAGCAGCCGCGTCGTGTGATTGAGTGCGGCCTTCGCGGCCGCATACGGAATCGACGCGCCCTTCGGCCGCATGCCCGCATGCGAGCTGACGTTCACGACGCACCCGGCCCGCCCGCGCGACGCCGACTCGCGCAGCGCGGCTTCCGCTTCGGCGACCAGCCGGAACGGCGCGATCACGTTGATTTCATGCATCTCGCGCCACACGTCGGGCGTGGCCGCTGAGAGGTCGTCATGCGGAATCACGCGGCTGACGCCCGCATTGTTCACGAGCACGTCGAGCCGGCCGTGCACCGCGAGCGCGTCGCGGATCAGCCGCACGCGTTCGGCATCGTCGGCGAGATCGGCTTGCACGTACGCGCCGCCGAGTTCGCGCGCCATCGCGCGGCCGGCGTCGGCCGAGCTGCGCGAATGCAGGATCACCGCGTAGCCGTCGGCCGCCAGCCGACGCGCGACGGCCGCCCCGATCCCCGACGTCGAGCCGGTGACGAGCGCGACCGGCCGGTGCACGCGCGACGCGCGCGGCTCGCCGGCGGCTTCGGCTTCTGGAGCGGTTTCGGTGTCGGTTTCGGCAATCGGGGCAGAGATCGGCGGCAGCGGCGCGTCCATGGCGTGGGACCCTGTCAGTGGCGTTCCCGCATCATAAGCGCGACGGGGCCGCGGGGAAGCGAATTCATCCTCATTGGCCGAACGGCCTGCTCCGGTAATGACGTGCAATCGACCGTCATGGCCGTTTCGGCAGCTCGACATACTCCTCGAGCTCGCCCGCGATATAAAGCCGCTTGCCGATTCGCGGGTATTCGCACACGTCGTGTTCGAGCCGCTGCCCGCCGACGAGCAATTCGAGCGGCGCCTCGCCGGTGTTCTGCACCGTATGCGCTTCGCCGCCGCGCGGAAAGCCGATGAAATCGCCGGGCCCGATTTCATTCGTGCGCTCGCCGATCGTCACCGAGCCCGCGCCGGACAGCACGTACACGAATTCTTCTTCGTACAGGTGACGGTGATATTCGGCCGATTCGTGACCGGGCATCAGCGTGAGCAGGTGAACGCCGAATTGCGTCAGGCCGGTCAGGTCGCTGAGTTGCCGCTTGAGACGCACGGCATTGGGATTGAGCGAATGCACCGCGCGCGTGGGTTCCATCTTCGCGATATCGGCGGCCTTCAGCAATTCCCGGGGACAGGGAGTCGACATGGGGAGCTCGCAAGCGTGAATGCTTCGGTTGGACGCGGTGCCGGCGCGGCCCGCGCGGAATGGCTATTGTCCGATATTTTCACGCTTGCAGACGTGCCGCGAACCCCACCGGCTGCGCTACATTGCATCGAATGCCAGAACGTTGCACGCGCAACCATTCAGGCGGCAAACGACGCGTGACGCTCACCCCACGTGCACGCCGCGCAGCTTCGTCAGCAATGCGACGAGGCGATCGATGTGCGCATCCTCGGTGCGCCACGACGACACGCTGATCCGGAACGCCGGCCGCCCCTGCCACACGGTCGCGCCGAACCACACGTCGCCCGACGCCTGCGCGGCTTCGAGGATCGCCGCCGTTTCCTCGTCGGTGCCGGCGCGCACGAGCACCTGGTTCAGCACGACGCGGTTCAGCACGTCGTAGCCGGCCGCCCGCAGGCCGTCCGCGACCCGCGCCGCCTGCGCGCAATGCCGCTCGACCATCGTCGCGACGCCGGCACGGCCGAGCGAACGCAGCGCGGCCCACACGGGAATGCCGCGCGCGCGTCGCGAGAATTCGAGGTTCAGGTTCTTCTGCGCATCCTGCGCGCCGCTCAGATATACGGCGTCGCTGTTCATCGCGGTGGCGAGCGCGGCCGCGTCGCGGCAGATCACCATCGCGCCGTCGTACGGCGTGTTGAGCCATTTGTGACCGTCGGTCGTCCAGCTGTCCGCGCCGTCGACGCCGTCCGTCAGCGCGCGCTTCGACGACGCCCGCGCCCACAGGCCGAACGCACCGTCCACGTGCACCCACGCGCCGGCCGCCTTCGCGGGCGGAATCAATGCCGCGAACGGATCGAATTCGCCGGTGTTCACTTCGCCGGCCTGCACGCAGAAGATCGTCATGTCGTCGAGCGGCGGCAACTGCGCCGGGTCGATCCGGCCGTGCGCATCGACCGGCGCGACGACGATGCGCTTCATTCCGAAGCCGAGCACGCGCAGCGCCTTCTTCACCGTGATGTGCGCGAGCGCGGAGATCACGACTTTCACCTCGGGCGCGCCGATCAGGCCGTCCTCGTCGATCTCCCAGCCCTTGCGCGCGAGCAGCGCGCGCCGCGCGGCCACCAGCGCGACGAGCGTGCAGGCCGTCGCGCTCGTGCCGAAACCGACCGCGCTGCCTTCGGGCAATCCGAGCGCCTCGACGACCCAGCGCGCGGCCTGGCGCTCGAGCGTTGCGGCCACCGGCGAATTCGCGTACGACGACGCGCATTGGTCCCACGCGAGCATCAGCCGCTCGGCCGCCGCCGCGGCCGGCAGCGTCGCGCCGATCACGAAGCCGAAATAGTTCGGGCCGTTCGATGCGACCGTTGCGGGCGTGCCGTGCTCGTCGAGCAGGCGCAGCACGTCGTCGGCCGGGCGTCCCGTATCGGGCAGCGCTTCGTCGAACGCCGCGAGGCCGGCCAGCGCGGCCGCATCGGGAAACGCGCGCCGTTCGTTCGTTGCAGCCAGATACGCGTGCGCGCGCCGATCGGCGTCGGCCAGCAGGGCGAGTTCGTCCATGTCGGTTGCCTCGGTCAGGGTCAGAGTTGCGAGAGATCGCGGCCGAGCTGCTGCAGCGCGCCGTCGATCCGCTTGTAGTACGTGAACTTGCCGACGCGGGTCGCCTGCACGAGCCCGGCGTCCGCGAGGATGCGCATGTGCCGCGTCGTCGTGGCCGGCGCGATGCCGAGCTTCTCGGTGATGTACGTGCAGCACACGCCGAGTTCGTCGAAGTCGCCGTGCGGCTGCGGCGGGAAATGCTTGCGCGGCTGCTTGAGCCAGCGCAGCACGGCGAGACGGCTTTCGTTGGCCAAGGCGCTGATGCGGATCACGTCGTCCATGGGGTTCGGCTTCGTTTGACGTTTTGAATATTAGCTAAATGACGAAATGTGGGCAATGGGCTTGAACAGCGGTTTCAGCCTGCGATGCCGCGCGCCCGCACGCACCGTCGCGCATTCGATGCGATCGCGGCGAGATCGCCGTCGCAACGTCTCGCCGGCCGCGCGGGCAACGTGCTGTTACGCGAGCGCCTCCGCCAGCCTGTCGATCAACGCGCGCACACGCCGCGGCTGCGCCGCACTCCCCGGATAGACGATCTGCAGATCCACGTCGCCGGGCGAGAACGCGCCGAGCACCTCGACGAGCGCGCCCGACGCCAGTTCCCGTTCGACGTCGACCAGCGATTTCAGCGCGACGCCGTGCCCCGCGACGCACCACGCGCGCACGAGCGCCCCGTCGTTGGCGACGCGCCGGCCGCGCACCACCACGCGCTTCAATGCGCCGTCGATACTGAACGGCCATTCGGCATACAGCTCCTGGCCGAAGCGCATCACGATGCAGTCGTGCGCGGCAAGTTCGTCCGGGTGCATCGGCGTGCCACGTGCGGCGAGATACGCGGGCGCCGCGCACACCACACGCCGCGCACGGCCGAGCGAACGGCTGCGCAACGAACTGTCTGCCAGCGTGCCGCGACGGATCGCGAAATCGAGCCCCTGCCCGACGAGGTCGACATACCCGTCGCCGAGATGCAGGTCGACCGTCACGCCCGGATGCTCGGCCAGGAACGCGTCGAGGACCGGCACGACGCGCTCGCGCCCGAGATCGGCCGGCGCACTCAGCCGCACGGGCCCCGACAGCGTCTGCACGCCCAGCCGCACACGGCTTTCGAGTTCATCGGCCTCGGCCAGCAGGCGTCGCGCACCCTCCGCCAGCGTGCGCCCCTCGTCGGTCAGGCTGATCGCGCGCGTCGTGCGCGTGAGCAGCGCCGCGCCGTAGTGGCGCTCGAGCGCCGTCAGCCGCTCGGACACCGTGGCCGGCGACAGGCCGACTTCGCGGCCCGCCGCAGCCAGCCCGCCCTTCTCCACGATGTGCAGGAACAGCGCGAGGTTGTCGAGCAGCATTGTTCGCTCCTTCCGAAGGTTATTTTCGTCGTCTTCTGGATTATCCGGGAAAGCCGCAAACGGTACATTGGTCGCCTGACGATCGACGCGCGGCCGCGCCGCGCTCACACGACGAGAGAAACGCTCATGGAATATCGTACGCTCGGCCGCTCCGGCCTCAAGGTCCCTGTCCTGAGCTTCGGCGCCGGCACGTTCGGCGGCGCCGGCCCGCTGTTCAGTGCCTGGGGCAATACCGGGGTCGACGAAGCACGCCGCCTGATCGACATCTGCATTGAAGCCGGCGTCAACCTGTTCGACACCGCCGACGTGTATTCAGACGGCGCGTCCGAGCGCGTCCTCGGCGCCGCGCTCAAGGGGCGCCGCGACCAGGTGCTGATCTCGACCAAGACGGGCCTGCCGACCGGCGACGGCCCGAACGACGCGGGCACGTCGCGCGCACGGCTCGTGCGCGCCGTCGACGACGCGCTGCGCCGCCTCGACACCGACTACATCGACCTGCTGCAACTGCACGCGTTCGACGCCGGCACGCCGGTCGAGGAAGTGATGTCGACACTGGACGATCTCGTGCGCGCGGGCAAGCTGCGCTATATCGGCGTGTCGAACTTCGCCGGCTGGCAGATCATGAAGTCGCTCGCGGAGGCCGACCGGCACGGCTGGACGCGCTACGTGGCGAACCAGGTGTACTACTCGCTCGTCGGCCGCGACTACGAGTGGGACCTGATGCCGCTCGGCGCCGACCAGGGCCTCGGCGCGCTGGTGTGGAGCCCGCTCGGCTGGGGCCGGCTCACCGGCAAGATCCGGCGCAATGCGCCGCTGCCCGAAGGCAGCCGCCTGCATGAAACGGCCAGCTACGGGCCGCCGGTCGACGACGAACGCCTGTACGACGTGGTCGATGTGCTCGACGCGATCGCGGAAGAAACCGGCAAGACGGTGCCGCAGATCGCGCTGAACTGGCTGCTGCAGCGGCCGACGGTGTCGTCGGTGATCGTCGGCGCGCGCAACGAGGAACAGTTGCGGCAGAACCTCGGGGCGGTCGGCTGGGCGCTGACCGATGCGCAGGTCGCGAAGCTCGATGCGGCGAGCGCGGTGGAAGCGCCGTATCCGTATTTTCCGTATCGCCGGCAGGCGGCGTTCGCGCGGTTGAATCCGCCGATGCGCGGGTAAGCCGCGAAGGCATCGGCATCAGGCCAGCACGCGCGCGTGGCCGAGCAGCACGACCTTGTCTGTCGAACCGTACATCGCGCGGGCGCGCGATACGCTGACGCTCGCCACCGGCAGTTTCAGTCCGCGCTCGCCGACCGTCGTGCGAAACCCGTCCCGCAAGCCGTCGATGAACGGCAGGATCGTGGCCTTCGCGGCCGCGTCGTGCAGGCGCTGCGCATCGCGTGGGCGGCCGGAAAAACCCGGGACCAGTTCTGACCGCGCCCCGTCCTGAAAAGGCCCGCGACATGAACGGAGCCTGTCCGTACGCGCGGTCCGGGAACAGGACCACCGCCAATGGCTGTCGCCGCAGAACGGCCACAGTAGCCACAGGGATACAAAATCATCCTGTCGGTTCAATTTTGTAGCCCTGCGGACACCAATTTTACATGCGAATTTGTAGCACAAGGGCTACAACATCAGTCAATGTGAGGACTTTTGACGCCCTGGGGCTACAAATGACAACCTTGGCCGATGTTGGAGAGATGCTGAGAGCGGTCCGCCATTCAGCAGGACTTTCTCAGAAAGAGCTGGCCGCGCACGCCGGTGTCGCACGCACGACGCTCGCACGGATGGAGACACTCGCGCGAGGCGACATGAGCGTATCTGCGCTCGTTCGGCTGCTGGAGGCTGCTGGCTATGACTTGCGCGTGGTGAAGCGCGGGCATGGGCGCACCCTCGATGACGTGCTGGCCGAACAGCGCACGATGGGAGACGCGTGACCATGCGGCTTCATGTGTACGTCAAAGGCAAACTCGTTGCGCATCTCTATCGCCAGGCGGACGACTATGCATTGCGCTACACCGCAGACGCACTCGATGCCGACTTTGCCAGTTTGACCATGCCCGTTCGCGAAGATGCCTGGATTTGGCCACGCGACCTGCATCCCTTCTTCCGGCAGAATCTGCCCGAAGGATTTCTTTTTCAAGTGATTCGCGAGGAGTTCGGCCCTTATCTCGACGGAACCGACCTTTCGCTCCTGGCCGTCATCGGCGGCGCCGGCCTGCTTGGCTTGCCGCCGCACGAGAAGTACCGTCCGTCGACCGAACAGGTTCTCAACGCGACAAAGCCCTACATCGGTCCTGCCAATTGGCGGCGGGAGGCCGAACAACTCGGCTGGCAACTCATCACCAACTACGTCGTGCGCAACGCGGACTGCCACGCGAAGAACATCGCACTCCTCTACTCGAACATCGACGACGTCATCTACACACCTGCCTATGACATAGTCACCACGGAGGCTTATCCGCGCTTTGCGAACAATCCGCCGGGGCTGAGCATCGACGGTCGAAAAACGTGGGCCCCCGGGAAGACGCTGGAGCGTTTTTTCAACACGCGTCTCGGCATCCCGCCGAAGCAATACCGCGAGATGGTCGAAGCACTGTGCGACTCGGCCGTATCGACGGGAAAAGATATCGTCGAAGCAGCAAGGAACGAGACGCGCTGGCATTGGACCGCGAAGCAGATGCTGCATGCATGGAACGAAGGCATGGGATCACTCCGCAGCGCCAAGCCGCAGGTCGCATTCAAAGCGCTCACGCCAGTCATCGAGGCCGCCGGTTTTTCAGACGCCGATCAGGCCGGCAACGCGAAAGCGATCATTGGTCGCTCGGAATTGCTGGCCAATCACGACAAGAAACCCTGACGTCCGTCCGATTCAATCCCCCGGACCCGACCCCGGCCCCACCCATCCCAGCGGCCGCGCCTTGATCCACAAAAACAGCGGCACGCGCGCCCACTGCCTGGGACCTGCTCACGCTCATAACGGGCTTGCGCTGGCCGCGTCGCGCACGCGACCTTCGCCACAGCCAATCTCCGGCTTGCCGGCCCAGCCGATCCATTGGCCGGCAACCCGCGCCCAGTGTTCGGCAATGGCTTTCGTATCGGTCATGCGCCCGCCCTCCCGCTCGATATGCGTCCTTGGCTCAGGATGCACATCGTAAGCGAAGCGGCGAACGGCGTGCACCGATTACCCCATTCGGCCAGTTTCCGTTTCCGGTCACGACGTTCTACAGTTACGACACCGTCATCCGTGCCGCCGCACATCGCCCCGCTCGACGATGCGCGCCCCGATTCCGAGGAAAGCCATGCCGAGTATCTTCGCCGCGCCCGCCGATGCCCCGCCAAGCCCCGTCGCCGCGGAAACGCGCATGGTGCACGACGTAGCAACGCTGAAGCCGTCCGACTACCGGTCGGCGGACGGCGCGTCGTGGGTCATCTCGACCATCACGCCGGCCGCTGACAGCGGCGCGAACGTCACGGGCAAGACGTATTTCGACACCGCCAAAGGCCGGACCGTCCCGGTACCCGACGCGCGCCGCCGCTATGCGAATCGCGGCACGTGGCAGGTCGTCGCGAGTTCGAGCGCTGCCGTCCCCGCGACGGGCCGCTACGACTGGCTCACGCTCGCGTGGCTGCCCATCAACCGGCGGCCGCTGCCGCAAACGCCCGAGCACCTGTATTCGCCGTTCATTCGCGGCGGCACGATCGTCTATCGGTGGAATCCGGCCGCGGAAGGCGGCGAGCAGTTCGGCAACGTGCGGATGATTTTTCCGGAATGGACGCAGCACGTGGCCGATGCGTTGCGGTCTCCGCCCGCTGCGGGGCCGGACGGCGCGTCGTCGGCCCCGCCTGCGCTCGATCGCCTGAAAACAGACATGAACCCGATGGCCGCCGTGCTCGACTTCGACGACGCGCTGCGTGAGGAACCAGTGGGCCCGATCGTTGCGCGACTGCCCACGCTGCTGCGCGGGAAGGACCTGCACGAACTGTCGGCGATCGTGTTCCTGTGCCTGTCCGCAGCGCGCGAAGAGGACCGGCCGCGCTTCGTCGAAACGATCGACGCGACGATCGCGGGCACAGATGACCGCGAACGTCTGCTGGCGATTGCGTACGGGGCGTTCGCCGCGGGGCGGACGCGACCGGTTCCATTCCGCGATAACGCGCTGAACGCACTCATCAACGATGTATTCGGCGCGCTGAAACAGCGCACGACGGCACTCGGCGTGCCGGTCGAGCAAGGGTCGCCGTGGTACGAGTTCTTTACCGCGTATCGGCTCGGTGAAGCACGGGCGGGCAACGGCCAGTAATCGCCCGCGAAGCGATGTCATCGCGAAAGCAGTAGCAAATCTCCAACGCCGCTCATCACTCGCCGCACATTGTCTCGGCGCTTCCTCGGTGCAAACCCGCCGCGCCGTCCCAATACCGAATCGATTTCCCCCGCTATTCGGCGATTTGAATCGGATCGCGCCGTGCTAAATTCCCGCTCGGCCACAAGGCCCATTCAAATAAACTCAATCAAAGACCAAATCATGAAATCTCTTATCCGCCATGCCGCACTGGCATTCGTGACGATCGGCTTCCTGTCGGGCTGCGCCAGCAGCGTGACGCGCGACGCCCGCGATCCGGCAGGGGCCACCGTGACCGCATCGACGCCCCAATTCGGCAAGAAACCCGTGATCGTGAAGGTCACGCTCGACAACGCCGCGCAGGAAGCGTTGAAAGACAACCTGAAGTTCGATGCGAAGAAACTGCAGGAAAAAATCGAACAGGCACTGGACGCACGCAAGCTGCTGGCCAAAGCGGATGCAACCGATGCGATGCACCTGAATGTCGAAGTCACCGGCATTCGCGTGCGCTCGAGTTTCTCGGCCGTCATGTTCGGCTTCATGGCCGGCAGCGATTACGTCGACGGCACCGTCACGTTCGCCGATGCCGACAATCATCCGCTCGACCACTTCAAGGTGTCGGCGTCGTATGCGCTCGGCGGTATCGCGGGCATCGACAGCATGCGCATGGACTGGCTGTACGAGAAATTCACCGAGAAGACGATCGCGACGCTCGATCCGGCGACCGCGGCAACGCAAGGCGACGCGGCATCGACGGCGTCGAAGAAGCTGTAAGACCCGGCGCCCGACGGCTCGTGGATGCGCGGCCCGTCGGGCCATGGCGGCAGCCCTGTGTCGCCGCCAACGAGCGGCCGCGCCAGCCGCCAACCGGGTGCCAGGCAATGCGTAAGTGAATGCCTAGCGCTCGCATCTTGCAGCGTTCCCATCCCGCTGAACCAGCCGATATGCATCGGATGCCGCCGCGCCCACCGACCGCCACAAGATACTCATGCCCGCACGCACCACGCTAAGCACGACGCTAAAAAAGCGGCCGCTCGCGAGCGGAGCGGCCGTCAAGGAGAGATCCCTGTGCGGGATACCGGCGGACACCACACCAGACCGATCTGATTCGCTGCACGTCGGCGTGCACATCACGCAGTCCTGAGCTGCCCCGGGCGCCTGTCGCGATCCGCAACACGCCGTTACGTTCGCGGAGGGAACCCCCATGCGCGGCAACCGGTCGAAACGCCGCACGACCGTCGACCGCTTCATCGTCGCGGCGGACCATCCCGTCTTCTGTCCCGCTCGATCACGTCCATTCTTCCTATTTCATGTTGAGCATCGGTCCCTTCTCGATCCGCGTCGTCGCGGTCGCCGTCGCCGCGCTGCTGGCGTGGCTCGTCGCGCGTGTCATCCAGCGTCGCCCGCCGGACGGGCATCACAAGACCGCGTCAGGCCTGATCCTCGACGCGCTGCTGCTCGGGTTGATTGCCGCGCGTGCCGGTTACGTCGCGCAATGGTGGCCGGACTACGCGGCGTCGCCGCGCGCGATCGTCGCGCTCGGCGACGGCGGCTTCGACGCGCGCATCGGCATCGCGGCCGCGCTGGTGTTCGCCGGCTGGCGTCTGCGCCGCCTGCCCGCGCTGCGTCGGCCGGTGCTGGCCGGCATCGTCGCGGGCCTCGGCGCGTGGGGCATCGCGCAAGGCACGCTGGCGACGTTGCAGCGCGGCGCGCCGCCGCTTGCAACGATGCCGCTCCAGGCGCTCGATTCGACGCCCGTATTGCCCGCGGGCTTCGTCGGCAAGCCGGTCGTCGTGAACCTGTGGGCGACGTGGTGCGCGCCGTGCCGCCGTGAGATGCCGATCCTCGAACAGGCGCAGCGTGACCATCCGGGCATCACGGTCCTGATGCTCAACCAGGGGGAAAACGCGCAAGCCGTGCGCGCGTTCCTCGAACAGCAGAACCTGCGCTTCGATCACGTGCTGCTCGACCCTTCGCTGCACGCGATGCACGCGTATGGCTCGCGCGGGCTGCCGACCACGTTGTTCTTCAATGTGAAAGGCGAACTCGTCGAATCGCATATGGGCGAGCTGACCGCCGCGCGGCTGAAGGATGCCGTCACGCAACGCTTCGGGCAGTAATGACCGGCGACCCCACGCGCCGGGCACGCAGTGCGCGCCCTGCACGATGCCGGCCGCCGGTCTTCCCGCGTCACGCACTCAGAACTTGTGCCGAATCCCCGCATGCACCATCAGTTGCTTCGACGTCGACGATAGATCCGCCGCCCCCGGGATATAGGCCTGATCGAGCGACGAGCCGGTCGCGTCGCCGGCAATCCGCTGGTACGCGCCCATCAGGTAGACGTCGGTGCGCTTGGACAGGTTGGTGTCGGCCATCAGCCCGATCGAATGGATCTTCGGTTTCGCGCTGCCCGTGGTCGCGTCGTAGCGCACGGTCGTGTACACGTACTGCGCGCCCACGAAGAACGCCGGCGTGAACTGATACCTGCCGTTCACTTCGAAGTTCTGGTACTTGATCGCCGTGACCGCGCCGCCCGCGAGCGGCCCTGTCACCGGTTCGATTGTCTCGTCGCCGAACAGGTAGCCGACGTTCGCGGTCGGCCGCGTGACGTTGCTGTTCGTATACGCGAACCCGACCGTCGCGGGCCCTGCGGTGTAGTTGATGCCCGCGCCGAAAATCCGCAATCTCGCCGACGCGAAGTTCGCATCCGCGCCGACCGACCCCGCGCCCGCGATCGCGCCGCCGGCCGTCGCGCCCGGGTTGTCCGCATTCAGGAACGCGGCGCCGACGAGCAGGCCGCCCTGCTCGTACTCCGCACCGACGCTCCATTGCCGGTTGTTCGCGAACCCGGTGTCGTTGCTGAAGCTGTACGTGCCGCCGAACGAGAAGCCGGCAAAATCCGGGCTCGCGTACTTGACCGTGTTGTTCACCCGGAACGTATTGCCGGTGTTGTCGTTGTCGAGCGGATGCGAGAACGGATAGACGCCCCAGCTGCCGTTCGCGGTCGTCGGCGCAAGGAAATCCACGACTGCGTCGTATTGCCGGCCGAGCGTCAGCGTGCCGAAGCGCGTGCTGCCGAGCCCGACGTAAGCCTGCCGCCCGAACATCCGGCCGCCCTGCGCGAGCGTGCCGCTGTTCACGTTGAAGCCGCTCTCGATCTGGAACAGCGCACTGTAGCCGCCGCCGAGATCCTCGGTGCCCTTCAGCCCCCAGCGGCTGCCCTGCGCGAAGCCGCTCGCCATCTGCCACGCGCCGTGCCCGCCGACGTTGTTCGTATAGTCGATGCCCGCATCGATCAGCCCGTACAGCGTGACGCTGCTCTGCGCGAACGCCGGCACCGCACAGAGTGCCGGCATCACGACGAAAAACAATCTCCAGTTCATTCGCTTTCCTTATTGATTTGATTATCCCCACCCGCTCGCTATGATGCGGTGCCGCTTACTTCGCGCCGTAGATGTCGAAGTCGAAGTACTTGCGGTTGATCCGCTGATACGTGCCGTTCGCGAGGATCGTCGCCAGCGCGCGATTGAATGCGTCGCGCAGGTCGGTGTCCTGCTTGCGCAGCCCGAGGCCGTCGCCCTGCCCGAAGTATTTCGCGTCGTCGATCGCCGCGCCGACGAACATGAAGTCCTTGCCCTGCGGCTTCTTCAGGAAGCCGTCGCTGGCCGCGATCGACGCCTGGAACGCCGCGTCGAGCCGCCCCGTCACGAGATCGGCGTACACCTGGTCCTGGTTCTGGTACGACTCGATCTGCACGCCGGCCGGCTGCCAGTTCGCGATCGCATAGTCGGCTTGCGCGGAGCCCTGCTCGACGCCGACGCGCTTGCCCTTCAGCGACGCGGCCGTCGGCAGAAACGGCGAACCCTTGCGCGCGACCAGCCGCGCCGGCGCATTCGAGATCCGGTTCGTGAACGCGATCTGCTGCATGCGTTTCGGCGTGATCGTCATCGACGACGCGATCACGTCGAACTTGCGCGCGAGCAACCCCGGAATCATCCCGTCGAAACTCGACTCGACCCACACGCAGCGCGCATGCAGCTCCGCGCACAACGCGTTGGTGATGTCGATCCCGAAGCCCGTCAGCGTGCCGTCCGGCTGCTTGTATTCGAGCGGCGGGTACGTGGGATCGACCGCGAGGCGAATCTCCTTGCCCGTCCAGTCGCCCGCGTGCGCGGCGCCTGCGATCGTCGTTGCCGTCAGCGCCATTGCGAGCGCGGCCATCCATGGTTTCATTGCCTGTCTCCTTGTTTCCGTCGTTGAAGGTGAATCGAATCCGTATGTCCCGCGTGTCCGCCTGTCCGGCTCACGCGAGGTAGCGCTCCGCGAGCGCGATCCAGTAGCTCGCGCCGATTGCAAGGCACGCGTCGTTGAAATCGTAGCCGGGGTTATGCAGCCCGCAGCCGGCCGCGCCGTCGCCGTTGCCGATCGACAGGTAGCTGCCCGGACACGCGTCGAGCATGAACGCGAAATCCTCGCTCGCCGCGATCGGCCGCAGATGCGGGATCAGCGCGTCGTCGCCGCCCCATTCACGTGCGACGTCCCGCGCGAATGCCGTTTCCGCTGCATGGTTGACCAGCACCGGATAGCCGTAGCGATAGTCGATCTCGGCCGTTGCGCCGTAGCTGTCGGCCTGGCCGTGCACGATCGCGCGGATGCGCCGTTCGAGCAGCGCGCGCACGTCCGGCGACAGCGCGCGCACGCTGAGTTCGATATCCGCATGAGGCGGAATCACGTTCGATGCGGTGCCCGCGTGGATCGAGCCGGTCGTCACGATCGCCAGCTCCTGCGGATTCACGTTGCGCGACACGATGGTCTGCAGCGCCATCACGATCGACGCGCAGACCACCACCGGGTCGATCGTCGTGTGCGGCGCCGCACCGTGGCCGCCGCGCCCGATCACGCGCACGCGCACCTCGTCGGCCGACGCCATCGCGGGACCGTCGCAGAAGCCGAGCACGCCGGCCGGCAGGCCCGGCACGTTGTGCATCGCGAACACGGCATCGCACGGGAAACGCGTGAACAGCCCGTCGTCGAGCATCCGCTTCGCGCCGCCGAGCCCTTCCTCGGCCGGCTGGAAAATCAGGTTCAGCGTGCCGGTGAAGCGCCCGCGCTCGGCCAGGCACCTAGCCGCTGCGAGCAGCATCGCCGTATGGCCGTCGTGGCCGCACGCATGCATCACGCCGTCGTGCAGGCTTGCATGCGGCAGCCCGGTTGTCTCGCGGATCGGCAACGCATCCATGTCGGCGCGCAGCCCCAGGCGCTTCCCGGCGCCCCGCGCGAGCGTGCCGACCACGCCGGTGCCGCCGACGCCGCGCGTCACCTGATAACCCCATGTTGTCAGGCAGTCGGCGACGAGCGCGCTCGTCGCGTGTTCCTCGAACCCCAGCTCCGGATGCGCGTGCAGCCGGCGGCGCAGCGCGATCATCTCCGCCTCGATAGCCGCCATTTCAGGCGAAATTCGTGCTCGATCCACCCTCGATACTCCTCGATACGTGCCGGTTTCCGATCGCCGGAATGGCTGATCGTGGCGAAATCGTAGGCAGCGAAAAAACCGGCGAACAGCCGCAGTTTCGTTATGATGACAACCTTTCGTTGTCGGCATTCATCCCCTCTCACACCATCCCGCACCATGAGCACGATCAAGCTGCATCAGTTGCAGGCGCTCGTCGCGAGCGCGGAAGCCGGGAGCATCCGTGGCGCGGCGCGCACGCTGGGGCTGTCGCAGGCGGCCGTCACGCGCGCGCTGCGCGAGCTGGAGGCCAGCGAGCGCCTGCCGCTGCTGGTTCGCGCCCCGGAAGGCATCGGCTTCACCGACTACGGGAAGACGCTGCTCACGCACGCGAAGCTCGTGCTCAAGCAGCTCGAGCATGCGCAGAGCGATCTCGAACGGATGCGCGGGCGCGTCGAGGGGCGGCTGAGTGTCGGCGTCACGCCGTGGCTGACGATGACGTTCCTCGCGGAGACCGTGCTGCAGTTTCGCGAGCGGATGTCCGACGTGCGCCTCGAACTCTATGAAGCGCTGATGGCCGTCGCGCAGCCGCTGCTGCGCGACGGCAGCATGGATTTCGCGCTCGGCCACGTGCAGCCCGGCAGCGGCGCGCGCGAATTCGCGTTCGAGCCGCTGCTGCGCTACGACACGTCGGTGATGGTGCGCGCCGGGCATCCGCGCGAGCGCGCGACGTCGGTGCACGATTTGCTCGATTGCGAC
Organism: Burkholderia sola; assembly: GCF_905400185.1. Classification (NCBI taxonomy): domain Bacteria; kingdom Pseudomonadati; phylum Pseudomonadota; class Betaproteobacteria; order Burkholderiales; family Burkholderiaceae; genus Burkholderia; species Burkholderia sola. The sequence goes on from NZ_FR989676.1 coordinate 622,443, forward strand.
TGGGTGCTGAATTCGTCGGCCGACGGCCAGGCCGCGCTGATCGACTACCTGTTCACGCGGCACGGCGCGCGGATCGACGAACGGCGCATCGTGCGCGCACAGTCGGTCGCGATGTTGCAGACGATGCTCGAGCAGGCCGGCATGTGCACGTGGTGCCCGACGATCCTCGCCGCGGTGCCGCCATTCGGCGAGCGGATGCGCGTGCTGCCGCTGAAGGAGACCTTCGAGCCGAGCGAACTCGGCATCGTCACGCGGCGCAGCAGCACGCTCGGCGATGCGGCGCGTTGCTTCATCGACTGCCTGTTGCACGTGATCCGCCAGCATGCGCGCTCGGCGCGCAAGGAGGATCTCGCGCTGTTTCACACGCTCACGCTGCTGATCTGACCGCTAGCGCGGCGGCTGGATGCCGCCCGGCTCAAATCAGACATGTCCGATAGGCCCGGCGATACGCGGTCCGTACACTCGGATCCATGATTTCGCTGATCCAGTCCTCCTTCGATACGGCGCGCGATGCCGTCACGCAAGTCGCGCGCCGCCCTTCGTTCCTGCGCAAGCTCGACATCGCGGTGCTCGTGCTGATCGTCGCGAGCGTGCTCGTCGTGATGGCCGACAGCGTGCAGGAGCTGCACCAGCAATACGGCCACGCGCTCTACGCGGCCGAATGGGCGTTCACGCTGCTGTTTTCCGCCGAGTATCTGCTGCGCCTCTGCGCCGCGAAGAAGCCGGCCGCGTATGCGCGCAGCTTCTTCGGCATCGTCGATCTCGTGTCGGTGTTGCCGACCTATCTCGCGTTCTTCTTCCCCGGCCTGCACGCGCTGATCGACGTGCGGCTGCTGCGCCTGCTGCGCGTGTTCCGCATCCTCGGGCTGTCGATCTATCTCGAGGAAGGGCAGTTGCTGATGCGGGCGCTCACGCGCGCGCGGCGCAAGATCTTCGTGTTCATCGGCGGGATGTTCGTGCTCGTCGTGATACTCGGCACCGTGATCTTTCTGGTCGAAGGGCCGGAGCACGGGATCACGAGCATTCCGGTCGGCGTCTACTGGGCGGCCGTGACGATGAGTACGACCGGCTACGGCGACCTGACACCCGTCACGCCGCTCGGCCGGCTGATCACGTCGTGCGCGATCTTGCTCGGCTACGGGATCATCGCGTTTCCGACCGGGATCATGGGCGCGGAGCTGGTTGCATCGGCGATGGAGCGCAAGCGCCCGAATGCTGATACGGATACACGCTGCTGCCCGAACTGCGGCGCGGCGGTTCCGCCGCCCGAGCCAGTTGACGCTGCCGCGCCACGACGACCAGAGTAGGCCCTGTTCTATTCCGATTCCTTCCCTGCGGCCGACGCCGGCGCATGCCGTCTTTAGCTCACTTTGAAGTCGGACGGAATTCGACCGAGAAACGATCCGCCAACGCTGCAAGACGACGATCCAGGGTCCAGAAGCGCGCCCCCGGCGTGATCAACGTGGACGCCAACAAGGTCAGATCGACGAGACCGCCCCCCATCCCGTAGAGCTTCTCGCGCTCCACGAATGCCATTACCTCAGACATGCTGGCCTGATTGCATTCCTGAAGCAATCCGAGGTCGTTCAGCGTTCGCAGTCGTGGCGCCGGCGGCGTCCCGCAAGCAAGTTCACCCAGCACCATCGGATGCATCAGTACGGCATCGAGCGCAAGCAGCTCGAAAAGTGTCTGATTTCTGTTTCGAAAGTGATCAACCCAGACTGACGTGTCAATCAACACATTCATTGCGATTCCGGTTCCTGGCGACGTCGCGGAATATCTGCCATGCCGGACATGGATCCGCCCAGTGCTGCCAGGCGTTTGGCGGCCTGGACACGTACAAACGTCTTGATTGCCTCCCTGAACAAGTCCGCCTTATCCATTCCGGGCTCGGCCATTTGGAGGGCCTTCGTGTAGAGATCGTCGTCGATAGTGACCGTGGTTCGCATTGCCTACCTCCATCAAAATTGATGCGATAACGCACCAATTTTATCACCTTACTCAGTTATAGAGAGCAAACACTTCATGCACGAACGGTCGGCGCCTATGCCATCGGTCACCCCGCCTGCCCGCCCAGCATCTGCACGAACGCGGCGAGTCCCGTCAGCATGATCTGCACGCCCACGCACAGCAGCAGGAACGCGGACACGCGCATCGCGACCTTCGTCCCTTCGCTGCCGAGATAGCGCGCGAGCGTCGTCGCGCGGCTGTAGATCTGCCAGATCGTGAACGCGACGAGCGCCGCGACCGCCACCGACACGATGCCCGACAACACGTAATCGCTCGCCGTATGCGCACGGTTCGCATGCAGCGCGATGCCGGCCGCGATCGAGCCGGGGCCGATGGTCAGCGGGACCGTCAGCGGAAAGAACGCGCGCGACATCAGCTTCGGCAGATCGTCGCCGTGCGCGGCGACATCGCCGCCGGCCGGTACGTCAGGCGCATTCAGCATCGACCAGCCGGCCACCGCCACCGCCAGGCCGCCGCCGATGCGCAGCGCCTCCATCGAGATTCCGAAGAAGTTCAGTACCGGCGCGCCAACGAAAAAGATCACGAGCAGCGTGAAGAACACGTTCGTCGCGATCTGCTTCGACAGCACCGCGCGCTCGGCTTCGGTCAGCGATTGCGTGCGTTCGAGAAACACGAACGCCATGCCGAATGGATTGATGATGCCGATCAGGCCCGTGAAGCCGAACAGGATTTCAGGGATCAGGCGGTCGAGCTGCATCGCGATCGTGCTCTCCGGTAGCGAACGGGAATAAAAAAGCGGCCAGTCGAGAAGACCGGCCGCAAAAAGGAGATGTCTCCATGATCCGGCACACGGTGTATGCCGGGCCGCAGAAACTGAATTGTCGGGAATCTGAGTCGGGATGGAAATCAGTCGAGTCTGATTTTGCTGAGCGCCGGACAATTCGACGGGCACGCGTAAGGCCGCATGCGCGGCGGGCGACGTCGCCCCCGGCTCGTCAACGATCTCAGATGCTGCGCTGATTGACCCGCTGTGACAGCGCCTCCGCGCTTTCCTTGCGCTCGCTGTACCGGTCGACCAGATAGGGGCCGACGTCGCGCGTCAGCAGCGTGAACTTCACCAGTTCCTCCATCACGTCCACCACGCGGTCGAAATACGCGGACGGTCTCATCCGCCCCGCTTCGTCGAATTCCATGAACGCCTTGGCCACCGACGACTGGTTCGGGATGGTCAGCATGCGCATCCAGCGCCCGAGCACGCGCATCTGGTTCACCGCGTTGAACGACTGCGAGCCGCCGCTCACCTGCATCACCGCAAGCGTCTTGCCTTGCGTCGGCCACACGGCGCCCGTCGACAGCGGAATCCAGTCGATCTGCGCTTTCATGATGCCGGTCATCGCGCCGTGCCGCTCCGGCGAGCACCACGCCATGCCTTCCGACCACATCACGTGCTCACGCAGCTCGACCACTTTCGGATGGCTCTCCGGCGCATCGTCCGGCAGCGGCAATCCGCTCGGATTGAACACGCGTACCTCGGCGCCCATCGCCGTGAGCAGGCGTGCAGCTTCCTCGACCAGCAAGCGGCTGAACGAACGCTCGCGCAGCGACCCGTACAGGAGCAGGAGCCGAGGCGGATGGGTCGATGGCGCGGCAGGCCGCAGTTGCGTGGCGTCCGGCACGCGGAACAGCGTGGCGTCGAGTTGCGGCAGGTCTTTCAGGGAGTCGGTCATGGGGCGCTTCTCTCGTGATCTCGAGCCCGGCGCTCGTACCAGCCCTTCGACCGGTTGACGATGCGCACGACCAGCAACATCACCGGCACCTCGATCAGCACGCCGACGACGGTGGCCAGCGCTGCGCCGGAATGGAAACCGAACAGGCTGATCGCGGCCGCGACCGCCAGCTCGAAAAAGTTGGATGCGCCGATCAGCGCCGACGGGCACGCGATGTCATGCTTTTCGCCGACCGCGCGATTGAGCCAGTAGGCGAGCGCGGAATTGAAGAACACCTGGATCAGGATCGGCACCGCGAGCAGCGCGATCACCAGCGGCTGCTTCAGGATCGCTTCACCCTGGAACGCGAACAGCAGCACGAGCGTGGCCAGCAGCGCGGCGATCGACCATGGGCCGATCTGCGTCATCGCAGCATCGAACGCGGCCTGACCCTTCGCGAGCAACCGCTTGCGCAGGATCTGCGCGACGATCACCGGAATGACGATGTAGAGCACGACTGACGTGAGCAGCGTCGCCCACGGCACCGTGATGGCCGACATCCCCAGCAGCAGGCCGACCAGCGGCGCGAACGCGATCACCATGATGCTGTCGTTCAGCGCGACCTGCGACAGCGTGAAGAGCGGATCGCCGCCTGTCAGCCGGCTCCACACGAACACCATCGCCGTGCACGGCGCGGCAGCCAGCAGGATCAGCCCGGCGATATAGCTGTCGAGCTGATCCGCCGGCAACAGCGGTGCAAACAGATGGCGGATGAACAGCCAGCCGAGGAACGCCATCGAGAACGGCTTGACGAGCCAGTTCACGACGAGCGTGACGCCGATGCCCTTCACGTGCTGACGCACCTCGTGCAGCGCGCCGAAGTCGACCTTCACCAGCATCGGCACGATCATCACCCAGATCAGCAGCCCGACCGGCAGATTGACCTGCGCGTACACCATCCGGCCAATCGCGTGAAACAGGCCGGGCAGCGCCTGGCCGAAGGCAATGCCCGCGACGATGCACAGCGCCACCCATACGGTCAGGTAGCGTTCGAAGAAGTTGATGGCGGGTTGCGTGACCGCCGTACCGGGCGGCGCGACGTTGGGCGTATTCATCGGACGAGGTTCCGTCTTGAAGTCATGAGCGGCCGCTCGTTTCGCGCACATCGCGCTGCGCGCGGTCAGTGTTGTGCAATCTCGATCAGCGCCGCGTGAAGTGCGTCGTCGCTCATGCGATCGAGCGGCAGCGCCAGCAACTGCAGCATTCGATAGCCGATCGCTTGCCGAGTCAGTTCGAAGGCGAGACGCTTGCCTGCTTCGCCGCCCGTCGCGTTCGACGGATCGGCGTAGCCCCAATGCACTTTGACCGGGCTGCCGGGCCAGTACGGGCACGTCTCGGACGCCGCGCTGTCACAGACCGTGATGACGACGCGCATCTCGGGCGCGCCGTCGCCGACGAATTCGTCCCAGCTTTTGCTGCGATAGCCGCTGACGTCGACACCGGCATGCGTCAGCGCCTCCAGCGCGTACGGATTCAGACGGCCGCTCGGCGCGCTGCCGGCGCTGTAGGCGCGCACATCCTTGCCGAGCTTCGCGGCCCAGTGATTGAGCATGCCCTGGGCCAGCACGCTGCGCGCCGAGTTGTGGGTGCAGAGGATCAGGACGTTCGTGGTCATGGGCGGGCACGCGAATGCGCGTCAGGATTGACGGGAGCGGTCGATTTTTGCGGAAGGCGAGCAGCCGGACACCGGCGAGCATGGATTGCCGCCGCAACAGTTCTCCGTGAGATAGCCGAGCAGCCCGTTCATCGTGTCGAAGTTCGGGCAATAGAACACGAAGCGGCCGTCCTGGTAGCTCGTCACGAGCTGCGCGTGCGCCAGCTCTTTCAGGTGAAAGGACAGCGAGGACGGCGGCACGGCGAGCAACGTGGCGATCTGGCCAGCCGGCATGCCTTGCGGCCCGGCCTGCACGAGCGCGCGAAAGACCGCGAGGCGGGATTCATGTGCGAGCGCCGCGAGGGCGGCAATGGTTTCGTTCGTTTCCATATTTCTATAATAGTCGAAATATGGAAATAGGGGAAGCGATGCCGAGGCATGGCATCGCCGGGGCGGTCTGTCGGTCAAAACGAGGCGTGATATCGAACACGTGTTGCCGCGCGCGCCGGCTCGCCACCATACGGCCGGTGTCTCGGTCCGAAACGACAGTCGGCCTGGTCCTACCCGCGCCCGTGCAGTCGAACGGACAGCGCCTCCCGTACGGCCCCTGCGTCGCCCCCTCGCGCCCTCGCCTCGTCGGTCGACCGTTCAATTGCCGCGATACGTCGACACGTGCCACGGCGAACACAGCAACGGCGCGTGATGAACGAGATACTCGTGCGGTACGCGGCCGGCTGATCGAAGCCCTCTCTGAAACGCTTTCTGACACATCGTCCATGACGTGGCGATGCGTCCAGCCAATGCGAATGTCGCGGAATCGTTGTGCAGCAAGCATTCGAAGCATCGGCCAAATGGCCAATGCCGATGAATTCGTACATGACCGGTGCCTGACGCCGGATGTTCTCCGCTACAGTGGTTGCACGTTTTCGCGAAGCGTCTCGGGCTGCTTCGGCATGCGATGCATGTAATGGAATGGCGCTCGAAACTCGCTGCGTAAACGAGCGCGGCCCGTAGGTGAAACAGCACCTGCAGGCCGCTGACCATAACCAACTCCACACAGGAGAGTTAACCATGGCTGGCGCGAATCATAACGCACCGACGTATTTCCGCGATTGTTTTGTCTCCCCTCGCTCGTCTCTTCAATCTGGCCGCATCGTGCCGCACATCCGGCTCACCGACATGGCGCCGCCTGTCATGTGTGTGTGTGGATGAAGCTGTCCGGCCGGTGGATCGAGGCAGCAGGCTTCGATCCCGAGCAGCGCCTGCGAATCGAGGTGTCGCACAAGCGGCTGGTGATCACGCCGATGGACGACGCGGATTGCGCTTCGGTCGAGAGCGCGGGACTCCCCGATATCGATCGCGGAACCGGGCAGCAGCGGCGCCTTTCGATGATGACGGAGGAAGCGTAATGAACTACGACGCATCGAATCAACGCACCGACAAGGTGCCGGACGATTTCGACTACTACGACGTCGGTGAACTGACGGCCAAGTCCGTCCTCGTACTGAAGCTCAATGCGCTGATGGTGTCGCGCGGCCTGACCGAAGAAGAGGCTGCAGCGCTCTCCGAAATGGCCCGGCCGGTCGTCACCCCCGAACAGCGCGAGCGGCTCCGGAACGTGACGCTGGACCAACTGATGCTGACGCTGGCGTCGTTCGGCCAGCATGTGGAGATCGTGGTGCGGCCGGCGGGGGGATCTGGGCCGGCGGGCATCACGGTTTCGGTCTGACGGGCCGGAGCACGGCTTAAAGAAGTGTGTTGCAGCCGGAAGCGCATCAGCGCTCGCATGAGGCAGCGTCAGGAGTAGGTGCTATCGAATTACATAGCATGACTACAGCCGGGCCCAACGGCCGCCGCCGAAGCGGCTCCGGCGCCGCCACACCCGATCAATTTAACGTGGCGGATTGTTACAGCCAATCGGACCAGGCTGATTCTGCGAAAGCAGCGCACGGAGCGCGGCGAATTCTTCCTCCAACTGATCGTACGCAGCCTTGACGGCCGAATCCGCGAGCAGGCGTGCAGTGTCCGCCGCGGTGTGCCGCACCAGCACGTACCGATCCTCGTAAACGCTTGTACCGCGAGCCTTGGTCATCGTTGGCTTCCTCCTTCAATGGCCCATTGGCGATGCCCTCTGAGCCAGGTAAGTGAAGTTCGAACGATAACTGCTGCACACGCTCGACACAAAAAGAAAAACTGCTGCCGTCACAAACGGCAGCGGCCTACCCCGGCTGGTGTACCCGCCGCGCCGGCATCTCGATGCGAAAACGCGCGCTTGGGTGGACTTCATGAAGCAGGCGCTACAGGCGGCACTCGGCGGGCCATGCAGCGCCCTGTCGGCGACGCGGCCGCACCGGAGAATTCCGGCGCGACCGCCCCTGCCGCAGTTACGCCACGGCCGTCACCGCGCGCTCCGCGTCAAAGAACGTTGCCTGCGCAACCTGATCCGCACGCGCATACGCGCGGTTCACACCGCTGATCACCGCACGAATCGACGCGGTCGTCAGGTTCGCATCGACGCCCACCCCGAACGCACTGCCGCGCACACCCGTGCCGGCCAGCTCGGCGATCGCGATCGCCTTCGCATCGGCGCCCTGCGACAGCGCGCGTTCCTCGTAATGCTGGATCCGCAGCGGCGTGTGCAGCGCATGCATCAGCGCGTCGAGCGGGCCGTTGCCCTCGCCGCGCAGCACGCGGCGCTCGCCGTGCACGTCCGCGGTCAGCACGATCGTCTCGCGGCCGTCGCGTTCGGTCAGCTCATGGCCGACATAGCGCAGCGGCGTATCGCTTTCGACGTATTCCTGCTGGAACAGCGACCAGATCTGCGCGCTCGTCACTTCGTGCCCGCTGTCGTCGGTCAGGCGCTGCACGGCCGCGCTGAAATCGACCTGCATGCGGCGCGGCAGCGCGACGCCGTAGCCCTGTTCGAGCAGGTACGCGATACCGCCCTTGCCCGACTGGCTGTTCACGCGAATGATCGAATCGTACGTGCGACCGAGGTCGTTCGGATCGATCGGCAGGTACGGCATTTCCCATACGGCGTCGGCGCGCTGAACCGCGAAGCCCTTCTTGATCGCGTCCTGGTGCGAACCGGAGAACGCAGTGAACACGAGATCGCCGACATACGGATGGCGCGGGTGAATCGGCAACTGCGTGCATTCCTCGGACGTACGCGCGATTTCGTTGATCCGCGAGAAATCGAGGCCCGGATCGACGCCCTGCGTGTACAGGTTCAGCGCGAGCGTCACGAGGTCGACGTTGCCCGTGCGTTCGCCGTTGCCGAACAGGCAGCCCTCGATCCGGTCGGCGCCCGCCATCACCGCGAGCTCGGCCGCCGCGACCGCGGTGCCGCGGTCGTTGTGCGGGTGGACGGACAGGATCAGCGAATCGCGGCGCGCGAGATTCCGGTGCATCCATTCGATCTGGTCCGCATAGTAATTCGGTGTTCCGATTTCCACCGTGGCCGGCAGGTTCACGATCGACTTGCGCTCGGGCGTCGGCTGCCATACGTCGAACACCGCATCGCAGACTTCCTTCGCGAAATCGAGTTCGGTCGCCGTGAACGTTTCCGGGCTGTACTGCAGCGTGAATTGCGTGTCGGTCGCCGCATCGGCGCAGCGCTTGATCGTGCGCGCCGCGTTCACCGCGAGCTGCTTCACGCCATCGCGATCGAGGCCGAACACGATCTTGCGGAATTCCGGCGCGGTCGCGTTGTACAGGTGCACGATTGCGCGCTTCGCACCGCGCAGCGATGCGAAGGTGCGCTCGATCAGGTCGTCGCGCGCCTGCGTCAGCACTTCGATCGTCACGTCGTCGGGAATGTGACCGCCCTCGATCAGCTCGCGGACGAAGTTGAAATCGGTTTCGGACGCGGACGGGAATGCGACCTCGATCTCCTTGAAGCCGATCGCGACCAGCGTCTTGAACATCCGCATCTTGCGCGCGGCGTCCATCGGTTCGAACAGCGCCTGGTTGCCGTCGCGCAGGTCGGTGCTCATCCAGATCGGCGCCTGCGTGATCGTGCGCGACGGCCACGTGCGGTCGGGCAGGTTGACGGGCGTGAACGGTCGGTATTTCGTCGCGGGGTTCTTCAGCATCATGATGTCGGTCCTCGGTCTGTTTGTCGGTGAAGCGCGGCGCGGCGGCCATCGGCGGCAAGAGCCGGCCGCGCGCGCAGCGGTAAAAACGGCAAGAAAACGGCACAACGGCAAAGCGGTACGGCGAACGACGGCCTTGACGGTTGAGCGACCGGGACGGAGCGGAGTGATGACGGAAAAAAGACGAACTCAGGCGCCGGTCGACAACCGGGGCCAGGTCGGTGATGCGGGGAAAATCTGGCGCTTCAGGAACGAAGCAGATGGAAAGCGCGCAGCCGCAGACCCAGCCCGGAGAAGCGGGCTAGTAGTCGTAGCGAGAAGAGGAACTCGGCGGCGTGCATGGCCGGCATCAAATCACAGGGTGACCACGGCTGTCAACCGGGGACGGCTGCGCCTTCCGTCCCGCCCGATCCCGCGATACGCGCGTTGACGCAGAATCAGTCTCGTCCGATAGGCGACGGCGTCCGTCGTCGATATGCTTCACGGGTGCGGCGCCGGTGAGGCCCTATTCATGTTCGGAGTGAGTCGGTCCATCCTCTTCGCCGGTCGCCGCACACCCCTCCCTTGCGATCGGGCTGCGGCGCGGGCGTTCGACGGTGGCCGGTGGGCGCGGCCACGACCGAGATGTCGATGTTGAAACGAAACGCTGCCATATGCGAACGCCGAGCGTCTGCTCCGAAGTCCGATTGCGCCCCCCTCTCTCGCTTCGCGTTGCGCGCTCGCGCATCATTCAGGAAATCGATACACGCATCGATATAGTTCATCGAATATATCGAAATCCCCTTCATTAATCACATTTCAGTAAATCGATTAGCGCCGCCTTTCGATTTAATGAACAATAACCATTCTCGCCCGAATATTTTTTTATTTATTTTTCGCCATGCTTTGTACGTCGCGTTTCAAACGGCAAACGTTTGCGCGACAAGGCTCGCGCCTTATCCAATACCTATCAGGAGGCAAGCATGGCCGACTCTCAAACGTCATCCAATCGCGCCGGCGAGTTTTCGATTCCGCCGAATACCGATTTCCGCGCGATTTTCTTCGCGAATGCAGCCGAGCAACAGCACATCAAGCTGTTTATCGGCGACAGCCAGGAACCCGCCGCGTATCACAAGCTGACGACGCGCGACGGCCCGCGCGAAGCCACGCTGAATTCCGGCAACGGCAAGATCCGTTTCGAAGTGTCGGTGAACGGCAAGAAGTCGGCGACCGACGCGCGCCTCGCGCCGATCAACGGCAAGAAATCGGACGGCTCGCCGTTCACGGTCAACTTCGGGATCGTCGTGTCGGAAGACGGCCACGACAGCGACTACAACGACGGAATCGTCGTGCTCCAGTGGCCGATCGGCTGACCTGACGCGCGATCGACGGTCGCCCGCTGCCGGCCGCTTCCATGGCGGCCGGCGGGTTTGCGCCGGGTTCCGCGGACCCTCGCGCCCCATCCAGAACAAACCGCCTCATCACCGGAGACATCCATGCCGCTTCTTTCCGCTTCGATCGTCAGCGCGCCCGTCGCGACGTCGGAAAGTTACGTCGACATCCCGGGCCTGTATATCGACATTGCGAAGGCCGGGATTCGCGACGGGAAACTGCAGGTCACCCTCAACGTGCCGACGCCTTACGCGACCGGCAACAACTTCCCCGGCATCTATTTCGCGATCGCGACCGACAAGGGCGTCGTCGCGGACGGCTGCTTCACCTATTCGTCGAAGGTGCCCGAAAGCACCGGGCGCATGCCGTTCACGCTCGTCGCGACGATCGACGTCGGCAGCGGCGTCACGTTCGTGAAGGGCCAGTGGAAAAGCGTGCGCGGCAGCGCGATGCATATCGATTCGTACGCGAGCCTGTCCGCGATCGGGGAAACGGCCGCGCAGTCGTCGTCGCAAGGCGGCGGCAATCAGGGCGGCGAAACCGGTGGCGGCGGATCGGGCAACATCGGCGGCGGCGGCGAACGTGACGGCACGTTCAACCTCCCGCCGAACATCAAGTTCGGCGTCACCGCGCTCACCAACGCGGCGAACGACCAGACGATCGACATCTACATCGACGACGACCCGAAACCCGCGGCGACGTTCAAGGGCGCCGGCGTGCAGGACCAGAACCTCGGCACGAAGGTGCTCGACTCCGGCAAGGGCCGCGTGCGCGTGATCGTGATGGCGAACGGCAAGCCGTCGCGCCTGGGCTCGCGGCAGGTCGACATTTTCAAGAAGTCGTACTTCGGGATCGTCGGCTCGGAAGACGGTGCCGACGACGACTACAACGACGGCATCGTGTTCCTGAACTGGCCGCTCGGCTGAGCGGCTGAGCGGCTGAGCGGCTGAGCGGCTGAGCGGCGGCGGTCGCGAAACATCGCAACGGCGACCGGCCCGCCCTGCATTGCGAATCGTTCGAGCAGTCATTTGCAGTCCCACGTTCCACGCTCGGCGCCGCGCGCGGCCCGGTGCAATCCGTTCACCGGCCGCGCGGCGCGAGACTTTCCATCAACACGAGGACGACATGTCACAACCCTTTACCCACGACGATCTGTACGCACTGCTGCAACTCGCGGGCAACGACGCCACCGCCGTGCAGGCCAGCGGCGATCAGGCCGTGCTCGACCGGATGCGTCAGTTCATGACCACGCAGCTCGTCGAGAAACTGCCGCAGTACGACGTATTCGTCGATATCGCGACGATCCCGTACAGCTTCGACGTCGGCAGCTGGCAGAACAAGGTGAAAACCGATGCGGCCGGGCAGGTCGTCGCGTGCACGGTGACGTGGGCCGGCGCGCCGGGCGTGTTGCCCGGCGCCGCGGCGAAGTTCGGCGTCGGCGCGGTGGTCAATTACTTCTCGAAAGCGACGCCGCAACCCGTGCAGCCGGAGCCCGTGCCGACCGGCGGCGGCGAACGCGACGGCGTCTTCAACCTGCCGCCGAACATCGCGTTCGGCGTGACCGCGCTGGTCAATTCGTCCGCGCAGCAGACGATCGAGGTCTTCGTCGACGACAACCCGAAACCGGCCGCGACGTTCCAGGGCGCCGGCACGCAGGACGCGAACCTGAACACGCAGATCGTGAACTCGGGCAAGGGGAAGGTTCGCGTGGTCGTGACGGCGAACGGCAAGCCGTCGAAGATCGGCTCGCGTCAGGTCGATATCTTCAAGAAGACCTACTTCGGGCTGGTCGGCTCGGAAGATGGCGGCGACGGCGACTACAACGACGGCATCGCGATCCTGAACTGGCCGCTGGGTTGAACCGCAGGAGCCTGACGGTCGTCGCCACGCCGCCCGGCGTGGCGATTGGCCGGTGTGCCTCGGCCCTCTGCAAGCGCAGCCCCGCACCGATCACCCCGCCTGCGGCGCGACAGCCGTCGACATCGCCACGGGCTGCGCGAACGCGGCCGACGCCAATTGAGTGCGCGCGTCACGCGCCACGCGGTTGAACGCCACGCGCTGCGCGCCCTTCAGTTTCGCCGCCTTGGCTGCATGCACGAGTTCGATTGGATCGACGAGGCGGGCATGCCGGCGAACCTCGAAGTGCAGATGCGGGCCGGTCGCCGTGCCCGTGCTGCCGACCGCGCCGACGCGTTGACCGCGCACGACGCGCGCGCCGGTGCGCAGCGTCGGCTCGAACGCCGACAGGTGCGCGTAGTACGACGCATAGCCGCCGTCATGCCCAATCACCACGTACTTGCCGTAGCCGTTCGGCTCGGTGCCGATGAACGTCACGACGCCGCGCTCCGACGCATGCACGGCGCGGCCTGCGGGCGCCGCGAGATCGACGCCCGAATGCACGTGACGCGCCCCGCTCACCGGATGCACGCGCGTGCCGAATTGCGAGCTGATGCGCGTCGCGGCGACCGGCATCGCGAAGCGCGTGCCGGCAAGCGGCATGCCGTCGAGTTCGTAATAGGCGCCCGGCGAGCCGGCCTGCGGCGCGAACCACACGGCCGCGACGCGCTGCCCACGAAAGCGGACGTCGAGCGCCGTCACGCGTGCGCGGCCCGGCCGCACTGCGTCGTGGTCGGGCTCGAATGCCACGCGGAACGTATCGCCATCCGCGCCGCGCTGCTTCGGATCGACGCGCCCGGCCAGCATGCGGACGATCTGCTCGGCGACGCCGGTCGGCAGATCGGCGCGCGCCAGCGACGCGCGCAGGCTGCCGACGATCGCGCCGGCGCGCGTGCCGCGATCCGGCTGCGCGAGCGTGAACGGCTCGGCGGATGCCAGATCGACCGCGCCTCGCGCGAACGCCGGCTGCGCGCCCGTCGCGGGCAGCGCCGAGGCCAGACCGTAATCGAAGCGCGATGCATAGCCGCGCTCGACCGCGTCGCGCGCGGTGTCGCACAACACGCGATACGCGACGCATGCACCGAAGCGCGCAACCGGATCGTCGTGCGCGCCGCCGGTCGACACGTTCATCGCATGCGACGTGTAGGCGACGTCGAGCGGTGCCGCGGACGCCGCACGCAGGCCACCCCACGTCGTGCGGGCGGCATTGAAAAAAGGCACGTCGCCAAGGTCCGTGGCGTCAGCCGCCGGAAGCGCGAACGGCTCGGCGTCGCGAACCGCCTGCGCTGTCGCGCCCTGTACGCCGGCCACGCAAGCCGCCGCAATGGCCCCACGCAGCAGCACGCGGTGAAGCGGGGAACAGCGGACACCGCGTCGGGCGGATTGACCTTGGTCGCGTGCGAGACGGAAACGCAGGTCTAACCGCATGACGTCATCACTCGCTATCTATCGATGAAAAACCGGAAAACGGCCGGGGAAAGGGCCGGGAACAGCCAGCATCGCAAACAGTCGATCGTCGCGATCCGGCAGCGTGAAAGCGAGTGTATCGGCGCGTCCCAATGAGCCAAATAGGACCAATCCTATTTTTTCGAATCTTCTCTTAGTACGAGTATGAAATCGGCGCACGCGGTCCGGCAGGGATTCGCGCGAACCACCGTGCTCCGTGTACAGTCGAACGCTGCCGGCGTGTCATACGCCGCGCAACCTGTCTTCAAAACCGGAATCCCGTCATGTTTCTCGATCATCTTCATCCGGAACGCTGGACGTTCCTGTGGAACGCGTTGTCCACCCTCTCCATCAAGCTGTCCGCCGGCCTGGCGCTGCTCGTAGCAGGCTGGTGGCTGTCGAAGCGCGTCGGCAACTGGCTGAACCGGCTGCTCTCGAACAAGGAGCGCGTCGACGACACGCTGCGGCCGATCCTCTGCGACGTCGCGGTGTGGGGCATCCGCATCGTCGCGATCGTCGGCGCGCTGTCGCAACTCGGCATCGAAACCGCGAGCATCGTCGCGGTGCTCGGCGCGGCCGGCCTCGCCATCGGGCTCGCGCTGCAAGGCACGATGCAGAACATCGCCGCCGGCATCATGCTTCTGCTGCTGCGGCCGTTCAAGGTCGGCGACTACATCGACGGCGGCTCGGGCGTCGCGGGCACCGTCGACGAGGTCGGGCTCTTCATGACGCGCCTCACGAAGCCGGACGGCATCTGCGAATACGTGCCGAACAGCGCGCTGTGGGGCAGCGCGATCCGCAACTACACGCGCAACCCGACGCGCCGCCTCGATCTCGAAGTGGAAGTGTCCGTGCATGACGATATCGAGCGCGCGCTCGAAGCGCTGCGTGCGCTGGCCGCGGCCGATCCCGACGTGCTGGAGGACCCCGCGCCGGACGTGATGGTGATGCGCTTCGACGACAGCACCGCCGTCGCGAACATGCGCGTGTGGACGCATACCGACACGTTCTGGGCGCTGCGCTGGCGCCTCGCGCGCCAGGTCCGCAAGACGCTCGCCGATGCGGACTGCGCGCTGCCGATCCGCACGCGGGAATTGCATATCGTGCACGATGCGGAGCGCCGTGCGGACGATGCGCGCGTGCGCGTTTCGTAAGGACCCGATGAAACGTTACTCTCCCGCCGCGTCGTTTGCCGCCGCGATGGCCTGCGTATTCGTCCCGGTGTAGCAGCATGTCCATCACACCCATTCCGCCCTGCTGATCCGCATCGATTTTCCCGCGTCGCGCACCGTCATTCCGGAAACCCGGACGCACAAAAAACCCCACGAAAACAGGGATATTCGTCGTCTGCGACACATTGTCCGAGTTCGGTTATATTACGCGCCCCTTGCCACCCCGCCCCCGCAAAACGCGTCGCGCGCGGCCTCGGTCAACGCAGCCTGAAGCGCCGTCCGCTCAGGCTTGCCGCCAGAGCCCCGGCGCGTGGCACACCGTCGCGACGCAGGCGCTTGCCTGCTCTCGGGAAGCCGATCCGAAGGTGTCCTTCCGAATGGCTTCGCGTGCGCAAATGCAACGGCGCGCAGCGCCGGTCCGGAATTCCGGATTCGCGATCCGGATCTCCGGACCCGTGTTTCGGCGCAACGGAACCGCACGCCGGGCGGCATGGCAAACCGATGCATCCAAGTTGAAAAAGGGATCTGCTGTGATCAAAACGTTACGGGTAATACTGTCGGCGCTCGCGCTGTGCATCGCGACAACGTCCGCGCACGCCGCCGATACGAAGAAGGTCGATGTCCTGCTGGTGGGCGGCGGCATCATGAGCTCGACGCTCGGCGTCTGGCTGCACGAACTCCAGCCCGACTGGTCGATGACGATGGTCGAGCGCCTCGACGGCGTCGCTCTGGAAAGCTCGAACGGCTGGAACAACGCCGGCACCGGCCATTCGGCGCTCGCCGAGCTGAACTACACGCCGGAGAAGGCGGACGGCAAGGTCGACATCTCGAAGGCGATCGAGATCAACGAATCGTTCCAGATCTCGCGTCAGTTCTGGGCCTGGCAGGTGAAGCAAGGCGTGCTGAAGAACCCGCACTCGTTCATCAACTCGACGCCGCACATGAGCTTCGTGTGGGGCGACGACAACGTCCGCTTCCTGAAGAAGCGCTACGAAGCACTGCAGGCGAGCCCGCTGTTCCGCGGGATGCAGTATTCGGAAGACTACGACCAGATCAAGCAATGGGTGCCGCTGATGATGGAAGGTCGCGACCGCAGCCAGAAGGTGGCCGCGACGTGGACGCCGATCGGCACCGACGTGAACTTCGGCGAGATCACGCGCCAGTTCGTCGGCTACCTGAAGACGCAGCCGAACTTCACGCTGTCGCTGTCGAGCGAAGTGCGCGAGATCTCGCGCAACGCCGACGGCACGTGGCACGTGTCGTGGGTCAAGCTGCATTCCGACGAACCGGCGCAGTCGGTCGACGCGAAGTTCGTGTTCATCGGCGCGGGCGGCGGTGCGCTGCATCTGCTGCAGGCGTCGGGCATCCCCGAAGCGAAGGACTACGGCGCGTTCCCGGTCGGCGGCTCGTTCCTCGTGACCGACAACCCCGAAGTCGTGAAGCAGCACCTCGCGAAGGCCTACGGCAAGGCGTCGGTCGGCTCGCCGCCGATGTCGGTGCCGCACCTCGACACGCGAATTATCGACGGCAAGAAGATCATCCTGTTCGGGCCGTTCGCGACGTTCTCGACCAAGTTCCTGAAGAACGGCTCGTATTTCGACCTCGCGAAGAGCACCAACCTGCACAACGTCGCGCCGATGATGCGCGTGGGCGTCGACGAATTCCCGCTGGTGCAGTACCTCGCCGGCCAGTTGATGCTGACCGACGACGACCGCTTCAACGCGCTGAAGGAATACTTCCCGAACGCGAAGAAGGAAGACTGGCGCCTGTGGCAGGCCGGCCAGCGCGTGCAGATCATCAAGCGCGACCCGGTCAAGGGTGGCGTGCTGAAGCTCGGCACCGAGATCGTCGCATCGCAGGACGGCAGCATCGCGGGCCTGCTCGGCGCGTCGCCGGGTGCGTCGACGGCCGCGCCGATCATGCTGAACCTGATGAAGAAGGTGTTCAAGGACAAGGTCGCGACGCCCGAGTGGCAGCAGAAGATTCGCCAGATCGTGCCGAGCTACGGCACCAAGCTGAACGACAGCCCGGCGAAGGTCGTCGAGGAATGGACGTACACCGCCGACGTGCTGCAACTGTCGCCGCCGCCGAAGATCGACCTCGGCGTGCCGTCGCAGGCCACCGGCGCCGCACCGGCCCGCCCGGCGAAGGCGTCGACCGACATGGCGCTGTAACGCGCCCGACGCCGCGCAACACCGCGCGCGGCACCCGCGGCACCGTTATGCCGCCCGACACGGCCGCCCTCCGGGGCGGCCGTTTTTCCTGGTGCGCGCCGGGCGGAGGCACCGGCTTCCGCTAGAATTGCGGCACGCGCGACCGCGTCGCCGCCCGATCCATCACCCGCATCGACACAACCCGAGCCACCGCCGGTGCGGCCCGCGCCCGAGCCGCGCGAGCGCCGCCCGCCGTGGCCGCGCCCGCCCGGGCGCGCCATCAACCGAATTCAGCTGGAGAAAGACCGTGTTTACCTGCCGAAACCAGAGCTGCGGCACGCAGTGGGAACAGTCCGACGTCGTCATCAAGGACGAAGGCCAGGGGCTGCTGTTCCGCTGCCCGCTATGTGGCGCCCGCAACTATCTCGAACGTTTCGAGGACGACGAAGGCAACGTCGTCTACGAGCAGATGGAAGGCCGCCCCTACCTCGGAGACCTGTCTTGACCCAACCGACCGCCACGCCGTTCAGCGCGCTGCCGCTGACGCCCGCCACGCTCGCGAACCTCGCGCAGCTCGGCTATGTCGACATGACGCCGATCCAGGCCGCGAGCCTGCCGATCGCGCTGGCCGGCCAGGACCTGATCGCGCAGGCGAAGACGGGCAGCGGCAAGACCGCGGCGTTCTCGCTCGCGCTGCTCGCGCGCCTCGACGTGCGCAGCTTCGACGTGCAGGCGATGATCCTATGCCCGACGCGCGAGCTCGCCGACCAGGTCGCGCAGGAAGTGCGCCGCCTCGCACGCGCCGAGGAGAACGTGAAGGTGCTGACGCTGTGCGGCGGCACGCCGATGCGCCCGCAGGCGCAAAGCCTCGAGCACGGCGCGCATATCGTCGTCGGCACGCCGGGCCGCATCATGGATCACCTCGATCGCGGCAACCTGAAGCTCGACGCGCTGAACACGCTGGTGCTCGACGAAGCCGACCGGATGCTCGACATGGGCTTCTTCGACGACATCGCGAAGGTCGCGCGGATGTGCCCGACGACGCGCCAGACGCTGCTGTTCTCCGCGACCTATCCGGACGGCATCGCGAAGCTGAGCCAGCAGTTCCTGCGCAATCCGAAGGAAATCAAGCTCGCGGAACGCCACGACGACAGCAAGATCCGCCAGCGCTTTTATGAAGTGACCGAGGACGAGCGGCTGCATGCGGTCGGCCAGTTGCTGAATCACTACCGGCCGGTGAGCACGATCGCGTTCTGCAACACCAAGCAGCAGTGCCGCGACCTGCTCGACGTGCTGCACGCGCAGGGCTTCCACGCGCTCGCGCTGCACGGCGAGCTCGACCAGCGCGAGCGCGACCAGGTGCTGATCCAGTTCGCGAACCGCAGTTGCTCGGTGCTGGTGGCGACCGACGTCGCGGCGCGCGGGCTCGACATCGCGCAGCTCCAGGCGGTGATCAACGTCGACGTGACGCCCGACCCGGAAGTGCACGTGCACCGCATCGGCCGCACGGGCCGCGCGGATCAGGACGGCTGGGCGCTGAGCCTCGCGAGCATGGACGAGATGGGCCGCGTCGGCGCGATCGAACAGGCGCAGAAGCGCGAGGTCGAATGGCATCCGCTCGCCGAGCTGAAGCCGGCGGACGACAGCGTGCTGCTGCCGCCGATGGAAACGCTGCAGATCCTCGGCGGGCGCAAGGACAAGATCCGCCCGGGCGACGTGCTCGGCGCGCTGACCGGCGACGCCGGGTTCGACGGCAAACAGATCGGCAAGATCAACGTGACCGAGTTCTCGACCTATGTCGCGATCGAGCGCGGCGTCGCGCGCGACGCGCTGCGCAAGCTCAATGCGGGCAAGATCAAGGGCAAGCGGGTCAAGGTCCGCTTGATGGACGAGGAGTAAGCGGGCTGCGGCGCGGGGTGGTCGCCGCACCGCCGCGCGCCGCCCCGCGTCAGGCGAGTTCGGGATAGCCGTGCGCGGCGGCTGCCTGCGCGAACCGCGCAATCGTGTCGTAGTCGGCCGGCGCCAGCCGGTCGAACCCCTTCAGCCTCAGCACGCGGGCCCGCTCCGCATCCGCGGCGACCGCGCGATCGAGCCCCTCCTGCAACGCGCCCACCTGCGTGTCCGTCAACGCCCGCGATGCGACGAACGGCAAGCCCGGCGCGGATGCCGTCGCGCCGATGATCCGGATGTCCTTCAGCAGATCGGGCAACGCGTCGCGCACATACGCGAACGTCACGCAGTCGATCGCCGCGCAATCGGCTTCTCCCGATGCCAGCGCACGCAGCACGTTCAGGTGCGACCCGAACGGCGTGACCGAGCCGAAGAACCGTCCGTCGTGCGCATGCGGCGCGACCGCGTGCCGGAAGGCGTTCATCCCGCTGTGCGAATCCTCGCCGTTGAAGGCGGCCCGCAACCCGCGGCAGGCAGCGAGCGTCGTCGCGCCGCCCGCATGCACGCGCGCCGACACGACCAGCACGCTGCTGTAGCGCGCACCGTCGCAACCGTCCGCGTCGAAAATCGGGGTTGCAACCAATCGCACGACGTCGCGCAAGCCGAGCATCCGGTACGGATAGCCGCAGGTCTGCGACAGCAGCAGATCGTCGCGCCGCCACAGCGCCTGCAGGTCGTCGAACGGCGCGTCGGGCAGCATGACGTCGGCAGGCCCGCCCGCGTTCACGAACGCATCGAGCGCATCGCGCAGCAGCGCGCGCCACAGCACGGCGTGGCGCGGCGTCACGTTGTACATTGGCAGGACTGCGATCCAGGGTTTCATGCAGGGTTTCATGCGGGGATTTTACGCGTCGGCGGCGGCCCGGATGCTTATCGGCCGCAACGCGATAAGCAAATGCGAATCGATTGGTTGGCGTAGCCGCGCCGCCTCGGTACCGTTCGAATGCCTGCCGGCGCGCCGTAGTGCGCGATGCCGGGCGGGCCGACCGTGATCCGCGAGACACCAGCGCACCCGGGCCGAGCGCCCCGGTTCCATCGCTCGTTCCCCGCACTGCCCGATCCATCCTGCCTCAACGCCATGGCCGAATACTTCGACGTCGACCACGCGCGCGCGATCGCCGCGCTCGACGCCCGCTTCACCGCCCGCACCGAGTGGCCGACCTGGCTGCTGGTCGTGGTCATCTACGGCGGCTGGCTCGCCGTGCTGCTGCTCGTGCGCGACGGACACCTGTCGCTCGTCGCCGCGACGCCGCCGCTGATCCTGCTCGGCGCGTGGCACCTGTCGCTGCAGCACGAGCTGCTGCACGGCCACCCGACGCGTTCCGCGTTCGTGAACAAGCTGCTCGGCTATCCGCCGCTGACGGTCTGGTATCCGTACACGCTGTATCGCGACACGCACCTCGAGCATCACCGCGACGAAGACCTGACCGTGCCGGGCATCGATCCCGAAACGAACTACGTCACGCGTGAACGCTGGGCGCGGCTGCCGCGCTGGCGCCGGGCGCTGACGGTCGCGCGCAAGACTTTCATCGGACGCATCGTCGTCGGGCCGCCGCTCGCCATCGCGGCGACGTTCCGCGATGCGTTCGCCGCGTTCCGGCGAGGCGACTTTCGTTATCTGCCGATGTGGTTGACTCACGTTGCCTGCGTGGCCGCGCTGCTCGCGTGGCTGCAATGGGCGATCGGCGTGCCGTGGTGGTACTACCTGCTGGCCGTCACGTGGCCCGCGCTGTCGCTCGCGATGATCCGCTCGCTGTACGAGCATCGTGCCGCGCCGCATCCGAAGGCGCGCATCGCGATCAACGAAGCCGGCTTCGCGATGCGACTGCTGTACCTGAACAACAACTATCACCTCGTCCATCACGACCTGCCGAAGCTGCCGTGGTACGACCTGCCGCATGCGTATCGGATGCGGCGCGACGCGTATGCGAAGAAATGCGGCGGCTTCGTGATCCGCGGCGGGTATCGCGCGCTGCTCGCGCGCCATGCGTGGACGCCGACCGATCCGCCCGTGCATCCGTTCGACGAGGGTACGGCATCGCTGTCGACGGGCAGCGGGATCAAGGTGGCGGTGGTCGACTGGGTGTTGCAGATCAGTACGTAATGTCAGAAGTTTCCGCGTTTCGGCACCGATCCTTACGAAAATCCGACAACGCCGATCGTCGTCCGCGAATTGCCAATTGCGTCGGCAATGCGCAGAATGGCGGCTCATCCGGGGCTTCCGACCATCATTCGTCCCGGCTCCGCCGCACGGCCGCGCGCCGCCTTCCCCGACGACGATGCAACCCAACACCCCACCCGGCGCGATCCGCGCGCTCGGCAACGACTGGTCCGTTTCCGCGATCACCGCAGGCTTCCTCGCGGTCCTGATTTCCTACGCGGGCCCGCTCGCGATCTTCTTCCAGGCTTCGCAGGCCGCGCATGCGTCCAACGACATGATGTCGTCGTGGGTCTGGGCGATCTCGATCGGCGCGGGCGTGTCAGGGCTGTTCGCGAGCTGGAAGCTGAAGGTGCCCGTCGTCACCGCGTGGTCGGCGCCGGGCACTGCGCTGCTCGTCGGCCTGTTTCCGCAACTGACGCTCAACCAGGCCGTCGGCGCTTACATCACGGCCGCGCTGATCATCCTGGCGATCGGCGTGTCCGGCTATTTCGACCGGCTCGTGCGCCACATCCCGCGGGGCATCGCCTGCGGCATGATGGCCGGCATCCTGTTGCCGTTCGGCATGCATGCGTTCTCCGCCGCGACCGCGCAGCCGGTGCTCGGTTTCGGGATGATCGCGGCGTACGTGATCTTCAAGCAGCTGCTGCCGCGCTACAGCATCGTGCTCGTGCTGCTGACGGGCGCCGCGCTCGCGACACTGCTCGGGATGACGGATCTCGGCAACGTGTCGCCGAGCCTCGCACGGCCGATCTTCATCGCACCCGAATGGACGCTCGGCACGACGCTCAGCCTCGCGCTGCCGCTCGTCGTCGTCAGCCTCACCGGACAGTTCCTGCCGGGGATGACGATCCTGCGCGTGTCCGGCTATCACACGCCGGCGCGCCCGATCATCACGGCGACCAGCGTGATGTCGCTGGTGGTCGCATGCTTCGGCGGAATCACGATCGTCGTCGCGGCGATTACCGCGGCGCTCTGCACCGGCAAGGACGCGCACGAGGATCCCGCGCGGCGGTACGTCGCCGGGCTCGCGAACGGCGCGTTCTACCTGATCGGCGGGCTCTTCGCGGGCACGATCGTCACGCTGTTCTTCGCGCTGCCGAAGGCGTTCGTCGCGATTCTCGCGGGGCTCGCACTGATCGGTGCAATCGGCGCGAACGTGCATGGAATCTTCGAGGATGAGAACCATCGCGAAGCGTCGGTGATCACGTTCCTCGCGACCGCGTCGGGGATGACGTGGCTCGGGCTCGGGTCGGCGTTCTGGGGGATCGTGATCGGGTCGGTGGCGTATGGGGTGTTGAACAAGATGCGCAGGCCCGCGTGATGCGCGCCGCGCCCCCTTCACTCAACGCGCATGCTTGCGCACCAGTTGCGCAAGCGCTTCCTCCAGCGTCGTCGTCCCGTACACCCGCTCCGACACGTCGGCCTCGACATCGATCCGCCCGGCGTTGTGCACGTCGTACAGATCGACGATCAGCTGTGCATGACGCTCGCTGAGCCCTGCGCGCAGCAGTGTCGCGTTCCACGTGTCGCGCGGCAGCTCGCGCGCGACGATCGCGCGGCCCGCCGCCGCGCCCAACGTATTCGCAATCGCGGTCACGCTCACGCGACGCGGCCCTTCGACGCTGACGATGCGCGGCGCGCTCCCGCCTTCCGGTGCATCGAGCAGCAGCCGTGCCGCGACGACGCCCACATCGGGCGCCCAGACCGTCGGAAATACCTTGTCGACCGGATGGTGAAAGCTCGGCAGCACGCCGGTGCCGAGCGCGACCGGCAGCACGCGCGCCCAGTTCTGCAGATGCTCGGCCGAGCGCAGCACCGTCAATTGCGTCGGGATCGTCTTCAGCCGTTTCTCGAAGTCATGAAACAGACGCGTGATACCCGTATTGCCATCAAGCTCCGCGCCGTAGTCCGACAACGCGAGCAGCGCCGGCGGCGGGTTGGCGGCGAGCGCGGCGGTCGCTGCATCGATCGTCCGTGTCATCGTCGCGGCCGGATCGAGATCGGCGGCCGGCACCGGGCACAGCATCTGCACGGCCTGCGCGCCGTCGATCGCCGCGGCGATCGCATTCGCGTCCGTCAGGTCCGCGATCGCGACTTCGCAGCCAAGCTGCACGAAACGTTCGCTATGGCGTGCGTCGCGCAGCACCGCGCGCACGGAATGGCCTGCGTTGCGCAAGATCGTCACGGTCGACAGGCCGACGTTGCCGGATGCTCCGAAGATCACGAACACGATTCGCTCCTGGGGGATGAAAGTGCTGTGATTGTCGGCAGGCGCGACCGGAAAGGCGCGCACGGAGGGATGAATCGAGCAGGAAAGGATGACGGGATGCGAGCGCGGGTACGGCCCGCGCGTCTGTCCGCGCGCGCTAGCGACGTGGAGGCTTCGTGCCATCCTCGCCGTCATAGGCAAGCCGCAACCCGCCCCGCGCACCCGACCGCGCGATCTCCGTCGGCGTTGCGCCAAGCACGCGGTTCATCCAGTTCGCCATGTGGCTCTGATGCGCAAACCCGGCTTCCAGCGCGATCTGGCTGATGCTGAGCCGGCCTTCGAGCAGCAGCGCCTTCGCGCGCTCCACCCGGCGCCGCACGACGTACTGGTGCACGGGCATCCCGAGCGTTTCGCGGAACAGCACCTTGAAATGCGGCACGCTGATCGACACGAGCGCCGCGAGTTCGGCCAGCGTCATGCGCCGGTCGAGATTCGCCTCGACATAGTCGATCACGCGCGCCGCGGCCTTCGGCGCCAGCGTGCGCCGGCGTTCGCGAAACGCCGGCTGGCCGTCGACCAGTCGCGCGACGAGCGCCGTGCACAGGCTTTCCGCGTAGAGCGGATCGGATGCGTCTTCCGCTTCGAGTTCGGCGGCCATCGCCCACGCGATGTGCTGCAGCCGCGGGTCGCGCACCTGCAGCCGCCGGCGGATCTGCGCGCGCGACGGCTTCAGTTCGAGCTGTTCGACGGTGCGCCGCACGAACGTGTCGCTGAGCGCGATGTGCAGGATCCGGCAGTCGGCGCTGTCGGTCCACTGGCCGGGCAGGCCGGCCGGAATCACGTCGACGTCGCCGTGCGCCTGGATGCGCGACACGCGCTCGCCGTCGCACACGCAATCCGCGCGCACCGGCGCGCCGATATGCACGCCGATCCGATGATGCTCGGCCGCCGGAATCCGGTACGTGCCCGCGCGAATTTCCAGCAGCGACGCGCCGAAGCCGCGCCAGCCGAGCCCGCGGCTGGAGCGCAGGCTGACGGGGACGCCGTTGTCCGTCGGCGCGGCAGGAATCGGATCGCTCATTGATGGTCTCCACCAGATCAGGTGCCGAACGCGCATTGTGACGCGTTTCGGGCCGGCGTGCCGGCCCTGCGCGGCCGCCGCCGAATCAAGCAGAAAAAGATCATCCGTTTCTGCTCGGGACGATCCTTGCGTGCGCGCCGGCGGGCGCCGCGAAGCCTACGATCGCCTCATCCGACACCTACGGAGCCCCGTCATGCCCCATTACTGCCCGCTACGCGCGACGTTCATCGCGCCCTCGCCTTCCGCCGCTCGCGCTCCATCCGGCCCCGACTCCCGCAACCGCCGCACCGCCATCGCCATGTGGTGCCTGCGCGTCGTCGGCTGGTACCGGCTCGAACGGCTGCTCGCGTCGATTCCCGACAGTAACGACGACTTCGGGCTCGTCTGACCGGCCGGTCGATACACTCCATCTATTTGCGCCGCCGCTCGTGCGACGCCACCGTCGCGCCGTCGATCACCGGCGCGCCCTGCTTGATCAGGAAGTCGCGGAACAGCCCCGTCACCTGCGAGATCCGCCGGTCGGCGAGCGTGACGACATACCATTCGCGCTCGATCGGGTTGCCGGGAAACGGCAATTGCCCGAGCAGCCCGGTGCGCAGTTCGAGCGCACACGCGTGCAACGACAGGAAGGCGACGCCGAGGCCCGCTTCAGCCATCTGCTTGATTGCCTCGTTGCTGGACAGTTCGGATCCGACATGAAAGCGATAGCCCGCGTTCTTGAACAGGCTCTCGACGGTCGAGCGCGTACCCGCGCCGCGTTCGCGCACGAGCAGGTGCGCGGATTCGAGATCCTTCAGCGCGACGCGCTTGCGCTGCATCAGCGGATGGCCGGGCGCCGCGACGAACACCATCGGGTGCTTCGCGAACTCGACCGCGTGCGTGCGCAGCTCCTTCGGCGCGCTGCCCATCACCGCGAGATCGATTTCATGCGTCGCCAGCATACGGATGATGTCGTCGCGGTTGCCGACCTTGAAATACGTCTTCACGTGCGGACGCGTCGCGGTGAATTTGACGAGCAGCGGCGGGATCAGGTATTCGGCCGTCGTGATCGCGCCGATCCGCAGCGTGCCGCCGAGATCGCCGGTCAGCGCGGCCACTTCGTCGCCGGCCTCGCTCCACAGGTGCAGGATCTCGCGCGCGTAGCGCGCCACGATCTCGCCGGCGGCGGTCAGCTGCACGCCGCGTCCCACCCGCTGCAACAACGCGGCGCCCACGGCCTCTTCGAGCAGGCGAACCTGCAGCGACACGGCCGGCTGCGTCAGGTTCAGCTCCTCGGCCGCGCGCGACACGCTGCCGAGCCGCGCGATCATGTCCAGCGCCTTCAACTGCCGGAACGTCGCGGTCTTTCCTATAAGTGAATACATATGAGTCGCTTATAAACATTAAATTGTTCGACTGGGTACGAAACTATATCGTCGGTTCTTGAGCAATGTCATCCGAATCGTCATTCAGCGGGAGCCCAACATGGACAACACCACGCCCACCCTTGCAATGGACCGCGCACCGCGCCTGCCGCACATCGTGATCGTCGGCGGCGGCGCCGGCGGCCTGCAGCTCGCGACGCGTCTCGGCGATACGATCGGACGCCGCGGGCAGGCCGAGATCGTGCTCGTCGACCGCTATCCGACGCACTTCTGGAAGCCGCTGCTGCACGAAGCCGCATCGGGCCATCGCGATCCGGCGTCCCACACGATCGAATACGCAGCGCAGGCGAAGCGCCACGGCTTCCGCTTCGTGCAGGGCGCGCTGCAGTGGGTCGACCGCGCGGCGCGCACGGCGACGATCGCGGCCGTGCACGATGCGGACGGCACGGAAATCCTGCCGCAGCGCTCGCTGGACTATGACGATCTCGTGCTGGCGGTCGGCAGCGTGACGAACTTCTTCAATGTGCCGGGCGCCGAGCGCCATGCGCTGCCCCTCGAAAACCTCGACCAGGCCGAGGATTTCCGCCGCAAGTTCCTTGCCGCCTGCACGAAGGCGAATCACGTCGCCGAGCAGCAGCCCGCGCGGCGCGTGGCGCCGATCTGCATCAACGTGATCGGCGCGGGCGCGACGGGCGTCGAACTGGCCGCAGCGCTGCGGCACGCGATCCAGCAATTGACGACGTACCGCTTCAAGGCGCTGGTGTCCGCGCGCGACGTGCACATCCGGCTGATCGAAGGCGGCCCGCGCATCCTGCCGGCGCTCGACGAACGGCTGTCCGGCAAGATGCACGCGCAACTGCGCGCGCTGAACGTCGACGTGCTGACCGACACGCGCGTGGCGGAAGTCGGCGCGGACGCCGTGACGACGGCGACCGGCGAACGCCTCGCGAGCGACATCACGATCTGGGCGGCCGGCGTCGCGGGCCCCGCGATGCTGCGAAACATCGGCGACATCGCGCTCAACCGGTCGAATCAGGTGATCGTGACCGACACGCTGCAGACGCCCGACGATCCGCACGTGTACGCGTTCGGCGACTGCGCCGCGTGCCCGTCGACCGGTGCAAGCGGGTGCCTGCCGCCGCGTGCGCAAGTCGCGCACCAGCAGGCCGTGTATCTGGTCAACGCGTTCGCGCGCCGCATCGCCGGCAAGCCGGTGGCCGGCTTCACGTTCCACGACGCGGGCACCGTCGTGTCGCTCGGGCAGGCGGGCGCCGTGTACCAGGCGGACATCGGCGTGCGCTCGCGCTCGCTGATCGTCGACGGGCTCGCGGCGATCGGGCTGTACAAGTTCCTGTATCGCAAGCACCTGTTCAGCGTGGTCGGCGCGAAGCGCGCGCTGTTCCAGTCGCTGAGCCACTGGCTGCAAAGCCGTAACCAGCCGTCGATCAAGCTGCACTGATCGCACCTGTTCGCGCACGGCATCGCAACGCGGCATATCGGGCCGGCATCGCTCGATATGTCGTTTTTTTATATGCATATGCTCGATGCATTCACCATGCGCGCCACGCTGGTGCATCACGTTGAACGCCGTCGACACGATTCCATTCATGCGGGGCATGCCGCGCGACACACAGCCCGCGCCCGCTCTGGCTTGCCGCCCCATTCATTAGTCGAATCGTATGAGTCGGCTAAAAATATTAATTGGTCGCGTTTTCCGGATCGACGCTAAGGTGTGTGGCATTCCCGTCGGCGAACGGATCATCACGTTTCTGAAAAGGAATCACCGTGGTCATCGAAGCCATCGTCACCCGTCTCGACGCAGCATTCGCCCAGATCGAAGCAACCCCGGATTCGCGAGAGTCGCGCCATCAGCGCGATGCAATCATCCAGTGGCTCGACCGCGCATCGGAAGAAGGCTATCGGCTCGGCCTCGTCACGACGCTGCCGGCCGCGCGGCTCAACGACATGTTCGAAGGCCAGTTCGGCCGCGCGAACCTCGACCGCTTCTCGGTCGTCGTCACGGACACCAATCAACAGGACTCCCGATCGAATCAGCATCCGTTCGATGTCGCGCTACAAGCGCTCGGCGTGCCGCGCGAGCGCGCGGTCGGGATCGCGAGCAGCGAACCGGAACGCCGTGAAGCCGAGCATTTCGGGCTGTCGCGCTGCGTGAACATCACCGATACGGTGCGCTCGATCGCATCGGCCGGGCTGCACTGAACGCCCGCACACGGGCCGGCCGTGGCCGGCCATCATCGTCGATTCGGCGGCAATCCGACAATTGTCCGACCGCATTCTGACATTCTGCTGTCAAAGTCGCTTGCAACACTTCGGGGTTCGACCACATTGCCCCGGAGACGGCGCGACGCGCATGCGCATCGTGCCGTCCGTTGCCCGCCACGATGACACGCCCGACCCGCACCACCACCGCCCTCGCGATTGCCTGCCTGTTGCTCGCCGCTTGCGGCGGGGATGACTCGACGCCGCCCGCCACGTCGGCCGACAACAACGGCACGGCGCCCGCACCGCAGCCGCAACCTCAGCCCACGCCGACTCCGGCACCCGCGACCTACTACCAGACGAAGACGCCGTACCGCCCGCAGCAGGACGCCGCGACGTACGAAGCGCCGCCGGCCGGCTACGCGCCCGTCTATACCGAACTCGTCGCCCGTCATGGCTCGCGCGGGCTGTCGGGCTTCAAATACGACGGCGCGATCTACGCGATGCTGGTCAAGGCCGAGGCCGACGGCGCGCTGACGCCGCTCGGCGTGCAGCTCAAGGCCGACACGTACGCGATGATGAAGGCCAATGCGCTGCTCGGCTACGGCGTACAGGGCATCTCGACACCCGGGTACGGCAACCTCACGCAAACCGGCATCCGCGAACATCAGCAACTTGCCGCGCGTCTCGCGCAGCGGCTACCCGCGCTGTTCGCGGCGGGCAACCGGCAGGTGGTCGTCGTCAACTCGGGTCAGGATCGCGCGGTCGACAGTTCGACGTATTTCTCGGCGGCACTGGTTGCCGCGCAGCCGGCGCTGGCGCCGGCCATCACGCTGCCGGCCGCGCCGGCCGGCTATCCGGCGAGCGCACCGGTCGCGCAGCCGGCCGGCACCAACCGCTTCCTGCTGTATTTCCATTCGCTGAAGCCGGCCACCGATCTCGTGACCGACACGAGCGATCCGTACTACGCGACCTATCAGGCGAGCCAGGCGTACCAGACCTATGCAAACGACGCGACGGTGGCCGCGAAGCTGAAGGCGATCAAGGCCGCGCCGCAGGCCGCCGACGTCGCGCAAACGGTGCTGTCCGCGCTCGTGTCGCCGGCCTTCATCGCGAAGCTCGGCGCCGACGGCTACACATTCGCGAACACCGGCACCTATGCGTTCACGTCGACGGATGGCAAGTTCACCAACACGCTGAAAGGCGACGGCAAGACGAAGATCGCGACCGCCGTCGATGCGGTGAACGTGCTGTACAACCTGCTGCAGGTGGCGCCGGCCATGACCGCGGAAACCGGCGGCGTCACGATGGAAAAGTACATCGGCGCGGAGCAGGCGCAGTATCTCGCGTATCTGCAGGATGCCGAGGACTACTATCAGAAGGGGCCCGGCATCCAGGAAGCGAACCCGGTGACGTACCGGATGGCGAAGGTGCTGCAGGACGATTTCTTCGGCGAAGTCGACGCGATCGCGCGCGGCGACCTGACGCACGCCGCGAAGCTGCGCTTCACGCATGCGGAGATCGTGATTCCGTTCGCGTCGATCATGAACCTGAAGAACGTGTTCGTGCCGACGCCTCAGGCGCAGACGTACACGTATGCGAACAATCCGTGGCGCGGCGACCAGGTGTCGCCGATGGCCGCGAACATGCAGTGGGATGTCTATCGCAACGGATCGCGCCTCATCGTGAAGATGCTGTACAACGAGCGCGAGACGGATTTCCAGGCCGCGTGCGACGGCGCGAAGATCGCGCCGGACAGCCACTTCTACGACTACGCGGGGTTGAAGCAGTGTTACGGGTATCAGTGATGGGATGCGCGGGGCCTCCTGGCCGCAAGCGCGCGTTGAAACCCGGACGGCGCAGGCCGTCCGGCCACGGCCCGCTAGACTTTGTGCACGCCGTTCTGAAGCAGCACTCGATACAGGAATGCCACTTGTCCGTCGTTCAGCACGCGCTTCGGTACCACGCGGAACATCACCGATGACTGATACAGCAGGATCATTTGACGATCCTCGCTCCAGTGAATGAGATCCGCGTAGTGAATTTCGTCGCGCGAAGTCGGCGTTTCGACAATGAACCGGTCGCCTTGGAAAATGACCGTGTGAACCTGATGAAGCGTCCTTTGCTGGTCGTAAATCTTGCGACCTGCGCGCGGCAGTATCAGATGATTCAGGATGGGCACGCCGATCGCGACGACAGCCGCGATTCCCGCGGCCATCCAGACATAGCGCCATTCCGGAAAATGTCCGCTTGCTATCCGGACGCCGCCGACCAGCAGGACGATGTACACGATCGCACCGATCGCAAATGACTTGAGCAGGTATTTCCAGTTGTACCTGCGCCAAAGATGCAGGCGGTAGGCGTGGACGAGATCGTCCGCGGTTATTTGAAAAACGACTTCGGTATCGCTCATGGGCGGGCTCGGAACGCTCTCTGGTTCTTGTAATTGCTCTGGACGCTTCGCCGCGAGCACCGCGCTCGGGCGGGTTGGCAGTGCGCGCGCACAGAGACGTGCAAACGAAGCGGCGCGATATCGCCGGCCGATCGATGCACGGCGACAATATACATGCGTGGAACGACACCCGTGCGGCGAGTCGCCGCGGCAGTGGTGCGGCCTGCGGCGAGCGGCAGACGCGGACGGCCGGCATTGTACGCGGCCAGCAGTCTGTTCGGGGAAGTGACTCGCATGTTGCGCCCACGAACTCACGGCGGCTCGCATGGTCGAACGTGCATCGCCGGAGAACCCTCATGAAACGCGTCGCCCTTGCCGCTGCCCTGACCCTGTTTGCCACCATCGGCGTGTCCGCGCCGGCCTTCGCCGGTGCGTCCTCCGGCATCGCGCCGGTTCCGGTTCAGGCCTACGCGAAAAATTGCGTGCCGTCGCGGGATGCCGCGCAAGGCGCCCATTCGCCGTCCAGCGCGCCGCCGATCCGCGTCTGCGTCGGCGATTCCGATACGCAGTTGAACCTGCCGTGGTTCGTGACCGATGTCCTCACCGCCGTGGACACGCACCAGTCGCCCAGCGGCCTGCTCCACAAGATGCGCAACGACTTCTGACGCGCCGCCGGCACCGCATCGTTCATGGCTCGTCGGGGCGCGTCAGCACCTGGATGAACGTGCCGACGATGCCGGCCCACATCGCGGGGTCGGCGATGCGCGCCAGCAACCCCCGCAATTCCCGTCGCTCTCTTTCCGACAGCACGCCGTGCGCGCCGCGGATGCTGTCGTAACGCGGCGTACCACGCGACGCGAGCGCGCGATCGAGCGAATAGTCGCGGGCCTCCCCGTCCACCGAAATCCGGATCCACAGCGAACCGCCGTCCGCCGCGGCGGCGCCATCGGTCACGATGACCGTCGGTGTGGCATTTTCTTTCATCGCAACGCTCCGGTTTGACGCGCTGGCGGCAAATTGCCGACCACGGCGCCCTATTGAAATGTTTCTTTTCGAGACGCAATCCCGAAACATCATCAATTTTTAGACAACGATATTACGTAATGGCGCGCCGCATCTTATACTTGCCACGCACCATCCTCGTGCCAAGAGACGGTGTCTTTTGTCCCGGCTGCACGCACCGTGCGGCCGGGGCTTTTTTCGGTACGTTACATCGAGATACATGCCGAATGTGCGCATGTTCTTAAGGAATGCTGCCAGATGAATGGCTGATCGCGACTGGCCGAGCGGATGCCGTCGCGACGCCCGACTCGATCGGCGTCCCGAAACCGGCGCGCAAGCCGCATGGTCCGAATCAGGCATGCGGCTTGCGCGCCGTCGGCGCACCGACCGGTTCGACTTGCCACGCCATGCGTACAACACCAAAGGCAACCGCGGGATTACGGGCGCTCCCGCCCGGCTCGACGCATCTTTTCGGCGGCGCGTGGCCGCGCGTCGTCCTTTTCGCCGCCGTGATCATTTGCGTGCTCGTGCCCGCGTTCGCGATCGTGCTGGCCGACCGCTACGCCCGCGATACCGTCACCGCGCATGAGCGCGCCGTGGCCCACGACATCGTGGCTTCCGTGGACCGCATCCTGGACGGCGTGCGCCTCCGCCACGCGGACGAGCTGACCGCGCTGGTCGGACAGCCGTGCGCGACGGTGTTCCGGACGCTGGCCGAAGTGGGCACTCGCCTGCGCTATCTGCGTGCGGTCGCGCTGGTGAACGACGGCCGCGTCATATGTTCGTCGGCGCTCGGCTCGATCGACGTGCCGCTCGTCAAGTATGCGCGCGAGCCCGAACCGGGATCGATGACCGTCACGCTGCTGCGCCAGACGGCGTTCCAGCGCGGCATTCCGGTGCTGTACGCATTCCGCGCCACTGCGCGCGGCGCGGGCGTCCTGTACCTGATCGAAGGCGACTACGTGGCCGACGCGCTCGCCCTCGGCACCGCCAACGGGGCGGAAACGGCCACGCTGTCGATCGCGGGGTCGGGCCGCCTCGATCAGCACGGGACGTTCGCGCCGGACACGGACGCCGGCCCCACGGGCGGCAGCACGATTGCGTCGCAGCGCTGGCCGTTCAAGGTGTCGGTCGTCGCATCGGCGCGCTACGCGTCACAGGTCCAGCGCCACGACCGGCTGATTTGCGCGACGATCGTCCTGCTGGCCGACAGCCTCGTGATGGCCGCCTACCTGCTCGCGATGGCGCCGCGGCGGCTGTTGCTGAAGGCCGTGCGCCACGCGCTCAGGCGCAACGAATTCCATGTCGTATACCAGCCGATCGTCGACGTGCAGACGCGCAGGACGGTCGGCGTCGAGGCGCTGCTGCGCTGGCACCATCCGAAGTGGGGGGCCATCAGCCCGGCCGTGTTCATCCCGCAGGTGGAATCGAGCACGCTGCTGCCGAAGGTCACCGAATTCGTGTTGCGCACGGCGGTGTCCGAGCTGACCGCGCTGACGCCGTCCGCGCCGCTGCGCATCGCCGTGAACGTGGCGCCGCGGGATCTCGAGCGCGCGCGGTTCGTGGCCGTCGTCGAGGAAACGATCCGCGCGCTGCCGCCCGGCTTCACGCTGGTGCTCGAAGTCACCGAGCGCATCCTGCTCGAGAAGAACGCGCGCACCACCGAGATCTTCCAGGCGCTGCGATCCAAAGGCGCGAAGTTCGCGATCGACGATTTCGGCACGCATCACAGCAATCTCGACATGCTGTCGCGCTTCCCTTTCGACTACGTGAAGATCGATCGACAGTTCGTCTCGCAACTGGACAGCGGCAGCGCGAAGCTGATCGAAGGGATCGCGACCGTCGCGCACCACTACGGCATGAAGATCGTCGCGGAAGGCGTGGAGACGGAAACCCAGCATCGCGCGCTGCATGCGGTCGGGATCCAGTACGCGCAGGGATACCTGTACCAGCGGCCGCTGCGCGCGAAGAACCTGAAGCGCGACGTCGCATGGGCGACGGTGTAGCGGCGACGCCGAAGGCGACTACTGCGCGCCGTATTGACCGCCGACGCGCACGCGATCCTGCTCGACCCATCCTTCGACGTCGTCGCCGGTCTTGCCGTTCACGTACATGATGTTGTACCAGCGCCCGTGCGACTTGTAGACGGTCACCGAATCGCCAGGAACGATGAAGGTACGCTTCGTGATGCACTGCGCGTCGGGCGCAGAGTAGAAATACGCGCGCCCCGTGCCGACGACCGTGCCGGACGCCGGCGGCCGGAAGTTGTCGTCCGGGCCGCTCGTGGCCGCGTCGAGCTTCCCGCAATCGACCGCGCTCTTTGCGTGCGCGCCGTTCGCGCCCACGCTCGCACCGAGCACCAGCATCGCGATGCCGATGCGCATCGTCGTTTTCATCTTCATCATTCGCCCGCTACGCCCTATCGTTTTCTCGGTTTGCCGGTTCGCGGCCGGCACTCGCTCAATCCTGCGCGACGGTCGTCGCTTCCGGATGATACGACGACCATCGAAACGCATAAAAACGGACCACCGTTCCGAATCATGTCCTATAGTCAGTCAGCAGACATCATTCGACAACGGGACGCATCGACGTCCACGGAGGAGACGTGAAGCTGAAACAGGCCATCGACCGCATTCCGGGCGGGCTCATGCTGGTCCCGATGCTGCTGGGCGCGTGCGTGCACACGTTCGCCCCGAACGCCGGGAAGTACTTCGGCTCGTTCACCAACGGCCTGATCGCGGGCACGGTGCCGATCCTCGCCGTCTGGTTCTTCTGCATGGGCGCGACGATCGACCTGCGCGCGACGGGCGTCGTGCTGCGCAAATCGGGCACGCTGCTCGCGACGAAGATCGTGGTCGCATGGCTCGCGACGCTGATCGCCGCGCGGTTCATCCCCGACGACGGTATCCGCACGGGCCTGTTCGCGGGCCTGTCGCTGCTCGCGATCACGACGTCGATGGACATGACCAACGGCGGCCTCTATGCGGCCGTGATGCAGCAATACGGCACCAAGGAAGAAGCCGGTGCGTTCGTGTTGATGTCGATCGAATCGGGGCCGCTCGTCAGCATGCTGATTCTCGGCGCGGCCGGCGTCGCGGTGTTCGAGACGCGGCTTTTCGTCGGCGCGGTGCTGCCATTCCTGATCGGCTTCACGCTCGGCAATCTCGATGTGCAGCTGCGCGACTTGTTCGGGCGCTGCGTCCATCCGCTGATCCCGTTCTTCGGCTTCGCGCTCGGCAACGGCATCGATCTGAACGTGATCGCGAAGAGCGGGCTGCCGGGTATCGCGCTCGGGCTCGCGGTGATCGTCGTGACGGGCGTGCCGTTGATTCTGGCGGACAAGTTCCTGGGCGGCGGCAACGGGACGGCCGGGCTGGCCGCGTCGTCGACGGCCGGCGCCGCGGTCGCGAACCCGGCGATCATCGGCGAGATGATCCCGAAGTTCAAGCCGATGGTGCCGGCGGCGACGGCGATCGTCGCAACCGCGTGCCTCGTGACGGCGATTCTCGTGCCGATTCTGACGGCGATGTGGGCGAAGCGGGCGGCGAGGGTGTCGGGGGTGCCGATGCAGGTCGCCGCGCGCTCGTCGCCGGGACGGGCGATCGAGCATGAGGGGCATGTTTGAGGGGGCGCCGGTTCGAGTCTGGCCTCAGGCACCGCACATCCTGGCGTCTGCCAGCCATGATCCCGCAAACGCTCACCTTCATGTAGGCTCCGGAAGCCGGCTCACGTCGCCCAGGCCGGCGTTTTCCGGAGCGCTTTTCATGCCCACTGCCGTCCTGCTGCGGACAAACCATTCGCACCTCTACCCGGGCAGCATCGTGACGCTCGACCGCGATGCGCCGCGCACCGCCCAGCCGCATCCCGCCGTCATCGAATTCGCGGACGGCTCCGGCGCCGCCGCGACACTGTCCCGCGTCGGCGACGATACCCTTGAACTCGCGGTAGACGAATACGTCACGCAGAAGCGCAATACGATCGCCGCGCGCCGCTGGTTGCTGCAGCCGATCGATGCGGCCCAGACGGGATGGCGCGTCGCGCTCCGCCTTCCTGCCACCTGATGCCAGATGGCCGCCGCCGGCGCGAAGCGCTTCCAGGCGCTAAAATCCGCCGCCTGAGCATCCACGACGAGCAAGCGTTTTGACGGCGTTCGAGCAGGGTTTCATCCTCACCCGCCACTGGCGGGACACCGCATCCGGCATCGAGATCGAGTTCTGGCTGGCAACCGAACACGGTCCGCGCCGCGTACGGTTGCGCCCGCAGGAAGCCGTCGCGTTCATTCCGGCCGAACAGCAGGCGCTCGCCGAACGCACGCTGGCCGGCGAGCGCGAAGCCGAGTTGCGCCCGCTCGCGCTGCGCGACTTCCGGCAGCGCCCCGTCGTCGGCCTCTATTGCAAGCGCTATCGCCATCTGTCCGGGCTGCAGAAGCGGCTCGCCGCCGCCGGTGTCGACGTCTACGAAGCCGACGTGCAGCCGCCCGACCGCTACGCGATGGAGCGCTTCATCACGGCGTGCGTGCAGTTTCGCGGGCAACCCGGCCCCGACGGCACGCTCACCGGCGGCGAGCTGAAGCCCGCAACCGGCTATCGCCCGGCGCTGCGCTGCGTGTCGCTCGACATCGAAACCAGCGTCCACGGCGAGTTGTACTCGATCGCGCTCGAAGGCTGCGGGCAACGACAGGTCTACATGCTCGGGCCGCCGAACGGCGACGCAAGCGGCAGCGCAGGCGCCTTGGACTTCAACCTCGACTACTGCGACAGCCGCGCCACGATGCTCGCGCGGCTCAACGACTGGTTCGACGAGCACGAGCCCGACGCGGTGATCGGCTGGAATCTCGTGCAGTTCGACCTGCGCATCCTGCACGCGCACGCGGAGCAATACGGCGTGCCGCTGAAACTCGGGCGCGGCGGCAGCGTGCTCGACTGGCGCGCGCACGGTCAGCAGCCCGACCACTTCTTCGCGGGCGCGGCCGGCCGGCTGATCCTCGACGGCATCGACATGCTGAAATCCGCGACGTGGACCTTCCCGTCGTTCAGCCTCGAATACGTGTCGCAATCGCTGCTCGGCGAAGGCAAGTCGATCGACAATCCGTACCAGCGGATGGACGAGATCCAGCGCCGCTTCGATCACGACAAGCCCGCGCTCGCGCGCTACAACCTGAAGGATTGCGAGCTCGTCACGCGCATCTTCGACAAGGCCGACCTGCTGTCCTTCGCGCTCGAACGCGCGAGCGTCACGGGGCTGGCTGCCGATCGCACCGGCGGGTCGGTCGCGGCGTTCACGCACCTGTACCTGCCGCGCATGCATCGACTCGGCTATGTCGCGCCGAACCTCGGCGACGTGACGGGGCAGAACAGCCCCGGCGGCTTCGTGATGGATTCGCGCCCCGGGCTGTACGACTCGGTGCTCGTGTTCGACTACAAGAGCCTCTATCCGTCGATCATCCGCACGTTCCTGATCGATCCGGTCGGCCTGATCGAGGGGCTCGCGCATCCCGGCGACGACGCATCGGTGCCCGGTTTTCTCGGCGCGCGTTTCTCGCGCACCGCGCACTGCCTGCCCGACATCGTGCGGCGCGTGTGGGAAGGCCGCGACGACGCGAAGCGGCAGCGCAACGCACCGCTGTCGCAGGCGCTGAAGATCATCATGAATTCGTTTTACGGCGTGCTCGGCTCGACGGGCTGCCGCTTCTTCGACCCGCGCCTCGCGTCGTCGATCACGATGCGCGGCCACGAGATCATGCACCGCACGCGTCAACTGATCGAAGCTCAGGGTTACGAAGTGATTTACGGCGATACCGATTCGACGTTCGTGTGGCTCGGCCGCGCGCATGACGACGACGAAGCCGGCGCGAAGGGCCGTGCGCTCGTCGAACACGTGAATCGCTGGTGGCAAGCGCACCTGCGCGAACAGTTCGGACTCGACAGCGCGCTGGAGCTGCAATACGAGCGGCATTACCGCCGCTTCCTGATGCCGACCGTGCGCGGTGCGGAAGAAGGCAGCAAGAAGCGGTACGCCGGCCTCGCGGCGACGGCCGACGGCGGCGAGGACCTCGTGTTCAAGGGGCTCGAAACGGTGCGCACCGACTGGACGCCGCTCGCGCAGCAATTCCAGCGCGAGTTGTACCGGCGCGTGTTCAGGCTCGAACCGTACCAGGATTTCATTCGCGACTACGTACGCCGCACGCTGGCCGGCGAATTCGACGATCAGCTCGTGTACCGCAAGCGCGTGCGCCGGCCGCTGCGCGAATACGAACGGAACGTGCCGCCCCACGTGCGCGCGGCGCGCATCGCCGACGAGTTCAATCATGCGCAAGGCCGGCCGCTGCAGTATCAGCGCGGCGGCTGGATCAGCTACGTGATGACGACGGCCGGCCCCGAGCCGCTTGAAACGATGCGCTCGCCGATCGACTATGCTTTCTACCTGAGCCGCCAGCTTCAGCCCGTCGCCGATGCGATCCTGCCGTTCCTGCGCGACGATTTCGAACGCGTGATCTCCGGGCAGGGGCAGTTGTTCGGCGACTGACGGCCCTCATCCCGCCCAATCCGGTTGCGCATGCAACCGATTCTCTTCGGGCAGCGCGTCGCGCGTCGGCCATTGTTCCGCCGATCGATCCATGACGGCATCGATCGGCATTCGCGCGCGCCCGCATGCCGCACGATAAGTAAAACCGATTGCCCCGGTCGGAAATCCGACTTGGACGCCGCGCGCGCCGCAGCGCACAATTTCGTCCATCGCAATCGAATGAAACCCTGATCCTTCGTACCGAGTTTCCGTGGCGCCCGTCGTCCCCCAACGCGTGGCCATGCGCTTGAATAAAAAGGAAAAGGCGCGCACTCGTGCTTGACATGCCTGCCAGAACATCCCGTTTCGTGTGGTCGCTTCTTTCCACACAGCCTGCCCTCCTCCCGCTTCGCGCGTGCCGCCGACCGGCGCCGCACGAGCTCACGCACGGCACGCCGCCCCCGACGCCGTAGCGCGCCGCCGCCGCAATACCCCCTTCGCCCGTTTCGCCAGAGGAACCCGACGTGTCGCAAGCCACTGTCGCGCCGCTTCGGCCGCGCGACCCATTCTCCATCGATCCGCGAAAACTCCTTTTCTCGATCAGCACTTTTATCGCGGCCGCGCTCGTGCTGCTGATCTCATTCACGGTCAGCTTCCCGCGCCCGTGGTGGGCGCTGCTGACCGTCTACGTGACCGCGCAGCCGATGGCCGGCGCATTCCGTCCGAA
This sequence comes from Burkholderia sola, assembly GCF_905400185.1. Taxonomy (NCBI): domain Bacteria; kingdom Pseudomonadati; phylum Pseudomonadota; class Betaproteobacteria; order Burkholderiales; family Burkholderiaceae; genus Burkholderia; species Burkholderia sola. Next base: position 661,516 of record NZ_FR989676.1, read on the forward strand.
GACGATCTATCGGCTCGCGGGCATCGCGGCGGGTGCGGTGGTGACCGTTGCGGTCGCACCCAATCTGCAGAACTCGCCGGTGCTGCTCGTGCTGTGCCTCGCGCTGTGGATCGGCTTCTGCATCTATCTCGCGGTGCTCGACCGCACGCCGCGCGCGTTTCTGTTCCAGATGGCGGCGTTCAGCTCGGCCGTGATCTGCTTTCCGTATCTCGACGATCCGGCCAACATCTTCATCACCGCGGTGTCGCGCGTCGAGGAAATGACGGTGGCGATCCTGTGCGTGACGATCACGCACATGCTGCTGAAGCCCGCGAACAGCCGGCCGGTGATCCACGAGCGCGCGCTGTCGTTTCTCGGCGATGCGTGCCGCTGGACTGCCAACGCGTTCGGCACGCATCACACGCGGCTCGAGCACGAGCATCGCCGCAAGCTCGCGGCCGACGTCACCGAGCTCGGCATGATCGCGACGACGCTGCCGTTCGACCAGCGCTTCGCGCTCGCGACGCGCGATACGGTCACGGCACTGCAGCATCGCCTTGCGGCGTTGCTGTCGGTCGCATCGGCCGCCGCGAACCGGCTCGACCAGTTGCGTTCGCTGAATGCGGTCGACGCGGAAACGGCCGCGCTGGTCGAAGCCGTGATCGACGACCTGAACGCCTCGCAGGAGGTCGGCGAAGCGCTCGACGTCGGCCTCGCCGCACGCTGCCGCGCGCTCGCGGCCGAACGCCTGGTCGATCCGACCTGGACGTCGCTGCTGGCCGCGAACCTGTTCGACCGCACCGCCGATTTCATCGACACGCTGCACGCGGCACGCGGGCTGGTGCGCACCTTCGCGGAAAGCGACGCCGAGCTCGAACGCCACCTGCCGCCGGCCGACGGCATGCGCCGCTTCCGGCTGTCGCGCGATCACGGTCTCGCGCTGCTCGCCGGCGCCGCGACCACCACCGCGATCATTCTCTATTGCGCGGTGTGGATCCTGCTCGCCTGGCCGAACGGATCGGCGACCGCCGCCTTCGCCGCGCTCGTCACCTGTTCGTTCGCGGCGCAGGACGATCCCGCGCCGGCGATCGGCCGCTACCTCGCCGCGACGCTCGCCACCTTTCCGCTGGCCGCGCTGTACCTGTTCGTGATCCTGCCGCGGGTCGACGGCGCCGGAATGCTGATCCTGACGCTCGCGCCCGCCTTCATCTGGATGGGCTACATCCAGGCCGATCCGGCGCGCACCGCGCGCGCCCTTCCGATGTTCTCCTGCTTCATCGTCGCCATGGGTTTTCTCGATCGTTTCCAGGCCGATTTCGCGCTGTTCCTCAATACCGGGCTCGCGCAGGTCGGCGGCATCGTCACGACGCTCGTCGTGACCAAACTGTTCCGTTCGGCCAGCACACGCTGGACGGCTTACCGGATCGTGCGCCAGAACTGGGCCGATCTTGCACAGATGGCCGATCCGCACCGGCCGCTCGATGCGCCCGCCTGGACCGCGCGCGCGGTCGACCGGCTCGGCCAGGTGGCCGCGCGCATGGCATTCGCGAATCCGGGCGACGCACTGCATGCGGTCGACGGGCTGAGCGACCTGCGCATCGGCCGCAACATCATCCAGGTGCGGCAGGGCCTCGCGAGCGGCGACGGGCCCACGCGCGACGCGATCGAAGCGGCGCTCGCGGCCGTGTCGGCCCTGTATCGCGCCCGCGCCGACGCGCACCATCCGGTTCCCGCCACCGCGTCGCTGATGCGCACGCTGAACCAGGCGATCGGCGCGGCCGCGCGCAACACGACCGGCCGCGACGACGCAACGCTGCTCGCGCTCGTCGGCATGCGCTGCAACCTGTTCCCGCATGTGCAACTCGTCGAAGGGACGACGCGATGATCGAAGAAATCCACATTTTCGGCATCTATCTGCCGTCCGCGCTGGCGTGGGCGGTCGTCGCGCTGACCGTCACGTTCCTGCTGCGCGGCGTGCTGCTGCGCCTGCCGCTGCGCGTGCTGCTCTGGCAACCGGCGCTGCTCGAACTGGCGACCTTCTTTCTGCTGTGGTGGGGCATCGCCCGTCTCGCCGACGCGTATTTCCCGTACCGGCTCCTTTCCTGAACATGAAGCAAATCATTCCCCTGTTGCGCACCGCCCTGACGGTCGCGATCCTCGTCGCCATTCTCGGCGCGATCTACGGCCTGTGGATTCGCTACCAGATCGAGCCGCTCACGCGCGACGGCAAGGTGCGCGCCGACGTGGTGCCGATCGCACCCGACGTCAGCGGCCTCGTCACCGACGTGCGCGTGCACGACAACCAGAAAGTGACGAAGGGCCAGGTGCTGCTCGTGATCGATCCGTCGCGCTACCGGATCGCGCTCCAGCAAGCCGACGCGAACGTCGCGAGCGACCAGGCCGAACTCGACGAAGCGATGCGTGAGGACCGCCGCAATCGCGCGATGCCTGACGTCGTCGCCGAAGAATCGACGCAGCAGGGCGCGACGCGCGTCGAGAAGCTGCGCGCGGCGCTCGCGCAGGCGCGCTCCGCACGCAACCTCGCCGCGCTGAATCTCGAACGCACGCTGGTGCGCGCGCCGGTCGACGGCACGGTGACCAACGTCGGCCTGCTGCCGGGCGTCTACCTCAATGCGGGCAAGGGCGCGATGGCGCTCGTGAACGACACGTCGCTGCGCATCGAAGGCTACTTCGAGGAAACCAAGCTGCCGGCCATCCATGTCGGCGATCCGGCCAGCATCTACCTGATGGGCGTCGCGAGCGAAATCCGCGGCCACGTGCAGAGCATCGCCGGCGGGGTCGAGGATCGCGAACGCGCGGGCGGCGATGCGCAGCTCGCGAACGTGAACCCGGCGTTCACGTGGGTGCGGCTCGCGCAGCGCATCCCGGTGCGCGTCGTCATCGATTCGGTGCCGGCCGGCGTGCGGCTCGTGCCCGGCCAGACCGCGTCGGTCGAGATCCATCCCCGCGCGGGCGACGTCACGGTGCACAGGAGCCTGCCATGGTGAGCCTGCGTACGATCGCCATCGCCGCGCTGTGCATCGCGCTCGGCGCCTGCGCGGAGGTGGGCCCCGACTATCGCGTGCCGTCGAACGCGCTCGTGAATGCGTCGGTCGCGAACGGCACATTCGTTGCGGGCGCATCGGTCGCGTCGAGCGATCCGCTGCCCGATCACTGGTGGCGCCTGTTCGACGATCCGGTGCTCGACGGGCTCGTCGAGAAGGCGCTCGCCAGCAACGTCGACCTGCGCGCGGCCCAGGCCAATCTCGAACGCAGCAACGCGTTGCTCGCGGCGACGCGTACCGCGCGCGAGCCGGGCATCGCGGCGGACGCGTCGACGAACTACACGCAGCAATCGGCCGCGTCGGTGCTGTCGCATGTCCAACCGCCTCGTCACGAGATCTACAACATGGGACTTACGATGAGCTACGACCTCGACCTGTTCGGCGGCATCCGGCGCGGCATCGAGGCCGCATTCGCGGACAACGAAGCCGTCGTCGCGGCCCGCGATCTCGTGCGCGTGAACGTGGCGGCCGAAGTCACGCGCGCCTACTCGGACCTGTGCAACGCCGGCAACCAGATCGACGTGCTGCAGCGTGCGATCGCGGTCCAGCAGCGCCGCCTCGCGCTGACCCGTCAGTTGATCGCGCTCGGCCGCACGCCGACGTTCGAACAGCAACGCGACCAAGGCGGCATCGAGAACAGTCGCGCGTTGCTCGCGCCGCTGCAGGCGCGCCGCCTGAACGCGGCGTTCCGTCTCGCGACGCTGGCCGGCCAGCCGCCGGAAAACTACGACCGTGCATTGCTTGCATGCCGCACGCCGCTAGCGCTGTCCACGCCGCTGCCGACCGGCGACGGGCGCGCGCTGCTGAAGCGCCGGCCCGACGTGCGCGCGGCCGAGCGCCGGCTGGCCGCGTCGACGGCACGGATCGGCGTCGAAACGGCCGCGCTCTATCCGGACATCAAGCTGGGCGCGAGCATCGGTTCGACGGGCGGCGCCGCCGCGTTCTTCACGCCGCTGACGAACCGCTTCGCAATCGGTCCGATGGTCACGTGGGATCTCCATCGCAGCACGATCCGCGATCGCATCGCCGCCGCGCAGGCCGACAGCCGCGCGAGTCTCGCGCATTTCGACGCGACCGTGCTCACCGCGCTGCGCGAAACCGAAACTTCGCTCGAGACCTATGCCGGCGCACTCGACCGCCTGCAGCGCCTCGAAGCGTCGCGTGACGCTGCCCGCGACGTGATGGAGCGGACCGACGAACTGCGGCGCGGCGGCCGCGTGGGCGGCCTCGCGGCGCTCGATACGCAACGTACGTGGCTCGCCGCCGAAACGGCCGTCGCGGCGGCCCGGCAGGACGTGAACAACGGCCAGATCGCGACGTTCCTGGCGCTCGGAGGCGGCTGGCAATGACGGACCACGACCTCATCGCCGGATGCCTGGCGCCAGCGCGAACGGCCCTTCCGCCACCGGCGCATAATGGCGGGATACCGGACCCGCGCCCCATCCCGCGAAAAATGAAGTTCACCCAACGCAGCCCGCTGCTTCGCAACATCAGCTATCTGCTCGCGATCGACGAGCACCGCAATTTCACGCGCGCGGCCGAAGCGCTCAGCGTGTCGCAATCGGCGCTGTCGCAAAAGGTGCGCCAGCTCGAAGACGAACTCGGTGCGCAACTGTTCGACCGCAGCGGCCGCATGGTCCAGCTCACCGATTTCGGCAGCGTCTACCTCGACTACGTGCGCCGCGCGCACAACGACCTGCTCACCGCGCAACGCGCGCTCCACGACGTGCACGACCTGTCGCGCGGCAAGCTGCGGATCGGCTTCACGCCGACCTTCACCGAATATCTCGTCGCGCCCGTCATCGAGCAGTTCCACGAACGCCATCCGGGAATCGTGATCGAGATGACCGAGATGTCGCTCGATGCGGTGGAGACGGCGCTCGGCGACGACCAGGTCGATCTCGCGTTCGGGTTCGTCGACGTGCGCGCCGACGAGATCGAAGCCGAAGCGCTGTTTCCCGAGCGGCTAATGCTGGTGGTCGGCCGCTCGCATCCGCTGACCGCGCAACGCGAGCCCGTCACGCCGGCGCAGCTCGCCGACATCCCGCTCGCATTGCTGACCACCAGCTTCGTGTCGCGCTTCTACATCGACAGCTATTTCCAGTCGTACGACATGCAACCGAACGTTGCGCTGCAGGCGAATTCGATCAGCGCGGTGCTGAAGGTCGTCAGTCGCGGCAAGATCGCGACGATCCTGCCCGGCACCATCGAGTTCGAACATCGCGACCTGCAGTACGTCCCGCTCGATCCGCCGTTTCCGGTGCGAACCGTCGCGCTGCTGCGCCGCAAGGGCGCCTATCGCACCGTCGCATCGACGGCCTTCGCCGCGCTGGTGCGCGAGATGCTCGAGCACGGCAGCCTGTCGTCGCTGCGTACGCTGACGGCACGCGATTCGGCTTGATCCTGACGTCGTGCAACGACGCACGACGCGACGGATTCACCACACAACCGCTTCGCCCCTGCTCGCGCTTGACGCGACGGCCGGGTTGCTTGCGCGCGGCCGTTTCAATTTTATTCGCATTCCAAAATCATCGATTTCGAGGCCGAACCCAACGAATCATCGCTTTGCCTTATCGACAGCATCGGAAATTCGCCTTGGACGCGATCAGGGTTTTCCTGCATTCTTTCACTATCGATTCCAGGTGAATCGGTCGCGCCGAATCCCGGCGTCGAGCGCCCCGGCGCCCTTGTCGCACCGCACCCGCCTTTCGCATGACGTCGACCCGCTTCGGCGGTTCAACGATTCGACGGAAAGTCCGACACACTCCCCGGCCATCGACAAGACGACTCGACCACTCCGGCATACCGGATCGATCTGAAAAAATACGCACTTTCATTATCGGAATCCTAAATGTTCAAGCCTGTCCTTACCCCTCTCGCAATCGCATTCATCGCACTCTCCGGCGTTGCCGTCAGCGCCCACGCACAACAGCGGCCGGCCCCGTCGACTGTTCAGCAAGCATCGCAAGTCGCGGCACCCGCGTACACCGCACAACTCGCCGCGCGATCGGACGACGCCAACGTCGCCCATGCCGCCGCCGCGACGAAGGCCGTCGTGCCGCTTCGCGCCGCGCCGGCGAACGACCCGTCCACGCCGGAATCGGACTGCGTCGGCCCGGTGAGCTTCTGCAACGTCTACTTCGGCAGTTGAACGCACACGCGACGCCCGGTCCGCCGGCACCGTGACCGGCGGGCCACGCTTCTCTCCAACGCCTTCCACCAGGAACCGTCGTGAACCATCTGTTCAGTGCGATGCGGGTCTTTCTCAAGGTTGCGGACACGCACCATTTCTCGCATGCGGCCAACCAGCTGAATCTGTCGCCGTCGCTGGTGACGCGCTATGTCGGCGATCTCGAATCGCACCTGGGCGTCAAGCTGCTGCAACGCTCGACGCGCAAGACGGTGCTCACCGAGATCGGCGTCCGCTACGCGGAAGGATGCCGCGCGCTGTTGATGGACCTCGCCGAAATCGAAACGCGCGCCACGCAGGAGTCGAGCCAGATCGCCGGCGACCTGAACGTCGTCGTGCTGCACAGCGCGATGTCGCCGGAACTCGCCGGCCTGTTCGCCGACTACCAGTCGCGCCATTCGGACGTGTCGCTGCACATCACGTTGACCGAATCGGAAGTCGACCTGCTCGGCGGCGGCTTCGACGCCGGCATCGTCGCCGACACGATGATCACGTCGGTTTCGGTCGTGTCGCGCACGCTCGCTCATGCGTCGCTCGTCGCCGTCGCGTCGCCCGGCTATCTGCTGGACGCGGCCGCGCCACGCCGGCCGGTCGATCTGGCCGCGCACCGGATCGTCGGTCTCGCGACCGGCGCCCGCACGCATCGCTGGGCCGGCCCGAACGGCACGATCGATACGATCGCGCTCGACGCACCGATCACGGTGAACAGCACGCTGATGCAGCGCCAGCTCGCGCTCGCCGGCAGCGGCATCGCGCTGCTGCCCGAGTACGTGGTCGCGAGCGACCTGCGCATCGGCACGCTGATGCGCGTGCTCGACGATTACCGGATCGTGAACGACGGCGTCACCGTGTCGCTCGTGTATCCGGGCCGCGAATTCCTGCCCGGCAAGGTGCGGGCGTTCGTCGATCTCGCGGCCGCGCGCTTCCGGCTGCCGTCGCTGGCCGCGCCGCGCCCGTCGGGCATCGTCCATGCGCAAGGCGCTGTCGCGGCCACCGCGGATGCGTGATCGCCGCGGCATGCGCGTCGCTCACTCTCGCGCGTTCCGGAACACGGCTCGCCAGGAATCGCCGTTTATCCGGCCGTTCCGGGTTCCTAAACTTGCTCCATCGGTCCGGCCTGCCGCAGCGGCGCCGAACCGCAACGAAACTGTCTGAGGAAATCGTGAAATCGATCATCGTTACCATCGCCGCCGTCGCCGCTACCGCTCTGCTCGCCGCACCGACCGTGTCGTACGCACAGGCATCGCACTCGACGCTCACCCGTGCGCAAGTGCGCCAGGAGTTGCTCGACCTCGAATCCGTCGGCTACAACCCGTCGACCGGCGACGGCGACAACTACCCGGACGACATCGTCGCCGCGCAGGAACGCCTGGCCGCGAAGCGCCTCGCCGAACACAAGCGCAGCGAAGCCGCTTACGGCTCGACCGGCGCACCGGGCACGTTCTCGGGTGCGCCGGCGGTTGCGGCGGTGAAGCGCTAACGTGTCGCCGGCCGGCGGGGCGGGCGCGACCTGCCGTTGTGTCCATCGAGCGCCGGTCGCGGGAGTTGCGCTTCGGCAGGCATCGGACGTCACGGGGTCCGCCGCCGCATTTGCATCTCGTCACATGATGGTGCAAAGCGGGCCGTTGACCCACCTTCTTCATGTCCCGTACGGCCACCTCACCAGGGGAGTGGGCCGTCCGCGTTCGAGAAGGTCCCGCTCGGGCCGTCCGCGCCGAGCAATGCCAGGCGGACCGGTTCGCGTGCCGCATCCTACTTCCTGCAGCGACTTCGCCCCGTCGTTCAGACACTCCTCGATGATGCGATCGCCGCGGGGGAACTTCGCGCAGGCATCCAGGCGGATGAACTCTTGTGCGCGGTGGGAGCCCTGTGCGGCCCGCTCGAATGCCCCAAGCCACCGGACGCCCGGAGATTGGTGGCGCTGTTTATCGACGGCCTGCGCTATGGCGCAGGCGGCGCGCGTCCTGAAAAACGTGTTGAATGACGGCCGGATATCACTTCAATCGAATCAAGTGGCCGCGCTCCGTCGTACCAACGGAGCGTTTGCGCGAAAGTCGCTCGTTCAGCGAATGACTACGGCGGGAACGACCGGCCCGCAGCCAATCCCTGCGCTTCCTCTTCCCATCCTCGCGTAGCCGTCCTCGGCCCCGCGTCGCCCCGCTTTCTCCGCTCGTCCCTCCCCGCGCCTCCGCACGCGCCCCTGGGAAAACCCGACCGCCTCCCAGCACAACTTCCCGTTGACACGCTGATTTTTGCCCCTCTAATATGCACACAACGCTGCACACAATAAAACACACATTAGTGTGTGGAAAGCAGAAGGCATACGGGTTTACCCATCTCAAGTGAGGTCACCATGAATCGACTGTCTCGTTTCACCCGTCAAATCGTCGCGTGCAGCACGGTCGCGGCATCGCTCGTCGCCACCGCGCCGTCGCATGCCGCCGGGCCCGACGCCTGGGCCGCCGTGAAAAAGGCGGGCGTCCTGCGCTGCGGCGCCGCCGTCGCGCCGCCGTATGTGATGCGCGACCCGAAAACGGGCGCCTACAGCGGCTTCTTCTCGGATCTGTGCCGCGATTTCGGGCAGAACGTGCTGAAGGTGAAGGTCGAATTCGTCGATACGAGCTGGGACAACATCGTGGCCGGCCTGCAATCGGACAAGTGGGACCTGTCGCTCGCGCTGAACGACACGCCCGAGCGTGAAAAGGCCGTCGCGTTCTCCGCGCCGGCGACCGACTACAACGTCTCGTTCGTCTACAACAAGAACAACCCGCGCGTGCCGAAGAACCTTCGCTCCATCGCCGATATCGACAAGCCGAACGTGACGGTCGCAGTGATGTCCGGCACGTCGCAGGACAAGGCGATTTCGGCGGAACTGAAACAGGCGCGGATCATGCGGCTGCCGGGCAACGACGAGACTCGCCTGTCGCTGATCTCGAAGCGTGCCGACCTGCTCGCCGACGCGAACATCACCAACATGCTGCTGACCGAGGCGCACCCGGATTGGGCAGCCAGCTTCAACCCCGCGCCGCCGCTCGCGCAGCAGGAAGTGGCGTTCGGCCTGCGCAAGGACACGCCGAAAGCCGACCTCGACACCCTCAACGACTACCTGTCGCAACAGATCAAGTCGGGCGCGGTGAACCGCCTGATCAAGACGTCCGTGCAGGCGATGCTCGTGCCGGGCAAATAAACGCCGACCGCGCCGACGGGCCCGGCGGATGCCGCCGGGTGTCGATATTCCGATTTGCACATTGCGCGCCGACATCGGGCGCCGCTGGAGAGACTGTCATGTTGTCGCCTCAAACGACGGCCGTCAGGTCGGCCATGCATCCCCTTTCGACCACGCGCTTCGCCGCGTCCGCACCGGACGGTGATTTCGTGCGGCTGCGCGACGTGCACAAGGCGTACGGCCCGAACCTCGTCGTGATGGACGACATGAATCTCGACATGCGCGCCGACGACCGGCTCGTGATCATCGGTCCGAGCGGTAGCGGCAAGAGCTCGCTGCTGCGCGTGATGATGGGCCTCGAAGGCATCCAGCGCGGCGAAATCGCGTTCCAGGGCGCACCGTACATCCGCGGCGGCGACGCGCGCGGCGGCTGGCGCATCGATGCGAAGCTGCAGAAACAGGTCGGCATGGTGTTCCAGCACTACACGCTGTTTCCGCACCTGTCGGTGCTCGGCAACCTGATCCTTGCGCCGGTACGCGTCGGTGGGCTGTCGAAGGCGGAGGCAACCGAGCGCGCACGCACGTATCTCGCGCGCCTGGGCCTCGAAAGCAAGCTGCATGCATACCCGAGCCAACTGTCCGGCGGCCAGAAGCAGCGCGTGGCGATCGCGCGCGCGCTGATGCTCGAACCGAAGCTGATGCTGTTCGACGAAGTGACGTCCGCGCTCGATCCGGAGATGGTCGTCGAAGTACAGAACGTGATGCTGCAGCTCGCCGAGCAGAAGATGGCGATGATCATCGTCACGCACGACATGCACTTCGCGCGTGACATCGCAACGCGCGTCGTGTTCTGCGCGAACGGCAAGATCGTCGAGCAAGGCACGCCGGATCAGATCTTCAAATGTCCGAAGGAGTCCCGCACGCGCGAGTTCCTCGAGAAAGTGCTGCATCTCGACTGAGGCCGAAGCCATGAACTACCACTTCGATTTCAGCTTCCTCGCCGGCAGCGTCGGTACACTGCTCGACGGATTGAAGGTCACCGTTGTGCTCGCCATCGCCGCGAACGCGATGGGCCTCGTGCTCGGTTTCGTGCTGTGCCTGCTCGCGATGAGCCGCTGGCTCCTGGTGCGCTGGCCCGCCCAGCTCTTCATCGAATTCTTCCGTTGCACGCCTGCGCTGCTGCAGATCATCTGGTTCTTCTACTGCATTCCGATGATGGTCGACGTGTTCATCGACCCGATCACGATGGGCGTGCTCGCGCTTGGCTTGAATCTGACTGCGTTCAATGCGGAAGCCTATCGCGCCGGGGTGCAGGCAGTGCCGAAGGAACATCTCGATGCGGCGGTCGCGCTCGGCCTGCGGCCGTGGCAGCGCACGATCTTCGTCGTGCTGCCGCAGGCGCTGCGCAGCGCGATGCCCGTACTGCTGACCAACGGTATCGGCAGCTTGCAGCAAAGCGCGCTGGTCGCGATCGTCGCCGTGGGCGACCTGATGTACGTCGCGAAGAGCATCGCGACCGAAGCGTACCGGCCGCTCGAAACCTATTCGGTCGTCGCGCTCGTGTATTTCGCGCTGTCGCTGCCGATCGCAAAACTCGTCAACGTCATCGAGCGCCGCCAGGACGTCGCCGTCCAGCGCTGAGGAGTCCGTCGTGAATCTCGATTTTTCCATCGTCTGGCCGTACTGGCTCGTACTCGCAAAGGGCCTCGGATTGACGCTGGCGTTCACCGCGACGTGCGCGCTCGTCGGCAGCTTGCTCGGCTTCGTGCTGAGCCTGTTGCGAATGTCGCCGTCGCGCTGGCTGCGCGGGCCGGTCGTCGCATTCGTCGAATTCTTCCGCGGCACGCCGCTTCTGATCCAGCTGTTCTGGGTGTTCTTCTGCTTTCCGGTCGTGCTGCGCTTGCCGATCCCGCCGTACCTGTCGGTACTGATCTCGCTGACGCTGTACATGGCCGCGATCACGAGCGAGACGTTTCGCGGGTCGCTGAAGTCGATCGCCGGCGAGCAGCACGACGCGTGCATCGCACTCAGCCTGTCGCCGCACGTGAAGATCGTCTATGTGATTTTTCCGCAGGCGCTGCTGCGTGCGATTCCCCCGCTGCTGTCGAACGTCGTGAGCCTGTTCAAGGAGAGCGCGCTCATTTCATCGGTGGGCATCGCCGACCTGATGTTCGTCGGTCAGAACGTGTCGAACAGCACCGCACGGCCCGTCGAGTTTCTGACGACGGTCGCCGTCATCTATTTCCTCGTCGCCTTTCCGCTGACCCGCCTGGTCGGCGTAGTGGAGTCCAGGATGCTCAGGCGCTATGCCTACTAACTCGCAACGCTTTCCTCAAGCCGGAGAAATCTCATGCAACTGAAAGGCATTCTGCCCGCCCTCGTCACGCCGTTCGATGCATCGGGCGCGGTCGATCACGACACGCTCGCGTCGATCCTCGAATATCAGCTCGCCGCAGGCGTCAGCGGCTTCGTGCCGCTCGGTTCGACCGGCGAATACTATGCGCTTGCCAACGACGAGCGCCGCGCGGTGATGAAGACGGTGCGCGAAGTGGTAGGCAGCCGCGGCACGCTGATCGCCGGCGCGAACGGTTCGTCGACGCGCGAAGTAGTCGAGCAGGTTCGCCAGGCGCGCGATGCCGGTTACACGAACATCCTGATCGCGCCGCCGTACTACGCGCTGCCGTCGCAGGACGAGCTGATCGGCCACTACGACGCAATTCTCGCGGCCGTGACGGACGTGAACGTGATCCTGTACAACTACCCGGTGCGCACGAACGTCGAGGTCGGCTTCGGCGTACTCGACGCGTTCAAGGATCATCCGCGCGTGATCGGCATCAAGGAAAGCAGCGGCAACCTGCTGCGCGCGATCGAGATCGGCGGCAAGTACCGCGATCACTATCAACTGTCGTGCGGCTCCGACGACCAGGCGCTCGACTTCTTCCTGTGGGGCGCGACGAGCTGGATCTGCGGGCCCGCGAACTGCTTCGCGAAACAGGTCGTGAGCTTCCACGACAAGTTCTCGGCCGGCGACATCGCCGGTGCGCAGAACGTGATGCGCTCGCTGTTCCCGGTAATGGCGAGCATGGAGTCGGGCAAGTTCATCCAGAAGGTGAAGTACGGCTGCGAGCTCGCCGGCTTCAAGGTCGGCAACGCACGCATGCCGCTGCAGCCGCTGACCGATCGGGAGAAGGCCGAGTTCCGCGCGATCTTCGAGGCATCGCAGGCGTAACGCGTACGCGCACCGGCACCGTGCGGCATGGTGTCGGTGCGCCGACCGAGGAACCTCAACATGACGATTCACAGCTTCACCTGTATCGAAGGCCATACCGAGGGCATGCCGGTACGCATGGTCATCGACGGTGCACCGGCAGTGCAGGGTGCGACGATGAACGCACGCCGCGAGGACTTCGTCGCGCATCACGATTGGGTGCGCCGCACGCTGATGCTGGAGCCGCGCGGCCATGCGCACATGTCGGGCACGCTCCTCTATCCGCCGGTCAGCGACAACGCGGATTGCAGCCTGCTGTTCATCGAGACGTCAGGCTGCCTGCCGATGTGCGGCCATGCCACGATCGGCTCGATCGCTTTCGCGATCGAGGAGCGGCTCGTCGTGCCGAAGCAGCCGGGCACGGTCACGGTCGACGTACCGGCCGGGCAGATCGTCGCGCGCTACGAGATGGACGGCGCCCGCGTGAGCTCGGTGCGCTTCACCAACGTGCCGAGCTTCCTGCTCGCGCGCGACGTCGAGATCGACGTTCCCGCGCTCGGCACGCTGGCCGTCGATATCGCATACGGCGGCAACTTCTATCCGATCGTCGAGGTCCAGCCGAACTTCCCCGGCTGCGAGCATTTCACGCCGGGCGAACTGCTGGCGTGGGGCCGCGACGTGCAACGCGCGGTGAACGCGTCGCTCGACGTCGTGCACCCCGATCATCCCGCGATTCGCGGGGTGCGGCATTGCATGTGGACAGGCAAGCCGATCGCGGCCGATGCAGACGGGCGCGCGGTGGTGATCGCCGGCGACAGCCTTGTCGATCGTTCGCCGTGCGGCACCGGCAGCTCGGCCCGCGTCGCACAGCGCTTCGCGCGCGGCTGGCTGAAGGCCGGTGATGCGTATTGTCATGAGAGCCTGATCGGCAGCCGCTTCATCGGCCGCGTGGAGTCGGTCGCACGTCTGGACAGCGGGCTCGACGCGGTGCGGCCGAGCATTGAAGGACGCGCATGGGTCACCGGGCGCGCGCAGTATCGTGTGGATTCGTCCCAACCGTATGCGCACGGCTTCAGCCTGCAGGAGTTCGTCAATTGAATGCGATCCCGCGACAACATGCGCCCGCGGCGCCCGCTACGGCCCGCCAGGAAACCGCCGTCGTGATCGGCGGCGGAATCGTCGGCGTGTGCTGCGCGCTCTATCTGCAGCGCGACAGTCGTGCGGTCGCGCTGATCGATCCGGCCGCGCCAGGCGACAGCACCGCGAAATGGAGCTGCGGCCAGATGGCGGTCAGCGAGGTGATCCCGCTGTCGAAGCCAGGCATCCTGATGAAGGTGCCGCGCTGGCTGATGGACCAGAAGGGGCCGCTCGCGCTGCGACCCGGCGCGCTGCCGGGCATCCTGCCGTGGTTCTTCCGGTTCGTCACGTCGGCCCGTCACGCGAAGATCGTATCGATCGCGCAGGCCATGGCGACGCTCACGCACGACGTCTATTCCGACTACGCGCCGCTGCTCGACGCATGCGGCGATCGCGCGCTGCTCGGCCAGCGCCCGGTGCTCGAAGTATTCGACGATCCCGCCGGCATCGCGCACGAACTGCCGCATCTCGAACTGCGGCAGTCGCTCGGCTTCTCATCGCAGCGGCTGACGGCCGTCGACATCGGCGATCTCGAACCCGCGCTCGCAGGCAGGTTCCAGCACGGGCTGCTGTTTCCCGACTGGCGCGCGGTCAACGATACCGAAGGCTTCATTGCGGCGCTCACCGCCAGCTTCGAGGCGCAAGGCGGACGCCGCATTCGCGCGAACGCCGCGCGCATCGACGAAGCCGACGGACGTGCGACCGGTGTGACACTGGTCAATGGCGAGCGCATCGCGGCCGATCACGTGATCGTCGCGGCCGGAAACGGTTCGCGAAAGTTCTTCGGCCCGCTCGGCGTGCGCGTGCCGCTCGCGGGTATCGCCGGCTACCAGGCACTACTCGCCGACCCGGGGGTCGAATTCCGTCACTCCGTGATCTATGCGGACGGCGGCTTCTGCTTCAGCCCGATGACGCGCGGATTGCAGATCGGCGGCACCATCGAGTTCGCGGGCCGCGATGCGGCGCCGAACTTCCGGCGAGCGGACATCATCCTGGAGAAGGCCAAACGCATCCTGCCCGAGTTGCAGACCGCTCGCGTCGAATACGGCGTCGGCTATCGGCCGTTCCTACCCGACACGAAACCGGTGATCGACCGGTCGAAACGGCTGTCGAACGTGATCATGGCATTCGGCCACGGCCAGCTCGGCCTCACGCTCGGCGCAACCACGGGCCGCCTGGTCGGCGATCTCACGGCCGGCCGCCCGACGCGGCAGGACCTGTCGCCATTCAGCGCTTATCGATTCGCCTGACCTACGAGACGCCTCATGCAATCCTACGAACGACTTTTCATCGACGGCCGCTGGGTGGCGCCCGTTCAGGGCCGTACCTTCGACACGCTCGATCCGGGCGACGAAACCGTGGTCGCGAAAGTGGCCGCCGCCACCGCCGAGGACATCGACGCCGCGGTCAACGCCGCGCGCCGCGCGTTCGACAACGGCCCGTGGCCGCGCATGACCGGCACGCAGCGCGCCGTCGTGCTGCGCGCGATCGCGCAAGGCATCCGCGACCGCCTGCCCGAACTCGCCGAGCTGGAAGTGCGCGACAACGGCAAGCCGCTGTCCGAGGCCCTCTGGGATCTCGGTGATGCGGCCGGTTGCTTCGACTTTTATGCCGGGCTCGCCGAGCAGCTCGACGGGAGCGCCGAAACGCCGGTGCCGCTTGCGGACGAGCGTTTCAGTACAGTCGTCCGCAAGGAGCCGATCGGCGTGGCCGGCGCGATCATCCCGTGGAATTTCCCGCTGCTGATGGCCGCATGGAAGGTCGCGCCCGCGCTCGCGGCCGGCTGCACGATGGTGCTGAAGCCGTCCGAACTGACGCCGCTGACCGCGCTGGAACTGGCCGGCATCGCCGACGCGGCCGGGCTGCCGGCCGGCGTGCTGAACGTCGTCACCGGCCTCGGCGCGGACGCCGGTGCGCCGCTCGCCGAGCATCCGGGCATCGACAAGCTCGCGTTCACCGGCAGCGTGCCGACCGGCAGCCGGATCATGCAGGCCGCCGCACGCGACATCAAGAACGTGAGCCTCGAACTGGGCGGCAAGTCGCCGTTCATCGTGTTCGGCGACAGCGACCTCGAAGCGGCCGTCGAATGGATCCTGTTCGGCATCTTCTGGAATCAGGGCGAAGTGTGTTCAGCCACGTCGCGCGTGCTCGTCGAACGCTCGCTGTACGCGCCGCTCGTCGAGCGGCTCGCGCAGGAAGCACGCAAGATCACGATCGGCAACGGTCGCGACGACGGCGTGCTGCTCGGCCCGCTCGTGAGCCGCGGGCAATACGACAAGGTACGGGAAGCCATCGCGCGCGGCCGGGAGGAAGGCGCACGCCTCGTGACGGGCGGCGGCCGACCCGCGCATCTCGAGCGCGGCTACTTCATCGAGCCCGCCGTGTTCTCCGACGTGCCGGAAGACAGCTGGATCTGGCGCGAGGAAATTTTCGGGCCGGTCGTGTGCGTGCGGCCGTTCGATACGGAAGACGAAGCGATTCGCTCGGCCAACGATTCGCGCTTTGGTCTCGCGGCAGCCGTGATGTCGGCCGACCTGCCGCGCTGCGAGCGCGTGGCACGCGCGATGCGCGCGGGTATCGTATGGATCAACTGCTCGCAGCCGACGTTCACGGAGGCGCCGTGGGGCGGCTACAAGCAGAGCGGAATCGGGCGCGAACTCGGCGAGTGGGGCCTGAACAATTACCTGGAAATCAAGCAGATCACGCGCTACGACAGCGACAAGCCGTGGGGCTGGTACCTCAAGTAAGCAGAAGGTGAATCGATCATGCGCTGGAACAAAACGCTGCAGCTCGTCGACGTGCATTGCGAGGGCGAGGTCGGCAAGGTCGTCACCGGCGGCGTCCTCGACGTGCCGGGCAAGACCATGCTCGACAAGATGAACCACATCAACGAGACCGACGATAGCCTGCGGCGCCTGGTCGTGCTCGAACCACGCGGCTGCCTGCAGATGTCGGTCAACCTGCTGCTGCCGCCGACGCGGCCGGACGCGCACGCCGGCTTCATCGTGCTGCAGGCCGACAGGGCACACCCGATGTCGGGCAGCAACTGCATCTGCGTCGTGACCGCGCTGCTCGAACTCGGCATGGTGCCGATGCAGGAGCCCGAGACCACCGTCGTGCTCGACACGCCGGCCGGGCTCGTCACCGCTCGGGCCGCATGCCGCGACGGCCGCTGCGTCGGCGTGTCGCTCGACATGGTACCGGCGTTCGTCGAACAGCTGGACGTCGACATCCACATGCCGGCGTTCGGCACGATCAAGGTCGACATCGCATTCGGCGGCGTGTACTACGCGCTCGTCGACGTCGGCCAGATCGGACTCGACATCGCGCCGGGCAACGCGCGGCAACTCGCGACGCATGGCGTGCGGCTCAAGGAGATCATCAACCGGCAGGTCGCCGTTCGGCATCCGCTGTTCCCGGAGATCGACGAGGTTGCGTACGTGATGTTCCGCAACCGCGTCGACGATACGGTCTATCAGACCTGCACGACGCTGCCGCCTGGCCGCGTCGACCGCTCGCCGTGCGGAACCGGCAGCTCGGCCAATCTGGCGACGCTCGCCGCGCGCGGACGCGTGGCGGTCGGCGACGTCCTTACGTCGCGGTCGACGATCGGCGGCGAATTCCGCATCGAGCTGCTCGGCACGACCGAAGTGGGCGGCCGGCCGGCCGTGCTGCCGCGCGTGACCGGACGCGCATGGGTATTCGGGTTCCAGCAGCTCGGCGTCGACCCCGACGATCCGCTCGCCGCCGGGTTCATGCTCAGCGACACGTGGGGCGACGGATTCGGGCCGTCGGCCGCGTCGGGCACGTGAGGACGCAATGCTAAACTCCAGAGCGCGCCCGGCGAACCGGGCCGATTACAGGAAGGGTAGCGAGATGAGCAAAGAGGCCGTTGAAACCGAAGGGGGCGGCCGCCGGCACGGCGGGCGGTACGTGTATGAGGAATTGCGCAAGCAGATCCTGACGCTGAAGCTGAAGCCGGGCGTGCAGCTCGACGAAATCTCGCTGGCCGCGCAGTTCGGCCTGTCGCGTTCGCCGGTGCGCGACGCCATCGCACGGCTGAGCAGCGAAGGGCTCGTCACGATCCTGCCGAACCGCACGACGCTCGTCACGCCGTTCGAGATCGAGGAATTCCCGAAATACATCTCGGCGCTCGACCTGATCCAGCGCGCGGTCACACGGCTCGCAGCCACGCAGCGCTCCGAAGCCGATCTCGCGAAAATCCGCAAGGCCGACGACGTCTATATGGCCGCCGTCGATAGCGGCGACTTTCAGGCGATGTCGGAAACCAACAAGGCGCTCCACATGGCGATCGCCCACGCCGCGAACAACCCGTACTTCGTCGGCTACTACGAACGACTGCTCGGCGAAGGGCAGCGCCTGCTTCACCTGCATTTCGACTTCACCGTCAGTTCGCCGACGGCCGCGAAGCTGGGTCGCGACCACGACGAACTGATCGATGCGATTGCGCGACGCGACGCCGATGCCGCCGAGCGGGCCGCGCACGAACACACGATGCTGTTCCAGAAGCGCTTCCTCGACTATATGAAGCAGAACATGACGGAGTCGATGGCCGTGCTGTAACGCATCGGCATCGACGCATCGCCGTCCGGAACGCGCGTCGCCCGTCCGGCTAAAATACCGGCCTGCCGCGCGTCCCGCCGCGGCCGGAGGACACTCATCATGACCGCACGTCGCGGTGCCGCGGTCGCCATCGCACCCGGCCACGAGACAGCCAGCCTGTCGAAAGCCCAGCAAACCTTCAATGCGCTCGTCGAGCAGATCGAGGCGCGGCGCGAGCGGCTCGGCGCATGGGACGCGGTCATGCCGGCCTTCCAGAAAAAGTTCGTCGACGCGCTGCTGCCGCTCGAACAGGCGTCGACGGCGTTGCGAATCCGGTTGCTCAACCTGCTCGACGACGCGTTCCTGCAGAAAGGTCTGAGCAAAGCCGAGCAGCGCGCGCTATCCGCGCTGATCGCCGACATGGCGCGCGACTTGCTCGGCGTCAGCGACGACGCGACGTTGAAAATCATCTACAACCGGCACTGCCCGTCCGACGACGACGACGGCGCCGCAGCGACGGCCTCCGCACGGACGAAGCCGGAACCGGAACCGGAAACGGAACCCGCCGCCGAACCAGCGGACGATCTCGACACGCTGTCGCCCGACGAACTCGCCGCCCGCATCCAAGCCGAATTCGACGAACAGTACAAGCGCGACATGGCCGCCCACGAGGCCCGCGAAGCCCAGCGCGCGAAGCGCAAGAAAGCGCCCCGGCAATCGGCCGCGCAGGCGCGACGCGAAGCCGAGCAGGCCGAATCGAGCAAGTCGCTCCGCGACGTCTATCGCAAGCTCGCCAGCGCGCTGCATCCCGATCGCGAAACCGATCCCGAGGAACAGGCGCGCAAGACCGTGCTGATGCAGCGTGTCAACCACGCGTATGCGAAAGGCAACCTCCTGCACTTGCTGGAGCTGCAACTGGAGATCGAACAGATCGACCGGCGCGCGATCGACGGCCTGAGCGAAGCGCGGCTGACGCACTACAACGGCATCCTGGAGGAACAGCTCCGCGAGCTCGACCAGGAGATCGGGCACGTCGAGAACGATTTCAGGCGAACCTACGGCATCGCGTCGTCCACCAAGGTCGCGCCCGATACGGTGATGCGCATGCTGACGCGCGACATTGCCGGCATGCAGCGCAGCAACCACGACCTGACCGTCGCGCTGCGCGAGTTCGACGATCCGGACAGGGTCCGCGACTGGCTGAAGGACCTGAAGCGCCGGCCCGCAGCGTCGCGCTTCGACGACGATTCGTATTGAGCCATCGAGCCGGCAAGCGCGGGCGAACTTGCGACGCGCACGCCCCACCGTTCACCGCACCTCGCCGATCCCGCCCATCAGCGCCATCAACTGCCCGCGCAGCCACTGGCTGCCCTGATCCTGATCGGCGCTGCGATGCCAGTAGCAGAAGTAGTCGAGTCCCGGCATCTCGAACGGCAGTTCCAGAATGCGCGCCGGATAGCGCTGCAGCAGCCGCAGCGGCGCCGTCAGCGCGAGATCGCCGCGCATCGCGATCAGCGGCGCGACCATGTAGTGCTGCACGCGCATCTGGATGTTGCGGCGCAGCCCGAGCCGCGTCAGTTCCGCGTCGACGTGCCCGCTGCCCTTGCGGCGGCTCGATACGTGGATGTGCCCCATCGACAGGTAGTCGTCCAGGGTCAGCGTGTCGCCCTTGAACGGATGATCGTCGCGGATCATGCACGCGTAGCGGTCCTGCACGAGCAGCGCCTGGTGCAGATGCGGATCGCCGATCAGCGGCGCGTCGATCGCGATGTCGACCGAGCCGTTCGCGAGCGCGGTCGCGACCTCGCGGCGGTCCATCGTGTAGCTGCGCACGTGCATGCCGGGCGCATGCGTCTGTAGCAGCTCGCCGAGCGCCGGCAGCAGCAGCGCTTCGGTCAGGTCGCTCATGCTGAGCCGGAACACGCGCTCGGACGAAGCCGGATCGAACACGTCGCCTTCGTGCGCGCTCGAATCGAGCAGTTGCAGCGCCTCGCGCACGCGGCCGACGATGTTCTCGGCCATCGGCGTCGGCATCATCCCGGCCGGCGTGCTGACGAACAGCGGATCGTTCAGCGTCTTGCGCAGCCGCGCCAGCGCGTTGCTGACGGCCGGCTGCGTGAGGTTCAGCACCTCGGCCGCGCGCGTCAGGTTGCGCTTGTTGTAGATCGCCTCGAATACGACGAACAGGTTCAGATCAATCTTCGAAAGGCGCATCGCCGGATCTCCTTGCCGAGATCTTACGGCGGGCGCCATTCGTTCGTCCATGTCGCCCCGCTCAGCCGCGCGGCGGCGGCGTCAGGTACGGCGCGGTCGCACCGGGTTCGCCGCCCTTGATCTCCATCCGCGCGATCGCCTGCAGGTGGACCTCGTCCGGGCCGTCGGCGAAGCGCAGCGCGCGGCCCCAGGTCCACAGGTCGGCGAGCGGCGTATCGGGGCTCAGGCCCGCTGCGCCGAATACCTGCATCGCGCGATCGCACACGTCCGTATAAACGGTCGGCACGAGCGCCTTGATCATCGAGATCTCCTTGCGCGCGGCCTTCGCGCCGACCTTGTCGATCATCCACGCGGCCTTCAGCACCAGCAGGCGTGCCTGGTCGATCTCGATACGCGAGCGCGCGATCCATTCGCCGACGGTGCCGTGCCGGTTCAGCGGCTTGCCGAACGCGACGCGCGACTGCGCGCGGTCGACCATCAGCGCCAGCGCCAGCTCGGCCGCGCCGATCGAGCGCATGCAGTGGTGAATGCGGCCCGGCCCGAGGCGCGCCTGCGCGAGCGCGAAGCCGCTGCCTTCCTCACCGAGCAGGTTGCGCGCCGGCACGCGCACGTTGTCGAACGTGATCTCGCAGTGCCCTTCCGGCGCGTGGTGATTGACCACCGTGATGTTGCGCACGACCGTCACGCCCGGCGTGTCGCGCGGCACGAGGATCATGCTCTGCTGCTGGTGCGATTCGGCGTCGGGATCGGTCTTGCCCATCACGATGAAGATCTTGCAGTTCGGATGCGCGGCGTTCGTGATGAACCACTTGCGGCCGTTGATCACGTACTCGTCGCCCGCGCGCTCGATGCGCGTCGTGATGTTGGTCGCATCCGACGACGCGACGTCGGGCTCCGTCATCGCGAACGCCGAGCGGATTTCGCCGCGCAGCAGCGGCAGCAGCCACTGTTCGCGCTGCTCGGGCGTCGCGAACATGTGCAGCAGCTCCATGTTGCCGGTGTCCGGCGCATTGCAGTTGAACACTTCCGACGCCCAGCTCACGCGCCCCATGATTTCGGCGAGCGGCGCGTATTCGAGGTTCGTCAGGCCCGTGCCCGGCTCGTCGTCCTTCAGGTGCGGCAGGAACAGGTTCCACAGCCCCTCCGCTTTCGCGCGCTCCTTCAGTTCCTCCATGAACGACACCGGATACTTGCCGGCGTGCACCTCTTCGTTCCACTGGCGGATACGCGGCACGATGTGCGCATCCATGAATGCGCTCACGCGTTCGCGCAGTGCTTCCACTTTCGGGGTGTAGCCAAAGTCCATGATCGACTCCTCGAGATTCCGTATTCCGTTCGTTCGGTTCAGAAGGCCGAGACGCCGCCGTCAACGGCGACGGCCTGCCCGGTCAGATACGTGTTTTCCTGCGCGCACAGCATCAGCATCGTCGCGACGATTTCGTCGGGCCGGCCGAGCCGCTTCATCGGCGAGCCCTGCGCCAGAAAATCCTGGCGCTCGCCGATCTCGCTGTCGGTAACCATCGACGTCGTGCTGTAGAACGGGCACACCGCGTTCACGCGGATGCCGTGGCGCGCGTATTCGAGCGCGGCCGTCTTCGTGAGCCCGACCACCGCATGTTTCGACGCCGCATACGCGGCCAGCTTCGGCGCGCCGCCGAGCCCGGCCATCGACGCGACGTTCAGGATCACGCCCTCGCGCTGCGCGAGCATCTGGCGGATCTGGTGCTTCATCCCGAAGAACACGCCTTTTGCATTCACCGCGAAGCTCAGGTCGAGATCGGCTTCGTCGGTGTCGATCAGCGCCTTCATCGGCGGGGCGATGCCCGCGTTGTTGATGCCGACGTCGAGCCGCCCGAAGCGCGCGACGGCCTCATGCACCAGCGATGCGACGTCCGTTTCGACGCGCACGTCGCAGTGCCGCGCGACGACGTCGGCGCCGGCCGCGCGCAGCGGCGCGGCCACGCGTTCGAGCGCATCGCCGTTCAGGTCGCCGAGCGCGAGCCGCGCACCCATCGCGGCGAGCTCGCTCGCGAGCAGCGCGCCGAAGCCGCTCGCGGCGCCGGTGATCATCACGGCCTGGCCGGCGTAGCTGTCGAGTCTCATCGTGCGCTCAGATCGTCAGGCCACCGTCGACGACGATGCATTCGCCGTTCGTGTAGCTCGCCGCGTCCGACACGAGATACAGCACGGTGCCGGCCATTTCGCGCGGCTCCGCGTGGCGGCGCAGCGGGATCTTCGTCATCCACGCGTCGTAGATGTCCTTGTCCGCGAACAGCGCGCCCGCGAACTTCGTCTTCGTGAGCCCCGGCAGCAACGCGTTCACGCGGATGCCGAGCGGCCCGCATTCCTTCGCGAACGCCTTCGTCATGTTGACGACGGCCGCCTTCGTGATCGAGTAGATGCCTTGCCGGTCGCCCGGCTGCAGCGCATTCACCGATGCCGTGTTGACGATCGCGCCGCCGCCGTGTGTCTTCATCAGCTTGCCGGCTTCGACCGACATGAAGAAGTAGCCGCGGATGTTCACGTCGACGGTCTTCTCGTACGCGGCGAGATCGGTATCGAGGATGTGCCCGAAAAACGGGTTCGCGGCCGCGTTGTTCACGAGGATGTCGAGGCGGCCGTGCTTGCCGCGGATGTGCTCGAACGTCGCGGCGATGTCCTCCAGGCGCCCGACGTGGCACGCCAGCGCCTCGGCGCGGCCGCCCGCCGCGACGATCGCGTCGGCCACGGCCTGGCAGTCGTCGAGCTTGCGGCTCGACACGATCACGTACGCGCCCTGCTCCGCGAGCAGCTTGGCGATTTCCTCGCCGATGCCGCGGCTCGCGCCTGTCACCAGCGCGATCTTGCCCGTCAGGTCGAACAGATTCGTTGCCATGTTGCTGTGCTCCTCCATTGATTGAGTTGTCGTGTCGCCGCGTGGCGATATCAGCGATGCGCGTCGATCACGCCGACGGCCAGTTCGGCCAGCCGGCCGGCCATTTCGCCGACGCGCAGCGCCTGCTCGCTCGATGCGTTGCCCTGCAACGCGCGCGCCTTCACGCCCTGCGCGATCGCCGCTAGCCGGAAGAAACTGAAGGCGAGGTAGAAATGCCAGTCGCGGATCGGCGCGATGCCGCGCAGTTCGCAGTAGCGCGCGACGATCGCCGCTTCGTCCGGAATGCCGAGTTCGGCACGATCCTGGCCCGCGAGCCCGCGCACCTGGCCGCCGGACGGTAGCCGCAGGCACATGCAGAAATACGCGAGATCGGCGAGCGGGTTGCCGAGCGTCGACAGTTCCCAGTCGAGCACGGCCTGCACGCGATAGCCGTCCCGCGCGAACATCAGGTTGTCGATCCGGAAGTCGCCGTGCACCAGCGCCGGCCGGCCCGTGTCCTCGGGGCATGCCTTCGGCAGCCAGTCGATCAGCGTCTCCATCGCGTCGAGGCGCCCGGTTTCGGCCGCGCGATACTGCTTCGTCCACACGCCGATCTGCCGCTCGAAGTAGTTGCCCGGCCGGCCGTAGTCGGCGAGGCCCACCGCGTCGACATCGACGTCGTGCAGCGCGGCCATCGTCTGCAGCAGCGCGTCGTAGCAGGTCGCGCGCTCGGCCTTCGGCAGTTCCGGCAGCGCGGGGTCCCAGAAGATCCGGCCGTCCTCGAAACTCATCACGTAGAACAGGCTGCCGATCACGTCGCGGTCAACGCAGAGGTGATACGGGTGCGCGACCGGCACCGCGGTGCCCGACAGCGCGGTGAGCACGCGGAATTCGCGGTCGACCGCGTGCGCGGACTTCAGCAGCTCGCCCGGCGGCTGGCGGCGCAGCACGTAGCGGCCGCTCTTCGCATTCAGCAGGAAAGTCGGATTCGACTGGCCGCCGGCAAACTTCTCCGTGTCGACCGGGCCTTCGAAGCCCGGCACGTGGGTTTCCAGATAGCGCGTAAGGCGGGCTACGTCGAGTTGCTGGGAAGGATTCGTCATCGTCGCGATCGTTCGTGGGTCAGCCGTAGGTGCGCAGCGCGTGTCGTTCGGGGTCCTCCAGATGCGGGATGCCGTTGAACGACGCGAGGTGAAACGCGTCGGCGTTGAAGAAAAACTGCGAAAGACTGCTGTTGCGGATCTGCAGGTTCAGCGCGATCGCGCTCGACGGCGGCGCGGCGAGCACCTGCTGCACGGTGACCGCGATCGGGCCGCCGGAACTCACCGCGAGCACGCGCTGGCCGCCGCCCTCGCGGATCGCCGCGCGCGCGTCGGCCACACGCTGCTGGAAATGGGTCCAGGTTTCGGGGGCCGCCTCGCCGAGCTTGTCCTCGGTCCACAGCTGCAGCACCTGCCGGAGCGCGCGGAAGTGTTCCTTCATCGAGCCGGCCGCAAGCCGCGCGATCTCCGGATAGTCGCTGGCGGCTGCCGCGAACAGCCCGTGGAAATCGTATTCGTTCAGACCCGGATGGCGATCGACCACGACGCCTTCGCGGCCCATCCCGCGCAGAATCGCGGCGACCGTCTGCGCATGGCGGTTCATCGTGCCGCAGATCACGCGGTCGAACGTCAGGCCCTGCCGCGCGAAGTATTCGCCGAGCCACACGCCCTGCTGGTCGCCCGCCGCGGACAGCCGGTCGTAGTCGTCGGTGCCGAACGACGCCTGCCCATGCCGTACCAGAAAGAGTTCAGCCATTGCGCTCGCCTGAGGAAAACGAAGGCCCAGCATAGCGACCGGGCCTGCATTTTTGAAATTTATTTTCTGAATCCAACAGTATTCATCGCATGAATTACGCGGATTCATACGATGCGCTTGCGCCGGTTTCATCTGTCCCCACGTCGCGGCACGCGAATTGCGACAGCGCACACCGTGTCGAATAAATTCTGGAGGGATGCGATGCTCGGTACGATCCTCATCATCGTTCTGATTCTGCTGCTCATCGGAGCATTTCCTGCATGGCCGCACAGCCGAAGCTGGGGTTACTGGCCATCGGGGACCGTCGGGCTGATCGTCGTCATTGTCGTGATACTGGTGCTGCTCGGTCGCATCTGAACACGGCCGCGCGTGCCGCTGCATGGGCACGCGCGTTCCGATCGACTTCCGATCTGCCGCCGTGACTTCTTTACACGCGAAAGTAAGCCGTAAAGGAAAACGCGACGGCATCGCGTACGCTTACTTGGGCGTCCGCTCGCTTGCGGTCCAGCCATCCACGGACACGCACAGGTGCGGCGCATGATCAGGTGCGCCATTTCTTGCGAACACAACGTCTCGCCGATGTGCGGGTGCGTCACCGGATAATCCATCTGCATCGCGCAACAGAGCGCCTTGCGCGTCAACGCGCGCGCCCCGTTCGTCTTCATTCGATGGATTTGGCCGTACGGTAGTATGGCGATTCGATGGAACCCCGCTGAATCCGAACGAGTGGCCATGCCCGAATTTCCCTCATCTCCCGGCGCCGGCCAAGGCGCGCAAGCGCTCATCCTCATCGCCGAAGACGAACCCGAGATCGCCGAGATCCTGACCGCCTATTTCGCGCGCAACGGCCTGCGCACCGTGCACGCCGCCGACGGCCGCCGCGCGCTCGAACTCCACCTGTCGCTGAAGCCGGACCTCGTGTTGCTCGACGTGCAGATGCCGCACGTCGACGGCTGGAAGGTGCTCGCCGAGATCCGCCACCGCGGCGACACGCCCGTCATCATGCTGACCGCGCTCGACCAGGACATCGACAAGCTGACCGGGCTGCGCATCGGCGCCGACGACTACGTGGTCAAGCCGTTCAACCCCGCCGAAGTCGTCGCGCGCGCGCAGGCGGTGCTGCGCCGGTCGATGGCCGGCTCGCGCCAGGAAGAGCAGCGCGTGCTGCGCGCCGCGCCGTTCGAGATCGATCTCGAGCACCACGAAGCGACGGTCGAAGTCGACGGCGCGCGCCACACGCTCGTGCTGACGCTCACCGAATTCAAGCTGCTCGCGCAACTCGCGCGCGCGCCGCGCCGCGTGTTCAGCCGCGCCGAGCTGATGGCGACCTGCCTGCCGGAAGGCGATGCGCTGGAGCGCACGGTCGACAGCCACGTCAGCAAGCTGCGCAAGAAACTCGACGATCTCGGCGTCGCGGGCGTGCCGGCCAGCGTGCGCGGCGTCGGCTACAAACTGTGGAGCGGCGAGTGAGACTAGACGGCCTGAGCCGCCAGATCGCGCTGACGATGGGCGCGATCGCCTTCGGCGTCACGGTGCTGATCGTCGTGACGGCCTACGCGTTCTACTACCTGCTGTACCAGTACTCGCCGGAGTCGTTCAAGCCGGAAAGCTGGCTCCCGAGCGGGCCGGAGTGGGTGTGGATCACCTCGACCACACTGGTCGGCCTGCTGATCGCGGTCATCGTCGCGATCAACCTGTCGCGCCGCATCCTCGTGCCGCTGAATTCGGTGACGGACAGCATCCGCCGCGTCGCGCGCGGCGATCTCGGCGCGCGCGCGGTCGCCGGCGACCGTTCGTTGAAGGAGGCAGCGCTCCTCGCCGACAACTTCAACGCGCTCGCGAGCGAGCTGCAGCGCGTGACCGACGAGCAAACCTTCTGGAACGCGGCGATCGCGCACGAACTGCGCACGCCGGTGACCGTCCTGCGCGGCCGCTTGCAGGGGCTCGCCGAAGGCGTGTTCACGCCGAGCGACGCGCTGTACCGCAGCCTGCTCGCACAGGTCGAAGGGCTGACGCGTCTGATCGAGGATCTGCGCGTGGTCAGCCTCGCCGACAGCGGCCACCTGAGCATCGAGATCCGCGACACCGATCTCGCCGCCGACGTGCGCGCGGTGGTCGACGTGTTCGCGCACGCGCTGCAGGCCGCCGGCCAGCATCCGGAACTCGATCTCGACCCGCGGCGCATGCGCTGCGACCCGGTCCGCATCCGCCAGGCGTTGCTCGCACTGCTGGAGAACGCGCGCCGCCATGCGGCGCCCGGCGCGATCCGGATCCAGACGCGCATCGAAGACGGCATGTGCCGGCTGCGCGTCGAGGACGACGGCCCCGGCATCCCGGCCGAGTTCGCGCCGCACGTGTTCCAGGCGTTCCGGCGCGTCGACGAGTCGCAACCCGGCGGCACCGGCCTCGGGCTCGCCGTCGTCGCGGCGATCGCGCATGCCCATCGCGGCGAAGCGCTGTGCCTGCCGACCGGCGCGGGCGGCACGCGGTTCGAGGTGCAGTGGCCCGACGATCTCGTGCCGACGCCCGAAGGCGAGCGCTTCGCGGCGTAACGCGCGAGCCTCGCCGCTGACGCGCGCGGTTTGCGCCCGACCACCACATTTTGTGCATCGCACGACCAACCCTGAGCAAAAAGTATCGGTTCCCGAACTCTTTTGATGTGGTGATCGCCTCGCCCGCGTCACACCATTGTTCCTGCCGCCATCGGTGGCATTCGAACAAGCAGAATCAAGGAGACACGGGTGAACAAGATGCGAATCGTCGCAGCCGGCGTGCTGCTCGGCGCCTGTCTGCCGGGCATCGTGGCCGCGCAAACCTGCAAAGTGCCGACCCTTCGGGTGCTCGCGCAGAAGAGCCTCGGCCTGTCGGTAATGGAAAAGTCGCTGGCCGACTACGAAAAGAAGAACGGCACGAAGGTCGAGATCAGCTATTTCGGCGAGAACGACCGCCGCGCGAAATCGCGGCTCGACGCGTCGACTGGCGCGGGTTCCTACCAGATCTACTACGTCGACGAGGCGAACGTCGCCGAATTCGCGTCGGCCAACTGGATCGTGCCGCTCCTCAAGTACTACCCGAAGGACTACGACTACGACGACTTCCTGCCCGGCCGCCGCGCGGTCGCGAGCTACAACGGCGTCGCGTACTTCGCGCCGCTGATCGGCGGCGGCGACTTCCTGTTCTATCGCCGTGACCTGCTCGACGCCGCGCACATTCCGGTGCCGAAGACGCTCGACCAGCTCGTCGCCGCGATCAAGCAGCTCAACGCGCCGCCGAAGCTGTACGGCTGGGTCGCGCGCGGCCAGCGCGGCTCGGGGATGAACGTGTGGCGCTGGTCGCCGTTCATGCTCGGCATGGGTGGCACATGGACCGACAAGGGCGGCCAGCCCGCGTTCAATTCGCCGGGCGCGGTGAAGGCCACGCAGCTCTACAGCGACCTGTTCAAGTACGCGCCGCCGGGTTCGGCGACCTACGACTGGAGCAACGCGCTCGAAGCGTTTCGCTCGGGCAAGGTCGCGTTCATGATCGAATCGACGCCGTTCGCGGACTGGATGGAGGATACGAGCAAGTCGAGCGTGGCCGGCAAGGTCGGCTACACGCGGCCGCCCGCACCGCTGCCGTCGGCCGCGTATGGCCACGGCTTCGCGATCTCGGCGGTCGGCGCGAAGGACGACTGCACGCGGATGGCCGCCGGCCGCTTCATCGCATGGGCGACCAGCAAGGATCAGGAACAGGCGCGGCTACGCAACGGCGTGTTCAGCGACTACAACCGCTCGAGCACGATCGGCAGCCCGTACTTCAAGCAGCACGTCGCGCCGCAGATCCAGGCCGGCCTGAACGACACGAATCCCGTCACGCAGGTGACGATCTGGCGTACGCCGCAGTGGCCGGATATCGGCGACAACCTCGGCATCGCGCTCGAACAGGTGTTCACCGGCACGCAGACGGATATCCGCGGCACACTCGACGACGCGGACCAGTATGCGAAGGACGCGCTCGAACATGGCGCTCGCAAATGACGGCGCCGGCGGACGTGCGCTCGGCGTCCGCCCGGCCTCTCCCGCACCGTCGACCCGGCGCGGCCGCGCGCGCCGCGACCGCACGAGCCTGCCGTGGGTGTTCCTCGCGCCGACGCTCGCGCTGCTCGCGGTCCTGAGCCTCGTCCCGACGATCGCCGCGATCAACCTCGCGCTGCGCAACCGCGTGCTGCGCTACCCGGACAGCGAATTCGTCGGCCTGCGCAACTTCGTGCGGCTCGCGTCGGACCGGCGCTTCCTGAACGCGATCGAGGTGTCGGTGCTGTGGGAAGTCGTCACGGTCGCGGGCGCGGTGCTGGTCGGGATCGCGCTCGCGGTGTTCCTGTTCGAGCGCGTGCACGGCCGCTGGCGCCGCTTCGCGTCGCTGGTGCTGATCATGCCGGTGCTGCTGCCGCGCGTGTCGGCCGCGTTCATCTGGAAGTTCATGTATGCGCCGCTCACCGGCATCCTGAGCTGGCTGCTCGGCGCGCTCGGCGTCGAACACACCGCGTTTCTCGCCGATCCGCATCTCGCGCTATACGCGGTCGCGCTCGTCGACGTGTGGCAGTGGGGGTTGTTCTTCGCGGTCGTGATCCTGAAGCTGCTGGAGACGCTGCCGCCCGAGCCGCTCGAAGCCGCGCGGCTCGACTACGCGACGACGTGGCAGGTGCATGCGTACATCGCGCTGCCGATGCTGAAGGCGCCGCTCGTGAGCCTCGTGTTCATCAAGATGGTCGAGTCGCTGCGCTCGTTCGACCTGATCTACGTGATGACGAAGGGCGGCCCGGGCATCGCGACCGAGACGCTCGATCTCTACGCGTACCAGCAGGGCATCGGCCTCGCCGGCAAGGTGTCGTATGCGTCGGGCATGGCCGTGCTGATGATGGTCGCGACCACGCTCGTGTTCACGCTCATCTGGAAGAGGGTCAACAAATGGGACGACTGATGGCCCGGCGCGGTGCCGCCGCCGTTTCCACCGTCGCGATCGCCGGCGCGATCCTGCTCGTCGCCGCGTTCCCGCTGTTCTGGGCCGTGCTCAATTCGCTCAAGCACCTGCTCGACATCGTCACGCCCGTGCCGCGCTTCTTCTTCACGCCGACGCTCGCAAACTACGAGCAGGTGCTGTCGAGCCCCGAGGTGCTGATCGGGCTCGGCAACAGCATCGCGATCGTCGGCGCGGCCGTGCTGATCGGCGCGGTGCTCGGCGTGCCGGCCGCGTATGCGATCGCGCGCTATCCGGTGCGCGGCAAGCGCGACATCCAGTTCTTCCTGCTGTCGCTGCGCTTCCTGCCGCCCGTCGCGGTCGCGCTGCCGCTGATCGCGATCTGGGTCGATCTCGGGCTGTACGACACGAAGCTGTCGATGATCGTCACGTACCTGCTCGTCACGCTGTCGACCATCACGTGGCTATCGATTCCCGTGTTCCGCCGGCTGCCGCGCGAGATCGAGGAAGCCGCCGCGCTCGACGGCTACGGCCCGTACGCGGTGTTCTGGCACATCGCGCTGCCGGTGTGCGCGAGCACGCTGCTCGGCGGCATCGTGTTCAGCTTCGTGCTGGTGTGGAACGAACTGATGATCGCGCTCGCGCTCACGTCGTCGCGCAGCGCGACGCTGCCGGTGGTCGCGTCCGCGTTCACGTCGCTCGGGCAGGAAGTGCCGTGGGGCGTGATCAACGCGTCGACGGTGCTGCTCGCGCTGCCGCCGCTCGTCTTCGTCGGCATGCTGAGCCGGCTGCTCAATTCGATCGTCAAGGGAAAATAAGGAGAACACGTTGAAAGCACTCGTCCTCGAACGCACACGCGAACTCGCGCTGCGCGACATCGACCTGCCGCAAGCGGTCGGCCCCGGCGACGTCCGGATCAAGGTGCATACGGTCGGCGTCTGCGGCAGCGACGTGCATTACTACGTGCACGGCGGGATCGGCCCGTTCCGCGTCGACGCGCCGATGGTGCTCGGCCACGAAGCGTCCGGCACCGTCGTCGAGACCGGCTCCGGCGTCACGCACCTGCGCGTCGGCGACCGCGTGTGCATGGAGCCCGGCGTACCGCGCCTCGATTCGCCCGCGACGCTGCGCGGGCTCTACAACCTCGATCCCGACGTGCGCTTCTGGGCGACGCCGCCCATCCACGGCTGCCTGACGCCGTTCGTCGTGCATCCGGCCGCGTTCACGTACCGGTTGCCCGACAACGTGTCGTTCGCCGAAGGCGCGATCGTCGAGCCGCTGTCGATCGGCCTGCAGGCCGCGAAGAAGGCGGCGATGAAGCCGGGCGATCTCGCGGTCGTGATCGGCGCGGGCACGATCGGCGCGATGACGGCGCTCGCCGCGCTCGCCGGCGGCGCCGCGCGCGTGATCCTCGCCGACGTCGTGCCGGACAAGCTCGCGCTGTTCGCCGACAACCCGGCCGTCACGACCGTCGACGTGCGTACGCGGCCGCTGGCCGACGCGGTGGCCGAGGCATCCGGCGGCTGGGGCGCGGACGTCGTGTTCGAGGCGAGCGGCAGCACGAACGCGTACGCGGGCCTCGTCGGCCTGATGTGCCCGGGCGGCTGCGCGGTGCTGATCGGGATGCCGGTCGCGCCGGTGCCGCTCGACGTGGTCGCGCTGCAAGCGAAGGAAGGCCGCATCGAATCGGTATTCCGCTACGCGAACATCTTTCCGCGCGCGCTCGCGCTGATCGCGTCCGGCGCGATCGACGTGAAGCCGTTCATCTCGCGCACGTTCCCGTTTTCCGAAGGCGTGCGCGCGTTCGAGGAAGCGGCGAGCGGCCACCCGCGCGACGTCAAGATTCAGATCGAAATGGATTGAGCCATGGCCCAGATCACCTGCAAAGGTTTGTCGAAGCACTACGACGGCGGCCCCGCCGTGCTGCATCCGCTCGACCTCGAGATCGCCGACGGCGAATTCATCGTGCTGCTCGGCCCGTCCGGCTGCGGCAAGTCGACGATGCTGCGGATGATCGCGGGCCTCGAGGCGATCACCGGCGGCGAGCTCGTGATCGGCGACGCGGTCGTCAACGACCTGCCGTCGCGCGAGCGCAATGTCGCGATGGTGTTCCAGAACTATGCGCTGTACCCGCACATGACGGTGTACGACAACATCGCGTTCGGCCTGCGGCGGCTGAAGGTGCCGGCCGACGAGATCGACCGCCGCGTGCGCGACGTCGCGCGCACCCTGAGCCTCGACGCGCTGCTCGACCGCCGCCCGCGCGCGATGTCGGGCGGCCAGCAGCAGCGCGCGGCGATCGCGCGCGCGATGATCAAGACGCCGGCCGTGTTCCTGTTCGACGAGCCGCTGTCCAACCTCGACGCGAAGCTGCGCACGCAGTTGCGCGGCGACATCAAGCGGCTGCATCGGCAACTGAAGACGACCACGCTGTACGTCACGCACGATCAGCTCGAAGCGATGACGCTCGCCGATCGCGTCGTGCTGATGCGCGGCGGCCACATCGAGCAGATCGGCACGCCGGCCGAACTGTACGGCCAGCCGCACACGGTGTTCGCGGCCGGGTTCGTCGGCACGCCTGCGATGAACTTCGCGGACGGCACGATCGAGCGGGTCGGCGCGAACGTGTGGGTCGACTGCAACGGCGCGCGCTGGCCGCTCGCGTCGTCGCGCTTCGCGCGGCTGCAGCACGGCCAGCAGGTCAAGGCCGCGATCCGACCGAATCACCTGCGGCTCGTCGCGGAAGGCGATCCGCCCCCGGGCACGCTCGCGCTGACCGGCACGGTCGAGCTCGTCGAGTTGCTCGGCGCCGAGGCGCTCGTCACGCTGGACTGGCGCGGCCAGCCGTGCGCGGCCCTCGTGCCGGCCCCGATGGCCCCGGCGCCGGGCGCCGTGGTAGCGTTTCGCTTCGACGAAGAAGCGCTGCATCTGTTCGACGCCGGCACCGAGCGCAACGTCACGCTGCCGGACCCGAACCCGATCGCGCACGCGGTGCCGCCGGCGGCCGCGACGCGCGCCACGCCGCCTGCCGCGACGAGCTGGTCGATGTCCCGTCCGTAGCGCGCCGGCACGCCCCGACGGAGCACACGATGAACCCGGATCTCGAGATCGTTCCCACCCACCGCGACGAATCGTTCCGCGCGTGGGTCCACGACTATCCGCATTCGGTCGCGAAGTGGCACTTCCATCCCGAGTACGAGATTCACCTGATCCAGGCGTCGCGCGGCAAGGTGTTCGTCGGCGACCACATCGGCGACTTCGGGCCCGGCAACCTGATCGTCACCGGGCCGAACCTGCCGCACAACTGGGTCAGCGAGCTCGCCGACGGCGAACGCGTACCGTCGCGCGACGTCGTGCTGCAGTTCTCGCGCGATGCGATCGAAAAGATGGTCGGCGCGTTCAGCGAGCTGCAGCCGGTGATCGACCTGATCGACGACGCGGCGCGCGGCGTGCAGTTTCCCGACCGCGTGGGCGTCGAGGTCGCGCCGCTGATGCTCGAACTCGCTGACGCGCACGGCTGCCGGCGCGTCGAGATCCTGATGTCGCTGTTCGACCGGCTGTCGTCGTGCCGCGAGCGGCGCGTGCTCGCGGGGCCCGGCTACCGCAGCGACGCGCAGCACTACATGTCGTCGACGATCAACCAGGTGCTGTCGTACCTGCAGCAGAACCTGCCCGGCATGCTGCGCGAAACCGACGTCGCCGCGTTCGCCGGCATGAGCGTCAGCACCTTCACGCGGTTTTTCCGGCGTCACACCGGCTCGTCGTTCGTGCGCTACCTGAACCGGTTGCGCATCAACGAGGCGTGCGAGCTGCTGATGTTTTCCGACCTGACGGTGACCGACATCTGCTACCGGGTTGGCTTCAACAACCTGTCGAACTTCAACCGTCAGTTTCTCGCGATGAAGCAGGTGCCGCCGTCGAAGTTCCGCGCGCTGCACCGGCTCAACGAACCGCACGGCCGCGACGACGCGCCGCCCCCGCGACGCGTGCCGCCGCGCGCCCCAGACAGGATGCTTCATACGTGACATATCTCGGCATCGATCTCGGCACGTCCGAGGTCAAGGTTCTGCTCACCGATTCCCGATCGGTCCCCCTCGCGACCGGCTCGGCCAGCCTGTCGATCAGCCGGCCGCGTCCGCACTGGTCCGAACAAAGCCCCCAGGCGTGGTGGCACGCGATGCTCGACGCGATCGCGTCGGTGCGCGCCGCGCATCCGGCCGGCTTCGCCGCGCTGCGCGGCATCGCGCTGTCCGGGCAGATGCACGGCGCGACGCTGATCGACCGCGCGGACCAGGTGCTGCGCCCCGCGATCCTGTGGAACGACACGCGCGCCGGTACCGAATGCGTGGAACTCGAGGCGCTGGTGCCGGAATCGCGCGCGATCACCGGCAACATGGCGATGCCCGGCTTCACCGCACCGAAGCTGCTGTGGCTCGCGAAATACGAGCCGGCCGTGTTTCGTGCGGTGCACAAGGTGCTGCTGCCGAAGGACTACCTGATCTGGCGCCTGTCCGGCGAATTCGTGTCCGATATGTCCGACGCGTCGGGCACGCTGTGGCTCGACTGCGCGCGCCGCGACTGGTCCGACCGGATGCTTGCCGCGACCGAGCTGTCGCGCGCGCAGATGCCGCGCCTCGTCGAAGGCAACGCGGCCGCCGCGCAGTTGCGCGACGCGCTGCGGCGCGAATGGGGGATCGCCGGGCCCGTGACGATCGCCGGCGGCGCCGGCGACAACGCGGCGTCCGCGATCGGCATGGGCGTCACGGGCGCCGGCAGCGGCTTCCTGTCGCTCGGCACGTCGGGCGTGCTGTTCGCGGGCAACGACCGCTTCGCGCCGAACCCGGACGCGGCCGTGCACGCGTTCTGCCACTGCGTGGAAGGGCGCTGGCACCAGATGAGCGTGATCCTGTCGGCGGCCGCGAGCCTCGACTGGCTCGCGCGCGCGCACGGCACGACGCCCGGCGTGCTGGCCGCCCGCGCCGAGCACGCCGATCCAGCTCGCGCGCCGCTGTTCCTGCCGTATCTCGGCGGCGAGCGTACGCCGCACAACGACGCGCATGCGCGCGGCGTGTTCTTCGGGCTGTCGAACGAACACGATGCGGACGATCTCGCGTATGCGGTCATGGAAGGCGTCGCGTTCGCGATGGCCGACGGCTACGGCGCGCTACGCGCGGCCGGCACGACGCTCGACGCGGTGTCGTTCATCGGCGGCGGCTCGAAAAGCGCGTTCTGGGCGCGGTTGTGCGCGAATGCGACCGGGCTCGCGATGCAGCGCCATGCGGATGGCGCGGTCGGCGCGGCACTCGGCGCCGCGCGGCTCGCGCGACTGGCGGCGACGGACGACAGCCTGGAAGAAGTCTGTGTCGCGCCGCCCGTCACGGAGACGGTCGCGCCCGATCCCGCGTCGGTCGATCTGCTGGCGGGCCGGCTCGCGCGCTATCGACGGTTGTATCGCGCGCTGCGCGACGAGTTCGCGGCCGGCGACTGAGCGTTGGAGCGATCGCGCTTGACCCGACCCTTGGGACTGCCTTTATGCTGACCGCAACGAATCGACAGCAAAGAGGTGACGGATGGGTACGGACACACTCCGCTTGAACGCATCGGCCGCCGCCGCGCGGCTCGGCATCTCGATCAAGGCGCTACGGCTGTACGAGCGGCACGGCCTCGTCATGCCCGAACGGACGCCGGCCGGATACCGCGCGTACGGCCCGGACGATCTCGCCCGCGCCGCCGACATCGCGGCGCTGCGCAAGCTCGGCCTCGGTCTCGCGCAGATAGCGAACGTGCTCGGCGGCGACGCGCGCAGTCTCGATGCCGCGCTGGCTGCTCACGAAGCGGCGCTCGATCGCGGGATTCAGGATCTCGTTGGCAAGCTCGACAGCGTGCGCGCGATGCGTGCCGGCCTGGCACGGGGACGGATGCCGACAGACGGCGAACTCACCCGGCTGGTCGACCCTGGCAGCGCGGGCGTCGCGTTCGACCTGCCGTGGCCGTGGGGCGGCGAACGGTTCGAGTGTCGCGATATCCGGCCGTTGAACTACATCATCGGTTCGCTCGGGAGCGGCAAGACGCGGCTCGCGCTTCGGCTGGCCGATGCGTTGCCGGGCGCCGTGTTCGTCGGCCTCGATCGGCTGGACGACGACTGTGCCGCGGCATTCGATGCATTGCGTGCCGATCCGGAACTGAAGTCGCGCGTCGACCGCACCGCGGCGTTGCTCGCCGGCAACGGCGCGACGCCGTCGGCGGCGCTGACCGCGCTGCTCGTCAGCGTCGAAGCGGCAGGTCCGCGCGTACTGATTGTCGACATGATCGAACAGGATCTCGATCAGGCCACGCAACACGCGTTGATCGCGCATCTGCGCGCATGCGCGGCCGCCGGCATGCGGCCGCTGTTCGTGCTGACGCGCTCGGCGGCGATCCTCGATCTCGCGGCGGTCGGCCCCGACGAAACCATCCTGTTGTGCCCGGCCAATCACAGCCCGCCTGCGCGCGTGGCGCCTTACCCCGGCGCGCCGGGGTACGAGGCCGTCGCGACGTGCCTGGCGGCGCCGGCGGTCCGGGAGCGGATTGCGCGGCCGCCGGAAGCGCGCGCTATGATGCTCGGTACGGCGCGCGAAATGAATTGAATGTTTCGCGACCGGTCCGTCGGAGAACATGATGGCACGCGACACGCGGGTGGAAATCGAGCTCGACGATATCGAATCGACTGAACAGTTGCACGTGCGGCTGATGAAGCAGTTGAGTTTCCCGGATTGGTATGGAAGAAACTGGGATGCGTTCCGGGACGCCATTACCGCGCTGGTCGATATGCCGCTCATTCTTCGGCTGAAAGGCTGGTCGGAATTCGAACGCCGCTTTCCGCGCGACGCGAGGCTGATGCGCAACTGCCTGCAGGACATGGCTCGGCAATATCCGGCCTTCGCATCCCGTGTCGAGTACGATTGATCGAACTCGCCGGGAGCCGCACGATCGCGCGACCCTTCTTTCGGGGCTAGCCTTTTTCCCGCACGGCGAGGAATTGCTCACCGTTCAATTGGCGTTGCATTGCCTCGATCTGCGTGCACCGCGCTTCCAACTGATTCATGGTCGCAGCAACCGGAAATGGATTCGCATCCGGATCCCGCCGCGCCCTCCTCGGCGCCATCGCTGCGTTCACCGCATGCACGGGACCGGACAAGTTCGTTGCTTGCCGGGCGCTATCGGGACCTGTCGAAAAACCGTCTTGTCCAGACGGCCAAATCGCCTGCAAACAGTCATTCGCGTTCAACATGAAGGGCATCCGGAAGCGTTCGTTTCGGGTATCGTCCCCCTCTCCTGCCAGCACTCGACATGACAGCACGCAATGGAAACAGTACCGCCCCGGCCGAAATCGGCCCCTTCGACGCGATGAGCCGATTTCGCGTGACGTACGACGGGCCCACGCTCGATTCGTCCGAGATGGATGTGCGCGAACTCGCGCCCGCGCTGCTCGCGTTCGGCGCTTTGCTCGACGCGTCGACGCGCGCACTATGCGGCGATCGGGTGCGGCCGCAGGTCAACGTGCGCGGCAGCTTCAAGACCGGCAGCTTCGGCATCGACTTCACGCTCGCGACGTCGCTGCTCGGCCGCATGCGCGACATGCTGAGCGGCAACGAAGGCACGGCGCTCGCCAATGCGGTCACGATCCTGACCGCGCTCGGCATTGCCGCACCCAACGCGAGGAAGGGGCTGTTCGCCGTCCTCAAATGGCTGCGCGGACGCGAAATCACGCATGTGCGGATGCAGGACCACACCGCCGTGCTGGACGTCGACGGCGACACACTCGAAATCGACCTGCCCGTGCTCACGCTGCTGCGCGACGTCCGCGTTCGCCGTGCCACCGCGCAAGTGCTGGCACCGCTCGCGCGCGAAGGCATCGAGATTTTCGCGGCCGGCACCGACACCGAGGTGTACGAGACGGTCGCCCGCAACGAGATCGCATGGTTTCGCGCGCCGGAGCCAACCGATGCGCTTCTGCTCGACGAACATCGCAAGATGGCGTTCTCGATCGTGTCGCTCGCGTTCAAGGACGATAACAAGTGGCGACTGTACGACGGCACGTCGACGATTCACGCGACGATCTCCGATGCCGGCTTCCTGTCGCGCGTGAACAACAGCCAGATCAGTTTCAGCAAGGGTGACGTGCTGTTGTGCAATGTCCGTATGCAACAGTGGCAAACTTCGGACGGCGCAAAAACCGAATACGAGGTCACCGATGTCCTCGAACATCGCCCGGCCGGCCTGCAGATTCCGTTGTCGGGCCTGTGATCCACGCCGTGGCCTCGCGCCCGACGCAACCGTTCATCACTCATGAAACCGGCGATCCATCTGCGTGCTGCTTCCCAGGAAGATCTCCCGTTCCTGCTGACGCTCCGTCGACTGACGATGACCGAGCACCTGCAGCGCGTCGGCGCGCCGACCGACGATGACGCGCACGACCGGCGCATCCGCACGAACTTCGACGATGCGATGATCGTCTGCGAAGGCGCCGACGCGATCGGCCTGCTGAAGGTGACGCGCGACGCCGGCGAATGGCACGTCCATCAGATCCAGATCCTTCCCGCGCGCCAGGGCCACGGAATCGGCGAGGCCGTGCTGCACGCATTGCTGACCAACGCCGCACGCGCGCACGTGCCGGTGTCGCTCAGCGTGCTGCACGGCAATCCGGCGCGGCGACTCTACGAACGACTCGGCTTCCGCGTCGCGTCGGAGACCGACACCAGCGCGAACATGATCTGGCGCGCGTGACGCGCGGCGATTCGACACCGCCGCATTACCGTTACTGCGTGATCTTCGCGTCCCTCAGCAGATTGCCGATCATCTGCGCACTCGCCTTCTCGGCCGCGATCGCCTGCAACTGCTGCTGAAGCGTCGGCTTCGCGGTTTCGAAACCCGGCACCTGCGTCGGCCGCTTCGCATCCAGCTTCACGATCGCGCGCGCGCCATCGACCGGAATCGAATCCTTCGTCACCGCGCCGACCGGCAGTTTCTCGAGCGCCTGCGCGACCGGCAGCGGCAGCCCGGCCGTCTTGCCTTCCGCGGCCGGCGTGTTGAAGCTCACCCACGGCAGCTCGCCGCCGGTATCGCGGCTCGGCGCCAGGCTGTACTGGCGCGCCAGCCCGTCGAACGACTTGCCCGCTTTCAGCTCGCTCAGCACGGTCGCCGCCGCCACCGGATCCTTGACGACGATCACGCGCGGCTTGTACTCGTTCTTGCCGAGCGCCGCGACGAGTTCGTCGTAGCGCGCCTTGACCTGCTCGTCGGTGACCGGCTCCGGCTTCACGTTGTCGCGCAGGTACAGCTGCACCTCGGCCGTCACCTTCGCCTGCTGCATCGCCGCCTTGACCTCGGGCTTGTCCGCGTAGTTTGCCTTCTCGGCCGCCTGCTGAACCAGCACGCGCGTGATCAGCTGATTCTTGATCGCCTGACGGATCTGCGGCGAATCGGGCTGCCCGGACGCGCGCAGCAGCGTATCGACGTCGGCCTGCGTGATCGGCGTGCCGTTGACGGTCGCGACGGTCGCCGCCGTCTGCGCGTGGGCAGCGCCGCTCAGTGCGCCGGCCAGCGCGACGATCGTCAACAGGCGATTCGGTGTCGTTTTCATCTTCATCGGTTGGGTCGCTTCGAGCATAAGAAACGCGGCAGGGGTAGCCGCGCCGGTTCATCGTGCACGCCCGCACACCGTCTGCGGGAGTCGCTGCCATTGTGCACGGAACCGCATTTCCACGTCGGGAGGTTCGGGAAGCGGGTCCGACACGGCGCCGCGCGCATGGTGCCCGCGGTTCATTGCGTGCGCGTTGCGCAACAATCCCGCGGAATCGCATCGATTGCGCGCACGATTGCTTTCACGACTTCGCGACTACGGCCGCTGCCCAAGGCGGCCGCATGTTCAAACCGTCACGGCGTCCACCGGTACACGGTGATGCTGTTCCCCTTCACGTTGTTCTTCATCACCACGTATTCGCCGTTCGAGCGGCGGTACGCGCGGATGCTGTACATCGCATCGATCGCGCTGCTGGTATCGACGGTCGCGGGGCTCGCGTTGACCAGCGTCGTGTCGAGATTGCCGGTGTTGAGGTTGAACGCGTCGACGTTCGGCCACAGCGGCCCGCTGCTGCTGAACCAGTAGCCGACGAACAGGTGGTTGCCCGCCGCGTCGATCGATTTCGCGCCGCTGTGCGGCAGCGTGATCACCGGGTCCGGCTTCGTCGTGTTGCCCGCGCGCCAGCCGTGATACACCTCGATGCGCGTGCCGATCGACGTCCAGTCGTTGGTCCCGACCGCGCCCTGCGCGAGCACCATCGTGTCGCTGTCCGCGAGATAGACGATGCGCGTGAGCGGCAGGATGCTGGCCGGAATGCGGGTCGCGACGCCCGGCCCCCACGACGGCTTGCCGTTCGCGTCGAAGCCGGTCAGCGGGTAATGCGTGATCGCGCCGGTCTTGTCGAGCCCGGCCCATACGCCGCCCTGGCTGTCGACGCTGAAGCCGCCCGTCACGCGCTGCGTGGTATTGAACGCGGGGCCCGGAATCGAGCCGTCCGGAATCGCGACGTAACCGTTCGCCGCGTTGAAGTGATAGAAGTAGAAGACCGGCGGGTTCTGGCCGGCCGCGACGAGAATCCGGTTCGCACCGACCGACGTGAGCAGCCCGAAGTGTTCGTCACGCTGCGTGTCGCTCATGTTGATGCGCGGGTCCGACGGATACGTGAACGGATCGACGGTGTTCGCGACGAACTTGCCGCCCGCGCTGCCGCTGTAGATGTGCGTGCCGCCGTAGAACAGCGCGCCGTCCGTGACCGGGTCCGGCGCGGCGATGCCTTCGAAGTTCAGCGACTGCAGCGTCCAGCGCAAGTTGCCGCTGCTGCCGTACGCATGAATGTCGGTCGCGCCGTTGCGGCCGAGATCCCAGCTGCCGCCCCACGGGTTGTTGAGCACGTAGAGGTTGCCGCCGGTGTCCTTGCCGATCCCGGCGATGCGCGTGAAGCGTTGCGCGCCGACCTGGCCCTTGATGCCCGTCGTCGTGTCGAGATAGCCGCCGCGCACACCGAACGTGCCGGCGAGCGCCGGCCGGCCCGAGATCGAATAACGCTTGATGTTCTGGTCGGGGCCTTCGTCGCCCACCAGCAATTGTCCGGCCGCCGCATCGACATACAGCGCCGACGGATGCGAGCCGGCCGGCATCCGGATCGTATTGAGCAGCGCGCCGGTCGGGCTGAAGCCGACGATCGAGCCGGCGCTTTTCTGCGCGACCCACACGTTGCCCGCGCCGTCCACCGCGAGCGCGCCCGGCGCCGACACGGCGATATCCCGCTGCCACACGCCATCGGTCGTGAACACGCGCACGCGATTGCCGTAGAAGTCGCTCGCATAGAGCAGCGAGCCGGCCGTCGCGAGCCCGGTGACGACGTCGATGCGCGGCTGGTTGGTCGCCGCGCTGATCTGGATCACGAGGTCGCGATACTTGGTCGCGCGGTTGTAGCGCCCCACCGCGCCGCTGCCATACGTCTTGCCCGGCTGCAGCGCGACGAACAGCGACGTTGCATTGCCGGTGATCGCGCTGCCCTGGAATTCCGAATGCGCGCCGATCGAGCCGAGGCTCTTGCCGTTCTGGTAGATCGCGACGCCGCCTTCATCCTCGTCCCACATCGATGCGGTGTAGATCACGCCTTCGGGCGCGACCCACATCGCGCGCGCGACGTTGCCGACGTGCGCCGCGAGCGTGCCGTACGTGTTCGCGATCCAGTCGGTGGTGTTGGCTGCGTGCGTAGGAGGCGCAAATGCGGCGATTGCCGCGGCGACAAGCGCGGCCCGGATTCGTTGTCTGGCGACCATGACGGATGCTCTCCTGAACGGGGCAAACATTCACATAAGGGATCGGCCGGCCAGATGGCTTGAAGTCCGCGAGATGTAAATTCTTCCCCGAATCATCCGGCGCGGTCGGTATGACGTACGGCATGCATTCGAAAATGCGCAGGGCGAGAATAGCGTTATATAAATCGAAAAAAATTGCGA
Organism: Burkholderia sola; assembly: GCF_905400185.1. NCBI lineage: Bacteria > Pseudomonadati > Pseudomonadota > Betaproteobacteria > Burkholderiales > Burkholderiaceae > Burkholderia > Burkholderia sola. Next base: position 703,675 of record NZ_FR989676.1, read on the forward strand.
ATCGCCCGCGCTTGCGACGAGCGCGACTATGCGTCAGTGAATGGTCACTTCCGCGGCGGATCGGGAATCGGGAAAATCAGGCACTTGCCTGACGGAATATCGCCGCCAATTTGACGTCGATCAATTGAAACGGCGAATGCCATTTCGGAAGTATCGAAAAAGCTACTGCGCCCAACGCAAATCGCCAGCCTGAATCCGTATCGAATCCAGGCCGACGCATATCATGTGTCGCGGGTCGGGCAACGCGGCGTTGCACCGCCGCGTTGCAGTGCATCATGCCGACGTTTCACGCACCTTCACTTCGGCTACGCGCGCGCCGTCCGATTCGTCGTCGTCGCGCGGCGCGTCGAGCTGCCCCTCCCATTTCGCGACCACGGCCGCCGCGATCGAGTTGCCGACCGCGTTGGTGGCCGAGCGCCCCATGTCGAGGAACATGTCGACGCCCATGATCAGCAGCAACCCGGCTTCGGGCAGGTTGAACTGGTTGAGCGTCGCCGCGATCACGACCAGCGACGCGCGCGGCACGCCGGCCATCCCCTTCGACGTCACCATCAGCATCAGCAGCATCGTGATCTGCGTGCCGAGCGGCAGATGGATGCCGTACACCTGTGCGATGAACAGCACCGCGAACGTGCAGTACATCATCGAGCCGTCGAGGTTGAACGAATAGCCGATCGGCAGCACGAAGCTCGAGATCTTGCGGTTCACGCCGAAACGGTCGAGTGCGTCCAGCAGCTTCGGATATGCGGCCTCGGAGCTGGCCGTCGCGAACGACAGCAGGAACGGCTCGCGAATCAGCCGGAGCAGCGTGAACGCGCGCTTGCCGAGGAACGTCACGCCGGCGAGCGTCAGCACGGCCCACAGCAACGCGAGCGCCAGATAGAAGCTTGCCATGAACTTCGCGAACGTGAGCAGGATGCCGAGCCCTTCGGTCGTGATCGTCGACGCCAGCGCCGCGAACACCGCGACCGGCGCGAACCCCATCACCGCGCCCGTCACCTTCAGCATCACCTGCGCGAGATCGTCGATCACGCCGGTCAGGCGCTTGCCCGCTTCGCCGAGCGCGGACAGCGCGGTGCCGAAGAAGATCGAGAACACGACGATCTGCAGGATTTCGTTGTTCGCCATCGCCTCGGCGATCGACTTCGGCACCAGGTGCACGACGAAATCCTTCAGCGTGAACGCGCCCGTCTTCAGGTTGAGCGCCGCATCGGACGGCGGCAGCGGCAGGCTCAGGTGGCTGCCCGGCTGCAGGATCGTCGCGGTCAGCAGGCCGAGCAGCAGCGACGTGAACGACGCGATGACGAACCAGCCGAACGCCTTGACGCCCACGCGGCCCACCGCGCCGCCATCGCCCATCTGCGCGATGCCGACGGTCAGCGTCGCAAACACCAGCGGCGCGATGATCATCTTGATCAAGCGCAGGAATATGTCGGACAGCAGCGATACGTAGCCGGCGACTTCCTTCGCCATCTTCGGGTCGGGAAACGCGCTATGGCACGCGTAACCCACGGCAATACCAAGCATCATCGCGACAACGATGTACTTGGTAATGTTGTGTTTCTTCTTCATTAGTCGTCCAAATTACAAAGCGTATGTTGCTAACGGCGGGCCAATCATTCGCGTCCGGCTGCGAATCGAAACCTGTGTCGACATGCCGGCGATCTGTCCGCTGCGGGCGGTCTCCGGCGGTCACCCGGGCGGACAGGGGGGGCATTCTAACGCAAATGGCGCACCAGCTTTCAATTCCGAAAGCCGCGCCGGTTGATTTGCGTCCTGATGTCGTCGGGAAAGGAGTCTCGTCGCGCACGACGCGACGCGACGCAGCGATCGCGACACATTCTCACAAAGATGCGCAGACATCGACACTACGACACGTAACCGATCTGTAATATTTGGAAATGATTCGCGTTGACGCCGGCGCTTGACGCCAACACGCAATCTCGAGCCGGAAACGCGGCACCGCGTTCACGTCATTGCTTCCATCAGGTCGAGTCATTCATTTCATCAGCAATCCTTCGAAATGAATGACCGAAAAAAAGCGGCATCGTGATGAACATTCTGTACACCAACTTCCACGGCGATTACGGCGGCGGCCAGGACACCTACGTCCGCGATCTCGCGGTCGCGATGAGCCGCCATCATCGCGTGACCGTGGCGTCGCCGGAAGGCAGCCGCCTGTCGCGACTCCTGCAGGACAGTCCCGACGTGGCGATCTTCGACATGGAATTCAAGCCGCGCTGGAACCGGCTGTGCCGGGAGATTCTGCGGCTGCGCCAGCGGATCGCCGGCGAGCGCTTCGACGTGATCCACGTGAACGGGTCCGCCGATCACCGGCAGGTGATGCTCGCGCTGCTCGGCTGCCGGTATCGGCCCGCGGTCGTGCTGACCAAGCACAATACCTATCGCGCCGACAGTTTCGGCAACCTGCTGCGCGCGCGGCTCGCCACCGACCATACGATCGCGGTCAGCGACTACGTCGCGAGCATGCTCGCGCTGCGCTCGCCGTACGGAAACGTCACCGTGGTCAAGCACGGCGTGCGCCGGCCGGCTGCCGAACGACTGGCGGCCGACGAGATCCGCCGCCGCAAGATCGCGCGGTTCGGGGCATCCGGCGCGGACGCGATCGTGCTGGGCAGCAGCGCCGGCACCGCGCCCGAAAAAGGCTGGATGGACCTGATCGCGGCGCTCGGCCGCCTGCCCGAAGCCGAGCGCGAGCGGTTTCGCGTGCTGCTGGTCGGCGCGGAGCCGTCCCGCGAGCAGCGCGAGCAGCTCGCGCGGCACGGCATGGCGTCGCGCACCGCGTTCACCGGGCGGCTCGACGATGTGCGGGCGCCGTTCTCGATCATCGACGTGTCGTTCGTGCTGTCGTACCACGAGAGCCTGTCGTATGCATGCCGCGAAGCGATGTCGCTCGGCTGCCCCGCGATCGTGACGCGGGTGGGCGGGCTGCCCGAAAACGTCGAACCGGGCGTGGACGGCTGGGTCGTCCCGCCGCGCGAGCCCGCGGCGATCGAAGCGATCCTGCGCGCGATCGTGCAGGCGCCCGGTTGCATCCGGGCGATGGGGCGCAGCGCGCGGCTGAAAGGCCGCCGCGAATTCTCGTTCGATGCGTTCATCGACGCGACCCTCTCCGTCTATCAGAAATCGGTTCGACACAACCCGTCGCGCTGGGTGACCCCGTTGAGAACCACGAAATGGCCATGAATATCTGGAAGAAGTACTGGGACCTGCGCACGCAGGAGTGCGACTTCAAGACCCTGCGGATTTTCCGCAAGGCCGTTTAATCCCGCCTTCCTGCGATCCACCCATGCTTGCGCGCACCTCACGCTATCCGATCCTGATGTATCACCAGATCCGCCCGCTGCCGCCGCCGACCGACCGGCTGCGCGGCCTGAGCGTCGCGCCCGACGCGTTCCGCCGCCAGATGACGCTGTTCAGGCGGCTCGGCTATCGCGGCCTGAGCGTGCGCGAGCTGCAGCCGTACCTGCGCGGGGAGCGGCAGGGCAAGGTCTTCGGCATTTCGTTCGACGACGGCTTTCTCAATGTGCTCACGCATGCAATGCCCGTGCTCGACGCGCTCGGGTTCACCGCGACGTGCTACTTCGTCGCCGGCCGGTTCGGCGGCGCGAACGACTGGGACGCAGGCGCGCCGACTGCGCGTTCGCCGCTGATGACGTGCGCGGACATGCTCGCGTGGCGCGATCACGGTCATGAAATCGGCTCGCATACGCTCGATCACGTCGCGCTGTCGTATGTGCCGTCGCCTGTCTCGGACTTTCAGCTCACCGAATCGAAGCGGAAACTCGAAAGGCTGAGCGGCCAATGCGTCGAATCGTTCTGCTATCCGTACGGTGATCTGGATGCGCGCGTGCGCGATCAGGTCATCGCTGCCGGTTACGGCAATGCGACGACGACCCGGCGCGGATGTGCCGGTGCGAACGACGATCCGTTTCTGTTGCCGCGGATTCCGGTCGCGGGCGGGGTCGGCGCCGTGAGGCTGGGGTTCAAGTGTCTGAAGGCACGGGTGGCGGCGGCCTGGTAGCGCGCATCGTCGCCGGGGCATGCGCCGCAGCGGCTCATCCGCCGACATCCCGATACCCGTCCATGCCGTGTGGGCGCACGGATGGGCTCCGCCATCACGCCAAGGCCGGCGAGCGGAAACGCGCCGACGGGATCGCGAATCGTCCCGCCGGCCGCGCGTTCGCCGCACGCATCGGCCCGGCTGCCCGTTACCGGTCGTACTCGAAAGACTCGGTGAAAGCCGTGTCGCCCGGATCGGACCAGCTCAGGCTCACGAACGAGAAGTCCGTGTTGCCGCCCCAGCCGGCCACCGACGGGAACGCGACGCCCTGATCGCCCGGCACGTTGAGCGTCACCGCCGCACCCGGCTGGACGAGCGGCGCCGATGCAGTACCGTTGACGAACGTCGCCGTTGTCTGCCCGGTCGCGGTTGCGCGAATCTGCACGTTGCCGCGCTTGACGAACGGCAGCCCCGCTTTCGACGTCCACGCCAGCGGGAAGGTCGCGCCGCCCGCGAACGTGGCGGCAGAGCCCGGCGTCAGCTTGTCGCGCGTGGACTGCGCGAGGTCGTGCCACGCGTACTGACGCAGCGCATCGGGCGACGGCGACGGCGTGCGCAAGCGCACCGTGTAGTGCCTGGCCGGCGTCGACGTGTTGCCGTTCTGGTAGACGTCGATCGTATAGGCGCTGAACGGCTTGATGTCGGCCAGCTCGGCGGCGCTCAGTTGCGGCTTCGCCCACGCGGTATTGTTGCGCGGTGCGTCGCCGGGCCACGTGAACAAGCCCTGGTTCGCCGGGTCCTGCGCGACGCCGGCCAGGCGGAAGTTGTTGCGGCACTGCGCACTTTTCGCCAGTGCGGCGAGCTGCGCCGGCGTCTGCCCGCTGGCGATCTGCGCGCGGATGTTCAGCGTGTCGCAGGTGCCGCTCGACGGCTGGAGAAACACGCCGTTGCGCAAGCCGGGGCCGTTGACGATCGCGAAGTCCACCGCGGTGCCGGACGCGTCGACGGCGCCCACCTGCAGGTTGAGCGAATCGACGAACGCGTTGGTGCCCGTCGACGGATTGGCCGGGTTCAACCAGTCCCACTTCTGCGCGTTCGCGTTGACCTTGCTCAATACCGCGCGCTGGTTGCCGATCACGCGCCAGCCGGTATCGCCATTCGCGAGACTGCCCGGCCGCACCGCGAGCTGCACGTGTTGCTGCATGCCGTCGCGAATGCCGTCGCTGCGGGTCCACGCGAGCTTGATCCACATCGTGTCGCTCGCGACGACGCGGATGACTTCCGGCAGGCTGAAGCTGGCGTTGTTCATCGCATCGTCGGCCACGATGCCCGGCGTGCCGCCGGCCGGCGCACCGAACTCCTGGTCGACCGACATCCCGTTGTTCAGATACGCGGCGGGCACGCCTGCATTCAGCGCGCCGGACGCGACATCGTCGACGAAGATCTGGCCGCACGCCGATACGCTGCCGCCCGTGCGCGCAGCGCCGGTCGACCCGGCGAAACACTGGTTGAGCGCGCGCTGCAATGCCGCCAGATCGCTGGCGCTCGGCAGGTTCGACACCACCGCGCCATTGATCGTCGCGGCAGCAGGCAGGCTGGCCTTGTCGCTCGCCTGCGGCGCGACGCCGGGCGCGAGCTGAAGCTGCACCGGCGTATCGCTGGACGCGCCCGCCACCGAGCTGATCTGGATGCCGCCATCCGGCAGCACGTTGATCTTCACTTGGTCGAGCAACCGGTCGAGCCCCGGCGCACCTGCGGTCAACGGGCCGGAAATCAGGTCGACGCCCGTATTGCCGGTGGCGGCGAGCAGGTCGGCCAACACCGTCGAATACGCCTGCACCGTGCCGGCAACGGCCTGGGCCGTGACCTTGCTTTGCAGCAAACCAGTGTCGGCCAGCAGCTTCGTCGGGTCGCCGCCGACGATCGTGGCCGCGATCGCGTTCGTGATCGGCGTGATGTTGATCGTCTGCGTGCCCGCCGTGGCGCTGAGCGCGATCAACGTGGCCTGCGAATCGGCGACGTTGCCGTATGCGGACAACGCAAAAGGCGCGGTCAAGCCGGTCACCGCGCAATGAAACGCGCCGGTTGACGCATCGGCCGGGCAGTCGACCGTCTTGCCGTTCGCATCGACCAGCTTCACGGTGGCGGCCTGCATCGCAGCGCCGGCCGCCGCGACGCCGCTGACCGTCTGAGCCGCCGGCTGCCCGGGCGGTGGCGAAGAACTGTCGCTACCACCGCAAGCCGACAGGACGAGCGCTGCAATACCGGATACGACAGGCGTGAGTTTCATTGCGTTTCCCCCGACATCCTTCTGGTTGATGCGTGTCATATGCACCGCTCATGCACGCTGGATGGCAGGGATTCTCGCAAAGCCGATTTTCGCGATCATCATTCACGTGGATGAAAATCGGCAAATAACACCGCATGAAACGCAAACAACCTGTGTTAGCCTGAAAAAAATCCTGAAAATTCGGTATTCGAAGCAATATCGTCAGACAAAAACCACATACGAAGATCGCGAAGCGACGGGGGAAGCATGCAACGGGACCAACTCATCGGGGACCTCTATGAGGCCGCGCTGCAGCCGGACGGTTTTCTCGAAGTTTTTCATCGGGTATCCGAATCGCTCGGCGCAAACGTTTTTCACATGTTCAGTTGGGACGCCGCGCGCAATGCCCCGCAATTCTCGATCTATTCGCCGCGCGCGGAATTCGACGAGATCATCGCCCGCTACGACCAGTATTACGGTGCGCTCGATCCACGCCGCGGCTTCGTCGAGAACGCGCCGCTCGGCGAATTCGTTTGCTGTCAGGATCACCTCACCGACCGCGACGTCGAACGCAGCGAGTTCTTCCAGGACTTTCAGATTCCGTCGGGATTTCGCTACCTGATGGGGATTCGCTTCGCGCGCCCCGGCAGCGACAACATTCTGCTCGGGCTACTGCGAGCGCATGGCCGCGCGCCGTATTCGCCGGAGGAACGCGCGACGCTGACCGGTATGGCCGGGCATCTGCAACGCTCGATCAACCTGTGGCGAGACGCGCGCGTGCTGCATCGCGACGCCACGCTCGGCGCCGAACTGATGGAGGAGCTGGGCCTCTCCGTCTTTGCGCTGGACAGGCACGCGCATGTCGTCTTCGTCAACCGGGCGGCAGAGTCGATGCTGCGCGTCACCACCTGCCTCAAGCTCGAGAACGGCTACCTGAGCGCGACGAGCGCGCCGCAGAACGATGCACTCAAGGCGGCGTTGACACGTGTCGCGAAGACTCGCAAGAGCGAGAGCGTTGCGCTTTCGGGCACGCTGGTGGCCGCGCATGAAGTTTTTCTCAGCATCGCGGCGCTGTCCGGACAGGCGCTCCATGCGACGTTCGGCGATGCGACGCTGCTGGTCACGGTCAGGCGACGCGGCGCGGCGCCGCTCGTCGTCGCACAACAGTTGCGGCAGTCGTTCGGTTTGTCGAGCGCCGAAGCGGCGGTGGCTGAGGCACTGATCAACGGCAAGACGCCTGATGAGTGTGCGGCCAGCGCGGGTGTGTCGCTAGCGACGGTGCGTACTCAATTGCGGGCGATCTATGAAAAGACCCATTCGCGGAATCAGGCCGAAGCGGTCGGGCGGATGCTTTGGGTACTGCCGCAGCATAAGTGCAAGGATTGAGGCGGCGCAGGGCGGGTAGTTGTAGCCGGGTCGTGATCAGCGATCAATTCGATAATTAGAGGATCACGCGACTCGCAAAAATGCCGGGTTTAATACATCCATCGAAGATAGAACATTCAACCCTTCCCAAACTATGAAAACACCCCTCATCAAGACAGCTTTGAAAGTCAGGCAACCCACGGATATGTAGAAAAACTACATCGCCCCTCTCCAGCGCAGCCCCCAACACCATCAAGACAGATTTACGTAATCACCATAAATTCCCTCATATTCCGCGCTTGACCAGCTACGCCGCCAGCGGTTAATGTTGAAAAACTACATGATTTAGCCGGCCATCCTGTTACGGGCACTGGCTTGCTTTTTCGTGGCTTCGCTTCCACCGAGAGCAGGACAATAATTTCTTACATAAAAGAAAGGAGTGCGAATATGTTCGTCAGGAACCTGAGAGATGTCGAAAAAGATGGACTGCTTGTCGAATGGGGATCCGGCACAAGCCATCGCTTGTTGACGGAAAAGGACGGCATGGGATACGGCGTGTGCCATACGGTGGTGCGTGCGGGTACGGAATCGCTACTGCAATACCGCAACCATCTCGAAGCCTGTTATTGCATTGCGGGCGAAGGCGAGGTCGAGGACATGAACGGGAACGTCTTTCCGATCCGCCCGGGCACCCTCTACGTGCTCGATCAGCACGACCAGCATTACCTGCGCGGCGGCAAAGACGGGGATCTAGTGCTTGTCAGCGTCTTCAATCCCCCGCTCAAGGGACACGAACGGCATAACCTGGCGTCTGCAGAAGCATCCGCTTACTAAGGCTCGATACGCTCATTCCGGGAGGCCCCGGGGTAGCAGCCCTCCCGGCAACGTCCGCAGGAGCGCGCATGCATCGCGTGCTCCGCGCAAAAGAAAGGTGACCGTTCGTGCGCGCCCAGCATCAAGCCTTTTTCCATTCGCTTTTCCTTGCCCGCCTCGCCGACCAGATTCTGTTGTTTCTCGTGCCGCTGGTCATCTTTCAGATGACAGGACGCGTGTCCTGGTCGGGCATCGCGTTTTCGCTCGAAACACTGCCGAGATACCTGTGCTTCCCGTTTCTAGGCGCGCTTTGCGACCGGTATTCGCCCACGAAGCTGATGCGCGTCAGTCAGATTCTCCGCGCGGCGGTATGCGTCGCGGGCGTCGCCGCCTACGACCTCGTCGGCGGCATCGGATGGCTGATCGCGCTGTCCGCGTTGTGCGGCATGCTGACGAGTCAGGGCATCGTTGCGCGCGAGGTGATGCTGCCGCAGATATTCAGCAGCCATCGCTTCGAAAAAGTGCTGTCGTATTCGCAATTGGCCGACCAGCTTGGCCTGGTGCTCGGCCCCATGCTCGCGGCGATCCTGCTGTCCTGGTGGCGCTGGGAATTCGTCGTCGCGGCCGCCGCCGTGCTGTTCGTCACGGCCGACGTCGCGCTCGCCTATTGGCAAAAGGCCAGCGCGTTCGAATTCGTGATGCCGGAAGGCACGCACGGCACCTGGTTCAAGCCGATCAGGACGGCCTTGTCTCACGTCGTCCATCTCCCGGGCCTCAAGTCCGTCATCATGCTGGCTGCCGCGGAGAACCTCGTGATCGGCGTCACGCTCGCGACATCCGCCGCGATGGTCACCGGCTTTCATCACGAAAGCGGACGCTATTACGCAGGACTGCAAACGGCAGGCGCGTGCGTGACGATCGCGATTCTGCTGATGACGGCGAGGTTGCATGTCCCGCGGCGCATCCTCGGCCTCGTCGGCTTCGGTTCGATCTGTGTCGGCGGCGTTATCGCGGCAGCCAGCCCGGGAATTGCGGGGTACGTTTTCGGCTTCCTGCTGATCGTCGGGTTCGACAAGATGTTCAACGTGTACATCCGGAGCACGCGGCAGAAGATCATCCCCGCGCGTGACTACGGCAAGACGACGGGCGTCGTCATCCTCCTCAACAACATGACACAGCCGCTCGCGGGCGTCGCGGTAGGCGTGTTCTCGACGCGTTTCGGACCAGACACGGTGATCATGGTGCTGTCCGTGTGCATGGGTTGCCTCGGGTTGCTGGTCTCGCTCGCGCCCCGCATTCGAAAAGACCACGGCCCCTCGTCGGCCTCGGCGTCCTCGCATGAAGGCTGATGCCATGATCGAACGACTCCCGACATACTTCGAGCGCAGCGCGAGCAGCCGGCGAGACAAAATCGCGCTGGCGGTCGACGGACGTTCGGCAACCTACGGCGAATTGCTGGACGTGATGTCGACGATAGCCGATACGCTTCACCGTCTCGGCATTCCCGCCGGCGCGCGCGTCGCGCTCTATTCGGAGATGTCCGTGCATGCGGTGGCGGCTGCATTCGGCATCCTGAAGGCGGGATGCATCCTGGCATGCATCAGGCACACGATCGACACCGCCGAACTGGAGCAGCAGATCGCGGATTGCGGCGCCAGCGCGCTCGTGGCATCGCGATCGACCTCGCCGCGCATCGCGTCCCGTCATCGCGCGGTCACAATCGACGCGACCCGCGGCGACCTGTCGGACTATGTCGTCTGCTTCGCGACCGACGGCGCATCCGAAGCGGTCAATCCCTCCGTGGATGACGCCGCAACGATCTTCTACACATCCGGCTCGACCGGCGATTCGAAGGGCGTGCTCGTCACGCACCGGAACATGATTGCCGCATTCCGCTCCGTCTCCGGCTATCTCGCCAATAGCGAACGCGACATCGTGCTCAGTTTCTCCCCGGGCTTGAGTTCGGACTACGGCTTTTACAACACGGTCATGCCGCTGCTGTTCGGGGGCCGTGCCGTGGTCGAGACGGCGTTGCCCGCGTCGGGCGCCGCCATCGTCGACATCATTGAGCGACACGGCGTAACCGGCCTGCACGTCTTTCCGCCGGCGCTTTTCCGTCTGTGCGAATCGGGCGACCTGCCTGCCTCGAGACTGCAATCGCTGCGGTATGTCTCGACCAGTGGACAGGCGTTGCCCGGCAAGTACATTCGCCTGCTCAGGCGTGCGCTACCGGCTGTCCTGATCTACTGCAACTACGGTTCGACCGAGTGCAAACGCATCGCCTACCTGCCGCCCGCCGAACTCGATAGACGTATCGGCTCAGTCGGCAAAGCCATTCCGGGCATCAGGACCTACCTCGTCGGCAACGACGATGCGCTCGTGGTCCAGCCCTGGCAGGTCGGTGAACTGGCGGTAGCCGGCGATCTGCTGATGGAGAAATACTGGGAGCGCGAAAGCGATACCGCCCGCGTCATTCGCAAAGGATGTTTCGGTGAATCGCGCGTGTTCATGACCGGTGATCTGTTCGCGATGGACGAGGAAGGATTCCTGTTCTTTCAATGCAGGAAAGGCGACCTGTTCGATCGAGACGGCGTGCCGGTGAATCCGCGCGCCGTCGAGCGGGTATTGCTCGACCACGAATCCGTTGCGGAGGCGCTCGTCGTACCGGTTTCCCGATCCGACGGCGCACACGTCCCCAAAGCCTATGTCGTTCCCGCTGCGACATCTGCGGCCAATGCAATCGAACTGCTCGATCATTGTCGCCGCCATCTGGATTCCGCTGCGGTTCCGGCAAGCATCGACTTTCTGCGAGCACTGCCAAGAACGTTCGGCGGCAAGGCGTCCGCCCAGGGTTTGAACTGATACCACATGCAAAGAGGTCAACCATGACGTCAAGCGGAATCGAGGACGGCGCGGAGCAGTACCTGGAAAGCGCGCCGATGATCCGGATGGCAAGTTATTTTCACAGCCTGGCGACGGGCGCGACGCAGGTGCCGAAGCAATCGGTCGCGAGCCGCATCCGCCATTTGCTGCGCGATCCGGACGTGCTTGCCTATCACGACCTGATGGTCGCCGAAGCCGGGCCGCTGTTCACGCATTTCCTTGCCAGCGTGCCAGCCATACTGGAGGAAATGTCGCGCGTCGGCGTCGCGCTCACGCGGTATTCCGAACGTCGCAGGCAGCACGCGGATCAGCACTTCGAGTTTTACGAGGTCGATGCCTTCGACGGCACCAACGGCAGAACGCTGGCAAAACGATCGAACGGCCTGATCCGCACGTTCACGAACTCGCCCAATCCGGCCAACGAAACGACGTTCAACCGGTTCGCCAATCACGACTTCTCGGCGTTCCACCCGCAGGCATTCGCCCACGTCACCCCTCGGCTGTTCCGCGAACATGCGCGCCTCGACCGCTTCTCCGGCACGTTCGACTACATCTACGAGACTGCCGCATTTCAGTTCTATGGCGTGGATCGCGCGGACCAGATTCGTCACGTCGCGCGCCTGCTCAAACCGAACGGATTGATCTTCTTCCTCGAGAAGCTCAACTGCGATTCGCTCGACGAGTATGACAAGCGCGAACGCGTCAAGGACGAACTGCACAAGCGCCATTACTTCAGCCGCGAGGAAATCGACTGGAAGCGCAACCAGATGCTGTCGCAGATGCAAAACGGGCAGGTGACGTTCGATACGCTCGTCGCGTCGATTCACGAGCAATTCGAACATGTCTATCTGCTCTGGAACGGGACGAATTTTCACGAGTTCGTCGCCTCCAACGACGCACGATCGATCGAGGCATTCGTCTCGCTGCTCGGCGAACCCTGCATCGAGCCCGTGTTCTGCTTCGAGCACCCCGTACCGCGCAGAGTAGCCGGGCCGCGAGGAGACGCGACGTGATGCAGCTGCATGATGACTTGCCGGCAATGGATACGATCCGGTCATGCGTGGACGGGCTCGAACTCGAGCGCACGCAGATCGGACGACGCATCGAACAACTGCTCCCGCACTGGCAGGCTCGCGCACAGGCGGCCGATCAGCTCGCGCGCCTGTCGCCCGAGACCATCGCCGAACTGCACGATACCGGGCTCCTCCACCTGCTGACGCCGCGCCGCTACGGCGGATTGCAGCAGGACTTCCCGACACTCGTCGAAGCTGCCCGGCTCGCGGCCACCGCATGCGCGTCCACGGCCTGGATGTTGAGTGTCGTCGGCGGACATGTGACGACTGCGGCGCGCCTGCCCGCCGCCTGTCAGGACATCATCTTCGCGAACGGGCCGCGACAGCTGTTCGCGACGGCCACGGTTCAGAACGGCACGTTCGTCAGGGACGGCAGCGGATTCCGGTTGAACGGCATCTGGCGCTACAGCTCGGGCATCGATCACGCAACCTGGGTAATCGTCTCGGCACGACTCGGCGGGACGGACGCACCGGAGGCCCAGGAGATCTTCAAGGTCGTGGTTCGACGCGAAGACGTCCGTGTGCTCGACACGTGGCACGTGTCCGGCATGCGCGCGACAGGCTCCAGGGATATTGCATTCGACAAGCTGTACGTGTCGGACGAGTGGGTGTTCGCTCGCTCGAACTATTTTGGCCCGCATCCCGCCGGCGCCGACCTGCATCCCGACGCGTATCTGTACGACGTGCCGCTCATCCCGTACAGCACGACGTGGATCATCGGACCGATTCTGGGCTGCGCACAGGGCGCATACCGGCACTGCATCGATACGCTCCGCAGCCGCGGTAGAAGCGGCGACGCGGTGCTTTGCGGGCACATCGCGAAAAGCGACGCGGAGCTCGCCTGCGCCGGTCGTCTCTACGACGCGCTGGTCCGCACCTTGCACACGGCCGGCATCGCGCGACGCGCGGTGTCGCCTGCCGAGACGGTCCGCATCAGGCGTGATCGCGCGTTCATCGCACAGCTTTGCGTCGACGCGATCCGGCGACTGATCGGCAGCATGGGCACCGCCGTGGCATTCGACGCCCATCCTGCACAACGTCACTGGCGCGACCTGCAGGTCATGGCGTCGCACATCGACGTCGGCTGGGACGCGGCGGCTGTTGCGTATGGCGGCCACGCGATCGCGCATTCGACGGACACGTCCCGCGAGTCTCCGCCGGTGTATCAATGAATACCGCGATGCCGGACGACGAAACGGAGACGATCGACATGAACCGGGACGCGATATTCCGCGGCATTGCCGATGCGCTGGGACTCGCCGTGGACGAGGATTTTGGTGCGGCCGGGCGGTACGCGCCGCTCGTGCGCTGTGACAACCAGATCTTCGTCAGTGGACAAATTCCGAAGCTCAACGGCGAAATCGCCGTTCGCGGTTTGATCGGATCGGACGTGTCGGTGGACAGCGGTCGGCGCGGCGCGATGATCTGTGCCGCTCGCTGCATCGCGCTGTTACAACGGTCGCTCGGCACCCTCGAGCGGGTCCGGGCCGTTCCGCGCCTCGGCGTCTATATGCAAAGCGATCCTGAATTCGAAGAACACAGTGCCGTCGCCGATGGCGCGTCGGAGGTGGTGCATTCCGTGTTCGGCGAAGCGGGCGTGCACGCAAGAACGTCACTCAGTGCATTCCGGCTGCCTCGATACGCTGCGGTCGAAGTGGATCTGGTTGCGTTCGTCTGGCGGGATTCCGGCGGAGGGAGGGGTACGGCGAGGGGTAAGGGGCAGACGTAAAACTCCAAAAATTGCGGCGGTTAAAGCAGATTATTTCGAGGCGTTTTCATCATCAATTCAAAGACAACAGATTGGGACTGCGGACGCGCGTTCCCGTCCTTCTAGATTCGACGCTACGCGACGAACCGGATCGCGCCGTTCTCGATGGCAGCCTGGTTGCCGTATTGCCAAGTGATGTTGCGGTGTTCATGTCCGATCGGCAGACCCGAGTAGATCGGCAGGCCGAAGCCGCCCAGCACGTCGACAAGCATCTGCTCGAGCGTGAAATCCGCGCCATCCGGGATCGGGCAGCGCGTGAACTGCCCGAGCACGAACGCGCGGGCCCCGTCGAACGCGCCGCTCAGACGCAGTTGCGTCAGGCTGCGGTCGAGCCGGTAGCCGAATTCCGTCACGTCTTCCAGCAGTACGATCGCATCGCGTGAGCGAAGCGACCAGCGTGTACCCGCGACGCTCGCGAGCACCGTCACGTTGCCGCCGCACAGACGTCCCCGCACCGCATCAGGGGCGCCGGACACATGCCGCAGGCTCAGCGGTGCGCGTTTGCCACCGGTCAGCACGGCGCGCATGTCGGCACGCGTCGCGTCGTCGACCTTGGTCGCCAGGCTGTGGAATGTCGGACCATGCAACAAGCGCACGCCGGGCCGGTCTGCAAGCGCGCAGAATAGCGACGTCGCGTCGGAAAAACCGACGATCGTCTTCGGCGTCGCGATCTCGTCGGGCAGGCGCTCGAGCAGATGCGCGCAACCGAATCCCCCTCGCGCGAGCCAGACGATATCGATTGACGGATCCATCAAGGCGCGCCGCAGGTCGTCCGCGCGCTCCTCGGCGGTACCGGCAAAATAGCGGTACCGATTGCCGAGATGCGCGCCCGTCGTGACCTTGAAGCCCCAGCTTTCGACGAGCGCGATGCCGCGCGCTATTCCTTGCGGATCGGGCACACCTGCGGGCGCGACGACGCACACTGTCTTGCGTGTTGATTCCATTGAACGGATACCGTGAGGATAAGAATCCGCTGAATATAGCTGATACCACCCGCGAGCCGCTCACACCGGCGAGGCGACACACTTGCGGGCTCGCAGAAAGGGTGTTTTTTGCACCCTATATAAATTAATGACTTGGACAACTTTTTTGAGACAAGCCGACCGGAGTCGTCTCAGAAAAGATGTCCTTGGGCCACAAAATTCTCGGAAGAGCTGTCTTTGGGAATTTCGTCCTCCGACATCGAGCAAGCTGCTCATTTCATTCAGCCAGTTCGCCGCAATTTCGTGGCGGCCCCATGATGCTGAGGATGGAAGACCCAAGACACGAACGGAACAAGGTTGACTCATCACACAACCGAAACCGAGTGCTACGTCATCGATGTTGTCGCTCAGACCCGCGGGCGACTCTCGCTCTTCATCCGGGCCGTGGAGAACGTGGGCATCATCCCCCTGTTGGCCTGGGCCGCCATTACCCTTGCCAGCTTCCGGCGGGACGGCACGGTGCCGCTGGCGTGGCGCACCGCCGCGGTCGGATCGTGCCCGGCATCTTTTATTTTTGCGTTGCACCTCGTAGACATCGCTTACAACCTGGAGCGCTTCGCCTTGATCTCGAGCAAGCCGTCACGAACCGGAATGATGCCGCGATGAACGCAGGTGTCTGTGGCAAAACACACCACCTGTCTGTTGCATTTCAGTCCGGACGCCGACATCCGCGGCCCGCGTTAATGACGATCATCGGAATCCGACTAGATTGACGGTGGAACCGGCCGGCAAGTACGGCGCAATGTTCTCTACCATTTGACGGACTGCCTTGGTCGTAGCCAGGTCGTGCCGTGGCAGCCAGCTCACGATTGACCAGCACGCAGGGTTTTGAACCATGGACGCCGCATAGGCAAACGCCTCCGCTTTGCATTGCTGGCGCTTGTAGCCGAACACACTCAGGAAGGCCATTACGAGCAAATGCATGGCCACCATCCGGTCCTACCTATACCCTACGCAAAGCGACCGCGCGTAACAGATGGAAGCCGTCTCTATTCGTCCAACGTCAACGCTGCATTCGCGAACTGCTGCGTCCAGAATCCATGGAGCTGACCGTTCTTGTACGTTGGATCCTTAGACCTGAGACTCTTGATTTCCCGCTTCGCAGTATTGCGCAACTCCTCGATCGCCTTCTTGACGCCCACGGTCGATACATTGGAAAGCAAGATTTTGGAAATCAGATGCGCCTTGAGTCTTCCGTCTCCGCGTGCGTCGTCGGCGACGAATCGCTTCTCAGAAATATCTTTCTCTGTAGCGCCAAACATGGTCTTTAGATGCACCGTGTCCAAAACAAGGAACCCATTCTCGTGCGCTTTTTCGCCAATCGGAATCCGTTCGTCCTCTACGATGAGAACATAGCCATCGTCGGCGAGGCTCTCGTAAATCAGTGACCCTGCACCAAAAAGGCCCACCCACACTCTCGGCGGTATTTCATGAAGAACGTTGGTCAACACAACAACTGATATGCTACCTTTGTCCTTTACGGCGAAAAAGTCGTCTTGCTTATGGAACAGACGCTCATCCGTTCCAAAATGCTCCGATATGACCGCAGCGCAGTCATCGTGACTGTCTCTGTACTCATCGAACGCATAGTAGTCAAGGGTGTCACGAACCACGCCACTCGCGTCCTCAATCAGCGCTGCCAGCCCCTCCAGCAGCCTTCCTCGGCCAGCTCCAAAGTCCAAGATCGGCAACGCCAAGTCGCGCTTCAGGAGTGCAAGTTGTCTTTGAATTTGTGTGACCTGAGGGTCACCCTCTCCTCCAGCGATCACTTGTGGAGGGAGCAAGCTTTCGCTAGCGTAGCGGACTGACGCAAGTTCTACTGGCAGGTTAGTGAATGCCCGAAGTTCGGATATTCCGTCTTCGCCACCGAGTAGGCTTCCTAGAACGATTTCGGGATTTTTTCCAGCATGAGAGATCGCCCCCTTCTCCATGTACCAGAGACACATGGGATCAATCCGCGACATATACGCCAGCAACGGGACGGAATGTGTGGCAACCCAAATCTGCGTCGTCGTCGTTCTTTCATACACAGCTTTCACGACGTCAACCACGGCTGACGGATGCAAGTGGTTCTCCGGCTCGTCGAAGACCAAGACGGTTCGTTCGAGGTTCTGCTCCTGCGAGTGAAGGGCAACACATAGCTGCAGCATGACCTTCTGGCCATCTGAGAGTTGCGCGTCTCCCAGAAGAAGCCCAAATATCATCGGATAGCCGGTGCCTACTTGTCGACGGATCGGCTCACCAAGCATATGTGTGATGAGTTCCTGAAAGGAAGCATGCCTCGCTTCGATTCTAAGCTTCTCATCTTCGCTTCCACCGAAGTGCTGGTGAGTTACATCATGGTACTCGCTAATGAGATTCTGAATGTAGAACAGTGCAGTGGTATGAAACTCACGGTGTCCAATGCTAGTTGCATCTTTCGATCGCGTCGCAATATCGCCGAAAGCCTTCTTTCGAGGATCATCCAGTTCCAGTACTTTTGGTACAAAATTCAGGAGGCGAAACGCCTCCGCTTCTGGTGATTGGACAAATTCCGTGCACGCAGCATATGCAAAAGTGTGAACATCTACCTGCGCCTGCCAAGCGGGAACGTGCTCTGCTTGAGGCTTCGCATCAATATTCGCTTGCCAGGACATCGCATCTCGAAGACATCCCTGAGGGTCTCCGAGGCGCTCGGCTGTACGCGCTGACACGACCGATTCCAAGCCGCGAAGTAGTCTAGACTTCCCTGCGCCGTTCTTGCCTGCGATCGCGACAAATCGACCTAAGCGTGTCATATGTATTTTTTGCAGTCCGAGATGCGCGAAGGCTTCGGGCGGCATTGTTAGGCTCGAAATCAGCATGGGAATGCGAGAAAGTCGACGAAGTAAGTTCGAGAATTCACAATTGTACTTGCAGATTCTGCACCCCGTGCTGCGTTGTGTTGCAACTACGTAAGGTGCTGGCGCAGCTGCTCCGGGTGTCGATCTAATATTGCGTCAAAATCCCATCCCACCAAATATTGACCCGCGAGTTCCTGCGGAGCGAGTCTAATCTCATCCGCAACACATAGGTTGCCGTCTTTTATTCAAAGACAATATATTGAGACTGCGGACATCTTTTTTGAGAAACAACACGTGTTGAGCACGTCACCCTAGCGCCCTCCCTCCCCGTACCGGCATCCGCCAAGCAAACTGTACCGGTACTGTACAGAAAACCGTCGCTACACTGACTCCATCCCAGCCTCGAACACAAATGGAGAATCCGCGATGGAATTCCTCACCCTCAGCGCGCTGCCGGCCGGCATGCTGTTCGCGCTCGTCACGTCGATCACGCCTGGCCCGAACAACACGATGCTGCTCGCGTCCGGCGTCAACTTCGGTTTCCGCCGCACGATGCCGCACCTGTTCGGCATCAGCATCGGCGTCGCGATCCTGATGCTCTGCGTCGGCTTCGGCCTCGGCGAGGCGTTCAAGCGCCTGCCGCTGCTGTACACGATCCTCGAAGCCGCGAGCGTCGCCTATCTGCTGTACCTCGCGTGGCGCATCGGCACGTCGGGCGAAGTGAAGGCGCACGGCGCCAAGCCGCGGCCGATGACGTTCATCGAAGCCGCCGCGTTCCAGTGGGTCAATCCGAAAGCGTGGATGATGGTGCTGACCGCCGCGACGACGGTCCAGCTGTCCGCCGACTACGGGATGAACGCCGCATGGATGTCCGTCGTGTTCATCCTGATCGGCTTCCCGTGCATCTGCCTGTGGGCGGCATTCGGCCTCGGCTTGCGGCGCTTCCTGTCGAATCCCCGCGCGCTGCGCATCTTCAACGTGACGATGGCCGTGCTGCTGATCCTGTCGCTGTACCCGCTCGTCGCCCATCTGCTGCCGCAGTAAGCGCTCACAAGCGCGCCCGTTGAGCTTCGCGTGCGGCAGGCGTACCCTTTCGGTACGGGCGCGTGCGACCGCTTCGGCGGTTGCACCGCTGCTCTGCATGGAGATTGCTGATGAAGCCAATGCTGA
This sequence comes from Burkholderia sola, assembly GCF_905400185.1. Lineage (NCBI taxonomy): Bacteria > Pseudomonadati > Pseudomonadota > Betaproteobacteria > Burkholderiales > Burkholderiaceae > Burkholderia > Burkholderia sola. The sequence goes on from NZ_FR989676.1 coordinate 722,845, forward strand.
GAGCGGGCGAGCACATCGAGGGCATGCACTGGATCGCCGAGTATCACCCGCTCACGCACGACATCCGCGTGCTGCGCGAGAACATCGAAGTCGGCACTTACTGCGCGCCGCCGACGCTGTTCGGCGACGAGGAGGAAATGGGCGCCGCGAACCACGACGATCATCGCAGCCGGGAAGCCGCGTTGCGCGCGTATCTGCGCAACTTCGTCAAGGAACACGACGCGGAGGAGTAACGGTGCGACGGCCGGAATGCCGACGGGCCGCGAAGGCGGCCCGGTCTGCTGTCGTGCGTCGGTCGATTGGCTTGCAACCGACCCGAATCCGTCATGCACTGGGCCGGCGCACCGCACCGGCCCGTACGCCGCTCAATGCCCGAGCGACTCGATCTTGCCTGCCGGCTGCGCGACGCCATGCGGCCGCGCCATCTGCTTGATCAGTAGCGCAGCGCAGGCCAGCACGCCCGCGACGGCAATCGTCGCGAACACGCCCGCGAACGAGAAGTGCCGGCGCGTCAGTTCGGCGACGAGGAACGACCCCGCGATCCCGCCGAAACGACCGACGCCGAGCATCCATGCGACGCCCGTGCCGCGCCCTTCGGTCGGATAGAACGCGGCGGCCAGCGCCGGCATCGACGATTGCGCGGTATTCATCAGCACGCCGGCCACGAACACGACCAGCACCAGCAACCCGACGTTGCCGGCCGCCTGCCCGATCGCATATACGCTCACAGCCGTCAGCGCGTAGCACACGGCGATCACGCGGTTCGCGTTGAAGCGGTCCATCAGCACGCCGCACAGCACCGCGCCCACGCCGCCGAGCGGGAACAGCGCGGAGATCAGCGTCGCGCTCTTCGGCGTCAGGCCCGCATCCTTCAGCAGAATCGGCATCCAGTTGATCGACGCGTAGAAGATCACGAGGCCCATGAAGTATGCGAGCCACAGCATCACCGAGCCGACGAGGTACGAGCGCGACAGCACGACGCCGAGGCCCTTGCCGCCGGTCTGCGGCGCGGCTTCGGTCAGCACGAACGAGCCGGCGTTCAGCGCGTCGCGCGAGATCCGTGCGAGCGTGGCGCGGATCTTGTCGATGGACCGGCCGCTCGCGACCATGAAGCGCACCGATTCCGGCATCTTCAGCAGCAACAGCACGCCGAGCAGCAGCGGCGTCACGCCGCCGAGCATCAGCACGCTGCGCCAGCCGAAATGCGGAATCATCCATGCGGCCAGGAAACCGCCGAACGCGGCGCCGAGCGGAAAGCCGCAGAACATCAGGTTGATCACGGTCGCGCGGCGCTTGTCCGGGCAGAACTCGCCCATCATCGTGACCGCGTTCGGCATCGCTGCGCCGAGCCCGACGCCGGTGATGAAGCGCAGGATCGTCAGGTGTCCGATCGTGTTCGAGAACGCGGACATCAGGCATGCGACCCCGAACAGGAACACTGAACCGAGCAGCAGCGAGCGGCGGCCGAGCCGGTCGGACAGCGGGCCCGACACGAGCGCGCCGCACGCCAGGCCGAACAGCGCGGCGCTGAGCACCGGCGCGAGATCGGGCTTCGTGAGGTTCCATTCGCCGAGCAGCGACGGCGCGATGAAGCCGATCGCGGCCGTATCGAAGCCGTCGAGCAGCACGATCACGAAACACATGAGGAATACGAGCCATTGAAAGCCGCCGAACGGCTGCTCGTTGATGAAGGTCTGGACATCGACCACGGGTGTGCGATTCATCGCTTGTCTCCTTGTCGGCCGGCGTGGGCGCGTCAGCGCTCGATCCGGTCGCATCCAACATTGATATAGATGCAACAAGCGCGGCCTCGTGGCCGCGCCTTTCCTTCGTTCACGCACCGATTCGCTGCCGGCGCGTTCTTCATCGACGACGGCCCGCCAACCTCGGCGGGCCAATCGATCAGATTACCGCCAGCACTTAACCGGCCCCATCTTGTTCCTTGAAGATCTTGTCCGCGAGATGGAACGCGGAATTCGCGGCCGGCACGCCGCAATAGATCGCGGTCTGCAGCAGCACTTCCTTGATCTCGTCGCGCGTCACGCCGTTGTTGCGCGCGGCGCGCAGGTGCAGCGCCAGCTCCTCGCCGCGGTTCAGCGCGACCATCATCGCGATGGTCAGCAGGCTGCGCGTATGGCGCGGCAGGCCGTCGCGTGTCCAGATCTCGCCCCACGCATAGCGCGTGATCAGGTTCTGAAATTCCTCCGTCACTTCGGTACGATTCTCGAGCGAACGGTCGACGTGCGCGTCGCCAAGCACCGCGCGACGCACCTTCATCCCTGCTTCATAACGTTCCTGGTCGTCCATCGCCGGTGCCTCACGCAGTCAGGAAATCGAGCAGCGCGCGGTTGAAACCGTCGGTGCACTCGATGTTCGAAATGTGCGCGGCGTCGAATTCGACGTGCAGCGCACCGGGAATCGCGGCGGCGAGCGCGCGGCCCTGATCGGGCGGCGTCGACATGTCCTTCGCGCCGGTCACGACAAGCACCGGCAGTGCGATGCCCTTCACTTCCTCGCGCAGGTCGGCCGCGTTCAGCGCGTCGCAGTTCGCCGCGTAGCCGTCCTTGTCGGTATGCACGAAGGTGTCGCGGATCGCGTCGAACAGGCGCGGCTCGCGGTCGACGAATGCGTCGGTGAACCAGCGCGGCAGCACGGCGTCGGCGAGCGCGGCCATCCCTTCTGCGCGCGCCTTCTGCGCACGCGGCGCCCACACTTCCGGCGAGCCGATCTTGGCCGAGGTATTCGACAGCACCGCGCGCACGATGCGCGACGGGTAGCGCGCGGCGAGCGCGGCGCCCGTCAATCCACCCATCGAGATCCCGCAGAAATGCGCGCAGTCGATGCCGACGTGGTCGAGCAGGCCGATCACGTCGCCGGCCAGCTGTTCGATCGTGTACGAACCGGCCGGCGCGTCGGAATGGCCGTGGCCGCGCGTGTCGTAGCGCAGGATATTGAAGTGCTGCGTGAGCGGGCGAATCTGCGGCGCCCACATCTGCAGGTCGGCGCCGAGCGAGTTCGAGAAGACGAGCCACGGCGCGTCGTCGCGTGCGGCACGGTCGATCCGGTAATGCAGTTTCACGCCGTTGACAGTGGCGAAAGGCATCAATGTTCTCCTGGTTGTTTCGCGCCCGCGTGCAGCGCGAGCACGGCGTCGACGTAGGCCTGTGCCTCGCCGACGTAAAGGGCGGGATCGAGCAGCCGCGCGAGCGCGTCGCGCGACAGGTGGGCCGACACGGTCGCATCGGCGGCGAGCACGTCGAACAGCGTCGCCCCGGTGCGCACGGCTTCCTTCGACGCATGCTCGACGACGTGGTGCGCATCGAGCCGGCCGATCTTGTCGCCGAGTGCGAGCATCACGGCTTCGCCGAGGATCAGCCCGTGCGTCAGGTCGAGGTTCGCGGCGAGGCGGTCGGTATTGACGTCGAGGCCCGCGACGATCTGCGCGATCTGCGCGAGCGCGCCGCCCGTCAGGCGCGCGAGATCGGGCAGCGCATCCCATTCGGCCTGCCAGCCGCCGAGGGCGCGCTCGTGCTCCTGCACCATCCCCGCGAACACGGTCGCGACGAAGTTCGGCGCACGCACGGCGGCCGTCAGCACGGCCGCGCAGCCGACCGGGTTGCGCTTGTGCGGCATCGTCGACGAGCCGCCCTTGCCGGCGGCCGCCGGTTCGCCGAGCTCGCCCACTTCGGTCTGCATCTGCAACGACACGTCGCGTGCGATCTTGCCGAGCGTGCCGGTCAGCATCCCGAAGCACGACGCGGCTTCCGCGATGCGGTCACGCTGCGTATGCCACGGCACGGCCGGCAACGCGAGCTTCAGGTCGGCCGCGAGCGCGGCGCTCACGCCGGCCGCATGCTCGCGCAGGCTCGCGAGCGTGCCGGCCGCGCCGCCGAACTGCAGCACGAGCGCGCGCTCGCGCAACTCGACGAAGCGCGCGCGATGGCGCAGCAGCGCATCGAGCCATTGGGCGAATTTGAGGCCGAGCGTGATCGGCAGCGCCTGCTGCAGCCACGTGCGGCCGATCATCGGCGTCGCGCGGTGCGTGCGCGCGAGCGCCGCGAGCGACGCGCAGGCTTCGTCGAGCAGCGATTCGAGCACGTCGAGCGTGTCGCGCAACTGCAGCACGGTCGCGGTATCGATGATGTCCTGGCTCGTCGCGCCCCAGTGCACGAACTTCGCGGCCTCGGGGTCGTCGGCCTTCACTTGCGCGGTGAGTTGCTTGACGAGCGGAATCGCGAGATTGCCGCCGAGCGCCGCGCCGTGCGCGAGCGCATCGGCGTCGAGCCGGCCGGCGTCGCACGCGCGTTCGATCGGCGCGACCGCGGTGGCGGGAATCACTCGCTGCGCGGCGAGCGCGCGCGCGAGCGCGGCCTCGACGTCGAGCATCCGCTGGATCGTCGCGCGAGGCGACCAGATCCGGTTGAGCGGCTCGGTGCCGCAGATCAGGGAGGTCAGGCGGGCGCTGTCTTCGAGCATGGCATCGGAATGGGGAAACGGCGTGCGCCTATTGTCTACCCAAGCGTGCCGGCGTGCGCACGAAAGCGCGCACCGGCACGCTTGCCGTTCAGGCGGCTGCCTTCTGCGTCGCGTCGATCAGCGGCACGCCGGTCAGCTTCTGCAACTCGTCGAACGACAGGTCGGTGAAGATCTCGCTCACCGCGAGGCCATCGGCCGTCACGTCGAGCACGGCGAGATCCGTATAGATACGGCTCACGCATTGCACGCCGGTGACCGGATACGAGCACTGCGCGACGATCTTGCTCTCGCCCTGCTTCGTCAGGTGCTCCATCATCACGAACACCTGCTTCGCGCCGATCGCGAGGTCCATCGCGCCGCCGACGGCCGGAATCGCATCGGGCGCACCCGTATGCCAGTTCGCGAGGTCGCCGTTCGCCGATACCTGGAACGCGCCGAGCACGCAGTAGTCGAGGTGGCCGCCGCGCATCATCGCGAACGAATCCGAGTGGTGGAAATACGCGCCGCCGGTGAGCAGCGTCACGTGCTGCTTGCCGGCGTTGATCAGCTCGTCGTCTTCCTCGCCGGGCGCGGGCGCCGGGCCCATGCCGAGCAGGCCGTTCTCGCTGTGCAGGAAGATCTCCTTGCTCGGGTCAAGGTGGTTCGCCACCAGCGTCGGCACGCCGATGCCGAGGTTCACGTACGCGCCTTCGGGGATGTCCTGGGCGACGCGCTTGGCCATTTCATCGCGGGTCAGTCGTTTCATGTCGGTTTTCCTCCAGGCGGTCAGGCGGCTTGCGATGCAGCGTGTTCGGCGGCCAGCTCGGCCGCGTGCGCGGCCTGCGGCACCTCGACGATCCGCTGCACGAAAATGCCCGGCGTCACGATGTGTTCCGGGTTCAGCCCGCCGAGCGGCACGACTTCCGACACCTGGACGATCGCGACCTTCGCCGCGCTGGCCATGATCGGCCCGAAGTTGCGCGCGGTCTTGCGATACACGAGGTTGCCCCAGCGATCGCCCTTGTACGCCTTCACGAGCGCGAAATCGGCGTGGATCGGCGTCTCGAACACGTACGGCTTGCCGTCGATCACGCGCGTTTCCTTGCCTTCCGCAAGCTTGGTGCCGTAGCCCGTCGGCGTGAAGAAGCCGCCGATGCCGGCGCCCGCCGCGCGGATGCGCTCCGCGAGGTTGCCCTGCGGCACGAGCTCCAGCTCGATCTCGCCCGCACGGTACAGCGCGTCGAACACCTGCGAGTCGCTCTGGCGCGGGAACGAGCAGATGATCTTGCGCACCTGCTTCGCCTTCAGCAGCGCCGCGAGACCCGTCTCGCCGTTGCCCGCGTTGTTGTTGACGATCGTCAGGTCGCGCGCGCCCTGTTCGATCAGCGCGTCGATCAGCTCGGACGGCATGCCGGCCGTGCCGAAGCCGCCGATCATGATTGTCGCGCCATCGTGGACGTCGGCAACCGCCGACTGAAGCGATTCGAAAATCTTGTTGACCATGTCTCTTCCTGATGCGAACCCGCGGCTCGTGCGCGGCCTGTCGAGGGGACACGCGCGTGCCGCGTGCCGCGCCGGAGGCCTTCGTCGACCCTCGGCTTTTGTTCGCTATTCGAACCTTGATTCGATTAGCGAACGATGGCCGATCATAGAGTCGCGCACAGCGCGTTGTCAAGGCGGGTTCGCTCGGGGGGCGTCGCGTCGTCGAACGGCAAGCCGACGTAGTTTTCGGCGAGCGACTGCGCGGCGGCCCGCGAACGCGTCACGTATTTCAGCTCGGCAAACTTCAGGCGATTGACGAACGGGGAGTCGTCCGGCGACGCATGCAGCATGTTCGTCATGAAGTAAGAAAAGTGCTCGGCGCGCCACACGCGTTCGAGGCAGGTCGCCGAATAGCGCTCGAGCGGCGTCGCGTCGCCCGTCCGGTAGCGCGCGCCGAGCGCGCGCGACAGCGCGCGGACGTCGGCCACCGCGAGGTTCATCCCCTTCGCGCCGGTCGGCGGCACGATGTGCGCGGCGTCGCCGGCGAGGAACAGGCGGCCGTGCTGCATCGTCTCCGACACGAAGCTGCGCATCGGCGTCACGCTCTTCTGCGTGATCCGGCCCTCGGTCGGCGTCCAGCCGGTGTCGTTCGAGAAACGCGTGTGCAGTTCGTCCCAGATCCGCGCGTCGGACCATTCGGCGAGGTCTTCATCCGGCTTGCACTGCAGGTACAGGCGCGTGACCGTCGGCGAGCGCATCGAGAACAACGCGAAACCGTTGTCGTGATGCGCATACACGAGCTCGTCGAGCGACGGCGCCGCGTCAGCGAGGATGCCGAGCCACGCGAACGGGTAGACGCGCTCGAACGTGTTCAGCCGCTCGGCGGGAATCGTCTGGCGTGCGATGCCGTGGAAGCCGTCGCAGCCGGCGATGTAATCGCAGTCGATGCGGTCCGCGCGGCCGTCCGCGTGCTTGAACGTGACGAACGGGTGCTCGCTTTCGACGTCGTGCAGCGCGACGTCGCTCACTTCGAAGTGCATCTGATGGCCGTGCTCGACGCCGGCCGCGATCAGGTCGCGCACGACTTCATGCTGGCTGTAGACGGTGATCGCGCGCCCGCCGGTCAGTTCGGACAGGTCGATGCGGTGGCGCTGGCCATCGAACAGCAGCTCGATGCCGTGATGTTCGAGCCCTTCGCGGCGCATCCGGTCGCCGAGGCCGGCTTCGTTCAGCGTGTCGACCGTGCCCTGCTCCAGCACACCGGCGCGGATGCGGTTCTCGCAGTATTCGCGCGAGCGCGCTTCGACGAGGATGGAATCGACGCCTTGCAGGCGCAGCAGGTGGGAAAGCAGAAGGCCGGACGGACCGGCGCCGATGATCGCGACTTGGGTGCGCATTGTTCGTCTCCAGAACTTTGGTTCGAATAATGGAACACATTTGAGCGCTTTCCCGACTATGCGGCAACGCGATTCAGGAGATATGTTGTATACGTTTTGAAGATACCGGCCCCGGCGATGGACCCGCTCGACCTGAACCTGATTCCCTACCTCGTCGCACTCGACGACACGCGCAACGTCAGCCGCGCGGGCGACCTGCTCGGCGTGAGCCAGCCGCGCGTGAGCACGGCGCTCGGCCGGCTGCGCGAATACTTCGGCGATCCGCTGTTCGTGCGCACGTCGCGCGGGATGGAGCCGACGCCGCGCGCGCTCGCGCTGCTGCCGGCCGCCCGCGACGCGCTCGCGCAGATCGAGCGCGGCCTCGTCGCGCCGCACGACTTCGACCCGGCCGCGAGCACGCATACGTTCTCGATCGCGCTGTCCGACGTCGGCGAGATCGTGTTCCTGCCGAAGCTGCTGCAGGCGTTCGCGACGCTTGCGCCGCACGCGAACCTGCGTTCGGTCTCGCTCGCGCACGACGAAGTCGGACGCGGCCTCGAAGCCGGGTCGATCGATCTCGCGGTCGGCTACTTCCCCGATCTCGACGGCAACAACTTCTTCCAGCAGCGGCTGTTCACGCACCGGTTCGTCTGCCTGATGCGGCGCGGCCATCCGTTCGAGCAGACGCCGCCGTTCACGGTCGAGCAGTTCCTCACGTGCGGCCACGCCGTCGTGCGCGCCGAAGGCCGCAGCCAGGAGGTGCTCGAGAAATATCTGGCGAAGCAGCGCATGCAGCGCCGCGCGGTGCTCGAAACGCCGCACTTCATGAGTCTGCCGTTCATCCTGAGCCGCACCGACCTGATCGCGACGGTGCCGCATGCGATCGGCTATGCGTACGCGGCCGAGCACGCGTTCATCGTGCCCGTCGAGCCGCCGCTCGCGCTGCCGCGCTTCGACCTGAAACAGCACTGGCATCGCAAGTACCACAACGATCCGCGCACCGCATGGCTGCGCGGCGTCGTCGCGTCGCTGTTCAACGACGAGCAGGACGAATGGCCGAAGTAAAGAAGCGGGCGCGGCGGCCCGCACACACGACCGGCGAAAGCATGAAACAATGGCCGGATATCGGCCGCCGCAGGCGGCCTTCGATGGAGCCACTACATGGGTAAGGGAAAGAAAACCACACAGCCCGAGCCGGTCGCCTCGCGGCCGAGCCGTGAAGAAGCAGAAGACGCCGTCCGCGTGCTGTTGCGCTGGGCCGGCGACGATCCCGCGCGCGAAGGCTTGCTCGACACGCCCGCACGCGTCGTGCGCGCCTACGAGCAGTTCTTCGCCGGCTATGCGCTGGAGCCGCGCGACATCCTCGCGCGCACGTTCAGCGAGGTCGACGGCTACGACGAAATGATCGTGCTGAAGGACATCCGCTTCGAGAGCTACTGCGAGCATCACATGGTGCCGATCATCGGCCGCGCGCACGTCGCGTATCTGCCGAACCATCGCGTCGTCGGCATTTCGAAGCTCGCGCGCCTCGTCGACGCATTCGCGAAGCGCCTGCAGATCCAGGAAAAGATGACCGTGCAGATCGCCGACACGCTGTTCGACGTGCTGCAGCCGAAGGGCGTCGGCGTGATCCTCGAAGCCGCGCACCAGTGCATCTCGACGCGCGGCGTGCACAAGCCGGGCGTCGAGATGGTCACGTCGCGCATGCTCGGTACGTTCCGCACCGATCCGTCGACGCGTCGCGAATTCCTGTCGATCGTCGCGAATCCTTCCTCGGTCAACCTGACGAATACCTGATGGAGCAGACGAAGCAAACGGCGCACGCGCCGGTCGTGCTCGTGACCGGCGCCGCGCGCCGGGCCGGGCGCGCGTTCGCCGAGTATTTCGCCGCGCACGGCTATCGCACCGCGGTGCACTACGACCGTTCGGCCGATGCCGCGCAGGCCGCTGCGCGAACGATCGCCGAACGCGGGCACGATTCGGTCGCGCTGCAGGCCGACCTGTCCGATGCCGCGCAGATCACCGCGCTGATCGACCAGGTGTATGCGCGCTTCGGGCGCCTCGACGTGCTGGTCAACAACGCGTCGGTGTTCTGGCAGGACCATTTCCCGAGCTTCGATCTCGCGGCGTTCGACCACGCGTGGGCCGTCAACTGCCGCGCGCCGATCCTGCTCACGCGCGCGTTCTACGAGCGGGCCCGCGCGGCCGGCACGCAGGGCGTCGTCGTGAACGTGGTCGACCAGAAGATCAAGGAAAACTTTCACCGCGACCATTTCAGCTACACGGTCGCGAAGGCCGCGCTCGGCAACCTCACGCAGATGCTCGCGCTGTCGTCCGCGCCGGTGTTGCGCGTGAATGCGGTGTTCCCGGGGCTGATGCTGCCGAGCGACGACCAGACGCAGGCCGACTTCGAACACGCGAGCCGCGCATCGACGCCGCTCGCGCGCATCGCGGGCCCCGACGACGTCGCGAGCGCGATCCTGTTGCTGACGGGCAATGCGTACAACGGCGTGGATTTCGTCGTCGATGCGGGCCAGAACCTGATCCGCGTCGATCAGGACGTGCTGTACAAGCACCGCTCGCCGGACGGCAAGCACTGACGCTTCGATGAACGAAGGCGGCTGCGCGCCGCCTTCGTGCGACGGGTCGAACAAGCTTCGCGCCGCTCACGCCCGATAACGCCCGACGGCGGGCCGGCCGCCGATCCATTACGCGTCGTGCGCCGCGTTGTGCAGAACCACCCCCGCGCATTCGCCCGCCGCCACGTTACGGCTTCTCCGCGCTCCCGCCCTCGCGAACCTTGCCCTGCGCGACGCTCGTGCCGGGCGGCACGCTGTGCGTGAGCCACACGTTGCCGCCGATCACCGAGCCGCGCCCGATCGTCACGCGGCCGAGAATCGTCGCGCCCGCGTAGATCACCACGTCATCCTCGACGATCGGGTGCCGCGCATTGCCCTTCACCAGCGCGCCTTCGCCATCCGCCGGGAAACTTTTCGCGCCGAGCGTGACGGCCTGGTACACGCGCACGCGTTCGCCGATGATCGCGGTTTCGCCGATCACGACACCGGTGCCGTGGTCGATGAAGAAGCTCGGGCCGATCTGCGCGCCCGGATGAATGTCGATGCCGGTGGCCGAGTGCGCGATTTCATTGATGAACCGCGCGAGCAACGGCACGCCAAGCTGGTGCAGCGCGTGCGCGAGCCGATGGTGCATCATCGCGAACACGCCGGGGTAGCACAGCAGGATCTCGGTGATGTGCTGCGCGGCCGGATCGCCCGCGTACGCGGCCTGGATGTCGCTGACGAGCAGCGCGCGGATCGCCGGCAACTGCCGGCCGAACTCGCGCGCGATCTCGAACGCGCGTTCGTCGAGCTCGGCGAACGGCGTGTCGACATGCTCGGGCAGGAACGGCAGCGCGCGGCGAATCTGCTCGGACAACACGCGCAGCGTGCTTTCGAGCGTGTGGCCGACGTAGTAGTCGACGCTTTCGTCGGTCAGGTCGGGCGCACCGTAGTGCGTCGGAAACATCGACGCGCGCAGGCCGGTCACAATCTTGCAGATTGCATCGCGCGACGGCAGCTCGCGGATGCCGCGCGGATGGCGCGTGCGATGGAGTTCCTCGCGCGACTCGCGCAAGCCGGCGACGATTTCTTCGAGGCCCCACTGACGGGCGGGTGATGTCGACATAGGCCAATGCAGACAGCCGAGCGCGGTTGCGCGGCCGCTAATAAAGTGACGGGTTCCGCAAGATTACCGCGTTTTTTGTCCGGGAGCGGCGCCCCCGGGGATCGGCCGGACGGCCGACGCTGCTCGCGGGCGACGGCGTCACATCGCGATGCTGCTCGCGTCGATCCAGCGCACGGCCCAGTCGCGCGCGTGCGCGATCGCGTCGCCTTCGTCGTTGAACTGGAGCTCGATCGGAAAAAACCGGTTCGCCACGAGTTCCCCGTCGCTCGATCGGGAGATCACGACGTAGGGCTTGAACGAACCGTCACTGGCGCGTGCGGGCGCGCAATTCAACAGATAACCGCGATGCGTGAAGGCAGTAGTCGCTTGCATGAGTCCGCCACCTCTAGTCCCTTGCTTTGTTGTTCGCTACCCGTCTTTAAGGGTGCTGCGGCGCCCCGGCGCGGGCAGAGGCGGCGAGACTTCATCCCCTGTCGCCGCTTCGCAGGAAAAGAATCATACTCTGTAGAAAACGCGTCTTCTAGCTGAAATAAATCATGACAAATCAGTGCGCGTCGCGCGACCGCGGCGATCGCCCGCGCGCCTTTTCCCGTCGTGCCCGGAACGGGATTTGCTTCGATCCGGAGCGTGTCGCCGCCAGGAGAGCCGCGATGGAATCGTCCGCTCAAACACGGGGTGCGCATCCGCGCAGCATCGAACTCGACAACGACGACACGCACGACAGCACGGTCGACACCGACGGCAAGCACCGCGAAGCGTCGCGCCTCGCCGGCGTCGGGCCGATCTCGCCCGACCAGATCACGCGCAGCAACGCATCGCTCGTCAATGCGATGCCGGAAGCCGGCGACGGTTTGGCCGGATTCGACAGTCGCCCCGACGGCAACCATCCGGCGTTCGCGCTACGCGCCGGCTACAGGGTGATCGAGAAAGGCTTCGACGCGCCGTCTGCAGGCGACACGCCGTTCGGTCCCGTTCACCGGATGTACGGCAGCGCGTATTGGCCCGGCCACGGCCGCCGGCCGGCGCGCGTGATCGAGTTGACCGTTGTGCCAGGATAGCCGGCGCGGCGTTTGAATCGATCGTTCGATTGGGAATCGCGATCGGTCGATGACGGTGATCGATGGCGGTGCATCCGCGCGCGACCGGAGCGCGGGCCGGGACTCGTTCGCACAATGCAGCAGTGAACGATTCCGCGTATTGGTATCGGGATTCGCAATCATGCATGCCGTGCATCGTGTCGACGCGCATGCGTTGACCGAAGTCATCGCGTCACGGCGCGATTGCGATTCAATGGCGAGACGTACGGCGCATCGGCATGGTTGCCGGGCCGGGTCGATGCGCGCGCATGCGTTTTCGCCGACGACGCAGCCGAACCATACGACACCCATCGCGCGATGCAGCACGCGTTGCGCGCATGGCCACGCAGGGCCGGCACAGACAGCGACAGCGCGGTCGCACGGCCCGGCAGGCGCCTCGCTGCACGATCGCGACCGTTGGTTTACCCTGCCTCGCAGCGTTGCGTATTGCCCACCCCGATCGGCCATCCGGCCGACTTCGTTTCAACCCGCCACTCGGAGACACTATGTACAAGCGAATTCTGGTTGCCGTCGACGGCAGCGACACGTCCCGCCATGCGTTCGATGCCGCGCTGGCGCTCGCGAAATCGCACGGCGCGGAGCTGCAGCCGTTCTACGTCGTCGAGAACGCCGCGATCTACTACAACGTGCCCGGCTACGATCCGTCCGTGCTGCGCGATCAGCTCGTCGCGCAGGGCAACGCGCTCGCGCAGGATTTCGCGAAGCTGATGCAGGCCGCCGGCGTGAAAGGCGAAACGCGGCTGAACGAAGCGACGTCGCTCAACGACGTGTCGTCGCTGATCCTCGACGGCGCGAAAGCGTTCGGCGCCGATCTGCTCGTGCTCGGCACGCACGGCCGCCGCGGCTTCCGCCGCCTCGTGCTCGGCAGCATCGCCGAACAATGCGTGCGCCACGCGACGCTGCCGGTGCTGCTGATCCCGACGGCCGCCAGCGCGGACGAGCCGGCTGCCTGAGCGGCGTTCGGCACGCGCGGCCGGTCGCGACGTTTTGTCACCCGACAGCGGCAACTTGCGGTGGGACAATGATTTCGTCGATCCAATGCCGGAGTAAACGATCATGCTGACGCCCGTCGCCACCCGCCCCGCCGCCGCGCCCCATACCGGTAGCTGGGCTCCCCGCCAGGCCGCACACTGCTCGTCGTGCGCGATGCGGCACCTGTGCATGCCGCAGGGCCTGGCGCCCGAAGCGCTCAGCCGCCTCGAGTCGGTCATCTGCGCGGCGCGCCCGGTCAAGCGCGGCGAAGCGCTGTTCCGCGAAGGCGACGCATTCGACAACCTGTACGCGGTGCGCTCGGGTTCGCTGAAAACCGTCGCGACGCGCCATGACGGCCGCGAACAGGTCACGGGCCTGCATCTCGCCGGCGAAGCGCTCGGCCTCGACGGCATCTGCGACGATACGCACCCGCGCACCGCGGTCGCGCTGGAAGACAGCTCGGTCTGCGTGATCCCGTACAGCGCGCTCAAGGCGCTGTGCTCGGAAGCCGGCTCGATGCAATTGCGCATGCACAAGCTGATGAGCGAACAGATCGTGCGCGAAACGTCGCAAACGATGCTGCTCGGTTCGCTGAATGCCGAAGAGCGCGTCGCCGCTTTCCTGCTCGACGTGTCGTCGCGCTACCTGAAGCGCGGCTACTCGCCGTCGGAATTCAACCTGCGGATGACGCGCGAGGACATCGGCAGCTATCTCGGCATGACGCTCGAAACGGTCAGCCGCACGCTGTCGAAATTCCAGAAGCGCGGCCTGATCGAAATGCAGGGCCGCCACGTGCAGATCGTCGACTTCGACGGCCTGCAACACGTCTGACGCCGCACGGCGCGCATCTCGCGCGCGCCGCCTGCATCACGTCGCCGGTCAATCGAGAAACAGCGCGGCGCGCGCCTTCAGCGCCGCGCTGAAATCGTCGAGCCAGCCGATCGACAGACGCCAGCTCTGCCAGTACAGATCGATGTCGATGGTGCGCCCCCGCGACATGTCGATCAATTCACCCGCCGCCAGCTGGCGGTCGACCATCCGGTCCGGGCACATCCCCCATCCCAATCCCGTTTCGCATGCGCGCAGATAGCCCGCGACGTGCGGTATCCAGTGCTGCGGCGGATCGAGATCCGCGCGCGTCACGCGCCGGATGAAACGCGCCTGCAACCCGTCCTTCGGATTGAACATCACGCACGGCGCGCGGCGCAGCGCATCGCGCGTGATCCCCGCGTCGAAATAGCGCGCGTAAAACGCCGGCGAGCACACCGCACGATAACGGATCCGCCCGAGCCGCTCCGACCGGCACCCCTGGATCGGCTCGGCCTGCGCGGTCACCGCGCCCTGCACGCTGCCGTCGCGGATGCGCGACGCCGTGTAATCCTGATCGTCGATCACGAGATCGAGCAGCGTCTCGCGCTCGGTGCAGAACGGGCCGACCGCGTCGATGAACCACGTCGCGACGCTGTCGTCGTTGACGGCCACGCGCAACGTCGGCCACGCGCTCGCGATCTGGCCCGGCAATGCGGGCATCCGGCCGCCCAGTTCGGCTTCCAGCAGTTGCACGCGTTCGGTATGCCGGCACAGCAGCGCGCCCGACGTGGTCGCGACACACGGCTGCCCGCGCTTGACGAGCACGCTGCCGACCCGCTCCTCCAGCAGCTTCACGCGCTGCGACACGGCCGACGGCGTGACGTTCAGCTCCTTGGCCGCCCGCTCGAACGAACCGTGCCGGATCACGGCCGCGAGGGCATCGAGCAACGCGTAGTCGAGCATTAGATTTCCTTAATCCGCATTAGGTGATTTAGCTTCTCTTATTTTCGTGCCGATCGCAGACTAGCGCTACCCGATTGATTCGTCTACTGCTTCCACGGCTGTCCCCTCATGAACTGGCTCGCTTTTTCCCACGGCGTCGCACTATGCGCGTCGCTCATCGTCACCATCGGCGCGCAGAACGCATTCGTGCTGCGCCAGGGCATCATGCGCTCGCACGTCGGCAAGATCGTGCTGCTGTGCGCGGTGTCCGACATGATCCTGATCGGCGCGGGCGTCGGCGGCGCTTCGGCGCTCGTCGAGCGCTATCCGACCTTCGTCCATGCGGTGCTGTACGTCGGCCTCGCGTATCTCGCGTGGTTCGGCATCAACGCGCTGCGCCGTGCGTTCAAGCCGGGCCACGACACGCTCGACGTGCGCGGCAACGCGGTCGCGCCGCCGCCGCAGGGCGCGCTCGCGATCGTGCTGATGACGCTCGCGTTCACTTGGCTCAACCCGCATGTGTATCTCGACACGTTCCTGCTGATCGGCACGGCCGGCGCGCGCGAGCCGGAAGGCGCGCGGCTCGCGTTCGCGATCGGCGCGATGACGGTCAGCGTCGTGTGGTTCCTCGGGCTCGGCTATGGCGCGCGATTGCTGGCGCCGTGGTTCCGCAAGGCGGTCGCGTGGCGCGTGCTGGATGGCGCGATCGGCAGCATGGTGCTGTTCCTCGCGGCGGTGCAGTTGCGCTGACCGAACCTTCTGCAAACGGGCGGCGCCCTGCCGCCCGGCTTTCCCTCCGCGTGGGCACCACGCCAGCGCAAGCTGCGTGATTCCCGTCGCGCACGTCGCCGCAAAATTCGCTCCCGATCCAACGCAACCGCACGGAATACGCATGCAGCGGACGCGGTCTCCGCCATCTGCCGCAAGCCGTCCACCATCGCGGCGTTACTGCGCCTGCACGAATCGAAACGATCGGCGAGAATGTCCGGTGTCCCGCGACCACGGCGGAACCGCACCGCGCATCCTGCCGTCCCGCCGGGATCGTCTCGACCCATCCCGCAGTTCAATCCCGTTACCTGCCGTTATCGGAGAGGAACATGGCACATCGCACCCTCGGTACATCCAGCATCCAGGTTTCGCCGCTCGCGTTCGGCGGCAACGTCTTCGGCTGGACCGTCGACGAGAACGCATCGTTCGCATTGCTCGACGCACTCGCCGACACCGGCATCAACTTCATCGACACGGCCGACGTCTATTCGGCCTGGGCGCCCGGCAACCAAGGCGGCGAATCGGAAACGATCATCGGCAAGTGGCTGAAGCGCTCCGGCAAGCGCGAGCAGGTCGTGATCGCGACCAAGGTCGGCATGCTCGGCACGCGCGCGGGGCTGTCGAAAGACAACATCCTGAAGGCCGCCGACGATTCGCTGCGCCGCCTGCAGACCGACTACATCGACCTGTATTTCTCGCACCGCGATCTGGCCGACACGGCCCCGCTCGAAGAAACGCTCGGCGCGTATCAAACGCTGATCGACGCGGGCAAGGTACGCATCCTCGGCGCGTCGAACTACAGCGGCGCGCGCCTGCGCGAAGCCGCCGCCATCAGCGCGCGCGACGGGCTACCCGCGTACCAGGTCATCCAGCCCGAATACAACCTGCTCAACCGCGCCGACTACGAACGCGATCTCGAGCCGGTCGTGCGCGACCTGAAGCTCGGCGTCGTCAACTACTACGCGCTCGCGAGCGGGTTCCTGTCGGGCAAGTACCGCAGCGAGGCCGACCTGAAGAAGAGCGTGCGCGGCGATCGCGTCGCCGGCTATCTGAACGAACGCGGCCTGCGCATCCTCGCCGCGCTCGACGCCGTATCGGCGAAGCACGGCACGCAGCCGGCCGCGATCGCGCTCGCATGGCAGATCGCGCGGCCGACGATCACCGCGCCGATCGCGAGCGCGACGTCGCTCGAGCAACTCGCGCTGCTCGGCGAAGCGATCCGCGTCACGCTCGATCGGGACGACATCCGCCGGATCGACGAAGCCAGCGCGCCTTGAGGTCAGGGGCGGCGGCAGGCCGACGGAATCGCACGGGCAGGCGGTTCCGCGGCTTGCCTGCGAGTCATGCAGGACGGATGGATACAATGGCGAGCATCCGATGGCCGCGGGGCTCGACCGGGTTTCTTCGCGCCGAATCAAAACCACACATAAAAACCGCCGATGAACCACCTTGCCCGCCGTTCCCGTTACGTCCGTCATGGCCGTCCGCTCGTCGCAACGATCGCCGCGCTGCTCGCCTGCGCACCGGCCGTATCCTTCGCGGGCTGGTACGAAGTCGCGAACTACATCGGCACGATCGGCAACGCGCCGGTGCACGTGTCCGTGCAGACCTACGACGCGATCAACCACAACGACGCGGGCCGCTGGCGCGTCGACGGCAGCTACTACTACGACGCGCATCGCAAACCGATCCCGTTGCGCGGCCACCGCGAGCCCGACGGCCGCCTGACGCTGTGCGAAGCGTCATCGCCCGCATCGAATGCCGACTCGCCGGTCGTGCCGGCCGCGGCGCCGTCACGGCCGAAGCCCTGCCCGATCGCGCTCGTCGTCGTCGGGAAAACGGCAACCGGCACGTGGGACGACGGCCGCAAGACGCTGCCGATCACGCTGAACGAAGTCGGCCGGCTGAACGACACCGATACGCAGCACCTGCAACTCGACGGCAGCGTCGATATCCCGATGTGGTATCGCACGAAGACGCACATGCTGGTCGGCGTCTACGCGCTGTCCGACAAGTGCGGCATCGCGATGCAGTCGCTGCGGGCCGTGAACATTGCGACGGGCCGCGTCGATCGCACGATCGCGCTCGACTGCGACGCGGGCATGGTGATGACGTCGATCTACGCGAATGTCGCCGACACGCAGCCGGCCGGCCACGTGAGCGTCGAGTTCCGCGGCGGCAAGATGGGCTACCAGCAGAACGTGTCGCTCGGGCTGCCGTCGTCTTCATCGAAGTCGAAGTAGGCCGGTCACGCTTACCCCAAAGCCGCATACGTGTCTTGACTCGCCCAGCCGCTTTCGTTGACCCGGACGGACATCGACCGCGCAATCGCCCGCCGCGCCCCGCTGCAAGCGCGTCACGCGCGTGCCCCGGGTCTTTCACGGATTGACCGCGGCGTTCGGCGTGCCCGAGACTGCCCCGCTCGGGCCGTCATCGGGAGAACGTCATGCCGGACACCAGCACGGAGATCGCCACGATCTCGACGCGCGCCGTACGCGGCGCCGAGCGCGTCGACTTCTGGGTCGACCATGTCGCGCGCACGCTCGTGCGGATCGAATGCAGCGGAAGGTCGTCCGAAGGGATCGATGCGTCGCTGCGCAAACGCGATCTCGGGTTGTTCCGAGCGTGCGACATCGTCGCGAACCGGCACGCGGTCGTGCGCACGCCGCACAACATCCACGCGGACCAGCGCGACGCCGTGTTCATCTGCGTGATGCACGAGGGGCACGGCTATACGTTCCAGGACGTCGACTGCATGCAGCACGGGCCCGGCGACCTCGTGCTGTACGACACGTCGATGCCGTACGGTCACGGCTTTCCCGCCGACATGGCGATGACCGTGCTCGACGTGCCGCGCGACGTATTCGAGGCGCGCGTCGGCCCGTGGCGCTACCGCAGCCTCGTCAAGATCGACCGCGGCGACGGCGTCGCGTCGTGGGCCGTGCGGCAGGTGGTTGCGCTGCTCGCCGCGCCGCCCGAGCCGACGCCCGACGCGCGCGAACGGCGCGCCGCCGCGATCCTCGACCTCGTGCAATCGATGCTGCGGCTGCACGACGGTGACGCGTCACCGACGAAGTCGACGGTCCACACGCTGTCGCGCGCGAAGGCGTTCATCGACAGCCATCTCGCCGACGACGACCTCGACAGCCGATTGGTCAGCCGTGCGATCAACCTGTCGCCGCGCCAGCTCGCGCGCATCTTCGAGATCGAGGGGATGCCGCTCACGCGCTACATTCTCGCGCGGCGGCTCGAACGCTGCCGCGCCGATCTGCGCGACCGATCGCTGAAGCACCTGACGGTCAGCGAGATCGCGTTCCGCTGGGGCTTCAACAACAGCGCGCACTTCAGCCGCAGCTATCGCGCGCGGTTCGGCGAGACGCCGAGCGACACGCGCGCGCCGGCCGGAGCGTGCTAGGGCGTGTTCACGCCCTAGGCCGATACTCGCCGCTGCCACCGCCACTCCCTGCGATGTCCCGGCGAGGCAAGCACGGCGTCCGCCTCGGTCAAATAGGGCCCCAACCTGCTCGCTAAGCTGGCTTCGTGCGCGGCGGCATCCGTTCCGCCGCCCGACAGCCAGGAGAAGAAGCGGGATGGAGACGTACGACCACATCGTCGTCGGCGGCGGGTCGGCCGGCTGCGCGGTTGCGCACCGGCTGGTGAAGGCCGGCCGGCGCGTGCTGCTGCTCGAGGACGGCCCGAAGGACGACAGCCTGTTCATCCGGATTCCGGCGACGTTCATCCGCGTGCTCGGCACGCAGCGCACGGTCACGTTCGAGAGCGAGCCGCAGCCGGGCGCGGCGGGACGCAAGACCTACGTGCCGCAAGGCCGCACGCTCGGCGGCGGCAGCTCGGTCAACGCGATGCTGTACGTGCGCGGCACGCGCGACGACTACGACGACTGGGCCGCGCTCGGCTGCACCGGCTGGGGTTGGGACGACGTGCTGCCCGTGTTCAAGCGCGCCGAATCGCATCTGCGGCTCTCGGAGCCGTACCACGGCACCGACGGGCCGTTGAAGGTCGGCGACACGCGCTTCCGGCATCCGCTGAGCCGCGCGTTCGTGAAGGCCGCGCAGGAAGCCGGCATCGCGTACAACGACGATTTCAACGGCGCCGCGCAGCATGGCGTCGGCTTCTATCACACGACGATCTTCGACGGGCAGCGCGGCAGCACCGCGGCCACCTATCTGGCCGACGTGATCGCCGATCCGAACCTGCGCGTGCTGACCGGCTGCCGCGTGACGCGCATCCGGTTCGACGGCCGCCGCGCGACCGGCGTCGAATGGCGCACCGCGAGCGGCGCGACGGGGTCGGCCGCCGCGCGCGCCGACGTCGTGCTCGCGGCCGGCGCACTGAGCACGCCGAAGCTGCTGATGCTGTCGGGCATCGGGCCCGGCGCGCATCTGCACGCACATGGCATCGACGTGCTGCACGACAGCCCGGAAGTCGGCGCGAACTACCAGGACCATCTTGAAGTGTCGATCTACGGCCGCAGCGATGCGCCCGTCAGCCTGCTGGGCGAGGATCGCGGGTGGAAGGCCCTGCGGCACGGGCTGCAATGGATGCTGTGCCGCTCGGGCCTGCTGACGTCGAACGTCGTCGAATCGGGCGCATTCGTCGACACGACGGGCAGCGGCCGCCCGGACATCCAGTTCCACGTGCTGCCGACGCTGGTCGGCGACGTCGATCGCGAACCGCTGCCCGGCCACGGCCTGTCGATCAATCCGTGCCTGCTCCGGCCGCGTTCGCGCGGCCGCGTGCAACTGCGCGGCAACGATCCGGCCGCGCCGATCCGGTTCGACAGCGGCGCGCTGTCCGATCCGGCCGACGTCGACGGCCTCGTGCGCGGCGTCGCGCTCGCGCGGCGGATCCTGCGCGCACCGTCGCTCGCGCGCATCGTCCGCGAAGCCGAGCCGCTGACCGATGCCACGCTCGCCGACTACGTGCGGCGTCGCGCGAAAACCGTCTATCACCCGGCCGGCACGTGCCGCATGGGCAGCGACGCGCACGCGGTCGTCACGCCGCGTCTCGCGGTGCAGGGCGTCGACGGATTGCGGATCTGCGATGCGTCGGTGATGCCGCGCATCGTGTCCGGCAACACGAACGCGCCGACGATCATGATCGCGGAGCGCTGTGCGGCGTTCATGCTGGCGGAGTGACGCGATGCGCGCTACATCGCCCCGAAAACGAAAGCGGCGCGTCATGCGCGCGCCGCTGCCGCCGAACCCACCGGAAAACCGGCGTCAACTGCCGGCCTCACGCGCCGCATCGCGCAGCGTCATCGGCGACGCGCCATAGCGCTCGCGGATCGCGCGGCTGAAGTGTGCCTGGCTCGAAAATCCCCAGCGAAACGCGATCTCGCCGATGCTCGTCTTGCGCAGCCGTGCGTCGGTCAGCTCGCGGTGCGCGTGCGACAGCCGTTCCGACCAGATGTGCTGCGTGATCGATTCGCCTTCCGCCGCGAACAGGCGGCCCAGATGCCGCAGCGACAGCCCGACCGCATCGGCGACGGCTTGCGGCGCGAGCTCCGGCTCGCCGAGATGCGTCGCGATGTACTGCTTCGCGGTCAGCAGGTACGACAGCGACGCGCGCGATGTGCCCGCGCCGTTCACTTCCGTGTCGACGAGTTCCGCGATCAGCGTGCGCGTGTGCTCGGCGAATCGCGCGGCGTCGCGCTCGACCGGCGCCTTCATGAACCGCTCGACGCTCGCGCGCAACGTCGCGCCGAGCATCGCGCCCGCGCCCGGCTTCGGCGCGATCCGCAGCGGCAGCGCGGCCAGCGCCGCATCGAGGCGATCGTCGAACGTGGTGATCGGGATATCGATCAGCAGCTGCCGCATCGGCGTCAGGAATCCGAACAGATAGGGCACGCGCGTGTCGTAGACGACCACATCGCCGGCTTCCGCGAGCAGACACCGGTCGTGCTGGATGAAATAGGCGCGCCCGCTCACGATCTGGCACGCGAACAGCGACTCCTTCGGCAACTGGCGCACCAGCGCGGGGCTGCGTTCGATCACGTGGTCCTGCCCGCTGATGTCGGCGATGCCGAGGCCCGGCAGCGCGATGTCGGTCTTCTCGGCTTCGAGCCCGGCCGGCGACAGCGACGAGCAGCGCAGGCCGACCAGCGTCGCCGCGTTGAATGCATCCCAGTACGCCATCCTGTCGCGCGCCGGCACGTCGGCCGTCGAGCCTCGCGTGCATGAAAGAACGGTCGAATTCGTCACATCGCCTCCTGCGGGCGCCTGTCGTGCGGAGCGGCACGGATTGGGGGATGGTTCGTCTGGATTTTTGGTGCGCTGCAATGTCCGGCGCGGTCAAGCAATTCGTCCAGCCCAGTCAAGAGCGGCGCACACCGGCTGGCTAAAGTCGAGCCCACGACAACCCATACAAGGAGACAACCGTGGTCGACAAAGCCGTATCCGAATTCTGGCAAAACATCCCGGCGATTGCCAATCCGTTCAAGCCCGATGCGCTGCCCGAGGCCTACATCCCGAACGCGGCCACCGACGACGAGCGCTATTACGTTCCGTTCACCGAAACGGTTTCGTCGCGGCCGCTGTGGATCTCGCCGTCGCAGAACAAATGGTGCGACATCCTGATGGCGAAGGAAGCCGGGCTCGTGAACCGGCACTATCACCCGCACGAGGTGTTCGCGTACACGCTGTCGGGGAAATGGGGCTACCTGGAGCACGAATGGACCGCGACGCGCGGCGATTTCGTGTACGAGACGCCGGGCGAAGGCCACACGCTCGTCGCGTTCGATCACCCCGAGCCGATGCGCGCGTTCTTCATCGTCACGGGCCCGCTGATCTGGCTCGACGACGAAGGCAATCCCGACGGCTACTTCGACGTGCATTCGTACATCGCGATGTGCAAGGCGCATTACGAGAAGGTCGGCCTCGGCGCGCAAGCGATCGAGAAGCTGTTCCGCTGACGCGCGGCGAGGCTCACGATGACGTCCCCTTCCTTTTGCAGACCCGCCTTGACGTACGAGAACCGGCTGCTGCTGATCCTGTTCATGACGTTCGGCTTCGTGTTCTTCGACCGCCTCGCGCTGTCGTTTTTGTTCCCGTTCATGTCGGCCGAGTTGCACCTGACGAACACGCAGCTCGGCATGGTGTCGTCCGCGCTCGCGCTCACGTGGGCGCTGTCGGGCGCCGCCACCGGCGCGTGGTCCGACGCGCGCGGCACCCGCAAGCCGCTGCTGGTCGCGGCCGTGCTCGGCTTTTCCGTGTGCTCGGCGCTGTCGGGCCTCGTCGGCGGCTTCGCGAGCCTGATCGCATTTCGCGCGCTGATGGGCATCGCCGAAGGCCCCGTGCTGCCGCTGTCGCAATCGCTGATGGTCGAGAGTTCGACGCCGAGCCGCCGCGGGCTGAACATGGGCCTGCTGCAAGGCTCGGCCGCCGGCCTGCTCGGCGCGATGATCGGCCCGCCGGTCGTGATCGTCATCGCCACCGCGTACGGCTGGCGCGAGGCGTTCTACGTGTCATGCATCCCGGGCTTCCTGATCGCGTTCTGCATCTGGCGCTGGGTGCGCGAAGTACCGCCCGGCGGCGTGCGCCACACGCAGGCGGATACCACTGCAATACCGGCCGCAAGCGGCGCGGCGGTCAGCCGCTGGGCGCTGCTGAAGGAGCGCAACATCCTGCTGTGCGTGCTGATCAGTTGCTTCTTCCTCACGTGGTTCGTCGTGATCATCTCGTTCGCGCCGGTGTTCCTCGTCGAAAGCCGCCACCTGTCGCCGTCCGCCATGGGCGCCGTGATGACCTGCCTCGGCGCCGCGTGGGTGTTCTGGGGCTTCGCGGTGCCGGCGATCTCCGACCGGATCGGCCGCAAGCCGACGATGATCGTGTTCGCGCTGGTCGCGGCCGCGTGCCCGGTCGTGCTGATCCACGTCGGCTCGGTGTGGGCGCTCGGCGCACTCGTGTTCGCCACGTACACGGGGCTCGGCTGCTTCACGCTGTTCATGGCGACGATTCCGGCCGAAACGGTGCCGCCGCGCGCGATCGCGAGCGCGCTCGGGCTGATCATGGGCGCCGGCGAGCTGATCGGCGGCTTCGTCGCGCCGACCGTCGCCGGCTTCGCGGCGGACCGATACGGCCTGCAGTTCGCGATGTGGACGTCGGCTGCCGGCGCGATCCTCGCGTGCGTGCTGTCGTTCGGCCTCGTCGAAACCGCACCGGCCGTGCTGCGCAAGCGCGCGCTCGCAGGCGCTGCCGCAGGCCGTCTCGACACGCAGAACCTCGGAGGACGCTGACATGCGCGCACTTCAATGGCATGGCCCGCACGACGTCCGTCTCGTGGAAATCGACACGCCGCGCGTCGGCCCCGGCGACGTGCGCATCGCGGTCGCGTATTGCGGCATCTGCGGCAGCGACCTGCACGAATACGCGGACGGCCCGCACGCGATTCCGGTCGATGCGCCGCATCCGCTGTCGCGCCGCACCGCGCCGCTGACGCTCGGCCACGAGTTCTGTGGAACCGTCGTCGAAGTCGGCGAACGCGTGACGACGCTGCGCGCGGGCGACCCCGTCGCGGTCGAGCCCGAGTATCGCTGCAGCCAGTGCGCGTACTGCCGCTCGGGGTCGTACAACCTGTGCGTGTCGATGGGCTTCGCCGGGCTGATGGGCGACGGCGGGATGGCCGACTTCGCGGTCGTGCCGGCCTACATGCTGCATCGCCTGCCGCACGGCGTGAGCCTCGAACAGGCCGCGGTGATGGAGCCGGCGGCCGTCGCGCTGCACGCGTTGCGGCGCGGCGAGCTGCGGCTCGGCGAAACCTGCGCGGTGTTCGGGCTCGGGCCGATCGGCCTGCTGCTGATCATGCTCGCGAAGCTGCAGGGCGCGGCGACGATCGTCGCCGTCGACGTATCGCCCGAACGGCTCGCGGCCGCCACACGCTTCGGCGCGACCCATGCGTTCGACGCGCGCGAGCTCGAAGCGTCCGCGTTGCAGGACGCGATTCGCGCGGCCACGGGCGGCCTCGGCGTCGATACGAGCTTCGAAGCGGCCGGCTTGCAGGCCACGTTCGAATCGGCGATGCGGGCATTGCGCAAGGGCGGTCGCGTCGTGATGGTCGGCCTGATGCCGCACGCCGGATTCGACGCGTTCCGCGCGGTCAACGACGAGTTGACCTTCACCGCGAGCGTCGGCTACCGGCATGCGTACGAAGACCTGCTGCGCATCGTCGCGTCGGGCGCGCTCGATCTCACGTCGATCGTCACGCGCACCGTCGCGCTCGAAGATGCCGTCGCCGACGGCTTCGACGCGCTGCTCGCCGACCGCACGCAGATCAAGATCCTCGTTTCACCCGCGCAGCGGCCGGCCCGCCGCGCCACCACCATCGGGAGTGTCGAGCATGAGTCGTCTGTGGACGTTTGAAGGGCAGTCCGTCGTCGTGACGGGCGGCACGTCGGGCATCGGCGCGCGCACCGCGCTGCGGTTCGCGCAGGCCGGCGCATCGGTCGTCGCATTCGGGCTCGACGCAACCGGCCCGCATGCGCCCGTGCATGCCGGCATCCGTTGCGTGGAACTCGACGTGGCCGACGGCGATGCACTGACGCGCACGATCGCCGCGCTGCCGCGGCTCGACGTGCTCGTCAACGGCGTCGGCATCAGCCGCCACGCGGACGAATACCGGATGGATCAGTTCGAGCACGTGCTGAACGTGAACCTGACGTCGGTGATGCGGGCATCGGACGCCGCGCGGCCCGCGCTGGCGACCAACGGCGGCAGCATCGTCAATATCGCGTCGATGTACACGTACTTCGGCAGCAAGGACCGGCCCGCGTACAGCGCGAGCAAGGGCGGCATCGCGCAGCTCACGCGTTCGCTCGCGCAAGCGTGGGCCGATCATGCGATCCGCGTGAACGCGGTCGCACCGGGCTGGATCGACACGCCGCTCAGCAGCGGGCTGATGGCCGACACGCTGGCATCGCGTCGCATCCTCGAGCGCACGCCGCTCGGGCGCTGGGGCACGGCCGACGAAGTCGCGGAAGTGATCCTGTTCCTGTGCTCGTCCGGCGCGTCGTTCGTCACCGGCGCGGTCGTGCCGGTGGACGGCGGGTATTCGACGGTCTAGCGCATGGCGCGCGGCGCATCGGAGGATCGACGAGGCCTGCTGATGCCCGTTGCGCGCCACGGCTTGCTTTGACTGTCGCTGAACCGGGTTCGCCCGGTTCATGTTTCTTCATATCAATCAGTAGTCCGACTAAAAATATTCCGGCTCGATCGGATCATGTGAGGAGCACTTTGGAGATGACGAAAAAGACCTTTCTGGCGCTCGCGGCCTGCGCACTTCCGGCGGCGGCGTTCGCCCAGAGCAGCGTGACGATGTTCGGGCTGATGGATGCCGGCATCAGCTACGTCAGCAACCAAGGCGGCCACGGCGCCGCGAAATTCGACGACAACATCTTCTTTCCGAACCTGCTCGGCTTCGAGGGCAAGGAGGATCTCGGCGCGGGCACGCGGGCGATCTTTCGGCTCGTCAACCAGTATTCGCTCGGCAACGGCGCGATCATCGGCGGCGGGCTATTCGCGCGCACGGCCTATGTCGGGTTGCAGAACGACCGGTACGGCACGCTGACGCTCGGCAACCAGTACGAGTTCATGGTCGATGCGCTGGCCGCCAGCGGCAACGAGATCGCGCAGGATCTCGTCGGCCTGTACGGTTTTCGCAACGGGCCGTTCGACCGGCTCGCGCTGCCGAACAATCCGACCGGCGCATTCGACTGGGATCGCGTCGCCGGCAGCAATCGCGTCGCGAATTCGGTCAAGTACACGAGCCCGTCGCTGTCGGGCCTGAGCTTCGGCGCGCTGTACGGCTTCGGCAACGTCGCGGGGTCGATCGGCGCGAACAACACGGTCAGCGTCGGCGCAAGCTACGACCACGGCCCGTTCGGCGCGGGCGCCGCCTATACGAACCAGAAATACGGCGCGGCCGACGGGCTGCCGCCCACCAGCGTGCGCAACTGGGGCGCGGGCGTGCACTACACGGTCGGCACGGTCACCGGGAAGGCGCTCTTCACGACCGTGCACAACGCGCGGAATGGCGCGCTCGCGTGGTCGGCGGAAGCCGGTGCCGCGTGGCGGCCGT
This sequence comes from Burkholderia sola, assembly GCF_905400185.1. Classification (NCBI taxonomy): domain Bacteria; kingdom Pseudomonadati; phylum Pseudomonadota; class Betaproteobacteria; order Burkholderiales; family Burkholderiaceae; genus Burkholderia; species Burkholderia sola. The sequence goes on from NZ_FR989676.1 coordinate 749,525, forward strand.
CGCCGGCATGGGTGATCGGCGCGAGCTACACGTACATGAAAGGCAACGACACGCTCGACAACGCGCATGCGCACCAGGTGCTCGCCGCCGTCCAGTACTGGCTGTCAAAGCGCACGATGGTGTACGTCGCGGGCGTGCATCAGCGCGCAGGCCACGGCAGCCACGCGCAGATCAACGGCGTGATGGATGCGGATGGCGCGTCGAGCGGCGCGTTGCAGTCGATCGCGCGCATCGGCTTCAGTACGCGGTTCTGATGCGGCGCGGGTTGTCGGCGTTGGGCAGCCCGCGCTGTTCGCCGACAATACGATTCCGCGCTCAGGTCACAGAAACAGCAGCGCCGGATTCAGCGCCGTTTCGTCGCACGGCTGCGTGCGCCAACCCCGCTCCACCGGAACCGAATACAGCCGTCGCGCGCCGAAACGCGGCCAGAAATGGCACAGCCCCGGCGCGATTACCTGCACCACGGACAAGCCGATGTCGGGCCGCGTCTTGTCGACGACGAGCACGTCCATCCCGGCCGCCGCGATGCGCCCGACGCACTGCGCGATCGCCGCCGGCAACGACGCGGCATCGATCGACTGCCACGTCGAATGCGTCGTCGCGGGCGTGCTCGCCGCCGGATACAGAAATCCGGTCGACGAAAGCTTGTCGCGATCCCATGGATCGGGCGCATCCGCCGCGATATCGAGCAACTGGTTGACCTCGGTCAGCGCCCGCTGCACCGCGATCCGGCCGTCCGGATGGCAACCGAAGCCAATCGAGAAACGCCCGTCCTGCAGATTTTCCGCGAGCGCGACCACGGTCGGCACCGCGAGATCGGTCGTGATGTCGAGCGCCCACACCCGCCATCCGAACGTCGCGTATTCGTGCACGAGCGCGTCGAAATACGGATCGTCGAAACTCGCGAGATCGATGCCGGGGCGTTCGATCCGGTTGTACCACCAGATCGCGACCGCATCGCGCTCGATCAATTCGAGCATGCCCTGCAGGATCGCCTCGTCGACGCTCGAGCCCGCCGCGCAGCCGTTCGGGTTGTGCACGCACACAGCCGCGGCCTGCGCACTGTCGGGCGTTTCCGCATAGCAGTAGCTCAACGGCACGAGGCGACGCCGGCCGCTCACGAGCGACCACGCAGGCGTCCAGTCGATGACGTCCCGCAGCGTGAAGCGCGGCGGCACCTGCTTGCGGACATCGCGTGTCAATGCGTTGATCGCGTCGCGCGTGTCGAATTGCCGTTCGCTGAATTGCTGAAGATCGTTCACATGGATCGGCTCGGCGTCGCAAGCCGGATCGGCACGCAGACTGTCGATGCTGCCGGTCACCGTCGCCTCGTCGCCCTGGTACACGCTGCTGAACCGTTCGAGCGCTTCGCACAGCGCACTCGTGCGAGCCTGCTCGTCGGTGCGGCCCTTGCCGGAGCAGAGCCTGTCGAACCGGTTGCCGTCCGGTACGGCAGCCGGGCACACGAGAAAACCCGATGCATAGACCTTGCGCAGGCCCGCGTGCCGCTTCGGCATCGGATGCAGATACGCGATTGCGCCGCTGACCGGCGAAATCAGATGCGCGTGGCGCGCGAACACCTGCTGCGGCTCGGCGGCCCGGTAGCCACCGTCGGCGCGCGCCAACGGCACCGACCCGGCGAGCCGCGGCGCACGCGCCGCCTGCTCGCGCATCCACGCGGGATTCCCGCAGCACGGGCATTGCGGTCGCCGGATCACGCGGTGCGGTTCGACGGCCAGCGTGTCGAGGCGATGCGCGACGATGTGCGTTTGCGCACGTTCCGCGATCGCGCGATTGACGGCGATCTGCTCGACCGTCGCGGCCAGGAGCGCCGCGGCCGCCGCGGCCCCCGCACGCGAGGTGGCCAGCGGCACATGCGTCGCGTCGCTGCCATGATGGCGCGCCAGCAGCGCCTCGACCGGCCGGTTGATGCGAATCCAGTAGCGCACGCATTCGATGCACGGCGCATCGGCGAGCGCGCCGACGCCACTGCCGTTACCGCTGCCGGCCAGCAACGGCCCGATCAGCGTCTGCACGCCGCCGGTCGCCACGACGAGCAGCGCACCGCCGCGCGCCGCCACGCGGGCGGCGCACGCGGCGAGATCGTCACGGTCGTGCGTATCGACGATCGCGACGGTCAGTTCGGCATCCTTCACGACGCCGATGCCGGCCGTGTCGAGTGCGCGCCGGAGCGCCGCGCCGTCCGCGCCGAACGTCTCCACCGCGACACGCAGTTGCGCCACGCGCGCGCACGCGGCGTCGCCGTCGAGCCCGGCGCGCTCGAAGAAACCGCGCGCCGCGTCGTCGCCGTGCGGCGGATCGGCGCGCACGTAGCCGCGCCGCACCAGATGGTCGAGCCGCGCAAGCACCTCCCATTCGCCGAACGTGCGGGCAAGCGACGTCACGATCTCGGCAGTCGTCATGCGCGCCCGCAGGCACGCGGCGATCCGCACGAAGATTGCGCCGGACAGCATCGCGCGCTTGAATTCGTCGACGACGAACAGGGTCTCGGGCCCGGCATCGAGCACGAGCAAATGCGGCTTGAAGCGCAATACGCGCGAGAGATCATCGAGCATCGTCGGGTTCCGTGCGACGGGGTCGGACAAACGTCGCGCGGCCCGGCAACCCTCCCGGGCCGCGCGACGGTGCGCGGGTCGGCCGCGCCCGGTCAGCAGCAGGTGAACAGGTAGCACGGCCCCGCGTCGCAGTAGGCCGCGAGCGCCACCGCCTCCTCGTCCAGGCGTGCCGGCTGCGCCGGTATGCCGACGGTCATCACGTTGCGTGGCAGGTTCCAGCTCCCGCCGCCTTTCCCGTCGCTCGTCCAGCCATGATCGGCGCCCGTCTTCTCGATGTCGATGTCGATGATCCACGGACACTGATAGCCGAAGTATTTCGCGAGCGTATCCAGCGGCCGGTCCAGCAATTCGGCCTTGAACGCCGGATCGCGCCACGAAAGCGCGATCGCACGCAGATAGATCTTCTGAAACTCCAGCATCGATTCGAGCGTCGGATTGGCGTTGTCCTTTGCCATGTCGGTTTCTCCGGAGTCATTCCATGATGGTGATGTGGTCCGCGTTGTACGCGGCCAGCGCCTGCGCGAACTGCGCGTCGTCCGCCGGCGCGGGCGGCAGATACAGCGTGAGCTTGTTTTTCTGGCCGGCCGTCCAGTCGCCGTTGACGGTTGGCGTCCATTCCGACGATTTGACCTGCACCTTCAGGTCGAGCTTGAACGGAAAGTGATAGTCGAACTGCTCGCGCAACGCATGGACCGGATCGGCCTCGAGCTTGTCGAGAAACGCCGGTGAATGCCAGGCGAGGGCGATCGCCCGAATGACGGTCGCGCGGTATTCGAGAAACTGTTCGTACGTCGGCAATCGAAGATCCTTGCTCATCGGTCTGTTCTCCTGAATGACGGTTTGAACTGCTTACGGCAACGACTGCAACATCGCTTCGGCGAGCCTGGCGATCCGGCCCATGCCCGCCGTCCTTGCAATTTCGACTGCGCGCCGGCACGCGTCCAGCGCGGCCACCCCGCCGCAACGCGGATCGGCACGGCGCAAGTACTCGCTCCGCTTCAGCCACAGCTGGGCTTCGTAATACCGTTCCCCGCTCGAATCGCACCAGGCGAGACACGTCCCGATCTGCGCGAGCGCCGCGTCGTAGTCGCCGCGTTCGGCATCCAGCTCTGCAAGCAGCGACGCGTAGTAGGTCAGCCCGAGCAGGCCGCCCGACTGCCGCTGCGCGTCGAGATGCGCGACGACGCCCGCGCGATCGCGTTGCGTCCACGCGTGAATGGTCGCGGCGTAGTGCCCGACCGCGCGCAGCCGGTGCGCGTCCGCCAGCCGGAGAATCGCTTCCGACACGGATCGCGCCGCATCGCGGTCGCCCGCAAGCTGATGCGTGCGCGCGAGGTACATCATCGTGACGCCGAGCGTCGGCAGATGATCGAGGCAGGTCGCGCAATACACGGCTTCGCGCGCCATCGCGAGCGACGGCTGGGGATCGTCGTCCATGCACCAGCGCACGCTGGCGAGCGACGCCATCGTCCACGCGCGCGTATCGAGCCCGAGGATGCGCCGGTGCCCCGCATCGCGTCGCACGTCGTAGCCGGCCAGCACCGCGTCGAACGCGACACGGGCGCGCGCATAGTCGCCATCGACCCACAGGCTCATGCCGCGCATCGCGTCCGCCGCCACCTGCACGCCCGCATCGCGGCGCTCGGTCGCGAGCGTGTCGAGCCGCTTGCCGATCCGGCGCACGGTCGGGCGGTCACCGGCGACGTGGTAGCACGTCGACAGCGTCCACAACGCGCTGATCTCGAGTTCGGGATCGTCGAGCGTCTGCGTCTGCCGCAGCAACTGCTCCGCATGCTCGCGTACCTGCGGATCGGCCCAGCCGAATCGCGCCATCGTCGCGTGCGTCAACGTGGCGCGGATGCGCGCGCTGTCGTGCTCGCGCTGCGCGTGGTCGGCGGTGGCGAGCCAGTCGAACACGGCCTGCCCGTAGCGGATCGCGTCGTCGTATCGCGACCGTTCGAGCGCGCGACGCGCCGCGTCGATGCCGTGCGCGATCGCGTCCGCGCATGCGCCTGCCCGCGCGAAGTGCCCGGCGATGCCGAACGCATGCGCACCGGCGCCGCGATCGGCGTGCGCGAGCAGCGCGCGGCCGACACGCGCATGGTTGCCGCGCCGCACGGCAGGCGGCATCGATTCGTATGCGGCGTCGCGAATCAGCGCATGGCGAAACGCATAGAACACGCGATCGCGCCGATGTTGCGCATACACGATCCGTTCTTCGAGCAGGAGCCGCAGATGGGCGTCGAGTGTGGCCCGGTCGTGCGGCGACGCATCGGCGAGCAGTTGCGCATCCACTTCGAGCCCGATGGTCGCGGCGAGCTGCGCGGTACCGCGCGCATCGTCGAGCCGGTCGAACGCCAGACCGAGCATGCCGCCGAGACTGAGCGGCAACGGATACGGGTCCGTTGCCGATGGCTCGATGAGCAGACCATCCGCGCCGCTCACCGCCAGTTCGCGCGCGACGGCCTCGATGAACAGCGGGATGCCCGCCGTGCGATCGGCGAGCCGGTCGAGCCACGCCGGATCGGCCGCGCCCGGGCCCAGATGCGCCGACATCAGGCGCTGCGCGTCGTCGCGCGGCAGGCGGCGCAGCACCACGCGGTCGGTCGCGCCGCGCCAGCGCGCGAGCTTGTCGGGGCGCGACGTGAGCACGATGCACAGTGCCGCTGCGCGCGGCGAGCGGTGCAGATACGCGAGAAAATCCTCGGTCGAGCGATCGAGCCACTGAACGTCCTCGATCACGAGCAGCACCGGCGCGCCGTTGCCGAGCGACACGATCAGTTGTTCGAGGACGTCGAACAGTGCGTGCTGCTCGCGCGCGCTCGACCACAGCAGCCCATTCGCATCGCAGGGCAGCCCGAGCCAGGTCGCGAGCGCGACACGCGCCGCCGCATGATCGCAATCGAGCGGCGCGATCATCGCGTCGATCGCCGCGAGCGCCATGCCGGGCGCGCGCTCGGCATCGACATGCCAGTGCGCGGCAATGAACCGCAGGATCGGGAACAACGCATGATTCTCGCGTTCGGGCAGGCACCCGCACTGCGCGAACGCGTGGCCGCGTGTCCGCACGGCCTCGCACAGCTCGTGCACGAGCCGCGACTTGCCGAAGCCCGCGTCGCCGACGACGAGCCTCGGCACACCGAGCGGTACCGGCTCGCCACGCGCCGCGCGGCGATGCCGCCCATGCGTGTCCTGCCACGCGCGCAGCAGTGCGTCGAGCTCGCGTGCGCGGCCGACCATGGGCGTCCGCCTGTCGGCATCGAGCGAATCGAACGGCGTATCGGCATGCCGCTCGCCGAGCAATTCATGAACCGGCTGCGACACGAGGCCCGCCCGCGCCAGCCGCAACGCGGTCGGCCGGGCATCGGCATGCCGTTCGAGCACGAGCCGCGCATCGTCGCTGATCAGGATCTGTCCGGGGCCTGCCAGCCGGAGCAGCCGCGACGCCGCGGCGGCCGTCGATACGCCCGACATGTGCGACGCATGCGCGAGCACCCGCCCGACATGAATCGCGGCCGCCACTTCGACCCGCCAACCTTCTGCCGCGCCGGCCGCATGCCCGCCGGCAGCCGTCAGCGCCGGCAACCGCGCGCGCTCGGCCACGCGCACCATGTCGAGCGCCGCCCGCGCCGCACGGCGGGCGGGCCGGTCAATGTCGCCCTGCAGACCGAAATGAAACAGCAGCGTGTCGCCGAGCTGTCCGCCCGCATGCGCGCCATACCCGACCGCGATATCGGCGCACTTCGTCAGCCACTGCTCCTCGTAGCCGTCGAGCGCGATGCCGTGCTCGGTTCCGGCATGGCGTTCGCGGCCCTCTCCGGCAATCGTCACGCAGCAGCACAGCGTGGTGATCTGCCGATACTCGCCCGCCTCGACGATCGTTTCGCCGCGCGGCGCGAGCGGGCGCGAGCGCGTCTGCCGGCCGGCGCGAGCGGTGTCGAACTGGCCGACGAGCGCGGCGAAGTTGAGCGCACGAAACCGCGCCGCGAGCGCCTCGGCCGACGCGGCGCGCTGGCGCGGATTCTTGTTCAGCGCATCCCGCAATGCCGCGCCGAGCGGAAGCGACGCGATCGACGGCGGAAGCGCGACATCCACCGGGCTCAGTTGTCGATAGACGATCTCGGCCACACTGGCGCCCTGCATGACCACCTCGCCCGTCAGGCATTCGATCACGATCAGGCCCCACGCATACAGATCGCTGGCGGGCGTCGGCGGCTCGTTGCGCAATTGCTCCGGCGCGCAGTAAGGTGGCGAGCCGAGCACCTCGGTCGCGAGCGTCGCCGTCTCGCGCGCGATGTCTTCGGCACCGGGCAGCAATGCACCGATGCCGAAATCGAGCAGCTTCGCGTGCGGCCCGTCGTCGGCCATCGCGATCACGATGTTCTGCGGCTTCAGATCGCGATGCACGATGCCGCGCCGATGGGCGGCCGCGAGCGCGTCGAGCACCTCCGTCATCAGCCGCCCGGTATCGACGGCCGACAGCGGCCCGTCCACCGCGAGCCGGTCGCGCACCGTCCGGCCTTCGACCAGTTCGAATACGGCGAACAGCCGCCCGTCCGGCGCTTCCCCCTGGTCCAGCAGCGCCACGATGTTCGGATGCCGCAGCGCCTCGCACAGGCTCGTCTCGCGCCGGAAGCGCGCGCGCCGGCGCATGCGCTCCGGCGCGATCAGCGCGGCGTCGTCGCGCATCAGCTTGATCGCGACGGCTTGCCCCGTCTCGTCGCAGGTCGCGCGAAACACCACACCGTTGCCGCCTTCGCCGAGCAGCGCGCCGAGCCGGTAATGCCATTTACCGGCAAGCGTCGCGAAAGGCACCGCGTGCCGCTGCGGTTCACGCGCGAGTGGTCCCGCGGCGGCGCGGGGTGCGCTCGTCAGCACGGCCGGTTCTCCCGCGTTCACGAGCACTGGACGACCGGGGCCGGCACCGCGCGCGGCAGGCCGATACGCGGCCCGACGGCCGGCACCGACTCGCATTCGAGATGCTCGCCGCGCATGATCCGGAACGGAACATCGCCGAAGCGGACGCTGCCGCGCCGACGCTCGACGAGCTGGCTCGCGCCCAGCCCGGGCAGCGCCGCGAACTGGCTTCGGGCGCGATGAATCTGCACGTTGACATGGGACGCGTCGATGCCGAGCATGCGCGCGAGCCGGTCGAGTTCGATCCATCCCTGCGTGGCGGCGTCGTACCCGGCCTGCATGTCGGCCGAGCGGGCGCGGGCAAGCGTGACGAGACCATAGTGATGGGCGCGCTCGCCGAGGTCGACCACGCCGCCGCGGACATGCAGCAGCATGCGCACGTGCTCCTCGTTCCGGCTGACGAAGAATTCGAGCAATTGCGCCGGCACGGCCGGATCGGCGCGGGCGGCGAGCATCACCGTCGAGCCGTGGCGCGCGAGGGCGAGGCGCCATGCGAAGTCGCCGGTCGACACTTCGTCACCGTCATGGAGCGCGCGCGGCGGCAATGTGTCGTCGCATAGCCATTCGCCGGCCGGCGAACGGACGATCGTGACCGGCTGCGCGGCGGGGGGCGGCAGGATCTGGCGCGGCGCGAGCACGATCGGCGCGGCGGCGCCGCGTATCGGCCACAGTGTATCGGCCGGATCGTCGAGCGACTCGACGCGCCACGGCGCGACGCCGGCCCTGCCGAAGCGGATCACGTCGCCCCGCTGCAGCACCGCATGCTCGCCGTCGCGCAGCGATACGCCCGATACCGATGTGCCGTTGCTGCTGTGATCGTGGAGCTCCCAGCACCCGCCGATCCAGCGGATATGGGCATGGACGCGGGACACCGAGCCGTCCCGGATGACCGTGTCGCAGCGTGCGTCGTCGCGACCGAACACGTGATACGCGCGGAGCAGGCATGCTTCTCCGGACGCGTCTTTCTTGAGTATCGCCATGGCCGCCCCGTGTCGGATTCGCCCGGCTCGTTCGAGTGACGCATCGACGCTGCCGGACAAGCGATTGATTCAATGATCGCGAACGGTGCCGCCCGTTCGCCGTCTCGTTACCTGTTTTTCTAGCCAGCTTCCCTGCCACGGGGTGCCAAGCGTCGCGCGTTATTTCGGTAAATTGAATTGTCGACCGCTTTGTTGTTTTAAAATCGTGCCCCTCGATGAAAATCCTGCCAAATAAAATCACGCGTCGCAATCGGAATTCGCGGATCATGGTTTTATATTGCAATGCTTTACATTTTCGATGAATTTTCGGGGTGTGAATAAAGGGTCACGCCTCTTGCCTCCGCTAGAATCTGCGCCAGTCATAAATCACACAAACATCATGACATTGAACGATGGGGTGGATCCAATGGGTTTTGGTGCTGCGGACATCTTGTTTGATCGAGCGAAAATAAAATCGAACAATTTCTATTATTTAAATAATTTTCATCGTCGTTCTTAAAAACGATGCTGTTTAACTTATTCAGGAATCACGTGCCGGCGGAATAGCCAGCGATTAATCGCAAACGCAGACGGGCCGGCACGACCATGCGCAGAGGCCAATGGCTGCGCGGCACGCGTCAGACGGAGCACGACGGGTCGTGCCGATCTTTCGCACCAGGACCGACGGGAAACTTCATCGCGCCGTCGAAGGGATTTTTCTATCTTGGGTTACCACTGCGCGAGGCACCCGACCATAGCAACGCAAGCAATTGCCGCGAAGACAGAACCGGCTCGTCAGACGCACGCAATTCGGGCAGGCGATGCCACGCCACGCCGGGTTCGCGATGATGTTGTTGGTGATAGTTAATGTTGTACGGCCAGATAAAGAAGCGGCCAAGTAACCCGACGCGCCACGAATAAGTCCAGTCATTCCAGCCAGCCGTGGCACCAGGCCCACCACTGTGCTCTGCAATACTACGGATCTTCTGCACTAACGCCCCGATTGTCACGAGAGGGACGAACCAAAGCGCCGCAAGCGTCAACAGTTCGCGTACTGTGCATGCATGCACGAGCGACAAAAGCAGGATACCCCACGTCGCTATCGCCGTAAGCAGCGGCAGTGACATGGATGCACCACGCCCGTTCGCACGCCGATATGCGCGCATGTTTTTCACCATGTTGACCAGGAGCAAATCACCGAGCAGTTGCCGGACGAGGGGGAGTGTGTCGAGTGGCTCGAATTTCCATGGCTGCGCGTGGTACAGATAATTCCGCTCAGGATCTTCCGCCGTCCCGACATGTCGATGGTGGGCAAGATGCAGCGGGCGATAAAATTCGATGGGCACGAGCCCCGGTACGCCAATTGCCAAGTTGATCAGAAAGTCGTTCGCGGAACGGCGGCGGGTTAAGTGATAGTGGGTCGCGTCGTGATACAGAATGAATAATGCGTGTTGCCGAGTCGCGACAACAACGGCGGCGACAAGGTAGCCCCCCCAATGCCCCACCGATAACGCAACTCGAAGCGCAACTACGATACATAGCCATTCAAGCAGTAATGCGGCGGCCGTACGCAGGTCGACGTCGAGACGAATGAGTACGGTCGTCGCACAGCCGACGCCGATGCCGAGTGCGAGTCCCACGAGCATGTCCGCGAGCAAATGCTGTCCGGTCGTTAAGACGGTGATCGCCAGCATCGTGCTCCACGCAGCGTAATAGCGCGCTGCCCGGACGCGTAGCGCAGCCAGCACCACGGTTACAGCCACAGGCAGCGCAACATGCCCGCAGGGACTCGCCGCGAGCGGCGTGTCGATCCGATACAGCCACGCGATCCATCCTGCCGCTGCCGGCGACCGGCTCACGGCAGTCGGCCATAACAGATGACAGACGATACACAGGCCTGCGGCAAGTGCCCCGGCGAAAAATGCGGGCAGCAGCCAATTTCGGCTGCGGCCGAACCAGACAATCGACGGCATCACGAGCGCGTAGCTCAAATAAAGCGGTACGCTGGCAGACACACGCGGAATGACCGCATCGTACGGTCCCGGACGCAACAGCGTCACGGGTGCCATCGGCGCGTGTGTGACCCAGAAGTACAGTGCACCCGACACGACGACATAGATCGCGAGCCAGCGCCACGCGTCGAACGCCGACGGTATATAGGAGACGGAAACAGGAGGTATGGCACGCATGTGAAAAAAGGAGCGGCTCAATCGCGTATCATGATAAATCGTTTCAGCTCGCATGAATAACGACGCTATGCCGCTTCGAGCCAGTTCCATGACACGTGCGCAGCTGCGCGACGTCGATGTTGCACATATGTACGCGCTCTACTCGACCTGTTACCGGGATACGGAACAGGCACGCTTCGAACACGATCTCGACGACAAGACACATTGCGTCATCATGCGTGACGACACCGGCAAGCTACGCGGCTTCTCCACGTTGAAACTATATGAACAGCAGTGGCAAGACACTACACTGCGCATCCTGTTTTCCGGTGACACGATTGTGGATCCGGCCTGTTGGGGCAGTCAGCAACTCGCGTTTTGCTGGATTCGACTCGCCGGTGAACTCAAACGCAACGTGCCTGACGTCGCACTATACTGGTTTCTAATCTGCAAGGGGCATCGTACGTACCGCTACTTGCGAGCGTTCGCACATGATTTCACCCCGCGATTCGACCGACCGACTGAACCCGTAAATCAGGCGCTACTGGATCATCTGGCAATTGAGCGCTTCGGGTACGCATACGACGCCGCGTCCGGCGTGCTCAAGTTTCCGGTACCGCAAGGCCGCCTCGCCCCAGCCCTCGCCGAAGTGCCGGACGCGCATCGACGGCTGCCGGATGTCGCCTATTTTCTGAAGCGCAATCCAGAATACGCGTGCGGCAACGAGCTCGTATGCCTGTGCGAACTGACGCCGGAAAACCTACGCCCGATGGCAAGACGAATCTTCACCGGTGAATGAGCCAATGACGCGGATCCGGCTAGCCACAGCGGTCGACAACGAACGGCTCCTCGCGTTTCAAACACGTTACGCGATGCTCAGCGGGATGCCACTTCGCTTCGATCGTTCACCGGATTACTTCGCACTGCATCGGTGTCATTCGAACGACTGTCGAACGTGGCTCGCGGAGGACAGCGCAGGGCGCGTCAAGGGAATAGCCAGCATGGTCGTTCGCGACGGCTACCTCGCCGGCGAGAAACAGCGCATCGCTTACCTCGGCGACTTGCGCATCGCACCCGATCGCGAACTAGCGCACACTTGGGTCGACTATGTCGTCGACCGCCTCGCCGATCTCGCCCGACACGAAGGCGTACAGCATACGTACTGCTGCATCATTCGCGACAACCGGATCGCGACGCAATCGCTATTCAGGACAGGCAAGCGGCCCCGGCTCGGATTTCGACATTGGCGCGGCTACAGTAACGTATCGATCTATGCGCGGCGTATTGCTGCGCGGAGCGCCGGCTTGGTCAAGATCACGAACGCGTCGGCTGCCGATGCCGACGCACTCCGCGCATTCCTGGACCAAGAGTCTCGTTCCCAACCCTTCGGTTGCGTCTTTACGGCGGACGAATTCGCGCGCCGCCTGAACACCTGGCCCGACTTCGGAATCGAGCGCTTTCTGGTCGCACGTAACGCGCAGCGGCGTATCGTGGGCTGCGTTGCTCCGTGGGATGCAGGGCGTATCAAACGCATCGTGCTGGAACGTCTGCCGCGCTCGCTCGGTGCGCTGCGTCACAGCTTCAACGCCATCGCACCCTTGCTCGGCCGCCCTCCCATCACAGCTCCCGGCCAGCCGCTCCGGGATATCTACCTGACTCATCTGCATGTGAGCGGACGCGACCCGGACATTGCACAGGCGTTGCTCGATGCGGTCTGGCAACAAGAGCGGAGCCGCTATGCCTTGCTGCAGCTTTGCCTGTACGATCACGATCCGCTATGGCCCGCCTTGCAGGGTTATCGATACACCGCATTACCGATGGATCTATACACGCTATCCGCGCCCGGCACGAGCGCACTCGATTCGGGCGCCACCGAAGCAATCCCCGGGTTCGAGATCTATCTCGTCTGACCGCTTGCGACCGCTGCCGCCCGCGCGTCGTTCAGGAGCGCAACGAGTGCAAGCCAGAAACGCCCCGCATCGAAGCCGGCGCCGCCGAGCACAGGCTGGCCATGGTCGAGATGTGGCATGCAAACTCGCGGTATGCCGCGAATCGTCTGATGGTCGAGGTAGAACTGTCCGTCATGCGCACAGCCGGGACGGTAGCGGTCGAGGCGTGAGTGATGTGCATCGAACCGGGACGTGCGTTCTATCGACCAGCTTACGACATGCACACAGTGCAGGCCACCGGGCACCGCAGACAACAGATTCGCGATGTCGGCGTCGCGCCCGCTGCCGATATCGCGCGAGCCTGCATACAACCAGCGTGTGCGCAGCAATCTCCCGGCGGCTCGACCCAACCATGCGGGATCGATGCGCGCCCCCCGTTGCTCGAGCAAGCCATCGATGATCGCACTCGGACCGACGGGCGGCTGAACGAGTGCGATACCGTCGCAGCGAGCACGAAGCCCTGAATCCGCATGCAGCGCCGCCAATGCATCGAGTCCCCCTTTGCTGTGGGCAAGGACGATAAAGCGGCGATCAGCGGGTAAGCGCGCATACAGATTGCGAACGATATGCGCGCCCTGCTCGGCAACCGCGCGCGACGAGCGGACCGGCACACGCAGGACTGAGTACCGCGCGGCACGCAACGCCTGCGCAGCATGCCGGAAGCAGGCGGGTATCCACTCGGAATAGAGTCCCGCAATCAGCACGATGACGATGTTCGAGGATGCATGGGCGTCATGCGCGTGCCAACATTCGATGAAGCGCTCGGTCCAGTCGAGTGCTGTGGGCGCCGGTTCGAACGGCGTCAATGGGTAGTGTTGCCGCCACTCGTCGAAGCCGGACGGCGACCATGCCGGATACCGTGCACTCATGCCGGCTCCGTTGTCACGCCATCGGCAGCGAGCGCCGCGCGGGCAGCAGCCAGCGTGGCTGGATTCCCGATTCCGTCAGGGTGAAAACGCGGCGAGAACCATGCCAGCCACGCGGGTAGCACGCGGGTAACGATGCCCCGCGCGCCGAACAGCCACCAGCCAAGCTGTGCCCAGCTTCGCCAATTGCCGGCGTCGCGGTCGGCACGCGCGAGACGGACGATGAAATACCCCAGATCGACGATGAAGCATGCCGTGACACCGAGCATCGCCGCCGCCCGTATGACATAGCGCTTGATCGCGCCGCCGCCGCAAGCGCGAAATACGTCGAACGCGACAGACTTGTGTTCGGTTTCCTCTATCGCATGCCACCGCCAGATCGCGGCCATCGATGGGTCGGCACCGTCGAAAATGGCGGGGTCGCGCAACAGCAGATCGGCCAGAATGGCGGTGTAGTGCTCAAGACATGCGGTGAAGGTCAATTGAAGCAGCGGCGACGCGACACGCCGGCATTGTTCCTGCCGTCTCCTCATCAGCGCCTCGAGTGCGTCGACCGGCATGCCTTGGCGAGCCAGGCGTCGGTTGTACGCGCGGTGCTCGCGGATATGAGTGGCTTCCTGGTACAGGAATGCATCCACTTGCGCGGCGAGCGTGCCGTCGGCCGGCAGCGCGTCGCAGTACTGCCTCACGCTATCGACAAAGAACTTCTCGCCAAGCGGAAACATGATCGAGAACGCGTCGAAAAAGCGCGTCACCCTGCGGTTGTCACGATACCAATAGCGCGGAATGTCGTCGGCAAAACGAAACCGCGGATTGCGCCGACGGATGTCTGCCGCGTCGTTGCGGCGTTCATGCATTGAATCGTCGGTTCGTTTGGCGTACATGGTCGTGGCCGATCGTGGCGTAACGCGCAGGGTCAGCGCAGGCGGGCGTATTGTTCGACGATGGCGATCGAAGGTATGCTCTGCGTCGCTGCCACCATCCATGTCCGAATTGTATGTTCGATGCCAATGCAAGCGCCATAGATAATCGTTCGCGACGGTTCGATCGGCTGAACCTCTGCGTGCTCGCGCTACAGAGCGTTATATGGGCGGGCATCCTGACGTGGCTGTCGCACGGTACGAGCCCGTGGCGCTGGGGGGCGCTCGTACCGTTCTGCCTGATCATGCAAGGCGTGTTTTCGATGATGCACGAAACATTCCACGGTTTCGGGCATCGGCGCGGGAAAATCAACTACTTGATGATGTGGTGGGCATCGACGATGTTCGGCGCCGCGGCAACGCTGATTCACGTGAATCATCTCGGTCACCACGTGCGAAATCGAACGCCTGCGGAGCGGGTGGACTTCGTCGAGCCGGATGCTTCGCTGTGGCGCAAGCGAGTCGCATACTACGCGGCGATCGTCGGCGGCATCTGGTTCGCGAGTTTCGCGGGCAGCTTCGTCCTGGCCGTGCTTCCGAGTCGCATTCCGTATGGTTGGGCCAAGTACGGACACGACAACACCTATGCGGCCGCGTTCAGAGACTTCGGCCACGCGGAATTCCGACGAATTCGATACGAAACCCTCGCAGGCGTGGCCGTATGGATTGCACTGGGGACATTGCTGGACTGGCGCGTGCTCGACATCTCGCTTGCCTACCTCGCATTCGCGTTTTCGTGGTCGTCGCTCCAATGGGTTTATCACATGCACACGCCGCTCGACGTTGTGGAGGGCACATACAATATGCGTGCCCCCATACTGATCCGCTGGGCATTCCTCAACTTCAACTACAACCTGACGCATCACCGGCGTCCGAGCCTGCGCTGGCAGGAGCTTCATGCGTGCTCCGACGCGGCGGAGACGCGGCCGCTGTGGTACGGTTGGCTGCATGTGTTCGAAGCGCCCCGGCGTTTGCCGAGCGATCCGACACAACTCGAAAAAACCTATTTCTAACGAGAGGACGCACGTGCGTGCACAGGATGCGTGGGCCGCGTTCGGCGCTGCTGCAGAACCCTTTCGCCGCGTGTGGCTCACGGCGCTCGACGCGCCGGGTGACGCGCAGGCGACCTATCTGTCACGCTTGCTCGCCGCCAATCGGAACACGGCGTTCGGCATCGCCCACGGGTTTGCCGATATCGCGGATCCGGCACAATTTCGCGAACGCGTGCCGGTTGCCCCCTACGCTGGCGTGTCCCGATGGATCGATCGTGCACTCCAGGAGTCCACTCCGATCCTGACCGCGCAACCGCCACGTTTCTTCGAGCGCACAAGCGGCGGCAGCGAGCAGCAAAAGCTCATTCCCTATACGCCGGCCTTTCTCGAAGAATTGCAGTTCGCACTGGTCGTCTGGCTCTCCGATCTGCATCACGCCGTGCCCGGCGTCGCAGCCGGCCGCGCGTACTGGTCGATGTCGCCTCCGCTGCAAGCGCGCGGCCGCGCTCCCAACGGCATCATGATCGGGTCGGACAGCGATCTCGATTATCTGGCCGACAGCCCGCTCGTCGATCTGCTGCCGACGCTCGTCGTACCATCGCTATCGGGTGATGCTCGCACGTGGCGCACCGAAACGTTGCGCGCGTTGATCGCCGCTCATGATCTGGCCTTCATCAGCGTATGGAGCCCAACCTTCCTGACCAGTCTGCTTCGTCCGCTGTTCGACAACGCCGAACCGCAACGCCGCGACACACTCACCTTCCTGTTCGATTCGCTGCCGCCGAATCGTACGGCCGCGCTGCGGCGCGCACTCGACGATGGTCACTGCGGCCGGCTGTGGCCTCAACTCGCGGCAGTGAGTTGTTGGATGGACGGTCCAAGCAAACACTACGCCGCACATGCCCGCACCTTGTTACCCCAGGCCGCATGGTTTCCGAAAGGCTTGTTTTCCACCGAGGCAGTGGTCAGCCTGCCGTTCGGCGATACGGCCGGCTGTCCCCTCGCCGTCTGCAGCCACTTCCTCGAGTTCCTGCTCGATGATGGAACCGCGATAGGCGTGGAAGAACTGAAGCCGGGCGACACGGTCGAGGTCGTCGTGACGACCGGAGGCGGCCTGTACCGCTATCGGCTCGGCGATCGGGTCCGTGTGACCGGATATGCGGGACGAACGCCATGCGTGACCTTCGTCGGGCGGGCGGACACGCAAAGCGATCTGGTCGGTGAAAAGCTGGACGAAGCCTATCTGGCCGCGTCGCTTTCCAAGTTACTGCAACCAGGCGACGAAGGTTGCGTGATTCCGTGCGCGGACGCGGATCCACCCCATTACCTGCTGTTGCTTGCAAGCGATACGCCGGACGTCGCCACCTTGGGCGTTGCGCTGGAACAGGCTCTCGCCCGCGCTTTTCACTACCGGCACGCACGCACGGTCGGCCAGCTTGGCCCGTTGCGCGCGGTTCGCATACGTGGGGGTGCCGCCCAGCTGGCGGATCTCGTCCAGCGAGCCCACGAGCGTGCATGCATCCGGGCTGGGGATGTCAAACCCCGCGCTCTGGTGGCCAAGCCCGCCGTGGCGAACGCACTCCGCGCATTTATCGAGGACGCGTGCTCATGTTGAACATATCGATCGCATCAACGTGTTCGCCGTGCGACGAATCCGCGCCGGATGCCGATGGCGAAGCCTTCGGCGCACTCGTCGAGCAATGGTATGTCGCGAGCACCGAAGCCGAGGTCAAGCGGGACAAACCGTTCGGTACTCGCGTACTGGGCCTCGGCATCGTGCTATTCCGGGCGGCCGACGGCGAGATCGTCGCGCTCGTCGATCAATGTGTGCATCGCGGCACCCGGTTGTCGGCCGGGAAAGTCGTCGACGGCTGCCTCGTCTGTCCGTATCACGGCTGGCATTACGACCAGCACGGCAGCGTCACCCGAATTCCCAGCATCGACAGCGCAAGCGCCGAACCGACCGGTACGACCTACCCATATCGTCAGCGCAGATTGCCGGTGTTGACTCGGCACGGTCTCGTCTGGGTCTACCGCGGGCGAGGCGATCCAGCGCTGAAGCGACCGTTCGACATGCCACACCACGGCGAACGGCCGTGGCAGTCGTACTATATGATCAATACGTTCGATGGCGATCTCGGTGCACTGGTCGAGAACTTCATGGACGTCCCGCATACGGTGTTCGTGCACGACCGGATTTTTCGTTCATCCACTGGGCGGCGACTACGGGCGACCGTCGAACTGAAGCAGCAAAGCGTCGAGGTCACGTATCACGATGACGGCGACAAGATCGGCATGCTGGATTGGCTGACCAATCCATCCAGGGAACCGCTTCGGCATACCGATCATTTTTATGCACCGAACGTCACGCGATGCGACTATCACTGGGGGAGCCGCTCGAGTTTTCTGATCATCAGCCAGATCACACCGCTCGACACGCGTCGATCGCGTGTCTATACGTACATCGCCTATCGCTTTGCGTTGCCGGCCGCGCTGCTGCGCGCGCTGAAACCACTGCTGCACCTCTACACGCATTCCGTGATCCAGCAAGACGTGCGAATCATGCGTGCGCACCGCGAGGGACTCGACAACGCCGCAGGCTTCACGCCGTCGAGCGTGCGCGCCGATGTGGTCCATATTGCGATCGGACGGTTGCTGGCCGCGACGCAGCGTGGCGAGCCGTTGCCGGATGCGCAATGCGGCACGAAGCCGATGGAATTCGTGATCTGAGCGTGACCAGCGTGATCAGCCGATGCCCGCCGGCTCGAGGCGCACCGCTCACGCGCACCGTATTTCCGTTAGCCTCCTGTCTGGTGCTGGCTCGCGATCAGGCGTGCTCCGCATGCCAGCAAGTCGCCGTCGCATGCGGCGACTTGCCCGTCGAATCGGGCGTGGCCCGACACCGTCGCAATGAAGGTCAGGCCGTGAATCTCGCAGATCGCGGGATCGTGCAAGCGTGCGATTGCGCGCCCGTTGATTCGCGAGTTCGGTGCCCCGGACACAACGCGTCCGCCGTGACTGTGCACATCGCCTTCGATGATGTATCGCTTTTGACCCATGACGTGTCGATCCGGTCCGTCAGTAATCCCAGTTGAAGGTCTGCGGATGCGCCTGCCGCGACGCGGCGTCCGGCGGCGTCAGCATGACGATCGTGGCATGCAGCGGGTCCCTCAGGTTGATCAGTGCGCTCGTCTTCCCGTCACCATAACCCATCATCAGCGCCAGTGCGCTCTGAACCCAGATCGAACTCGTTCCGGTGTCGCCGCCTATACGACGCTGCATGTCGAATGCGTCTTTCGGGTCGTCAATATCGATATGCTGCGGATTGTCGTGCAGCGACTGCACCAGCAACGCGAGATTGGCGGTCGAGGTGCCGGTATCGTAGAACATCCGTCCCGGCTGCTCGCCGGGCGCAAGCGTGTCCACTGCCTGCTGCCAGCCGGCGCGGATCTTTTCGATTCGCTGGCCCTTCTTCAACGGCGCCCCGTGGCCGTTGCTCAGATCGACTCGCACCGGCCGATGAAGATTGGCCAGAACCGGCCATTTGTCGTACTCCTTCAGTTGCCACGTCGTCCACGGAATCGGCACCCACGGGTTCGGCTTGAAGCCGTCCGGCATCTTCAGCGCTGCGGTCTTCCAGAACTCGGGGAGCTTCGCGTGCCAATAGTCCCAAGACATTTCATAAACACCGGGCGCTGGCCTGGGATAGGATTTCTGCTGTGCCCAGAAGTAGTTCCACAGCTTGATGACATCAAATTGTGTCTTGGTCTTGTCGATCGCCTCCGGCGCATCGACAACATATGGTCGAATCGTCCGATCGACGCGATCCTTGCGCGTCACCAGCATCGCAACCAAACTATCCGGATATTGCGGAACGAAATTGCCGTTCGCGTTCGACTTGTCCAGATAATCACCGTGTGGCGTGCGCATGTAGCCTCGCGTCACAAGACCATCTTCGGCAAGCACCACGACAGCTGGCAAATCCGGATGCTGGTCGAAGAAATCGAACAGGCGCGCTACCGCCGTGTCGCCATGTTCGCCGTGAATCTCGTCGAGTCTGATGTATAGCGTGTTACCAATGCCCGCGCCGTTATCAGCGCTATTGATGTGGGTCGCCATGCGATCGGCATGCGGATCGGCGACGTTACGGGGCGGTCCCAGCACGACAACGGGAATAGGCCAGTAATCCACCCAGTTGCGCAATGCATAGCCGAACACGTTGTTCTGGCGCTTGGCGTATTCCGAATCGCGCGTATCACTTGACCAGGGATATTGCTTGGGATCTTGCAGCAGCAGCGTTCCGCTCGCCCCAGTTTCATCCAGGCGCATCAATAGTGCCCGTTGCCGGAAGCGGTCAACCGTCACGCCGATACGCCGAATCTCCAATGTGAATTGAGGATCCTGCGATCCCGCTCCGGCCGATGCCACACTCAGAGCAGACTGTGCGGTACTGGCTCCCTCTGGACGTGACGAGTCCTTGCGCAGCGATGCGCCATAGGTAAGGCTCACGCCAGCAGCCAGTAACAGTGGCGGCAGGATCAACAATAGCAATCGCCTTATCATCGTCATATTTTCCAGAAACGAAAATCCATATCTCGCAGTCAACTCGAATGCCAGGAGCCAAATCAAAGTGAGGCTCGCGAACAAAAAAATAAATACTCGCGATCCTGATAGACGCGGGACCGATGTTGTCGTCATGTAGCGTCAACCGTGCATATGGTGGGGTGAACGAGCTCGAACCTGCTTGTTGATTTCATCGGTTCTCATCTCGATGGTTTCGCTGACTACGCCTGCAGGAAAGGCCTTGGGAATGACGTCTTCCCCAGGGAAATTCCCTTGGTCGTAATATTCGCAGTTCGCCCTGATGATGTGCAGCGTCTGCTCGTCCAGGTTCGTATGGGCTTTCGTCAATTTGTCGATCCTGCTCATTGGTGTACGCCAGTCGGCGACAGCACGCAGCAGCGTCGCCCAGTCCGGATCGTCCAGCGCACGCGCCTGGCCTACCGACACATCGAACGCAGTCGCACAGCGGTGATTTCTGCGACCACTCATGACCGCCGAGTGATATGAGCTTTCTCCCTTATGCTGATTCATCAGCCGAACCTTGGCTTCATTGAGCGTCTCCTGCCGATAGACGACGATGTGCCCGGGCGACGGCGGTACCGTCGATACGACCCGGCTTACCTTGCACTGATCGTCGGGACCCTTGCCAGCGTTCAGCGACGCCTCGACCTCGGTAGAGGTCGGCAGCGTCCCATCCTCACTCGTTGGCCAGTCGATGGTTTGTGCAGGCAATGCCTGCAACGCACCTTCGCCACTGTTCGTGCTCAATGCAATTTCCGCTTCAAGCTGGTCAATGGCTTGCTTGCCGGGCGCAAACTCGCCGTCATTATTTTTCGAGAGCGGCGTCGCTGCGGTTCCCGGCAGCACATTGCCTTCCATTTCGGGATCGAATGGTGGCGTCAATGCTTCGCCATTGATATTGCGCTGGGTACCCACGCTTATCTGCGCCGATTTGATCCACGTCGTAAAGCCACCGGGCAAGCCATGGGATGTTTCGCCCTTTTCCCGTATCGTAAAGTTTCCGGGCGGCGTACCAACCTGAACCGGCTTGCCCTGTCGCAGACGCCGGGTAAAGACGCGCTGCCGAAAAGCCGCCGACAGCAAATTGATAGTCTCCGGCTTGCCTCCCTGCTGCGCCGCACGCACGTCGATTGAGTCGGGCAGGCCAGAGCAACCCATGCCGTTGACGCCGCTCAGCCCGACGGTCGCATCCTCCGGGCTGAAGTACATATACACTTTGCCGCGATTGTCGCGCTCGGCGAACACGACGCATTCATTGCCTTGCGGCCCGCTCAGGCGCCTCGCCTGCGCGGGATCCCACGTCGGCCCGACGACGCCAAAATTGTCCCGGCCCGGCTCGTACTTCAATTGATCGAATGGTGGCGTCGGATATTTGCCGCTCGCCACATGCCCGACCAGGTTTGCCAGGGTCTTTGCACGCGCATAAGTCGTCTGCTGCTGATCCCCACGTTGCAGCAGCCGATCCATGAACTCCTCGCTCAAGCTGTAGGGCGAGTCGATCAGAACCAACGTGTCGGCAGGGCGGTCAGCGGGGCCACATTGGTTCGGAATCAGTCCCTCGACGAGATAGGCCTGGGCGAGCAGCGATATCAGCGTGCCCTGACTGTGCGCAATGATATTGACCGTCCCGTCCGCGTCGATAAGGCGGATTTGCCGCACCAATGCCGCGAGCCGCCGTGCTGCCAGCACCATGTAATGCCGATTTTCCGCCTCGCGAAGCGGATGCGTCGGGTCACCCTGCATCCTGTCGAGAATTTTCGTCGCCATTCCCCCTTTGAAATTCGAGTCGAACATGTCGGGAATGTTGTTGGTCGCATTGGCGAAGAATCCGCCGTTGCGCGCACGGTGCTCATCGAGGCGATTGCCGAACCGGTCGACGTACTGGCCGTTGACGGTTTCCTTATTGGGGTCCCGGGGCAAATCCTCCTTCCCGACGCGCAATCCCCAATAAAACGGAATCAACGGACTCCTCGTCTCTTCGCTTTCCTGCCGACGATAGATGACGTCGTCCATGTTCTTCATCATGTCGGCAACGCTCACTTGGCTCGGGTCGTTCGCCATGCGGCCGTGCGAGTACTCCGCGCCCTTGAAATCGGTGCGACCGAGGCGGTCGTTCAATCCCTCGCACAGTCCGCCTTCGACCGTGCCGAAATCCGTTCCCAGGTCGTTCACGCCATGGATCAGGATCGTCGTGCACGGGAAACGATTTTGTACGTCGGTATTGACGAACGCATTCTGTGGCCGGTTGCAATTGAGAATCGCCTGATGCTCGCCGACGATCCGGGGCGAAGAGGTTGTGGTATCGGACATGATCGCCTGCCTTAAGCGTCGAAAACCTGAATGTGTGCAATGTGCATCGCGTCGCTCGATGCAAGCTCCGTCAACCCGTGTGCATCCGAGACACCATTAATGACCTGGCCATTGCGCAGCGTGATCTTGTACGGACGATTCGGCACGGGATGCGTACCATCGTCACCGTCGGTGCCCGGGTACCGCAAGCGGAACTTCTGATCGGCTCCTCCGCGATTGAACGCCGGCGGCGCAACGTGGTCCGTCTTCGGACCGACGAAATCATGTCCCGCCGTGTGTGCGGTGAACGCACCGTCGGAACCGACCTCGACGCCGCCACCGACCTTCACGTAGCTTCCGTCTTCCGCGACGAACCGGATCGACTTACCCGAGATCAACACTTCGTCGCCGACCGACATGATCTGTATCCCCTTCTGCGCGGTCGCCGCGAGCGTGTCCTGTTGCGCCTGCAAGACAACGGGGCCTTCGCCGGCAATCGCGCGGACGCCTTCCCCGCGCCCGAACAGGTGGATTCCCTTGCCAGCCGTCGTGATCACGCGCTGCCCCCCGGCGAATTGCAGGTTCTGCTGCGCGATCTGATCGATGTTCTCGCCAGCGTAGGTCACGTAAGTCTTGGGAGTGATATTGAGCGCACCGGCCTTTGCGCCAAATGCCATCAGCGCCTGAGAATCGCCTGCGTCAGCGTTCGGCGCACGATCGCCGCCGGACGCATGACCGCCTGGCGTCCAACCCTTGAAGGCGGTCACGACAGCTTGCTGCCCCGTCGCATCGGTCGCCGTGCCACCGTGCTGTCCGGCGTAATCACCCAACGCCTTGAACAGCTCCGCGCACTCGCTGAGCAATTCGACGAGTTCATCGCGATCAAGCTGTCCGCCGCTCGCCTGAGTACGCGCGTAGGTGGTCAAAAGCATCCCTTGCGCCGCGCGCAACGCGGCTGCCGCGTCGGTGCGCAATTCGGCACCTTGGCCGCGGTCAGCACCCTGTCCGTTATCACGCGGTTGCGTCAGATAGCCGAGATTCAACTGACTATGCGCGTGCTCCGATGCAAGCTGCGCGCTGATTTGTTGCGGTGTGTCGTCGAGACGAAGTTGGTTGTAGCGCTGCCCCTTGATTTCCTTCGTCTTGATACCGGAAAGAAAGCGATTGCCGGGCAAACTGCCGGTATGAGTGAAACTCGCCGGCATGTTCGCGCCGTTTGCCAGTACGCCGATGATGACCAACCTGTCCGGATCTCCGCCGAGGCTCCCGAGCAGAACTTCGGTGCCCACCCGCGGCAAGAACGTCTCGCCGAAATTCGGCCCGGCCAGACTGGATGCCACGCGAATCGGTGCGCTGTCGCTCTCGTTGCTGTTTGTCCCGGCACCCTGCGCGTGCGCATGATCGCGGGAATCCTGCCCGAGAATCTGCACGAACACGCAGCCATTCTCGTCGCAACTGACTTCCTCGCCATCGGCCCCGACCACGCGCCCGGTAATCAACGGCGTCGGCGGAAGGTCAGTCTTGGGATCGTAAGGCGGCGTGAGAGGCGTGCCACGCGGCACGCACGAGAACGTATTTTCGTAGCGCGTATCCTGACCAGACGGATCTCCATCGCTCAGCGACTGTGGTTGCTGAAGCGTGTGGCTGGCGGCGAACAGTGCCTGCGCGCGCTCGCTCAACCCTTTGGGCAGATTGTTCCAGATCTCGTGGTGCAATGATGTAATCACGAATTGCTGCTTGTCGGACGGGAGCGCGCCCCACTCGTCCTCTCCGGCGATCGTGATCCATGCGCCGACTGCAAGGTCGCGAATTCCGCTCACGCCGTCGTATCGCACCGCCTGCGCTTCATGAGCCAGAATGCGATCTTCCGTCATCCGTTCGTGGTCTGCCCACGAGTCCGCCATATGCGGGACGTCGATCACGATGTCCGTCAGCAATTTCGCGAGATCGTTACCCGATTCGCCTTGATCGATCCTTGTCGATGCACTGGACTGGTCCACGCGGGCATATCGATAGTCCCACGAAGGGCGCCCCGATTCCCCCGAAATCAGTTGCTGACGCATCGTCAGAGCGGTGATGGTATCGCGCTGTTCCGTTCCAGCGTCTCGTGGATGAACCCGCACTATACCCGCGGCGGACTCGCCCAGTTTCCGAGGGTCATCGCAGAACACCAGCGCATGCACGGGAGAATCGCCGTCTTTCGTCTCCCCGCTTACCCGTCCGGCGCGCACGAACAGCGTGATGCCGTCGCGACGCGCAATCCGGGAGATGAAACGGGCATCAGATTCGTTGACCTGACGTACGAAAGAGCGAACCGGATAGCGGGATCTATCGAGTTGCGACAGGTCGAACTCGAACGCCTGCGCAAGGGCCACACTACGCTGTCGCCATTCGCTCAGGACGACGCCAAGTACATCGACCACGCTCACGTTACGAAAGATGCGAGAGTTGGTGCGCTTGTGCAGCAGGTTCAACGCGTCAGTCACGGCGAACTGGTAAACCGTCAACTCCCCGTCGGTCCGTCCGACCTGAACGGCGCTAATAATTGCGTTGATGGCATGCACTTGGCCGCGGTCCGTGACGATACCGATTGAGACCGGCGCTCCAATGAAAAGCTTCGGAGGCAGATCGCCCTGCTGAGAAATGCAGGTCAAATGACCGCTGATGCCTGTCATCATGCTTTCACGAATGCTCGCGTGCTGCAACGCGATCTTCGACCCCAGCGCGTGCTGCGCCTTACCCCAATTCAGCACGACTGGCCGGCGATTCGCATCGATTCCCGATACGAAATTGCGGAATGACTCTCGGATATTCACGACCGTCTCTCAGTTTGATTCATTATGATCCGCCGGATGTTGTTGTTCTAAATAGCGGGCGGCTGCGCGCGAGTTTACCAAAATGTGACACACAGGTAACAAATCGGTATGCCGATTAGCAATTTTTCATGTTATTTGACGAAAAACACTTTCCGTCGCTCTATCTGAAGCGACGGGAATGCTCGAATGCCGGCTATCCCCCAAGTCTCTCGACGCAGAGCATTTTTCAAAGCCCACCGCACGCGGACCGGAACCGACATTACGCGCATGTAGGTGCCAATCTGCTACGTTCGAGTTCGCCGCCTCACTCCCCAGCGATCAGGCAGGACCGCTGCCCGCAAGCCCTCCACCACAGCTCGGCCCCCCATCCCGCCCCCAATTAATCGCCCTTGACACTCTATCTTTCGATATATATCTTTAGATATGTTTTACGAAATATAGGACACGATCATGCGACACAACCCCTCCCGCGGCCATGCCCGATGCGACGGTCATGGTGCGCATGCCGGCCCTGACTGGTTTGCCGGCGTCTTGCACGCGATCGGCCGCCATCGCCGCGGCCACGATCCGTTTGGCGGCGGCAACCCGTTCGGCGGCCGGGGCGGGCGCGGCGGCTTTGGCGATTTCGGCGACGACGCGATGCCGCGCGGCCGCCAGTTCAGCTCCGACGATCTCCAGCTGCTGCTGCTCGCGCTGGTGGCCGAACAACCGAGCCACGGCTACGAACTGATCAAGGCGCTCGACACGCGCTCGAACGGTTTCTACAGCCCGAGCCCCGGCATGGTGTATCCGGCGCTCACGTATCTCGACGAAGTCGGCTTCGTCGCGTCGCAGGCGGAAGGCAACCGCAAGCGCTATGCGCTGACCGACGCCGGCCGCGTGCATCTCGACGCCCAGCGCGAAAGAGTCGACACGCTGTTCGCGCGCCTCACGCACCTCGCTCGCAAGATGGAATTCATGCGCCGTGCGTTCGCCGGGGAATCGGCGGGCGCCGACGCGCAGGACGAATCGCAGGCCGGCTGGCTGCCGGAATTCGTCGAGGCGCGTCTCGCGCTCAAGCGCGCGCTGCTGCACAAGAGCGCCGCCGATGCCGACGAACAGCGCCGCATCGCGGCCATCATGCGCCGCGCGACGGCTGAAATCGAAGGCGGCGCCGGCGCGTGATCCGCGCCGCCCCGTCACCACCCAAGGAGAACGGATCGATGCAGAACACGTCCGAACGCACCGTCACCCGCGTGCGCCACACCCTCAAGTTCCGCCTGCTGCAGGTGCTGCGCGTGCATACCGTGACGCCGCACCTGCTGCGCGTCACGCTCGGCGGCCTCGATCTCGCGGATTTCGAATCCGCGTCGTTCGACGATCACGTGAAGGTCTTTTTCCCGCCGCCCGGCGCGGAACGGCCCGCGCTGCCGACGCTCGGCGCGAACGGCCCCGAGTTTCCGGAAGGCGAACCGAAGCCGGTCGCGCGCGACTTCACGCCGCGCCGCTTCGATCGCGCCGCCGGAGAACTCGATCTGGAATTCGTGCTGAACCATCCCGGCCCCGCATCGCAGTGGGCCGCGCAAGCGCGTGTCGGCCAATGGCTCGGCATCGGCGGCCCGCGCGGTTCGTTCGTGGTCCCGACCGATTTCGACTGGCATTTGCTGATCGGCGACGATACGGCGCTGCCGGCCATCGCACGACGCCTCGAGGAACTGCCGGCCGGTGCGCGCGCGGCGGTCGTGCTGGAAGTCGCGGATCGCACCGCGCAGATCTCGTTCGAGACGCGCGCCGACGTGCATGAAATCTGGCGCTTCCGCGCCGAAGCCGACACGGCGAACGGCGACACGCTGCTGAACGCCGTCCGCGATCTGCCGCTGCCGCCGTCCGGCGACGGCTACGTGTGGGCGGCCGGCGAAGCGCTGTCGATGCGCGCGGTGCGCCAGCACCTGACCGGCGAACGCGGCATCGACAAGTCGCGCATCCGCGCGGCGGCCTACTGGAAGCGCGGCGCGGCGGCCGTGCACGAAACGCTGGAAGATTGAGCAGAGGCGCCCGGTTGCCGGGCGGTTGCAACAATCGTGGCGCCCGCGCAGCAGCGGGCTTGGCACCGGCATCGCGGCTGGTATATATCTATGTCTGCGCGCCGCTGTCGGGCGACAGCCGCCGCAGCCCGCCCAGGAGCGCCCGGTCATGACAAAAGAAAGCCACGCTTCGCCCTTCCTTCGCCACCTGAAGATCGCCGGCTATTGCGGCCTCGCCGCGGTCGTCGTCGTGCTGTTCGTCGCGATGTGCGCGATCCTCACGGAA
Source organism: Burkholderia sola (assembly GCF_905400185.1). Taxonomy (NCBI): domain Bacteria; kingdom Pseudomonadati; phylum Pseudomonadota; class Betaproteobacteria; order Burkholderiales; family Burkholderiaceae; genus Burkholderia; species Burkholderia sola. Next base: position 776,850 of record NZ_FR989676.1, read on the forward strand.
AGCGCCCTCGACCGCGATACCGCGCGGCATCCGGCCGATACACCCGAGCTGCGCGACGCGGGTGGCGGTCCATCCGCCTCGGCCGAATCGGCCCGCACACCGGGCTCGTCCGGCTGACGGCGTCCTGCCGGTTTCCTTCCGCTTACGGCGCCTGCCGGCGCCCCATCACGACCGCATGCACCGAATCGCCGAGCCGTTCGAGCAGCGCGGTCACGCGGTGCCCGTACAGGTGCGCGACCAGCGCGCCGACCGTGCCGACCAGCACGCCGCCCGCCATGTCGAACGGCCAGTGCACGCCCGCATAGACGCGTCCCCATGCGATCGCCACGGCCATCGCGGCCATCACGAAACCGGTGACCCGCGTCGTGCCGCCGAGCAGTAGGCCGACCGCCATGCTCCACGCGAACGTCATGTGATCGCTCGGAAACGAGCTGTCCGGCGCATGCGGAATCAACTGCGTGCCGACGCCGGCCATGAACGGGCGCGGCGAGAACCAGACATGCCCGAGCGCCTGCGCGAGCACGAGCGCCACGCAGACGCCGACGCCGGCTTCGATCGCCTGGCGCCGCGCGGGGCGCGCACCGAAGATCCAGGTCAGCAGCAGCATCGCGGGCAGCGCATAGACGAGCCAGTCGGCGGCGAAGATCGCGAGGCGGGCAACGCCCGGGTGCGGCGCACCCCCGGCGTTGATGGCGGAAAAGAGGGCGAGATTGAGGTTCTGCATGAATCCGGTTGCGTGAGGCATGAATGATCGGCCAGTGGCCCGGCCAGAGACGAACGATGCTAGGACGTGACCGCTTAGGCGGTGCTTAAGGCGGCAGCCGCCCAGACGAGGACCGCGCGGCGAACGCACTTAGAACCTGCACTGCAACACAAGTTCACACAATTGTCATATTCCCGCGCCGGGCTTCCCGCAAAAGCTCACCCTGCTTCCCGTAAAGACTCACCTTTTTCACATGATGGCGTCATCGACGCGTGCGACGCTGACGCGGCCGGGTGCCGACACCGCCGTTTTACACCGTTCATCTCAATATTTACGCCGCAAATAATTCGAAATCGGCAACAATTAATTCCATATGCGGCATCGCACAACGGCAACGCACAGGCATACGATTACGACCACTCATCCACGAAGCGATCAACAACAAGGAGTCCGCATGAAACCCAGCGATGTCCGATCGAAAGCGTTTGCGATGCCGTTGACCAGCCCTGCGTTCCCGATGGGCCCGTACCGTTTCGTCGATCGTGAGTTTCTGATCATCACGTACCGCACCGATCCGGACCGCCTTCGTGAAATCGTCCCCGAGCCGCTGCAAATCACCGAGCCGCTCGTGCATTACGAATTCATTCGCATGGCCGATTCGACCGGCTTCGGCGATTACACCGAAAGCGGCCAGGTGATCCCCGTCGAATACGACGGCCAGCCGGGCGGCTATACGCTCGCGATGTATCTCGACGATCACCCGCCGATCGCCGGCGGCCGCGAGCTGTGGGGTTTCCCGAAGAAGCTCGCGTCGCCCACGCTGCACGTGAACACCGACCACCTCCTCGGCACGCTCGACTACGGCAAGGTGCGCGTCGCGACCGGCACGATGGGCTACAAGCACAAGGAACTCGACATCGACGAGCAGACGAAACGGCTCGCCGGCCCCAATTTCCTGCTGAAGATCATCCCGCACGTCGACGGCACCGCGCGCGTATGCGAACTGGTGCGCTATTACATGCAGGACATCAAGATGAAGGGCGCATGGACGGGCCCGGCATCGCTCGAGCTGGCGCCGCACGCGCTCGCGCCGGTGGCCGACCTGCCCGTGCTCGAGATCGTCGAAGCCCGGCACATCGTCGCAGATTTGACATTGGGCCTCGGCGAAGTCGTCTACGATTATCTGGCCCAGTAACACGTCCGCACTCCTTTCTCCCTGTCAATCCTTTCACCACGGGAATTCGAACATGAGCAACCTGAATGGCAAGACCGCAGTCGTCACGGGCGCCGCGAGCGGCATCGGCAAGGAAATCGCGCTGGAGCTGGCCAAGGCAGGCGCGGCCGTCGCGATCGCCGACCTGAACCAGGACGGCGCGAACGCGGTCGCCGACGAGATCGTCAAGGCAGGCGGCAAGGCGATCGGCGTCGCGATGGACGTGACCAACGAGGACGCCGTGAACAGCGGCATCGACAAGGTGGCCGACGCGTTCGGCTCGGTCGACATCCTCGTGTCGAACGCCGGCATCCAGATCGTCAATCCGATCGAGAACTACTCGTTCGCCGACTGGAAGAAGATGCAGGCGATCCACGTGGACGGCGCGTTCCTGACGACGAAGGCCGCGCTCAAGCACATGTACAAGGACGATCGCGGCGGCGTCGTGATCTACATGGGCTCGGTGCACTCGCACGAGGCGTCGCCGCTGAAGTCCGCGTACGTGACGGCCAAGCATGGCCTGCTCGGCCTGGCCCGCGTGCTGGCGAAGGAAGGCGCGAAGCACAACGTGCGCTCGCACGTCGTGTGTCCGGGCTTCGTGCGCACGCCGCTGGTCGACAAGCAGATTCCGGAGCAGGCGAAGGAGCTCGGGATCAGCGAAGAGGACGTGATCAAGAAGGTGATGCTCGGCAACACGGTCGACGGCGTGTTCACGACGGTGCAGGACGTCGCGCAGACGGTGCTGTTCCTGTCGGCGTTCCCGAGCGCCGCGCTCACCGGCCAGTCGTTCGTCGTCAGCCACGGCTGGTTCATGCAGTAACGCCGGCGTTTCCCCGACGGTAGGCGACTTCCGCGCCACCGCCCTTCTCGAGATGGCGTGCCGTCGATCGACGTCACGCCATCCATCACCGCCGTCCACGGCGGGATTTCTCGGAGCAACTGATGAAACCGCACGCGCGTACAGAAAAGCAGGCCGTCGATGCGGCGGACCTGCGCCACGAAGCCGGCGCGCCGGCCGCTGCGCGGTCGCTGCCGTACGAAACGATCGCGCTCGTCCTGCAGGGCGGCGGCGCGCTCGGCGCGTATCAGGCCGGCGTATTCGAAGGGCTGCATGAAGCAGGCATTCCGCTCGACTGGATCGCGGGCATCTCGATCGGCGCGCTCAACACCGCGCTGATCGCCGGCAATGCGCCCGAGCATCGCGTCGAGCGCCTGCGCGAATTCTGGGAAACGATCTGCCAGCCGGCGTTCTTCCCGACGATTCCGGCCGCGTTCGAATTCGCGCTGTTCAACAGCATCGATCAGATCCGCACGTTCTTCACCGCGTCGCAGGCCGCCAGCGCGATGATGCAGGGCCAGCAGGGCTTTTTCGTGCCGCGCTTTCCGCCGCCGCTGCCGGGCGTGTCCGACCATCCGGAAAAAATCAGCTGGTACGACACGTCGGCGCTGCGCACGACGCTGCTGAAACTGTGCGATTTCGACCGGATCAATTCGGGCGAGACGCGCGTGTCGGTCGGCGCGGTCAACGTCGGTACCGGCAACTTCGTGTACTTCGACAACTCGCGCATCCGTCTCGAGCCCGAGCATTTCATGGCGTCCGGTGCGTTGCCGCCCGCGTTCCCGCCCGTCGAGATCGACGGCGAGTACTACTGGGACGGCGGCGTCGTGTCGAACACGCCGCTGATGGAAGTGCTGCGCGCCCGCCCGCGCAGCGACACGCTCGCGTTCCAGGTCGATCTGTGGAGCGCGCGCGGGCCGCTGCCGCGCACGATGGCCGACGTCGCCGAGCGCACGAAGGACGTGCAGTATTCGAGCCGCACGCGTTTCGTCACCGACACGCTGCAGCGCGAACAGCGCTACCGCAACGTGCTGCGCCACGTGCTCGAACAGGTGCCGGAAGAACAGCGCAAGAACGATCCGTGGTGCATCGAGGCCGAAGCGATGTCGAGCGGGAAGAAATACAACATCCAGCACCTGATCTATCAGCAGAAAGCGTACGAGCATCACTACAAGGACTATCAGTTCGGTCTGTCGACGATGCGCGACCACTGGTCCGCGGGTCTCGACGACATCCGCAAGACGCTCGCGGTGAAGGACGGCCTCGCGCTGCCCGTCAACGACGCGGGCTTCGTCACGCACGACATTCACCGCCGCCGGTAATGCCGTGTGCCACGGGCCGGCGCGCCGCCTGCGCCGGCCCGTCCTCCTTTCCGATTCGACATGCCGATTTTCATTGCGCTGCTCGCGCTCATCGCCCTGGGCTGGGGCGCCGTTCACCTGTTTCACGTCATCGCCGCGCAGTTCGGCCCGCCGGTCGCGATCGCGGCCGCCGTGCTGGCCGCCGCGCTCCTGATCGCGCTGATCGCGTGGTGGCTGAAGCGCCGTCGCGACATCGCACCGAACACGAAGGAAGAAGGCTGGACGCATATCGTGCATCGCGCGTGGGGCGAGTTGCGCGTGTCCGCGACGCAAGGGCTGCTGTGGCTGTCGCATGACGGCGCGGACGGCCGCTATACGCTGTCGCAGCTCGACGGCTGCGAGGCCGCGCCGATCGACGGCCGCTGGCATCTCGTCGTGCGCGTGCGCGACGCCGTGCGCGGCGAATGGAAGCTGCCGATGATGGACAAGCGCGATGCGCAGCGCTGGGCGCGCGTGCTCACGCTCGCGAAGGACAACCGGCTCTGAACGCGCGTTGGGCCGCACGGCTCGCGCGCGTCAGCCGCACGACGGACGCTATCGCGCGCGGAGCGCCCGCAGCGCATCGAGCACGTGCTGCGTCGCCCGTTCGACCGGGCCGGCTCGATGCGCAATCCCCAATTCACGCCACAACGCCGGGCGTAGCGGCCGCATCACGATGCGCGCATCCGGCAGCGGCGCGCCCGCCTCATGCGGCAGCAGCGTCGCGCCGTATCCTGCGGCGACCAGGCTCTTGATCGCGTCGTTGTAGTTGAGTTCGATCCGCGGCTCGGGCCGGTGGCCGCCGAGCGCGAACCATTCGGTCGTGAGCCGCGACAGGCGCGTCGTCGCATCGTTGAGAATCAGCGGCCGCTCGGCCAGATACGCGGACGTCACACGCGCCGGAAGCGGCCAGTCCGCGGGCAGGAAGGCCATCACCGGATCGCGACGCCACGGGTGGATCGACAGCCCCGCGACCGGCGCTTGCGGCAGCGCGACCAGCCCGACATCGAGCGTGCCTTGCGCAAGGCGCGCCAGCGTGTCCTGCGACGTGAGCACCGCGATCTGCACGTCGATATCCGGATGCTGCGCGCGCAATCCGGCCACCGCCTGCGGCAACAGGTGCGCGATCGCGCCGGTCGATGCGCCGAGGCGGACGCGCCCGGTCAACCCCTGCACCTGTCGCTGCACGTCGTCCAGCGTGGATTCGACTTCCGCCAGCAGACGCCGCGCCCGCTCCACCAGCACTTCGCCGATCACCGAAGGACGCACGTTGCCGCGCGTGCGGGACAGCAGCGGCGCGCCGATGCGGCTTTCCAGCTCGGCGACATGCAGGCTGACGGTCGGCGGCGCGAGATGAAGCCATTGCGCCGCCGCCACGAAGGATCCGTGGTCCGCGATCGCGACCAGCGTACGCAGGCGGTCCAGACTGATCTCGCGCATCACACACCTCTCGTTCAGAAAAGCTGAATCGGACGGTCAGCAAATTCAACTTTTCCTATTCTAGGCGTTCGGTGGACGATACGGTTTCCCCCGACGACCGAACGCGACGCACACGACCATCATGAGCTTCCCCACTGTCTTCATCGACGGCGACCAGGGCACGACCGGGTTGCAGATTCACGCGCGTCTGCGCGAGCGCACCGACCTGCGGCTGCTCACGCTTCCCGCCGCCGAACGCAAGGACGCGGCCCGCCGCGCCGACGCACTCAACGCGTGCGATATCGCGATCCTGTGCCTGCCCGATGCGGCCGCACGCGAAGCGGTCGGCTTCATCCGGAACCCGGCGGTACGCGTAATCGACGCGAGTTCGGCCCATCGCACGCAGCCCGACTGGGTCTACGGCTTTCCCGAGATGGCCGACGGACAAGCGCAACACATCGCGCAGGCGAAGCGCGTGACCAATCCGGGCTGCTACCCGACGGGCGCGATCGGCCTGCTGCGCCCGCTGCTGCAGGCCGGGCTGCTGCCGCGCGACTACCCGGTGAGCATCCACGCGGTGTCCGGTTACTCGGGCGGCGGAAGGGCCGCCGTCGACGCGTTCGAATCGGGCGACGCCGCCGCACACGCGTTGCCGCTGCAGGTCTACGGCCTCGCGCTCGAGCACAAGCACGTGCCCGAGATCCGGCAGCATGCGGGGCTCGCGCACCGTCCGTTCTTCGTGCCGGCCTACGGTGCCTATCGGCAAGGCATCGTGCTCACCATCCCGATCGAGCTGCGCCTGCTGCCGGCCGAGGTGACCGGTGAGCGGCTGCATGCGTGTCTTGCGCACCATTACGCGGACGCGCGTCACGTCGACGTGATGCCGCTCGCGGACACACGCGCGGCCACGCATCTCGATCCGCAAACGCTGAACGGCACCAACGACCTGCGGCTCGGCGTGTTCGTCAACGCAGACGGCGGCCAGGTGCTGCTGTCCGCCGTGTTCGACAATCTCGGCAAAGGGGCATCCGGCGCCGCCGTGCAGAATCTCGACTTGATGCTCGGTGCGCGACACGCGGCGTGACGCGCCCGCAGGCATCGTCGACGGTGCCTGCGCATGCCCCCCGTAAAAGCTCACCTTTAGCCGGTTTCAGGCCGTATCGTCACCCGCGGCGGCATTCAGGCCGGCCAGCGTCTCCACCAGAAAATCCACGCATACGCGCACCTTCGCCGACGCCGCGACGCGCTCCGGATACACGGCCCAGATGTTCGCGGGCTGGACCGCGTCCGGCAGCACGCGGCACAACGCACCGCGCTCGATCAGCGGCCCGGCTTCCCAGATCGAGCGCAGCACGATCCCGCGCCCGGCCAGCGCCCATTGCACGGCCACCTCGCCGTGGTTCGTCGACAGCGCGCCGCCGACCTTCACCGTCGCCGTTTCGCCGCGCACGGTCAGCCGCCATACGCCGAACGGATGATCGCGCTCCTTGATCGCGAGACAGTCGTGCGACGCCAGATCCGCGAGCGAGCGCGGCGTCCCGCGGCGGGCGAGATAGTCGGGCGATGCGCACAGCACGCGATGGTTCGCGGCAAGGCGGCGCGCGATCAGGTGATCGGCGATGTCGTCGCCGATGCGCACGTCGAGGTCGTAGCCTTCGCCGGCCACATCGACGAGCCGGTCGAACAGATCGAGCCGCACGTTCAGTTGCGGATAGCGCGCGCTGAAGTCGAGCAGCGCCGGCGCGACGACGTGCCGGCCGAAGCCGAAGCTGCTCGACATGCGCAACGTGCCGCGCGGCACCGTGCGCGTGGTCGACACGTCCTCGACGAGATGATCGACGTCGTCCAGAATCTTTTCGGCGCGCGCGAACACGCGTTCGCCGGCTTCGGTGACCGTCATGCGGCGCGTCGAGCGATGCAGCAGGCGCGTGCCGAGCTGCGCCTCGAGCATCGCGACGCGCTTGCTGACATACGCGGGCGACACCGCGAGCTGCTCGGCGGCCGCGCTGAAGCTCGCGAGGCGGACCACCAGGCTGAACACGCGCAGGTCGTCGAGGTTCGGCGATTTATTCACGATTCGTGGAAAGTCGATTAACTTTTGAGCGATTTTAATCCAGATGGAAATAAATAGAATGGCGTGACGGGCCGTTGCCTTCCCGGCGGCCGGCCAACCAGACAAGGAGATTTGCATGACCGACAGGACTTACAGGATTGCCGTGATCCCCGGCGACGGCATCGGCCGCGAAGTGATGCCCGAGGGCCTGCGCGCGCTCGCCGCCGTGACCGCGCGCTTCGGCATCCGCTTCGACTTCGTCGAGATCGACTGGGCGAGCTGCGACTACTACGCGCAGCACGGCACGATGATGCCGGACGACTGGAAAGCGCAGCTGTCGGACATGGACGCGATCCTGTTCGGCGCGGTCGGCTGGCCGGCGACGGTGCCCGATCACATTTCGCTGTGGGGCTCGCTGCTGAAATTCCGCCGCGAATTCGACCAGTACATCAACCTGCGGCCCGCGCGCCTGTTCGACGGCGTGCCGTCGCCGCTCGCCGGCCGCCGCCCGGGCGACATCGATTTCATGATCGTGCGCGAGAACACCGAGGGTGAATATTCGTCGGTCGGCGGCACGATGTTCGAAGGCACCGAGCGCGAAGTCGTGATGCAGCAGTCGATCTTCACGCGGCACGGCACCGAGCGCGTGCTGAAATTCGCGTTCGAGCTCGCGCAGCGGCGCGCGAAGCGCGTCACCGTCGCGACCAAAAGCAACGGCATCGCGATCAGCATGCCGTGGTGGGATGCGCGCGCGGCCGAGATGGCCGAACGCTATCCGGAAATCGCGGTCGACAAGCAGCACATCGACATCCTGTGCGCGCGCTTCGTGCTGCAGCCGGACCGCTTCGACGTCGTCGTCGCGTCGAACCTGTTCGGCGACATCCTGTCGGATCTCGGGCCGGCCTGTACGGGCACGATCGGCATCGCGCCGTCGGCGAACCTGAACCCCGATCGCACGTTCCCGTCGCTGTTCGAACCGGTGCACGGTTCGGCGCCCGACATCGCGGGGCAATACATCGCGAATCCGGTCGCGATGATCTGGTCGGCGGCGATGATGCTCGATTTCCTCGGCAACGGCACGGGCCGCGAACGCGACGCGCACGATGCGATCGTCGCCGCGATCGAGGACGTGCTGCGCACGGGGCCGCGTACGCGCGATCTCGGCGGCAACGCGGGCACGCAGGAAGTGGGCGAGGCGATCGCCGCGCGGATCGCGGGCTGAGGGTCGAGGGTCGTGCCCGGCGCGCGCGCCGGGCGGCGCTTCGTGAATCGGTCTGCGGCGAGCGACGCACGATGCGGTCGCGCACGTTAGCGGACTCCGCCGATGCGTCGGCGTGAAGTCGAGCGGTGAGCAACAACGCATCGCAACGCGCACTGCTTGCGCGGTTTTTCATCGCAAGCCGAAAGATGATCCGATCGATGAGTTGCACGTGTCGCTCGCGCACACCGATCGTCAATGCACGATCGCTTCGACACGATCGGTGAAATGCATCGCACGGTGACGCACACCGCTGCACGTCGACGTATGCACCGCTTTACCCGTGCGATGTCGCGTCGACCTGTTCAACGCACACAGTTCGACGCGACATTTCACCTCGTCCCGAAAAATCTCACCTTCAGCGGAAGGCTCCCGAATTTCCTCACCATTGAACCTCCGCTGATGCGTTCGCCGCTCCTTCGAACGGGCGCGAGCATCACAGCCCGAGGTCGGACAGCCCCGGATGATCGTCCGGACGACGGCCGAGCGGCCAGTGATAAAGACGGTCCGCCTCGCGAATCGGCAGATCGTTGATGCTCGCGTGACGATGCGCCATCAGGCCGTTTTCGTCGAACTCCCAGTTCTCGTTACCGTACGAACGGAACCAGTTGCCGGCATCGTCATGCCACTCGTACGCAAAGCGCACCGCGATGCGATTGCCGTCGAACGCCCACAGCTCCTTGATCAGCCGGTAGTCGAGTTCGCGCGCCCACTTCCGCTGCAGCAGCGCGACGATCTCGTCGCGGCCCGTCACGAATTCCGCGCGGTTGCGCCAGCGGCTTTGCGGCGTATAGGCGAGCGACACGCGTTGCGGATCGCGCGTGTTCCACCCGTCCTCGGCGGCGCGCACTTTCTGGCGCGCCGTTTCAAGCGTGAAGGGCGGAACGGGCGGACGAACTTCGGGGGAAGCGGACATGGATTGCTCCTGTTCAGGGTTCTGGCTGCGAACGCACGCAGCCGGTTCGGATTCGCTGCGTCGGCTACCGCGATACGGTATCGAGCAGCAGTTCAGCCGTCGCGTGCGCATCGCGCGCGGCGTTTGCATCGCCACTGACGAGCGCCACGCCGATCGCGCCGTCGATCAGCACGAGCCACTGACGTGCGAGGCGTGCGAGCCCGCGGCGCGCGACGCCGGTTTCGTCGGCGTAGGCGTCGAAGCGCTCGCGCACGAATGCCAGCAGGCGTGCCTTGTGCATGCGGGCGACGACGCGCACCGGATCGTCGGCGTCGGATATCTCGCCCGACGCATTCAGGAACGCGCAGCCGTGAAAGTCGGGCTGCCCGAACCAGTCGCGCAGCACGTCGAACATGCCGAGCAGTTGCGCGCGCGGCGCGTGGCCGCGCGCCAGCGTGGCGTCGACGAACCAGCGCATCCAGCGCGCGTCGCGACGTTCGAGCGCGGCGACGACCAGTGCCTCTTTCGATTCGAAATGCGAATAAAAGCTCTTTCGCGCCGCGCCGGATCGCTTGACGATCGCATCGACGCCGGTCGCATGGATGCCGCCCGAATAGATCAGCGCTTCGGCCGCGTCGAGCAGCCGGTCGCGAACGCCCGGTTCGCCGGAGGAGTCGAGAGGTGTGTTCATCGGTTTACGGTAGAACGATCGTTCTCCGTCGTCAATACCCGGATGAAAAAAGCCCTGCCGGTGGGAGGGCTGAATCTCGCGCGAAGCGCCGGCTCGTCGGGCTGAGCCTTCAGCGCGATCCGCGCGGATTCGAGGGTGAACGGATCAAGTGGGGGTCGCGCACCGGTCGAGGCCGATCGCGCTTCGTCTCAGTGAGTCGCAGCGCTGCATGCGGCTCACGGTTGATGTTCCGGGTCGGTACGATGCCGCCTAAGGTTGCGGGCGAACGCTCGCGCGCCAAACGAAGCGGGGAAGTGCATGGAAGAGGAAAAACGAGCACCGAATAGCGTGACGGCGAGAAGCGAAGCGGCTGCCGATAGGTGAAGCGAATCTGCCATTGCACGTCACCTATGCGGGATCGTGCGACGATTCGGCGCGCGAACACCGCTCCCGAATAACCTCACCTCAAGCGTTGAATCACGCGTTTCGATGCACGACGGTGCGTGCGTGTGCAAACGAAAACGGGGCAGCCGGCCAACGTGCCGCGCCGCCCCGGCTCTGTCGCCCCCCGACTCAGACGGTCCAGTCGAGAATCACCTTGCCGCTTTCGCCGGACAGCATCGCGGCGAAGCCTTGCTCGTAATCGTCGGCCGCGAAGCGATGCGTGATGATCGGCGACAGGTCGAGGCCGCTCTGCAGCATCGCGACCATCTTGTACCAGGTCTCGAACATCTCGCGGCCGTAGATGCCCTTGATCTCGAGCCCCTTGAAGATCACCTGGTTCCAGTCGATCGCCGTCTGCGCGGGCGGGATGCCGAGCAGCGCAACCTTGCCGCCGTGGTTCATCGCCTCGAGCAGGCTCGTGAACGCGCTCGGCACGCCGGACATCTCGAGACCGACGTCGAAGCCTTCGGTCATGTGCAGGTCGGCCATCACGTCGCGCAGCGACTCGCGTGCGACGTTGACCGCGCGCGTCGCGCCCATCTTGCGCGCGAGCTCCAGCCGATAGTCGTTGATGTCGGTAATGACGACGTTGCGCGCGCCGACGTGCTTCGCGATCGCGACGGCCATGATGCCGATCGGGCCCGCGCCGGTGATCAGCACGTCTTCGCCGACGAGGTTGAACGACAACGCCGTGTGCGTCGCGTTGCCGAAAGGATCGAAGATCGACGCGAGATCGTCGGAGATCTCCGGCGGAATCTTGAACGCGTTGAACGCCGGAATCGCCAGGTATTCGGCGAACGCGCCTTCGCGGTTCACGCCGACGCCCACCGTGTTGCGGCACAGATGCCGGCGCCCGGCGCGACAGTTGCGGCAGAAACCGCAGGTGATGTGCCCTTCGCCGGACACGCGATCGCCGATCGCGAAGCCGCGCACTTCCTGCCCCATCTCGACGATCTCGCCGACATATTCGTGGCCGACGTGCATCGGCACCGGAATCGTCTTCTGCGCCCAGTCGTCCCACTTCCAGATATGGATGTCGGTGCCGCAGATCGCCGTGCGGCGGATCTTGATCAGCACGTCGTTGTGGCCGACTTCGGGGCGCTTCACGCGCGTGAGCGTGAGGCCGGGGCCGCGTTCGAGCTTTGCCAGTGCTTTCATGGTCGCGCCTCCGTCAGATGATGCCAAGCGACTTGCCGACACGCACGAACGCGGCGACCGTCTGGTCGATCTGTTCGGGCGTATGCGCGGCGCTCATCTGCGTGCGGATGCGCGCCCGGCCGCGCGGCACCACGGGGAACGAGAAGCCGATCACGTAGACGCCTTCGCCGAGCAGCTTGTCGGCCATGTTCGTCGCGAGCTGCGCGTCGCCGAGCATCACCGGAATGATCGGATGCGCGCCGGGCACGAGCGTGAAGCCGGCTTCGGTCATCTGCTTGCGGAACTGCGCGCCGTTCTCGCGCACGCGCTCGCGCAGCTTCGCGCCTTCGTCGCTGCCGAGCAGTTCGAGCACCTTCAGCGATGCCGCGGCGATGCTCGGCGTGAGCGTGTTCGAGAACAGATACGGACGCGAGCGCTGGCGCAGCAGCTCGATCACCTCGCGCCGCGCGGCGACATAGCCGCCCGACGCGCCGCCGAGCGCCTTGCCGAGCGTGCCGGTGATGATGTCCACGCGGCCTTCGACGCCGCAATGCTCGGGCGTGCCGCGACCGTGCGTGCCGATGAAGCCGACCGCATGCGAATCGTCGACCATCACGAGCGCGCCGTAGCGATCGGCGAGATCGCAGATGCCTTTCAGATCGGCGATGATGCCGTCCATCGAGAACACGCCGTCGGTCGCGATCAGCTTGTGGCGCGCACCCGCGGCATCGGCTTCCTTGAGCTTCGCCTCGAGGTCGGACAGATCGTTGTTCTTGTAGCGAAAGCGCTTCGCCTTGCACAGGCGAATGCCGTCGATGATGCTCGCGTGATTCAGCTCGTCGCTGATCACCGCGTCGTTCTCGTCGAGCAGCGTCTCGAACAGCCCGCCGTTCGCGTCGAAGCAGCTCGAATAGAGGATGCTGTCCTCGGTGCCGAGAAACGCGGCCAGCGCGCTTTCCAGTTGCTTGTGGACGGTTTGCGTGCCGCAGATGAAGCGCACCGACGCCATGCCGAAGCCGTCCTGGTCGAGGCCGGCCTTGGCCGCGTCGATCAGCCGCGGATCGTTCGCCAGACCCAGATAGTTGTTCGCGCAGAAATTGAGCACGCCGGCGCCGCCGGCGAGCCGCACGGCTGCCGCCTGGGGACTCGCGATCTCGCGCTCGGTCTTGTAAAAACCGTCCGCGCGGATCTGGTCGAGCGTCCCGCGCACCTGGGCGAGAAAGGCATCACGCATCGCAAAGCTCCTGACAGGGTTTCGCATTCCGCGGCGCACGGCTCGTGGCGGCGCAACGGCTTGCTACTGTTATAGTCGGTCGTTCGGTTGACCGCATTTATCCTATATTCCGAACTAGAATTCGAAATATCGAACAACTCTAAGCGAACGGAATCCAAATGGCAAGTTCCTCCGGATCGCGGCGCACGCCCGCCGACGCCGCCCCGCAACCACCGGCCGCGACTCCGCCGCGCGTCGGCGAGCAGATCCAGCGGCTGCGCAACGAGCGCAAGCTGACGCTCGACGACCTGTCGCGCGCAGCCGGCGTATCGAAATCGATGCTCTCCGAGATCGAACGCGACAAGGCCAACCCGACGATCGCCGTCGCATGGCGGCTGACGAACGCGCTCGGCATCACGCTCGACGAACTGTTTTCGCAGCCGAAGGCGCCCGAGACGATCCGCGTGGACGGCCCGCACGACATTCCGACGCTCGCCGGCCACGACGGCCGGTACCAGTTGCGCGTATGGGGCCCGATCGACCTCGCCGGCAAGTTCGAGTGGTACGAGTTGACGCTGCCGGGCGGCGGCGCACTGGTATCGAACGCGCACGAACCCGGCACGCGCGAGCACCTCACCGTGCTGCAGGGCGCGATGGAAATCGAGGCCGCCGCGGCCAGCCGCCGGCTGAAGACGGGCGACACCGCGCGCTACCCGGCCGACGAGCCGCATGCGATCCGCAATCCCGGCAAGGCCGAAGCGCGGGCATTGCTGATCGTGATCCATCGCTGACGGCGCGGATAGCCAGGGCCTGTTCACGCTAAAAGGTCAGTCGCAGGCCAGTTGCGGAAAATACTGTATGTTTGTACAGTATACGGACATTCCGCCATGCATGGGCCGGAGCCGGCGCACCGAGGCGCCCGTCCCGGTCGACAGGAGCCTGCAATGACAGAAGAACAAGATTTAGCCGCGCTCAGCTTCAAGGCTGCCGCGCATGACCTCGAATTGATCGTTCGCCATATCGCGGCGCGCTACATCCGTCAGCGCGTGCCGCTGACGTGGCGCCTGCTGCATGCGATCGAAGCCGAAGCGCTCGCCGATCTCGGCTTTGCCAGCCGACACGACGCGGGCATGCGTCAACTGTTCGAACGGCCGTCGGACATGACGTTTCCCGAAACGGACGATCCGATCGACTTCGGGCGCTCGAATGCGCTGCCGGCGGTCTTTTCGTTTGCCGTGCTCGCGTACGAAGCCGCGGCAAACGCGCACGACACCGCGCGTCCCGCGCGCCCGCACCGCCAGTCCAAGGCGTGGGGCGACTGACGGCCCGGCCCCGGCCGTCGCGCATGGCGGCCGGTTCACCCGCTTGCTGCCCGATACGTTGCGGAAAAGGGCTACCATGTACGCAACTAACGGAATTAATGCCATGTCCCTTCCCGCCTCTCCCGACACCGCCGCCTCGCCGGAAGAAAAGGATCTGTTCGACCGCGATGCGTCCGACTGGGTCGCCTCGCCCGAAGCCGCGTTCGACGCTTGGCTGGCGATGCAGGACTATCGCCGCTCGTCGGCCGACGTCTATCGCGCGCAATGGGGTGCGTTTCTCACGTGGATGCGCGCCCATCAAAAGAACCTGGCGACGGTCGATACGCCGACCATTGCGAATTTCGTCGGCGAACTGCCGATCAAGAAAACCCAGCGAATGCGCTATCTCCGGCTGATCGAGCGGGTGCTCGATCATGTCCGCCGCACCGAGTACGCATCGACCAATCCGGCCCGCTTCATTGCTCAGGATGGCGAAGCGAACTGGCGCAAGGCACGCGACAACGAACCGACCGGTTTCCTCACGCCGGCGGAACGGGCGACGTTGCTCGCGTATCTGTTTTCGCCGATCGGCGTCTCGGGTTCCGCGTACTGGAAGGAACGCCGCGACCGTGCGCTCGTCGCCGCGTTTCTTGGCGCCGGCATCAAAACCGGCGAAGCGCGCGCACTTACGATTAGTTGCATCAATACGAGCGGCACGTCGCTGCGGATCGCGTCGACGCATCCGGATTACTCGCGCGACACCCATCTGGCCTCGTTTGCGATCGCGTTGCTCGAAGCGTGGCTCACCGAACGCAAACGCCAGGAGATTCCAGGAGAACTCGTCTTCCCCGCATCGCATGCCGGGCGGCCGATGCACAAGGCGACGATGCTGCGCGCGATCGACGCGATCGTCGAATCGGCCGGGCTCACATCGTCACGCACGGCGCGCGCCAGCCCGCAAACCCTGCGCAATAGCTACGCGGCCGAACTGTTCGAGCACGACGTGCCGCCGGAGCGCGTCGGCAAATGGCTGGGCTTCATGCGGCCGATCTCGTCGAATCGCCTGCATCGCGCCTGGAAAAACTGGCGTGACGGGCTGGCCGACAGCAACGGTGACGCGTCCGACCGCGACGAAACTCACTGATCGGGAAAAGGCTGCTCACGGAAACGATCCGTGAGCAGCCTTGTGTGGCGCAGCCTCACCGTTTCACAGCTCCCGAAAAACCTCACCTCAAGCTTCCCGGATCTTCTCACCTGTGAGGCGCTGCCGGCTTTCACGTCAGGTCTGCGCAAAACGCGCGACGGCTTCGAAGCGGGACGGCCATGCGCCGGACGCGTGCTCGCACTCGGGGCACGCGACTTCAAACCCCTCGTTGCCATGTGACAGTTCCGGTTCGCCGTCGCAATGCGGGCACCGGGTCGGCGCCGGAATCTCGTGGTCCAGCGAGGTGCCGATCGCGGCATACGCGTTGGCATCGAGCCGTCCCGCCTCGGCCAGGCGCCGGATCAGCGCGGCGATTTCCGGATTCATTCCGCGGTTCGCGCGCAATGAATTCACGTCGCGCGTGGCGCGCTCCAGTTCGTCGCTCTGGGTACGCAACTGTTCTTCGAGCCGGTCGGCGCGCGCCTTGGCCGAGCTCAACTGCTGCAGGAAATCGAATTCCTTGCGCTGGACGTCCCGCAACCCGCTCTGGTACGTCGACGCCATGCTGCGCAACGAATCCAGTTCGACCAGCATCGGCTTGACGCGGCGTTCGGCTTCGGCCACCGCATCCTTGATTTGCTGCGCGTAATGCTCGGTGCGCTGCTGCAATTCGGCCTGCAGCGCATCGATGCGGTCGCGTAGCGCGGCGTTCTGCGCTTGCTCGGCATCGATCCGGCCGGCAGCCGCGGCCAATTCCTTTTCCAGTCGAGCGACTGTGGTGAGCAACGTGGCTTCGCTTGCCGAACCGTGGGTGGTCTGGGACGCGAGCTGCACCTCGAGTTCGGTCACCCGCGCCTGTAATTGCTCGTTTCTCGCTTCCCCGCGCGCGAGCGCGCCTTCGAGCGTCTCCTGACGGATAGTTGCGTCGCGCAACCGCTGTTCCGCGTCGGCCATGTCGGCGCGGACCTGCTCGCGGTCTCCATCGAGGCTGTCGCGTGCGGCTTTCAATGCCTCTTCATAGAGTGCGCCGAGCAACGCGCCGGCTTTTTCCTCGACAGCTTTCGGGATCGCCGCGCCGTCGAGCCGGATCTTGGAAGCGGCACGGATGCGCTCCCAGAAATGATCGATGTCTTTCGGGATGTCGCTGGCGCTGCCGGTCTGGGTGAGATCGCGGACGTTGGCGGCCGACGGCCGGATGCCGAGATCGAAGAACAAGCGCTTGCATGCATGGAGCGACAATTCCTGACGCCGTGCACCGCTTGCGCGTAGCGATTCCAGTTCTTCCCGAATGACTTGACGCATTTCGTCCAGGGTCATGGCCATGCTCACAGACAATGAAATGTGGCAATCATAACGAAATACGTATTCACCGATACTTATTTCGAGGGTCCGTTGTGAATTTACGTCGTTTTGCACAGAAATCGGCTCGGCGAGTCCATCCTGCTGACGGTGACCTGGAATTCCGTGAAACAAAGCGAAGAAAGTCAGCCAAGTCTTTGTACTGCAAGCGATTTTCCGTGAACCCCGAATTTGGGCATTTGTTTCACATGACGATCGATCGGGTTGCCTGTGGGTGTTCAGGGGTTGGGGTGTCTGTGGAAAACTCCCCAGCGGATGGTTTGAGAGTATTAGAAGTAAACACCCTTGAACCCTTAGTTAAAAACGTTAACGCCACGGCACAGCCTTATGGCGCAAGGCTTTCCGGCCGACAAGGTGAAGTTTTACGGGAGCCAAGGTGATCTTCTGCGGGAGCTGACGTGATGGGGTTCAGGGAGCTGCGTGAGCCGTTGCAGGAAGGGTCGTGAGCGGATTCGGGATCACAGTAAAACACGCGTTTTCCCACAGGTGAGGGTTTTCGGGGCCGCACAGCCACAGAACCCGCGCCATGCCTGGCTGCACAGTTTTCTGCCTGTGCAGACATAGGTGAGAACTTGCAGGACGTGCTTCGCGCCCTGATTCTGCCCATCTTTTGGGCAGATTTGGCGAAAGGTGAGGTTTCACGGGACTCCACGGGAATTTGCTGTGAGGATTTCCGGGAAGCAAACGCCATTTTGCACAGCAAAAGTGCTTTTCGGCGCCTGTGATGCCCCAAAGGTGAGGTTTTTCGGGAGCGAAATCCGGGTTTTCCTGCTCCGATCCCCTAAAGGTGAGCTTTTTCGGGGCATCGATCACAGGCTGCGATCTCGCTCACAGGTGAGGCTTTCCGGGAGCCGTATTTGCTGAAAAAATGGTCAGAGGTGAGGCTTTTCGGGACTCGTGACCGGCCTAATTCGCCGAAAAGCCCGTCAGGACTGGCGGAAATCTCGTTTTTGCTGTGCCACTTTTTGGCACAGGTGAGACTTTTCAGGGGCCGAGATTCGGTTGTCGTATGAAGGATTCCCGTCGAAAGGTGAGGCTTTTCGGGGGATCCCGGCGATGCACAGCCAAATGCCTTCTGTGCATAAGTATCGGAAGGGATTGAGATTTTTGATACCGCGCCGGTTACGGTGAGATTTTTCGGGAGTCATTTCCGGACCCGCTGCGGTGCCGCATTTCTTCTGTAAGGTGAGCGTTTGCGGGAGTCATTGGTAGCG
This sequence comes from Burkholderia sola, assembly GCF_905400185.1. Classification (NCBI taxonomy): domain Bacteria; kingdom Pseudomonadati; phylum Pseudomonadota; class Betaproteobacteria; order Burkholderiales; family Burkholderiaceae; genus Burkholderia; species Burkholderia sola. The sequence goes on from NZ_FR989676.1 coordinate 795,051, forward strand.
AGTCCCGCGTGTGTCGGACCTTCGTCGGCATCCGAACGAATCCGCATGCTGTGCCACAGGTGAGTATTTTCGGGACTGGACACGATTCGCGCACTGTACAATGCGCGCCCGGGCTGGCGAAGCAGCCGCCGATCGGGCTGCGCGTACCGGTTTCGATGGCGGTTTTCCACGTGTCGAAGCCGAACCGATGTTCCGGCGGATCACGCCTGTACATGCATACAGGCCGATGGGCGGCGGTCCGGGACGAACGGTGAGGTGCAATCGCGACCCTGTGTCGAACTCACGGTTGCGCAGTCGCAAAATTACGACAAATCGAAAGGTGAGCCGATACGGGAGCCAATTTCGCACGTGTCCTGCACAGGTGAAATTCTGTGAATCGGCGCATGCCGCGGCACGTCTGGACGAGTCCGGAACGCCGTCCGGGCGGACCGGTGAGCGTTTTCGGGAGCGGTACGGGTGAGTGCCGTTTTGCCGGCGTGCTTCACCGGCTATGGTGAGCATGTCGTTCTGGACGCACATCACCGCAGGCGCTATCCTTCCGGGAAACTTCTCCTCCGACCCGACGTATGGCCACGACGAAGCGCGCCAAGAAAACCGATGTGGATGTGGTGAGTGCCAGTTCAGCCGAATTGCGAAAGGCCGTCGAGGCGATCGCCATTCAGCCGAAGAGCGGCAAGATCACGCTCCTCACTCGCAAGCTGTTCAATGTCCTGCTGGCCGTCGCGCAGCAGGCCGACGACTCGGGCGACACGTATCGTGCGCTGCTGTCGGACATCGTCGCCAACTCCGCTTTCGATTCGAACGACACCGCGTTGGTGAAGGAACACCTGCGCCGCATGGTGTCCGTACAGGTCGAATGGAGCACGGGCACATCAAGCCAGAAGCCCGGCCGCAAGTGGGGGATCTCCACGCTGATCGCCGATGCGGAAATTCTCGAGGATCCGACTACCCGTCGCGTGTGGGTCGAATTCTCGTTCGCGCCGAAGATCAAGAAGAAGCTGCTCGACCCGGTCCAGTACGCGCGCCTCAGCCTGCAGTTCCAGAGCCAGCTGCGCAGCAGCGCCGGTCTCGCGCTGTACGAGATCTGCGTGCGCTACCTGACGAACCCGAGCCACCTGACGATGCGCGAGCCGTGGGAATGGTGGCGGCCGATCCTGTCGGGCACGCCCGACACGGAAGCCGGCGACGAAGCGAAGCGCGAGTACAAGTACTTCAAGCGCGATTACCTGCGCCCCGCGATCGCGGAAGTCAACGCGGTCACCAACATCTTCGTCGAGCTGATCGAGCACCGCGAAGGGCGTCGGGTGGCCGAGATCCAGTTCCGCGTGACCGAGCGCAAGCAGCCGATGCTCGCGCTCGACGAACACCCGAACGTGTTCGACAGCACGCTGGTCGACCGGATGGTGAAGCTCGGGATCCCGCTGAAGGAAGCGCAGACGCTCTATGCGGACAGCGAGGAAAACCGGATTCGCGCCGCGCTGCAGATGACCGAGCAGCGGATGCGCAGTACGACGCTGCCGCCGGTGCGCAGCGCGCCGGCGCTGTTCAAGGATGCGCTGAAGAAGGGGTATGCGCCGCCGGTCGAGTCGGTCGACGCACTGCCGGCCGGCACGCCGTCCGCGAAGGTCGCGGTTGCGCAGCCGGACGATCTGAAGGCGCGCTTGCTGAGCGAGTTCGCGGCGTTCCGCCGCAAGGAAGCGAAGGTGCTGTACGAAGAGCAGGGCGACGCGGAGCGCGAAGTCGCGCGCGAGTCATTCGAGTCGGAGGCATTGCCGACGATGGGCTCGCATCTGCGCGACGACTGGCGCAAGCGCGGCCTCGATTCCAAACTGGCCGAGACGGCCTTTTTCGACTGGCTGGCCCAGAAGACCTGGGGCGAGCCGACGGACGGCGACCTGCTGTCGTTCACGCTGAACCAGTCGCGGGCCGCTTGACGTCCGCTCAGGCCCGCTGACGGGCCGCCGCCGGTCCCCAGCCCCAGTCGGGCGGGGCCGGCGTCCTCACCAGGCCCTGCCGGCCGCTTCCCTCACTCCGACAACAGCATCCGCTCGAGCTGCTCGAGGATCGCGTCGCGCTTGTCCTTCGGGAGGCCGCGCAGGCGCAGCTCGATGCGGTCTTCGCCATACGACTTCAGGTCGCCGACTGACTTGCCGCCGAGCTTGATCTCGAGACGCTGCGCATAGCGTTGACGGCCGGCCGCCTTTGGCGTCTCCTGCGCCGCGACGCGGCCCTTGACGATATCCGACACCTGACGCGTGCTGAGATCGTCCGACACGATCTTGTTGATCAGCCGCAGCGTTGCCTCGGTGCCGCGCGCATTGTGATAGCGGCCGACCTGATACGCCATGTTCGATCCGAAGCGATCGGGGCGCGCGACCATTTCCTGCATGATCGCTTCCGGCAACTTGCCGATCGACAACGCGACGGCCACCGTCGACTCGTCGAGGCCGAGGTGCTCGGAGAGTTCTTTCTGGCTCTGGAAATGCTTGTCGTCGAGGAAACGGCGCCACACGACGGCGTTGTCGAACACCGTCTGCGAATCGCGCTGAACGTTGAGGTCGTAGCCGAGCTTGTAGCTCTGGATGCCGATCGGCACGTCGATCACGATCGCCTTGACCGACTCCTTGTTCGCTTCCTTCAGCGCCCGCACGCGGCGGCCGCCATCACTGACGAAATACGTGCCCGGATTGTCGTAATCCGGAATCACGTGGATGGCCTGCTGCTGACCCTGCTTCGCGAGGTTGACCGCAAGTTCGGCAATCGACGATTTCAGATAGAAGTGCCGCGGGTTGAACGGGCTATGCTTGATCGCCTTCAGCGGCAACTCGATCACTTGCCCCGGCGCATAGCGATTCTCGAGGCGCCACGCGCGATATTGCTGCGATTCGTCGATCGACGGATCGATCGTGAATTCCGGAGCAGGCGGAGGGGCGATGTCCTTTTTCGCGGATTTGGTCGATGCCGGGGTCGGCGTGTCGGACTTGACGATGCCGTCGATCGCATTGAGCCGATCAAGCGCCGTGCGCTTCTCGCTCGTCGTGATATCCGGGCGCGCTTGGAATCCTTTGGCAAATTGGGAAGGTTTCATGTGACTCCTTTATGCGCATAAAGTCAGGGCAGCATGGCGACGATTTCGTCGGCGCATGCGCGAATTTCGGCGGCGGCCAGCTTGCCGCCGCGATCGTTCATCTGCAGCACGGTCTGACCGAGCGCCATTGCCTGCTTGTACGCTTCCCGGGTCGGAATCTGCGTCTTCAGCAGCGGGAAGCCGAGTTCCTCGAGCGCACGCTTGAGCTCGCGGGTCAGCATGCGCTTCTCTTCGGTCTTGTTCAGCAGGAACACCGCGCGGAGGTCTTCGTTCATCACCTGCGCCTGCTGAATCAGTTTGACCAGCCCGACGCTCGACCAGTAATCGGCCGGCGACGACGATGTCGGGATCACGGCAATCGATGCGGCCAGCAGGACGACGCCGGAGACTTTCTCGGTGATCGACGGCGGGCAGTCCACGACGATGATGTCGTAGTCGTTGATGAACTTCTTGATCTCGCGATGGATCTGGCCGTCGGCTTCGGCCAGGTTGACGACCGGAAACGGGATGCCGTTGTCGCTGTCGCCGGATGCGCTCGACCAGTGAACCAGCGTGTTTTGACGGTCTGCGTCGATGACGAGGACGCGCTTCCCTTTTTCATGGAACGCGGCGCCGAGATGCATGGCAATCGTGCTTTTGCCGACGCCACCTTTTTGTTGAGTGACTGCAATGATTTCCGCGGCCAATTTTCACTCCTGTTTTGGTCGTTGGAATTCTACAGGACGATATTTGAATTTCAATGAAATTGTCGTTCGACAACTACGCGTTGGCCATTCGGACTATCGGTTTATGCGCATAAACGAGATGGCGGAGATGGACGGCGGGTGTTGGTGGTGTCGTGGAGATGGCGAGGCCGATGCCGAGCGGTCGATGCGGTGCTCGATGGCTGCGTCTTCACGGGCTACGTCGCCGGGCGCTGCTCGTCGTAGAGATATGTCTCGGTACGCTCCCCTTTCGCTAGATGGGCCGCGTTGCCTGCGAGCCGCCGAGTTTGTGCGCATAAACTCGGCAGAGCTCACGGCGATCAACTTCGTTGGGGAACCCGCCGCGCATTCGCGAGCGGGATGAGTGGGTCTGTGAGGCTGGACGTGCGTCTTCGATATCCATCGCAGAACCGATGTGCATCGAGACAACGCCGTCTCGGCCCGCGGCGTTTATGCGCATAAACCAGACGCAAGGATGGCCCGCGGAGAAGGGCCGAAGGCAGGCGCCTCGCCCGCGTCAGGAGCGCAATGATGTCGTGCCGGGGCGATGGATTATCGATATAGCCATTGTCTGGTGCCGTCTCGTCTGGGCATAGACCTACGTCAGAGTGGCCTCGCACCTCGCCCGACAATCGCAGGCTTTATGCGCATAAACGCAGCCGAAGTGTCCCGCAATCACGCGCCCTTTCGCCACCCGGGACAGCCCTCACTGGGCATTGGTCAGGCTGACCACAGTTGCCGGTCCCGCGAGGCCGTTGCCCGGCCTTTATGCGCATAAACGTAACCGCATCTTCGAAGCGTCTCCCAGACACCCGACGCACAGCACATCGCCAAACCGAACCACCGCAGCAACCTGTCGAGAGGAAAACCACCCCGATCTCGCTTGAACCACCCCACCGAGCCCGTCAATGCAGACTGGCTACAATACAGGGCTCCCCCATCCAGGCTTGAATGATGATCACGATCTACCACAACCCCCGATGCTCGAAGTCCCGCGAGACGCTCGCGTTGGTCGAGTCGCTGAATACCGCCGGCGCGCCGTTGAACGTCGTCGAGTACCTGAAGACGCCGCCGACGGTCGAGGAAGTGGAAACGCTGCATCGGCAGCTCGGCCGCCCGGTTCGCGACATGCTGCGCGACGGCGAGGAGCCGTACAAGACATTGAATCTGGCTCGCGCGGATCTGAGCGACGCCGAAGCCTACGCGGCGATCGCCGCCCATCCGATCCTGCTGCAACGCCCTATCGTCGTATATCGCGGCAAGGCGGCGATCGGTCGCCCGCCCGAGTCGGTGAAGGCGCTGTTCGAATAATTCTTCCCCGGCGTATTTTTCTTATTGCATCAACGCGACCGAGTCCGGCCCGGCACACGCAACGGCAATCCAGGCCGACGCAACCGCCGGGCCGCACGCGCGAGCGGCCGGCGGAACGACACGTCGACACCCCGCGCCGCCTAGCCGCCACCGGACGATCCCTCATCATCGTCCGACTCCTGCCCCGCCGCCGCTTTCGCGGCCGTCCGCAACAGCGCGATCTGTCCACGATAGGCGCGGCATCCGCTGCAGGTCGGCAGATGCACGCGTACCTGCAGACGCTCGTGCAGCGTCAGATGCCGATCGAGCGCATCCGACAGCAGTCGTGTCACGTCAGTACATTTCCCCGGCAGCATCTTCGGTCGTCAGTCCTTTTTCGCTCAGGCAGGTTCGCAGGCGCGTGCGCGCCCGGTACAGCAGCACGCTGCAATGATTCGTCGTCAGCGTCAATTCGCTACAGATATCCACAATCTCGACATCGAGGAATTCGCGCATCATGAACACGCGTCCGATCTGCTCCGGCAGATGGTCGAGGCAGACCTGGAACAGCGTCCAGAATTGCTGTTGTTGCAACAGCGTTTCGGGCTTCGGCCACGGTCGCGGTTTCGCATGCGCGGCCCAGTGCCCATTGTCCTTGAACAGTTCGCGATCGAGCACGGATTCGCCGTCGAGCTCCGCATCGAGCGCGGTCAGGCTCACCATTCGCTGGCGCGCGCGCAGCACGTCGATCAGCTTGTTGCGCAGGATCCCGAACACCCAGGTCTTGTGGGCCGACAGCCCCGCGAACTCGCCGGCATGCGACCACGCGGCGGCCAGCGCTTCCTGCACGGCGTCTTCGGCCGCGTCGGCATCGCGGAGCTGGAGTCGCGCGAAGCGCAGCAGGTCGCGCCGCAGTTGCGCGAGATAGGCGGGATCGTCGTGTGCGGACGGCATGTCTGGTTGCAGTGTCTCGAAGCAATGGCAATCGCGCGAGCGTCACGGGAGCGGGCGCGTCGCGGTGCGAGCAGCTTACTGGGCGCGGTCCGCGCCTGCAACGCAATGTTCCGTCACGAATTCACGGAGCCCGCCGCCGCGCTGCGCTATGCTTGCCGAACCCCGTGTCGCGCGTCGACCACGCCGCGCGGCGGGCGATCTGTAACGTCGGAACATATCGGTCGAGTTATCCACAATTTCTGTGGAAAACCTTGTGGAAAGTCGGCCGGACGGCCCCGTGGGACGGCTCGCGGGCTGGCTTGCCTATAAACAGACCTTTGTCGCCCATTCGGAAGCAATCGATCCGATTCCTCACTCACCGGAAGGAGAATGCCATGTCCTATCGTATTGCGGTCGTCGTCGGCAGCCTGCGTCGCGCGTCGACGAATCGCGCGCTCGCGCACGCCGTGATCTCGCTCGCCCCCGCCGATTTTTCGTTCGAGTTCGTCGAGATCGGCGAGCTGCCGCTGTACAGCCAGGACTACGACGCGGATTTCCCGGAAGTCGCGAAGCGCTTCAAGCAGTCGATCGAAGCCGCGGACGCGCTGCTGTTCGTCACGCCCGAGTACAACCGGTCGATGCCGGGCGTGCTGAAGAATGCGCTCGACTGGGGCTCGCGCCCATGGGGTTCGAATTCGTGGTCGGGCAAGCCGGGCGCGGTGCTCGGCACGTCGCCGGGCGCGGTGGGCACCGCGCTCGCGCAGCAGCACCTGCGCAACGTGCTCGCTTACCTCGACGTGAAGACGCTCGGTCAGCCCGAGATGTTCATCAAGCACGACCCGGCGCGCATCGACGACCAGGGGCAGATCGTCAGCGAGGACACCCGCAAGTTCCTGCAGGGCTTCGTCGATCGTTACGCGGGCTGGGTGCGTCTGCTGAAATCGGCGTGACGTCGTCGGCGGCCTGATCGCCGCGTTCGTTCACGCCGTCGCGCCGGCGCCGCCCTGCGCACCGCGGGTCACGCGCCGGCGTGTCGTGCGTCGCGCGCTTCGCGGATGCCCAGCAGGATCTCGTCGAGCAGCGCGATATCGAACGGCTTCGACAGCACGCGGACGTTGACCGTGCGCGTGCGGTCGAGCTCCTCTGCATAACCGGTGACGAGAATCACGGGCAGCTTCCCCGGCCGCTTGTCGATCGCTTCGGCCAGGTCGATGCCGTTCAGGCGGCCCGGCATATGAATGTCCGAAATCACGAGGTCGAACGCGTCGTTCGCGGCGGCGCCTTCGATCAGGCGCAATGCGTCGTCGGCGGTGGGCGCGTAGGTCACGCGATGACCGAGCAGCGACAGCAGCGCTTCCGTGCCGGCCGCGACTTCGCCGTTGTCCTCGACGAGCAGCACGTGCAGGCCGGCGAGCTCGCCATTGGCCGCATCGTGCGCGGCGGCCGCCGGCCGCGCGACGACATCCTCGGCGCGCGCGCGCGGCAGGTACAGACGCACCGACGTCCCCGCACCGACCGCGCTGTCGATCGTCGCGAGGCCGCCCGAGCGTTCGCAGAACGCGAAGACCTGCGGCAGGCCGAGCCCGGTCCCCATCCCCTGCGCCTTCGTCGTGAACAGCGGTTCGAACGCGCGCGCGAGCACGTCGGGCGCCATGCCCGACCCCGTGTCGTCAAGCGAGATCTGCACGAAATCGCCGGTCAGCGGGAAGCCGTCCTCACGGCGCAGCGTGACGTTGCGCGCGCCGACCGTGAAGCGTCCGCCGGTCGCCATCGCGTCGCGCGCGTTGACCGCGAGGTTGATCACCGCGAGCTCGAGTTCCGCGACGTCGACGCGGATCGGCCAGACGCCCGGCTCGATCGCGACGACCAGCGACGACTTCGACCCGAGCGACGTCTTCAGCAGCTCGCGGCACGTGCCGACCCATTGCCCGATGTCGATCGTCTCGTTGTGCAGCGGCTGCTTGCGCGCGACGCCGAGCAGCTGGCGCGTGAGCGACTGCCCGTTCTTCAGCGCGCGTTCGATCGCGCCGAGCTCCTTGTCGAGATGCTGGACGCCGCGCCGCCGCGCGATCTGCACGTTGCTCGAGATGATCATCAGCAGGTTGTTGAAGTCGTGCGCGACGCTGCCGACGAGATTGCCGAGCGCCTGCATCTTGCGCGACTGCCGGTACGCCGATTCGATCGAGCGCCGCATCGACGCTTCGGCCTGCCAGCGGTCCCATGCCTCCTCTTCCGCCTTCAGCCGCTTGAGCGACAGCCAGATCACGGACCACAGCGCGACCGACGGCGCGAACATCGAGATGAACAGCACGCTCAGGTGTTCGTACCATTCATGCCAGATTGCCGACGTGCGGTACGCGCAGCTCACGTAGACGGGATAGCTGCCGACCTGGCGATACGCGACGATCTCGCTGCTCGCGTCGTCGTGACGCACGCGCACGACGCCCGCGCGCGGCTCGTTGTGCGCGTTGCCGAACGTGACCGAGCGATCGGTGTGCGCCAGCGACGGCGGCGGCGGATACGACGCGATCACCGCGCCGTCCGAGCGCGCGAGCGCCATCGTCATCGGCGTGCTCGCGCCGCCGAGCAGGTCGCGGTAGAACGCGTTGAAATACGACGATTTCAGCGCGATCGACACCATGCCGGCGAACGAACCGTCGCTATGGCGTCGCGCGACGCCGGTGTTGAATACGGGAATGTTCTCGAGCTTGAGCGGCCCCATCATCAGTTTCGAGATGTGTTCGATGACCTTGCCGTCTCGGATGCCGGCGAAGTCGTCGCGATTCGCGATCGACGCATACGGCGCCGGATAGTAGAGGCTGTTGGCGAGCAGCATCCCGCTCGCACCGAAGATCGACACGGCGGCCACTTGCGGATAGCCGCCGCCGATCGTGTTCAGCGCCTCGTGGATGTCGGATTCCCTGCCGCGCACGGTCGCGTCGTCCATGTCCTGCACGAGGTCGACGATGCGCGCATCGAGCGTTTCGCTCAGGTCGAACACCTTGAGCGCGTGCTCCTCGGCCACGCGCACCGTGCGCATCGTCACGTCGCTCGCGGCGGCCTCGCGCGCCTTCAGGTCGCTGTACGCCATCACCACCACGTAGATGCACGGCAGCACGATCGCCGCGACGAGCAGCACGATCAGCGTCACGCGGCGCACCGCGAAATCGTGCTCGGGTGCGCCGGCCGCGTAGCTGCCGTCGTCCTGCCAGTCGTCGGCGGGAGGAGGCGCGGGGGTGTGGGAGTCGGCAGGCCGTTCGGACGTCATCGAGGAAAGCGGGTGAGGCAGCGGTGTCTGTCATCATAAACGAGTTGCGACGGCCCGCCGCGCGGCGCCGTACGTGGCGATCCTGCCGTTCGTACAGGCGCGATCCTGCCGTATATGACAGCGGTAAACCGTCGGATTGAAAACGCGACGAATCCGGCAGCGCAAACGTACACAAGGAAAAATTTTGCGTACTTATCTCGAAAATGGTCGCGGCTATTTTCGGAATGATGCGAGATCGGACCAATTCTGTTCGAAATGGCGAAAATGGCGAGTTGCATCGCCTCCGGTTTACTCCGAGAATCGCGCCTTGCTTTCCCTATGACAGATACATGCGCCCGCCGGCGATTGCCGCGCGGTGCGTCGCGCGCACCTGCGTCGCGGCGCCCGTGCGCGGCCGCAAGGCGGTTGCCCGCGCCGAAACGCATGGCCCTAAAGAAATGCGCCGCGCGGTCGTTAACGCGAGAGAGACCATTCCGTATACCGCATCGCCCCATGCCTTTGCCGATTGTAATTGCCGACGATTCGCTGCTCGCTCGCAAACTGCTGACAAAGGCGCTGCCGGGAGATTGGGACGTCGACATCGCGTATGCAGCGAATGGTCGCGAGGCCTTGGCGCTCTATCGTGACGGCAAAGCTTCCGTGATGTTTCTGGATCTGACGATGCCCGACATGAGCGGATATCAGGTCCTGGAAACACTGCGCCACGAAGATCTGAACACGTTCGTGATCGTGGTATCCGCCGATATTCAGCCGCAGGCGCAAGCACGCGTGCGTGAATTGGGCGCGATCGCATTCGTTGCCAAGCCCGTGACGTCGGAGGCATTGCTGCCCATTCTCAAGGAGTATGGGTTGTATGCCTGAATCGGTGTTCACGGCGGAGCAACGCGACGCGTTGCAGGAAATCGCCAACCTTGCAATGGGCCGCGCCGCCGCGCGGCTTGCGTTGCTGCTCGGGCACTTCATCGAGCTGTCGGTGCCGCGCGTGCGCGTCGTGAAAGCGGCCGATGCGAGCGACGCGCTGCGCGAGATGACGGGCATCCACGACAACGTGACCGCCGTGCGCCAGGGCTTCCGTTCCGACATCAAGGGCGAGGCGATCGTGCTGTGCCGCACGGCGGGCGTCGCGCGGTTGATGTCGGTCGTCGACCGCACGTTCGGCGACGGCGTGTACGGCGGCATGGCGACGCCGGACGAACTCGTGTTCGACGTCGCGAACGTGCTGATGGGCGCCTGCGTCGCGTCGATCCTCGACGAACTCGGCCGCAAGCCCGTGTTCTTTCCGCCGGGGCTGCTCGGCGCGAACGTGTCGTTCGACGACGTGTTCCAGCCGAACGAACTGGGATGGAGCGTCGCGCTGCTGCTCGAGGTGAATTTCGGGCTCGAGAACCATATGTTCCGCGCGCATTTCGTGATGTTGATGGCCGAGGATTCGATCCGGCTGATGGGCGACGCGCTCGACGCGTTGCTGTCCGCGCTATGACGGCCGCCGCCCCGTCGCTGAGCGACCTCGTGATCGAGCGCGTCGGCTTCGGCCTGTTCGTGCTCGACCGTTCGATGACCGTCCTGATGTGGAATCGCTTCATGCAGGACCACAGCGGGATCCCGGCCGCCGACGTGATCGGCCGCAACCTGTTCGACCGCTTCCCGGACCTGCCGCGTGCGTGGCTGTCGCGCAAGCTCGAGAGCGTGTTCCAGCTTGGCAGCTTCGCATTCAGCTCGTGGGAGCAGCGGCCCTACCTGTTCCGCTTCGAGCACGATCGGCCGATCACGGGCGGCGTCGACTACATGCAGCAGGACTGCACGTTCATGCCGCTCACGCGCGGCCGCGACGTCGAGGCCGTGTGCGTGACGATCTCCGACGTCACGCATGTGAGCGTGATGCAGCGAGAGCGCGAGGAAGCGGTCGCGAAGCTGCGCGAGCACGCGAATCTCGACGGGCTGACCGGCATCGCGAACCGGCGCTTCTTCGAGGCGCGGCTCGGCGACGAATTCGCGCGCTGGCAGCGCTACGGCGGCGACCTGTCGGTGCTGCTGTTCGACCTCGACCACTTCAAGACGATCAACGACCGCTTCGGGCATGCGGTGGGCGACGCGGTGCTGCGCGAGACGGCGCGCCGCGTCGCGTCGATCGTGCGCGCGCAGGATACGTTCGGCCGGTTCGGCGGCGAGGAATTCGCGCTGTTGCTGCCGTGCACGACGCTCGACGAGGCGATGCGGGTGGCCGACAAGGTGCGCGACGCGATCGGCAGCGTGCCGGTCGACGCCGAGGGCGTCAGCGTGCCGGTCACGGCGAGCGTCGGCGGCGCGTGCGCGAAAGCCGGCGCGCCGACCTGCGACGTACTCGTCAACGAGGCCGACGCCGCGCTCTATCGGGCGAAGCGGCTCGGGCGCGATCGGTCGGTCGCGTACGCCGACTGACCGCGCCCGCTCCGCTCAGCTTTTTGCGATGTCGGCGAGCACGCCGGCCAGCACGGCCGGCTGCGACACGAACGGCGAGTGGCTGCTGTCGAGCTGGTGCACGTGGGTCGGGTTGCCGGGCGCGAACGCGTCGGCTTCGTCGATGAAGCGTTGCTGCAGCGCGGGCAGGATCACGCGATCGGCCAGGCACTTGATGTAGTGGCGGTCGATCGCGCCCCAGCGTGCGGCGGTCGTCGGGATCGCGGTCGCGAACGGCGCGGCCGGCACGTCGCAGCTCATCAGGTTCGCGACCGCGTCGAAATCGGCTTGCGGCACGTCTTCGTACAGCGCGCGCTTCATCGATGCGCGATACGCGGCGTCGCCGCTGTGCGGATCGACGCGCAGCGCGCCGACCACGCGCGGGCTCGCGAGCATCAGCGGGCCGAGCAGCTCGCCGTTGTTTTCCGGCGCGCGCACGTAGTCGAGGCCCGGTACGCCCGACGCGGGCATGAAGGCCGCGAGATAGACGATCTTCGCGATCTTGTCCGGCGCGCGTTCGGCGGCCGCCGTGATCGCGAGGCCGCCCATGCTGTGCCCGACCAGCACGACCTTGCCGCGGCCGAGCGCGTACGCGTCGTCGACGGCCTGCGTCACCTGCGTCGCGTAGTCGTCGAGCGTCGTGTTGGCGACCGGCGACGGCTCGGCGCCGAACGCGTCCTTGTCGAGCGGCCGGGCGAGATACGACGCGGGAAAGCGCGCATGGATGCCGTGCGCGGGCAGGTCGCGCGCGATCGACAGGTAGCCGCGCGCGGCCAGCGCGGCCGCCACGTGGGCATAGCACCACGCGCCATGCCACGCGCCGTGCACGAGCACGAAAACGGGATGATCGGACGGCGGGGTGGCGGGGGCGTTCGTCTCCATGGTGTCCGTATTTTTTCGAGAAAGGTGTCATCTTAGACGAACCGGCCGCCATCGAGACGCGCTCGCGCGGCGCGTTTCTTGACCGGCAACGATCCGTCCCTTTGTGTCGCACAGGCCACATTTCGTCCTGATCCGATTTGAATTTGTGCCGAAGCGCGCTAATTTGTTGCTTTGCCTGCGATTGCACCCCATGAACGTCGACTATCTCTTCTATCGGAAGCCGAACAAACCCGGCCCCTATTCGCTCGACGACCTGGGCGACATCGCGCCGCCGATCGGCCCGGGCGCCGTGGTGCGCGCGGGAATCGCGCGCGTGTTCGAGCAGATCGACTGGCAGGAATCACTCGACGTGCCGGGCGCGTGGTTCGGTACCGGCGGCGCGGTTTTCCAGTTCACCGCCGAGCCCGACGGCCGCGTGACGAGCTTCATGGGCTCGCGCCTCGAGCGCCGCTCGATGCTGCAGCTCACGCGCGAAATGGGGCTCATCGCGCTCGATCTGCAGCGCGACATCGTGTACGGCTGACGCGCGTTCGGGCCGCCGTTCGCAAAGGCCGGCGCACCGGCCCGCCGGTGGCGCTCGGCACCCCGCCGGACAGGGTGCGCGTCCGCCATCGAACTTCAAAGATTGCTATACTTTCGCCCAATTCCGGCTTCCGGCCGGTAATTTGTGCCTGTCTGCGTCGATCGTTCGCATATCTCGCACGCATTCGACGCCCTGACCATCCCAGCCGGGCATGGCTTCTTCAATCGCCCCGCGTGGGTGTCTCCGTGGAGCTTCGTCTTGGCCGTTTCCCATTCCGTCGTGGACGAACAAGAAACCGACGCCGCTGCCGTCACATCGGGCAGCTCCTTCTATCTGGCGATGCGCATCCTGCCGGCCGTGCAGCGCGATGCGATGTTCCAGGTCTATGCGTTTTGCCGCGCGGTCGACGACATCGCCGACAGCGACCTGCCGCGCGCCGAGCGCACCGCGGGCCTGAATCGCTGGCGCGCGGACATCGACGCCTGCTTCGCCGGCCGCCCGCCGCGCCACCTCGTCGCGCTCGATCGCGAGATTCGCGCGTTCGACCTGCAGCGCGACGATTTCCACGCGATGATCGACGGGATGGCGATGGACGCGGTGGAAGACATCTGCGCGCCCGACGAGCCGACGCTCGACCTGTTCTGCGATCGCGTGGCGAGCGCGGCCGGCCGGCTGTCGGTGAGGATTTTCGGGATGCCGGAAGCCGAAGGGATCACGTTGTCGCACCACCTCGGCCGCGCGCTGCAACTGACCAACATCCTGCGCGACATCGACGACGACGCGGCGATCAACCGGTGCTACCTGCCGCGCGAGCTGCTTGCGCGCGAAGGCATCGCGATCACCGATCCGGCGACGATCGTGCGCGATCCGGCGCTGCCGCGCGTGTGCGCGACGCTCGTCGAGCGCGCGCTCGAGCACTTCCGCCAGGCCGACGCGGTGATGGATACCTGCCCGCGTGCGCAGGTGAAGGCGCCGCGCATCATGTCGGGCGCGTATCGCTGCATTCTCGAGGCCGCGATCGCGCGCGGCTTTGCCGCGCCGCGCGCGCCGCTGCGCAAGCCGAAGGCGCGCATGCTGATGATCGCCGCGCGCTACGCGCTGTTCTGAGTCGACCGACGCGATGCCCAGAACCGTCCACGTGATCGGCGCAGGACTCGCGGGCCTGTCGGCCGCGGTCGAGCTGCAACGTCGCGGGCGGCGCATCGTGCTGCACGACGCGCATGCGCACGCGGGCGGCCGCTGCCGCTCGTGGTTCGACGGGACGCTGAACACGACGCTCGACAGTGGGCTGCACACGGTTTTCGCGGGACAGCCCGCGACGCAGCGCTACCTGCGCGCGATCGGCGCGGCCGATCAGCTCGCGGGGCCCGCGCTGGCTGAACTCCCGGTCATCGACATCGCGTCGCAGCAGCGCTGGACGCTGCGTTTCGGCAACGGCCGCTGGCCGTCGTGGCTGTTCGATGCTGCGTCACGGGCGCCGGGCACGACGCCGCTCGACTATCTCGCGCTGGCCCCGCTCGCATTCGCCCGCACGGGCCGCTCGCTCGCGCAGACGATGCGATGCGACGGCGTGCTGTGGGATCGCTGGCTGCGACCGTATTTCCTCGGGGTGCTGAATATCGAGCCGCGCCACGCGAGCGCCGAACTCGCGCGCGCCGCGCTGTGCGGCACGTTTGCCGCGGGCGGCCCCGGCAGCCGTCCGCTCGTCGCGCGCCGCGGGCTCGGCAGCGCGTTCGTCGAACCGGCGCTGCGGATGCTGCAGTACGGCGGCGCGCAGATCCGCCTGAATTCGCGGCTCGACGCGTTCGAATTCGGCGCGCACGGCAATGCGATCGATGCCGTGTCGGTCGGCGGCGAGCGGATCGATCTCGCGCCGGGCGACGCGGTCGTGCTGGCCGTGCCGCCCGAGGTTGCGCAGCCGCTCGTGCCCGAACTCACCGCGCCCGACACCTTCAGCGCGGTCGTGACCGCGTATTTCGCGGTCGAATCGCCGGCCGGTCATCCACTGCAGACGACCGTCGTCAACGGCGTCGTCGATGCGGTGCGGACCGGTGACGGCCAGCTCGCGGCGACGATCCGCGATGCGGGCCGCTGGCTCGACATGCCGCGCGACACGCTCGCGCGGCGCATCTGGGAAGACGTCGCGCGCGTGACCGGCGCGAACCCGGAAACCATCCCCGCGTGGCAACTCGTCGTCGAGCCGCGCGCGGGCTTTGCGGCGGTGCCGTCGCAGGAAATGAAACGGCCGGCCGTGCGTACGCGCTGGACCAATCTTGTACTCGCGGGCGACTGGATTGCCACCGGCCTGCCCGCCACGATCGAGGGCGCGATCCGTTCCGGCCAGTTGGCCGCGGACGTGCTCCAGACGCAATAAAGAGAGGGACCGATGAACGATCTCACCGAAATGGCTACCTTGTCCGCCGGCGCCGTGCCGGCCGACGTCGACGCGGCTGTCGCGTGTGCGACCGACGCGCTGCTGGCCGCGCAGCAAGCGGACGGACACTGGGTCTACGAACTCGAAGCGGATTCGACGATTCCTGCTGAATACGTGCTGCTCGTCCACTATCTGGGCGAGACGCCGAACCTCGAGCTCGAACAGAAGATCGGCAAGTATCTGCGCCGCATCCAGCAGGCCGACGGCGGCTGGCCGCTGTTTACCGACGGCGCACCGAACATCAGCGCGAGCGTGAAGGCGTATTTCGCGCTGAAGGTGATCGGCGACGACGAGAACGCCGAGCACATGCAGCGCGCGCGCCGCGCGATCCACGCGATGGGCGGCGCCGAGATGTCGAACGTGTTCACGCGCATCCAGCTCGCGCTGTACGGTGCGATTCCGTGGCGCGCGGTGCCGATGATGCCGGTCGAGATCATGCTGCTGCCGCAGTGGTTCCCGTTCCATCTGTCGAAGGTGTCGTACTGGGCGCGCACCGTGATCGTGCCGCTGCTCGTGCTGAACGCGAAGCGTCCGCTCGCGAAGAACCCGCGCGGCGTGCGCATCGACGAGCTGTTCATCGACCCGCCCGTCAACGCCGGGCTGCTGCCGCGTCAGGGCCACCAGAGCGCGGGCTGGTTCGCGTTTTTCCGCGTGGTCGACCATGCGCTGCGCGCGGTCGACGGCCTGTTCCCGAGCTATACGCGCGAACGCGCGATCCGTCAGGCCGTGTCGTTCGTCGACGAGCGCCTGAACGGCGAGGACGGCCTCGGCGCGATCTATCCGGCGATGGCCAACGCGGTGATGATGTACGACGTGCTCGGCTATGCGGAAGACCATCCGAACCGCGCGATCGCGCGCAAGGCGCTCGACAAGCTGCTCGTCGTGCAGGAGGACGAAGCGTATTGCCAGCCGTGCCTGTCGCCCGTGTGGGACACGTCGCTCGTTGCGCATGCGCTGCTCGAGACCGGCGATGCGCGTGCGCAGGAAGCGGTGCTGCGCGGCCTCGAATGGCTGCGTCCGCTGCAGATCCTCGACGTGCGCGGCGACTGGATCTCGCGCCGCCCGAACGTGCGGCCCGGCGGCTGGGCGTTCCAGTACGCGAATGCGCACTACCCGGACGTCGACGATACGGCCGTGGTCGTGATGGCGATGGATCGTGCGCAGAAGCTCACGCAGTCGGACACGTATCGCGAATCGATGGCGCGTGCGCGCGAATGGGTCGTCGGCATGCAGAGCAGCGACGGCGGCTGGGGCGCGTTCGAACCTGAAAACACGCAGTACTACCTGAACAACATCCCGTTCTCCGATCACGGCGCGCTGCTCGATCCGCCGACGGCCGACGTGTCGGGCCGCTGCCTGTCGATGCTGTCGCAGCTCGGCGAGACGCCGCTGAACAGCGAGCCGGCCCGCCGCGCGCTCGACTACATGCTGAAGGAGCAGGAGCCGGACGGCAGCTGGTACGGCCGCTGGGGGATGAACTACGTGTACGGCACGTGGACGGCCCTGTGCTCGCTGAACGCGGCCGGCCTGACGCCGGACGACCCGCGCATGAAGCGCGGTGCGCAGTGGCTGCTGTCGATCCAGAACAAGGACGGCGGCTGGGGCGAGGACGGCGACAGCTACAAGCTCAACTATCGCGGTTACGAGCAGGCGCCGAGCACGGCGTCGCAGACGGCCTGGGCGCTGCTCGGCCTGATGGCGGCCGGCGAAGTGAACAACCCGGCCGTGGCGCGCGGCGTCGACTACCTGGTCGCGCAGCAGAACGAAGAAGGCTTGTGGGACGAGACGCGCTTCACGGCGACGGGCTTCCCGCGCGTGTTCTACCTGCGCTACCACGGCTATCGCAAGTTCTTCCCGCTGTGGGCGCTCGCGCGCTACCGCAACCTGAAGCGCGCGAACGCGACGCGCGTGACGGTCGGGATGTAACGCGTGGCGACGACGCAGCACAACGGCGCATTGCCCGTCATCGCGGTCACAGGGATGGCGTTCGAGGCGCGCATCGCGCGCGGCGACGGCGTCGAGGCCGTGTTCGCCGCGCGGGCCGACCGGCTCGAGCGCGCACTGGCCGAAGCGACCGCGCGCGGCTGCGCGGGCATCGTCAGCTTCGGTACCGCGGGCGGGCTCGCGCCCGACCTCGCGCCGGGCGCGCTCGTGATCGCGGACGCGATCGACGGGCCGTTCGGCCGCGTGCAGACCGATACGGGCTGGAGCGCGCGGCTCGTCGCCGCGCTGCAGGACACGCCGGTGTGGGCGCGTGTCACGCGCGGCACGATGGCGGCCGTCGGCGCGCCGGTGGTCAGCGAGCAGGACAAGACGTCGCTGCATCGTGCGAATGGCGCGCTTGCCGTCGACATGGAATCGCATATCGCGGCGGCCTTCGCGGCCGCGCGCGGCGTGCCGTTCGCGGTGTGCCGCGCGATCGTCGATCCGGCGTGGCGCACGCTGCCGCGCGCGGCGACGGCCGGGCTGCGCGACGACGGCAGCACGGCGATCCTGCCGATCCTGCGCGAACTGCTGAAGCAGCCGTCGCAGCTCGGTCCGTTGTTGCAAGTCGCCAGCGATGCGCGCGCGGCGCGCACGACACTGATCCAGGCACGCCACGCGTTCGAGCGGGCGGGCGCGATGCGGATCGTCTGAGCGGCGTTCGCTGCTGGCCTTTCCCCCGCTTCCCGGTCTGCCGTTTCGCGCGGACAAAAAAAGAGCGCTGCATGACGCAGCGCTCTTTTTTTGCGCGGCCGCCGTTGCGGCGTTACTGTGCGGCCGGACTGCTCGCGGGCATCGTCGGCATCGCCGGCGCGATCGGCGCGCCGTTGGCGGCCGGCGCTGTCGTCGCTCCGGCCGACGCAGCGACCGGTGCCGCAGCAGGCGCACTCGCCGGCATCGCATTGTCCGCACCCGGATCGTCATACTGCGGCAATCCCGGCGCGGCCGGTGCGTTGTTCGGCGTGGCGCCCGATGCGCCGCCCGCATCGCCCGGATCCTCATAGTTCGGCAAGCCGCCCGGCGTGGTTGGCGTGGCCGCCGGCACCGCGCCGGCTTCACCCGGCTCAGCGTCGTTCGGCGCGGCAGCCGATGCCGACTGGCCGTGATACGTCAGCGACTTGCGCTGCTGCAGGTACGCGTCGCGCACGAACGAATACGGATCGAGCGCGGCCTGCTTCAGCAGATCGGTCGCACCGAGCAGGTCCGAACGCGCGCTGATGAACTGCGCGATGTACATCGGATTGCGTGCGGCCGGCTCGATGTAGTTCAGCAGGTTGAAGCGCACGTCCACCGCGCGGCCGACGCCGTCGCGGATCGTGCTCGGCCCGAACACGGGCAGCACGAGGTACGGGCCGGACGGCATGCCCCAGCGCGCCATCGTCAGCCCGAAATCCTGGTGATGCTTAGGCAGCCCGGCCGGCGTCGCGATGTCGATCAGGCCGGCGACGCCGAACAGCGAGTTCATCGCCACGCGCATCAGATCCTGCGTCGCATCGGTGATGCGCAACTGCAGCAGGTTGTTCGCCATGTTGCCGAGATCGCCGAGGTTCGAGAAGAAGTTGCTGATCGCGGTGCGCACCGGCGTCGGCGTGACTTTCTGGTAACCCTTCGCGATCGGCTGCGCGATGTGCGTGTCGACCGTGTCGTTGAACGTGTACATCGCCCGGTTCATCGGCTCGAGCGGGTCGTTGGGATTGCGGTTCGGTCCCGTCGCGCAGCCGGTCAGCATCGTGCTGGCGGCGACGGTCGCCGCAATGATTCGCACCTTATTCATTGATTCCTTGCGATTGGTTCTGGGCGCGCTTGACGCGCGGTTTGCCCATCAGGACGGGCTGGAACACCACGGCGCCGATCAGCGTACAGGTCAGGGCCAGCGCGAGCAGCTTGCCCATGCTCGACGTGCCCGGATGGTGCGACAGCCACAGGCTGCCGAAGGCGGTCGCCGTCGTCGCGGCGCTGAACAGCACGGCGTGCGTGAGGCTCGAATGCAGCAGCCCCGTCTGCCCCGCGCGCCACGCCATCACGAAATACACCTTGAACGCGACGCCGACGCCGAGCATCAGCGGCAGCGCGATGATGTTCGCGAAGTTCAGCGACATGCCGAGCACGACGCACATCTCGAGCGTCACGATGCCCGACACGAGCAGCGGTACCAGCGTACGCAGCACGTCGCCGAAGCGGCGCAGCGTGACCCACAGCAGGACCGTGATCGAGATGATCGACCACAGCGCCGCGTGCAGGAACGCGTTGATGATCGTGTCGGCCGAATGCAGGATCGAGATCGGGCCGCCAGTCGCGCCCGGTTCCGCGGCCTTCACGGCCTTGGCGAAACGGCGCAGCATCGTGTCGTCGTTCGGGTCGACGCCCTTCGGCACCTTCGGCGAGATCTGCACGAGCGCGTGGCCGTCCGGCGCAACCCAGTCGCGCACGACCTGCGGCGGCAGCGATTCGCGCGTGATGTCCTGCGGCTGCAGCAGCGCAGCGAGCTGATTGAGCGCGATGCGCAGCGTATCGGAGAACGCGCGTTCGGCACGGTCGCGCGTCGCGCTGTCGGCGGCGGCGAGCTTCGCGAGCGACGCGGACAGGTGCTGCGCGGCCGCGGCGCCCGGGCCCGGGTGATCCTCGGCCGCATAGCTCAACAGGTCCGACACGCGCTTGAGCGCGGCCACGCGTTGCGCGTCGGTCGCGGGCGGCGCGGCCGGCTGCGTCAGCGCGGGCAGCAGCTCGCTCGCAGCCGCGGCGATCGCCGCGCGCTTGGCCGGCTGGTCGGCGGGGATGAAGGTCGACAGCGTGGTCGTGCGGCCGACTTCGGGCAGCGCGTCGAGGCGCTTCGCGGCCGCGTCGGCTTGCGCGAGCGACGGCGCGAGCAGCGTGACGTCGTTGACGGCGGCTTCCGGCGAATCCTTCAGCGCGAGCAGCGTCGCCATCGATTCGCTGTTCGGGTCCTTCAGGTGCAGCGGGTTGAAGTCGAAATGCAGGAACGCGAGCAGCGGCAGCGCGCCGATCACGACCGCCAGCGTGCCGATCAGGATCGGCTTGCGATGGCGATCGAGATAATCGTCGACCGGCGCGAGCCACGGAAAGCCCGGCGTCTTCGATTCGCCAGGCGGCGCGAACAGGCGCAGCAGTGCGGGCAGCAGCGTGAGCGTGGTCAGCAGTGCGACGAACATCCCGACGCCCGCGATCAGGCCGAGCTCGGACACGCCGCGATACGCGGTCGGAATGAACGAGAAGAAGCTTGCTGCCACGGCCGCGGTGGCGAGCGCGAGCGGCATGCCCATCGAGTGCGCGGCGCCGATCAGCGCGTGATCGATGCGCTCGTCGCGGAAGCGTTCCTCGCGGTACTTCACGCCGTACTGGATCGAGAAGTCGACGCCGAGGCCGACGAACAGCACCATGAACGCGACCGAGATCATGTTCAGCGAGCCGACCATCGCGAGGCCGAGCGCGGCCGTCACGACGAGGCCGACAAACAGCGTGACGAGCACCGAGCCGATCATCCGCTTCGAGCGCAGTGCAAGCCACAGGATGACGAGCACGGCGAGCAGCGTGAGCACGCCATTGAGCGCGGCGCCGTCTTCGACCGACGCGAATTCGTCGTCGGCGAGCGGCTGTTCGCCGGTCAGGCGCACGGCCGCGCCGTAGCGCTTGTCGAGGTCGAGCGAACGGGCCGCGTCGCGGATCACCTGGCTCGTTGCCGCGCCGGCCTTCAGCGCGCCGTAGTTGACCACCGGCTGCACGGTGACGAACGCGCGCGCGGGCTGCCGCGCGGCGTCGCTGTCGACCAGCGCGCGCCACGAGAACGCGGCCGGCTTGCCGGCCAGCACGTCGTCGACCGTCGCCGCGCTGCGCGCGAGCAGCTTCGCCATCGCGGGCAGCTTCACCTGGCCGGTCAGGAGCGGCTGGCCGAGCGTGGTGGACAGCGTGGTGGCGAGCCCGGTGAGGCTCGGGTTCTTCGCGAGTTCGTTGACGAGCGGGCGCGCGCTCGCGAGCTGCGCGGTCGTATCGGAGACCTCCTGCGGCGACAGGAACAGCAGCCCGTTGTGTTCGAAGAACGGCCCGCCGCCCGGTTCGGCGACCGGGCCGATGCGGCCGGCGGCGGCGTCCTTCTGCAGCGCTTCGGTCAGCGCATGCGCGGCGGCCGTCGCGAATTCGGGCGCGGGCGCCTCGACGACCGCGAGGATCGTGCCGTTGCGTTGCGGGAACGCCTTGTCGACGGCCTGGCCGAGCGCGGCCCATTGCGGTTCCGCATCGACGAGCTTGCTGATGTCGGTGTTGATCTTGAAATGCTGCGCGACATAGACGCCGCTGAAGGCGGCGATGACGAGCGACAGGACGACGACCCAGACGGGGCGGCGCACCGACCACGCAACGAGTCGGACGATGAGAGATGTCACCATGTGGTGGTGGGGAGCGGCTGGCTAGGGCAAAGTAGCCAAGTATACCGGCGCGGCGCGGCGACGGTCGTGACGTTGCGGAGAATCGGGGCGGGAAGGATATTTGCTACCGGCGTGGCAATCGGATCGCGCGGCCGGATCATTTGTATGCATATATTTACATAATCGCCGCGGCGATGCGTCGACACGCCGCGAAGCGCCTGTGACAAACGGCGCTGAAAGGTAACAGTCGGTCACCGGGCGGCAACGCGGCGTCGGGCCCGGTATACTTTGCTCCACCGGCCGATGCAAAGAGCCGGCCGTTTTTTCCCATCGAGTGCGAAATTCGTATGAAACGTCATCTGTTTGCTTTCGTCGCGGCGGCCGCCGTGTCGGTTTCCGCTTTCGCGCAGAGCGCGCCGGTCGACCTCGTCCGCACGGCGGTCGAGGGCACCGTCAACGCGATGAAGGCCGATCCGGCCGCCCGCGGCGGTGACATGGCGAAGATCACGCAGGTGGTCGAGCAACGCTTCCTGCCCGTGACCAACTTCGAGCGCACGACCCGCATCGCGGTCGGCGACGCGTGGAAGCAGGCCACGCCGCAACAGCAGCAGGAGCTGTACAAGCAGTTCCGGTTGCTGATGACGCGCACCTACGCCGCGTCGCTCGCGCAGCTCGGCAACCAGGACGCGAAGTTCTCGTTCAAGCCAGGCGGCGCGTCGGGTGCCGATGCGCTCGTGCAGTCGACGGTCACGACGCCGGGCGACAGCCAGTCGGTCGGCTATCGTCTCGGCAAGGTCGGCAACGACTGGAAGATCTACGACATCGACATGTCGGGCGCGTGGCTGATCCAGGTCTACCAGGGCCAGTTCAAGAGCCAGCTCGCGACGGGCGGGATCGACGGCCTGATCGCGTATCTGCAGAAGCACAATTCGCGGACGAACTGACGGCTGTTGCGCGTAGTTCAGATGCATGGAAGGCGCCTTCGGGCGCCTTTTCTATTCGTAGGTCGGTCGAACGAGGGTGGCTAATGCAAGAGGCTGACTCAGCGAATCACATACGAGGCGAGAAAAAACAGCATCGTAGGGGTAATCAGTTGGCTAACGGGATTTCCTGCGAGTCACGACAATTGCGCCGGCCATTGCGAAAATTAAAATCAATCCGCCCCATGTGACGAAAAATAGATTCGCGATCTCCGGGTCCGTGTCGAAGAGGCTTCCCTTGCCATGCAGAACGAATGCCCCGTACACGTAGAGCGCTCCCCAGCAGAACATTGTCGCGAGCGCTCCACCGACAAGTGCGCCTGCTACCACAGTCACGAGTTTCATTTGACGGGAAAAAACAAGATGGTTTTCGAATTTCGGAAATCCGACCAGATGCCCGGTAGGACTATATTCCATGAGATCCGCACGCCTGATCCGAAGCCAGTGAGTTTGCTCCCGTTCCAGAGGTCGACGTGACCGCCGCTCAAGTTGTCCGGTGAGTCGCCATCCTGAAGCCAATAGCCGTCGAAGAATATGATTCCGGTCCGACCGGATATCCTACTCGCCCAATTCTGACCCGTGATGTTCTCCGGAGCCAGTACTCCCGCGATCGGCCGCAGCTTCAACCACTCCGCGAACTCGTATGCGCGAGTCGCGGTCGGTTTGCCGTCGATCAGAAGGCGGCCCAGCGCCGGTTTGCCGGGCATCGGCCGAACCCGCTTCTGCGAAAACGACTTCATTGCGATGCCGACCTTGTGCAGCGTCACGCTTATCCGGATCGCACACTGGTTCTTGTACTGTCCGTTCGGATCATCGTACGGGTTGCCGTGAGCGTAGTTCTTCCACAGCTCGGAAAACGTCACCGACTTCAGCTCGACTTCCTTGTACGAGTTTTGCACGGCGGTTGTCCTGACGACTGTTTTTCCGTTCGGCATTAAGCGTCTCCGTCCGATCTCGCGAGCGCTTCGTCGCCCCAATAGACCGTGTACTCGTCGCTGTCGGTCGTATGGATGCGCGGCAGGCACGCGGTGCTGTCGAGCCTGCCTGAATGAATGCGCCCGTCCGATGTTTCGATGATGTAGGGATAGTCTGGCGACGCGCCGTTTCCGACGGCGCGGACGCATTCGTCGTAGGCACCTGCGGCTAAGCTCGTGACGTTGCCTGCCCGGTTCAGTCCGGAAGTAACGACGCCTGCCGCTTCCGCCTGGTCGTCGCACCATGAATTGCCGGCGAGCAGCGCGACGATGCGCGGTGGTGTCGAGCATCGACATTGAACGATGTCGCCGTCGGCCGCCGTCTCGCCCATGAATTCGATGCGCTTGGGGCCGCCCATCTTGGCGATCCGGCCGGTGCTTTCACACGCTTCGCAGAACGCGAGGCCGCCGATCAGCGCAACCTGATGGCCAGCGTCGCCAAACGTGAATGGCGGCCCTGCGTAGGCGAGAATGTGTCCGCCGGTTTCCAGCGCGTCACCGACAACGGCGATACGGCGCATCATGATTTCGCTCCTCGATCCAGGTCACCGATATCAGCCGGTGATGCCGGGGCCGCATGACGAGTTCACGCGTGTCATGCGAATCACGAGCACGGTGCTCGTTTCGGCAAGCGAAAGAATTCCATCGCCCCAGGGTGAGGTCGATTGGACAAGTATGAAATTTGAAAGTGAATTGCGCGTCGCGCGAGCCATCCGGGTGCGCTTGCCTACCGCCGCCGATGCTCGACCGCGAACTTGATCAGCTCGGCCTGCCCTTCGATCTCCAGCTTGCGTTTCAGGTTGAGCCGGTGCGTCTCGACCGTGCGCACCGACAGCCCCGTCTGTTGCGCGATCTGCTTGCTCGACAGCCCTTCGGCCAGCGCGTCGAGGATGTCGCGCTCGCGCGGCGTCAGCCGGTCCAGCGGCGACGCCGTCGCGCTGGCCTGGATCATCCGCGCGGCCAGCCCTTCGCTGAAGAACGTCTGCCCGGCCAGCACCACGCCGATCGCACGCACGATCTCGCTCGCGGGCGAATCCTTCAGCAGATAGCCGCTCGCGCCGGCGCGCACCGCCTGCGTCACGTACTCGATGTTGTCGTGCATCGACAGCATCAGCACGCGAATACCCGGAAAACGCTCGTGGAACACGCCCGCGAGCGTGATGCCGTTCATCCCGTTCATGCCGACGTCCATCAGCGCGAGATCGGGTTCGAGCGAGGCGGCCAGCGCGAGCGCCTCGTCCGCGTTGCCGGCCTCGCCGACCACCGACAGGTCGGCCGCTTCGAGCCGCATCCGCAAGCCATCGCGCACGAGCGGGTGATCGTCGACGAGCAGTAGTCGGGCGGCGTGCCGGGCGGTATCGGGGGCGCTCATGGGCAAGGTCTCCGGGTAGGGTGTGCGTGCTCAGGCGGCCGCGCGCCGCAGCGGCACGCGCGCGGCCACGACGGTATGGCCGACCTGCGACGTGATCGTCAGCGTGCCGTCGAGCGCGTCGAGGCGCTCGCGCATGTTGCGCAGGCCGATGCCGCGGCGCGCGTCGGCCTGCGAGCGTTCGGCGTCGAAGCCGCAGCCGTTGTCGGCGATGGTCAGCGTGACGGATTGTGCGCCGACGTCGAGCGTGACGGCCGCGCGCGACGCCCGCGCATGATGCACGATGTTGCTCAGCGCTTCCTGCGCGATCCGGAACAGCGCGGTGTTGACGGCTTCGGGCAGCGGCTGCGTGCCGCCGTGCGCGACCTGCGTGTAGCCGATGTCGATGCCGCTTTCCGCGCCCAGCTCGCGCACGAGTTGCTCGAGCGCGGCCGCGAGGCCGAGATCGTCGAGCATCGACGGGCGCAGCGCGTGCGAGATGCGTCGGACTTCGCGCAGCGTGTCGCCGAGCCGCCCGACGCCCGACGCGAGCGCCTGCTCGGCTTCGGGCACGCGCGACGTGCCGCGCTCGAAGCGCGCCAGCGCGGATTCGAGCATCAGCTTCGCGGACACCATCATCTGGCTGATCCCGTCGTGCAGTTCGCGCGACAGCCGCGCACGCTCCTGCTCCTGCGATTCGACGACGCGTTGCGCGAGCAGCTTGAGCTTCGCGTCGGCGCTGCGCGACTCGCTGACGTTCAGTACCAGCGCGCACACGGCGATCGCCGCCGCGCCGGTGAGCGCGATCGCGGTGAGCCAGCTCATCGTGCGCTCGATGTTCGCGGACGCGCGCGCATCGATGCGCTGCAGCGCGGTGTCGACGTCGTCGAGATAGATGCCGGTGCCGACCATCCAGCCCCAGCGCTCGAGCGCGACGACGTAGCCGAGCTTCGGCGCGACGCGGCCCGTCGACGGCCGCTGCCATGCATAGCGCACGTAGCCGCCGCCCTGCGACGCCGCGCCGATCAGCTTCTGGATGGTCAGCGCGCCCTGCGGGTCGCGCATCGACCAGAAGTTGTGACCGACGCGCTCGGGCTCGCGCGGATGCATCAGCGAATTGCCGTGCAGGTCGTAGACGAAGAAATAGCCGTCGGGGCCGAAATCCATCTTCTGCAGCATCGCGAGCGCCTGCGTGCGCAGCAGCGCGTCGTCGCGCGCATTGTGGCCGCTCGCGTCGTAGAGCGGCATGATCGCGCTCGTCGCGAGTTCGACGTAGTGCTTCAGCTCGACTTCCTTGCTCGACAGGTACGCGGCCTGGATCGTCGCGTGCTGCGTGCGCGCGAGCGTCGTCGCCTGCTGGCGCACGCCGAAGCCGATGCCGGCAATCGCGAGCAGGAACGGCACGATGGCCAGAAGGAAGATCTTTGCCTTGAGTCTCATGGTGGTGCGAAGCGGCCGGCCCACGCGGCCGGCCAGGCGCGCAGGCCGGGCGCATCGGCCGCGCGGCCGCGCGGTGGCATATCGAGCCGGTATTGTCGGCGATTTTGCAGGCGGGCGGCGGCCGCCGCCCCGCCGCTGCCCGTGCGTTCAGGCCCGCCGCGATTCGCGAGTGTCGGGCGACGTGGCCGCCTGCACGGCGATGCGGTTGCGCCCGCCTTCCTTCGCCCGATACAGCGCATCGTCGGCCCGCTTCAGCGCGGCCTGGATGTTGTCGTCGTGTTCGGGGTAGCTGGTCGTCACGCCGATGCTCACCGTCAGGCGGCCGACCGTGCCCGCGTCGTGCCGGATGCCGAGATCGAGGATGCCCGTGCGGATGGTTTCGGCGATCGTCACCGCGCCGTCCGTGTCGATATCCGGCAGCACGACGACGAATTCCTCGCCGCCGTAGCGCGCCGCATAGTCGGCCGGGCGGCGCAGGCAGCCGGCGATGCAGTGGCCGACCGCGGCGAGTGCGTCGTCGCCGGCCTGGTGGCCCTGCGTGTCGTTGTAGCGCTTGAAGTCGTCGACGTCGATGAACAGCAGCGACAGCGCATGTTGCGAGCGCGCGGCGCGGCGCCATTCGCGCGCGAGCGTGACGTCGAGCATCCGGCGGTTGTCGAGGCCCGTCAGGCCGTCGGTGCGCGCGAGCGCCTGCAGCTCGGTTTCCGCGCGATGGCGTTTGCGCAACTGCACGTCGAGCAGCAGCGACAGGCCGACGAAGCCGATCGCGAGCGCGACCATCGCGGAGCCGATCGGGATCGCACGGTCGTACCACGCGGCGTAGGTGTCCGCTTCCGAGCGCGCGACCATGACGATGAGCGGCAGGTGCTCGAGGTGCCGGAACACGTACAGGCGCCGCACGCCGTCGATCGTTGCGGTATCGGCGAAGCTGCCTTCGTTGGCGGTCATGAAGTGCCGGAACGTGCTCGCGCGGCTGATGTCGCGGCCGACGATCTTGGGGTCGTACGGCTCGCGCGCGACCATCCTGCCATCCGTGTTGATCAGGGCGACCGAGCCGCGATCGCCGAGCGACAGCCGCGAGAACAGGTTCTGAAAATATTCGAGCCGGATCGACATCACCGCGACGCCGCCGAACGATCCGTCGGGCCGCGTGATTCGCCGGCTGAGCGCGATGCTCGGCGAGCCGCCGCGCAGCCGCGAGTGATACGGGGGGCTGACGTACAGGCCGACGTCGGGACGGTCGCGGTGCACGGTGAAGTACGGTTCGTTGGCGAAGTTGGCCTTGCGCGGCACGTCGCTCATGCCGTCGACCGCGATGTCGCCTTTCGCGTCGAGCACGTAGATGCCGCCGAGGTACTTGGCGGTCGTCGCGCGATCGAACAGCACCTGGCGGCGCAGCGCCATCGGCAGCCGGGTCACCGCCGGGTCGTTCGCGCCTTCGACGACCGCCTGCAGCGACAGCGAATAGATCTCGATGTTGCGTTCGATGTCCCACGACGCCATCAGCGCGAGGTTCTGCTGCATGCTGCGCGAGCGGTCGCGCGCGTCGATCCGGCCTTCGTACAGCACGATCCCGCACAGCAGCAGCAGGATCAGCGCGATCAGCAGCCCCGTATAGAAGATCAGGTGCGGCAGCAGGGACCGGCGCAGATGAGCGGCGACACGGCTCGTCACGCCGGATTCGCTGGGCATTGCGTAGTCGGTTTCTGCCATGGTCCGTGGATCGGGGGCATCGTCGCCGGGCGGCGGGCCGATGCGATTGTTCGTATGACTACCGGTGGCGATCCGGTGCGCGCCCTTCCCGTGCCAGCCTTCCGTTCAGCGGAGAAACCGGGCACCGATTATCGACAATCGCGGCCCGAGAAACCGATAAACCGGGTATTCACAGGTAACGTCTGCTGCAATTCGACCATCTGACGAATCGCGACGCGAATTGAACGGAGTATAACGCGCGTGTTTGTGTGCGCGGAAAATGTTGCAACCTGTTGATCGGGATCAAATTTTCGCGTAATCCCGGGCTTGCAAATATCGGCGAAGCGTTGTCGCGCAAGGCTGTGCGGCAGTGCGGAAAAGGCCGTGCGGCGCACGTCCGCGGGCGCACCGGGATTAACGTCGGGTGAGCACCGCATGCGAAAGCGCGCGATATCTACCGATTATCGGTTTCAACGGCACGGTGCACGCAAATAGGAAAACGGGCAGCCGCGCGGGCTGCCCGTTTCGCAAGGTCGGCGTACGACCGGCGCCCGGCATGCGGGCGAGCCCGCGTGCGCAGGTTCAGGCGCCGTGCTGTTGCGCCTTGAACGCGAGCCGGAACCGATGCAGCAGCGGCTCGGTATAGCCGCTCGGTTGCGACGTGCCTTGCAGCGCGAGCGCGCATGCGGCCTTGAACGCGGTCGACTGGTCGTAGCCGGGCGCCATCGGGCGATAGTTCGGATCGCCCGCGTTCTGCTGGTCGACGACGCGGGCCATGCGCTTGAACACGTCGAGCACGAACGCCTCGGTGATCACGCCGTGGCGCAGCCAGTTCGCGATGTGCTGGCTCGAAATGCGCAGCGTCGCGCGGTCTTCCATCAGGCCGACGTCGTGGATGTCCGGCACCTTCGAGCAGCCGACGCCCTGTTCGACCCAGCGCACGACGTAGCCGAGGATGCCCTGCGCGTTGTTCTCGACCTCGCTCAGGATCTCGGCCTCGCTCCACGCGGCGCGCTCGACGACCGGGACCGTCAGCAGCCCTTCGAGCAGCGCGTCGCGCTCGCTCGCGTACGGCGTCTTCTCGAGTTCCTGCTGGACGGCCTGCACGTCGACGAGGTGGTAGTGCAGCGCGTGCAGCGTCGCGGCGGTCGGCGACGGCACCCACGCGGTGTTCGCGCCGGCGCGCGGATGCGCGATCTTCTGCTCGAGCATCGCATGCATCAGGTCCGGCATCGCCCACATGCCCTTGCCGATCTGTGCGCGGCCGCGCAGGCCGGCCGACAGGCCCGCAAGCACGTTGTTGCGCTCGTACGACTGGATCCACGCGGACGATTTCATGTCGCCCTTGCGGATCATCGGGCCCGCTTCCATCGCGGTGTGCATCTCGTCGCCGGTGCGGTCGAGGAAGCCGGTGTTGATGAACGCGACGCGCGCGGCCGCTGCCGCGATGCACGCGGCGAGGTTCACGCTGGTGCGGCGCTCCTCGTCCATGATGCCCATCTTCAGCGTGTTGCGCGGCAGGGTGTACAGATCCTCGATGCGCGCGAACAGCGTGTCGGCGAACGCGACTTCGGCCGGGCCGTGCATCTTCGGCTTCACGATGTAGATCGAGCCCGTGCGCGAGTTGCGCTTGGCCTTCAGGTCGTGCAGCGCGCACAACGTCGTGACGACGCCGTCGAGAATGCCTTCCGGAATCTCGTTGCCGTCGCGATCGAGCACCGCGCCGTTGGTCATCAGGTGGCCGACGTTGCGCACGAACAGCAGCGAGCGGCCGTGCAGCGACAGCGTGCCGCCGGCCGGCGTCGTGTACTCGCGATCGGCGTTCAGGCGGCGCGTAAACGTCTTGCCGCCTTTCGCGACTGCCTCGACGAGCGTGCCCTGCATCAGGCCGAGCCAGTTGCGGTAGAGCTGGACCTTGTCGTCGGCGTCGACCGCCGCGACCGAATCCTCGCAGTCGATGATCGTGCTGACCGCGGCTTCGAGCACGACGTCCTTCACGTTCGCGAGATCGGCGCGGCCGATCGGCGCCGATGCGTCGATCTGGATCTCGACGTGCAGGCCGTTGTGCTTCAGCAGGATCGCGGACGGCGCGTCGGCCGCGCCCTGGTAGCCGACGAACTGCGCCGGCTGCGCGAGCGCGACGTTGCCCTTCGCGGTTTCGACCGCGAGCTGGCCGTCCTGCACGCGGTAGCGCAGCGCGTCGCGGTGCGAGCCGCTCGCGAGCGGCGCCGCGTTGTCGAGCACGTTGCGCGCATAGTCGATCACGCGCTGGCCGCGCGTCGGGTTGTAGGCCGCGGTGCGTTCGGCTCCGCCGTCTTCCGGCAGCGCGTCGGTGCCGTACAGCGCGTCGTACAGGCTGCCCCAGCGCGCGTTCGCGGCGTTCAGCGCATAGCGCGCGTTCGACAGCGGCACGACGAGCTGCGGGCCCGCCTGCGTGGCGATCTCGCTGTCGACGTTCGCGGTGGCGGCCGCGACGTTCGACGGGACCGGCACGAGGTAGCCGATCTGTTCGAGGAACGCGCGATACGCGGCGTGGTCGCGTACCGGGCCCGGGTGCGCGCGATGCCACGCGTCGAGTTCCTGCTGCAGGCGGTCGCGTTCGGCGAGCAGCTCGCGGTTGCGCGGCGCGAGGTCGTGCACCAGGGCCGAGAAACCGCTCCAGAACGCGGCCTTGTCGATGCCGGTGCCCGGCAGCGCTTCGTTTTCAATGAACTGGCTCAGCGCTGGCGCGACTTGCAGTCCTGCTTGGTCGATCATCGTGATTCCTCCCGGGGAATTGAAAAACGCGCGCGCGTTGGCTGGCTATGCCACGACGCTTTGTGTACCGGCGCGGGCGATCTGCGCGTCCTGTTCGGACTTTACGCCAGACACACCGATCGCGCCTGCAATCCGGCCGTCGACCGTGACCGGCACGCCGCCTTCGAGCAACCCCGTCAGCGGCGCGCTCAGGAACGCGGTGCGGCCACCGTTGATCATATCCTCATACGCCTTCGTCTCGCGACGGCCGAGCGCCGCCGCGCGCGCCTTGTCCTGCGCGATGGTGCTGCTGGCCGGCGATGCGCCGTCCAGCCGCGCGAACGCGAGCAGGTGGCCGCCATCGTCGACGACGGCGATCGACACGGCCCAGCCGTGGCGTTCCGCCTCCGCGCGGGCCGCGGCGAGCATGCGCTCGGCATCGGCCAGTTCGAGTTCGGGTTTCGTTTGCATGGCGTTCCTCCGGAATAGGCGGTCAGTCGACCAGCCGGTTGTCGACGAGCTCGATCCAGTGGCGCACGCGCGTGCGGCCCGCGCCGTTCAGGTGAGTCTGGCAGCCGACGTTGGCGGTGACAATCAGGTCCGGCTGCGCGGCTTCGAGCGCATCGAGCTTGTTGTCGCGTAATGTCGTCGCGAGTGCGGGCTGCGTCAGCGAATAGGTGCCGGCCGAGCCGCAGCACAGATGGCCGTCGGCGACATTCGTCAGATCGAAGCCGAGCCGCGTCAGGATGCTTTCCACCGCGCCGCCGAGGCGCTGTGCGTGCTGCAGCGTGCACGGGCAGTGAACCGCGACGCGCCGTGGCGTCGCGTCGGCGAGCGCGTCGAGCGGCTCCGCCGCGATCACTTCGGCCAGATCGCGCGCGAGTGCGCCGACGCGCCGTGCCTTCTCCGCATAGACGGGGTCGGAGCGCAGCAGGTCGCCGTATTCCTTCACGAACGCGCCGCAGCCGCTCGCGGTCAGCACGATCGCTTCCGCGCCGGCCTCGATCGCCGGCCACCACGCGTCGATGTTGCGGCGTGCGCGTTGAAGGCCCGCGTCCTGCGCGTTCAGGTGATATTCGGTCGCCCCGCAGCAGCCGGCTTCGCGCGCCGGCGTCACGCTGATGCCGAGCCGGTCGAGCACGCGCGCGGCGGCCGCATTGGTGTTCGGCGACAGCGATGGCTGCACGCAGCCCTCGAGCATCAGCACGCGCCGCGCATGACGCACGGCCGGGCGCGGCGCGGCCGCGGGCACGGCGGCCGGGATCTTGTCCTGCAGCGTGCCGGGCAGCAGCGGGCGCAGCGCGCGGCCGGCCTTCAGCAGCGCGGCGAACGTCGCCGGGCGCGGCACCACGTGACGCAACCCCGCACGCAGCAGGCGCTCGCGCGTGGGCCGCCGCGCGCGCTTCTCGGCTTCCGCGCGGCCGATGTCGAGCAGCGTGTGATAGCGCACGCCGGACGGGCAGGTCGTTTCGCAGTTGCGGCACGTCAGGCAACGGTCGAGATGTTGTTGCGTGCGTTCGCCGCACGGCTCGCCTTCGAGCAGCTGCTTGATCAGGTAGATGCGGCCGCGCGGCCCGTCGAGCTCGTTGCCGAGCACCTGGTAGGTCGGGCAGGTCGCATTGCAGAAGCCGCAGTGCACGCAGGCGCGCAGGATCGCTTCCGCTTCGTCGGCCCGGGCGAGGGCCTTGCTTGCTTCGCTGAGGTTGGTTTGCATCGGCGGGTCGAAGTCGGGTTCGCGTCAGAAGTCGGCGTAGAGCCGGCCGGGATTGAAAATCGTGTGCGGGTCGAGCTGCGCCTTGAGTTGCCGGTGCACGCGCAGCAGCGCGGGCGGCAGCGGCTGGAACGGCTCCGCTGTCGTGCCCGGCGTGTAGCAGGTCGCGTGGCCGCCGCACTGCGCGGCGAAGCGCTGCACGTCGGCCGGCGCGGCGTCGGTCTTCAGCCAGCGCTGCGCGCCGCCCCAGTCGACGAGCTGCGCGCCCGCGAGCGCGTCGAGCGGCGCGGCGGCCGGCACCGATACGCGCCACAGCGGCCGCGGATCGTCGAAGAACGGCAGCGACAGGTCGCGCAGATGTGCCCAGAACGCGTCGTCGCGGTCGTCCATCCGGTCGCCGCCGATCGTGTCGCGCGCGGCCTTCACCGAGCCGTCGCCGCCTTCGAGCCGCACGCGCAGCACGCCGTCCGCGTGGCACGCGCCCGCGAGCGGCAGCCCCGCGCGACGCCACGCGGCGACGCGTTGCACGGCTTCGCTCGCCGTGAGCGTCAACGCGAGATCGCCGGTCGCGCGCGGCTTCGGCAGCACCTTCAGCGAGACCTCGGTCACGACGCCGAGGCAGCCGAAACTGCCGGCGAGCAGCCGCGACACGTCGTAGCCCGCGACGTTCTTCATCACCTCGCCGCCGAAGCGCAGATGCTTCGCGTGGCCGGTGATCACGCGGCAGCCGAGCACGAAGTCGCGCACCGCGCCGGCCCACGGGCGGCGCGGGCCCGACAGCGCCGCCGCGAACATGCCGCCGACCGTCGCCGCGCCGCCGAACGACGGCGGCTCGCATGGCAGCATCTGGCCGGCCGCGTCGAGCATCGCATCGAGATCGGCGAGCGGCGTGCCCGCGCGCGCGGTGATCACGAGTTCGGTCGGGTCGTACGACACGACGCCGCGATGCGTGCGCACGTCGAGCGTGCGGCCTTCGACCGGCCGGCCGACGAACGCCTTCGTGCCGGCGCCGCGGATGTGCAGCGGCTGGCGAGCGTGGATCGCCGCGTCGACCTGCGCGACGAGCGCCGCGCTGTCGTCGATGGACTCGATGGATTCGATGTCGCGTCGCATCAGAAGCGCTCCAGTTCGGGAAACGGCAGCTTGCCGTGATGGACGTGCATCGCGCCGAATTCGGCGCAGCGGTGCAGCGTCGGGATGTTCTTGCCGGGATTGAGCAGGCGCTGCGGATCGAACGCGGCCTTCACCGCGTGGAAGAACGTGATTTCATCGGCGTTGAACTGCACGCACATCTGGTTGATCTTTTCGCGCCCGACGCCGTGTTCGCCGGTAATGCTGCCGCCCACGGCGACGCACAGCGCGAGGATCTTGCCGCCGAGCGCTTCCGCGCGGTCGAGCTCGCCCTGCCGGTTCGCATCGAACAGGATCAGCGGATGCAGGTTGCCGTCGCCCGCGTGGAACACGTTCGCGACCGGCAGCCCGTATTCGGCGGACAGCGCGGCGATCCCTTCGAGCACGCGCGGCAGCTCGCGGCGCGGGATCGTGCCGTCCATGCAGTAGTAGTCGGGCGACATCCGGCCGACCGCCGGGAACGCGTTCTTGCGGCCGGCCCAGAAGCGCTGGCGTTCGGTTTCGTCGCGCGCGACGCGAATCTCGCTTGCGCCCGCGTCGCGCAGCAGCGCGGCGACGCGTTCGGCATCTTCTTCGACATCGCTGGCCGCGCCGTCGAGCTCGCACAGCAGGATCGCCTGCGCGTCGACCGGATAGCCGGCGTGGATGAAATCCTCGGCCGCGCGGATCGCGAGGTTGTCCATCATCTCGAGGCCGCCTGGGATCACGCCCGCGCCGATGATCCGCGCGACCGCGGCGCCGGCCTCGGCGACGTCGTCGAAGCTCGCCATCAGCACCTTCACGCTCGGCGGCAACGGCAGCAGCTTCACGGTCACTTCGGTGACGATCCCGAGCATCCCCTCGGAGCCGGTGAACAGCGCGAGCAGGTCGAAGCCAGGTGCGTCGAGCGCGTCGGCGCCGAGCGTGAGCGTGTCGCCGTCGATCGTCAGGATCTCGACCTTCAGGATGTTGTGTACCGTGAGCCCGTATTTCAGGCAATGCACGCCGCCCGCATTCTCGGCGACGTTGCCGCCGATCGAGCACGCCATCTGTGACGACGGGTCGGGCGCGTAGTAAAGGCCGTGCGGCGCGGCAGCCTGCGAAATCGCGAGGTTGCGCACGCCGGGCTGCACGCGCGCAATGCCGGCATCGGGGTCGATGTCGAGCATCCGGTTGAACTTCGCCATCACCAGCAGGATGCCTTTTTCGAGCGGCATCGCGCCGCCCGACAGCCCCGTGCCGGCGCCGCGCGCGACGACCGGCACGCGGTGCGCGGCCGCGACGCGCAGCACCGCGCGCACCTGGTCGACCGTATCGGGCAGCACGACCGCGAGCGGCACCGTGCGGTACGCGGCGAGGCCATCGCATTCGAACGGCTTCAACGCCTCGCGTTCATGCAGCACGTCGAGGCCGGGCGCCGCCGCGCGCAGCGCGGCGGCGAGCGTGGCGCGGTCGACGGTCGCCAACGGGCCGTCGATCCGTTCGTCGTAGATGAAACTCATCGTGTGTCTCCGTCTCCACCAGGCAGTTGGCCGCGCGATGCGCGACACGCCGGATGGACGGCATTCTTGGCGGGACGCGCGGGCCTGTCCAGCCGTCTTGACAGTGGTCGTACCAGTTTTTGGAAAGGCATCGATCCTGGTTTCCTGAATGATCGATAAAACCCAATCGAGACAAGGCTTTGTGCGAAAATCGACGGCATCCGTCAAAAGTGGTCATACCAGTATGGAAATGCAGGATCGGGAGCGGCCGGCGCGGCGCGTGGCCGACGTCGTCGCCGAGCGGATCGAGCAGTTGATCGTCGACGGCGTGCTGAAGGCCGGGCAGGCGTTGCCGTCGGAGCGGCGGCTGACCGAGAAGCTCGGCGTATCGCGCACGGCCGTGCGCGAAGGCATAAAGCTGCTGCACGCGCGCGGGATCATCGACACGGCGCACGGCAAGGGTTCGTTCGTCGCGAGCCTGACCCCGCAGCGCGCGATCACGCCGATGATGCATCTGCTCGGCTCGCAGCCGCGCACGCTGTACGACCTGTTCGAGGTGCGCGGGATGCTCGAGGCCGAGGCCGCCCGGCTCGCGGCGCTGCGCGGTACGCCGGCCGATTTCATCCTGATCCGGCGCCGCTACGAGGAAATGACGGCGGCCGACGCGCAGGATCTCGATCCCGCTGCGCGTGCGAAGCTCGACCACGCGTTTCATCTGGCGATCTGCGAGGCATCGCACAACCCGGTGCTCGTCAACACGCTGCAGTCGCTGACCGACCTGCTGCTCAGCTCGGTGTTCGCGTCGGTGAACAACCTCTATCACCGCGAACCGCTGAAGAAGCAGATCGACCGCCAGCATGCGCGGCTCTACAACGCGGTCACCGGCCGGCTGCCCGACCAGGCACGCAAGGCCGCGAGCGAACATATCCGTCAGTGCGTCGACTATCTGCGCGAGATCGAGCAGGAGGAACAGCGGCTCGTGCGTTCGACGTTGCGGCTCGAAGGGTGGACATGAGCGGGCGGGCCTGGCCGATGCGGTAACCGCTAGAATTGCGGTTTTAGCCCGGAACACGTCCATGTCTTTTGCCTCGCTTGGCCTGATCGAGCCGTTGCTGCGTAATCTGCAGGGCCTCAATTACCAGACACCCACGCCGGTGCAGGCCAAGGCGATTCCCGTCGTGCTCGGCGGCAAGGACGTCATGGCCGCCGCACAGACCGGCACCGGCAAGACGGCCGGCTTTGCGCTGCCGCTGTTGCAACGGCTCGTCCAACACGGCCCGGCGGTGTCCAGCAACCGTGCGCGCGTGCTGGTGCTGGTGCCCACGCGCGAACTGGCCGAGCAAGTGCTGCAAAGCTTCGTCGAGTACGGGAAGGGGCTCGATCTGCGCTTTCTGGCCGCGTACGGCGGGGTGAGCATCAATCCTCAGATGATGAAGCTGCGCAAGGGTGTCGACGTGCTCGTCGCGACGCCCGGCCGCTTGCTCGACCTCAATCGGCAGAACGCCGTGCAGTTCGATCAGGTCCAGACGCTGGTGCTCGATGAAGCCGACCGCATGCTCGATCTCGGCTTCGCGCGCGAACTCGACGCGGTGTTTGCCGCGTTGCCCGCCAAGCGCCAGACGCTGCTGTTCTCCGCGACGTTCTCCGACGAAATCCGCACGCTGGCGGCCGGCATTCTGCGCAGCCCGGTCGACATCAGCGTCAGCCCGCCCAACGCCACGGCCAGCAAGATCAAGCAGTGGGTCGTACCGGTCGACAAGCGGAACAAGCCCGACCTCTTCATGCATCTGGTGGCCCAGAACAAGTGGGAGCACGCGCTGGTGTTCGTCAAGACCCGCAATGGTGTCGACTATCTGGCGGTGATGCTGGAGAAAGCCGGCTATGCGGTCGATACGATCCACGGCGACAAGCCGCAACCCGCACGTTTGCGCGCGCTGGAGCGCTTCAAGACGGGTGAGGTGCAGATGCTGGTCGCCACCGATGTGGCGGCGCGCGGGCTCGATATCGACGATCTGCCGCTGGTGATCAACGTCGATCTGCCGATCGTCGCGCAAGACTACGTGCACCGTATCGGCCGGACCGGCCGCGCGGGCGCCAGCGGCGTCGCGGTGTCGCTCGTGTGCGCGGATGAAGCGCCACAACTGGCCGCGATCGAAGCGCTGATCCGGCAGACGCTGCGCCGGGAGGAAGAGCCCGGTTTCGAAGCCGAACACCGCGTGCCGGAAACCAGCGCGACGGGCCAGATCATCAAGAAACCCAAAAAGCCGAAGAAACCGAAGGTGCCGCAAGCTGGGCCGGTGGCCAAGCAGACGCCGGGCAAGAAGCCGCATACGCAAGGTGGCGAAGGCAAGCGCAAGCCTGGGGTGCAGCACGCGGCGGCCAATGGTGCCGGTCAAGGCCCGGACTACACCATCGGCAGCCCGTTCAGCGTGCACAAGCCGCGCAGCAAACCGGCCGGCAAACCGGCGCCGGGGAAGGCTGCCGGTAAATCTGCTGGTGGTCGCGGCAAACCTGGCAGACCGTCCAGGTAGCCTGAATCCTTCCCTTTCAAAGTGCCCGATACGATCGAACCGTCCGATGCAGTGAACGCATAGGGGTGGTTCGGAACAGCGCTGCCGGTTTTCTCGTGAGCGACCTGAAACCGCGCGCGATAGCGGCTTCGCCGCGTGACCCATGATGTGCGATGACTGAAGTGAGAGATGGAATGACGACGACATTCGACGAGGCGACAACGGCGGCGATCGCCGCGTTTGCCCAACTGGATTTCTACACGGCTGTGCAAGCGATGCGCGCCGAGGCCGATTACGACCACGAACGAGACCAGTGGATCTCGCGCTATATCGACGAGCAGGGCGGCGGCGTGGACGATGCGGAATACGACGCACTGCACGCGCGGGCACAGGCCACGCCGGAATACGCGGCGTTCATCGATGGGGTGCGGCGGGAAATTATGGCGTACTTCGGCGTGACCGACGAGCAACTGGACTGGATGATCGTGCTGCGCGACGACGACAGCGATGAACTGTGGGCGGAGGTCAACCGGCAGCGGAGCGCGTTGGGAACCGGGGAAGTGCGCGGGGATCTTTGACCGGGCGCGTCGTTCGTCGGTACGTTGGTGCGCGATTTGAAGGTCGGCTTCGCACCACGTATCGGACGCTAGCCTATCGATCAATCTTCTCGCGCCAGTCGTAGCAAGATATCGGCGAGGGCCCGAATTTTCGGTTGTGCCGCCCGTTGGGGCGGATAGACGAGGAAGTAGGAAAGGCCGTCTTCAACCACTTCCTCAAACGGGGTCACCAGCGATCCGGCACGGAGTCGGTCTCTCGCCATTCGCGGGTCGCCGATTGCAATGCCGTGTCCTTCCATCGACGCCGCGAGCGTCAATTCGAGGGTATCGAATACGAGCCCGCGTCCCGCATCCGTCTGGCGTGCCCCCACGTGATCGAGCCAGCATCTCCACTCTGCGTGGCTGGGCCCGGGATGGAGCAAATCGACCTGCGCAAGGTCGGCAACGGATCGCAGCGATGTCGCCAACGCGGGCGCGCACATCGGCGTGAGCCGCTCGGAAAAGAGCGGTACTGCTTCCATACCGGTCCACTGTCCCGTGCCGCGCACGACGATGGCGTCGACGTCGGACGTCGTGAAATCCGGCGTGTCGTCCGCGGAGGTCGAAATACGCAGCTCCGTGCCGCTCATCGCGCGATGAATGTCCGGCAGCCGCGGGAGCAACCAGCGAACGGCGAACGTGGACGGCAACTTCAACGTGAGCACCGAGGTCGCCCGTGCATGGGAATCCGCATGCTGAACCAGTTGCGTGAGCACGTTGACCGCGACCGTCAGCAGTGCATTGCCTTCCGGCGTCAACGTCAGCCCCGAGACATGGCGCACGAAGAGTGCGCATCGATAATGCGTTTCCAACTGCTGTATCTGGCGGCTCACCGCGCCTTGCGTGCGGCATAGATGATCCGCGGCCTTGCTGACGCTGCCCAGTTGCGCCGCGGCGACGAACGACTGAATTGCCGCCAGCGGCGGGAGCGGCCGCGTCAGGTCGGCCAGCGGATATGCATGCGCCGCATACCCGGGATGCAAATTTTTCGATTGTTCGGTCATCGGTGCGTCGCTATCGTGCGTCTACCGGATGCCCTGTTCTGGCGAATGAACGGGTTGTCGACGAACGATCGGAGGATAATTTTGGGCTCAACGTCGGAATCACTCTACACGGAACAGGTTCGCGCTTACCTGCGGGAACTGGAGCGCGGCGATGTCGGCGCCATCTGCGCGCTATTCACGCCGGACGCGCGGATTTTCTCGCCATTTCTCGGCTGGATGCACCCCGGGCCCTTCTTTTCGAAGGTCGCCGCCGTATCCGGAGAAAGCAAGATTACACCGATCGATATCTGCGTCAGCACGACCGGCGCTCGACGTGCGACAGGTTACTTCATCTACGACTGGGCGCTGAACGACGGTTCGGTGGCGCACTTCGAGTGCGTCGACGTGTTCGAGTTCGACACTGCGGGGCTCATCGAACGGATGATCATCGTCTACGACACCCATCCGATTCGCAGTACGGTCGGCGACAAGTACGCGTAGTCGAATCGGTGTCGCTCGATGCCGAAGGCTGGCGTGTGCGGACGGCAGTTCCGCACGACGCCAAACTTCCGCGGACGCTGTCTCCCAGGTTTTGTCAGCAGGTCGAAATATGTCTCGACGACCGATGTCGATCGAAGTCGTACCCATCTGCGAGGCGCGTCGAAATCCCGGCAAGCTACGCGTCTGTGTCGCGGTGCGCTCTGTCGAAATTCTGCCTCGCTTCCCGGAAGCGGTCCGCATTCTCGACGATCCAGGTCCACAGCGGAACCATCCTGACGAGCAGGTCCATGCCCGTGTCGGACAACTCGTATTCGACTCTAGGCGGTACTTCTTCGAAATCGTGACGGAGCACCAGGCCGTCACGCTCGAGCTGCCGTAACGTGCGCGTCAACATGCGCTGAGTCACCCCGTGCATGCGCCTGCCGATTTCCGCATGGCGCAGTCTGCCGTACACGCCGAGCGTGTGGACGACACCGAGCGACCAACGGCTTCCGGCATGGGCGAGCACCTCCCGCCGCAACCCGTCATCATCGTCTCGCAGGCCGTCACACACGGTCTGCGAATATCGGAGAAGTTCGTCTCGATCCAACTATCCGGCTCCCAGTATCACGCGTGTACCTTCTTTCATACATGTCCGTGCATCGCTAGACTGCGTGCAACACATTCCTCAGCAGGCTGGACGATGAACCCAACAGACCCTCACGCGACTTCTCGGAACATCCTCGTGCTCGGTGCCGGCGAACTCGGCCTCCCGGTACTCCGCAATCTTGCACGTAGAGCGAAGGACGTCGCCGGCGCGAAGGTCAGCGTGCTGCTGCGCGCGAGTGCCCTCGAGTCCAGCGCACCCGCCAAGCGGCATGATATCGCGGAGATTCGCGCGCTTGGAATCGAGATCGTCGTAGGCGATTTCGTGAAGCATTCCATCGATGAACTCGCCGCCCTGTTCGCGCGATATGACACGGTAATCGGTTGCGCGGGCATTACAGCCGGCATCGACACGCCGATGAAGTTGGCGCGGGCTGCGTTGCAGGCGCGCATCCCGAGGTACTTCCCCTGGCAGTTCGGCGTCGATTTCGACGTGATCGGTCGCGGTAGTCCGCAGGACATCTTCGACGCCCAGCTGGACGTGCGCGAATTGCTGCGTAGTCAGCACGAGACCGAGTGGGTCGTCATCTCGACCGGCATGTTCACGAGCTATCTATTCGAGCCGGACTTCGGCGTAGTCGACCTGAAAAACGACGCAGTCCACGCGCTGGGTAGCCTCGACACCGCCGTGACGCTGACGACGCCCGACGATATCGGCGCGCTGACTGCCGCGATCGTGTTCGCCGAACCCCGTATCCGGAACGAGATCGTGTATCTGGCCGGCGACACCGTGACTTACGGGGAGGTCGCCGACAAGCTGGAAGCGGGCCTCGGCCGTCCCTTCAGCCGTTCGGTATGGAGTGAGCAGTATTTGCTCGACGAGCTGGCGCGCGATCCGAACAACATGATGCGCAAGTACCGTGCGGCATTTGCTCAAGGGCGGGGCGTCGCATGGGACAAGAGCGGGACGTTCAATCAACGCCACGCCATCCCGGTCACCGACGTGGCGTCGTGGATCCATGCCAACCTCGCTTCGGGTCGCGGCGAGTAATCGCAAGCCCGACCATCCGGATAAACGGCATCGACGACAGGCGATCGTCGACAGCGTTGAAGCCGGGATGGCGGATCAGGCTCACCAACCGACATCCGCCCAACCCGCAAGGCATGAAAAAAGCCCGCCGAAGCGGGCAACCTCACGATGCGGAGGGGGAGATGCGAAAACGCAACCGGCGCGCGTTCAGCCTTTCGTCGCGCCGAACGTGAGCCCCGCGACGAAATGCTTCTGCATCGCGAAGAACATCGCGACCGACGGCAGCGCGGCGAGGATCGACCCGGCCGATACCAGATTCCATGACGTCGTCCATTGCCCCTTCAACGCCGCGACACCCGCCGTGATCGGCGCGGCCTCGTCGCCTTGCGTGAGGCACAGCGCCCAGAAGTAATCGTTCCACACGAACGTGAACACGAGAATCGCGAGCGCGGCCAGCGCCGGCCGGATCAGCGGCAGCACGATGCGCCAGAACACCGTCCATTCGCCCGCGCCTTCGATGCGCGCCGCCTCGATCAGTTCGAACGGCAGCTGCTTGATGAAGTTGCGCAGGAACAGCGTGCAGAACCCCGTCTGAAACGCGACGTGAAACAGGATCAGCGCTTCGACGGTATTGAACACGCCGAGGCGCAGCGACAGGTCGCGTACCGGAATCATCAGCACCTGCACCGGCACGAAGTTGCCGGCGACGAACGTGCCGAACAGCGCGGTATTGCCGCGAAACCGGTAGGTCGCGAGCGCGAAGCCGGCCATCGCCGCGAGCGCGATCGAGCCGACGACCGACGGCACCGTGATCTGCACGCTGTTCCAGAAGTAGTGCAGCATCGGCGACGTGGTCAGCGCGTCGCGATAGTTCTCGATCATCGAGAAATGCCGCGGCCAGCCCCAGTAATGGCCTTCGACGAGTTCCTCGGTCGAGCGCACCGACGTGACGAACACGGCGATCATCGGCAGCAGCCAGATCACGAGCGCGACGGGCAGCGACAGCTTGTACAGCCGGCGCGATACCGGCTTCCAGTGGGCAACGGGTGTCGGAAACATGATGAATGAACTCCCGAAAGGTCACTGTTCGTTGCGCAGCATGCGGCGCAACTGGAACGCGATGTAGACGAGCATGATCGCGAACAGCACGACCGCGATCGACGCGGAATAGCCGAGCCGGTAGTACTTGATCGCCTGGTCGTACATGTAATACGCGAGCACGGTCGAGCTCTCGAACGGGCCGCCGCCCGTCATCACCGAGATCAGGTCGAAGCTGCGCAGCGCGCCGATCACGGTGACGACGATCGCCATGAACGTGGTCGGCCGCAGCTGCGGCAGCACGACGTGCCACAGCAGCGCGAAGCCGCGCGCGCCTTCCATCCGTGCGGCTTCGATCTGTTCCGGGTTGACCGACGTGAGGCCGGTCAGGTACAGGATCATGCAGTACGCCGTTTGCGGCCACAGCGCGGCCAACACGATGCCGAAGGTCGCGTAGCGCGCGTCGCCGAGCACCGGGATGCC
The DNA here is from genome assembly GCF_905400185.1 of Burkholderia sola. Taxonomy (NCBI): domain Bacteria; kingdom Pseudomonadati; phylum Pseudomonadota; class Betaproteobacteria; order Burkholderiales; family Burkholderiaceae; genus Burkholderia; species Burkholderia sola. The sequence continues at coordinate 838,169 of NZ_FR989676.1, forward strand.
GTGCCCGGCGATGAGCGCGAGCAGCCCGAAGGTCGGATCGTAGAACCACGAGAAGATCAGCCCGACGACCACGCCCGACAGCACGAACGGTGCGAAGAACAGCGACTTCACGAGCCGGATGCCGCCGACCGCCTGGTTCAGGTAGAGCGCGAGCGCGAGGCCGAGCGGCGGCGCGAGCATGAACAGCACGAGCCAGATCACGTTGTTGCGCAGCGCCGTGTAGAACGTCGGCGCATGCAGCAACTCCGCGTAGTTCGCGAGGCCGACGAAGGTGCGCTCGGTCATCCCGTCCCAGTTGTACAGGCTCAGCCATAGCGTCGACAGGATCGGCCAGATCACATAGACGGCCACCATCGCGCAGGCCGGCGCGAGAAAGAGCCACGCGGCGCGCCGTTGCCGCCGCACGGCGGGCGACGGGCGGCGCGCGGGCAATGCGTCGGCGGATGAGCCGCGCGACGGCGGCGCGGCGCCGGCGGGCGGGGGGGACGCGATCGGACTGGACACGGCAAGCCTCCTGAAACGGACACGGCGGCGCGCCGCCGCCGGTTGGGTCACGCGGTCACTTCTTGTAGATCCGCTTGCGGGTCTGTTCGAGTTGCGCGAGCACCGTGTCGAGCTGCGCGGGATTCGCGACGAACTGCTGCATGCCCTTCATCCCCTCGTCGGCCATTTCCTTCGTCATGTCGCGGTCGTAGAACTGCGCGACGCCGCCCTTCGTGTCGGCGAGGATCCGGAAGCCGATCCGCGAGATCGGATCGGCCGGCTCCGGCGACTTGCTGTTGGCCGACAGCGAACCGAGCCCTTCGGCGAGTTTCGCGCCGATCTCGGGCGTTTCGACGAATGCGAGGAACGTGTGCGCGTCGGCCTTGTTCTTCGCCTTGGTCGGGATGTGCAGCGATTCGACCGGGCCGTCCTCGGCGGTCGGCACCTTCGGGTCGATGACGGGGAAGCGGTAGTAGCCCATTTCCGGCTTCACGTTCGGCGGAAAGCCGGCCGCGATGAAGGTGCCCATCAGCATCATCGCGGCCTTGCCCTGGAACAGGAACGGCTGCGCGCCGTCGAGATCGTAGGACAGCGCGTTGTCGATGAAGTAGCCCGAGTCGATCAGCGATTTCCACGTCGTGTAGACCTTCTTCACGCGCGGGTCGGTGTACGCCACGTCGCCGGCCATCAGCTGCTGGTGAAACGCGTTGCCGTTCAGGCGCAGGTCGAGATAGTCGAACCAGCCGGCGAGCGTCCACGCGTCGCGGCCGCCGATCGCGATCGGCGTGATGCCGGCCGCCTTCAGCTTCTTGCACGCATCGAGAAACTGGTCCCAGGTCTTCGGTTCGTCGGCGATGCCGACCTTGCGGAACAGGTCCTTGCGGTAGAAGAGGCCCCACGAGTAGTAGACGGTCGGCGCCGCGTACTGCTTGCCGTTATACGACGACGCGCTGCGCGTCGACGCGTACATCGCGTCCCAGCCGTTCTTCGTCCAGTCGCCGCTCAGGTCCTCGAACAGTCCGCGCTTCGCGTAGTACGCCATCCGCTCGCCCGCGTGCCAGTTCACGACGTCCGGCGCGACGGTCGTGAGCCACGCGGGGAGCTGCACCTTGTACGCTTCCTCGTCGACGAAGGTCGGCTTCACGTCGATGTCGGGATGGGCCTTGTGGAACGCTTCGATCGTCGACTGCCACACGGCGCGCTGGCTCGCGCCCTTGAACGCGATGTTGATGGTCAGCGTGCCGGCATCGGCGGGCGTCGTCGCGCCGAACGACGCGAACGCGATGGCGGCGGCGCTCGCCAGGCGGGCAGCGACGCGAAGGGGGCGATGGGTCATGAGTGTCTCCAGTCCTGTGTGTCGTTGTTTGTGCGTGACCCGGCGCGTGGCGGCGCCGGGGGCGGTTGCTACGAACGGCTTCGATACACGGCCACGCCTTGCGGCTCGACCTGCGCGGCGCCGACCACGAACGCGGACGGCGGTACGCCGTCGATCGCATGCGGCGTGTCGCGATAGTTGAATACGTAGGTCAGGCCGCCGCGCCGGCTCACGCGCACGGTGTCGCCGAGCGGCGTCGGGGCCAGGCCCGCAACGGCTGCGACATCGGCGAACAGCCGCGCGGTGGTCGCGTCGTCGAACAGCGCGGCCCAGTAGTGCAGCGTGCCGTGCGACACGCAGGCCGGATGGCCGTCGGCGAAGCGTGCGTGCACGACGCAGCGGGCGCCGTCGTCGTTCAATTCGACGAGGTCGCGCCAGTGACGCGCTTCGCCCGCGAGCGGCGAGCCGTCGCGCAGCGTGCCGTCGATCCGTTCGGTCAGGTTCGGCCGCAGCGATTCGACGCGCCACACGCGTACCGGCAGGATCGATGCGAGCGGGCCGGGCGGCAGCGCCGGCGGAATCTGCAGGTCGGCCGTCTTCGAGCCGGTGCGCGGGCCGAACACCGCGTGCGCACCCGATGCGGCGAGCCGCGACGCGAAATCGTCCGGCACGACCGGCAGCGGCGGCACGACGACGAGCCGGTAGCCGTCGAGCGGCGCATGCGCGGACACGATGTCGACGTCGAGGCCGAGCGAGCGCAGCGCCGAGTAGTACTCGAACGCGAAACGCGGGTAGTGGAAATCGGCGCCCTGCGGCTGCACTTCGAACAGCCATTTCGCTTCGTAGTCGAACACCAGCGCGACCGGCGCGCGCACCGGGCCGGTTGCGTCGGCATCCGCGCCGGCGTCGAGCACGGCGGCGATTTCCTGCGCGACGCGCTGCGCTTCGCGGCCGCCTTCGTCGAGCCGGTTGTCGGGGGTGTTCAGGCCCGCGTGCATCTGCTCCTGCGCGAACGGCGCCTGCCGCCAGCGGAAGTACGATACGCAGCCGGCGCCGTGCGCGAACGCTTCCCAGCTCCACAGCCGCACCATGCCCGGCAGCGGCGCGGGGTTCCAGTGCGCCCAGTTCACCGGGCCCGGCTGCTGCTCCATCACCCAGAACGGCAGCTTCGACATGCCGCGATAGAGATCGTGATTGAACGACGCGAAATCGGGATGGCCGGTACGCAGCCAGCGCGCCTTCACGTCGGGCGCGAACCACAGCTCCTCGAGCGCGCCGAGCGGATAGCTGTCCCACGTCGCGACGTCGAGGTCGCGCGCGACTTCGTAGTGATCGAACTCGGTGAACAGCTGCATGAAGTTGTGCGCGACGACGCGGCCCGGCGAGTGCGCGCGGATCACGTCGACCTGCATCCGGTGATAGCGCGCGAGCTCGTCGGACGCGAAGCGCCGGTAGTCGAGGCGATGCGACGGATGGGCTTCGGTCACGGTGCCCACCGGCGCGTCGACTTCGTCGAAATGGCGATACTCCATGCTCCAGAACACGGTGCCCCACGCGCGGTTCAGCGCGCCGATCGTGCCGTAGCGCGCTTTCAGCCATTCGCGAAAGCGCACGAGCGCGGCCGGCGAGTAGCTGACGACGGTCTGGTGGCAACCCAGCTCGTTGTCGGTCTGCCAGTAGCGCACGGCCGGGTGGCGGCCGTAGCGTTCGGCGACCGCCGTGCAGATCTGGCGCGACGCTTCGAGATAGGTCGGCGACGAGAAGTCGTAGTGGCGGCGCGAGCCGAACGCGCGCGGCCGGCCGTCGGCGCCGATCGCGAGGATATCGGGATGGCGGTCGACCAGCCATTTCGGCGGCGTCGCGGTCGGCGTGCACATCACGATCTCGAGGCCGGCCGCGCCGAGCACGTCGACCGCGCGGTCGAGCCAGCCCCAGTCGTATTCGCCCGGCGACGGCTCGATGCGGCTCCATGCGAATTCGGCGATCCGCACCTGCTCGATGCCGAGCGCTTTCATCCGGCGGGCGTCGTCGGCCCACATCGATTCCGGCCAGTGTTCGGGGTAGTAACAGACTCCGAGGCGCATGCCCGATCCTTATGCGTAGTGGTGGACGGGAAGGTCGGCGCACGCGGGCACCGCGCGGCCGTCTTCGGTGAACAGGTGGCAGGCCGCGGCCGGCGCGTGCACGTGCACGCGTTCGCCGGTGCGCACCTGCGCGTCGCCGGGCACTTTCGCGATCAGTGGCGTCGCGTTCGGCTGGCCGGCCGGATCGAGGTGCACGTAGGTCTGCTCGCCCAGGCGTTCGACGAGCGCGACGTCGCGCGCGAGCGTCGTCGCGTCGGGCGCGGCGCCGAGCGTCAGGTGTTCGGGGCGGATGCCGAGCGTCACGGCGGCGCCGGCGGAGAGCGCCGAGCCGTCGCGCGGCAGCACGAAGGTTTCGCCGGACGGCACGAGCGTGACGGCCGTGCGACGCGCGTCGCATGCGGTCACGACGGCCGGCAGGAAGTTCATCCGCGGCGAGCCGATGAAGCCCGCGACGAAGCGGCTGGCCGGATGGTGGTAGAGGTCGAGCGGCGCGCCGACCTGCGCGATGCTGCCGTGCTGTGCGGTATCCGCGCCGGCGTGCAGCAGCACGATCTTGTCGGCGAGTGTCATCGCCTCGGTCTGGTCGTGCGTCACGTAGACGACGCTCGCGCGTTCGAACTGACGATGCAGCCGCGCGATCTCGATGCGGGTCTGGCCGCGCAACGCCGCGTCGAGGTTCGACAGCGGTTCGTCGAACAGGAACACGCCGGGCTCGCGCACGATCGCGCGGCCGATCGCGACGCGCTGCCGCTGGCCGCCGGACAGCGCCTTCGGCTTGCGCTCGAGCAGCGTGTCGAGCTGCAGGATGCGCGCGGCGTCGCGCACCTTCCGGTCGATCTCGGCCTTCGGCACGCGCGCGAGCTTCAGCCCGAACGCCATGTTCTCGTACACCGTCATGTGCGGAAACAGCGCGTAGCTCTGGAACACCATCGCGACGCCGCGCTGGGCGGCCGGCACGTCGTCGACGCGGCGGCCGTCGATCGACAACTCGCCGGCGCTCAGATCCTCGAGCCCGGCGATCATGCGCAGCAGCGTCGATTTCCCGCATCCGGACGGCCCGAGAAACACGCAGAACTCGTGCGCGCCGATCTCCAGATCGACGTCGCGAATGACCGGCGCGTGCTCGCCGTAGGCTTTCTGCACGCGTCGCATCGAGATGCTCGCCATTGTCTCCGCTCCATGTTTTAATGCGCCGTACGACTTGATTAAGCGCTTAATCACCGCGATCAAAAAAAGGGGCGATGCGATCGCGGCCGAGTCGCGCCCGTTGGCGGGCGGCAAGGTGTGCGGCGATAGTGCGCCGCTTCGGTGAGCGAAGCAAATACTGGATCGACGTCTCATATAGTGGGTAAGCGATGGCAACACTGGATGAAGTGGCGCGCCGCGCCGGCGTGACGGCCGCGACGGTGTCGAACGTGCTGCGCGACCGCGGCCGGGTGGGCGACGCGACGCGCGCGCGGGTGCTCGAAGCGGTCGACGCGCTCGGCTATCGGCCGCATCTCGCCGCGCGGGCGCTGGCGGAAGGGCGCGCGCCGACGGTCGCGCTGATGGTATCGAGCATCGCGAACCCGTTCTATCCGGAGTTCGCGCTGGCGGTCGAGCGCGCGGTGCGCCGCAACGGGCAGTTCCTGATCGTCTGCAACACGAACGAAGATCCGTTGCAGGGGCGAGCGTATCTCGACCAGATCGCCGGCACGGTCTCCGAAGGAATTCTCGTGACCAACGCGAACCTGCATCTGCCGGATCTGCTCGACGTCGCGCGGCGCGGTGTGCCGGTCGTGCTGTGCCTGTGGGAGCGGCCCGAGGCGCCGCCCGACGGGCTGCCATGCGTGGCGATCGATTTCCGCGAGGCGGGGCGGATCGCGACGCGGCATCTGCTCGAACTCGGCCATCGCGAGATCGGCGTGATCGTCGGCGGGTCGGCAAACGGCGTGCAGGCCGCGCGCTACGACGGCTGCGTCGACGTGATGCGCGAAGCCGGGCTGGACGCGTCGCGCGTCGGCGCCGGGCACGATTCGATCGAGGGCGGCGTGCGCGCGGCCGGGCAGTTGCTCGATGCGCATCCCGAGCTGACCGCGCTCGTCGCGACCAACGACCTGCCGGCGATCGGCGCGATGCACGCGGCGGCCGATCGCGGCCGGCGCGTGCCCGACGATCTGTCGATCGTCGGCATCACCGACATCCATCTCGCCCGCGACACGCGGCCCACGCTGACGACCGTCGCGATCCCGACCGCCGAGGCGGCCGGTATCGCGGTCGAATTGCTCAATACGCTGCGCGAGGCGGGCGGGCGGGGTGACGACGCATCGCGCGTGCGGGTCGCGTCACCGCCGACGCTGGCGGTGCGCGGTACGACGGGGCCGGTGCACGGCCGCGCACCGCACCGTGCCGGGCGGTCGCGCCGCACGTAAGGCCGCGAACCGGCCAGGTGGCGGCGCGAGGTTCGTTGGTAGAATTCGCATCCGTGGACAGCCGCCGGCAGCGACCCAGCCAGCCGGCGGCTACGCCAGACCGCCGACCCGCGCCCGCTTCGGCGCTCGATCCAATACGTGAATGAAGAAAACCGTCAAGACAGGTACGGCATCGGCTTCCGGCACGGCGCGCGCACGCCGGCCCACGCAGGCGGAGCGCAGCCAGGCGACGCGTGAGCGCGTCATTGCCGCCGCGATATCGCTGCTGCACAGGGAAGGCTATTCTGGCGCGACGACGCTCGCGATCCGGCGCGAGGCCGACGTCAGCATGGGCGCCATGCAGCACCAGTTTCCGACCAAGGCGGAATTGATGGCCGCGGTGCAGGAACGGCTCACCGGCGATCGCTTCGCGCAGTTCGAACGCGCGGCGCGCAGCGCCACGACGCCGCTCGAGCGGATCGACCGGATGCTCGATGTCGCGGGCGTGCTCATCGGCACGCCGCTATTCGCCGCCAGCATGGAGATCCAGTTGGCGCGGCGCGCCGACAAGGAGCTCGACGAGGCGGTGACGCGTATCCTCAGGCCGTTCGGCGAGGGGTTTCGCGCATTGATGGACGATGCCGTCGCGGGTTTCGATCGTGCGATTGCGCTCAAGATCACGCAATTGCAGTTACTGGCCGGATCGATGATCCGCGGGTTGACCATCGATGTCGTGACGGGCAGTGACCCTGCCGTGGCGCGGGCCGCATTCGCGCTCTGGCGTGAAATCGCGCTGCGGCACATCACGGACATGGCGCAATCTACTGCGCCGGCGCCCACGAAAACCGGCAAGCGCCGCGCTTCACGCTGATATCCCGCTGACGATGTGGGCCGCGCGCATCGTCGCGCCGGCCTCAACCACCTTCGACGAGCCGCAGCACGGTGCGTCGCGCCGAATCGAGATGCGCGACGGTCATCGCGCGTGCCGCCCGCGCATTGCGTTCGCGACATGCCTGCAGAATCTCTTCGTGATCGACCTGGAACGACGGCGTATCCGCGAGCAGCGTGGCCTGCAGGCGCTCGTAACGTTCGACCTGGCTGCGCAGCTCCGCGATCGACTTCAACTGCCGCGCGTTGCCGCAGCACGCATACAGCAACGCGTGGAATTCGCGGTTCAGCTCGCCTTGCCGGCGCGGCGCCGTCGCATCGCCGAGCAGCCGATGCACGAGTTCGGCGCGCGCGAGCGTCTCGTCGTCGAGCCGCTTCACGCTGCGGTAGATCGCATCGCCTTCGAGCAGCACGCGCAAATCGTAGATTTCCTGCACGTCGGACGCGCTCAGCGTCCGTACGACCGCGCCGCGATTCCTGAAGATATCGAGCAAGCCTTCGCGTTCGAGCCGCTGGATCGCTTCGCGCATCGGAATTCGGCTGATGCCGAACCGTTCGGCCAGGTCGCGCTCGACGAGCCGCTCGCCGGCCGCCAGCTCGCCGTTGATGATCATGTCGCGCAGCGACGCGGCGACCGCGTCAGCGGTGGAGTCGAGTTTGGCTTCCATGCCTGCGTGTTCCGTTATTTTGGAATAATGGTATACCAAACGACGATCCGGTGCCAGAATGGCGATCACCGGCGGGCTTCACGTAACGGCGTCCGGCCCGTTCGGACCGGTCAAGACAACCGACATCAATGGAGAGCGAGATGGCATCGGGTGAACATCACTATCGCGTCGCAGTGGAGTGGACGGGCAATCGCGGCACCGGCACGTCGGGGTATCGCGAGTACGGCCGCGATCACGTGATCCGCGCCGGTTCGAAGCCGGATATCCCCGGTTCGTCGGACCCGGCGTTCCGCGGCGACGCGGCGCGCTGGAACCCCGAAGACCTGCTGCTCGCGTCGGCGTCGGCATGCCACAAGCTCTGGTATCTGCATCTGTGCGCGGAGGCCGGCATCCGCGTACTGGCCTACGTCGACCACGCGGAAGGCATGATGGTCGACGGCGCCGGAGCGGGCCGCTTCACCGAGATCGTGCTGCGGCCGCAGGTGACGATCCGGGCCGGCGACGATCGCGAACGGGCCGCGCATCTGCATCACGATGCGCATGCGCAGTGCTACATCGCGAATTCGGTCAACTTCCCGATTCGCTGCGAACCGGTGGTCGAGTTTGCCGCGGAGTAGGCAACCGCAGCTGCACAGTCACGGCGCGACGCCGTAAACCTCCCGCGCCGCGGCCCGAATCGCATCGACCATCACCGCGACGGCCGGCGAATGCAGCCGGTCGGTGCGCGTGATGAGCCCGAAATCGTCCATCCGGCAATCCATCTCCAGCGGCAGCACCGTGACGATGCCGTGCCGCGCGTAGTAGTGCGCGACGTCCTCGGCGAGCACCGCGATCATGTCGCTCTGCTCGATCAATTGCGTGATGAACAGCAGCGCGGCCGTCTCGACGACGTTCGCCGGCGGCGCGAGGCTCGCGCGCTGGAACACGAGCTCGAAGCGGTGACGCAGCACGCTGCCGGCCGGCGGCACGACCCACGCGGCGCGCTGCACGTCTGCGAGCGACAGCGGCGCCTGCGCGAGCAGCGGGTGGCCGGGCCGCACGACGGCGGCCACCGACTCGCCGGTCAGCGGTTCGTAGCGCAGGCGCAGCTTGTCGTGTTCGGCGGACAGCCGGCCGAGCACGATGTCGATCTTTTCCTGAGCGAGGTGTTCGAGCAGCACGTTGCTGGTGTCGATCTCGACCGACACGTGCAGGCCCGCATGCGTGCCCTTCACCGCGGCGACGGCCGGCGGCACGAGCCGCAGGCCCGGCGACGTGATCGCCCCCACGGCGACGTGGCCGAGATGCCCGGCCTTTAGCGCGGCCAGCTCCTCGCGCGCCTGGTCGAGGCTGCCGAGCGCCGCGCGCGCGTGGCGGATCAGCGCGTCGCCGTACAGCGTCGGCCGCATCCCGCGCGGCAGGCGCTCGAACAGCACCGCGCCGATCGATTCCTCGAGTTCGCGCAGCAGCTTCGACGCGGCCGGCTGCGTCATGTTCAGCGCGGCCGCCGCGCGGTGAATGCTGCCTTCGTCGGCGAGCGCGACGAGCAGCAGCAACTGGCGCGTCTTCAGGCGGGCGCGGTTTCCCCACGGGCTGGCTTCGGTCATCGTACGGGTTTATATCGATATCTGAATCGATATCGTAATCGCCTAAATCGTCATTAGCCAGTTATCAAAATTCTGCCTAGACTGCGCCGGTATCCCGTCACCACAGGACTGACGATGTCGGCAACAAAACCCAGGCTGCGCTCCGCTCAATGGTTCGGCACGAACGACAAGAACGGCTTCATGTACCGAAGCTGGATGAAGAACCAGGGCATTCCCGATCACGAATTCGACGGCCGGCCGATCATCGGCATCTGCAACACGTGGTCCGAACTGACGCCGTGCAACGCGCACTTTCGCAAGCTCGCCGAGCACGTGAAGCGCGGAATCTCGGAAGCGGGCGGCTTCCCGGTCGAGTTCCCGGTGTTCTCGAACGGTGAATCGAACCTGCGCCCGTCCGCGATGCTCACGCGCAATCTTGCGTCGATGGACGTCGAGGAAGCGATCCGCGGCAACCCGATCGACGCGGTCGTGCTGCTCGCCGGCTGCGACAAGACGACGCCCGCGCTGCTGATGGGCGCGGCAAGCTGCGACGTGCCGGCGATCGTCGTGTCGGGCGGCCCGATGCTGAACGGCAAGCTCGAGGGCAAGAACATCGGTTCGGGCACGGCCGTGTGGCAGCTGCACGAAGCGCTGAAGGCCGGCGAGATCGACGTGCATCACTTCCTGTCGGCCGAAGCCGGGATGTCGCGCTCGGCCGGCACCTGCAACACGATGGGCACCGCGTCGACGATGGCGTGCATGGCCGAGGCGCTCGGCGTCGCGCTGCCGCACAACGCGGCGATTCCGGCCGTCGATTCGCGCCGCTACGTGCTCGCGCACATGTCGGGTATCCGGATCGTCGAGATGGCGCTCGAAGGGCTCGTGCTGTCGAAGATCCTGACGCGCGCGGCGTTCGAGAACGCGATCCGCGCGAACGCGGCGATCGGCGGTTCGACCAATGCGGTGATTCACCTGAAGGCGATTGCCGGCCGCATCGGCGTGCCGCTCGAACTGGAAGACTGGATGCGCATCGGCCGCGACACGCCGACGATCGTCGACCTGATGCCGTCGGGGCGCTTCCTGATGGAAGAGTTCTATTACGCGGGCGGCCTGCCGGCCGTGCTGCGCCGGCTCGGCGAAGGCGGGCTGCTGCCGCACCCGGATGCGCTGACCGTGAACGGCAAGTCGCTGTGGGACAACGTGCGCGAAGCGCCGAACTACGACGATGAAGTGATCCGTCCGCTTGACCGCCCGCTGATCGCGGACGGCGGGATCTGCATCCTGCGCGGCAATCTCGCGCCGCGCGGCGCGGTGCTGAAACCGTCGGCGGCGAGCCCCGAACTGCTGAAGCATCGCGGCCGCGCGGTGGTGTTCGAGAACCTCGACCACTACAAGGCGACGATCAACGACGAAGCGCTCGACATCGACGCGAGCTCGGTGATGGTGCTGAAGAATTGCGGGCCGCGCGGTTATCCGGGCATGGCCGAGGTCGGCAACATGGGGCTGCCGCCGAAGCTGCTGCGCCAGGGCGTGAAGGACATGGTGCGGATTTCCGATGCGCGGATGAGCGGCACCGCGTACGGCACGGTCGTGCTGCACGTCGCGCCGGAAGCCGCGGCCGGTGGGCCGCTTGCTGCCGTGCGCAACGGCGACTGGATCGAACTCGACTGCGAGGCCGGCACGCTGCATCTGGACATTACGGACGAGGAGCTGCAGCGCCGCCTGTCGGACGTCGATCCGACCGCGGCGCCGGGCGTGGCCGGGCAGCTCGGCAAGGGCGGTTACGCACGGCTGTATATCGATCACGTGCTGCAGGCCGACGAGGGGTGCGACCTCGACTTCCTGGTCGGCATGCGCGGCGCGGACGTGCCGAGCCATTCGCATTGAGTGGCGGGCGGTGACCGCCGGTTGTGCAGAGATACGGCCCGCGTAAGCGCTGAAGCGCTAACGTGGGCCGACCGCGAAGCGTGGGGCCGCCGTAAAAGCGCTAACGGCGGCCGACAGGAGACAAGATGACGACGCAGTACACGCCCGCGCAGGCCGCGGCGGACCAGTCCGACTCTCCGGCAGCCGTCGACGAACGGCAACTGACCCGCCTGCTCACGCGCAAGCTGGTGCCGTTCCTCGCGCTGATCTACGTGGTCGCGTACGTCGACCGTACCGTCGTCGGCTTCGCGAAGCTCCACATGAACGCGGCGATCGGCCTCGGCGACGCCGCGTACGGGCTCGGCGCCGGACTGTTCTTCATCGGCTACTTCCTGTGCGAGGTGCCGAGCAACCTCGCGCTCGGCCGCTTCGGCGCACGCGTGTGGTTCGCGCGCATCCTCGCGACGTGGGGCGTGATCACGATGGCGATGGCGCTCGTGCAGGGGCCGACCAGCTTCTACATGCTGCGCTTCCTGCTCGGCGCGGCCGAAGCCGGCCTCTATCCCGGCATCCTGTACTTCCTCACGCAATGGTTCCCGATGCGGGATCGCGCCCGCGTGATCGGCCTGCTCGTGCTCGCGCAGCCGCTCGCCGGTATCGTCACCGGGCCGCTCGCCGGATGGCTGCTGTCGACGCACGGGTGGTTCGGCCTGTCGGACTGGCAGACACTGTTCGTCGTCAGCGGCTTGCCGGCCGTGCTGCTCGCATGGCCGACGCTGCGGCTGTTGCCCGAATCGCCCGCGCATGCGCGCTGGCTGAACGACGACGAACGCCGCTGGATCGCGCGGCAGCTCGCCGCCGACCGCGACACGTATCGCCCCGATTCGCACGGCAATCCGCTCGCCGCGTTGCGCGACCGCCGCGTGCTGCTGCTCGCCGCGCTGTTCCTGCCGTTCCCGCTGTGCATCTACGGGCTGTCGCTGTGGCTGCCGACGATCATCCACGCGTTCGGCGCCGGCGATGCGACGACCGGCCTGCTGTCCGCCGTGCCCTACCTGTTCGCGGTGGTCGGCCTGCTCGTCGTGCCGCGCCATTCGGATCGCAAGCGCGAGCGCTACTGGCACATCGTCGTCGTGTCGGCGGCCGCCGCCGTGACGATGGCCGCGAGCGCGTGGGTGCGGCAGCCGGCGCTGCAATTCATGTTCATCTGCCTGACCGCGTTCTCGCTCTATTCGATCCAGGCCGTCGTGTGGGCGCTGCCCGGCGAATTCCTGGCCGGCACGAGCGCCGCGGTCGGCATCGCCGCGATCAATTCGCTCGCGAATCTCGGCGGCTACGTCGGGCCGTACGGGATCGGGCTGATCAAGGCATCGACCGGCAGCCTCGCGGCCGGCCTGTACTTTCTCGCGGCGACGCTGCTGTTCGCGGTGCTGATGACGTTCGTGGTCCGGGCCGCACTGCGCGCGCCCGAGCCGGCCGCGGGCGCATTCGCCCGCGAATCCTGAACGCCTTGTTTTCCGGCTGAACGCCGATTCGACTGACGCAGGACCCACCATGACATCGAGCAGCACACCGCGCTATCGCGGCATCTTCCCCGTCGTTCCGACGACGTTTTCCGACACCGGCGAGCTCGACCTCGCGAGCCAGAAGCGCGCGGTCGACTTCATGATCGACGCCGGATCGGACGGGCTGTGCATCCTCGCGAACTTCTCCGAGCAGTTCGCGATCACCGACGACGAACGCGACGTGCTCACGTGCACGATCCTCGAACACGTCGCCGGCCGCGTGCCGGTGATCGTCACGACGTCGCACTACAGCACGCAGGTTTGCGCGGCGCGCAGCCTGCGCGCGCAGCAGCTCGGCGCGGCGATGGTGATGGCGATGCCGCCGTATCACGGCGCGACGTTTCGCGTGCCGGAAGCGCAGATCTTCGATTTCTTCGCGCGCGTGTCCGATGCGATCGACATCCCGATCATGATCCAGGACGCACCGGCGAGCGGCACGCCGCTGTCCGCGCCGTTCCTCGCGCGGATGGCCCGCGAGATCGAGCAGGTCGCGTACTTCAAGATCGAGACGCCGGGTGCGGCGAACAAGCTGCGCGAGCTGATCCGGCTCGGCGGCGACGCGATCGAGGGGCCGTGGGACGGCGAGGAGGCGATCACGCTGCTCGCCGACCTCCATGCGGGCGCGACCGGCGCGATGACGGGCGGCGGCTTCCCGGACGGTATCCGGCCGATCCTCGAAGCATGGCGCGACGGGCGCCACGACGATGCGTTCGCGCATTACCAGACGTGGCTGCCGCTGATCAATCACGAGAACCGCCAATCCGGGATCCTCACCGCGAAGGCGCTGATGCGCGAAGGCGGCGTGATCGCGTGCGAGCGGCCGCGGCATCCGATGCCGGAACTGCACCCGGACACGCGCGCGGAATTGCTCGCGATCGCGCGCCGGCTCGATCCGCTCGTGCTGCGCTGGGCGCGCTGAGCGATTCGCGAAGGAGAGACGCACGATGAGCCATCCAATTTCGCTGGGTGTCGTCGGGATCGGCAAGATCGCCCGCGACCAGCATTTGCCGGCGATCGCCGCCGAACCGGGCTTCGCGCTGACTGCCTGCGCGAGCCGTCACGCAGAAGTCAACGGCGTGCGCAATTATCCGGATCTGAACGCGCTGCTGGCCGCCGAGCCCGAGCTCGACGCGGTGTCGCTGTGCGCGCCGCCGCAGGTGCGCTACGCGCAGGCGCGCGCGGCGCTCGAAGCCGGCAAGCACGTGATGCTCGAGAAGCCGCCGGGCGCGACGCTCGGCGAAGTGGCGGCGCTGGACGCGCTGGCCCGCGAGCGTGGCCTCACGCTGTTTGCGACCTGGCATTCGCGCTGCGCGAGCGCGGTCGAGCCGGCGCGTGCATGGCTCGCGCAACGCACGATCCGCGCGGTGCAGGTGCGCTGGAAGGAAGACGTGCGGCGCTGGCATCCGGGGCAGCAGTGGATCTGGGAGCCGGGCGGCCTCGGCGTGTTCGATCCGGGCATCAACGCGCTGTCGATCGTCACGCGGATCCTGCCGCGCGAGCTGGTGCTGCGCGAGGCGACGCTGATCGTACCGAGCGACGCGCAGATGCCGATCGCGGCCGAACTCGATTGCGCGGATACCGACGGCGTACCGGTGCGCGCGGAATTCGACTGGCGGCATGGCCCGGTCGAGCAATGGGAGATCGCGGTCGACACGGCCGACGGCGTGCTCGCGATCAGCCGCGGCGGCGCGCAATTGTCGATCGCGGGCGAGCCGGTCGAGATCGGGCCGGAGCGCGAATACCCGGCGCTGTATGCGCATTTCCACGCGTTGATCGCGCGTGGAGAAAGCGACGTCGACGTGCGGCCGCTGCGGCTCGTCGCCGATGCCTTCCTGTTCGGCCGGCGCGTGCAGACCGACGCGTTCGGCCGCTGAACCTGCGTGCGCTTCGCCATGAAGCATGAAGCGCACGCGACGATTGATTGATATTTCGACACGCATCACGGCATCAGCCGATACCAAGGAGACACCATGAACCGCACGACTCACACGATCCGTCGACACACCCTGCGCGCGCTGCTGGCCGCGCTTTGCATCGCGCCGCTCGGGATGACGGGCGCCGCGCATGCCGATGCGCCGCTGAAGATCGGCTTCCTCGTGAAGATGCCGGAGCAGGCGTGGTTCATCAACGAGCAGAATGCGGCATCCGCGCTCGGCCAGAAGGAGAACTTCTCGGTCGTGAAGATCGGCACGCCCGACGGCGAGAAGGTGCTGGCCGCGATCGACAACCTCGGCTCGCAAGGCGCGCAGGGCTTCGTGATTTGCGCGCCGGACGTGCGCCTCGGGCCGGCGATCGCGTCGCGCGCGAAGCGCTACAACATGAAGTTCGTGACCGTCGACGACCAGCTCGTCGATTCGAGCGGCAAGCCGCTGCCGAACGTGCCGCACCTCGGGATGTCGGCGACCAAGATCGGCAACCAGGTCGGCCAGGCGATCGCCGACGAGATGAAGCGGCGCGGCTGGAAGCCGGAAGAAGTCGGCGCGCTGCGGATCACGAACTACGAGCTGCCGACCGCGAAGCTGCGCACCGACGGCGCGACGCAGGCGCTGCTCGCGAACGGCTTCCGCAAGGAGAACATCTTCGACGCGCCGCAGAAGACGACCGACGACGAAGGCGGCTTCAGCGCGGCGGCGCCCGTGCTCGCCCGCCATCCGAACGTGAAGAAATGGGTGGTCTACGCGCTGAACGAGGAAACCGTGCTCGGCGCGGTGCGCGCGACCGAACAGCTGCACATCCCGGCGGCCGACGTGATCGGCGTCGGCATCAACGGCGCGGGCGAGGCGTTCGCCGAGTTCCAGAAGAAGGAGCCGACCGGCTTCTACGGGACGATCGCGGTCAGCTCGACGAACCACGGCAAGGACAGCACGCAGAACCTCGTCGACTGGATCCGCAACGGCAAGACGCCGCCGGCCGACACGCAGACGAGCGGCAAGCTGATGACGCGCGCGAACTGGCAGGCCGTGCGCGCCGAACTCGGTATCTGAGCGGGGCGAGGCGAGAACGCGATGACGATGCAGACGATGACGGCCGTGTCCGGCCACGACGCCGAAGCGGGTACGCCGCCGGACGGCCCGCTGCTCGCGCTCGACGGCATCACCGTGACGTTTCCGGGCGTGCGTGCGCTCGACGCGGTGTCGCTGTCGGTGCGCGCGGGCGAAGTGCACGGGCTGATGGGCGAGAACGGCGCGGGGAAATCGACGCTGCTGAAGGTGCTGTCCGGCGTGAACCAGCCGCAGGCCGGCACGCTGACGCTGAACGGCACGGCGCAGCGCTTCGCGTCGACGCGCGCGGCACTCGAGGCCGGCATCGCGATCATCTACCAGGAGCTGCATCTGGTGCCCGAGCTGACGGTCGCGGAAAACCTGATGCTCGGGCAATTGCCGAGCCGGCTCGGCGTGGTCGACGAACGTGCGCTCGCCGCGCGCGCGCTCGATGCGCTGGAGCGGCTCGGCGAGCACATCGATCCGGGCATCCCGGTGAAGTATTTGTCGATCGGCCAGCGCCAGATGATCGAGATCGGCAAGGCGCTGATGCGCGATGCGCGCGTGATCGCGTTCGACGAACCGACGAGCTCGCTGTCCGCACGCGAAACCACGCAACTGTTCCGGATCATCCGTGCGCTGCGCGCGGAAGGCCGCGCGATCATCTACGTCACGCACCGGATGGAGGAAGTGTACGAACTGTGCGACCGCGTGACGGTGTTTCGCGACGGCCGCCGCATCGACACGTTCGATTCCGTCGCCGATCTCGACCGCGACCGGCTGATCGGCTGCATGGTCGGCCGCTCGATCGAGGACGTGTACGGCTACCGGCCGCGCCCGGCCGGCGACGTGCTGATTGAAGCGAAGGGGCTGGCGGGGCCGGGGCTGGCCGAGTCCGTGTCGTTCACCGCGCGGCGCGGCGAGATCGTCGGCTTCTTCGGGCTCGTCGGCGCGGGCCGCTCGGAGTTGATGAAGCTGCTGTACGGCGCGGTACGGCCGACCGCCGGCCACGTCGAGCTGAACGGCAAGCGGGTGGCGTTCGGCAGCCCGCGCGACGCGGTGCGTGCCGGCATCGCGCTGTGCCCGGAAGACCGCAAGCAGGAAGGCATCGTCGCGATCGCGTCGGTGGCCGACAACCTCAACATCAGCGCGCGCCGTCATTTCAGCCCGGCGCGCGTGCTGCTCGACGGGCGGCGCGAACGCGAGCTCGCGCAGAAATACATCGAGCGCCTCGCGATCAAGACCCGCGACGGCGAAACGCCGATCGGCGCGCTGTCGGGCGGCAACCAGCAGAAGGTCGTGCTCGCGCGCTGGCTGGCCGAGCGCATCGACGTGTTCCTGATGGACGAGCCGACGCGCGGCATCGACGTCGGCGCGCGCGCCGAAATCTACAACCTGTTCTACGAACTCGCGGAAGCGGGCCGCACGGTGATCCTCGTGTCGAGCGATCTGGCCGAGGTGATCGGCGTGTCGGACCGCATCGTCGTGATGAAGGAAGGACGGATCGCGGGCGAGGTCGCGAAGGCGCAGGCGACGCCCGATGCGCTGATCAAGCTCGCGCTGCCGCGCTAGCGGCCCGCAGTCAAACTGGAAAGCAAACGTTATGAGCCAGGCAATGCAACCCCAACGTACTTCCCCCTCCCCGGATACGCCCGCCGTGCCCGCGCGCGCGCGCGGCGGCGTGTGGCAGTTGATCAACCGCTCCGGCATCGTGATGGTGTTTCTGGTGCTGTTCGCGACGCTGTCGCTGACCGTGCCGGACTTCCTCACGCCGCGCAACATCCAGGGCCTGCTGCTATCGGTCACGCTGATCGGTTCGATCTCGGTGACGATGATGTTCGTGCTCGCGCTCGGCGAAGTCGACCTGTCGGTCGCGTCGATCGTCGCGTTCTCGGGTGTGGTCGCATCGACGCTGATTACCGCGACGCACAGCATCGTGCTCGGCGTCGCGGCCGGCGTGCTCGCCGGCGGCGCGGTGGGGCTCGTGAACGGCGTGCTGATTGCGCGCTACCGGATCAACTCGCTGATCGTCACGCTCGCGATGATGGAAGTCGTGCGCGGGCTCGCATTCATCACGTCGAACGGCGACGCGGTGATGATCTCGGAAGAGCGCTTCTTCGATCTCGGCGGCGGGTCGTTCCTCGGCATCTCGTTTCCGATCTGGAGCAACATCGTCGGCTTCGTCGTGTTCGGCTTTTTGCTGCGCAAGACGGTGTTCGGCAAGAACGTGCTGGCCGTCGGCGGCAACGGCGAGGCCGCGCTGCTCGCGGGGCTGCCGGTGATGCGCATCAAGATCGCCGTGTTCGTGCTGCAGGGGCTCGTGACCGGCTTCGCCGGCGTGATGCTCGCGTCGCGGATGAGCCTCGGCGACCCGAAGACGTCGGTCGGTCTCGAGCTCGGCGTGATTTCCGCGTGCGTGCTCGGCGGCGTGTCGCTGACGGGCGGCGTCGCGACGATCTCCGGCGTGCTGGTCGGCGTGCTGATCATGGGCTCCGTGCAGGACGCGATGAGCCTGCTGAACGTGCCGACCTTTTACCAATATCTGATACGCGGCGGAATTCTGTTGCTCGCGGTGCTGTTCGACCAGTATCGTCGCAACCAGCGGCGCGCGATGAAGATCTGATTTCGACCACGCGCGGCCGCCTGCAAATACGACGAATATCGGGAGACGGCATGCAACAGACTCATCCGGGCACGGCGGCGACGCTGCTGGCCGACAGCCGCAACACGCTCGGCGAAGGCGCGACGTGGTGCGACAGGACGCACGCGCTGTACTGGGTGGACATCGAAGGCGCGCAACTGTGGCGCTGCCGCGCGGACGGTTCGGACCTCGCGCAATGGGCGATGCCCGAGCGGCTCGCGTGCTTTGCGCTGACCGACGAGCCGGACGTGCTGCTCGTCGGGCTCGCTACGCATCTCGCTTTCTTCAATCTGCGCAGCGGTGCGTTCACGCGGATCGTCGACGTCGAGCCCGATTTGCCGACGCGGCTCAACGACGGGCGCTGCGACGGGGCCGGCGCGTTCGTGTTCGGGATGAAGGACGAAGGTGGCGATCCGCCGCGCGCGGTCGGCGGGTTTTATCGGCTCAATCCGGACCTCACGCTCGAGCGGCTTGCGCTGCCGCCGGCCGCGATCGCGAACAGCATCGGGTTCTCGCCGGATGGGTCGAAGATGTATTTCTGCGATTCGCTGGTGCGCGAGATTTTTGTGTGCGATTACCGCGCGGGCGGCGATGTCGCGAACGTGCGGTCATTTGCGCGGCTGACCGATGCCGACGGCGATCCGGACGGCTCGATCGTCGATCGCGACGGCGGGCTGTGGAATGCGCAGTGGGGTGGGCGGCGGGTAGTGCGCTACGGGCCCGATGGCGTCGAGACGGACCGCGTGGCGGTGCCGACCGCGCAGCCGAGCTGCGTTGCGATTGACGGTGACGGCCGGTTGTATGTGACGAGTGCGCGTGTTGACCTGAGCGACGATGCGCTGGCGAGCGACGCGCACGCGGGCGGTGTGTTCGTCGCGCAGACGCGGTATGTGGGGCTGCCGACTGCGCGGTTTGCCGGGACACGTACTGGATGAATGGCGGATGTGGACGGCAGGTGCTATCGGCTGGCAACCCGAAATGGCGCAGAACAACGAAAGCCTCCGGCTTGTGAAGGATCGGGGGCTTTTCTTTTACACGCAATCACCACAATTAAAATAAAGGTAGTCGGGCACGAATCCAATCCCACTTGGTAGGCGGAATCGCAAGCAACTGCATCACATCACTGCTCGAGCTATCGTAAAATATGATTCCACCGACACCATCTACCAGTTCTCGCTCGGTTGCTGAATTTACATAGTATGAAAAATAGCGTTGAGCGCGCAATTCTCCGGTTCCGTCAAAAAGCTGAAGCCTCACTTCATGCCCATTCCGAACATTCGCTCCACACAACTTTGCGTAATATTCCATGCCTCCAAATTCCTTCTTCCCCCCATTCAGTTCATTTTCAAAAAAATCACACCGACCATAATTTGGTCTGCTCATATGAATGGAAAAGCCAATCAGAAAAAACAGAAGAATGGCTAGCCCAGTGATTCGGAGGGCGCTAATCTGCATATTTCACCAAGTTTTATTTCGACAGGTTTCTTCAACTTTAGATAGACGGGTTTTGAATATATCATAAAGTCCCCGCCCCTATGATGCTTGGCGCGCCATCGACTATAGTCGGAGTTGTAGATCGGATAGAACACGTCGGGCTCTTTGAATTTCCCGAAAAGGCTCTTTCTCGTGTCCACGGGCTTGTTGATGCTTTTTACCCAGATATCCACATCAGTATCGCGCTTTGGCGAACTAGACGCCGACTCACTTATCACGGGCCCCGGCGCGATGATCACGCCACGCTTATTCCAATGCCCCAAATATTGAATTCCATTAAATGAGTAGTTGTCTTTGACGTAAAGGTACACATGCGTAATTTTTCCGATGGCGTCTACGCAATAAAAATTGCTCGTTTTCTCATATCTGAAATATTTTTCACCAGTGATCTCAAGATTGCCTATGGCTGCATATATATTAAAATTCGCCAAGGCTCCCGTGAGATCCGTCGGTGCGAGATTTTCGAGTGTGTCCCAATTGCTGATTGAAGCAAGCTGGAATTGCCAATCTATATGAAAATGACGAATGTCAGACAAAAATTGAGTCGTATTGATATTGAGGTTTGCCTGTCGATCTTCTGAAAACATCTTGTTAATTTTTGCAAGAATTTTTGTTTTTGCTTCGACTATGGCGGCGTCTCGATAAATATCCTCGGAAAGAAGCTTTTCATATTTCCTCCGAACACTTCCAAATTTCAATGTCCAGTCAAGAGTTACGCTATCGTTGTTTATTGGTTGAATTGACTTGGCATTGTCATTATAAATGTGCTCGGCACTCGCAAACCAAGTGCGTGCGAGTTTGGCTGACACTCTCCAGCCCAAGTTATCCATCGCAATAGCTACATCTTGTAAATCAAAGGGCGGGGGATTCTCGCAAACTTCGGCCTCGTCCTGCTTTGGTGGTTCTTTGGTCTTCGGCTGTTGCTTCGACTGCGGTGCTTCTGCTTGCTTTCGAGTTTTGGGCGGCTTCGCTACCGGCTTTGGTGGCAGTGGAGGCGGCGGCTTTTCGCCTGGAGCCAGTTTATCGATCGATACAGTTTTTTGAGTCTCGAGCGGGATGCATCCTTGTGCGCCATCGTACTTCTTCAATTCTGGCCCTAGCAACCCTTTTTGAGGTCTATAGTAAGGAATCTTTTTTACGTCAGCCATAAAATTCTCGTCTCATATTAACCTTTGTTGGTTGCGGTATCGCAGTCACTCCGCCTTGTGAAGATTGGAATGAAGCTGTTCTTTTACCCCATCACGAAGTGACGAACCATTTTCAAGATGAGAATCGATTGTTTTTGGTAATTTAATGGATGTGCGGACCGGTAATTTCGTACTTATACGAGGCAACTGAGAACATGGAGGGACGTTAAGCGTGATGTCGCGACTATGCGTCCGTCCCCCCACCTGCTGATAAGATGGCCCGCAATTCCACCCAGCCCGCGCCATGAGTTCCACCCCGACCAAGCCCGCCCGTTCGAAACCCGCCGCGAAGAACGTCGCCCGCACGCCGGCCGACAAGCCGAAGCCGCGCGTGCAACAACGCCTGACCTATGTGATCGGCGGCCTCGACCGGCTGCTGCGCCGCCACATGACCGACGCGCTCGCGCCGCTCGGCATCACGCTCGCGCAGTACACGGCGCTGTCGGTGCTCGAGGCGCGCGGCGCATCGTCGAACGCGCAGTTGGCCGAGCGCTCGTGGATCACACCGCAGTCGGCGAACGAGGTGATGAGCGTGATGGCCGCCCGCGGTTTCGTCACGCGCGAAGCCGACCCGTCGCACGGCCGCATCATCCTGCTGACGCTGACCGATGCGGGCGCGGCGATGCTGCGCGAATGCGAAGCCGTGCTGCGCCCGCTCGAAAAGCGCATGCTCGGCGACATCCCGGCCGACGACGCCGCGCACGTGCAGCGCGCGCTCGAACTGTTCTCGCGCAACCTGCGCGGCTGACCGCTTCCCCGGTTTTCACGACGCGGGCCTGCCAGGCCCGCGCTCGCTTCGTACGCGCCATCGGCGGCCTCCCGACCGCTCCCCGATTTCCCGTCGCTTTCCCCGCGTTCCGCTCCGGGTTTACACCGGCGCTCGTGCCGCTTGCAATATCAGGTAGCCTGATATTAAATGAAGTCGTCCGCAGCAGGGATGCTGCGCACCGAATCGCACTGGAAACGAACGACAGGAACAGACATGAGCAAGTACGACAACCGCTGGCAGACCGTTGAAGTGAAAGTGGAGGCCGGCATCGCGTGGGTGACGTTGAATCGCCCCGAGAAGCGCAACGCAATGAGCCCGACGCTGAACAGGGAGATGCTGGAAGTCCTCGACGCGGTCGAGTTCGACGACGAGGCGAAGGTGCTGGTGCTGACCGGCGCGGGCGCCGCGTGGACGGCCGGCATGGATCTGAAGGAATATTTCCGCGAGATCGACGGCGGTTCCGACGCGCTGCAGGAAAAAGTGCGCCGCGACGCGTCGGAATGGCAGTGGCGCCGTCTGCGGATGTACAACAAGCCGACGATCGCGATGGTGAACGGCTGGTGCTTCGGCGGCGGGTTCTCGCCGCTCGTCGCGTGCGACCTCGCGATCGCGGCCGATGAAGCGGTGTTCGGGCTGTCGGAGATCAACTGGGGCATCCCGCCGGGCAACCTCGTCAGCAAGGCGATGGCCGACACGGTCGGGCATCGCCGCGCGCTGCACTACATCATGACCGGCGACACGTTCACGGGCGCGGAAGCGGCCGAGATGGGTCTCGTGAACAGCAGCGTGCCGCTCGCCGGGCTGCGCGACGCGACGATCGCGCTCGCCGCGCGGCTGATGGACAAGAACCCGGTCGTGCTGCGCGCGGCGAAACACGGCTTCAAGCGTTCGCGCGAACTCACGTGGGAGCAGTGCGAGGATTACCTGTATGCGAAGCTCGACCAGGCGCAACTGCGCGACCCGGAGCGTGGTCGCGAGCAGGGGCTGAAGCAGTTCCTCGACGACAAGACGATCAAGCCGGGCCTGCAGGCATACAAGCGCTGAGACAAGCGCGGACGCAGCCGCCGGCTTCCCCGCCGGCGTAATCGCAAGAGACAGGCAAGGCAGGAGACGACATGACCGACAGACGGATGCTGATCGGCGGCGAGTGGTGCAACGCCCGCGACGGCCGCACCTTCGACCGCTTCAACCCCGCGACGGGCGCGCTCGCATCGCGCGCGCCGGCGGCCGGCGTGGCCGACGCCGACGCGGCGATCGACGCCGCGCATCGCGCGTTCCCCGCGTGGGCGGCACTCGCGCCGACCGAACGGCGCCGCCGGCTGCTGAAGGCGGCCGACCTGATGGACGCGCGCATCGACGAGATCATCGCGACCGGCGTCGCCGAAACCGGCGCGACGCCCGGCTGGCTCGGCTTCAACGCGACGCTCGCGGCGAACATGCTGCGCGAGGCCGCGTCGATGACGACGCAGATCGCCGGCGACGTGATCCCGTCCGACGTACCGGGCAACCTCGCGCTCGCGATGCGCGTGCCGTGCGGCGTGGTGCTCGGCATCGCGCCGTGGAACGCGCCGGTGATCCTCGGCACGCGGGCGCTGGCGATGCCGCTCGCCTGCGGCAACACGGTCGTGCTGAAGGCGTCCGAGGCGTGCCCCGGCGTGCATGCGCTGATCGGTGCGGTGCTGGACGAGGCAGGGCTCGGCGCGGGCGTGGTCAACGTGATCACGCACGCGGCGGCCGATGCGCCTGAGCTCGTCGAGCGGATGATCGCGCATCCGCAGGTGAAGCGGATCAACTTCACCGGGTCGACGCACGTCGGCCGCATCATTGCGCGCCACGCGGCCGCGCACCTGAAACCCGTGCTGCTCGAACTCGGCGGCAAGGCGCCGGTGCTCGTGCTCGACGATGCCGATCTCGATGCGGCCGTCGACGCGATCGCGTTCGGCGCATTCTTCAACCAGGGGCAGATCTGCATGTCGACCGAGCGCGTGATCGCCGCACGGCCGATCGCCGACGCGCTCGTCGAGCGGCTCGCCGCGAAGGCGCGCGCGCTGGTCGCCGGCGATCCGCTGGCCGGTCATGCGCTCGGCACGATGGTCGATGCGTCGGCTGCCGCGCGCGCGGCGTCGCTGGTCGAGGATGCGCGTGCGCTTGGCGCGCAATTGCCGCTCGGCTGCCGTGTGGAAGGCGCGACGATGCAGCCGGCGATCGTCGACGGCGTGACGCGCGACATGCGGCTCTATCGCGAGGAGTCCTTTGCACCGGTCGTCGCGATCCTGCGTGCGGACAGCGACGACGAAGCGGTGGCGCTCGCGAACGACAGCGAATTCGGGCTGTCGGCGAGCGTGTTCAGCCGCGATATTGCACGTGCGATGGCGGTCGCGCGCCGGATCGAATCGGGGATCTGCCACGTCAACGGGCCGACCGTGCACGACGAAGCGCAGATGCCGTTCGGCGGCACGAAGGCGAGCGGCTACGGCCGCTTCGGCAGCCGCGCGTCGATCGCCGAATTCACCGAGCTGCGCTGGATCACCGTGCAGACCGCGCCGCGCCACTACCCGATATGAGCGAGCCGACGATGAATGCAGAGAAGGCGCCGCTTCAGGTCGGCCAACACGCCGACGCCGTGCGCTATCGCGCGGCCGCCGTCGCGGTCGGCGCGGCCGAGATTCGCCGCGCCGACGACGGTACCTGGTACCTGCGCTCGCGCGAGCCGCTCGGCGATTACCCGACGCGCATCACCGACTGCCTCGTGCGCGGCGCGCACGCGCATCCCGACCGCGTGCTGGCCGCGCGGCGTGGCGCCGATGGCCGCTGGATCGAGATCACGTACGCGCAGATGCTCGAACGCGCGCGCGTGCTCGGCCAGGGCCTCGTCGATCTCGGGCTGTCGGCCGAGCGTCCGCTCGCGGTGCTGTCCGGCAACGATCTCGAGCATTTGCAGATGATGTTCGCGGCGATGCTGGCCGGCGTGCCGTATTCGCCGATCTCGCCCGCGTATTCGCTGGTGTCGACCGACTACGGCAAGTTGCGTCACACGCTCGGCGTGCTGCGGCCGGGCGCGGTGTTCGTCGCCGAACGTGCGCTGTTCGCGCGTGCGCTCGATGCGACGTTGCCGGCCGATGCAACGCTGATCGTGGCCCGCGACGCCGATGCGCAAACCGATGTCGCGAGCCGCACAGTGCCGCTGTCGCGCCTGCTCGCCACCGTTCCGCGCACGATCGACGCGATCCACGCGGCGGTCGGCCCCGACCATCTCGCGAAGATCCTGTTCACGTCCGGTTCGACGAAGCAGCCGAAGGCGGTGCCGACCACGCACCGGATGCTGTGCAGCAACCAGCAGATGCTGCGGCAGACGATGCCGGAACTCACGCGCGAGCCGCCGGTGCTGGTCGACTGGCTGCCGTGGAATCACACGTTCGGCGGCAGTCACAACCTCGGCATCGCGCTGTACAACGGCGGCACGCTGTATATCGACGACGGCCGCCCGATGCCCGGCCGCTTCGACGAAACCGTGCGCAACCTGCGCGAGATCGCGCCGACGATCTACTTCAACGTGCCGAAGGGCTGGGAAGAGCTGACCGCCGCGCTCGAACGCGATGCCGAGCTGCGCGACACGTTCTTCTCGCGCGTGAAGCTGTATTTCTTCGGCGGCGCGGGGCTGTCGCAGGCCGCATGGGACCGGCTCGACCGCGTGACCGAAGCGCATTGCGGCGAGCGCATCCGGATCATGGCCGGCCTCGGGATGACGGAGGCGTCGCCTTCGTGCCTGTTCACGACGGGACCGCTGATGCGCGCCGGCTATATCGGGCTGCCCGCGCCCGGCTGCGACGCGAAGCTCGTGCCGTGCGGCGGCAAGCACGAACTGCGCTTCAAGGGGCCGAACGTGATGCGCGGCTACTGGCATGCGGACGTCGATCCGCGCGACGTGTTCGACGAAGAAGGCTACTACCGCAGCGGCGACGCGGGCGTCTTTGCCGATCCGCAGCGACCGGAACTCGGGCTGCTGTTCGACGGGCGGCTCACCGAGGACTTCAAGCTGAGCAGCGGCACGTTCGTCAGCGTCGGGCCGTTGCGCGCGAATGCAGTGTCGACCGGCGCGCCGTACGTGCAGGACGTGGTCGTCACCGGGATCAATCGCGACGACATCGGCTTGCTGGTGTTCCCGCGCGTCGATGCCTGCCGTGCGCTGGCGGGGCTCCCGGCCGATGCGCCCGTGACCGACGTGCTGCGCGCGCCGGCCGTGCGCGCGGCGTTCGCGGCGTGGCTCGCCGCGCTGAACCGCAACGCGAGCGGCGGGTCGACGTTCGTCGCGCGGATCCGGCTGATCGACACGCCGCCGTCGCTCGATCTCGGCGAGGTGACCGACAAGGGTTCGCTGAACCAGGCGGCCGTGCAGAAGCATCGCGCGGCGACGATCGACGCGCTGTACGACCCGGCGCGACGCGATCCCGACGTGATTTACGCGTAAGCAGCACGCACGGGCAGTTGCAGCGGTAAGCAGCACGCACAACGACCGGCCGGCCACGACACCGGCAGGCATTTTTTTGGCCAGTGAATCAGGTTGCCTGATAAAGGCGGCCGTTCATACGACACCTCGCGCGCCGAACCGCCACTGGCCGGCGGCGGCGCGCGGCGGCCGTTGCAGGGCCGACCGACTACAAAGACATGGGAATGGAGACATGAACACTTACGTTGCCGAAAAATCCACGGTCGCGACCACGCTCGCGCTGTGTTTCGCGATCGCTCTCCTCGAAGGGCTCGACCTGCAGTCGGTCGGTGTCGCCGCGCCGCGCATGGCGCGCGAATTCGGGCTGTCCGTGTCGCAGATGGGCATCGCGTTCAGCGCGGGCACCTTCGGGCTGCTGCCGGGCGCGATGCTCGGCGGGCGGCTCGCCGACCGGATCGGCCGCAAGCGTGTGCTGATCGCATCGGTCGTGCTGTTCGGGCTGCTGTCGATCGCGACGGCGCAGGTATCGACGTTCGCGATGCTCGTCGTCGTGCGCGTGCTGACCGGCATCGGCCTCGGCGGCGCGATGCCGAACCTGATCGCGCTGTCGTCCGAAGCGGTCGAGCCGCGCTCGCGCAGCAGCGCGGTCGCGACGATGTACTGCGGGATCCCGTTCGGCGGCGTGATCGCGTCGGTGATCGGCGTGCTGCTCGCGGGCGACACCGAATGGCGGCACATTTTCTACGTCGGCGGCGTGGGCCCGCTGCTGCTCGTGCCGCTGCTCGTGTGGTGCCTGCCGGAATCGCGCGCGTATCTCGACGTCGCGGGCACGCAGGCATCACGCACGAGCGTCGGGAAGACGCTGTTCGGCGACGGCCGCACGACGTCGACGGTCGCGCTGTGGGTCAGCTACTTCTGCACGCTGATCGTCCTCTACTTCCTGCTGAACTGGCTGCCGTCGCTGATGGCTTCGCGCGGGCTCGATCGCGCACACGTCGGCCTCGTGCAGATCGCGTTCAACGTCGGCGCGGGGCTCGGCGCGCTCGGCATCGGCGCGGCGCTCGACCGGATGCGCGCGTCGCGCGTGGTCGGCGGCATGTATGTCGGGATCGTGCTGTCGCTCGCCGCGCTCGCGGCCGCGCCCGGTTTCGCGTCGCTCGCGGCGGCCGCGTTCGCGGCGGGGATGTTCGTCGTCGGCGGGCAGTCGGTGCTGTATGCGCTCGCGGCGATCTACTACCCGACCGCGATGCGCGGCACCGGCGTCGGCGCGGCGGTGGCCGTCGGCCGGCTCGGCTCCGTCGTCGGGCCGCTCGCGGCCGCGACGCTGCTGGCCGCGGGCCGCAGCGCGCCGGTCGTGATCGGCGCGAGCATCCCCGTCACGCTCGTCGCGGCCTTCGCTGCATTCGTGCTGATTCGTCGCCCGCAAGCCGACGACTGACGTTTCGTTTTTTTCAAGGCGCGCCGTCAGAGCGCGCAATTCAACACGGTCTGGAGACGCAACGAAATGAAGACGAAGACAAGGAACGGCCTGCTGGCCGCCGGCGCGTGCTGCGCGCTTGCCGCGCCGGGCGCGCACGCGCAGTCGAGCGTGACGCTGTACGGGATCATCGACACGGGCGTCGAGTTCGTGTCGCACGCGAACGCGGCCGGCGACCACGTCGTGCGGATGCCGGGCGTGACGGGCGAGCTGCCGTCGCGCTGGGGGCTGCGCGGCACCGAGGATCTCGGCGGCGGCTACCAGGCGGTGTTCACGCTCGAAAGCGGCTTCAACGTACGCGGCGGCGATCTCGGCCAGGGCGGCCGGCTGTTCGGGCGCCAGGCCTTCGTCGGGCTGAAGAGCGGCTTCGGTACGCTCGCGTTCGGCCGTCAGTACACGATGACCTATCTCGCGCTGCAGGGCGCGGACATCATCGGCCCCGACATCTACGGGCTCGGCTCGTTCGACGCGTACGTGCCGAACGGCCGCGCCGACAACGCGGTGACCTACGTCGGCGCGTATCGCGGCGTGACGTTCGGCGCCGCGTATTCGTTCGGCCGCGACGGCGCGGGCACCGGCAACTCGCCGGGGCAGGGCACGTGCGCGGGGCAGGTGCCGGGCGACGCGGTGCAGTGCCGCAACTGGTCGGTGATGCTCAAGTACGACAGCGCGTACTTCGGTGCGGCGGCATCGTACGAGGAACAGCGCGGCGGCACCGGCGCGGCCGCCAACTTCTTCGACGGCGTGGCGCCCGTCCCGTTCACGAGCAGCGGCGGCAAGGATGCGCGTACGCACGTGAGCGCGTATGCGCAGGCGGCCGGCGCGAAGATCGGCGCGGGCTGGATCGGGCGGCGCGTGTCGACCGGTTCGCCGGCCGCGCCCGGCGCGCATTCGGACCTGTTCTTCGTCGGCGCGTCGTATGCGGTGAAGCCCGATTTCATCGTCGACGGCGAAGGCTACCGGATCGTCAACAGCGCGCACGACACGCGCGCGACGATGGCCACGCTGCGCGCGACTTATCTGCTGACCAAGCGCACGGCCGTCTATGCGCAATCGTCGTATCTGTGGAACAGCGCGCACGCGCGCTACTCGGTCAGCGGCGGCGGGCCCGGCACGACGCCCGGCGCAGGGATGGGGCAGCTCGGCGCGATGGTCGGCGTGCGGCACATGTTCTGATTCAGCGGCGTGACGAACCGAATGGGAGTTATCTTGAACAGGAAATCTGCATTCCTCTGTATTGCGCCGCTGTCCGCCGCCGCCCTGCTCGCCGGTTGCGGCGGCGACGATTCGATCAGCGCGCCGCCCACGCACCTGAGCGCCGCGACGCCGGCCGCGATGGCGCAGACCTGCGACGCGCTCGCCGCGAAGCTCGCGTATGCGAACACGTCGTTCACGTCGGTGACGACCGCGGCGGCCGGCGCGCTGACGGTGGCCGGCAAGCCGGTCGCCGAGCACTGCGTGATCGCCGGGAAAATGAACGAGCGCGTGAGCGCAGTGGACGGCAAGACCTATGCGATCGGCTTCGAGATGCGCTTGCCGAAAGCATGGAACGGCCGCTTCTTTTACCAGGCGAACGGCGGGCTCGACGGCAACGTCGTGACCGCGACCGGCGAGATCGGCGGCGGCGGGCCGCTGACCAACGCGCTGAACCAGGGTTTCGCGGTGATCAGCTCGGATTCCGGGCACAGCGCCGCGCAGAATCCGCTGTTCGGCCTCGATCCGCAGGCGCGGATCGACTACGGCTACGGCGCCGTCGACGCGCTGACGCCGATGGCGAAGCAGGTGATCCGGCTCGCGTACGGCAAGGCGCCCGATCGCAGCTATTTCGGCGGCTGCTCGAACGGCGGCCGTCACGCGATGGTCACGGCGGTGCGCAATCCGGCCGACTACGACGGCATCATCGCGGGCGATCCGGGCTTCCATCTGCCGAAGGCGGCGATCGGCGAGATGTACGGCGCGCAGCAGTTCGCGAAGATCGCATCGGCCACGGGAACGAACGGGTTGCCGGATATCCGCAGCGGTTTCAACGATGCGGAACGCCAGTTCGTCGGCGCGAAGATTCTCGAAAAATGCGACGCGCTCGACGGCGCGGCCGACGGGATGGTGCAGGACGTCGCCGCGTGCCAGGCGCACTTCAGCGTCGATGCCGATGTTCCCACCTGCGCGAATGGCACGCGCACCGGGTCGTGCCTGACGCCTGCGCAGAAAACCGCGCTGGAGAACGTGTTCGCCGGGGCGCGCAACAGCGCGGGCACGGCGCTGTACGCGAGCTTTCCGTACGATCCGGGCCTGTCGGGCCCTGGCTGGGCTGCATGGAAGCAGTCGAACTCGATCATGCTCGACCCGGCCGCGATGGCGTTCACGTTCATGACGCCGCCGAAAACCGCCGCGGTGCTCGCGAACCTCGCCGGCTTCGCGCTCGGCTTCGACATGGACCACGATGCGCCGGCAATCTTCGCGACGAACGGCACTTATACGCAATCGTCATGGTCGTTCATGACGCCGCCCGACGAGACGAACCTCGCCGCGCTGAAGTCGCGCGGCGCGAAGCTGCTCGTCTATCACGGCACGGGCGACCCGGTGTTCTCGTTCAACGACACGCGCGACTGGTACGCGCAGGTCGCGCAGGCGAACGGAGGCGATGCGTCGAGCTTCGCACGCTTCTATCCGGTGCCGGGGATGAACCACTGCTCCGGCGGGCCGGCCGCCGACCAGTTCGACATGCTGACGCCGCTCGTCGCGTGGGTCGAACAGGGGCAGGCGCCCGCGGCGGTCGTGGCTGCCGCGCGCGACACGACGAACGCGGTGCCGAACGCGGACGTGCCCGCGTCGTGGGGCGCGGGGCGTACGCGGCCGCTGTGCCCGTATCCGCAGGTTGCGCGCTACAACGGTTCGGGCGACTTGAACTCGGCGGCGAGCTTCAGTTGTCGCTGACGTAGCCGTCGATGGGAAGCGGCCGGCGCACGCTGTCACGCGCCGGCCGCTTCATCGCCGCATTCACTCGCCGGCGTCGACCGGCACGTCGAGCCCGACCTTCACGCGGCTCATGCTGACCAGCGTCTTGAACCGCTTCACGTTGTTGTTCGCGAAGAACAGCTCGCGCGTGAGCGCGTTGTACTGATCCATGTTGCGCACCGCGAGGATCAGCACGAAATCCCATTCCCCCGTCACGTAGTAGCACTGCTGGATCTGCGGGCAGCGCTCGAACGCGCGTTTCATCGCGTCGAGCTGGTCGATCTGCTCGCTCTCGACCTCGACGTTCACGACGATCGTCAGCGGATGATCGACCTTGTCCGGCGCGACGATGGCCGTATAACGCTCGATCACGCCCGCTTCCGCGAGACGCCGCAGCCGTCGGTTCACGGCAGCGGTCGACAGGTTGACGCGCGCGCCGAGCTCGGCCTGCGGCGTCTGCGCGTCGCGCTGGACTTCCATCAGCAGCTTGCGATCGAACGCATCGAGAGGGATCGTCATGATGGCGCGTGCAACCTCGAAGAATGAGAAATTTTTGCGTCCGGGCGGTCGATTTGGCGATTTCATTCACCCGACCGCGCAATATTATTTTTCAAACCGACGGCGCGCGCAACCCGCGCTGCCCGATCCGACTCACCCGACGGACCCCCAGCGGTCCCGCTCCGGAGCCTTTCGCCATGCTGATCGCCAACCCGCGCGCGTCGCGCACCGCCTACCCGAACGCGCTGCGCCGCGTGATGAACATCGCGTCGGCCGACGAAAGCGGCGCATGGCTCGCGCACTGGCCGCTCGTCGGCAATGCACGCACGCCGCTGCGCGCGCTGCCCGATCTCGCCGCGCGGCTCGGCGTCGCGAGCGTCAGCGTGAAGGACGAGTCGTGCCGTTCGCCGCTCGGCAGCTTCAAGGCACTCGGCGCGCCGATCGCGCTGGTGCGGCTCGTGAAGCGGCTGCGCCGCACGCAGGCACTCGATCCGCAAGGGCTCGTCACCGGCCGCTACGCGTCGGCACTGGCCGACCTGACGGTGATCAGCGCGACCGACGGCAATCACGGCCGCGCGCTGGCTGCCGCCGCGCGTGCGATCGGCTGCGGCTGCGTGATCGTGCTGCACGCGCACGTCGACGCCGAGCGCGAACGCGCGATCTCCGCGTACGGCGCGCGGATCGTGCGCATCGCGGGGAACTATGACGAATCGGTCGTCTGCGCGGCGCAGCTCGCGCAGGCGAACGGCTGGTACGTCGTGTCGGATACGTCGTACGACGGCTACGAAGCGATTCCGCGCGACGTGATGCAGGGCTACGGCGTGATCGCCGCCGAAGCGGCCGCGCAGGCCGCGGAGGAAGACGGCCGGCCGTTCACGCACGTGTTCCTGCAAGGCGGCGTGGGCGGCCTCGCCGCGGGCGTCGCGAGTTACCTGTGGGAGCGTGACGGCGTGCAGCGGCCGCGCTTTGTCGTCGTCGAGCCGCGCCAGGCCGACTGCCTGTACCAGAGCGCGCTGGCCGGCCGCGCGACGAAGGCGAGCGGCAGCGTCGATTCGGTGATGGCCGGGCTCGCGTGCGGCGAGGCGTCGCCGCTCGCATGGGATTTTCTCGAGATGTGCATCGACCACTTCATGCTGATCGACGACGCGGATGCGGTGCAGGCGATGCGTGGCCTCGCGGCCGGCAGCGAACGCGACGTGCCGCTCGTCGCCGGCGAATCGGGCGCGGCCGGTGTGGCGGGGCTGGCCGTGTTGATGCGCGACCCGGCGCGCGCGCGGCAGGTCGGGCTCGACGCGAACGCGCGCGTGCTGGCGATCAACACGGAAGGGGCGACCGCGCCGTCCGTGTACCGGAACTGCGTCGGCGAGACGGCCGATACGGTGCTCGCGCGCCAGCGCGACTGGCTGAGCCGCGCGGCGGTGGCGGCCTGAACGACATGACCACCGACGAGGCGAACGCAATGGATGCAATCGACGCAACGGCAGAAAGCACGCTGCAGGGCCGACTGAAGACCTGGCGCAGGTATCTGCACCAGCACCCGGAAACCGGATTCGAAGAGGTGAACACGTCGGACTACGTCGCGCGGATCCTGACGACGCTCGGGCTCGACGTGCATCGCGGCATCGGCGGCACGGGGCTCGTCGCGAACCTGACGGTCGGCACGGGCCAGCGCACGATCGGCATTCGCGCGGACATGGACGCGCTGAACATCGTCGAGCACGCGCCGGGCCGCGAACACGTGTCGCGCACGCCCGGCAAGATGCATGCGTGCGGGCACGACGGCCACATGTCGATGGTGCTCGGCGCCGCGCAACTGCTGGCCGAGCGCAAGGATTTCGACGGCACGGTGCGCTTCATTTTCCAGCCGGCGGAAGAGCACGGCCGCGGCGCGAAGGCGATGATGGCCGACGGGCTGTTCGAGCGCTTTCCGGTCGACGCGATCTTCGGTGCGCACAACATGCCCGGCATGCGCGCGGGCACGTTCGCGACGCGTGCGGGCGGCATCATGGCGAGCGAAGACAATTTCGTGATCCGGATCGACGGGCGCGGCACGCATGCGGCGCGGCCGCACATGGGCATCGATCCGATCGTGATCGGCGCGCAGATCGTGCTCGCGCTGCAGACGATCGTGTCGCGCAATCTCGACCCGGGCCAGCAGGCGGTGATCTCGTGCACGGAATTCATCACCGACGGGCTGCGCAACGTGCTGCCGTCGACGGTGACGATCAAGGGCGACACGCGCAGCTATTCGCGCGACGTGCAGGCGCTGCTGGAGGCGCGGATGCGCGAGATCAGCGAAGGGATCTGCCGTACGCACGGTGCGGCCTGCACGTTCGAGTACACGCACGAGTTCGCGCCGACGGTGAATTCGCCGGAATGGGTCGACACGGCCGCGCAGGCCGCCGCGCACGTCGCGGGCGCCGATGCGGTGAACGCCGACGTGCAGCCGATGATGATCTCGGAGGATTTCGGCGCGTTCCTGCAGGCGGTGCCGGGCAATTTCGTGTTCATCGGCAACGGCGAAGTGGCCGGGCAGGGCGGCGTGCCGCTGCACAACGCGACGTACGATTTCAACGACGAGATCTTGCCGACCGGCGCGCGCTATTTCGCGGAAGTGGCGCGACGCGCGTTGAAGGCGGTGTAGCGGAGGCGGTCGCTGCGTATTCGGTTCGCCGCGCGTGCGGCGTACCTTCGTCATTGACGACGCATCGATGCTCGAGCGCACCGGTTTGCCGGCGCGTCGAGGATCGTCCGTCGTCGCATTCGATCAACCGGCCAGTTCACCCAGGCACGCATCGAACTGTGCGACGAGCGTATCGACATCGTCGGCCGTCGTTTGCGGGCACACGAGCATCATGTTGTGGAACGGCGTGATCAGCACGCCGCGATTCAGCAGGTACAGGTGCACGATGTGCTCGAGTTCGCTGTCGAGTTGCGCGCCGGCCAGCGTGCCGTTGCGCGGCGGCACGGGCGCGAACTGAAACTCGGTGCGCGCGCCGATGCGCGTCACGCACCACGGCAGCCGGCGTTTTGCGATCGCCTGGTCGAGCCCAGCCGCGAGCCGTGCGGCGAGTGCGAACATGTACGCATACGCGGCGTCGGTCGCGACTTCGGCAAGCGTCGCGCGCATCGCATGCATCGCGAGCATGTTCGCGGTGAGCGTCGTGCCGATCCCCGAATGGCCGGGCGGCGCATTCAGCTTCGCCGCTTTCGCGCGTTCCGCGAATTCGGCGCTGAAGCCGTACACCGCGCACGGCACGCCGCCCGCGATCGGCTTGCCGACCACCAGCATGTCCGGTTCGAGGCCGTGCGCGACCGCGTAGCCGCCGGGCCCGCTGCTGATCGTGTGCGTCTCGTCGATCACCAGCAACGTGCCGTGGCGGCGCGTCAGTTCGCGCGCGGCCTCCCAGAAGCCGGGGTCGGGCAGCACCATACCGATGTTCGTCATCGCGGGCTCGGCGAGCACGCACGCGACGTCGCCGTCCTTCAGCGCCGCTTCGAGCGCGTCCAGATCGTTGAATTCGACGACGCGCGTGTTCGCGAGCAGGTCGTACGACTGCCCGAGCAGACTGTCGCGCTGCACCGGGCGGCCGTCGACGAGATCGACGAACACGTCGTCGACGGTACCGTGATAGCAGCCGTTGAACACGACGATCGTGTTGCGGCCGGTGGCCGCGCGCGCCCAGCGCAGCACGAAGCGGTTCGCGTCGCTCGCGCTCAGCGCGAATTGCCAGACCGGCAGCTGGAAGCGGCGCGCGAGTTCGCGCGACACCCAGGCGGCGTCCTCGCTCGGCAGCATCGTCGTATAGCCGCGCGTGGCCTGCTCGACGAGCGCGCGGGCGACCGGTTCGGGCGCATGGCCGAACATCGCGCCCGTATCGCCGAGGCAGAAGTCGACGTAGCGATGACCGTCGACGTCGATGAACGTCGCGCCGCGTGCTTCCTTCACGTATAGCGAGAACGGGGTCGACCAGTCCTGCATCCAGTGCAACGGCACGCCGAACAGCAAGTGCTCGGACGCTTCCGCGGAGAGTGCGCGGGAGACCGGCATGGCTTCGGTGAACGCGCGGCGCTCGCGATCGAACAGCGCGCGGGCGCGGATGAGGTCCACTCCGTGGCGGGTAGGCAAAGGCAGCTCCTGGCTGGGGGATAGGGGAAACGATAGCGCGGGCAGCAGGGAGCTGAACAGAGGCGGAATTACCGAGGCGGGTCGGCGGCGGTTGGCGAGCAGGGAAATCGCTTTGGCGGATAGGTCGGCCGAGACGATTTAATTGAAGTTTTTGCGCATAAACATACGACAACTTATCTCTAAGCGTAGGCAGTGAAATGTGAGTGTGTGCACACATATATACGGCTGTGCGCGTAAAAACTGGGTAAGCGACGGATGCATGATCCGTGCGAAGCGTGCGTCGACTGCGCGATATGGTATGACGACGTATAAATGCGAGCTGTCGCCCAGCGCATCGATACCCTTCCCCGGAAGGCGCGCCCATGGCGCCCATCGTCGTCGTTCATCTTTCTCTCCGATCACCCGCATCGAAGCGGGTAACGTGCCGCACCTTCATCGTCACGCTCGGCTGCGACGACCAACTGATGAGCGACGCGATGTGCACGCGAGCATCGGTCGTGCAGAACGTGACGGTCACGTCGCCGGGGCCGATCCATGCGTTCAACGTGAGCGCGATGACGCTGACGAACGTGACGATCGCCGGGCAGGTCGTCAACACGACGATCACCCACAAGCGGTGAGATGAGGCGACACGCCACGACGTTCGCGTGCGGCCGATCGATACCTGCACGCGAACACGAACACGAATACGCTACGCCAGCGTCTTCACCATGTAGTGCTCGTCGTAGAAGCGGCCATCGACGCACATCGAGCGCGGCTCCGTGCCGAACCGCACGAATCCCTGCGACGCATACAGCCGCTCCGCGGCGTGGTTGACTTCGTTCACGCACAGCATCAGCTGGCTGCATCCCCACGCGTTCGCCGCATGCGCGGTCGCGCGGTCGAGCAGCGCCTGCGCGACGCGTTGCCCGCGATACGCGGCGTCGACGTACACGCCCCAGATCGTCGCCTTGTGCGCGATCTTCGTGCGCGCATCGCGGCGTACGCCCGTGATGCCGACGAGCGTGCCGCCGTCGAACGCGCCGAACACGGCCTGTGCCTGCGTCGGCGTGAGGCGTTTCGCGAATTCGTCGACCGGCACCTGCGACTCTTCGTCGAGCGTCGGCAGGAAAGACGTCGGGGCGGTGTCGACCGCACGCAGGCGGACGGTCTGGAACTGCGCCGCGTCGGCGGCGTCAAGCAGGCGGATCGTTGTCGTCATCGTCATCGGCGGCATTCCGGTTGAGGGGTGTGCATGCCGGCGCGCCGCTGCGGCGGTCGCGGGGATGCATCGTCCTGATCCTAATAGGAATCCGGATGCCGCGTGGCGATGCGCGGTGCGTCGCAGGGGCGGCGGGCGCGATCGTGAACGGAGAAGACAGTGATGATGGCGTGTCGTACCGCGATCAAGGAGGGTGCGCGTCAAGCGCATGCGCGGTCGCGCCGGTCTGGCGCACGACGTCGAACAGGCGACGTGCGCGCGATCAACTCACGCGCACGCCACGGGAATCAATAGCGCGACAGTTGATTGCCGTTGATCTGCACGCGGTCGCCCGGACGCAGGTTGCCCGGCGACTGCACGTCGAACGAGCGCATCGAGCCGTCGCTGACCTGCACGTCGATCCGGTAGCTGCTTGGGCCTTGCGCGGCGCCCATCTGCTGGCCGATCTGGTTGCCGGCCACCGCGCCGCCGAGCGCGCCGATCACGGTCGCCGCATCGCGGCCGTGACCGCGGCCGAACTGGTTGCCCACCAGCCCGCCGACCAGCGCACCGACGACGGTGCCGGCGATGCCCGACGGAGCGACCGAGCCGTTGACCGGCTGGATGTTCGACACGGTGCCGTACTGCGTGCCGTAGCCGTTGCCGTACGGGGTCGCGTATTGCTGTTGCGGGTTGCCGTACTGGTCATACGGCTGCGAGCCGTATTGCGACGGGTTGCCGTATTGATCGTACGGTTGCGGCGCCTGGTTCGGATACGCCGGTTGCTGCTGCACGTAGCCCGGCTGCGAATACGTGGGCTGCGCATAGCCGGGCGTCGCGTATTGCTGTTGCTGCGGATAGCCCGGCTGCGCGCCGTAGTAGCCCGGCGCGACGCACGCGGTGAGCGGAAGCGCCGCCACGGCGACGAGCGAGGCGAACAGAACGGTCTTCGTGGAAGGCATGCGCATCATGATGTTTCCTGCATCGGCAACGTGTCCGCCGATGGATTCCCGTCAGGGTGGCGAACTCGGCGTGAGTATAAGGAATGGCCGGATGCGCGTCCGGTGCGGCCGGGTAACAACGTGTAAAGTCTGTTGCCGCGTAAATCGCCGGTGGGGTGGGCGTCGAAGGGGCGGCCGGCAACGGCGCGACGCGGTTCCCCGGCGCACGCGTGCGGGCGCTGCACCCCCGCGCGGCCGCCGACATTCCAGCCGCTTCCACGGCCAACGAAACCCGTCTCCGCGTTCGGTCCGCCGGCGCTGCGCGCCGCACATCGGGAAATCGAATGCGCGGCATCGCGACTTTTAATTGGCCTCGCGCAGCGGCGTCCGATATCGTGGCCGGATTCCCTGCCAACGGTCGCGCCGCGCCGGCCGCGTTTCCTCCCCTGTCCGCGTCGGTGTCGCGCCGCGACCGCCCCAATCGAAGCCATGACCGAACGATTCTTCATCAACGCCCGCGACGCCAGCGGCCAACCCGTCAATCTCGTCGTCCGCGACGGCCGCTTCGCCGCGATCGGCGCCGATTGCACCGCCGCGCCCGGCGCGCAGACGATCGACCTCGACGGCCGCGTCGTGCTGCCCGGTTTCGTCGACGGCCACATCCATCTCGACAAGAGCTTCGTCGGCGATCGCTGGGTGCCGCATGAGCCGGTCGGCTCGCTGCGCGAGCGGCTCGCGGTCGAGAAGCGCCAGCTCGCGGCCGCGCCGCCGATCGTCGAGCGCGCGAACGCGCTGATCGCACAGGCCGCCGCGTTAGGCACGATCGCGATGCGCAGCCACGTCGACGTCGATGCGACGACGGGGCTGTCGAACCTGCACGCCGTGATGGCCGCGCGAGAACAGTGGCGCGGGATCGTCGACATCGAACTGGTCGCGTTTCCGCAGGCCGGCGTGATCACGTGCCCGGGCACCGCCGAGATCCTCGATGCGGCGGTGCGCGAAGGCGCGGACGTGGTCGGCGGAATCGACCCGACGACGCTCGACGGCGATGCGGACGGCCAGCTCGACATCGTGTTCGGCATCGCCGAGAAGCGCGGCGCGAAAATCGACATCCACCTGCACGAGCCGGGCGAAACGGGCATCGCGCAATTGCTGCGGATCGCGGCGCGCACGCGCGCGGCCGGGCTCGGCGGACGCGTGAACGTGAGCCATGCGTACGCGCTCGGCCAGGTGAGCGCCGACGACGTGCAGCGCACCGCTGCGGTGCTGGCCGACGCCGGCGTATCGATCCTGACGAATGCACCGGGCGACTGCGCGTTCCCGCCGGTGCAACGGCTGCGCGACGCGGGCGTGCACGTGTTCGCGGGCAACGACAACATCCGCGACGCGTGGTGGCCGTACGGCAACGGCGACATGTTGCAGCGCGCGATGATGATCGGCTACCGGTCGGGCTTCTACACCGACGAAGCGCTCGGCATCGCACTCGACATGGCGACGCACGCCGGCGCGCGCGTGATCGGCAAGGAGCACTACGGAATCGCGGTCGGCTGCGACGCGAGCTTCGTCGCGGTGCGTGCGCCGAACGCGGCAGCGGCCGTCGCGGGCGTGCCGGCCGAACGCTGGGTATTCCGCCGCGGCGAAAGCGATCAGGGCGCACCGCTCGCGCCGTCGCTGCGCTTCACGCGCTGATCCGCCCGACCCGCGGCACCTTGCACCGACCGACCCGACCGGAACCGACATGACGAACCTGCTGATCCGCAATGTCCGCACGAACGCCGACGCCGCGCTCGATATCCTGATCGAAGGCGATCGCATCGCGCGCGTCGGCCCGTCGCTCGACGCGCCCGCCGGCTGTGCGATCGAGGACGGCGCGCTCGCGTTGGCGCTGCCCGGCCTCGTCGAAGGCCACACGCACCTCGACAAGACCCATTGGGGGATGCCGTGGTATCGCAACGCGGTCGGGCCGCGTCTCGTCGACCGTATCGAGAACGAACGCCGCTATCGCGCGACGAGCGGGCATGACGCGGGCGCCGCGTCGCTCGCGCTGGCGCGCGCGTTCCTCGCGGCCGGCACGACGCGCATCCGCACGCACGTCGACGTCGATACCGAAGCCGGGCTGCGCCATCTGCACGGCGTCCTCGCGACGCGAGAAACGCTGCGCGGGCAGGTCGAGATCCAGATCGTCGCGTTTCCGCAGTCGGGCGTGCTCAAGCGGCCGGGCACCGATGCGCTGCTGTCCGACGCGCTCGACGCGGGCGCCAACCTGCTCGGCGGGCTCGATCCGTGCGCGATCGAAGGCGATCCGGTCGAGGCGGTGGACGTGCTGTTCGCGATCGCCGAACGCCACGGCCGCGGACTCGACATCCATCTGCACGAGCGCGGGTCGATGGGCGCGTACTCGCTCGACCTGATCCTGCAGCGCACCGCGACGCACGGCATGCACGGCAAGGTCACGATCAGTCATGGTTTCTGTCTGGGCGATCTCGTCGAACGCGAGCGCGATGCGCTGCTCGCGCGGATGGCCGAGCTCGGCGTTGGAATCGTCACGACCGCGCCGGCCGCGGTGCCGGTGCCGCCGGTAGCCGCGTGCCGCGCGGCGGGCGTGACCGTGATCGGCGGCAACGACGGCGTGCGCGACACGTGGACGCCCTACGGTTCGCCCGACATGCTCGAACGCGCGATGCTGATCGGCATGCGCAACGATTTCCGCCGAGACGATGCGCTCGAAGTCGCGCTCGACTGCGTGACGCACGGCGCGGCGCGCGGCTGCGGTTTCGCGGATTACGGGCTGCAGCCGGGCAGCCGCGCGGACGTCGTGCTCGTCGATGCGCTGACGTTCGCGGAGGCCGTCGTCGCGCGGCCGGTGCGGCGTCTCGTCGTATCGTCCGGGAAGATCGTCGCGCGTCATGGTGCGCTGGTCTGAGCGCCGCGTCGCCCCGGTATGATCCGGTTTTCAACCGGATGTCGGGAGACGACGATGCGACGCACGACCGCGGCACGGGCCGCACGATGGATGGCGGCGGCCCTGTTCGCCGTGAGCGCCGCGCATGCGGTGGCGACCGGCTCGGCCGACGACGCGCAGCAGGAAGCCAACCGGCGCACGGTGCTCGCGTTCTATGAGAAAGGCTTGAACGAGAAGGATGCGGACGCCGCGCTCGCGTATGTCGGCGATCGCTACGTGCAGCACAACCCGAACGCGGCCGACGGGCGTGACGGTTTCCGCAAGTTCGTCGCGTTCCTGCGCGACAAATATCCGCAGTCGCACAGTGAGATCAAACGTTCGTTCGTCGACGGCGACTACGTGATCCTGCACGTGCACGCGGTGCGCGAACCGGGCACGCGCGGCAGCGCGATCATGGATATCTTCCGGCTCGAGCACGGCAAGATCGTCGAACACTGGGACGTCAACCAGCCGGTGCCCGAGCAGGCGGCGAACGGCAACACGATGTTCTGACACGTGTGGCGCGCGGCGCCCCCCTGCGCGCCGCTCCCGTTCGAAATCCGCTTCGCCTACCGCCCTTCGAGTTCCAGCATCGCCGCGAGCGTCTTCGTCAGCGCGCGGACCATCGGGTCGGCCGTCGGCCGATGCAGGATCGCGATGTCCATATGCTCGATCGGCGCG
This sequence comes from Burkholderia sola, assembly GCF_905400185.1. Lineage (NCBI taxonomy): Bacteria > Pseudomonadati > Pseudomonadota > Betaproteobacteria > Burkholderiales > Burkholderiaceae > Burkholderia > Burkholderia sola. Next base: position 879,314 of record NZ_FR989676.1, read on the forward strand.
AAGCCCTGCTTCGCGGTCAGCACCACATGCTCGTCCGTCACCACGCGCGCGGGCAGTACGCTGATGCCGAGCCCGTCTGCGACCGCCGCCTGGATGCCGCTCAGGCTCGACGTCGTGAAGCTGATCCGCCAGCGGCGGCCGCGCTCCTCGATCGCCTTGATCATGTCGTCGCGGTAGAGTCCGCGCGGCGGGAACACGACGATCGGCACCGGGTCGAGATCGATCGACGGATGCTTCGCGCTGTCGATCCAGCGCAGCTTCTCCGGCCAGCGCACGACGGCCTCGCGGCTGTCGCGCCGCTGCTTGATCAGCACGAGGTCGAGTTCGCCGCGATCGTACGCGGCGCTGATGTCGCGACTCAGCCCGCACGTCACTTCGAGCTTCACCTGCGGATGCTCGCGCTTGAACGCCGCGAGCGCGTGCGTCGTGCGGCCCGCCGCGAAATCGTCGGGCACGCCGAGCCGGATCGTCAGCGCGACCGTCGCGCCCGACAGCGCCTCCAGCATCTCGTCGTTCAGCGCGAGCATGCGTCGCGCATAACTGAGCACCGTCACGCCCGCATCGGTCGCCCGCACGTCGCGCGCGCCGCGGTCGAGCAGGCGGTGGCCGGCGATTTCCTCGAGTCGGCGCACCTTCTGGCTGACCGTCGACTGCGTCGAATGCAGGCGCGCGGACGCCGTCGTGAAACTGCCGCAGTCGGCGACCATCACCAGCGCACGCAGCAGGTCGATGTCGAACAGGGGTCTATTCATTTATGCACTTCTAGGGATTCGGGCATTGCATTTTCAAATGCGTGCGACGACTTTTAACATGGCAGGGCAGCGCGGGCAATCGCGGTTTCGCCCGAGTTGGGCGGGTGTTTTGCGGGGTTGTGAGGTGCTTGACGACTTCCTGTGGATGACGTTCGCGGGCGCGGTAGGGATCAGCGGCGGCGCGATTTGGGTTCAGGCGTGCCGCCGGGGAGTTTTCGCAGGAATGCGTCGGCGAGTTCAACGCAATAGTCGAACGACGGCGTGTAGCCGAGTGTCCGGATGTCGTCGAACCGCGGTTGTACGAAGGCGCGATGCTCGTTGAGCAGACGCAGAAACGTGTCGCGATGCCGAACGAGGAACGCACCGGCTTCCATCAAGCTTTCCGGCTCCCGCTCGATGACCAGGCACAGATCGAACAGGTCCCGCGCAGTCGGACGATCGCCGCGGTGCCGCATTTTCTTGGCGACGATTTCCGCGGAAGTCTCGACCTTGACGACACGATCCATCAGCGTCCGTTCGTCGTAGCCGGGAGACGTCAGATTCCGGGAGACCCACGAAGTCGATTTCGCCGTCGGGCAGCATCAGCTTCACGAACCCGGCGTGTTCCTCATCATTCGGCGTGATGTCGGACGCGGCATCGCTGATGTGGGGATTCACGTTGAAAAATTCCATCGCAGTATAGGGCACGTTGCCAGTAGATTCGACGGAACCGCGGGAAACACGTCGCGGTGGTGGCCGGTGTCCGGAAAACGCATTCTGGGTCAGGTGCGGATCGCGCAGGGTAAACATCCGAAATTTCCCGGAAAATCTCTCAATGGAGCGTCACCCGCCTCCCCGGCTTCGATCTTTTATTAATCCGCCGCCCTCCCGCATTTCCCTGCTTGTGCTCAAAAATCAAGCGGTCTAGACTGCATGGCAGTTTCACCGAAGTCCCTCGTCTTTCGCGCCCCGCGCCGGCACCCCGTCGCATCGCCCCAAACCGAACGCCGGCGTCGCCCGCCGCGTCGAGACCTTCAAGGACATGCCATGAACCGCACCGCAAAGCTCCTCGTCACCGCGCTGGCGTTCGCACCGCTCGTATCGTTCGCGCAGGACGCGTCGACGATCCGCTGGGGCATCGACCCCACGTATCCGCCGTTCGAGGCGAAGCAGCCCGACGGCTCGCTGGCCGGCTTCGACATCGACCTGCGCAATGCGATCTGCGAGCAACTGCAAGCGAAGTGCGTGTGGGTCGAGCAAAGCTTCGACGGGATGATCCCCGCGCTGCGCGCGCGCAAGTTCGACGTGATCATGTCCGCGATGACGGCCACCGACGAGCGGCTCAAGCAGATCGACTTCTCGAACAAGCTGTATGCGTCGCCGGGCGCGCTCGTCGCGCCGGTCGGCTCGAAGCTGCTGCCGAATGCCGCGTCGCTCGCCGGCAAGCGCGTCGGGATCGACCAGGGCACGACGCAGGAGGCGTACGCGAAGGCCGAATGGGCGACCAAGGGCGTGACGATCGTGTCGTACCAGAATCAGGACCAGGTGTATCAGGATCTCGTCAACGGCCGGCTCGATGCGACGTTCCAGGACAAGACCCAGGCCGGCTACTCGTTCCTGAAGACGTCGCGCGGCAAGGGTTACGCGTTCGCGGGCCCGGACGTGACCGACGCGCGGATTACCGGACACGGCGTGGCGATGGGCATACGCAAGGGCGACGGCGACATGAAGAAGCGGCTGAACGACGCGATCGTCGCGATCCGTGCGAACGGCACGTACCAGAAGATCGCCGCGAAATACTTCGACTTCGACATCTACGGCGCAAAGCAGCAACTGACTTCGGCGCCGTGACCCCGTGACTCATCCAACCGACAGGCACACCATGACGAGTATCCAGGATCGCGTCGCGCAAGCCGTGACGCCCGAACTGATCGCCGCGTTCCGCGACGAAGGCGCGGTCTGCATCAAGGGCATCTTTTCGCCGGACGAAGTGGCCGCGCTGCAGGCCGGCATCGACGCGAACCTCGCGCAGCCGAGCGAACGCGCGAAGGTCGCGAGCCGGCCCGACGATCCGGGCTGGTTCTTCGAGGATTTCTGCAACTGGCAGCACAACGACGCGTATCGCGACTTCATCGTGCGCTCGCCGGCGCCGTCGGTCGCCGCCGCGCTGATGGGCACGGACACCGTGCGGCTGCATCACGACCACCTGCTCGTGAAGGAGCCCGGCACGCGGCAGCGCACGCCGTGGCACCAGGACCAGCCGTACTACGACATCGAAGGCGACGACAACGTCAGCATGTGGATTCCGGTCGATCCGGTGCCGCTCGAATCGACGCTCGAATTCGTCGCGGGTTCGCATCGCGGGCCGTGGCTGATGCCGCGCACGTTCATGGACAAGGAGGCGAAGTGGTTTCCGGAAGGCAGCCTCGCCGACCTGCCCGACATCGAAGCCGACCGCGCGGCCTTCCCGATCCGTCGCTGGGCGCTCGAACCGGGTGACATGGTGTGCTTCCGGATGCTGACGCTGCATGCGTCGGGCGGCACGCAGAACCGCCGGCGCGCGTTTTCGATCCGCTTCGTCGGCGACGATATCCGTCACGCGTCGCGCCGCTGGAAAACGTCGCCCCATTTCCCCGGGCTCGCGGAACAACTGCCGGACGGTGCGCCGCTCGATCACCCGCTGTTTCCGGTCGTGTGGTCGCGCGATGCGGGGCAGGTCGGCGCGATCTGACTCTGGCGCGTCGAGGTAACGAACCCGGCGGCGGTTCCAGGGACGAAACGGCCGTCGTGCGTTGGGCGCGTGCGACGAAGGATCAGGTCGGGTGGCGTCCCGCGCCCGGTTTGAAGCGCGAGCCGAGCCGGTAGCGGTTGCCCGGATGCAGGAAATGCACGAACGTGACGGGCAGCCCATCCGTCCACGTGCGGCGCGTGAGCGTCAGGCACGGCTCGTCGGCGCGCATGTCGAGCAGCTGCGCCTGCTCGCCGGTCGGTAGCGACGCGTCGACGACGTGCTCGATTTCCAGTTCGTGGTGCGACACGTTGTTGTACAGGTACTCGGACGGCGGCTCGGTCTGGAAATCCTGATCGATGAAGCCGGGCGCGGCGGCCGGGTTCACGTAGCGATCCTCGAGCTGGATCGGGCGGCCGTTCTCCTCGTGCACGCACACCACGTGAAAGACCGGCGTGTTGACCGGCAGGCCGAACGCGGCCGCGACGTCGAACGACGCGGGCTCGCGCGACTGGCTGAGCACGCGGCAGCGGTACTCGTGGCCGCGCGCGCGGATCTCGTCGCGGATATGCGCGATCATCAGCAGGTTCGACTGCGGCTTCACCTCGGCGACGAAGGTGCCGACGCCCGCGATGCGCTTGAGCACGCCTTCCTCGGTCAGCTCGCGCAGCGCGCGGTTGACCGTCATGCGCGCGACGCCGAACTGCGCGGCGAGATCGAGCTCGGACGGGATGCGGTCGCCGGGGCGCCAGTCGCCGGACTCGACGTGCTGGCGAACGAGCGTCTTGATCTGCTGGAACGGTGCGGTGGCCTTGGTGACCATCGGAAGATCCTTGCGCGAAGAAGTGACGAGGCTAGTCGTCGTGGCTGACGATGACCAGGATCTCCGCCTGCGCGGCGCCGAGGCTGCGCGTGCGGTGCGGGATGAGTGCGTTGAAATAGACTGAATCGCCGGTCCTGAGTTGCACCGTCTCGTTCGGAAATTCGATTTCGACGCGCCCCTTGTGCACGAACAGGAATTCCTCGCCTTCGTGTTCGCGGAACGTCGACGCGACGAATTCGTGGGGCGGATGCACGACGAACGGCAGCATCTTCTTCGGCGCGACGCCCGCCGCGATGCTCTCGAAGCGGTGCGCGTGACTATCGGCTGCCGCGCCCATCGCGGTGCGCTCGCCGGCGCGCGTGACCGTGATCAGCTCGCGGTTGCTGCTTTCCGAGAACAGCTGCTCGACGTCGACGTTCAGCGCCTTCGACAGCTTCAGCGCGACCGCGATCGACGGCACGCTCAGGCCGCGCTCGACCTTCGACAGGTAGCTCTTGGTGAGGCCGGTCTCGTCGGCCAGCACGTCGAGCGTCCAGCCCTTCTGTTTTCTGAGCAGCTTCAGGCGAATCGTCATGGGGCGCCAGGTGTCCTTCGAAAAACCGATTGTAACGCATGACACAAAGTGTCATTCGGTGTATCGTGTGTCACGCGCGCCGGAAAAAAGCGGCCGCGGACGGCGCGGCAGACCCGGTTCATTCAGGAGGCGAACATGGCGGAAACGCTGAATTTGACGAAGGAAGCGCTGGTCGCACTGGCGGAGCGGCGGCTTGAAAACGAAGTGGGCGACAGCGGCTGGTCTGCGCGACAAAAGCTCGCGCTGACGTGCCGGATCCTGTTCGACGCCGGCCACGATTCGGGCCTGGCCGGGCAGATCACCTGCCGCGCGGATGCGGCCGGCACGTACTACACGCAGCGGCTCGGGCTCGGTTTCGACGAAATTTCGGCCGCGAACCTGCTGCGCGTCAACGAGGATCTCGACGTCGTCGATGGCGAAGGCATTCCGAACCCGGCCAATCGGTTCCATACGTGGATCTATCGCGAGCGCCCGGACGTGAACTGCATCATCCATACGCATCCGGCGCATGTCGCGGCGCTGTCGATGCTCGAACAGCCGCTGGTCGTGTCGCACATGGACACCTGCCCGCTGTACGACGATTGCGCGTTCCTGAAGGACTGGCCGGGCGTGCCGGTCGGCAACGAGGAGGGCGAGATCATCTCGAGGGCGCTGGGCAGCAAGCGCGCGATCCTGCTGTCGCATCACGGCCAGCTGGTGGTCGGCAAGACGATCGAGGAGGCGTGCATCCTCGCGCTGCTGATCGAACGCGCGGCGAAGCTGCAACTGCTCGCGATGTCGGCCGGCGAGATCAAACCGGTGCCGCCGGCGCTGGCGCGCGAAGCGCACGACTGGATCTCGAAGCCGAAGCGCGATGCGGTGACGTTCGACTACTACGCACGCCGTGCGTTGCGTACGCATCGGGATTGCGTCGCTTGAGCGCGTGCGCCGTTTCGATCTCTTCACACAATCATTGAGGAATACCCATCGTGTCCATCCTGCTGAAAGGCATCATTGCCTACCCGGTCACGCCGTTCTCCGCCGCCGGCGACGTCGATCTGAAAGCGCTCGATGCGCTGATCGAACGCCTGATCGCCGACAGTGTTCACGCGATCGCGCCGCTGGGCAGTACCGGCGAAAGCGCATACCTGTCCGATGCCGAATGGGAGGCCGCCGCCACCGCGTCGATTCGCGCGGTGCGCCGGCGCGTGCCGACCGTCGTCGGGATATCCGATCTCACCACGGCGGGCGCGGTGCGCCGTGCCCGCTACGCCGAACAGGCCGGCGCCGATGCGGTGATGGTGCTGCCGGTGTCGTACTGGAAGCTCGGCAACGACGAGATCGTCGCGCACTATCGCGCGATCGGCGACGCGATCGGCATCCCGATCATGCTGTACAACAACCCGGCGACGAGCGGCGTCGACATGTCGCCCGACCTGATCGCGACGATCTGCCGGGCCGTCGACAACGTGACGATGGTCAAGGAAAGCACCGGCGACATCGGCCGGATGCACCGGCTCGCGCAGTTGAGCGACGGGACGATTCCGTTCTACAACGGCAGCAATCCGATGGCGCTCGCCGCGCTGGCCGCGGGCGCGTCCGGATGGTGCACGGCCGCGCCGAACCTGAATGCCGCGTTGCCGCTCGCGTTGTTCGACGCGATGCGCACGGGCGATCTCGCGCGCGCCAGATCGGTTTTTCACGCGCAGTTGCCGTTGCTGCAGTTCATCGTCAACGGCGGGTTGCCGGTGACGGTGAAGGCCGGGCTGAGGCTGCGCGGTTTCGACGCCGGCGAACCGAGGCGGCCGCTGCTGCCGCTCGGCGACGCACGCACGCGCGAACTCGAGCGCCTGCTGGCGGCGCTGCCGGAGGTTGCCGCGGCATGAGCGACGACGCGCGGCCGGCGATCGCGGCCGTCATCGACGCGGTGCGGATCGGCGCGAGCCGGCCGCTCGCCGGCACGCCGCACGCGAGCGCGATCGACAAGCAGCCGGTCGATGCGCGCCGGTGGCTGGGTGCGCTCGGCTTTGCCGGCGACGAGCAGGCCGATGCGCGGCATCACGGCGGCCCCGACAAGGCCGTTCATCACTATGCGCACGATCACTATGCGTGGTGGGCCGGGCAGATCGGCGCGCGCGACGTGCTCGCCCGGCCGGGCGCGTTCGGCGAGAACCTGTCGACGAGCGGCATCACCGAGCGCGACGTGTGTCTCGGCGACGTGTTCACGCTGGGTGGCGCGGTGCTCCAGGTGTCGCAGTCGCGGCAGCCGTGCTCGAAGCTCAACGCACGTTTCGATCATCCGAGGATGGCGGCGCTCGTGCAGCAAAGCGGCCGGACCGGCTGGTACTACCGCGTGCTGCAGGAAGGCTGGGTGGCGGCGGGCGACGTGCTGGCGCTGCATGCGCGCCGCTACCCGCAATGGCCGTTGTCGGCGGTGCTCGACGTGCTGTATCGACGCACGCTCGACATGGCCGCGCTCGACGCGCTGTGCGACGTGCCGCTGCTGCCGCCCGGCTGGCGCAAGATGCTCGAGAAGCGCCGCACGGAGCGGCAGGTCGAGGACTGGACGAAGCGGCTCGAAGGATGACGGGCCGCGTCCGATGCTTACTTCGTCGGCAGGTTGCGCACGTCGGCCGTCGGCTCGTTACCGAATGCGTCGCTCAGCACATAGCCGATCAGCTGTCGGGCGGTGGCCTCGGGCGTGGCGAGCGCGCCGCTCGCCTTCAACTCGTCGAATTTCTCGCGCATCGGGAAATTGTTTTGGTCGGTCGCGCGGATCGTGGCCTGCATGCCCGTATCGACGACACCCGGCGCGACGCTGCAGATCCGTAGTGCGCCGTTCGCGTCGAGCGCGACGGCGCGCGCATGGTGATCGAGCGCGGCCTTGGTCGCGCAGTAGATGCTCCAGCCCGCATACGCGTTGCGCGCCGCGCCGCTCGACAGGTGCGCGATCCGGCATTCGGTCGCGGCCGACGCGGCTTGCACGAGCGCGGCCGACAGCATCAGCGGCGCGGCGACGTTCAGGCCGACCGCGCGGGCGACGATCGTCGGGTCCTGCACGGCGAGCGGGCCGATCGGATCGACGATGCCCGCGTTGTTGAACAGCAGCACGAGCGACGCGCCGTCCACGAAGCGGCACAGCGTGTCGCCGGCCAGCCAGGCCGCGACGGCCGTGGAATCCGACAGGTCGAGTTCGACTTCGGCGAAGCGCTCGCCGGCCTGCGACGCGAGCGACGGATGGCGGCTGCGCGACACGCCGAGCACGGCGATGCCTTCCTGCAGCAGTTGTTCGGCGAGCGCCGCGCCGACGCCGCGCGTGTGTCCGGTGACGATGGCGCGCACGGGTGCGGGAGAAGATGCAGTCATGGTGGTGAACCGGTGAGGGGTGAACGGTAGTGGCGAGCGGCGCGCACGCACGGCGGCAGTGAATTCGGGGCGAGTGATGCGTGGTATCGACGAGCGAAGACGGTCGCGCGCGGCGCGCTCGATATCGGGATGAGCGCCTATCGTAGCGCCGGCATGGGCATCGCGCAAACGCGGGGGCGTGCGCGAAGGCCGAATCTGCGGCGCTGCGGCCCACGCATCGTCGCATTGCACCGCGCGCGATCGGCCGCGCCGCTACGTCGGACGAAAGCATGCCGCGGCACGTGCGCGCGCTGGTGCGATGAGCGGCGCCGGGCCGCTCGCCGCGAGCTATCATATGGCTCGCCCGTGCGCGATGCCGCGCGGGCCGCGATCGTTTCCCTTCACCTGCTGCACGCCGCGACGCTACTCATGAACACCACGCCGGATACGCCCACGCCCCGCGCCCTTCGCGAACTCACGCCCCTCGAGGCCCGCATTCTCGGCGTGCTCGTCGAGAAACAGCACACGGTGCCGGATACCTACCCGCTGTCGCTGAACGCGCTGACCGCGGGCTGCAACCAGAAAACCGCGCGCGCGCCGGTGATGAGCGTCAGCGAGGACGAAGTCACGACCGCGCTCGACGGGCTGAAGCACCTGAGCCTCGTGATGGAAGGCAGCAGCAGCCGCGTGCCGCGTTTCGAGCACAACATGAACCGCGTGCTCGGCATCCCGAGCCAGGCGATCGCGCTGCTGACGATCCTGTTGCTGCGCGGCCCGCAGACGGCCGCCGAGCTGCGCCTGAACAGCGCGCGCCTGCACGGCTTCGCGGATATCTCGTCGGTCGAGGCGTTCCTCGACGAACTCGCGGCGCGCACGCAGCCGCTCGTCGTCCGGCTGCCGCGTGCACCGGGTGCGCGCGAGAACCGCTGGATGCACCTGATGTGCGGCGAAGTGAACATGGCCGACTTCGCGAGCGCGGATGCCGGCGGTGGCGCGGATTCGGTGCCGCCTTCCGAATTCGAGGCACTGAAGGCCGAGCAGAAGCGCCTCGCGGACGAAGTGGCGCGACTCAATGCGCTGGTTCAGCGGATGGCGAGCGAACTCGGTATCGACGTCGACGCGCCGGGCGACGCGGGCTGACAGACGCCCAAGGCACCTGAAACGGAGTGACACCGGCGCACACGCGCTCACGCGCGCGCCGGGTGACGAACGCGCTCCGCAACCCTGCCCGAAGCCGCATTACCAGCGGCACCCCGCCTTCGCGGACGCATCGACGTCCTGCGCCCACGCGAAATCCGTTTGCTTGCCGGTGCGTGCGTTGCGGTACGTCATCGAATAGACGATCGCGCCCTGGCTCGTCATCTCATACTCGCCGTTGATCTTGCCGTCGACCATTTCCCACCACGTGGTCGTGAACTGGTACGGCCGGCCCTCCGCCAGTTCTTCGTGATCCTCGTGCTTGAACAGCAGCGGGATCGCCGTCTTCGACTTCGCATACCGGACGACACCGCCTTGCCACTTGGCCACGTCGTCGTGGTACGTGCGCAATTCGAAGCGCACGGGTTTGTCTCCGCTCGTCTGAAAACACAGCACTTCGGTACTGACTTCCGCCGACGCGGGCAATGCGATGCACAGCAGCAACGCCGCGAATGTTTTTTTCATGTTCGTCTGTCCGTCATGGAAAAGCGCTTCAACCGACACTGATTCGCGTGGCGCCCGCATCGACGAGCCGGAACAGCAGGTCCTCGACCGCCGCGCCCGGCGCCGAGCCGAGATCCGCGTTGACGCGCCATCCGTGCTCGGTGTTCGCCGGTTCCGACAGATAGTGAACGATGCCGTGCAGGCCGTCTTCGGCCGGCATGCTTTCGTCGTCGGCGTCGAACCACGCGAAGAACCAGGTCTTGAACACCTCGGTGGCCGCGGCTTCGTCGAGACCGTCGGCTTCGATCGTCGCCCAGTCCCACACGAACGGATGGATCGATACGGCTACCGTTTCGAGCTCGAACGCGAACGGCTCGAAATCGAGTTGCGTGGTCGAATCGACCATCGCCGGCTGGCCAGCCGATTCGCCTTCGCCGTGAATGGTGTCGGCCCGGCATGGCAGCGCGAGCGGGCCTTCGGTGGCGAGCGTGCCGTCGGCTTTCCGGTAGGCCGGCTCGACGACGGCGGCCGGTTGCGTGGCCGCTTGCGCGAGCAGGTCGGCGTAGGGTTGGCGGATGGCGCTGAGGAGGTCGGATACGGTCATCGTGGCGTGTCGGGCAAGGGGTGAACGATCGGTCGCAGGCAGGCGGCGCATGGTGCCGCCGGTGTCGAGCGAGGGGCCGCATCGGCAGCGGACAGCCACGATCGTACGGCACCGCGGTGACACGCGACCACTCGGCCGAATGGCCGGCGGACCGCGATCGCCGTCACGTCGCGACCCGTCGTGTCGATTTCGGTCGACTTCCCCGCAACCCGCTATCGTCCCGCACGGGTGCCATAATCGAGCCTGCCCATCATTCCAGACAGATGTCCCCCGGAGAATCACCATGCAGAACCTCGACAATCCTTCCCACGATCGCGAGGTAGGCAGCGCCGACGCGACGCAGGACACCACCCGCATCGACGACGTCCGCATCGGCGCGGTGCGTCCGCTGATTTCGCCCGCGCTGCTGCTCGACGAGCTGCCGGTGCCGGCCGCGACGCAGACGCTCGTCGAGGATACGCGCCGCGCGATCGGCGACATCCTGCACGGCCGCGACGACCGGCTGCTGCTCGTCGTCGGCCCGTGCTCGATCCACGATCACGACCAGGCGCTCGATTATGCGCGCCGCCTGAAGGCCGCCGCCGACGTGCTGAAGGACGACCTGCTGATCACGATGCGCGTGTACTTCGAGAAGCCGCGCACGACGGTCGGCTGGAAGGGGTACATCAACGATCCGCGCCTCGACGGCAGCTTCCGCATCAACGAAGGGCTGCGCGCCGCGCGGCAACTGCTGCTCGACATCAACGCGCTGGGCCTGCCGGCGTCGACCGAATTCCTCGACCTCCTGAGCCCGCAGTACATCGCCGACCTGATCGCGTGGGGCGCGATCGGCGCGCGCACGACCGAGAGCCAGAGCCATCGTCAGCTCGCGTCGGGGCTGAGCTGCCCGATCGGCTTCAAGAACGGCACCGACGGCGGCGTGCAGGTCGCGTCGGACGCGATCGTCGCCGCGGCCGCGAGCCATGCGTTCATGGGGATGACGAAGATGGGGATGGCCGCGATCTTCGAGACGCGCGGCAACGACGACGCGCACGTGATCCTGCGCGGCGGCAAGAACGGCCCGAATTACGATGCGGAGCACGTCGAAGCGAGCTGCGCGGTGCTGCGCAAGGCCGGCTTGCGCGAGCAGGTGATGGTCGACTGCTCGCATGCGAACTCGAACAAGTCGCACGAGCGGCAGATCGAGGTCGCGCAGGATCTCGCGCGGCAGTTGGGGCAGGGCGAGCACCGGATCGTCGGCGTGATGGTGGAGAGCCATCTCGAGGCGGGCAGGCAGGACCTGAAGCCGGGCGTGCCGCTGCAATACGGCGTGTCGATCACCGATGCGTGCCTGAGCTGGACGCAGACGGAGCCGGTGCTCGACGTGCTGGCGGAGGCGGTGCGGCATCGCCGGGTGTATGCGCGGAATGCGTGATGCTGCGCGGCCGCGCGGCGCCCGCCGCGTGATTCGATGTGTTCGATACGCCGCGAAGATCGGGCGCTCGTCCGTGAGATTGCGCTAATCGACGGGTCACGGCGCGATTTTCCGCGCCGCGCGCGCCGTCTGTTTGCACGAATCTTGATCCTGATCCGTTCCGCCCCGCTTGCCACGTTGCACGCTCAACGCACGATCCGGCGAATCCCGCTACCATGAAAGACGTGTTGCTCGCTGCAGTCCGGCCACGCACACACGCAGTGGCGGTGCGGCCGGCCGTCACGCGACCGACGAAGCGCGGGGCGGCCATCCGCGGGGCGGCCGTCCGCGGGGCGGCCATCCTCGGGCGCTCACCGATCAGCCATTGCGCCCGCGTCGCTTCGTTCCCGGAATCCACAACAACCGAACCGGAGTGCATCACACATGAAGTTCTACAAGACCCTCCTCGCAGCAACCGTCCTCGCGTCGAGCATCAGCGCGCATGCGCAGATCGCGGGCGCGCAGCCGATCAGCGTGACCGTCGAGCAATCGCAGGCGCTGCTCGAAGGCTGGAGCGTGAAGAAAAGCGTGCTCGGCAAGACCGTGTACAACGACGAGAACCAGAAAGTCGGCAAGGTGCGCGACCTGATCGTCGCGCCGGACGGCTCGGTGTCGGCCGCGATCGTGTCGGCAGGCGGCTTCCTCGGCGTGGCCGCGCACGACGTCGCGGTGCCGATCGCGTCGCTCGACGTGCGCAACGGCAACATCTACCTGCCGGGTGCGACCAAGGAAGCGCTGAAGGCCACGCCGGCGTTCCAGTACGCGAAGGTGCCGTCGGCGCCGAAGCCGAAGAAGGTCGACGAAAAGCACTGATTTGCCGTATCGCGCGGCACGCGTCGTACGTCGCGTGCCGCGCGTCCTTGCGACGGTCAGGTTGCGTCGAGTCCGCCGTCGACCGTGACCACCTGACCTGTCATCCATGCCGCCTGCGGCGACGCGAGCGACACGATCCAGTTCGCGACGTCCGCGGGCTCGCCGCGCCGGCCAAGCGGAATGCGCGTGCGCTCCTGCGCCTTGATTGCTTCGATGTCGGGTGCCGACAGCTTCATCCGTTCGGACAGGAAGTCCGTTTCCGTCGGGCCTGCCGCGACGGCGTTCACGCGTACGCCCGCCGATGCGAGCTCGAGCGCCCAGCAGCGCGTCAGATGCTCGAGCGCGGCCTTGCTCGCTGCATAGTGCGACAACAGCGCCGCGGCCTTGTGTCCGAACGTGCTCGACACGTTGACAATGCTGCCGCGGGCTGCTTTCAGATGCGGCAGCGCGGCGGTCGCGAGCATCGACGGTCCGAGCGTATTGACGCGGAAGATCGCGCTGATCGCGTCGAAGGTCGCCGACTCGAGCGGCAGGATCGCCCCCGCGCCCGCATTGTTGACCAGCACGTCGAGCCGCCCCGCCAGTGCGACCGTTTCGTCGATCGTGCGCGTGGCGTCGGCCGGATCGCCGGCATCCGCGACCACGTAGTCGATGCCCGGCGCGCTGCGCGCGGCGGCGGAAAGCGCCTCTTCGCGGCGGCCCGTGATGACGACGCGCGCCCCTTCGCGTGCGAACGCGACGGCCGCCGCCCGCCCGATGCCGGCGCCGCCGCCGGTAATGAGGACCACCTTGTTGTCGAATGACTGCATGACTTTCTCGTGAAGATGATGGGTTGAACGTGCGTGCCGTTTAGCGTTCGTGCGCATCGTCCGCCGGCGCCAGCGCCACCACGTGGCTGATTCCCTCATGCGCCATCTTCGTGTAAGGACTGAAACGCTCCGTATTGCGGACGAGCTCTTCCGCCACGACGCGTTCGACGCCCGGCAGCCGCACGCGAATGTTCGCGTTCAGCATGAACAGCCCGTCCATCGGATCGCGGCAGAAGTCGATCGACGCGGACACCGATGCACCGGCGATCGACACCCCCGCCCGTGCAGCCAGCAGGCTCAGCGCGCCGTGAAAACACGCCGCATAGCTCGCGGCGAACAGTTGCTCCGGGTTCGGGCCGTCGCCGGGTCCGCCGAGCGCGGACGGCAGGCGCAGCTCGACATCGAGCCGCCCGTCGTCGGAACGCGCGACGCCCGATGCGCGGCCGTGCTCCGCCGCGCCGCCGGTAACGGTCACCGTCGTCGAGTACAGCGTCTGCGGTTCTCGTCCGCGATACCGGTCGAGCAGCGATAGCGGCGGCGGGCGCAGCGGCGTCATGATGTGCGTGATCCGGCCGAGGCGCTCAGCGCGCGGGCTGGTTCTGCCGGAACCACGCGTCGAAGGTCGTCGCGCCGAGGCGCGCACCGGCTGTCGGCACGAGCGTATCGTCCTGCAGCACGGCGCCGAAGTAGTCGGCGCTGGCGTCGCGCGTCACCGTGCGCGCGTCGTGCGTCGCCGACAGGAAACGCTCGACCAGATCGGCGATCCGCACGCGCTCGGGGCCGCCGATTTCGGCGATGCCGTTGCGCGGCGCGTCGAGCGCGAAGTCGGTCACGGCGGCCGCGACGTCGTCCGATGCGATCGGCTGGAAGTGCGCGGTGGTCAAGCGGACCGTGTCGCCCTGCGCGCCGGCCTGCGCGATCGCGCCGACGAATTCGAAGAACTGCGTCGAGCGCACGATCGTGTACGGCACGCCGGCTTCGCGGATCAGGTTCTCCTGGATGATCTTGCCGCGGAAATACGCGCTCTGCTGCAGCCGGTCGGTGCCAACCACCGACAGCGCGACGTGATGGCGTACGCCGGCCGCGCGCTCCGCGGCGAACAGGTTGCGCCCCGACGCCTCGAAGAACGCCTTCACGGCCGCTTCCTCGAACGACGGCGAATTCGCGAGATCGACGACGACCTCCGCGCCGGCCAGCGCGGCGTCCAGCCCCGCGCCCGTGATCGTATCGACGCCCGTCGACGGCGCGGCCGCCACCGCGTCGTGGCCGCGTGCGATCAGGTTCCTGACGACCTTGCTGCCGATCAGGCCGGTACCACCAATCACGACGATTTTCACGATTGCTCTCCTTGAACGGGCGCGCGACATGCGCGCCGCTTGAATCTGCCGAAACCGGCGCCCATCGCGTTCGCGCGATCGGGCCGGTACGTTGCCGAACGGCGCAGCGCCGTATTCGCGTGCCTGTCGAACAGCCCGCATCGTAGGCATGCGCCGCGCGATCCGGTAGAGGCCGGCAAGCCCTCACCATGTTGCCGGGAATGCATCAATCGACCGTCTCCAGCGGCGCCAGCGTCGTCATCGTGGTCAGGCACTGCAGATCGCGCGCCCGCGTCTGTTCGATCATGTAGTCGATGAACACGCGGATGCGCGTGGGCAGATGCTTGCGGCTCAGGTAGCAGAGATAGTGGCCGCCGTCGTCCGGCGCGTGCTGGCCGAGACAGCTCAGCAGCCGGCCGTCGGCGAGCAGGTCGCACACCTGGTACGCGGGCAGTTGCGCGATGCCGAGCCCGTCGAGCGCCGCGTGCACGACGAGATCGATGTCGTTGAACGTGTGATGCGCGGCGATCTGGCGCTGCTGCGTCGCCCCGTCGATCCTGAATTCCCATTCCGTCACGCGGCCCGATGCGGTGCGCAGGTTGATGCAGCGATGCCGCTCGAGATCGTCGACGTGGCGCGGCAAGCCGTGCCGGTGCGCGTACGACGGCGACGCGCAGACGATCATCTGCATCGGAATCAGCCGGCGCGCGACGATCGCGCTGTCCTCCATGCGGCCGTCGCGAAACGCGACGTCGATGCGGTCGGCGGAGAAATCGACGGGCCTGTCGTTCAACAGCAGTTCGAGCGTGATGTCCGGATACCGCGCATGGAAGTCGCGCAGCAGCGGCGCGATGACCTTGCGGCCGAAGCCCGGCGTCGCGCCGATGCGCAGGTGTCCGCTCGGCGGCCCGCTGCGCAGCTCGCGCATGTCCTCGAGCGCCTGCGCCAGATGCTCGATGCCGGGCCGGCAGTTTTCGTAGAAGAGTTCGCCTTCGCGCGTCAGCGACATGCTGCGGGTCGTGCGCTGGAACAGGCGGGCGTCGAGCCGATCCTCGAGCCGTTGCACGTGGCGGCTGACCGACGAGCGGCCGACGCCGAGGCGATCGGCGGCGCGTGCGAAGCTGCCTTCCGTGACAACGGCCAGGAAGGTGACGACGCCGGCGTAGCAGGTCGAGAAGCTGCGTGCGAAAGGGTCGTCGGCGTCGGGGCGGCGGATGGAGGTGTCGGGCATGGAGGCGCTGGAATCGTGGTGTCCGTATGCGACTAGACGGTTCAGCGCTGCCGCCTGTGACACCGCCCGCCGCATTTTTTCAAAAAAGGGCGCGGCGGCGTGCGGGCCGGCTATTTCTCCGGCACGAGCACGGGTGCACCCTTGTCCTTCAACAGCAGCACGATGAACTTCGCGGGCCGCGTCCGGCTCGCATTGCGTCCGACCGTGTGCAGATCGTTCGGGCCCTCGTAGAAGGTCTGGCCCGGCTTCAGCGTGACGGGCTCGCCGCCCTTCACCTGCATCACGATCGAGCCCTCGACGACATAGACGAAGGCCTCGGCGTGGTGACGGTGGACCGGGTCGACCGCGCCGGGCGGATATTCGACCGAGATCATCAGGGCTTCCTTGCCCGGATACGCGTCGAGCGGCTTCGTCATCAACGGGGTGACGATGGCCGAAGGCGCCGCGTGGACAGCGCCGGTGGTCGAGGCGGCGACGAGCGCGGCCGCGATGGCATGTTTCAGGCGAATCATCGGATGGATTCCAGTGAAGCCGCCGGCCGGCAGCCGGCGGCGAAGCAGGGAGCGGCCCGTAGCCGGGCGCGGGCGTCAGGCGAGATTGGCCTTGTCGAGGCCGTAAGCCTTGTCGGCCGAGCCCGGAGCGGTGCGGAACGCCACGTTCGCGCGGTTCCAGCCGTTGATCGCCATCACCTCGAACGTCAGGTCCGACAATTCCTTCTCGGAGAACTGGCCGCGCACGCGATCGTAGACGTCGTCGGGCACGCCGTGCTCGGGGAGTTTCGTCAGTACTTCGGTCCAGGCCAGCGCAGCCCGCTCGCGCGGCGAGAACAGCGTCGATTCGCGCCACGTCGCGAGATGGTGAAGGCGCAACTCGCGCTCGCCGTGCAGGCGAGCCTCCTTCACGTGCATGTCGAGGCAGAATGCGCAGCCGTTGAGTTGCGACGCACGCGCGGACACGAGGTCACGGATCGATTCCTCGATCGCGCTGCCGCGCAGCAGGTTGCTGAGTTCGAGGAATTGCCGGAACAGTTCCGGCGATTGATGCATGTAGTTGAGACGCTGCGTCATGATTTCTCCTGGCGACGAAGAGGCTGGCCCGCGTTGCGCGGGCGTCGGGGGCGGCAGGGCGCCGCGCGAAATCATCTTAGGAGTGTGGGCCGGCGCGCGGTAGCCACGCACAGGGACGCATCGTGTTGCGCGGGCTGCACCAATGCCGCATCGAGCGGTGCACGACGCGCGCTTCGGGGTTCAACCCATCGCTAGGGCGTGAACACGCCCTAGCCAGCACTGCACGCGGCTGCGATGCGCGCGAGCTTGTCGGGGTTGCGCTGCACGAGAATCCGGACGATGCGCGTGCCGTCCGTCTCGAACGCCATCGCGGATTCGAGCTGGCCGGCGATGATGCGCAGCATCGCCCATTCGCCGTTCAGCACGACCGGACGCATTTCGACGCCGCTGCCGCAGCGCAACCACGTCGCGTAGAACAGTTGTGCGATGCGGCGACCGCCGACCATCGGTTTCGGGAAACTCTGGACCTTGCCGCCGCCGTCGCCGATCAGCATCGCATCTTCGGCGAGGAGCGCCTGGATCGACGGAAAATCGCCCTGCGCGAGGGCATGCGAAAAGGTCTGCAGCAATTGCCGGTGCGTTTCGCGCGGCACGATGTGGCGCGGCCTGTCGTCGTCGCGCAACTGGGCCTTCGCCCGGCTGACGAGCTGCCGGCACGCGGCTTCGGATTTGCCGATCGCGTCGGCAATCTCGTCGTAGTCGGCATCGAACACTTCGCGCAGCAGAAAGGCTGCGCGCGCTTCCGGCGTCAACCGCTCGAGCAGCAGCAAATAGGCGACCGACACGTCGTTCGCGCGCTCCGTCACTTCCTCGGGCGTCGCAGGCGATTCGCCGAGTTCCGGCTCGGGCAGCCAGATACCCGTGTAGTGCTCGCGCCGGATCTTCGCCGCGCGCAGCCGGTCGATCGACGTCCGGGTCGTGACCGCGACGAGCCATGCCTCGGCATTCTCGATACCGTCGCGCGCCGCGTCGTGCCAGCGCAGCCACACGTCCTGCACGATGTCTTCGGCGTCCGCGATGGAGCCGAGCATCCGGTACGCGATCTTTTGCAGGCGCGGACGCAGCGTGTGGAAGATCTGTGCGTCGTCGCTCATGACAGCCACACCCCGCTGAACCCGAATGCAACCGGCCCGCTCAGGAACACATTGCCGGTGCCATCCCAATGCACCGTCACGTTGCCGCCGTCGCATTCGACGTTCACGGTCTCGTCCAGCAGGCCGCGCCGGATACCGTTGACCACCGCGCCGCACGAACACGAGCCGGAGCCGAGCGGCACGCCGCCGCCGCGCTCCCAGATGCGCAGGCGAATGTGCGTGCGATCGATGACCTGAACGAAATGCACGTTGGTTTTCCGCGGAAACAGCGGATGCGTTTCGATCGCCGGGCCGAGCGTTGCGAGGTCGAGTGCAGCGACATCGTCGAAGAAGAACGTGCAGTGCGGATTGCCCATGCTGCAGGCGGCCGGTGTGCCGGGCAGCGGCAGCGCGAGCGTGTCGGCGGCTTCGGCAAAGGGTATGTCCTGCCAGCCGAACCGCGGCGCGCCCATCTCGACCTTGATCAGTCCGTGCGCATCCTGCGAACAGTGCAAGCGGCCGCGATTCGTGCGCAGCACGACCGACGCCGCGCCGGTTTCCCGCATCAGCTTCCATGCGGCGCCGCGCGTCGCGCTGCCGCAGGTATCGAGCGTCGAGCCGTCGGGATTCCGGAAGGCGACGTACGCGGTGGCGTCGTCGCAGTCCGAGATCAATGCGAGCTGATTGAAGCCGATGCCGCGATGCCGGTCGCCCATGCGCCGCACGAGATCGCGATCGACGCGGTGCGCTTGCTCGTGTCCCTGATCGCGCAGGTCGACGATGACGAAGTCATCGCCATTCGCGTTCATCTTCTGAAATGCGATCGGCATGGCGGTTCCGGAGTGGGGGTAGGCGAACACTGTACGTGGCTCGGCGGTCGCGGGCAATCGTTGCCCGACGAGGCGCATGCGACAGGGGGCTACGTAATTCTACGTAGCCCCGCATACGTAGTTATCCGCTTGTAAGCCTCCCCCATCGCGCGGAATACTACGGCCCATCGCCGCGGCCTCTGCGAGGCTGTGGCACGACGCATCGACGTCACGCGGGTTCGGCGCCTCGCCGCATCCACTCAAAAACACATTGGAGACCAGGAGACGCCATGAATCGGGCTTCCAGTACCCTGCTATGGATCGCGGTCGCGCTGCTCGGCGCGTTCGCATTCGGCACGATCGCACTCGCGCACGGCGAACGCGTCAGTGCCCTCTGGATCGTGATCGCCGCAGTCTGCGTGTATCTGATCGCGTATCGCTTCTACAGCCGTTTCATCGCCAGCAAGGTCATGCAGCTCGACGGGCTGCGGATGACGCCGGCGGTCAAGTACAACGACGGCCTCGACTACGTGCCGACCAACAAGTACGTGCTGTTCGGCCATCACTTCGCCGCGATCGCCGGCGCCGGGCCGCTGGTCGGACCCGTGCTCGCCGCGCAGATGGGCTATACGCCCGGCATGCTGTGGATCCTGGCCGGCGTCGTGTTCGCCGGCGCGGTGCAGGACTTCATCGTGCTGTTCATCTCGACGCGCCGCGACGGCCGCTCGCTGGGCGACCTCGTCAAGATGGAGCTCGGCACGGTGCCCGGCGTGATCGCACTGTTCGGCGCGTTCCTGATCATGGTGATCATCCTCGCGGTGCTCGCGCTGATCGTCGTGAAGGCGCTGACCAATTCACCGTGGGGCACGTTCACCGTCGCCGCGACGATTCCGATCGCGCTGTTCATGGGCGTCTATACGCGCTACATCCGCCCGGGCCGCATCGGCGAAGTGTCGATCATCGGCTTCATCGGGCTGATGGCCGCGATCGCGTTCGGTCAGAACGTGGCCGCCTCGCCGGCGATCGCCGCGTGGTTCACGTTCAGCGGCACGCAGCTCACGTGGATCCTGATCGGCTATGGCTTCGTCGCGTCGGTGCTGCCGGTGTGGCTCTTGCTCGCGCCGCGCGACTACCTGTCGACGTTCCTGAAGATCGGCACGATCCTCGGCCTCGCGATCGGCATCCTGGTCGTCGCACCGGAACTCAAGATGCCCGCGCTGACGAAGTTCGTCGACGGCACGGGCCCGGTGTGGGCGGGCAACCTGTTCCCGTTCCTGTTCATCACGATCGCGTGCGGCGCGGTGTCGGGCTTCCACGCGCTGATCTCGTCGGGCACGACGCCGAAGCTGATCGACAACGAAACCAACGCGCGCTTCATCGGTTACGGCGCGATGCTGATGGAATCGTTCGTCGCGATCATGGCGCTGGTCGCCGCGTGCGTGATCGAACCGGGCATCTACTTCGCGATGAACGCGCCGGCCGCCGTGCTCGGCTCGACGCCGGAAGCGGTCGCGAACACCGTCACGCAATGGGGCTTCGTGCTGACGCCCGACATGCTCACGCAAACCGCGAAGGCCGTCGGCGAAACCACGATCATCGCGCGTGCGGGCGGCGCGCCGACGCTGGCCGTCGGCATGGCGCACATCCTGCACCAGGTGATCGGCGGCGAAGCGATGATGGCGTTCTGGTATCACTTCGCGATCCTGTTCGAGGCGCTGTTCATCCTGACGGCCGTCGACGCCGGCACGCGTGCGGGCCGCTTCATGCTGCAGGATCTGCTCGGCACGTTCCACCCGGCGCTCAAGCGCACCGAGTCGCTGCCCGCCAACCTCGTCGCCACCGCGCTGTGCGTGGCCGCGTGGGGCTACTTCCTGTACCAGGGCGTGGTCGATCCGCTCGGCGGCATCAACACGCTGTGGCCGCTGTTCGGCATCTCGAACCAGATGCTCGCCGCGATCGCGCTGGTGCTCGGCACCGTCGTGCTGTTCAAGATGAAGCGCGAGCGCTACGCCTGGGTGACGATCGTGCCGACCGCGTGGCTGCTGATCTGCACGCTGACGGCCGGCTGGCAGAAGATTTTCGACGCGAACCCGAAGGTCAGCTTCCTCGCGCACGCCGCGAAGCTGCAGGCCGCGGTGGACGAGGGCAAGGTGCTCGCGCCGGCGAAGTCGATCGCGCAGATGAAACGGATCATCTTCAACGACTACATCGATGCGGCGCTGGCCGGGCTGTTCATCTTCGTCGTCGTGGCGATCGCGGTGTACGGCCTGCTCGCCGTGCTGCGCGCGCGCCGCGAGTCGAAGCCGACCGTGCGCGAGACGCCGTACGAAGCGATGCCGGCCGCGCAGGCGCTCGGCAGCGGACGTTAAGGGGAGGCCGCGATGTTCAGCGATCTTGGCGGCGACCTGCGCAGCGCGGGGCGTTACCTTGGGCAGGCGTTGCGGCTGATGGTCGGCCTGCCCGACTACGATACCTACGTCGCGCACATGCGCGACACCCATCCGGACCGCGAGCCGATGACGTACGAGGAATTCTTCCGTGAGCGTCAGAATGCGCGGTACGGGTCGGGGGCGGGGAAGTGTTGCTGAACCGGGCCGTTGCAATCGCCTGACGAATCGGTTCGGTATCGAAACGGAAGCGCCGCGATGGCTGTCGCGGCGCTTTTTTCTTTGGTGGGCCGACGACGCGCACCGCAGGGCGCTTGCGTGCCGTTTGCCCGCGCGCAGCGCGGCGGCATCCGGCCGCCGGTATCATTAGGGCACTTTCTTTTCCCGATGGACCGCAGGAGAACACGTCGTGCATGTCGGTGAGCGTTTCAACAGCATTTCCCATCTCGTCGGCGCGGTGCTGTCGGTGGCCGGCCTCGTCGCGCTCGTGACGATGGGCGCGCTCGAAGGCGACCCGTACAAGGTGGTGAGCTTCAGCGTGTACGGCGCGATGCTGATCCTGCTCTACGCGATCTCGACGGCCTATCACAGCGTGCGCAACCCGCGCCTGAAGGCGATCCTGCAGAAATGCGACCATGCGGCGATCTATCTGCTGATCGCAGGGAGCTATACGCCGTTTACGCTCGTCACGCTGCGCGGCCCGTGGGGCTGGTCGCTGTTCGGCGTGAGCTGGGGGCTCGCCGTGTTCGGCATCGTGCAGGAGCTGACGCTCGGGCGCCGCACGCGCCTGCTGTCGATGATCCTGTACGTGCTGATGGGCTGGCTCGCGCTCGTCGCCGTGCGGCCGCTGATCCACGCGCTGCCGCCGGTCGGCACCGCATGGCTCGTGGCCGGCGGCGTGATCTACAGCGCGGGGATCTACTTCTTCATCAACGACGAACGCATCCGCCACGGACACGGTATCTGGCACCTGTTCGTGCTGGCCGGCAGCCTGTGCCAGTTCGTCAGTGTCGCGATGTACGTCGCGTGAGGGGCATGGCGCGTTGAGCGCGTGATGCTTCGCGCGTCGCGAGCCGGCCGCAGCATGCGCTACCGGCGCGGCGCGTCCCGCAGCGCGCCGAAGCCCACCCATCCCCAGTACACGCGATGATGCGCGATCAACCCGTCGCGCAGATCCATCACCTCGACGAGATCGACCTGATCGCCGTCCGGCGTGGCGCGCGGGTATTCCCAGACGAGCTGGCGGCCGTTCGAGAAGAACAGCCCGGTCCGGTACCAGCGTCCGAGCGGGTTGTCCGGATTGCGCAGGCCGGCCGCGAAGAACGCGCCGATCGCGGCCTTGCCGTGCAGCACGCCCGAGCCGTGTTCGGGCAGCGTGGCGACGACGAGCGGCGTTTCGAGCACCGCGTCGTCGGCATACAGCGACATCAGCGCGTCGAGGTCGCGGGCGACGACGGCCGCGTGCCAGTCGTCATGGATGCGCCGGGCATCGGCATCGGTGTCTGCGGGTGTCATGGCGGGTTTCCGGAAGTCGATCACGGAAACCACTGTAGGGGTGCGCCGCCGCGAGACGTTTCACGTCGACCCGAAACGTGGATGCCGGGCCGCGCCGCGGGCGCTCTGCGGGTGGCCCCTAGCCGGCCAGCGCGTCGAGATTCAGCGCATGCGACTTGCCGATCCACACCGCGCAATCGCGGTGGTCGCGCAGTTCGTCGTGCGTATTCGGATGCAGGAAGATGTCGAGCGCGCCGTGGTTCAGCACGAGCCACGGCACGATGTCGTCGAATCGCGCGGCATCGAACGCGATCTGGTACGACCACGCCGGATGCGGGCCGACGAGGCGTTCGTGAAAGCGGCCGAGTTCGATGACCGCGCCGAACCGCGCGTCGACGACCTGGCGAAATGCCCAGGCCGCGTCGCGGCTTGCCGCATCGAAATAGACGTGCGCGTGCCAGCTGTCGATGGCGGTAGTGTCGAGAGCAGCCATGGGAAGACTCGATTAAAAATGAAAATGCCTGGGATGCCGTGCGAAACGGTCGATGCGTGATTATCGCGCGTCCTGGCAGATTGCGTCGCGTCTCAATCCGGCAGGCCGATGCGAGTGATTTGTCCTGCATCAGAAGACTCGGCTGATCCGACTCGATCGCTTCGATGGTATCCGTGTGCGCGATAACACGCCGGAAGCCTTGTGCGCAGGCGCGCCGGCCGGATTTCCGTCGGCAACACGTCATTTCGGAAATTGAAAGAGCGCGGTGAGTGCCCCACCGGATCGCCGGTCAAAGTCCGATCAGATCGTTGAATGAAATAAAGAAATTCCATTTCGAAGGGATACGCGAATGACGCAGTTCGCACGCCGAATGCGCGGCTGAAAATAACAATTGCGGATTCGGCTATTCAAGCGGGATGCGGCCCGACATACGATGATTTCAACGCATCGATGCTGGATCGATGCGGGGACAACCATCTGGAGGCCATTATGCGATCCCTCGTTCCCGTTGCCGTTCTTTCCTGCGCACTCGCTGCGCTGCCGGCCGTCAGCTTCGCGCAGACGATCGGCGTCGCCGACACTTCGCATGCCGCGCCGTTGACCTGGTCGGCGGCGCGTGCCGAAACCGATGTGCAGCTGATGCAGATGACGCGTGCCGGCTATCGCGCGACGACGGCCGGCAACCAGAACTATCCGCTCGCGATGCAACATGCGCTCGAGCGCGTGTACAACCCGGTGCCCAACCGGTGGCCCGACGAAAAAGCCGCGATGCAAGCGCGGGCGGCCCGCGACGTGCAGAGCGGCCATCCGGTGAAGGCGTTCTTCGTGAAAACCGCGTACTACCTGAAGGGCGACAACACGTTTTGACACAGGAGACGAACATGGCATGCGCTGACCGATTGCTCGGCGGGTGGCGTGCGTCGGCGATACGCAGGCCGCCGCACGCGTGCGCGGCACGGCGGCGCGCCGATGTGTACGGCATGCGACGCCGGGCGGACGACCTGCGCGACGCGGGCGGGTGCGCGGTTGCATGCGGCGACGCGCGGTCCG
The DNA here is from genome assembly GCF_905400185.1 of Burkholderia sola. Lineage (NCBI taxonomy): Bacteria > Pseudomonadati > Pseudomonadota > Betaproteobacteria > Burkholderiales > Burkholderiaceae > Burkholderia > Burkholderia sola. The sequence goes on from NZ_FR989676.1 coordinate 903,734, forward strand.
GGGCGACGGCGGACGACGCGAGCGCGAGCGAGGGCGGATCATGAAGGCTGCCCGGAAAGGCCGTCGCCATCCGCCGTTGACGCGCGAATGGCTGCTGCCGCTGCCGCCCGCGCATGCACGCGACATCTCGCTGAAATGCCACATGGCGCTGGTCGCGCTGCGCGGCGAGCACGGTAGCGAAACGCTGCTGATGAGGCTGCGCACGAGCGTGTATCTGGTGTTCCTCGCGCTCGACGATGCGGTCTCTCCCGACGCGACCATCGACCTGTGCGTCGATGCGGAGCGCGTGCTGGACGCGAGCATGGCGCGCGCCGCGCGAAGCGGTGCATGGACGCTGCACGACGACGAATGCGCGGTGCTCGAACGCGTGCTCGCCGCGAACGACGCATGCGTCGCGACGCTCACGCGGCATCGGCTGGCCGAGCTGTGGCGTCACGTCTGCACGTTCGCTTCCGCCGAACAGCCGGGGATCGTCGCGCAGGCAGCGGCGAAGATGCGGGCGCCGGCCGTTCTGCATTGAATCGCTGGCCGCGGGCCGCGTTTCATACCCGTCCGATTCCATCGCGCGGCCGCGCGCCGTCTAATGACACGACTGGAACCCGGCGTGGCCGGGCGACGAGGATCCATCCTCGCGTTTGCGGCGATCGTGCGTGTCGACGCGAACGCATTCGTTTCGGTCAGGAGGAGCGATGGCGCTATACAGGAGCGGCGGCTACTTCACGTGCGGAAGTGGCCGCGCATTCAGCGAGAATCTGCCGCCGGGCAGCAAGGTGACGGTGGCGGGCATCTATCGATGCACCGTGTGCGGCGACGAAATCGGCATTGCGAAATGGCAGATGCTGCCGTCCGAGGACGCGCATCCGCACGATCTCGATCCGCCGTCCGACCCGCTGCTCGATCCGGGGCCGACCGCGTGGCAACTGATCGCCGCGGCGGAGTCGCGCAGCTAGGCAACCGACGTTCGCCGCCGCACGCACGCGCGTGAGCGCAATGCGGCACGCGGCGTCCGCCAAAACAAAAAGCGCCGCGGAGCGAACTCCGTGGCGCTTCTTCGATCCCAGGCCGCTGCGAAGGCGCGACCCTCCGCGCGGCTCACCGCGCTGCTTAAGCGGCCGTCGCCGACTTCGCCGGCTTCTGCAGCTTGCCCTTGCCGGCGCGCTGGATTTCCTCGAGCTTGATCTCGACGTGGCGCGAGAACACGTACTCGGCCGGACGCTGCTTCGCGATCGAGATATCCGGTGCGAACGGGCCGTCGGTCTTGATGCCCTTGCGGCTCACGCGCAGCGCCTTCAGCGGGTTCGAGATCGTGTCCATCACGGCCGTGGCCTCGAAGCCGCAGTGGACCATGCAGTCCGCGCACTTCTCGTAGTTGCCGACGCCGTAGTTGTCCCACTCCGTCGTTTCCATCAGTTCCTTGAAGGTCTTCACGTAACCTTCGCCGACCAGGTAGCACGGCTTCTGCCAGCCGAACACCGTACGCGCCGGGTTGCCCCACGGCGTGCACTTGTACGTCTGGTTGCCGGCCAGGAAGTCGAGGAACAGCGACGACTGGCTGAACGACCAGCGCTTGCCGCCTTCGCCGCGCTTCAGGATTTCGCGGAACAGGTTCTTCGTCTTGTCGCGGTTCAGGAAGTGCTGCTGATCCGGCGCGCGCTCGTATGCATAGCCCGGCGACACGGTGATGCCGTCGACGCCGATCGGGCCCAGCGTGTCGAAGAACTTCGCGACGCGTTCCGGCACCGCATCGTTGAACAGCGTGCAGTTGATGTTCACGCGGAAGCCGCGGCGCTTCGCTTCCTTGATCGCCGCGACGGCCTTGTCGTACACGCCTTCCTGCGACACCGAGTGATCGTGCGCTTCCTTGTCGCCGTCGAGGTGGACCGACCAGACGAAATACGGGCTCGGCTGGTAGTCGTCCATCTTCTTTTCCATCAGCAGCGCATTCGTGCACAGGTACACGAACTTCTTGCGCTTCATGATGCCCTTGACGATTTCCGGCATCTCCTTGTGGAGCAGCGGCTCGCCGCCGGCGATCGACACGACGGGTGCGCCGCACTCGTCGACGGCCTGCAGGCATTCCTCGACGGACAGGCGCTGGTTCAGGATCGGATCCGGATAATCGATCTTGCCGCAGCCGTTGCACGCGAGGTTGCAGCGGAACAGCGGCTCGAGCATCAGCGCGAGCGGATAGCGTTTGTTGCCGGACAGGTGCTGGCGCACGATGTAGGCGCCGACACGGACTTGCTGGAGCAGCGGAATAGACAAGGGATGTCCTCCTTAAACTTCGCGGGCGACAGCTTGCGTGAGCTTCGCCGGCAACTTGAATTCGACTTTTTCTTCACGGCCCGCCATCGTCGCGACATCGACGGGCCCCAGCGCGCGCAGCGCGCCGATTACATCCTCGACCATTTCCTCGGGCGCCGACGCGCCGGCGGTCAGGCCGACCGTCTGCACGCCCGCGAACCATTCGGCCTTCACTTCCGAGCCGTCGGCGACGAGATAGCTCGGTACACCGCTTTCGGTGCCGATCTCGCGCAGGCGGTTCGAGTTCGAGCTGTTCGTCGCACCGACGACGAGCAGCACGTCAACCTGTTCGCTCAGCTCGCGCACGGCGGCCTGGCGATTCTGCGTCGCATAGCAGATGTCGCGCGTGTCCGGGCCGACGAGGTCGGTGAACCGGCGCTGCAGCGCTTCGATGATGCCGCGCGTGTCGTCGACCGACAGCGTGGTCTGCGTGATGTACGCGACCGGCGTATCGACGGGCAGCGTCAGCGTATCGACTTCGGCTTCGCTCTGCACGAGGATCACCTCGGCCGGAATCTGGCCGATCGTGCCTTCGACTTCCGGGTGGCCCGCGTGGCCGATCAGGATCAGCCGGCGGCCCGCCGCGACGTACTGGCGGCCCTGTACGTGCACTTTCGTGACGAGCGGGCAGGTCGCGTCGAGCACGTCGAGCCCGCGCGTTTGCGCGTCGCGCTCGACCGTCTGGGCGACACCGTGCGCGCTGAAGATCGCGACAGCGCCGTGCGGCACCTCGTCGAGTTCCTCAACGAATCGTGCCCCTTTATTACGCAGATTTTCGACGACATGCCGGTTGTGCACGATCTCATGACGCACATAGACCGGCGCACCGTGCTGTTGCAGCGCGCGATCGACGATCTCGATCGCACGGACAACCCCCGCACAGAAGCCGCGGGGCTGGGCAAGGATGACTCGCATAAGTGAGCGAACTCCGACGACAGACGCCGGGGTTCGAGGCGCTTGGCACGCGCTTGCTCGCCCCGGCTTGATGTTATGAAGGCAGGAACGAACCGGCCGGCCAGGCCCCGGAACCCCGAATTAATCGCGCATTTTAACCCTATCGGGCCGTCCGTGCTTCGGTGCCGTGTCGACACCGTTGCAATTGCGGGAGAGCCGCGTCGGCGCTGGCGCGCGCGGAACCCGGTAAACTGCGCGGTTTCGCGGGCGGCCGCTCCGGCTGCCCGCCATCGCGCTCATTTCAAGGCCATTCGATGACCGTCGATTCTCACGCGTATTGCCCGTCCGCCCGTGCGGCGTCGGGCGTTTTGTTCCAGACCCTTATTTCTACCGAACGAGCCGACGGGCGGCAGGAGGCAGGCCGATGATGCTCGCGATCGCTTTCCTGGTGTCCGGCCTGTCGCTGGTGATCTGGATCGTGCTGCTCGTCGCGCGCGGCGGCTTCTGGCGCGCGCAGCCCGCACGGCCGCTGCCGCCCGACGCGCGCGGCGCGGCGGCCGAGGCCGGCTGGCCGGCCGTCGTGGCGGTCGTGCCGGCGCGCAACGAAGCCGACGTGATCGCCCGGGCCGCGACTTCGCTGCTCGAGCAGGACTATCCGGGCGACTTCCACCTGATCATCGTCGACGACCACAGCGACGACGGCACCGCCGACGCGGCCCGCGCGGCCGCGCTCGCGATCAACCGCGCCGACCGGCTGACGGTGCTGAGCGCGAAGCCGCTGCCGGCCGGCTGGTCGGGCAAGGTGTGGGCGCAGTCGCAGGGAATCGCGGCGGTGCAGACGCTCGGCCTGCCGGCCGACTACCTGCTGCTGACGGATGCCGACATCGGCCATCCGTCCGACGCCGTCGCGCAACTCGTCACGCGCGCGCAGGCCGAGCAGCGCGATCTCGTGTCGCTGATGGTGCGGCTGCGCTGCGACTCGTTCTGGGAAAAGGCGCTGATCCCGGCGTTCGTGTTCTTCTTCGCGAAGCTGTACCCGTTCTCGTGGATCAACAACCCGCGCAACCGGACGGCCGGCGCCGCCGGCGGCTGCATGCTCGTGAAGCGCACGGCGCTCGAGGAAGCGGGCGGCATCGAATCGATTCGCGGCGCGCTGATCGACGACTGCAGCCTCGCCGCGCAGATCAAGCATCGCGGCAGCGGCCGCCATCCGATCCGGCTCGATCTCGCCGATCGCAGCGTGTCGCTGCGCCCATACGACAGCTGGCGCGACATCTGGAACATGATCGCGCGCACCGCGTTCACGCAGCTGCACTATTCGCCGCTGCTGCTGGCCGGCACGCTGCTCGGGATGACGATCATCTATCTGGTGCCGCCCGTCGCCGCGCTCGCGTACGGTGCGCGCGCGTGGCCGGCATGGCTCGCGTGGGCGTCGATGTGCGCCGCGTATGCGCCGATGCTGCGCTACTACCGGCGCTCGCCGCTGTGGGCGCCTGCCCTGCCGCTCGTCGCGCTGTTCTATGTGGGCGCGACGTTCGCGTCCGCGTGGCGTTACTGGCGCGGCAAGGGCGGCCAGTGGAAGGCGCGCGTGCAGGCGCCGGTGGAGCGTTGACCCACGCCGGCGGAGGCCGGCCGTCCCGATCAACCGGAACGCTGAAAACACACAGCCCGGATCGACGCTAGCCGATCCGGGCTGTTTGCTTTTTGGCCGGTTTCCGGCCGATGCGCGTGCTTACCGCTGCGTCAGCATCATGTACATCTGGATCACGACGTCCGGCGAGAACGTGAACGGCACCCAGCCGTAGCCCGTGTGGCGGGCGACCAGCAGACGGTCGCCGTTCGCCTGCTTCTGCACGGCCATCATCGGATTCTTCGTCGTCACGAAACGCCAGCCGGCCGGAATGCCGGGCGGCGGCTCCGGCTGCATCGACGCGCGGGCGTGCGCGAGTTCCTCGATCAGCTGGCCCAGTTGCTCCGGATGCAGCGTGATCGACTGGCCGTTGATGGTCAGCGTGAGTTCGTTCTGGGACGGGCGCGCGACGTGCAGCGTCGCCTTGTCGGCCGGCGCGGCAGCGGTGTCGGCTTCAACCGCGGTTTCGGCTTGCGTCGTCGGAATCGGCGCGGTCTCGGCATTGGCCGGGGCGTCGGCGACTTCGACCACATCGATCGTTTCCACCGTTTCCGCCGCCAGCGCGGTCGTGTTCACCGACGCTTGCGCCGCCACGGACGGCTCGACGACATCGGCCGTCACGGCAACCGCGCTCGTCGCGGCTTCCTTGACGACGGCCTCGACCAGCGCTTCGGCGTCGGCGATCGCCTTCGCGTGGTGCTGCGCGGCCGCTTCGGCCTGCGCGATCGCTTCGGTATGGCGCTGCGTGATCGCTTCGGCTGCGGCGGTCGCTTCCGCGTGGCGTTGCGCGGCGGCTTCGGCCTGGGCGATCGCTTCGGCGTGACGCCGTGTGATGGCTTCGGCCTCGGCGGTTGCGTCGGCGTGACGCTGGGCGGCGGCCTGCGTGTCGGCGAGCGCTTGCGTATGACGCTGGGCGAGCGCCTCGGCCTCGGCGATCGCGGCCATGTGGCGCTGCGCGGCGGCTTCGGCTTCGGCGGTCGCTTCCGCGTGGCGCTTCGCGGCGGTTTCCGCTTCGGCAGTCGCCGCGGCATGACGTTGCGCGGCCGCTTCGGCTTCGGTCGCCGCGGCGTGATGACGCTGCGCGGCGGCCTCGGCTTCGGCGATCGCCGCCGCGTGGCGCTGCGACGCGGCTTCGGCATCCGCGTGACGTTGCGCGAGCGCTTCGGTCAGCGCGGTGGCTTCCGCATGGCGCTGCGAAGCGGCTTCGGCTTGCGTGGCGGCATCCGTATGACGTTGGGCGGCCGCTTCGGCGGCGGCGGTGGCGTCGGCATGACGCCGCTGCGCGGCTTCGGCGTCGGCGGCTGCGGCCGTGTGGCGCTGCGCGGCCGCCTGCGCTTCGGTTTCCGCCGCCGCGTGACGCTCGGCCGCGGCCCGGGCTTCCGCTGCCGCGGCGCGCGCGAAGGCTTCCGCGCTGCGTGCCGCCTGCTGGGCGGCGTGGTGATCGTGGAGGAGCTGATCGACGCCCGTGGCGAGCGAAGCGATCTGATCGTTCAGGTTCATGCGTGTCTTCTCTGCGTAAGACCCGCGATTTTAACCGCAGCGCCGATGCCGGTCCGTGCGCGACGTGTAACAAAGTGCGCAAAGCGGCGCGACGTGCGCCGCTTTGTGTTACTTCAGGTAGCCCGCCGAGCCGAACCAGTCGAGCGCATCGCGCAACCCTTCGCGATACGGGCGCGCACGGTAGCCGAGCTCGCGCTCGGCCTTCGCGGACGTGAAATACATCTTGTTCTTCGACATCCGCAGCCCGTCGACGGTGACGAACGGCTCCTTCTTCGTGAACTTCGCGACCGCTTCGGCGCCGACCGCGAGCGGGTACAGCGGCCAGCGCGGCAGTGCGATCGTCGGCGCCTTGCGGCCCGTCATCTGCGCGATGTCCGCGAGCATCTGCTGCAGCGGCAGGTTCTCGCCGCCGAGGATGTAGCGCTCGCCGATCCGGCCGCGCTCGAGCGCGAGGAAGTGGCCGTGCGCGACGTCGTCGACGTGCACGAGGTTCAGCCCCGTGTCGACGAACGCGGGAATCTTGCCGAGCGCGGCCTCGACGATGATGCGGCCGGTCGGCGTCGGCTTCACGTCGCGCGGGCCGATCGGCGTCGACGGGTTGACGATCACGGCCGGCAGCCCTTCGTCGGCGATCATCCGTTCGACCGCGCGCTCCGCGAGCACCTTGCTGCGCTTGTAGACGCCGATCGCCTGCTCGGCCGTGAGCGGCCGATTCTCGTCGGACGGATCGCCGGCGCTCGTCACCTTCAGCGTCGCGACGCTGCTCGTATAGACGATCCGCTCGACGCCTTCCGCGCGGGCCGCGCGCATCGTCGCGACCGCGCCTTCGAGGTTCGCGCGCTCGATCTCGTCGGGATCGGGCGCCCACAGCCGGTAGTCGGCCGCGACGTGCAGCAGGTAGCGCACGCCGCGCAGCGCGGCGCGCATCGACGCCTCGTCGCGCATGTCGCCGGTGACGATCTCGGCGTCGAGATCCGCGACGTTCGTGCGCGGGCTGGTGGGGCGCACCAGCACGCGCACCGCATAGCCTTTCTGCTGCGCGATGCGCGCGACGGCCGAGCCGACGAAACCGGACGCGCCGGTGACGAGAACGAGATCGCGGGAAGTATCAGTCATGCGTTTCCTTCGGGGCCGCGCGGGCGGCGCGGCGGTTGAGCATCGGCGAGATTGTACGTGGTCGGCGCGCGCGGCGACGCCCGGCCGGCGCGTGTGCGAAGCGGCCGACGCGACTACAATGCCGGGCTTGAATGCAACGGGAGGGCGACGCGATGAGCCGCAATGAACTGGACGAACGGATCGAGACCTACTACGTGCGGGTGCGCGGCGTCGTGCAGGGCGTCGGCTTTCGTCATGCGACGGTGCGCGAAGCGCATGCGCTGAAGCTGCGCGGCTGGGTCGCGAATCTCGAGGACGGCACCGTCGAGGCGATGATCCAGGGCCCCGGCGCGCAGATCGACCGGATGCTCGCGTGGCTGCGTCACGGGCCGCCTGCCGCGCGCGTGACCGAGGTGACGTTCGAGGAACGGCCGACCGAGAAGCGCTTCGAGCGTTTCCAGCAGCAGTAAGCGGCACGCGAAGGGACACACAACAATATGACGGGGTATCCGGAAGCCGGGCGCGGCCTCTTGCTGTCGGTGATGGCGTCGACGCTGTTCGCGCTGATGTCGGCTTACGCGAAACTGCTCGCGCCGCTCACGGGGCTCGACATCTTCGCGTGGCGCATCGTGTGGACCGCGCCGGGCGCGCTCGCGCTGATCGCGCTGCGCGGTCGCTGGCCGGCGCTCGTGGAGCTCGCGCGGCGCAGTGCGCGCGACTGGCGCCTGCTGGTCGCGCTGCCGGTGAGCGCGGCGTTGCTCGGCGTGCAGCTGTGGCTGTTCCTGTGGGCGCCGCTGCATGGCCGCATGCTCGAAGTGTCGCTCGGCTATTTCCTGCTGCCGCTGACGATGGTGCTCGTCGGCCGCTTCTACTATCACGAAAGGCTCGACCCGCTGCAATGGGCGGCGGTCGCGTGCGCGGCGCTCGGCGTCGCGCACGAAGTGTGGGCGACGCGCGCGTTCGCATGGCCGACGCTCGTCGTCGCGCTCGGCTATCCGCCGTATTTCGTGCTGCGCCGGCGGATCAACGCCGATTCGCTCGCCGCCTTCGCGATCGAGATCGTGCTGCTGTGCCCGATCGCGTTCGCGATGGTCGCGACGAGCGCGACGCGCGTCGCCGGCCATCCGCTGCTGTGGGCCGCGCTGCTGCCGGGGCTCGGCCTCCTCAGCACGCTCGCGCTCGCGAGCTACCTGAAGGCGAGCCGGATGCTGCCGATGGCGCTGTTCGGGATTCTCGGCTACGTCGAGCCGGTGCTGCTCGTCGTGGTGTCGCTGCTGCTGCTCGGCGAGACGCTGAGCGTCTCGCAGCTCGCGACGTACGGGCCGATCTGGGTCGCCGTCGCGCTCACCGCATGGCACAGCGCGATGCTGATGCGGCGCTTGCCCGCGCGCGGTTAAGCGCATCGTCGCGATGCGCGGGCCGTGCGGAACGTGCCGCGCATCGCGCATCGTCCGGCCGTCGAACCGCGTTCGTTCCGCTGCCACGTCCTCTCGAATCCGTCGATACTGACCGCCGACTGACGCCGCGCTGACGCGAATCTGGCGACGCTGCCTGCTTCGCCGCGCCACGCTCACGCTTGTAATCGAAGAGAAGATTCAGTTGCATTTTGTTACTTAGGGTCGCCCCTGATCGGCCATTAGACTGATCTGATCGACTTCCCTTCGTATCCGGCTTTTCATTGAACGGTCACCTCCCTGCCAAGTCGGCCGGGTTGGCACGATACGGGCATACGCGTATCGTCGCCGATCGCGCTCGCCGTCTTTCTCCCGCTCCCTTCCCCGGTGCACGTCGCACCGCCGCCGTGCAGGTGCGCTCATGTCGTTGAGCCCGCTGCATGCCGCCACGGCGCAGCCGTCGCGCAGCGGCCGCCTGATCGAAATCGACTTCTTCCGCGGGCTCGTGCTGTTGATGATCGTCGTCGATCACATCGGCGCGAGCGTGCTGTCGCGCGTGACGCTGCACGCATTCGCGCTGTGCGATGCGGCCGAGGTGTTCGTGTTCCTCGGTGGCTTCGCGACCGCGAGCGCGTACGGCGCGATCGCCGAGCGGCACGGCGCGCGCGCCGCGCAGCAGCGGTTCGTGCGGCGCGCGATGCAGATCTACCGCGCGTTTCTCGCGACGTCGACGCTGATGCTCGTCGTGTCGGCGGTGCTCGATCACTACGGGATCGATGCGCCGAACCTCGCGCTCGACGACGTCAGCGTGATGCTCGCGTCGCCGCTGACGGGGGCGGCCGAGCTGCTGACGTTCCAGCGCCAGCCGTATCTCGCGTCGGTGCTGCCGATGTACGTGCTGTTCGCGCTCGCGTCGCCGGTGCTGGTGCCGTTCGCGCGGCGCCATCCGTGGCTGCTCGTCGCGCTGAGCGTCGCGTCGTGGCTCGCGGCGGGCTGGCTCGGCCCGGAGCTGCTGGACACCGACGGCTTCCGCTGGAGCTTCAACCCGTTCGCGTGGCAACTGATGTTCGTCGCTGGCGTGCTCGCGCGCTGCCAGCCGTTCTACCGGCGCGTCGCGCTCGGCCGCTGGGGCGCGGCGGCGACCGGGCTCGCGTGCGCGATCGTGCTCGGTTGCGCGAGCTACAAGCTGTTCTCGGGGCTGCCGGCGCCCGAAGGCGTGCTCAAGCGCGATCTCGCGCTGCCGCGCGTCGTGAGCTTCGCGGCCATCGCGTGGCTGATGGCCGATTGCGTGCGCTTCGGCTGGATCGCGCGGATCGCGCAGGGCGTGCGGCCCGTCGTGGCGGTTGGCCAGCGCGGGCTGATCTGCTTCGTCGCGGGTGCGGCGATCTCGCTCGTGATCGATTCGCTGCTGCATCCGGTCGCGGGCAGCGCCGATCTGCGGCATGTCGGCGTGGGCCTCGTGGCCGACGCGTGCGCGGTCGGGCTGATGATGGCGGTGGCCGGTTCGGGGACGTGGATCGCGCGATGGCGCGGCGCGGCGGCGTAGGCGCGCGCAAGAAGGGCGGCGCGGCAGGCGCCGCGCGGCGTCAGTGAGGTGAGCCGATACGGGAGCGGGGCGTGGCGGTGGCGTCGTCGGCTTCGGCGTCGTCGCGTTCGTCCGGCGCCGGGTCGTCGCGCTCCGCGAGCACCGCGTCGGCTTCGGCCGCGGCCCGGGCGGCGCGCATCGCGGTGCAGCGCTGCGCGTGCCGGATGTCCGACAGGATCCTCAACAGCCGCGTCGTCTTGCTTTTCATCGGGTTCTCCCGCCAGTGCGCATCTCGGGAAGCGGATGCGTTGCCTGCAACCAGTGTAGGACGCGTTCGCGTTTCCGGCGGGAGAATGTGGCGTGCACGCCGCACGCCGAGGGATAGTACTTACTGCGCGGCGGCGGCCTGCGCCTGCAGCGCTTCTTCGCGGCGCTCGTCCGTGCAGCGCTGATGCTGGCGCGACAGGCGGTTCATCAGCGGCAGCAGCAGCAGCGCGAGCAGCATGCCGATCGCGGCGAGCCAGCCGAGCTTCTCGAACAGCGACAGATAGAGCGGCAGCGATTCGGTGGCCGGCAGCTCGTGCGACGGCATCTGCGCGAAGTTCGCGACGACGCTGCCCAGATACTGCGACACGCCCGTCGCGACGAAATACGCACCCATCATGAAGCCGCTCATGCGCGCCGGCACGTAGCGGGCGATCATCGCGAGGCCGAGGCCGCTCACCAGCAGCTCGCCGAGCGAGTACAGCCCGTAACCCCACACCATGAACCACGACGACACGCGGCCGTCGACCGCGTAGCGGCCGCTGATCGTGAACACCAGGTAGCCGGCGGCGACCGCGCCGAAACCGAGCGCATACTTCGCGGCGACCGGCAGGTCGCGGCCGCCCTTCGCGACGGCGTTGTAGACCCACACCAGCACCGGGCTCAGCAGCATGATCCAGATCGGGTTCAGCGCCTGGAACTGCGCGGCGCTCCACGTGAACAGCGTCGTGCCGAACAGCATGAAGCGCGGGTCGACGTTGCGCAGCGCGAACAGCGTCAGCGACGTCGACATCTGCACGTAGAAGATGAAGAACAGGATCACCTGGCCGATCAGCACGAGCGCCGCGATCAGGCCCGCGCGCTCCGAGCGCTCCGACTTCGCGATCATGTACGCGAAGATCGCGAGAATCGCGAATGCCGCCGTCCACACGCTGGCGACCGCGAGTTGCTTGTGCTGCAGCACGTACAGCGTGACCAGCGCGAGCGCGACGCCGCCGGCCGCGACCGCGCCGAGGCGCTTCCAGCGGATCGGCTGGTCGTCCGGCTGCGAGCCGACGTGCGCGAGCGTGCGGTGCATCAGCATGAAGTTCAGGATCGCGAGCAGCATGCCGCCGCAGCAGACCGCGAACGCGGTGTGCCAGCCCCAGTGATCCTTGATCCACGGCGTCGCGAGCATCGACACCGTCGAGCCGATGTTGACCGCCATGTAATAGATCGTGAACGCGCTGTCGATGCGCGCGTCGTCGCCTTCGTAGATGCGGCGCACGAGGTTCGCCGCGTTGGCCTTGAACAGGCCGTTGCCGACGACGATCACGCCGAGCGACGCGTACATGTACGTCAGCTGATCGTTCGGCACCGCGAGCATCAGGTAGCCGGCGCACAGCACGGCCGCGCCGATGATCATCGTGCGGCGGGCGCCGAGCACCTTGTCGCCGATCCAGCCGCCGATCGACGGCGCGGCGTAGACGAGTGCGGTGAAGGCCCCCCAGGTCAGGTTCGCGTGGCTGTCGGTGAAGCCGAGCCGGTCGACCATGAAGAGGACCAGGAGCGCGGCCATGCCGTAGTAGCCGAAGCGCTCCCACATTTCGATGAGGAAGACCGTCGTAAACGATCGGGTCTGTGAAACAGGTGCGTGCATCATCAATCTCGTTTGAAACGGACGGCGCGGATCGCGCGTCGCCTTAAGGTCGAACTGGCGCCGGAGCACTGTGGCCGGGTAGGCTGGCATCGGCGATGGAGCAGTCGAGCGGTTAGCTCGGGCCGGGGACGGATTCCACCTGAGAAGGCGGAGCGCGGCCCCGACCGGCGCGCGAATGGTAACGTTTGCCGGTCCGGTGCGTCGGGTCCGCGCCACTTAGGGAAACTCCCGATATGGCAGCAGCTTTCAGGAACATTTGTCTCATCATCTACTTGTAAGCTTGACGCCGGTTCTCCGCAAATTCCCGGAGAGCCGCTTGCAGCTTGCCTGTGAAGGCTGCGAGTCTGGCAAGATAGCGCGTCGTTTCGCTCGCTTCGGGCCCTGTTTAGTGCACCGGGCTCAACGCCGAAGACGGGGGCGAACCCGAAGATTAAGCTATCTCGAATTAACTTAGTTACTTTCCATCAAACATTTTTTGACGACCACTTTTCGGCCTGCTATGGTTCCCCCCACTGAAAACTCGCGATCGGCAGACGCTGTCGCACTGGGCAGCAAGATTCGCGCGTTGCGCCAACGTCTGAAGCGCACGCTCGACGACACCGCTACCGCCGCGGGGATTTCGAAGCCGTTTCTGTCTCAAGTCGAGCGCGGGCTCGCGTCGCCGTCACTGACGTCGCTGGCCGGTATCGCCCACGCGCTCGGCGTGACGGTGCAGTACTTCGTGGATACGCCGAGCGAGGAACGCTCGGTGTGCCGAGGCGATCAGCTGCGCTTCTTCGGGTTTGCCGATTCGGCGAACCTGTTCGCGCGACTGACGAACGTGTCCGAAGGGCGCCAGCTGGAGGCGATCCTCGTGAGGATGCCGCCGGGGCAGAAACGGTCCGAGGTGACGACACATGCAGGAGAGGAGTTCCTGTACGTGATTGAAGGGGAAGTGTCGCTGACGCTGGAAGGCAAGACGTTCGTCCTGCAGGCCGGCGACAGTTCGCACTATCAGTCGACGGTCCCGCACAGCTGGGTCAACACCGCGAAGATCGAGTCGGTGGTGGTCTGGGTCGGTACGCCGCGACTGTTCTAACGCACGGGTATTCCTTCGTTTCTTCGACGGGATACCTGTCGAAAGAAATGTAAGGAATACTAACATGCAATACGAGAATCACGGGCCTCCTCAATCGCTGCCCCCGTCAGCGTCTCACGCGTAAGCCGCGGCATCCGCCGCGCGACGCCCACCGAACCACCTTCTCAAGACTGCCACGATGAAATCCTTGCATGCCATGTCGGCCGTGCTGGCCGCGCTCGCCCTGACGACGCCCGTCGCCCACGCCGTAACCGTTCCGTCGAACGTCGCGCTCGCTCCGCAACAGGACCTGACGCGACAGGTGCCGGCCGAAGTCGAGTCGCTCGACCCGGCGCACATCGAATCGTGGACCGGCAACACGATCGGCCTCGACCTGTTCGAAGGGCTCGCGCGCATCGATGCGGCCGGCCAGGTCGTGCCGGGCGTCGCGCTGTCGTGGGAGCGCAAGACGCCGCAGACATGGATCTTCAAGCTTCGCCACGACGCGAAGTGGAGCAACGGCCAGCCGGTGACGGCCGCCGATTTCGTCTATTCGTGGCAGCGCCTCGTCGATCCGAAGACTGGCTCGAAGTACACGATCCTCGTCGAGTTCATCAAGAATTCGAAGGACATCATCGCGGGCAAGGCCGCGCCGTCGACGCTCGGCGTGCGTGCCGTCGATCCGTACACGCTGGAAGTGACGACCGACGTGCCGGTCGCGTTCTTCCCCGAACTGACCGCGATGGCGCCGCTCGTGCCGGTGAACAAGGACGTGGTCGCGAAGTTCGGCGACGCATGGACGCGCCCGGGCAACCTCGTCAGCAACGGTGCATACCAGCTCGTCGACTGGCAGCCGAACAACCGCATCGTGATCGCGAAGGACGCGAAGTACTGGAACGCGCCGAAGGTCGTGATCAACAAGGTCACGTACCTGCCGATCGAAAGCGACGAAACCGCGATGCGCATGTACCAGGCCGGGCAGATCGACTACAGCTACTCGATTCCGTCGGGCATCTTCCAGCAGGTCAGCAAGCAGTTCGGCGCCGAGTTGCGCCCGGGCCTGCAGCTCGCGACTTACTACTACTTCCTGAACAACAGCGACGCGGCGCTGAAGGACAAGCGCGTGCGCCAGGCGCTGTCGATGGTGATCGATCGCGACGTGCTGACGTCGAAGCTCACGCAGGCCGGCGAGAAGCCGATGTACGGGCTGATGCCGAACGGCACGAAGGGCGTGCAGCCGTTCACGCCGGAATGGGCGTCGTGGCCGATGGCCAAGCGCATCGCGACCGCGAAGGACCTGCTGAAGCAGGCCGGCTATTCGGACGCGAAGCCGCTGTCGTTCACGCTCACGTACAACACCAACGACCTGCACAAGAAGGTCGCGCTGTTCACCGCATCGGAATGGCGCACGAAGCTCGGCATTACCACGAAGCTCGAGAACGTCGAGTTCAAGGTGCTGATGAAGCAGCGGCATGACGGCAAGGTGCAGATCGCGCGCGACGGCTGGTTCGCCGACTACAACGACGCGATGACGTTCTTCGACCTGATCCGCTGCGGCAGCTCGCAGAACACCGTCGGCTACTGCAACAAGCAGGTCGACGCGCTCGTCGAGGAAGGCAACCAGAAGCTCGACGACAACGCGCGCACCGCGCTGCTCACGCAGGCGCACGACATGGCGATGAAGGACACGCCGATGGTGCCGCTGTTCCAGTACTCGGCCGACCGTCTCGTGAAGTCGTACGTGGGCGGCTATTCGCTGAAGAACGTGATCGACATGCGTGCTTCGCAGGACATGTACCTGATCAAGCACTGACGGAGCGATCATGCTGGCCTACGCATTGAGGCGCACGTTGTGGGCGGTGCCGACGATCCTCGCGGTCATCACCGTCTGCTACCTGCTGCTGCATTTCACGCCCGGCGGCCCGTTCGATACGGAGAAGCAGCTGTCCGCCGCGACGCTCGCGAACCTGAACGCGAAGTACCACCTCGACGAGCCGCTGTGGAAGCAGTACCTGCTGTATCTCGGCTCGCTGCTGCACGGCGATCTCGGCCCGTCGTTCCGCTACGTCGACTGGTCGGTGAACGATCTCGTGAAGAAGGCGCTGCCCGTGAGCCTCGGCGTGGGCGGCGTGTCGATCCCGATCTCGATCGTGCTCGGCGTGCTGCTCGGCACCGTCGCGGCCGTGCGCCGCGACAGCGTGATCGACCGCTTCGTGATGCTGATCGGCAACTTCGGCAACGTCGTGCCGCCGTTCGTGCTCGGCCCCGTCATGGTGTGGATCTTCGCGATCCTGCTGAAGACGTCGGCCGGCAACGGCTGGCTGCCGGCCGGCGGCTGGGGCGACGGCGGCTGGCAGTACCGGCTGCTGCCGATCGCGCTGCTGACCCTCATCAACGTGTCGCTGCTCGCGCGCGTGATGCGCGGCTCGATGATCGAGACGCTGTCGAGCAACTACATCCGCACCGCGCGCGCGAAGGGCCTGCCGGGCTCGACGATCGTGCTGCGCCACGCGCTCAAGCCCGCGCTGATGCCGGTCGTGTCGCTGTTCGGCACGGTCTGCATCACGTCGATCACCGCGGCCGTCGTCACCGAATCGGTGTTCGCGCTGCCGGGCGTCGGGCAGCTCGTCGTGAACGGCGCGATCAACCGCGACTACACGCTGGTGCTTGGCCTCGTCGTGATGACGACCGTCTTCGCGGTGCTGTTCAACCTGCTGGTCGACCTCGCGTACGCGTGGCTCGATCCGCGTATCCGTTATTGAGCGAGGCACAGCGATGACTCCGACCACTCCCGTCGTCGGCCTGCCCGTGCAGACCGATTCGCCGCCGCATTCGCGCTCGCCGCTCGAGCTCGCGTTCGCGCGCTTCCTTCACAACCGCGCGGCGCTGTTCAGCCTCGCGCTGCTCGTGCTGATCACGCTCGCCTGCTTCGTCGGCCCGTGGCTGCTCGCGGCCGATCCCGCCGCGAGCGACTGGGCGTCGATCAGCCTGCCGCCGACCTGGGCGAACCAGCACTGGTTCGGCACCGACGAGCTCGGCCGCGACCTGCTCGTGCGCACGCTGATCGGCGGCCGCGTATCGATCGAGGTCGGCCTGCTCGGCACGCTCGTGTCGGGCCTGTTCGGCGTCGCGTGGGGCGCGACCGCGGGCTTCGCGGGCGGCCGCGTCGATTCCGTGATGATGCGCGTCGTCGACATGATGTACGCGATCCCGTACCTGCTGATCGCGATCCTGATGATGACCCTGTTCGGCCGCTCGTTCATGCTGGTCGTGCTGACCATCAGCGCGTTCTCGTGGATCGACATGGCGCGCGTCGTGCGCGGCCAGACGCTGTCGCTGCGCAATCGCGAGTTCGTCGATGCGGCGCGCGCGATCGGCGTGTCGCCGGCATCGATCGTGCTGCGTCACGTCGTGCCGAACCTGCTCGGCGTGGTCGTCGTGTACGCGACGGTCTCGGTGCCGAACATCGTGCTGACCGAATCGGTGCTGTCGTTCCTCGGCCTCGGCGTGCAGGAGCCGATGACGAGCTGGGGCGTGCTGATCCAGGACGGCGCGCAGAAACTGGAATCGATGCCGTGGCTGCTGCTCGCCCCGGCCGTCATGCTGTGCGTGACGCTTTACTGCGTGAACTTCGTCGGCGACGGCCTGCGTGACGCGCTCGACCCGAAGGATCGCTGAAGATGGTTGCTCTACTGGAAGTTGAAAACCTCGGCGTGCGCTTCACGCGCAAGGATGCGCCGCCGATCGACGCCGTCAACGGCGTGTCGTTCTCGCTCGAAGCCGGCAAGACGCTCGGCATCGTCGGCGAATCGGGCTCGGGCAAGAGCCAGACCGTGATGGCGCTGCTCGGCCTGCTGGCCGGCAACGGCACGACGACCGGCGCCGCGCGCTACCGCGGCGACAACCTGCTCGACATGGATACGCGCGCGCTGAACGCGGTGCGGGGCGATCGCATCGCGATGATCTTCCAGGACCCGATGACGTCGCTCAATCCGTTCCTGACGATCGAACGGCAGATGACCGAGACGCTGCAGCTGCATCGCAGGCTGTCGCGCAAGGAAGCGATCAAGCGCGCGATCGAGGCGCTCGAATCGGTGCGCATTCCCGATGCGGCGCGCCGCATCCGCATGTATCCGCACGAGTTCTCGGGCGGCATGCGCCAGCGCGTGATGATCGCGATGGCGCTGTTGTCCGAGCCGGAAATCCTGATCGCCGACGAGCCGACCACCGCGCTCGACGTGACCGTGCAGGCGCAGATCATCGACCTGCTGCGCGAGCTGAACCGCGAGCGCGGCACCGCGATCGTGCTGATCACGCACGACATGGGCGTGGTCGCCGGCCTCGCCGACGACGTGATGGTCATGTACGCGGGCCGCACCGTCGAATATGCGCCGGCCGAATCGATCTTCGCGGCGCCGTCGCATCCGTACACGATCGGGCTGCTCAACGCGCTGCCGCGCCTGACCGACGCGGACGATGCGCCGCTCGTCGCGATTCCCGGCAACCCGCCGATGCCCGGCACCGCGCCGGCCGGCTGCGCGTTCGCGAAGCGCTGCACGTATGCGGAAGAACGCTGTGGCGCCGAGCGCCCGGCGCTCGAAACCTATGGCGCCGCGGGCGCGGTGCGCGCGTGCCACCGGCCCCTGGCCGATCTGACGGGAGGTCTGCGATGAGCGTCGATGAACGCCGCCAAGCCGGCGCGACGGACGACACGCTGCTGTCCGTCGACAATCTGAAAGTGCATTTCCGCGTGCCGCTCGGCGGCTATCCGTGGTCGCCGAAGGGCACGCTGCGCGCGGTCGACGGCGTGTCGTTCGACGTCAAGCGCGGCGAGACGGTCGGGCTCGTCGGCGAATCGGGCTGCGGGAAATCGACGCTCGCGCGCGCATTGATCGGCCTCGTGCCGATGACGGCCGGCACCGTGAAATGGCGCGGCCAGGCCGTGGCGCCCGATCACCTGCGCGGCACCGCGATGCGGCGCGAAGTGCAGATGATCTTCCAGGATCCGCTCGCATCGCTCGATCCGCGCATGACGATCGAGCAGGTCGTCGCCGAGCCGCTCGTCACGCACCAGCCGGGCCTCGGCCGGACCGAAGTGCGCCGCCGCGTGATCTCGATGCTCGAACGCGTCGGCCTGAACGCGCATCACCTGCTGCGTTATCCGCATGAATTTTCCGGCGGGCAGTGCCAGCGCGTCGGCATCGCGCGCGCGCTGATCGGCGAGCCGAAGCTCGTGATCTGCGACGAGCCCGTATCGGCGCTCGACGTGTCGATCCAGGCGCAGATCGTGAACCTGCTGCGCGATCTGCAACGCGAACTGTCGTTGTCCTATCTGTTCGTCGCGCACGACCTGGCGGTGGTGAAGGCCATCAGCCAGCGCGTGCTCGTGATGTATCTCGGCCGCGTGATGGAGTTCGGCACGCGGCATGACGTGTACGGCGTGCCGCAACACCCGTACACGAAGGCGCTGCTCGATGCGGCGCCGACGCCGGAGCCGGCGCGCGAGCGTGCTCGCCGTCCGATGCTGCTGGCGGGCGAGATGCCCTCGCCGCTCAACCCGCCGTCCGGCTGCGCGTTCCGCACGCGCTGTCCGGTCGCGATCGACGCGTGCGCGCAGGACGTGCCGCTGCCGGAAGTGCGGCAGGGGTCGGCGGCGCGCGTCGCGTGCATCCGCGCGGGCGCGGCGTGATGTGAAGTAACGCAGCAAACAAAACCAAGGCAGGTCAACAGGGGTAGGTGCGGCGCGAACGATCTTCGCGCCGCGGGTACAGGCGCGTCCTTAGCCGGGCTCGCCGGGGGGCTGGAAGCGGATCGCAACCGGCGTGGACGATATCAACACAAGACGAGAATGATTACGATGAAAAAGCAGAAGAGGATCGGGACGGCATCGAAGATGCTGCTTGCATGGGGGCTGCCGGCGCTCGCCGGCGTCTCGCTGACGGGTGTCGCGCACGCCGACGACGCGGCGCCGCTGACGGTCGCGCAGGCCGCACCGGTCGCCGCGTCGGGCACGTCGGTTGCGCAGGCAACGACCCCGAACGCCGTGATCAACGCCGAGGCGACCCAGGCCGTCACGCCGCCCGACGAGCCGTCGGCGCAGTCGAAATCGAACGGCTTCATCGCCGACAGCCATCTCGACTTCCTGTTCCGCAACTATGCGGACGTGCTCGACAACAAGGGCGGGCCGCATCGTCATGCGTGGGTCCAGGGCGCGATGGCGAACTTCGAATCGGGCTACACGACCGGCCTGATCGGGATCGGCTTCGACGCGTCGTTGTATGCGGCGCTGAAGCTCGACGGCGGCCAGGGCGCCGGCAGCATGGTGCACATCGCGAAGGGCGGCGGTGGCGGCAACCAGCTCGCGTGGGCGTACCCGGGCATCTACGACATCAAGGCGCGCATCTCGAACACGGTGGTCAAGTACGGTCTGCAGGCCGTCGACAACCCGTTCATGGAGCAGCACGACAACCGCGCGCTGCCGCCGACGTTCCTCGGCGCGACGCTCGTCAGCAATGAATTCAAGAACGTGATGCTCGAGGCCGGCAGCTTCACGAAGACCGACGCGCGCGGCCATACCACGCTCACGAATCTGACGACGCAGTACGGCGGCACGCGCATCAATCGCCTGTCGTACGTCGGCGGCACGTGGGACTACTCGCCGAACGGCGAAGTCGCGCTGTACGCGAACCAGGCCGACGACGTGTGGCACCAGTACTACGCGTCGGTGAAGCACAGCATCGGCAGCCCGCAGACGATCAAGTGGACCGGCTTCGGCAACGTCTATTCGACGCACGACACGGGCGATGCGCTGCAGGGCAAGATCAACAACAACGCGTACAGCCTGTCGCTCGCCGCGCAGCACGGCCCGCATGAACTGCTGCTCGGCTTCCAGCACGTGCTCGGCGATCAGTTCTTCGACTACCTGAACGAAACGAACGGCATCTTCCTGACCAACTCGATGGACGTCGACTACAACGCGCCGCACGAAAAATCGCTGCAGCTGCGTTACACGTTCTACGGGAAGGAAGCGGGCCTGCCGGGCTTCAAGGCGATGGTGTGGGGCGTGACGGGCTGGGGCGCGGACGGCAGCGCGGGCGCGGCCAACGACCCGAGCAAGTCGAGCATCTACTGGAGCAACGGCGCGCCGGTGCAGGGCCGTCACCACGAGTTCGGCTTCATCCCGTCGTACACGTTCCAGAGCGGCAAGCTGAAGAACACGAAGGTCACGTTCATCGCGATGTGGCACAACGGCTCGGCACACTACTCGGACGCGACGAACACCGAGTACCGTCTTGTCGTGAACCTGCCGCTGCACGCGTTCTGATCGAACGGGGACGCACGTCCCCGGTGTCGTACGGGCCGGCCTGCGATCGGTGCGATCACGCCGGCTTGTGCCAGCCCGCCACGGAATCGTTCGCGGCGGGCATCTCTTCCACGAGCGACGTGAGCTGGCGGCCCGTATCGCGCCATGCATCGAGGCCGCCGCGCAGCGCGAGCGCATCGGTGAAGCCTGCATCGAGCAGGCGCTTCGCCATCAGCGCGGCCGTCACTTCGTTCGGGCACGAGCAATACACGACGAATTTCTGCGTGAGCGGATAGCGCGCGACGATGTCGCCGATCTGGCGTTCGTCGGCGAACTGCGCACCGGGAATCGTGAACGGGTCGAGCTTGCGATGCTCGGGCGAGCGGACGTCGAGCACTACCGGGGCGGTGGCGTCGCGCAGCAGCACGTCGAGCTCGTCGACGCCGATCCGCGCGTTCGCGAGCTGGCGGATCAGCGCACGGCGGCGCATCCACCGCACGGCCGCATAGATCGCGAGCAGCGCGACGATGACCAGCAGCACCGCGCGGCCGAGGCGGCTCGCGCCGGCGAACAGCCAGTCAATCTGCCGATAGAACACGAGGCCGGCGCCCAGCCCGACGATCGTCCACAGCGCGGCGCCGAGCGCGTCGTAGCCGGCGAACGTGCGATAGCGCGTGCCGAGCGCACCGGCCATCGGCACCGACACCAGCGACAAGCCCGGAATGAAGCGCGCGACCGCGAGCACGCGCACGCCGTAGCGGCCGAAGAAGCGTTCGGTCTTTTTCACGCAGGTATCGCGCGACAGCGACAGCCGGCAGATCGTCTTCAGCGTCGTGCCGCCGTAACGCCGCCCGGCCACGTACCAGACCGTGTCGCCGATCAGCGCGCCGAGCACGGACATCACCACGACCGTCACGAGCTGCGAGCCGATCATCGCCGGATGCATCGCGGACATCGCGCCGAACAGCACGAGCGTCGGCATTGCCGGCACCGGCAGGCCGATGGCCGCCGCGAGCACGTTGGCGAACACGAGAAGCGGCCCGTACTGGGCGACGAGGTCACGGAGCATGACGGCTGGCCGAAAAGGAAACGCGTGGGCGGGAAACGCAGATGGACCGATTATCGGCCTTTTTCAACACAGCGGCGGGAATGACGCAAAAGCGCCTGACGGCGGCAGGGGGATGTGGGTGAGCCGACGCGTTGCACGCGGCTCACCGTTCGGAATCAGGAAGGCGTGCGGGCGAGCGATGCGGCGCCGTGGTTTTCGCCGGGCAACTCGGCGCCGTGCGAGCGGATCGCCGCGATCAGTTCGGCCGGGGTGATCTCGTAGCGGACCTCGCGGTGGATGCCCGGCTTGCGTTCGTCGACCTCGATCAGCAGCACGCTCTTGCCGTCGGCCGTTGCCTCGAGCCGGAGCGAGCGCAGTTCGCGGCCGTCGGCCGCGTCGTGTTCGGTGAGCAGGGTCATTGCCCCGGATGAGCCGGTAGTGCGCATCGAACCTATCCTCGTGTCGTGGTGCCGTAGCGGCAAAGATGTCTTTGTTGAATACAGCTTGACGCAGTTTAACGCGAACGGGCCGCGACACGGAGCATTTTCGTGGGGACGAAAAGAGGGTTACACCACCGATCCTTCTGATGTTTGAGCCGCGCCGGGCGGGCGTCTGCGCCGCATCGGGCCCGGCCGGAACCGGTACCCGAACGGCGTTCGCGGCCATGCCGGCGCGGGCGGCGACACGCGCTGCGCCGCGTGTCGCCGCGGCGGTGTCAGAAGCGGTCGGCGAGTCCCATCGCCGGATCGCTGACCGAGTGGCGGCCGGTTTCCACGCGGCCGGCCACGCGGCGCGAAAAGCTCGCGTCGCTGTCGGCGGTGACGATGAAGTCGTACCAATGGCCGGTCGAGTCGAGCTTCCAGTGCAGTTCGGACTGGTCGCCGGCGTGCACCGTGACCGTCCACACGGTGCCGGCGCCATGGCCGTTGCCGTTTTCGTTGCCGTGGCCATGACCGTGGTCGGCGTTTGCGCCGCGCCCGGACAGCGGCCCATAGACCTGGTTCGACTTGACCGTGAAGCGCACCGTGCCGCCGCCGTCGTTGCGTAGCCGCAGGTGGAGGTTGCCGCTCGCGCCCGCGTAGCCGACGCGCACTTCCGGCTGCGGCGCGCGAGCGCCGGCCACGCGGCTCAGGTCGCCGGTGAAGCGCCGGTGAAAGCCGTTCGGGCCGAGCACCCACAGGTCATATTTACCGCCATCGTCGGCGCGCGCGGCCCAGTCGCCGTGCAGCTTTTTGCCCGGCTCGACGACGTAGCGCCGCGGCAGCCGGTCGAGGTGCAGCTTGTCATAGACGTGAAACACGGCGGCGGCGCGGCCGGTGTTCGCGAACTTGAGCGTGACCGTGCCGGCGCCGGCATCAGTGTGCGCGCTCGCATGCAGCTCGTACGGCAGCGCGCGCGACGGGCGCACGCCGGTGGCCTGCGCGGGCAGCGCGGGCGTGGCGGGCGGCACGATCTTCGGCGCGGCTTGCTGCGCGGCGCTCAGCGCGTCGACCTGGCTTTTCGTCGTGCGGCCCGCGAGCGTCGGCAGCGGCTCGTCGTTCGGCGTGCGGAAGTTGAACGCGCTCGTCAGGTCGCCGCACACCGCGCGGCGGTATGCGCTGATCTGCGGCTCCGCGACGCCGAAGCGCGCCTCGAGGAAGCGCAGCGTCGACGTATGGTCGAACACCTGCGAATTGACCCAGCCGCCGCGGCTCCACGGCGACACGATCCACATCGGCACGCGCGGGCCCGGGCCGTACGGACGGCCGTCGGCCGCCGGCTGGCTCGCCGTGGCCGGCGCGAAGTCGTGGTACTCGACCGCGACGTCGGCGGCCGACAGCGTATGGCCGCCCGCGAGCGTGCCGTCGGCGTTGCGCGACGGCACGGCCGGCGACGGCATGTGGTCGAAGAAGCCGTCGTTCTCGTCGTAATTGACCAGCAGCACGGTCTTGCTCCAGACCTCCGGGTTCGCCGTCAGCGCGTCGAGCACGGCCTGCACGTACCAGCCGCCCTGCGCGGGGCTCGACGGCCCCGGGTGTTCGCTGTACGCGGACGGCGGGATGATCCACGACACTTCCGGCAGCTTGCCGTTGCGGATGTCGTCGCGAAACGTTTCGAGAAAGCCGTACGGCATCGTGTTGCCGAAGCCCTTCGCGAGCGGGCTCAGCGGATCGTCGATCGTCGGGTCGTAGAACGCGCCGGCCGCCGTCACCGGCTGCGTGATGTCGGTCGACGCGACATACGCGGGCCGGCGCGCGGCCGGCATCTGCTCGATCGCCGCGCGCCAGTGGCGGAAGCTCATCATTTCGTTGCAGCCGAAGTTGTCGATCAGGCTCTGGTAGACCTTCCAGTTCACGCCGGCCTGTTGCAGCCGGTCGGCATAGGTCGTCCAGGTCCAGCCCTGGCTCGACGGGCCGATGTCGTTGCCGCCGTTGAACTGGTTGTTCAGCGCGGCGATCTTCACGCGATTGCCGTCGGCCGGGCTGATGCCGTTCGGGCCGTTGGTGCCGCTCCAGTAGAACAGGCGGTTCGCGATCGTGCCCGTGTGCATCCCGCAGTGGTAGTGGTCGCACAGCGTGAACGCATCGGCGAGCGCGCGCTGGAACGGCACTTCGGCCGCGTCGTAATAGCCCATCGACAGCGGCGTCTTCGCGTCGGGCCAGCGGTTCATCCGGCCGTGATCCCACGCGGCCTGCGAATCGGCCCACGTGTGCGGCGTGCCGCCCGCGCGCTGCGCGTTGCCCTGGCGCGCGTCGAGGTGATACGGCGTCACGGTCGCGGCGGGCGTCCCCTTCGCGTACGCCTGATAGAACACGTCGCGGCCGTTCGGCGACGGCACCGCGAAGCGGTCGCCATA
The DNA here is from genome assembly GCF_905400185.1 of Burkholderia sola. Taxonomy (NCBI): domain Bacteria; kingdom Pseudomonadati; phylum Pseudomonadota; class Betaproteobacteria; order Burkholderiales; family Burkholderiaceae; genus Burkholderia; species Burkholderia sola. The sequence continues at coordinate 928,223 of NZ_FR989676.1, forward strand.
GCCGCGCACGCCCTTGAACGTGCCGAAGTAGCTGTCGAACGCGCGGTTCTCCATCATCAGCAGCACGACGTGCTTGACGTCCTGGATGGTCCCCGTTTCGTGGAAGGCGGGAATGGCGAGCGCGCGGCGGATGCTCGGCGGAAATGCGGACAGCGCGGCGGCGGCGAGGCCGGAGCCGGCGGTCTGCTGAAGGAATTTGCGGCGTGACGTCATGGCGTTCGGATCCTGTGAAGGTGGGAGCGTTCGTGAGTGCGTCTTGTCGTGCCCGGGCGTCGTCCCGCCCCGGGACGATCGCCGATGCGTGCGCGTTCGGTGCGTCGGCCGCGCGTCGCGGTGGTGCGCGCGTTGCGCCCGACACGCGACGCCCGGCATCCGACGTCGCGCCGATGCGGCGGCCTCGTCGTCGCGGTCCCGTGCGCCGCGCGCTCGTGATGCGCGGGGCAGGTGTCGGCACGCACCGGCCCGGCGCATGCCGGGCTCGGGCGGCGCCCAGTCTAGGGAGGCGACATGACGTCGACGTGATGAAGAAATGACATCGCATGTCGCGCACGTGACGTTGTGCATGCAACGATTCGTTCAAGCGCGATGCGAGGCTGAAGAAGGTAAGAAATTACCGATCGCCGCCGGTGTGACCGGTCAGAATTTTCCGGATTTCGCGACGATGGCGCGCGCGTTTCGTTGTGGATGCAACGTGATGGGCGCCGCGTGACCTCCGTGTTTCAAATGCATGAAATCGGCTAAGCTCGTTGCGTTGCTGCGCGGTTGTGCAGCCTGCGCCTTGGCGCGACTTTTCGGAACCGGCCCACCCATGACCGATATCAGAATCCGGCACTGCGAGACGCACGACGTCGACGCGATCCGGCAGATCGCCGCGCATCCCGCGGTGTACATGAATACGTTGCAGCAGCCGTTTCCGTCGCTCGAAAAATGGCAGAAGCGGCTCGACAACCTACGCGAGCACGGCGTGAGCCTCGTTGCCGAAATCGACCGTACGGTGGTTGGCCATCTCGGCCTGCATCCCGAGCCGAATCCGCGCCGGCGCCACGCGGCGGCGCTCGGCATGATGGTCGACGCGGCCCGTCACGGGCGCGGCATCGGCGGCCGGCTGCTCGCGGCCGCGATCGATCTCGCGGAGAACTGGCTGAACGTCACGCGTCTCGAGTTGACCGTGTTCACCGACAACCGCGCGGCGATAGCGCTCTACGAGAAACACGGTTTCCGCATCGAAGGCGAATCGCCGGATTACGCGTTGCGCGACGGCGTGCATGCGTCCGTGTATCACATGGCGCGGATCAAGGCGCGGCAATGAAAGGCCGGCCGTCGCGGACGTGACGGCACACGCCGCCGCGCGTCATATCCAATCGAGAATTCGTTCGTTTTCCTTCGGCTGTACCCGTCGTATCGTCGAACGATTTGCCGGTCTCTGCGGCTGGCTTCGCTTTTCCGTATCGATGCATGCGCGGCGCTGCGCGTCGGCCGGCCTCATCGTCATCGCTTCACGGCCCTCGTTGCGTGCGCGGCATCTCCCTGAAACCGTCTTTTTCAACGGAACCCGCTTCGATGAAAACCGTTCTCCGCAGTCTCACCGCCGCGTGCCTGTTCGCTGCCGCCAGCGCGGCGCTTGCCGCCGCCACGCCCGTCGGCGCCCCGGCGGCGAGCGCATCGTCCGACGGTGCGCATCTGCCGCCCGGCATCGCGTGGCAACACGGCGACGTCGATGCCGCGTTCGCGCTCGCGAAGCGCGAGGGCAAGCCGCTGCTGCTGTACTGGGGCGCGGTGTGGTGCCCGTCGTGCAACCAGGTGAAGTCGACGATCTTCAGCCAGCAGGCATTCAAGACGCGTTCGTCGTTCTTCGTGCCCGTGTACCTCGACGGCGATACCGAAAGCGCGCAGAAGCTCGGCGAGCGTTTCAAGGTGCACGGCTATCCGACGATGATCCTGTTCCGTCCCGACGGCACCGAAGTAACGCGGCTGCCCGGCGAAGCCGATCTCGACCGCTACATGCAGGCGCTGTCGCTCGGGATGACGGCCGCACATCCGGTGCGGCAGACGCTCGCGACCGCGCTGAAGAACGGCGCGGCGCTGACGCCGGACGAATGGCGCCTGCTGGCCGACTATTCATGGGATACGGACGGCGCGCTGCCGGTGCCGGCCGATCGTGTCGCGCAGACGCTGCAGTCGCTCGCGCAACGCGCGCGGGCGGCGGGTGCGAAAGCCGAATCGGCGCGCTTCGCGCTGAAGTCGGCGGTGGTCGCCGCGTCGGACGACCCGACGCAGGCCGGCGCGCTCGACAAGGCCGCGCTCGCCGATTCGCTGCGCACGGTGCTGCACGATCCCGCGCTGTCGCGGGCCGATTCGGACGTGCTGGTCGCGGCGCCCGCGCGCGTGGTCGCGTATCTCGGCCGCGACGACGCGCAGCGCACGAAGTTGCGCGGCGCGTACGACACGGCGCTCGCGCGCCTGTCGACCGACACCACGCTGTCGTCGATCGACCGGCTGATGGCGCTGCACGGCCGCGTGCTGCTCGCGCGCGGCGACGCGCGCAACGGCGCACCGCTCGCTGCGCCGGCGCTGGCCGACACCGCGCGCAAGCAGATCGCCGCGTCGGTGCAGGGCGCGGCGAACGCGTACGAGCGGCAGGCGCTCGTCAGCGAAGGCGCGGACACGCTGACCGACGCGGGGCTGTACGACGAATCGGATGTGTTGTTGAAGGCCGAGCTGTCGCGTTCGTCCACGCCGTACTACTTCATGTCGGGACTCGCCGCGAACGCGAAGGCGCGCGGCGACAAGGCGGCCGCGCTCGACTGGTATCGCAAGGCGTACGACGCGGCGAGCGGGCCGGCGACGAAGCTGCGCTGGGGCGCGACTTACTTTGCGAACGCGGTTGAGCTGGCGCCGAACGATTCCGCGCGCATCGAAGGGATCGCGGCCAGTGTGCTTGCGCAGGCCGACAAGACCCGGGATGCGTTCTACGGCGCGAACCTGCGTGCGTTGACCAAGGTCGTCACGCAGTTGAATCGCTGGCGCGGTAGCGGCGCGCACGATGCGTCGGTCAGGACGGTCGTCAAGCAGTTCGACGGCGTATGCGGGAAGCTGCCTGCCGGCGATCCGCAGGCGGCGGCGTGCGCGAAGCTGATCCAGCCCGTGAAGGCGTAACGACGCGCGGGGGGATCGTCGAGCGGGCCGGGGGATTCGTTACCGGCCCGATTCCGACGACGCGCCGCGATCGCTGCCGTATCCGGCGTCGTGCTCGCGGGCGATCTTCGCTTCGGCCGATACGATGCTGGCCGGATAGAACCAGTCGCTCGACTGGAAGCCGGCCTGCTTGAGCGCCTTGACTTCGGCGTGGACCTGCGCGCGCGTGAGCGGCTGGTTCGACTGCGCTTGTGCGGCGAACGGGGCCGAGACGGCCAGGGCGATGGCAACGGCTTGGATCAGGCGCTTCATGATCGGGACCTCCTCGATTCCGGTGAATCGCGGCGCTTCGTTCGTCGAAGCGCCGTGCGACGTTGAAACCAGTGTAGGCCGCGGCCGGCGCGCGAAAAATGCGATCGCGCCCAACGCAGTGTTTTGCTGCGGGTAACAATGGGCCGCTGGGGCGGACCGACCGCGAGACGGTGTGCGCGATGAAACCGTACCGGTCGCGGGAAACGGGGTGCTCGGGTCGATCACGCCGGGGTCGAACAAAACCCAACACGATGCGGCCGCGCATTCGTGCGGTCAGCGGCGGCTCATGGTGAGATAGTCAAGGTATTGCGCGTGGTGCAGACGACACGTGACGCGACAGGTGCGTTACCGACCTGCCAGTAGGTCGGGAAGCGGGCCCAGCCGGCGCTTGAACGTGCGGGCGTGTTTCTGAGGAGCAGGTTCTTGACGTCTGCCAGGATGAGGGACGTATCTCCGAAATAGCCATGCGACGGGAAATCGTCCGGGAGCGTGGACACCACGTTGGCAATCCCCGGGACATCGACCTGGGGTTTATCGCCGCAGCCGACGCGAGGATAGTCGTGAACGACGTTGGACGAGAGGCCGACGGCGAAATCGTACGGGGATAGATAGACCGTCGTCCGGTCCGATGACTTGACGTAGCTGCCGCCGAGGGTGCCGAACAATTCCCGGTCGACGTCGGCAGCGGCCAGAATGATTTGGCCAAACTTGATGGACGAGGTAGCGGGATCCGTCGCGAGCGCGTCGACGACGCGGAGAAGGGCGCGATTGCCCATGCTATGGGCGATCAGGTGAATCTTGCGGCCTTGCGCGACGTGAGCGGCGACGTCAATCAGGAATTGTCTGAGAAATATCTCACTTGCGTCGATCGTTGCTTCATCGATCGTGTATTTCAACACGTCGTGCAGTGCCGGCCAAGAGAACAGCATCATGTGATTGGGCGGGATGTCGAGATCCGCACCCAACTGGGCCGCGCGTATCGCCGCGTCGTCGAATGAGTTGTTGTATCCGTGGACGTAGACGACGACATATCCGTCCTGCGGTCCGGTGACCGAGCCCAGCGCCCGGCGGGCCAGCGCAAGGAATGCGTCGCGGTCCGCCATTTCATCGATTCTCTCAATTCGGAGAAACGGATCGGTACCGGTCATGGTTCCCCACCACGAGCCTTGCGAGCCGATGCGATGATGCTTTGGAATGGAAACGAATACGCGGCCGTAATGCAGTTTCCGATCGCGCTCTCCGGCGTATGTGGCCGGTACTTTGTTCGACGGCCCGTAAACCGGTTTTCGATTGGTTCCGTAAAGGACCGGATAAAGCACCGGTTGGTCGCTAGATTGATGATCAATCGTCAACTCCGGCGTGCCCGGACCGTAGTAACCCGCAAGGCTGCTACCCGATGGCGGCGAGGACAGGTTGGTGCATCCCGCCAGTGCCAGTGCGGCGAAGCACGCGACCATGCCACGAATCCGCCGAAGAAGCGCTGTCCATGTACCGAAAGCCGCCGGCCAGCGTGTCCGGTCATGCGTGCCGATACGACGGATGTTGCACGTAGAACGCTTGTTCCCGGCGCGCTGGCCGGTTTTGTTCTTGTACATGATATGCCCCGGTTTCTTATTGTTCGACAGCCCGATCGACCTGATTTTTCATCGCGTGCGGCATGACGCTTCTTCGTATCGCGCCAATATAAAAGAGCGGCGACGAAAACGCCACAAGGAATACCCGAGGGTATTTCGCGCGTCAGATGACTAGGTTTTTCATGAATAGCGCCGACGCGTGTAACTAAGCGCTCGGGGACTGTCGCACGCGTTTGCGTGAAGTAATCGATAAGTGGAAACGCCACCTGCATTCCCTTGTGATGGCAATTGACTTTTATCGGCAACCTCCTATGCTCAAGCAATCTGAAATTGCTGTTCACGTTCAAAAGAAACACAACGGGGATCCATCGTGAACAAGAAAGCAATCTGGTCGTGGTCATGTATTGCCGGTACGGTTGTTTGCGCGGGATGCGTGTCGCTCGATTTTGGCGGGATGTTGCTGCCGGTTGTGCCCGCGACGGATGCGCCGCCGCGACAGTCTTTGCAGACATGCAAGTCCACTTTCGTTGAAGTGCTGCGCCGGGATGCCGAATTCGCCTATGTATTGCCGCAGGCGGCCGTTGCAGAGACGATGGGGCGAACGGTTCAGCAATTGCAGGCGGCAGCGCCGGACGGTGGACTTTCGCGTAGCCTGCCGCGCGAATCGGTGAAGCGCTTCGATGCGTTCAGGAAGTCGATCGAAGCGGGAGCCGATGCACGGGTTCCGGCGGTGATCCGTGGCGATCCGGTTTACATCGCATTTCGGTCGGCAATGATCAAATCGGTAGCGACGGCACAGACTTCGCTAGGGTTTGCGGCCGGCATCCCCGGTGCCGACAAGCAAGCGGCGGAGGTGCAGGCCTATTCGCCGAATCTGACGGTGACCCTCCGGGAGTTTAAGGATTTTTCCGCCAAGATCAGCCGTGCCCAATTGCGGCCGGTACTTCGCGCACCCGTGGACAGTGCGGATGCGAAACACGACAACCTGTTTGCTGCCTATTTCTCGGCGTATTACGACGGGAAGTTTATCGATCGCTTCGGGCAGAAGATATCGAAGCCCGCATTGAAATTGCCCGACCTCGGTAGCGCGAAGGGTATCGATCTGTCGATTACCGTTTCCGATGCGGACATCTCGGGTGCGCTCACAGTACTCGTCGAATATCTGGCCGATCTCGTCGATACGACGCCGGTGTTCGGCGTGACGTCGACGGCGAAAGGCGCTAACACCGTAACTTACTACCCGGGGGGGAGCGACGCTGAACCGACGGCGCTGACGTCGAAGGCCGCCTCCTACAAGGACATATCCGCCGGCTGCGGCGTGACCGCGAAGAATGCGAAGGTTCTCGGATATGTGGCAAAGGGCGCGGGCGATGTCGCGCAGCTCGAGAACGGGTTGATCGCACAGAGCGCCGGCGGTTTCGGCGTATCGCTCGGCATCTTCGGCAAGATTTCGGTCGGTGACAACCAGACCCTCGGGACGGCCATCAAGGTCATCAGTTCGCGTGCGGCGATGCGAATTGCCTTCGCGTCGGCGTATCTCGCACTCGAACAATATTCCGCAAGCAATCCGTCCATTGCTGCCACCCAGAACTTCGTGACCGGCGCACCCGAAGCACTGGACCCCGCGGGGCCGAATGGCTATCTGGATTTTTTGGAATAGATTCCGGTTCGAGACGAGACAAGACAAGGGAATGGAGATGGCGAACGACATTGTTGACCTGCCCGGCTTTCCCTGCACGACGGGGTGGCGCATCACGGGTTATTACCTGCCGGCGGAAACGGATTTCCAGGATCCTGCCGTTCCTGCTTCGGTGACGGAATGGGGCGAGGATGTGTTTCCCGCCAAATTCCTCGACGCCTGCAGGATGGAAGGATGGGGCGAAACGCGATACGGCTGGTTTCTCGGTTGGTCGGGCGGCCACTGGGTGAAATCGGATTTTCCGAAGGATGCACGCGACGGGCGTCTGGAAATCGGCTGCGTAGCGGTCGACGTTCACGCGATTCCGTTGGGCACGGTGCTCCGCATTCCGACCGCGCCCGCTCCGTGGTGCGACCGGATTTTGACTGCCGCCGATACGGGCGGCGGCATCAAGGGCAAACACATCGACATCTTCTGCGGGTTCGGCAATGCAGCGAGGCAGGAAACCTACCATGTGACAGCCGGGAACGGCACCGTTTGCGTGTCGGCCAATACCGCGTTGTAGCAGGCAGAAGGGCGTCGATGATGCCGGCCCCGTGGTGCGACGGCACGAGCGGGCCGGGCAGGGCCGAGCTTGAGGCCGACGCGTGTGGGCGTTTGTGTCGGCGGTCGGCTCCCCGTGTTACACGAGCCCCGTCGCGTAGTACACGGCGATCACGAAGAACACCGCGAGCGTCTTGATGATAGTGACCGCGAAAATGTCGCGATACGACTCGCGGTGCGTGAGGCCCGTGACCGCGAGCAGCGTGATGACCGCGCCGTTGTGCGGCAGCGTGTCCATGCCGCCGCTCGCCATCGCGACGACCCGGTGCAGCACGTCCATCGGGATGTTGGCCGCCTGCGCGCCCTTGATGAACAGGTCCGACATCGCGGCGAGCGCGATGCTCATGCCGCCCGATGCCGAGCCCGTGATACCCGCGAGCGAGCTGACCGACACGGCTGCGTTGACGAGCGGGTTCGGGATGCTCTTCAGCGCGTCGCTGACGACGAGGAAGCCCGGCAGCGCGGCGATCACGCCGCCGAAGCCGTATTCCGACGCGGTGTTCATTGCGGCGAGCAGCGCGCCGGCGACGGCGGCCTTCGAGCCGGCCGCGAAACGGCCGCTGACGCGCTTGAACGCGGTCAGCACGACCAGCACGATACCGAGCAGCAGCGCGGCCTCGACCGACCAGATCGCGACGACCGTCTTGATCGACGTGGTGACCGGCGCGTGCACGCCCGGCAGCACTTCCGGCGCGACCGTGTACGACGCGGCGCCGTACCACTGCGGGATCAGCTTCGTGAACGCGAAGTTCGACACGCCGACGAGGATCAGCGGCAGGATCGCCAGCGCGGGATGCGGCAGCGCCTTCGCCTCGACGCGCTCAGGCTCGTTGACGAGCGACGTGCCGTAGCCTTCGCCCTTTGCCATCGCCGAACGGCGGCGCCATTCGAGATAGGTGAGACCGACGACGATGATGAACAGCGAGCCGATCGTGCCCAGCGCGGGCGCGGCCCACGCGGTCGTCTTGAAGAACGTGGTCGGGATGATGTTCTGGATCTGCGGCGTGCCGGGCAGCGAATCCATCGTGAACGAGAACGCGCCGAGCGCGATCGCGCCGGGCATCAGCCGTTTCGGGATGTTGCTCTGGCGATAGAGTTCGGCCGCGAACGGATAGACCGCGAACACCACGACGAACAGCGAGACGCCGCCATAGGTGAGCAGCGCGCACACCGCGACGATCACCGCATTCGCGCGCGAGCGGCCGATGTAGCGGATCGCCGCGTGGACGATCGACTCGGAGAACCCGGACAGTTCGATCACCTTGCCGAACACGGCGCCGAGCATGAAGACAGGGAAATACAGTTTGACGAAGCCGACCATCTTCTCCATGAAGATGCCGGAGAAGACCGGTGCGACGGCGGCGGGTTCGGTCAGGAGCACCGCGCCGAGCGCGGCGATCGGCGCGAACAGGATCACGCTGTAGCCGCGATACGCGGCGAACATCAGGAACGCCAGCGCGGCGAGGACGATCACGAAAGACAAGGGAGTCTCCTAAAAGCTTGGAATGGCTTTGGTTGTTGTTCGATCGCGCGATGCGCCGCGGACCAACTCAGGTTCGTGCAGGTTTCGTGCCATCGGCCGGATTGCGCCGCCGGACATGGGTCCGCCGGCGGCCGGCGGGCCCGCGCCGGTCCAAGTCTGACGATTCTACATAAAACGTCTCCATCTGGAGACGTTTCGGCCATCCGGCCAACCCTCGACATCGTGCAGGGCTTTCCCGGACAATGCGTTGCGGTGTGTCTCCGGAGTGAGATAATCCGTCCCGTTCCGGAGACATCCGGCCGACGATATACGGAGACGACGACACGATGATGAACGACTGGGCCCGCCTGCCCGTCAACTACGGCGACGTGCTGCGGCGCGCCGCCGAGTCGCTGTTCCGGACCTTCGAGGATTCGAGTGCGGGCACGGTGGTCGTCGATCGCGACGCGCGTGTCGTGTGGATGAACGAGCGTTACGCGGCGCGCTTCGGTTTCGCCGATCCGCAGCAGGCCGTCGGCCTCGACTGCGAGGCCGTGATCCCGAACAGCCTGATGCGCGAGGTCGTATCGACCGGCCAGCCGATCCTGCTCGACATCATGGAGACGGGCCGCGAGCCGCTCGTCGTCACGCGCCTGCCGTTGAAGAACGAGGCCGGCGAGACGGTCGGCGCGATCGGCTTCGCGCTGTTCGATCAGTTGAAGACGCTCACGCCGATTTTTTCCCGCTATGCGCAGCTTCAGCAGCAACTGATCGCGACGCAGCGCTCGCTCGCGCAGGCGCGCCGCGCGAAATACACGTTCGCGAGCTTCGTCGGCACGAGTGCCGCGAGCCTCGAGACCAAGCGCCAGGCGCGCCGCGCGGCGCAGGTCGATTCGCCGGTGCTGCTGCTTGGCGAGACGGGCACCGGCAAGGAACTGCTCGCCCACGCGATTCACGCGGCGTCGGCACGTGCGCTCCAGCCGCTCGTGACCGTCAACGTCGCCGCGATCCCCGACACGCTGCTCGAAACCGAATTCTTCGGCGCGGCGCCCGGCGCGTACACCGGCGCCGATCGCAAGGGCCGCGTCGGCAAGTTCGAGCTGGCCGATCGCGGCACGCTGTTTCTCGACGAGATCGGCGACATGCCGCTGCCGTTGCAGGGCAAGCTGCTGCGCGTGCTGCAGGACAAGGAGTTCGAGCCGGTCGGCTCGAACCGGATCGTGCGCGCGGACGTGCGCATCATCGCCGCCACGTCGGCCGACCTGCCGGCGCTGGTGGCGGCCGGACGTTTTCGCGCGGATCTCTATTACCGGCTGAACGTGCTGACGATCCATGCGCCGCCGCTGCGCGAACGCGCATCCGACATCGCGGCGCTCGTCTACGCGACGCTCGAGGAACTGGCCGCGCAGCACGGGCGCGCCGCCCACTGCGAGCTGACCGACGATGCGCTGCGGATGCTGTGCGCGTATCCGTGGCCCGGCAACGTGCGCGAGTTGCGCAATACGCTCGAGCGCGCGCTGATGCTGTCCGACCGTTCGGTGATCGATGCGCGCGCGCTCGCGCCGTTTCTCGGGCCGGTGCGCATCTCGGCGGACGGCGCGGCGCCGGCGCAGCGGGTTGCCGCGGTGCCGGCCGAGCAGCGTGCGGGCGATGCGTCGACGGCCTCCGGGGCGCCGGCCGCTTCGTATGCCGATGCACTGGCGGCGTGGGAGCGCCAGTTCCTGAGCGATGCGCTGGCGGCTTGTGACGGCAAGGTCATTGAAGCGGCCGCGCGCATCGGCATCGGCCGCGCGACGCTGTACAAGAAACTGGCCGCGCTCGGTATTGGCCGTTAGGCCGTTCGGCGACGCCGATGCGGCCCGATGTAACGCATCGAATAGGAGGTCACGATGAAGCGGATCGGCTTCGCAGGGTGGTTGACCCTGTTGCTGGCGAGTGCCGCGCTCGCGCAGTCGGGCGATGCCGACGCGCCCGACGCGCGGCGCAACTGGTACAACGATCCGTTCGTCGCGCTGTCGCAGGACGTCGCCGAATGCCCGTTGCCGCTCGGCCCGTGGATGACGCGCGCCGAGATGACGGACGATGCGCACTACCGCGCCGAGCGCGGCACGACCTGCTGGCTCGCCCATCGCTGCACGAAGCCGAACTCGTATATGTATGACGCGTCGATCGCCGATGCGGCGAAGGCGCACTTCGCCGGCTCCGATCGCCTGCGCGGCACGAGCCTGTGGATCACCGTGCAGCGACGTTTCATCTACGTCGAAGGATGCGCGGATACGACGCTCGATCGCCACGCGCTGCAACGCGAATTCGAGGCGCTTCCGGACGTCGAGCAGGTTTTCGTTCGCATCACCGATGATCCGCGCAAGCGCTTGCCGTACAAGGCGCGCGGCCAACCCGACCGCGCGCCGGACTGACGGCCGAAGGGCAGCCCATGGCATACTCGCGACATTCAAAAAAAGGTTGACGGGAAGAATAATGAAACACATGCTTGCGTCGGTCTGTCGGTGGCCTCGGGCGGCCGTGATGTTGGCTCTGGTTGCAGGGCTCGGCGGGTGCGGCGGCGGTGCTCCGCTGTTCACGTCGGATGGGCGCCCGACCACTCAGGTGCAATGCACCGGCAGCGACTGGAGCAATTGCACGGACAATGCCCGGGCCATGTGCAACGGGGATTTCGACGTGATCCAGCAATCCACGGATGACGCCGTGCGAAACCTTCTCTTCGCATGCAAGAAGAAAAGCGGTTATTGATCCCGAAATGACCGGCTGAGGATACACGATCGGGCAAAGCGCTTTTCCGTTTGCTTTGAGTCACTTGTTTTTCACGAATAACACTCATGGAGTCCCATCCATATGGCGACCTACAGGCAACTGAGCGCGCAGCTCGAGCGGCTTCAGCAAAAGATCGACAAGGAACGTGAAAAGGCGATTGCCGACGCGATTGCGCATATCCGCGCGAAAATCGACGAATACGACATTACGCCCGAAGAGCTCGGTTTTCGCCCGGCAGGATCGGCCGCCGCCAATGCCGCCGCGAAGCCCAAGCGCACCTTGCCGCCGAAGTACCTGAACCCGAAGACGGGCGAAACGTGGAGTGGCCGCGGGCGGGCGCCGGCATGGCTCGGCAAGAACCGCGGACGTTTCCTGATCAAGGACTGACTCCCGGAAATCCTCACCTTTCGTGTGCCGACTGACGGTGCGAACGGCCATGCGGCCTTCGCACCGTTTTGTTTTCGCGCAATCGTCACGCGATTTTCCCCGACGAATTGAAGTGCAATGCCGCGCAATTAACAGATCCCGTTATGCGAATTCGCCGCGATCCGGCTGCATGTTGCCGGTAATTCCCGTAAACAACCGCGTAATGGCGCAATGTATGCGCATTGGCATGTGCGATTTTCGCGGTGCATGCATCACGCGGATTTTCATCACCTTTCGCATGCGGATGCGGTGTGTCGTGCGATTCCCGAAGATACTCACCATGGCTCCTGTAAATCCTCACCTTTGAGAAAACGGCTGCAGCGTCGTGCCGCGTGGCGTGCCTCGTGCATGCGGCGCTACGATGCCGGGCCGTATGTGTTGCAGGTCCATGGTGCGGGCGTTGACACCCGTCGAATAGTCGGCCGTTCGGCATATAGGCAGTCGCAAGCGGTTCGCCTATGCTTGGGGTTCGCGTCGATCGGCGCACGGCCTGCCCGGCCGCATGCCGATCGTGTCGTCTTTCGTCACCGCAGGGAGCCGATGTGACCGTTCGCCATCTCGATGCGTTGTTCCAGCCCAAGTCCGTTGCGGTCGTCGGCGCGTCGTCACGCGCCGGCAGTATCGGCGCGATGGTGTGGTCGCGTGTGCTCGACGGCGCGTTCCAGGGGCCTGTGTGGCCGGTCAATCCGAAATATCGCGAGCTCGACGGGCATGCGGTCGTCTCCGATGTCGACCGGCTGCCCACGCCGCCGTCGGTTGCCGTGATCTGCACGCCGCCCGCGACCTGGGCCGGCATCGTGCGCAAGCTCGGCGAACTCGGCACGCGCGTCGCGGTGATCGTCGGCGACGCGCGCACCGATGCCGATCGCGTCGCGGTCGATCGCACGCTGAAGGCGGCGAAGCCGTTCGTGCTCCGTATCGTCGGGCCCGGCAGCCTCGGCGTGTTGTCGCCTGCGCGGCATGCGCATTTCGGCGCGCCTGCCTATACGGCGCGATCGGGCGGCGTCGCGTGGGTGTCGCAATCGAACGCGCTGACGAACGCGGTGCTCGGCTGGGCCGATGCGCGCGGCCTCGGCTTTTCGCACGTCGTCGCGCTCGGTAGTGAAGCCGATGTCGATGCGGGCGACGTCCTCGACTATCTGGCAAGCGATCCCGGCACGCGCGCGATCCTGCTCGAACTCGATACCGTGCGCGCGGCGCGCAAGTTCATGTCGGCGGCGCGGGCGGCCGCACGCAACAAGCCGGTACTCGCGTTGCGCACCGGCCGTGCCGATCCCGGCGACGCGCTGTACACGGCGGCATTCCAGCGCGCGGGCATGGTGCGCGTCGATGCGCTCGACGATCTGCTCGACGAAATCGAGACGCTCGGCGTCGGCCGCGTCACCGCGCGGGGCGCGGCGACGCTCGTGACGAGCGATGCGGGCGTGGCGAAACTGGCGGTCGATGCGGTGGCCGACGTGCGCGACGTGCTGACCGACTGGTCGCCCGCGGCAACGTCGGCCGTCGCGGCCGCGCTGCCGCATCTCGCGGCGCCCGGCAATCCGCTCGCGCTGGGCGACGATGCGCGCCCCGAGCACTTTGCCGCGGCGATCAAGGCGCTCGCCCCGTTTCCGCAGACGGGCACGCTGTTCGTCGTTCATTCCACTTCGCACAGCGCGCCGGCCGAGTCGGTCGCGCGCACGCTGATCGATTCGCGGCAGTACGCGCATCGCGGCATCCTCGCGTGTTTCTTCGGCGCGGTCGACGCGGCGACGCGCGATGCGCTGCACGCGAACGGCATTCCGGTGCACACGACGCCGCAGCGGCTCGCACGCGCGTATGCGCGTCTCGTCGACTACAACCTCGGGCGCCAGTTGCTGATGCAGACGCCGGAGGGCACGCCGCTGCAGCCGGCCGAGTGCGTGGCGTCCGCCCAGGCCGATGCGCGCCGGCTGGTCGAAGCCGGTCAGCATGAACTGGCCGGCGAGGGCGCGCTGCATTGGCTGTCCCGTTTCGGTCTGCAGGGCGAGCAGCCCGACGAACCGGCCGGCAAGAAGGTCGTCGATATCGCGGTCGACATGTACGACGATTCGAACTTCGGTCCGGTGTTTCGCTATGCCGTGCCACCGGCCGATGGCGTATCGGCACCGTTTGTCGTCTACGGCCTGCCGCCGCTGAACACGGTGCTCGCCCGCGCGGTGATGGAGCGCTCGCCGTATGCGCGCAGCACGCGTGTCGAGCCGACGCTCGACGCGCTGACGGCCCTGTCGCAGGTCGTCTGCGACGTGCGCGAAGTCGTCGCGATGTCGGTCACGCTGCGCGTGCTGTCCGACCGCGCCTGGGTGATCGCGCCGCGCATCACGCTTGCCTCGGGGCGCAGCCGGCTCGCGATCATGCCGTATCCGCGACACCTCGAGCAGACGCTCGAGTGGCGTGGCGAGACGGTGACGATCCGTCCGATCCGTCCGGAGGACGAGGCCGCCCACAACGAACTGCTCGGTGCGATGACGCCGGAAGATCTGCGGATGCGTTTCTTCGGCGCGGTGCGCAGCTTCGATCATTCGCAGGTGGCGCGCATGACGCAGATCGACTACGACCGCGAAATGGCGTTCATCGTGTCGTTCACCGATGTGTCCGGGCGCGACCACACGCTCGCGGTGGTGCGTGCGGTCGCCGATCCGGACAACGAGACGGCGGAGTTCGCGATCGCGGTGCGACCCGATCAAAAGGGCAAGGGGCTCGGCCGGTTGTTGATGACTCGCATCATCGATTACGCACGCTCGCGCGGCACCGCGTGGATGGTCGGCGAGGCGCTGCGCGAGAATTCGGCGATGATCTCGCTCGCGAAAGCGTGCGGGTTTGCGGTGTCGACGACCGAGGAGCCCGGCGTCGTGGGTTTCAGGATGAAGTTACAGCCGTAGGCGTCGGTCCGTGGTTCGACGCCGAGGGCAGCGCATGGCGCCGATGCTGAAATGTGCCGCCATGCTGCGAATTCAATCAGGAATGCAAATAACTCCAAATCAATCTCTGCGGTGAAACGTCTGCCAACATGTCGGATCTGTCGATCGCGGCGATATCGCGCCGCACGCAGGGTGTCCGGAGACGCATGCAGTGGGCTGCGATGGCCACCTTCCGCAGCCGTTTCGAGCGATGTGCATGTACATGTTCGTGGCCGTATTCCGGCCTCGCCAATTCAAGGCCATCAGCAAGGTGAGACTTTTCGGGAGCAGCGAGTGAGCTTTTCCGGGACAGCGTGGTGAGCCGATACGGGAGCGTTCGGTGAGCCTTCCCGGGAACGGCCGGTGAGCACCTGCGGGAGAGGCCGGTGAGCCTTTTCGGGATATGTCGGTGAGCCCTTGCGGGAGCGATCGGTGAGGGCGTTCGGGAGACGTCAGCGAGCGTCTCAGGGGGCCTTGGGTGAGACTTTTCGGGAGGCCGCGGTGAGTGCTTGCGGGATGCCGAGGTGAGCTTTTACGGGAGCATGCGAACGCACGGCTCCCGTGGGCGTGGCGCCGGCCCATGCCGGCGCGACACGCGGGTGCGGGCACGCAGGAACCGTGCCCGCGGTCACGTTCACGCAGCGAGTTTCGACGCCGCGTCGTTCACCTGGTCGCGCGAAATCGCGAGTTCCTCGAGGTGCGGATCGGCGTAGACCGCGCCGGTTTCGCGCTCGAGGCGGGCGATCGTCAGCGCACAGCGCGCGGTGTCTTTCGGCATCGCGATGAAGCGCTTGACCGACTCGCCGGCCGTGAACGCGTCGAACAGTGCGCCGCGCACGTCGTCCGGAAGCGTCTTGGTCCACTGGTACGGCTTGCCGTTGAACGTGATCGACGGCGGCAGCGTGCGTTCCTTCTTGGTCGCCGTGATGAGCCCGTAGGTGCGCGCCGCGTCGCCGATCTGCTCGGGCGAGAAGAGTTCGTCAGGCGTGATGCCGAACTGCTCGATGTAGTTCTCGATCGCCTGCATCGCGGCGGCACGATCGTCGCGCTTCTTCTGCGCGCGCGCGACGATATCGCGCAGCTCGTCCGCTTCCTCGGGCGTGATCGTGAAGCTTGCCTGCTTCTGCTGAAGTTCGGAGAAACGCTGGAATTCTTGATCGTTCAGAAGTTTGGCCATGACATCCATCGGACACGACGGCCGCGACAACCGGCCGCCGTAGTTTTTGAGAGGGCCGCTATTCTAGCGTAGCGCCGCGGGCGCCCGATGCGGCATCGCGCATCGGGCGTCGCACGGGCATCGTGGATGCGGGGCCGGGGCCGGGGCCGGGGCCGGGGCCGGGACCGGCGCCGCTGCGCCGCGGCCTGTGCGCGTTGCCTGGAACCCGCGCGTGTCAGCAGGTCTCCGTGCGGCACATCGACAGACGGGCGGCCGTGCCGCGCAGTGCGTCGACGACCACGTCGACGGACGGCGCGAGGTGCGCATCGATCCGGCGCATGTACGGGCACGTCAGCACCGCGATCGCATGGCCGGCCGGCCCGAGGATCGGCACGGTCAGGTCGGTCACGCCGTACGCCTGGCGGCTGTCCTGGCGCAGATAGCCGGACTGCCGGATCGACTGGCACGCGTTCGCGAGTTCCTGCTCGTTCAGCGGCGCTTCGCCCTTCACCTTGCGATGCTCGGCCAGCATGTGCGCGCGTTGCTCGGCGCTCTGGAACGCCAGCATCATGCGCCCCGACGCCGTGTCGGCGAGGCCGACGCGCGAGCCGAGCCGGACCGACACGCCCCACGGGCCGGGCCCGTCCACTTGCGCGATCACGAGCAGGTTGCCGCGATCGTAGACGGACAGGTGGCACGACTGCTCGGCGGCATCGGCGAAGCGCTGCATCGGCGGCAGCGCCTCGGCGATCAGCCGGTTCATCGGCGGATGCCGGTGCGCAAGCGCGAACAGCTTGAGGCTGAGCGTGTAGCGATCGCCGCCGGTCGAACGCATCACGTAGCGGCGCGCGACGAGGCGTTCGAGCATCCGGTAGATTTCGCTCGCATTGCGGCCGAGTTCCTTCGTGATTTCGGTGCGGGTGAGTCCTTCCTTCTGCTCGGACAGGAGTTCGAGAATGTCGAGGCCCTTGTCGAGCGCGGGTGCGCGATAGCGATCAAGAGCGGCCATCGATTCCCGTGCGTCGCAGCCGGGAAGCGGGTCGTTGGTTGTCTGCATTGTCGATGTGAAGTTGGGGGATTACCGTCGATCGGTGGGCGACGCACGCTGGCCGGTTCTGCTCCGCGTATGGCAATGAAAGCCGTCCGTACGAGCTTAGCAATAAACATACAGTGTGCAATGCAGCGTCTTTTTACCGATCATTACCCGACAAGAACGGATGGGCAAACGTTTTCGATGACAGGGGCACCCCGAATAGCCAGTATTCATGCCTCGATGGCAGGCGCGCCTGCGCATGACGGCCGGTCGATCGACGTGGGCGCGGCGCGTGTTGCGAAGCAGCTTCGGCAGTCGCACCAATAGTCGGTATCCGTCGCGTGTCATTTCACGGCGCGCGACCGGTGGTACAAAGGCTTGCGGGCCAGCGACGGCGCGGCCGCGCGTGCAGCCGGCCGGCATGGGCCGGCACGCGTCGCGGATGCCGGGCCGTCGTCGCCGATGCGCAGACCGGCGGCCGCCCGTTCGATGCGTGCCGTACTGCAGTACGGCGCCACGATCGCTGCGCCCGCGCGACGCTCGCGCGTCGACGGCATGCCGCACGCGGCGCCGACGCGTGCAATTGACGATCGACGATCGACGACCAGTCCGGCGCGTGGCTGCGAAAGGCCGCGTCGGCCGGTATCCTGTCCCACTCGACAACAGAGGTTAAGCACGATGAAACTGCTTCGCTACGGCCCGTCCGGCCAGGAAAAGCCCGGCATCCTCGACGCGGCCGGCCGCATTCGCGACCTGTCCGCGCAGGTGCCGGATCTTGCCGGCGATGTGCTGTCCGACGCGGGTCTCGCGCGGCTGCGCGCGATCGATCCGGCCACGCTGCCGCTCGTGTCCGGCGAGCCGCGCATCGGTGCATGCGTCGGCCAGGTCGGCAAGTTCATCGGCATCGGCCTGAACTATGCCGATCACGCGGCCGAAGCCGGCATGCCGGTGCCGAAGGAGCCGGTCGTGTTCGGCAAGTGGACGAGTTCGATCTGCGGCCCGAACGACGGCATCGACATCCCGAAGGGTTCGGTCAAGACCGACTGGGAAGTGGAACTGGGTGTCGTGATCGGCGCGAAGTGCAAGGACGTCGACGAAGCGCGCGCGCTCGATTACGTCGCGGGCTACTGCGTCGTCAACGACGTATCCGAGCGCGAATGGCAGATCGAGCGCGGCGGCCAGTGGGACAAGGGCAAGGGCTTCGACACGTTCGGCCCGATCGGCCCGTGGCTCGTCACGCGCGACGAAGTGCCCGATCCGCAGCGTCTCGACCTGTGGCTCGACGTCGACGGCCATCGTTATCAGAACGGCAATACGCGCACGATGGTGTTCACCGTCGCGCAGCTGATCGCGTATCTGTCGACCTGCATGACGCTGCAGCCGGGCGACGTGATCACGACCGGTACGCCGCCGGGCGTCGGGATGGGGAGCAAGCCATCGCCGATATACCTGAAGGCCGGCCAAACGGTGCGCCTCGGGATCGAAGGACTCGGCGAGCAGTTGCAGAGCACACGCCACGCACAATAAGCGCGTGCGCGGCGCGGACCGGCCGGAGGATGCAGCTACCCGCGCGCAGCGAACGGCGACGTAGCCAAAAACCAGGGGCCCGATTCCGCGCGAGGCGGAATCGGGCCCTTGTCGCTCGTGCGCGTCCGGACGAAGCGGATCACACGACGTTGTCGAGTGCGCAGTGCGCTTCGAGCCGATAGCCGTCGGGGTCGACGACGAACGCCGCGTAATAGCCGGGGCCGTAGTGCTCGCGCTTGCCGGGCCCGCCGTTGTCCTTGCCGCCGTGCTCGAGCGCGGCGCGGTAGAACGCGTCGACCTCGACCGGCGACGCGGCCTTGAACGACAGGTGCAGCCCGGAATCGGGATCGGCGACGACAGGCCGGGCCGCGTGCTGCAACCACAGCTCGGGCTCGGTCGTGCCGTAGCCGAGCGCGCCGTCGTCGCTATACAGGCGCTTGTAGCCGAGTGCGCCGAGCGCGCTGTCGTAGAAGGTGCGGCTGCGATCGATGTGGGCAACGCCGAACGAAAGGTGGTCGATCATCTGTGGCTCCTTGAACTGAGGGGGACGTCAGTGCGGCAAACCTGCTTACAGGCACCATGCCAGCCGCTTGTAGCGCAGCGCGCCGAGCGTGCTGTCGTCGTACCTGCGGCCAGTGGAGGTGTGGATAACGCTGAACGAAAAGCGATCGATCATCTGTGTCTCCTTGGATTGAACCGGCATCGGTGCGGCCAACCAGTTTTTAACCACCATGCCGGTTATGTTAGAAATCGCTCGGACGCTTGTCAACCGGCATGGTGGTTAGATACGATCGCGTCATGAGCAAAACGCAACCTTCCGTCACAACGGACTGCCTGATCCCGGCGCCGCCCGAAACGTTGAGCCTCGATTTCGCGAACACGCTGTATTGGCGCGGCAGCGACCCACCGACGGAAACCTTCGGCACGATGGACGACCTGTTCGCGTGGTGCCGCGAGCAGGCGGGCGTACCGGCCGGGCTGGCCGACGCGTGTCGTGAGCAATACCTGAACCTGAAGAAGAATGACGAACCCGCGATGCTCGCGCAGGCGCTCGCGTTGCGCGAGGCGCTATACCGGCTCTTTCACGCGCAGGCGGAGCAGCGCGAGCCGCAGGCCGAGGATCTCGCGCTGCTCGGCGGCTTCCTGGTGGAAGCATCGCCGCGCGTTGCGCTGGTGCGCGTCGACGGCCGCTATGCGTGGAGGATCGACGCGTCGGGCGCGACGCTCGCGCGCCTATTGAGCCCGGTGCTCTGGTCGGCGATCGACCTGCTCGGCGGCGCGCGGCTCGCGAAGGTCAAGCGCTGTGCGAACGACGCATGCCAGTGGCTGTTCATCGACGACAGCAAGAACGGCAGCCGACGCTGGTGCTCGATGTCGTCGTGCGGCAATCGCGCGAAGGCGTATCGCCACTATCACAAGGCCGAATGACGGCGCGGACGGAACCTATTTCGCCGACAACTTCCGCCACAGCGTCGTCTTGCTGATGCCGAGCATCGCGCACGCGCGATCGCGGTCGCCGCCGCACGCGTCGAGCACCGCGCGGATCTCGTCGGCTTCCGCGCGACGGCGCCGCGCGTGGAGCGTCCGTGCCTCGTCGCCGCCGGCGCCGGCCGCATCGGGCGGCGCGGCGAACAGCTCGGGCGCGATCACTCGCAGCGCGCCAGGGGCGAGCGCCGCGCACGCGGCGGCCGGATCGTTTTCGTCGACTTCCTCGGCCAGCTCCACCGCGATCCGCTCGACCACGTTCTGCAGTTCGCGCACGTTGCCGGGCCAGCGGTAGCGCGCGAGCGTCGCTTGCGTCGCGGCGAGCACGCGCAGCGCGTCGTCGGCGTCGCGCACGCGGTCGGCGAGACGCGGCTCGCGCCGCGCGGCCTGCACGAGCAGCGTCGCCGCGAGCGCGGGGATGTCGGCCGCGCGCTCGCGCAGCGGCGGCAGGCCGATGTTCAGGATGTTGAGCCGGTAATAGAGATCCGCGCGGAACGTACCGGCCTCGACGGCCGCGAGCAGCGGCCGGTGCGTCGCGGCGATCACGCGCACGTCGATGCGGATCGGCTCGGTCGAGCCGAGGCGGATCACCTCGCGCTCCTGCAGCACACGCAGCAGCCGGCTTTGCAGCGACGGCGGCATCTCGCCGATTTCGTCGAGAAACAGCGTGCCGCGGTGCGCGGCCTCGAACAGGCCGGTCTTGCCGCCGCGCCGCGCGCCGGTGAACGCGCCTTCTTCATAACCGAACAGCTCGCTCTCGAGCAGCGCTTCCGGAAACGCGCCGCAGTTGACCGCGACGAACGGATAGCTGCGCCGCGCGGACAGCGCATGCAGGCTCTGCGCGATCATCTCCTTGCCGGTGCCGCTTTCGCCGAGCACGAGCACGGTCGCGTCGGATTTCGCGTAGCGGCGCACGAGGTCGCGCACGCGCGTCATCGGCGCCGACGCGCCGACCACGTCGTCGAGCGCGTAGCGGGCGGCGAACTGCTGCGTGGTCGGCTGCGAACGCAGCGCGCGATCGAGCCGTTCTACCGCGCGCGATTCCTGGAACGTCAGCACGCTGCCCGACGTGACGCCGCGATCGACCAGCGGCCCGCGATGCACGACGTAGCGCACGCCGCGCACGGTCGCGAGCGCGTCGCCGTCCTCGCCGCGCAGCGTGCGCAACTCGGGCCGCAAGTCGACGAGCGCGCGACCGACGGCCGCCGCGGGTTCGACCCCGAACGCCGATGCGAGCCGTTCGTTGATCGCTTCGACGCGGCCGTGCGCGTCGAGCGCGACCACGCCGTCGCGCAGGTGCTGCAGCAGCGTGTCGAGCCGCTGGCGGCGGAATGCCTCGGCGTGCGTCGCATACGCGACTTCGAGCGCCGTCTCGACGGCCTTGCGCACCGACGCATGCGAATACAGGAACACCGCGCCCATGCCGACGCTGGCGGCGAGATCGGTGACGAGGCCCGGGCCGACGATCGTCTCGATGCCGCGATCGCGCAGGTCGTGCACGCAGGCCTCCGCTTCCTGGGCGGACTGATATGACGCAAACTGCACGTCGAGGCCGTACGCGGCGACGAAGCGGCGCACTTCGGGCGGCGTCTCGCCGGCGCTGACGAGCGCGATCCGCGTCGCATCGCGCCGCGCGCGCGCGAGCGCCTGCATCACGTCGAAGCCGGTCGGCGACACGACCACCACCGGCACCTGCGCGCGCGTTTTCAGGAAGCCGCCGTTCGAGCCGGCCGCGACGATCACGTCGGGCCGCGCGGCGCCGGCCTCGGCGATCGCGCTCAGCGCATCTTCATAGGCGCGCGTGACGATGCGCACGTCCGCGCGTTCGTCGAATTCGCCGGCGATCTCGCGAAACAGCTCGCGCAGCCGGCTGATGCCCATCGCCCAGATGCGCGGGCGCACCGTGCGGTCGGCGGGGCCGACGGGCTTGGTCGAGGAGAGGTCCATGACGGCCGATTATGCGCGCGCGATTTCATTTTTGAAACACGAAATCGCTAAATTGAAATCGCCGGGCGGTACCGCACCCACGGCGGTCGCTTAAGAATCAGTGAGTTAGCGACGTTCCGCAAGCTGGCCCGGTCCTTGCTGTTATCGGGCATTCCATCAGGAGGCCGTTCATGAGCAATACGCATCTTCAGAGCGCCGGCGCGAAGTTCCGCGCGGCAGTCGCGGCCGAGCAGCCGCTGCAGGTGGTCGGCGCGATCACCGCGTACGCGGCCAAGATGGCGCAGGCCGTCGGCTTCAAGGCCGTGTACCTGTCGGGTGGCGGCGTCGCCGCGAACTCGCTCGGCATTCCCGACCTCGGCATCAGCACGATGGAGGACGTGCTGATCGACGCGACCCGGATCACCAACGCGACCGACCTGCCGCTGCTGGTCGACATCGACACGGGCTGGGGCGGCGCGTTCAACATCGCGCGCACGGTCCGCTCGTTCATCAACGCCGGCGTCGCGGCCGTGCACCTCGAGGACCAGGTCGGCCAGAAGCGCTGCGGCCACCGTCCGGGCAAGGAAGTCGTGCCGATCGACGAAATGGTCGATCGCGTGAAGGCCGCGGTCGACGCGCGCACCGACGACCAGTTCGTGATCATGGCGCGCACCGACGCGGCCGCCGCGGAAGGGATCGATTCGGCGATCGAGCGCGCGGTCGCGTACGTCGAAGCCGGCGCGGACATGATCTTCCCGGAAGCGATGAAGACGCTCGACGACTACCGCCGCTTCAAGGCCGCCGTGAAGGTGCCGATCCTCGCGAACCTGACCGAGTTCGGCTCGACGCCGCTGTTCACGGTCGACGAGCTGCGCGAGGCGAACGTCGACATCGCGCTGTACTGCTGCGGCGCGTATCGCGCGATGAACAAGGCCGCGCTGAATTTCTACGAGACGCTGCGCCGCGACGGCACGCAGAAGGCGGCCGTGCCGACGATGCAGACGCGCGCCGAGCTGTACGACTTCCTCGGCTATCACGAATACGAGCGCAAGCTCGACGAACTGTTCGCGCAGGGCAAGAAGTAACGCGGCCCGCACCCCCCCGATACCCATTGGAGAAGGAAAACATGAGCGAGACGAAAGACGCAGCAGCACCGGCCGCCGCAGGCGCATTCAAGCCGAAGAAGTCGGTGGCGCTGTCGGGCGTGACGGCCGGCAACACGGCGCTGTGCACGGTCGGCAAGACCGGCAACGACCTCCACTATCGCGGCTACGACATTCTCGACGTCGCCGAATCGTGCGAATTCGAGGAAATCGCGCATCTGCTCGTGCACGGCACGCTGCCGAACCTGACCGAACTGGCCGCGTACAAGACCAAGCTGCGCGCGCTGCGCGGCTTGCCGAGCGCGCTGAAGGCCGCGCTCGAACAGATCCCGGCGTCGGCTCACCCGATGGACGTGATGCGTACCGGCGTGTCGGTGCTCGGCACCGTGCTGCCGGAGAAGGACGACCACAACCTGCCGGGCGCGCGCGACATCGCCGACCGCCTGATGGCGTCGCTCGGTTCGATGCTGCTGTACTGGTATCACTTCTCGCACAACGGCAAGCGCATCGAGACGGAAACCGACGACGACTCGATCGGCGGCCACTTCCTGCACCTGTTGCACGGCAAGACGCCGTCGAAGTCGTGGGTCGAGGCGATGCACACGTCGCTGATCCTGTACGCGGAGCACGAATTCAACGCGTCGACGTTCACCGGTCGCGTGATCGCGGGCACGGGCTCGGACATCTACTCGGCGATCACCGGCGCGATCGGCGCGCTGCGCGGGCCGAAGCACGGCGGCGCGAACGAAGTCGCGTACGAGATCCAGAGCCGCTACAGCTCGCCGGACGACGCCGAAGCCGACATCCGCCGCCGCGTCGAGAACAAGGAAGTCGTGATCGGCTTCGGCCATCCGGTCTACACGATCTCCGATCCGCGCAACAAGGTGATCAAGGGCGTCGCGCACAAGCTGTCGAAGGAAGCGGGCGACACCAAGCTGTACAGCATCGCCGAGCGCCTGGAATCGGTGATGTGGGACGCGAAGAAGATGTTCCCGAACCTCGACTGGTTCAGCGCGGTGTCGTATCACATGATGGGCGTACCGACCGCGATGTTCACGCCGCTGTTCGTGATCTCGCGCACGTCGGGCTGGAGCGCGCACATCATCGAGCAGCGCATCGACAACAAGATCATCCGCCCGAGCGCGAACTACACCGGTCCGGAAGACCTGCAGTTCGTGCCGATCGAGAAGCGCTGATCGTCCGCCGCATGCGCCGGCGCCCGTGATGCGGGCGGCCGGCGCACGCGGCACGTCTTACCCCGAATTCCGCCCCACATCATGAATACCGCCAACCGCAAACCCCTGCCCGGCACGTCGCTGGACTATTTCGACGCGCGTGCCGCGGTCGACGCGATCGCGCCCGGCGCGTACGACACGCTGCCGTACACGTCGCGCGTGCTCGCCGAAAACCTCGTGCGCCGCTGCGATCCGGCGATCCTCGCCGATTCGCTGAAGCAGATCATCGAGCGCAAGCGCGAACGCGATTTCCCGTGGTTCCCGGCGCGCGTGGTGTGCCACGACATCCTCGGACAGACGGCGCTTGTCGATCTCGCGGGCCTGCGCGACGCGATCGCGGACGGCGGCGGCGACCCGGCGAAGGTGAACCCGGTCGTGCCCGTCCAGCTGATCGTCGACCACTCGCTCGCCGTCGAATGCGGCGGCTTCGATCCGGACGCATTCGCGAAGAACCGCGCGATCGAGGATCGCCGCAACGAGGATCGCTTCCACTTCATCGAGTGGACGAAGAAGGCGTTCGAGAACGTCGACGTGATCCCGCCGGGCAACGGCATCATGCACCAGATCAACCTCGAGAAGATGTCGCCGGTGATCCAGGTGCAGGATGGCGTAGCGTTCCCGGACACCTGCGTCGGCACCGACAGCCACACGCCGCACGTCGATGCGCTCGGCGTGATCGCGATCGGCGTCGGCGGGCTCGAAGCCGAGAACGTGATGCTCGGCCGCGCGTCGTGGATGCGCCTGCCCGACATCGTCGGCGTCGAGTTGACCGGCAAGCGCCAGCCCGGCATCACCGCGACCGACGTGGTGCTCGCATTGACCGAGTTCCTGCGCAAGGAGAAGGTGGTCGGCGCGTACCTGGAGTTCCGGGGCGTTGGCGCGGCGAGCCTCACGCTCGGCGATCGCGCGACGATCTCGAACATGGCGCCCGAATACGGCGCGACGGCCGCGATGTTCTTCATCGACGGCCAGACGACCGACTATCTGCGCCTCACCGGCCGCAGCGACGAGCAGGTGAAGCTGGTCGAGACCTACGCGAAGGCGGCGGGCCTGTGGGCCGATACGCTCGCCAATGCGCAATACGAGCGCACGCTGACGTTCGACCTGTCGAGCGTCGTGCGCAACATGGCCGGCCCGTCGAACCCGCACAAGCGGCTGCCGACGTCCGATCTCGCCGCGCGCGGGATTGCCGGTCAGTGGGAAGAGAAGCCGGGCGAGATGCCCGACGGCGCGGTGATCATCGCCGCGATCACGAGCTGCACGAACACCAGCAACCCGCGCAACGTGATTGCCGCCGCCTTGCTCGCCCGCAACGCGAACGCGAAGGGCCTGACGCGCAAGCCATGGGTCAAGAGTTCGCTCGCGCCGGGCTCGAAGGCGGTCGAGCTGTATCTGGAAGAAGCGAACCTGCTGCCTGAACTCGAGAGGCTCGGCTTCGGCATCGTCGCGTTCGCATGCACGACCTGCAACGGGATGTCGGGCGCGCTCGATCCGAAGATCCAGCGGGAGATCGTCGAGCGTGACCTGTACGCGACCGCCGTGCTGTCCGGCAACCGCAACTTCGACGGCCGCATTCACCCGTATGCGAAGCAGGCGTTCCTCGCGTCGCCGCCGCTCGTGGTCGCCTACGCGATCGCCGGCACGATCCGCTTCGACATCGAGAAGGACGTGCTCGGTCACGATCAGGACGGCAAGCCCGTCACGCTGAAGGACATCTGGCCGACCGACGAGGAGATCGATGCGATCGTCGCGTCGAGCGTGAAGCCCGAGCAGTTCCGCAAGGTCTACGAGCCGATGTTCGCGCGCAGCGCCGACGCAGGCGAGCGCGCGGCGCCGCTGTACGACTGGCGTGCGCAGAGCACGTATATCCGCCGCCCGCCGTACTGGGAAGGCGCGCTGGCCGGCGAGCGCACGTTGAAGGGCATGCGTCCGCTCGCGGTGCTCGGCGACAACATCACGACCGACCACCTGTCGCCGTCGAACGCGATTCTGCCGAACAGCGCGGCCGGCGAATACCTCGCGAAGATGGGCCTGCTGGAAGAAGACTTCAACTCGTACGCGACGCACCGCGGCGACCACCTGACCGCGCAGCGCGCGACCTTCGCGAACCCGACGCTCGTCAACGAGATGGCGGTCGTCGATGGCGCGGTGAAGAAAGGTTCGCTCGCGCGCGTCGAGCCGGAAGGCGAGGTCATGCGGATGTGGGAAGCGATCGAGACGTACATGAATCGCAAGCAGCCGCTGATCGTCGTGGCCGGCGCCGACTACGGCCAGGGTTCGTCGCGCGACTGGGCCGCGAAGGGCGTGCGGCTCGCGGGCGTCGAGGCGATCGCCGCCGAAGGTTTCGAGCGGATTCACCGCACGAACCTGATCGGGATGGGCGTGCTGCCGCTCGAGTTCAAGCCGGGCACGAACCGGACGACGCTCGGCATCGACGGCACCGAGACCTTCGACGTGATCGGCGAGCGCAACCCGCGCGCCGACCTGACGCTCGTGATTCACCGCAGGAACGGCGAGCGCGTCGAGGTGCCGATGACGTGCCGGCTCGATACGGCCGAGGAAGTGTCGATCTACGAAGCGGGCGGCGTGCTGCAGCGCTTCGCGCAGGACTTCCTCGAATCGTCGCAGGCGGCTTGATCGCGTCACACAGGGATAACGCACACATGGCTCACACTCCTCAAATCAGGATTCCCGCGACCTACCTGCGCGGCGGCACCAGCAAGGGCGTGTTCTTCCGGCTGCAGGACCTGCCGGATGCCGCGCAGACGCCGGGCGCCGCGCGCGACGCGCTGCTGCTGCGCGTGATCGGCAGCCCCGATCCGTACGGCAAGCAGATCGACGGGATGGGCGGCGCGACGTCGTCCACCAGCAAGACGGTGATCGTGTCGAAGAGCACGCGGCCCGGTCATGACGTCGACTACCTGTTCGGCCAGGTCGCGATCGACAAGGCGTTCGTCGACTGGACGGGCAACTGCGGCAACCTGTCGGCGGCGGTTGGCCCGTTCGCGATCGGCGGCGGGCTCGTCGATCCGGCGCGCGTGCCGCGCGACGGCGTCGCGACCGTGCGGATCTGGCAGGCGAACATCGGCAAGACGATCGTCGCGCACGTGCCGATCGTGAACGGCGCGGTGCAGGAGACGGGCGACTTCGAACTGGACGGCGTCACGTTCCCGGCCGCCGAAGTGCAGCTCGAATTCATGGACCCGGCCGCCGAGGAAGAAGGCGCGGGCGGCTCGATGTTCCCGACCGGCAACCTCGTCGATGATCTTGCGGTGCCGGGCATCGGCACGCTGAAGGCGACGATGATCAACGCGGGCATCCCGACCATCTTCGTCGACGCGGAAGCGATCGGCTATACGGGCACCGAGCTGCAGGACGCGATCAACGGCGATGCGAAGGCGCTCGAGAAATTCGAGACGATCCGCGCGCACGGCGCGTTGCGGATGGGCCTGATCGACACGCTCGACGAAATCGCGACGCGGCAGCACACGCCGAAGATCGCGTTCGTCGCGAAGCCGGCCGACTACGTCGCGTCGAGCGGCAAGCGCGTGAACGCGGGCGACGTCGACCTGCTGGTGCGCGCGATGTCGATGGGCAAGCTGCACCACGCGATGATGGGCACGGCGGCGGTCGCGATCGGCACGGCCGCGGCGATCCCGGGCACGCTCGTCAATCTCGCGGCGGGCGGCGGCGAACGCAATGCGGTGCGCTTCGGGCATCCGTCGGGCACGCTGCGCGTCGGCGCGCAAGCGCGGCGCGAAAACGGCGAATGGGCCGTCACGAAGGCGATCATGAGCCGCAGCGCGCGCGTGCTGATGGAAGGCTGGGTGCGGGTGCCGGGCGACGCGTTCTGAGCGTCGTCGTCGGGATCGACGCGGATGCGGGCGGCTTCGGCCGCCCGCGTCGTTTTGGTCAGCCGTGCAGGAAACGGCGCAGCGCGTCGTGGCTCAGGCGGCGCGCCGTTTCCGAGACCCGCGCGCCGGGTACGAGGTCGAATCCGTGTACGCCGCCGGGCAGCACGTGCAGCTCGGTCGGCACGCCCGCGCGCAGCAGGCGCTGCGCGTAGTCGAGATTTTCGTCGAGGAACAGGTCGAGCGAGCCGACCGACAGGAACGTGGGCGGCAGGCCGTCGAGCCGCGTGGCGCGCGCGGCGGCCGCGTACGGCGACACGCCGTCGATGCCCGGCGCGTGACCGAGCAACGCGGTCCAGCCGAACCGGTTGTTGGCCGCATGCCAGATAAATTCGCCGGCATGCGGATGCGGCGTGCGCGTGCAGGTGCGATCGTCGAGCATCGGATAGATCAGGTGCTGGAACGCGAGCGGGAATTCGCCGCGGTCGCGGGCCAGCAGCGCCAGCGCGGCGGCGAGCCCGCCGCCCGCGCTTTCGCCCGCCGCGCCGATCCGCGCGGCGTCGATGCCGAGCGTGTCGGCGTGACGGAACACCCAGCCGAGCGCCGCGTAGCAGTCCTCGATCGCACCGGGAAACACGGTTTCCGGCGCGAGACGGTAGTCGACCGAGATCAGCGCGCAGCCGAGCTGCGTCACGAGCGACCGGTGCACCGCTTCGAGCTCCTTCGCCGCGCCGCGCACGTAGCCGCCGCCGTGCAGGTGGACGACCGCCGGCAGCGGGCGCGCATGGCCGTCGGGCAAATAGACGAGGACCGGGACGTCCGGCGCGCCGGCAGGACCGGGTACCGTGCGGCGTTCGAGCGTGCTGCCGGCCGGGTCGGGCGGCGGCAGCGGCAGCACGCGCTGGCGCGACTGTGCGAGGTTGTCGGCGCTGAGCGTGACGGTCGGCCAGGTCTCGAGCAGCGGGCGGATTTCGGGATCGACGAGAGGCAGGGTGTTCAACGCAGGGCTCCATCGTGGAAGTGGGCGGTGCGCCGCGGTCAGAGCACGCTGCGCGCGACGACCCAACGGTGCACCTCGGTCGGGCCTTCGAAGATGCGCATCAGCCGCGCTTCGCTGGCCATCTGCTGCAACGGCATTTCCTTCGTCATGCCCATCGCGCCGAGCGTCTGCATCGCATGATCGATGACGGTCGACGCCATTTCGGTCGCGAACACCTTGACCATCGAGATCTGCGTGCGTGCATCCTGCCCGGCATCCACGCGCGCGGCCGCTTCGTAGGTCATCAGGCGGCACGCATGGATCTGCGTGAGCGCGTCGGCGACCCACCACTGGACCGCCTGGCGCTCCGCGAGCGGCACGCCGAAGGTCGTGCGCTGTTTCGCATGGTCGCACAGCAGCGCGACCGCGCGCTCGGCGCGGCCGATGCACCATGCGGCCATCTCCAGCCGCCGGTTCGCGAGCCGGGCCTGCATCGGCGCGAAGCCGGCGCCTTCCCGGCCCAGCAATTGCGCGGCGGGAATGCGGCAGTCTTCCAGCACGATTTCGTAGGTCGACAGGCCGCCGATCATCGGGATCCGGCGCTCGATGACGAAGCCCGGCGTGTCGCGCTCGACGATGAACGCCGACATGCCGCCGCGCTTGCCCTTGCTGCGATCGGTCAGCGCCATCACGATCGTCCAGTCGGCTTCGGCCGCGTGGCTGATCCAGATCTTCCGGCCGTTCAGCACCCAGGTGTCGCCATCGCGCACGGCCATCGTCGACAGCGCACCCGGATCGGAGCCGGCGCCCGGCTCGGAGATCGCCATTGCCGCGCGCGTGGCGCCGCGTGCGTACGGGTCGAGATAGCGCGCACGTTGCGCCGCATCGGCCGCATCGCACAGCATCCGCAGGTTCGGCGAGTCGGGCGGCAGGATGTACGGGGTCACGGTCGTGCCGATCGCTTCGTTCACGCCGACCATCGCGACGGCCGGCAGGTCCGAGCCGCCCACGTCGAGCGGCGCGTCGAGTCCCCACAGGCCGAGTTGCCGCGAGCGCTCGTCGAGGTGCGCGCGCTCGTCGGCGAGCAGCCCGAAACGCTGGCCGTCGGCCTCGCGCGCCATCACCGCCGCTTCGAGCGGAATCAGTTCGTCCTTCACGAAACGTGCGACGAGGTCCCGGATCATCCGGTGTTCGAGTTCGAGGTCGAAATTCATGAGGGTGGGTCCGTACAGGGGGGAAGAAGGCGTGCCGTCAGCCGACGTTCGCGCGCGCCGCCGCGCGGGCGCGCAGCGTGCCGAGCAACGCGAACGCGCCGGCCGCCAGCAGCGCGGCATTGAAATAGAGGCCGCCGCGCATCGACCCGGTGGCCGTGTTGAGCACGCCCATCAGGAACGGGCTCGCGAATCCGCCGATCGCGCCGGTCATCGTGATCGCCGCGATCGCGACCGCCATCGAGCGCTTCGGCAGCGCGAGCCCCGGCAGCACCCAGAACGCGGGCAGCGCCGCGGCGTGCGTGGCGACCGCGATGCACAGCGCGATCATCAGGTGCGACGTGCCGGCGCTGCTCGCGAGGCCGGCGAGGGCCGCCGCGCACGCGAGCATCGCGACGGCGCCGTGCTTGCGCCATTCGCGCCGGCGCTCGGTGCGCCAGCCCATCGCGAGCATGCCGACGATGCCGCACAGGTACGGCAGCGCGGACAGCAGCCCGATCTGCATCGCGCCATGCAGGCCGCCGCGATGCAGGATCACGGGCATCCAGAACACGAGCGCGTAGCCGGCGGCCGCGATTGCGAAATTGGCCGCGCACAGCAGCCAGAAATCGCGATGTGCGAGTAGCGGTCGCGCTGCGTTCGCGGCCGGCGTACCGGCTTCGGCCTGCGCGTGCGCGGCGCGCAGCGCGGCCTTGTCGGCGTCAGACAGCCAGCGTGCGTCGTCCGGCCGGTCGTCGAGAAAGCGCAGCGCGACGAGGCCGAGCGCGCTGCTCGGCAGCCCTTCGACGACGAACAGCCATTGCCAGCCGCTCAGGCCGGCCACGCCGTCGAAGTACGACAGGATCGCGCCCGACACGGGGCCGGCGATCAGCCCCGCGAGGTACAGCGCGGTCATGAACAGCGCGAACGCCTTGGCGCGCTGCCGCGGCGGATACCACGCGCCGAGATAGAACAGGATGCCGGGGAAGAAGCCGGCCTCGAACACGCCGAGCAGAAAGCGGCACGCGTAGAACTGCGCGGGCGTCGCGACGAACATCGTCGCGGCCGAGCCGAGGCCCCACAGCACCATGATCCGGGCGATCGTCCGGCGCGCGCCGATCCGCGCGAGCCACGCGTTGCTCGGAATCTCGAACGCCATGTAGCCGATGAAGAAAATGCCCGCGCCGAGCCCGTAGACGGCGTCGGAGAAGTGCAGTTCGGCGGCCATCTGTGCGTGCGCGAAGCCGATGTTGATCCGGTCGATGAACGACAGCGTGTAGCAGAGGATCAGGAACGGCAGCAGCCGGCGCGAGATTCGGCGGTAGAGTGCCTGTGTCGAGCCATCGTCGACGGCGGCCGGGTGGATCGAAAGGGTCGGGGTCATGGGCACTCCGTCAGAAGCGGTGAGTGACGCCGAGCGCAAACACCTGCTCGGTGCCGCCCGGTTGCGGTGGCAGACCGGCGACGACGGTATTGCGGGCGTCGCCGCCGTTCTTCATGCAGAGATAGCGTGCGTAGAGCGATGTCCGCTTCGACAGCGGATGGTCGTAGCCGACGCCGAGCGCGGTCGCATCGTTCGCCGAACCCTTCACGTCGCGGCGCACCACCGACACGAGCACGCGATCGAGCGCGCCGACGTTGATCGACGCACCGACGCTGGCGGTCGAGAACGCGGGCAGGCGCGCCGCCGTGCCGACGCCATACAGGAACGCGGCGTACAGCTTGACGCGCGCGAACGCGTAGTTGGCCGCGAACACGTAGTGGCGGGTCGTCGACGGGGAAACGACGGGCGCCAGGTTGCCGGCCGACGTATCGCCCTGGAAGCCGGCGCCGACGTAGAGCCCGCCGATCCGGTACTGAAGCCCGGCGCCGTAGTTGCGTCCGGCTTGAGTCGAGAGTGCGTTCGGCGTCGGAAAGCCGTACGTGGCCATCACGCGCAGGCCGTTCCAGTCGGGACTCAGATACGACGCCGCCTGGTTGAAGCGCGGAATCGGCGGGGTCGTGTTGCTCGTGATCGTGTCGGTCGACGTTGCGAGCAGCGCGAGCGGCGACATCCGCTCGTTGAGTCCGAACGGATCGCCGTCGTACACGACGTAGAACGCGGGCGTGTATTGCCGGCCGAGCCGCAGGTCGCCGTAGCGCGTGTTCTGCAGCGATACATAGGCCTGTCGGTAGAACAGCGTGCCGCCCTGGAACGATCCGTCGGCTGGCGAGAAACCGCTTTCCAGCACGAATTTCGTCGATGTGCCGCCGCCGAGATCCTCGACGCCCGTCAGGCCGAAGCGGCTCGTCGACGCGCCGCCGCCGCTTTGCCGCAGGGTCGACAGACTGCCGATGCGATCGAATTCGACGTAGCTGTCGACGATCCCGTACAGCGTGACCGACGACGCGTGCGCCGGCGTGGCGCACAGCACGCACGCGCCGACCAGGAATGCTTTCCGTTGCATGAAGGTGTCTCCGTCCATGTTTTTTGGGCGCGCCCGCGTTCTGGGAGCGGTGCGCGCGGATGCTGCGGTGCGGCGCCGGGCTCAGCGGCCCTTGAACACCGGCTTGCGCTTCTCGAGAAACGCGCGGGCGCCCTCGATCCGGTCCTCGCTCGCGTAGACGTCGGGGCCGACGTCCAGCCGCAGCGCGGCGGCCACCGGCAGCCCCTGGCTGCGCGTCGCGGTTTCCTTGATGCGGCGGATCGTGAGCGGTGCGTTCGCGGCGATCGTCTGTGCCAGCTCGCGCACGGTGTCGTCGAGTGCGGCGCCGGGCACGACGCGGTTCAGCAGGCCGGCGCGTTGCGCTTCGTCTGCGTCGAAGCGGCGGCCCGTGAACAGCAGCTCCATCGCGATCGCGCGCGGCAACATGCGCGGCAGCAGCACGCTCGCGAAGTTCGCGCCCATGCCGACCCGCGCTTCGGGCAGCGCGAAGGTCGCGTGAGCGGCGGCGATCCGCAGGTCGCACGCGAGCGCGATTTCGCAGCCGCCGCCGATCGCGTAGCCGTTGATGGCCGCGATGGTCGGCTTGCGCAGCTCCAGGATCAGCTCGTGCACGTTGCGTGCGAGCCCACGCATCGGCTGCATTCCGCGGATCTCGGGGTCGCCGAGATCGACGCCCGCGCTGAATGCGCGTTCGCCCGCGCCGCGGATCACGACGACGCGAATCGACGGGTTGTCGTCGAGCGTGACGAGCGCGTCGCACAGGCGGCGGATCGCGTCGGCGGACAGCGCATTGGCGACGTGTGGGCGATGGATCGTCAGCCACGCGATGCCGTCGGCGTCGTCGCGCAGGATAGACGGGGCATCGTCGCCCGCCGGTGAAGAAAAGCGCTGGGTGGTCATGACGCGCTCCCGGCCACGTCCGCCCGCGTGTCGTGCAGCACGCCGGCCTGCCGCAGCGCGTCGCGGCGCGCCGCGTCGATCCCGAACGCGTCGAGCACGGCGTCGGTGTCGGCGGCAAACGGTTGGGGCGGCCGGCGTATCGAGCCGGGCGTGCGGGACAGTTTGGCGGGAATGCCCGCGCCGGTGTACGTATCGGTATCGACGAACATCGCGTTGCGCGCCGCCTGCGGATGGCCGAACGCATCGGCCACAGTGTTCACCGGCCCCGTCGCGACGCCGGCGTGCATCAGCCGCTCGACGACCTCGTCCGCCTGCAGTTCGGCGGTCAGCTGGCCGAGCAGCGTGTCGAGCGCTTCGCGATGCGCGACGCGCTGCGCATTGGTCGCGAAGCGCGGATCGCGCGCCAGTTCGGGCACGCCGAGCGCCTCGACGAGCCGCGCGAACGTGCGGTTGTTGCCGGCGCCGGTCGCGACCGGCTTGTCCTTGCACGGATAGACGCCGTACGGCGCGATCGCGCCGTACACGTTGCCGGTCGCGACGGGCACGTCGCCGGTCGCCATCCAGCTCGTGCTGACCGGATGCAGCATCGACAGCGCGGTGCTGAACAGGTCGATGTCGACGTGCTGTCCGAGGCCGGAGCGCGTCCGCTCGACCAGCGCGACCAGGATGGTGGAGACGGCGCTCAGGCCGGCCGCATGATCGACGACCGGAAACGGCACCTTGAGCGGCATGCCGCCCGGCTCGCCGTTGATCGACATGAAGCCGGCGAGGCCCTGCGCGACCGCGTCGTAGCCCGGAAACCGCGCGAGCGGGCCGTCGGTGCCGTAGCCGGAAATCGAGCAGTGGACGAGGCGCGGAAAGCGTGCGCGCAGGCAGTGTTCGTAGTCGATGCCCCAGCGTTCGAGCGTGCCCTGCTTGAAGTTGTCGATCAACACGTCGGCCGTTTCGAGCACGCGCAACAGCACGTCGCGTCCGTCGGGATGCGACAGGTCGAGCGCGAGATTGCGCTTGTTGCGGTTGAGCCCCCAGTAGTAGCTGGAGATGCCGTTCGGCATCGCGGGCCCCCAGTCGCGCGTTTCGTCGCCCTGCGGCGGTTCGATCTTGATGACGTCCGCGCCATGGTCGGCGAGCGTCTGCGCGCAGAACGGCCCCGCGTAGACGCGGCTCAGGTCCACCACGCGCACGCCTGCAAGTGCGCCTTCGTTGCTGCTGGTCATGACGATGTCTCCTTCGATGTGGATTCGACGGGCCGGCAGGCCGGCATGCGTCGGCTGCACGGCCGCGATGCGTCGCGGGTTCAGCCGCGCGAGGCGAACAGCGCGGTGACCGCCGCGCGATGCTCGGGGCTGGCGTGCGCGAACGCCTGGTACGACGCCGACAGGTCGAGCAGCGTGTCGAGGCTCGCGTGGCGGCCTTCGCGCAGCAGCCGCTTGGTCAGGCGCAACGCGGTGCCCGAATGACGGGCGATGCGGCCGGCCAGTTCCTGCGCATGCGCGAGGAGGTCACCGTCGGGCACGACGCGCGACACGAGCCCGCAGCGCAGCGCGGCCTGCGCGTCCAGCGCATCGCCGGTGAACGACATTTCCGCGGCGACCGCGGCGCCGACGATCTGCGGCAGGAACCACGCGCCGCCGTCGCCCGGCACGAGGCCGAGCGCGATGAAACTCTCCGCGAAGCGCGCGCTGTCGGCGGCGATGCGGATGTCGCACATGCACGCGAGGTCGGTGCCGGCGCCGATGGCAGGGCCGTTGACTGCCGCGATGGCCGGCACTTCGAGATGCAGGAACGCGTGCGCGAGCCGCTGGATGCCGCGCCGATAGCCGGTCCGGATCGCGGCAGGGTCGTGCGGGCCCGATTCCATGAACGTGCGCATCGTCTTCACGTTGCCGCCCGACGAGAACGTCGTGCCGGCGCCGGTCAGGACCAGCACGCGGATCGATTCGTCGCGGTTCGCTTCGTCGCAGCATTCGGTCAGCGCGTCGATCGCATCGGTGTCCGAAATGGCGTTGCGGGTGTCGGGACGGTTCATCGTGACGGTCAGGATCGCGCCCTGCCGTTCACGGTTCAAAAAAGCTGCCATGGTGTCTCCGTGTATTCGGTGCCGCGGGACTTCACGCCGCGGCCCGAAGCCTAGTATCGTCACGACGGTCGGCGGCGGGAAATTCCGTTCCACATACGTGGAAGGCCCGTGCCGGTCTCTGCGGAGAAGGCGGGATGAGCGGAAACGTGGTCAAGAGCGCAGCGCGCGTGTTCGAGGTGCTGGAACTCTTCAGCACCTTGCAGCGGCCGCTGAGCGTGCGCGAGATCGCCACGCGGTGCGGGTATCCGGGATCGAGCGCGGCGGCGCTGCTGACCAGCATGAAGACGCTCGGCTACCTCGCATACGACGACTCGACCCACGCGTATGCGCCCACCGCGCGGCTCGTCAATCTCGGCGAAGCGCTGGTCGATTCGGCGGCCGGCAGCCGTCGGCACTGGCATGCCGTCGCGAAGCGGCTGGCGGCGCGCACGCACGAGGCGGTCGTGGTCGCGGTGCAGAGCGACCTGTACGTGCAGTACATCGATGCGGTCGAAGGCTCGCATTCGATTCCGGTGCAGTTCTATGCGCCGATCGGCACGCGTCGCGAGATCTGCATGTCGGGCCTTGGCTGGGCGCTGCTGAGCCTCCAGCCGGACAGCACGATCCGCCGGCTCGTGTCGCGCAGCATCCGCCGGATCGGGAAGTCGGGCAGGACGATCGACGAGGACGTCGTGCTCGACAAGGTCGAACAGACCCGCCGGCTCGGCTATTCGTATTCGGCGCATACCGTCACGCAGGGCGCCGCGATGATTTCGATGGTGATCGCGGACGGCTGGAACGGGCTGCCGCTGGCGATGGGCGTGGCCGGGCCCGTCGAGCGGATCGACCCGCATCGGGACGCGATCGTGCGCGCGATGCGGGCGGCGCTCGCCGAGCGTGCGTGCGACGTGGTCGGCTAGGGAACATTCCGCTGTTTGGAGAAATTCATTCGTGAGGCCAGCGCAAGCCCGTTATTAGCGTGAACAGGTCCTAACCGCGCGAAACCGGCGCGCGCAGGCATTCACATAGAATCGGGACGTTTCGCCGCTCCTGTCCCGACTGCATTTCAGCGAGGCCGCCATGCCATTAAACGCGCCGCTTTCCGGCATCCACGTCATCGAATTCGAAGGTCTCGGCCCCGGTCCGCTCGCGGGCTGGATGCTTGCCGGCATGGGCGCGCGCATCACGCTGGTCGCGCGCCCGTCCGGCCGCACCAGTGCGCCGGACGCGCTGCGGGCCCGCGACGGCGACCTGCTGCGCGAAGGCAAGACGATCGTCGAACTCGACCTGAAGGCACCGGCCGGCCGCGACGCGGCGCTCGATCTGATCGCGCACGCCGACGCGCTGATCGAGGGGCTGCGCCCCGGCGTGATGGAGCGGCTCGGCCTCGGGCCCGACGTTTGCGCGCGCCGCCATCCGAAGTTGGTCTACGGGCGCATGACGGGCTGGGGCCAGCACGGCCCGCTCGCGGCCGCGGCGGGGCACGACCTGAACTACGTCGCGCTGACCGGGCTGCTGTCGCTGTCCGCGCCGCGCGACGGCCGGCCGGGCGTGCCGCCGACCGTCGTCGGCGATGCGGGCGGCGCGCTCGGGCTCGCGTTCGGGATCGTCTGTGCGTTGCTCGACGTGCGCGGCGGCAGGCCGGGGCGCGTGGTCGATGGCGCGATCGTCGACATCGTGTCGATGCTTGGTTCGCTCGCGCTGTGGGCACGCGCGAACGGGCTGCTCGACGGCGCGCAGCCGAGCCTGTTCCACGACGCGCCGTTCTACGACGTGTATCGCTGCGCGGACGGCGAATGCGTGACGATCGGCGCGCTGGAACCGCCGTTCTATGCGCTGCTGGTCGAACGGCTCGGGCTGACCGACGTCGATCCCGCGTCGCAGTACGACCGGGCGCGCTGGCCCGCGCTGAAGGCGCGTTTCGCTGAGGTGTTCGCGCAACAGCCGTCCGCGCACTGGCGCGCGCTGCTCGAAGGCACCGACGCGTGTTTTGCGCCGGTGCTGAGCGTGGCCGACGCGGCCGTGCATCCGCACAATGCGGCGCGCGGCATCTATCGGACGGATGAGCACGGGAACGTGCGGGCGCGGGTGGCGCCGCGGTTTTTGCCGTTGGCGGGGGATGACGCCGACTAGGGCCGTCTTTCAGGAGGCTGCTTCCGCTCCTCGACGGTCGAGTGCCCAGCGCATCCGAGAACTAATTTTGATGCTAAATTTAGTATCAAATGAAGTGCAATCGACGCTCGATCGAAAAAGGAGCAGACATGCCCCACACCATTCTGGCGAGCGTGACGGCGAGCGTCTCGGAGCTGAAGCGGAATCCGATGGGAACCGTTGCCGCAGGCGAAGGTTTTCCGGTCGCGATCCTGAATCACAACGAACCCGCGTTCTACTGCATTCCCGCGAAGACGTGGGAGGCGATGGTCGAACGTTTGGAAGACATCGAAGACAATGCGTTGGCCGATTCGCGCGCCAAGGAGAAGGTCGTCAAGGTCAAGCTGAATGACCTTTGAACTCGCCTTTCTCGAACCTGCATTGAAGGAGTGGAAGAAGCTCGATCGCACCGTGCGCGATCAATTCAAGGCCAGGCTCGCGGAGCGGCTGGAGCATCCCCGCATCCCGTCAGCCAAATTGCATGGCCACCCGGATCGCGACAAGATCAAGCTGCGTGGTGTCGGCTATCGCCTCGTCTACGAAGTGCGCGACGCGGAAGTCATCGTGCTGGTGGTCGCGGTGGGCCGCCGCGAGCGTGATGCGGTTTATCTGGCTGCGATGAAACGCTAGCGCGGCATCAACGCTCGGCCTCGGCAACTCACGCCGTTTCCGCCGGCGCATCCGGCATCTTGCCGTCGCCGACGCGGTTGATCGTGCCTTGCGCGATCGCGACGAGCCGTTCGTGGTCGCCGTCGATGACGAACACGTGGCACTGGCAGGTCGCCTGGTGCCGGCCCGCGTAGACGAGCTTCGCGCGGGCGACGAGCGTGCCGTTCACGGCCGGCCGCAGGTAGTTGATCTTGTATTCGGCGGTGATCACGCGCGGGCCGAGCACGAGCGCGCCGGCGAACGTCAGCGCGTTGTCCGCGAGATAGCTGATGACGCCGCCGTGCACGAAACCGTGCTGCTGCCGCAATTCCTCGCGCACCGGCAGACACAGCGACACTTCGTTGTCGCCGATATGCATCAGCTGCGTGCCCAGCAGCATGCTGAACGGCTGCGCGCGCAATGCGCCGCGCGCGTGGTCCGTGATGTCGGTCATTGAACGTCCTTGGAAATGAGTGCCCGCTTGCGCTGAACTCTAGGAAGGGGGCTCCGGATAAGCAAGGAAATTCGTCCGCGTTTCGTGCAAATCCCGGCGCGATGCGACGCGATTATTGTGCCGAATACGCAAGATCTCCGCGTTTGCGGGCGATTCGCCTGCATTGGCGGCCATTCCGCCTAAAGTCCGACGAAGAAATGCCGCTAATGCCGGGGCATCGCCTCATCGTCCGCTCTTCAGGAATTCCCCCATGTTCGGAAAAATCAAGCTCGCGTCGGGTCTGCTCGGCGTGTTGACCGTGTTCTGCCTCTTCCTGTTCGCGATCGAAGCGCTCGGCTTCTGGACGCTCGCGTCGACGCGCCGCGGCGTCGACGATCTGTCGAACGTCGCGATCTCGCAGGTCGACGCGGCCAGCCGCGCGACCGAGCAACTGCTCGACGCGCGCATCAACCTGTCGCGGGCCGGCACGCGGATGGTGCGCGGCGGCCCGAAACCCGAAGACATCATCCGCCATGCGGGCGCGTCGCTCGCGGAAGCGGACAAGGCGTTCGCGGCGCTGACGGCCGCGCAGCCGGTCGACGACACCAACCGCACGCGCGTCGCGGCGCTCACCGAGCGTTATCGCGCGCTGCGCGGCGCGCTGGGCGAACTCGTGCAGTTCCTCGACGCCGACAACATCCAGGCGTTCCTCGACCAGCCGACCCAGGGCTTCCAGGACGCGTACATCGCCGAACTGCATCGCTTTACCGACTACGGCGGCACGTCGAGCCGCGCGGCGCTCGACACCATCGACGGCGGCATGCTGTGGTTCAAGTCGGTCGGCATCGTGCTGCTGGTGGCGATGCTCGCGGCGAGCGTCGCGATCTACGCGGCCGCGCGGCGCGCGGTCGTCGCGCCGCTGGAGCAGGCCGGCCGCCATTTCGAGCGGATCGCGCAGGGCCGTCTCGACGAAGCCGTGCAGGCGGGCGGCGTGTTCGAGATCGACCGGATGCTGCGCGGCCTCGCCACGATGCAGACGAGCATCGCGGGCACCGTGCGCACGGTGCGCCAGGCGTCCGACGCGATCCATCTCGGCGCCGGCGAGATCGCGGGCGGCAACGCCGACCTGTCGGCGCGCACGGGCACGCAGGCCGCGTCGCTCGAGGAAACCGCCGCGAGCATGGAGGAACTGACCGCGACTGTCCGCCAGAACACCGACAGCGCCCGCGCGGCGAGCGCGCTGGCCGACGCGGCGCTCGAAGCGACGAGCCACGGCGGCGGCGTGGTCGACAGCGTGATCGACCGGATGCGCGGCATCGCGCAGAGCTCGGGGCGCATCGCGGAGATCATCTCGGTGATCGACGGCATCGCGTTCCAGACCAACATCCTCGCGCTGAACGCGGCGGTCGAGGCCGCGCGGGCCGGCGAACAGGGGCGCGGCTTCGCGGTGGTCGCGGGCGAAGTGCGCTCGCTCGCGCAGCGCAGCGCGCAGTCGGCGAAGGAGATCAAGGCGCTGATCGAGGATTCGGTCGCGCAGATCAACGGCGGCGCGGCGCTCGTCGAGCGCGCCGGCGACGCGATGCGCACGGTGTCGGCGTCGATCACGCGCGTCGTGCAGACGATGTCGGAGATCACGGCGGCGTCGGTCGAGCAGAGCGTCGGGATCGAGCAGGTGAACCAGGCCGTCACGCAGATGGATCAGCTGACGCAGCAGAACGCCGCGCTGGTCGAGGAAGTCGCGGCGGCGGCCGCGTCGCTGAACGACCAGACCGCGCACCTGATGCAGGCGGTGTCGGTGTTCGAACTGGGCGACGGGCGCGCCGCACGCGGCGATCGCGCGGCGCCGTCGTTCGCTGCGACGGGTTACGAACCGGCCGGCAGCGCCGCGTAGGCGGTCGCGAGGTGGTAGGGCGTCGTCGACGGCATGTCGGCGCGCGACACCTGCCCGTCGGCCGTCTTGCACTCGAACCAGCCGCGCGGATGCAGGAAGCGCGCGGCGAACCGCTCGATCTGGCGTGCGAGCGGCGCGGAGGCCGGCGTGCCGCCGTGCGTCGCGAGTGCGCGCAGGTATTCGGTCTGCGCCCAGATCCGCTGCGTGCCGTCGATGCACGCGCCTTGCGCGTCGAGCGCCGCGCACACGCCGCCCGTCTGCGGATCGACGCCGTATTGCTCGGCGAACGCGAACGCGCGCGACAGCGCGGCGGGGAGCCCGGTCTGCGCGAGCCGCGCACCGGCCGCGTCGACCAGATAGAACCACTCGAACTGATGGCCGGGCTCGAAACGGTTGTCGGCCGCCCCGAGCGGCAGTTCGGCCACGCAGCCGGTCGCCGCGTCGACGAACGTGCGCTCGACGGCCTGCGCGGTGCGCGCGAGCGCATCGTCGAACGCCGGGTCGCCGAACGCATCGGCGGCCGCGAGCCACGCTTCGGTCAGGTGCATCAGCGGATTCTGCAGCGCGCCGCTGCCGGATGACGAGAAATCGGCGTGGCGCGCGGCATCGAGCAACGCGTCGCCGTGGCGCGGCGCGAAGCGGTCCTG
Organism: Burkholderia sola; assembly: GCF_905400185.1. Taxonomy (NCBI): domain Bacteria; kingdom Pseudomonadati; phylum Pseudomonadota; class Betaproteobacteria; order Burkholderiales; family Burkholderiaceae; genus Burkholderia; species Burkholderia sola. The sequence continues at coordinate 969,704 of NZ_FR989676.1, forward strand.
GATCAGCGCGGCGGTGGTTTCGGCCACCGTGCGCGCAGCGGCGTCGCCCGACGCCGCATGCCATGCGGCGCACGCGAACACGATGAACGCGTGCGTATAGAGATCCTTGGTCGTATCGAGCGGCGCGCCCTGCGCGTCGACGCTGTAGATCCAGCCGCCGTGGCGCGCGTCGCGAAAGTGCCGGCACAGCGCGTCGAACAGCGTGGCCGCGTGCGCGGTGTCGCCGGCCTGCGCGAACACGAACAGTTGCCGGGCGCACGCCATTGCGCGATAACGGGTCACGGGCAGCGGCGCATGGGTGGCCGGATCGACGGCCTCGAACGGCAGTTGCAATGCCGGGTCGAACCCTGAACCCCGCCAGATCGGCAAGACGACGTGCGCGAAATGGTGGCGCAGTTGGGCGGCCTGGGCGGAAGCGGAGTCGGAAACGGGCATGGCGGGGTTGAGCGCTTGGATCGAAACGTGTCGGCGGCCCGGAGAATCGGCGCGGCCGGGGCCAAGGATAAAACATTCCGCGCGGCCGGCACCAAAAAAAGGAGATAAATCGGATGCTCAGCAACCTGGAACTCGTGATGCGGCTCGTTCTCGCGGCGGCGCTCGGGAGCGTCATCGGCTTCGAGCGCGAGCGCCTGTCGTGGGCGGCCGGCCTGCGCACGCACATGCTGGTGTGCGTCGGCTCGACGCTGATCATGATCGTGTCGGCGTTCGGTTTCGCCGACGTGCTCGGCACCAGCGACCACGTCGTGCTCGATCCGTCGCGGATCGCCGCGCAGGTCGTGTCGGGCATCGGCTTCCTCGGCGCGGGCTCGATCCTGCTGCGCGGCGAGATCGTGCGCGGGCTGACGACGGCCGCGAGCCTGTGGTCGGTCGCCGCGATCGGCCTCGCGGTGGGCGGCGGGCTCTATGTCGCGGCGATTTCGGCGACGATCATCATTTTGATCATCCTGGCCGGCATCAAGCCGCTGGAGCGGCGCTATTTCACGGTGCGCCAGCGGCGCCAGCTCGCGTTGACGGTGGCGAGCGGCACGCTGACGTTCGATTCGCTGCACGCGGCGCTCGGCCCCGACAGTGCGCGCGTGAAGCAGTTCATCGTGCAGCGTGCCGACGACACGGGCGAGCAGGACGAGGTGCGCATCGCGCTCGCGCGGGTGTCGGAAGGCGAATACAAGGCGATCTGCGACAAGCTGCGCGCGCTGCCGGGCGTCACGCGGTTCGACGGCGGGAACGGGCTGGGGGGCGACGAATAGCAGGCCTGTCAGCACGAATGCGCTGGGCGGAGGGAGTCGTCGGTCCGGGGCGTTGGTTGATGCCGTCGAGCGCGACGGCAACCTGGACGTCGCTGGTGGAATGTCGTTGGCGTAATCCAACCGTCAATCGGTAGTGGAGACGCGATGATATCTGGCAACGTACTTTGCCTGAGCGATGATTTTCCCGTGCATCTGATAAGCGACGACTGCGGGACTTGCCGCCGGCGCCACGTCGATTTTTGCCACGTTCAGGGCGGACGCCGTCACGACATATCGATGCGACGCCCCCTGAGGCGGGCAGGGCCCACCGTATCCGGATTCGCCAAAATCCGTCAATGTCTCGACAGCGCCGCTCGGCATGAGCTTCGGATTGCCGGAAGCGCCTTTTTCGATCGACGACGCCGAAGGTGGAATATTGACGATTTCCCAGTGGGTCCAGCCGAGCCCCCCGGTCGGCGCATCGGGATCGAAGATCGTCACGACGATGCTCTTCGTGCCGCGCGGAACGTGAGCCCACGAAATGCGCGGCGAAACGTTCTGACCGTGACAGCCGAAACCTCCGTACACGTGTTCGTTCGTAAAGTGCCCGCGATGGAGGTCATCGACCGTGATCGTGAACGGCTCCGCGCTGGCTCTCGCCGGGATGAACCCTAATGCCGTTGAGGTGAATAGCATCGCGGACAAAAAAAATCCTCGGTCGCATGACGTTGCTCCGTTGATGGGTGAGAGTTCAGTACAACGGTATCCACCGTATCTTGTAGCGATGCGCCCCGGAAGGCGCATTCGCGAACCACGGTGTTGCCTTGGCTGCAACGTCGACGCGTAGCTACTGTCAACGTTTCTCTCGACCTGTTAGCCCTGAGCCGTCGCGACAGCCGGATCAAGGAGATGGGCAGACGGATCATTGACGACGCGTTGTGGAACCTGATCGAGCCACTTCTACCACCGGCCAAGTCCCCGTCGGTTCAAGTATCCGCGTCGCAAGCCCGTGCTGAATCGCGCAGCGCTGACGGGCATTCTGTTCGTGCTGAAGACCTGCATTCGCTGGCGCGATCTTCCTGCCAAAATGGGATGTGGCTCGTGCGTGAGTTGCTGGCTGCTGCCGCGGGACTGGCAAGAGGCTGCAGTCCGGGATGCATTTCACGCGTTGCTGTTGACCAAACTACTGCGAATCCCTGTCGATCCTCGCTTCCCTCGAGGCCGGGCCTTCGCACTGCGAATCAATACTCGCCTTTATGGTCGAAACATGTTCCAATTATTGCAACATTGCATGCCACTTTTGATCCGATCATGGACGCCAATCCGGCCACGCAGTTTCCGTGTTCCAACGCCTCTCCCTCAGAGGGTCGCATCCTGACAGCGCTACCAGATACATGGAAAAGCGCACCAGTGGCGTCACCGTGGGATGGGATTCAAGTGCATAACTATCAGATCCGCGAAGAGGGGGAAGTCCGGGATTTGCGATTCGAATCGAACCTGCTTCTTTGCTTGTATCGAAAGCCTCACGAGCGGGTTGAGAGCCTTAATCGATTCGGCCGCTGGCAGCACGCCGACGCTTCAGATAGCAGTGTGGCGTATGGTCCACCTAATGCGGCGTTGAATTATCGATGGGGCGTCAACCTCGAGCAAAGCCATCTCATTATCAATATCGATTGGCTTCAGGGTACCTCCGGCCGGATGCCGATCCCGCTCCATGGGTGGTTTGCGGGTATCCACGATCGCATACTGGTGCAACTCATTGACGAGATCGTGCGGGACGCGTCATCGGGCACGCCTACTGGCGTCGAACATGCCGAGTGGTTGGCGCTCTCGGCGCTTTACCGCTTCACGGCGCTGGCCCGAAATACCACATGGGAGTGCAACATGGGGCTCGCGGATGCGATTATGGACCGGGCATTGCAATTCATTCACGCTGGGCTGGATTCAACGCTTCGAGTCCGAGAGATCGCTAGTGCCGCGGGCTTCGAGTCAAATTTGTATGGTTTCATGCGCCTGTTCGGAAAGTACACCGGTTTACCACCACATCAATATGTGATGGAAGCTCGCCTCGAGCGTGCGAAGAATCTGTTGCTTCAGGGGCACGGGAGCGTAACCGACGTAGCGCTGGCATGCGGATTCAACAATATGAGCCATTTCTCGACCGCTTTCAAACGCCGATGGGCTGCGTCACCATCCCAGTTGATCAAAGGAAGCCGATGATCGCCACGGCGAGATATCACGTCGAAATCCTGCTCCCGGTCGGGAACGACACACCTTCCGCCCCGTAGGCCGCCTGTACGGAAAATTTATGAAACAAGCCTACAGCCTGCGCTGGTGGGTCGTGGCGCTCGGCTGCCTCGGTACCATCATCGATTATCTGTCCCGCAACGCGCTTGGGGTGATGGCGCCGGAACTCAAGTTCATTTTGAACATGAGTACGCAGCAATACGCATACGTGGTCGGTGCATTTCAGGCGGGCTATTTAGTCATGCAACCGATATGCGGGCTGGTCATAGACTTGATCGGCTTGCGGATTGGCGTTGCCATATTCGTAGGCATCTCGTCATTTGCGGGTATCTTGCACGGCGTGGCCGGTGGATGGCTATCGCTGGCTGCACTGCGTGCGGTAAAAGGCGCCGCCGATGCTGTCGCGATTCCCGCCGGGATGAAAATCGTTGCCGAATGGTTTCCAGACCACGAAAAATCGGTTGCGGTCGGTTATTTCAACGCTGGCACATCACTCGGCTCACTTTTTGCGCCGCTGGTCGTCGTGTTCCTGTCTCGCGAGTATGGCTGGCAAAGCGCGTTCGCCATTACCGGCGCACTGGGTTTCGTATGGTCGGCAATTTGGTATTTTGTCTACCGCTCGCCAGGGCAGTACCGGGGGCTGGTCAAGACGAAACAGGTTGAGCCTCCCGGTAAGCGAATGTCAGTCCGCACCGAGTGGCATGAAGGAATCCGGCGCATGTGGAAGGTCCTTGGAATGCGCCGTTTTTGGGCGATAGCCCAGGCGCGCTTCTTTGCCGAGCCCGTCTGGCAGACCCTGATTTTCTGGGTTCCGCTGTATCTGGCAACGGAACGGCACATGGACTTGAAGCACATTGCACTGTTTGCATGGCTACCCTTCCTCGCAGCCGACCTGGGCGGCCTTTTCGGCGGATACTTGTCGCCTTTTCTGACCAACCGCTTTCGCGTACCGCTAATCGGATCGCGCGTCGCCGGCGTAGCGCTCGGAGCCGTTTTGATGTTCGGGCCCGCGTGTATTGGCCTAGTCGCTACGCCGCTTCAAGCAATCGTTCTGTTCTGCATGGGTGGTTTTGCACATCAGATGATCTCCGTACTTCTCAATACGCTGTGTGCAGACGTCTTCGAACCGGATGAGGTAGGGACTGCAGCCGGACTGGCCGGTATGGTGGCCTCGATTGGAGGTCTTGGATTTTCGTTGCTGTTGGGTTCGACTGCCGACCGGTTTGGATATGGGCTTTTCTTTGGAGCATTTGGAGCCTTCGATCTTATTGGGGCGACGATACTCTTCATCCTTTTGCGTGACGTGACACGCCGGGCTCAGGTCGCCACGGAAGACAGGACCCTCCAATAGTTGCATCGATCGCAGTGTCCGGCGGCTCCGTCCGCCAACGAGCGCCGCATTCCGCCATGCACAGCCCGGAAAGTAGACGATGCAGCGGGCTCATGACTGGGCGTGCTGCTTAAACCTTCTCGAGTCTATATCCGAAGGTGTACACCGACTGCAGCCGGAGGCCATGCTCCCCATTCAGTCGCAGCTTGTTTTTCACGCGATAGATATGGGTGTCAAGCGAGCGCGAGGACGTGTCGCCTGCGTCTCCCCAGACAAACGTTATTAGGTGGTCGCGGGGAACGACGCGCCCGACATTTCTGAAAAGCGTGGCGATGATCTCGAACTCCTTCCTTGTCACTTTAACTGGCTCGTTGTTGACGAAGATATTTCGACCGCCGCGTGGAACCAGGTAATTTCCGACCAAGACGGAGTCATCTGATTCTTCAGAGATGTTCGTGCGTCGGATTACAGCATCCACTCTGGCGATAAAATCTTCTTTGCTCATCGGCATGCGGATCCAGTCATCTGCGCCAGCGTTGAGTACATCCGCGGTGGAACAGTCCGACAATACGCCGGACAAAGCCAAGACGGGAATTTGCTTGCCGAGGTTATGCCGAACCCAGCGGATGAGGTCGAGCCCCGGCATGGCCGGCACAGTCAATTCCAAGATAACGAGATCGAACATCGCTTGTTGAAGGGCGCGCACAGCCTGGGCGCCGTTCTTGACGGCGACCACATCATTTTCGCGTTGCTGACAGAGGAGGCGCGCGAGATCACCATATACTGCTCGCTCGTCCAAAAACAAAATCTTCATATATCGTTCGTGTGAAGCGAATATTTCACCTTTGTGTGGTGAAAATCAACCACCTTCGGTTGAGGTGTGGTTCTGATTCTGAGTTAATCTGATGTGTTTCAGGATCAAGTGCATTTCTGAAATGCTAATCTAGTAACGTGTGATCGCGACCCATTTGAAGGGGCGACAATGGCTCACCGGAGCGGAGGCTTCTCTGAGTCTCATCGTGCGCGACCGGGCTCAGCAAAAATTCTTTCCGGTTTTTCCCTTTAATCCAGTGCGGCTCGCGACCGACTCCTGACCACGTGCATCCGGACACCGGATCGTAGTATTTGGCCCTTCTTTTTCGCTGGCGTTGATGTTCAGGGGGGAATACGTCGCGTGCGGTCAAGTTGAACAATTTCACGCACATCCTGATCTCTGATATCACGGCGTCAATCATTTTCAATTTCTCAATCTCAAGTTCGTGATCGAGCCGCTTCTTCAAATCGAGATAATTTTGATAGGTCTGCATTGACGTGTCCTAGAAAGGTGGAAGCAAATTATCTACACGGCTGACGCTTCCTCAAGCAATGGCGAGAGGTGGCGGGGCATTCTCTAAATTCACCCGGACGCCACTGCTATCAGTGCGGCCGGATATAGCAGGTGCGCATACTCGCTCATTGACTACTCCGTGCGATCAGATGTTCGTCCATGGATGTCTGTCTTTCTGAAATATTGTCACGCTTCGCCGTGCCGTGCTTTTTGAATTTTTGCGGGCTTCGTGGACGCGAAAAAAATTTGAAAACATCAGACAGAACTACTGCCACCCGGAGAAAAGGCGGGGTTGGCGTGACGTATGGTCAGTCATTTTGGAGCGGTCGTTTGTTGCCATCGAGCGCCAATAAATTAAACGGCAGGCGATATTCGATCTGACGAACCTTGACACATATTCACCGGATTGGTGCATTTTCGTGAAAATTGTTCAGCCCTGGGCCGGGCGGTCAATTGGAAAATCGACGCTAGCCGGTGAGTGGGTTTGGCATTTAGCTCGCCGTTGAAAGGTCGACATTTTTTAATTTGTCAGATTTATGTGAAAGGGTCGATTGGCGGAAGCTGCGGCTCGATATCGACGGGGATCTAAATGAACAAGAATTACAGGACAATTTGGAACGAGGCGCTTGGCGCCTGGGTGGCCGCCTCAGAAAACGACTCGGCTCGCGGAAAGCCGAACAAGAGGAGCGTAGTTGCGCTGATGGCCGTTGCACTGATTGCGTGCCCACATACTGTTCTGGCGCAATATTCGGCTGGCCTCGGAGCGGCCGCTCAGACAGGTGCGATCGCAATTGGTGGTAATAATGGGGTAACCAATGCATCTACCGCTGGGGATATTGCAATTGGTTCAGCTGCTACAGCGAACTCGGGTTCGAGCGTACTTGGGACAATGGGGCCGGCAGTTGCCATCGGCTGGGACACTACCGCTTCGGGTCTATATGCGACAGCGCTTGGTGCGTTCACGTTTGCCAGCGCAGCGAACGCCACGGCAATTGGTGCGCATGCTACTGCGACATCTCAAGGCGCCACTGCAATTGGTTATGGAGCTACAGCTAATGCTGTTAACTCTGTGGCTTTAGGGTATGGGTCGATAGCCGATGGTATGGCTACCCCAGCGCTGGGCACGACAATTAATGGTGTCCAATATACTTTTGCCGGGATAAGCGCCTATGGGATCGTTAGCGTGGGTTCCCCTGGTGACGAAAGAGTCATCACCAATGTTGGTGCAGGGCAGATATCGTCCACTAGCACTGACGCGATTAACGGATCGGAGCTTTATGCGACGAATCAAGCGATTACTGCCGTCGCTTCGAGCGTGACAAGCCTGTCTACTGCGGCTGCTGGTGCTGTATCCGCAAGCAGTTCAATTGCGTCGCTCTCGACGGGACTCAGTTCAACCAACAGTTCCGTGACTTCGCTGTCGACGTCAACCTCCACCGGGATCAGCACCGCGCAAAGCGGCGTCACTTCGTTGTCGACAAGTCTGAGTTCGACCAAAAGCACGGTGACCTCGCTGTCGACGTCGGCGTCGACGGGGATCAGCACGGCTCAAAGCGGAGTGACGTCGTTGTCGACGGGCCTGAGCGCGACGAATAGCACGGTGACCTCGCTGTCGACGTCGGCGTCGACGGGGATCAGCACGGCTCAAAGCGGCGTGACGTCGTTGTCGACGGGCCTGAGCGCGACGAATAGCTCGGTAACCTCGCTGTCGACGTCGGCCTCGACGGGGATCAGCACGGCTCAAAGCGGCGTGACCTCGTTGTCGACGGGTCTAAGCTCGACGAATAGCTCGGTGACGTCGCTGTCGACGTCGGCGTCGACGGGGATCAGTACGGCTCAAAGCGGAGTGACGTCGTTGTCGACGGGTCTGAGCACGACGAATAGCACGGTGACCTCGCTGTCGACGTCGGCGTCGACGGGGATCAGCACGGCTCAAAGCGGCGTGACCTCGTTGTCGACGGGTCTGAGCTCGACCAATAGCTCGGTGACGTCGCTGTCGACGGGTCTGAGCGCGACGAATAGCTCGGTAGCGTCGCTGTCGACGGGTCTGAGCGCGACGAATAGCTCGGTAGCGTCGCTGTCGACGGGCGTAGCAAATTCTGTGCAGTATGACAACGCAGCGCATACGTCGGTGACGTTGGGTAGTGTCGGCGCGACTACGCCGGTCACATTGACTAACGTCGCCGCAGGCGTGAATCCAACCGACGCGGTGAACTACAGTCAGTTGAGTTCACTGTCGACATCAGCGTCAACGGGCCTTTCGTCGGCGACCAGCTCGATCACGTCGTTGTCGACGTCGACCTCGACGGGCATCAGCTCGTTGTCGACCGGGTTGAGCACGACCGACAGCACGGTGACGTCGCTGTCGACGTCGACCTCGACGGGCATCAGCTCGTTGTCGACTGGCCTGAGCACGACGGACAGCACGGTGACGTCGCTGTCGACGTCGACCTCGACGGGCATCAGCTCGTTGTCGACTGGCCTGAGCACGACGGATAGCACGGTGACGTCGCTGTCGACGTCGACCTCGACGGGCATCAGTTCGTTGTCAACTGGCCTGAGCACGACGGATAGCACGGTGACGTCGCTGTCGACGTCGACCTCGACGGGCATCAGTTCGTTGTCAACTGGCCTGAGCACGACGGACAGCACGGTGACGTCGCTGTCGACCTCGGCCTCGACGGGCATCAGCTCGTTGTCGACTGGCCTGAGCACGACGGACAGCACGGTGACGTCGCTGTCGACCTCGGCCTCGACGGGTATCAGCTCGTTGTCGACTGGCCTGAGCACGACCAACAGCACGGTGGCGTCGTTGTCGACCTCGACGTCGACAACCGTCAACTCGCTGTCGACGGGATTGAGTGCGACCAACAGCAACCTGGCATCGTTGTCGACGTCCACGTCGACGGGCATTGGCTCGCTGTCGACCGGCCTTAGCGCAACCGGGAGCAGCGTCGCGTCGCTGTCGACGGGGCTGAGCACGACGAACAGCAACGTGGCGTCACTCTCGACATCCGCATCCACCGGCGTCAGCTCACTGTCGACGGGCCTGAGCACGACCAACAGCAGTGTCGCGTCGCTGTCGACGTCAACGTCGACCGGCCTCAGCTCGACAAACAGCAGTATTGCCTCGTTGTCGACGGGATTGAGCACGACCGACAGTAACGTGACGTCGCTCTCGACCGGACTGTCCACAACCAACGACAGCCTGGCATCGCTTTCAACCGCAGTGGCGCCGCTCACGTCGATCAAGACCCAGACGACGGACGGTAGCACCGCCATCGGCACCGGGGCCACCGCGGCACCGAACTCGACGGCCGTCGGTCAAGGCGCATCCGCGTCCGGAGCGAACTCGACCGCGGTGGGTGAAGGCGCGGTTGCATCCGGGCAAAACTCGACTGCAGAGGGGCAGGGCGCGATCGCCTCGGGCGCTAACTCGAAGGCGGATGGTCAGGCCGCAGCCGCGACAGGAGACAACTCGACTGCATTGGGCCAGGGATCGACTGCTTCGGGCGCCAATACGACTGCGGTAGGACAGGGCAGTGTCGCGAGCGCTTCGAATGCCGTGGCAATCGGTGCGGGTTCGGTGGCTTCGCAGCCCAACACGGTGTCGTTCGGATCGCCCGGCAATGAGCGTCGGTTGACGAACGTGGCGCCTGGCATCAACGGAACGGATGCAGCGAACATGAACCAGTTGTGGGGTGTCCAGTCGACCGTCAATGAGGTAGCACGTCGTGCCTACTCCGGGATCGCCGCGGCAACCGCGTTGACCATGATTCCCGAAGTCGACCCCGGGAAGACGATTGCGGTGGGGATCGGAGGGGGGAGTTACCAAGGGTATGCAGCGACTGCGCTCGGGGTATCCGTTCGCTTCAGCGACAACCTGAAAGCGAAGATCGGGGTAGGGATCAGCGGGAGCGCCAGCACTTATGGCGCTGGCGTCTCATATCAATGGTAAAGCGTTGATTTGAGCTCCGGGCGGATGCCGATCCTGTCGGCATCCGCCCGGAGATTTCCCTGCTCAACCGCTAATAATTTTGCCTCGTCAAGTGGGGCGTTTTATGGATAGCTTTCAACTACGCCACGCATTCCGGGTGGAACCATGAGGCATTCTCCGCTCGGATGTTCCCTCAACCACAATCGCAAAAGGCTGCGCCCAGGTGTGGGCATCTCGCTGTTTGCGCGCGACGGCCAGTCGTTGTGGGAAAACGGCATTCACCAGAACATCGCGTTCCTTGCGATGATGCTCAAGCACTCGGACCGCATCGGCCCCGTCTATTTCCTGAACGGCGGGGACGCGAACGCGCTGCCGGCCGGTCTCGACCTCGACGGCCTCGACATCCCGCTCGTGAAACCCGTCGACGTCGCGCATGAGCTCGACGTCGTGATCGAGATGGGTGCACAACTGCCGGCCGAATGGCTCAGGCACGTGAAGGCGCTCGGCACGAAGCTCGTCGCGTGCTACGTCGGCCATACGTACAGTGGCCTCGCCGAAACGCCGATCTTCGAGAAGCCTTCGGGACACATCTTCAACGGCACGCAGTTCGACGAAGTGTGGGTACTCGAAAAATCGCAAAAGATCGACGTGCCGCTGCTGCGCACGCTCACGCGCGCGCCGGTCCATACGATTCCGCATCTTTGGTCGCCGTACTTTCTCGATCGCCGTATTGCCGCGCTGGCGAGCGAAGGAATGACGTTCGGCTATCGGCCTGGTCGCCGCGCGTGGTGTCTCGCGACGCTCGAACCAAACATCTCAGTTGTGAAGTCCTGCCATTACCCGATGCTTGTTTGCGACGAGTTCTACCGCGCGCATCCCGAGGCCGTGCAGCATCTGTTCGTCGTCAATTCGATACACATGAAGGCACATTCTACCTTCGTGCATTTCGCGAACAGCCTAGATCTCGTACGCCGACATAAGGCGACGTTCGAACCGCGCACCGACCTGCCGGGCTTCATGGCGCGCCATGCGGATGCCGTCGTGTCGCACCATTGGGAAAATCCGCAGAACTACCTGTACTACGACGTGTTATATGGCGGCTATCCGCTGATCCACAATTCGACGCTGCTCGGAGATGCCGGCTACTACTACCCCGACTTCGATTCCGTCGCGGGCAGCCAGGCGCTGCTCGAAGCGTGGCTGCATCACGACGAGCGGCTTGACGACTATCGCGCGAAAGCTGACCGGTTGCTGCGATCGGTCTCGATCGACAACCCCGCCAACCTGGACGCGTTCGTTGAGCGCCTGGCCGCATGAACCGGCCCATACGCGTGTCGGACGCCCATGTGCGTCCAGCGCCCGGCGAGGGCGAGCGCTTCGTCGTCGGTGTATCGCCGTTCATGCATCGCACCGGCCCGTGGCTGCGGGGCGACAGGATTTTTCGGAGCCTCGGGTTTCTGTGCCGGTTTTCGCCAAGGTTCGCGGGACGCCACGTTTTTCGTCCGAGTGTATGACGACGACATGAGCTACTGCACGAAGGCGATGGTGCAATATGCCCTTGCACGGGATACAGGATCTTACGGGACGCCGGACCTGAGAACGGCCGCCGTAGTGCTGGCTGCGACAGCTTGCGATCAATTGATGCTGTGCGCTCAGCCGATCTTGAGCGTACAAGATGGTGAACGGGTTTTGTATCACGAATGCCTGGTGCGACTTCGCGGCACCGACGATCAACCGATCACATATCCGTCGGCGTTTATTCCCAGTCTGGAACGGCTTGGACTCATGCGCTTCCTGGACCGCTATGTCATTGGCATGGCCATCGAGTTCCTGGAGTCGAACTTCAACATTCGATTGGGCGTCAATATTTCCGCGCAAAGTGCGAATGAGATCGGAGGATGGGCATCGGTTCTTCGGCTGCTTGAAGGCAGACCGGACATAGCGTCTCGTCTTGTGGTGGAGATTACCGAAACTACGCAGTTGTCACCCGTAACAGGTCGAGTATTTGTCGAGCACCTGCGGCGTATCGGCTGCAGTATCGCCCTGGACGATTTTGGCGACGGGTTCAGCGTGGAGAATCGCGCGGTGATTTCTTCGCCCGAAATCATCAAGATTTCTGGTCGAATGTTACCGACGGGCGAATACGACGCGATACATCTCGAGCAGTTCAAGAAATTGGTGACTAGTGCCCGAGACCAGGCATCACAGGTGGTGGTGGAGGGAATAGAAAGCGCCGACGCATTACGCACCGCCTCGCTGGCCGGGGCTCACTGGGTGCAAGGCTACTACACTGGCAAGCCGAGCCGGTTGAGAATGACAGAGCAGTCCGCAGGTGGATCGGTAGGGCGCTCGATGCAGCAATTCGAGCGTATCGCCAATGCGGTGATCGATCCGCACATGGACAGAAAGATACACGGCGACGCGAGGCGTGCCTTTTCGGCCGGACTTGCAAGCGCGTTGTATGGCAGGCGTTCCGCTATCGCAACGAGTATGCGCAGTTACCTGACGGACGCGATGGAAAAACAGGCGGAAACACACAATACATCATCAGTGCGACTGCTTCGGTGTTTTGCCATGCTCGGTCGAATCAATGGCCAGGAATTGGCACGCTCGATGAAATCGGGAGTCGACTTGTGAATGGTCGATATCGGAATTCTCAAGCGCCAAGCGCCCAGCGGTTCAACCTGGAGGAATAAACGGAAATGGCGACCACCAGACCAGTATCTCGCGCCCGCGGACGCCTCGTCGTCGGCGTGTCGCTGTTCGTGCGCGGCGCCGGCCAGTCGCTGTGGGAAAACGGCATTTTCCAGAACTGCCTGCTGCTGATCCTGCTGCTGCGCCAGTCGCCGCTCGTCGCGGATGCCGTGATGGTCAACGGCGGCGAACAGGTCGCCGATCCGCAGATGATGCTCGGCGAGTGGAACGTGCCGCTGCTGTCGATGGACGAAGCGCTCGAGCGCTGCGACGTGCTGATCGAGATGAGCGCGCAATTCGGCGCGGACTACCTGCGCGCGTTCCGCGAGCGCGGCGGCAAGGTCGTCACGATGCGCGTCGGCAACGACTACGTGATCGACATCGAGCGCGCGATGTTCGACAAGCCGTCGGGCTTCCTGTTCTCGGGCGCGCCGTACGACGCGGTGTGGACGATTCCCGAATTCGAGCGCTCGTGCCTGCACTACTACCAGACGGGCTTGCGCGCACCGGTCACGATCGTCCCGCACATCTGGCACCCGATGCTGTTCGACAAGGCGCGCGCGACGCTCGGCGCCGGTTTGTCGTTCGGCTATCAGCCCGGCAAGCCCCGGTGGCGCGTGACGATGTTCGAGCCGAACATCTGCATGGTGAAGACCAGCATCATCCCGATGCTCGTGACCGAGGAAGCGTATCGCGCGAAGCCGGCGTTCCTCGAATTCGTGCGCGTATGCAACACGCTGCACCTGAAGGAACATCCGACGTTCGTGCACTTCGCGAAGAGCCTCGACATCGTGAACCACGGGATCACGACGTTCGAAAGCCGCTACGCGGTGTACGAATTCATGGCCGCGTACGGCGACGCGGTGGTGTCGCACACGTGGGAGAACGCGCAGAACTACCTGTATTACGAGTTGCTGTACGGCGACTATCCGCTGATCCACAACTCGCCGTTCCTCGGCAAGGCCGGGTATTTCTATCCGGACTTCAATTGTCAGGAGGGGGGATGGGCACTCTTGCAGGCATTTTCAGAGCACGACGCGAACCTCGACGAGTACCGCGGAAAATCGAAATACGTGCTCGACTCGGTCAGCATCTACAACCCCGAGAACGTCGCGGCCTATACGGATGCAATCGCCGTTCTCTATCGCGACGCGTAATGCGCAGACCTTTCCGGACCCCGACAATGAACCCACGCCCGACCCTTACCCGCGCAAAATGGCTGAGTGGCTGCGCCGCCGCATCGATCGCGATCGGCGCACACGCGCAATCTTCCAGTGAATCGGCCGACACGCTGCTCCGCGATTCCGATGCGGTATTCAAGCAGCTCGATTCAGGCCTGTACGGCGCGGTATGGACCGACGCCGCACCCTTCCTCAAGGCGCGCATCAAGCAGGACCAGTTCACGGCGCAGATGCAGCAAGCACGCCAGTCGGTCGGCGCGGTCAGCCATCGTGGCTGGGCGCAGGTCGCGCGCATCCGCTACGAGCACGCAAGCGGGATGCCCGACGGGCTCTACGCGAACGTCGATTACGCGACGACGCTGGCGAGCGGCGCCACGATGTTCGAGAAGCTGAGCTTCCGCCTCGAACCCGACGGCCGCTGGCACTTGACTGGCTACGTACCGCGAATAGAGCAGAATTTTATCCAGTAGATCGTTGATCTTCGTGGACGGATAGATCGCTTCCCATCTGTCCCGGCGATCGAACTCGCGAAGCATCACCCGTCACGTCGACCAGAAGCCGGGAACAACTTGGGTCGCTTGCTGCATGACGCCGGCCGCCTGAGCGAGGCCGTCGCGTGTCTGAGACGTGCGTTGACGCTCGATCCTGGCCGTGTACCGACGATATTCAACCTGAACCCTGCTCCTGCTCGCGATGGGGCAGTACGAGGAGGGCTGCGGCTTTACGAGGCCGCTACCAACTCTCGTCGCATTGGGGCGCTGATGCATCGAATCACGTTACGCCGGACCTGCCTGCGCCGCGGCGGGGGCGAGACGCTCGACGGGAAGTCGCTCATCGTCTGGCCGGAACAGGGGCTCGGCGATGTCGTGCAGTTCGCGCGGTATCTGCCGATGCTGAAGCGGCGCGGGCTGGCGACGCTGACGGTTAGTGTGCCCAGCTGCGCTGACGCGCCTGTTGCATCGGTCGACAGGGTCGATCGTTGCGTAACGCTCGGCGATGTGGCTACATTGCCGGCGCACGATTATGCGTGTCGAATCATGAGCTTGCCGATGCTGTGCGAGACGACGGTCGACACGATCCCCGCGACGTTTCCGTATTTACACGTTCCGGCGCCGCTGGTCGAGCGGTAGCGCAGCAACGTGCCGGCCGCAGGCTTCAAGGTTGGGCTAGTGTGGGCTGGCGATCCGCGAGCCGGTCAAGCAAGTGCGCACGCGACGGACCGTGGGCGCTCGCGGTCGGCGACCGCGAGTGATCGTCGATACAACGGTAATGGAAAATACGTCGATATTTGCGACTAACCGAATGCTTTTTTGCCTGCCAGCGGGATTGCCGATCGGCACGTTCGTCGCTTCAGCGATGGAGATTTCAGGGTACGTGCCGAGGCCTGCGTCGCTTGCCAGTCACACGGCGAGGCCCACTTGCAGCCCGATTTCGTTGGAGTGAGCAGCAGTCCAGTCACTTTGCCGTCGAAGACGGGTTTGTCGCTTGGTTTGAGCGCTTTGGCTTGTTTGTCGGTTAGCATCGGTTTTTGGCCCATCACGTAGCCCATCGGGGATGACTGGACAGGCTGGATGGAGTCAGAGCAAATTGGATGGATTGAAGACGCAAGTTATTGATTTGTTGAAGAACAATAGGATTTCACTGGATGTCCCTGGACGATAATCTGGCAGACGTGAGCGAATCCGTTTCCACGCCTCGCTCCCGTTCCCGTTCCGCCCGTTCGTCGGCCCGTTCGCGCCAGCGCTCGGCCGCAGCCGCAGGCAGCACGTCCGCCAGGGCGACGGCGCGATCCGGCAGCGCAGCGGCCGGCGACGCGCCGCGCGACGAACGGACGCTCGACCTGTTCGGCGATCCGGTGCTCGAGCCCGGCGAACGCATGCCGGTTGCGGTGCGCGATGAAGCGATCGTGGGAGCCGATGAGTCGGCCGGCGCCGACGACGGGCGACAGGCCACGCTGGACGGATTCAGCCCGCCGGCGGATGCGGCTGCCGCGGGGCTGGCGGAAGCTGAAGGGGCGGCGACGCTCGATGTGGCGACCGTGGTCGTTTCGACGCCTGAAGGCGGTTTGGCCGCGAACGTCAACGGTACATCTGCAGGGGATCGTGCAACGGAGGCAGCGGATTTGCCTGCCGGCGATCGCGTCGTCACGCAGGTCGACGTGCCGGTGATCGATGGCGCCGCGAAGGCGAAGACGAACACGACACTGCAAGCTGCCGATGGCGAGGCGGCGCAGGCGGCGGAATCGCAAGCGGCAGAGGGCGAAGTCGCGAAGCCTGCCGTCGAGGCGGCGGGCGTCAAATCCCGCGAAGGGAAATCTTCCGGTGATGCCGCGAAGGAACGCCGTTCGTCTTCGGGCGGCAAGCGCCGGGCGGCTGCCGGCGCAAGCGAAGCGACGGCGACGCAGGCCGCACCGGTTCCGACGCGCATCGATTCGAAGCCGGAAGCGGCTGACTTGAACCCGCCGCCGGTCGTCGCTGCACGGGTCGAGCCGCAGACGCCGGCAGAGCCGTCCGAACCGGCGATCACCCCGCATTCCGCGAAGCCCCGCGACACGACCCGGCATCCCGACGCTTCGCCGTCGCCGGTCACGCAGCCGGTGGGCTCCGCCGCATCGTTCGTGACCAAGCCCTCGTCGGAGCGTACGCAACCGCCCACGCCGGCCTTCGATCCGGACACGCACCTGCGCCCGCTGACCGACCGGATCGCCGCGCTGCAGTCCGACGTGGACGGCCTGACGCGCGCGGCCGATCGCGAGATGCGCCGCGTGAACCGCCTGCTGCTCGCGCTGGCCGTCGTCGTGCTGGCGGGGCTCGTCGCGCTGGTACTGCAAACGCGCCAGATCGCGCACCTGAAGCAGGACGTCGCCACCAAGCAGCAGCGGATCGATCGCCTCGCGGCCGATCTGTCGACGCAGCAGGCCACGCTGATGACGCTCGAAGAGCACCACGAAGCGCTTCTGTCGCAAGTCGACCGGCTTCAGCGCAACGCGAACCGCGAGGCGGCCGTCGGGAAGCGGGCTCACCGCGCGCGCTGATCGTTTCGACCCCATCCTGGAAGCCCGACGCAGCAAGGATCGCCGTTCCGCGCCGGCGATCGGCTGTCGCGCGCCTGCGGCAAACCGATGCAGCTCACTGGCAGAATTCAGGGAAAACCCTTAGAATGGAGGTCATCTAAGGGAAAACCCTAGCCACGTCTGTCAGGAGTCTCACATGAGCTTCATCTTCGCCCTGCTGCAAAAAATCGACGACCTGTTCGTCTCCCCGCACCTGCCGCTCGACGCCGAGTACTCGTACGCTGCGCGTCATGCGGAAGCCGAGCGCGTGCGCCGTGCGCACCTCGTGCCGATCGTCCTGTACCGTCGCTGATTCGCTGATTCGCTGATTCGCTGATTCGCTGATTCGCTGATTCGGCGCGGCGTTCGCCGCACCTGCCTGCCCGTTCTCCACCGCCGCATCGCGCGCCGGTGCGACTGTCCCGCTACACTGGAAGTCCGATTCCGTTCACGGCGACCGGGCCATGTTGCAGATGCGGCCGATGACGGCCGGCGAATTCCGCGCGTACCGCACGCGAGCTATCGACGGCTACGCGAGCGATCTCGTTTCCTCCGGACAAAATGCTGTCGAAGACGCGGCCGATCGTGCGCGCGCCTGTTTCGACACGCTGCTGCCGGACGGCCTGCTGACCGCCGGCCAGACCCTCGTCACGCTCATCGATGGCGCCAGCGGCGACACGGTGGGCGACCTCTGGTACGCGATCGTCCCCGAAGGGCCGAACCGCACGCTGTTCATCTACGACCTCGACATCGTCCCGTCCCGGCGCCGCCAGGGCTGGGCCACGCGTGCGCTCGACGCACTCGACGCCGAGGCGCGCCGCTACGGCGTCACCGAGATCGGGCTGTCGGTGTTCAATCACAACGCGGCGGCGCGCGCGCTGTATCGCGCGTGCGGCTTCGTGCCGATCACCACGACGTTGATCAAACCGGTCGTGTCGGACTGAATCCGCCGGCCGGCGATGCGTCGTCACATGCGGCCGGTTCGGCACGCCGCGTCGCCGGCCAACGCCGGCATGCGTCCCTATCCGCCCTGTTGGTCGAGCGTCGACCGCCGAACGGCCCATCCGGCCATCCGCCATTCACCGCTCACCGCTCACCGCTCACCGCTCACCGCTCACCGCTCACCGCGCGCGGCCTTTCCATCTCCGCAGCAGCAACGCGTTGGTCACGACGCTGACGCTGGAAAACGCCATCGCCGCGCCCGCGATCACCGGGTTCAGCAAGCCGAGCGCCGCGAGCGGCACGCCGACCAGGTTGTAGACGAACGCCCAGAACAGGTTCTGCTGGATCTTGCGGTACGTGCGTTTGGAGATGTCGATCGCGTCGGCGACGAGCGCCGGGTCGCCGCGCATCAGCGTGATGCCGGCCGTGTGCATCGCGACGTCGGTGCCGGTCGCCATCGCGATGCCGACGTCCGCCGCGGCGAGCGCGGGCGCATCGTTGATCCCGTCGCCGACCATCGCGACGATCCCGCCGTGCGTGCGCTTCAGCTCGGCGACGACGCGCGCCTTGTCGTCGGGCAGCACCTGCGCATGCACTTCGCCGATGCCGAGCGCCGCCGCGACGGCCGCCGCGCTGCCGCGGTTGTCGCCCGTCACGAGTGCGCTCGCGACGCCGCGCGCCGCCAGTGCCGCGATCGCGTCGCGGGCGCCCGGCTTCACGGTGTCGCCGAAGGCGATCAGCGCGAGCACCGCGCGCGGCGCGTCGGCACGCATCAGCCACGAGATCGTGTTGCCGGCGCGCTCGAGTTCCGCCGCGCGGGCGTCGAGCGCCGGCGGCACCGCGATGCCGAGTTCGTCGCGCCAGCGCGTGCTGCCGAGCGCGAGCCGCTGCCCGCCGACGTGCGCTTCCACGCCGCGCCCGGCCACCGCGCGCGCATCGGTCGCGACGGCCGGCTCCGCCGCGCCGACTTGTGCGGCCACGTCCGCTTCATGCGCGGCTACCACGGCCCGCGCGAGCGGATGGTCGCTCTGCCGCTGCACGGCCGCCGCGAGCGCGAGCGCCTCGCCGCGCGGCACGCCGACGGCGTCGAACGCGGTCACGGACGGTTTGCCTTCGGTCAGCGTACCGGTCTTGTCGAACGCGATCACGGTCGTGCGCTGCGCGAGTTCGAGCGCCTGCGCGTCCTTGATCAGCACGCCGTGCCGGGCCGCGACGCCCGTGCCGGCCATGATCGCGGCGGGCGTCGCGAGACCGAGCGCGCACGGGCATGCGATCACGAGCACCGCGACCGCGTTGAGGATCGCGGTTTCCATTCCCGCGCCGGCGATCAGCCAGCCGACCAGCGTCAGCACGGCGATGCCGAGGATCGCCGGCACGAACACCTCGCTGACGCGATCGACGAGGCGCTGGATCGGCGCCTTCTCGGCCTGCGCGGATTCGACGAGGCGGATGATGCGCGCGAGCGTCGTCTCCGCGCCGATCGCGGTGGTTTCGACGACGAGCGCGCCTTCGCCGTTGATCGAGCCGGCCGTGACCGCATCGCCGTCGTCTTTCGGCACGGGCAGGCTTTCGCCGGTGATCAGCGATTCGTCGATGTGCGAGCGGCCCGACACGATGCGGCCGTCGACGGGCACGCGCTCGCCGGGCCGGATGCTCACGTGCGTGCCGACGCGCACCTGCGACAGCGGCACGTCGCGTTCGACGCCATCCTCGACGACGCGCGCGCGGTCCGGCCGCAGCGCGTTCAGCGCGCGGATCGCCTCGGTGGTCTGGCGCTTCGCGCGCGATTCGAGCCACTTGCCGAAGCGCACGAGCGTGACGATGACGGCCGACGCCTCGAAATACAGATGGCCGGGATGCGCGGGATCGCGCAGCAACATCCACAGGCTCAGCCCGTACGCGGCCGACGTGCCGAGCGCGACGAGCAGGTCCATGTTGCCGGTGCGCGCCTTCACCGCATGCCAGGCCGCGCGGTAGAAGCGCGCGCCGAAGCCGAACTGGACGATCGACGCGAGCACGAGCTGGAGCCAGCCGGGCAGCATCAGGTCGATGCCGAACGGCGCGGCGAGCATCGGCGCGACGAGCGGCGCGCTCAGCATGGCGGCCCCGATCACGAGGTTGCGTTCGCGGATCGCTTCGCGGCGCTTGCGGGCGTCCAGGTCCTGCGCGGGGCCGGACGGTTGCAAGTCGGCGCCGGCCGGTGCGCCGGCGGGCGACGCGGCCGGAAGCGATGCATGGTAGCCGGCTGTGGTGACCGCCGCGATCAGCGTGGCGGCGTCGAGTGCGCCGGCGCCGTGCACCGACGCACGTTCGGTCGCGAGATTGACCGTCGCGCGCGTGACGCCCGGCACGGCGGCCAGCGCTTTTTCGACGCGGCCGGCGCAGGACGCGCAGGTCATGCCGCCGATGTCGAGTTCGACGACGGTGGAAGCAGGCGTGGCAGCGGAAGTGGCGGGCGGAGCCGCGACGGCTGCCGGTGTCGCGCCGTAGCCGGCTTGCTTCACCGCGTCGACGAGCTGTGCGGCGGATACGGCGTTCGACGCGTCGACGGTCGCGCGTTCGGTCGCGAGGTTGACCGACGCGCGCGTGACGCCCGGCACCTTCGCGAGCGCCTTCTCCACGCGCGACACGCATGACGCGCAGGTCATCCCGTCGATGTCGAGTTCGATGCTTGTGGGCGCGGTGGGCAATGCAGTGGCGGCGGCCGGGACGACGGTGTCCGACGCAGTTGGCGTCGCACCATAACCGGCCTGTCTCACGGCGTCCGCCAACTGGGTGGCCGAAACACCGGCCGACGCATCGACCGTCGCGCGTTCGGTCGCCAGGTTGACTGACGCTCGCGTAACGCCCGGCACCTTCGCCAGCGCTTTTTCGACGCGCGACACGCAAGACGCGCAGGTCATCCCGTCGATGTCGAGTTCGATCGTCGCAGCAGCGGGAGGAAGCCCGGAAGCCGCGGACGGCGTTTCGTCGCGCGACGCGTGCGCCGAATGCGTGGCCGCGCCGGCTTCGATGGCCGCTTCGCGCACCGCCGCGCGATAGCCAGCCTCCCGGACGGCGCCGACGAGCTGGCCCGCCGCGACGGTGTCCTGCGCCGTGACCGTCGCCGCATGCGTGTCGAGATCGACCGCCGCATCGACGACGCCCGGCACGGCGGCCAGCGCGCGCTGCACGCGGCCCGTGCAGCCGCCGCAATGCATGCCGTCGACGCTCAGTTCGATCGTTTGCAGCGCCGCGGAGGCAAGTGGTTCAGTCATGTCGGATTTCCCAAAAGCGCGGTTCGTACCGCGAATGGTTCCAGTATCAACATTCCCATGATGGTAAGGTCAAGCGTCGGCGACGATGCGACGCATGCCGATGCACACAGGGTGTCACAACGCGGAAAAAGCGAGCGCCCGGCTTCCGGACGGACAGCCGGGCGATCGTGGCCGGGGCGGGTGGGTGCGTGCTCAGGCGCAGAGCTTGGCGCTGGCGAGGCGATTGAGACTGACGCCCTGCTCGGCGGCCTGGATGACCAGCGCGCGGTGCGCCTGCGGCGGGATGCGGACCTTGAATTCACCGCTGTAGGTTCGGTCGGCGATCGGCTCGGGCACCGTCTCGCCATTCGCCGTCATCTCGTGCACGACGTCGGCGACGAGCCGCCGAATACCGACCAGCGCGCCCTCGGGCGTTGCATCGAGCCACGAAAGAGACGGGAACTCCGCGCAGAGGCCGACGTGCTCCCCGTCCTCCGGGGACCACGTTACGCGGTACGTAAAGTGGTCTTGGTTCATGATTTCTGTTCCTTCAGTCGATCGATCGCGTCGAGAACCTGCCGCACCGGATAGGCCTTTGCCTTCCCGCGATCATTCTGGATATTCACTCGAGGATCGCCTTGCCACGGTGTCTTGAAAATAGCATGGCTGGAACCGGATTGACGGGCCGCTCCGAAGTGGGCCTCGCAGATCTTGAACAGATCGTTGAAGCGCACATTCGCGGGCTCGCGCCTCATTTGGTCGAGGATCTTCCATTCGCTTGCCATAGCCTATGGTGTCAATAGTGACACCATTTGTCAATCCTCGCCGACGATCTTCGCCTGCCAACCGTTCCAGATTTTTGCTGAATCCCATGAAATATTTCAGAATCGTTGACGGTTCGGCTAGCGTTTTACCCGTTATTCGGCATATTGGGGGATGCCCTTAGGCGCTATGATACCGGCCTGACATCAGCGCCCACCGTTACGAAGCGTCACGAACGGTCATCCGGGCACGCTGGGGTGCCTTGCTTCGCCGTTCGCGAGACGAACAAGGCGTTGACTGAAAAGAACGATATTCGGCCAGTAATCGATGATTGAAAACCAGCGAGAATCAGTTTCTCTGCGACGCGCGTGCGCGTCGCTGGCCATTGCGGCGTTGCTTGCAGGATGCGCGTCGCAACCGGATGCGATCCAGCGCAAGACCGGCTGGATGCGCGCGGAAGTCGCCGACTCCTATATCTATGCGTATCCGCTCGTGCTGATGGACGTCGCGAAGGAAGCGGCGACGGGCGGCGACGGCGCGCAACCGGGGCAGGCGCCGCTCAACACGCTGCGCCACGCGCAGGCGCTGCCGCCTGTCGGCGCGGTCAATCCGCCGCTGCCGGGCGTCGACACGCTCGACTCGACCGGCTGGCTCGACGTCGCCGCCGAACCCGTGATCGTCACGCTGCCCGACACGCGCGGCCGCTATTGGGACGCACGCGCACTCGACATGTGGACGAACGTGCTGTGGTCGTCGTCGAGCGTCGCGGCACGCGGTACGCGTGGCGCCGGGCGAGCGCAAACGATTGCCTTCGCCGCGAAGGGATGGCAGGGCACGTTGCCGAAGGGCGTGGTGCGCGTCGACGTGCCGTCCGCCAATGCGTGGCTCGAAGTGCGGCTGCAGACGAGCGGCGGGCGCGACCTGACGAACGTGAAGAAACTGCAGCGCGCGATCCGCGTGGTGCCGCTGTCGGTCTACACCGGTGCCGAGCGCGGCGCGTCGGTCGCGGTCCACGCGGGCAGCGCGCCGTCCGAAGCGGTGGGCGGCGGCACGCCGGCCGAGCAGGTGGCCGCGCTTGATCCGAAGGCGTTCTTCACGCGCTTCGCGCGGGCGCTGCAGGACAATCCGCCGCCGGCCGACGATGCGCACGCGCAGGAATCGCTCGGCGACATCGGCGTGACGGCCGGCTATCCGGTACTGTGGACGGGCGACCGTCTCACGGCCGCGACGGCCGGCGTGGCCGAGGCGCGCGCGCGGCTCGCGACGCCGCCGTCGAACCTGCTGAATGCGAACGGCTGGACCTGGATCGGCGATACGGCCGGCAAGTACGGCCAGGACTACGCGCTGCGCGCGTACGCCGCCTTCACGCAGTTCGGCACCGCGACGCGCGACGACGAGACGCTCGCGGTCACCCGCGTTGATAGCGACGGTCATGCGCTGAACGGCGCGAACCGCTACGTGCTGCATTTCGCGCCGGGCGCGCTGCCGCCGGTACGCGCATTCTGGACGCTCACGCCGTACACGACCAACGGTGCGCTGCCCGACGTCGGATCGGCGCGGCGCTCGCTCGGCGATCGCGACCGGCTGCGCCGCAACCGCGACGGCTCGATCGACATCGTCGTATCGGCGTCGCCGGGCGGCACGCATGCGGCCAATTGGCTGCCGGCGCCGCGTACCGATTTCGCGCTCGCGTTGCGGCTGTACGCGCCGAAGCCGCAGGCGAGCGATGGGTCGTGGATGCCGCCCGTCGTCGTCCGGAAATGAACGGTTGACCGCCGCCGTTGTCCGACCGGCGGGCGCGGCGGCGCCCGACCGCCGTACCGTCACCTCCTGAGCCTATACTTTCGGGATAGCGTGCGCGGCCGCCCGGTTGGTCCGGTGCGGCCCGGCATCCATTCCCGAGGCATTCAAGCATGGCAAGCGCAGACAAAGAAACCCTACCCTCGACCCTCCATGCCCTCGGTGGCGTTGCACGCTCGCACCGGACCCGGCGTATCGGCATCGGCCTGCTGATCTTCGTCGTTTTGTTTGGACTGCTCGGCTTCTTCGCGGCGCCGCCGCTGATCCGCCATGTCGCCGAACAGCAGTTGAGCAAGCAGCTCGACCGGCCGGCCACGATCCAGCGCATCGCGCTGAACCCGTACACGCTCAACCTCGAAGCCGACGGCATCCATCTCGGCGAGCGCGGCGGCCAGGGCGACTTCATCGACATCGGCAAGCTCGTCGTGAGGCCGTCGTGGTCGTCGCTGTTTCGCGGCGCACCGATCGTCAACGAGATCCGGCTCGACTCGCCGCGTTTTCACGTCGTCCGCTACGACGCGCAGCGCTTCAACTTCACCGACCTGATCGAGAAGTTCTCGTCGCCGTCGCCGACACCCGATAGCAAGCCGACGCAATTCTCGGTGTCGAACATCCAGGTCAACGACGGCCGGATCGATTTCGACGATCGCCTGCTGAACGAAAAGCACGTGGTCGACAACTGGACGCTCGGCATTCCGTACATCGCGACGCTGGCCTCGAAGACGGACATCTTCGTCGAGCCGAAGCTGCGCGCGCGCTTCGACGGCAGCCCGATCTCGATCGACGGCAGGACCAAGCCGTTCGCGCAGTCGCGCGAATCGGAGATCGTGCTGAAGTTCGACCGCCTCGACGTGCCGAAGCTGATCTCGTACGTGCCGGCGAAGCTGCCGGTGGCCGTGACGAGCGGGCTGCTGAGCAGCAACCTCACGGTCAATTTCGTGATGAGCGGCGAAACGCCCGCGCTGCGCGTGTCGGGCACCGTCGACCTGAACGACGCGAAGGTGACCGACCGCGCGTCCGCGCCGCTGTTCGCCGCGCGCGGCGTGCACGTCGCGGCGGCCGGGCTGGAACCGCTGCGCAACGCGATGCACTTCGACGAGATCCGGCTCGACCAGCCGGTGGTCGACCTGTCGCGCGACAAGCAGGGCGTGCTGAACGTCGAGAAGCTCGTCGCGCAACCGGCCGCCGCGCCGAAGGTCGAAGCCGGCAAGCCGGCCGCGTCGGCCGTCGCCGTTTCCGGAGCGTCCGCGGCGTCCGGCGCGACCGTCGCCGCGGCCAGCGGCGCCAGCGGTGCGAAGGCCGAAGGCGCCGCCGCGAAGGAAACGCCGCCGCTCGACCTGACGATCCGTCACGTCGCGATCGACGGCGGCACGATCAACGTCGACGACCGCGTGCCGGCGACGCCGACCGCGCTGTCGCTGACGAAGCTCGCCGCGACGCTCGACGGCTTCACGCTGCAGGGCAAGACGCCGGCGAAATACACGCTGTCGACGTCGCTGTCGCGCGGCGGCGACGTGAACGCCGAAGGCACGTTCAATCTCGCGGTGAAGCAGGCCGACACGAAGCTGACGGTCGCCGCGCTCGCGCTGCCGGCGCTGCAGCCGTACCTCGGCGAGGCGACGCGTGCGCGCGTGCTCGACGGCACGCTCGGCGCGACCGTCAACGCGAAAACCGACTGGGGCAAGACGCCGCTCGCCGCGGAAGTCGCGGACAGCACGGTGAGCCTGAAATCGCTGAAGATCGCCGCGCCGGACAACAAGGCGCCCGCGATCGTGCTGCCCGACGCGAACGCGAAGATCGCGAAGGTCGACGTCGCCGCGCGCACCGCGGAAATCGCGAGCGTCGACGCGACTGGCCTCGCGCTCGACGTGAAGCGCCTGAAGGACGGCAAGATCGATCTCGCGGCGCTGGGCGAGCCCGCGCAGGCGGCCGTGCCGCCGCGTACGGTCGCGCGCAAGGCGCAGGCCGCCGCGCCGTCGTGGCACTACCGGATCGACGCGCTGAACGTGAAGGACGCGTCCGCGAACTTCACCGACCTGTCGACGCCGCGCCCGGTGAAGCTGGCGATCAAGCCGCTCGACCTGTCGGTGCAGAAGGTGAGCGACGACCTGACGAAGCCGCTGCCCGTGCAACTGAAGGCGACGCTGAACCGCAAGGGCTCGCTGAACGTGACGGGCGACGTGACCGCGCAGCCGCTGAAGCTCGGCCTGAAGATCAACGGCAACCGCCTCGACGCGGCCGCGTTCGAGCCGTACTTTGGCAGCGCGCTGAACGCGACGATCGCGAGCGCGCTGCTCAACGCGCAAGGCAACCTGACGTTCGCGCAGGCGAAGGACACGCCGCGCGCGACCTACCGCGGCGACGTCGCGCTGGTCGACGTGCGGATGCTCGACAAGGCGACGTCCGACCCGTTCGCCGGCTGGCGCTCGCTCGCGCTGTCGAACCTGAAGGCGAACTATGACGAGAAGGGCACCGACGTCGACGCCGCGCGCGTGACGTTCTCGAACTTCTACGGTCGCGTGCTGCTCGACGCGCAGGGCCGGCTGAACCTGAAGGACGTGGTCGCGAAGGAGACGGGTCCCGCGCAGTCGCTCACGCGCGACGCGAGCAAGGGCGAGCCGGTGCCGCTGTCGCCGGGCGTGACGCCGCCGGCCGCCGCGCAGGCCGCCTCGGCCGCAGCCGCGCAGCAGGCGTCCGTGCCGGCCGCCGCGTCGGCGACGGTGGTCGTGAAGGCCGCGCCGCAGCCGCAGAACCCGGTGCGGATGCACTTCGGCGAACTGGTGCTGCAGAACGGCCGCGTCACGTACACGGACAACTTCATCAAGCCGAACTACACGGCGAACCTCGTCGCGATCAAGGGCACGGTCGGTGCGTTCGGCACGGATTCGACGACGTCCGCGCCGGTCGACGTCGCCGCGAACCTCGCGGGCAACGGGCCGATCTCGATCAAGGGCACGGTGAACCCGCTGATCGAGAAGCCGGCGCTCGACCTCACGGCCACCGCGCACGACATCGAGTTGACCAACCTGACGCCGTATTCGGCGAAGTACGCGGGCTATCCGATCACGAAGGGCAAGCTCAACGTCGACCTGCACTACCAGCTCGCGAACGACCAACTTTCGGCGAACAACCACATCTTCATCGACCAGCTCACGTTCGGCGATCACGTCGAGAACGACACCGCGACGAAGCTGCCGGTGAAGCTCGCGATCTCGCTGCTGAAGAACACGCGCGGCCAGATCGACGTGAACCTGCCGGTGTCGGGTTCGCTGTCGAATCCGGAATTCAGCGTCGGCGGGCTGATCTGGCACGCGGTGCTGAACCTGATCGCGAAGGCGGTCACGTCGCCGTTCACGCTGCTCGCGAATGCGTTCGGCGGCGGTGGCGGCGAGGATCTCGGCTACGTCGAGTTCGCGCCGGGCTCGTACCAGTTGACCGACGCGCAGCAGAAGAAGCTCGACACCGTCGTGAAGATGCTGACCGAGAAGCCGTCGATCCGCCTCGACCTGATCGGCCGCGTCGATCCGGCGCAGGACACGCCGGGGCTGCGCGACGCGTACGTCGAGCGGCTGGTGCGCCAGCAGAAGCTGAAGGACGTGATCGGCCAGGGCGAGAGCGTCGATCCGATGTCGGTGAAGGTCGACAAGGCCGAATACTCGAAGTACCTGACGCGCGCGTACAAGGCCGCCGACTTCAAGAAGCCGCGCAACCTCGTCGGCCTGCAGAAGACGCTGCCCGATGCGGACATGAAGCAGGCGCTCGCCGATCACGCGCCGGCCGACGACAACGCGCTGCGGGCGCTCGCGCAGCAGCGCGCGCAGGCCGTGCGCCAGTATCTCGACGGCAAGATCGACTCGAGCCGCATGTTCGTCGTCGCGCCGAAGCTCGACGCGAAGGGCATCTCGGACAAGGGCGCGACGACCCGCGTCGACTTCGGGCTGCAGTAAGCGTTACCACCATCCGTGATCCGCCGCCGCGCCCGCATCCGCCGGGCACGGCGGTTTTTTTCAGCGGCTGGCGACGGCCGGCTCGCGCTTGTCCAGCTCCTTCCTCGCGGCCAGCGGCAGACGCGCGTCGTCCCACTGCGTCAGCCATTCGACTTCCTTCGTGGTGAACACCGGTCCGTGGTTGCGCAACGCGTACTGCAGCGCGTCGACGACGTGATGGCGAATGATTTCGGGGGTACGTGCATCGTCCAGCACGAACCGGAGGGCTTCCAGGGTCGACATACTCGTGCTCCGGGTCAGGGAAAACCCTTTATGCCACGCCAATAGTCGCGGGCCAACCCGAAAAAAAATCCCGGCGCACGCGACGGCCGCGCATGGCGACCGCTTCGTGTCATTTGCGATTGGTTACGTTTGACAGAGAACAGAAAGCCCCGCTTCATCCGACCGCCGCACGATCCGGCGATATTTTGCGCGCCTGATGGCAAGTCACGTAGTTCAACATCAATCGGTGAGGTGGGGTGATGATTTCCAGGTTCATCAAGCAACGGAAAACGGCGGTGATGGTGGCGGCTGCGCTGGCGCTCGTCGGCGCGGGCGTGCATGCGGCGCAACCGGACGGCAACGGCCGCGCGAGCCGCGTCGTGAAGCACGTGCTGCTGCTCAGCATCGACGGGCTGCACGAACAGGATCTCGCGCGCTGCATCGGCGCGAATACGTGCCCGAACATCGCGGTGCTCGCGAAGAGCGGCGTGACCTACGCGAATGCGTACACGCCGGGGCTGTCGGATTCATTCCCGGGCCTCGCCGCGCTGGTGACGGGCGGCTCGCCGAAGACGGCCGGCTTGTTCTACGACGTGTCGTACGACCGCAACCTGTACGCGCCGAGCGATACGACGTGCTCGGGCAAGCAGGGCTGGAACGTCGTGTTCGACGAGACGACCGGCATCGACGCCCAGAACGGCGGTGCGCTCGTGCACCTCGACGGCGGCGGCGCGTTCAATCCGCAGGCAATCCCGCATGCGAAGGTCAACGGCCAGTGCGTGCCGGTCTATCCGCACAACTACGTGAAGACCAACACGGTGTTCGAGGCCGTGAAGGCCGGCGTGCCGAATGCGCGCACCGCGTGGGCCGACAAGCACGCGTGGGGCTACGACTGGCTGAACGGCCCGTCGGGCACCGGCGTCGACGACCTGATGCGCACCGAGATCAATTCGATCGACCCGGCGACGAACACCGCCTACACCGACGTGTATTCGCACACCGCGCGCTTCGACAACCTGCACGTGCAGGCGCTGATCAACCAGATCGGCGGCCGCGATTCGACCGGCACGAAGACCGCGCCGGTGCCGACGCTGTTCGGCGCGAACTTCCAGACGCTGAGCGTCGCGCAGAAGGCGCCGGTCGCAAAGGGCGGCGGCTATCTCGACGCCGACTTCACGCCGAACGGGCAGGTCGCGAATGCGATCACGTATGTCGACGACGCGATCGGCCACGTCGTCGCGGCGCTGAAGCAGGCGAACCTGTATACGTCGACGGCCGTGATCGTCACGTCGAAGCACGGCCAGTCGCCGAGCGATGATACGAAGCTCGTGAAGAACGGCGACACGCTGACGAAGCTGCTCGAAGCGAACGACTTCATCGACCCGAACGGCAACTTCGGCCAGAACAACACGACGACGGGCAACCTGAACGACGGATCGGGCCTGGTCGGCACGGGCTTCGTGCAGACGGACGACGTCGGGCTGATCTGGCTGCGCGACCGCGGCCAGCGCACGGCCGTCGTGCAGGCGCTGAAGGCGAATCTCGGCTGCAACGCGCCGGGGATCTGCGCGGACGGCCCGCAGGCGTACGTGCTGTACGGCGCGGCGTTGGCCGACCGCTTCGGCGATCCGGCCAACGGCCGCGCGCCGGACATCGTCGTCCAGCCGAATCCGGGCGTGATCTACACGTCGAGCACGAAGAAGGACGAGGAGCACGGCGGCAACGCGCCGGACGACAGCCACCTCGGCCTGCTCGTGTCGTATCCGGGCATTCGTCGTGCGCGCACGGTGAACGATCTCGTCGGCACGAAGCAGGTCGCGCCGACGATTCTCGCACTGCTCGGCGCCGATCCGCGCCTGCTGCAGGCGGTCGTGGCCGAGAACACGCGCGTGCTGCCGGGGCTCGGTATCGGGCGTTGACGTTGCAGGCCGGATGCCGCCGGGGGCGGTGTCCGTCGGGCTAGGGGCGCGCGCAGCCATGCGACGGTGCGCGTCGCCTTACGCGCGCCCGGCCTCGTCCAGCATCCATTCCCTGAAGCGCCGCAACGCATCGCTCGTGTCGAGGCGCTCCGGCGCGTAGCACAGGTAGTGTCCCTGCGCGGCCACGTCGACCGGCGCGTCGAACGGCTCGACCAGCGTGCCCGCCGCGAGATTGTCGAGAATCAGGAAGCGCGGCACGAGTGCGATCCCGAGTCCGGCCTGTGCGGCCTGGATCAAGACCGAATACTGCTCGAAGCGCGGCCCCGCCAGCGCGTTCATTTGCGCCGCGCGATGACGTTCCGCCCATGTGGACCACGCGATCTCCGCCTGCTCGTGCACGAGGCGCGGCGCCGCCGCCGCGTCGGCGGGCACACGCAGCGCATGCCGGTCGGCGAATTCGCGCGAGCAGACGGGCACGAAGGTCCGCCCGCCGAGATAGTCGCTTCGTACGCCCTCCCATCCACCGTCGCCGTAGCGGATCGCCGCGTCGAGCCCGAACGGAAACACGTCGCCGGGCGCGAGATGACGGCGAAAACTCAACGTGACGCCCGGCGCGGCGGCGAGAAAGCGCGTGAGGCGCGGCAACAGCCACTTCGTCGTAAACGTCGGCACGCTGGCGATCGTCAGCAGGTCGCTGTTCTCGCGGGCACTCAGCAGTTCGATCGACGCGTTGCCGATTTCGCGCAGCGGCCCGACGACGCGCGCGTGATAGACCTGACCGGCACGGGTAAGCGCGAGGCCGCGCCCCTCGCGCACGAACAGCTTCACGCCGAACAGCGCCTCGAGGTTCGCGATCTGCCGGCTGACCGCGCTTGGCGTCAGGCCCAGTTCGCGCGCCGCGTACGAGAAATTCAGGTACTTCGCGGACGTGGCGAAGGCATGCAGCTCAGCCACGTTCGGATACAGATGCTTCATCGCGAGCTGTTCCGTCCTTGCACAGGTCGATGCGGGCTTTTTACTTTTTTTTCATGACGATGCCATGTCGAAACCGCACACTGCGCCGGCTTCGACAACGCATGCGGGCCCGGCCGGCGGGCGTTGCGCGAGGTTTTTCCCGATCGTCTGCGAGTGTCTTCATGTCTGAGTCAACCGCCCCGGCCATCGCCGACGGTATTCCGATTCGTCGTAACAAACCGGCCCGGCCGCCCGTCGGGCGCCTGCTGCTGCAGGCGCTGCTCGCGGTGTTCGGCCTCTACCTGCTGTTGCCGATCGCACTGCTGCTGATCGGCGCGGTGGGCGAATCGTGGACGAACACGTTGCTGCCCACCGGCGTCACCGGGCACTGGTTCGCCGACCTGGCCGCGAACCGGAGCTTCACGCGCGCGTTCGGCGTGAGCT
Source organism: Burkholderia sola (assembly GCF_905400185.1). NCBI lineage: Bacteria > Pseudomonadati > Pseudomonadota > Betaproteobacteria > Burkholderiales > Burkholderiaceae > Burkholderia > Burkholderia sola. Next base: position 1,000,963 of record NZ_FR989676.1, read on the forward strand.
TCATGGTGGCGCTCGCGTGCTGCGCGCTCAACGCGGTGATCGGCCTGCCGCTCGCGTATGCGCTCCATCATCGTGCGCAGGCCGGCGGCGGGTTCGCGACGCGCGTCGTGATGCTGATGCCGGTCGCCGTGCCGGCGCTGACGCTCGGCTTCGGCTACATCGCGATCTTCAGCGGCGACACGTTGCCGTGGCTCGGCACGTTGCCGCTGATGATCGCCGCCCACGCGGTGCTGACGCTGCCGTATCTGCTGCAGACGCTGCTCGGCGACCTGCGCCACCTCGGCCTCGCGCGGCTCGAGGCCTGCGCGGCGACGCTCGGTGCGACGCCGCTGCACCAGTTCGTCACGATCGTGCTGCCGAACCTGCGGCACAGCCTGTTCTCCGGCCTCGTGATGGTGGCCGCGCTGTCGATCGGCGAATTCCAGATTTCGAACCTGATCGCCGGCTTCCGCTACCGGAACTATCCGATCGTGCTGCTGCAGGCGTTCTACGGCGCGACGGGGATGGCGTGCGCGGCCACCGTCGTGCTGCTCGTGCTTGCCGTGCTCGCGACGCTGGTCTCCGTCGGTACCGTGCAACGTCTGAAGTGAGTCATCCATGAGCCTCGAATTCGAACACGTCAGCTTTCAGTATCCGGGCGCCCGTCATGGCGTCGACGACATCACGCTGTCGGCCGCGCAGGGCGAACTGCTCGCGGTGATGGGGCGCAGCGGGTCCGGCAAATCCACGCTGCTGCGGCTCGCGGCCGGGCTGCTCGACGGCTGGCGCGGCCGCATCGCGATCGGCGGCGACGACGTGGCCGGCGTGCCCGTGTGGCGGCGCGAAGTGGGGATGGTGTTCCAGCACTACGCGCTGTTTCCGAACCTGTCGGTCGTCGACAACGTCGCGTACGGGCTGCGGATGCGCGGCGTCGCGGCCGACGTGCGGCGCCGGCGCGCGCTGGACATGCTCGAGCGGGTCGGGTTGTCCGCGCATGCGACGCGCGGCATCGCGATGCTGTCCGGCGGACAGCAGCAACGCGTCGCGCTCGCGCGGGCGCTCGTGATCGAACCGAAGCTGCTGCTGCTCGACGAGCCGCTGGCGGCGCTCGATGCCGGCATCCGTCATCAGTTGCGCGACGAGATCCGTGCACTGCAGCGCGCCTGCGGCGCGACGACGTTGTTCGTCACGCACGACCAGGACGAAGCGTTGAGCATGGCCGACCGCGTCGCGATCGTCGACGGCGGCCGCGTGCTGCAGGCCGGCACGCCGCGCGACCTGTACGAGCGCCCGGCGACCGCGCAGGTCGCGCGCTTCGTCGGGCATTCGACGCTGCTGCGCGGCCGTGTGCTCGCGCACGGCACCGTCGACGTGCGTTTCGCGACGCTGCGCGCGGAAACGGGCGAGCACCGGCCGGGCGCGGAGATCGAGGTGCTGGTGCGACCCGAACACGTGCAGGCCGATCCGCCGGGGCACAGCGCGAACCGCATCGACGGCCGTCGCGGGGACGTGCGCTATTTCGGCGCGACGCAGCGCTACGACTTCATTCCGGACGGCTCGGCCGACGTGCTGCTGTGCGAAGGGCGCGAGCCCGCCGCGCGCAGCATCGCGATCGACCCTTGCCATCTGCTCGTGCTGCCGGCGTCGCCGGCCGCGCAATGACCTCTTTCGTTCAACGGAGATTCACGATGCTTGCAGGCTCCCTTTTTGTGAAGGCCATGCGCGCCCGCGTGCTGGCGCTGTGCGCGCTCGCGGCGCTTTCCTGCGCGGCGGCGCAGGCCGCGCCGCTGTATCCGGGCGAAGACGCGCTGTACGCGAAGGCGGCCGACGAAGGGCTCGTCGTGTCGTTCGACACCGGCCCCGAATGGGCGAACTGGAAGGCGCTGTTCGCCGAATTCCGCAAGCGCTACCCGAAGGTCGAGATCACGTACAACGACATCGGCTCGGCCGCGACCGTCGTCGCGCTCGACAAGTCGCGCCGCCGTCCGCAGGCCGATACAGCGTACTACTTCGCGGCGTCGGCGCTCGATGCCGCCGGCAAGGACGTCGTCGCGCCGTTCCGGCCGGTCAACTTCGACAAGCTGCCGGGCGTGTTCCGCGCGCCCGACGCCCGCTGGTTCGCCGTGCATTCGCTGAACATCGCGTTCCTCGTCAACCGGAAGCTCGTCAAGAACGTACCGCAGCGCTGGTCCGACCTGCTGAAGCCCGAGTACCGCAACGCGGTGGTCTATCTCGACCCGCGCTCGACCGGGCAGGGCCAGGTCGCGGTGTTCGCGGCCGCGTATGCGAACGGCGGCAGCGTCGAGAACCCAAAGCCGGGCGCCGACTTCTTCGGCAAGCTGAAGCAGGCCGGCAACGTGCTGCGCGTGGAGGGCACGACGCCGTACGCGAAGTTCGTGAAGGGCGAGATTCCGATCCTGATCGGCTACGAGAACGACGGCCTCAAGGCGAAGTACGCGGACGGCATGGGCGACGCGGCCGACGTCGTGATTCCGCAGGACGGCAGCGTGTCGGCGCCGTATGCGATGAGTCTCGTGAAGAACGGCCCGAATCCGTCCGCCGCGCAGCTCTGGCTCAACCTCGTGATGAGCGACGTCGGCCAGGCGCTGTTCGCGCAAGGCTATGTGCGTCCGGCGGTGCCGGGCACGCCGGTCGCGGCGGACGTGGCGGCGAAGCTGCCGAACGCGCCGCAGGTGCGCCCGCTCGATGTCGCGAAGGCGGCGGCGCGCAAGGCCGAGGTCGACCAGTTCTGGTCGCAGGCCACGCTCGGCCAGTAAGGGGCGCGGGATGCAGGCTTCCTTACCCGAGCGCGGCGTGCTGCGCCGTTTCGGCGCGCTGCCCGCGGCCGCATTGCTCGCGGTGTGCTTCGTGCTGCCGCTGGCCGCGCTCGTCGATGCGGCATGCGCGGGCGGCGGCCGCGCGTTCGCGGCGGTGTGGCGCGATCCGCTCGTCGCCGATGCGATCGCGCGCTCGCTGGCGCTGGCGGTGGGCGCCGGCACGCTGTCGGTCGCCGTCGGCGTGCCGGTCGCGTTCGCGCTCGCCGGACAGTCGCCGGCCCGTCGCCACTGGTCGCTCGCGCTGCTCGGCGTGCCGCTGGCGTTTTCCGGGCTGGTGATCGCGTACGGGTTCATCCTCGCATTCGGCCGCGCGGGCTTCGTGACCACGCTGCTGGCCGCGCTGGGCGCCGATCCGACCGTGGTCGGCGGCGCGATCTACACGATGCCGGGGCTCGCGGTCGCCTATGCGTACTACCTGATCCCGCGCGTCGCGCTGATGATCTACCCGACGCTCGCGAATCTCGACCGGCGGCCGCTCGAGGCGGCGCTGACGCTCGGCGCGCGGCCGTGGCGCGCATGGCTCGACGTCGCGTGGCGCGAGCTGTGGCCGTCGGTCGCGTCCGCGTGGTGCCTCGTGACTGCGATCGCGCTCGGCACGTACGGCACGGCGCTCGCGCTGGCCGGCACGCAGATCAACATCCTGCCGCTGCTGATGTATTTGAAGCTGTCGGACGGGCAAACCGATTTCTCGCAGGCGGCCGTGCTGTCGATCGTGCTGACGGCCATCTGTACCTGCGTTCTTGCACTGGGGGAAGGCCTTGTTCGGCAACGGCGTCATTGAAAGCGTGTGGTCCGAACCGGCGCGCGACGCGCTCGCGCGACTCGCGCAACGGCAACGCGGCACGCACCGGCACCGGATGCCGGTCGGCGTGATCGGCCCGCGCGACGCGACGGATGAACAGATGCGCGTCGCGGAACGGATCGCGCACGCGGTGGCGGCGACGGGCGTCGCGCTCGTCGGCGGCGGCAAGCAGGGCGTGATGGAGGCCGCCGCGCGCGGTGCGCACGCGGCCGGCGGCTGCGCGATCGGGCTGTTGCCGGAAGACGACGCCGCGCTGGCGAATCCGTACCTGAGCGTCGCGCTGCCGACCGGGCTCGGCATCACGCGCAATGCGCTGGTTGCACGTGCGTCGGTGTGCCTGATCGCGGTCGGCGGCGGGCTCGGCACGCTGTCCGAAATCGCGCTCGGGTTGCAGTGGGGCAAGCCGGTGTTCACGATTTGCGGTGCGCCGCAGGTCGCGGGCGTCGAGTGCTTCGACGAAGCAGATCGGCTCGTCGCGCGCGTCGCGCAGTGGCTGGCCGATTCGGCGTAGCGAGGCGGATCGGCACGGGGTTTCGCGCGACGAGCGTCGTGGCCGGGCTTGAAACGGGGCGCGCAACCCGCCATATTGGCCGGGTGTCACCCGTTCAACGACGTACCGAGAGGATCGTTCATGCGCCTTTTGCTTGCTCTGCTGCTCCCGTGGTTCCAGTTCTTCACGATCGGCCGCCCGATCGCCGGGATCATCTGCCTGCTCCTGCAACTCACGATCATCGGCTGGCTGCCGGCCGCGATCTGGTCGGTGTATGCGCTGAGCCAGTACAAGACCGATCGCAAGATCGAAGCGGCGTTGCGCGGGCGGGGGTAGACGCGCAGTGCGCGGTGGGGTGATTCAGCCGCGTGGTTCGTATTTCGGTAGAAATCTATATATTTCGTTCACATCGGCGATGTGATTTGTATGGATTTCTGCCCAAATGGCGGATTCATGCGTTGTTCGGCTTGATGCATCCGGCTGAAGCCGCAGCCATCCACGACAAAACGGCCGCCCGGTCCATCGTTCGACCGGGCGGCCGCTCCGCCTACTTCACCGCAAACAGCGTCAGGTTCATGAAGATCTTGAACGCATAGCCGAGCGTGACGGCGCCGATCACGCCGCCCGCCCACAGAACGACGAACCACATCCAGCCGCGCATCCGCGGCCGCGGCGCGCCGGGCTGGCCGGCGGTGGAATCAGTGGTGGTAGTAATGCTGGTCTTCATGGCGCACCTTGCCTCGGAATACCCAATAGCCCATCGTCGTGTAGGCGATGATGATCGGGAGGATAACCGCTGCGCCGACCAGCGTGAAGGTCTGGCTCGAACGCGGCGCCGCCGCTTCCCAGATCGTCATCGTCTGCGGAATCGCATACGGGAACAGCGTGACGAGCAGGCCGACGTAGCCGAGCAGCACCAGCGCCAGCGCGAGCACGAACGGCGTCATGTCGTGCCGGTCGCGCACCGCGCGCCGCATCCACGCCGCGCACGCGGCCACCAGGAACGGCACCGGCAGCAGGCGCCAGAACAACCCCGAATCGAACCAGCGCTGCGCGATGGCCGGATCCTGCAGCGGCGTCCACAGGCTGATCACCGCGATGAAGCCGAGCAGCACGACGGTCAGCGGCCACACGACGCGATGCAGGCGGCGCTGCAGGTCACCTTCGGTCTTCGCGACGAGCCAGCAGCAGCCGAGCAGCGCGTAGGTCGCGATCAGGCCGAGGCCCGTCAGCAGGCTGAACGGCGTGAGCCAGTCGAACGCGCCGCCGGCGTACACGCCGTCCTTCACGTCGATGCCCTGCAGGAACGCGCCGAGCGCGATCCCCTGGAACAGCGTCGCGCCGGCCGAGCCGCCGATGAACGCGAGATCCCACAGCTGCTTCGTGCGCCGCGCCTTCGCGCGGATCTCGAACGACATGCCGCGGAAGATCAGGCACACCAGCATGAAGATCAGCGGCAGGTACAGCGCCGACAGCACGGTCGAATAGACGACCGGGAACACCGCGAACAGCCCGGCGCCGCCGAGCACGAGCCACGTCTCGTTGCCGTCCCACACGGGCGCGACCGTGTTCATCATCAGGTCGCGTTCCTGCTCGTCCGGGAAGAACGGGAAGACGATGCCGATGCCGAGGTCGAAGCCGTCGAGCACGACGTACATGAAAAGCCCCAATGCGATGATCGCGGCCCAGATTACGGTGACGTCCATAGGTTTTCTCGTTTGCGAATGGGGTGGGCTCAGACGGTCTCGATCAGCTCGTCGACGGCCGACATCGGGCGGCGCGCGGTGTGATCGGGGCGCGTATCGGGTTTGTCGTCGTGCTTGACGTCGGGCAGCGCGGGGCCGGCCTTCATCAGCTTCAGCATGTAGTACACGCCGGTGCCGAACACGAGGAAGTACACGATCACGAACGTCATCATCGACAGGCTGACCTGCTGCACCGACAGCGGCGACACGGCCTGCGCGGTGCGCATCACGCCATACACGACCCACGGCTGGCGGCCGGCTTCGGTCGTCACCCAGCCCGCGAGCAGCGACACGAAACCGGTCGGGCCCATCACGAGCGCGAAGCGCTGGAACCACTTCGATTCATACAGGCGGCCGCGGCGGCGCAGCAGCCAGGCGAGCGCGGCGAGGCCGATCATCGCGAAGCCGAGGCCGACCATGATCCGGAAGCTCCAGAACACGACCGTCGAATTCGGCCGGTCTTCCGGCGGGAAGGCCTTCAGCCCGCGGATCTCGCCGTCCCAGCTGTGCGTGAGGATCAGGCTGCCGAGGTGCGGCACCTTCACCGCGTAGCGGGTCGTTTCCGCCTTCATGTCCGGAATGCCGAACAGGTTGAGCGCGGTGCCGCCCTTTTCGGTTTCCCACAGCCCTTCGATCGCGGCGATCTTCGCGGGCTGGTGCTTCAGCGTGTTGATGCCGTGCTGGTCGCCGATCACGGCCTGCAGCGGCGCGAGCACCAGCAGCAGCCACAGCGCCATCGAGAACATCTTCTTCACGCCCTTGTCGCGGCGGCCCTTCAGCAGGTGCCACGCGCCCGTCGCGGCCACCACCAGCGCGGCGACGATGAACGCGGCGATCGCCATGTGGAACAGGCGGTACGGGAACGACGGGTTGAAGATGATCGCGAACCAGTCGGTCGGCACGACGCGGCCGTCGACGATCTCGAAGCCCTGCGGCGTCTGCATCCAGCTGTTCGACGCGAGGATCCAGAACGTCGAGATCAGCGTGCCGATCGCGACCATCAGCGTCGCGCCGAAGTGCGCGCGCGGGCTCACGCGGTTCCAGCCGAACAGCATGATGCCGAGGAAGCCGGCTTCGAGGAAGAACGCGGTCATGACCTCGTACATCAGCAGCGGGCCGGTGACGGCGCCGGCGAAGCTCGAGAAGCCCGACCAGTTGGTGCCGAACTGATAGCTCATCACGACGCCGGACACGACGCCCATCCCGAACGCGACCGCGAAGATCTTCGACCAGAACAGGCAGAGGGTTTTGTAATACTGCTTGCCGGTCTTCAGCCAGCGATATTCGAGCACGGCGATGAAGCTGGCGAGGCCGATGCTCAGCGCAGGGAAGACGATGTGAAAGGAGACGGTGAACGCGAATTGCAGGCGGGCCAGATCGAGGGCCGAAAGTGCGGTGTCCATACCAGATGACCGAGGCTGACGATACCCGCCGGCGGGTGCCGGCGGCCCCCGGCGGACGGGCGTCGGGGTTGGCTGGAGTATGGGCTGCGATGTTGCACCGCGAAATGCGCCAACTCGTCGCAGATGTCCAGCCCGTCGTGCGTTGTTTCGCGATAAATCGTTGATTCGTATCAAGAAGGCCGTTCGCGGCGCATGCGGCCGCGGCGTGGCGGCCTGCCGCACGTGCGGCAATATGGCGCGTCGCGTCATCGGAACGACGTCGCGCGTGCGGCATCGCGGTGCGCGGCGACGGCCGGCAGGCGCCGCGCGAATTGCGTACACTCTCAGTCTCGTTTCGGCAGGGCCGGGCGCATCGGTTCCGGCTCGCGTTTACTCAGGGCACAGCGATGATCGATTTACGCAGCGATACCGTGACACGTCCGAGCCAGGCGATGCTGGCCGCCATGACCGCCGCCGAAACCGGCGACGACGTCTGGGGTGACGACCCGACCGTCCTGCGCCTGCAGGCGGTGACGGCCGAGCGGGCCGGCAAGGAAGCCGGCCTGTTCTTCCCGAGCGGCACGCAGAGCAACCTCGCCGCGCTGATGTCGCATTGCGAGCGCGGCGACGAGTACATCGTCGGCCAGCTCGCGCACACCTACAAGTACGAAGGCGGCGGCGCGGCCGTGCTCGGCAGCATTCAGCCGCAACCGATCGAGAACGCGCCGGACGGCACGCTGCCGCTCGCGAAGATCGCCGCGGCGATCAAGCCGCTCGACAATCACTTTGCCCGCACGCGCCTGCTCGCGCTCGAAAACACGATCGGCGGCCAGGTGTTGCCGGAAGGCTATGTGCAGGAAGCCGTCGCGTTCGCGCGCAGCCGCGGGCTCTCCACGCACCTCGACGGCGCGCGCGTGTGCAACGCGGCCGTCGCGTCGGGGCGCCCGATCGCCGAGCTGTGTGCGCCGTTCGACACCGTGTCGATCTGCTTCTCGAAAGGGCTCGGTGCGCCGGTCGGCTCGGTGCTGGTCGGCAGCCGTGCGCTGGTCGAGCGCGCGCAGCGCTGGCGCAAGGTGCTGGGCGGCGGGATGCGGCAGTCGGGCATTCTCGCGGCGGCGTGCCTGTATGCGCTCGATCACAACGTCGAGCGGCTCGCGGACGATCACGCGAATGCCGCGCATCTCGCGGCCGGCCTCGCCCGCATCGATTCGGTGAAGGTGCTGTCGCATGCGACGAACATGGTGTTCGCGCAATTCCCCGAAGCCGATTGCGCGCCGCTCGAGGCGTGGCTGAAGGAACGCGGGATCCTCACGCAGATGCTGTATGCGTCGCGCTTCGTCACGCATTGCGACGTGTCGCGCGCGGATATCGACACCTTTATCGGCGCGGTCGGCGCGTATTTCGCGCAGCGTCGCGCATAACGCGTTACGCGGAATGCGCCGGCCGGCGACGGGCCGGCGCGGCGTGGCATCACGCAAGACGCAGAGGAGTGACGCGCGCGGCGCGTTGCCGGCGACCCTGCCGTGCCGGCGGATCACGCTTGCCGCGGCATGTCGGCGGGCGGCGTGCCGTCGTGAAACAGCGATTTCAGTTGCGTGCGCAGTTCGGCGCTGTCGGTGTGCTGGTGCACCGAGACCGCATGCTGAACGGCGGCCTCCAGCAGTTCGTTGTCGGAGTCGGCGGAGATTGCGACCGAGCAATGCGTCGCGCTGGGAAACTCGCGGCAATCGATATAGCGGCGGGACATGATGTTCTCCTCACATGAAAGGGAACGGCCGGACCTGGATGAGCGGCCGCGCGGCGCGTTCGCGAGGCCGATGGGAAAAGTATAGGCGGCGCGGCCGACTTTCTCGTCGCCGTGCGTACCGCGCCGGCAGCGTCGCTCACCCGCGCGCCCGCCGGCGCATTACGGCAACGGCGCGAGCAGCCTGCGCGCTGCTTCGACCACCCGCGCGGACAGCGACGCCATCGTCGGCGACTGCACGGTCCACGCGTGCCAGTACAGCGTGACGTCGGTCGGATGCGCGGGCGCGAGATCGACGAGCCCCTGCGCATCGAGCGGCGCGGCGCCGATCAGCGGCTCCGGCACCATCGCGTAGCCGAGCCCGTGCCGCACCGCCGCGAAGTGCGAATGCGTGCCCGGCACGTAGTGGCACGGGTACGCGCCTTCGGGCAAGCCGAACTTCTCCTTCAGGAATGACGATTGGAGCGTGTCGCGCCGCGAATACGCGACGACGGGCGCGTGGCGCGCGCTCGTGCGGTTCAGCCCGCGCGGAAACCAGCGCACCGCGAACGCGGCGGCCGCGAGCAGCCGGTAGCGCATCGTGCCGAGCGGCGTCGCGATGCAGCCGCGCATCGGCTTCGGCTCGGTCGTCACGCAGCCGACCGCCATCCCGCTTTCGAGCAGCGCGAACGTGTGATCCTGATCCTCGACGATCAGTTCGAACAGGATCCGCTCGCCCGCGAGCACCGACGTCAGCGCCGGCAGGAACCATGTGCCGAGGCTGTCGGAGTTGAGTGCGATCGTCACGGAAATCGGCGATTCGCGGTCGGCCGCGAGCGTGCTTTGCAGGTCGGCCTGCAGCAGCGCGACGCGGCGCAGGTGCTGCAGCACGCGCTGCCCGGCCACCGTCGGGCGGCATGGCCGCGTGCGCAGCACGAGCGGCGTGCCGAGGCTCGCTTCCAGCGCGCGGACCCGCTGCGTGACGGCGGACGCGGTCACGTGCAGGCGCACGGCCGCCTGCTCGAAGCTGCCGGTGTCGGCGACGGCCAGCAGCGCGGCGGCCTGCTTCGGATCGATCGTCATCGACATGTCGGGGGCATTCCTGTGATCGGGGACGAGAACAGGCGGTAGTGTAAGGCAGCGTGCGCGGCCGTCCCGGCGCGGCGAATCGTCCCGCGGTGCGGGATTCGTCGACGGAATCGGTTGCCGCGTAGGGGACGCGCGGCGGCGCGGGCATTTTGTTCTACGCTGTATGAATGGGCGCGATGCCGCTCGCACGGCGGCGCTGTCGTCATGCCGGCGCCGGCGCCCGACGACGCCATGCAGCGTCCCGATCCGACTACACCCCCTGAAGAACACGCGACGGAGCACCGAGCCATGATCTTCCGGCAACTTTTCGACCCGCAATCGTCGACGTACACGTATCTGCTCGCCGACGCCGCATCGCGCGAAGCGCTGCTGATCGATCCCGTGTTCGAGCAGGTGCGCCGCGACGCTGCGCTGCTCGACGAACTCGGGCTGCGGCTCGTCGCGACCGTCGACACGCACGTGCATGCCGATCACGTGACGGGCGCGTGGCTGCTGAAGCAGCGCACGGGCAGCGCGATCGCGATCTCGGCCGCGAGCGGCGCGCAAGGCGCCGACCGCTACCTGAACGACGGCGAGCGCTGCGCGTTCGGCGCGCGCTACCTGACGGTGCGCGCGACGCCCGGCCACACGAGCGGCTGCGTCAGCCTCGTGCTCGACGACGAATCGATGGCGTTCACCGGCGATTGCCTGCTGATCCGCGGCACCGGCCGCACCGACTTCCAGCAGGGCGACCCGCGCGCGCTGTATCGCGCGGTGCACGGCCGGCTCTTCACGCTGCCGGCCACGTGCCTGTTGTATCCCGCGCACGACTATCGCGGGCTCACGGTGACGAGCGTCGGCGAGGAGCGGCGCTTCAACCCGCGCCTCGGCGGCGATCTCAGCGAAGACGATTTCGCCGGCTACATGCGCAACCTCGGGCTCGCGCATCCGCGCCAGATCGACGTCGCGGTGCCGGCGAACCTGCAGTGCGGCGTCGCCGCGAACGCGCCCGATGCGCAGGCGGCCGCCGACTGGGCGCCGCTCGTCTACACGTTCGCCGGCTTCTGGGAAATCGATCCGCAATGGCTCGAGGATCATCTGCCGGCCGTGCAGGTCGTCGACGTGCGCGAACCGGACGAGTTCGCGGGCCCGCTCGGCCATCTGCCGGGCGCGACGCCGATCCCGCTCGGCGAACTGGCCGCGCGCACCGGCGAAGTCGCGCGCGACCGTCCGGTCGTGACCGTGTGCCGGGCCGGCGGCCGTTCCGCGCAGGCGACGGTGATCCTGAAGAAGGCCGGCTTCGACGCGGTCGCGAATCTCGGCGGCGGGATGCTGCGCTGGCGCGCCGAAGGGCGCGTCGTGATGGACGGTCGCTCGTAGCGGCCCAGGCGGTCCGTCGAAAAAATATCGGGCCGATGTCGAAACGGCGGGGCGCCGAGCGTCGTCAAGGTATCCGATCATGCGGCGCCGCCTGACGCGGCGCCGAAACCCCAGGAGCCTCCACGATGATGCCGACGCTTTACGCCCATCCGTTTTCGTCCTACTGCCAGAAAGTGCTGACCGCGCTGTACGAGAACGGCACGCCGTTCGAGTATCGCGTGCTCGCGCACGACGATCCGAAGCCGATGCAGGAACTGACCAGGCTGTGGCCGTTGAAGCGCTTCCCGGTGCTCGTCGATGCGGGCCGCACGGTGATCGAGGCGTCGATCATCATCGAGTATCTCGGCCTGAACCATCCGGGCCCCATGCGCCTGCTGCCCGACGATCCGCACGCCGCGCTCGAGGTGCGGACGATGGACCGCTTCTTCGACAACTACGTGGCGACGCCGCAGCAGAAGGTCGTGTTCGATGCGCTGCGGCCGGAAGCCGAGCGCGATGCGCGCGGGGTGGCCGACGCGCGCGCGATGCTCGACACGTCGTATGCGTGGCTCGACAAGACGATGGCCGATCGCGAATGGGCGGCCGGCGACCGTTTCAGCCTCGCCGATTGCGGCGCGGCGCCGTTCCTGTTCTATGCGGACTGGACGCACCGGATCGATCCGGCGTTCGCGAACGTGATCGCGTACCGCAAGCGTCTGCTCGTGCGGCCGTCGTTTGCGCGCGCGGTCGAGGAGGCGCGGCCGTATCGTTCGTTCTTTCCGCTCGGCGCGCCCGATTGCGACTGACGGGCGCGGCCGTCGCACGGCGTGCCGCGGCCGCGCATGGCCGGCAGCGCGCGCCGGGGCGACGGAACGACATCAGCAGCGGCAGCATCGCGCGTCTGCCCGTCACATCGTGCGCGTGGCCGACTGCGCGAGCGTCAGCAGTTCGTCGAACTGCGTGATCAACTCGAAGCACAGCAGGAACGCGAGCGTATAGGCCGGCGCGGGGAAGCGCCGGATCATCTCCAGCACCTGCGGGGCGAAGCGCGCGCGGATCGCGTCGCGCGTCAGCAGCCATGCGATCGCGATGCCGATCGCGGCGCCCGCGATCAGGTCGGTCGGATAGTGAAAGCCGAGATACGCGCGCGGCAGGCAGATGAACACGACCGAATACAGCAGCGCGACGATGCCGACGCGGCGCGCGATGATGAAGATGCCGGTTGCGATCGCCATCCACAGCATCGCGTGATCGCTCGGAAACGAACTCCAGGTCTGCAGCGTCGCCGCGCGCAACCCGGCCGACGGGAAGTGCAGGTGCAGGTCGGGGTTGTAGATCGGCCGCACGCGGAACGGCAGCACTTGCGCGAGCACGCGGCCGACGGCGAGCGCGATGAGCCCGCTCGCGATAGTGGCGACGACCAGCTCGCGTTGCCGCTCGCGGTTCGGGCCCGGCTGGAACCACAGCCAGCACAGCACCGGAACGAGCACGAAGCCCTTGAACGTGTAGAGGCCCGCGATCACGCGGATCGCGTGATTCATCAACGGACCGAACGTCATGTGAGTGAGGAAGACCTGGATCGTCGTGTCGAAATTGTTCATGTCCTGTGCGACCCGGGCGGACGCGCAGCGCATGACAGGCGGCCGGCTGGATCGGAAAGCGCGCTCGCACGGAGCGCAACGGGGGGCAAGTATGTCACCCGTTATTTCGAAGAAAATGCGAAAAAATACCGGGATTCCCCTGATAAAACGGGGTTCGGTGGAGGGGCCGGATGGGAGCGCGCCGGGTGGTGCGGCAGGGACGAATCGTCCGACGTTTGCGTGCGCGCGTGCACGGACGCCGGAAAAATATTTGGGTGAACTGGACAATTCGGTCAGTCGGCGCGGACCTTGCGCCGGATGAACGATTGCGGCGTTACAGCCGCGCGAATCTGCCGGGCGGCGCAGCGTCATGCGCGCGCCGATCAAAAATTAAAAAAAAGCGGGCAAGCCCCGTGGGCCTGCCCGCCGATGTTACGCGATGCCCGACTTCAGTTGCGCCACACCCGCACGGCGAGCGCGGCCAGCGACGTCACGACGGCCAGCGCGGTCACCGCGTTCCAGCCCAGTTGCGCGAGCAACAAACTGCCGATCGCGGCGCCGGCCGCCATCCCGATGAACATGCCGACGAACAGCACCGCATTGAGGCGGCTGCGCGACGCGGGATCGATCCGGTAGACGATCGACTGGTGCGCGATCAGCGTGGCCTGCACGCCGAGATCGAAGCCGATCGTCGCGACCGCGAGCAGCACGAGCTGCGCATGCGGCGACATCAGCGGCGCGGCGGCCATCGACGCGAACGACACCGTTGCGATGCCGATCCCGATCCGCGTCACGCGCTCGGGGCCGTGATGGTCGGCCAGGCGCCCGGCGATCGGCGCGGCCAGCGCGCCGGCGGCGCCCGCGAGGCCGAAGGCGCCGGCGGCCGCGCTACCGAGGTGGAACGGCGCGCCGTGCAGCATCACCGCGAGGGTCGACCAGAACGCGCTGAACCCGACGGCCAGCAGCCCCTGCGCGAGGGCGGCGCGGCGCAGTGCCAAATGCTCGCGCCACAGCGCGCCGAGCGAGCCGATCAGCGCGCGATACGGCAGCCGCGTGGTCGGCTCGAAGCGCGGCAACCCGCGTGCGGCCACGGCGCCGATCGCGGCGACGCTGGCGGCGGCGAGCGCGAACATCGCGCGCCAGCCGGCCGTCTCGGCGACGAATCCGGCCACGACGCGCGACAGCAGGATGCCGAGCAGCAGCCCCGTCATCACCGTGCCGACGATGCGGCCGCGATGCATGTCGTGCGCGAGCGTCGCGGCGGCCGGCACGACGTCCTGCGCCATCGTCGCGGCGAGGCCGATCGCGAAGCTCGCCGCGAGCAGCAGCCCGAGCGACGGCGCGACGGCGGCCAGCAGCAACGCGGTGACCAGCGCCGCGGCCTTGATCACGATCACGCGGCGCCGGTCGAAGCGGTCGCCGAGCGGCGCGAGCAGCAGGATGCCGAGCGCATAGCCGAGCTGCGTGAGCGTCGGCACGAAGCCGATCGCCCGCGCCGACGCGCCGAGATCGGGCGCGAGCGCGCCGAGCATCGGCTGCGCGTAGTAGAGCGGGGCGACGCCGAGGCCGGCGGCGGCCGCGAGCAGCAGCACGAGCCGGCGATCGGGCATCGAATGGGCGGCCGGACGGGCCGGAGCGTGCGCCGCGCGGGGCGCGGCGTCGAGACGGGTCGGGGTGGACATCGCGTACATCCTGGGTTGAAGAATGGGATGGACGCGAGTGTGGCGGTACGCGGCCGGCGACGGTAGTGCCACCCGGCGCAGATTTGTTATACGCTCGACGAATGACCGAAAAATCCTCTCCCTCTCCCGCTGCTGGCGGGTCTCGGCGCATTCAGGCGGTGCCGGTGGACGGCGCTGGCTATCGTTTCGAGCTGATGGAAACCTTCGTGCGCATAGTCGAGGCCGGCAGCCTGTCGGCGGCCGCCGTGCAGTTGCACACGACGCAGCCGACCATCAGCCGGCGGCTGCAGGCGCTGGAAAATTCGCTCGGCATGCGGCTGCTGCAACGCACGACCCATACGATGCGGCTGACCGTCGACGGCGAGCGGTGCTTCAAGCAGGCGAAGGAGCTGCTGGCGAGCTGGGCGGCGTTCGAGGCGGATTTGCGCGGCGCGCAGGAGGAGCCGGACGGGCTGCTGCGCGTCGCGGTGCCGCACGCGTTCGGCCAGCAGCGTTTCGTTGCGCCGCTCGCGCAGTTCCTGCGCGACTACCCGCGCGTGTCGGTCGAGTGGCTGCTGCAGGACGAGGTGCGCGATTTCGTCGGCAGCGGCATCGATTGCGCGATCCAGGTCGGCGAACCGACCGATCCGGGCGTGGTCGCGATCCGGCTGACGAAGGTGCCGCGCTTCGTGGTCGCCGCGCCGTCCGTGCTGAGCGGCGCCGACGTGCCGGCCGATCCGGACGCGCTCGCCGCGCTGCCGTGGCTCGCGTTGCGCACGTACTACCGCACCGAACTCGCGCTGACGCATGCGACCACCGGAGACACGCGACGCATTCCGATCCGCCCGCGCATCACGACCGCGAACTTGTATGCGTTGCGCAGCGCGGCGCTGCTGGGCGTCGGCGCGTGCGTCGGATCGTCGTGGATGCTGGCCGACGATCTCGCGCGCGGCGATCTCGTGCACCTCGCGCCCGAATGGCAGGCCGCGGCGCTGCCCGTCTACCTGACTTATCCGCATGCGCAGTTCTATCCGTCGCGGCTCGTGCGGTTCGCCGCGATGATGCGGGAGGCGGTGCCGGCGCTCGTCGAAGGGCGCGACGGCTGAAGCGGGCGGCGCGGTGGCGGCGGCTCGCCGTCAGCCGCGCCGGATCCCTTCGGGCAGCGCGCTGATGCGGCGCACTTCGGGCGAATCGAGCCACGCGCGCGACGTCGCGCAGTCGACGAACATGTCGGTCGCGTCCTCGCCCCAGAACAGGTCGCCGTCGAGCGCGAAGGTCGGCACGCCGAACACGTTCTCGGCGATCGCGCGATCCGTGTTCGCGCGCAGCGCGTCCTTGACCGGCTGAGCCTCGACGGCCGTCACGCCTTCCGGAAAGCCGACCGCTTCGCACAGCGCGGCGAAGCCTGCGGGCGTCGACACGTCCTGGCCGTCGCGCCAGATATGCCGGAAGATCCGCCGGATCGCGTCGCGCGAGCTGCCCATCGCGATCGCGAGACGCAGCGGCTTGATCGGGTTGAACGGGTGCGCGGGCGGCATCCGGAACGCAATGCCCAGCTTATCCGCCCGGTATTGCGCATGCCGATAGGTGAACACGCGCTTGGCCGCGATTTCCGCCGGCGCTTTCTGGCCCCAGTGCGCGAGCAGCGCGCCGAGCACGATCGGCCGCGGCTCGAACGCGGCGGCGGGCGGCAACCGGTCGAACTGTTCCTGTTGCAGGTAGGCGAACGGCGAAACGAAATCGAAATACCAGCTGGCGGTGCGCGCGGCGTTCATCGCGGGGGTCTCCTCGGGCGGGTCCGGTGGTCGGTTGCACGCATGGTGCGTCGCCTGAGAACGGCGCGCTGCGCGCATCGGCGGCCAGTGTCGCATGCGGCCGTCTTTCGCGCTGCCGTATCGCGTGCCGCGCGCAACCGGCTCCCTACGACCGGGCGGCGTCGTCCGCCGACGATGCGAGCCGCGCGAGACTGTCGCGCACGGCCGGCGCGTCGTAGCGCGCGCCCGCGCCGCCGAGTGCGACGGTCGCCTTTTGCGCGAGCGGCAGCAGCATCGCGAGCGCCGCCGTCATCGCCGGCGCGGCGGCGAGCCGCGACTTCGGGCCTGATACCGTTAGCGCACCGACGCATTCGCCGGCCGCGCCGAACACGGGCACGGAAGCCGACGCCGTTTCCGGGTCGCGCTCGCCGTACGACGCGGCCCACAGCTGTTCGCGCACGTCGTTCCAGCGGGCGTCCTGCGTGTCGGTGAAGGCCAGCAGCACCTTCCCGGATGCGCCCTGGCCGACCGGAAACTCCTCGCCGACGCGGATCGACACGCGTACCGCCCGCGCGGGCTCGACGCGATACAGCACGGAGCGCACGTCGCCCTGGCGCACATAGAACGATGCCGTTTCCCCGAGTTCGCGGCTCAGCGTCTCGAGCAGCGGCTCGACCACCGGGCCGACGCGGAACGAACGCTGGTACAGCGCGGCGAGCCGCTGCGGCTCGTGCCCGATCGCGTACTGGCCGTCGTCGAGTTTGCGCATGAAACCGCCATGTTCGAGCGCGGCGAGCAGACGCAGGATCGTGCTCTTGTACAGCCCGGTGCGGCGCGACAACTCGGCGAGCGACAGCCGGTCGTCGGTCTGGCCGAACGCACGGAGGATCGCGAACGCGCGGTCGAGCACCGCGACGCCGCTGGACGCCTCTTCCGTCGCCGGATCGGCTGCGTCGCCGGCGTGATCTGCTGGATTCCTGGGCACGGCCTGATTCCTTCGAATGATGGTCGGCGGACTATATCGTTCTATCTGACAGAACTCAAGTTCCAGAAAAGCGCGATTCCGCGGGTATACCCCGCTTATCGCCCATTCGACACACGCTTAAAGTTCTGTCAAACAGAACTATGTTCTTTCAGATAGAACGATGGGGTATCGAATGAAGGTTTCAGAAAACTCGAAGGTGCTGGTCAGCGAGGTCGGCCCGCGCGACGGGCTGCAGAGCATCAAGACCGTGATGCCGACGGCCGCCAAGCTGCGCTGGATCACCGCGCTGGCCGCGGCCGGCCTGCGCGAGATCGAGGTCGGGTCGTTTGTGCCGGCCACGCTGTTGCCGCAGATGGCCGACGTGCGCGAAGTCGTCGCGCACGCGCTCGCGATTCCCGGGCTGCACGTCGCCGCGCTCGCGCCGAACCTGCGCGGCGCCGAGGGTGCGTTCGACGCGGGCGTGCACAAGCTGACGCTGCCGGTCTCGGTGACGCAAGCGCATTCGCTGGCCAACATCCGCAAGACGCCCGCGCAGATGATCGACGAGGTGCGCGCGATCGTCGCGCTGCGCGACGCGCGGTTTCCGTCGGTGCAGATCGAGGCCGGCGTGTCGGTGGCGTTCGGTTGCACGATTGCCGGCGCGGTCTCCGACGACGAGACGATCGCGATGGCCGTCGCGATGGCCGAATGCGGCGTCGACGAAATCGGCCTGTCCGACACCAGCGGTTATGCGAATCCCGCGCAGGTGCGCCGGCTGTTCACGCGGCTGCAACGCGAAGTCGGCGACAGGGCCGGCGGCGCGCATTTCCACAACACGCGCGGGCAGGGGCTCGCGAACGTCGTCGCGGCGCTCGACGTGGGCGTGACGACGATCGACGCGAGCCAAGGCGGCCTGGGCGGCTGCCCGTATGCGCCGGGCGCCACCGGCAACATCGTCACCGAGGATCTCGTGTTCCTGCTCGAAGCGATGGGAGTCGACACCGGCGTCGACGTCGACGCGCTGCTCGCCGCGCGCGCGATCCTGCATGCGGCGCTGCCGTCCGACGCGCTGTACGGCCACGTGCCGGACGCCGGGCTGCCGAAGGGCTTTCGCTATGCGGATGGCCGCGTGCCCTCGGCGGCGCAACCGGAAGGATGCATGACGGGAGTCGCACGATGAACGATCGGCAACCGGTTGCCGCGCTGCCGTACGCAGGCGTGCGCGTGATCGAGATGACGCACATGGTGATGGGCCCGACGTGCGGGATGCTGCTCGCGGATCTCGGCGCGGAAGTGATCAAGATCGAGCCGATCGCGGGCGACAGCACGCGGGCGCTGCGCGGGTCCGGCGCGGGCTTCTTCGGGATGTTCAACCGCAACAAGAAGAGCGTCGCGGTCGACGTGAAGGATCCGCGCGGGCTGGAGATCGTGCGGCGGCTCGTCGCGACGGCGGACGTCTTCAGCGAGAACTTCAAGAGCGGCACGATGGACCGGCTCGGGCTCGGCTACCCGCAGCTGGACGCGCTGAATCCGCGGCTCGTGTACGTGTCGCACAAGGGCTTCCTGCCGGGGCCGTACGAGCATCGCACCGCGCTCGACGAGGTCGTGCAGATGATGGGCGGCCTCGCGTACATGACGGGCCCCGAAGGGCGGCCGCTGCGTGCGGGCGCGAGCGTGAACGACATCATGGGCGGCATGTTCGGCGCGATCGGCGCGATGGCCGCGCTCGCGCAGCGCGAGCGCACGGGCCGCGGCCAGCAGGTGCAGAGTTCGCTGTTCGAGAACAACGTGTTTCTCGTCGCGCAGCACATGATGCAGTTCGCGGTGACGGGGCAGGCCGCATCGCCGATGCCGAGCCGGATTTCCGCGTGGGCCGTCTACGACGTGTTCTCCGTCAAGGATGACGAACAGATTTTTCTCGCGGTCGTGTCGGATACGCAGTGGGCGCTGTTCTGCGATGCGTTCGGCCTCGCCGCGCTGAAGGACGACCCGCGCCTCGCGACCAACAACCTGCGTGTGCAGGCGCGCGAATGGCTGTTGCCGGAACTACGTTCGCGGCTCGCGCCGTACTCGGCCGCGGAGATCGGCGCGATCTTCGAATCGACCGGCCTGCCGTATGCGCCGATCACGAAGCCGCAGGACCTGTTCGACGATCCGCATCTGCTCGCCACGGGCGGCCTCGAAGCCGTGACGCTGCCAGCCGACGCGAGCAGCGCCGGGCGGCCGATCGACACGCGCACCGCGCTGCTGCCGCTGACGCTCGCGGGCGAACGCCTGCGGCTGCGCTCGGCGCCGCCTGCGCTCGGCCAGGACACGTGCGCGCTGCTCGGCGAGCTCGGCTACACGCCGGACGACGCGCGTGCGCTGATCGATGCCGGCGTCGTCGCGGGGCGGTACGGCGCGGACGTCGCCGCGCACGGCGACGGACCGGGCGGTGCGCCGTCGGCGAACGAAGTGGCGAGCGCGTAGCGCAGCCGCGATTCATCGAACGAACAAAGGCGTCCCGGCCGCGCGCCGCGCGGCAGAGGATCGCCGCATCCACGGAGACAACCATGACATCCGCTTCCCCGGCGCTGGCCGCCGATCGCGACACCGACGCGTCGATCGAGCAACGCGCGGTGCGCAAGGCCGCGTGGCGCTTCATCCCGCTGCTCGCGCTCGCGTACTTCTTTAACTATCTGGATCGCACGAGCGTCGGGTTCGCCGCGCTCACGATGAACCGCGATCTCGGGCTGACGGCGACGCAGTTCGGCTGGGGCGCGGGGATCATGTTTGCCGGCTACTGCGTGTTCGAAGTGCCGAGCAATCTCGCGCTGTACCGCTTCGGCGCACGCCGCTGGCTCGCCCGCATCATGATCACGTGGGGGCTGATGGCGGCCGCGACCGCGCTCGCGACCGGGCCGACGAGTTTCTACGCAATCCGGCTGCTGCTCGGCATCGGCGAGGCCGGATTCTTTCCCGGCGTGATCTTCTTCCTCGCCGTGTGGTTTCCGGCGAGCTACCGCACGCGCGTGCTCGCGTGGTTCACCGTGTCGACGCCGCTGTCGTCGCTGATCGGCGGCCCGCTGTCGACGTGGCTGCTGCAGCTCGACGGCACGCTCGGGCTCGCCGGCTGGAAGTGGATGTTCATCGTCGAAGGGCTGCCCGCGTGCGCACTTGGTTTCCTTGTGCTGAAGCTGCTGTCCGATTCGCCGGCGAATGCCGCGTGGCTGTCGGACGACGAACGTGCCGCGCTGCAGCGCGCGTTCGAGCGCGACGGCGCGGCGGCCGGCCGCAAGAAGCGCTTCGGCGTCGCGCTGCGCGACGTGCGCGTGTACGTGCTCGCGCTGATCTCGTTCGGCTTCACGATGGGTTCGTACGGGATCGGCATCTGGTTGCCGCAAATGCTGAAGGCGCACGGGATGTCGACGATGCAGACCGGCTGGCTGTCCGCCGTGCCTTACTTCTTCGCCACGATCGCGCTGCTGTGGTGGGCGAAGCGGGTGGACCGTCGCGGCGGCCCGATCGCGAACCTGGCGATCGGCTTGTTCATCGGCGCGGTGGCGCTCGGCGTGTCGACGCATTTCCTGACGCTCGGGCCGGCGCTCGTCGGCATCACGCTCGCGCTGATCGGCACGATTGCCGGCCGCACGATCTTCTACACGCTGCCGTCGCGCTTCCTGTCCGGCCAGGCCGCGGCCGGCGGGCTGGCGCTGATCAATTCGATCGGCGCGCTCGGTGGCTTCGCGGGCCCCTATCTCGTCGGCTACCTGAAGGACAGCTTCGGCACCTTCACGGCCGGGATGCTCGGCCTCGCGATCGTGCTGGCGATCACGACGCTGCTCACGCTGTCGCTGTATGCATTCGACCGGAGCGAATGACATGACTTTTTCGATCACGCGGCGCCGGTTGATCGGCGCGGCCGCCGCATCGTTCGCGCTGCCTGCGTTTGCCGACACGGCGGCCCATGATGGAGCTTCACGCATGACGCAAAGCAACTACCTCGCGGTTCGTCCCGACTGGCTCGCGTCGGCGCTCGAACCCGCGCTCGAGCCCGACCTGCCGATCATCGATGCGCATCATCACTTCTATGAACGGCCGGGCTGGATCTACCTGCTCGACGACTATCTGCAGGACGCGCGCTCGGGTCACAACATCCAGGCGTCCGTCTACATGCAGGCGCAGACGCGTTATCACGATTCGGGCCCGGCCGAACTGAAGCCGGTGGGCGAGACGGCCTATGTCGCCGGCGTGACCGAGCCGCTGCAGCACGGCCCGGTGGCCGTCGCGAAGGGCATCGTCGGTCACGCGGACCTGCGGCTCGGCGAACGCGTGCGCGACGTGCTGGAAGCGCATGTCGAAGCCGGGCGCGGACGGTTTCGCGGCGTGCGGCACCTGAGCACGTGGGATGCCGATCCGACGCTCGCCAATCCGCTGTCGGCGGTGCCGCGCGGGATGCTGCTCGATTCCGCGTACCGGGCCGGCGTCGCGCAGCTCGCGCCGCTCGGGCTGTCGTACGACGCGTGGCTGTTCTTCCCGCAGTTGCCCGAATTGTTCGAACTCGCGAAAGCGAACCCCGACACGCGGATCATCGTCAATCATTGCGGCGGCGTCGTGCGGATCGGCAGCTATGCGGACAAGCGACCGGAGGTGTTCGCGCGCTGGTCGGCGTCGATGCGCACGCTCGCGCAATTGCCGAACGTGTACGTGAAGGTCGGCGGCCTCGGGATGCGCATCAACGGGTTCGATTTCGAGAAAGGCGCGAAGCCGCCGTCGTCGACGCAGCTCGCCGACGCGTGGAAGCCGTGGATGATGACCTGCATCGACGCGTTCGGTCCCGGGCGCTGCATGTTCGAGGGCAATTTCCCGGTCGACAAGGGCTCGTATTCGTTCGTGAACGGCTGGAACGCGTTCAAGCGCCTGACCGCGCAGGCCGGCGCGGACGAGCGCGACGCGCTGTTTCGCGGCACGGTCACGCGCGCGTACCGGCTCGGCTGACGCGCATGCGCGGCGTCAACCGGCTTCCACCAGCGCCGCGAGCCGCGCCAGCGCCATCTGCCAGCCGGTCTCGTTGTCGGCGGCCGGCACGCCGGGCGGGACGCCGTCGTGCACCGCGTCCACGCGCGTGCCGCCCGCCTCGTCGGACAGCGTGATCGTGATCGTCATCGCGCCGCGCAGCATCGGGTCGTCGGTTTCGAATACATCGATCTCGACGATCCGCTCGTCGGGCACGAGCGTGACGAAGCGGCCGTGATAGGTGTCGGTGTGCGCGGTCGTCTTGCCGGCGCCGCCCGACGGCGCGTCGTAGCTCAGCGACACGCGCAGCGCGCCGCCTTCGCGCGTGTCGTACGCATGCACGCGGCACGTCATGCCGTCGGGCACTTTCCATTGCTCGACCGCGTGCGGGTCGAGCAGCGCGCGGTAGACCCGCCCGCGCGGCGCGTTCAGGTGCCGGCTGACCCGGGTCGAATGCGTGTGCGTGTGCAACATGTCGCCTCCCGCGAAGCGTGCGAGACGGTGCACGCCGGCGCCCGGCGTGTCGTCATGCTTCCTTCAGGAATCCTAGGCGCGAGCGCGGCGGCATGCAATGACCGCACGCGCAGCGGCGTTCAGCGCAGGGTGGCGGCGAACGCGTCGAGCTGCGTGATGCAGGTGTTCCAGCCCTCGAAAAAGCCGAGCGCTTCGTGGCGCTCGCGCGTCGCGGCGTCGGGATGCATCACGCGCGCCTCGTAGCGGCTGCCCGCGTCGTCGTCGGCCATCGTGACGATCGCCGTGAAGCCCAGCCACGGCGTCTGCGGCCGCCAGCCGCCCGCGAGCATCGACGTGAACGCGATGTGCGATTCCGGCACGATGTCGAGGAAGCAGCCGGGGTTGTCGCTCGTGCCGCCGTCGGGGCCGCGCATGAACGTATGGAAAGCGCCGCCCGGCCGCAGGTCGAATGCGCGCACCTCGGTGGTCCATGGTTTCGGGCACCACCATTCCTTCAGCAGTTCCGGGTCGGTCCATGCGCGCCACAGCGCGTGGCGTGGTGCGCGCAGCGTGCGCGTGATGACGAGATCGTGGGCTTCAGCGGGGTCGACGTGGCTGGCTGACATCTTGCTCCTCCTGGTGACGGCGTTCGACGAATTCGACGAGACGATCGGATCGCGCTTCCCACTGCGCGCGCTGCGCGGCGAGCCATGCCTCGGCCTCGGTCAGCCGGCTGCCGACCAGCGCGCAGGTGCGCGAGCGGCCGGTTTTCCGGGTCTCCACGAGGCCGCTGCGCTCGAGCACGGCGACATGCTTCATGAACGACGGCAGCGCCATGTCGAACGGCGCGGCCAGCGCGGAGACGGTCCGCTCGCCATGGCCGAGCGCGCTGACGATCGCGCAGCGCGTCGGATCGGCGAGCGCATGGAACACGTCGCTGATGTGGAGGGGAAGGTTATCCATTCGGCTAAGTGTAGGCGATGTCGACGCCGGTGCAACGACAATTTTCGTCGCGTACGATGATGGGGCGGTAACGCGCGCCGACCGGGCACGGCGTTGCCGGGCGTCTGTCGCGGGCCGCCGTGGTGGGCGCCTCGACACCCGGCCGGCGTTCGTTCCGATCCCGCCCCATGCCGAACCCGCGCGTGCGGCCCACCTGACTACCTGATTACCGGAGATGGCATGACCGAACCTGTTACCGTCCGCCGCGTCGGCACGAGCGAAACGATCGCCTGTGTCGATGCGCTGGCCGACGTGCTGATCGATTGCGTCGAAGGCGGCGCATCCGTCAGCTTCATGCTGCCGATCGAGCGGGCGACCGCCGTCGCGTTCTGGACGCGCGTGGCCGAAGGCGTCGCGAACGACGAGCGCATCCTGCTCGTCGCCGAGGACGGGGCCGGGCGGATCGTCGGCACCGTGCAGGTCGTGACCGCGCAGCCAGAGAACCAGCCGCATCGCGCGGATATCGCGAAGATGCTCGTGTCGCGGCACGCGCGCCGGCAGGGCGTCGCCGCGCGCCTGATGGCCGCGGCCGAAGCGGCCGCGCGCGACGCCGGCAAGACCGTGCTCGTGCTCGACACGGTGACGGGCGGCGACGCCGAACGGCTGTACGAGCGGGCCGGCTGGCAGCGCGTCGGCATCGTGCCGAACTACGCGCTGATGCCCGACGGCGCGCTGTGCGCGACGACGTATTTCCACAAGCAGCTCGCGTAACGGCATCCGTCAAACCGCTGCCTCGATGAAACGCTCCCATGTCGCTTTCGCCCTCACGGGCCTGCTGGTCGCGCTGCCGATTGCCGCGTATGCGCTCGTCAAGCCGCTGCGCGTCGTCGCGCCCGCGCTGATTCCCGGCGTGTCGTGCCCGAGCGCCGACATCTGCACGGACGATGCCGCGAAGCTCGACGACGCACGGCAGCTCTATCGCGACGGCTACGCGCGCGCGGCCGCGGCCGTCGGCGCGTTCCGGGCTTCGCCGCGCGTCGTGTTCTGCTCGACGCGCGCGTGCGCCGATGCGTTCGGCCTCGGCTCGCGCGCAGCTCTGGCGCTCGGCGATTTCGGCGTGGCGATCGCACCGCGCGGCTGGCAGACCTACTTTCTCGCGCACGAGCTGATCCATCACCGGCAGGCGGAAGTGCTCGGCAACGTCGCGGTCGTGACGAAGCCGCGCTGGCTGATCGAAGGAATGGCGTATGCGCTCAGCGACGATCCGCGTCATCCGCTCGCGCAACCGTTCGAATCCTGGCGCACGCAGTTCGCCGCGTGGAATGCGGCGCGCGGCGCGCAGCCGCTGTGGGACGCCGCGCGGGTGGTGGAATAGCGGGAATGACGGCAATGACGATCGCGCGCGACCGGCCCCGCCATGCCGCTACGCCGGCACGGTCGGATCGTCCGGCTGCCCCACGAGCGTGCGCCGCCCCGCGTCGAGAATCTCGTCGGCCAGCGCCGGATCGGTGCCGGCAATCGCGCGCGACAGCACGAGCGCGCCGATCATCTGGCTGAAGACGGCGAGCGCGTCGCGGCGCGCGTCTGCCGAGCCTTCGGCGGCCAACGTCCGCTCCAGCCGGTCGAGATAGCCGGCGACGCCGCGCGTGTAGCAGGCGCGCGCCGCGTCGGTCAGCCGCGGCGCATCGCCCGCGAACCCCGACAGCGGGCAGCCGCCTTCGACGTTGTCGCGATGCGCGGTCGACAGGTAGGCTGTCACTTGCTTCGCGACGCTGCCGGCACTCGGCGAATCCGCGCGGTCCTGCATGGCTTTCTCCATCACCGCGGCGACCAGCGCATTTTTCGATTTGAAATGGTTGTAGAAGCCGCCCTGCGTGAAGCCGGCTTCCTTCATCAGTTCCGTCAGCCCGACGGCCTCGACGCCGCGCACGCGAAACAGCCGCTCGGCGGCCGCGACGATCGCGTTGCGGTTTTCCGCGGCCTGTTGTCTCGAGACGCCCATCGATCCCTCCCTCTTTCCCGCAATTGCGTCGATTGAAAAACACAATGGTGATCACCATTGACGTGCCGACCTCGCACTGGCACCATGCTGCGCAAAGACGATGGTGATCGACATTGAGATTCAAGTGTAGCCGACTTCGCGGACGAAGCGAAGCAACCCGGCGCAGCATGGATCGAAGTCGGTCGGCGTCCAGGGTGCGGCGAGGCGCGGGCGGCGGGACGGCCCGGCTGGCGGCACCGGCGGTGCAACGGTTCGGTACGCGATGGCAGCGTGGTTTTTCACCGGATTCCGGGCGTGTGGCGAACCGGCGCGCACGGGATTCAATCTCCGAAAGGAAGGGTCATGAAGATCGAAGGTGCAGTCGTTTTCATCACGGGCGCGAACCGCGGGCTTGGCCTCGAGTTCGCGAAGCAGGCGCTCGAGCGGGGTGCGCGCAAGGTCTACGCGGGCGCACGCGATCCGGCCAGCGTGACGCTGCCGGGCGTCGTGCCCGTGAAGCTCGACGTGACCGATCCGGCGGCGGTCGCGGCGGCCGCCGAGGCGGCGCGGGACGTCACGCTGCTGATCAACAACGCCGGCATCGCGCGGCTCGGCAGCCTGACCGACGACGGCGCGGTCGATGCATTGCGCGCACACCTGGAGACCAACGTGTTCGGGATGCTGGCGATGTCGCGCGCATTCGCGGGAACGCTCGCGGCCCACGGCGGCGGCGCGATCCTGAACATCCTGTCGGTCGCGAGCTGGACGAACCGGCCGATCCTGTCGGCCTACGGCGTATCGAAATCGGCCGCATGGGCGCTGACCAACGGGCTGCGCCATTCGCTGCGCGAGCAGCGCACGCGGGTGATCGGGCTGCATGCCGGCTTCATCGATACCGACCTGACGGCCGGCCTCGACGTGCCGAAAGCGACGCCGGCCGACGTCGTGCGCCAGGCATACGACGCCATCGAAGCGGGAGCGGAGGAAGTGTCGACCGACGAGTTCACGCGGCAGGTGAAGGCCACGCTGTCGTCGGGCGTCTATCTGGAAGAACCGGCGCCGCGTTGACGGCGCCGGTCGTGCGAATCCGCCACCCCGCGCCGAGAGCGCGGCGGCGGCGGATCGACCCGTCAGACCGTCGTGTCGATGATGCCCGGGATCTTCACGTCCGGGTTCACGTCCGCGTCATAGTCGACGCCGGCGATCTCGAAGCCGAACAGGCGCAGGAACTCGGTCTTGTAGCCCGCGAAGTCGGTCATCTCGTACAGGTTCTCGTTCGTCACCTTGTCCCACATCGCGACGACCTTCGCCTGCACCTGCGGATCGAGCTCCTTGTAGTCCGCGCGCAGGCGGCCTTCTGCGTCGACGTGCGGCGTCGCGCCGTACAGGCTGTCCTTCAGGAGCCCGTACACCTGCTCGATGCAGCCTTCGTGCGTGCCCGTTTCCTTCATCACCTTGAACAGCAGCGACAGGTACAGCGGCATCATCGGGATCGCCGAGCTGGCCTGCGTGACGACGGCCTTCAGCACCGACACGCGCGCATCGCCGCCGTGCGCGGCCAGCTTGTCGCGGATCGACAGCACCTTCTTGTCGAGATCCTTCTTCGCTTCGCCGATCGAGCCGTTCCAGTAGATGTCGTGCGTGATCTGCTCGCCGAGGTACGTGAACGCGGTGGTCTTCGCGCCGTCGGCCAGCACGCCGGCGTCGGCCAGCGCGTCGATCCACATCTGCCAGTCCTCGCCGCCCATCACCGCGACGGTGCCGTCGATCTCTTCCTGCGTCGCCGGCTCGAGCGACACTTCGCGGATCACTTCCTTGTCGGTGTCGAGCCCGCGGAACGTGACGGCCTTGCCGACCGGCTTGAGCGTCGAGCTGATGGTTTCGCCCGTCTTCGGGTGCGTGCGGCGCGGCGCGGCGAGGCTGTAGACGACCAGGTCGACCTTGCCGAGATCCTGCTTGATGGTGTCGATCGTGACCTGCTTGACCTCGTCGGAGAATGCGTCGCCGTTGATGCTGCGCGCATACAGCCCCTTTTCGGCGGCGAATTTCTCGAACGCGGCGCTGTTGTACCAGCCGGCCGTGCCGGGCTTCGTTTCGCTGCCGGCGCGCTCGAAGAACACGCCGAGCGTGTCCGCGCCCGAGCCGAATGCGGCCGAGATCCGGGCGGCGAGGCCGTAGCCGGTCGACGCGCCGATCACGAGCACCTTTTTCGGGCCGTTGGCGATCGGGCCGTGCGAAGTCACGTAATCGATCTGTTCCTTGACGTTGGCTTCGCAGCCGACCGGATGAGTCGTCACGCAAATGAAGCCACGCACGCGCGGTTTGATGATCATGGGAGAACCTCTAGTCAGAAAGGCGGGGACGGCCTGAAATCGGAAAAATCCCGCGCATTGTAAAGGAAGCGGCCGATCGCGGGCGGGCACGGACGGCAGGCGTCGGATCGCCCGGTTATTTCTCTCTTGACAGAAATAACTGAAAAAACTAAATTCCCCACCATGGAACTCACGCCGATTGCCGAACGATTCATTCTCCACTGGGGCGAAATGGGCTCGCGGTGGGGCGTCAACCGTACTGTGTCGCAGATTCACGCGCTGCTCTACCTGGCCGGACGGCCGGTTGCGGCCGACGAGATCGCCGAGACGCTCAACGTCGCACGCTCCAACGTCAGCACGAGCCTGAAGGAGCTGCAGGCGTGGCGGCTCGCGAAGGTCGTGCATGTGCTGGGCGATCGCCGCGACCACTTCGAGACGTCGACCGACATCTGGGAGTTGTTCAAGCTGATCGTCGAAGGGCGACGGCAGCGCGAGATCGAGCCGACGCTCACGGTGCTGCGCGATTGCCTGACGAATCCGGACATCGCGAACGAGAGCCGCGAGACCGAGCAGCGCATTCGCGACACGCTGCAGTTCGTCGAGACGCTCACGACCTGGTCCGACGAAATGCTGCGGCTCAAGCCCGATACGCTGATGAAGGCGCTCGGCATCGGCGCGAAGATCAGCCAGACGGTCAGGCGCAAGCCGTCGAAGTAAGCAGTAACGGCGGAGCGGGCACGCAGCCCGCTTTTTTCGGGGTTGATATTTCTGTCTGTACAGAAATAACTGTAAATATAGGATGAGCATGAACGCAGTCTTGCCGTCTACCTCCCCGCCCGATCGCACCGGCGCACGCGGCATGACCGTGCTCGTCTGCGGCGCGAACGGCTTCATCGGGCAGGCGCTGTGCGCGCGGCTCGAAGCCGGCGGGCATCGCGTGTTGCGCGGCGTGCGCCGCGCGGCCGGCCCGCACGACGTCGCGATCGACTTCGCGCAGGACGTCGATCCGCAAGCGTGGCTCGCACGGCTGAAGGGCGTCGACGTGGTGATCAACGCGGTCGGCATGCTGGCCGATCGACGCGGCGCGACGCTCGATGCCGTGCATCGCGCCGCGCCGTGCGCGCTCTTTACCGCGTGCTGCCTGGCCGGCGTGCGGCGCGTGATCCAGATCTCGGCGCTCGGCGTCGAACGCGGCGATACGCGGTACTTCGCGAGCAAGCGTGCAGCCGATCGTTTCCTTCAGACGCTGCCGATCGACTTCCGCATCGTGCGCCCCGCGCTCGTCTACGGGGCGGCCGGCGCGTCCGCGCGGTTTTTCCGGATGCTCGCGAGCCTGCCCGTGCACATGTTGCCGGCGGGCGGCCATCAACGGCTGCGCCCGGTGCATGTCGACGATCTCGCCGAAGTCGTGGCGCGGCTCGTCGTACAGCCGGGCGATTCGCGGGCGGCCGACAGCCGGGTGATCGACGTGGTCGGCAGCGACGAAGTCGAATACCGCGAGATGCTGGCCGGCTACCGCGCCGCGCTCGGATTTCCGCCGGCGGCCCGCGTGACGCTGCCGGGCCCGCTGGTCGGCGCGGCGGCCGCACTGCTCGGCACGCTGCCGGGGGCGATGCTGACGCGCGACACGTGGGCGATGCTGCGCGGCGGCAACACCGGCGACCCGACGGCCGTCACGGCTGTGCTGGGCCGGCCGCCGCGCGGCCTCGGCAGCTTCA
The DNA here is from genome assembly GCF_905400185.1 of Burkholderia sola. Lineage (NCBI taxonomy): Bacteria > Pseudomonadati > Pseudomonadota > Betaproteobacteria > Burkholderiales > Burkholderiaceae > Burkholderia > Burkholderia sola. The sequence goes on from NZ_FR989676.1 coordinate 1,030,708, forward strand.
TCGGCGCGGAAGCCGGCGCATTGCGCCGCGACGCGCTCGCGATGTGGCGGCGCCCGGTGCTGGTGGGCGCGCTCGCGATCGTGTGGATCTGGACGGCGATCGCGAGCGCGTTCATCCATCCGCTGCACGCGAGCCTCGCGCTGCTGGCGCCTGCGCACCTGACGGGCCTGCCCGCGCTGATTGCGCTTTACGCGGCCAGCGCGCTGGATTTCGCGTTCGGCATCGCGACCGTCGTCGCGCCGTCGCGGCGCCTGTGGGCCGCGCAGGCGGCGCTGATCGTCGCGTACTCGGCGGTCATCGCGGTCACGATGCCGGGCCTGCTGGCCGAACCGTTCGGCCCCGTGCTCAAGAACGTGCCGATCCTCGCCATCCTGTTGATCCTCTATTCAGAAGAACACGCATGAATACCTATCTCGTCATCAAGGCGCTTCATATCCTGTCTTCGGTGCTGCTGGTCGGCACGGGGTTCGGCACCGCGTTCTACCTGTTCTTCGCGAACCGCACGCGGTCGGTGCCCGCGATCGCGGCCGTGTCGCGGCTCGTCGTGCGCGCGGACTGGTGGTTCACGACGCCGGCCGTGATCTTCCAGCCGGCGTCCGGGCTGTGGCTCGCGCACACGGCCGGCTGGCCGTGGCATACGCCGTGGCTGCTCGCATCGATCGTGCTGTATGCGGTCGCCGGTGTGTGCTGGCTGCCGGTCGTGTGGCTGCAGCTCGAACTTGCATCGATGGCGAAGCTCGCGCACGCGAACGGCGATGCCGCGTTGCCCGAGCGCTACTGGCGCTATGCGAAGCGCTGGGAACTGCTCGGCTATCCGGCGTTCTTCGCGATGCTGACCGTGTATTTCCTGATGGTGGTCAAGCCGATGTAAGTCTGCCGCCGTCGCGTGGGGGCGGCGGCGTACGCGGGACAGCAGTCAATCGATCGATTCATGATGCTTGCGATAACAAGAAGGAGTGCGAAGCATGGGATCAAGTGAAATGGTTCTCCACTTCGATGGGCGATGTCCGCTCACCCCGCGCCGCATCGTCGTGCGCTGGATGTACGCAGCCGCGATCGCGCACCTGCTGGTCGGCGCAGCCGCTCCGTGGATCGCCGGCGCATCTTGGCTCGACGCGTATCACCGCGACATCGAGTGGCATTTCTGGACGGGAGCCGCGCCCGAAGCCGCGCGCGCCCAGCAGGTCTGGTGGATGTCGCTGCTCGGCGCGACGGTGCAGTGCGCGTCGGTCTGGATGCTCGCGCTCGTCCATCTCGGCAACCGGCTGCGGAAACGGGAAGTGTGGGGCTGGCTGCTGGCCGGCCTGTCGGTCTGGGCGCCGCAGGACATGCTGTTGTCGTGGCAGGCGCAGGTGTGGAGTCACGTGGCGATCGACGTTGCCGCACTCGTCGCGATGGCGCCGCCGCTCGTCTGGCTTTGGAGGAGGGATACCGCATGAACACGTTGCCTGCTTTCGACTGGGCGCTCAACCTGCTGATCGTGCAGGGCGCGATGGGCGCATTCGACACGCTTTATCACCACGAACTCACGCAGGACCTGCCGCACAGCCCGCGCGCGCGGCTCGAGCTGGCGATTCATGCGGTGCGATCCGTGCTGTACGGCCTCGTGTTCGCGTCGATCGCGAACGTCGCGTTTCACGGCGCGTGGGTCGCGGCGCTCGCGACGGTCGTGCTCGTCGAAGTGGTGCTGACGTTGTGGGATTTCGTCGTCGAGGACCAGAGCCGCAAGCTGCCGGCGACCGAGCGCGTGCTGCATACGCTGCTGGCCGTCAACGGCGGCGCGCTGTTCGGAATGGTCGCGATGCAGCTCGCCGTGTGGGCGCACGAACCGACCGCGCTGCACGCGATCGACGTCGGCTGGCGTGGCTGGTTGCTCAGCCTGTTCGCCGTCGGCGTGACGCTGTCGGGCGTACGCGACGGGATCGCAGCATACCGCATCGCGCCACGCGCGCCGGCCGCCAACCCGTTCGCCCGGCAGCGGCCGGGCAACGTACTCGTTACTGGCGGGACCGGCTTCATCGGCGAAACGCTCGTGAACCAGTTGCTCGATGCCGGGCATACGGTCACGTTGCTGGCACGCGATCCGTTGTGCGCGGCTTACCTGTTTCAAGGCCGCGTGCGCAGCGTGACGTCGGTCGAGCAGCTGCAGCCGCACGAGCGCTTCGACACGGTGATCAATCTCGCCGGCGCGCCGGTGCTGGGCGCACGCTGGAGCAAGCGCCGGCGGGCGCTGCTGCTCGCCAGCCGCGTCGGCGTCACGCAGGCGCTGATGCGCTGGGTGGAAACCGCCGAGGTCAAGCCGCGCACGTGGATCCAGGCGTCCGCGATCGGCTACTACGGCGTGCGGCCGGGCGACGAACGGCTCGACGAGGGCAGCAGTACCGGCGCCGGCTTCATGTCCGAGCTGTGCCGGCAGTGGGAGGCGGCCGTGCAACCGCTCGAGCGCCACGGCGTGCGCGCGGTGGTGCTGCGGCTGGGCATCGTGTTCGGCCCGGGCGGCGCGTTGCGCCCGATGCTGCTGCCGCATTACGTCGGGCTGGGCGGCCGATTCGGCGACGGCGCGCAGGTGATGAGCTGGATTCACCGCGACGACGTGCTGCGGATCGTCGCGCGAGCGATGTCCAATGCGGTGATGCATGGCGTCTACAACGCGGTCGCACCGGTGCCGCTGACCCAGCGCGCGTTCGTGCAGGTCGTGACGAAGGTGCTGCGCCGTCCGGCGTTCCTGCACGTGCCGGCCGCGCCGCTGCGCGCCGCGATGGGCGAGATGGCCGAGCTGCTGCTGGACGGGCAGCGCGTGGTGCCGGCACGGCTGCATCAGGACGGATTCATGTTCCGGTTCCCGACGGCCGAGCACGCGCTGCGCGACCTGACGAACCGGCCGCACACCGATTTCGCGCCCGCGGTCTGCCGTTTCCCGCGAGGTCGTGTATAAATTCGGCGTGAACGCGTTCGGCGTGTGCCGTGCGCGCCGAACGCTCCGCACCCGACCTCACAAGGAGACTGCATGCTGCACGTCCTCGGCAAGATTCCGTCCATCAACGTCCGCAAGGTGCTGTGGTTGTGCACCGAACTGAACCTGCCGTTCGAACAGGAAGACTGGGGCGCGGGCTTCCGCACGACCCACGATCCGGCCTATCTCGCGCTGAATCCGAACGCGCTCGTGCCCGTCATCAAGGATGACGATTTCGTGCTGTGGGAATCGAACACGATCATCCGCTACCTCGCGAACCGCTACGGCGGCGATGCGCTGTATCCGGCCGAGCCGCAGGCACGTGCGCGCGTCGACCAGTGGATCGACTGGCAGGGCTCGGACCTGAACCGCTCGTGGGTCGGCGCATTCCTCGGCCTCGTGCGCAAGTCGCCCGACCATCAGGATCCGGACGCTATCGCACGGTCGATCGCGGGCTGGACGACGCACATGCGCGTGCTGAACGCGCAGCTCGACAAGACCGGCGCGTACGTGGCCGGCAACACGTTCACGCTCGCGGATATCCCGATCGGTTTGTCGGTGAACCGCTGGTTCGGCACGCCGTTCGAGCATCCGGACCTGCCGGCGGTGTCGCGCTACATCGAACGCCTCGCGACGCGCGAAGGATTCAAGCAGTACGGCGGCAGCGCGAATCCGTAATGCAGCACGGATAGCGCGTGAAGCGGCGGCGTCGTCACGGCCGCCGCCGTAGCGCGTGCGGCGGGCAAGCGCCCGTCGTCACGCACCGGGGGCCGGCACCGCGTCGAGCACGCGCGCGAGAAACGCCTCGTGATTCCACGCGGCTTCCGGCTGCGACAGCCCGAGCCGCACGATCACCAGCTCGCGGCTCGGCACCACGCTCACGAACTGACCTTCATGGCCGACCGCATGAAACGCGTCGACCGGCATCGCGCGCGCATGCGGATCGGGATCGTTGAACGGCTCCGGCACCTTCACCCACAGCTGCGCGCCGAATTCCTGCCGCGTCGACTGCGGCGTCGCGCGCGTCAGGTAATGCACCCAGCCTTCCGGCAGCAGCCGCTGCCCGTTCCACACGCCGTCCTGCAGCAGAAGCTGACCGAAGCGCGCCCAGTCGCGTGCGCTCGCATACAGGTACGACGCGCTGACGAGCGTGCCGGACGCATCGGGCTCGAACACCGCGCTGCGCATCCCGAGCGGCGCGAACAGCGCGCGGCGCGGAAACGCGAGGTAGTCGGCGTCGCTGCCGCCCAGCGCTTCGCGCATCACGCGCGCGACGATCGCGCTCGTGCCGCTCGAGTACGACCACTGTGCGCCGGGCGTCGCGGCAAGCGGCTTCGCCGACGCGAACCGCGCGGTATCGGGCTGCGTGAACAGCATCACCGCGACGTCGGACAGCGGGTCGTCGTAGTCCTCGTTGAATTGCAGGCCGCTCGTCATCCGCAGCAGTTCGTCGAGCGTGATGGCCGCGCGCGGATCGCCGCTGCCGTGCCATTCGGGCAGCAGCGCCGACGCGTCCGGCGACAGCTTGTGCCGCGCGACCAGCGTGCCGACCAGCGCGGCGGTCACGGTTTTCGTCATCGACCAGCCGGGCAGCGGCGTGTCGGCCGTGAAGCCGCGCGCATAGCGTTCGGCGATCACCTGGCCGCGCCACATCACGACGACCGCGCGCGTGCGCCGCGGCCGCGCCGGATCGGGTTCGTCGAACGCGCGGTCGAGCGCGGTCTGCAGCTTGCGTGCGTCGATGCCGGCGGGCGGCGTGGCCGGTGCGGGTGGGTCGGGCGGCGCGACCGGCGGATCGGGGAGGGGCGGCAACGCGGCCGGCAAGGTGGCCGCCGCCGCACCGGTCGGGGCCCCGAGTGCGAGCGTGCAGCCGAGCCCGGGTCGGAAGTCGGCTTCGCGTTCGGCGAAGCCGGCGAAGGTCGCCATCGCGCGATGATGGTCGGGATCGAGCGACGGGCGTACCAGTTTCAGCAGCGGATGGACGCCGGCCATGATGTCGACGTCGATCACGGACGCGGCCGGGCGGCCCGACACGAACACGCCCGAGCACAGCGCCTTGGCCGCATAGCCGGTCGCGATCGGCGCGAGCCGGGACAGCATGTAGCCGGTGTAGCCGATAGCGGCCACGAGGGCGAGCGCGACACCGCGCAGAATCAGCTTCTTGAGGGGGATCGTCATGCGCGAGCGTCCTCGGTGGCGTGCCGGCCGGCAACGATCCGGCAGTGTCGCAGGTTCGGGCGATGCGTTGCAATCGCGGCCGCGTGACGCGTGACGACGATCGCATGCGGTCGCGTTGTCGCCTGCTCGACGATTCGGCGCGCGTCGCGCGTCGCGCGAGTTGATATCGGGCCGGCCGTCGGCCGATAATCGTCCGGCATTGTTGTCCCAGTCCCACTGTCCAATCGAGATCGGAAAACGCCATGTCCTACGACAACAACAACCCGTTCGCCAAAATCCTGCGCGGCGAACTGCCGTGCGTGAAGGTCGCCGAAGACGACGCGACGCTCGCGATCATGGATCTGATGCCGCAGGCCGACGGTCACGTGCTCGTGATCCCGAAGGAGCCGGCCGCGCAGATCTTCGAGCTGTCCGGCGACGCGGCCGCGGCCGGCATCCGCATGGCGCAGCGCGTCGCGGCGGCGGTGCGCGCGGCGCTCGAGCCGGACGGCGTGTTCATCGGCCAGTTCAACGGCGCGGCAGCCGGCCAGACGGTCCCGCATGTGCATTTCCACGTGATTCCGCGCTGGGAAGGCGCGGAGCTGCGGATGCACGCGCGGGACATCGCCGACGCCGCGACGCTCGAAGCGCTCGCGCAGCGCATTCGTGCCCGCTTCGTGTAACAACCCGTCCGCACCCGGCGCGGCGGCCGTCCACCGGCCGGCCGCTGCGCCGCCAGAGCCTGTTTCAGCGGTCACACCAGGTAACACGTGTAACCGCCCGGGAAACTCGGCCGGCCGGGCCCGGCGCTAGACTCCGCGCATTGTTTCATCGAGCGACAGGAGGGGCGGATCGCCTCTTCGTGCCGGCCGTCGCGTGGTGCGGCGACACGCGGCGGCGCGGTCTTCGCGAGATGCCGTTCGTCTTTCGCGCCGGGAACCGAGCCATGTCCAGACTTCTCATCACGCTTGCCCTGATCGGCGGCCTGTCCGGCTGCTATGTCGCGCCGCCGTACGGCTACGCGCCCGCGCCGGCCTACTACGGCTATGCCCCCGCGTATTACGCGCCGCCCGTCACCGTCGGCATCGGCGGCCACTTCCACATCCGCTGATCCGTCGCAGCACGCCGGCCGCGGCCATACCGGCCCGGTCGGCTGCCGTTGGCCGGACGATGCCCGCGCGTTCGCGCGCCGCATCACGGTGCTGCACGGCGCGCGGGCTGCGCGGTTCCTATACTTCACAGGAATGCGTATCCCCGCGAGGCCGTCATGACAGCCACCCCCAAGGTCATCGTTCTGTCGAGCCTGTCCACGCTCGTCTATCTCGGGCTCGCCGTGCTCGGCATCGGCGGGTTCGCTGCATTCTTCTCGCATCCCCCAGCTGACCGTCGTCGCGCTCGCGACGCTCGCGATGGCCGTCACCGCGCTGTTCACCGAAGGCAACCTGAGCAGCGGCGAGCGCGAGCGTCGCGACAACCGCTGGGTGCTCGGGGCGTTCGCGGTGAGCGGCTTCCTGCTCGCGTACCTGCCCGCGCTGACCGACCGGCTCGACGTCTGGACGTTCGGCGGCGACACGGTGCGCTGGATTGGCGTCGCGCTGTACCTCGCGGGCGGCGTGCTGCGGATGTGGCCCGTGTTCGTGCTCGGCAAGCGCTTCAGCGGGCTCGTCGCGATCCAGCCGGGCCATACGCTCGTGACCGGCGGCATCTACAGCCGCATCCGCAATCCCAGCTATCGGGGCCTGGTCGTCAATTCGTTCGGCTGGGCGCTGGCGTTCCGCTCGGGCGTCGGCGTGCCGCTGGTCGTGCTGACGTTCGTGCCGCTCGTCGCGCGGATCCGCTCGGAAGAGGCATTGCTGCGTTCGCAATTCGGCGCCGAGTACGACGCGTACTGCGCGCGGACGTGGCGGTTGCTGCCCGGCGTGTACTGACCCTCTTCATCTTCTCCCTGACCGTCGTTCGGAGGCCCACGCCGCGGCATGTGCAGATGTGTTGCCACGTGTGTCTCGAATGTGCGGCCGCTTGCATCACCGGCCTGTCGCGATGCGGGGCCAGAACCGTGCCGAAGCCAATGCCGGCAAGGGTTTCAGCCAGATTCGGCGGGTGCGTTTATCGTCTGTTATTCGTAAACAACTTGTTACCACAATGTCCACGGCAGGAATGCGGGACCGGTGCTATTCTTCGCCGCAAGCTCGTTGAAATGAATTGGTCCGCGGTTCGGCACAATGCCTGCCCCGACGTCGATCGATTCAGATCGTCGTACCGAGCGGACCTCGATAACCAGAATTGCGAACAAGGAAGAATACGGGAATGTGGAAGAAAATCGCCCCCGCTCTCGTCGTCGCCGCGTTGACCGGCGCGACTGCACTGCCGGCAATGGCCGGTGACTTGAACAACGCGCTCGGCGGCGCGCTCGGCGGGGTTGCCGGCGCAGCGGTCGGCGGCGCGGTCGGCGGCAGCACGGGCTCCGTCATCGGCGGCGCGATCGGCGGCGGCGCCGGCGGCGCGGTGACGTCGAACCGTCGCGAGCGCACCGGCGCGATCATCGGCGGCGCCCTCGGCGGCGGCGCGGGTACCGCGGCAGGCAACGCGATGGGCGGCCGCACGGGCGGCCTGCTGGGCGCGGCCGTCGGCGGCGGCGCCGGCGCGGCACTCGGCGGCAACATGTCGCGCAGCTCGTACGATCGCGATCACGGCGACCGCGGCTACCATCGCCGCAAGCATCGCCACCACCGCGACTGGGACTGATCGCCGCTGGCGCGGTCCGGTGCGCGACCCGCGCACCGGCGCGCCGACGGCGTCGGCATCCCGACGCGAGCCTCAGCCCGGCGCGCTGCCGGGCCGCTTCGCCGGCCACGCCGGCGATTCTCCTCCGGCTTCATCAGCCGCTGCCATGTGCCCGATCGACGGGCCGGCAATTCTCCTTCCGCTGTTTTCTCCGCTTCTCGACGACACCCGTTGCCGCGTCCGAATGTGCGCGGGCAGGGTCGGCCGAATGCCGTCCACTTTTCCTTCGACACGTCGGCTCGTTCTGACCTGACCGTATCTCGCGGCCCTGCCGCAGCGGTCCGCTGCCGCGCACGTTTCGACTGCCTTCGATCCGCGTAACGGGATGCATCGAGACCGGCGCTTTGCACGCTGCGTTGTCGTGCACGGACCCATCGCGCGAGCGTTCGCAACCGTCAGGATTTCCCCGATAGCCGGCGCGCCCCGCAACGCTTCCCCACCGCACATCGCGGGCGCCGGTGGGTAGTGCGAAATCGAATGCATGTCATCGCAACATTTAATTGGTCGATCGAGATCGACTTCGCTATCGTCGGCGATGCTCGCGTACCGAGTCGAACCGTGCCGCCATCCGCGCCTCGCTGCATGATCGCGAGGGCCGCGGCCTGACCGCCGGCCCGACCATCCGGGCCGCCGCGTCCGCTCGACGGACGGACCCGATGCGAAGCCTGGCCGACCGACCGAAGGCGCATGCGCTTTCAAGCCACCCCGGCAACGACGTCCCGCCGTCGTCTGCGCGTTTCACGCGCAGGCGAACCGCCCGACGCCGTTTGCGCCCGGGGCCGGACCAACCCATTGCCTGGATGCACTATGTCTAAGACAACGTATTACGCGCCGCATGGCGGCCACCCGCCGCAGACGGATCTGCTGACCGATCGCGCGATGTTCACCGAGGCGTACGCGGTGATCCCGAAGGGAGTGATGCGCGACATCGTCACGAGCTGGCTGCCGTTCTGGACCCACACGCGCCTGTGGGTGATCGCGCGCCCGCTGTCGGGTTTCGCGGAAACCTTCTCGCAGTACATCGTCGAAGTGAATCCGGGCGGCGGCAGCGACAAGCCCGAGCAGGACAAGCACGCCGAAGCCGTGCTGTTCGTCGTCGAAGGCGAAGCGGAGCTGACGCTGCAGGGCAAGCAGCACACGCTGAAACCGGGTGGTTACGCATTCATTCCGCCGGGCGCGGACTGGACGCTGCACAACGTCAGCGATGCCGCGGTGCGTTTTCACTGGATCCGCAAGCACTATCAAGTGGTCGACGGCATTCCGCTGCCGGACGCGTTCGTGACGAACGAGCAGGACGTCGAGCCGATTCCGATGCCGGGCACCAACGGCGCATGGGTGACGACGCGCTTCGTCGACATGAGCGACATGCGTCACGACATGCACGTGAACATCGTGACGTTCGAGCCGGGCGGCGTGATTCCGTTCGCCGAAACGCACGTGATGGAGCACGGCCTGTACGTGCTGGAAGGCAAGGCCGTTTATCGGCTGAACCAGGACTGGGTCGAGGTGGAAGCCGGCGACTTCATGTGGCTGCGCGCGTTCTGCCCGCAGGCATGCTATTCGGGCGGGCCTGGGCGGTTCCGTTATCTGCTGTACAAGGATGTGAACCGTCACATGAATCTGACGCTGAACCCGGCGCGCTGAAGGCACGGCGCAGGTCGGATATGAAAGCCCGTCGGTGTTTGCCGGCGGGTTTTTTTTCGCGTTCAGCGTAGGGTCAGACAGTCAGCGGATAGGCTGTCCGACAACCCGAGCCCACACCGCCCGAAGGCGTCGCGCGCGGTCTTCGAAGAGATATGACGCCGCAAGCGCCAAGAGACCTGAAATCGCACCCGTCACGATGTGCTCGACATAGGGGATGCGGTAATGACTCGTGTGCGAGTAGGCGTCGCCCAACGTCGTCAGGACGCCAACGATCAGCGCATTGCCGTATCGATGCGCGTAGAGTTTCGAGACGGGCGTGAAAGTCAGAAGTATCGCCAGGAGCCCGGTCAGCAGACCCGTATGAAAGGCGATAGTCCAGTGGGTAACGCTCATGACGTTTCCCCAGCTCCCGGGCATGCAGGTCATGCACGCGCTGGTCGGCTGCCAGAAGCGCTGGATAAACAGTCGGACGCGGTGCTTCCACTCGGTTGACATGATGCGTTTCCATCAATGCCGTCGTCACGGCCGTTGCCACTATACGTAGATGGGTCGGCGGTGCGCCGTCGAGGCCGGGTAATCACCTCGATATCGGGGAATACTACTCCACGATCAGATGGCCGCGGTTTCGAACGAGCCCGGAGTTCAGCGCTTGCGTCTATCTGTGCGGCACCGTCCGTCCGGTGGTCTTCGCCGCTTCCCCGCAGACATTCGCGATGGGCTGTTTTCATGGTCGATGCGTATCGCTACAGCCCGAGCGCAGCCGCCGCAAGCATCGCAACCTGCAGCCGCGTATCGGCCGGCTGCTCGTCCTCCATCAACCACACCGCCGACAGCCCGGCCCACGCGAGTATCCACTTCAACAACCGTCCCCGTTCGAGCCGCGCCGCATCGGCCACGACCACGACACGCCGTTCGAAACGCACCGGATCGACCGCGATCTCATGCGCAGGATTGCAGAACAGATTCGCGTAATCGAACGCGTGCTCGCCGCGCAACCCTTTCGGGTCGATCGCGCGCCAGCCGCGATCGCCGAAATGAAGCATGTTGTCATGGTGAATGTCGCCGTGCAGCACGACTTCGTCGACGGATGGCCCGGCCAGCAACTGACGAGCGACCGCCGCCGAACGGCGCAGCGCATCATTGTCGGCATCGCTCGACAGCAACGCATAGAACCAGTCATGCAGCGGCACGACCTGCGGCACCTGCGGCGCACGATGCGCGTGCAGCCGCGCGACGACGTCGCACGCGATGCGCATCGTGTCGTCGTCGTGGCCCGCGGCCGACAACACGGCGAGCGTCGGCGCCGGTTGCGCGCGTTCGAGCAGGATCGCGTCGCCGTCGTGCTGCCACACTTGCGCAGCGCCTTGCCCGTTCCACCACGCCATTAGCGCATTTCCACGCCGCTCTTCGTCGCAAGTGGCGACTTTCAGCATCGCGGGCCGCGCATGCCAGACGACCGGCAGCAGGCCGCCGCTTGCGGTCAGGATCGGGCCGCCGTCGGGGACGAGGCTCCACAGGTCGAGGTATCGATCGAACATCCGACGATGGTACAAGCGAACCGGCTCGCGCGCCCGGCGCGCTCGTCGCGACGAATGCCGCAAACCCGCATACACGGGGCGAGCGGGCTCCAAAGCGCTTTCCTAAATAAAATTTAGCCAGCCAAACTTTGGCTAAAGAATGTTCCGGTTTCATGCCATCCCTTCGACAATGCGCGCCTTTCGTGACCGATCGGCGCGTGTCTCGCGCCGGCCGTCGCGGCACTGAAGAAGGAGCCCGACATGACCGACCCCACCGCCAATCCGCCTCCGCCGCCCGCGCCGCCCTCCACACCGCCGCGCCGCCGCCGCGTATGGCGCACGCTCGCGGGCGCGCTGCTCGGCCTGACGCTCGCATGCGCGGGCATCGGCGCCTGGACGATCGATCGCATCTGGACGCAACTGCCGTCCGTCGAGCACCTGGCCGTCTATCGTCCCGCGTTGCCGCTGCGGATCTTCTCGCGCGACGGCGACCTGCTGGCCGAATACGGCGTCGAGCGGCGCGAGTTCGTGCCGCTCGAACGCATCCCGCCGCTGATGCGGCACGCGCTGCTCGCGGCCGAGGACGCAAAGTTCTACGAGCACGGCCCGGTCGATGTCGGCGGCCTCGCGCGCGCAACGTTCGCGAACGTCGTCACCGGGCAGCCGGGGCAGGGCGGCAGCACGATCACGATGCAGGTCGCGCGCAACTTCTACCTGACGCGCGACAAGGTGCTGAGCCGCAAGCTCGCCGAGATCCTGATGGCGGCCAAGCTCGAACGCGCATACAGCAAGAACAAGCTGCTCGAGCTGTACATGAACGAGATCTATCTGGGCGAGCGCGCATACGGCTTCGCGGCCGCCGCGCACGTGTACTTCGGCAAGCCGCTCGACGCGTTGAGCGCGGGCGAAGCGGCCGTGCTCGCCGGGCTGCCGAAGGCGCCGTCCGCGTTCAACCCGGTCGTCAATCCGGCGCGCGCGACCGCGCGGCGCAACTACGTGCTCGGCCGGATGCATGCGCTCGGCCAGCTCGACGATGCGGCGTATCGCGCGGCCGTCGACGCGCCGATCGCGCTGGCGACCACGCCGCCGCCAGGCATCATCGCGGCGCCGTACGTCGCCGAGCGGGCGCGCCGGATGATGGTCGAGCGGTTTCATGACGACGCGTACACGCTCGGCCTCGACGTGACGACGACGATCTCGATGCGCGACCAGCGCGCCGCCGAGGCCGCGCTCGAGCGCACGCTGAGCCGCCAGTCGCGCGCGACACGCGATGCGCGCAACGGCCTCGAAGGCGCGCTCGTGTCGCTCGATGCGGCCACCGGCGACATGCTCGCGCTGGTCGGCGGCGCGGATTTCAATCGCAACGTGTTCGACCATGCGCTGCAGGCGTATCGGCAGCCGGGGTCGAGCTTCAAGCCGTTCGTCTATTCGGCGGCGCTGGAGAAGGGCTACTTCCCCGGCGTGCTCGTCGACGATACGCAGCGCACGCTCACACACGCGGAAACCGGCGCGCGGCCGTGGCGTCCGCGCAATTTCGGCAATCGCTACGAAGGCTTCATCCCGGTGCGACGCGGGCTCGTGCGCTCGAAGAACCTGGTCGCCGTCAGCCTGATGCAGGCCACCGACGCGCGCTACGTACAGCAGCATGCGGTGCGCTTCGGTTTCGATGCGCAGCGCAATCCGGCGTCGCTGCCGCTCGCGCTCGGCGCGGGCGCCGTGACGCCGCTCGAACTCGCGAGCGCATACAGCGTGTTCGCGAACGGCGGCACGCGGATGGAGCCGCGCCTGATCCTGTCGGTGAAGCAGCGTCACGGCGGCGCGATGTACGAGGCGACCGTGCCGGCGGGCGAGCGGGTCGTGTCGGCGCGCAATGCGTTCGTGATGGACAGCATGCTGCGCGACGTCGTGCGTGCCGGCACCGCGCGCGGCGCGCTCGCGCTCAGGCGTGACGACGCGGCCGGCAAGACGGGCACGTCGAACGGGTCGAAGGACGTATGGTTCGCCGGCTATTCGTCGGGCATCGTCGCGGTCGCGTGGCTCGGCTACGACACGCCGCGCCCGATGGGGCGCGCGACCGGCGCGACGCTTGCGCTGCCGGTCTGGCTCGACTACATGAAGACGGCCGTCGACGGGCGCACGCCGGTCGATGCGACGCCGCCGCAGGACGTCGCGCTCGTCGACGGCGATTTCGTCTACGCCGAATACACGCGCGGCACGTGCACGGCCGACGTGCCGGCGTATATCCGCAGCCGCTTTGCGTGCGGCGGCGCGGCGGCCGTCGATGCGCCGGATGCATCGGCCGACCACGGCCAGCGCGACGAACCGATGCCGGCCGCCGTCGATGCGGCCGAGCGCGAACGCGTGCTCGACCTGTTCCGGACCGACGACTGACGCGCGCGATGCATACGCTCTATCTGATTGCGATCGTCGCAGAAGCGATGTCGGGGGCGCTGATGGGCATGCGGCGCGGAATGGACCGCTTCGGGCTCGCGCTCGTCGGCGCGGTGACGGCGCTCGGCGGCGGCACCGTGCGCGACGTGCTGCTCGGCCACTATCCGCTCGGCTGGATCGCGCATCCCGAATACCTGGTGATCACGCTCGTCGCGGCGACCGTCGCGTCATGGGCCGCGCGGCACGTCGCGCGGATGAAGACGCTGTTCGTCACCGTCGACGCGATCGGCCTTGCGGCGTTCACGATCATCGGCTGCGACATCGGCGCATCGACCGGCACGGCGCCGATCATCGTCGTGCTGGCCGGCGCGATCACGGGCGTGTGCGGCGGGATGCTGCGCGATTTACTCTGCAACGAGATGCCGCTGATCCTGCGCGAGGAACTGTATGCGAGCGTCGCGTTCGCCACGGGCGCGCTGTATGTCGGGATGCAGCATGTCGACATCGATGCGGGATTCGCGACGCTCGTCGCGCTGGCGGCCGGCTTCTCGATGCGGATGCTCGCGGTGCGGCTCGGCTGGAAGATGCGGACCTTCGGCGCGGCGGACGTCGAGCATTGAGCGTTCGTGCTCATGCCTGCCGTGCCGGCATTCAGTCCGGCTGCATTACCTGAAAGACGTTCCCTTCCGGATCGACGCCGTCATACATTCGGAACGGGAAGCCATCGTAGCGCTTGGGATCGCGCACGGTCACGCCATCTCGGGCGAGCCGGTTGCGATGCGCGTCGAGATCGGCGTCGATCCTGAATACGAGTTTCACGTTGCTGGTGGTTGCGTACGCGTTCGTGTTTGCGAATGCGGCCGCATCACGGAACGCCGGCCCGGCCCGATGCAGCGCGAGTGCGATCGCGCCTGCGTCGAGCACGACCCATTCGACGTCGATTTCCTCGATGACGGGCAGTGCGAAATATCGTTGGTAGAACGCCTTCAGCAACGCGACGTCGCGGACGTACAGGATGATGCGGGTCATCGGAAGCGGCACGGAGGTTTCCTCGAAAGGGGCAGACGAACGATCTCGAGCGAACGCCGCCGCTGACGGCAGCGCACGACGCTACGATCATGCGACACACGCCCGCGCTACGCGGGCACCATCACCGGCGGCGTCCCGTCGCCGGTTTCCACCCTCTTCACCGCGAAGCCATAGCACCGCGCGATATGGGCCGGCGTCATCACGTCGCGCGGTGTGCCCTGCGCGACGATCGTGCCGTCGGCGAGCATCGCGATCGTATCCGCATGTCGCGCGGCGAGGTTCGGATCGTGGACGATCGCGAGCACGCCGAGCTGCCATTCGCGCGCGACGGCGCGTACGGTATCGAGCAGCCGGTGCTGGTGCGCGAGATCGAGCGCGGCGGTCGGTTCGTCGAGCAGCAGGTAGCGCGGGCCGGTTTCCGTCGCGTCGTGGTCCGGCCACAGCTGCGCGAGGACGCGGGCGAACTGCACGCGCGCGAGTTCGCCGCCCGACAGCGTCGTGACGTCGCGGCCGACGAGTGCGTCGGCCCCCGCGCGTTCGAGCGCGCGCCACGCGATGTCGCGATCGCGGTGCGCAACGACGTGGCGGGCGCCGCTGCGCCGCGCATGCGGATAGCGGCCGAGCAGCACGATTTCGTCGACGCTGAACGGGAACGCGGGCTGCGCGGCCTGCGGCAGCACCGCGCGCAGGCGCGCGAGCCGCGGCGCATCGATGCGCGCGAGCGGTTCGCCGTTCAGCGTGACGTCGCCCGTCACGCGCACGCCGTTCGGCGCGACGCTGCCGGTCAGCTCGCCGGCGAAGGTTTTCAGCAGCGTGCTCTTGCCCGCGCCGTTGCGGCCGAGCAGCGCGGTCACGCGGCCGGGTTCGATCGACAGCGACAGATTCCGCAGGATCGTGTCGTGCCGACGGGTGACGTCGAGGTGATGGGCAGTCAGCATGGTCGTCGTGAAGAAGGGATCAGCCGCCGAGCGCGCCGCGGTTCTTCCACAGCAGCGCGAGGAAGAACGGCGCGCCGAGCAGCGCGGTCAGCACGCCGAGCGGAATGTCGGCGGGCGCGGCGACCGTGCGTGCGGCGAGGTCGGCCGCGAGCGTCAGCAACGCGCCGAGCAACGCGGCGCCGGGCAGCACGATGCGCTGGTCGGGGCCGCACGCAAGGCGCATGCAATGCGGCGCGACGAGCCCGATGAAGCCGATGATGCCCGCGCACGACACGAGCGCGCCGACCGCGAGCGCGACCGCGACGAGCACGCGCCGCTTCAGTCGCTGCACGGGCACGCCGAGATGCAGCGCTTCGGTTTCGCCGAGCTGCAGCGCGTTCAGCGCATCGCGTTCGCGCACGAGCAGCATGCAGCCGAGCGCCACGCACGGCGCGACGGCCGCGAGCGTCGACCATTGCGCGCCGCCGAGGCTGCCGAGGCTCCAGAAGGTCAGCGAGCGCAGCTGCGCGTCGTCGGCGACGAACGTGAGCAGCCCGATCGCCGCGCCGGCCAGCGCATTGATCGCGATGCCGGCGAGCAGCAGCAGCGGCAGCGCGAGCCGGCCGCGCGACGCGGCCAGCCGGTAGACGAGCGCCGCGACCGCGAGGCCGCCCGCGAACGCGGCGACCGGCAGTGCGACCGCACTCGCGTGGGCGGCAAAGAGCGCGGGGCCGAGCACGATCAGCGTGGTCGCGCCGAGCGCGGCGCCGCTCGACACGCCGACGAGCCCCGGATCGGCGAGCGGGTTGCGGAACAGCGCCTGCATCGCGGCGCCGGTCGCGCCGAAGCCGCCGCCGACCAGCAGCGCGAGCACGACGCGCGGCGCGCGGATGTCGAGCAGCACCGCGCGCGCCTGCTGAGCGGCCGCGTCGCCGCTCAGCGCGGCCCAGGCTTGCGCCAGCGGAATGCGGTACGCGCCGACGCACAGCGCGACGACGGCCATCGCGCCCACCAGAACGGCGAGCGCGGCGAGGACGAACGGCGCGAAGCGGCGCGACGTGCCAACACGGGCGGCGCCGGCGCGCGAGGCGGGCGACGGCGCGTTGAAGGGCGAAGCGTGAGCGGGCATCGGGTCGATCCGGAATCAGGCGAGCGCATTCGACAGGCGTCGATGCAGGGTCGTGACGGCGAGCGGCAGGCGCGGGCCGAAGCCGAGCAGGAACAGTGCGTCGAGCGACACGACGCGCCGCGCGCGGCCGGCCGGCGTCGCACCGAAGCCGGGCGTCGCGAGCAGCGCGGCGTGGCCGCCGACGGCCGCCAGCCCTTCGTCGGAGATCAGCACGACGTCGGGCGCGGCCGCCGCGAGCGCCTCGGTCGTCAGCGGCTTGTAGTGCTCGAAGCCCTGCATCGCGTTGCGCGCGCCCGCGTAGCGGATCATC
Organism: Burkholderia sola; assembly: GCF_905400185.1. Taxonomy (NCBI): domain Bacteria; kingdom Pseudomonadati; phylum Pseudomonadota; class Betaproteobacteria; order Burkholderiales; family Burkholderiaceae; genus Burkholderia; species Burkholderia sola. The sequence continues at coordinate 1,047,539 of NZ_FR989676.1, forward strand.
GCGTCGGCGGCCGTGCGCTGGCCCGCGACGAGCGCCTGGGTGCCGGTGTGGTTCAGCACGAACAGCACGCGCGGCGGCTGCGCGCCGCCGGGCGCGCGCGCGGCGACCGCGTCGCGCGCGGCCTGCCAGTCGCGATCGAAGCGTTGCAGCAGCAGGGTGCCGGCATCGCGTACGTCGAGCGCCTGCGCGACGCCGGTGATCTTCGCGCGCACCGATTCGACGTCGTGGCGCTCGTCGAACGTCGTCACCGTGACGCCGGCGCCTTTCACCTGCGCGATCGCCGTCGGCGGGCCGGCTTCCGCGGAGGCCAGCACGAGATCGGGCCGCAGCGACAGCAGCCCTTCGGCCGATAGCGCGCGCTGGTAGCCGACCTTCGGCAGGCGCTTCGCGGCGTCGGGATACGTGCACGTCGTGTCGGCGCCGACGAGCCGGTAACGCGGCGTCTCGGCGCCGCCGAGCGCGAACGCGGTTTCCGCCAGCGCGCCGCCGATCACGATCACGCGTTTCGGCGCGGCGGCAGCGACCTGGGCGAGCACGCCGGCGGGCAGTGCGCCCGCGAGCGCACCGGCCGCCGCACCGGCCAGCAGCGACCGGCGGCGCGGATCGAACGGCCGCGCGCTCACCGCGCGCCCCCGCGTGCGGCCGCCGGCAGCGTCGCGACGAGCGCGCGCCAGTCGTCGCGCTCGACCTTGCCGGGCTTGCGCTCGCCGAACAGCAGCGCGACGTGGTCGCCCTGCCGGTCGAACAGCTCGAGCGACGTGACGATGCCGTCGCTCGTCGGCTTCTTCACGACCCATGCGGCGGCGATCAGGTCCTCGCGGACATGCAGGTTGAAGCCCGGATCGAGGACGTTGATCCACGCGCCGACCTCGCGCACGTTCGCGACGGGGCCCGTATGGATCTGGATCATTCCCGCGTTGCCGACGAACACCATGATCGGCTGGCCGCTTTGCGCCGCGTGTTCGAGCACGTGGCGCAACGCATGCGCGGTTTCGACCGGATACGCGTAGTGCGGATCGGCGAGGCGCAGCGCCTGCATGCGGCTCACGCCGAAGCGCTGCGTGATGCCGAAGAACTGGTGCGTATCGGTCATCGCGTCCCATGCGGCGCGAAAGCCCGCGACGTCGATCTCGCTATCGGCGCGCTCGGGCATTTTCGGCGCGGCGGGCGCGACCTCGAGGCCCGGCTCCTGCGACTGCGCGCGCCAGCGTTCGACGAACGCGTCGTACGCGGCGTGATCGCTGTGCGCGCGCAGATAGACCTTGTGGATCGCATGGCCCTGCGCATCGAAGAACTGCAGGCTCTTCAGCGGGCCGTGCGCAGTCTCGTCGCGCACCGCGAACGCCGACACCCAGTGACGATAGAAGATGCGCAGGTCGATGTCGCCGAGCGCGAGGCCGACCGGGCCGTCGTGGCTCATCTGCGCGTATTCGCCGTCCTTTTCGTGGACGGCCGTGTCGTTGCGCGTCAGCGCCATCACGCGGCCGAGGCGCGGCATTTCCTCGAACATCGCCGGAAAGCGCGCGTCGAGCCGCACGACGTGCTCGCCGACGAACGCGGCGAGCGCCTCGCCTTCGCTGACGCCGAGCGCCTGCGCGACGTCGCGGTTGCGCAGCTGACGCTCGGTCTTGAGCTTGACGAACGCGTCGCGCAGCGCGGCGGCCGCGCGGGCCGGCGTGGCCGATTGACCGGGAAGGGCGGATTGCATCATGTCGGACTCCTTCGAGTAACGGTTGGGATGGGCGCGCGGGCGACGCGCATCAGAAATCCACTTTCATGCTGACGGCGACGGTGCGGCCGGGCGACGAATACGCGTCGAGCACCTGCGCGTCGGACGCGAGGCCGCGCACGTCCGACCAGTTCCAGTACTTGCGGTCGAACAGGTTGCGGATGCCGATCGTCGCGCTCACGTGCTTGTTGAAGCGGTAGCCGCCGTGCAGGTCGACGACGAATGAAGACGGTGGCGCGAAGCACGACGTTCTCGCCCCCGGGCACGCGTTCGCCGGGATGTCCTTGTCGCGTTTGGCGGCCTGGAACAGCAGGTCGGTCTGCACGAACCAGCGTTCGCTCGGTTCGTACCGCACGCCGAACACGGCCGAGAACGGATTGATCGTGTCGAGCGGCTGGCTGGCCGCGCCGTTGTCCTGCGTCGAGCCCTTCGTGAACGCCATTGCCGTCTTCAGCGTGATGCCGTTCGGCATCACCCATTCGGCGCGGCCTTCGAGGCCGTGGATGCGCGCGTCGGCGAAGTTCACGTACTGGAACACGAACGGGTCGACCGGCCGGCCGCTGCCGGCGATCGTCGTGCGCGAGATGAAGTTGCGGTAGCGGCCGGTGAACGCGGCCGCGCTGTAGCGCACGACGCCGTAGCCGGTGCCGGCCTTGCCGCGCAGGCCGGCTTCGAACGTGTCGCTGGTTTCTGGCTTCAGGTTCGGATTGCCGATCGACGTGTAGCCGTACACCGGGTTCGAGAAGCTGCTGTTCACCTGATCGGGCGTCGGCGCACGGAAGCCATGCGCGTACTGCACGTACGGAATGACCGCGGGCGTGATCTCGTAGAGCACGGCGACGCGCGGCGACAGTTCGTTCGCGCTCGTCGACACGGCCTTGCCGGTGAACAGCGGATCGTTTGCGGTCGGACTCAGCCGGTACGTGTCGAAGCGCAGGCCCGGCGTGACGAGCAGGCGGCCGTAACCGATCTGGTCCTGCACGAACGCGCCGAACAGCGTGTAGTCGGTGTCGGGGAACGCCTTGTTCGGAAACGCTTCGCCGACGCCCGGCACCGTGCCGTCGCGCAGGTTCGTCACGCGCGACACGCTGCCGTCCACGCCGTAGAGCAGCTTGTGTGCGAACGGGCCGGTCGCGAAGCCGCTTTCGGCGAACGCGGTGCCGCCGAACGTGCGTTCCTTGTACTGGTTGTCGCGCGAACGCGAAGCCGCCCGGCCGCGCGTCTCGAACGCGTACTGGTCCTGCTTCGCGTCCTGGTAGTAGAACTGCACGTGCGCGGTCTGGAACCAGCGGAACGCGTCGTCGCGGAAGTCGTAGTCGACGCTGAAGCGATTGCGCTCGAGCCGGTCGTAGGTCGTGAGGCCGAGCGTGGTCGGCGGGCTGATCGCCGACAGCACGTCGGTGCTCACGCGCCGCTGCACCGTTTCGGCGGTGAACTTGATCGTGTCGCGCGCGGTGGGCGTCAGCACGAGCTTGCCGAGCAGCGATTCCGAATAGACGTCCTGCGGGTTCGACGTCGTGCGCAGCGTGCTCGCCGAATTGTTGCTGCCGCGCGTGTCGACCTCGTGGCCGCGCCGGCCGTCGGCGATGATCATCCCCTGGATGCGATCGTTGCCGCCCGCGGCCGATACGGTCGCGCCGATGCTGCGGTCGGTCGAGTCGTAGCTCGGCCGGAACGAGAAGTAGTAGGGCTTTCCGTAGATCGACAGCAGGTCGCGCGGGTCCTTCGTGATGAAGTTCACCGCGCCGGTCAGGCCGTCGCTGCCGTACAGCGCCGACGCCGGCCCGCGCAGGATCTCGATGCGCTTGAGCGTGTCGAGATCGGCGTAGTCGCCGCGGCCCGCTTCGAGCGGACCGAACGAAAACGCGTTCGGCAGGCGGATGCCGTCTTCCATCAGCAGCACGCGATTGCCTTCGAGGCCGCGGATGTTGATGCTCGAATCGCCGTCGCGGCCGCCGCCGAGCGCGGCGCTGCCCGGCCGGTACGCGGTGCGGCGCACCGTGATGCCCGGCTCGTAGCGCAGCGCGTCCTTGATGTTGGTGACCTGCCGTTCTTCGAGATCCTCGTCGGTGATCACCGACACGGACGCCGCCGTGCGGCTCGCCGCAGTGGCGGTGCGGGTGGCCGTGACGGTGACGGGATCGAGCAGCGCCGCATCGCCGCGCGCGGACGCGGCGGCGGTCAGGACGGCGGAAGGCGGGTTGGCGCCTTGCGGCGACGAATCGGCGTGAGCCGGGGCAGCGGACAGGCCGAACGCGCCGAACAGCGCGGCACAGATCGGCCGCCGCGCCAGCGTATAGCAATGCACAGGTGGTCTCCCATTGACGATAACAAGCCCGAAGGCTGGCTGGGCGACGCGTTCACCTGGCTGGCCCGTTTGCGCGCGACAGGCGGCAAACGGCGATTTGAAAGGCAACTGACAACCTTGTCAGTGTAAATGAGAATTGTTATCAATACAAGAACGCAAAGCGGCTCATGCGAGTGAGCACTTGCATGCACGGCTCGGGCGAGCCGTGGCGCAAAATTTGAGAGAAACAGGCGCTAAGCCAGCGCTTCGATGCGAATCAGCAGGTTGCGCGCATGCGCGATGAACGCGTCGTGCGTCGCGCGATCGCTGTGGCTTTCGATGCCTGCCTGTTCGGCGAACGCGATCTGTTCGGTGTAGAGCTCGACGAGCGCGCGACGTGTGTCAGGGGGAAGCGCGCGGATCATCGACACGATCAGCAGTTCCTGCGCGCGAAGCATGCCGGACAGCGATTGAGCGTTCATGCTGGCCTCCTCGGACGATGCGGCGGCGAGCCGCTCTTTCCATACTAGGCGGTTGGCGTCCGCCGTGGAGGCGAGATGCGTGTGGAGCGGCGCATGGCACGCGATTCGACGGGCAGGCCGCGCACACCGACGCTCGCCGCGGGCGTGCGGCAAGCGCGAATCGAAGCGTGCACGAATGGAGTGGAATCAGCCGGCGGCGGTGGCGGACTGCGCATCGCGCACGACCTGCGCGACGCGTTCGACGAACGCGGCGTCGACGCTCGACAGCGCTTCGCGCTTGCCGTCGGGCATCTCGACCATCAGCCGATACGTGATGTCCTGCGTGGCCCACGCGAGATAGCCGACGACGACGAGCATCACGCCGACCACCAGCGCGGCGCTCGATGCGCCGATGCCGCCCGCGACGGCGACGGCCGCGCCGATCAGCGAGATCAGCGACGGCACGAGACGGTTCTTTGGAATCTTGACGACATCGACCTGGCGGATGTCACGCAGTGCGAATACCTGCCCGGCGGCCGACAGGCCGTTGCGCGTGACCATGACGCCACGTTCGTTGAATGCGTTTTCCATCGTGTGTGACGTGGACGAAAACGCGCAGCGTAGCAGGTTTCGTTGCCGCGTCAAACGAGACCGACTGCCGCACGATGCGTGCGGCGCGGCCGGCGGACGGGAAGCGGGTGGAATGGAAACGCGTTCAGAACTGCAGCCGGCCGTCGCCGTAAAGCCGGCCCGGCACGTGCGACGCGACGACCTCGGCGATCTCTTCGTCGGTCGATTCGGCCGGCACGATCTGGCGCCGCGCGGGTGCATCGAGATGCATCGTCCACTCGACGAGACGATACGGACGGCCCCATGGCCGCTGCATTTCCACCGAGACGCGGCAGCTCTGGACCGGCAGCGAGTGTTGGCACGTCAGAATCGCGTGCAGATGGCTGAAAACGGTATCTTCGATCATCGTGGCCTCCGATCCTGTCTTGTGGGCAGTTGATGGCGGTGCCGTAGGGAGTCTCAAAAAAAAAGCCGCCGATGCTCAGGCGGCCAACAGGGGGGGTGAGAGCATCGTCTCAGCCCAGAATTAAGCGAAACTTAAAAGCGCATAAAAAAGCGCCCCGCGTGGAGCGGGGCGCTGCGTGCCGTCCTGATCCGCGCGTGACGCGGACAGTTAAGCGGATGCTTTAGAACTTGTGACGGATACCGACGCGAGCAGCCAGCTGGTTCGACGAACCGTTGCCCGACGTGTTGAAGTAGCTCGTGCTCGAACCGATCTGCGCCTGCACGTTGTTGCCCGATGCCTTCTGGTAGATGACCAGGCCGTACACGTCCGTACGCTTGCTCAGTGCGTAGTCGAGGCCCACGTTGCCCTGGTTCCAGTGCGCCGAGCTGCCGCTTTGCGTCGCGTTCGTGTACGTGTAGCCCGCTGCCGCCGACAGCGCCGGCGTGAACGCATACTTCACGCCTGCTTCGTATGCGTTGTAGAACGTGCCCGATGCGCCTGCCGCGATCGGGGTGAACTGCGTGCGCGTCCACAGCAGCCATGCCGTTGCCGGGCCGAAGACATAGCGGCCGCCGACGCCATACGTGCGCAGGTCGCGGATGTTCGTCAGCGCGATGTTCGCGATCGACGTCGAGAAGGCCGGCGTCGACTGGCTCGGGAAGCGGATGTCCGTGTACGCGGCGCCGAGCGAGAACGGGCCGTTCGCGTAGTTCAGGCCGAAGCTGTAGGCGCGCGACGAACCGGCCGTCGTCGTGGTGCCCGTCGTCGTCGACGGTGCGCCGGCGAAGTCGGTCGAGTTCGAGAAGCCGTACAACGCGCCGAACGTGAAGCCGGCGTAGTTCGCGCTCTGGAACTTCACCGCGTTGTTGATGCGGCTCGACGTCAGCTGGTCGATGTCGTTCACGTGGTAAGCGTAGTTACCCGCGACCGTGTTGCCGCCGGTCGAGTAGTTCGAGCCGAGGATGTCGGTCGAGAACGAGTACTGGCGGCCGAACGTGACCGTGCCGTATTGCGCCTGGCTCAGGCCGACGTAAGCCTGGCGACCGAAGATCGCGCCGCCTTGGCCGATCGTGCCGTTACCGCTGTTGAAGCCGTTTTCGAGCACGAAGATCGCCTTCAGGCCGCCACCGAGGTCTTCGGTGCCGCGCAGGCCCCAACGGCTGCCCTGGGCCACGCCGTCGTCGTACTTGAACAGCTTGCTGCTGCCGCCGTTGGCGGTCTTGCTGTGGTTCACGTAGCTGATACCGGCATCGATGACGCCGTACAGGGTCACGCTGCTTTGTGCGTGCGCCGTGCCGGCCGTTGCTGCGAGGGCGGCGATGGTCAACAGTTTCTTGTTCAAAGGATTCTCCGAGCGAATGAATGGCGTGTCCAGTTGCGGTTCCGGCGCTCTCTATGGAGCGCTTTCACGGACCGGCGCAACTTTATCGGCGGGCCACGTAATGAATATGACAGCGACTGTCATATGACGAATCTGTGGTGCCGATGCGACACCGAATTCTGCCCGGGTTGTATAGCGGGGGTTATACCGATTTCGGCTGAGATTCGATTCCGAACCGGAATATGCACATGAAATAAGCTTGGTTTGCCGCATCCGCGCCCCGTGCCACGATCCGTCCTCCAACAAACGACACGGGACAAGAGGACACCCCATGCGACGTTCGATTCTGACCGGCCTCGGCGCACTCGCCGCCGCGCTGGCATTCGCCGCGCCCGGCGCGCACGCCGACTCCCAAACGCTGAAGATCGGCACGATGAGCGGCCCCGACGCGCAGATCTGGACCGAGGTGACGAAAGTCGCCGCGCGCGAAGGCCTCGCGATCAAGGTCATCGAATTCAACGACTACGTGCAGCCGAACGCGGCGCTCGATTCCGGCGATCTCGACGCGAACGGTTTCCAGCACCAGCCGTTCCTCGACAGCCAGATCAAGCAGCGCGGATACAAGATCGTCAACGTGGGGCTCACCTATACCGCGCCGATGGGCTTCTATTCGACGAAGCTCAAGTCGCTGAAGGATTTGCCGGCGGGCGCGAAGGTCGGGATCCAGAACGATCCGTCGAACGGCAACCGTGCGCTGTTGCTGCTGCAGAAGTACGGGGTGATCAAGCTGAAGCCGGGCGTCGGCGCGAACGGCGTGAACGCGACGCCGCTCGACATTGCCGAGAACCCGAAGAAGATCAAGATCGTCGAGCTTGATTCCGCGCAACTGCCGCGCGCGCTGCCCGACCTCGACGCCGCGTCGATCAACACCGACTACGCAGTGAAGGCCGGGCTCACGCCGGTGAAGGATGCGATCGCGATCGAGGATCTGCGCGGGCCGTACGCGAACCTGATCGCGGTGCGCGCGCAGGACAAGGACAAGCCGTGGGTGAAGAAGCTCGTCGCGGCCTATGAATCGGACGACGTGCGCAAGTTCATCGACCAGAAGTTTGGCGGCGCGATCGTGCCGGCGTTCTGAACGTCCTTCGCGCGCAGCGCGCGGCGGCGCAGCATCGGCTGCCGACGCCGGCTCCGGAAAGCAAATCGCCCGCGCAAGCGGGCGATTTCGTTTGATGCGGCCGATGGCGTGCGATGCGCGCCGCGGCCCGGCGCGCGGGCCGCGCGCTCAGCCTCAGGCAGACAGCAGCGAACCGGTACGGATCGCGGTCGCGCCGGCGATGCGCGCGACTTCCATGCCGGCCGTCGCGAAGCGCACGACCTGGCGCGCGTACAGCACGCCCGACACGCTGCTCTTCAGCGTGACGACGCGATCGGTCAGCGGATCGACGATGTCGGCCACGGCCTGGCCGGCCTCGATCATCGCGCCGACCGGCGTGCGGAACACGATCACGCCCGACACGGGCGCGACGAGCGGATCGGTGCCCGCGAGCGGCGTGGCCGGATGCGCGAGCGGCGGCAACGGCGCCGGCGTGCCTTCGACGATGCCGCGCTCGGTCAGGTAGTCGACGATCGCCTGCGCGTCCTTTTCCGCGAACTCGTACGACACGTCGCGTTCGCTGCGCAGTTCCACCGTGACGGAAATCGCGCCGTTCGGGATCGGGAAGCGGTCGCCGAAGCGGTTGCGCAGATCCGACCAGCAGAAGCTGTGGATTTCGTCGAACGGGTTGCCGACCGAATTCAGCGCGAGCAGCGACGCCTTGGCATCGAGGTAGCGCGCCAGCGGCTCGACGTCCGCCCACAGATCGGGATTCGTGTAGAGGTGCATCACCGCATCGCTGTCGCAATGCAGGTCGAGCACGATATCGGCGTCGAACGACAGCTTCTGCAGCGCAAGACGCTGCGAGTCGAGTTCGGTGCGCGGCTTCTGTTCATCGAGCGCTTCGCGCATCGCCGCGCGTACGACGGCGAGATTGCGCTGCGCGTCGTTCGTGAGGCGGCTTTCGACATGCGGCAGCACGAGCGCCGCGAGATCGTGGAAATTGCGGTTGAAGTTCTGCATCGAGCCGAGCTCGAAGCGGCCGAGGTGATCGCCGAACACGTGTTGCGACAGGCCGATCGGATTGGGCACGGGCACGATGACGACTTCGCCTTGCAGCTTGCCGGCCGTCTCCAGCGCGGCGATCTTGCGACGCAGCAGCGTGGCGACCAGCATGCCGGGCAACTCGTCCGCGTGCAGCGACGACTGGATGTAGACCTTCTTGCCGCCGCGCGGGCCGTAGTGGAAGCTGGTGATCTGGCGTTCGGTGCCGACGGCGGGGGAAATCAGCGGATGGGTCTGCGTTTGCATGATGAGGGGAGTGCGGCGCAGCCGCGAATGATCCGTGTGCGTGGAAGATCGATTGTACGTTGCCTTCCTCGCCGCCATCAAACCGGTGCCGGAGCGTTCGGTTTTCCGTTGAGAATCATCGGGTTGGCGCAGAAAAAATAACGCTGCCCGCGCCGCGCGCAAAAAAAACGGGCTCCTCGCGGAGCCCGTTCCCGTCGCGCCGAATCGCGCGTCGTTCGGCCGGATTACTTGCCGTAGACGTCGAAATCGAAGTACTTCTTCGCGATCTTGTCGTACGTGCCGTCCTTGCGCATGCCGGCGATCGCGCCGTCGATCTTCGTCTTCAGGTCGGTGTCTTCCTTGCGCAGGCCGATACCGGCGCCATTGCCGAGCGTCTTCGGATCGTCGAGGTCCTTGCCGGCGAAGTCGAAGTTCGCGCCGCGCGGCGTCTTCAGGAAGCCGATCTCGGCTTGCACCGCGTCCTGCAGCGCGCCGTCCAGACGGCCGGAGATCAGGTCGGCGTAGACCTGGTCCTGGTTCTGGTAAGGCACGACGTTCACGCCCTTCGACGCCCAGTACGTCTTCGCGTAGGTTTCCTGGATCGTGCCCTGCTCGACGCCGACCGACTTGCCCTTCAGCGATTCGGCCGTCGGCTGCAGGTTCGCGCCCTTCTTCGTGACGAGGCGCGTCGGCGTGTTGAACAGCTTCGACGAGAACGCGATCTGCTCGGCGCGCGCCGGCGTCATCGACATCGACGACAGCACGCCGTCGAACTTGCGGGCTTTCAGCGCCGGGATCATCCCGTCGAAGTCGTTTTCGATCCACACGCACTTCGCGTTGATGCGGCGGCAGATCTCGTTGCCGAGATCCACGTCGAAGCCGACGACCTTGCCGTCGGCGCCTTTCGATTCGAAAGGCGGGTAGCTTGCGTCGACGCCGAACCGCACGGTCGACCAGTCCTTCGCGTATGCACTGCCGGCCGATACGGCGAGCAGGGCCACGGTCACTGCCGCAAGAATCTTTTTCACTCGGTGACTCCTCGTTTTGTTCGATGGGTGCGCGGTTGTGCCGCGCCGTAAGCCTTCGGCCCGCCGCGGCTTCGCGTCGGACAGTCCGTTTCGCCCGCCCGATGGGGGCGCGCGACGTGCGGAAGATTATCAAGACAAAATACCGGCGGGGCGCCTAGGACAAGCCCCGATACCGGGCCCGGCGGCGGCGCGTCGGACGCGCGGCCGTTTCATACACAGGAACGATTCAGCCGAGCGTTTCGTTGACCGCGCGCTGCAGGCAGGTGGCGAAGTGCGACACGGCCGGCGTGGGCAGCAGGTCGCGCCGCGCGATGATCGACAGGTCGAAGCGCGGCATGCTTTCGTCGAGTTCGGCCGTGCGGATGCCGAGCGGCGCGACCATCGCGGCAAGCGGGCGCGTGAAGCAGCCGATCACGTCCGAGCGCGCGACGAGCCCGAGCGTCACCGCGAACGACATCGGCGAGCGCAGCAAACGTTTCGGCAGCGGCAGCCCGTGCGCCTCGAACATCCCGACCATCACGCTGTGCGGAAACTGCTCGGCGCCGACGGTGACGATCCACTCGGCGTCGAGCAGTTCCTCTAACCGGCGCGCGTGCGCGAGCGGGTGGCCGTCGCGCATCACGATCGTGAATTCGGTCGACAGCAGCGGCAATTGCGTGAAATCGCGGTCGAGCGCGGGCACATGGTGCATCGCAGCGATGTCGAGCGTGCCGTTGCGCAACTGCGCGAGCGCGTCCGGCACCGTCACTTCCTCCAGATGCAGGCTCACGTTCGGCATCGACCGGCGAAACGCCGTCACCGCGTGCGGCAACGCGGTCAGCGCGATCGACGGCATCGTGCCGACCGCGACGCGGCCCGACATCTCGCCTTTCACCTGTTCGACGGCTTCGACCGTGCGGCGGACGTCGCCGAGCAACTGCTCGGCGCGCGGCAGCAGCGCCTCGCCGCAGGCGGTCAGTTCGACGCCGCGCACGCTGCGCACGAGCAGCTCCGCGTTGAGCGCCGTTTCGAGCTCGCGGATCGTGTGCGTGATCGCCGGCTGCGTGACGCCGAGCTCGCGCGCGGCGGCGCGCAGGCTCTTCAGATGCGCGGCGGAGACGAACGCCTGGAGCTGCGCGATGTTCAGGGGATTGCGGATGCGGGTCATCGGTCGGGTCCGGTTGGCGCGAACGGGGGCGGCGGGTTCAGGCGGCGAGCCCGATGAAGGTCACGCATCGGCGCGTGTGCGGAACGCCTGCCGATAGCGCTGCGGCGACGTGCCGACGATGCGCGAGAAGCGCTCGCGAAACGCGCTGACCGAGCCGAACCCGGCTTCCGTCGCCACATGTTCGATCGACAGTTCGGTCACCTCCAGCAACTGCTGCGCATGCCTGACGCGCGCGGTCTGCAGCCATTGCCCCGGCGACGTGCCCGTCTGCTCCTGGAAGCGCCGCGTCAGCGTGCGCACGCTCGTCGATGCCTTGCGCGCGATCGCGTCGAGCGTCAGCGGCTGGCGCAGGTTCGCGTGCAGCCAGTCCATCAGGTCGTGCAGCCCGTCGCCGCCGGCCGGCCATTCGGGCGCGATGAACTGCGCCTGGCCGCCTTCGCGCACGCGCGGCGCCACCGCGTTGCGGGCCGCGTCGACGGCGACGGCCGCGCCGTAGTCGGCCTGGATCATGTGCAGGCACAGATCGAGGCCGGCCGCCGCGCCGGCCGAGGTCAGGATCCGGCCGTTGTCGACGAACAGCACGTTCGGGTCGACGTCGACGGTCGGATAGCGGCGCGCGAGTTCGGCGGCCGCGAGCCAGTGCGTCGTCGCGCGCAGGCCGTCGAGCAGCCCGGCTTCCGCGAGTACGAACGCGCCGCTGCAGATCGACGCGATCCGGCGCCCGCGCGTGGCCGCCGCGCGCAGCGCGTCGAGCACGCGGCGCGACGTCGGCGCGAGCGGCACCGACGTGCCGGGCACCATGATCGTATCGGCGTCGGCCAGCGCATCGAGGCGAAACGGCGGGCGCAGCTCGAACAGGTCGCCGCCGACGCGCGGCTGTTCGCTGCACACGCGTACGCGGTACGCCTGTTCGACATGGGAGGCCCGCACGCGCACGAACGTGTCGCAGGCGACGCCCAGATCGAACGGGACGACATCGGGCAAGGCAAGAACGGCGACCGTGTGCATGGCGTTGCGGCCGTGGCCAGAATCCGTTGAAAGATGTCATTCTAGCCAATGGCTCGGGCCGGCACCACACGCGACAATCGCGGCGGACCACCTGGAGCCCTGCCGATGAAACAAGACGATCGCAACGCGTTGCGGAACCTGCAATACCTGTCGCTGCTGGAGGCGACCACGCTCGTCGCGCTGGTCTGCGTGGCCGTGCCGCTCAAGCATCTGGCCGGCTACCCGGTCGCGGTGTCGATCATGGGCCCGGTTCACGGCATCGCGTTCGCGATGTACGTGTGGGCGGTAGTCGTCACCGCATCGAGCGGGCTGTGGAGCAAGGGCGAGGTCGCGCGGCTCGTGCTGTCGGCCGTCGTGCCGTTCGCGGGGCTCGCGAGCGCCGGCTGGATCGCGCGCAGGCGGCACGCGCAATGATCTATCTGGTGCTGAAGGCGGCGCATCTGGCGGCCGTCGTCACGTTCGTCGGCGGGTTGTTGTTGTCGTCCGTCGCGGTCCGGATCGCGAACCTCGCCGTGCATCGCGCGGTGCGGCGCTGGGATCGCACGGTGACGGCGCCCGCGCTCGCGATCGTCTGGATCGCCGGCATCGCGCTCGCGCTGAGCGGTCACTGGTTCGGCGCCGCGTGGCTGTCGGTGAAGCTCGCGCTCGTCGTCGCGCTGTCGGTGCTGCACGGGATCCTGGCCGGCACGCTGCGGCGCATGGCGCGCGACGATCTCGTCGTCGTGCCGGCGCCGTGGCTCGGGTACGCGGCGGGCGCGGTGATCGTCGGGATGGCGCTCGTCGTCGGGCTGGCCGTGATCAAGCCGTTCTGACGCGGCGCGTTCAGGCGAGCGCCATCTCGACCGCTGCCAGCGTGCGGCGCCGGATCCAGCCGCTGCCCACTCGGATCGCGAGCCAGTACGGCGTGAACAGCCAGCGCGTGCGCGCGCTCGGGCAATGGACGAAGGTTTCGGTGCGCAGGATGTGCGCGCCCGACGCGAGCCCGACGACCTCGAACCGGAGCACCAGCTTCGCGTCGCGCGGGTCGTCGTGCCGGACGAACGCGTCGGCATCGGCGACGGCGCGCACGTCGGGCGTCGGGCGCCAGAAGCGTCCGACGAGGCCGAGCGACAGCGACGTGTCGTCGCGATGGAGCGGCGTGAACGTGTCGAAGCCGAAACGCGCGCGTTCGGGGCGGGCCGGCGCGTGGCGCAGCGCGCCCGCGACGGCTGCCGGGAATTCTCGCATCGTCAGCAGCGTGTCGATGACGGGATCGGCGCGCATGTCGAGCGAGGCGACGACATCGATGATGGATGCGGGCGGCGCGTCGATCGGCTGCGATTCATGCACTTCGTGGAAGCCGAACGACGGAATGAACGGCGGCTTGCGCGCCGAGGCCCGGGTGGTCGATTCGGAGACGATGCCAAGTGGGTTCATCGCGACTCCTGAAGGGGCAAAACGCGATCGTAGCACCGCGCGCGAATGAGCGCCGCGACGTTTTCGCGCCGTGCGTCGCGCTGCGTCGCACCGATAAAAAAAGCCTGGAAACTCGCGTTCCCAGGCTCGAGGCCATCAACGACGATGGTGGAGGAGACGGTATCGTCCCGATGCGCGCCGCCCTTCTGCAGGCGACGTCGCGCATGTGTCGCGCTCAGATCGCCCAGCCGCCGAGATAGAACGTGACGAGCACGGCCGCGATCAGCACGGTGCCGACGTTGAGCTTGCGGAATTCGCCGCTGGCGACGCGGCCGATCACGAGCGTCGAGAAGCCGAGCATGATGCCCGTCACGATGTTCGCGGTCAGCACGATGAACACCGCGCACACGAGGCCGGACATCGCGTCGACCATGTCGTCCATGTGCAGCTTGCTCACGCTGCCGAGCATCAGCAGCCCGACGTACATCAGCGCGGGCGCGGTCGCATACGACGGCACGAGGCCCGCGAGCGGCGAGAAGAACATCACGACGAGGAACAGCAGGCCGACCACCGCGGCCGCGAGGCCCGTCTTCGCGCCGGCGGCCACGCCGACGCTCGACTCGATGTAGGCCGCCGCCGGCGCGCCGCCGAGGAAGCCGGAGAAGATCGAGCTGATCGAATCGGCGGTCAGCGCGCGGCCGCCGTTGATGATGCGGCCGTTCGCGTCGAGCTGGCCGGCCTGGCCCGCGACCGCGCGGATCGTGCCGGTCGCGTCGAACACGGCGGTCATCACCAGCGCGAGCACGCTCGGCAGCACGGCCATCGACAGCGCGCCCTTGATGTCCATCGCGCCGATCAGCGACGCGTGGCCCGGTGCGCTCAGCGACGGCAACGCGAAGATGCCGCGGTATTTCACGCCCGGATCGAAGATCAGCCCGAATACCGAGATCGCGATCACGACGAGCAGGATGCCGCCCGGCACGCGACGTTTTTCGAGGCCGAAGATCGCGGCGAGTCCGACGACCGACATGATGACCGGGAACGCGGTGATCTGGCCGAGCGACACCGGCAGCCCGGCGCCCGGGTTCTTGATCACGAGGCCCACGTCGTTCGACGCGATCAGCAGCAGGAACAGCCCGATGCCGATCCCCGTGCCGTGGGCGACGCCCGCGGGCAGGTTGCGCAGGATCCACGAACGCACGCCGGTGATCGAGATGCCGGTGAACACGAGACCCATCAGGAACACCGCGCCGAGCGCGACCGTCGGAGGCAGCCCCTTGCCGAGCACGAGCCCGAACGCGGTGAACGCGGTCAGCGAGATCGCGCAGCCGATCGCGATCGGCAGCTTCGCCCACAGGCCCATCAGCAGCGAGCCGAACGCGGTGGTGAGACAGACCGCGACGAACACGGCGCTCGTGTCGAAGCCGGCCTTGCCGAACATGCCGGGCACGACGAACACGGAGTAGACCATCGCGAGGAAGGTGGTCACGCCGGCAATGATCTCGCGGCGTTGCGTGCTGCCGCGCGACGAAATGCCGAAGTACCGGTCGATGGCGCCGTTGGCGCCCAAGCCGGTTTCTTCCGCGCCGACGCCGAGCGTCGGCTGCACCGGGGTATCACTCATGAGCTTGCTCCTTTATCAGCATGCTGAAACGGCTCGCAGCGAACCGTCGTCAGGGTGTCTCGTATCTGGTTGGATTGATCGGCAACGTCGCGGGGACGCATGACGCGCGGTGCGTGTCGTGACGGGCGAATCGAAACGATCGCGAGGGTGTCGCGTCGGACGACGCATGGTGTGGTCGACCCCGTCACGTGTGCTTTGCCGTAGCGAAGGTTAGGCGAGCGGCTCATCACGTCCCATCGGGGGAAGAGCATGCAGCGCATGTCGCAGCGCTTATATCGGCGTGCAACGGGGCTCCGTCGCGCCGACACGCGTGTATACGCCTAGTTCGAATCCGTTAAGGCGACTATTTGAATGCAGGGTCGGCGGGCGGGGGGCGTTGGACGTTACGAATGGCTTTCAAGGTGGCCCGGGAGGCCGGCGCGCGTGCATGGTTTCCGTCCCGATGCGGGCTTCAACTGCGCGCGAGATGCGCGAGATACGCGCAGAACATGTCGGCCATCGCGTCCGAGTACGCGTCGATTTCCGCGGGCGTGCGCGCGGTTTCGGAGAACGCCTTGCCGCCCGTCGTGAGCGTCGTCAGGGTCAGCTCGCACGCGAGCGCATGCGTGGCGTCGGGCACGTCGGGCAGCGCTTCGCGGATGAACGCGCTGAACGCCCGGTTGCCCTCGGCCTTCACGTCCTGCGCCTCGGGGGCGTCGCGATAGAGCGGAGCGGCATCGTCGAGCGCGGTCCGCATCGGCGCCTCGTCGCATTCCGAACGGATGAACGCATGCACCGCCGCGCGCAGCCGCTCGGGCGGCGTCTTGCGCGTGTCCTGCAGGATTGCGCACAGCATGTCGTGCGTCTGCCGCCACTCGTCGTGCTGGAGCCGGAACAGCACGGACGCCTTGTTCGGGAAGTACTGGTACAGCGAGCCGACGCTCACGCCGGCCCGCTCGGCGACGCGCGCCATCGTGAAGCGCTGCGCGCCTTCGCTCGCCAAAACCTGAATAGCCGCCTGCAGGACGTCCTCGACGAGGCGGGTCGAGCGCGCCTGCCGAGGCTGCTTGCGCGTGGCGATCGGGGCGTTTCGGCGGTCGGTCATGAGCGGTTTGCCAATGCGAATAGTAAAACCTGAATAGTTCGTCATATTCTAGTCGGGTGCACTGATGCACTCAACCCGATACGGAGATATCGCATGACCACCCTGATGCTCGACCCGCTGGCTTCGCTGCTGGCGCGCCTGTTCGACGAAGCCGACGCGTCGTCGCCCGCGACGAGCCCGGCCTTCGCCAACGTGTCGCGCGACGAGCAAGCGCGGCTGATGCGCAGCAAGACGGACTACGCCGATCTGTATGCGCGCCTGAAGGACTACCCGCTTCCCGTGTCGCGCGAGACGGGTATGCTGCTGTACATGCTCGCGCGCAGCGGCGGCGCGAAGGCAATCGTCGAATTCGGCACGTCGTTCGGCATCTCGACGCTGCATCTCGCGGCCGCGCTGCGCGACAACGGCGGCGGCCGGCTGATCACGAGCGAGTTCGAGCCGTCGAAGGTCGTGCGCGCGCAGGCCAACCTGGCGGCGGCCGGCTTGGCCGATCTCGTGGAGATTCGCGAAGGCGATGCGCTGCGCACGCTGCTGGCCGCCGATCTTCCGGATTCGGTCGACCTGCTGCTGCTCGACGGGGCGAAGGCGCTGTATCCGGAGATACTCGCGCTGGTCGAGCCGCGGCTCAGGGCGGGCGCGTTCGTCGTGGCCGACAACGCGGAATACAGCCCCGACTATCTTGCTTACGTGCGCGCGCCGGAACACGGCTACCTGTCGGTGCCGTTCGGCGGCGACGTCGAATTGTCGATGCGGCTGCGCTGACCGGACGGAGCGAGGGTGTCGACGATTTCACGCGTCCCCGCATCAAATATAGGAAAACTGATTAAGCGGAAGCGGGGCGAAAGGTGAAGGGATGATCCCCGTCGCTGCGACGCCGTGCGCGTCACTTCAGGAACACATAGCGCGCGAAGTACGGGAAGCGGCCGACCGCATGCTCGGTCGTGCACGTCGCGGCCGGCGGCGTGCCGCCCGCCGTGTCGAGCCGCTGCACGAAGCGCACGCCGGCGAGCGTGCCGGTTGCGGCCGGCGTCGCCGCGAGCAGCAGTTGCGGAATGCTGGCCGGGCTGGCGCTCGGCACTTCCGCGAGCTTCTTGCCGGTAATGCGGCTGCCGTCGAGCGCTTCCCACGACGGTCCCGCGCCGTGCCGGACGACGAGCGTGCCGCCGGCATCGAACAGCAGCGCTTCGGGGTGCTGGAATGTCCACGCGAGCCGGTGTTCGGCATCGTATTCGCACGTGTAGACCTGCAAGCCGCTCGCGGTGGTCGTCAGCACCGGCGTGGCCGGCGCTGGCGCCGTGAGGCCGGCAGCCTCGTTGGCGTGCGAAGGCGCGGTAAAGGCCGCGAGGGAAAAACCGGCCGCAAGGGCCAGCAGCATGTCGCGTGTCGGGGAGCGGCTTGGCATGACGGGGCGTCCTTTCAGGTCGGGTGACGGTCGTATGGCGTCGATCCCGTCAACGTTAGACGCCGATCGCCCAGGCCGCAACTCGGAAATGACAATCGCGGCGATAGTCGCCGCGATTGCCGGAGGGCGGATGCGCGATCAGCGGATCGCGACCGGGTTGATATTGACCTGCGTGGAGCCGACGTACAGCGGCTGGCCGAGCACGAACAGGAATTCCCATGCCTTGTCGCGCACCAGCGCGCGGCTGTCGACCAGCTCCAGGTTGTAGATGCCGCGCTTCGCGAGCATGTACTGGTTGACCGGGAATTCGTCCTGCGTATGCGGATTCGGATAGACCTCCGACGCCCACGTGTCGCCGCCGAACGCGACGATCCCCTGATCGGCCAGCCACTTCGCGGCTTCCATGCCGATGCCGGGCTCGACGGCGAGGAACTGCTTGTCGTCCTTGCCGACCAGTTCGAGCCAGCCGGTGTTGAACAGCACGACGTCGCCCTTGCGCAGCGTCAGCCGCTGCTTCTTCAGCACGGCCTGGATATCGGCGACCGTGAACTCGGTGCCGCCCGGCACGATCGGCTTGCCGTAGTGGGCGGTCATGTCGAGCACGACGCCGCGCGTGACGATCGGCGGCACCTTCTCGACGCCGAGCTTCTTCACGCCGTCGACGGTCACGAAATCGGCCGCGCGGTTGCCGTTGTAGTACACGTTGTCGATGCCGATGTGGCCGATGCCGTTCAACTGCGTGCCGACGCCGGTCCATGCGTTGACGAGTTCGTCGTTGAACGTGAACTTGTTCGGGCCGAGGCTCTTGCCGGCCTGCTGGCCGACCTGCACGTTGTACAGCCGGAAGCTGCGGTGGCGGTACGCCGGCAGGTTCTTGTCCACCGGCACGGCCAGCGGATAGGTCTTGCCGGCTTTCACGAGGCCGACCGCCTGCTTGACGACGTCGGGCGTCAGCAGGTTGGCCGCGCCGATTTCGTCATCGGCGCCATAGACGGACGGATACCAGCCGGCCGCCGCCGCCTCGGACGGGGCGGCGTGGGCCGCTTGCGCGGCCGCGAACGGCAGGATCGCGGCGAGCGCGAGCCGGGCGAGCGTCGCTTTCATTCGAGACTCCTGTCGATCGTTATGCCGCGGCTTGCGCGAGCGTCGGGTAGTCGGTCAGGCCGTGGGCGCCGCCGCCGAACAGCGTGTTGCGGTCGTGCGGCGCGAGCGCGGCGCCGGTGCGCAGCCGCTCGGGCAAGTCGGGATTCGCGACGAACGGGCGGCCGAATGCGACGAGGTCGGCCCAGCCGGCGGCGATCGCCTCGCGCGCGCGCTCGGCGGTGTATGCGCCGGCATAGATCAGCACGCCCGGGAACGCGGCACGCAGTTGCTGCTTGAAGGCGACCGGCATCAGCGGCGCGTCGTCCCAGTCGGCTTCCGCGATGTGCAGGTAGCCGACGCCGAGTTCGCCGAGCAGCTTCGCGGCGGCGAGGTAGGTCGTTTCCGGATCGTCGTCGACGCAGCCGTTCAGCGTGGTCAGCGGCGCGAGGCGGATGCCGACGCGCGATGCGTCGCCGGTCCCGTCGATCAGCGCTTGCGTGACTTCGCGCAGGAAGCGCAGCCGGTTCTCCAGCGAGCCGCCGTATGCGTCGGTGCGCGTGTTCGCGTTCGAATCGATGAACTGGTTCACGAGGTAGCCGTTCGCGCCGTGCAGCTCGACGCCGTCGAAGCCGGCTTCGATCGCGTGGCGGGCGGCGGTGCGGTACTGGTCGACGATCTCGTGGATCTCGTCGATCGACAGCGCGCGCGGCTCGGACGCCTGCACGAAGCCCGGCGTGCTGCCGTCCTCGCCGGCGATGAACACGTTCACGCCCTTCGCCTGGAGCGGCGACGACGACACGGGTTGCGCGCCGCCGAGCAGGCTCGTGTGGCTCAGCCGGCCGACGTGCCACAGCTGCGCGAAGATGCGGCCGTGCGCGGCATGCACGGCGTCCGTCACCTTGCGCCAGCCGGCGACCTGCGACGGCGTGTGGATGCCGGGCGTCCATGCGTAGCCCTTGCCGAGCGGCGCGATGTAGGTGCCTTCGCTGACGATCAGGCCCGCACTCGCGCGCTGCGCGTAATACGCGGCCATCAGTTCGTTGGCTTCGTCGCCGGGCTGGCTGGCGCGCGAGCGCGTCATCGGCGGCATCACGATGCGGTTTGGCAGCGTCAGCGCGCCGAGTCGCAGCGGTTGGAAAAGCGGGTCCTGGGTCATGGTGGATTCCTGTCGGTGCCGCGGCCGGCGGGCCGCGGACGGGTCATGTCGGATGAAGGCGGCGTGTGCTCAGTCCCACTTCGGCGCGAGGCCGTCCGGGTCGACTTCGCGGCCGTTGCGCTCGAGCGCGGCGATCTGCGCCATGTCTTCGCCGGTCAGGCGCAGCGTCTGCGCGAGCAGGTTGCTCGCGAGGTTCTCGCGCTTGGTCGACGACGGAATCACCGAGTAGCCGAGCTGCAGCGCCCAGGCGAGCGCGACCTGGGCCGGCGTCGCGTCGTGACGCTGCGCGATCGCGCCGAGCACCGGGTCGCCGAGCACCTTGCCGTACGCGAGCGTCATGTACGACGTCACGTGAATGCCTTCGGCGTTCAGGAACTCGACCAGCTTGCGGTTCTGCAGGTACGGGCTCAGTTCGATCTGGTTCGTCGCGATCGCGTCCTTGCCGACGGCCGCGATCGCTTCCTTCGTCAGTTCGATGTTGAAGTTCGAGATGCCGATCTGGCGCGTGAGGCCCTTCGCCTTCGCGTCCGCCAGCGCGGTCATGAACGCGTCGATCGACACGCCGTTGCCCGGCGCCGGCCAGTGGATCAGCGTCAGGTCGACGACGTCGGTGCGCAGCTTGCGCAGGCTTTCCTCGAGGCTGGCCGCCAGTTTTTCCGGCGCGTAGTTGTCGACCCAGATCTTCGTCGTGAGGAACAGGTCTTCGCGGCGCACGCCCGACGCGGCGATCGCTTCGCCGACTTCTGCTTCGTTGCCGTAGATCTGCGCGGTGTCGATCGCGCGGTAGCCGACTTCGAGGCCGTTGCGGACCGAGTCGATGACGACCTGGCCTTGCAGGCGGAACGTACCGAGGCCGAATGCGGGAATCTTGCTCATCATGTGCTCCTGAAAGAGGGGGAACGATTGCGGTATGGAAGTCATTCTGGCGCGTGAGACTGATGAGATAAACGCGTTCATCAGTCAAAAATATTTGATTTGAAGTCAAATATAGGTCGCGCCATGGGCGTCCGGACCGTGGTCGCCGCTTATGCGGCGCGCGTCTGCGGCGTCGTGTTCGGATGGAACGCGGGCAGCACGTCCGATGCGATTTCGGCCATCGTCTCGTCGAGCGGCCGCCGGTTGCGGCGGAAATGCAGGCCGATGTGCTGCACGCCCGCGTCGCGCATCGCCGCGAGTTCTTCCGTCAGCGCGATGCGCCCCGCGCGGGCGCCGAAGCGGTGCCGCTGCAGCGGTTCGTGCGGATCTTCCGCGAGGTCGAGATGGATGAAGCTCACGTACGGCTTGTCGCCGGCCACTGCGTGCCAGTTCGCGGCGCGCTGCAGGTGATCGGCCGGTGTTCCCGGATACGCGAGGCAGCCGTCCATGTGTTCGCCGATCCACGCAGGCGTCTGCTGTGCGAGGCCCGCGACGAGCAGCGGCACCGGTGAACGGGCGGCGGGCAGCACTTCCAGGCCGGGCGGCAAGTGTCCGCGCGCGCCGTCTCGCAGCAGCGCGATCTGGTCGCGGAAGTTTTCGCCGCGCGTGGCGAAGTCGCGGCCGAACAGCGGATATTCGACCGGCCGGTCGCCGCTCGCGACGCCGAGCAGCAGGCGACCGCCGCTCAGTTCCTGGATCGTCGCGGCCGATTTCAGCGTCAGCAGCGGTTCGCGCAGCGGCAGCACGACGGCCGCGGTGCCGAGCAGGATGTCGTGCGTGATTCCGGCGAGGTAGCCGAGATACGAGAACGTTTCGAACACCTGCGCGGCATCGCCGAACGACGGGTCGTACACCGGCACGTCGCGCACCCAGAGCGCGCGAAAGCCGAGCGTGTCGGCCAGTTGCGCGAGCTCCGCGTGGATGTCGAGGTCGGGCACGCCGGGGTGGCGGCCGTCATGCCGGCGTTTCGCGTTGCCGGACGGGGTCCAGTCGTTGTCGAGCGGCAGTTCGATGCCGATGCTGAAGCCGCCGGCGGCGAGCGTGTCGAGTGAAGTGGACATGGTCGGGCTCCGTTCAGATCGCGCGCAGGCTGCCGTCGAGCCGGTAGAAATCGAGCGACGGCGCGGTGAAGAACGAGCGCGACGTGCCCGCGGCGAAGTCGTCGATATGCACGACGGTGGCGCGATCGGCTTCCTGCCACGAGATCGCGTAGGTGTCGTCGGCGATGGGCTGCCACGTATAGGCCACTTCACCCTTCGCGCCCGCGTACGGGCCTTCGGTGATCTCGTAGCGCATGTGGAGGCCGTCTTCGTCGTACGCGTTGAGCGCGGTGAGGCCGTCGTAACGGACTTCGAAAGTCTTGCCGGCGAACGGCGGACGTTGGGTCGATGCGTTCATGCGGGTGGCTCCTGCAAAAGGATGACGTTCAATGGGCGAGTTCGACGGGTTCGGCCGTGCGTTCCGGCAGGCCCTGACGGCTGTCGAGACGGCCGCTCAGCGCGGTGAGCGCAAACGCGCCGAGCGTGACGACGGCGGCGATCCACGGCGTGTGGCCGAGGCCGACGTTCGCGACGATCAGGCCGCCGAGCGACGACCCGCCGGCCACGCCGAGGTTGAAGGCGGCGATGTTGAAGCCCGACGCGACGTCGGTGGCGTCCGGCGCGAAGTGGCGCGCCTGCTTGACGACGTACACCTGCAGCCCCGGCACGTTGCCGAACGCCACGGCGCCCCACGCGAGCATCGTCAGCACCGCGAGCCATTTCACGTGGATCGTGAAGGTCAGCGCGAGCAGCACGATCGCGAGCAGCAGGAAGATCCGCTTGAGCGCCTTCACGGGGCCGACGGCGTCCGCGAGCTTGCCGCCCCACACGTTGCCGACCGCGACCGACACGCCGTAGCCGACGAGCACGAGGCTGACCTGCGACGGCGTGAAGCCGGCGATCTGTTCGAGCAGCGGCGCCATGTACGTGAACGCGATCAGCGAGCCGCCGTAGCCGACCGCCGTCATCGCATAGACGAGGAGCAGGCGCGGCTGGGCCAGCACGCGCAGCTGGCGGGCGAGCGGCGCGGGCGGCGTCTGCGGCAGCCCGCGCGGCACGAACGCGACCGCGCCGAGGAACGCGACGAGGCCGAACAGCGCGACGATCAGGAACGTCGCGCGCCAGCCGAAGTGCTGGCCGATGAAGGTGCCGAGCGGAATGCCGGCGACGAACGCGACGGTCATCCCGCTGAACATCGTCGCGATCGCGCTGGCGGCCTTGTCCTTCGGCACGAGCGTGGTCGCGATGATCGAGCCGACCGAGAAGAACACGCCGTGCGCGAGGCCGGTGAGCACGCGCGCGACGATCAGCGATTCGTAGCCCGGCGCCTGCCACGCGACGAGGTTGCCGACGGTGAAGAGCGCCATCAGCCCGGCGAGCAGCGCCTTGCGCGGCACGCGGCCGGTGAGCGCGGTGAGGAGCGGCGCGCCGATGGCCACGCTCAGCGCGTACAGGCTGACGAGCAGGCCGGCGGACGGCAGGCTGACGCCGAGGTCGGCGCCGATCGTCGGGATCAGCCCGACGATCACGAATTCGGTGGTGCCGATGGCAAAGGCGCTGATGGTCAGCGCAAGCAACGCGAGTGGCATGACGGGATCCGGGTTTCAGTAGGAATGGATCGCAGTGTGCCGGCTTTACTTTTGCGGAAAAACTGGTCTATAAACCAAATTGTTTTGATTTCAGATCAACAATGAAGATCACTCTCGACGAACTCCAGGCCTTTGCCGCCGTGGTCGACACCGGTTCGATCACGGCCGCCGCCCAGCAGCTCGACCTCACCGTGTCGGCGACGAGCCGCACGCTCGCGCGGCTCGAGGAAAAGCTGAAGACCACGCTGCTGCGCCGGACCACGCGCCGGCTCGAACTGACCGAGGAAGGGCGCGCGTTCCTGCAGGATGCGCGCGCGATCATCGAATCGGTCGAGAACGCGGAAGAGCAGATGCTCGCGCGGCGCGAGATGCCGTCCGGGCGCCTGCGCGTCGACGCCGCGACGCCGTTCATGCTGCACGTGATCGTGCCGCTCGTGCGCGGCTACCGCGAGCGCTTCCCGAAGGTCGAGCTGGAGCTGAACAGCAACGAGGGCATCATCGACCTGCTGGAGCGGCGCACCGACGTCGCGATCCGGATCGGCCGGCTGAAGGATTCGACGCTGCACAGCCGGCGGATCGGCAACAGCCGGGTGCGCATCCTCGCCAGCCCCGACTACATCGAAGCGCACGGGCAGCCGCGCAAGGTCGAGGATCTGCCGAAGCACACGCTGCTCGGCTTCACGCAGCCCGAATCGTTGAACGTATGGCCGATCCTTGGCGCGGACGGCGAGCCCTGCCGCATCGAGCCCGACGTCTGGTCGTCGAGCGGCGAGACGCTGCGGCAGCTCGCGCTGGCGGGCACGGGGGTCGTGTGCCTGTCGGATTTCGTGACCGCGCAGGATCGCGAAGCGGGGCGGCTGGTGCAGGTGCTTGCGCGCCAGACGCTCGACGTCAGGCAGCCGATTCACGCGGTGTACTACCGCAATACCGCGATCTCGTCGCGGATCGCGTCGTTCGTCGACTACCTGATCGAGGTGCTGGGCGGTGGCAGCGGCGGCGATGCGCCGGCGCGGCGCAAGGCCGCGTGGATGGAGTCGCAGTAGCGACGCGGCGCTGCCTTTCCGAGTTCGGCGTGCCGCGCGGCGGCACGCCGTCGTGCGGCGATTACGCCTCTTCGGCCCAGGACATTCCGTCGCGCGCGAGCAGCGCCGACGAAGCCGCGGGCCCGAACGTGCCGGCCGTGTACAGGCGCGGCCGGTCGCCGAGCTGCTTCCAGCCGTCGAGGATCGGCTCGACCCACGACCAGGCGGCTTCGAGTTCGTCGCGGCGCATGAAGTGCGTGAGGCGGCCGCGGATCACGTCGATCAGCAGCCGTTCGTACGCTTCCGCGCGCCGTTCCGGAATCGCCTGCTGCAGGTCGAGGTTCAGGCTCACCGGCACCATGTTCATTCCGCTGCCCGGCTCTTTCGCGAGCATCTGCAACTGGATCGACTCTTCCGGCTGAAGCTGGATCACGAGACGGTTGCCGTAATTGCGCGGGCCGGTCGGGATGATCGAGAACGGCATGTCCGCGAACTCGATCACGATTTCCGACTGGCGGCGCTGCAGCCGCTTGCCGGTGCGCAGGAAGAACGGCACGTTCGCCCAGCGCCAGTTGTTGATGTGCGCGCGCAGCGCGACGAAGGTTTCCGCACGGCTGTCCGCCGGCACGTTGTCTTCCTCGAGATAGCCCTTGACCGGCTGCCCGTCGACCGCGCCGGCCGTGTACTGGCCGCGCACCGTGTCGCGCGCGACGTCCGACAGCGACATCGGCCGCAGCGAGCGCAGCACCTTCAGCTTCTCGTCGCGCACCGCGTCCGGGTCGAGCGACACGGGCGGCTCCATCGCGACGATGCACAGCAACTGCAGCAGGTGGTTCTGCACCATGTCGCGCAGCGCGCCGGTATGGTCGTAGAAGCCCGCACGGCTGCCGACGCCGACCGTTTCCGCGACCGTGATCTGCACGCTGCGGATGTTCGGCGCCTGCCACAGCGGCCCGAAGATCGGGTTGCCGAAGCGCAGCACCATCAGGTTCTGCACGGTTTCCTTGCCGAGATAGTGGTCGATCCGGTAGATCTGCGATTCTTCGAAGTGCTTGCCGACCGCGTTATTGATCGCCTTCGCGGACGCGAGATCGTGGCCCAGCGGCTTTTCGAGGACGACGCGCGAGTGCGCGTCGACGAGGTGCGCGGCCGACAGGTTGTCGCAGATCGTCGTGAACAGCTCCGGCGACGTCGACAGGTAGAACACGCGGATCGCGTCGCCACGCGCCGCTTCGGCGAGCCGCAGGTAGTCGTCCGGCGCGTTCACGTCGATCAGCACGTACTTGAACAGGTCGAGGAAGCGGCTCCACGCGTCGGCGTCGAACGCCTTCTCGTCGATGAACGGGCGCGACTGCTCGTCCATGAACTTGCGATAGCCGTCGATGCCCCAGTCGCGGCGGCCGACGGCGATGATGCGCGTCTCGGGCGGAAGATTGCAGTGCAGGTGCGCCATGTACAGCGCGGGCAACAGCTTGCGGGCGGCCAGGTCGCCGCCGCCGCCGAAGATGATCATGTCGACGGGCCGGTCGGCCGCCGTCTGGGAAGGCTGATTCGTCATGGGAGGTTCGCGGTTTGAAACGGTGAACGTGAAACGAACGTCGAGGGCAATCGGGCGCCGGATGGCCGGCGCCGGTACGGCAAAACGCAATAGTGCACCGTTTTGATGGTTTGCGTGTGCGTTCCCCCGGATGTAACAGGGCTTGCGTTCTCGTTGATGGCTCGATTATGATTGAGTGCTCACTCATTAAAGGAATCGAACGTGGCCCGACCGCGCAGTCCCGACAAGCACGAAGCCATCCTCGCCGCAGCCGCGCGCGCGCTCGCCGAGGACGGCGCGACCGCGACGACCGCGCGCATCGCGCGGCTGGCCGGCGTTGCGGAAGGCACGGTGTTCACCTATTTCGACACCAAGGATGCGTTGCTGAACGCGCTGTACGTGAGCCTGAAGGCCGACATGCGCGAAGCGATGATGACCGGGTTTCCGGAACACGCGCCGGCCGAGCAGGCGGTACGGCATGCGTGGAACGGCTATGTGTCGTGGGGCGTCGCGAATCCGGACGGCCGGCGCGCGCTGCAGCAGCTCGGCGTGAGCGGGCGCATCGACGACCCGCATCGCGCGGCCGGCGCCGAAGGCTTCGGCGCGATCCGTGCGCTGCTGCGCGAACAGGTCGCCGCGTCGGGCGCGCTGAACCGCGACGAAGCGCATGCGTTCTGCTCGGCGTTGTTTACGTCGATTGCGGAAACGGCGATGGAATCGATCGCACGCGATCCGGTGCGCGCCGATGCGTACCAGGAAGCCGGCTTTCGCGCGTTGTGGGCCGTGTTGCACGCGGTGTGAGTCAGGCACGGCCGTCGGGCGGCGCGTGCCGCGACGGCCGGCACGGAGTTTCAGGCAGGGCGATGCGGGTCATGAAGGATCGGTTTATCGTCCATATTAATGAGTGAGTAATCATTCATTTTCATCGTTTCACCACGATCAAGGAGTGGAAAATGTCGAAAGTCTGGTTGGTAACAGGGGCCGCACGCGGCCTGGGACGCGCGATTTCGGAAGCCGTGCTGGCGGCGGGCGACCGACTGGTGGCCGGCGCACGCGACCCGGCGCAACTGGCCGATCTGGCCGAACGGTATGGCGACCGGTTGCTGCCGGTCGCGCTCGACGTCACCGACGAAGCGGCGGCAGAGCAGGCCGTCTCGGCGGCACGCGCCGCATTCGGCCGCATCGACGTGCTGGTGAACAACGCGGGCTACGGCCATACGGCGCCGTTCGAGCAGATGGGCGCCGACGTGTTCCGCGACCAGATCGAAACGAACCTGTTCGGCGTGATCAATCTCACGCGCGCGGTGCTGCCGACGATGCGCGCACAACGCGCGGGGCGCATCTTCCAGGTATCGTC
Source organism: Burkholderia sola (assembly GCF_905400185.1). Classification (NCBI taxonomy): domain Bacteria; kingdom Pseudomonadati; phylum Pseudomonadota; class Betaproteobacteria; order Burkholderiales; family Burkholderiaceae; genus Burkholderia; species Burkholderia sola. The sequence goes on from NZ_FR989676.1 coordinate 1,075,125, forward strand.
GGTCGGCGGGCGCACGTCGACGCCCGGGTTGTCCGCGTATCAGGCCGCGAAGTGGGCGGTCGGCGGATTCAGCGACGTGCTCGCGAAGGAAGTCGCGCCGTTCGGCGTGCGCGTGTGCACGCTCGAACCGGGCGGGATGCGGACCGAATGGGCCGCGCAGGCGAAGCGCGACGTCGACGATCTGCTGCCCGACTATCAGCCGTCGGTCGGCAAGATTCTCGAGTTGCTCGGTGCGTATGGCGGCCACGAGGTCGGCGATCCCGCGCGGATCGCGGCGTTGATCGTCGACCTGTCGCGCCGCGACGACGTGCCGCTGCGCCTGCTGCTCGGCGGCGATGCGCTGTTCGTCTGCGAGCAGGCGGAACGGCAGCGCGCGGAAGAGGCGGCGCGCTGGCGGGACGCCACGCTGTCCACGCAGTTTCCGGACGCGAAGCTGCCGGCCGGACTGGAGGCGCTCAAGGCGATCGAGTAAGGGCGGCCGCTGTCGCGGGCGGCGCGTCGATCGCGTCGACCGCGTCGCTCCCGCAAGCCGGGTCGCGTGCCGGCGCGATCGATTTCGCCGGCGGCCCGGCGCGCAAAACGCCGCGTGGGTCCGCATCGCAACGCCGGCTTTCGCCCGACCATTCGCGAAACGAGAACGATCAATTCTCCTCAGCGGGGATTCTGTCGCAACCGCCGAGTTTCTAGACTTGCCTCAAGCGATGAGACCTGCTCGTCGCACCTCCAAAAGGACACAGTCGTGAAGCTCTACGTTCATCCGCTTTCCGGTCACTCGCACCGCGCCCGCCTGCTCATCTCGCTGCTCGGCATCGAGCATGAACTGGTCGAAGTCGACCTGGCCGCCGGCGCGCACAAGTCGCCTGAATTTCTGGCGCTGAACCGCTTCGGTCAGGTGCCGGTGCTGGTCGACGGGGACACCGTGATCGCCGATTCGAATGCCATCCTCGTGTATCTCGCCCGCACGTCGGGCAACAGCGACTTCCTCCCGCAATCGCCCGTGCAGGAAGCCGCCGTGCAGCGCTGGTTGTCGGTCGCGGCCGGCGAGATCGCATTCGGGCCGGCCGCCGCGCGGCTCATCACGGTCTTCGGTGCGAAGTTCAATGCCGACGAAGTGATCGCCCGCGCGCATCGCATCCTCGCGCTCATCGACGCCGAACTCGCGGGGCGCGACTTCATCGTCGGGCCGAAGCCGACCATCGCCGACGTCGCGTTGTACGGCTACGTTGCGCGTGCACCCGAAGGCAATGTGGACCTGTCCGGCTATTCGAACGTCTCGGCGTGGCTGCGCCGCATCGAAGCGTTGCCGGGTTTCGTCGAGTTCGTGAAGACGCCGGTCGGGCTCGCGGCCGCTGCGTGATCGAGGTCGGCCCGTCGCCCGTGCGGTGACGGAGGCGACGCCGGGCGCGTCAACGCGCGCTGAAAGCGTCATGTGCAGGTTCCGTCGAGGAGACACATCGTGAGCACGGTATCGAATGAAGCGAACTCGCCGTGGCATCGGGGCGAACTCGAGCTGCAGGAAAAAACAGGCGTGATGCAGAAGATGGACAGCGTGGGACGGCGCTTCGTCAGGGATCACATGCCCGACCAGCATCGCGCGTTCTTCGCACAGTTGCCTTTCGTCGTCGTCGGTGCGGTGGCCGACGACGCAGACGTATGGGCGACCTTCGCATTCGGCCAGCCCGGCTTCATGCAGTCGCCGAACGACAAGCGCCTGCGCATCGACACCGTGTTCGATCCGAACGATCCGGCTGCCAGTGGCACGCACGACGGCGCGGCGATCGGCCTGCTCGGCATCGAACTGCATACGCGGCGTCGCAATCGCCTGAACGGCATGATCCGTCGCGGCGAGCCGCGCGCATTCGATCTCGACGTCGTGCAGAGCTTCGGCAACTGCCCGCAATACATCCAGTTGCGCGATTTCGCGTTCGTACGCGAACCCGATACGTTCTCGGAAATCGCACCGGAGGAAAGCGATCGTCTCGACGATCGCGCCCGCGCGATCATCGCGGCTGCCGACACGCTGTTCGTTGCGTCCTACGTCGGCGACGGCGCCGAGCGTCAGGTCGACGTTTCGCATCGCGGCGGCAAGGCGGGGTTCGTGCGCATCGGCGACGACGGCGTGCTGACGATCCCGGATTTCGCCGGCAACCTGTTCTTCGCGACACTGGGCAATTTTCGGGTCAATCCGCGCGCGGGCATCGTGTTCGCCGACTTCGAAACCGGCGACGTGTTGCAGATGACCGGCGAAGCCGAAGTCGACCTCGATTCACCGGAGATCGCCGCATTTCAGGGCGCGGAGCGACTGTGGCGCTTCAAGCCGCGCCGCGTCGTTTATCGCGCCGGCGCATTGCCGTTGCGCTGGACGTTCCGGGCGGAAGGCTGGTCGCCCAACTCGCTGATGACGGGGAGCTGGGACGAGGCCGCGCGCCGCCTGAGCGCCGCCGAACTGGCACGGGCGTGGCGTCCGTTCAGGGTCGCGAAAATCACCGACGAGAGCACGCTGATTCGCTCGTTCCAGCTCGACCCTGCGGACGGTGCCGGCTTGGTGCCGCACCTGGCGGGCCAGCACGTGCCGATTCGCGTGAATCTGTCGGAGGGCGGCGATCCGCTCATCCGCACCTATACGTTGTCGAGCGCGCCGTCGGACGGTGTGTATCGCATCAGCGTGAAGCGGGAAGGGCGCGTGTCGTCGCATCTGCATGACGGGGTGCAGGTCGGTGACCGCATCGAAGTGCGAGCGCCCGCCGGGCAATTCACGATCGATGCGCTCGAGCGCCGTCCCGCCGTATTGCTGGCGGCCGGTGTCGGCGTGACGCCGATGCTGGCGATGTTGCGTCACATCGTCTACGAAGGCGCGCGCAAGCGCGGCACGCGCAAGACCTGGTTCTTTCACGCGGCACGCTCCGTGAAGGAGCGCGCGTTCGGCGACGAGATCGGCCAGCTCGCGTCGGCGGCGAACGGCGCGGTGAACGTGGTGCGCGTGCTGTCGGACGCGACCGGCGCGCGCGAGGGCGACGAATTCGACGTCGTCGGCCGCATCGATGCGAACCTGCTGCGCGCGACGCTGCCGTTCGACGACTACGACTTTTACCTGTGCGGACCGTCGAGCTTCATGCAAGCGGTCTATGACGCGCTCCGCGACCTGAACGTGGCGGACCATCGAATCCACGCGGAGTCGTTCGGCCCTTCCGGGCTCAAGCGTCGAGCCGATTCGGACGCGAGTGCCCCACTGCGTGCGCCGGCGGATACGCCGACACCCGTCGCGTTCGTCAAGTCGGGCAAGGAAGCGCGCTGGCAGCCGGGCAGCGGCTCGCTGCTGGACCTGGCCGAGGCGCGCGGCCTGACGCCGGAATACGGGTGTCGCGGAGGCAGTTGCGGCACTTGCCGCACGCGGATCGTCGAAGGCGCGGTGACGTATCCGGTCGCGCCGGAATTCAAGGTACCGGACGACGAAGCGCTGATCTGCTGCGCGGTGCCCGCGCATCGCGAATCGGGCGGCGGCGATCGTCTGCTGCTCGACGTGTGATTCAGAACCCTCGTCGCACGGCGACGATTCCCGACGAAAGGAGTTTGACCATGGAAGACGTCAACGTTGCCCGCCCGCCGGTTCCACCGTTCTCGCTGGACACGGCGATCGAGAAAGTGCGGCTTGCGGAAGACGGGTGGAACACGCGCAATCCGGAGCAGGTTTCGCTCGCGTACAGCGTCGACAGCGTGTGGCGCAACCGCGCCGAATTCGCGACGGGCCGTCCGGCGATCGTTGCGCTGCTCACACGCAAATGGCAGCGCGAACTCGACTACCGGCTCATGAAGGAGCTGTGGGCGTACGGCGGCAACCGGATCGCCGTGCGCTTCGCCTACGAGTGGCATGACGACGCGCAGAACGGGTATCGCTCGTACGGCAACGAGAACTGGGAATTCGGCGACGATGGCCTCATGCACCACCGCCATGCGTGCATCAACGATCTGCCGATCGCCGAGGCCGACCGGAAATTCTTCTGGCCGCTCGGGCGCAGGCCCGACGATCATCCGGGCCTCAGCGATCTCGGCCTGTAGGGCCTGCTTGCCTACGGCGCGCGATGCTCGCTACGCGTGCCGACTCGCCGGTGCCTGCTAGGGCGTGAACACGCCCTAGGCAGACCACATCGGCGCTTGGGCCCTCAGCCTTTCGACGCAGAGATCGATGAACGCGCGCGCTTTCCGGTTCGCGTGCCGGCCCTCCCGATGCACGACGTGAACCGGGAGCGGCGCAAGTTCGTGCTCGGCCAGCAGCACGCACAGCGTGCCTTGCGCGAGTTCGTCGACCACCTGATAGGACAGCAGGCGCACGATGCCGAGGCCGGCCGTTGCCGCGGCGATCGCGGAATCGTTCGTCGTGGTCAGCAGGCGCGGCTGGATGGGGACGGTGAGCGTCTTGTCCCGCGCGCGGAAGCGCCATTCGGGCGCCGGCGTGATGCCCGTCGCCTGAATCGTGACGTGAGCCGCGAGATCGTCCGGACGCTGCGGCGTGCCGTGCGCGTCCAGATAAGCGGGAGACGCGCACAGCACGCGGCGTACCTTGCCGACCGAGATCGCCTGCAGCGACGAGTTCGGCAACTCGCCGATGCGCACGGCCACGTCGGCGCCTTCATCGACGAGATTGACGACGCGGTCCAGAAACCAGCAGTTGAGATTGACGGAAGGATGCTGCTGCAGATACTCGAGCGCGATCGGCGTCACGTAGCTCTTGCCGAACAGTACAGGCGCCGTGACGGTGAGCTGGCCGCGTGGCGTATTGCCGGTGCCGGTGGCGGAAAGCTCGGCCGCGTCGATGTCCGCCAGAATGCGCCGGCAGTCCTCGTAAAACGACGCGCCCGCATCGGTGATGCGGACCACGCGCGTCGTCCGCGTCAACAGCCGCACGCCGAGATATTCCTCGAGTTCCGTCATCACGCGGCTGATCACCGACGGCGAGACGTTCAGCTTGCGCGCCGCCGATGCGAACCCTTCCGTCTCGACCACCGTGACGAAGGTGGTCATGGCCTGGAGCCTGTCCATGTATGAAAGATATCCGGGTGAAATGAACGTGGCCTCACGCGCATCGCGTGTCAGGATGAACGCGTGTCCGGCTCCGCGATGCTCGACGATCGGATGCGCCACTTCGCCGGCGTCATGCCCACCTGCCGTTTGAACACCCGTTGGAACGCGGCCTCGGATCGATAGCCGACCGATTCGCCGATTTCGGCGACGGACATCGTCGTTTGCGCGAGCTTGCGCCCGGCAAGCGCCATGCGGATTTCAGTCAGGACATCGGTTGCCGAGCGGCTGATCGCCTCGTCGAAGTGGCGTGCGAACGTCGCGCGCGACATGTGGCAGCGCTCGGCCAGCTGGGCCAGCGTCCAGGGCTTTTCGGGCTCGTCGAACATCGCTGCGAGCGCCGGCTGCAGCCGATGACGTTGTGCCAGTGCAAGCAGCCCGCGCGGCGCGTGGCCTGCCTCGGACGCACTGCGCAGGGTCAACGCGAACAGCGCGCCGGACAGATGATCCACGACCGCGGCACTGCCGGCGCGTTGCTCCAGCGCTTCCTCGCGCATCAAGTCGATGAGCCGCGCGAGCCGCGTGGCTGCAAACGCGGCGTCGCGCGTCTGTTCGTCGCCCGCGGTTACGCTGCTCACGATCAGACGTCGCGGCAGATGGTCGCGCAGCAACTGCTGCGGGACGGCAGGCAGCACGAAGCGCCCGCACAGCACATCGGTGTTCGCATTGGTGCTGCCGTTCGTCGCAACGGTCAGGCCGTTTCGGTGCCGCTCGCGCGCCGCGCGCGGCGCCTCGCCGCTGCCGTCGTGCAGCCGATGGGCGCTGCCGGACGGAAACACGACGATGTCGCCGGCCTTCATCCGCAGCGTCGGTTCGTCTTCTCCGTCCGTCTCGCACTCGACGACGGCCTCGCCGCGCAACAGGATGTGATAGGGGAGTTCCCACTCGCTCGACTCGGGATGGTCGATGCGCCACGGCGACCCGAAGTGGCACCGCACGTCAAGCCGCCCGGTGACCGGCATCATCGACAGCAATCGGTCGAGCATTTCCATATGAGACGTTTGAGCATGGAGTTGCGGCAGTATGGCATTAAAGAAAACGTCACGCATCCCTACACTGACTCCCATGCCATACGACATGGCTAACCGTTCAACCACGAAGCAAGGAGTCGATCATGTCCCGTCTCACCACCATTCGCCCTGAAGAGGCAACCGGCGCGGCCGCTGAAGTGTTCGCGAAGATCAAGAAGGCCGTCGGCAAGGTGCCCAACGCATACGCCACCATCGGCACGCAAAGCCCCGAAGCGCTCGGCGCGGCGCTGGCGTTCGATGCGGCGGTCGCGGCGAGCACGCTCGGCAAGGCCGATATCGAAGCGATCAAGCTGGCGGTCAGCGAATACGCGGGATGTGATTACTGCGTCGCCGCTCACACGCTGATGGGCAAGCTGGCAGGCCTGACAAGCGATCAGATGAAGCAGGTGCGCGCGGGCGCGGCAACCGGCGACGCCGCGCGGGACGCGCTGGTCGCGTATGTTCGTACGCTCGTCGGCACGCACGGCACGGTCCCCGTTGCGGTCGTCGATGCGGTGCGCGCAGCGGGCTATACGGAACGCCAGCTCATCGAGATCAATCTCGCCATCGCGTCGATCACGTTCACGAACCTCGTCAATCGCGTGAACGATACGACGCTCGATTTTCCGGCCGTGGCGTAACGGCGCGGTGGATCGCGGGCAGGAAGCCCGCGTCCGCGCCGATACGCGGATGCACTACCGACTGTCGGGATCGGCGCTGTACCCGAGCTCGCCGCTGATCAGCGCGGCCTCGTGGCGCAGTGCCGTCGCGACCGGCCCGTCGATCGACGCGTCGAAGCCGCCGGTCGCGCCCAACGCGGTGATCGCCGCACACATATGTCCGTTCGCATCGAATAGCGGCGCCGACACGGCGCTGATGCCCTTCAGGTTCGTGTCGCGGACGGTCGCGAGGCCGGCCGCGCGAATCTCGCGCTGCAATTTTCCGACCGGATCGCGACGATCGAGCTGCGCGCGCAGCTCGGCCGGCGCCGACGCGAGTTCGTCTTCCGCCAGCTGTCGCACACGCGGCTCGTCGAGCAGCGCGAGGAACAGCCGCCCGGTTGCGGACCATAGCAACGACATCACCGAGCCGGCGCGAACATTGACCGTGACCGGCAAGCCGGGCTCTTCGAAGCGCATGATCGTCGGCCCGCGGTTGCCCATGATCGCGACGAAGCACGTCACCTCCAGGCGCTCGCGCACGCGCACGAGCGACGGTTCGGCGAGCCGTATCGGGTCGGCCATCCGGATCGCCGCGAGCCCGATCGAGATGCACTGGGGCCCGAGCACGTATTGCTGGGTGGCGCGCTCCTGCGTGACGAACGCTTCCTCCATCAGGCTCGCCAGATAGCGGTGAACCTTCGCGGGATTCTCGTCGAGCCGCGCGGCGAGCGCGGTCAGCGTGGCGCGGCCGCCGCACGCGGCGAGTTCCTTCAGCACGAGCAGGCCGGTCGACGCGGACTGGACGCGTTGCCTGCGGTCGCGCTCGGCGGCCGCGGTCTTCTTCGTTCTGGCGATCTTTTCCATAAGCCGGATTCTAGCCGGACGACCGGCGGCGCCCGGCCGCCAAGGTTTACCCCAGTCGCTTGATTACGCATTGCGTATTAGATTTACGCAAAATCATAGCGCGGGAGCGAATCATGTCCGTCACGGACCGCCACGCGTCATCGTCGAAATGTCCGTTTCATCCTGCGCCGGCCGCGGCGAGCGCACCGAACGGCTGTCCGGTGAGCGCCGCCGCAGCCGCGTTCGATCCGTTCGACGACGGCTACCAGCAGGACCCGCCCGAGTACGTGCGCTGGGCGCGCGAGCAGGAGCCGGTGTTCTACAGCCCCAGACTCGGCTACTGGGTCGTCACGCGCTACGACGACATCAAGGCGATCTTTCGCGACAACCTCACGTTCAGCCCGTCGATCGCATTGGAGAAGATCACGCCCACCGGCCCCGAGGCGAACGCGGTGCTCGCGTCGTACGGCTTTGCGCTGAACCGCACGCTCGTCAACGAGGACGAGCCCGCGCACATGCCGCGCCGCCGCGCGCTGCTCGACCCGTTCACGCCCGACGCGCTGAGGCATCACGAACCGATGGTGCGCCGGCTCGCGCGCGAATACGTGGACCGTTTCATCGACGACGGTCGAGCGGATCTGGTCGACCAGATGCTGTGGGAAGTGCCGCTCACCGTCGCGCTGCACTTTCTCGGCGTGCCCGAGGAGGACATGGACACGCTGCGCGAATACTCGATCGCGCACACGATCAACACGTGGGGGCGCCCGAAACCGGAGGAGCAGGTCGCGGTCGCGCATGCGGTCGGCAAGTTCTGGCAGTTCGCGGGCAAGGTGCTCGACAAGATGCGCGAGAATCCGTCCGGGCCCGGCTGGATGCAGTACGGGATCCGCAAGCAGAAGGAACTGCCGGACGTGATCACCGATTCGTATCTGCATTCGATGATGATGGCGGGCATCGTCGCCGCGCACGAGACGACCGCGAACGCGACGGCGAACGCGATGAAACTGCTGCTGCAGCATCCGGACGCGTGGCGCGACATCTGCGAGGATCCGTCGCTGATTCCGAACGCGGTCGAGGAGTGCCTGCGCCACAACGGCTCGGTCGCCGCATGGCGACGGCTCGCGACGAAGGACGTGACGATCGGCGGCATCGACATTCCGGCGGGCTCGAAGCTGCTGATCGTCACGTCGTCCGCGAATCACGACGAAGCGCGCTTCGCGGACGCCGACCTGTTCGACATCCGCCGCGAGAACGCGAACGATCAGCTGACGTTCGGCTATGGATCGCATCAGTGCATGGGCAAGAATCTCGCGCGCATGGAGATGCAGGTCTTCCTCGACGAGTTCACGCGCCGTCTGCCGCACATGAAGCTCGCCGAGCAGCGCTTCACGTATGTGCCGAACACGTCGTTCCGAGGCCCCGAGCATCTGTACGTCGAATGGGATCCTGCGCTGAATCCCGAGCGCCGCGACCCGTCGGTGCTGCGCCCGCGCGCGGCGGTGCGCATCGGCGAGCCGCCGTCGCACGCGGTGAGCCGCGCGGTCACGGTCGAACGCGTGTCGATGTGCGCGGATCGCATCGCCCACATCCGGCTCGTGTCCGCCGACGGCCGCCCGCTGCCGCGCTGGACGCCCGGCTCGCACATCGACGTGATCTGCGGCGATACCGGCATCACGCGCCAGTATTCGCTGTGCGGCGACCCGGACGAGCGCGACGTGTACGAGATCGCGGTACTGCACGAAGCGCAGAGCCGCGGCGGATCGGCGTGGGTGCATGCGAACCTGCGCGCCGGCGATGGGCTGAAGATTCGCGGCGCGCGCAATCACTTCCGCTTCGCAGCCGACGTCGACAAGGCCATCTTCGTCGCGGGCGGCATCGGCATTACGCCGATCAGTGCGATGGCGCGCGAAGCGAAGGCGCGCGGCATCGATTACGAAATCCACTACAGCGGCTCCCGACGCGCGTCGATGGCGATGCTCGATACGCTCGCCGCGCTGCATGGGGAGCGTCTGCACGTGTACGTGTCGGAAGAAGGCTCGCGTAACGACTTTCGCGCGCTGTTCGCGCAGCCGGCCGACGACACGCACATCTACGCGTGCGGCCCCGCGCGGATGCTCGACGCACTCGAAGCGAGCTGCGCGCACTGGCCGCGCGATGCGCTGCGAGTCGAGCATTTCGTGTCGACGAAGGCGGCGCTGGATCCGTCGAAGGAGCGGCCGTTCGAAGTCGAACTGAAGGATTCGGGCATCACGCTGACGGTCTCGGCGAACCAGACCGTGCTCGTCGCGTTGCAGCACGCGAACATCGACGTGCAGAGCGACTGCCGCGAAGGGCTGTGCGGCTCGTGCGAAGTCCGCGTGCTGGCCGGTCGAGTCGATCATCGCGACAGCGTGCTCACGCGCGCGGAGCGCGACGCGCACGACCGCATGATGACCTGCTGTTCGCGCGCGTGCGGTGGCGAGCGGCTCGTTCTCGAACTTTGAACGCGCGGTGGCGCCGCGAGCGCCGCTCGCCCCCCATAAACCACAAAAAAGACCGGAGACATGCGCGATGAAAAAGCGTGCCAACCTGATGTTCGCCTGCACCGTCGGCACCACGCTCGAGTGGTACGACTTCTTCGCGTTCGCCGCGTGCGCGGTGCTCGTGTTCGACAAGCAGTTCTTCGTCGTCGGCAATCCGCTCGCGGCCACGCTGCTCGCGCTCGCGACGTTCGCGGTCGGCTTCGTCGCGCGGCCGCTCGGCGGCATCGTGTTCGGGATGATCGGCGACCGCATCGGCCGCCGCAAGACGCTCGTCGTCAGTCTGCTGATGATGGGCATCAGCACGTTCTGCGTCGGCCTGTTGCCGACCTATGCGTCGATCGGCATCGCGGCGCCGCTGCTGCTCGTGCTGCTGCGGATCGTGCAGGGGATCGCGGTCGGCGGCGAAGCGACCGGGGCGATCCTGATGATCGCCGAATCGATGCCCGCCGCGCAGCGCGGCTTCTGGACCAGCTTCACGATGTTCGCCGGCCCGCTCGCGAACGTGCTGACCGCGTTCGTGATCGGGCTGGTGCAGCGGTTCTACGGCGATGCCGCATTCGTCGACTGGGCGTGGCGGATTCCGTTCTTCATCTCCGCGCTGCTCGTGATCGTCGGTTTCTGGACGCGCCGGCGCGTCGAGGAATCGGCGGCATTCGCCGAGCTGGCCGCCGCGCATCGGACGGTCGAGCGCGCGTCGCTGCGCGAAACGTGTGCGGGCAACTGGCGGCAGATGGCGCGTGCGTTCTTCGTGAAGGCCGCGGAAAACACGTTCCTGTATCTGTTCTCGACGTTCGCGCTCGGACTCGCGACCGGCTATCTGCACTTCAGCCGGCCGCAGGCGCTGTCCGCGCTGATGTGGGCGTCGGCGATCGAGGTCGTCGTCATCCTGATCGCCGCGCACGTGTCGGACCGGGTCGGACGGCGCCCGGTGCTGATCGCCGGCTTGCTCGGCGCGGCGGTCGCCGGTTGTTCGTTGTTCACGTTGTCGCCGGGCAGCGATTATGCGCATCTGCAACTCGCGTTGATCGCGTGCCTGGCCTGCCACGGCATCATTCTCGGACCGATGGCCGCGTACATGGCCGAACTGTTTCCGACGCGGGTGCGCTTTACCGCACTGTCGACCAGCTATCAGCTCGCATCGGTGCTCGGCGGGTCGATCGCCCCGATCGTCGGCACGCTGCTCGTCAGCTATACGGGCTCGGCGATCTTCGTCGCGGGTTACGCGATGCTGATGGCGCTTCCCGCGTTCGTCGCGGTGATCGCGTCGCGCGAATCGCGCGGTGAGGACATCGATTCACAGTCGATGTTCGCCGGACATGCGATGCGGACGAACGACCGGCCGCGTTCGACGCATGCGTAAAGAACGGCGGCCGCGTGATGCGGGCGAAGAAGCGGGTTGCGCGGCTGCGGGTCCGATCCGTCCGTATTAACCCTGATTAAAAACCCTTATCACGGTGAAAAATTCCGCATCTTATTGAACCGATATCGGCTGGCTATAGTGGCTCGCTTTCCCGCACGCGCCACCGGCGTGCGCAGACAAACGCAGGAGCCCCTTGATGACCACCACCGATACCCGCTTCACCGAAGTCGAGGATCTGATGCCCGCCGCCGGCGGGCTACGCGAGATCCGTCACCACATCCATCACCACCCCGAACTCGCGTACGAAGAGCACGACACGGCCGCGCTCGTCGCCGACAAGCTCGAGCAATGGGGCTGGCAGGTGACGCGCGGGGTCGGCAAGACGGGTGTGGTCGGCACGCTGCGGGTGGGCGACGGCACGCGCAGCATCGGCATTCGCGCCGACATGGATGCGTTGCCGATCGTCGAGGCGACCGGCCTGCCGTATGCGAGCGGCACGCACGGCAAGATGCACGCGTGCGGCCACGACGGCCACACGACGATGCTGCTCGGCGCCGCACAGCATCTCGCGAAAACGCGTCACTTTTCGGGCACCGTGCACCTGTATTTCCAGCCGGCGGAAGAGCACGGCGTCGACAGCGGCGCGAAGAAGATGATCGACGACGGCCTGTTCGAGCGCTTCCCGTGCGATGCGGTGTTCGGCATGCACAACCATCCGGGCGCGGCGCCCGGCGTGTTCCTCACGCGGCGCGGCCCGTTCATGTCGGCGGGCGACAAGGCGATCATCACGATCGAAGGCGTCGGCGGCCACGCGGCGCGGCCGCACCTGACGGTCGATCCGGTCGTCGTCGCCGCGAGCATCGTGATGGCGCTGCAGACGATCGTCGCGCGCAACGTCGACCCGTCGCAGCCGGCGGTCGTCACGGTCGGCTCGATGCACGCCGGCACCGCGAACAACGTGATCCCGAACGGCGCGCGCCTCGAACTCAGCGTGCGTTCGTTCAGCCCCGAAGTCCGCGCGCTGCTCAAGCGCCGCATCACCGAGCTGGCGCAAACGCAGGCCGCGAGCTACGGCGCGAGCGCGAACGTCGAGTACATCGAAGGTTATCCGGTCGTCGTCAATACGGATGCCGAAACGGATTTCGCCGCGCAGGTCGCGCGCGAACTCGTCGGCGATGCGCACGTGGTCGAGCAGACCGACCTGCTGATGGGCAGCGAGGATTTCGCGTTCATGCTGCAGCAGCGGCCGGGCTCGTTCGTGCGGCTCGGCAACGGCGAAGGCGAGGACGGCTGCATGGTGCACAACCCGAAATACGACTTCAACGATCGCAACCTGCCGATCGGCGCGGCGTTCTGGACGCGCCTCGTCGAGCGTTACCTCGGGCAGTGATCGCGGCGGCGGCGCGCGGTCGGCGCTTCCGGCCGCATTGACAGGAGAGGATAGCGATGCAGAAAGACCATCTCGCGCTGCACCCGGCGTCGGCGGGCGTGGCCGAAGCCGACACGCCTGCCGTCACGAAGCGCGGCGCGATCGCAGCGGCCGTGATCGGCAACTGGCTGGAATTCTTCGATTTCACCGTGTACGGCTTCTTCGCGGTGCTGATCGGCAAGCTGTTCTTCCCGTCGAGCGACCCGACCACGTCGCTGCTGCTGTCGGTCGCGACGTTCGCCGCCGGCTTCTTCACGCGGCCGCTCGGCAGCGTCGTGCTCGGCGTGTACGCGGACCGCAAGGGGCGCAAGGCCGCGCTGAACCTGACGATCATGCTGATGGCGCTCGGCACCGGCCTGATCGCGATCGCGCCGACCTATGCGCAGGTCGGCGTGGCCGCGCCGTTGCTCGTCGTGTTCGCGCGGTTGCTGCAGGGCTTCTCGCAGGGCGGCGAATTCGGCGCGGCGACGTCGACGCTGCTCGAACAGGGCGGCACGTCGCGCCGCGGATTCCGCGCGAGCTGGCAGCTCGCGACGCAGGGCGGCGCCGCGCTGATGGGCTCGGGCTTCGCGGCGCTGCTGTCGAACACGATGACGAAGGACGCGCTCGAAGGCTGGGGCTGGCGGCTGCCGTTCCTCGTCGGCGTGCTGATCGCGCCGGTCGGAATGGTTCTGCGTCGCCGGCTCGCGGACGACTCGCCCGGCGACCGCCATCACGGGATCGAGCGCGGCGTGCTGCACGAGCTGTTCTCGAAGCACACGCGCACGGTGGTGCTGCTGATGCTCACGGTGATGGGCGGCACGGTGTCGACCTACATCCTGACGTTCTACATGCCGACCTACGCGATCCATACGCTCGGCCTGCCGATGAAGCTGTCGATGTTCGTCGGCGTCGCGTCGGGCTGCGTGATGCTGGTCACGTGCCCGCTGTTCGGCTGGCTGTCGGACAAACTCGGCAGCCGCCGCCTGCCGATCTTCGTCGGCCGCGGCGTGCTGGTCGCGCTGCTGTTCCCGGCGTTCTGGCTGATGAACCATCATCCGACGCTGTCGGTGATCCTGCCGCTGACCGCGCTGATGCTGCTGTTCTATTCGCTCGGCTCGGCATCGGAAATGACGTTGATGTGCGAGTCGCTGCCGCGCCACGTGCGCGCGACGGGCATCTCGATCGCGTATGCGCTCGCGGTGACGATCTTCGGCGGCACCGCGCAGTTGATCGCGACCTGGCTCGTGAAGACGACCGGCAGCAAACTCGCGCCGGCCGGCTACGTGGCCGCATGCGTGGTGCTGTCGCTGATCGCGGTCGCGATGCTGCGCGAGACGGCGCGGGAATCGCTGGACTGACGCGCGAGGCGGGCGGCAGCCTGACGTGACCGGGCAGACTGGTCGGCATGACCGGCAAGGATCTGTATCGCCAGATCTACGACATCACGTTCGTCGATAAGTCGGGCGCGACGTTCCAGGGCATCACGAGTAGCGAAGCGTCGTCCAGCGAATGCTCGATGAGCGGTGTGGACGTTTATGTGGTCACTCAAAAGATCGACGGTGGGCAGTAACACTATCGGCCCTAATCTTACTGTGTCAATAAATTCATGCCATTATAGGAACTTCTTCATCCATGACGTGAGGAATGATGGACTGGGAAAGATCATTCGATGCGTATCTGGAACATTTGTGTGAAGCGCTTGGGCATAACGATCGTGAATCAGGATTGAAGGGCATTGCCAAGGGCTGATGCTGCCAATTCGGCGCAAGAGCGTCGAGCCGCTGGCGGCACATCTGGAACCGGAGGATGTGAGCGCGCGGCACCAGTCACTGCATCATTTCGTGGCGAAGTCGGAATGGTCCGATACGGCGCTGCTCGAGCAGGTGCGGCGCTGGGTGCTGCCGCACATGGACCCGGCTGGCGGGTTGTACTGGATCATTGACGACACGGGATTTCCCAAGAAGGTTAAGCATTCGGTCGGCGTGGCACGGCAATACTGCGGTCAACTGGGCAAGCAGGACAACTGCCAGGTCGCGGTGAGCCTGTCGGTGGCGACGGAAGGCGCGAGCCTACCCGTGTCGTATCGACTGTATCTGCCGCGTGAATGGAGCGACGATCCCGTGCGACGACAGAAAGCCGGCGTGCCCGAGGAAATCGAGTTTGCAACCAAACCAGGGATTGCGACCGGGCAGTTGCACGAAGCACGGCAAAGCGGTGCGCCCGACGGTATCGTGTTGGCCGATGCGGGCTATGGAGACGACACCTCGTTTCGCGAGGCCGTCAGCGAGCTCGGGCTGCAATATACGGTGGGCATTCGCTCGAACACGCGCGTATGGGCGCCGGGCACGGCTCCTCTCCCTCCCGAGCCCTCCACGGGGAAGTCGGGTCGGCCACGCAGCTTGTTACGGCGCGCACCGGGACATGAGCCGACCGGAGTCAAGGATCTGGCCTCTACGCTCGATGCCTCGTGCTATCGTAACGTTATATGGCGCGAAGGCACGTGCGCCGCGCTCAGTTCGCGCTTTGCTGCCGTGCGCGTGCGTGCTTCACACCGAGATTACTGGCGCTCCACACTGCGCGATGAGGAATGGCTGTTGATCGAATGGCCCGAAGATGATGCGGAGCCACTCAAGTACTGGCTTTCGACTTTGCCCCAGACACGACGCTCGAACGACTGGTTCATGTCGCCAAGATGCGCTGGCGTATCGAGCGGGACTATCAGGATCTCAAGCGGGAGTTTGGCCTGGGACACTTCGAAGGACGTGGCTGGCGTGGCTTCCATCACCATGCATCGTTGTGTATTGCTGCCTATGGATTTCTTGTTGCTCAACGCCTCATTCAAGGCGACAGTAAAAAAAACTCCGCGATCGGCGACCCGTTTGCCTTACCCTCGGATTACGTGCCACGCGGGTCCCCAGCGCGCACAGCGCCACGTGGCTGATTCCATCACCACGCTGCGCTGGCGTATCGCTGCATACATCGCGCGCCGGCTTGAGCGATGTCCGTTTTGTTCAGCATCCAATGCTGATTTATTGACACAGTAAGATTAGATGCCGGTCGGCTGGCGACAGTCGATCGAGCGCGAGGTGCGGGGCAATGCGGCCAGCGATCTCAATAGCGTCAGGTTGTAGGTTGCCATTGGTAGCGGCAGCAGTTGTTCCACTTTCTCGAGTCCGCGAACCATGCTTGTCCGAGCGGGCCTATCGTTTTGCCGCTACTAACCCGCTATCAGGAGTGAAATCAGGGGTCAATTATACGGGCCCACATTGTCAAGAACGATTCCAAGGCACGTCATCTTTGCGATATATCGATGGCCATCGGATCGATACGGAACCTTCCATTGGTGGAGATCAGTGACGTATTCGAAATTCTCGTCAAAAATTACTTGAGATAAGCCATTCTGTTTGGCGTATTTTTCAACGAATTCCGTTATTTCGTGGCGAGTCATTTTGGGGCACGTACCATCGCCGCCGTCCCAATTCCTTACGTAAGCTAAAATTGCAAATAAAACTAATGCGCAGGCTAGTAATGCGCCGCCGGCGGCTATCGTGTATTTGAGTATTTTTTTAATCAAAATTCTCTCCGCAATCAAAAAATCCAGTTTGTCGATGTGAGGAAAGCTTTTGAGCTTTCCTCATGCCGGTTCACGGATCAGCAAAATTGACTCATGGTCTGCGCCCGAAACCACCAGGCCTTGCCGTATGGATCGCCGCTGGCGTTCCGTCTGGATTCGTTGCTTTGATGCTGGCTCTGGTTCCATTGACGTTGAGTGGCTGCGATCCAGTAAAATAGATCATGAAATCTTTGTGATCAGTAAATTCTCCAATCTTACGGACGAAAGTAGTCAAGGCCTCTTGTATCGACGGACGAGACCGCGATGCATCAAAGTCGAATTTGTCTGGGTTGAGTGTGTATTCGCCTCTGAAATAGAAACTATCATCACTTCCTAAAAATAGCTCACCCTGGATGTGGCCGCTCACTCGTCCGAGTGCCGATCCGACAATTAATTCTTGGTTGCTCAATAAATTCGTGCTGAACTGGGCGTCGATCCGATAGGTTCCTGGGCCCATGGCATCGTTGACAATAATGTCTCTTATTGGGGAGATCTGCTGAACACCGATTCCGAGTTTCAAAGATTTTAGGTCGACCGATTTCGGGTCTCCGTTTCCTCTGATCCAGTTATAGTAAGCTGAAAGGGTGAAGAATGGAGTGGCGTAGAATTTGAAGCTCTCAATGGGTGGAGCTGGGAGGTGACTGAAATAATAGTCGCTGAACAACCCGAATGCTGTTGTGAGACCACTAAACGTCGTATCGGAGAGGCCATACTGGGTCGCGCCAGTGATGCCTTGCCAGCCCATGTCTGCAATCCACGAAGTGAAAAGGGCATAGGTTGAAATTTGCGCTTGCACAACTTGCTTGCTTGCAAGTTCCATCCCATACCCAAATTCAGAAAGCACGTCCCGGGAACGTCCGGCGGCGGCAGCTTCGAGAATCTTTTTCCCATTGACTAATCTGAATTTGCCAATTTGAAATATGCCACCGCGAATATTATCTCCATTTATTGCCCAATGATAACCTCCAGCGGGGCCATTGGGTGTTGCTATGGGGAGTGCAAGTTCGGTGGGTGCCGTAACGCTGATTGGTGGCAAAAGATCGTCGGCTGGACCGTGTCCTTGCGCGAGTGATCGAACAGGATTGCTTACTAAAAAAGCAGTGGAGGCGCCAAGAAAGTTTCGTCTTTTCATCTAATGGTCCCAGTAGCGTTTGGTTTTCTGTGAAAAAGTTACATCGATTTTAGAGTTGACGAAGTCAAAACGCTTTGCCCTCGGAGTTGCAGCAGGCATGACACGCGTGACTGAGATTGTTGCCACTCGGCCATTCTTTCAATGTGACTTCATCAACATTACTAGTATCTAACCAATTCGTATGATGTTGCAACCAGAGTGAGATAGGCGTCCAATCGAACTCGTACGATGTCGTCAACAAAACTCCCATGACGTCGGCGGCAGTGCCCCGAGCAGCCGGTCCCGGTCGACGAGCTTGCGCGCGATCAGATGCCGCACGTTACCCTCGGCTTGCCATACGCCATGGATCGCAAGCAGCGCGCGCGGCGCAGTGACCCCGTGTGCTTACCGCCCGCGCACCACCCTCAGATACGACGCGAGCATCGTCGCAAGTTCCTGCGCGGCCGGCGTCAGCGGCACGGCCGCGCGTTGCAGCAGGCAGACGTCCTGCGCGTCGGCCCGTTCGCATACGGGTACTTTCGCAAGCGCGCCGGCGAACGGCCCGTGCCGCGTGATCGCCTCGGTTTCGAGCGCGAGGGAATCGGTCTGCGTGACGATCTGCAGCGTCTCGAACATCCCTTCGACGGTCGCGAGAATCCTCGGCGGCGGCTGGCCGTGCGCGTCGAAGTACGCGAGCAGCCGGTTGACGACCGGATCGGCGCTCAGGTTCGGCGAGCGCGTCGACACCCATCCATAGTCGGCCAGCTCGGCGAGCGATTGCGCGTGCATCGCCGGGTGCCCGTTGCGGCACACGACCACCGGCGCCGACGTGCGCAGCGGCGTGACCGCGAGATCGGTCGTGTCGGTCTGCTTCGCGACCAGCGCGATCGCGAAATCGACCGCGCTTTCGCGCAGCCAGCCGATCATCATCCGCGACGTGCCGGTGCGCAGGTGCACGTCCACCTTGTCGAAGCGCGCGCGGAACGCGGTCAGCACGGGCGCGAACGCGTCGATCAGCGGCTCGGTCACGAGGCCGAGCGTGACGGTGCCTTCGTAGGCGCCGCTCAACTGACGGATTTCCCGCTCGACCTGCTCGCATTCGCCGAGGATCGAACCGGAGCGCGCGAGCAGCCGCTGGCCGACGGCCGTCGGCACGATCCCGCGATTGGTCCGCGTGAACAGCGTCGCGCCGAGCGTCGCCTCGAGGCCCTGCAGTTGCTGCGTGACGCCGCTTTGCGCGAGGTCGAGCGCGCGGGCGGCCGCGCGCAGGCTGCCGTGCTCGACGACGGCCTGGAAGATGCGGAGCTGGGACAGCGTGAACGCCATGGGAAGCAGCGAAGCCGGTGATCGGAAATACCGATCATGATAAGTCAGCCGATGGTTCCGGCGTGGGCCCCGCGCTTCTACGATCGCAGGCAGTCCGGCTCATGCCGTTTGCCTCGCTTCCTGCCCATCGTCGACCATGAAACGTTTCCTCGTCCCGCTCGTTTCCCTGTGCCTTGGCCTGGCCGCCACGTCCGCGTACGCGCTCGACGCGCACGTGGTGCGGCTCGGCATCGATCCGACCTATCCGCCGATGGATGCGAAAGCGCCCGACGGCAGCCTGAAGGGCTTCGACGTCGATCTCGGCAACGAAATCTGCCGCCGCGCGCAGTTGCGCTGCCAGTGGGTCGAGCTCGAATTCTCCGGGATGATTCCCGCGCTGCAGGCGCGCAAGATCGACGCGATCCTGTCGTCGATGGCGATCACCGCGAAGCGCGAGAAGCAGATCCTGTTCTCGTCGAAGCTGTTCCGTTTCAAGTCGCGGCTCGTCGCGCGGCCCGGCAGCGGGCTCGACGGCACGGCGGCGTCGCTGGCCGGCAAGCGCGTCGGCGTGCAGTCGGGCACGCAGTTCGAATCGTGGGCGCTCGCGCACTGGGCGCCGGCCGGCGTCGGCGTGGTGCCGTACAAGAGCCAGGACGACGTGTTCGCCGATCTCGTCAACGGCCGCCTCGACGCGGCGCTGCTCGGCACCGTGGAAGCCGATTACGGGTTCCTGCGCCAGCCGCGCGGCAAGGGTTTCGCGTTCGTCGGCGCGCCGCTCGACATGGGCGATCGCGGCGTCGGCATCGGCATGCGGCAGTCGGATACCGCGCTGAAGGCGTCGATCGACGGCGCGATCGCGTCGATGCTGAAGGACGGTACGTACGAGCGGATCGCGAAGCAGTATTTCGATTTCAACCCGTACGGCGACTGAACGCCGGGCGACCTCGACGTTTCACCCGCTTCTTCGTTTTCATTTCGTTCGAGACCATCGATGCAGATTCGCACTACGCCGCTCCTGTCGCCGTCGATCGGCACGCAGCGCACGCTGACGAGCTTTCATTTCGGGCCGGCCGACAGCGGCCGCAAGATCTATCTGCAGGCCGCGCTGCACGCGGACGAGACGCCCGCGATGCTCGCGGCGTTCGTGCTCAAGCAGCGCCTCGCGCAGCTCGACGCCGAAGGCCGGCTCGCGGCCGAAATCGTGCTCGTGCCGGTATCGAACCCGATCGGCCTCAATCATCATCTGCTCGGGCAGTTCATCGGCCGTTTCGACCTCGCGAGCGGCCGCAACTTCAATCGCGGCTTCCTGCCGCTCGCGGAGATCGCCGCGAGCGCGCGTGACCGGCTCGGCGACGACGGCGCGCACAATCGCGCGATCGTGCGCGAATGCGTCGGGGCGGCGCTCGCGGAAATCGCGCCGCGCACCGAATTCGATGCGCTGCAGCTTGCGCTGCTGAAGCTGTCGCACGACGCCGACGTCGTGATCGACCTGCATTGCTCGCTTGAAGCGGTGATGCACGTGTACACGAGCGATAGCGCGTGGCCGGACGTCGAGCCGCTCGCGCGTTATCTCGGTGCACAGGTGTCGCTGCTCGCCGAGGACTCGGGCGGGCACGCGTTCGACGATGCGCATCACCTGCTGTGGTCGCGGTTGAGTGCGCTTTTGCCGGCCGGTACGCCGATGGCGGCCGGCACGGTGGCCGTGACGGTCGAGTGCCGCGGCCAGCGCGACGTGACGTACGAATATGCGCAACGCGACGCCGACGCGCTCGTCGACTATCTGGTGTGGCGCGGCGCGGTGCGCGGCGAACCCGCGCCGCTGCCGCCGCTGGCCGCGCCGGCCACGCCGCTCGCGGGCAGCGAGCAGTTCTACGCGCCGGTGAGCGGGATTCTCGTGCACCGTGCGGCGATCGGCGCGACGATCCGTGCGGGCGATCCGCTGTTCGACATCGTCGATCCGCTGACGGATGCGGTCACGACGATCTCGAGCGCGACCGACGGCGTGTTCTACATGCGCCGCGCGATCCGCTTCGTGACGGCCGGCGCGCCGCTCGGCCGCGTGACGGGCACGGTGCCGGTGCGCAAGGGGATGCTGCTGGGCGCGTGAGCGGCGGGACGGGCGCGTGTCCGAGTGGTGCCCCGCAATTTCGTTCTCGTCAAATTGACCGGGCGTGGCCGCATCCCTAAATTGATTGATGCGGAGCGCGCTCCGTGTTCCGTGAGAAGGACGTTGCAAGCAGAGTCAGAGAGTTGAGCGGGCGGCCCATGCCGCCCGTCTTTTTATCCGCGCGATCCGCGAATGACCGTCGTGCCGGTCCCGCGAGCGAAGTAACCGCTCACCCGCGCCGCGCGACCAGTTCCGACACCGTCTGCGCGGCCTGCTGCAGCGGCCCGAGAAACTCCTTCACCATCTGCTTCGCGGTATGCCGCTGCGCGTTGCCGCTGATGTTCATCGCGGCGATGATCTGCCCGCGCCGGTTGCGGATCGGCGCGGACAGCGACATCAGCCCCACTTCGAGTTCCTGGTCGACCACGGCCCAGCCCTGCTGGCGCGCCTGAGCGATCGCCGCCTTCAGCTCGCCGAGGTCGGTGATCGTGCGCGGCGTGTGCGCGCGGATGCCGCTCTGCGCGAGCGTTTCGTCGAGCGCCGCGTCGTCGAGCGCGGACAGCAGCACGCGGCCCATCGACGTGCAGTACGCGGGCAGCCGGCTGCCGATCGACAGGTTGATCGTCATGATCTTGCGGGTCGGCACGCGCAGCACGTAGACGATCTCGGTGCGATCGAGCACCGCGGCCGAGCAGCTTTCGTGGATCTGCGCGGACAACTGCTCCATTACCGGATCGGCGAGATTCCAGAACGGCATCGACGTGAGATACGCGAAGCCGAGCTCGAGGATCTTCGGCGTGAGCCGGAACAGCCGGCCGTCGGCCTCGACGTAGCCGAGCGTCTGCAGCGTGAGCAGGATCCGGCGTGCGCCCGCGCGCGTGAGGCCGGTGGCCGACGCGACCTCGGTGAGCGTCTGCTCCGGGCGCGTCGCGTCGAACGCGCGGATCACCGCGAGGCCGCGCGCGAACGACTGCACATAGGAGTCGCCGGGTTTCTGGATGTCTTCGGTTGTCATGAACGGTTGGTTTGTCGTGCAGCCGAGAAGATAGCGCATGGGGCCTGACACGCCAACCGCCCGGCGGACCGCGCGCTTGACAGGTCGTCCCCGCACTCCCTATGATGCGTTGAACGTTCGATACACGATCTTATGTTCGTATATAGAACATTTAAGCGCATCCCGGCGGGCAATGCAAGGGGCGCGCCCTGTTCATTTCCCAGCCTTCCGTGGGACCGGAGACACTGATGACCGAAGCTTTTCTGTGTGATGCGATCCGTACGCCGATCGGGCGTTACGGCGGTGCACTGTCCGGCGTGCGCGCCGACGATCTGGGCGCGGTGCCGCTCAAGGCGCTCGTCGAGCGCAACCGCGACGTCGACTGGACGGCGATCGACGACGTGATCTACGGCTGCGCGAACCAGGCCGGCGAGGACAATCGCAACGTCGCGCGCATGTCGGCGCTGCTCGCGGGCTTGCCGGAAGGCGTGCCGGGTTCGACGATCAATCGCCTGTGCGGGTCGGGGATGGATGCGGTCGGCGTGGCCGCGCGCGCGATCAAGTCGGGCGAAGCCGCGCTGATGGTCGCGGGCGGCGTCGAGAGCATGACGCGCGCGCCGTTCGTGATGGGCAAGGCCGCGAGCGCGTTCGCGCGCCAGGCCGACATCTACGACACGACGATCGGCTGGCGCTTCGTCAATCCGCTGATGAAACAGCTGCATGGCGTCGATTCGATGCCGGAGACCGCCGAGAACGTCGCGGTCGACTACAACGTCAGCCGCGCGGATCAGGACCTGTTCGCGCTGCGCAGCCAGCAGAAGGCCGCACGCGCGCAGCAGGACGGCACGCTCGCCGAAGAAATCGTGTCGGTCACGATTGCGCAGAAGAAGGGCGATCCGCTGGTCGTGTCGCGCGACGAGCATCCGCGCGAAACGTCGCTCGAGACGCTCGCGAAGCTGAAGGGCGTCGTGCGCCCGGACGGCTCGGTCACGGCCGGCAACGCGTCGGGCGTGAACGACGGCGCCGCCGCGTTGCTGCTCGCGAACGAGGCAACCGCGAAGCGCTTCGGCCTGACGCCGCGCGCCCGCGT
Source organism: Burkholderia sola (assembly GCF_905400185.1). Lineage (NCBI taxonomy): Bacteria > Pseudomonadati > Pseudomonadota > Betaproteobacteria > Burkholderiales > Burkholderiaceae > Burkholderia > Burkholderia sola. The sequence continues at coordinate 1,098,229 of NZ_FR989676.1, forward strand.
GCTGGGGATCGCGACGGCCGGCGTCGCGCCGCGCGTGATGGGTATCGGCCCCGCGCCGGCCACGCAGAAGCTGCTCGCCCGACTCGGGATGACGATCGACCAGTTCGACGTGATCGAGCTGAACGAGGCATTTGCGTCGCAAGGTCTTGCGGTGCTGCGCATGCTCGGCGTCGCCGACGACGATCCGCGCGTGAACCCGAACGGCGGCGCGATCGCGCTCGGCCACCCGCTCGGCGCATCGGGTGCGCGCCTCGTGACGACCGCGATGTACCAGTTGCATCGTACGAACGGCCGCTTTGCGCTGTGCACGATGTGCATCGGCGTCGGCCAGGGCATCGCGATCGCGATCGAACGCGTGTGAGCGGCGTGATGCGGTGAAGCGGCCGGATACGCGCCGCTTTGCTGCTGCGCTGTTTCCCCTACGAAGGGCGGCACGAGACATCTCGCGCCGCCCTTCGTCGTTAACCACCGGCCCGCGACAGTTGCCTGAAGCGCGCGCCGCCATCCGCGCGCCAGCCGTCAGGCCATCGGCCCTTCCAGATGAATGTCGTCGGGCTCGAGCGCGTAAAGCTCGGGATCGGGCGACGCGCTGACCGTGAAGCCGAGCCGCAGGTAGAAGTCGATCGTGCGCTGCGACGGCGTGGCCGATACGTACAGCCGCTCGGCGCCCATTGCACGCGCCTGCGCGCGGGCCGTGCGGTAGAGCTGTTCGCCGAGCCCGCAGCCGCGCCAGTCGTGGCTCACGTGCAGGAACTTCAGCTGCAGCATGTCGCGTTGCGGGCCGAGCCGCCGGCTGTCGACGACCGCCGCCGCGACCAGCCGCGCGCCGTCGAACCTGCCGAGAAACCAGCCGCCGCGGTCGTGGCAGTCGAGCAGGATCGGCGTGTAGTGATCGGCTTCGCCGTCGGGCCAGCCGGCCACGTCGTAGAACTCGGGCACGAGATGCAGCGTGCCGTCGCGCAGCACGTACAGGTATTCGATGATTTCGCGCCGGTCGATGGTCCATACGAGCGGTACGTCGTCGCGCGCAAGCGGGCGGGCCGACAGCGCGTCGCGTTCGGCGGCGGTGCGGCGCGTCATGCGGCCCTCCGGTGCGCGGCGATCGTACTCGTCGGCGGCAGGCGCGGCATGCGGTCGGGCGGCGCCATCCGATAGCCGTCCGGTTCGCGTTGTCCCGGAAACCGCGTGGCGCCGCCATTCCGGAAAAACGCGGCCTGATCGCGTTGATGGCGCTCATGCGCGGCCGTCGCGGTATTCCAGGACAGCCGATTCAGCTCATGCAATGCCTTTTTCATCGAATTCGAATTCCAGTGGAATGGAGCAGGATAGGCCAATCGTTTCGCTGCACGCAACAGCGGCCGGCATTGCCAATGTCGTTCGGCGCTTCGTGACCGACAGATAAACGTGCGCGGGGATTATCGGCGGATTATTTGATCTGAATCATGGTAATGGCCGGATTGCCCGTTTTATTCGCATCGAAATTAAGGTTTGCCGGTGAATTGCCGACAGTAAGGACGAGAGTGTCGTAAAGCGAACAACCGTTTTTCGGCTACTGAGCGCGATTTCAGCGCGGCGCGGACGACAGATCCGCCTTTCGGAGCCTTGCATGCGCAACAACCAGCCCGTTACCCAACAGGAATTCGATTTTCCCGACGACGTCACGCTGATGTCGACGACCGATGCCGACAGCATCATCACCTACGCCAACACGACGTTCGCGCAAGTGAGCGGCTTCTCGACCGAGGAGCTCGTCGGCCAGCCGCACAACGTGGTCCGTCACCCGGACATGCCGAAGGAGGCGTTCGCCGACATGTGGGCGACGCTGCGGCGCGGCGAGCCGTGGACCGCGCTCGTGAAGAACCGCCGCAAGAACGGCGACCACTACTGGGTGCGCGCGAACGCGATTCCGGTGATGCGCAACGGCGCGCCGCAGGGCTATATGTCGGTGCGCACGAAGGCGCCGCACGACGAGAGTACTGCCGCGGACGCGCTGTATCGCGCGTTTCGCGACGGCAAGGCCGGCCGGCGCCGGTTCCACAAGGGGCTCGTGATCCGCACCGGGCTGCTGCGAGTCGCGTCGCTGCCGCAGACGATGTCGGTGCGTGCGCGCGTTCATGCGGCACTGTGCGTGCTGGCGCCGGCCGTCGTCGGCGCGGGATGGGCCTGCGGGCTCACCGGCGGCGGGCTCGCGGCGTTTGCCGGCGTGACGGCCGGCGTGGCGGTCGCGGCAGGCTGGTGGCTCGACGCGCAGATCGTGCAACCGCTGAAGCGGCTGCACGAGCAGGCGCTGAACGTCGCGACCGGCGAGAGCCGGCGCGGCGTACGGATGAACCGCGTCGACGAGATCGGCATGACGCTGCGCACGATCAACCAGCTCGGGCTGATGTTCCGCTGGCTCGTCGACGACGTCAGCGAGCAGGTGCACAACGTGCAGCGCGCGAGCAACGAGATCGCGCAAGGCAACAGCGACCTGAGCGCGCGCACCGAACAGGCCGCGTCGAGCGTGCAGCAGACGGCCGCGTCGATGGCCGAGATGACGGCGACCGTATCGAGCAATGCGGAGACGGCGCTGCAGGCGAATCAGTTGTCCGTTTCCGCGAGCGAGGCGGCCGGGCGCGGCGGGCAGGCGGTGAACGAAGTCGTCGCGACGATGAACGACATCACCGACAGCTCGCGCAGGATCGCGGACATCATCGGCGTGATCGACGGCATCGCGTTCCAGACCAACATTCTCGCGTTGAACGCGGCGGTCGAGGCCGCGCGTGCGGGCGAACAGGGGCGCGGTTTCGCGGTGGTGGCCGGCGAAGTGCGCGCGCTCGCGCAGCGCAGCGCGAACGCGGCGAAGGAGATCAAGACGCTGATCGGCGCGAGCGTCGAGCGGGTCGAGTCGGGCGCGCGGATCGTCGATGGCGCGGGCAAGACGATGGAGGACATCGTCACGCAGGTGAAGCGCGTGTCGGACCTCATTGCGGAGATCAGCTCGTCGACGGCCGAGCAGAGCACGGGCGTCGCGCAGGTCGACCAGGCAGTCGTGCATCTGGACAACATCACGCAGCAGAACGCGGCGCTCGTCGAGCAGAGCACGGCGGCGTCGGAAAGCCTGAAGCAGCAGGCGACGCGGCTCGTCGATGCGGTGAACGTGTTCAGGTGAGGGTTGCAAGCGTGCGCGACGTGCGGATTCGATCAATGAATCCGGCATGTCGCGCACGATACATGTTCGGATTGGCGAATTCAATCGAATGACGCCAAACGAGAAATATTCGTATTTACGACTTTATCGTTACGCGCTAAATCGGGCCGAACGCATTACGTCGAACGATCGGGCGAATGGCCGTCAGGCCGTTGTCCGGCCACGCATTCTGGTTTATCCATAAACAAATCATTCGGCAAAAACACGATCATGCATCTTTAATGCATATTTACCCGAGTACGGCATCATGTTTTGGCGGAATTTGCCGAAAGCGCAGGAGTCGACTCACACGCGGGCGAATCGATCGCCATGCGTGGAGTCTCGAATCAATCGACGAACGGACGCAAGATCCGTCACCCGGAGCTCCACACCATGCGCAACAACCAGCCTGTCACGCAACGCGAATTCGAATTTGCCGATGATGCGACGCTGATGTCGACGACCGACGTCGACAGCCACATCACGTACGCGAACGCGGCGTTCATCCAGGTCAGCGGTTTTTCTCCCGAGGAGATCGAGGGCCAGCCGCACAACGTGGTACGGCATCCGGACATGCCGAAGGAAGCGTTCGCCGACATGTGGGCGACGCTCAAGGGCGGCGAGCCGTGGACCGCGCTCGTGAAGAACCGCCGCAAGAACGGCGATCACTACTGGGTGCGCGCGAACGCGATTCCGGTGATGCGCAACGGGCAGCCGAAGGGCTACATGTCGGTGCGCACGAAGGCGACACGCGACGAGATCGCGGCCGCCGAGGCGCTGTATCGCGATTTCCGCGAAGGCAAGGCCGGCAGCCGCCGGTTCCACAAGGGATTGATCGTGCGTACGGGCGCGATGCGCGTCGCGTCGCTGTTCCAGACGATGTCGGTGCGGGCCCGGCTAGTGTCGACGCTGTGCGTCCTCGCGCCGGCTGTCGTCGGCGCCGGCTGGGCGGCCGGGTTGACCGGCGGCGCGTTCGCGGCGTTTGCCGGTGCGGCGGTCGGCGTGACGGCGGCGGCCGGGCTGTGGCTCGATGCGCAGATCGTGCGGCCGCTGGGGCAACTGCGCGACGAGGCGTTGCGCGTGGCGACCGGCGAGAGCCGCAGCGGCGTGCGGATGAACCGGGTCGACGAGATCGGCATGACGCTGCGCACGATCAACCAGCTCGGGTTGATGTTCCGCTGGCTCGTCGACGACGTCAGCGAACAGGTGTTGAACGTGCAGCGCGCGAGCAACGAGATCGCGCAAGGCAACAACGATCTGAGCGCGCGCACCGAGCAGGCGTCGACGAGCGTGCAGCAGACGGCCGCGTCGATGGCCGAGATGACGGCCACCGTGTCGAGCAATGCGGAGACGGCGCTGCAGGCGAATCAGTTGTCCGTTTCCGCGAGCGAGGCGGCCGGGCGCGGCGGGCAGGCGGTGAACGAAGTCGTCGCGACGATGAACGACATCACCGACAGCTCGCGCAAGATCGCGGACATCATCGGCGTGATCGACGGCATCGCGTTCCAGACCAACATTCTCGCGTTGAACGCGGCCGTCGAGGCGGCGCGCGCGGGCGATCAGGGGCGAGGCTTCGCGGTGGTGGCCGGCGAAGTGCGCGCGCTCGCGCAGCGCAGCGCGAACGCGGCGAAGGAGATCAAGACGCTGATCGGCGCGAGCGTCGAGCGGGTCGAGTCGGGCGCGCGGATCGTCGATGGCGCGGGCAAGACGATGGAGGACATCGTCACGCAGGTGAAGCGCGTGTCGGACCTCATTGCGGAGATCAGCTCGTCGACGGCCGAGCAGAGCACGGGCGTCGCGCAGGTCGACCAGGCAGTCGTGCATCTGGACAACATCACGCAGCAGAACGCGGCGCTCGTCGAGCAGAGCACGGCGGCGTCGGAAAGCCTGAAGCAGCAGGCGACGCGGTTGGTCGAGGCGGTGAACGTGTTCCGCTGATCGCGGGAGGGGAAGGTGACGCGGGCACGGCGGAGAGGGATACCGGCCCGCGTCGGGCCGCCCGGTTCCGGCCGGGCGGCCAGGGCCTGTCGCCGAGGCGGCAGGCCCCGAACCGTCAGACGGCGAGGCAGAGGTACTTGATCACGACGTAGTCATCGATGCCGTAGTGCGAGCCTTCGCGGCCGAGGCCCGACTGCTTGACGCCGCCGAACGGCGCGACTTCGTTCGAGATCAGGCCCGTGTTCACGCCGACCATCCCGTATTCGAGCGCTTCGGCCACCTTCCACACGCGGCCGATGTCGCGGCTGTAGAAGTACGCGGCCAAGCCGAACTCGGTGTCGTTCGCGAGGCGGATCACCTCGTCGTCGCTGCCGAACTTGAACAGCGGCGCGAGCGGCCCGAACGTCTCTTCCTTCGCGACCTTCATCGCCGGCGTGACGCCCGTCAGCACGGTCGGCTCGAAGAAGCCGTGGCCGAGCGCATGGCGCTTGCCGCCCGTCACGACGGTCGCACCCTTCGCGAGCGCGTCCTCGATGTGCGCCTCGACCTTCAGCACGGCCGCTTCGTTGATCAGCGGGCCCTGCGTGACGCCCGGCTCCGTGCCGCGGCCGACCTTCAGCTGGCCGACGGCCGCCGCGAGCTTCTGCGCGAACGGGTCGTACACGGCTTCGTGCACGTAGAAGCGGTTCGTGCACACGCACGTCTGGCCGCTGTTGCGGTACTTCGACGCGATCGCGCCCTGCACGGCCGCATCGAGATCGGCGTCGTCGAACACGATGAACGGCGCGTTGCCGCCGAGTTCCAGCGACACCTTCTTGACCGTCGCCGCGCATTGCGACATCAGCAGGCGGCCGACCGGCGTCGAGCCGGTGAACGACAGCTTGCGCACGATCGGGTTCGACGTCAGTTCGCCGCCGATCGCCTTCGGGTCGCCCGTGACGACGCTGAACACGCCGGCCGGCACGCCCGCGCGCTCGGCCAGCACGGCCATCGCGAGCGCCGAGAACGGCGTCGCTTCGGCCGGCTTCACGACGATCGGGCAGCCTGCGGCGAGCGCCGGGCCGACCTTGCGCGTGATCATCGCCGCCGGGAAATTCCACGGCGTGATCGCCGCGCACACGCCGATCGCTTCCTTCGTCACGACGATGCGCTTGTCGCTCGCCGGCGTCGGGATCGTGTCGCCGTACACGCGCTTGCCTTCTTCCGCGAACCACTCGAGGAACGACGCCGCGTAGCCGATCTCGCCCTTCGCTTCGGCGAGCGACTTGCCTTGCTCGGTCGTCAGGATCAGCGCGAGGTCGTCGGCGTTCTCCATCATCAGGTCGTGCCACTTGCGCAGGATCGTCGCGCGCTCCTTCGCGGTCTTCTTGCGCCACGCGGGCCAGGCGGCGTTCGCGGCTTCGATCGCGTGACGCGTCTCGGCCGTGCCCATCGCCGGCACGGTGCCGAGCAGGCCGCCGGTCGCCGGGTTGCGGACCTCGAACGACTCGCCGTTCGTTGCGCCTTGCCATTCGCCGTTGATGTACGCCTGCTGGCGGAACAGCGACGGATCTTTCAGTGCCAGGGTTTCCTGAACGGTGCTCATATGAATCGCCTGCTATGAAAAGGACGGATGAAAACGGCCGCCGCCGTCTTCACGACGGCGGCGGCGCATTCAGTGGAAGCGGACGGGCACTCAGGCCGGCACGCCGACCGTTTCCTTCAGCACTTCCTCGAGGATCACGAGCGCTTCGTCGAACACGGCTTGCGGGATCGTCAGCGGGAACAGGAAGCGCACGACGTTCGAGTACACGCCGCACACGAGCAGCAGCAGCCCGCGCTCGAGCGCACGCGTCTGCACGCGCTTCGTGAATTCGGCATCCGGCTCGCCCGAACCCGGCTTCAGGAATTCGACCGCGATCATCGCGCCCGGGCCGCGCACGTCGGCGATCTGCGGCACGTCGGCCTGCAGCGCGTTCAGCTTCGCCTTCAGCACGTCGCCGAGCTGCGTCGCGCGCTCGCACAGCTTCTCTTCGTCGATGATCTCGAGCACCGCGTGCGCCGATGCGACGGCCAGCGGGTTGCCCGCGTAGGTGCCGCCGAGGCCGCCGGGAGCCGCTGCGTCCATCACGTCCGCACGGCCGACGACGCCCGACAGCGGCATGCCGCCCGCGAGGCTCTTCGCCATCGTGATCAGGTCGGCCAGCACGTCGTAGTGCTGCATCGCGAACAGCTTGCCGGTACGCGCGAAGCCCGTCTGCACTTCGTCGGCGATCAGCAGGATGCCGTGTTCGTTACAGATCTTGCGCAGCGCGCGCACGAATTCGGCCGGCGCCGGGTTGAAGCCGCCTTCGCCCTGGACCGGTTCGAAGATGATCGCGGCGACGCGCTTCGGATCGATGTCGGCCTTGAACAGCATCTCGATCGCCTTGATCGAGTCGGCCGTCGTCACGCCGTGCACGGCGTTCGGGTACGGCGCGTGGAACACGTCGCCCGGGAACGGGCCGAAGTTCAGCTTGTACGGCGCGACCTTGCCGGTCAGCGCCATGCCCATCATCGTGCGGCCGTGGAAACCGCCCGAGAACGCGATCACGCCCGGACGGCCGGTGGCCGCACGCGCGATCTTGATCGCGTTCTCGACGGCTTCGGCGCCGGTCGTGAAGAACGCGGTCTTCTTCGGGAAGTCGCCCGGCGCGCGCTCGTTGATCTTCTCGGCCAGCTCGACGTACGACGCGTACGGGACGATCTGGTAGGCGGTGTGCGTGAAGTGGTTCAGCTGATCGGCGATCGCCTTGACGATCTTCGGGTGGCGGTGGCCCGTGTTCAGCACCGCGATGCCGGCGGCGAAATCGATGAAGCGGCGGCCTTCGACGTCCCACAGCTCCGCGTTCTCGGCGCGGGCTGCGTAGAAATCGCACATCACGCCGACGCCGCGCGGGGTGGCGGCGTTCTTGCGGGCCTGCAGGTCGGCATTCTTCACGGTCATCTCCTTGATGCTCTGTCCGGTGGGTAGGAAATCGGGCGCCTGGGCAGCCCATGGAGGCGACTATAATCACATTTGGCTCTGGCAATCAGAGCCATTTCAATAAATATTCAGGAGCCAATCATGCGCGCAAGCGTGTTGTCGGACTGGCTGGCGCAGCGCCTCGTGCGCGGCGGCGAACAGCCGATCTACCGGCAGCTGCATCGCCTGCTGCAACAGGCGATCCTGTCGCGCGAACTGCCGGCCGGCACGCGCGTGCCGTCGTCGCGGCTGCTGGCCGCCGAGCTCGGGATCGCGCGCAACACGGTCACGCAGGTTTACGAACAGCTTGCGCTTGAAGGCTATGTGAACTCGGCGACGGGCCGCGGCACCTTCGTCGCCGACAGCGCGCCGGACGAGATCGTCGGCGCGCCGTCCGACGCGGCGGCCGGCCCGGCCGTCGCGACGCCGTCCGCGCGGCGGCTGTCCGCGCGCGGCACGCGGCTCGTCGAAGGCGCCGGCGTGTCGAAGCGCCAGGGCGGCGCGTTCATGCCGGGCGTGCCCGATGTGTCGCGCTTTCCGGCGCGCGTGTGGACGCGGCTGCACAACAAGTACTGGCGCCGCCTGCGCCCGGACCTGCTGACCTACGCGCCCGGCGGCGGGCTCGCGCTGCTGCGCGAGGCGCTGGCCGACTACCTGCGCACGTCGCGCTCGGTGCGCTGCACGCCCGAGCAGATCGTGATCACGACCGGCATCCACCAGTCGATCGACCTCGCGGTGCGCCTGCTGACCGACCCGGGCGACGCGATCTGGACCGAAGATCCGTGCTACTGGGGCGTGCGCAGCGTGCTGAACGTGTCGGGGCTGACCACGCGGCCGATTCCGGTCGACGACGAAGGCATCGCGCCGTCGGCGGCCGATCTGGCCGAGCCGCCGAAGCTGATGCTCGTCACGCCGTCGCACCAGTATCCGCTCGGGATGGTGATGAGCCTCGCGCGGCGGCGGATGCTGCTCGAATACGCGCGCCAGCACGGCTGCTGGATCATCGAGGACGACTACGACAGCGAATTCCGCTATGGGAGCCGGCCGCTCGCGTCGCTGCAGGGCCTCGACACGGCCGGGCAGGTGATCTACGTCGGCAGTTTCGGCAAGACGCTGTTCCCGGGGCTGCGGGTCGGTTATCTGGTCGCGCCGGAGCCGCTCGCGGAGAGTTTCGCGACCGCGAGCGCCGAGCTGTATCGCGAAGGGCAGTTGCTGCAGCAGGCGGTGCTCGCCGAATTCATCGCGGAAGGGCATTTCGTGTCGCATATCCGCAAGATGCGCACGCTGTACGGGCAACGCCGCGAGGTGCTGCTCGACGCGGTCGCGCGCCGCTACGGCGATACGCTGCACGCGCTCGGCAGCGACGCGGGGCTGCATCTGGTCACGCAATTGCCCGATGGCGTCGACGATCGCGCGGTCGCGCAGGCGGCGCTCGAGCGCAACATCGTCGTGCGGCCGCTGTCCGGGTATTACGCGGATCGCTCGCGCGCTGCATCGGGATTGCTGCTCGGCTATGCGTGCGTGCCGGAAGACGAGATCGCGACCGCGTTCGCGACGCTTGCCGAGGCGATCGACGAGCGGGCGTTCGGCGGGGCCGTTGCGCTGGCTTGACGGGTGAGCACAAGCGATATCGACGCGTTGCGATTCCGTCAAAGGCCGGTCGAAGCGCGATTCTCTCCGCAACGTGGAGTGCGTATCGGGCGCGCTCGCGCCGAATTGTCGATAATAGAACGTTGTTATTCACCGGATGCCGACGATGACCGAAGCCACCCAAGCCCAGCCTGCCGTTCCGTGCCTCACGAGCCTGTCGCACGGGGGCGGCTGCGGCTGCAAGATCGCGCCGGGCGTGCTGTCCGAGCTGCTCAAGCGCGCGACGCCGCCCGCGCTGTTCCCCGATCTGCTGGTCGGCACCGAGACGTCCGACGACGCGGCCGTCTACCGGCTCAACGACGAGCAGGCGATCGTCGCCACCACCGATTTCTTCATGCCGATCGTCGACGATCCGTTCGACTTCGGCCGTATCGCGGCCACCAATGCGCTGTCCGACGTCTATGCGATGGGCGGCAAGCCGATCCTCGCACTCGCGCTGGTCGGCATGCCGATCAACGTACTGCCGCACGAGACGATCGCGGCCGTGCTGCGCGGCGGCGAATCGGTGTGCGCGGAGGCCGGCATTCCGGTCGCCGGCGGCCATTCGATCGATTCGGTCGAGCCGATCTACGGGCTCGCGGCGATCGGCGTCGTGCATCCGTCGCGCGTGAAGCGCAACGCGGCCGCGCGCGCGGGCGACGTGCTCGTGCTCGGCAAGCCGCTCGGCGTCGGCGTGCTGTCGGCCGCGCTGAAGAAGAACCAGCTCGATGCCGACGGTTACGCGCAAATGGTCGCGACTACAACGAAGCTCAACCGGCCGGGCGCCGAACTCGCCGCGTTGCCGGGCGTGCATGCGCTGACCGACGTCACCGGCTTCGGGCTGCTCGGCCATACGCTCGAACTGGCGCGCGGCGCGCAGCTCACCGCGCGCGTGCACTACGCGTCGCTGCCGTGGCTCGCGGGCGTCGAGACGTTCGTTGCCGACGGCGTGTTCACCGGCGCGTCGGGCCGCAACTGGGCCGCGTACGGCACGGACGTGCGGCTCGCCGACGGGCTGCCGCCCGTCGCGCAGGCACTGCTGACCGATCCGCAGACGTCCGGCGGGCTGCTGGTCGCGTGTGCACCGGAAGCGGTCGACGACGTGCTCGCCTGCTTCCGCGCCGACGGTTTCGACCGCGCGGCCGTGATCGGCGAGATGGTGGACGGGCCGTCGCGCGTCGACGTCGCCTGATTCCGGATTCACACGCCGGATCGTTTCGACGTCGCTGGAATCGATGCCTTCCATCGACGGTATTGATGCCATCGACGACCGATGAACGACTTCCTGTTCGGGCTGATGATCGCGCTGTCGGTCGGGCCCGTCGCACTGATGATCGCGAACTACGGCATGCGCACCGGCACTGGCTGCTCGGCGCAGCGTGCGTGTTTGCGGGCAGCCTCGCGGGGCAGCTCGTGTTCGCGTTCGGCGGCAGCGCGATCGGGCGCTTCGTGAAATCGCCGGGGTGGCTCGCGGCGAGCCACGTGGTCGCCGCACTCGTCGTGCTCGGTTATGGCGTCGCGGAGTTGATGCGCGTGTAGTGCGGCGAGAAACAGCCGACGTCGCGCGTGGCGAAGAACCCGATAGCATTCCTGATGTTTGAAAGGCCGCGGCGAACGTACGATTTTCGATCACGCAACATGCGTTCGTTCGCACGAAACACCACCCGTCGTTTCGTAGTCGGGTTCCGCATCGCGCACGCTCGTTCTATACTCCCTCGCGCAGTCTCCGACAGCCGTTCTCACCCAACACCATCGAAACAAGGAACGCCGATGCTGACTCGCTCCATTCTTTCCGCCGCTGCATTCTCGCTCGCCGCCTGTGCGACCGCGCCATCGATCGCGCAGGACAATCAGGGCAACGACGCAGGCAACGCCGCATTCGCCGAGACCGGCTCGCATGGCCGCCCGGTCAAGGTCATGATCATCACGATGTTCGGCCCGGAAGGCCAGGCGTGGCTCGACCGGCTCGGCCCGTGGCGCGACATCGCCGTGCCCGGCCTGTCGCCCGACTATCCGGCCGTCCACTGCAACAAGCAGGACGTATGCGTGGTGACGACCGGCATGGGCTATGCGAACGCGTCGGCGACGATCATGGCGCTCACGTTCTCGCAACGCTTCGATCTGCGCCGCACATATTTCCTGGTCTCGGGCATCGCGGGCGTCGACCCTGCACAGGGCACGGTCGGGTCGGCCGCGTGGTCGAAATACCTCGTCGATTTCAGTCTGCAGTGGGAGCTCGATGCGCGCGAGATTCCGGCCGGGTGGAACACCGGCTTCCTCGGCATCAACACGAAGAGCCCGAGCGACAAGCCGCCGCTCGACTATCGCACCGAAGTGTTCCAGCTCAACCCGCAGTTGACCGATGCCGCGTATGCGTTGTCGCGCAACGTCGTGCTCGCCGACAGCGCACAGGCGCAGGCCGCGCGCGCGAAGTTCACGTATGCGCCGGCGAACCGGCCGCCGACGGTGGTCCAGTGCGACACGTCATCGGGCAACACGTGGTTCTCGGGCACGCTGATCGGCGAGCGCGCGCGCCAGTGGACCAAGATCCTGACGGACGGCAAGGGCACCTACTGCATGACCGCGCAGGAAGACAACGCGACGTTCGAAGCGCTCAAGCGCGCGGCGAGCGTGAAGCGGGTCGACCTGTCGCGCGTGGCGGTGCTGCGCACGGGGTCCGACTTCGACCGGCCGTATGCGGGGCAGACGAGCGCCGACAACCTGCTGAACTACGCGGATCAAGGCGGCTTCGCGCCCGCGACCGAAAACCTGTATCGCGCCGGCAATCCGCTGGTGCAGGACATCGTCACGCACTGGGGCGAATGGCGTGATGGGGTGCCGCGTCGTTGATCGCCGCAGGACGGTATCAGCGACGCGTCGACGCGAGCCTTAATGCGATTGCGGCCCGGAACGGAACGGCGTCCACACCGGCGTGGTGTCGTCCCAGTGATCGAGCGGCGAAGGAAGTTGATCGTTCATCATGTGCTCCTGTAACTCACTGATTCAGCAAAGTCGTCGATAAGGTCGTTCGAGACGCCGCGCACGGGGCAACCCGCTGCGCGGCGTCGCGCGTTTACCGGCCCCCGCCGGCGAGCTGGTTGCCTTCCGGCATCGGGCGATACGGGCCTTCGGCGAGTTCGAGCCCTTGCGGATACGAGGTCGCCTTGCGCAGGTACGCGAGCGTGCCGTCCTTGCGTGCCTGCTCGACTTCCGCGCTGACTTCGGCGCGCGTACGCGGGCCGTTGTGTTGCGAGTACCACGACGTGTTGGCGTAGTCGCCGGCGTGCGGGGTGCCCGAGTCGGCAAAGGCCGGTGCGGACACGGCAAGTGTGAGAGCGAGGGCCGAGAGAAGATGGCGGCGGTTCATGGCGTAACTCCTAGAGATGTCGGAGCTGGCGCCCGAGCGCTGACTCCGGTCCCGCCAGGCGGGATCTGTTCGATGCGCAACGAGGTGCGCGACAGGGTTTACTCTAGGTGTCCGTTCCGTCGCGATAAATGCGGCAGACGCGAATTGAATTGTCGCTGTACAGGAACAATTGGAATCCGCACACGCAGTGAGGACATGCGCGCAGCCTTGCCCGGCGGCGCCGACAGCGAGATACGGCAGGTCCGCCGGAACGCGCCGCGACGATCGGCGCGTGTTCAGCAACAGTCCATTGCGTACGGTGTCAGGATGCCGCGGCGCGCGCCGTTCATCGCGCATCGTGTCGACGGGAACGGCCGGCTGCGGTACGCGATGATGGGACGGCGAATCAGATCGCTTCGAGCCGGTAGCCCAGCGTATAGACCGCGCTGAGGCGCACGCCGTTCGACGGCTGCAGCGCGAGCTTCATCCGCAGCCGGTAGATATGCGTGTCGAGGCTGCGCGACACGCCAGCCATGTCGCGGCCCCAGAGCGAGCGAATCAGCGCGTCGCGCGGCATGATCCGCCCGGGATTGCGAAACAGCAGCACGGCGAGATCGAATTCCCGCGGCGTCAGCTTGACCGGCGCGCCATGCAGCAGCACGGTTCGCGTTCGCGTGTCGATCAGATAGCTGCCGAGCCTGAGCGTGTCGTGCCGGCCGGCGCCGCCGTGATACGCGCGCCTGAGCAGCGCGTTGGCGCGCGCCAGCAGCTCGAACTGATTGATCGGCTTGACCATGTAGTCGTCGGCGCCCGCGTTGATCGCGGAGAAGACTTCATCGTCGCGCGCGCGTTGTGTCAGGAACAGGATCGGCAGACGGCCCCCAATGCGCTCGCGTGTCCATTGGAGCACTTCGAATCCGGACATGCCGGGCACCCGCCAGTCGAGAATCAGTAGATCGACCACCGAACTCTCCAGATGGCGAATCGCCTGATTTCCGTTGCTGACTGCATGCACGCGATAGCCTGCCGTTTCCAGTGTCGACGTGATCAACTCCACATAGGCGGGATCGTCCTCGAGATAGAGAACGTTCATGTTACGTACTCCTTCGATGTTGATCGTAACGATCGGGCCGTGTCGAGCGTCCGGGCGGGAAAGGGAGATCCGGCTCACGCACGCGACGATCGACAGCACGTAATTTGCCGCGATATTCGTCTCGATGCGTCGGAAAAATTGTCAACGATTTTGAACGTGTGGAATTCGTTAAGTTAGTGCTATTGATCATTTTTCGGTTTATGGAAGGCGCGAGGTTTGGTCTCTTTGTTGACAAAGGTTGTCAATGTCCGTGAATGGCTCGATTACGCTTGGTCGTGCCGGTAGCAGGCCGGCGCACGACAGGAATGAGCGATCCAGGGGGCACGCATGTTGATTTACAAGTCGTTTGTGGAAAAGAAGGTGCTGCTCGAGGCCCAGCTGGAGCGGGAGCGTCTTGCCATTGCAGCGACGGTATTGACCGAAGTGCGACGTTGCATCGAAGAGTTCGGTTTCACGCCGCAGGAGATTTTTTCCGGTGACGGCGGTACGCCCGGAAGAAAGCGTCGCGCGAAATACTTCAATCCGGAGACCGGACAGACGTGGTCCGGCGTCGGCCGTGAACCGGCATGGATACGCGGTCAGGATCGAAGCCGGTTCGCGATCGATGCGCCGCCTGTCGATTCGAATCAACCTGAGTACTCCTGATCTCGTATGAACGATGAATCGGCATGTGGGTTCCGGCGGTGCGGTAACGCTGATGTTTCCCCGTGCGTCCCGCCCGCCTCGCAGGCCGGTCACCGACAGCGCGATCGCCGGTCGGTGGGTTGACTTGCTATGGCCCGATTACCATCATGAATGGAACCGGTTTCCAATACAAATATATTACATCCGTAGTGTGACATTTCGTGGAACTGACCAAGGTCCTGCCGGCAAGCGGGCGGGATACGGGTCGGTAGCGAGGGGAAATGCGTATGAACAATGGAACGGCCGGTCGGCATCGACGGGGGCTGGCACCCGCACCCGTGTGCGTGGGTATCGGCGTGACGCACGACACGCTAGAGATGTGCATTTCGTCGATGAGCGTGATTTTCGGTTACCGGAACGAGACGTTCGGCATCGAGTCGCTGGCCGATGGGATCGTCGCGTGGGCGCCGGCGCTCATCGTGCTGGAGTCGGCCGGCGGGGCCGAGCATGAAGTGGCGTGTGCGCTTCAGGCGCTGCGATTGCCGCTCGCCATCGTCAAGCCGCAACAGGCGCGGGACTGGCTCCCGGATTCGGCGACGCTACCGCTCGACGGAAAAGGGGCGCGGGCAAGCCTGCTGGCGGCGCTCGCCGATGTGCTGAACCGGCATCCGTCGGGCGGGCGCCTCGTCGAGCCGCTGTCCGATCCGCAACTGGGGCACGTGCAGGCGCTGGTTCAGCGCCGACGTCAACTGGCGCGCATGCAGATCGCGGAATATCAACTGCTGACGTTGTGTCATGGGAGCGTGCGCAACGGCATCGTGCAGACGATCGCGTTCCTGAAACACCAGATCGCGGTGGTCGATCGCCATTGCGCGCGGCATGTGAACACGCAGCGCGACGCGTTCGCGCGGTTGCTGGCGCACGAGGTGCGACCCGGCCGCGTCGCGCGTCACGTGCAGGTGGGCGCGTTCATCCGCAACTGGCGGGCGAAGTGACGCGGCGGTGCGCCGCGTTCAGGCAACCCACTCGTTGATGACCGGCGTATCGAGCACCGGCGCGCGTTCGGCTTCCTCGAACGTCCGCTTGCTGCACGTCGCGTCGAGGCTGCCCTTGCCGCTCAGCAGCGGGCAGCGGTCGAACACTTCGGCAATCCAGTCGACGAACACGCGCACCTTCGGCGACAGATGGCGGCTGTGCGGATACACGACCGAGATCGGCATCGGCAGCGGCTTGACGCCGGGCAGCACTTCCTTGAGCCGGCCTTCGCGCAGGTGCGGCAGCACCATGAACAGCGGCGGCTGGATCAGCCCGAAGCCCTCGATTCCGCACGTCACGTACGCGTCGGCGTCGTTCACCGACACGATGCCCTCCATCTTCATCTCGACTTCCTTGCCGTCGATCAGGAACGTCCAGTCGATCGTGCGGCCCGTGCGGCTCGAGAAGTAGTTGACGGCCTTGTGCTGGCTGAGGTCGTCGATCGTCTGCGGCTCGCCGTGGTGCTCGAGATAGTTGGGCGACGCGACCGTCACGCATTCGAACAGGCCGACGCGGCGCGCGACGAGCGACGAGTCCTGCAGCGCGCCGACGCGGATCACGCAGTCGACGCCTTCCTGCAGCAGGTCGACCGGCCGGTCGGACAGGCCGAGTTGCAGGTCGATGTCCGGATAGCGCGTATGGAATTCGCACAGCGACGGAATCACGAGCAGCCGCCCGATCGAGCCCGGCATGTCGATACGCAACTTTCCGTGCGGCTTCCGGTTGTTGGCCTGGAAGCTTGCTTCGGTTTCCTCGACGTCCGCGAGGATTCGCACGCATCGTTCGTAGTACGCGGCGCCGTCCGGCGTGAGCGACAGCCGGCGCGTGGTCCGGTGCATCAGCCGCACGCCGAGGAAGGCTTCGAGATTCTGGATGATCGTCGTGACGGACGCCCGCGGCAAGCCGAGCGTTTCTGCTGCCTTGGTGAAGCTGCTTGTATCGACGACGCGAGTAAACACCTGCATGGCCTGAAGCCGGTCCATCACAACCTCCGCAATTTAATTTGCCGCCGGAACAAGAAGGCTGCGCTACCTCGTGGGTAAACGCAGCCTCGGATTGTTCGGGGGCGTTGAATTGTGTTGCCGGATTATAGGCATTTATCCCAATGTCTGCCGGACTCAGAATTCGTTCCATCTCGAAATGGACGCTGCATCGTCATGGACGCTTCTGAATTCAGCAAATTCCTGAAAGCCGCACTGCCCGCTCAAGCCATAGCGGGCGCGGCGCTGACGGTTGCCGAAGTGGAAATTCCCGGCTACGCGCAGGACATCGTGCTGCGCCTCTACCGCCGTCCGGACAAGACCGGGCTGCCGGTAGTGCTTTATTTTCACGGCGGCGGCTTCGTCCGCGGTTCGCTCGAAGACGCGGATTTCGCCGCGCGCTTTTTAGCAGAACGCTTACCAGCTCTCGTAGTGTCGGTCGATTATTCGCTCGCGCCGGCCTTTCCTTTTCCGGCCGCGCCGGAGGATGCGTATCGCGCCGCCGTGTGGGCCGCGACGCGCGCCCGCGCGTTCGGCGGCAACCCGAAAAAGATCGGCGTGGCCGGGCACGACGCGGGCGGCCAGCTCGCGAACTGCCTGGCCTTCATCGCCCGCGACCGCGGCGAAGTGTCGATCGCTGCGCAGGCGCTGTTCGGGCCGATGCTCGATCCGAGCATGACGCGCATCGGCGACGCCGAGCGCCTCGCGTCCGACATCACCGCGCGCGAATGCGCGGCCTGTTATCGCGCATATCTGCCGCAGGCGGCGCAACGCATGCACCCGTACGCGGCGCCGATCGAGTCGGTGCGCCTCGCGGGGCTGCCGCCGACGCTCGTCGTCACCGCGCAGAACGACGTGCTGCACGTCGAGGCGGAGAAATATGCGGGCTGCCTGATCTCGTCGGGCGTGCTCACGCAGGTGATCCGCTATCCGGACATCACGCACGCCGCGCTCGCCACGCACGAAGCCGCATTCGAGGAAGCCGTGCGCTTCTTTCAGTGCCGCTTCCAGGCGCGCCAGCCGAACCGTTCCGAATAACCAGAACCAATCCACGCTTACCGGAGATCCACATGGCCATCCTACGCACCTCCCGCTCCCGAATCGCGACCGCGGCGATCGTCACGCTCGCCGTCGTCGGCCTCGGCACGTTCGGCGCGATGCGCGTGAACGCGAACGCCCCCGAGAAAGCGGCGGCGCCGCTGCCCGAAGTCGACGTCGCGACCGTCGTGCCGCAGACCGTCACCGACTGGCAAAGCTATTCGGGCCGCCTCGAGGCGGTCGAGAAAGTCGACGTGCGCCCGCAGGTGTCGGGCACGATCGTCGCGGTGAACTTCAAGGACGGCGCGCTCGTGAAGAAGGGCGACGTGCTGTTCGTGATCGACCCGCGCCCGTACCAGGCGGAAGTCGACCGCGCCGCCGCGCAACTCGCGGCCGCGCAGGCACGCAACGGCTATGCGCAGACCGACTGGCAGCGCGCGCAGCGGCTGATCGGCGACAACGCGATCGCGAAGCGCGACTACGACGAGAAGCAGAACGCGGCGCGCGAAGCGAACGCGAACCTGAAGGCCGCCGAAGCCGCGCTGGAAACGGCGCGCATCAACCTCGGCTATACGCGCATCACGGCGCCGGTATCGGGCCGCGTGTCGCGCGCGGAAATCACGCTCGGCAACGTCGTATCGGCCGGCGCATCGGCCGCGCCGCTGACGACGCTGGTGTCGGTGTCGCCGATCTACGCGTCGTTCGACGCGGACGAGCAGACCTATCTGCAATACATCAACGGCGCGCGCAGCGGCCGCAAGGTGCCGGTCGAGCTCGGCCTCGCGAACGAAACCGGCTACTCGCGCAGCGGCGAGATCGATTCGGTCGACAACCGGCTCGACACGTCGTCCGGCACGATCCGCGTGCGCGCACGCTTCGACAACGCGGACGGCACGCTCGTCCCGGGCCTCTACGCACGCGTGAAGGTGGGCGGCAGCGCGCCGCACGAGGCGCTGCTCGTCGACGACGCGGCGATCAACACCGACCAGGACAAGAAGTTCGTGTTCGTCGTCGATCAGCAGGGCCGCGTGTCGTACCGCGAAGTGCAGCCGGGGATGCAGCACGGCAACCGGCGCGTGATCGTGAGCGGCCTTGCCGCCGGCGATCGCGTGGTCGTGAACGGCACGCAGCGCGTGCGCCCCGGCGCGCAGGTGAAGCCGCACATGGTCCCGATGACGGGCGGCGACGAGCCGTCCGCGCCGCTCGCGGATAACGCGAAGCCGGCCGCACCGGCGAAGGCGGATTCGTAAGCGGCGCGCCGCTTCGCATCCGCGTTCAACCAGACAGAGCAACCCATGAACATTTCCAAATTCTTTATCGACCGGCCGATCTTCGCAGGAGTCCTATCAGTGATCATCCTGCTCGGCGGGGTGATCGCGATGTTCCTGCTGCCGATTTCGGAATATCCGGAAGTCGTGCCGCCTTCCGTGATCGTGAAGGCGCAGTACCCGGGCGCGAACCCGAAAGTGATCGCCGAGACGGTCGCGTCGCCGCTGGAAGAACAGATCAACGGCGTCGAGGACATGCTCTACATGCAGTCGCAGGCGAACAGCGACGGCAACATGACGATCACCGTCACGTTCAAGCTCGGCACCGATCCGGACAAGGCCACGCAGCTCGTGCAGAACCGCGTGAACCAGGCGCTGCCGCGTTTGCCGGAAGACGTGCAGCGGCTCGGCATCACGACGGTGAAGAGCTCGCCGACGCTGACGATGGTGGTCCACCTGATCTCGCCGGACAACCGCTACGACATGACCTACCTGCGCAACTACGCGCTGATCAACGTGAAGGATCGCCTGTCGCGGATCCAGGGCGTCGGCCAGGTGCAGCTGTGGGGTTCGGGCGACTACGCGATGCGCGTGTGGCTCGATCCGCAGAAGGTCGCGCAGCGCGGGCTGTCGGCCGAGGACGTCGTGCAGTCGATCCGCGAGCAGAACGTGCAGGTCGCGGCCGGCGTGATCGGCGCATCGCCGTCGCTGCCCGGCACGCCGCTGCAGCTGTCGGTGAACGCGCGCGGCCGTCTGCAGACGGAAGACGAATTCGGCGACATCGTCGTGAAGACGACGCCGGACGGCGGCGTCACGCACCTGCGCGACATCGCGCGGATCGGGCTCGACGCATCCGAATACGGGCTGCGCTCGCTGCTCGACAACAAGCCGGCCGTCGCGATGGCGATCAACCAGTCGCCAGGCGCGAACTCGCTGCAGATTTCGGACGAAGTACGCAAGACGATGGCCGAGCTGAAGCAGGACATGCCGGCGGGCGTCGACTACAAGATCGTCTATGACCCGACGCAGTTCGTGCGCTCGTCGATCAAAGCCGTCGTGCACACGCTGCTCGAAGCGATCGCGCTGGTCGTGATCGTCGTGATCGTGTTCCTGCAGACCTGGCGCGCGTCGCTGATCCCGCTGATCGCGGTGCCGGTGTCGATCATCGGCACGTTCTCGCTGCTGCTTGCGTTCGGGTATTCGATCAACGCGTTGTCGCTGTTCGGGATGGTGCTCGCGATCGGGATCGTGGTCGACGATGCGATCGTCGTCGTCGAGAACGTCGAGCGCAACATCGAAGGCGGGATGAACGCGCGGCAGGCGACCTACAAGGCGATGCAGGAAGTGAGCGGGCCGATCATCGCGATCGCGCTGACGCTCGTCGCCGTGTTCGTGCCGCTCGCGTTCATGTCGGGCCTGACCGGCCAGTTCTACAAGCAGTTCGCGATGACTATCGCGATCTCGACGGTGATCTCGGCGTTCAACTCGCTGACGCTGTCGCCGGCGCTGTCCGCGATCCTGCTGAAGGGGCACGGCGACAAGGAGGACTGGCTCACGCGCGTGATGAACCGCGTGCTCGGCGGCTTCTTCCGCGGCTTCAACAAGGTGTTCCATCGCGGCGCGGAGAACTACGGCCGCGGCGTGCGCGGCGTGCTGTCGCGCAAGACGCTGATGCTCGGCGTGTACCTCGTGCTGGTGGGCGCGACCGTGCTCGTGTCGAAGGTCGTGCCGGGCGGCTTCGTGCCCGCGCAGGACAAGGAATACCTGATCGCGTTCGCGCAGCTGCCGAACGGTGCATCGCTCGACCGCACCGAGAAGGTGATCCGCGACATGGGCTCGATCGCGCTGAAGCAGCCGGGCGTCGAGAGCGCGGTCGCGTTCCCGGGGTTGTCGGTGAACGGCTTCACGAACAGCTCGAGCGCGGGCATCGTGTTCGTCACGCTGAAGCCGTTCTCGGAACGGCACGGCAAGGCGCTGTCGGCCGGCGCGATCGCGGGTGCGCTGAACCAGAAATACAGCGCGATGAAGGACTCGTTCGTCGCGGTGTTCCCGCCGCCGCCGGTGCTCGGCCTCGGTACGCTCGGCGGGTTCAAGATGCAGATCGAGGATCGCGGCGCGGTCGGTTACGCGAAGCTGTCGGATGCGACCAACGACTTCATCAAGCGCGCGCAGCAGGCGCCCGAACTCGGCCCGCTGTTCACGAGCTACCAGATCAACGTGCCGCAGCTCAACGTCGATCTCGATCGCGTGAAGGCGAAGCAGCTCGGCGTGCCGGTGACCGACGTGTTCAACACGATGCAGGTGTATCTCGGTTCGCTGTACGTGAACGACTTCAATCGCTTCGGGCGCGTGTACCAGGTGCGCGTGCAGGCCGATGCGCCGTTCCGCCAGCGCGCGGACGACATCCTGCAACTGAAGACGCGCAACGACAAGGGCGAGATGGTGCCGCTGTCGTCGCTCGTCACGGTGACGCCGACGTTCGGTCCGGAAATGGTCGTGCGCTACAACGGCTACACGGCGGCCGACATCAACGGCGGCCCGGCGCCCGGCTTCTCGTCGGGGCAGGCGCAGGCCGCGGTCGAGCGCATCGCGCACGAGACGCTGCCGCGCGGCGTGCGGTTCGAGTGGACCGACCTCACGTACCAGCAGATTCTCGCAGGCGATTCGGCGATGTACGTGTTCCCGATCAGCGTGCTGCTCGTGTTCCTCGTGCTCGCCGCGTTGTATGAAAGCCTGACGCTGCCGCTCGCGGTGATCCTGATCGTGCCGATGAGCATTCTGTCGGCGCTGACGGGCGTGTGGCTCACGCAGGGCGACAACAACATCTTCACGCAGATCGGCCTGATGGTGCTGGTGGGGCTGTCCGCGAAGAACGCGATCCTGATCGTCGAATTCGCGCGCGAGCTCGAACACGACGGCAGGACGCCGCTCGAGGCCGCGATCGAGGCGAGCCGGCTGCGGCTGCGCCCGATCCTGATGACGTCGATCGCCTTCATCATGGGCGTGGTGCCGCTCGTCACGTCGACCGGCGCCGGTTCGGAAATGCGCCATGCGATGGGTGTCGCGGTGTTCTTCGGGATGCTCGGCGTGACGCTGTTCGGGCTGATGCTGACGCCGGTGTTCTACGTCGTGCTGCGTACGCTCGCGGGCGGCAAGATCCACGTCGCCGGCAAGGATTCGACGGGGTACGGCGTGCCGGCGCCCGATGCTTGAGGACCAGAAAATGAATAACTTGCACAACACGAACGGCCTGATGCGCTTCGCGAAGGTGGCGGCCGCGAGCACCCTGCTCGCGACGCTGCTCGCCGCGTGCGCGGTGGGCCCCGACTACAAGCGTCCGGACGCGGCGGCGCCGGCCGCGTTCAAGGAAGCGCCGACCCTCGCCGCGGGCGAGCAGGCCGGCACGTGGAAGACGGCCGAGCCGTCGGACAACGAACATCGCGGCGAATGGTGGAAGGTGTTCGGCGACCCGGTGCTCGATTCGCTCGAGACGCAGGCGCTCGCCGCGAACCAGAACCTGAAGGCCGCGGCCGCGCGGGTCGAGGAAGCGCGTGCGGCGACCCGTTCCGCGCGCTCGCAATGGTTCCCGCAGATCGGCGCCGGGTTCGGGCCGACGCGCGAAGGGCTGTCGTCGGCGTCGCAGTTCCAGCCGCAGGGCACCGGCCCGACCAACGCGACGCTGTGGCGCGCGCAGGGCACGGTGTCGTACGAAGCCGACCTGTTCGGCCGCGTCGGCCGCAACGTCGAGGCGTCGCGCGCCGACCAGGCGCAGAGCGAAGCACTGTTCCGCTCGGTGCAGCTCGCGCTGCAGGCCGACGTCGCGCAGAACTACTTCGAACTGCGCCAGCTCGATTCCGATCAGGATCTGTACCGCCGCACGGTGGAGTTGCGCGAGCAGGCGCTGAAGCTCGTGCAGCGTCGCTTCAACGAAGGCGACATCAGCGAGCTCGACGTGTCGCGCGCGAAGAACGAGTTGGCGAGTGCGCAGGCCGATGCGGTCGGCGTCGCGCGTCGGCGTGCCGCGTCTGAGCATGCGCTGGCCATTCTGCTCGGCAAGGCGCCGGCGGATTTCGCGTTCAAGGAAACGCCGATCGTGCCGGTCGCGGTGAAGATTCCGCCGGGCCTGCCGTCCGCGCTGCTCGAACGGCGTCCGGACGTGTCGGCGGCCGAGCGCGCGATGGCGGCCGCGAACGCGCGGATCGGGCTCGCGAAGTCGGCGTACTTCCCGAAGCTCGATATCACCGGGGCGTTCGGGTATGAAGCATCGACGCTCGGCAACCTGTTCCTGTGGTCGAGCCGCACGTTCCTGCTCGGGCCGTTCGCCGGCACCGCGCTGACGTTGCCGCTGTTCGACGGCGGACGGCGGGCTGCCGGTGTGCAGCAGGCGCGCGCGCAGTACGACGAGCAGGTCGCGAACTACCGGCAGCAGGTGCTCGTCGCGTTCCGCGAGGTCGAGGACAATCTTGCGGACCTGCGTCTGCTCGATGATCAGATCCGCGCGCAGGATGCGGCCGTCAACGCGTCGCGTCGGGCGGCGACGTTGTCGCGTACGCAGTATCAGGAAGGCGAAGTGGCCTATCTCGACGTGATCGACAGCGAGCGGTCGGTGCTGCAGTCGCAATTGCAGGCGAACCAGCTGACCGGCGCGCAGGCCGTATCGACGGTCAACCTGATCCGGGCGCTGGGCGGCGGGTGGGGGCCGGCGCCGGCTGCGGTTGGCGACGCGGCGACCGGCAAGGCGGAGGTGGCTGCGCGCTGAGCGTGAGCGGCGGGCGATTCGGGCAATTCGTTGCCCGGCCGTCGGCCGCGAATCGAAGAACCCCGGCATGCAGGCTCAGGCCTGCGTGACCGGGGTTTTTTCATGGTGCGTCGAGCTGATATCGCAACTAACGGTCAAACTCGCCCGGCACCGGCGGGTGGAGCGTGCGGCCGTGTCCCGCCGCACGCCCGATCAAGCTAGGTGGCCTTCAGCCCGCAGCGCCCGCACCAGTTCGCCGGCCGCCTTGCCGAGCCTCGAGTGCTTCGGCCGGCGCAGATACACGGGCAGCGGCAGCCCGTTGCGGATGTTCGCGAACACGAGCGGTGCGAGCTCGCCGGCGGCGACATGCCGGCCGATCAGCGATTCGGGAAAATTCGCCCAGCCATGCCCGGCCTTCACGAGCGCGATCGCGGTCGCCATGTCGGTCACCTTCCACGTGCGGTTGCCGATCACCGGGCGCACGTCGGTGAGCGGTCGCCCGGGATCGGCGATCACGATCTGCCGGAACCCCGACAGTCGCTCGATCGCCTCCGGATGCGCGGCTTCGGCAATCGCCGGATGATCGGGCGCGGCGACCGCGATCAGCGTCTCGGTCCACAGCGCGTGAATCTGTTCCTGCGGATGAAGATCGAGCCCGCCGTACGCGACGCAAAGATCGACGGCGCCGCGATGCAGCGCATCGACGATCGCATCCTGCGGCGCGATGACGACGCTGACCGCGAGCGCCGGATATTTCGCGGCGACGGCGGTCAGCGCGCGCGCAATCGGCGCGCCGTCGATTTCGGCCGCGAGCCCGAGCCGAAGCGTGTCCTCGACACCGTCCGACAAGTGCTGCGCATGCGCACGCAGCGCATGCAGCCGTTCGGCGATCGCGCGCGCGTCGGGCAGCAGCGCGGCCATCGCGGCGGTCGGCGTCGGCTCGCGCGAGCCGCGATCGAACAGCACGAGGTCGAGTTCGGCCTCGAGGTTCGCGATCGCCATGCTGACCGCCGACGGCGTGCGGCCGAGCGCACGCGCGGCCGCCGAGAACGAGCCTTTGTCGATGACGGCCAGCAGCATGTCGATGTGATCGCTGGTCAGCATGGTCCGCCGCCTCCTGTCAGAAAAATTGAAAGGACCTGACTTTTGCGGACGCAGTGCCCGCTGTAGTCTCGCCACCTTGTTCGATATGAAGGTGGCAGGTCATGCAAGGATGGAAGAGGCGCATAGTCTACGTCGTGATGTTCGAGGTGCTCGGCATCCTCGTCGCGTCGTCGGTGCTCGGCATGCTGAGTGGCGCGAGCGCGACGGCGAGCGGCCTGCTCGGCGTGATGATCTCGACGACGGGCGTCATCGTCAATTTTTTCTACAACGTCGGGTTCGAGGCGTGGGAGCGGCGGCGCACCGAAACGACGCGCACTGTCGGGCGACGTGTCGTGCATGCGATCGGGTTTCAGGTCGCGCTCGTGACGTTCCTGATTCCGTTGATCGCGTGGTGGCTCGACGTGTCGTTATGGCAGGCGTTCCTGTACGACGCGGTGCTGATCGTGTTCTTCCCGATCTTCACGTTCACGTACAACTGGGCGTTCGACAGCGTGTTCGGGTTGCCGGATGCGGTGACGCGCAAGGCAGCGTCGGCTGCGTGATGCAGACGGATGCGAAACGATGCGGACTGCCCACGCCGTTTCGCTTCTGCAAGAGGGAGGAAGACGGGGCGGCGCGTATGCCGCCCGCTCGCGTTACGCGGCGACGAACTCGTGCACGTAACGGTTGAACACCGCGGGGCTCGCCGCATTCATCCCGTGCGATGCGCCGGCTACCGTCTGCCGTTGCGCATGGCCGATCCACTGCGACAACGTGTCGACGTTGTGGCGGAACATCTTCGGGCTGCGCTGGCCGTCGATCAGCAGCGTGCGGCATGCGATATCGCCGGCCGTGTGCTGCGAATACGCGGGCAGCGGGTCACGCAGCTGCTTCGGCAGCGTGCTCGCATTGTCGATCGCCATCGTGCGGAAGCGCGACGTGCTTTTCTTCCACGCGCCGGGCAGGCTCACGGAATCGACGAACATCTCGAGGCCGGCTTCGACTTCGCCTTGATCGATCAGGTTCACGGCCTTCGTGCGCAGTGCGATCGCGGTGGCCGGCATCGCGGCTTCGCGCACGCCCGGCTGCTGGAGCGGGCCGCCCGGATCGGCGAGCGTCAGCGATTCGACGAGGTGCGGATGCTGGCGCGCAACGTTGAACGCGACGCTGCCGCCGCGCGAATGGCCGACCAGATGCACGGGGCCGAGATCGAGCGCGTCGATGAATTCGGCGAGTTCGTCGACGTGGTTCTGCCAGCTGAACTCGTCCTGGATGCCCGCTTCGACGGCCGGCCAGTAGTGGCTCAGGCTCGGCGCGATGCAGCGGTAATGGGCCGACAGCGCCGCGAGTTGCGGATCCCAGTAGCGGTAGTCGCACAGCGAGCCGTGCACGAACACCATCGGCGCACCGCCGCCCCGCTCGACATACGGCAGGCTGATGCCTGACGAAAGCGTCGCAAATTGCAGGTCGGGGTTCGCGAGCACGGACGGCTCGATTCGCATGTTCATGACTGAAAGACTCAAGGGTGCGTCAACACGACGCAACTATGCATCACGGCGACCTGCAAGGAAAACGCATAATTTTCATCGTCACGATCAATTTTATTGATGACTGCGCCGGAAACCCCTGTCGCAGCGTGGTCATGCATCGAAACCTTCAATCATCTGACGATTGATTGCTGCACCGAAAGGGGCGTGCGGCGGCCTGCGCGCACGCGCCTTTGCATTGAGAAAGGGAGGGTGGCGCGTCAGCGCACCGTCAACGCCGGCACGCGCTGAAGCTCGACCGGCAAATCATTATCGGCCGCGAACTGCATCGCGAACTCGAACGCATCCGCACACACGGCGCGCAATTCGTCGGACACGAACAGGCATTTGACGCCTCCATCGACGACCGGCATCGCGAGCCGCGACAGCGCGCACGGATAGCCGGGCCGCCGTTCGCCGACGAACAGCGTGATGACGCCCGCGAGCCGCTCGGGCCAGTCGCTCGGGCGGAAGGTTTTCTGCGCGCGCGTGACGCCGCGGATCAGGTGGCCGGCGATGCGGCCGTGCTCGGTGATGTCGATGCGATCCATGCTGTTGTGCGTGTCCTCGTGCGCGTCATTCGCCGCCGTCGGCCGCCGCGTCGCCGCGCGCGGGAATCCGCAGGTTGCGCAGCTTGTGATAGAGTGTTTTCTTCGGCATGCCGAGCGCCTCGCTCGCGTCCGCGACGTTGCCGTTGTGACGCCGCAGCATGTCCTCGATCAGCATCCGCTCGAAATACGCGAGCTGCTCCGCGAGCGTGCTGCCGGCCGTCGGCGTGCCGCCGGACGACAGCAGGCTGTCGCCGGTCAGCCCGAGCACGAAGCGGTCGGCCACGTTCTGCAGCTCGCGCACGTTGCCGGGCCACGCGTGCGTCATCAGTTCGGACACCTGCGCGGCGGTGACGACCGGCGCCGGCTGCCCGAAGCGCCGCGCGGCCGCGAGCACGAAATGCTCGAACAGCAGCGGCACGTCCTCGCGCCGTTCGCGCAGCGGCGGCAGCTCGATCTGCGCGACGTTGAGGCGATACAGCAAGTCCGCACGGAAACGCCCGTCGGCCGCGAGTTCGGCGAGATCGGCCTTCGACGCGGCCACCACGCGGCAGTCGACCGGAATCAGGTCGTTCGCGCCGAGCCGCTCGACCACGCGCTCCTGCAGCACGCGCAGCATCTTGATCTGCAGCGCGATCGGCATCGTCTCGATCTCGTCGAGGAACAGCGTGCCGCCATCGGCCCATTCGATCTTGCCGATGCGCTTCTTGATCGCGCCGGTAAACGCGCCGGCCTCGTGGCCGAACAGCTCGCTCTCGAACACCTGCTCGGGCAGGCCGCCGCAATTCAGCGCGACGAAGTGCGCGTCGCGCCGGCCGCCGAAGTCGTGCAGGCTGCGCGCGATCAGCTCCTTGCCGGTGCCCGTCTCGCCGGTGATCAGCACCGACACCGACGTATCGGCGAGGCGCAGGATCTTCTTGCGCACGTCGGCCATCGCGGGCGACTTGCCGAGCACGAACGCCTCGATGCCCTGCCAGTTGTTCAACGCGGCGCGCAAGCCTTGGACCTCGAGCGTCAGCCGGCGCTTCTCGATTGCGCGCGCGACGCGGCCGGCGATCACGTCCGACGAAAACGGTTTCTCGATGAAGTCGTACGCGCCGACCTGCATCGCGCCGACGGCCGTCGAGATGTCCGCATGGCCGCTGATCAGCACGACCGGAATCTGGGCATCGATGGCCATCACGCGGTCGAGCAGCTGCAGCCCGTCGATGCCCGGCATTCGCACGTCCGACACGATCACCACCGGCGCGCCGGGCGCGACGTGCGCGAGCGCGTCGGCGGCCGACGCGAACGCGTCGACCGGGAACCCGGCGAGCGCGACGGCCTGCTCGACGCCGATCCGGACGTTCTCGTCGTCCTCGACGACCAGCACGCGAATCTCATCTTCCATGCTCTGTCCTTTGTTGCGGCGTCGCCGCCGCGAATTCGATGGTGAACTGCGCGCCGCCTTCGTCGCGGTTCGTCGCGGCGATCTTCGCGCCGAACGCCTCGACGATGCGCGACGTGATCGCGAGGCCCAGCCCGAGGCCCTGGCCGCGCGGTTTGGTCGTGACGAATGGCTCGAACAGGTGCGGCAGCACGTCGGGCGCGATGCCGGCGCCGCTGTCGGCCACCGTGAAGCGCACGCGGCCATCCTCGTCCGGGCCGGCCGCGTCGATGACGATGCGGCGCACCGGCGCGTCGTGCACCGCGTCGAGCGCGTTGCCGAGCAGGTTCACGATCACCTGCTGCAACTGGCTCGATTCGGCCGAGACCGTCGTGCCGGGCGCGATGTTCACGTCGAGCCGCACGCCTTCGTCGCGAATCCGCGCATCGTAGATGAGCCGCGCATGCGCGACGGCCTCGTTCAGCGACACCGCGACGCGCTCGACGTCGGGCTTGCGCGCGAAGGTCTTCAGTTCGCCGGTGAGCACGGCCATGCCGTCGACCAGCTTGCCGACCCGTTCGAGATTCGCGAGCGCCGGCGCCGGCTGGCCGCGTTCGAAGAATGTGCGCGCGTTGTCGCACAGCGTGCGGATCGCGACGAGCGGCTGGTTCAGCTCGTGCGTGAGGCCGGCGGCCATCTGCCCGAGCACCGCGAGCTTGCCCGCGTGCACGACTTCCTGCTGCGAATCGCGTAGCCGCTGCTCGGTGCGCTCGCGTTCGTCGATCTCGCGCTGCATCCGCTCGTTCGCGGCCGTCAGCGCGGCCGTGCGCTGCGCGACGGTCAGTTCGAGCCGGTCGTTCGCGCGACGCAGCGCGTCCTGCGCGCTCAGCCGCGCGAGGATCGCCCGGCGGCGCTGGATCGCATAGCCGACCAGCAGCGCGACGATCAGGAACGCGCCGGTGACGAACACGAAAGCCGTCTGCTGCTGGCGCCGCGCGCCCGCGATGTCGAGCAGCACCATCAACGAATCGCCGCCCTGCGGCGCGGGGCGCGACATCACGAGATAGCGCGTGGTGCGGCCGGCGTGGCGCGGATCGGGGAAGGTGCCGAACCACGCGGCCGAGCTGCGGTCGCCGATGCGGCGATAGGGCAGCGCGTCGACGGTGCGGCCCGCGTACTGGCGCGACGCCTGGATGTCGCGCTGCTGCTGCGCGGTGATCGGGCGCAGCGCGGCGAATTTCCACGCGGGCTCGGTCGAGATCACGACCACGCCGTTGCTGTCGACGACCAGCGCGGCGACGCCCGGCGCACGCCACGCCGATTCGAGCGGGTCGACGCTGATCTTCACGGCGGCCACGCCGATCGGCGCGCCGTCGCTGCGCACCGCGCTCGCGAAGTAGACGCCCGGCACGCCGGTGTTGGTGCCGATGCCGAAGAAGCGGCCGCTGCCGCGCGCGAGCGCGTCCTTGAAGTACGGCCGGTACGACACGTTGGTGCCGACGAAGCTGATCGTCTCGTTCCAGTTGCTCGCGGCGATCACGTCGCCTTGCAGATCGATCACGTCGACCGCGCCGCTGCCCGCGTCGCGATTCACGGCTTCGAGGTAGGTGTTCACCGCATGCACGAGCGCGGGTGCGTCGTTCGGCGCGGCTTTCAGCATCGCGCGCACGCCGTCCTGCCGCGCGACCAGGCCGGGCAGGATCTCGAAGCGGCCGAGCTCGCTTTTCAGGCTCGACGCGTACAGGTCGAGCCGGTGCGCGCCGGCTTCCTCGAGCGCGTCGATCGCGCGTTCCCATGCGAAATCGACGGCCGCGCCGGCCACGCCGACGTACAGCACCGCGGCCGATGCCCAGCCCCACCACGGGATTCCCTTGAAGCTTTTCTGCACGTTCGCCCTCATCGAAGCCGCCACCGGCCGTCCGCCACCGGCCGTCCGCTACCGGCCGTCCCAATCGCCCGCCCGGAACGACGCGCGCCGCGCGCCGGCTCAAGGCCGGCGGCGGCGCGTGCGAGGCAGCCGGCGCGACGGTGCGCGCGGCCGCGCGTTATCCGAAGTGCGCGACCAGGATCAGCGTCACCGTGACGACGATCGCGCCGCCGATGCGGGTGGCGATCTGCGCGAACGGCATCAACTGCATCCGGTTCGCGGCGGTCAGGATCGCGACGTCGCCGGTGCCGCCTTGCCCGCTGTGGCAGGCGTTCACGATTGCGGTGTCGATAGGGTACATCTTCAGCAGGCGGCCGACCACGAAACCGGTGCCCATCAGCGTCGCGACGGTCGACACGATCGTGACCACGTTGACGATCGTGAACGCGGCGGTCAGCTTGTCCCACGGCGTCATCGCGACGCCGATCGCGAACAGCAGCGGATACGTGACGGCGGTCGAGAAGAACTTGTAGACGACGAACGCGCCTTCCTGCAGCGGCGGCGACACCGCGCGCGCGAGCTTCACCAGCACCGCGAGGAACAGCATCGCGACCGGCGCGGGCAGGCCGAACAGCTTGTGCGCCATCAGGCCGACGAGGTACAGCGTGATCGCGGTGATGCCGGCGCCCGCGATGTGCGTGACGTCGACGTGGCCGCGGATCTCTTCGCTTTGCGGCGCCATGTCGCCGCTTTCGCCGACTTGCAGGCGGCCGTTGCCGGTCAGATGCGGCAGGCGCTTGCCGAGCATGTCGAGCGCACCCGACAGGATGATCGCGGTCAGGCTGCCGAGCATCACCGGCGGCAGCACCATCGCGAACATCTCGCCCTGCGGCAGGTGCATCAGTTCCGAATAGCCGATCGACAGCGGAATCGCGCCTTCGCCGACGCCGCCCGCCATGATCGGCACGACGATGTACAGCAGCGTGTGGCGCGCGCCGAGGCCGAGCGCGGTGCCGACCGCCGTGCCGACGATCGCGGCCGCGACCGAGCCGGCCGCGAGCGGAATGAAGATCTTCACGAAGCCCTGGATCAGCACGCGGCGATCCATGCTCAGGATGCTGCCGACGATGATCGACGCGATGAACAGGTACAGGAAGTTGGTCGATTTCGTGAATTCGACCGTCAGATTCAGCACCGGCTTCGGCAGCACGTGGTAGTACGTGAGCGCCGACGGCACGAAGGTCGCGAAGATCGCGGCCGCGCCGATGTTGCGCAAGAGCGGCAGGCGCTTGCCGAGTTCCGCGCAGGTGAAGCCGAAGAACGCGAGCACGGCGATCGCCATCGAGATTTCGCCGGGCACCTTGCCCGTCACCGCGAAGCCGACGATCAGCCCGAACAGGATCACGTAGACCGGTAGCGGAATGATGCCGATGCGAATCTCCATCAGCTTCCACCAGCCTTCCGGCCAGAAGCGTTCGCGCGTGGCGGGACCGGCTGCCGCAATCGGCTCGGGATGGGACGGGGTATGGATAGAGGTCTGCAAGACGTGTCTCCTGATGTTTGGAATGCCTGCATTGCTTCGCGGCATCGTGTGCCGTCTATTACGCAACCCCCATGCCAGAATTCCGAAGCGCCGGAATATTTTTAGTCCATTGATTCATAAGGGATTTATTTCGTCTGCGGAAAGAGTTTTCCGTAAGGGCTGGCCGAGATTTCGGAATTCCCGCGGCGGCGAGGCCGAGATTTCGGCCTGACGGCGGCCCGGGCGCCCGGCCCTGCCAGCCGCCCGCCGTACCGCCCGCCATATCGCCGCGCGCGATTTTCTTCGCACAATCGCTTCGTAGACCGCCTTCCCGCCGCTCTCTATCATCGGCTGATCTTTTTCCGACGTGACGACGACTGTCCGGAGAACGCCCGCGCGTTCGCCGCGGCTTCGCTCATCCGTCGATACCGTCTTTGGACAGGAGAGTGGTTCCCATGCTGCATCCCGTGTTTTCCGCCCGCTTTTCCGCCGGCCGTGTGGCCCGCCTGGCCCGCCTGCTGACGGCCGCGCTGCTCGGCGTCGTGCTGCTGAACGGCGCGCGCGCCGACACCGCGCCGCTGAAGGTCGGCATCTCGACCAGCCCGCAGATCGAGGCGCTGAAGATCGCCGCGAAGGAGGCGAAGGAGCAGGGCCTCGACGTGAAGATCGTCGAATTCACCGACTGGAATACGCCGAACGCGGCGCTCGCGAACAAGGACATCGACGTCAACTACTTCCAGCACATCCCGTTTCTCGAGAACGCGAAGAAGCAGGGCGGCTACAACTTCATCTCGATCGCGCCCGGCACGATCATGAAGATCGGCCTCTATTCGAAGAAGGTGAAAAGCTTTGCCGAGCTGAAGGATGGCGCGCGCGTCGCGATCGCGAACGATCCGGTCAACGGCGGGCGCGGGCTGTTGCTGCTGCAGCGCGCGGGGCTCATCACGCTGAAGCCGGGCGCCGACTACCGCGCGACGACGCACGACATCGTCGCCAATCCGAAGCACCTGAAGATCATCCCGCTCGAAGCGTCGCAACTCGCGCGTTCGCTCGACGACGTCGACCTCGCGCAGGGCTACCCGAGCTTCATCAAGCTCGCCGGCACGACCGACCCGAACAGCGCGCTGCTGTTCGACGGCACCGAGAACAAGAACTTCGCGATCCAGTGGGTCGTGCGGCCCGAGAGCGCGAACGATCCGCGCATCCGCAAGTTCATCTCGATCTACCAGCACTCGCCGGCGGTGCGCAAAGCGCTCGACAACGCGTTCGGCTCGCTGTACGCGATCGCGTGGTGACGGAGGCGGCATGACGACGGCGAACCGCAAGAAGATCCTGCTCAACGCGTTCAACATGAACTGCGTCGGGCACATCAACCACGGGCTGTGGACGCATCCGCGCGACCGCTCCGCGCATTACACCGATCTCGACTACTGGGCCGATCTCGCGAAGACGCTCGAACGCGGCAAGTTCGACGGGATCTTTCTCGCGGACATCGTCGGCGTGTACGACGTGTTCGGCGGCGGCCCTGACGCCGCGCTGCGCGAATCGGTGCAGGTGCCCGTCAACGATCCGCTGCTGCTCGTGCCCGCGATGGCGCAGGTCACGCGGCATCTCGGCTTCGGCGTGACCGCGAACCTGACCTACGAGCCGCCGTACCTGTTCGCGCGCCGCATGTCGACGCTCGATCATCTGACGAAAGGGCGCGTGGGCTGGAACATCGTCACCGGCTACCTCGACAGCGCCGCGCGCGGGATGGGCCTCGCGCAGCAGATCGGCCACGACGACCGCTACGAGCGCGCCGACGACTACATGGACGTCGTCTACAAGCTGTGGGAACAGAGCTGGGACGACGACGCGGTGATCCGCGACGCACAGGCGCGCGTGTTCGCGCAGCCGGGCAAGGTGCGGCGCGTGAAGCACGACGGGCCGTTCTATTCGATCGATGCGATCCATCTGAGCGAACCGTCGCTGCAACGCACGCCGGTGCTGTACCAGGCCGGCTCGTCCGCGCGCGGCGTCGAGTTCGCGGGCCGTCACGCGGAATGCGTGTTCGTGAACGGGCAGAGCAAGGCCGCGGCGCGCGCGGCGGCGCTCGACATCCGCGCGGCGGCCGCGCGGCAGGGGCGCGACCCGGCGTCGATCAAGATCTTCGCCGGTGTGAGCGTCGTGACGGCCGAGACCGAATTGCTCGCCCGCGAGAAGTTCGACGAGTACCGGCGCTACGCAAGCCCTGAAGCCGGCCTCGCGCATTTCGCGAGCTCGACCGGCATCGATTTCGCGAAGTACGGCCTCGACGAGCCGATCTCGTACGTGAAGACCGATTCGATCCAGTCGGCCGTCGATGCGATCTCGCGCAAGAGCACGACCGGCACGTGGACCGTGCGCCGGATGCTCGAACAGATGTCGCTCGGCGGCCGCTATGCGCCGATCGTCGGTTCGCCGTCGCAGGTCGCGGACGAACTGCAGGCGTGGATCGACGAGACCGGTATCGACGGCTTCAACCTGACGCGCACCGTGATGCCCGAGTCGTTCGAGGATTTCGTCGACTGGGTCGTGCCCGAGCTGCAGAACCGCGGCGTCTACAAGGAAGACTACGATCCCGCGTCGACGCTGCGCGAGAAGCTGTTCGGCGCCGGCCCGCGCCTGCCCGCCTGGCACACCGGCGCGCAGCACCGGCCGGCGGCCGCAGCCGAACCCGAACCCGCGCATCCCGCGCATGCCTGAACGTGACGGAGCGAAGCGATGACGCAATTGTTCGATACGCTGGGTTTCATCGAGGCATCGGCCGTGCGCGCCGGCGCGGGCGTCGGTGCGACCGCGCATGACGAAACGGCCGTGCCGGCCGACGGCGCGGCCGTGTCGCTGGAGCAGGTCGGCAAGGTGTTCGCGACGCCGCGCGGCCAGGCCGCCGCGCTGCGCGACGTGACGCTCGACGTGCGGCGCGGCGAGGTGTTCGGCATCATCGGCCGCAGCGGCGCCGGCAAGTCGACGCTGCTGCGCCTCCTGAACGGCCTCGAACGGCCGAGCTCGGGCCGCGTGCGCGTGCAGGGCGTCGACGTCGGCGCGCTCGACGAGGATGGCCTCGTCGCGTTGCGGCGCCGCACCGGCATGGTGTTCCAGCATTTCAACCTGCTGTCCGCGAAGACGGTGTTCGAGAACGTCGCGCTGCCGCTGAAGATCGCCGGCGTGCCGAAGGCCGAGCGCGTGCGCAAGGTCGACGCGCTGCTCGACCTCGTCGGGCTCGCCGCGAAGCGCGACGCGTACCCGGCGAGCCTGTCGGGCGGGCAGAAGCAGCGCGTCGGCATCGCGCGGGCGCTCGTGCACGATCCGGAGGTGCTGCTGTGCGACGAAGCGACGTCGGCGCTCGATCCGGAAACCACGCAATCGATCCTCGCGCTGCTCGCGGACATCAACCGTCGTCTCGGGCTGACGATCGTGCTGATCACGCACGAGATGGAGGTGATCCGCGCGGTATGCGACACGGTCGCGGTGATCGAACAGGGCGAAGTCGTCGAAACGGGCCCGGTGTGGCGCGTGTTCGGCGATCCGCGCCATGGCGCGACGCGCGCGCTGCTGAGCACGCTGCAGCACGACCTGCCGGCCGAACTGGCCGCGCGCGTGCGGCCGCTGCCCGAGCAGGCCGCGCTGCCCGACGGCGCGCAGATCGTGCTCGACGTCCGCTATACGGGCGAAAGCGGCGGCGAGCCGGACGTCGGCGCGCTCGCGGCGGCGCTCGGCGGCTCCGTGCGGTTCCTGCACGGCGGCATCGAAAGCATCCAGGGACACGCGCAGGGGCGGCTCGTGATCGCCGCGACACCGCGTGCGGATGACGCCGGCCCGTCGGCCGCGCGCGGCGGCGCGGTCGCCGCGCTGCTCGAACGTGCGCGCCGTCATGCGAATCATGCGGAGGTGCTCGGCTATGTTTGAGCTCTGGTGGCCCGAACTGCTCGACGCGATCCGCGACACGCTGTCGATGGTCGCCGCGTCGGCCGCGATCGCCGCGCTGATCGGCATCCCGCTCGCGGTGATCCTCGTGACCACCGCGCCCGGCGGCATCTACGCGCGGCGCGGCGTGAACGCGGTGCTCGGCGCGCTCGTCAACGTGTTCCGCTCGACGCCGTTCATCATCCTGCTGGTCGCGCTGCTGCCGTTCACGCGCATCCTGATCGGCACGACGATCGGCGTGTGGGCGGCCGTCGTGCCGCTGTCGATCGCCGCGATCCCGTTCTTCGCGCGGATCGCCGAAGTGAGCCTGCGCGAAGTCGATCGCGGGCTGATCGAGGCCGCGCTCGCGATGGGCGCGAAGCGCCGCCACATCGTGTGGCACGTGCTGCTGCCCGAAGCGCTGCCCGGCATGCTCGGCGGCTTCACGATCACCGTCGTCGCGCTGATCGGCTCGACCGCGATGGCGGGCGCCGTCGGCGCGGGCGGCCTTGGCGATCTCGCGATCCGCTACGGCTATCAACGTTTCGACACCACCGTCATGGCGACCGTGATCGTGATCCTGATCGCGCTCGTCTCGGCCGTGCAAATCACGGGCGACCGCCTGGTCCGACGCGTGACCCGGCGAACCTGAGCGACGCCACAAGCGTCCGCTCGCTTCATTCCTGATCCTGAGAGAAAAACCATGACCTTGCCCATCGGCGCGCCGCGCGAATGGAACGGACAATTCGAGGAAGCGCTGTTTCTGCAGGTGGCGCGACGCCATCGCCCGGACTTCCCCGACAAGGTGGCGACGCCGCCGCGCGAGCCGCGCAACGGCGACGAGCTGGCTGCCGTCGCGGACTACTACACGAAGATGGCGTCGCACGACCTGTTCATCGTGCAGGTCGTCGCGAAGGCGATCGACACGCTGTTCCGCGACGATCCGCATTTCCAGTTGATCTTGTCGCGCCAATTGGGCGACGACGGCGCGCACGCGGTGATTGGCCGTGAGCGCGTGACCGAACTCACGGGGCGCGACCCGCTGCCGGAAGTCGACCGCCTCGTCGCCGCGCACTGGGCGCGCATCGGCGATATCGCGGTGCGCGACGTCGCGGGCTTTCTCGCGTTCGAATGGCATTACGAGCTGCACATCCTCGCGAAGCTGTGGATCCAGCGCAAGACCGGCCGCATCGGCGACAGCGCGATGCGCGAGCACGGCGAGAACCGGATTCGCCCGGACGAGGAATGGCATCGCGTGCAGATCGTCCAGTGGTGGTTCGACACGCTGCAGGCGCTGCCGGTGGCCGAGCGCGACGCGCTGATCGATCGCGTGATCGCGGCCGACGAGGAAACCCAGGCGCGGCTCGACGGCTATCTGCACGACGAATACGCGCATACCGCACTGGTGTTCGGCGCGGATATCGCCGACTATCGTGCGATCTACGACGACTGGCGGCGCGAGATCCTGTCGCGGCTGACCGGCCGCCGGCTTGGCGCCCTCGTCCCGCTGTCGGGCGAAACCGTTGAACAGGAAGCTGTCGCATGAACGATCCACGCGGCCCGGCGACGCTGGCGCCGGATACCGATACACCGGCCGTCGACCGCGCCGCGCTGGCACGCGCGATCGATGCGCTGCGCGTGAGCGCCGCCGAGCGCGACCGCGCCGGCGGTCATGCGGCGCAGGAGAAGCAGTGGCTCGCCGACGCGGGCCTGCTGACGCTCGCGGTGCCGCGTGCGTTCGGCGGGCAGGAAGCGGCGTGGCCCGCGATCTACGACGTGATCCGGCAGGTCGCGCGGGTCGACAGCGCGCTCGCGCATCTGGTCGGCTTCCAGTGCCTGCAGGTAGTGAGCGTCGACGTGTGGGGCAGCGCCGCGCAGCGCGAGCGCTACCTGCGCGGCACGGTCGACGGGCGCTGGTGGTGGGGCAACGCGGTCAATCCGCTCGACACGCGGCTCGTCGCCACGGCGACGCCCGACGGCGGCTACCGGCTCGACGGCGTGAAGGGTTTCTGTTCCGGCACGCGCGGCTCGCAACGGATGACGGTGTCCGCGCACGATCCGGCGATCGGCCGCACGGTGTTCGGCGTGGTGCCGACCGATCGGGCCGGCATCACGGTCAACGAAGACTGGGATCCGGTCGGCCAGCGTCAGACCGATAGCGGCAGCGTGCGCTTCGACGGCGTGACGCTCGCGCCGGACGACGTGCTGCACCGCTCCGAGACTGCGCCGACGCCGCGCGCGACGCTGCGCACGCTCGTGTCGCAGCTCGTGCTGACGAACCTGTTCGTCGGCCTCGCGGAAGGCGCGCTGGCCGAGGCGCGCGACTACGTGCGGCAGCATGGCCGCCCCTGGATTCACTCGGGCGTCGAGCGGGCCGAGGACGATCCGTACACGCTGCAGCGCTTCGGCGACATGCGCGTGCGCGCGGTTGCGGCGGCGGCGCTGGCCGATCGCGCGGCCCACGCGTTGCAGCACGCGTGGGCGCGGCAGGATGCGCTGACGGCGGACGAACGCGCCGAAGTCGCGCTCGCGGTATCGGAAGCGAAGATCGTCGCGCAGCGCGCGGCGCTCGACAACGGCGAGGCGCTGTTCGACGCATGCGGCGCGCGCGCGACGGCTGCGTCGCTCGGCCTCGACCGCTTCTGGCGGAATGCGCGCACGCATACGCTGCACGATCCGCTCGACTACCGGCTGCGCGACGTGGGCCGGTTCGCGCTGACCGCGGCGTTGCCGCAGGCGTCGCTCTATACGTGAAGGCGGCCCGCCCCCTGCGCCGTGGCGCCGATGGCGGGCCGCCCGACGTCAGGAGCCGCGCCCTGACGCGTCGCTGTCGCAAGCCGATTACCAGCGGTAGCCGACGCCCGCCCCCGCGCCGAACGAGCCGTGCCCCGACACCGCCGTCGTGACCGAGCCCTTGACGAGCCATTTCGCCG
The DNA here is from genome assembly GCF_905400185.1 of Burkholderia sola. Lineage (NCBI taxonomy): Bacteria > Pseudomonadati > Pseudomonadota > Betaproteobacteria > Burkholderiales > Burkholderiaceae > Burkholderia > Burkholderia sola. The sequence continues at coordinate 1,136,839 of NZ_FR989676.1, forward strand.
TCGCGACGGACAAGCCGACCGCCATCGCGCTTTGACCGCCGTACGTGCCGCCGCCGAGCGCGACGACCTTCTCGCCCGGCAGCACGGCTTGCGGCAGGTTCGCCATGGCGATCGCGCTCGCCGTGCCCGCATTCGCGTCCTTGCGGTACTTCGACATTTCCTCGCGCACGGAGTTGATCGCACCGTTCAACTGGCGCACGTTCACGCCGTCCGTCGGTGCGGTGCCGTCCGCCACGTTGGTCAACTGGCGCTCGGCCCCGGGCGAGCCGATCGACACCGTGTTGTCCCGATCGGCAACCGAATTCGCGCCCAGCGCCACAGCATTGTTCGCGGTGGCCCGGCTGTTCGTGCCGATCGCGGTCGAATCCGTGCCGGACACGTTCGAGCCCGTGCCGATCGCCGTTCCGTTCGCCGTCGTGACTTTCGAATTCGTGCCAATGGCCGTTCCGTTCGTTGCGGTGACCGTGGAGTTGACGCCGACAGCCGTACCGTTGTCGCCCGAGACGTTCGAGCCGTTGCCGACCGCGGTGCCGTTCGTCGCGGTGACCGACGTATTCGTGCCGATCGCGGTGTCGGTCGGGTTCGTCACCGTGCCGCCCGGGACGCTCGACGAGATCTTGCCGACGGTCGTCGTGAGATTGGCCAGGTCCGCCGTCAGCGTCGACACCTGATTGGCGATCGAGAAGAGCTGCGAGCCGTTCACCGCATCGGTGCTGGTCGCGCTGATGGCGCCAGCCGCGACGTTGACGATCTGACGCTCGGCACCCGCGCTGCCGACGCTGACCACACCGACCGGCGTGCCCGCGAAGCCGCTGTAGGTCACGCCGTTGAGCGCCACGCTGTTGACGGTCGTATAGGCGCGCGTGGTCGCGTTCGAGCCCAGCGCGACGGCGTTCGCGTCGGCGGCGTTCGCCCCCTCGCCGATGGCGACCGCGTTCACGGCGGAGGCCGTCGCACGGGCAATGGCGACGCTGCCGGTCGCGGATGCCGAGCTGTCGACACCGAGCGCGACCGCATCGGCCGCACCGGCATTGGCCTGGAAGCCGAGAGCCGTACCGCCTGCTGCAATGCTGCCCTTGCCGACGGCCGTCGAGAACGTCGCGGTGGCACTCGCGTCTTGCCCGACGGCTATCGACTGATCGACTGCGAATGCACCCTGGCCGAAGGCGGACGCCGTGCCGCCGGTCGCGATCGCGCCGTTACCGACCGCCGTTGCCTGGCCGCCGACTGCGCTCGAAGCCGTTCCGATCGCCGTCGCCTGGTCGCCGGTCGCCACGGCGTTTCCGCCGACGGCCGTCGCGAACGTACCGGTCGCGGCCGCCATGCGGCCGATCGCGACGGTCTCGCTATAGGCGCCGGTCGACGAGCCCGAATTCGCGACGGCCGCCGTGCCGATCGCGATGTTGTCGCAGCCGGTTGCCGCGGCCGGATACGTGCTGCTGCCCGAAATGGCGATGTTGCCGACGCAGCCCGCGGCCGTTTCGGTCGACGTGCCGTTCTGCACATAGTCGGCTCGCGCGGGCGCGGAAGCGGCGAAGGCTGCCACGGCCGCGCTGACCGTGACGGCAAGCGCGACCTTCGATTTGCGCGGTGCGCGTTGTACGGAATTTCCCAACCCTTGATGATGCGTGTTCATTTGTTTTCCTGAGCTCGATGTAAAAATCGTGTTGTGGCTTGCATGGCCCCCGCTCGCCGTCCCGGTTGCATCGATTCGTTCGTGTCTCTTTCGTGACAGGTATCGGTTTTTCGATCTGTAAAAATGAAAGGTCTACTAACGAAATTTAACGTTCGCCGGTCTCGACGCGACGGGAGCAGGGCGCGGATTACGGCGACTTGCTTGTTTCCGTTACGGCTGTGTCAAAACTTCGCGAATCCGAAGTCCGGATCGCGACGACGCATTTTGATGGGTTCGGGTCGTGCGCATGTTTGCCGCGGCGGCTGAACGCTATGCTTCGGCAGACATTCGTTGAGTAGGGGCGTGATGAGGCAGTGAGCGATCACCGGCGCCGGGCAGCCGGGTTGCCGACGATCACGCGCTCGCTGGCGAGGAAGAGGAGACGGCGACGCTGCCTGATTGCATGTGCTCACGCGAAGGCGGCACCGGCCTTCGCTTGCCGGTCGTCCACCTGAAGACGGGATTCGTGCGCCGCGCTGCGTTGTCGGCGTGTCACTACGCCGGCAACGCGTCCGCCAGCGCCCGCATCGCCTCCACCGTTTCCGGGTTCGCCGGAAAGAACGCCTCGATCGCGAGTTCCGACAGCGTCACGTCGACCGGCGTGCCGAACACCGTCGTCGTACTGAAGAACGTCAGCTCGCCGCTCGTTGTGCGTAGCCGCAGCGGCACGGCGATATCCGCGAAATCGGTGCGCGCGTGCGAATCGTCGGGCTGCCCGGCCGGCGCCGGATACGCGGAGAGCTCGTCGCGCAGCGCATGCAGCGTGCGGTCGCCGCTCGCGTCGATTTGCCGTTGCAGCCGATGCAGGATATGCGCGCGCCATTCGTGCCAGTTGACGATCTGCGACGCGAGACCGTCCGGATGCAGGCTCAGCCGCAGCACGTTGACGGGCGGCTGCAGCAGCGCCGGATCGGCCTGCGCGACCAGCGCGCCGAGCATCCGGTTCGCCGCGAGCAGCGTCCAGTGGCGGTCCACCGCGAGCGCCGGATAAGGCTCGTGTCCGCGCAGCACGGCTTCGACCGCATGACGCGCGGCATCCAGTTGCGGGTCCGAAAACGGCCGTTCGCGAAACAGCGGCGCGAAGCCGGCCGCGACGAGCAGCGCATTGCGTTCGCGCAGCGGCACGTCGAGGCGTTCGGCGAGATGCAGCACCATCTCGCGGCTCGGCTGCGCGCGGCCCGATTCGACGAAGCTCAGGTGGCGCGCGGAGACTTCCGCATCGAGCGCGAGCGCCATCTGGCTCAGGCGCCGGCGTTGCCGCCACGTGCGCAGCAGCGGGCCGATGCCGGACGCGCGGCCGGCGGACGGAGGGGGCGATGGGAGGGCGGCGGTCGAGTTCATGGGGAGGATGATAGGCAATCCCGCGCACGCCGGGCATTACCTGCGAGGTAAGCATTCCGGATCGGCGCGCGTCGCCGGGTCCGCCAGCCGGCACGCGCGGCGCCGTCTCACAGCCGCATTCCGTTGCCGGAAGCCGCTGGAAGCTGCGTTACCATAGCGCCCGTGCCACCTGAGAGGCGGTGCCGGACCCGCGACCACAACGCATGGGCCGGTCGCCGCGCACATCGACAACAAGGCATTCCAGGGGAATCCAACAATGAAAAAACGTGCCGTCCGGCTCGCCTGCGTGGCGACGCTCGCACTCGCCGCGACCAGCGGCCACGCGCAGACCGAAGCTGCGCAGGTCGAAATGAGGGCCGCCGCCGCGGCCGCCAACGAAGCGGTCGTGAAGGGGCCGACCGACATCGACGTCAAACACGAAGCCGTGCTGAAGCTGAAGGCCGGCGAATCGTTCGTGCCGGCCGCCGAAGCCGGCCGCTACCTGCGCTCGATGGGCAACGCGATCGACGAATCGAAACTGGTCGGCCTCGTGCTGCCCGACGATCCGGACGCCGACTGGATCTCGGTCGTGTCGTTCGAGCCGAGCGGCTACATCCGCGACGACGACGCGAAGGACTGGAAGCCCGACGAGCTGCTGAAAAGCCTGCAGGCCGGCACCGAGGAAAGCAACCCGGCGCGCAAGGAGCGCGGCCTGCCCGAAACCGAGGTGGTCGGCTGGGCGAAGGCGCCCGCCTACGACGCGGCCACGCACCGGCTCGTGTGGTCGGCGATCATTCGCGACAAGGGCGCGGCGCCGAATGCCGCGAACGACGGCGTGAACTACCGGACGCTCGTGCTCGGCCGCGACGGCTACCTGTCGCTGACGATGGCGTCGACGCTCGCCGACCTGCCGAAGTACAAGGCGTCGGCCGACGAGTTGCTGTCGAACATTCGTTTCAACGATGGCAAGCGCTATGCCGACTTCAACCAATCGACCGACCACGTCGCCGAGTACGGGCTCGCGGCGCTGATCGTTGGCGTCGGCGCGAAAAAGCTCGGCCTGCTCGCGCTGATCGGCGCGTTCGCGGTGAAGTTCTTCAAGATCGGCGCGGTTGCGCTGCTGGCCGGCGGCGCGGCGCTCAAGCGCTTCTTCGGGCGCAAGCCGAAGGCGGCCGCGGTGCCGGCCGTCGCCGACGCATCCGCCACAGCCGCCACGGAGCGCAAGGAATGACGAAGCTGCTGTTGCTGATCTTCGGCGGCCTGAAGCTCGGCAAGGTGCTCGTATCGGCGGGCACGATGCTCGCGTCGATCGCGGTCTATGCGCTGTTCTACGGCTGGCGTTTCGCGGCCGGCTTCGTCGCGTTGCTGCTGGTGCACGAAGCCGGCCACTACGTCGCCGCGCAGCGGCGCGGGCTCGACGTCGGGCTGCCGACCTTCATCCCGTTCGTCGGCGCATGGATCCAGTTGAAGGAAATGCCGCACGACGCGGAAACGGAAGCGTACGTCGGGCTCGCCGGGCCGTTCGTCGGCACGCTCGGCGCGCTGGCCTGCTACGCGGCCGCGCGCCACACCGACAGCAACCTGCTGCTTGCGCTGTCGTACACGGGGTTCTTTCTCAACCTGTTCAACATGATTCCGCTGTCGCCGTTCGACGGCGGGCGGATCACCGCGGTGCTGTCGCCGCGCATCTGGTTCGCGGGCGTGCCGGTGCTGATCGCGCTGTTCGCGTATCGGCCGAGCCCGCTGCTGATCGTGATGGCGATCCTCGCGCTGCCGCAGTTGAAGCGCGCGTGGCGCTACGATCCCGACGCGCCGGAGAACCGCATGTATTACGCGACGTCGATCGAGACGAAAACGACCTACGCGCTCTGCTACGTCGGCCTGCTCGCGTTCCTCGCGCTGATGACGTCCGGCGTGCACGACATGCTGAGCGTCGTGCATGGGTCGACCTGACGCCGATCCGATGCAAAAAAGCGGCGGCCGCGTAAAAGGCGGCCGCCGTTTTTCAAAGGCCGAACCTCACGCGTCGCGATGACGCAGTTCGACGCGCTTGATGTCCTTCACGATCACGAGATAGCTGAACACGGTGACGAGCGCATTCAGCCCGACGAACACCAGTGCGCCGTTGAACGAGCCGCTCGCGCCGACGAGATAGCCGATCGCGATCGGCGCGACGATGCCCGCCGTGTTGCCGAACATGTTGAACAGGCTGCCCGACAGGCCGATCGCTTCCTTCGGCGCGGTATCCGCGACGACGGCCCAGCCGAGCGAGCCGATCCCCTTGCCGAAGAACGACACGGCCATCAGCATGATGACCAGCGCTTCGCTGTCGACGTAGTTGCAGCCGATGATCGTCATCGACAGCAGCATCCCGCCGACGATCGGAATCTTGCGCGCGAGCGTCAGCGATACGCCGCGGCGGATCAGCGCGTCCGACAGCATCCCGCCGAGCACGCCGCCGAGGAACCCGCAGATCGCCGGCAGCGACGTCATGAAGCCGGCCTTCAGCAGCGACATCCCGCGCGCCTGGACGAGGTAGATCGGGAACCACGTGAGGAAGAAGTACGTGAGCACGTTCACGCAGTACTGGCCGAGGTACACGCCAATCAGCATCCGGTTCGACAGCAACTGGCGCACGTAGTACCAGCCGGCCACGCGGCTGCCCTCGGAAGCGCCGCCGCCGCTGCCGCGCGCGCCGCCCGTCGACCGCACGAGGCCGCCACCCTGCTCGATATGATCGAGTTCCGCGCGGTTCACGGCCGGATGGTCGGCCGGGTCCTTCACGACGCGCAGCCACAGGAACGCGAGCGCGATGCCGGCCAGGCCCAGCCACAGGTACACATGGTGCCAGCCGTACGCATGCGTGAGCCAGGCCATCAGCGGCGAGAACACCACGGCCGCGAAGTACTGCGCGGCGTTGAAGATCGCCGACGCGGTGCCGCGCTCGGCGGTCGGAAACCAGCTCGCGACGACCTTCGCGTTCGCCGGGAACGCGGGCGCCTCCGCGATGCCGACCGCGAAGCGCATCGCGAACAGCGCGGCGACCGCGAACGCGGCGCTGCCGCCGAGGCCGATCGTGCTCTGCAGCAGCGTGAACGCCGACCACAGGAAGATGCTCGCCGCATACACGCGCCGCGCGCCGAAGCGGTCGAGCAGCCAGCCGCTCGGCAGTTGCGCGAGCACGTACGCCCAGCTGAACGCCGAGAAGATGTAGCCCATCGTCACCGGGTCGATGCCGAACGCCTTGCGGATCGGCGTGCCGGTGATCGACAGCGTCGCGCGGTCCGCATAGTTGAGCGTCGTGACGACGAACAGCATCGCCAGGATCCAGTAACGCACCGCGGTGCGGCGCGCGGTGCGCGCGAGGTCGAGTGGAAGATCGCGAGGGGAGGACGGATTGCGCATTTTAAACGTACGTCGTCGTATGACATGGCCGAAAGTGTATTGGCAATACACGAATTCAGAAACCTCGGGTTTTCCCTTTGAAGTCCGCGTCACAATATGGGAATTTCGCGATTTACTGGCCGGACAACGCGCACCGGTGTATCGTCCGCGCCCTCGCAGGCGGCGAGAATGACGCAATGCCGTCGGCAGACATCGTATCTGTTGCGTTACAATGAGCCATCCATTCCCGAACCACGGAGCACACCCATGCAACTGACAGGAGAGATGCTGATCGGCGCCGAAGCGGTGGCCGGCTCGGCAGGCACCTTGCACGCGTTCGACCCGACGAAGGGCGCGCCGATCGAGGCCCCGGCGTTCGGCGTCGCGACGCAGGCCGACGTCGACCGCGCGTGCGAACTCGCACGCGACGCGTTCGATGCGTACCGTACGCAGTCGCTCGCGGCCCGCGCGGCGTTTCTCGAAGCGATCGCCGATGAGATCGTCGCGCTCGGCGACGCGCTGATCGAGCGCGCGCACGCCGAAACGGGCCTGCCCGTCGCGCGGCTGCAGGGCGAGCGCGGCCGCACCGTCGGCCAGCTCCGGTTGTTCGCGCGCGTCGTGCGCGACGGGCGCTTCCTCGCCGCGTCGATCGATCCCGCGCAGCCGGCACGCACGCCGCTGCCGCGCTCGGACCTGCGGCTGCAGAAAGTCGCGCTCGGGCCCGTCGTCGTATTTGGCGCGAGCAATTTCCCGCTCGCGTTCTCGGTGGCCGGCGGCGATACCGCGTCGGCGCTCGCGGCCGGCTGCCCGGTGATCGTGAAGGCGCACGAAGCGCACCTCGGCACGTCCGAACTGGTTGGCCGCGCGATCCGCGCCGCGGTCGAGAAAACCGGCATGCCGGCCGGCGTGTTCTCGCTGCTGGTCGGCCCCGGCCGCGTGATCGGCGCGGCGCTGGTCAGCCATCCGGCGGTCCAGGCGGTCGGTTTCACCGGGTCGCGGCAGGGCGGGATGGCGCTCGTGCAGCACGCGAACGCGCGCCCGCAGCCGATTCCCGTCTATGCGGAAATGAGCAGCATCAACCCGGTCGTGCTGTTCCCGGCCGCGCTGGCCGCGCGCGGCGACGCGATCGCGACGGGCTTCGTCGATTCGCTGACGCTCGGCGTCGGTCAGTTCTGTACGAATCCGGGCCTCGTGCTCGCGATCGACGGCCCCGATCTCGACCGTTTCGAATCCGTCGCCGCGCAGGCGCTCGCGAAGAAGCCCGCCGGCGTAATGCTGACGCACGGCATCGCGGATGCGTACCGCAATGGCCGCGGCAAGCTGGCCGAATTGCCGGGCGTGCGCGAAATCGGCGCGGGCGAGGCCGCGCAGACCGACTGCCAGGCGGGCGGCGCGCTGTATGAAGTGGGCGCGCAGGCGTTCCTGGCCGAGCCGGCGTTCAGCCACGAGGTGTTCGGGCCGGCGTCGCTGATCGTGCGCTGCCGCGATCTCGACGAAGTCGCGCGTGTGCTCGACGCGCTCGAAGGCCAGTTGACGGCCACGCTGCAAATCGACGCCGACGACAAGCCGCTCGCGCGCCGGCTGCTGCCGATCCTCGAGCGCAAGGCCGGCCGCCTGCTCGTCAACGGTTACCCGACCGGCGTCGAGGTGTGCGATGCGATGGTGCACGGCGGGCCGTTCCCCGCGACGTCGAACCCGGCCGTCACGTCGGTCGGCGCGACCGCGATCGAGCGCTTCCTGCGGCCGGTGTGTTATCAGGACTTCCCGGACGACCTGCTGCCCGAAGGGCTGCGGGAAGGCAATCCGCTCGCGATTCCGCGGCTGCGGGACGGCAAGGCGGAGTGACGTGGCATAACCGGTGAACGCACTGTCCCGGGAGGGATGCGTCCCGGCACGTTGGAACACGGCGGCGGGGCCCACGGGCCCCGCCGCTTTTTTATTCCGCGCGGGCTTTGGTGCCGGTTTCGCTCGGTCAGTGAGCGGGGCGGGCGACGAGTTGCAAGCGTTCCGCTGCAGCCAGCAGGCGCCGGTCGCGCGTCCATAGCTTGCTGTCGCTGGTCAGTCTGGCCGACGCAAGCAGGTGGGCATCGACGTAACCGATGCCGAGCCCGTGAAGCGGGACGGCATCGATCATGCGCTGCACCTCGTCGTCGGTTGCAACGGTTGCGGCCGGAAGGTCGCGCAGCGCATCCAGCACGGTCTCGCGATTGCGCATGCTACGGAGGGCAAGCTCGCCGACGATGAACGGATGGATCAACACGCGCTCCGCTTCCAGCAATGCGGTGAGCGTCGCGTCGCCGGCCCGCAAGTGATCGATCCAGACCGAAGTGTCGACAAGGATCATGCGGGCTCCGACGGGCGGCGTGGAACCGATTCAAGGTCGGGCTCGGTGCCGCCGAGGCGGGCGAGTCGTCGCGCGCTTTCGCGGGCGATCAATGCGCGCAGCGCTTCTCTCACGAGCGCCGACTTTTCGGTGAGGCCGGTCAATTGCTGCGCTTTTGCGAGCAGTGCGTCGTCGAGGGACAAGGTGGTGCGCATGGGCGGCTCCCGGGAAAAGTCGATGCATCAATTATGACATCAAGTGGTGATCATATTGATGCGCGGACGGGGCGGCGAGAGGTCGGCTTTCCTGTTGCCCGCGTTTCTCCTACAGTAGCGAAGCCTCGGGCCGTCCGGCCCGCAGGCGAGCCTGAGAGATCACAAGACCAACAAGGAACCATCCGATGACTATCAGCAAGCGTGGCGACCACCTGTTCGCGGCAGGGTTGTGGAAAACGATCGGCGACGTCGCGAAATCGGTCCGTACCCAGATCGGCGAAACCAGCGAAGGGCGCGTGCTGGCCGACGCGCTGTTCGCGCTGCAGCGCGAACTGGGCGGCAGCGAATTCGACGTGACGATCAACCAGGGGCGGCCCGTCGCGGGCTCCGATCCGCATTCGTTGATCTTCGGCAGGGCCGTCGAGCGCTTCAAGTACGACATGGAGGCCGTGGTGTTCGCGCTGAAGCATCGCCGCAGCATCGACGGGCCGAACGGCGCGGAGCGCGCCGACGCGCTCACGCAGGCCAACACGCATCTCGCGACCGCGAAGCAGTACGCGATGTTTACCGTCGGGCGCTTCTTCGATGCGGTCGTCGATCGCGACGTGCTGGAACAGATCGTGGGCGCCGAGTCGCCGGCGCGCGGCCGGCCGCTCGCGGCCCGCAAGGGGATCGACGAGACGCAGCGTACGCTCGCGAGCGTGCGGCAGCGGATCATCGGCGCGATCGCGCAGATGTAATGCAATGGCCGCGCCGGCTCGTCGAGCCACGTGGCCATTGCGCGATACGGATAGGGAGGACTGCGGGAGCCGGCGCGCCGTGCCGATGAAGGCCCTGCGCCGCCGGCGAACCCGGCTTACTGCGGGCCCATCTTCTTGATCAGCACGTCGAGTTCGGCTGCTTCTTCGTCGGTCAGGTCGACGAGCGGCGCGCGCACCGGGCCCGCGTCGTGGCCGACGAGCTTCGCGCCCGCCTTCACGATGCTGACCGCGTAGCCGGCGCGGCGATTGCGGATCTTCAGGTACGGCAGGAAGAACTCGTCGATCAGGCGGCCGACCGTCGCGTGGTCGTCGTTCGCGATCGCTTCGTAGAATGCCATCGCCGTCTTCGGGATGAAGTTGAACACGGCCGACGAGTACACCGGCACGCCGAGCGCCTTGTACGCGGCCGCATAGACTTCAGCCGTCGGCAGGCCGCCGAGGTACGCGAAACGATCGCCGAGACGGCGGCGGATCGTGACCATGCTCTCGATTTCGCCGACGCCGTCCTTGAAGCCGATCAGGTTCGGGCAACGGTCGGCGAGGCGCTCGAGCATGTCCGCATTCAGCTTCGAATTCGCGCGGTTGTACACCACGACGCCGATCTTCAGCGCGCGGCACACCTGCTCGACGTGGTCGGCGATCCCTTCCTGGCTCGCTTCGGTCAGGTAGTGCGGCATCAGCAGCACGCCGCTCGCGCCGAGGCGCTCGGCTTCCTGCGCATATTCGATCGCGACGCGCGTCGCGCCGCCCGCGCCGGCCAGGATCGGCACCTTGCCCTTGCAGGTTTCCGTCGCGACGCGGATCACGTCCGAATACTCGCGCTGCGTGAGCGAGAAGAATTCGCCGGTGCCGCCGGCCGCGAACAATGCGCTCGCGCCATACGGCGCCAGCCATTCGAGGCGCTCGGCGTAGGTGGTCGGACGGAAGCTGCCGTCGGCGTCGAAATCCGTCAGCGGAAACGACAGCAGGCCGTGGGAGATGATTTGTTTGAGTTCTTGCGGTGAAGTCATGGTTGGGTCGTCCGTCTAGCGCGAGTGCTGGTTCGTCGGAAACGGCATACGAGCCGAATTGGCGATGTCGTTGTATGTCATCGTACAACGCATGAATGAGCGACGCAAGCGGTTTGCTGGCGGGTCGGGGGTAGGGTCTTTCCGGATAAGGGTTTACGCAGCATCATCAAGTGAGGTTGAATGTCGTATGATGACTAACGATATCGCAGATAGGCTTCCAGGAATTCCGATGACTGCTTCTCCTCTCTACATCCGCGTGCATCCGGACGACAACGTCGCGATCGTCGTCAACGACGGCGGTTTGTCCGAAGGCGCGACCTTCGCCGACGGGCTGACGCTGTGCGAAGGCGTGCCGCAGGGGCACAAGGTCGCGCTCGTCGACCTCGCGACCGGCGATCCGGTCATTCGCTACAACGTGGTGATCGGCTATGCGCTGACCGACCTGCGGCGCGGCAGCTGGGTCAACGAGCGCACGATGCGCATGCCCGAGCCGCCGGGGCTCGACGACCTGCCGCTCGCGACGCGTGCCGCGCCGCCGCTCGAGCCGCTCGAAGGCTATACGTTCGAGGGCTTTCGCAATGCGGACGGCTCGGTCGGCACGCGCAACATCCTCGCGATCACGACGACCGTGCAGTGCGTGTCGGGCGTCGTCGAGCACGCGGTGAAGCGGATCAAGGACGAGCTGCTGCCGCGCTACCCGAACGTCGACGACGTGGTCGGGCTCGAACATACGTACGGCTGCGGCGTCGCGATCGATGCGCCCGACGCCGACATCCCGATCCGCACGCTGCGCAACATCAGCCTGAACCCGAACTTCGGCGGCGAAGTGATGACAGTGAGCCTCGGCTGCGAGAAGCTGCAGCCCGAGCGCCTGCTGCCGCCGGGCGCGATTCCGGTGGCCGCCGACGGCGCGACCGACAACGGCGGCGTCGTGTGCCTGCAGGACGCCGCGCACGTCGGCTTCCATTCGATGATCGATTCGATCATGAAGATGGCCGAATCGCATCTCGAGCGGTTGAACCGTCGGCGCCGCGAAACTTGCCCGGCATCGGACCTCGTCGTCGGCGTGCAGTGCGGCGGCAGCGACGCGTTCTCGGGGCTCACCGCGAACCCGGCCGTCGGCTTCGCGGCCGACCTGCTCGTGCGCGCGGGCGCGACGATCATGTTCTCGGAAGTGACCGAAGTGCGCGACGGCGTCGCGCAGCTCACGTCGCGTGCGGCGAACGAAGCGGTGGCCCGCGAGATCATCCGCGAGATGGACTGGTACGACCGCTATCTGGAGCGTGGCCGCGTCGACCGCAGCGCGAACACGACGCCGGGCAACAAGAAGGGCGGCCTGTCGAACATCGTCGAGAAGGCGATGGGGTCGATCGTGAAGTCGGGCAGCGCGCCGATCGCCGGCGTCGTGCGCCCCGGCGATCGCGCGCGGCAGAAGGGGCTGCTGTACGCGGCGACGCCCGCGAGCGATTTCATCTGCGGCACGCTGCAGCTCGCGGCGGGGATGAACCTGCATATTTTCACGACCGGCCGCGGCACGCCGTACGGGCTCGCGCAGGTGCCGGTGATCAAGGTCGCGACGCGCAGCGATCTCGCGCGCCGCTGGCACGACCTGATGGATCTCGACGCGGGGCAGATCGCGACCGGCGCGGCAACGATCGAGGACATGGGCTGGGAACTGTTCCGGCTGATGCTCGACGTCGCCAGCGGCAAGCGCCGCACGTGGGCCGAGCAATGGAAGCTCGCGAATGCGCTGACGCTGTTCAATCCGGCGCCGGTGACCTGACGCCTGACGCGCGCGGTGGTGGCGGCAAGACGATGCGGGCGCCTTCGGGCGCCCGTTTTCTTTGCGGCGGCGTATTCCCGATTCGGCGGCGCAGGCGTGCCGCGCATGGTCGGCGCGATTTCCTTACCTCGCGCGTAATCGACCGCTTGCGCGGCCCCGGCGACGATAGCGGCACGCGGACCCGAAACGTCCGCGACATCGTCTACCGACACAAGGAGCCTCGCCATGAACACCGCTCAATCCGCTTCGTCCGTTCACGCCGACCTGATCGACCGCTACTTCGACGCGTGGAACGAATCCGACGCCGCGCGCCGCCGCGAACTGATCGACGCGACGTACGCAAGCGACGCGGCCTATCGCGATTCGCTGATGGCCGGCGACGGCCACGCGGGCATCGACACGATGATCGCCGCCGTGCAGCAACGCTTCCCCGCGTACCGCTTTCGCCGCACGACCGACGTGGACGCGTTCGGCCAGCATCTGCGGTTCTCGTGGGCGCTCGTGTCGCCCGACGGCGCGGCGATCGTGAAGGGCTCGGACTTCGGCATCGTCGACGCGTCGGGCCGCCTCGCGTCGGTCACGGGTTTCATCGACGAAATGCCGGCCGGGGCGTCGTGACGTGAACGATGCATGCACCACGGCCGCCGGGATCGGGTAACGTTATGCGATTCGTTCCCCACCCCGGAGACCCACCGACATGCTGAAGAATCTCGACCCGCTGCTGCACGCCGACATCCTGCACACGCTGCGCGCGATGGGCCACGGTGACGAAATCGCGATCTGTGACGCGAACTTCCCGGCGGAATCCGTCGCCGAGCACACGGTGGTCGGCCGCGCGCTGCGCGTCGACGGCGCCGATTCGGCGCGCGTCGTGCGCGCGGTGCTGTCGGTGCTGCCGCTCGACACGTTCGTCGACACGCCCGCGTGGCGGATGGAAGTCGTCGGCGACGCGGCCGCGGTGCCGCCCGTGCAGCGCGAAGTCCAGGCCGAAATCGACCGCGCGGAAGGGCGCTCGGTGCCGCTGACCGGCGTCGAGCGTTTCGCGTTCTACGAGCGCGCGCAGCAGACGTATGCGGTGATCGTCACCGGCGAAACGCGCGGCTACGGCTGCTTCATCTTCAAGAAAGGCGTGCTGTTGAGCGACGCGGGCTAAACGCGTTTTTCAGCGCGCCGGGCCGCCGGCGCGGCCGCCGCAGTGTAAAGATTTGCTACAACCTTTTTCTTGGACACCGCGGAAAGACCCTCTATGCTGGCCCATTTGCCGCGCGCCCTCCCGGGCCGCGCGGCGCCGAACCGCCCGGGCGCGCCCGGCGCGGGCGGCCGAATTGCATACGAGGAGAGAGGCATGACGCGTACCGTCGATTCCGGCGTCATTTTTTTCGCACGCCTGGCGCTGGCGGCGTTGTTCTTGTGGGGCGGCATCATGAAGCTGCTCGGCTACAGCGATTTCGTCGCGTATCTGCACGGGATGAACGTGCCCTATCAACAGGTCGTTGCGCCGATCGTCGTCGCGATCGAGGGGCTCGGCGGCCTGCTGCTGATCGTCGGCTACAAGGTCCGGCCGCTCGCGTTGCTGATGGCGGTCTACACGATCGCGACCGCGATGGTCGGGCACAATTTCTGGGACGCGACGAACGCCGCCGTCCAGCACGACATGGTGATTCACTTCTGGAAGAACGTCGCGATCGCCGGCGGGTTCCTGCTGCTGTTCGTCACCGGCGCCGGCGGCGCGAGCATCGACGCGCTGCGCCGGCCGAATTCGTCGTACGGCGTGCTGCGTTGAACTGAGCACACTTGGGTAGTCGTCGCGACGCCGACGCAACACAAAAGGGCCGAATCCCGCACGCCGCGGGATTCGGCCCTTCGTTCATCCGGCCGGCGCGTGCGCGCCGACGTTCAGCGTGCGTCCTTCACGTCCTTCGCATCCTTCGAGAACTGCACGGCGATCGCGCCGAGCACGCAGATCGCCGCGACGTATACGACCGGCGCGAGCGGATTCGACTTCATCATCAGCGACACGATCACCGGTGTGAGCCCGCCGAAGATCGCATACGCGACGTTGTACGAGAACGAGATGCCCGAGAAGCGCACGACGGCCGGGAAGCTCCTGACCATCACGAACGGCACCGCGCCGATCGTGCCGACCATGAAGCCCGCGATCCCGTAGTAGAGCGGCAGCGTCGACGCATCGGCCGCGACCTGCACGAACAGCAGGTAGTAGCACGCGGCCAGCCCGATGCCGCCGATGCCCAGCACGCGCTTCGCACCGATCCGGCCCGCGAGCGAACCGGCGGTGATGCAGCCGGCCGTCAGGCACAGCGTCGCGATGCTGTTCGCGAACAGCGTGGTCGCGGGCGCCAGGTGGAACTGCTTCTGCAGCAGCGCGGGCGTCATCAGGATCACGACGACGATCGCGGCCGACAGCATCCACGTGAGCAGCATCGACACGATCACCGCGCGGCCGTGGTCGCGCAGCACCGCCTTCAGCGGAATCTCGGCCGCGAGCGCCTTTTTCGCCTTCATTTCGGCGAACACCGGCGTTTCATGCAGCCAGCGGCGCAGGTACACGGAGAACAGCCCGAACACGCCGCCGAGCAGGAACGGGATGCGCCATGCGAACGCGCCGACTTCGGCCGCGGAGTAACGGCTGTTGATGCCGGCCGCGACGAGCGAGCCGAGCAGGATGCCGGCCGTGAGGCCCGCGGTCAGCGTGCCGCACGCATAGCCGATGTGGCGCGACGGCACGTGCTCGGACACGAACACCCACGCGCCCGGCACTTCGCCGCCGACCGCCGCGCCTTGCAGCACGCGGAACAGCAGCAGCAACACCGGCGCGAGGATGCCGATCGTGTCGTAGGTCGGCAGCAGGCCCATCAGCAGCGTCGGCACCGACATCATCAGCACGCTCAGCGTGAACATCCGCTTGCGGCCGAACAGGTCGCCGAAGTGCGCCATGATCACGCCGCCGAGCGGGCGCGCGAGATAGCCGGCCGCGAAGATGCCGAACGTCTGCAGCTGGCGCAGCCAGTCCGGAATGTCGTGCGGGAAGAAGAGCTGCCCTATCGCCGGCGCGAAGAACACGAAGATGATGAAGTCGTAGAACTCGAGGGCGCCGCCGAGTGCGGCGAGGCCAAGGGTCTTGTAGTCGCTGCGCGTGAGCGCGCGTTCGGCGGCGCGAGGCACGCCGCTCAATTCGGAAGCTTGCATGGTCAGGACGATCGTTTTTCGAATGGTGTTGTCGGTGCTGCGTCTCCAGGGCCCGCTTTTCGGCATGGACTGACAAGGCGCGGCTTGCGTCGTCGAAGCGCGCCGCGTGCCGGGTGAGGCACGCAACACGCGCCGCCGCACCGGGATGGGGCACGGCGGAGACGAAGCGTCAAAGCGGGTGGGGGGATTCTACAGGAGCGCGAAATGCCCGCGCGCGGGCGCGCGCCGTGAGCGGCTTCGGACCATGCAGCCGAAGCGCGCGGCGCGGGCGGCCGGTGAGCCGCGGGCGCGCCGCGCGGGGCAGGGGCCGCGTATCGGTTATCAGTTGCCGGCGATCGAGTCGACCGGCTTGAACGCGCCGCGCTCGACCTTGTAGATCGTCACCGGCGCATCCTTCAGGTCGCCCTTCGCGTCGTACGCGATGCTGGGCGCCGACACGCCCTTGATCGACACCTTGCCGAGATACGGCGTGTACACCTTCGGATCGGTCGAGTTCGCGTCCTTCATCGCGCTGAGCAGCGCGATCGTGCCGTCGTACGAATACGGCGAGTACGTGATCACGTCTTCGTTGAAGCGCGCCTTGTAGCGTGCGGCGTAGCCGGAGAAGCCCGGCATCTTTTCCTTCGGCAGCCCGCCCATGTAGACGATCGCGCCTTCGGCCGCGTCGCCGCCGACCTTCAGGAACGTCGGCGAGCGCGACATCTCGCCCGTCACGAACGCCGACTTCATCCCGAGTTGGCGCATCTTGCGGATCATCGGCGACGATTGCGCGTCGCCGCCGCCGTAGAAGACCGCGTCCGGATTCACGCCCTTCAGGTTGGTCAGGATCGCGGAGAAATCGAGCGCCTTGTCGTTCGTGAAGTCGCGCTTGACGATCGTGCCGCCGGCCGCTTCGACGGCCTTCGCGAATTCGTCGGCGATGCCCTGGCCGTAGGCCGTGCGGTCGTCGATGATCGCGATGCGCTTGAAGCGCAGCGTCTTCACCGCGTACGTGCCGACGATGCGGCCCGCCTGCGCGTCGCTCGTCAGCAACCGGTAGGTCGTCTTGTAGCCGCGCGCCGTGTATTGCGGCGACGTCGCCATCGAGATCTGCGGCAGCCCCGCGCGATCGTACAGGTCGGACGCGGGAATGCTGGTGCCCGAGTTGAAGTGGCCGATGATCCCGCGCACGTTGTCGTCGATCAGCCGCTGCGCGACGGTCGTGCCGGTGCGCGGGTCGGCCTGGTCGTCCTGCGCGTCGAGCTGGAACGTGACGGGCTTGCCGCCGATCGTCGGATGCGTCGCGTTGAAATCGGCGATCGCGAGCTGCACGCCCTTCTGCATGTCCGTGCCGTAATTCGACTGCGGGCCGGTCAGCGGTGCGGCGAAACCGATCTTGACGACGTCGGCGGCGACGGCGTGCGCGCCCGACAGTGCGCAGGCGGCGGCCAGCGCGACGTGCGATACCTTCAGCTTCACTTTCACTTCCCCTTGATGGCGTGGTTGGGGGCGCCGCGCGCATGCGGGCGGCGCCGGTAAACCGGGCGAGACGGTTCGGTCGGCAGGCCGATGCGCAGGCCATGCGTGCTCGCCGCGTGCCACGCGCGTTGTGCCGGAATCGTCGTACGCGACAGCGGATGCGGTGACCCGTGCGTGCCGATTGCGGCAGCACCGGGAGGTCGTCTCGTGACCGTGAAGCGAAGTCTAGTTAGCGAAAATGCGTGCGTCTTGCGCATTCGATGCGCGGCCGGCGACGATATCGGCATATCGTCGATTACCCTGATATATGCCGAAATCGTCATGACGAGTGCGCAAACCCGCCAAGACGCGGGTCGTCGGCATTTTTACGATGACGGGATTGGGGTGCGTGGTGCCGGCGTGTCGGTGCGCTGCGCCGGCTACGGAGAGGGCGGAACGGTCGCTAGCCCGCACACCATATGCGCATTAGTTGCGTGCACAACCAGCGGCGCCCACCGATGGAGCCGATCGGCGGCGTGCGATGCCGCCGGCCACAGTCTTGTCCGCCCCGCATTCGATGCGACGCGATCGAAGGGGCGCTCCTATAATCGACGCCATCTGCCACTCGCTTCGCGGTTGCCGGGATGACGACCTTGCTTGCCGTACCGCCCATGAGCCTGTCCGATACGTTGTGCTACCAGCCCGACAACGCCGATTTCGGCGCGATGCTCGCGCATTTTCGCCTGCTTGAACCGGTGTTCGATGCGCTGCCGGACGTCGCGTTTTTCGTGAAGGATGCGAGCGGCCGCTATGCGATCGTCAATCGCACGCTGGCGATGCGCTGCGGCTACAAGGACAAGCGCGACCTGCTCGGCAAGACGGCCGACGAGGTGTTTCCGCGCCGCTTCGGCCGCAGCTATTTCGAGCAGGACATGGCGACGATCAACGCCGGCCAGCAGTTGATGGATCAGCTCGAGCTGCACCTGTATCCGGGCCGCCAGCCGGGCTGGTGCCTGACCTGCAAGGAGCCGCTGCGCGACGCCGCGGGCCGGGTGGTCGGCCTCGCCGGCATCTCGCGCGACCTGAAGGCGCACGAGGGATCGCACCCGGCGTACAGCCGGCTCGCCGACGTGGTCCAGCACATCCAGGATCATTACGTGCAGCCGCTGAACCTGAAGCAGCTCGCGCAGATGGCCGGGATGTCGGTCGCGCAGCTCGAACGCTACTTCCACAAGGTGTTCCACCTGACGCCGCGCCAGGTGCTGCTGAAGACGAGGCTCGACGCGGCCACCGCGCTGCTCGTCACGCACGACAAGGTGACCGACGTCGCCGCGCTATGCGGCTATACGGATCACAGCGCGTTCACGCGCCAGTTCAAGGCGACGGTCGGCGTGACGCCGACGGAATACCGGTTGATGCTGCAGGAGCGGGCAGGGTGACGCGACTCGCCGGGGCGGCCGGCGCGTCACAGGGATCGGGGTAAGGCGGGGTAAGGCGGGGAAACGGGAAAGGGTGAAGCGCTGGCTCAGCGGTAGCCGAGCCCTTTCAGGACGGCCGTGCCGTCTTCGGTCAGCCGGAAGCTCGGGCTCGTATCGGGGTCGAGCTTGACCATTTCGACGAGGCCGGCTTCCTGCAGCGCGGGCAATTCGGGTTTGGCGTTCGCGCCGATCGGTGCATGCAGCAGCACGAGCAACGTCGCGATTTCATGATGACTGAGCAGGCGGCGCAGCATCGTCTTCTTTGCAGGGGGCGCGGCCGGGCGGCCCGCGGGTGCTTCTACGGCGCTCATCGCTTTCCTCCTTTTCGAGATAACCATCGGGTACTGGTTGCGGATGGTGCCGTCGAAGACTTAAGCGATTCTTAAAACCGGGGCGAGCGGCGCAATGCTGCACCGCGGTACGGGTTACGGGATGTAACGGCGGCCGGCGCGCGGGTTCCGGCATGGCCGCGGCCGACCGCGCAGGCCGGTACCTGGCTGCCCGATGTGCGACGATGGCGCGCGGCGAGATCGCGCGGTCCAATCGATCGCCGAATCGCGAGCGCGCTCCGGCCCCGAACTTCTCTCATCCTTATTTCCGCCGCTGCGCCTGCGCCTGCGCCGCAAGCCGCACGGCCGCGTTCGCCGCGCCGTAGCCGTCATACCCGCCGCGCCGCTCGACGATCTCGAGCGAGAAGCGGTTGTCGACCAGTTCCGTATACGCATGCAGGAATTCGCCGCCATCCTCGTCGCGGTCGTAGAGCAGGTGATGCGCGCTCAGCGTGTCGATCAGTTCGTCCGGTAGCGCATAGCGCGCGGCGAGATCGTCGTAGTAGTTGGCCGGAATGCGCAGGAACGGGACGCCGTCGGCCGCGAACGCGGCGACCGTCTTCACGATGTCGTCCGTGCGGAACGCGACGTGGTTCAGCCCGGTGCCGTGGTAGCGGTCGAGCGATTCGGCGACGGCCGTATGACGGTCGACCGACGCGTTCAGCGCGATCCGCACCGAGCCGTCGGCGCTGCGTACCGCGCGGCTGCGCATCAGCCCGTACGGGTCGGGCACGAGCCAGCTGCGCTCGGCGTCGAAGCCGAACGCAGTCTTGAAGAACAGGATCCACGTGTCGAGCGCGTCGGCCGGCAGCGCGAGGCACACATGGTCGATACCCGTCAGCGGGCCGACTTCGGTGGGGCCGTCGATGTCGGTCAGCACGAAGTCCGATTCATACAGCGTCGGCGCATCCGGCGCTTCGTCGACGAAATATTCGAGGCTGCCGTCCGGCGCCTTCACGCTCGGCAGCACGCGCTCGTTCGGCCCGACCCGGCCGGAAAACGGCGCGTAGCCGAAGCCGGCCGCGCGTTCGAACGCCACTTTCGCGTCGTCGACGCGGAACGCCGACGCGCACAGCGACAGCCCGTGCTGCTGGAAGAACGCATCGGCGAACGAGTCGCGCTCGGCGTTCAGCACGATCGATGCAGCGCCGTGCTGGAACAGCGTCACGTCCTTCGAGCGATGCCGGCCGGCGAGCCGGAAGCGCATCCGGCCGAGCCATTGGCCGACGGTCGCCGCCGCCTGCGCGTCGACCGCGAATTCGATGAACTGGAACCCGACGTGCGCGGGCGGCGCGGGCGGTGCGAACAGCGGCTGGCTGGCGGCCGGCGCGCGGCCCTCCTGGGCGAGCCGCGCACGCGTCAGGTCTTCCAGATAGAGCAGCGAGCGATGGCCGTCGGCGGCCGTGAGCGCGGTCGGCGCCGCGCGGAAGCCATCGTTGAAGATCTCCAGCGATAGCGGCCCCGTATAGCCCGACTCGATCACGCGTGCGGTGAAGCGCGCCAGGTCGAAGTCGCCCTGGCCGGGGAACGAGCGGTAGTGGCGACTCCATTCGATCACGTCCATCACGAGCTTCGGCGCGTCGGCGATCTGCACGAAGGCGATCCGGTCGCCGGGGATGTCGGCGATCCCGTCCGGCGAATCGTCGAGCGACAGCGTGTGGAAGCTGTCGAGCGCGAGGCCGAGGTGCGGGCTGTTCACCGCGTTCACGAGCTTCCACGCGTGGCCGTACCGCTTCACGACGCGGCCCCACGCGAGCGCTTCGTACGCGGCCACCACGCCGGCCTGCCGCGCGGCTTCGGCGAGCACGCCGAGCTGGTCGACGAGCAACCCGTCGTCGGCGATCGTATCGGCCGCCACGCTGCTGCAGACGAGGATGCGATCGGTGCCGAGCGCATGCATCACGTCGAACTTGCGCTTGATCCGGTCGAGATTGCGCGCGAGCTGGGCCGCGCTCACGCCCTCGAAGTCGCGAAACGGCTGGAACAGCACGATGTCGAGGCCGAGATCGGCGGCCATGCGCCGGACGTCGGCCGGCGATCCGTCGAAGTAGACGAGGTCGTTTTCGAAGATTTCGACGCCGTCGAAGCCCGCGGCCTGGACGGCGGCGAGCTTCTCGGCGAGCGTGCCGGACAGTGACACGGTGGCGATCGAGCGCTGCATGGGGCGATTCCTGCGGATGAGCGGGGCATGACGCCGGTCTAACCGACCGTGTCTAACCGACCGTGTCTAACCGACCGTGCCGAACCGACCCTGAATGAACCAGTCGTTGAGTTCGGCGCGGGCGCCATATCCCGAATTTACTGGGCTAGTCATCCGTATTGTACAAACTAACTAGATGGTACAAATTAGCGAAAACCCGGAAAGACAGCCCGCTTGCACGGGCGCACACTAGCGCCAAATTCCGATGTCTTCGGGGCGGCGCCGATCGTGGTCCGCCCCTGTTTCAGGAGCAGAAACACGATGAGCAAGCACAAGGTACTGGTGCTGAACGGCCCGAACCTGAATCTGTTGGGCACGCGCGAGCCCCATATCTACGGCGCGGAAACGCTCGCCGATCTCGAGCAGCGCTGCCGCACGGCGGGGGAAGGGCTCGGGCTGGAAATCGACTTTCGCCAGTCGAATGCCGAGCACCAGCTGATCGACTGGCTGCACGCCGCGCGTCACGACACGCACGGCATCGTGATCAACCCGGCCGCGTATACGCATACGTCGGTGGCGCTGGCCGACGCGCTTTCCGCGATCGCGAAGCCGGTGATCGAAGTGCATATCTCGAACGTCCATCGCCGCGAGGCGTTCCGTCACCATTCGTATGTGTCGGCGCTCGCCGAAGCCGTGATCTGCGGCTGCGGTACCGAAGGCTACGTGTTCGCGCTGCAGCGCCTGGCGACGGTGTTCGCGAAGGGAGCCGCACGATGAGCCGCCCGTCGTTCCTGATCGGCCTGATCGGCCAGGGCATCGGCGGTTCGCTGTCGCCCGCGATGCACGAGGAAGAGGGGTTCCGCCAGGGCTTCGGCTACGTGTACCGGCGCCTCGATCTCGACGTGCTCGGCGTGACCGCCGACGCGCTGCCGCAACTGCTCGATGCCGCGCAGCGGATGGGCTACAACGGGCTGAACATCACGCACCCGTGCAAGCAGCGCGTGATCGAGCACCTCGACGCGCTGTCGGACGACGCGCGTGCGCTCGGCGCGGTGAATACCGTGCTGTTCAAGGACGGCAAGCGGATCGGCCACAACACCGACTGGTCGGGCTTCGCGAAATCGTTTAGCCGTGGGCTGCCCGGCGCGTCGCTCGAACGCGTCGTCCAGCTCGGCGCGGGCGGCGCGGGCGCGGCCGTCGCGCACGCGGCGCTGCAGATGGGCGCGGCCGAACTGACGATTTTCGACGTCGACGGCACGCGCGCCACCGCGCTGGCGGGCGAATTGCAGCAGCGCTTCCCCGCCGCCCGCGTCACGCCGGGCAGCGATCTCGCCGCCGCGATGCGCGCGGCGACCGGCCTGATCCACTGCACGCCGACCGGCATGGCCAAGCATCCGGGCCTGCCGCTGCCGGCCGAGCTGCTGCATGCGGGCATGTGGGTGGCCGACATCGTGTATTTCCCGCTCGAAACCGAACTGATCCACGCCGCGCGAGCGGCCGGCTGCGCGACGCTGCCGGGCGGCGGGATGGCCGTGTACCAGGCCGTCGACGCGTTCGAGCTCTTCACCGGGCGCACGCCCGACGCCGAGCGGATGTTCGATCACTTTCAGTCGCTCGTCGCGCGCTGACCCCCTTACAGACACAGAAAGAGACCAGGAGACGACCATGCAGCACACTACCCACACGAGCGCCGCGCCGGCGCAGGCGGCCGGCACGGTCCGGCGCACGTCGGCGCGCTACAAGATCCTCGCGCTGCTCGCGATCGGCACGATGATCAATTATCTCGACCGCACCGTGCTGGGCGTGGCTGCGCCGCAGCTTACCAAGGAGCTCGGCATCAACGCGGCCGTGATGGGCATCATGTTCTCCGCGTTTTCGTGGACGTACGTGGCGATGCAGGTGCCCGGCGGCCTGTTCCTCGACCGCTTCGGCAGCAAGGTCACCTATTACTGGTCGATGACGCTGTGGTCGCTGTGCACGTTCCTGCAAGGTTTCGTGCCGGGCGTCGCGACGTTGCTCGCGTGCCGGCTGGGCCTCGGCGTGACGGAAGCGCCATGCTTCCCGACCAACAGCCGCGTCGTCGCGACGTGGTTCCCGCAGAACGAACGCGCGATGGCGACCGGCACCTATACCGTCGGCGAATACATCGGCCTCGCGTTCTTCAGCCCCGTGCTGTTCGCGCTGATGGGCGCGTTCGGCTGGCGCTCGCTGTTCTGGGTCGTGGGCGCGGTCGGCATCGCGTTCGGCCTCGTCTGGTGGAAGTTCTATCACGAGCCGCGCAACCATCCGGGCGCGAACTCGGAGGAACTCGCGTACATCGAAGCGGGCGGCGGCCTCGTGCACGGCGTGCGCAAGACCGACGCCAAGAGCGGCAAGGCCGAGCAGCCGAAGTTCAGCTGGTCGATGGTCGGCCAACTGGTGAAGAAGCGCCAGCTCGCGGGCATCTGCCTCGGCCAGTTCGCCGGCAACTCGACGCTCGTGTTCTTCCTGACCTGGTTCCCGACCTATCTGGCAACCGAGCGCCACATGGGCTGGCTGAAGATCGGCTTCTTCGCGGTGATGCCGTTCATCGCCGCGTCGGTCGGCGTGATGTTCGGCGGGATCTTCTCCGACTGGCTGCTGCGCCGCGGCAAGTCTGCGAACCTCGCACGCAAGCTGCCGATCATCGCGGGCCTGCTGCTCGCGTCGACGATCATTCTCGCGAACTACGTGCAGAGCAACGAAGCGGTGATCGCGATCATGTCGGTCGCATTCTTCGCGCAGGGCATGGCCGCGCTCGGCTGGACGCTCGTGTCGGATATCGCACCGGACGGCCTGCTCGGCGTGACGGGCGGCATCTTCAACTTCGCGGCGAACCTCGCGGGCATCATCACGCCGCTCGTCGTCGGCTTCATCGTCGCATCGACCGGCTCGTTCGTCGGCGCGCTCGTGTTCATCGGCGTGATCGCGCTGGTTGGTGCGCTGTCGTACATCTTCGTCGTCGGCGACATCAAGCGGATCGAGCTGTAAGCACCCGTTCCCCGCACACACGGTGCGTTCGCCCGGCGGCCAATCGGCCGCCGGGCTTTTTTGTTTGCGGGCGCCGGCGGGCGGGCCGGCATGTACGTCACTTCATGCGTGCTGCATCGCGATGGCGAGCGATTCGACCGCAGCGGCGATCGCCGCGACCGCACGCCGGATATCGCCCGCATCGATCGCGCCGATGCAGCCGACGCGGAACGTCTCGAGCCGCGTGAGCTTGCCCGGATACAGGATGAAGCCCGCATCCCTCACCGCGTCGTAGAAGCGGCGGAAATCGTAGGCCGGATGGTCGGGCGCGTGAAACGTGACGATCACCGGCGCCTGCACGCTCGCGTCGAGGAACGGCACGAAGCCGAGCGCGCGCATCGATTCGACGAGCGTCCGGCAGTTCTCCGCATAGCGCGCACCGCGCGCCGGCTGGCCGCCTTCGGCGAGGTACTGGTCGAGCGCGGCACGTAGCGCGGCAATCACGTGCGTCGGCGGCGTGAAGCGCCATTGCCCCGTCTTGCGCAGATACGCGTACTGATCGTGGAGATCGAGCGCGAGCGACCGCGCGTTGCCTTCGCTCGCGTCGAGCGCGTCGCGCCGCACGATCGCGAATCCCATCCCCGGCACGCCTTCCAGGCATTTGCCGCTGGCCGAGATCAGCGCGTCGATGTCGCTGCCCGCCAGCGCGATCGGCAGCGCGCCGAACGAACTCATCGCATCGACGATCAGCCGCTTGCCGTGCCGCCGGCATGCGGCCGCGATCGCATCGAGCGGATTCAGGATCCCGGCGCTCGTTTCCAGGTGCACGAGCGCGACGTGCGTGATGCGCGGCTCGCGCGCGAACGCGGCCTCGACGGCCGCCGTGTCGACGGCCGCGTCCTCGCCGAACGGCAACGCGATCGCTTCGATGCCGAGCCGGCCGAGGATCTTCAGGATGCGCGCGCAATACGCGCCGTTGTCGGGCACCAGCACGACGCCGTCGCGCGGCACCAGCGTGCCGAGCGCGGCTTCGACCGAGAACGTGCCGCTGCCCTGCATCGGCACGCACACGTACGCGTCGCCGCCCTGCGCGATGGCGACGAGATCCGCGCAGACGCTGGCCGTCAGTTGATTGAAAGCGGCGTCCCACGACCCCCAGTCATGTTGCATTGCGTGGCGTGTTGTGGCGGACGTGGTGAGCGGGCCGGGCGTAAGCAGAATCGGGTCGGGCATGGCTTTTGTCTCCAGCAAAGGGCGAACGGAACGCCGGGCGGCATTTCTCGATGACTTGCATGATAGTGGCAAAATGTGTCATTTTTTGGAAATTGTGGCATTCGTCACGGCTTTGTCATCGAACGCTGTGATCCTTCGGTTGCCGCGCGACACCCAGCCCGAGCGCGGTAGCGCGGCGGCCGTTCAGCGGCCTGCCCGAAGACAACAGGAGAGCCGGATCGTGCCCCGGCCGTTTGGTGTTCCGCCTACGGAGAAGTGAGATGACACTGCAGAAACCCTCGCGCGCCGCCGCCGGCGCATTCCGCAAGCTCGCGCTGGCCGCCTGCGCCGCCGGTCTGCTGCAAGGCGCCGCGATGCCGGCGCAGGCGGCGAATGCGGTCGTGCTGTACACGGCGGACGGTCTCGAGAACCTCTATCGCGATGTGCTGCCGGCTTTCGAGAAGAAGGAAGGCGTGAAGGTCAACATCGTGACGGCGGGCAGCGGCGAGGTGGTGAACCGCGCGAACATCGAGAAGAATTCTCCGAAGGCCGACGTGATCGTCACGCTGCCGCCGTTCATCCAGCAAGCCGGCCAGATGGGCCTGCTGCAGCCGTACCAGAGCGTGAACTACAAGAACGTGCCGGCCATCGCGAAGGCCGAGGACGGCACGTGGGCGACCTTCGTCAACAACTACTTCTCGTTCGCGATCAATCCGGACGTCGTGAAGAACCAGCCGAAGACGTTCGCCGACCTGCTCGCGCCGGCCTACGCCGGCAAGGTCGCGTACTCGAACCCGGCCACGGCCGGTGACGGGATGGCCGTGCTGATCCTGACGACGTCGCTGATGGGCGAGGACAAGGCATTCGACTACCTCGCGAAGCTGTCGCAGAGCGTGAAGTTCCACACGAAGGGCACGGGCTACCTGAACGTGCTGCTGTCGCGCAACGAGATCAGCGTCGCGAACGGCGATCTGCAGATGGATCTCGACGACGCCGAACACGGCGCGCTGTCCGTCAAGCCGATCTTCCTGGCCGCGAAGGACGGCGACCGGCCGACCACGTTCCAGCTGCCGTACGGCATCGGCCTGATCAAGAGCGGCCCGAACCAGGACGCCGGCAGGAAGCTGATCGACTACCTGATGTCGACGGACGTGCAGTCGAAGGTACCGGACATGTACGGCATCCCGGGCCGCACCGACGTGCCGCTGGCCGGCAAGAACGGCGAAGCGGTCAAGAAGGCGATCGCGGGCGTGAATCTGATCCCGGTCGACTGGACTCACGTGATGGCGAAGAAGCCGGAATGGATCGAGCGCTGGAAGAAGGACGTGATCGGCAGCTCGGGCAAGCAGCTCGACGTCGTCAAGCCGAAGTGACCGGCGCACGCCGCCTGTATCAGCGAGCAAGAGGATGAACCCGGTGGATACCGCCCTGACCCATCCCGGCGCATTCGGCGCCGCCGAACCGCACGCGACGCTGCGGTCCGGCGTGCCGGGCGGCGTGCAGATCCAACACCTGAGCGTGCGCTACGGCGCACGCACGGTGCTCGAAGATCTGTCGCTGTCGATCGGCGCCGGCGAATTTCTGACCGTACTCGGCAAGAGCGGCTGCGGCAAGACCACGCTGCTGCGCTTCATCGCCGGATTCGTGAAGGCCGACGGCCTGACCGGCACGCTGACCGTGGCCGGCCGCGACCTGACCTATGCGCCGCCGCACAAGCGCAACCTCGGTCTGCTGTTCCAGAATTACGCGTTGTTCCCGCACCTGTCGGTGTTCGAGAACGTCGCATTCGGGCTGCGCGCACGCGGGATGGCGTCGTCGGAAGTGACGCGCCGCGTCGCCGATGCGCTGAAGCTCGTGCAACTCGGCGATGCGGGCCACCATCTGCCCGCGCAGTTGTCCGGCGGGATGCAGCAGCGCGTCGCGCTGGCGCGCGCGCTCGTGATCGAGCCCGACGTGCTGCTGCTCGACGAGCCGCTGTCGGCGCTCGACGCGAACCTGCGCGCGTCGGTGCGCAGCGAACTGAGGGCGCTGCACGAGCGCCTCCCGAACCTGACCGTCGTCTGCGTGACGCACGACCGCGACGACGCGCTCGTGCTGTCCGACCGCGCGCTGCTGATGCGCGACGGCCGCATCGCGCAGCTCGGCACGCCGCAGCAGCTGTACGACGCACCGCGCGACGGCTACGTCGCGCGCTATCTCGGCCCGGCGAACCTGCTGCCGCCGCACGTGATCTTCCCGCTCGGCGATCCGCGTCACGAGATACGCGGCAAGGTCGCGTGCGTGCGCCCCGAGCGCCTGACCGTGATGCCGCCCGCGGCCGGCGGCCTGCACGGCACGGTGTCGTCGGTCGAATGGCAGGGCGCGGACTTCTCGATCGCGGTCGTGATCGACGCGGCGCCCGACGAGCCCGTGCGCGTGACGATGCAACGCGGCCGCGGCGCGGCGCCCGAGCGCGGTGCGCGCGTGTCCCTGCATTGCGAGGCAGACGATGTCGTCCTTATCGAGCCCTGAAGCCGGCCTGCCGCCGCACGTGCTCGCGTCGGCTGCGGCACACGCCGCCGCCGCGCGGCGCCGCAGGCGAATGGGCGACCTGCACCTGGCCGCGCTCGCGATCGTCGTGCTCGGCCCGCTCGTCGTCTATCCGCTGGTGCGGCTCGTGCTGCTGAGCGTGTCGGGCGATCACGGGCTGAGTTTCGCCGCGTACCGGACCTTCTTCGGCAATCCCGACACGCGCAACGTGCTGCTGACGACGCTCGGCGTGCTGTTCGCGAGCGCCGGCACCGCGTCGGTGCTCGGCGTGCTGCTGGCCGCACTGCTGTTCTTCAGGCCGTTCCCGGGCGCGTCGCTCGTCACGCGCTTCCTGGAACTGTACGTCGCGTTTCCGTCGTTCCTCGTCGCGTTCACGCTGATCTTCCTGTACGGCTCGCAAGGCTCGATCAGCATCGCGCTGCAGCACCTGTTCCATCTCGAGAATCCGCCGCTCGACTTCCTGTTCGGCATCGGCGGCGTGATCCTCGCGCAGACCGTGTTCTACACGCCGTTCGTCGTGCGGCCGACGCTCGCGTCGTTCGCGACGCTCGACCTGCGGCTGATCGAAGCCGCGCGCAGCCTCGGCGCGCCCGGCTGGATGCTCGCTCGCCGCGTCGTGCTGCCGATCGCATGGCCGGGCATCGCCGCCGGCACCGTGCTGTGCTTCCTGCTGACGCTGAACGAGTTTGGCATCCTGCTCGTGCTCGGCAGTGCGCGGCTCGTCACGCTGCCGGTCGCGATTTACAGCAGCGCGACCGTCGATCTCGACCTGCCGACCGCGTCGGCCGGCGCGGTCGTGATGTTGTCGCTGTCGCTGGCGCTGTATGCGGTTTATCGCCGGGTGAACCGGCGCGCGACGGGAGGGAACGATGTCCGCTGAATTCCGTATCGGGCACGCCGTGCCGCGTCACCCGATCGGCTGGACCGACACGCTGCTCAAGCATGCGTCGCGCACCGCGCTCGCGCTGGCCGCGTTCGCGTGCTTCTGGCTGTTCGTGCTGCCGGTGATCGTCGTCGCGCTGTCGAGCGTGTCGACGCAGTGGTCGGGCACGATTTTGCCGGCCGGCTACAGCCTGCGCTGGTTCGAGCGGCTCGGGTCGCCGGAATACGACGCGCTGCTGACGAGCCTCGAAATCGGCTTCGGCGTGTCGGTTCTCGGCACGATCCTCGGGCTGTGGCTGGCGCTCGCGCTCGAAGGGCGCGACCGGCGCGGCCTCGGCGCGCTCGTCGACGCGCTCGTGATGGTGCCGAACGGCGTGCCGAGCGTCGTGCTCGGGCTCGCGGTGCTGATCGCGTATCACCAGAAGCCGCTCGACCTGTCGAGCTCGGCGGCGATCGTCGTGCTGGTGCAGCTCGCGCTGATTCTGCCATTCTGCTATCGCTGCGCGGCCGCCGCGCTGCGCCCCGAATTGACCGTGCTGCGCGAAGCCGCCGCGAGCCTCGGTGCGCCACCCGCGATGGTGCTGCGCCGCGTGCTGCTGCCGCAGCTCGTGCCGGCGTTGCGCGCGAGCCTCGCGCTCGGCTTCGCGCTGTCGCTCGGCGAGCTTGGCGCGACGCTGACGGTGTATCCGCCCGGCTTCGCGACCGTGCCGATCGTCGTGATCGGCCAGGTGGAGCGCGGCTATTACCTGCCGGCGTCGGCGCTGTCGCTGCTGATGCTCGGCGCGTCGCTCGCGGCGCTGCTGCTGATCGCCGCGCGTGTGCCGCGCGGCAAGCAGGCCGCATCATGAACGCCGCGTTCGCGTTGCGGCGCCCCGGCGAGCAAGCAGCCGCCGGCAACGGGTCGACGAACCTCGCGGGACGCTCGATCGACGTCAACGGCCGACGCTACCGGTTGCCGGTCGAGCCGACCGTCGTCGCCTGTGTCGATGGCTGCGAGTACGACTATCTCGAACGCGCGGTGGAAGCGGGCGTCGCGCCGTTCATCGGCCGGATGATCGAGCAAGGCACCGCGTGGCGTGCCGATTGCGTCGTGCCGACCTTCACCAACCCGAACAACCTGTCGATCGTTTGCGGCGTGCCGCCGTCGGTCCACGGGATCTGCGGCAACTATTTCTGGGATCCTGCTGCTGACGGCGGGCGCGGCGCCGAAGTCATGATGAACGACCCGGCCTACCTGCGCGCCGGCACGCTGCTCGCGGCGGCGTCCGATGCCGGTGCGCGAGTGGCCGTCGTCACCGCGAAGGACAAGCTGCGCCGGCTGCTCGGCTGGCAGTTGAAGGGCATCTGCTTTTCGGCCGAGAAGGCCGCGCAGGCCAATCTCGCGGAAAACGGGATCGTCGACGTGCTCGACTGGGTCGGCCTGCCGTCGCCGGACGTATACAGCGCGGCGTTGTCGGAATTCGTGTTCGCGGCCGGCGTACGGCTCGCGCAGACGCGGCAGGTCGACCTGATGTACCTGTCGACCACCGACTACGTGCAGCACAAATGCGAGCCGGGCAGTGCCGGCGCGAACGCGTTCTACGCGATGATGGACGGCTACCTCGCGCTGCTCGACGCGCTCGGCTGGGCGATCGGCCTCACGGCGGACCACGGGATGAACGCGAAGCACGATCCGGCGACGGGCCGGCCGAACGTGATCTATCTGCAGGATGCGTTCGATGGCTGGTACGGCGCGCAGGCTGCGCGCGTGATCCTGCCGATTACCGATCCGTACGTCGTGCATCACGGTGCGCTCGGTTCGTTCGCGACGATCTACCTGGCGCCGGGCGTCGACCGGGCCGACGCGATGTGGCGCGTCGGCGGCCTCGACGGCGTCGAGCTCGTGCTCGACAACGCGGAAGCCGCCGCACGTTTCGAACTGCCGCCCGACCGGATCGGCGATCTCGTCGTGATCGGCCGCCGCGACATGACGCTCGGCACCCGCGAGCGCGAACACGACCTGTCGGGCCTCACGGTGCCGTTGCGTTCGCATGGCGGCGTGTCCGAGCAGGAAGTGCCGCTGCTGTTCAATCGCCGTATCGAGCGGGACGATCCCGCCCGTCGCCCGCGCAACTTCGACGTGTTCGATTTCGTGCTGAACCGGATCGCGATATGATGGCGCATCCGCGGCAGGATCATCCGTCGTTTCGTGCCGAAGCGTTGCGCTGGTGCGGCACGCGCGCGATGCGCGAGCGCACGCTCGACGTCACGGATCCGTACACGGGCACACGCGTCGGCACCGCGCCGCTCGCCAGCGTCGACGACGTGCGCGCGGCGTTCGATTACGCGATGGCCTACCAGCCGACGCTCACGCGCTACGCGCGTTCGCAGATTCTCGAACGGGCGGCTGCGTTGCTGCGCGAGCGCACCGAGGAAGCCTCCGACCTGATCACGCTCGAGTCGGGGTTGTCGAAACAGGATTCGCGCTACGAGATCGGCCGGGTGGCCGACGTGCTGAAGTTCGCGGCGGCCGAGGCGTTGCGCGACGACGCGCAGAGTTTCTCGTGCGACCTGACGCCCCACGGCAAGACACGGCGCGTGTTCTCGCAGCGCCAGCCGCTCGGCGGCGTGATCGTCGCGATCACGCCGTTCAATCATCCGATGAACCAGGTCGCGCACAAGATCGCGCCGGCGATCGCGACCAACAACCGCGTGATCGTGAAGCCGTCGGAGAAGGTGCCGCTGTCGGCGTTCTATCTGGCCGACCTGCTCTACGAGGCCGGTCTGCCCGAGCCGATGCTGCAGGTGCTGACCGGCGCGCCGGCCGAGATCGCGGACGAACTCGTCACGCATCCGCATGCGTCGCTGATCACGTTCACGGGCGGCGTCGCGATCGGCAAGGCGATTGCCGCGCGGGCCGGTTACCGGCGCATTGTGCTGGAGCTGGGCGGCAACGATCCGCTGATCGTCCTCGCCGATGCCGATCTCGACCGCGCGGCATCGCTGGCGGTGCTCGGCTCGTACCGGAATTCGGGCCAGCGCTGCACGGCCGTCAAGCGGATGCTGGTGCAGCGCTCGATCGCGCCCGCATTCACCGAATTGCTCGTCGAGAAGACGCGCGCATGGAGATACGGCGATCCGTTCGATTCCGCGAACGAAATGGGCACGGTGATCGACGAGGCGGCGGCGCGACTGTTCGAGACGCGCGTGAACGAGGCGGTTGCGCGGGGCGCGCGTCTGCTGACCGGCAATGTGCGGCGCGGCGCGCTGTATGCGCCGACCGTAATCGACAACGTCGATCCGTCGATGACGATCGTGCGCGAGGAGACCTTCGGGCCGGTGTCGCCCGTCATCGCGTTCGACACGATCGACGATGCGATCCGGATCAGCAACGGCACGGCATTCGGGTTGTCGTCGGGCGTCTGTACGGACAGCACGGCGGCGGTCGTGCGGTTCGTGAACGAACTGAACGTTGGCACGGTGAACGTGTGGGAAGTGCCCGGTTACCGGATCGAGCTGTCGCCGTTCGGCGGAGTCAAGGATTCGGGGCTCGGTTACAAGGAAGGTGTCCAGGAGGCGATGAAGAGCTTCACGAACCTGAAGACGTTTTCGCTGCCTTGGGAGTAAACGGATGGCGTTGACGGTGGAAGAGATTCACGGGCTGTATCGCGAGCATGGCCATGTGGCCTATAGCGGCGAACCGGTCACGCAGCTCGAACATGCACTGCAGAGTGGATTGCTGGCGGAGCAATCCGGGGCGGACGAAGCGCTGGTCGCGGCTGCGTTCCTGCACGACCTCGGCCATCTGCTGAATCGTCAGGGCGACACGCCGAGCGTGCGCGGGATCGACGATCTGCATCAGTATTACGTGCTGCCGTTCCTGCGGCCGCTGTTTGCCGACGCAGTACTGGAGCCGATTCGGCTGCACGTCGACGCGAAGCGCTGCCTGTGCCGCACGGACGCCGGCTACTTCGAGAGCCTGTCGCCGGACTCGGTGCGCAGTCTGGCGTTGCAGGGCGGCATTTTCAGTGAAGAGGAGACGGCAGCGTTCCTGCAGCGCCCGTTCGCGGAGGACGCGCTGCGACTGCGTCGCTGGGACGACATGGCGAAGGAGGAAGGCAAGGTGACACCGGATCTCGCTCACTATATGGAGATCGTCGCGCGCCAAGTGCGCGCGGCCCCCTGACGACGGTTCGGCTGCTTCTATATAAGGCGCCGCACGCGGCAGCGTGCGGCGCCTTATATTTTTCGCGAAACCCCTTGCGCGATTGCCGGGCGATGCATAGAATCACGCCTCTTTCGCGCTAACGGAAACGCGGCGCGGGAGGAAGGGAAGCGGTGCTGTTGGGGTTCGGTCGTAGCGAGCCTTGGCGGTACAGGAAGTTGAGCCCCGCAGTCGCAACGATGTAGTGTAAAAAGTTGTTGACGAGCTGCGAAACGCGGTTCATAATCTCGCTTCTCTGCTGCTGAAAACGCAGCGCTGCCGGGAAACACGGAGTTCCTCGCAGAATGCTCTTTAAAAATTAACAGCCGATAAGTGTGGGCGCTTGATGAAAGCGAGCTGATCCTCGGATCAGATAGCGAAAGTATCAAGAGTCTCACACTAAAGTAAGTCAGGTTTATGAAGTGATTCATATTCCTGTCAGCTTTGAGTGAGCGACCGGTTCTTAACCGAACCGAAAACAGTAACAGGTTTGAACTGAAGAGTTTGATCCTGGCTCAGATTGAACGCTGGCGGCATGCCTTACACATGCAAGTCGAACGGCAGCACGGGTGCTTGCACCTGGTGGCGAGTGGCGAACGGGTGAGTAATACATCGGAACATGTCCTGTAGTGGGGGATAGCCCGGCGAAAGCCGGATTAATACCGCATACGATCTACGGATGAAAGCGGGGGACCTTCGGGCCTCGCGCTATAGGGTTGGCCGATGGCTGATTAGCTAGTTGGTGGGGTAAAGGCCTACCAAGGCGACGATCAGTAGCTGGTCTGAGAGGACGACCAGCCACACTGGGACTGAGACACGGCCCAGACTCCTACGGGAGGCAGCAGTGGGGAATTTTGGACAATGGGCGAAAGCCTGATCCAGCAATGCCGCGTGTGTGAAGAAGGCCTTCGGGTTGTAAAGCACTTTTGTCCGGAAAGAAATCCTTGGCTCTAATACAGTCGGGGGATGACGGTACCGGAAGAATAAGCACCGGCTAACTACGTGCCAGCAGCCGCGGTAATACGTAGGGTGCGAGCGTTAATCGGAATTACTGGGCGTAAAGCGTGCGCAGGCGGTTTGCTAAGACCGATGTGAAATCCCCGGGCTCAACCTGGGAACTGCATTGGTGACTGGCAGGCTAGAGTATGGCAGAGGGGGGTAGAATTCCACGTGTAGCAGTGAAATGCGTAGAGATGTGGAGGAATACCGATGGCGAAGGCAGCCCCCTGGGCCAATACTGACGCTCATGCACGAAAGCGTGGGGAGCAAACAGGATTAGATACCCTGGTAGTCCACGCCCTAAACGATGTCAACTAGTTGTTGGGGATTCATTTCCTTAGTAACGTAGCTAACGCGTGAAGTTGACCGCCTGGGGAGTACGGTCGCAAGATTAAAACTCAAAGGAATTGACGGGGACCCGCACAAGCGGTGGATGATGTGGATTAATTCGATGCAACGCGAAAAACCTTACCTACCCTTGACATGGTCGGAATCCTGCCGAGAGGTGGGAGTGCTCGAAAGAGAACCGGCGCACAGGTGCTGCATGGCTGTCGTCAGCTCGTGTCGTGAGATGTTGGGTTAAGTCCCGCAACGAGCGCAACCCTTGTCCTTAGTTGCTACGCAAGAGCACTCTAAGGAGACTGCCGGTGACAAACCGGAGGAAGGTGGGGATGACGTCAAGTCCTCATGGCCCTTATGGGTAGGGCTTCACACGTCATACAATGGTCGGAACAGAGGGTTGCCAACCCGCGAGGGGGAGCTAATCCCAGAAAACCGATCGTAGTCCGGATTGCACTCTGCAACTCGAGTGCATGAAGCTGGAATCGCTAGTAATCGCGGATCAGCATGCCGCGGTGAATACGTTCCCGGGTCTTGTACACACCGCCCGTCACACCATGGGAGTGGGTTTTACCAGAAGTGGCTAGTCTAACCGCAAGGAGGACGGTCACCACGGTAGGATTCATGACTGGGGTGAAGTCGTAACAAGGTAGCCGTATCGGAAGGTGCGGCTGGATCACCTCCTTTCCAGAGCTATCTCGCAAAGTTGAGCGCTCACGCTTATCGGCTGTAAATCAAAGACAGACTCAGGGGTCTGTAGCTCAGTCGGTTAGAGCACCGTCTTGATAAGGCGGGGGTCGTTGGTTCGAATCCAACCAGACCCACCATTGTCTGACGTGTCGGTGATCGTTAGCGCTTTAGCGCTTACGAGCAGCCCATGCCGATAGGCTGTAGTACCTGAGGTCATCTGTACTCAATGGGGGCATAGCTCAGCTGGGAGAGCACCTGCTTTGCAAGCAGGGGGTCGTCGGTTCGATCCCGTCTGCCTCCACCAATCTTCAATGACAAGCGTTCGAACGAAGCGTTGTTCGAGTCTTTGTCATTGGCGATTGAGCCAGTCAGAGTGATACGTAGTATGTATCGGCTGTCGTTCTTTAACAATCTGGAAGAAGTAAGTAATTTGGATAGCGGAAGCGTCTCGAGATGGACGTGGAAGTTATCCGGGTTGTGATTGTATCGATGTATCTCAAGATGATTCGAACTCTATGTTCGACTCAATTGGAATACGGCACAACGCGAGAACTCAACCTGTAACGAGACAGACTCGTTATAGGGTCAAGCGAACAAGTGCATGTGGTGGATGCCTTGGCGATCACAGGCGATGAAGGACGCGGTAGCCTGCGAAAAGCTACGGGGAGCTGGCAAACGAGCTTTGATCCGTAGATGTCCGAATGGGGAAACCCGGCCCTTTTGGGTCATCCTGGACTGAATACATAGGTCCAGTGAAGCGAACGCGGTGAACTGAAACATCTAAGTAACCGCAGGAAAAGAAATCAACCGAGATTCCCAAAGTAGTGGCGAGCGAAATGGGATGAGCCTTGCACTCTTTATTTGTATTGTTAGCCGAACGCTCTGGAAAGTGCGGCCATAGCAGGTGATAGCCCTGTAGGCGAAAACAGTATGAAAGAACTAGGTGTGCGACAAGTAGGGCGGGACACGTGAAATCCTGTCTGAAGATGGGGGGACCATCCTCCAAGGCTAAATACTCGTGATCGACCGATAGTGAACCAGTACCGTGAGGGAAAGGCGAAAAGAACCCCGGGAGGGGAGTGAAATAGATCCTGAAACCGCATGCATACAAACAGTCGGAGCCTCGCAAGGGGTGACGGCGTACCTTTTGTATAATGGGTCAGCGACTTACGTTCAGTAGCAAGCTTAACCGTATAGGGCAGGCGTAGCGAAAGCGAGTCCGAATAGGGCGTTCAGTTGCTGGGCGTAGACCCGAAACCAGGTGATCTATCCATGGCCAGGATGAAGGTGCGGTAACACGTACTGGAGGTCCGAACCCACTAACGTTGAAAAGTTAGGGGATGAGCTGTGGATAGGGGTGAAAGGCTAAACAAACCTGGAAATAGCTGGTTCTCTCCGAAAACTATTTAGGTAGTGCCTCGTGTCTCACCTTCGGGGGTAGAGCACTGTCATGGTTGGGGGGTCTATTGCAGATTACCCCGCCATAGCAAACTCCGAATACCGAAGAGTGCAATCACGGGAGACAGACATCGGGTGCTAACGTCCGGTGTCAAGAGGGAAACAACCCAGACCGCCAGCTAAGGTCCCCAAATATAGCTAAGTGGGAAACGAAGTGGGAAGGCTAAAACAGTCAGGAGGTTGGCTTAGAAGCAGCCACCCTTTAAAGAAAGCGTAATAGCTCACTGATCGAGTCGTCCTGCGCGGAAGATGTAACGGGGCTAAGCTATATACCGAAGCTGCGGATGCGAGCTTGCTCGCATGGTAGGAGAGCGTTCCGTAAGCCTGCGAAGGTGCCTTGTAAAGGGTGCTGGAGGTATCGGAAGTGCGAATGCTGACATGAGTAGCGATAAAGGGGGTGAAAGGCCCCCTCGCCGTAAGCCCAAGGTTTCCTACGCAACGTTCATCGGCGTAGGGTGAGTCGGCCCCTAAGGCGAGGCAGAAATGCGTAGCTGATGGGAAGCAGGTCAATATTCCTGCACCATTGTTAGATGCGATGGGGGGACGGATCGCGGAAGGTTGTCCGGGTGTTGGAAGTCCCGGTCGCTGCATTGGAGAAGGCGCTTAGGCAAATCCGGGCGCGCAATTCAAGGGTGTGGCGCGAGCTCCTTAGGGAGCGAAGCAATTGGAAGTGGTTCCAAGAAAAGCCTCTAAGCTTCAGTCTAACGATGACCGTACCGCAAACCGACACAGGTGGGCGAGATGAGTATTCTAAGGCGCTTGAGAGAACTCGGGAGAAGGAACTCGGCAAATTGGTACCGTAACTTCGGGATAAGGTACGCCCTTGTAGCTTGACTGGCCTGCGCCAGGAGGGTGAAGGGGTTGCAATAAACTGGTGGCTGCGACTGTTTAATAAAAACACAGCACTCTGCAAACACGAAAGTGGACGTATAGGGTGTGACGCCTGCCCGGTGCCGGAAGATTAAATGATGGGGTGCAAGCTCTTGATTGAAGTCCCGGTAAACGGCGGCCGTAACTATAACGGTCCTAAGGTAGCGAAATTCCTTGTCGGGTAAGTTCCGACCTGCACGAATGGCGTAACGATGGCCACACTGTCTCCTCCCGAGACTCAGCGAAGTTGAAGTGTTTGTGATGATGCAATCTACCCGCGGCTAGACGGAAAGACCCCATGAACCTTTACTGTAGCTTTGCATTGGACTTTGAACCGATCTGTGTAGGATAGGTGGGAGGCTATGAAACCGGAACGCTAGTTTCGGTGGAGCCGTCCTTGAAATACCACCCTGGTTTGTTTGAGGTTCTAACCTTGGCCCGTGATCCGGGTCGGGGACAGTGCATGGTAGGCAGTTTGACTGG
Source organism: Burkholderia sola (assembly GCF_905400185.1). NCBI lineage: Bacteria > Pseudomonadati > Pseudomonadota > Betaproteobacteria > Burkholderiales > Burkholderiaceae > Burkholderia > Burkholderia sola. Next base: position 1,174,534 of record NZ_FR989676.1, read on the forward strand.
GGCGGTCTCCTCCCAAAGCGTAACGGAGGAGTACGAAGGTACGCTAGGTACGGTCGGAAATCGTGCTGATAGTGCAATGGCATAAGCGTGCTTAACTGCGAGACCGACAAGTCGAGCAGGTGCGAAAGCAGGTCATAGTGATCCGGTGGTTCTGTATGGAAGGGCCATCGCTCAACGGATAAAAGGTACTCTGGGGATAACAGGCTGATACCGCCCAAGAGTTCATATCGACGGCGGTGTTTGGCACCTCGATGTCGGCTCATCTCATCCTGGGGCTGTAGCCGGTCCCAAGGGTATGGCTGTTCGCCATTTAAAGAGGTACGTGAGCTGGGTTTAAAACGTCGTGAGACAGTTTGGTCCCTATCTGCCGTGGGCGTTGGATATTTGAAGGGGGCTGCTCCTAGTACGAGAGGACCGGAGTGGACGAACCTCTGGTGTACCGGTTGTCACGCCAGTGGCATCGCCGGGTAGCTATGTTCGGAAGAGATAACCGCTGAAAGCATCTAAGCGGGAAACTCGCCTTAAGATGAGATATCCCTGGGGACTAGATCCCCTTGAAGGGTCGTTCGAGACCAGGACGTTGATAGGTCAGGTGTGTAAGCGCAGTAATGCGTTCAGCTAACTGATACTAATTGCCCGTAAGGCTTGATCCTATAACAAGTCTGCCTTGTCGATGATCGTTAGTGCTTCAGCACTTACGAGCATCCCACGCAGAGCGTCGAGCAGCGAAGCTGATCGATGCGGCGCGCCGGTTGAAGTACCGGCGACCTGCGTAGCAAGATGAGACAAGTTGGATTCTCGTGTGTGATACACACAACTCAAGATTACTGCTTCTTCCAGGATTGGTTGCGCTGCGAAGCAACGCAACAACCCCCTTTGCCTGATGACCATAGCGAGTCGGTCCCACCCCTTCCCATCCCGAACAGGACCGTGAAACGACTCTACGCCGATGATAGTGCGGATTCCCGTGTGAAAGTAGGTAATCGTCAGGCTCCCTAAGCCAAGAACCCCCGCCCGAAAGGCGGGGGTTTTTGCATTTCGGCGTCCCCAAAAGCATGTGGCGAAGCGTGACCGAGGCGACTCCGCTTTCCGCTTACGCAATCCATCGCAGCGAGCGAGCCCCTCATTCAGCGCTCTGCCGTTCTCGAGCACTCCGCGGTTGTGCCGTCTGAATCTCTCACCCCTCCCGCCAACCGGACCCATCCATCTTCAGATCGATTCCGTCACACGCCATACTTCGGATGACGATGTTGTGATGGCCGGTGATGCGCGATATTGAGCGACAATGATCGATAAATACCGCTTTCTGGCGAAAATCTCCGCATCTGCGCGTTCCTCGAGGCACCGCGTCATGCGCATTACTCGGCGAACGCAGCGCGAAATCCTCACAAAAATCTATGCGCATAAAGTTCATTCGCGCGACGTGCGCGACATGCGCGGCAGAGCGGGGAGCCAACCCTTCGGGGTAATATCACCGTTCGTCCCGATTCCCGGGTGCTTGCCTGCATCCGCCCGCGATCGGCGCTTTTTGCATTCCGTCTCACGCATCGTTCATGACTGACAGCCCTGCCCAAGGTGGTCGGACGACCGACTTCTTGCCGTATCTCGTCGCCGCGACGTTCTTCATGGAGTATCTCGACACGACCGTGATCGCGACCGCGCTACCGCAAATGGCGCGCTCGTTCGGTGTGGGGCCGAACGCACTGAGCCTCGGGATGACGGCCTACATGCTGGCGCTGGCGGTGTTCATTTCGATCAGCGGCTGGATCGCGGATCGCTATGGTTCGCGCACCGTCTTCGCGAGCGCGATCGTCGTCTTTACCGGTGCGTCGGTGCTGTGCGGGCTGTCCGAAGGCGTGATGTCGTTCACGGCTGCCCGGCTGCTGCAAGGTGTCGGCGGGGCGATGATGGTGCCGGTCGGGCGGATGATCGTCGTGCGCAGTACCGAGAAGGCGAAGCTGATGCGTGCGATCGCGACGATCACGTGGCCGGGCATCGTCGCGCCCGTCGTCGGGCCGCCGATCGGCGGCTTCATCACAACCTATGCATCGTGGCGATGGATCTTCCTGTTGAACGTCCCGTTCGGCCTGGCCGCGCTCGTTTGTACCTGGCTGATCGTCCGGAATACGCGGACCGACGAGCAACGGCCGCTCGACTGGGTCGGCTTCGTGCTGGCCGGCGGCGCCTTGACCTGCCTGCTGATCGGCACCGAAGCGGCCGGTCAGCAGGATGTCGACTTCGCGCGCGCGGTTGTCCTGGTGGGCGCGAGCGTGCTGTTCGGCATCGCTGCATGGTTGCATGCGCGACGCTGCGCGCATCCGCTGCTCGATTTCACGACGCTGAAGGTGCCGACGTTCTCGGTGACGGTCATCACCGGCTCGATCACGCGGATGGCGATCAACGCCGTCCCGTACCTGCTGCCGCTGCTGTTCCAGATCGGTTTCGGGCTGTCGCCGTTCCAGTCAGGGCTGCTGCTGCTCGCGAGCGCGCTCGGCAATCTCGGGATGAAGGCGGGCACGTCGTGGATCCTCGACCGTTACGGCTTTCGGCGCGTTGCGCTCGTCGACGTGACGATCGTCGGCATCTTCACGATCGCATGCGGCTGGCTGACCGCGTCGACGCCGCTGGCGATCACGCTGCTCGTCGTATTCGTCTACGGGCTCACGCGGTCGATGCAGTTCACGACGCTTGCGACGCTGGCTTATGCGGATATCCCGGCTCAGCAGACGAGCGCGGCCAGCACGCTGTGGAGCGCCGCGCAGCAGATGACGATCGGGATGGGGATCGCGTTCGGTGCGTTGTCGCTGCGGCTCGCGGCATGGGGGCGCGGCGATGCGGCCGGCATGCATTACGTGCTCGACGATTTCCGCTGGGCGTTCGTCGCGGCGGGCGTGCTCGCGCTGCTGACGTTGCCGGGCTACGCACGGCTGGCGCTCGATGCCGGCGACCGGCTGCGGGCCAGCGTGGCGCGAGGATAGGCTGGACTGCAAATCATGTTCGCGGAGCGACAGGTGAGTAAGCGTGTTTCGTCGTGCTCACCGGAAGCGCTGATTCATTGCGACCGCGATCGCTTGACGGTCAGCGCAATCGGTCTTCGGCCGCCGCGGGCGAGCGGTGTTCTGGCCGGCCATGCTCGGTTGGACCGCTTTCCTCACGATGGCATGCGGTGCCGAGACGAGCATGAATGCAATGCGCAATAAGTGGCGCGGCAGCAGCGCAACTGTCCCCGCTCCCGCTACTGCGCGTCATGGAAGATGATGCCGACCGTGTGGCGATGGCCGCTTCGGATCCGGCTCACGCCGTGGCGCAGGTTGACGCGATAGACGCCGCGGGTTCCCTGCACGGGCCGGCCGTGTACCGCGAAGATCACTGCGTCGCCTTGCGTCAGCGGCACCACTTCCGCACGCGACTGCATGCGTGGCCGCTGTTCCGTCAACACGAACTCCCCGCCACTGAAATCGCGGCCCGGCGCCGACAGCAGGATCGCGACCTGCAGCGGAAACACGTGCTCGCCATACAGGTCCTGATGGAGGCAGTTGTAGTCGTCGGCGCCGTATTGCAGGATCAGCGGCGTCGATCGCGTCTGTCCTGCCGCGTGGCAGCGATCGAGGAACGTCGCATGGTTTTTCGGATAACGGACGTCGATCCCGAGTGCCTGGTTCCAGCGATTCGCGATCGGTGCGAGATGCGGGTAGATCGTCGTGCGCAGCTCGGCGATGATCGCAGGCAGCGGATACGCGAAATATTTGTACTCACCGCGGCCGAAGCCGTGTCGCGCCATCACGACACGTGAACGATAGAGCGCATCGCGGGGATAGAGCGACGCGAGCGCATCGCACTCGCTTGCCGACATCAGGCCCGGCACGCGCGCGCATCCGTAGCGATCGAGCTCGGCATCGACGCTCGGCCAGTCGAGAGAGTCGACGCGTTGCGCGATGTCCGGCGGTTCGACGGCAGGGGGCAGATCGAGAATGTTCACGGGCGTACCTCGGGGCATCGGCGGTGTCGCGCCGTGCGGTCGCGCACGGTCGAATCCACGACGAAAGTTGACGAACCCAGTCTAGCGGCGTCCGGGCGCCGGCACGCTCCAGATCTTGCGCTTTAATTCCGGCCAGGAAACGGGGAAACGTTGAAGGCGCGGTATCGGCACACTGAATGTGGCGACGGGCCGGAGCGGCGAGGGAAGCGGAAAGGCGGAGAAGCGCCACATCCAACCTACCGCAGCAGGTAGCCGGCTATCGCCCGCCCCCCGCCGCGTACACGATCACGCCAGCGACCGGAACAACCAGTAAAGCCCAGCCGCCAGCGCGATCGACGCCGGCAGCGTCAGCACCCATGCGAGGACGAGGCTGCGCACCGTGCTCCATTGCAGCCCGGAGCCGTTCGCCGCCATCGTGCCCGCGACACCCGACGACAGCACGTGAGTCGTCGACACGGGCAGCCCGTACATGTCGGCGGCGCCGATCGTCAGCATCGCGACCAGTTCGGCCGATGCGCCCTGTCCGTACGTCAGATGCTGCTTGCCGATTTTTTCGCCGACGGTCACGACGATCCGCTTCCATCCGACCATCGTGCCGAGACCCAGTGCGATCGCGACGGCGACCTTCACCCACGTCGGAATGAACTTCGTCGCGTGGTCGAGCTGCTTGCGATAGTTGTCGATCGCGAGCTTGTCGTCGGCGGCGAACGCGGGCTGGCCCGACTTCTCCATCAGACGAATGGCTTCGGACACCAGATACATCGTGTTGCGCACGTTGTCGACGTCGCGCTGCGGCACGGCCGCCATCGAGCCCGACGCGCCGACGGCGGTCGCAAGCGACGTGGACAGCTGCGCGACGGCCGGCAGCACGGCGGGCGTCAGTTCGCGATGCTGCACGTAGTGTTCGACATCGGCGCGCGGGTTCGCGGACGGCGCGACGCCGTTCGTGTATTTCCCGAACGTCGCGGCCGCCTGGTTCGCGACCGCCACGAAGGTCTGCGATTCGGCGGGCGTGACGGCCTTGTTCAGCGCATACGCGGTGGGCACCGTGCCGATCAGGATCAGCATGATGAGGCCCATCCCTTTCTGTCCGTCGTTCGACCCGTGCGCGAACGACACGCCGGTGCAGGTGAGGATCAGCAGGCAGCGAATCCAGAACGGCGGCGGCTGATCCTTCGGCGGCTCCTTGTACAACTCAGGAATCCGCACGGCGGCCTTCAGCACGAGCAGCAGCAGCGACGCACACAGGAAGCCGACGATCGGCGACAGCAGCAGCGACTTGCCGACGCCGAGCGCCTGGCCCCAGTCGACACCGCTCGTGCCGGACGGCCCGTGCAGCAACTGGTTCATCAGCCCGACGCCGATGATCGACCCGATCAGCGTGTGCGAGCTCGACGACGGCAACCCGAAATACCAGGTCGCGAGGTTCCAGACGATCGCGGCGATCAGCAGCGCGAACACCATCGCGAAGCCCGAGCCGCTGCCGACCTGCAGGATCAGCTCGACCGGCAGCAACTGCAGGATCCCGAACGCGACGGCGCCGCTCGAAACCATTACGCCGAGGAAGTTCCACATGCCCGACCAGATCACCGCGACGTTCGGCGTCAGCGAGTGCGTATAGATCACGGTCGCGACCGCATTCGCGGTGTCGTGGAAGCCGTTGACGAATTCGAAGCCGAGCGCGATCAGCAGCGCGGCGCCGAGCAGCAGGTACGGGAACAACGTCCCTTCGCGGACCGGCGCCAGATCGTCGATCAGGTGCGTGGCGATATAGACGGCGCCGAGCACGAGCACCAGCAGGAACGCGGCATAGCCGATCTGCCGGGTGCGTGCGACGGAGCCCGGATTGTTCGGGGCGGATGAAGCAGGTTGATTCATGACGGCATCTCGTGAGGGAACCGCGTCCGATCCTAGCTGCGGCTAGCAGTCAGTTTGATGACAGTCGGGATGACGAACGGTGTGTCTTACGGGATGTAAGGCGAGCGGCGACATGCGACGCGTCGGCGCGCATCGTTCGCTCACATAGTGAGCAGGACAGTGAGTTTACGCGCCGGTGTCGCGCACGTTGGCGGCCGTCGCGGCCAACGTCCAGCCGCTCGGCGACGCGACGAATGTCGTGCACGACAGCGGCGCGACGTCGAGACGCGCGGCGGCCTCGAGGCTCATCCGCCGCACGTGCGCGAGGGTTGCGCGGACGATCGGCGCATGCGTGATCGCGACGACATCGCGATCCGTCGGCAGCGTGCTCAACCATGTGCCGACCCGATGCGCGGCGGCGTCGAACGATTCGCCGCGATGCGGCGACGCGGACGGCGTGCCGATCCACGCGGCCAGTTCGTCGGGCAGGTCGCGCGCGAGATCGTGCAGCCGCTTGCCGCGCCAGTTGCCGTAGTCGATGTCGCGCAGCGCGTCGTCGATGTCGGCGTGCAACCCGAGCGCATCGGCGGTCTGCGTTGCGCAGCGTGCCGGGCTGCACAGCACGAGCGAGCCGGCAGCACCCGTCAACCGGCCGCGCAGCGCAGCGGCTTCGGCGAGCCCGTGCGCGTCGAGCAGGTCGTCGTCGGGAAACGTGCCGGTGCGCATCGCGCGGGTCGATGCGTGTGCGATCAGGCAGAGCGAGGCAGGTTTGGTCATGTCGGTTGTCGGATGATCCGGAGCGGGACGCGCTTACCCGTGTGTCATCGCTTCAATACGCGAACGTTCGCGCGTACAATTCGCCCGATACGAAGCGCGGAAGCCGGTGCAATTCCGGCGCGGTCGCGCCACTGTAACCGGGGAATCGACGATCCCGGAAGCCAGACCTGCCTTCGTACCCATCCATCATTTGTCGGGGCGCGATTCCCCTGAGGTGCATCCATGAGCGAAGCAGTGCTGAAGCCGGCGGTCGTGCCGGCACCCATCCCCGTCCGCGAGCTGTTGCCCTGGGCCGTGTTCGTCGGCCTGATCCTGCTGCTCGCGCTGTATTTCGTCGGTGCGGAACAGGGCGCGACGTCGCTCGTGCCGGGCATGTATGTCCACGAATTCGTCCACGACGGCCGCCATCTGCTCGGCTTTCCCTGCCACTGACGCGGAGCCTGCGATGGTCGGAAAGCTACTCATGCGCGGGATGCTCGCAGGCATCGCCGCGGGCCTCCTCACGTTCGGTTTCGCCAGGATCGTCGGCGAACCGCAAGTCGATCAGGCGATCGCCGTCGAAGAGAAAACCGCCGCCGCCCAAGGCGAGGCGCCGGAACCCGAGCTGGTCAGCCGCCACACGCAGGCCGGCCTCGGGCTGCTGACGGGCGTCGTGACCTACGGCGCGGCATTCGGCGGACTGTTCTCGCTGGTCTTCGCGTATGCGTACGGACGCGGCAGCCGCCTGCCGGCACGGCCGCTGGCCGCATGGCTCGCGCTGGCGGCGTTCGTTGCGCTCGTGGTCGTGCCGAACCTCAAGTACCCGGCCAATCCGCCGTCGGTCGGCGACCCCGACACGATCGGCTATCGCACCGGCCTGTTCTTCCTGATGATCGCGATCTCGGTCGCGACGATGGTGTTCTCGGTCGGCGTGCGCCGCCATCTGCTGGCGAAGCTCGGCCCGTGGAACGCATCGATCGTCGCCGGGCTCGTGTTCGTCGCGATCATCGCGGCCGTGCAGATCGGGCTGCCGTCGGTCAGCGAGTTGCCGGCCGATTTCCCGGCGACCTTGCTGTGGAGGTTCCGCGTGGCGGCCATCGGCATGCAGGTGATCATGTGGACGACGATCGGCCTACTGTTCGGCGCGTGGGTCGAGCGCGGCGAACGCGCCGGCCTGCGCGCCGCCTGACGCGCGGGGCAACCGGGCGCGCCTAGCGCAGCATGCGCGGCGCGCTCCACGTCGATTCGCGCGCCAGCGCGACGAACGCGGCCAGATAGTCGATCGCTGCGTCCGCTTCGCGGATGCCGAGGAAGATCTGCTTCGCGATGCCGTTCTTGCCGAGCTTGACCGGTACGACCGGCATCCGGTCCGCATACTCGTCGGCAAGCCACCGCGGCAGCGCGGCCACGCCGCGCCCGCTCGCGACCATCTGCAACATGATGTCGGTCGTCTCGATCGACTTGTGCCGCCTCGGCACGATGCCGGCCGGCGTCAGGAACTGGTTGTAGATGTCGAGCCGGTCGGTCTCGACCGGGTACGTGATCAGGATCTCGTCGGTCAGTTGTTCGGGCGTCACGTAGTCGACATTCGCGAACCGGTGCGAATCCGCGACCACCAGCACCTGTTCGTAGTCGAACACCGGGTCGAAGCGCAGCCCCGGCTTGTTCAGCGGATCGGGCGTCACGAGCACGTCGATGTCGTAACCGAACAGCGCGCCGATGCCGCCGAACTGGAAGCGCTGCTTCACGTCCACGTCGACGTCGGGCCAGCGCGACAGGTACGGCGACACGACCTTCAGCAGCCACTGATAGCACGGATGGCACTCCATCCCGATGCGCAGCGTGCCGCGCTCGCCCTTCGCGTACTGCTTCATCCGCTCCTCGGCGAGCTCGAACTGCGGCAGCAGCCGGTTCGCCAGCTTCAGCAGATAGTGCCCGCCCTGCGTGAGCCGCAGGCCGCGGCCTTCGCGGTCCCAGATCGCCGTGCCGAGCTGCTGCTCGACTTTCCTGACGGTGTGGCTGAGCGCCGATTGCGTGAGGTGCAGCGCATTGGCCGCCGCGGTCAGCGAGCCCTGGCGCTCGACTTCACGTATGACGACGAGATGGAATCGTTCCAGCATGGATTGCGTGCATCGGGCAGATGCATGAAAAATGTTAATGGATGAATGAAATAATGCCATTTTATTTCATGGTTTGAAATCCCTATGATGGCTGCCGGATCTACACTTTCTTCTGGACGGCAGCTTCATGGTCACGACACACAACCTCGGTTTTCCGCGCATCGGCGCGAAGCGCGAACTCAAGTTCGGTCTCGAACGCTACTGGAAGGGTGAATCGTCGCGCGACGAACTGAAGGCGCTTGGCGCCGAGTTGCGCCGGCGTCATTGGCACGACCAGCGCGATCTCGATCTCGCGCCGATCGGCGACTTCGCGTTCTACGACCAGGTGCTCGACATGAGCTTCACGCTCGGCAACCTGCCGAAGCGCGTGCAGGATTTCCACGGCGATGCGCTCGACAATTATTTCCGCGTCGCACGCGGCCGTTCGGCGCAGTCGACGGAGGAGCACGCCGCGTGCTGCGGCGGGGTCGCGGCCGGTGAAATGACGAAGTGGTTCGATACGAACTACCACTACATCGTGCCGGAGTTCCATGCGGACACGAATTTCTCGCTCGATCCGTCGCGTCTGCTCCAGCAACTCGCCGAAGCGACCGCGCAGGGCGTGAATGCGAAACCGGTGATTCTCGGCCCCGTCACGTACCTGTGGCTCGGCAAGGCGAAGGACGATTCCGACCGCCTCGCGCTGCTGCCGAAGCTGCTGCCGGTGTACGGCGCGCTGCTCGACACGCTGACCGCGCAGGGTGTCGAATGGGTGCAGATCGACGAACCGATTCTCGTGACCGAGCTCGATGCCGAATGGCGCCAGGCATTCCGCATCGCGTACGAGGCGCTGGAAACGCGCCGCATCAAGCTGCTGCTCGCCACGTACTTCGGCCAGCTTCAGGACAATCTGACGCTCGCGGCGTCGCTGTCGATCGACGGCCTGCATATCGACGCGATCAATGCCCGCGACGAAGTCGACGCGCTGGTGCGCGAACTGCCGCCGGAGCGCGTGCTGTCGGTCGGCGCGATCAACGGCCGCAACATCTGGAAGACCGACCTGAACGCCGCGCTCGACTGGCTCGAGCCGCTCGCGAAGCAACTGGGCGACCGGCTGTGGCTCGCGCCGTCATGCTCGCTGTTGCACGTGCCGGTCGATCTCGCGAGCGAAGAGAAGCTCGACGCGGAAATCCGCTCGTGGCTCGCGTTCGCGCTGCAGAAGCTCGACGAGCTGAAGGTGCTTGCGACCGCACTGAACGAAGGCCGCGACAAGGTGGCCGACGCGCTCGCCGCGAATGCCGCCGCGATCGATTCGCGGCGCCGCTCGCCGCGCGTGAACAACCCGGCGGTGAAGGCCGCGCTCGCGCGCATCGACGCGCCGCTCGGCAACCGCGCGAGCCCGTATACGCAGCGTGCATCGAAGCAGTCGGCGCGCCTGAACCTGCCGGCGTTCCCGACGACGACGATCGGCTCGTTCCCGCAGACCGCCGACATCCGCCAGGCGCGCAGCCGGTTCAAGGCCGGCGCGCTGGACGAAGCCGGCTATCGCGCGGCGATGCAGGCCGAGATCGAACGCAGCGTGCGCGAACAGGAATCGCTCGAACTCGACGTGCTCGTGCATGGCGAAGCCGAGCGCAACGACATGGTCGAATACTTCGGCGAACAGCTCGACGGCTATGCGTTCAGTCAGTTCGGCTGGGTGCAGTCGTACGGTTCGCGCTGCGTGAAGCCGCCGATCCTGTTCGGCGACATCAGCCGCCCGAAGGCGATGACGGTCGAGTGGATCGCCTATGCGCAGTCGCTGACGGACAAGCCGATGAAGGGCATGCTGACCGGCCCCGTGACGATCCTGAACTGGTCGTTCGTGCGCGACGACCAGCCGCGCTCGGTGTCGTGCTACCAGCTTGCGCTGGCGATCCGCGATGAAGTGCTCGATCTCGAGAAGGCCGGCGTGCGCGTGATCCAGATCGACGAAGCCGCGCTGCGCGAAGGGCTGCCGCTGCGCCGCGCGCAATGGAGCGACTACCTGAAGTGGGCGGTCGAGTCGTTCCGCATCACCGCGAACGGCGTGCAGGACGATACGCAGATCCACACGCACATGTGCTATTCGGAGTTCAACGACATCATCGCGTCGATCGCCGACATGGACGCGGACGTGATCACGATCGAGACGTCGCGCTCCGACATGGAGTTGCTCGATGCGTTCGACACCTTCAAGTATCCGAATGAAATCGGGCCGGGCGTGTACGACATTCACTCGCCGAACATCCCGACGCAGGATCATATCGTCGGGCTGATGAGGAAGGCGGCCGAGCGGATTCCGGCGGAACGTCTGTGGGTGAACCCGGACTGCGGGCTGAAGACGCGTCAGTGGGAGGAAGTGATTCCGGCGCTGACGAACATGGTCGCCGCGGCGAAGACGCTGCGTAGCCAGGTGCGGTAACCACGCAGCGAACGCAGGGCGGTAGCGGTCGCCGATCGTCGATCATCGATCGGGCGGCAAAGAAAACGACCCGCGAAAGCGGGTCGTTTTACGTCATGCATGCATGTGCGACAGGCGCTACGCGTCGAGCGCTACGCGGCGCGTGCGCCGCGCGGCAGCGCTTCGCGCGTCTTGCCGGGCGCGCCCGCATCGTCGATGCTGACGCGGCGCGAGATCAACCACACGCACAGCGACGACAGCACGGCGGCGCTCGTGTACTGGAGCGCGAGCGGCCACCATTGCGGGGCCGCGTTCTGCGCGATCAGCGTCGCGACGAGCGGCGTGAGGCCGCCGGCGAGCGCGCCGCACACCTGGTACGCGATCGAAATTGCCGTATAGCGGATCCGTGCGATGAAGATGCCGCTGACGAAGCCCGCGACGACCGAGTAGTAGCCCGATTCCGCGAGCGTCGCGAGGCCGACGCCGACCGTGATCGACACCGGCGTGCCCATATGCACGAGCGGCAGCATCACGAACGGGACGATCATTGCCCACGCGCCGGTGATCAGCAGTACGCGCGTGGTGCCGAAGCGCTGCGCGAGGAACGCGGCCGCGAGCTGCACGACGAACTGCAGCACCGCGACGATCGTCATGCAATGCAGCACCATCGACCGGTCGAGCGACAGGAACTGGGTCGCGTAGCTGATCATGAAGATGTTGCTGAAATACACGCCGGCGATCCCGTACACGTTCGCGCCGATCGCGAGCAGCAGCAGCGGCCAGACCTTGAGCGCCTCGCGCAGCGGTTTTTGCGCGATGTTGCCGCTCTTCCTGACTTCCTCGAACTCGGGCGATTCCGACACGCTCGCACGGATCACGAAGCCGACGACCAGCAGCACGGAACTCGCGAGGAACGGCACGCGCCAGCCCCAGCTCATCATGTCGTCCTTCGACAGCGTGCTGATCGCGCCGAACGCGAGCATCGACAGGATCAGGCCGCTCGCGCTGCCCAGCTGCGCGAACGACGCGAAGAACGTGCGCTTGCCTTCGGGCGCATGCTCGCCGGCCAGCAGCACCGCGCCGCCCCATTCGCCGCCCACTGCGATGCCTTGCAGCACGCGCATCAGCACAAGCAGGATCGGTGCGATCACGCCGGCTTGCGCATGCGTGGGAAGCAGGCCGATCGCGACCGTCGACACGGCCATCAGCATCAGCGTCGCGAGCAGCGACCGCTTGCGGCCGAAGCGGTCGCCGAGATAGCCGAACATCACGCCGCCGAGCGGCCGCGCGAAGAAGCCGACCGCGAACGAGCCGAACGATGCAAGCAGGCTGATGAAACGGTTTTCGCCGGGAAAGAACAGCGGCCCGAACACGATGGCGGCGGCGGTCGCATAACTATAGAAGTCGTACCACTCGATCGTGGTGCCGACGAACGACGCGAGCGCCGCCCGCTTCGGTTGCTTGACGGAAGTCCCCATCTTTCTGTGTGCTCCTCTGGAATCCTCTGATTTGGAATAGGTCGTGTAGCGGGATCGGTCGTCAGTCGCGATACGCGACGCCCGGCAGCACGCACAGCAGCTCGTACGCGAGGTTCGCGCCGAGCAGCGCGGTGGTGCCGAACGGGTCGTACGGCGGCGCGACTTCGACGAGATCGCAGCCGACGATGTTCAGCCCCTTCGCGCCGCGGATGATCTCGAGCGCCTGCGGCACCGTGAGGCCCGCGATTTCCGGCGTGCCGGTGCCCGGCGCGTAGGCCGGATCGATGCCGTCGATGTCGAACGTGATGTAGACGGGCGTGTCGCCGATGCGCGCGCGCACTTCTTCCATCAGCGGCGCGAGCGACTTGTTCCAGCATTCCTCGGCCTGGACCACGCGGAAGCCCTGCTCGCGGCACCAGTCGAAATCCTCGGCCGCGTAGCCGGTGCCGCGCAGGCCGATCTGCGTGACCTTGTCGCCGTGCAGCAGTCCTTCCTCGACCGCGCGGCGGAACGGCGTGCCGTGCGCGATCTTTTCGCCCATCATCGTGTCGTTCACGTCGGCATGTGCATCGACGTGGATCAATGCAACCTTGCCGTGCTTGCGGTGGATCGCGCGCAGGATCGGCAGTGCGATCGTATGGTCGCCGCCGAGCGTGATCGGCTTGCAGTCGTGCTCGAGAATCGCGTCGTACGCGGCTTCGATGCGGGCGATCGAATCGTGCAGGTTGTACGGGTTGATCGCGACGTCGCCGATGTCGGCGATCTGCAGCGAATCGAACGGTGCTGCGCGCGTGGCCATGTTGTACGGGCGCAGCAGCACGGATTCGGTGCGGATCTGGCGCGGGCCGAAGCGCGCGCCGGTGCGGTTCGACGTGCCGAGATCGAACGGCACGCCGACGAAACAGGCGTCGAGGCCTTCGGCGCTCGACACGTGCGGCAGGCGCATCATCGTCGCGATGCCGCCGGAGCGCGGCATTTCATTGCCGCCGAGCGGCTGGAAATGGATGGGGTCGTTCATGGGGTCGTCTCTTCCGGTGTGGGGCTGCCGTATCATGCGACGCGGCCTGGCGCACAGTTTTACGCGCTCGGCCGGGAAAGAAGAATGCGAAGATATCGACGTAAACATCGATCTTCATCGATGTATGGAAGGGGATGAACGTGCTGGGGAATCTGTCGACCCTCGATCTGCGGTTGATCCGCGTGTTTCTCGCGGTCACGGACGCGGGCGGCGTGTCGGCCGCGCAGGCGATGCTGAACGTCGGCCAGTCGACGATCAGCGCGCAGCTGTCGTCGCTCGAGACGCGGCTCGGCTACCGGCTCTGCGAGCGCGGCCGCAGCGGCTTCCGGCTCACGCCGAAGGGCGAGCGGTTCCACGCGATGAGCCGCAGGCTGCTCGCGGCGCTCGACGAGTTCGGGATGGCCGCGCGGCACATGGACCGCCAACTGGTCGGCACGCTGAACATCGGCCTGATCGGTCATACGCCGGTCAGCCAGAATGCGCGGATCGCCGAGGCGATCGCCGCGTTCCGCACGCGCGACGAGGCCGTGCGCTTCTCGATTTCGGTGCGCGCGCCGGGCGATCTCGAGGAAAAGCTGCTGAGCAACGAGATCCAGATCGCGGTCGGCTATTTCTGGCATCGCGTGCCGACGCTGCACTACACGCCGCTGTTCATCGAGCGGCAGGTCGCGTACTGCGGCCGCGGCCATCCGCTGTTCGAACGCGCCGGCACGCTGACGCCGGCCGACGTCGCCGGCTTCGAGTGGGCCTGGCGCTCGTATCCGCTGCCGGAGGCGCAGATGTCGACGACGCCCGATCGCGTGACCGCGACCGCCGACAACATGGAGGCCGTCGCGCTGCTGATCCTGTCCGGTCATCACCTCGGCTACCTGCCGCAGCACTTCGCGGCGCCGTATGTCGCGCAGGGGCTGCTCGCGCCGCTCAATCCCGAGCAGCTGCACTATGAAGTCACGTTCCACGTGGTCGTGGCGCGCGACGGGCGCGGCGATCCGGTCGTCGAAGCGTTTCTCGAGGATCTCGAACGCGCGCATCAGTCGCTCGACGCGGTGTGACGCCGGCGCGGCCGACAATGTGAACAAGCGTTGCGCGCGCGGCTTGTCGGCCCGGCGTGCGTCACGGCACCGGCAACCCCGCGTCGTGCTTCACCTCGCGCAACGACAGCGCCGATTCGATCGACGTCACGCCCGGCAGCATCCGCAGCGAATCGCGCAGGAACGTGCCGTAGTCGTCGAGGTCGCGCGCGACCACCTGCAGCAGGTAATCGGCCGTGCCTGCTACGTTGTGGCACGCGAGGATCCGCTCGATGCCGAGCACTTCCCGTTCGAACCGGTCGGCGACCTTGCGGTCGTGCGTCGCGAACCGCACGAGCACGAACGCAACCACGCCGAAGCCCAGCGCCTGGCGTGACAGCTGCGCGCGATAGCGCTCGATGTAGCCGTCGTTTTCCAGACGTTTCAGGCGCCGCGCGCACGGCGTCTCGGACAGGCCGACGGATTCGGCGAGCCGCGCGATCGGCAGGCGGCCGTCGCGTTGCACCGCGGCGAGTATCGCGCGGTCGGTTTTGTCGAGCTCGGTCATGTTGGTGGAATCCTTTTTACAGTTTCGTGATTGTGGCGGATTCCCCTACGAATCGCCATTCCTGAGCCAAAGTTGGCCAATAATCCCTCCGCCTTCAGCGGCAACATATCGTCATTGAAGGACGGGGGCAGACCATGATTTCCACGCATTTGCTGTTGATTTATCTCGCCGCGCTGGCGGCCATTTACGCGGTGCCCGGGCCCGACATGGCGCTCGTGCTGCAGACCAGCATCGGCCGCGGCGTGCGGCCGGGGATGGCCGCGGCGGCCGGCCTGTCGCTCGCGCGCACCGCGCACGTGACGCTGTCGGCGTGCGGTGTCGCGGCGCTGATCCGCAGCGCGCCCTGGTTGTACGAGGTGATCCGCTACGGCGGCGCGTTCTATCTCGCGTACGTCGCGATCCAGGTGTTCCGCTCGCCGGTGTTCGCGCTCGGCGACGGCGACGCGGCGGCGGGCGAGTTGCGGCAATCGTTCGTGAAGGGGCTGCTGACCAACCTGCTGAACCCGAAGGCGCTGCTGTTCTGCTCGGTGCTGCTGCCGCAGTTCGTGCGGCCCGAGGCCGGGCCGGTCGTCTGGCAGATGTTCGCGCTCGGCGCGCTGCTGGTGGCGGCCGGCGTGTGCTTCGACCTCGCGTGCGTGTTCGGCGCGTCGCGCATCGCGGCGTGGATGCGCGCGCATCCGCTCGCGCAGACGGTGCAGCGCTGGACTTTTTCCGCTGCGTTGATCGGTTTTGCCCTGCGGTTGTCGATGGACTGAGACCGAGCGCCGCCGCATGGTCGCCGCGGGGTAGGCAGGCCGCGCGCGATGCCGGCCTTCGCGCGCACGCTTGCCGCAGAAGGGCGTGCGCGCAAATCGTCTGACTGTTCTAAACTTCCTCTACCTTCGCGCCGTCGCAAACGCGCCGTCGCAGACGCGCCGTCGCGAATCGACTGACCGAACGGAACCGTCTTCCGCGGGCTATGTCCGATTTCCTGGCTGTTCCGTGCAACGCGGTACCAAGGAGGGTCTGAACATGGCAAGGCATCTTCAAGCCGACCGTGAACCCCGTATCGTCGCCGAGTCCAAGTGTCTCGGCCAGTGCGATCCGGCAGAACGCATCCACGTCACGATCATGTTGCGGCGGCAGGAAGAAGGGCAACTCGATGCATTGGTCCACCAGCTCGCCAGCGGCGACGCCGGTGCAAAACCGCTGTCGCGCGACGCATTCGCGCAGCGTTTCTCCGCCAATCCCGACGACATCCGCAAGACCGAGGACTTCGCGCACCGTCATCAACTGGCGGTCGATCGTGTCGACCCGGTCGAAAGCGTCGTCGTGGTGTCCGGCACGATCGCGCAGTTCGAAGCCGCGTTCAGCGTGAAGCTCGAGCGTTTCGAGCATCGGTCGATCGGCCAGTATCGCGGCCGTTCGGGCCCGATCACGCTGCCCGACGAGCTCGGCGATGCGGTGACGGCCGTGCTGGGCCTCGACAGCCGGCCGCAGGCGCGGCCGCACTTTCGCTTCCGTCCGCCGTTCAAGCCGGCGCGCGGCGCGGCGGCCGTCACGTTCACGCCGATCCAGCTTGCGTCGCTGTACGACTTTCCGGCCGGCGACGGCGCCGGGCAATGCATCGCGATCGTCGAACTCGGCGGCGGCTATCGCGCGGCCGACATCCAGCAGTATTTCCGCGGGCTCGGGATCACGACGCCGCCGACGCTCGTCGACGTGAACGTCGGCACCGGCCGCAACGCACCGACCGGCGAGCCGAACGGCCCGGACGGCGAAGTCGCGCTCGACATCGAGATCGCCGGCGCGATCGCACCGGCCGCGAAGATCGCCGTCTACTTCGCGCCGAACAGCGACGCGGGCTTCATCCAGGCCGTCAACGCGGCCGTCACCGACAAGACCAATCGGCCTTCCGTGATCTCGATCAGCTGGGGCGGCCCGGAGGCGATCTGGCAGGCGCAGTCCGCCCATGCGTTCAACCGCGTGCTGCAGGCGGCCGCCGCACAGGGCATCACCGTCTGCGCGGCGTCGGGCGACAGCGGCTCGGGCGACGGGCTGCAGGACGGCGCCGATCACGTCGATTTCCCCGCGTCGAGCCCGTACGTGCTCGGCTGCGGTGGTACGCAACTTGACGCGCTGCCCGGGCAGGGCATCCGCAGCGAGGTCACGTGGAACGACGAGGCGGCCGGCGGCGGGGCGGGCGGCGGCGGCGTCAGTTCGCTGTTCGACCTGCCGGCATGGCAGCAGGGGCTGAAGGTCGCGCGCGCCGACGGCACCACCACGCCGCTCGCGAAGCGCGGCGTGCCGGATGTGGCCGGCGACGCGTCGCCGCAGACGGGTTACGAAGTGTCGGTCGCCGGCACGCCTTCGGTGATGGGCGGCACGAGCGCGGTCGCACCGCTGTGGGCCGCGCTGATCGCGCGGATCAATGCGACGGCCGGCGCGCCGGCCGGCTGGATCAATCCGGTGCTGTACAAGCATCCGGGCGCGCTGCGCGACATCACGAAAGGATCGAACGGCACGTATGCGGCCGCGTCCGGCTGGGACGCGTGCACGGGCCTCGGCAGCCCGAACGGTGCGCAACTCGCCACGATCCTCGCGCGCAAGCCGTCGAGCTGACGCGCCGGCGCACGCCTTTCCGTTCGACGCGGGTGGTCTGCCCGCGTCTTTTTTCACCTCCAGGAGCAGCACGATGGGCATCGATTCCGCATCTTCCGGCGGCGTGTATCCGCTGCATCACGGCGACCACAATTCGCATGGCGTGCCGCCGACCATCAACCCGGTCGCGCTGAGCCACGGCCGCGACCAGCCGTTCTTCGATCCGGTCGCGTACGGCAACGGCCCCGACGACTCGGTGACGGACACGACCGAGGCGGCCGCGATCACGCACCACACGATCCTGATCGATGGCAAGCGGATCGCGTACACGGCGACGGTCGGCCACCTGGTGACGGTCGATCCGAGCAGTTCGCAGCCGGCCGCGAAGATTTTCTACGTCGCGTTCACGGCCGACGGCGCGAAGGAGGAAACGCGGCCCGTGACGTTCTTCTACAACGGCGGGCCCGGATCTTCGTCGGTGTTCGTGCTGCTCGGCTCGTTCGCGCCGAAGCGCATCAAGACGTCGATGCCCGGTTTCACGCCGCCCGCGCCGTACCAGCTCGAGGACAACCCGGACAGCATGATCGACCACAGCGACCTGGTGTTCATCAATCCGGTCGGCACCGGCTATTCGGCGGCCGTCGCGCCGAACAAGAACCGCGACTTCTGGGGCGTCGACCAGGATGCGAATTCGCTGAAGCAGTTCATCAAGCGCTACCTGACGAAGAACAACCGCTGGAATTCGCCGAAATACCTGTTCGGCGAATCGTACGGCACCGCGCGCAGTTGCGTGCTCGCGTACAAGCTGCACGAGGACGGCGTCGACCTGAACGGCGTCACGCTGCAATCGTCGATCCTCGATTACCGGCAGGCCGGCAACCCGGTCGGCGCGCTGCCGACCGCCGCGGCCGATGCGTGGTATCACAAGAAGCTCGGCATCAAGCCGGCGCCGAGCGATCTCGGCGCGTTCGTCGAGGAAGTCGCGCAGTTCGCGCGCACCGACTACCTGAGCGCGCTGCGCGCGATGCCGCATGCGAACCCGGCCACCGTGCAGAAGCTGTCGGCATACACGGGCATCGATACGGCGACGCTGCAATCGTGGGGGCTCGACATCGCCGGTTACGACACGCGCGGCAATTCGCTGTTCCTGACGACGCTGCTGCATGCGCAGGGGCTCGCGCTCGGTTCGTACGACGGCCGCGTGACCGGGATCTCGTCGGGCATCGCCGGCAAGATCGACCCGAATTCGGGCGGCAACGATCCGACGATGACGGCCGTGACGGGCGTCTATACGGCGATGTGGAACAGCTACCTGAACGAGCAGTTGAAGTTCACGTCGAACTCGGCGTTCACGGACCTGAACGACCAGGCCTTCAAGAACTGGGATTTCAGCCACATCGACCCGACCGGCGCGCAGCAGGGCATCGATGCGCAGGGGAACGTGATCCTCTACACGGCCGGCGACCTCGCCGCGGTGATGGCGCTGAACGTCGACCTGAAGGTGCTGTCGGCGAACGGACTCTACGATTTCGTCACGCCGTTCTACCAGACCGTGATCGATCTGCAGCAGATGCCGCTGGAGGACCAGAAGGTGCGGCAGAACCTGTCCGCGCGATTCTATCCGTCGGGGCACATGGTGTATCTCGACGGCGGCTCGCGCACCGCGCTCAAGCGCGACCTCGCGACGATGTACGACGCGACGGTCAGCGATACGGGCGCGCGGCTGCGGATTCGTGCGCTGCAGGCGAAAAAGACGGGCGGGAACGCATAGCGTTGCCCGGCGCCGATGTGCCGCGCGCAGCCGTGACGGTGCGCGCGGCGGTATGTCGGTAGCCGGGCGGCCGGCTTAGGCGGTCGGCCAGTCGAACATCGTGTACGGCAGCGCGCGCTTGTGGCGCGACCCGTCGTAGAAGCGCAGCACCGTTTCGTAGACGCGGTCGGCGACCGGCTTGCCTTCGAGGAAATCGTCGATCTCGTCGTAGGTCACGCCATACGCGTGCTCGTCGGGGCGCAGCGGGCGCAGTTCCTCGAGGTCGGCCGTCGGCACCTTCATCACGATCAGCTCGTCGCCGCCGAGCGCGCGTGCGACCCCGCGCACACGACGCTTGCTCAGGCCCGCGAGCGGCAGGATGTCCGCGCCCCCGTCGCCGAACTTCGTGAAGAAACCCATCAGCGATTCGGCCGCGTGGTCGGTGCCGATCACGATGCCGCGCCGCGCGCCGGCCACCGCGTACTGAGCGATCATGCGCTCGCGCGCCTTGATGTTGCCGTGCACGAAATCCTGTTGCGCGGGGTCTTCGAACGCGTGGCCCGACGCGACCAGCGAACGGAGCATCGCATCGGCGGCCGGCTTCACGTCGACCGTCAATACCTCGTCCGCGCGCACGAACGCGAGCGCGCGCTGCGCATCGTCTTCGTCGTTCTGCACGCCGTTCGGCAAGCGCATCGCGATGAAGCGCGCGTCGTAGCCACCGGCGCGCAGCTTTTCGACCGCGAGCTGCGCCAGCCGGCCGGCCGTCGACGAATCGACGCCGCCGCTGATGCCGAGCACGTAGGTCCGCAGGCCGGTCGAACGAAGGTATTGCGCGAGGAAATCGACGCGGCGGTCGATTTCGGCCTCGGCGTCGAAGTGCGGGGCGACGTTCAGTTCGGCAATGATCGCGCGTTGGCGGCTGGCGTAATCGGCGGATGTCATGAGGAAAGTTCCGGGACGAAATGCAAGGCGCTCATCATAAGCGCAATCGCGGCGCGCCGCCGCGCCGGACAGGCGTTTCCGGCGGTTTCGCGTTGCATCGGCGAGACGCGCCGCATCGCCGTGGTGCGCGGTGCGCCGGGCGGGTGCAGGAGATGCTGCGCGAAGGGCGGCCGTGCGCGCGGCTTCAGCGAGGAGGGATGGAGGCCCGATGACGGCGTGGCCGCTCGATCCCGCGTGCGTCTTCGCCCGTCAGCGCCGCGCGAGCACGACGCCCACCAGCGCGAGCGCGAAGCCGGCGAGCTGGATCGTCGCGAGCGTTTCGCCGAACAGCGCGTAGCCCTGCAGCGCGGCCAGCGGCGGCGCGAGAAACAGCAGCGACGTCGCGCGCGCCGCATTGCCGTGCCGCAGCATCCACATCAGCATCGTGACCGCGCCGCCGGACAGGAACACGACGCCCCACACGAGCGACACCCACAGCGCCGGCGCGTCGATCCAGCGGGTTTCATGGAGCAGCACGACGAAGACGGCCGCGACGAGCGCCGCGCCGAAGTTCTGCACGGCGACCGCCGTGCGCAGGTCGCTCTGCGCGAGCTTGCCTTTCTGGTACAGCGAGCCGGCGGTGATCGACCCGACCGCCAGCACCGACACGGTGACGACGAGCCACGCAGGCGCGGCGCCCGGCGGCGGCGCGACGCCGCCGGTGACTTTCGGCGCGAGCACGAGCGCGACGCCGGCCAGCCCGAGCGCCATCCCGAGCCAGCCGCGCGCGGGCAGACGTTCGTTGAACAGCGGAACCGCGAGCACGGCGGTGGCAAGCGGCTGCAGCGCGCCGAGCAGCGCCATCACGCCCGCATTCAACCCTTGCGCGACGGCCCAGTAGCTCGCGCCGAGATAGACGCCTTGCAACAGCGCGCCGGCGATCAGGTGGCGCGGCCATTCGCGGCGGGCCGGCCACGGCGCGCGCGCGGCGAGCGCGACCACGCCGAACAGCGCGGCCGTGCCCGCGAAGCGCGCGAGCAGGAACAGGTTCGGATCGGCGTAGGGCTTGATTGCCCGTGCAACGATGAAGCCGGTGGACCAGAGCGCGACGAAAACGGCGGCGACGATCGAGTTGAGCATGCGTGACGGGCCGCGACGCGGCCGGACAGATCCGGAAAGTCGGCCAGTATCGGGCGAAGCGACGCTGGCGTCTTGTCGAATCCTGCACTCATGCCGCGCGGCGCGTGAGCGGGGCGGCGGTCATCGCGCGCCGGTGCGCGGCGCGGCGGGGATGATCGTCCGCGGCACCGCACGGCACGGCGCTGCGCGGATGGGCGCGCAGCAGCGACGCTCAGTCGATCGAGAACGTATCGAGCGGCTGGTTGGCGCGTGCGTCGGTCGCGAAGCGCGCGGCGAGCTGTTCGTAGAGCCGACGCGCTTCGTCGAGCGTCAGGTCGATCCAGTACGGATCGCCTGCCGCGTCGTTGAGGCGTTCCGGCGGAAACTGGATTTCGATCACACTGCCTTTGCGATACATGGCGCGAGCCCCTTTATTGGTCGGTCTTGGTCGGTCGTTCGGCGAAGCGCAAAGTGTAGCAACCGGCGCCGCGCGGATTCGCGCGCGCCGGGCAATACAGAATTTCGCTTTCGGGCAACGCGCGCGGCCGCCGCCCGGCCGTGTTACCCGGCCCGGTCAAATGGTCGTCAAACGTCCGTAATACAATGGCCGGCTTACCCATTACCAGTCGCCTCGGGCGCACACGCGATGCTGGCGGAACAACGTCATCAATACATCCTGTCGGCGCTCGGACGCTCGGGCGCGCTGACGGTCGCGGAACTCGTGCGTTCGCTCGACGTGTCGCGCGAAACCGTGCGGCGCGACCTGAACGCGCTGGCCGCGCGCGGCCTGCTCGTGATGACGCATGGCGGCGCGCTGGCCGCGGATCGCCGCGAGCCGAGCCTGTCCGAGCGCGAAGCCGCGAACGCCGACGCGAAGCGCACGATCGGGCGGCGCGCGGCCGAATTCGTGCCCGACGATGCATCGGTGCTGATCGATTCGGGCAGCACGCCGCATGCGGTCGCGCTGGCGCTCGCCGACCGGCACCGGCTGTCGATCTACACGAACGACTGGCGTACCGCGTTCGTGCTCGCGCGGCGCAACGGCAACCGCGTGACGTTGCTCGGCGGCGAGCTGTCCGACGACGAGGACGCCACGTTCGGGCTCGACACGATCCACCAGCTCGCGCAATACCACGTCGATTTCGCGTTCGTCGGCGCCGGCGGCATCACGCCCGACGGCGAGTGCACCGACTACTCGCGGCTCGCGGCCGAAGTGCGCAGCCGGATGATCGCGGCGGCGGGCACGGCGATCATCGTCGCCGACCATTCGAAATTCGGCCGCGTGACGCCGGTGCGGATCAACGGCACGTCCGCCGCCCGCTATCTGGTGACCGAACGCGCACCCGACAAGGCCGTGCGCCGCGCGCTGACGGCGCGCGGGATCGAGCTGCTCGTATGCGACTGACGCGCGTCCGACATACAAGGTTCATCGAACGGTCATCGCGCGGGAAGAACCGCCATCAAGACTGACGCATTCATCTCGACCGGCCGCCGGGCCAGGGAGCAACGAATGACCGTCAGCGTGCGCAGCTATCTTTCCCCCACCCTGGTCCTGCTGGCTTTCGACTGGCCCGATGCGGCGTCGCGGTCCGATTTCCTCGGCTTCGCGATCCGGCGCACGCCGGGTTTCTGGTCGGCCGACGGCAAGACGCGTGCGCCGGACAGCTGGCTGCCCAACCGCCTGACGTTCGACGGCCCGGCCGCCGACACGCAGGGCGATGCGCCGACCGATCAGGCGCCGATCCAGAAATTCATGTGGTGGGACGCGCGCATCGATCCGCAGGACCGCGGTGCGTCGTTCCGCTACGACGTCTATCCGGTCGTCGGCACGCCGGCGAACCTGCAGGTGCTCGACGCGCAAGCCGGCGTGTGCGACGTCGTGCTGCCCGCGCACGTCGAGGACGGCATCGGCACGTGGTTCAACCGTGCGGTGGTCAGCTCGCAGGCGTTCGCGAAGCAGGTCGCGGCGCTCGGCCTCGCGCCGAACGAGGCGCCGAGCGCCGCGCAGGCGCTGAAGTTGCGCACGTGGCTCGCGAACGACATGGAGCAGGTGTTCGCGCAGATGCTCGATCCGGCATCGCGCGCGGTGTCGGCCGTCTATCACCTGACCGACACGCTGTGGGCGCTGCCCGCGTTCGACGCGTTCGGCCGCCAGCACGGCGAAGCGTCGCTCGCGATCGTCTACGACGCGCACACGACGGCGCGCAAGGGCAAGCCGCCGCTGCCGTCGCCGAACCAGCCGGCCGTCGATGCGCTGCAGGGCCTCGCGACGCTCGCGCCGCGCGACAAGACGCACATCATGCACGACAAGTTCATCGTGACCGATGCGCCGTCGAACCCGGCGCCCGCGCGCGTGCTGACCGGCTCCGCGAACTTCACGACCGAGGGGCTGACCGAGCAGGCCAACGTGCTGCATGCGTTCGACTCGCCTGCGCTCGCCGCGCTGTACAACGAGCGCGCGCATGCGCTGGCCGGGAATCCGTCGATTGCGGAGACCGCGCGGCTGTCGCCGGGCTGGTCGGCGCCGATGACGATCGGCAGCGCGCAGGTGCGCGTCGCGTACTCGCCGGAGCCCGCGGGGCAGCGTACCGAGATCGATACGATCGTCGCCGCGATCGCGGCCGCGAAGCATTCGGTGTCGTTCTGCCTGTTCATGCCGACCGACGCGGCGCTGCGCGACGCGTGTTTCGCGGCTGGCGACCGCGGGCTGATGATGTTCGGCCTCGTGAACAAGATCAGCGTCGGCAGCGCGACGAAGGCCGATACCGCGCAGCACGACGGCCAGACGCTCGATGCGGCGACGCTCGCGAACCTCGAGCTGTACCACCGCAGCCGCGACAACCACGACGTGATCGACGCGTCGTATTTCTCGCCGGCCACGGTGCCGCAGGGTTTCGAGCCGGAGTTGCGGCTTTTCCCGGGCGAACCGGCGCCGGTTTTCCCGCCCGTCGTGATCCATCACAAGTTCATCGTGATCGATGCGGAAGGCGCGAATCCGGTCGTCTATACGGGTTCGGCGAACATGAGCCGCAATTCCGAGCAGTACAACGACGAGAACCTGCTCGAGATCCGCGACAAGCGGATCGCGGCGATCTATCTCGCGGAATTCCTGCGGCTGTACGAGCACTACCGCGCCCGCGCGCTGGCGATCCATGCGAAGCAGCAGCACGGCACGGGTACGCATGCGCGGCTCGCGCTCGCGCCCGATTCGAGCTGGGCGAAGAAGTATTACGTGGCGGGGAGCCCGGAACAGAAGGCGCGGATCGCGCTGGCGTCGACCGCGCCGACGGACTGATGCGCTGAAGTGCTGAATGAAGTTCGCGGGGCGCGGATGTCGCGTGCCCCGGCCGGCGACTACCGCCGCTTACGCGGCGACGTAGCGGAGCACCGCGTCGGCGATCGTGTCGCGGTGTCGCGCGCGCAGGCGCGGTGCCGACGGGTCGCGGCCGAATGCAGCGCCGAACGTGTAGCGGTTCGCCACGCGGTGGAAGCAGAATGAGCTGATCAGCAGGTGCAGATCGAATGCGTCGATGTCCTTGCGGAACACGCCGCTGGCCGCGCCGCGCTCGACCAGTTCCTCGAGCGTCTTGATGATGCTGACGTTGCGGTTCTTGAACGACTTCAGCTGTTCGACATACTTCGCGCCGTGGATGTTCTCGATCGACACGAGGCGGACGAAATCGCGATGCTTGTCGTGATAGTCGAACGTGAATTCGACGAGACGGCGCATGCCTTCGCGCGGCTCCATGTCGCCGACGTGCAGTTCCTGCTCGAGCGCGCGGATGTCGCCGTAT
Source organism: Burkholderia sola (assembly GCF_905400185.1). Classification (NCBI taxonomy): domain Bacteria; kingdom Pseudomonadati; phylum Pseudomonadota; class Betaproteobacteria; order Burkholderiales; family Burkholderiaceae; genus Burkholderia; species Burkholderia sola. The sequence goes on from NZ_FR989676.1 coordinate 1,199,888, forward strand.
ACTTTCTCCAGCACGGCCTCGTACAGGCCTTCCTTGCTTTCGAAGTAGTAATAGAGCATCCGCTTCGTCGTGTTCGTGCGCTCGGCGATCGCGTCGACGCGCGCACCGGCGAGGCCCATCGCGGAGAATTCCTGCGTGGCGACGTCGAGGATGTTGCGCTTGGTTTGCTCGGGATCGTATTTGCGCCGCGCGTCGGACGCAAGCGCGCGGGGGTCGGACGTGGCGGCCTTGCTTCCTGCTTTCATGTGACTTTGTTCTGGTTCGCGGCGGCTTGGAAAAGGCATTCTAGCATGTGGGAAATGCCCGCCCGGCCGACCTTCCGCTCTAATCGGCAAGGCTGCGGCGGGCGCTCAGCGGCGGCAGGACGCGAGCGCGTCGCGGGCCTGGTACGCCGTATACGTGAGCTGCGCGGCGGCGAGGCCGGCCAGCCCGAACGTGCGCGTGAGCCCGAACGCGGCGAAGCCGTCCGGCACCGGACGCTCTCCCGCCAGCGCGGCGGCGAGCACCTCGCCGGCGACGGTGGTCGGCGCCATCCCGTGACCGCCGAATGCGATCGCGTGCCACACGCCGTCCGTGTCGCGGCCGATCTGCGGCATCTTGTGCCGCGCATAGCTCATCAGCCCACCCCACGCGTAGTCGACCTTCACGCCGTCCAGTTGCGGATACACGCGCAGCAGGTCGCGCCGCAGCAGGCGCGCGATCGCGTCGGGGCCGCGATCGAGCACGGAGATCCGGCCGCCCCACAGAATCCGCGTGTCCTTCAGCGGACGGTAGTAGTCGAACGCGAAACGCGTGTCGTAGATCGCGTACGGCGCGTCGATCGCGTCGGGCAGGCGCGTGCCGAGCGGTTCGGTCGCGATCACGTAGGTCGCGATCGGCAGCACCGCGCGCTCGATGCGCGGCGACACGCCGCGCGCGTAGCCGCCGCCGGCGAATACGACGTCCTTCGCACGCACCGCGCCCTGCGCCGTGCGCACGACGTAGCCGGCGCCGTCGCGCGCGATGCCGAGCGCGGCCGAGCGTTCGTACACGCGTGCGCCGCCGCGCGACGCGGCCGCCGCGACGCCGAGCACGTACTTCAGCGGATGAAAGTGGAATGCGTTCGGCTCGAACAGGCTGCCGTAATAGCGCTGCGTCTTCAGCCGCGCACGCAGCGCGTCGGTCGCGACCGGTTCCCAGTCGACGTTGAATTCCTGCTTCATCAGCGTGCGCACGCCGTCGAGCCGCGACGGATCGTCGAACCAGTTCGCGAGCATCACGCCTTCGTCGACGATGTCGCAGTCGATCCCGTAGCGGGCGATGCGCGCGCGGATCAGGTCGACCGCGTCGACGGTGAGCCGGTACAGCCGGCGCCCTTCGTCGCGGCCGAGCGTGCGCAGCAGGTCGGCGTTGTCGAGGCTGTAGCCGCCGAACACGAAGCCGCCGTTGCGGCCCGACGCGCCGAAGCCGACCCGTTCGCCGTCGAGCACGACGACGTCGTGCACGCCGCGCTCGACGAGGCCGAGCGCCGTGCACAGCCCGGCGAGGCCGCCGCCGACGATGCAGACCTGCGTATCGATCGTGTCGGTCAGTTGCGGGTAGGGCTGGCGGCTAACGGTGGCTTCGTAGAAGTTCTGCATGCGTGTTCGGTGACTCGTGACGGCGGAAAGGCGGACGGCGCGCGTCGATCTTGCCTGAACGCGCGCGCCGCGTCGAATGGGGATTTCAGCGCAGCGGCCGCCGCGAAGGGGCGGCTGCCGGCGCGTGACCGGGCGTCAGGCGCCCGGCGTCGGGTTGGCCGGACGGGCGACATAGGCCGGATAGCCGGCGTCGGCCTTTTCGGTCGCTTCATGCGTCGCGTTGCGTTCGATCCACGGCGCGATGTCCATGTCCTCGTAGCGCACCAGCCGGCATTTGCGCACGAGCGCGTAGCCGAGCCAGATCGCGAGGAAGAACGGCAGGCCGACGTAGGTCGCGGCGACGCCAGTCCAGTCGATCTTGTCGGCGAGGAACGCCTGATAGTCCTGGCCGAGCGCGACGGCCGCGCACAGCGCGAACGCAAACAGCGGGCCGAACGGGAACCACTTCGACCGGTACGGCAACTGGTCGAGCCGGTAGCCTTGTTTCAGGAAGCCTTTGCGGAACCGGTAGTGGCTGACCGCGATGCCGAGCCACGTGATGAAGCCGGCCATGCCCGACGTGTTCAGCAGCCACAGGTAGACGGTCTTGTCGCCGTACAGCGACGTGAGGAAGCACAGTGCGCCGATCGCGGTGGTCGCATACAGCGCGTTGCGCGGCACGCCGCCCGGCGACAGCTTCGCGAACAGCTTCGGCGCGCGGCCTTCGACCGCGAGGTTGTAGAGCATGCGCGTCGACGCGTACATGCCCGAGTTGCCGGCCGACAGCACGGCCGTCAGGATCACCGCGTTCATCACGCCTGCGGCGAAGGCCAGCCCAGCGTGGCGGAACACGAGCGTGAACGGGCTCACGCCGATATCGGTCACGTCGCTCTTCAGCAGGCTCGGATCGGTGTACGGAACCAGCACGCCGATCACGAAGATCGCGAACACGTAGAACAGCAGGATGCGCCAGAAGATCTGGCTCACCGCGCGCGGAATCGTCGTGCGCGGATTCTCCGATTCGCCGGCCGCGACGCCGATCATCTCGGTGCCCTGGAACGAGAAGCCCGCGATCATCGCGACGCCGAGCATCGTCGCCCAGCCGCCGACGAACGGCGCGTCGCCGATCGTGAGGTTGCCCCAGCCGGCGCTCGGGCCGCCCTGCATGATCCCGAAGATCATCAGCAGGCCGACGCCGACGAATGCGAGCACCGTCAGCACCTTGATCAGCGCGAACCAGTATTCGGCCTCGCCGAAGCCGCGCACCGACAGCGCGTTGAGCGCGAAGATCAGCGTGAGGAACAGCGCGCTCCACCAGACGCCCGGCACGTGCGGGAACCAGTAGTGCATCACGAGCTGCGCGGCGACGAGCTCCACCGCCAGCGTCACGGCCCAGCTGTACCAGTAGTTCCACCCGAGCGCGAAGCCGAAGCCATCGTCGACGAACTTCGCGCCGTAGGTCGCGAACGAGCCCGATACCGGCATGAACGCGGCCATTTCGCCGAGGCTCGTCATCAGGAAATAGACCATCAGGCCGATCATCATGTACGCGAGCATTGCACCGCCGGGCCCGGCCTGCGAGATCGACGCGCCGGACGCGACGAACAGGCCCGTGCCGATCGAGCCGCCGATCGCGATCATTCGCAGATGGCGCGCCTGCAGCGCACGGTGGAGGGACGGCTTCGCGGGCGGCGAGCCGGACGGGCGGGACGAATCGGGGCGGGCGTCTGAATGCATGGCGGGCGCTGGGCGCTGTCTCCGGGATTGTTTTTCGGTGACGAAGCGCGACGCGTTGCCGGTCGTGGGCCGGGCAGCGGTGATGCGGTGCGAAGCGGGCCCGCTGACCCGGGCCGTGGTGCGTGTCGCGTTCGTCGGTCGTCCGGCGGCGGTCGTGGCGGCCGGCGGCGCGCCGGGTGCGTTGCACCTCGACGTCGCACTGATTGTGTGGGGTCCGATGCACGGGCGGCAAACGATATTTCCGCACAGGGTGATGCGGGATCGTCATCAACTTGCGTCGGGCCGGGACGCGTCCGCGTGCCCGTCTGCGGGCTTTGGAACCGTCTGATATCAGCGTAGGCAAAGGCGCGGCTGCGCGGCTGACTTCTTGCGTTTTGGGAATGAAGTCGTGAGTTAATATCAATAGCGGCCCGACTTGTGGCCATCGACAATGTGTTTCATGGATCGTGCCTCGCGAGGCTGGGGCGCGCCGTCCGGCCGGGCTTGCCGGCGGCGGCGCCGCGCGATGCGCCGGATGGCGCACCGGGCCCGCCGCGCGGCGCATCCGCTTGCACGAGGCGCTCGAACGCGCTCCAATCGAATCACGCGGGCGGCGCTGCCGCCGCACCGATCAATCTGTCCCTGAAGAGGAAGTGATGCAATTCAACGACATTCTTGCCGCGCTCGACATCGATCTCGCCCAGTGGAAAGGCAACGCGCTGACCGCGCGCTCGCCGCTCGACGGCGCGACGCTCGCGACGCTGGCCGTCGACACGCCCGCCGACGCCGAGCGCAAGATCGACGCCGCGCACGACGCGTTCCTCAAGTGGCGCACGGTGCCGGCGCCGGTGCGCGGCGAACTCGTGCGTGTGTTCGGCAACGTGCTGCGCGAGCACAAGGCCGAGCTGGGCCGCCTCGTCACGCTCGAAGCAGGCAAGATCACGTCGGAAGGGCTCGGCGAAGTGCAGGAAATGATCGACATCTGCGATTTCGCGGTCGGTCTGTCGCGCCAGCTTTACGGCCTCACGATCGCGTCCGAGCGCCCGGGCCACCGGATGATGGAAACGTGGCACCCGATCGGCGTGTGCGGCGTGATTTCGGCGTTCAATTTCCCGGTCGCGGTGTGGGCCTGGAATGCGGCGCTCGCGTTCGTGTGCGGCGATTCGGTCGTGTGGAAGCCGTCCGAGAAGACGCCGCTTACCGCGATCGCATGTCACGTGCTGCTCCAGAAGGCGCTCCGTGAGTTCGAGAAGACGCATCCGGGCGTCGCGCCGGCTGAGCTGAGCCAGCTGGTGCTCGGCATGCGCGATGTCGGTGAGGTGCTGACGGCGTCGAAGAAGGTGCCGGTCGTCAGCGCGACGGGCAGCGTGCGGATGGGCCAGGAAGTCGCGAAGGTGCTGAGCCAGCGCCTGGCGCGCGGCATCCTCGAACTCGGCGGCAACAACGGGATGATCGTCGCGCCGAGCGCGGATCTCGACCTCGTCGTGCGCGCGGTCACGTTCGCGGCGGTCGGCACGGCCGGCCAGCGCTGCACGACGCTGCGCCGCCTGATCGTGCATCGCAGCCTCGTCGAGCAACTGCTGCCGCGCATCGAGAAGGCCTACGCGTCGGTGAAGGTCGGCAACCCGCTCGAGGAAGGTACGCTGGTCGGCCCGCTCGTCGATCGTGCGTCGTTCGACGCGATGCAGAAAGCGCTGGCCGATGCACGCGAGCAGGGCGGCGAAGTGAAGGGCGGCGAGCGCGTCGACGTCGGTCACGCGGATGCGTACTACGTGCGTCCGGCGATCGTGCGGATGCCGAAGCAATCGGCGGTGGTCGAGCGCGAGACGTTCGCGCCGATTCTGTACGTGATGGTCTATGACGACTTCGAAGATGCGATCGACGTGCACAACGCGGTGCCGCAAGGCCTGTCGTCGGCGATCTTCACGAACGACATGCGCGAGGCCGAGCAGTTCATGTCGGCGGCCGGTAGCGATTGCGGGATCGTCAACGTGAACATCGGCACGAGCGGCGCGGAAATCGGCGGCGCGTTCGGCGGCGAGAAGGAAACGGGCGGCGGGCGTGAGTCGGGTTCGGACGCGTGGAAGGCGTATATGCGCCGGGCGACGAATACGATCAATTACAGCCGGCAACTGCCGCTGGCGCAGGGGGTGAAGTTCGACGTGTGAGGGCGGGCGCCCGGCCAGGGCGCATCGACGGTCGAATGAACAGGGCCGGTTGTCGCGAAAGCGGTAACCGGCCCTTGTCGTTTATTGCGAGGCGTGCGGCACGCCGATCGATCGCGAGCGTACCCGCTCGATGGCTTGCTTACGATTCGTGCGGCGTCGGACCATCGTTCGTCGGCATGTTCTGCACGACCAGCATCTGCGGGCTCGACAGCGTGATCGCCGCCGCGCGCAACTGCTTGAGTATCTCGAACAGCAGGTCGCTCTTCGTCGAACTCGCGATCCGCGGGCTCGACACGTAACCCGTCACGCTCAGCGTGATCCCGTCCGGCGCGAGCTGGCTGAACGTCACCGACGGCGCCGGTTTGTCGAGAATCGCCGGATGCTCGCGATACGCATCGAGCAGCAGGTCGCGCACCTGCTCGGGATCGGTGTTCAGCGGGAACGTCAGCACCAGCGTCGCGACGCCCTGCGTGCTGTTGCCCATCGTCACGTTGCGCACGTTCTGCGAGATCAGCTGCGAATTCGGCACGATCACGGTCGAGCGGTCGCTGAGCTGAATCTCGGTCGCGCGCACGTTGATGCGGCGGATGTCGCCTTCGACGCCCGCGATGCTGACCATGTCGCCCACCTTCACCGGGCGCTCGGTCAGCAGGATCAGCCCCGACACGAAGTTCTTCACGATTTCCTGCAGGCCGAAACCGATACCCACCGACAACGCGCTGACGATCCACGCGAGATTGCTCCACCGGACGCCGAGCAGCCCGAGCGTCATCAGCACGAGCAGCACGTAACCGACGTTGGTGAACAGCGTGATCAGCGACACGCGCATGCCCGTATCCATGCCGAGCGCGGGCATGAACTCGCCGTCGAGCCAGCGGCGCAGCGAGCGCAGCAGGTAGAAGCCGATCGCGAAGCCGATCACGGCGTTGAAGATCCGGTCGGGCATGATGTTCAGGCTCTGCAGCCGCTGGCTGCCGATCATCGCGACCGCACTGTCGAGCAGGTCGCCCGGCGTCGTGCCGAAGCCGCCCGTCAGCAGCGCGATCGCCGCGATCAGCATCAGCAGGCTCGTGCCGAAGCCGGACAGGACCGTGCGCGCCTGGTCGAGGTGGCGATCTTCGAGCGCGAACAGATGCTTGATCTGCTGGCCCGTCGACAGGCTCGACGAGAACAGGCTTTCGCTCGCGTCGCGCGTCAGCTGGATCAGGATGTAGGTCGCACACAGCACGATCTCGAACCACACGAGCTCGTACGTGATGAAGCGCGCGACCGTGATGTAACCGATCAGGAGTGCGATCAACGACGCGACGATCGCGAGCGTGACGCCGGCATGGATTAGCCCGGCAAGCGTCGAGCGCTGCTCGGGCGCCTCGCCTGCCGCCGCGAGGGCGCTGCGCGCACGGTTCGCGCGCAACAGCGACGCGCCGACCGTCAGCGCGACGACGAGCGACACGATGCCGCGGCCGAACAGCGTGACCGACAGGCTGGTGTCGACGATCCGGTTGATCGATTCGAGCGTGCCCGACACCAGCAGCAGCCCGGCCAGGACGGCGGGGAACGGCTTCATCGCGAGCGCGACGGGATCGGCGAGCGCGGGCAGGCGCCACGACGGATGCTTCGTGCAGAGCAGTGCGCGGCCGAGCCCGGCGATCAATGCGCAGGTCGCGGCGAGTTTCGCGAACTGGTCCCACAGATCGGTCAGCGACGGCGTGAGTTCGTAGTGGCGCGCGACGGCGAGGTAGAGGATCTGAATCGCGATGGCCGTCGCCAGGAAGGTCGACAGCGCGGTCGACAGCGCCAGCGCACTGCGGCGCAAGCGGGTGGGCGGCAGGCGGTTCAGCGCGATCCACGCGAGCCCGCGCTCGATGAGCCGGCGGCCGCCGAGCCATGCGGCGAACGCGGCGATCAGCAGCAGCGTGGTGATCGCCCGTTGTCCGGGCACCCACGACGAGCGCAGCATGTCGAACAGTTCGCCGTTGAAATCGTCGAGCCGCTGACGGTCGTCCGGCGACAGGTGGAACAGCGGCAGCCAGAACTGCGCGCTGAAGATGCTGCCCGAACGGAACGCGAGCTGGTTCTTCAGCAGGCTGCGGTGCAGTTTCGCGAACTGCTCGGTCAGGTTCGTGAGGCTCGTCTTCTGGTCGGCGGCCTGCTTCAGCGCGGCATCGATCTGCGTCTTGCGTGCGTCCAGCGCGGCCCGCTGCTTCGCGACGGCGGGCGTTTCCGGCGCGGCGCCCTCGGCCGGCGGCGGGCCGAGCACGTCGAGTTGCGCCTGAACCTGCGCGCGTTGCGGTGTGAGATCGCTCTGCAGTTTCGCGACATCGGTGCTCAGCTCCTGCGCCGAGTCGTCGAGCCCGTCCAGCTCCTTGCTGTTGGACGCGGTCGACGTCTGCTGCTTGATGCGGTCCAGCTCGGCCTGCATCTGCTTGAGCTGCGCGACGGCGTCGGGCAGCGAGATGGCCGGCACGGTTGCGCCGACGCCGCTCGCGACGGGAGCGGAAGCGGCGGCCGGAAACGCCGACGCCGTCGCGATCGCCGCGAACTGCAGCAGCGCGATCAGCGCGATCCGGCGGGCGTACGTGGATAGTCGTTGCATGGACATGGAATACTTACGATTTGCCGACAATGCCGGTTGCCGAAAGGCAGCCGGAAGCCGGTAGTTGGCCCGGTAGCATGTTACCGGGGCGCGGAGATGAACGACTTTCGAATCTGCTTCCGCGGTGTCTGCGACGCGGGCATGGGCGACGGACCGGCGGAAGTCCTGTTTATCCCGTCGCATCGGGGCCGTGTCGATCGAGCCACGCCCCGGAAGGGCGCCATTTTCAGCGTCGGGCGGCCGTTGTCACCGCGACAGACGGTTACGAAATTTACATAAAGTCGGTGCGACCGCGAGCCGCGATAAATGGGGCGCGAAGAATTGGGCGGCTACGGGGAAACCGGACCTTTCATTTTCCCGTCGCCCAATCGTCGGTACAATGCCGCGAGCCGTTGGCCGATCATCCGGGACACGAGAAGGCGAGGCCGTCGCCGCACGTCGAAAGCCGAACAACCAGAAGAATCCTGAGAGCATGGCAGATCAAAAACTCCCTCCGGGCGCGGAGTATGAGCAGGCCACCCCGTGGTTGACCGATGTTCATCCGGACGACGTCGTCGCATCTGGCGAAGGCTTCAACGCGTGGCTGATCAGCGTGACGCATGGCTACGTGGACGTCGATCGACTGAAAACGGTCGCGAGCATGATTCCGGTGCTCAACAACCTGATGGCGCTGGCCGATGCGCTCACCGACATCGTCTCGATCATCCGCAAGCGCGGCGGCGAACTGCTCGACTATCTCGGACTCGCGATCAACCTGATCGGCGTGATTCCGTTTCCGCCGGTGCTGGCGCCCATGCGTCTCACGGCGCGGCCGCTGCTGGCGCTGATTCGCAATGAAATCCTGATTCACAAGCGCGATATCGGCGCCGCGCTCATATCGATCGTCGTCACGCATGTCCAGGCGTCATGCGCGACCGAGATCGAGGATTTCCTGACGAAGCTGCAGGCCGTGCTCAACGACGTGATCGACCACTGCGCGGCGAAAGCCCGGGAGATCCTGACGAGTCTCGCGGACGGCATCGATGCAGTGTTGGCGGGGCAACTGTTCGATCCTGCGGAGAACGAGCGGCGGGCCGCCGAGTATCGTCAACAGATGAAGAAGAGCGGATGGTTCAGCAAGGATCTGGTAACGGGGGCGTGGGGATATCTGGCCGAGTCCAGGACGGCGCTCGTCAAGCGCGGCGCCAACGCCGCGACCAGCACGGCGACCGGGCTTATTTCGGAGGAATACGTCGCACCGATTCGCCAGATTGCCGTGTCCTTGCGCACGCTTGCTCCGGTGGTGGTCGGCAAGATCAACGAGCTGAAGGGCAGCGACGAAGGCAAGCTGATGTGGCTGCTGCTGAAGCTCGTCAACGCGTTGCGGCACAAGCGCGACGCGATGCGGGCCGCATCCATCAAATCGCAGGGCACGACGGAAGCGACGGCCCAGCGGCCGCAGGTGCCCCTTGCCGCGACGAAGAAGGAGACGAGAGCGAAGGGCTCGGGTGTCGACCACTGCGAAGAGTGCGGGGTCGGTGCGTCGGGCGGTTCGATCAGCTACGCGTTCGGCGACGAGACGTTTTCTCATGCCGATTTCGAATTGCCGGGTGCGATGCCCGTCGTCTGGATACGCGTCTATCGGTCCCGGCTGGCCGGATACGATGCCGGCGAACTGGGCGCGCGCTGGCTCTCGCCGTACATGACGCGCATCGATGTTCGGGACGGCAAATGGATCTACAGCGATTCGACCGGCCGCAACATCGAATATCCGGCGCTCGCGGCAGGTGCGGTTCACGACGACCGCGTGGAAGGTGTGACGCTGAGCCGGCTCGACGACACGTGGACGACGGTCGCGTACGGTCACGATCTACTGCACGTATACGAGAAGCGCGGCGATTCGTTCCGCCTCGCGTTGCAGAAGGATCGCGCGGGCAATACGATCGCGCTCGATTACGATGACGCGAATCGTCTGGCGCGGCTCGTCAGTTCGGCCGGCCATACGCTCGCGTTTCGCCACGACAGCCGCGGACGTATCGCAACGATCGAGCAGATCGTCGACGCGAACACGCGCACCACGCTTGCCCAATACCAGTACGACGAGAACGGCGATCTCGTGCGTGCGGCGGATCGTTACGGCAACGTGCGCCAGTATGCTTACGACCGTCATCTGATCACGCGCTATACCGATCGCACCGGCCGCGGCATGAACCTCGAGTGGGAAGGGGCGGAGCGCGACGACAACACGAATGCTCGGTGCGTGCGCGAATATGCCGACGACGGCAGCCACGACATTCGTCTCATGTGGCACCCGAACATCCGCCTGACCTATGTCACCGATGCACTGGGCAACGTCACGCGGTACTACTACAACATCCGCGGATACATGTACCGGATCGCGTATCCGGATGGCACCGAGGAGTGGATGCGGCGCGACCAGGACAACAACCTGGTCATGCATGTTCATCGCGACGGCGGCATCGAGGAGATGGACTACGACGCACGCGGGAACATGACGAAGCATTACCGCGTCGACGGGGCTGTGGTCGAGATGGGTTACGACGACCGCGATCAACTCGTTCGTCTCAAGGATCCCGAAGGATATGAGTGGGAGCGCTCGTACGATGACGCGGGTAATCTGGTCGCGCAGAAGGACCCGCTCGGGCACGAGACGAAGTATGCGTACAACGCCGCCGGGATGCCGGTCAAGATGGTCGATGCGAAGGGCGGTACGAAGGTACTTGTCTACGATGACGCGGCACAACTGTTTCAGTACACCGACTGCTCGGGCAAGGTGACGAAGTGGCGCTACGATGCCGACGGGCGACTGGCGCAGTCGATCGATGCGGCTGGCAATGCCACGGTTTACCGGTACGGCCCGAATGGGGCGGTCAGCGAGATCTCGTCTCCGGCAGGCACCTATCGATATACGCACGATGCCGAAGGCCGTCTGCTGTCCCATACCGATCCGCTCGAGCGCATGACGCGTTTTTCATACGACGTCGCGGGGCGTGTGGCCAGCCGCGTCGATGCGCTCGGCTACACGCTCGCCTATCGTTATGATCGCCTCGGTCGCTTGACGGTGTTGACCGATGCGAATCGCGCGACCTACCAATTTCACTATGATCCAGCGGGGCGATTGCTGGAAGAGATCGGGTTCGACGGCAAGCGGACCACATACGGATACAGCGAGGGCACGCTGCAGCCGGTGAAGATCGACGAGGGCGGGCAGGTGACCGAACTCGAATTCGATCAGGCCGGCCGCATCGTATGCCGGACCTCGGGTGCGAGCAAGGAGCGATTCGCATACGACGCCAGCGGGCGACTCATCGAGGCGCTTAACAGCCACAGCCGGACGCAGATGTTTTTCGATTCGGTCGGCAATCTGGTGCGCGAACATCATGCTTATCGGCTGTTCGGTGAATCGCGCAGCTATGTGTGGCATCACGAATACGACGAAATCGGCACGCGGATCAAGACCGTCCGCCCCGATGGTCATGTGCTGGACTGGTTGATCTACGGGTCGGGTCACGTGCACGGGCTCGTGCTCGATGGTGAGGAGCGAATCCAGTTCGAGCGCGACGATTTGCATCGAGAAACCGGGCGGATGCTGTCGAGCAAGGTCGGGCAGCAGACGCAGTACGATCCGGCCGGACGAATCACCCGGCAGGCCATTCGGCGAGCGAATGCGCCTGCCGCATTGGCCGAGCGCCGGTATCGGTACGATGCCGTGGGGCAGCTCGAGCATATCGAGGACAGCCGCAAGGGGTTGATCAACTATCGTTATGACCCGGTTGGCCGCCTCATCGCGGCGATCGGGCCGCTCGGTACCGAGACTTTCGCCTTCGACCCGGCAAGCAACATCATTGACCCCGGTAGTCCCCGGCACGCTCGTACGCCGGGGGCCGTGAAAGCGAGTCCGGTTGTGCCGGACAGCGTGGACAGCACATTGCCGGCGGAAGTGCCGCGCGTGCTCGGGAATCTGTTGAAGGAATATGCGGGTACGCACTTCGAATACGATGCGCGCGGGAACCTGATCGGCAAGCGATCACCGGTGGGGCGGCAGGAATACGAGTGGGACGGATTCAACCGGTTGCATGTGGCGCGTGTCGAGGAGGCCGGGCGGCAGCATGAGGCGCGGTATTTCTACGATTCCTTCGGGCGCCGGATCGGCAAGGACGTGGATGGCGTGCGGACGGTGTTCGGGTGGGATGGCGATCAATTGGCGTACGAAAGCAACGAGACCGGTGCGACGCAGTACGTTTACGAGCCGGAAACGTTCGTTCCGCTTGCGCAATATGTGACGGCGCAACCGGTCGCGGGGATCCAGACGCCGGTGTGGCAGGAGGGCGAGCCGTACGTGCCGGAGAAGGACCCGCTGCAACGTGTGCCGGAAAGACAGTCGGACGCGCATTTGTTCTATTACCACTGCGACCAGATTGGGACGCCGTTGCTGATGACGGACGAGGTGGGGGAGGTGGTGTGGGAGGCGTCGTATCGGGCCTGGGGCGAGGCGCGGGAAGTGATTGCGCGGGCGTCGAAGGCGGCGGGCGTGGAGCCGAGGAACCCGATTCGGTTTCAAGGGCAGCAGGAGGATGCGGAGACGGGGCTGAGGTATAACCGGTATCGGTACTATGATCCTGTTCTTGGGCGCTTTGTCAGCAGGGATCCGATTGGTCTGGTTGGCGGGTTAAATGCCTATCAATATGCACCCAATCCGGGGCAGTGGATTGATCCGCTCGGGCTGGCAAGAAAGTGCCAACTTGGCAGCTATGGAGGCTTGACTGGAAAGGCAAACGCTCGAGACGAGCTGGACGCACACGAGTTTGTTCGGAATGAGGCTTTGGAGCAGATGGGACTTACCCCTGAGGGGGTACGCAATAAAGCGAATCCGTCGATTGCACTTCCGCGTCCGATGCACACGGAAGTTCACAAGAATGAGAACGCGTTAGCGGCCCTCCATCTGGGGGTTGGTCGAGATGAGTTTCAATTCGGCGAGAACGGGCTGCCTACGAAGCGCCAGATGGATGTTTGGCAAGGGGCCTTGCGCCAGGCAGGTGTTCCTGCGGCACGTGCGCGCGAACTTCGAAGGCAAGCGGGACGCTTCCTGTCTCGGTGCCCATGTCCATGTAATTAGGAGGATCGTAGATGTTCAATGAATTGATCTTTGTTGACGGGGAGCCAACCCCATCCGTGGCCTATTTCGGAGGGAGCCCCTTTTTGCCCGGAGCGTTCAATTGGCCGGCTGATTCAAACGGTGCTCCGTTGCTTCATCTGGCTACCTTTCCTGCCGAGTTTCTCTGCAAATATGTGTCTGGGCTCCGTGTGAAGAGCGACTTGGTGGTGTCCATCTTTTCCCCATACTCGCTAACAGACGACGGATACATCGATAGCGCGATGAGCGAAGGTGGGGTCGCATTGGCCTATCGTCCTAGCAATATTTCGGTGGACCGGTACGGAAGCCCTATTCTGCCGCCCAAGCGGATTGACGTCGTGCAGAACCCCGCTGACGACAGCGAAGAAAATGGCATTGCAAAAATCGCAGGTATTCCCGCGTGGGTGCAGGATGAGGAAGAAAGAGACGGGATGATTTATGTCCTACAACTCAACAACTCACGTCTAAACAAAGCCGCGCCCACGCACAAGAGCATTCTGGTGGGTGGGGTCGGCTACTTGCTTCTGAAAAGTGATCTTGATCATGAGGGACCAGACGCGGGAGTGTTCATTATCCAGACGTCGTAGAGCGGGCTCGCATTACAGGGAAGTTTGATATTGTGGTGGTCGATTCGTCTGTAAGGATCTGATCCACATTGTGATCAGTCGGGACGGAAGGGGGGGCTGATGTGTCAGGAATTAGTTCCCCCCAGAGCGGCGGCCAAGACAACGTATATGTCGGTTGGAGAGCTTATCTTCCGACCGATGTCCGCTGGCCGATGTCTATCAGTGGCTAGCCGCTGGTTCAGCTGATGAATCTTCCAGGAATATGGTTTGGCCTAAATATCAAAAATGATGATTTCTGTATTTACCCATTATATAGAAGGTAAAGTTGATTATTATCGATAGCTTCGCGAAAGAGATGGCCGTCGAGGCAGTCGTTGCTGGGCATCTGGCGAGCGAATCTGATGCATTTATTGCCACGTCTTGATTGAATATTTAGAGAGATTTTTAGTGCGAGGCCGAGTAAGCGGCCTTTGTTTTTTAGGCGGCAGATCAACGTGAGTCGACTAGGTTCCTTGGCCTCGGTCGTCGAGGACCCGATCGCCTGGATTGACCCGCTTGGTTTGGCGTGCCGCCGGCCCCGGCGGCTATCGCGTGAATGACGCAGATCAACACGGCAACCTTAGCCGCAAAGCGAATCGCGCGCCAAGTAACACGAATACGGTTGCCGACGGGGGTGGTGCAGTCACATCATCCGATTCAGCAGGAATGGGCGAAGCAACAGATGTTTCCTAACGGGGACTATAGTTCACGAGCTGCGCCGGCGGTTTTGCTGTCGAGCACTTCGGGCTCCATCCATGCCCAAATCTCCGGTATGCAGCGGGCATTCCGAAATCAAAACGGCTTCAATACGGATGTACAGACTGAGTTTAACGAGGCCGCCCGGCAGATGGGGGCGGCCGGTGTTCCAGAAAGTGTCGTGAGACGAGCGATACGGAAAAATTTGACGTATTTAGACTGTTTGGGGGGGCTTTCAATGCTAAATAAAGCGTATCTTAGTCAACATTTCGAACTGAGAATTCCAGCGACCACTAGTCAGATTCATGTTGCGGAGGCGAAGGTCGGGTTGTCTTTTCCTAAAGAGTACGTTGACCTTCTCCAAATCACCAACGGGCTAAATTCGATGGGCTGCTTGGCTCTGCATGAGATAGAAATTTTGCCGGAGCGGAATGTCGATTATGAAGTCCAGAAGTGCCTCCCTGGATATTTCATGATCGGGGATGATGGTGGTGGTCAAGCAATTTTGATCAATTCCAGCGGAGAGGTATTTGAAGTAGGAATGGGGGTGATGAACCCGAAATTTCTGGAGAGATCGGCCGACTCACTGACCGATTTGTTGGTGAATCTCAAAGGCTTGACGCTTGGCGAAAGATGAACTCTAGGCCGCCTGCTTGAAGTCGTTGATCAGTCAAGATCCGATAAGGCTACTGAAGGCAGAACCATCGACCATGGGCGTGTCCGACCTGAGCGGGGAAGTATGACGAAAATCTGGACCACGGAGGCGGACTATCCGGAAAGTCGGATGGCACTCTACGACGAGGCAAAAAATGGGGTGGATCGCTTCGAGTTGCAGGAGGCAAAGCGCCTCGCAAGACTCGATCCCTTATTATTCGAGCTTCCCAAGAAAGGGCTGTCAAAGATTCGAGACTACGGCGTCATCTGGTCAGACATCTTGATTCCGCTCGTAAGTGAAGCGGTGCGTGTTGCGATTGAAGAACTGGCGAATGACGATGATGTTCAGTTCATCCCGGCTGTCGTTAGATCGAACGGAGAGGCGATTGATGGCCCGTACTTTCTTCTCAACCCGACTAGGAAAGTTGACGTGGTTGATCACGATGCTTCAGAGCCGATAATGGTGAAAGTCTCGGGATTTCCTGACGCTAAGGTCGGTTTCAAAAAGATGGTCTTGCGCCCCGATTTCCCAGCCAATGGCATTGGCCGGCAATACGACTCCCCGACATACATTGTCGTCGGCGATCAATTGGCCGATGCTGTTTTGCGTGCCACGAAGAAAGGAGTGAGATTCACTACTGGTATCCCACCGGTCAGTTGATGCCGAACTGACCGGCAGTGCCCGGACGGTTCCACCTGAGCCACAACCTGATGCAGCACGGAAAGGCGCCCCTCTCGTTCCAGGGGCAGCAGGAGGATGCGGAGACGGGGCTGAGGTATAACCGGTATCGGTACTATGATCCTGTTCTTGGGCGCTTTGTCAGCAGGGATCCGATTGGTCTGGTTGGCGGGTTAAATGCGTATCAATATGCGCCTAACCCCGTTCAGTGGACCGATCCCACAGGGCTTACACGATGCTGTTGCCCGTCGTTGCTTCCCGGCGAAGGAGACGTCGGAAAGTACAGGGATTTGAAGAGAGCCGGATCAACGGGTGACAATCTCACTCCGCATCACATTCCATCTGATGCGTATATGGAGGGAATTGCTGTGCCAGGTTATACGCGCGGCGACGGTGTGTCTATTAACATGGAAATGCCTCCGACCGGAGGACGTCATCGTCAAACTAGTTCTTATGGGACAACCCCTGATCTAACGATGGCGCCTAGGGATATGTTGGCGCAGGATATTCGAGATGCTAGACGAATTTACCAGCGACAAAATTGTTATACGTCTAAAGTTCGTGCTGGGCTGCAGAAAGTTATTGCTCAAAACAAGGCTCAGTATCCGTCGACATTTGGGAAGGGATTATGAAAAAAGATTGCTTGGAAGATCTGCTGCGTGTTCGTCAACTTGAATCCCCGGATGAAGTTGCCGTATTCGATGGGGTGCTTGAGACTCTTAGTTCTGACGTTTTATCGAAGGGGGACCTTGTGGATCTCCTTTCTGTATTTATTGACCGAACTAGAAATGAAGAAGTCATGTATGGTCTTCTTCATTTAATAGAGGGTGGTGATATAAATTTAGTTGTCGATGCTTTAATGCAGGTAGCCCCGGATATGAGAGCAACTGCGTCTGATTGGCTGGATACGTTCATCTATCGACTACTGAATGGTGATCATTCTCGGGGTGTATTGATTGATCATCTAAAGCAGAGCAAGCATACACCCGGCGGCGCAGAAATTGTTTATCGGCTTGCCGCGATGGAGCAGGATGCCTCCGAGAAAATCAGAGAGAGGGCATCATTCGTTCTGTCTAAATTAAATTAAATATATTGATGGCGTGTTGATTTGCTGGTTGGCGGGCAGTGTGGCAGTTACCTGCTAAAAAAATGCGCAAAATCAATGGATGGTCACTCTGCCTGGAATCGAGGTTGATTATGGGGATTCCCGGCTGCTGCTGAATTATGTGAAAGGCGTGCGGTTATTGCGTTTATCAACTCGGAAGAGTTCTTGTCTGAGTATCGGGGAGTTTCGAAATATTTGGCCCGGATGTAAGTGGTGTAGCCGTGAGGGCAAGGGCGAGATGAACCCGTGCTCGTTCAGACATTCATCGCGAAACCGCCCGTTGAACCGCTCCGAAGACATTCGGCCCACCCCGCCATCACCCGATTGATGTGCTCCCGCACGCGCCTCGCTAAAATGCGCGAAGCCGCTCGCCAGTTTCCTCTGCTGGCGCCAACGACAATCAAGAATCCGGAGACTCGCCACCATGGCATCCACCCAGCCCGACCCGCTCACGGCAGCAGGCGCCGCGCGCCCCGCCGCGATCGACCCCGGCTCCATCTCGGCCCGTCTCGACCGCCTGCCGCCGACGCGTAGCGTCTGGAAGCTCGTCGTGCTGCTGAGCCTCGGCTTCTTCTTCGAGCTCTACGACCTGCTCTACAGCGGCTATGTCGCGCCCGGCCTCGTGAAAAGCGGCATCCTGTCCGCGACGACGCACGGCCTGTTCGGCACCACGGGCGTCGCGAGCTTCATCGCCGCGCTGTTCTCGGGACTCTTCATCGGCACGATCGCGTGCGGCTTCCTCGCCGACCGCTTCGGCCGCCGCGCGATCTTCACGTGGTCGCTGCTGTGGTACACGGCCGCCAACGTCGTGATGGCGTTCCAGGACACGGCCACAGGTCTGAACTTCTGGCGCTTCGTCGTCGGTCTCGGCCTCGGCGTCGAGATGGTCACGATCGGCACGTACATCTCCGAACTCGTGCCGAAGCAGATACGCGGCCGTGCGTTCGCGTGCGAGCAGGCAGTGGGGTTCGTCGCGGTGCCGGTGGTCGCGTTCCTCGCTTATCTGCTCGTGCCGCACGCGCCGTTCGGCCTCGACGGCTGGCGCTGGGTCGTGCTGATCGGCGCGCATGGCGCACTGTTCGTGTGGTGGATTCGCCGCGAATTGCCGGAAAGCCCGCGCTGGCTCGCGCAGCAGGGCCGGGTCGACGAAGCCGACGGCATCATGCGCGCGCTCGAGGCGAAGGTCGAGGCCGAATACGGGCGGCCGCTGCCGCCGCCCGCGCCGGCCGAACCCGTGCCGCCGCGCGGCAGCTTTCGCGACATGTGGGTGCCGCCGTATCGCAGCCGCACGATCATGATGACGATCTTCAACGTGTTCCAGACGGTCGGCTTCTACGGCTTCGCGAACTGGGTGCCGACGCTGCTGATCAAGCAGGGCATCACGATCACGTCGAGCCTGATGTATTCGAGCGTGATCGCGCTCGCGGCGCCGATCGGCCCGCTGATCGGCCTCGTGATCGCCGACCGCTTCGAGCGCAAGTCGGTGATCGTCGCGATGGCGGCGGCGATCGTCGTCTGCGGGCTGCTGTTCAGCCAAACGACGGTGGGCGCGTTCCTGATCGTGCTCGGCATCGGCCTCACGCTCGCGAGCAACATCATGTCGTACAGCTTCCACGCATACCAGGCCGAGTTGTTCCCGACGTCGATTCGCGCGCGGGCCGTCGGCTTCGTCTATTCGTGGAGCCGCTTCTCGGCGATCTTCTCGTCGTTCGTGATCGCCGCCGTACTGCGCGGTTTCGGCACGTTCGGCGTGTTCGCGTTCATCGCGGGCGCGATGGTGATCGTGATGGCCGCGATCGGGGGGATGGGGCCGCGCACGAAGGGCATCGCACTCGAAACCATCTCGAAGTAGTCGGCATCTGCGCATGCGTGTCGCACGGTTCGTGCGGCATGCGTGCGGTGCGGTTGCGTTCCGGTGTTCGCCATCGTCGAAATGATTTGGGATGCAAATCAACTGCGAGGCGATATCGGAACCGCATGAAACACGCAAGCGCGCCGAAAACATCCAACACGCCAGCCTGCCACGCAACGAAAGCTCAAGCGGCAGCGAGTTGAAACAAAGCGTGACGAAGCGCAATTACACGTAAAAGCGCGCTTCCGGTCGCTGCCGATTCGCGTATCGACGAGTAGAATGAAGGGCCTGACGACTCATTAGCCGCCATCGGAGCGCCCGCGTTGCACAGCGACGGCTCCGCCGCGAAGAGGCGTCGGCGCCGGGCGCGCACGATGCGCCGGACGTGTCGATGGCTTGCGCGGAAGATGCGCCGCTCGCACCAGCAGCATGCGGCGGCCGGATCGGCCGATGGCTTCGAACGTATGATTCTTGCCCCTCTGGCGCGGCGCTTTGCGAAGCCGCGTTGCCTCGAACGTGCAGCCGCCGCATACGTGTGGCTCGCTGTCGCGATGTCGATTTCCGTTCTCGCCGAGCAGCCTGCCTTTGCCGCGTCCGACGCTGCGCCGTCTTCGTCCACTGCGTTGCCGGCTTCAGCGGCGTCCCGCACGCCGCCGGCTTCATCTGCGCATGCAGTGTCGGGCGCATCGGCTGCCGCGCCAACATCCGCCGCGTCACACGCGAATCACGCGGAATCCGCGAGCGCAACATCGGGGGCATCCGCGGCTTCCGCCGCGTCGGCCGCCGCGCCCGCATCGGCCGCATCCGGCACGCCCGCCAGCGAGGCCGAGCCGCCTCCACCCACTCCGCCGCGCCGGCATCCGCCGCTGTCGGTCGAGGAGGCGCAAAACGCGACGACCCGTGCGCTCGACATGCGCAAGCGCTTCACGCAGGAAGTCACGCGACGTCTGAACGTGCCAGCGAACGAACAGCGCGCGTACGGGGACCGCCTTCAGAAAGCGCTCGCCGATGCGGATCTCGGCGATCTCGCCGGCGAATACGTCGTAATGGTCGATCGCGCGCCGAACGTGCAGGCGCTGTTCATCTATTTCCGCGCGACGCCGGCCAATGCGTGGTTGATGATCGGCGCATCGCCGGTCGGCACCGGGCTGCCGGGCCAGTACGACCATTTCCTGACACCGCTCGGCGTGTTTCATCACTCGCCCGACACGATGGATTTCCGCGCGGAAGGCACGACGAACGAGAACGGTATTCGCGGCTACGGCCACCGCGACATGCGCATCTACGACTTCGGCTGGGTGGATGGCGAGCGCGGCTGGGGCAAGGGTGGCGTGTCGCCGATGCGCTTCCAGATGCATGCGACCGACCCCGATCGGCTCGAAGCGCTGCTCGGCATCCGGCATTCGAAAGGCTGCGTGCGGATTCCCGCTTCGCTGAACACGTTCCTCGACCAGCACGGCCTGCTCGACGACGACTATCAGGCACGCGTCGAGGCCGGCAAGTCGTTGTGGGTGCTGCGTCGCGATCGCGACGTCACGCCGATCGCGGGCCGCTACCTGGTCGTGATCGATAGCGCCCGCAAGACTCGCCCGGCCTGGTCACCGATGCCGGGGCGCGGCGCGTGGTCGAAGCTGCCGAAGGGCGGCGACACGGCGGACTGAGCGCCGGTTCACCGACAGCGGAATGCGCAAGGATGAGAATAAATCCGTTTTATTGACATATAAGGAAAGCAAACTTTTATTATCCGATCCGGGTTCGTATAGTCGAGTCCAGTTTCGCGGAACCCTGCCGCGCCTGGACCACCACCGACCACACGACCCGCATGAAAACTCTCTACAAGCTCGCTCCGCTCGCGATGCTCGGCGCCTTCGCGACCCATGCCGGTGCGCAAAGCAGCATCACGCTGTACGGTCTCATCTCGGCCGGTGTCGGGTTCGCGACGAACCAGGGTGGCAAGAACGCGTGGCAGGCGTTGTCCGGCACGAACCAGAACCCGCGCTGGGGGCTGAAGGGCAAGGAGGATCTCGGGCAGGGGCTGTCCGCCGTCTTCCAGCTCGAGAACGGCTTCAACGTGATGACGGGCACGGCCGCGCAGAACGGTCGCGAGTTCGGGCGCATGGCGTACGTGGGGCTCGCCGACCGCACCTACGGTTCGCTGACGTTCGGTCGCCAGTACGATGCGATCCACGACTACATCGGGCCCGTGATCATCGCGAGCAACGGCGTGAACATCGGCGACAACGACAACGGCTACAACGACATCCGCGTGCAGAACTCGGTGAAGTACGTGAGCCCCGTCTACTACGGGCTGAAGTTCACCGCGCTGTACGGCTTCAGCAATACGACCGGTTTCGCGAACAATAGCGCGTACAGCTTCGGGCTCGGGTATGAGCGCGGCCCGCTGCGCTGGAGCGTGGTCTATGCGCAGTACAACCATCCGTACAGCGCGACGAACCAGAACGGCGCGATCGCGAACGACTATGCGTCGCCGCTGCTGATCTTCAGCAAGAGCGCGATGTCGCCGGCCGCATACGCAAGCCGGCAGCGGATCGCGGGCACGGGCGGCTTCTACACGATCGGCCGTGCGCAGTTCGCGGCGATGTTCACCGACGTGCGCTACGATTACCTCGACAATTCGCACCTGCACCTGCAGAACCTGGGCGTGAACGTCGTCTACACGATGACGCCGCAACTCTTTCTCGGCGCCGCGTATGCGTTCACGAACGGCAAGTACGACGTGATCGACAAGCGTCCGAAATGGCATCAGGTGAACCTGCAGGCCGATTACTTCCTGTCCAAACGCACCGACGTCGCGCTGACGGTGATCGCGCAGCAGGCGGCCGGCGACGCGGACCATGCGCAGATCTTCGCGTATGCGCGTTCGACCGGCACGCGCCAGATGATGGCGACGCTCGGCGTCCGGCACGTGTTCTGAGCGCCCGACCATGACCCATCCGATCGCCTCCCGCCGCACCTTCCTGAAACTGTCCGCCGCGCTGGCCGGCACCGCGTTGCTGCCCGAAACGGGCGCATTCGCGGCCGGCGGCGACGCCGCGCGCCGCACGGTGATCATCGACACCGATCCGGGGCAGGACGACGCCATCGCGATCCTGTTCGCGCTCGGCGCGCAGGACCGGCTCGACGTGCGCGCGCTGACGGCCGTGGCCGGCAACGTGCCGCTCGAGCTGACCGAACGCAATGCGCGGATCATCCGCGACTGGGCCGGCCGCACGAACGCGCTGCCGGTGTATGCGGGCTGCCCGCGGCCACTCGTGCGCGATCTCGTGACGGCCGCGAACGTGCACGGCAAGACCGGGCTCGAAGGCGTCGAACTGCATGCGCCGCGCGCGCCGCTCGCCGCCGGTCACGCGGTGTCGTACCTCGTCGATACGCTGAGCCGCGCGGAGCCGAACAGCGTGACGCTGTGTGCGCTCGGCCCGTTGACGAACCTCGCGACCGCGCTGGTCGAAGCACCGCAGATTCGCGCCGCGTTGCGCGACATCGTGCTGATGGGCGGCGCGTTTTTCGAGCGCGGCAACATCACGCCGGCCGCCGAGTTCAACATCTACGTCGATCCGCACGCGGCCGACGTGGTGTTCGGCAGCGGTGTGCCGATCGTCGTGCTGCCGCGCGACGTCGCGGTGAAGGCGTCGATCACGCCGGCGCGCGTCGCGCCGTTCCGTGCGCTCGGCAACCGCTGCGGCGCGATCGTCGCCGACATCATGGAGGCCGAGCTCGCCTACAACAAGAAGCGGCGCGGCGTTGAAGACGCGCCGATGTACGACCCGACGGCCGTCGGCTATCTCGTCGATCCGACGCTGTTCGGCGGCCGCAAGGTGAACGTGGTGGTCGAGACGACCGGGCAGTGGACGCTCGGCGAGACGATCGTCGACTGGAACGGGCGCAGCGGCCGTGCAGCGAATGCGACATGGATCAACGAGGTCGACGCGGACCGCTTCTACGCGACGCTCGTCGAGCGCATCGCGAAATTGCCCTGAGTGCGGGCGGCCGTGCGCGGCGAACGGAATCAGATGCGCTGCTCGATCCACTCGCGGCACGCGCGCACGTGCGGGCCGCGATCGTCGGTGGCGAGCGAGATCAGCGAGATCGCGCGCGTGACGCGCGGCTTGTCGACGCGCAGCGCGACGAGTTCGGGATCGTGCAGATGCATCGTGTAGAGGCTCGGCAGCACGGCGGTCGCGAGGCCGTTGCGCGCGAGCGCGTAGAGCGGCTCCGTGTATTCCATCCGGTACGTGACGTTCAGGCGCAGCTTTCCGGCGCCGCCGGTGCGATGCAGCGATTCGCTGACGCTGCCGCGCACGAACACCGCGAGATCGCGATCGGCGAGCTTCGCCCACGTGACGCTCTTCGCGCGGGCGAGCGGATCGTCGTGCCGCACGACGATCACGATCTCGTCCTCGAACAGCTGCCGGTAGCGCAGCGTGCCGTCGTCGCCGTCGGGTTCGCGCACGCCGATGCCGAGATCCGCGACGCCGTCGCGCACCGCTTCGACGAGCGCGCTGTTCGGCAAATCGGTGAGCGTGAAGCGCAACGTCGGGTGCGTGGCGCGCAGCGCGTTGAGCGCGGGCAGCAGGCGGCCCGCGACCGACGGGATGAACGCGATGCGCACGGTCTGGATGCGTTCGCCGATGAGCCGCGTCATGTCGTCGAAGGTGCCGCGCGCCTGATTGAGCAGGCGCTCGGCGAGCGGCAGCACGGCTTCGCCCGCGGCGGTCAGCGTGAGCCGGTGCGCGGTGCGTGCGAACAGGCGGCCACCGAGCAGGAACTCGATCTGGCGGATCGACGCGGTGAGCGCGGGCTGCGTGAGCGACAGCGCCTGCGCGGCTTGCGTGAAGCTGCGTGCGTGTGCAAGGACGACGAAGTGCTGGACCTGCCGCAGCGTGAGCGCGGGAAGCAGCGACGAGCGGTCGGACATCGGGCAATGACGGTCGGGATGCGGTACGCGGCAGTATAAGACCGCGCTGCACGACCCGACACAGGACAATATTCGGAATCACAGGAGAACCACCATGTCAGCGACTGACACGATGCCGGCGCGCGTGCCGGCCAACTGGCTCGAACGCCGCTTCGCGCTCGCCGCGCGCGGCACGAGCGTGCGCACCGAGACGATCGCGGGCGTCACGTCGTTTCTCGCGGCCGCGTACCTGCTCGTCGTGATCCCGTCGCTGCTCGCGACGGGCGGCATGGACCGCGGCGCGGCGACGACCGCGACGATCATCGTGTTCGTGCTGTTCACCACGCTGATGGGGTTCTACGCGAACCTGCCGTTCCTCGTCGGCCCCGGTATCGGCGGCTCGGTGATCATCGGCGTGACGCTCGCGACGACCGAGCACGTCGGCTGGCAGACGGGCCTGGGCATCGCATGCGTGTCGGGCGTGCTGTTCTTCCTGCTGACGATACTCGGCGCGCGCGGCGTCGTGGTGCGGCTGATTCCGGTGCAGATCAAACTCGGGCTCGGTGCGTCGATCGGGCTGTTCGTCACGATGCTCGGGCTGCGCAATGCGGGGATGGTCGTCGCGAACGCGAAGACCAACGCGTTCGCGCTCGGCGACTTCTCGCGGCCGGGCGCGTTGGTTGCGCTGATCGGCCTCGCGGTCGCGATCGTGCTGCAGGCGCGCAAGGTGCCCGGCGCGATCCTGATCGCGATCCTCGTCGCCGCCGCGGCCGGTGTGCCGCTCGGCGTCACGCACCTGCCCGCGTCGTTCATGTCGCTGCCGCACGGCATTGCGCCGATCGCGTTCAAGCTCGATATCGGCAGCGCGTTGAGCCTGGCCGCCGCGCCGTACCTGTTCGCATTCTTCGCGGCGGAATTCTTCTCGACGCTCGGCACCGCGCTTGCGGTCGGCGCGAAGGCGAACCTGCTCGACGAGCACGGCAACCTGCCGAACATCAACCGGCCGTTTCTAGTCGACTCGCTCGCCGCGACGCTCGGGCCCGTGTTCGGCATTCCCGCGCTGACCGCGCTGATCGAATCGGCAGCGGGCGTCGAGTCGGGCGGCCGCAGCGGGCTGTCGTCGGTGGCGGCGGCCGCGCTGTTCGCCGCGATGCTGCTGTTCGTGCCGGTCGCGCTCGCGATTCCGAAGGAGGCGACGGCGCCGGCGCTGATCCTGATCGGGCTGTCGATGTTCGCGACGATCCGCCATACGCATTTCGACGACTTCACCGATGCGCTGCCCGTGATGTCGATGGTGCTGCTCACGCTGATGTCGAACAGCTTCGGCACCGGCATCGCGGGCGGGCTGCTGTGCTACGTGCTCGTCAAGCTGCTGGCTGGGCGCTGGCGCGACGTGTCGTGGGGGCTCGTCGTGCTCGCGCTGCCGCTCGGTTATTACTTCTGGACCGTCGTGAAGCCGCACTGAGAGACGGCTTCGCGACGCAATGGCACTACCGAAAAAAGAGACTGACATGAAGGGAACACCAGGCAACGTCCCGGCCGCGCGCACGGGCATCGAGATCACGCCGGCCCATCGGGCCTTCTTCCGCGCGCTGCCGAAAGTCGAGCTGCATTGCCACCTGCTCGGCGCGGTGCGGCACGACACGTTCGTCGCGCTGGCCGAACGCAGCGGCGCGCCGATTGAACGCGCGGAGATCAACGCGTTCTACGCACGCGGCGAGAAACCGGTCGGCGTGCTGCACGTGCTGCGCGCGCTCGATAAATATCTGCTGACGCAACCCGACGACCTGCGGCGTATTACCTATGAGTATCTGGAAGACGCAGCCGCCCACAACGTGCGGCACGCGGAATTCTTCTGGAATCCGACGGGAACGGTGCGCGTGTCGGGCATCGCGTATGCGGATGCGCAGGCCGCGATCGTGACGGGAATTCGCGATGCCGCGCGCGATTTCGGAATCGGCGCGCGCGTGATTCCGAGCATCGACCGCGAGCAGGACCCCGACGAAGCGGTTGCGATCGTCGAGTGGATGAGCGCGCATCGCGCGGACGAAGTCGCGGGACTCGGTATCGATTATCGCGAGAACGACCGGCCGCCCGAGTTGTTCTGGAAGGCGTACCGCAGCGCGCGTGCGGTCGGCTTCCGCACGACTGCGCATGCGGGCGAGTTCGGGATGCCGTGGCGCAACGTCGAGACGGCCGTCGATCTGCTGCAGGTGGACCGCATTGATCACGGCTATACGATCGTCGACAACCCCGAGCTGTGCGCCCGCTATGCGGAGCGCGGCATCGTGTTTACCGTCGTGCCGACGAATTCGTATTACCTGCGCACGCTGCCGCCGGCGCAATGGGCCGAACTGCATCCGATGCGCAAGATGCCGGGGCTCGGGTTGAAGATCCATCCGAACACTGACGATCCGACGTTGCACAAGGTGAACCCTTCGGAAGCGTGGGAGCTGATGTTCAGCCATTTCGGCTTCACCGTGGCCGAGTTGAAGCAGTTCATGCTGAACGGGATCGACGGCGCGTGGGTCGATGACGCGACGAAGGCGGCGTGGCGTGCAGCGTGGGTGCCTGAATACGACGCGCTGGCCGCCACGCTCGCGGCCGGCTGAACGCGGTCGAGTGCCTCGCCGGCCGGTACGTCGCCGGGCCGGCGATTCATTCGAATCGGGAAGATAGTCGCGGTCGAAATCGGATAGCGTATTGCGCGCCGTCATGGTCGAACGATGACGGTGATGGTGCGCGGCGCAGGCGGCCACCGCCGGCGTCATCGCGTGCTTCTATAATGGGCGCCGACACGATCACGGCAACAATAATAACGAGGGCGACCCTTCCGATGGGCAATCGAGCATGGCTTTATCTCCAGCCAGGTAATGGCGACGACGCGCGAACGATCGAGTTCGCGGAATCCAATAATCACTTTCCGCTGCTGTGGCGCGTGCTGTTGGCCGACGGCGGCGCGGGCGACGCGATTACCGATCAACGCGTGTTCGGCGATGCCGGCACGCCGAATCTCATGAGCGATGCACGCGCCGCGCTTGCGCGCCTCAGCCGGCTCGCGGCGTTCGTCACCGCGTATCCACTGCCGGGCGACGATCCGGCGCTCGCGCGCCAGTTCGATGCGGTCGTGCGTCATCTCGGCGAGTCGATCGATGCGCTCGGCGACGCGCACGGCGCGGCCCGGCTATCCGCGAACCTCGACGAACTGTCATGGCTCGACGACGGCGATCCGAACGACTACATCGACGAGGAACGCGATGCGTGCACGCGCCTGTGGTGGCAGGTCGCGAACTGCATGGACTTCCGCGACGTGCGCGGCGTGCGCGATGCACTCGAGATCGATACGCCCGCTGACTGGGGCGACTGGGCGTGGGGCTTCGGATTCGGCGGCGTGTCGCATCATTATTTCCGGCGGCAGAATCCGCCGCGCCGCGTGACGTTCGCCGAGATGTTCGACGCCGGTGAGCTGCACGGCAACTGGCTCGATCACGACACGTTCAGCTTTCGCGGAAGCAACGGCCTGTGGGGCGTGCGGCGTGAAACCGACGACGCGTGGGACGTGATCGTGCCGCCCGAGTGGACGAACCTGTGGGCCAGTGGCGCGCGTGACGACCGGTTGTTGTGGGCCGCGCGCGACGGCAAGGTCGGCCTGCTGCTTGCCGATGGGGACGTCGAGGGCGACGGTGTCAGGATCGTGCGCGAACCGGCGTTCGACGCGGTGTGGGATTTCAGCGGCGACGTCGCCTGCGTGCGCGTGGGCGAGCGGTTCGGGCTCGTGCGCACGGACGGGGCGTGGGTACTCGAACCGACGCTCGACGATTTCGGCGAGTTCACCGGCGGTGTCGCGTCGGCGAGCCTGAATGGCCGCTGGGGCTTCGTCGATACGCATGGCGCGTGGACGATTCCGCCGCGTTTCGACGACGCGCACGAATTCGTGAACGGCGCCGTCGCGGCGGCAGCCGAAGGCGAGCGATGGGGGCTGATCGGGCGCGACGGGCAATGGCGCGCACAGCCCGAGTGGGCGTCGCTCGAATGGTCGTCCGAGTGCGGCGCGTTCGTCGCGCGGCGTAACGGTCACGTCGGTCTCGTCGATGCGAAAGGCCGGGTGATCGTCGAACCGCATTACGCGGAAGTTGCACCGCTGACCGGCGGCGAACACGCGGAAATGTTCGATGAGCTCGGCACGATCCGCCATATCGTGCGGCGCGACGACGGCCGTTGCGCGATCGTCGACGGGCAGGGCCGCGTGCTCACGCCGTTCGACTTCGTCAACATGGGCGCGCTGTCGTGGCTGCCCGACGACGAAGCGGTGCCGGGCGAGCTGTTCACGCGTTACGCGATCGGCGGCCTGCCGGGCGAGCCGGTGCAACTGGCGATCTGCGATCTCGAGACGGGCGCGACGATCGCGCAGGGGCGCTACGACGACGTGGCCGGCCTGTTCTGGGGCGCCGATCATGGCTGGCTCGCCAGCGTGCAGGACGACGACGGCCACGACGTGCGCGCGACGGTATTGCGCGCGGACGGCACCGTGCTGCATCCGGCGCGTTACACGCGAATCGGCGACGATGCGCTGTTCGACGACGATCGTGACGACGATGCACGGCATGCGACGTTGATGCCGTGGTTCGTTCGCCGTGTCGAGATCGCGCAGCGCTGGCGCATGGATGAACCGGTCGCCGCATTGCGCGATGACGGCGTTCCCGTGTGGCTGTACGCGGATGGGCACGCGACGACGACGCTGCGGTAGCCCGGAGCGCCGCCGGCACGTTTAGCGAAAGAACCTCAACCAGTCGAACAGGCCCGAATGCGGCGGTGCGCGTCGCTTCGGCGCCGGCGCGCTGCGCGGCCGGAAGTCGGGCGAGAACTGCACGTGCGGATCGATCGCCCGCGCGCGCAGCGCCGCATCGTAGAACGACCCGACGATCGGCAGCGCGCTGTGCGCGCCCGCGCCCCAGTAGTCGCTGCGCAGCGTCACGCTGCCGTCGTCGAAGCCGACCCATGCGCCGGCCACCAGTTGCGGATGCATCAGGATGAACCAGCCGTCCGTGTTGTCCTGCGTCGTGCCGGTCTTGCCCGCGACGTCGATCCGGATCCCGTAGCGCGAGCGGATGTCCGCGCCGGTCCCGTAATCGACGACGCCGCGCATTGCGTCGACCAGCGTCTGCGCGGCAGGCGCGGGCAACGCGCGTTCCGGCGGCGCGCTGCCGAACGCGGCGAGCACCCGGCCGTTGCGATCCTCGATGCGCGTGATCATCTGCGGCGCGACGTACACGCCGCGGTTCGCGATCGTGCCGTACGCGGACACCATCTCTTTCAGCGTGACGGGGCTCGTGCCGAGCGCGAGCGACGGCACCGCATCGAGCGGGCTGTCGCGTACGCCCATCGCGCGGGCGAGCTGAGCGACCTTCGCGGCGCCTTCGTGCTGCATGACCTGCGCCGTGATGCGGTTGCGCGACAGCGCGAGCGCGTCGCGCAGCGTCATCGGCTCGCCGGTCGGCGGTTCCGCATCGGTCGGATGCCACACGGCGCGGCCGTCGATCGGGATCGCGACGGGGCGGTCGACGAAGGTATCGCCCGGCCGCATCCCGTCCGCGAACGCGGCGCCATAGACGAACGGCTTGAACGTCGAACCCGGCTGGCGCCGCGCCTGTACCACGTGATCGAATGGCTCGCTGCCGAAATCCGGGCTGCCGACCCACGCGCGGATCGCACCGTTGCGCGGATCGATCGCGACGAAGCCGGCCTGCACCTGCGTCTTGCGCTCGCACAGCGTGCGCATGAATTCGCGATTCGCGCCGAGCTGCTTCAGCGCGAGCACATCGGTGAGCCCCGTGTCGCGCGCCTGGCGATACTCGGGCGTCTGCCGCATGAAGCCGACGAACAGGTCGTTGCGCAGCCCGCAACCGGACGGCCCGCGCCATGCGCCGTCGGCGATCGCCTGCAGTCGTTCGGTCTGCCGCGTCAGCGCCTGCGTGGCCATGTCCTGCAGCCGTGCATCGAGCGTCGTGCGCACGACGAGGCCGTCCGCGTACAGATCGTAGTTGTTGCGGTCGGCCCATGCGATCAGCCACTTGCGCAGTTGCACCGCGAAATGCGGCGCGAGGCCCGGCTGCGCGGTCTGCGGTTCGAAGTCGACGTGCAGCGGCCGGCGCTGCAGTTTCGCGAGCTGCTGCGGCGACAGCATGCCCATCTGCGCCATCCGGCCGAGCACGATGTTGCGCCGCTGGACCGCGCGGTCCGGATTCAGCACCGGGTTGTAGTAGCTGTTGCCCTTCAGCATCCCGACGAGCGTCGCGCTTTCCGTAATGTCGAGCTGATCGGCCGATTTGCCGAAGTACGTGCGCGCGGCCATTTCGACGCCGTACGCGTTGTACAGGAACGGCACGGTGTTCAGGTAGGTTTCGAGGATCTCGTCCTTGCTGTACACCGCTTCGATCTTGAACGCGGTGATCAGCTCCTTCAGCTTGCGCGTGAGCGTCGGCGCGCGGCCGACTTCGTCGGGATACAGATTGCGCGCGAGCTGCTGCGTGATCGTCGAGCCGCCCTGGCGGTCGCCCGAGAACGTATGCAGCCCGGCCGCGAGCGTGCGGCGCCAGTCGATGCCGTGATGCGCGTAGAAGCGGTGATCCTCGGTCGCGATCAGCGCATCGACCATATGCGGCGAGATCTGCTTGAGCGGCACCCATTCACGGTTCACGGGCCGGAATTCGGCGATCAGCTGGCCGTCGGCCGACAGCACGCGCGCGGGGCGGTCGATGCGCGCCTTGCGGATGTCGCCGATGCTCGGCGTGAACGGAACGAACGCGAGCAGCACCAGCAGGCCGAGCACCGGGATCGCGGCGAGCGTCAGCGCGACGCCGCGCCGGGTCGGATGGCGCAGGCGATGCAGCGCGCCCGCGCCCAGCGCGCGGACGCGCGTGCGGCACGCGGCGGCGAGCGGCGCGACACGGGCGCGGCAACGAAGCCACGCATCTCGGAGAAACGGCACGAAGCGATTCAAGGCGGCAGGAGCGCGGAGGGAAGACGCGCGATCCTAGCAAACGGAACCCGGGCGCCGGTGCCCGAAACGGCCGTTTGCTTGCAGGATTTACAGACGATTACGTTTGTTGCCCCCCGCGAACCTTTTACCGCGCGCGGGGCCGCTATTCCGCCGACGAAACGACGTCCGCGAGCCGCTGCGCGGCCGCTTCCATCTGCGCACGGTCGAACCCGCCGAAGCCGAGCACGAGCCCGGCGCGCGCCGTGCCGGGCGCGAACATCGGCGACACCGCACGCACCGCGACACCGGCCCGGGCGGCGCGCGCGACCACGTCGAGATCGTCGATCCCTTGCGCGAGCCACAGGACGACGTGCATCCCCTGGTCGCCCGGCTGTACCCACGCGCGTTCGCGCGGCAGGCGCGCGCCGAGCGTGTCGATCAGCAGCGCGCGCTGTTCCGCATAGACGCCGCGCACGCGACGGATGTGGCGATCGAGATGACCTTCGGCGATGAACGCGGCGAGCACGTGCTGGTCGGCGGTGGGCGCATGGCGGTCCATCAGCACGCGCGCGCCGCAGAACGCGGGTACGAGATCGTCGGGGGCGATCACGTAGCCGAGCCGCAGCGACGGAAACAGGATCTTGCTGAAGGTGCCGAGATAGATCACGCGGTCGGGCGCGAGACCTTGCAGCGACGGGAACGGATAGCCTTCGTAGCGCAATTCGCTGTCGTAGTCGTCTTCGACGACCCAGGCGCGATGCGCGCGCGCCCATGCCAGCAGCGCATTGCGCCGCGCCATGCTCAACGGCATGCCGAGCGGGTACTGGTGCGACGGCGTGACGAATGCGGCGCGCGCATCGGGGGCGACGCGGATGCCGGCGTCGACGTCGAGGCCGTCCGCGTCGACCGGCACGCGCACCATCGCATCGCGCCGCCCGGTGCTGTCGAGCAGCGCGGTGATGCCGCGATAGGCCGGATTCTCGACCCACGCGCGGTCGTGTGCGCCGAGCAGCACCTGGCTCGCGAGATGCAGCCCTTGCTGCGTGCCGCTCGTGATCACGACCTGGCTCGCATCGCAGCGCACCGAGCGCGACCGGCGCACGTAATCGGCGATCGCTTCGCGCAGCGGCAGCGCGCCTTGCGGGTCGGCATAGCCGGACGGCGCGCCGGCGCCGCGGGCGCGCAGGCGATTGCCGAGCCGGCGCCAGATGTCGTCGGGCGCGGTGAGGCCGACCGGCACCGAGATCGCGAACGGCATGGCCGGCAGCGGACTGAATTCGCGGGCGATCCGCGCGAAGGTGGCGGCCGGCTCGGGCAGGCCGTTGCGCGCCGGGTGCTGGCGGCTGTCAGCGGGAGCGGGTTCGTCGACGGGCGGCGGTTCCGCGAGTGCGTTCGCGACCCGCGTGCCCGCGCCGCCGCGCGATTCGAGAAAGCCTTCGGCGATGAGTTGCGCATACGCGTCGACGACGGTACCGCGGGCGACCTGCAGCGATGCCGCCAGCAACCGCGTGGACGGCAGCGCGTCGCCGGGCCGGACGTCGCCGCGGCGCACCGCGTCGCGCAGCGCCTGCGCGAGCTGGCGGCTCAGGTCGCCGGCCGCGCGGTCGAGCGCGCCGAGCGACGGGATTTCGACGATCCGGGCCGTTCTTGCCATGATTCTGGTCTGCTAAAATTGTTTCAAACCGGCTCTACAGCATAAACCAGTTTCGGCTCACAATCGGCGCATGACGGGCCTGCGCCCGCGCCATTTCCCACCCCGCACCACCGTGGAGCCGACATGTACGTCCCCGCCGATTTCAACGAACCCAATCCCGACGTGCTGCGCGAACTGATCGTGCAGCACCCGTTCGGCAGCCTGATCACGCACGGCAGGAGCGGGCTCGACGCGAACCACCTTCCGTTCGAGCTGATGCCCGACGACGGCGGGCTCGGCGAACTGCATGCGCACGTCGCGCGCGCGAATCCGGTCTGGCAGGACGTCGCGGACGGCGACGAGGTGCTCGTGATCTTCCGCGCCGGCGACGCGTACATTTCGCCGAACGGGTATCCGAGCAAGCACGTCGCGCACCGGCAGGTGCCGACGTGGAACTACCGCGTCGTGCATGCGTACGGCCGCATCACGGTGCGCGACGACGAGAAGTTCGTGCGCGGCGTGGTCGCACGGCTGACGCGCACGCACGAGGCGTCGCAGCCGGTGCCGTGGAAGATGGGCGACGCGCCGAAGGACTATATCGACACGATGCTGCAATCGATCGTCGGGCTGCAGATCGAGATCACGCGGTTCGTCGGCAAGCGCAAGCTCGGGCAGAACAAGGCCGAGGCCGATATCCGCGGCGCCGGCGAAGCGCTGGTCGCGGACGGGAAGCGCGCGATCGGGGAAGCGATGCTGGCCGAAGCCGACGCGAAGCGCACTTGAGCGTATGAGAGCCACGGCGTGCGGGCGAGCATCGCGCCCGCACGCCGCACCGGTCACTGCGTGCGCGTCGAACCCTTCGCCTCTTCGCCCGCCTGCGCGAGGGCGCTCCGAATCGCCGCCTCCGTCTTGTCGTATCCGCCCTCGCCATACCGCGTATAGACGATCTTGCCGTTCGCATCGATCAGGTACAGCGCGGGCCAGTACTGGTTGCCGTACGCGCGCCACGTGTCGTAGTGGTTGTCCTGCGCGACCGGATAGCGGATGTCGAAGCGCTTGATCGCATCGGCGACGTTCTTCGCGTCGCGTTCGAACGGATATTCCGGCGTATGCACGCCGACCACGACGAGCCCCTGGTCGCGATATTTCCGATACCAGTCGTTCACGTACGGGATCGTATGAATGCAGTTGATGCACGAGTACGTCCAGAAATCGACGAGCACGACCTTGCCGCGCAACTGGTCGAGCGTCAGCGGCGGGCTGTTGTGCCAGCGGTCGATGCCGGTGAAAGCGGGCGCCGCCATGCCGGCCGGCGACGCCTGGATGCCTGCGTCGTCGCGGGTGCCGGCGAACGCGGCGAGCCCGGCCGTGGCGGCGAGGGCGAGGACGAGGGCGGCGGTCTTGAGTCGGGGCAGCATGGCGTTCTCCTGATCTTTGGGGCCGCGGCGCGAGGGCGGCGGCCCGACGTGTTTCGACAGGCCCCATTAGGCGGCGCCGACGTATCTGCGATGTGTCCGGCCCGTCGCGCGTGTGCAATGTTGTGTGTCGTCGCGGTTGCGCGATACATTGGGATACAAACGCGTGCCCGCCGTGCGGTATAAAAGCGGACATCGCCCGCCCGAACCCCGATACCGCCCCCGACTCATGGACAAGATCGACCACGTGCTGATCGTCGACGACGATCGCGCGATCCGCGAACTGATCGCGGACTACCTCGAGAAGAACGGCATGCGCGTGTCGCTCGCCGCGAACGGCCGAGAGATGCGCAACGTGCTGGACGACGGCGCGCCCGACCTGATCGTGCTCGACCTGATGCTGCCCGGCGAGGACGGCCTGACGCTGTGCCGCGACCTGCGCGCCGGCAAGTTCCGCACGGTGCCGGTGCTGATGCTGACCGCACGCGGCGAGGAAACCGACCGCATCATCGGCCTCGAGATGGGCGCCGACGACTACCTGGCCAAGCCGTTCGCGGTGCGCGAGCTGCTCGCGCGGATCCGCTCGGTGCTGCGCCGCGCGCGCATGCTGCCGCCCGGCATGCAGGTGACGGAAACGGCCGCGCTGCTCGCGTTCGGCGAATGGCAACTCGACACGACCGGGCGCCACCTGCTCGACGCCGAAGGGACGCTGGTCGCGCTGAGCGGCGCCGAATACCGGCTGCTGCGCGTGTTTCTCGACAACCCGCAACGCGTGCTGACGCGCGACCAGTTGCTGAATCTCACGCAAGGGCGGCAGTCCGACCCGTTCGACCGCTCGATCGACCTGCTCGTGAGCCGGTTGCGCCAGCGTCTGCGCGACGGCGCGCGCGAACCGCGCTACATCAAGACGCTGCGCAACGAGGGCTACGTGTTCTCGTCGACCGTCACCGCCGTCGACGGTACGCCATGAGCGCGCGCACGCCGTGGCATTGGCCGCGTTCGCTGTTCGCGCGGCTCGCGCTGATCCTGTGCGTGGGCCTCGCGCTCGCGCAGACGCTGTCGTTCTGGCTCACCGTGACCGAGCGCGACCAGGCGACCACGAACCTGATGATGGGCTACATCGAGCGCGAGGTCGCCAGCTCGGTCGCACTGCTCGACCATCTGCCGCCCGCCGAGCGCGCTGCGTGGCTGCCGCGCCTCGCGCGGCGCAGCTATGCGTTCATCCTCGGGCCCGGCCAAACCGGCACGCCGCCGGAAGCGCGGCTGTCGGCGCGCGTCGAGCGCTCGATCTCGGACGGCATCGGCGGCGACTATCCGCTGACCGCGAATTCGATCCCCGGCGACAGCGAACATCTGCAGGTGCATCTGCGGCTGACCGACGGCTCGCCGCTGACGATCGACATCCATCCGATGTCGACGGTGCCGCTGTCGGGCTGGCTGCCGGCCGTGCTCGTGGTGCAGCTCGCGGTGCTGGCCGCGTGCTGCTGGCTCGCGGTGCGGCTCGCGACGCGGCCGCTCAAGCAGCTCGCGCAGGCCGCCGACGCGCTCGGGCCGGACCTGAAGGGCGAGCGGCTGAACGAAGACGGGCCGTCGGAAGTCGCGCGCGCCGCGCGGGCGTTCAACGCGATGCAGGACCGCATCGCGCAGTACATGGCCGAACGCATGCAGATCCTCGCGTCGATCTCGCACGATCTGCAGACGCCGATCACGCGGATGCGGCTGCGCGTCGACGTGATGGACGACGACACGCAGGGCGCGAAGCTGCGCCAGGACCTGCTGGAGATGGAGCATCTGGTGAAGGAGGGCGTCGCGTATGCGCGCACGCTGCACGGCACCGAGGAAGCCGCGCGCCGCATCGATCTCGATGCGCTGCTCGACAGCATCGTGTACGACTACACGGATGCGGGGCAGGACGTCGCGCTGCACAGCCATGCGCCGCTCGCGCTCGTTACGCGGCCGAAGGCGCTGCGCCGCATCGTCGGCAACCTCGTCGACAACGCACTGAAGTTCGCGGGCACGGCCGAGATCGACGTGCGGGCGGCGCCGGACGGCGGCGCGGTGATCGCGGTGCTCGACCGCGGGCCCGGCATTCCGGACGATCAGCTCGACGCGGTGTTCGAGCCGTTCAGGCGCGTGGAGACGTCGCGCAATCGCGATACGGGCGGCACGGGGCTCGGCCTCGCGATCGCGCGGCAACTCGCGCTTGCGATGGGCGGCACGCTCACGCTGAACAACCGGACGGACGGCGGCGGGCTCGAAGCGCGGCTGACGCTGAGGAACGCGGGGTGATGCGCTGGTGTTGCAGGCGTCGAAGCCGCGCGAGGGGCGGATGACGAGCCGGGACGCGCGCGTCAGCAGCGGCCGGTGCGCAGCGCGACCGCCCAGTCGTCGCGTCCGCGCGACGCCGCGATCGCGGCGGCCGTGTGCCAGTCGTATTCGACCGCATGGAATTCGACGTTCCAGCCGGCCGCCGTGCGCGACACCGTCGCGTAGCGCGCATGCGGCGAGCCCGTCTCGATTCGGTGCGGATGCGGCAGGTCGTCCGCGTACGCCTGCAGCCCGACGCTGCCCGGATTGACGATCAGCCGGCCGTCGTCGAGCTTCGCGGTGCGCGGCACGTGCGTGTGGCCGCACAGGATCAGCGAGGCCGCCGTGTCGCCCGCGCGTTGCTCGACTTCGTCGGGCGTGGCCGCGCGGCAGCCGTCGGGCGTGACGGTTTCGAGGAAATAGACGAGATCGCTGGCCGGCGTGCCATGCACCATCAGCACGTCCTCGTCGAGCGTCAGGCGTTCGGGCAGCGCGGCGATCCACGTGCGGTGGTCGGCGCGCAGCGTGTCATGCGCCCAGCGATCCGACAGCCCCATCGCGTCGCGCTCGTGCGTCAGCAGTTGCCGTTCGTGATTGCCCTTGATGGTCGGCAGGTCGAGCGCGATCAGGCGATCGGCCGTCTCGACCGGATGGAGCGCGCCCGACAGGATGTCGCCGAGGTTGACGATCACGTCGGCGCCGCGGCGGCGGACGTCGTCGAGCACCGCGTCGAGCGCGGCGAGGTTGCCGTGGATGTCGGACAGCGCGGCGATTTTCATGGCGGCAAGGCGATGTGGGGAACGGCGATTGTCGCCAATTCGGCGCGGGGCGTCTAATTGCGTCGCGGCATCGGCGCGTGACGCGCGGCGCAGTGGCGCGTCAGTCGGTCGCGAGCCGCGCGTACATCGCGAAATCGCCGGGCGTGCCGCGCACCATCTTGTAGGCGCGCAGCAGCCCTTCGTAGCGGTAGCCGCACTTCTGCAGCACGCGCGCGGAGCCCGCGTTGCGGGTTAGCACGACGGCCTGCATGCGGTTGAAGCCGCCTTCGTCGAATGCCCACGCGGTGACGGCGTCGCACACCGCGCTCGCGATGCCGCGCCCCCAGTGCGACGGCGCGAGGTCGTACGCGATCTCCGCCGAACGGTTCACGGTGGACACCGTATGCAACCCGACCGTCCCGGCAAGTGCGCCCGATGCGGTGTCGACAATCGCGAGGCGCCGGATCGAATCGGGATCGGTCGATTCGATGTTGTCGAACAGCGGCAGCAG
Organism: Burkholderia sola; assembly: GCF_905400185.1. NCBI lineage: Bacteria > Pseudomonadati > Pseudomonadota > Betaproteobacteria > Burkholderiales > Burkholderiaceae > Burkholderia > Burkholderia sola. The sequence goes on from NZ_FR989676.1 coordinate 1,237,209, forward strand.
ACCGTCGGGCGAGCGCAGGTTCCAGCTCGTGTGACGGAAAACGTCGGGGTTCGACAGGTACGCGTACCACGCGTCGAGGTCCGCGCGTTCGAGTTGCCGGAGCGACAGGCCGGGGAATCCGGCGCCCGGCGGCGCGGCGACTCTCATCGAACCGGGCGCCTACGCGGCATGGCGCCGGTACAGCGCGAGCGAACCGGCGAGCGCGAGCAGCATCGCGCCGCACGTGCGTTCGAGCCACAGCGCGCCCGAGCGCTTCAGCAGCCGCACCGCGCGTGCGCCGAGCAGCGCGTAGCCGAACATCACGACGCCGTCGAGCAGCGCGAACGTGAGGGCGAGCGCGACGTACTGCGGCGCGAGCGGCGCCAGCGGATCGAGGAACTGCGGCAGGAACGCGGAGAAGAACAGATAACCCTTCGGGTTCGTCACCGCGGTCAGGAAGCTTTTCGCGAAGATCGACGCGTTGCGTTCGGTTGCCGCACCGGGTTGCGCGGCCCCGACGTCGAGCGCCCCCTTCGACGTGAGCAGCCGGATGCCGACATAGGCGAGGTAGGCGGCGCCAAGCCACTTCACGACCGAGAACCAGAACGCCGACGCCAGCAGCAGCGCGCCGAGGCCGAGCGCGACCGCGACGACCAGCACGAAGTCGGACAGCATCGCGCCCGCGAAACCGTAGGCCGCGCGGCGCACGCCGTAGCGCGAGCCGTTGGTCAGCGCGAGCAGCACGGTCGGGCCGGGCGTCGCGATGCCGACGAACGCGACGGCGGCGAAGATCAGCAGGGTCGTTTCATGCATGAAGGAGCTCCCGATGGAAGGCGCGCAGCCGATTATCGTCTGCGTCGCCACGCGCTGTACAGGCGCGGCGACCGCGCTCCCGGCCGGTCGCCGACTATCTCAATTTTGACAAGAAACTGTTGCCATTATTCCGCTTTGGAAAGGAACCGGTTCCAACTACCATACCGGCCGCAGCGGGCATGCCCGCCCGTCGTCGCGCGCGGACGTCGCCGGTCTCGCACCGCCGGCGGATGTCGGCGCCCGCGCGTGATATTCGCAAACAGCCAGCCAGAACAACGGGTTCACCGCCCGGAGACAACCAACCATGAACAAGCAACTGATCGCAGCCCCGCTGCTGCTCTCGCTCGCCGGTGTCGCCGCCGCGCAAAGCTCCGTCATGCTGTACGGCATCGTCGACGCGGGCGTGACCTATCGCAGCAACGAACGGGTCGGCTCGGCCGGCGCGTACACCGGGCATTCGAGCGTTGGGCTCACGACCGGCAACCTGTCCGGCAGCCGCTGGGGCATCAAGGGTTCCGAGGATCTCGGCGGCGGGATGCGCGCGCTGTTCGTCCTCGAGAACGGCTTCGACATCACCAACGGCACGTCGGGCCAGGGCGGCCGCCAGTTCGGCCGGCAGGCGTTCGTCGGCGTCGGCAGCGACCGCTACGGCACGATCACGCTCGGCCGCCAATACACGTCGCTCGACGACTTCGTGAGCCCGGTCGGCCCGTCGTCGTTCATCGGCGGCTTCGGCGCGCACCCGGGCGACATCGACGATCTCGACCAGACCGCGCGCGTCGACAGTTCGATCAAGTACACGAGCGCGAACTACGCGGGCTTCACGTTCGGCGCACTGTACGGCTTCGGCGGCCAGCCGGGCAGCATGAAGCAGCGCAACACGTGGAGCGTCGGCGCCGCGTACGCGGCCGGGCCGCTGCGCGTGGGCGTTGGCTACGAGCGCTCGGACAACAGCAAGACGGGCGCGACCGATCCGACGGCGGGCAAGTGGCAGAGCACCGACGACGGCCTGTTCAATTCGTCGATCAACGAAGGCTATGCGAGCGCGCAGTCGCAGCAGGTGATCGCGACCGGTGCGACGTACGACTTCGGCCCGGCCGTCGTCGGGGTGAACTACAGCAACGTGCAGTACCGCAGCGGCGCGCAGTCGCTGTTCTCCGGCCATGCGACGTTCAACGTCGCGGGCGTGTTCACGCGCTGGAACGTGCAGCCGCAGACGCAACTGTTCGCCGGCTACAGCTACACGCGCGGCAGCGACGTCGACGGCATCGACAACCGCGCGCAGTATCACAACGTCACGCTCGGCGCGGTCTACGACCTGTCGAAGCGCACCAGCGTGTATCTGCTCGGCGCGTACCAGCATGCGTCCGGCACGACGCTCGACGCGCTCGGCCGACCGGTGGCCGCGACCGCATCGGTGTCCGACAAGGCGAACGGTCACTCGTCCGATTCGCGCTCGCAGGCGATCGTGAGCCTCGGGCTGCGCCAGAAGTTCTGACGCACGGTCGTTGCGCGTGCAACGGAGCCCGCGGCCGAGGCGAGCCCCGTTGCATGCATGCTCCTATACTGTTGCCTCCCTTTTCGAGGAGACGACATGACCCGAACGCTTTCCGCGCGCTGCCTGTGCGGTGCCGTGACCGTCACGCTGCGCGGCGAGCCGGCCGCGCGGGCGAACTGTCATTGCGCGACCTGCCGCGATTTCTACGGCACGCCGATGCTGTCCGCGACCGCATGGCCGCCGGAGCAGGTGACGATCGACGGCGGCCACGCGACGTTTCCGCACCCGTCGAAGTCGATGGCGCGCACGTGGTGCGCAGCGTGCGGCGAGATCGTGTTCGGGACGAACCGGCTCGGCATGCGTGTCGTGCCGAACAGCCTGACTGCGCGGGCGCACGGCGGGCCATTGCCGGGCGACCTGCAGCCGACGATGCACCTGTTTTACCGGCAACGCGTGCTCGACGTCGTCGATGCGCTGCCGAAATACGTCGACGGCTGGGACGGCCCGACGCTCGATCCGGCGAACTGAACATCGCCGCCGCGTGCCGGTACGGCCGGCGCGCGGCCTTCCCCTCCGCATTCCTCTTTCCTTCCTGTTTTCCCTTCCGTGCCCGAAATCGCGAAAAGCCGATCGCGCCGCACAATAATTTTTCTCTTTCATTTTAATTTCGATTTGTAATAATCGAAAAGAATTCCGGGATGAAAAGGCAATACGGCAATGTCAGAAAAAATGACGGATTTGTATTGGATGACCCGGAAGAAAATGCCGGGGAATGCGCCGGAATCGTGCGGCTGGCAGGCCGTCGCGGCGCGGTTTCGAAGATTTTTCGATCGTTGACGAAAAAGCGCCGGACGCCAAAAGGCGTGGAGTGAATAATTCGGGGGGACGGCGAATGCGCATTTGCCGGAATCACCAATATTTCATGCGCCGCGATTTACAGTGTCGACCATTGTTCGTCTGGGAGCATTATTCATGTCAATGAAACAAATCCGCGCGGCGTTGCTCGGAATGTGCATCGCGCTGCTGGCGCCGGCAAGCCACGCGCAGGCGCAGTACTCGACCGACTGGCTCGCGAACACGTACGGCACGCTGGCCTCGCACGTCGGCAACGGCGCGCGCTCGATGTGGGTCGCGCCCGAAGGCGTGATCTACACGGCGTCGCGCTGGGACGAGAACGCGGGCGGCGTCGCGATCTACCAGAACGGCCAGCCGCTCGGCACGATCGGCATCCACGACGAATTCCACGGCGGCGCGATCACCGGCAATTCGACGTCGCTGTTCGTCGCGCTCGGCTACAACCGCACGTTCGGCAGCGGCTCGGTGGGTCGCTACAACCGCAGCACGAACCAGCGCGACCTGCGCATCCCGGTCAGCACGTGGACGGGCATCCAGTATGCGGACGTGATCACGGGCCTCGCGACGGGCGGCAACCTGCTGTACGTGAGCGACTTCTACGGCAACCGCGTGCGCGTCTATACGACCGACGGCGTGTGGCAGCGCGACATCGGCGTCACGGGCCCCGGCGCGCTGGCGCTCGATGCGGCCGGCAACCTGTGGGTCGCGCGCAAGAGCGCGGGCGTCGTCGCGCAGTTCAGTGCGACCGGTGCGGCGATGAACACGCTCCAGATGGCGGCCGGCGCGCGGCCGGCGTCGCTGTACTTCGATGCGCCGATGGGCCGGTTGATGGTGGGCGACGAAGGGCCCGACATGAACATCAAGGTGTACGGCGGGCTGCCCGGGATGCCGGTGCAGGTCGGTACGTTCGGCGTGCAGGGCGGCTATCTCGACACGACGACGGGCATCAAGGGGCAGGTCGGCGACAAGCGCTTCACGCGCGTCGCGGCGCTCGGCAAGGATGCGGCCGGCAACCTGTACGTGCTGAACAACGCGTGGGGCGGCGGCTGGGATCTCGGCCGCAACGGCAGCACCGATCTGCATTCGTACAGCCCGGTCGGCACGCTGCAATGGAAGCTGCAGGCGCTGAACTTCGAGGGCATCGCCGCGCCCGATCCCGCGACCGACGGCGCGTTGTTCTTCAGCGGCAACAATGTGTATACGGGCACCGCGGGCGGCACGTTCGTCGCGAACACGATCGACCCGTTCACCTATCCGAAGGACCCGCGCCTCGACATGAACGACTATCAGCGCGGCCAGCACTTCGGCCAGCTCGTGACGGTCGGTGGCAACCGGATTCTCGTCGCGTCGGGCCAGAACCCGGGCAACTTCAACTTATATTACTTCAACACCGCGAGCGGCTATATCGCGATTCCGGCCGGCTCGCTGCCCGGCAAGCCGTTCAACACGACGCTTCAGGTGACGGCCGGCTTCGACATCGACGGCAACGGCGACGTGTGGGCCGGACTGAACGGCTCCAACGTGATCACGCGCTACCCGATGACGGGCTTCGACGCGACCGGCAAGCCGTCATGGGGCAAGCCGGTGACGACGGCCGTGCCGAGCAGCGTGGCGCCCGTGACGCGCATCCTCTACCAGGCCGACAGCGACACGATGATCCTCGCGCAGGGCCTCGCGGGCAACTGGGACTGGACCGCGATGAACGGGCACATCGAGGTCTATCGCGGCTGGAAGAACGGCAACACGAGCACCCCGAACCCGGTGATCAACCTGACGAGCGCGAACCCGAAATCGATCGCGGCGGCCGGCCACTACCTGTTCGTCGGCTATGTGCACACGGTGCCGAACATCGACGTATTCGACCTGAACACCGGCGCGCTCGTCACGACGCTGACGAACTCGAACGCGTCGGCGATGGACGTCGGCAACGACGTCGACTCGATGTACGGCGTGCAGGCGTACCTGCGCTCGACCGGCGAATACGTGATCACGAAGGACAACTACAACGGCTCGAGCATCGTCGTGTATCGCTGGCGTCCGTGAGCGCGTCAGGCCGTCAGAACGATACCGTCGTCGTCAGCGTGACGAGCCGCGGCTCGCCGACCGCGACGATCAGGTTGCTGTTGCTCGACGGATAGTAGGTCTTGTCGAGCAGGTTCTTCACGTTGAGCTGGAAGCGGGTCGGGAACTTGCCGATCGTCGTTTCGTACGCCGCGAACGCGTCGACGGTCACGTAGCCGGGCAGCGAGAAGCTGTTCGCGGTGTCGCCGGGCCGCGCGCCGACGAGCCGCGCGCCGCCGCCGAAGCGCCAGCGCCCGGGCAGGTTCGCGATGGCCGTGTCGTACACCGCGAACAAGCTGCCCGTGTGGCGCGCGACGTTGACGAGCGGCGTGTTGCTGTCGCGATCGTTCGCGTTCGTATACGCATAGCTGCCGATCACGCTCAGGTGGCGCGTGATCTGCCCGGCGACGTCCAGCTCGATCCCGCGCGAGCGCGCGGTGCCGATCGTCGACGTGATGTCGCCAACCGTGACCGCGACGTTGCGCTTGTCGATCTGGTAGACGGCGAGCGTGCCCGTGATCGCGGGCTTCAGGCTGAACTTCAGCCCGGCCTCGAGCACGCGGCCGTATTCCGGCGCGAGCGGCGCCGCGACGTTCGACGCGACGTTCGGCTTGAACGAGCGGCTCACGTTCGCGTAGGCGGTCAGCGCCGGCGTCAACGCATACGCGAGCCCGAACTGCGGCAGCCAGACGCTGCCGCGCGAGCGGTCGGCGAACACGAACGGCCGGCCCATCCCCGATTCCTGCTGCCAGTTTTCCCAGCGCAGCCCGCCGACCGCAGTGAGGCGATCGGTGATCTTCACCGAGTCCTGCACGATCGTCGAATACGCATGCACGACCGAGCGCGAATCGCTCTGCTTCGGATTCGGCACGCCGCCCGGCGCGAGCAGGTCGTACGCGGGATCGTAGAGATTGAAGCCCGTCGTCGCCTTGCCGCGGATCGTGTCGCCGCGGAAGCTGCGCTGCCGCTCGTATTCGCCGCCGACGTAGATCGCGTGTTGCATGCCCGCGAGCGTCACGTTGCCGAGCAGGCCGAGCGTCGCGATCTGGTCCGAATCGTTGCGCCCGAGGTTCGCATCGGACGAGCGCGTGAGCGCGCCGGTCCTGCTGTTGAACGCTGTGGCGCGGGTGATGTATTGGTCGTAACGGTCGCGGCCCCAGCCGTAGGTCGCGCGTACGCGCCATGCATCGGAGAAGCGGTGCTCGATGCGCGTACGCAGCGTTTCCTGGATGCCGCTGCTTTGCGACCACGCTTCCTCGTAGCGGCGATAGCGCAGCGCATCATCGAGCTGGCCGTTGACGAGCACGGTGCCGCGGTCGAACGGCATCGTGTAGTCGACGTACTGGTAGCTGACGTCGATCGACGTGTTCGCGTCGTGCCACGACAGCGCGGGCGCGATCAGCGCATTGCGTTCGCGGCCGAAGCTGCGCCAGTAGCGGCTGGTGTCGTATTCGCCGGTCAGCCGGAATGCGAGCGTGCCGCCCGCGATCTGGCCGGGTTTGCCGAGCGGCCCCGTGAGATCGAACTGGGCGGTGCTGCCGCCGTGGTTCGTGCGCGACGCGGAGATCGAACCGCCGAACGTGTCTTCCGGCTTGCGCGTGACGAGATTGATCACGCCGCCCGGGTCCTGCATCCCGTACAGCAGCGAAGCGGGGCCCTTCAGCACTTCGACGCGATCGATCGTCGCGAGATAGCTGTGCAGCACCGGCGTGCGCACGCCGTCGACCAGCACCGAGCCGTCGTTGTTGGACCCGAAGCCGCGCTTGATGAACGCGTCGCGTGTGCCGCCGAGCGTGTTCGTCTGCGTGACGCCGCTGATGTTGCCGAGCACGTCGTCGAGCGAGCGCGCCTGCTGGTCCTGCATCACGCTGCTGCTGACCACCGCGACCGATTGCGGAATCTCCTTCAGTGGACGGTCGTCGCCGCCCGCGATGCTCGTCGTGCGCGGCTGATAGCCGATCGTCGGATCGACGGTGGCCGATGCATTGACGCTGATCGCCGGGAGTTCGTGTTCGGCGGCGGTCGCCGGAGCCGGTGCGGGGGCAACGGGTTCGGCGCCGGCCGCATGCGCGCCGGTCGCGGCGCACAGGGTGAGCAGGGCAGGCAGGCGCGTGTGCCACGGACGCGGGGTCCGGACACGGCAGGGCGTTCGACGGGATGGCATGAATCGAGGCGGGAAGAGGCGTGCTGAGGATCGTGGCGCGGGCTGCGGCGTTGCGTTGCGTACAGGACGCGCATGATATATGTAATGAGAACCATTTGCAATTGTAATGGGGCGACCGGGCAACGCTTGGCCCTGGGTTGCCGGCCTGTCGGCCGTCTGCTACCGTAGCGGCCAAAATCAGACGCAGTGAAATTCAACGAGAGAGCCGGGGGCCGCACCATGTCATCTTCCTGTCACGTCGCGCTCGGCGCGATGCCACGCACCGCGCACGACCGCGCGGGCGACGAAGTGATCGCAGCCGTGTACCGCCATTCGAACGATTAAAGCGACGCAAGCGCATTCCGCCGGCGTTGCGCCGGGCTTCGATCATTTCAACCACCACGCTAGACGGGAGACCACCCTTGAAGAAGATTTCCGCGCCGTTCGCGGCGGCTGCCCTTGCGGCCTGCGCGCTGCTGACGGGCGTTCACCAGGCCGCGTGTGCGGCTTCGAACGCCGAACCTGCGATCGACGCGCACTACGGCGCGATGATCGAGGCTTATACGCAGGACATGGCCGCCGCGAAGGCGAAATACGACGGCAAGCGCGTCACGTTCGTCGGCGCCGTGATCCGGATGGGCAGCGACCCGGGCGGCACGTACTTCGGCGCGCTGACGGCCGACGGCGAGCAATTCGACACGCATTTCGACGTGGCCGACCAGGACGCGCTGAAGCCGAAATTCCCCGGCGGCGAGATCAAGCCGTTCGTTACGTCGGCGGCGTTCCGGTTCAGTTGCGTGAACGAAGGCTATGTCGATGCGCCGGTGCTGCCGGGGTTGAAGCTGTCGCATTGCCGGCTCGCCGATTGAGCTGACTGAGCGATGGGCGCGGGGCGGCGTGCGATGGTTGGGCGGGTTCGGATTGCAGCACCATCGATCGTCTTCGTTATCGTGGGGTCGGCCGCCGCGTGTCGGGCGGTCCGACTACCGATCTACAGATCGAGCACCAGCAGGTTGGTGCGCGATCGCGAGCAGCACGGCATGAACTGGTCGCCGGCCGCTTTTTCGTCGTCGGTCAGATACGCATCGCGATGATCGGGCTCGCCTTCGAGCACGCGGGTCAGGCAGGTGCCGCACACGCCTTGCTCGCACGACGTCAGCACGTCGACGCCGTTCGCCGCCAGCGCCGCGATCACCGTGCATTCGGCCGGCACGTCGATCACCTTGCCGCTGCTCGCGATCCTGACCTGGAATGCACGATCCGCGCCGGACGATGCGACCGCGCCGCCGAAGAACTCATAGTGCAGCCGTGCGTCGGGCCAGTCGCGCTCGCGCGCGGCGTTCAGCACCGCGTCCATGAAGCCGCGCGGGCCGCATACGTACAGATGCGTGCCGTCGGGCGCGCCGGCCAGCACGGCAGCCAGATCGAAGCGTTGCGCGGGAGCGCCGTCGTCGACGTGGAAGCGGACGTGATCGCGAAACCCGGCCGCATTGATCCGCTCGACGAAGGCCATGCGATCGGCCGAACGCGCGCAGTAATGCATGTCGAACGGGATGCCGGCCGAGCACAGCCGTTCCGCCATGCTCAGGATCGGCGTGACGCCGATCCCGCCGGCGAGCAACAGATGGTGCGGCGCGTCGGGCGCGAGCGGGAATTGATTGCGCGGCAGGCCGATCCGCACGGTATCGCCTTGCCGGACTTCGTCGTGAATCGCGCGCGACCCGCCGCGGCCGTCGGCCTCGCGCAGCACCGCGATCTGATAGCGATCGCGTTGCGCCGGGTGGTTGCACAGCGAGTACTGGCGCACGAGCCCGCCCGGCAGATGCACGTCGATATGCGCGCCAGCGTCGAAGTGCGGCAACGGCGAGCCGTCGTCGCTGACGAATTCGAAGCCGCAGATGTCGCGCGCTTCCTGCCACTTGCGGGCTACGCGGACCGTCAATGTCGCGCCGCTCATGACGCTTCCCTGACCTGCGCGACTGGAATCGCGGGCCGCTGCGGGCTCGCCGCGTTTTCGGCGGCGAGCAGCCGGTCGATCACCTTGCGCGACAGCACGCCGCCGGCGTCGATGTTGAGCTTGAGCAGCGTGCGCTCGGGCCACTGCTCGAGATTGCGCTGCTGTCGCTCGAGCATCTCGAGATCTTCCGAGAAGATCTTGCCCTGGCCTTCGCGGATCTCGGCGGTCAGTGCGCGATCGTCGGGCCGGAAGTTGCGCGCCATCCCCCAGAAGTACCAGATCGACGTGTCGGTTTCCGGTGTGATGAAGTCGACCACGATCGACGACGCCTTCTTGTGCGCCGGCGCGTCGTAGCCGCCGTGGCCCGCATGCGCGACGCCCACTTCGATCATCACGTGGCTCGGCGGCGTGAAGCGGCAGATCTGCCAGCGGTCGACCGGCACGTCGTCGGCGAGCCCGTTGCCGCGCAGCGCCATCCGCCAGAACGGCGGCGGCATCACGTTCTCCATGAAGCGGCTCGTGACGACCTCGTCGCCATGGCTCACCGTCTTCGGCGGCGCTTCGTCGATTTCCTTCTGGCCGATGCTCGACGCATGCACGTAGGTCTCGTGCGTGAGGTCCATCAGGTTGTCGATCATCAGCCGGTAGTCGCAGCGGATGTGATACAGGCCGCCGCCGTGCGCCCAGGCCGGATCCTCGGCCCACGCCAGCGCGGGCAGTTTGGCGGGATCGGCTTCGGACGCGTCGCCCGGCCAGACCCACACGAAGCCGTACCGCTCGACCGCCGGGAAGCTGCGAATCGGCGGGAAACCGCCGACGCGCTGGCCCGGCATGCCGGCCGTCTTGCCGTTGCACCCCATTTCGAGCCCGTGATAGCCGCACACGAGCACGCCGTCGCGCACGAATCCCAGTGACAGCGGCGCGCCGCGATGCGGGCAGAAATCCTCGAGCGCGGCGACCCGGCCGTCCGCCGCGCGGTAGAGCACCATCGACTCGTTGCAGATCTTGCGGCCCAGCGGCTTGCCGTCGATTTCATCGGGCGTGCACGCCACGTACCAAGCGTTCTTGAGAAACATGTTCTTTGTCTCCTTCGGGGACGGTGCCGCCGGGGATGCGGCCCGATCTTCATTCCGTGTACTGAATGAGATTCAGTGTACGCATTGAGATTGGCGGAAACAAGGCGAGCGGTATACTGGTTTTCCCGGGAAATGGCGCGACGCAGCGCCATGCCGACGGCGCGCGCAACCGGCGTGTGCCGCCTATGTCATCGACTCATTCATGGAAAAAACGAATCCCGCCGACCTGCCGGCTTTCCCGATCGACCTGTACGACGAACCGGGGCACCTGATCCGGCGCGCGCACCAGATCGCGGTCGCGATGTTCTACGAGAAGCTGGGCCGGGACGTGACGCCCGTGCAGTACGCGGTGCTGCGGATGCTCTACGAGAATCCGGGGCTCGACCAGGTGACGCTCGCGCAGCGGGTGGCGCTCGACACGTCGACCACCGCGGATCTCGCGGTCCGGCTCGAAGCGAAAGGATTGATCGTCCGCGAAGTGCTGCCGCGGCGTCAGCGGCGTCTGTTGTTGACGCCGGCGGGCGTCGAGTTGCTCACCCACCTGATTCCGTCGGTGCAGGAACTGCGTGCCGGGCTGTTCGACGGGATGGGCGAAGATGATTCGCAGGAATTGATGCGGCTGTTGCGCAAGTTCGTGCATTTGAACAACGAGCAGAGTCGCGCGCCGCTGCGCGTCAGCGAGGATTCGTAGTGGCGCCGAGCCGTGAGCGACGGCGCAGAGGCTGCGGCGAGGCGGTCGCCGCGCTGCTCATCCGCGTCACGCGCGTGACGCTTCCCCTTCCAGCCGCCGCACCGCTTCCGCCACTTCATTCCTGAAGCGCACCAACGCCGCCTGCTCCGGCGCCGGCGGCTGCATCGCGGCCCACAGCATGTCGATCAACTGCGTGGCCGTCGTTTCCGTATCGAGCTTGCGGTGCCCGAGGATCGCATCCCACAGCACATGCTCCATCGGGCCGAACACCATCGAGCGCAGCAGGCTCAGCGGCAGATCCGCGCGAACCTGCCCGGCCGCCTGGCCGCGCGCGAGCACGTCCATCAGCGGCGCCGTGTAGCGGCGCTGCAGCGCGGTGAGTTCGTCGCTCAGCGCATGCTGCTTCGCGCGGCCTTCCGACAGCACCAGCGCGCACAGCCCCGTCCCGTTCACGAGCATCAGCCGCAGGTGCGTGCGCACGATGAACGCGAACTGCTGCTGCACCGATGCGTCCCGCGGCATCCCGTGTTCGAACGCGGCGATGATTTCGTCGTACCAGTCGGCGATCACTCGCGCGCACAGCTCGCGCTTGCCGCGGAAATAGCTGAACACCGTCGCCTCCGATACGCCCACGCGCTGCGCGATCTCGGCGGCCGTCGCATGCTCGTAACCCTTTTCGGCGAACACTTCACGGCCGGCGCGCAGAATGTCCTGCACGCGCTGCTGGGATTTGCGCCCGGCGGGTGCGCGCGGCGTGTCGGCGCGGTCGGCTTTGGCGGTGGCGGTCATGGTGTCGGCGGGAGCGGCTGTCATGCTCGCATCATATCTGAGTATCACTCAAAAAACTATTGACGCCGAACCCGGCGAGGCGCGAAACTGTGCAAAATTTACGCTGTATTAGTCAATGAATACCCGTATTCATTCGATTTGAGCGAAACTCAGAAATCGGTGAGTGCGACACACTTTCTGGAAGACGGAGGAGACATGATCAACCTGCCCGGCGTGCAATTCATGCTCGGTGAAGACATCGAGATGCTGCGCGACGCCGTCGCGACGTTTGCGGCGAAGGAAATCACGCCGCGCGCGGCGGAGGTCGACCGCACCGACCAGTTCCCGATGGATCTGTGGAAGAAGTTCGGCGATCTCGGCGTGCTCGGCATGACCGTCTCCGAGGAATACGGCGGCGCGAACCTGGGCTACACCGCGCACATGGTCGCGATGGAGGAGATCTCGCGCGCATCGGCGTCGATCGGCCTGTCGTACGGCGCGCACTCGAACCTGTGCGTGAACCAGATCCACCGCAACGGCACCGAAGCGCAAAAGCGGAAATACCTGCCGAAGCTCGTGTCCGGCGAACACATCGGCGCGCTCGCGATGAGCGAGCCGAACGCCGGCTCCGACGTCGTCAGCATGAAGCTGCGCGCGGACAAGCGCGGCGATCGCTACGTGCTCAACGGCACGAAGATGTGGATCACCAACGGCCCCGACTGCGATACGCTCGTCGTCTACGCGAAGACGGACGTCGAAGCGAATTCGCGCGGCATCACCGCATTCATCGTCGAGAAGGGGATGAAGGGCTTCTCGGTCGCGCAGAAGCTCGACAAGCTCGGCATGCGCGGTTCGCACACGGGCGAGCTCGTGTTCCAGGACGTCGAGGTGCCGGAAGAGAACATCCTCGGCCAGTTGAACGGCGGCGTGAAGGTGCTGATGAGCGGCCTCGACTACGAGCGCGCGGTGCTGTCGGGCGGCCCGACGGGCATCATGGCCGCGTGTCTCGACGCGGTGGTGCCGTATATCCACGATCGCAAGCAGTTCGGCCAGTCGATCGGCGAATTCCAGCTGATCCAGGGCAAGGTCGCCGACATGTACACCACGTTCCAGGCGTGCCGCGCGTACCTGTACGCAGTCGGCCGCCATCTCGACTCGGCGGGCAGCGACCACATTCGCCAGGTGCGCAAGGACTGCGCGGGCGTGATCCTCTACACGGCCGAGAAGGCGACGTGGATGGCCGGCGAGGCGATCCAGATCCTCGGCGGCAACGGCTACATCAACGAATACCCGGTCGGCCGCCTGTGGCGCGATGCGAAGCTGTACGAGATCGGCGCCGGCACGAGCGAGATCCGCCGGATGCTGATCGGCCGCGAGCTGTTCGCGGAAACGATGTAACGCCCTACGTCACGCGAACGGAGCCCCGTCGATGCCGATCATCGAATCGAAACTGAACCCGCGTTCGGAAGACTTCCGCGCGAATGCCGCCGCGCTCGAGGCGGTCGTCGCCGACCTGCGCGCGAAGATCGAACAGCTCGCGCAAGGCGGCGGCCAGGCCGCACGCGACAAGCACCTGTCGCGCGGCAAGCTGCTGCCGCGCGATCGCATCGCGCAACTGCTCGATCCGGGCGCGCCGTTCCTCGAGTTCTCGCAACTCGCCGCGAACGGCATGTACAACGACGACGCGCCGGGCGCGGGCGTCATCACCGGCATCGGCCGCATTGCCGGCCGCGAATGCGTGATCGTGTGCAACGACGCGACGGTCAAGGGCGGCACCTACTACCCGATCACCGTGAAGAAGCACGTGCGCGCGCAGGAAATCGCCGCGGAAAACCGGCTGCCATGCGTGTACCTCGTCGATTCGGGCGGCGCGAACCTGCCGAACCAGGACGACGTGTTTCCCGATCGCGATCACTTCGGCCGCATCTTCTTCAACCAGGCGACGATGTCGGCGGCGGGGATCGCGCAGATCGCCGTCGTGATGGGTTCGTGCACGGCCGGCGGCGCCTACGTGCCGGCGATGAGCGACGAGTCGATCATCGTGAAGGACCAGGGCACGATTTTCCTCGGTGGGCCGCCGCTCGTGAAGGCCGCGACCGGCGAGGAAGTCAGCGCCGAGGATCTCGGCGGCGGCGACGTGCATACGCGCCTGTCGGGCGTGGCCGACCATCTCGCGCAGAACGACGCGCACGCGCTGTCGATCGCGCGCAACATCGTCGGCCACCTCGCGCCGAAGATCGCGCCGCCGGTCGCGCTGCGCGAGCCGAAGCCGCCGCGCTACGACGCGAAGAGCCTGTACGGCGTGATTCCGGTCGATACGCGCAAGCCGTTCGACGTGCGCGAGGTGATCGCGCGCATCGTCGACGATTCCGAATTCGACGAATTCAAGGCGCGCTTCGGCACGACGCTCGTCACCGGCTTCGCGCACATCTGGGGCCATCCGGTGGGGATCGTCGCGAACAACGGCATCCTGTTTTCCGAATCGGCCGTGAAGGGCGCGCATTTCATCGAGCTGTGCTGCCAGCGCAAGATCCCGCTCGTGTTCCTGCAGAACATCACGGGCTTCATGGTCGGCCGCAAGTACGAGAACGAAGGCATCGCACGGCATGGCGCGAAGATGGTGACGGCCGTGTCGAACGCGAAGGTGCCGAAGTTCACGGTGATCATCGGCGGCTCGTTCGGCGCCGGCAACTACGGAATGTGCGGCCGCGCGTTCGGCCCGCGTTTCCTGTGGATGTGGCCGAATGCCCGGATCTCGGTGATGGGCGGCGAACAGGCCGCGTCGGTGCTCGCGACCGTGCGCCGCGACGGCATCGAAGCGAAGGGCGGTTCGTGGTCGCCCGAGGAAGAAGATGCGTTCAAGCAGCCGATTCGCGACCAGTACGAGCGCCAGGGCCATCCGTATTACGCGAGCGCCCGGCTGTGGGACGACGGCGTGATCGACCCCGCACAGACGCGCGACGTGCTCGGGCTCGGCCTCGCCGCGTCGATGAACGCGCCGATCGACGACACGCGCTTCGGCGTGTTCCGCATGTAACGCCCGGGAGGACCGACCGATGCGATACGAAACGATCAAGGTCAGCGAAGCCGGCCGCGTGGCGACCGTCACGCTCGCGCGTCCCGACGTGCGCAATGCGTTCAACGAGACGACGATCGCCGAGCTGACCACCGCGTTCGAATGGCTCGATGCGCACGAAGGCGTGCGCGCGATCGTGCTCGCCGCGGAAGGCGCCGCGTTCTGCGCGGGCGCGGACCTGAACTGGATGAAGAAGATGGCCGGTTACTCGGACGACGAGAACCGCGCCGATGCGCGCAAGCTCGCGCGGATGCTCGAAGCGATTCATCGCTGCGGCAAGCCGGTGATCGCGCGCGTGCATGGCGACGCGTATGCGGGCGGCGTGGGCCTCGTCGCGGCGGCCGACATCGCGATCGCCGCGGACGGCGCGAAGTTCTGCCTGTCGGAAGCGCGGCTCGGGCTGATTCCCGCGACGATCGCGCCGTACGTCATCCGTGCGATGGGCGAGCGCGCGGCGCGCCGCTACTTCACGACGGCCGAAGTGTTCGACAGCGTGCGCGCCGCATCGCTCGGCTTCATTCACGACGCGGTGCCGGCCGACGCGCTCGACGAAACGGTCGCGAAGCTGGCTGCGACGCTCGTCGCGAACGGCCCCGACGCCGTGAAGGCGTGCAAGCGGCTCGTCGCCGACGTGGCCGGGCGCGCGCTCGACGCGACGCTGATCGAGCAGACCGCCGACTGGATCGCGAAGACCCGCGCCGGCGCGGAAGCGCGCGAAGGGATCGCGTCCTTCCTCGAAAAGCGCACGCCGTCGTGGCGTGAATGATTGCGTGACCTCAACCTTCCGGACGACATCGAAGCCATGTTCGACAAGATTCTGATCGCCAACCGCGGCGAAATCGCGTGCCGCGTCGCTGCGACGTGCAAACGTCTCGGGATCGCGAGCGTCGCCGTCTATTCCGACGCGGATGCGAACGCGAAACACGTGGCCGCGTGCGACGAGGCCGTGCATATCGGCGGCTCGGCCGCGGCAGACAGCTACCTGCGCATCGAGCGCATCATCGACGCCGCGCGCGCGACCGGTGCGCAGGCGATTCACCCCGGCTACGGCTTTCTGTCGGAGAACGAAGATTTCGCGCACGCGTGCGAAGAGGCCGGCATCGTGTTCATCGGGCCGCCGGTCGACGCGATCGCGGCGATGGGCTCGAAGGCTGCCGCGAAGGCGCTGATGCACGCGGCCGCCGTGCCGCTCGTGCCCGGCTATCACGGCGACGACCAGGACGCGGCCAACCTGCATGGCGAAGCCGATCGGATCGGCTACCCGGTGCTGCTGAAGGCGAGCGCAGGCGGCGGCGGCAAGGGGATGCGCGTGGTCGAACGCTCCGACGATTTCCCGGCGGCGCTCGCGTCGTGCCAGCGCGAAGCCGCGAGCAGCTTCGGCAACGACCGCGTGCTGATCGAGAAATACCTGATGCGCCCGCGCCACGTCGAAGTGCAGGTGTTCGGCGACACGCACGGCAATACCGTCTACCTGTTCGATCGCGACTGCTCGGTGCAGCGTCGTCACCAGAAGGTGCTCGAGGAAGCGCCGGCACCGGGTTTGCATGCGGACGTGCGCCAGGCGATGGGCGAGGCGGCCGTCGCGGCCGCGCGCGCGGTGGGCTACGTCGGTGCGGGCACCGTCGAGTTCATCATGACGGGCGAAGCGTTCTACTTCATGGAGATGAACACGCGCCTGCAGGTCGAGCATCCGGTGACCGAGATGGTCACGGGGCTCGATCTCGTCGAATGGCAATTGCGCGTCGCGTCGGGCGAACCGCTACCGCTGAAGCAGGAGGAACTGCGCGTGCACGGTCATGCGCTCGAGGCGCGCCTGTACGCGGAGAACCCCGCGCGCGGCTTCCTGCCGTCGACGGGTACGCTGAAGCATCTGCGGCTGCCGGCAGGCGTCGAATTCGACATCGGGGCGGCGGTGCGCGTCGACAGCGGCGTGCGCGAAGGCGATGCGATCACACCGTTCTACGATCCGATGATCGCGAAGCTGATCGTGCACGGCGCGGATCGCGCGGAAGCGCTGAGCCTGATGCAGCGTGCGCTGCGCGCGTGCGAAGTGGTCGGCCTGCACACCAACGCCGCGTTCCTGCAGCGGATCGTTGCGTGCGAGCCGTTCGCGATCCCCGATCTCGACACGGGTCTGATCGAGCGCAACCACGAGGCGCTGTTCGCGCCGCAACAGCCGCCGCGTGCGACGCTCGCACTCGCATGTGCCGTGCTGCTCGCACGCGAGCGTGGCGCCGCCGCGCAGGAAGGTGCGTCGCCGTGGTGTTCGCTGCCGGACTGGCGGCTGAACGGCGGCTATCGCCGCACGCTCGAATGGCACGCGACCGAGCGCGAAGCGGACGTGACGGTCACGTACGAGGACGACGGCGCCGGCACGCGCATCGCGATCGGCGACGCGGCGGCGCAACCGTTCGCATGGACGCGCGGCGCCACGCCGCTCGATTTCGACGTGACGCTGGGCGGCGTGCGCAGCAGCGGCCGCGTGTATGCGGACGGCGACACGTTCCACGTGTTCACGCAGGGCGCGGCCGAGACGTTCGAATGGCGCAACCTGCTTGCGCATGCGGGCGACGCGGAGCAGGGCGGCGGCCGCCTGACCGCGCCGATGCCCGGCAAGGTGATCGCGGTGCTGGTCGAGCCGGGCCAGAAGGTCGAAGCCGGTACGCCGCTGATCGTGATGGAAGCGATGAAGATGGAGCATACGATCGGCGCGCCGAGCGCGGGTGTCGTCGCGGAAGTGCTGTACGGCGTCGGCGATCAGGTCGCGGACGGTGCGCAGTTGCTGATGATGGCGGAAGGCTGAGCGTTGCATACACGTGAGGGCCGTTGCCGGCTCTCACGCACGGGCCGTCGTGCCCCGCATTATCCGGGCGTCCCCGACGCGATCCGGCTGCGAATACCTGATGTGCCTTTCATCAGGACGACATCGCATTCTTGTGCAGTGATCGTCGCTCTCGTCGCGCATAGAAAAAAACAAATAATTTGCGTGTCGCATCTTCAAGATTTTTGAATAATCCCGGATTCTCGCCGGTGACCGGCGCGCTCGACCCGCGCTACTTTGCCCCGGCCGGTTTGCTTGCCCATTGCAACAGTTGTTCAAAGATCGAAACCGGGCTGTCCAACTTCTTCGCCAAAACGCGCTGCCTGCTTCCTCTTGTGAAGAAAGGCCGCACGCGATCGCGACTGCTTTCCGGAGTGCCCGGAAAGTCCGGCTCGATTGGAGAAACGGCTGCGCGTTTCCGCCCGTGCGCGACATGGTTGCGTTAGCGTAATCGCCGGGATGTGCGGGCCAGTGTCCTGCGCAATGTAGCCGAGAGAAAGACTGAGATGGCGAACAAATATAAATACGGAATTCATATCGACCTTACCCGCCAGAACTTTTCTGCCTGATTGTCATCGACGTGGCCTGTGATGAATTGGGTATCGATGATGCTGTCGGGATCGCAATGATTTTGTTAGGTCAGAGGTTCGTGCCGACCCGAGGGAAATTCGGCGGAGCGGTTAAGGGGACTTCGATCGCATCCAGGGTATCGAGAAAAGTGTTGCCCTATGAAATCAAGTACAAAATTCTGCCGACGGTAACGTCATTCAGGAGCCTCCTGCTGCTCAAGATCAAATTTACCCGGGAGCTCGGCGCCTTTGTCGGTCGGGCCGTGCCGGTGGTCGGCTGGATCATTACCGCTATCGATATATCAGTCATCATGTATCGCTCGACAGTCACGTACAATGGCTTGGTCAAGCAGGAGGATCGCTTTTAATGGACGGTCGTCTGATGGAGATGGTGCGGGATGAGGCCGATTCGCCACTATGGGGCGAACTCGAGATTACCGAGGACACGGATCTCTGCATCGATCTTGAAATTTCCGACAGGGCCATGTTGAGATTGATGCGGAGATTTTCGGAAACGTTTGGTGTCGATATTTCCGGTTTCGACATTGATTATTATTATCCTGCGCGGAAACTGGGAATGAGTCGATTCTTGATGGCGGTATTCAGGTCGCCATTTAGCGCCGACGCCAGGGACAAAATACTGGAGCGTCCGCTCACCATCAAAATGATGGAGGCGGCGATTGAAACCGGACGGTGGACGATGTAACGGTTCGAAAAAGGGCCAGCCGATGGCGCACCTGTCATTTCCGCATCAACGCGGTGATTTGCATGCGCGTCGGCCCCTGTCGCGCGACACCGTCGTGTCACAAGTCGAACATAGCATCTCGGCGTCGATATGACCGGCGCGGCTTCGCGTCCGCGTCACGTCATCATCCTCACGGAGAACCGTTATGCGAACGTCGGCCCTACGGCCTTTCGCGGTCGTCGGCCTGGTCATGCTGACCGCCGTCCTCGGCGCCTGCAACGACGACCTGACCGCACCCGCCGCGCCCGTCGCGCAGCAGAAGGCCGCGTGTGGCGGCGCCGTGGTCGCCACCGCGCAGATGCGCTGCCCGCCGGGTTTCACCGCGCCTGCTTCGTCGCCCGCTTCCTGATACCGGCCGTTTCCACCAGAAATCCCATCAAGAGCAACCAGCATGGCCATCCATTCGCGACGCGATTTTCTGAAGTTCTCGGCCGGCCTCGCCGGCGCGACCGCCGCCACCGCACTGCTGCCGGAATCGATCCGCAAGGCGCTGGCGATCGAGCCGAACACCGTGACAGGCACGATCCAGGATGTGCAGCACATCGTCGTGTTCATGCAGGAGAACCGCTCGTTCGACCACTACCTCGGACATCTAAGCGGCGTGCGCGGCTACAACGACCGCTTCCCGGTCACGCTGCCGAACGGCAAGCCGGTGTGGTTCCAGCCGCGCCAGGAAGACAAGTCGAGCGTGATCGCACCGTTTCGCTACGATACGACCAATCCGGGCGTCAACGCGCAATGTATCGGCGGCCTGCCGCATACGTGGGCGACGACGCACGGCGCGATCGACAACGGTCGCGCGGACCAGTGGGCCGTGCAGAAGTCGAACATGACGATGGGCTATCACGTTCGCGACGACATCCCGTTCCACTACGCGCTCGCGGATGCGTTCACGGTGTGCGACAACTACTTCTGCTCGATCCCGGGCAACACGCACCCGAACCGCATGTACCTGATGACGGGCATGGTCGATCCGCTCGGCACGGGCGGCGGCCCGCTGCTCGACAACACCGACTACATCGACAACCCGTTCGACAAGGTCCAGCTACCGCCCTTCAACTGGACGACCTACCCGGAGCGGCTCGAAAAAGCCGGTATCTCGTGGCAGATCTATCAGCAGGGCACCGGGTTCGACAATTTCACCGGCAACTACGGCACGAACATGCTGGCGTGCTTCGACAACTTCGTGAACGCGCCGGCCGGGTCGTCGTTGCAGACGCGCGGGATGAGCACGCGTCCGATCACGCAGCTGAAGGCCGACGTGCAGGCGAATGCGCTGCCGCAGGTGTCGTGGCTGCTGCCGCCGGCCGCGTATTCCGAGCATCCGAAGTTCACGCCGCTGTACGGCGCGTACTACCTGTCGACGATCCTCGATGCGCTGACGTCCAATCCGGACGTGTGGAGCAAGACCGTCCTGCTGATCATGTACGACGAGAACGACGGCTTCTTCGACCATGTCGTGCCGCCGTCGGCGCCGACGCTGCCGGGCTCGGGCATGAGCACCGTGGACGTATCGCTCGAGCGGCACAACGTCGTGACTGCGACGCAAGCCGGCACCTATACGGCCGACAACCTGCCGTACGGCCTCGGCCCGCGCGTGCCGATGTTCGTCGTGTCGCCGTGGTCGAAGGGCGGCTTCGTGTGCTCGCAGGTGTTCGATCACACGTCGGTGCTGCAATTCATCGAGAAGCGCTTCGGCGTGATGGAGACCAACATCTCGCCGTGGCGTCGCGCGATCTGCGGCGACCTGACGTCGGCGCTCGACTTCTCGAAGTCGGATGCGACGCTGCCGACCCTGCCGAGCACGCAGGCGTATGTCGCGCAGGCAGACCTGCAATGCTCGCGCGCGTCGTCGCAGACCGCGCCGGCCAGCACCGCGCAGCAGGTCGTGACCGCGCAGGAACCCGGCACGCGGCCGGCGCGCGCGCTGCCGTACGAATTGCACGTGACCGGCCAGCTGCAGGCGCAAGGCTATGCGCTGACGTTCGCGAATACCGGCACGCAAGGCGCGCACTTCTGGGTCTATACGGGCGATCCCACCGCGATGCCGCGCCGCTATACGGTTGAAGCGGGCAAGCAGTTGACCGATACGTGGGCGCTCGATGCGAACGGCAACTACCTGGCGAGCGTGTGGGGGCCGAACGGCTATTTCCGGCGCTTCGCGGGTTCGGCCGCCGCGGATGGCGCTGCCAAGCCTGAAATCACGCCGTGCTACGACACCGCGAACGGCGATGTCTACGTGACGATCGCCAATGCCGGCACAGGCCCGCTCACGGTCACGGCAACCGATGTCGCATACGGCGGCGCGGCGCGCACGCTGACGGTCCCGGCCGGGCAGCGCGTCGAAGCGCACTGGGACCTGTCGTGCAGCAGCCACTGGTACGACCTGCAGTTCACCGTGGCGGGCAATGCCGGCTGGACGCGCCGCATCGCGGGTCACGTCGAAACCGGCAAGCCGAGCATCACCGATCCGGCGGCCGTGGCGCCGACGATCGCGGCGATCTGACGACGGCAACCTAAGCGACGACGGGCCGGCCGGTGGCATCCGCCCGGCGCGTCGCGTTGACCGATCGATGGCGGTGCGACGAAGTCGCACGCTGCCCGCTCGAATGCCGCGAGAAAACCGGCCGCCGGGCGGCACGAGTGTCGCATGACGGTCGGACGGATTGGCGCTGCCGGTGGCGGCGCTGACCATCCCTGACAGTGTGCGGCCGGCGCTCCGCTAGAATGCCGGATTGCCGCCGCTTGACGCGGGCGGCGCGTCGCGCGCTACACTGCGCCTAGCCATCCCCGTTCAATCTTCCATCCCGCCGACGATGACGTCTCCTGTCCTGACCGGCCTGCGCATCGGTATCACGATCGGATTGCGTGCCCCCGACGAAAGCCTGTGGATCAACGGCATCAAGCAGAACGCGCTGTTCCTCGCGAAACTGCTGATGGCGTCGCCGCACAGCTACCACGTGACGCTGGTCAACACGACCGACGTGCCGCTGACCGACGCGCTGCCGTGGGATCGCAGCGTGTACGACACGCGCGCGTTCGCCGACATGAAGGACGCGCTCGACGTGGTGATCGAGCTTGGCGGGCAGATCGACGGCGAGCAGACGGCCTACCTGAAAGCGCGCGGCGCGAAGCTCGTCAGCTATTGCTGCGGCGTCGAGTACATCAACGCGATGGAGTCGATGCTGTTCGGCCGCCGGCTGTGGGATTCGCTGTTCATCAACCGCGGCTACGACGAGGTGTGGGCGATTCCGCAGATCGCGCCGTCGTCGCTGCCGTTCCTGCAGTCGCTGCGCCGCTGTCCGGGACGCGTGGTGCCGTTCGTGTGGGATCCGATGTTCCTGACCGAACGCGCACAGTCGCTGCCCGAGCACGGCGAATACCGGCCGCGCAGCGAGCCCGGCAAGCGGCTCACGGTGATGGAGCCGAACCACAACGTCGTGAAGTTCTGCGTGTATCCGATGCTGATCATCGACGAGGCGTATCGCCGCGACCCCGACGCGATCTGCTTCACGCACGTGACGAACGCAGATCGCCTCGCGCACGACAGCCCCGAGTTCGTGATGCTGATGAACTACCTGGATATCGTGCGCGCGGGCAAGGCGAGCTTCGTCGGGCGCTTCGATACGCCGCTGTTCCTGGCCGACCTGACCGATATCGTCGTGTCGCATCAATGGTCGAACCCGCTGAACTATTTCTATTTCGACGTGTGCTGGCAGGGTTATCCGCTCGTGCACAACGCGAGTCTCGCGCCCGATCTCGGCTACTACTATCCGGACAACGACGTGCAGCAGGGCGCCGATGCGCTGCTGCGCGCGCTGCATACGCACGACGACGACTGGCAAGCGTATGCGCGACGCCAGCGCGAGATCCTTCGCCGTTACACGTCGGCGAATCCGGCGCTCGTCGCCGAGTACGACGCGCTGCTCGCGAACCTGATCGGCGCGCCGGCCGCCTGAGGCCGGTGTTCCGCGGCGCACGGTCGTTGCGCTCCGCTCGCCTCCCGCCGTCGGGTTTGTCCCGCCCTCATGTCTGACGAAATGATGCCGTTAAAAAAAGAAACCGACGAACCGGATGGGTTCGACGGTTTTCGAAGGCACGAAATTGACGGCTCCGAGGGAAGTCCGTCAAAAACAAGTTTATAGGTTAACAAGTTGGAAAGATTGTTAAATATGTTTCAATCTACAATCTTCATATAATTGAAATTGGTATTATGGGTTAAGCGGAGATTGATTCCTGTTGGAAATTTAATAATATCGTTGGGAACGCGGAAATTGCATGTCGCAGTGATCGAATGGCGCGCGGCGGCAGGTATCAAGAGTGAGGCGGCGCGTGCGGAGAGCGGCATTTCTCCCCGACATATCGAGCGCGGGCGGTACTTCGTCGCATAGTATTTATCTGATCAATTGACGGTGCCCCGATTCGAGCGACGAGCGAATCCGGGAAAAGAAGATTCGGATAAAACGGTCTGGATGAAAAATATAAGCGATTCGGATTTGAGGTTCTTGTAATTCGCGTTGTGTAACCTGTCGCACTGTTGATATCGCGCGCGCGTGGTGTATTTCAGGTAATCGAATATCGTAAAAATATCGAATTTGACGGTGCCGAAGCGACCAGTACGCTCCCCGGAAAAAATCGACATACAGGATGGGCCGGGTAGGCGGCGGAGCGCGTCGAGGTGGGCGCGTTCCGTCTGGGTGTTGAGGTCGAGCCGCGATCGGCGGCTCGCCATTTGCCGGAGCGCCGGATGAATGCGGTCGAAGCTCGCCAGGAGGCGAATCGGAAAGCGAATCGCGATGAAATCGATCTCGTGTTCGGCGCGCGCGACGATCATCCCGACCTTGCGTCGGTACGCAGTTTCGTCGAAAGCCGGCTCGGATTCGCGCACGAACCCGTCTGCCGCGCCGACCTGTCGGGCGGCGTGCTGTACGAGGAACGCCTGGCGCGGTTGCGGTGGGGCGAGCGCGATGCGCTGCCGCCGCTCGTCTTCCTGCCGCGCCTCGAAGCGCTCGGCCTGATGCGCTGGTTCGACCGGCTGGTGGTCGGCCGTACGATCGATGCGCTGCGCGCCGATCCGGGCGCCGTGTACGGTTGCAACGTCGCGGCGGCGAGTGCGGTGGTGGACGACGCGTGGCTCGCGATTTTCAGGCGGCTCGAGCGCGAGCCGTCGGTGGCCGCGCGGCTGGTCGTCGAGATCACGGAGACGGGGCCGCTGAACCCCGTCGCGGGCCGGTCGTTCGTGTACCGCTTCCGGCGGGCCGGGTGCCGGATCGCGATCGACGATTTCGGTGTCGGCTTCAGTGCATTGAACAATCTGGTGGTCGGCAATCCCGACATCGTGAAGCTCGACCGCTCGATCCTGTCGATGATCAAGCGCAACGCGATCGGGCGCTACCAGTTCCGGCGGCTGATCGCGTTTGCGCATGAAGGTGCGCGGCACGTCGTCGTCGAAGGCGTGGAAAGCGAGACCGACCGGCAGATCATCGTGGATGCCGGCGTCACGTGGGCGCAGGGCATTCGCTTTTCATGGCGATCGCCGGCCGCCGCGTGATAGCGGAAACGGGCAGGGCGGCGCGCGCGGTGCGCGTCGGGGGCGGGACGAATCGCAAAGGGGCGTGGGCATGACGGAGACGAAAGCCGGAGGCGGAACGGGCACGCAGGCGATCGATGCGCGCGAGCTGGTCGCGATCGCCGAGTTGGCCGACATGCTGCGGCAACTGGGCGCCGAATCGGCCGATGCGCCGATCGACGTTGCGCCGTATCTGGACGGTCTGACACGCGTCGCACGCCGTATTCGGCGAATGATGCCGCTCGACGCGGGCGGCCGCGAACTGGCGGCCCGGCACTACTACGCGGGCGTCATCGCCGGCGCGTGCGGCGACGAGTCGGCGATCGCGCGCGGCGTATCCGACAGCCTCGTCCGGCAATCGGCCGACGCAGGCCGGTCGGCCGCCCGTTGTTTCGCGGTGCTCGCGCGCGTCGGGCGGCGGCATGGCCGCGCGTTCGCCGCGCAAAGCGGCGATCGGGTACTGGCGTAACGCAACCGGCGCGTGCGCAGGCAATCAGCCGAGCGGGCGGCCGGCGAACAGGTGCTGGATCTGCGTGGAATAGGCGCGAACGTTGTGCTCGGCGAGCGTGTCGACCCGGTGCAGGCAGCGGCGGGCGGCCGCCGCGTAGTCGTCGAGCCGTGCGTCGTGCGTTTGCGCGGCGGTCGCGATCGCGCGCGCCGCATCGAAGATCTCGAAGTCCGGATAGTAGTAGCCGACGTCGCGCAGGAACGGCGAGTTGTGCACGAGCGGGTAGTTGCCGTACAGCGCGTCGTACAGCAGGTAGTTCAGGCCGTTTTCCCAGTGGTGCGACACGACGATGTCGGTGTGATGCGCGGCCCACGCGACGAACGGCGCACGCACGTCGGCGGTGGCCTTGCCGTCGCGCACCATCTCGAGCCCGAGCGCGAGATGCTTGAAGGCGACGTTTTCCTTCTTGTCGAACGTGTTGGTCATGTACACGTGCTCGACGAGTTCCGGATGCTCGACGTAGCACGCGTTCGCGGCGAGCATCGGCACGATCGCGCTCTTCACGACGTTCAGGTTCGGCTCGAAGAATGCGATGCGCTTGGCCGGGCCGCGGTTGCGATAGCCGAAGCGCGCCTTCAGTTCAGGGTCCGCGTCGAGGCTGCGTTCGATGAAATACGGCGACCAGATATGCGGCAGCTCGATCACCGGCGCGCGGTACACGGCCTGGAAATACGCGGCGCACGTATGCATGTGCTGCGGATTGGTCCAGATCTCGTCGAACTGCACGCGGTGCGGGTTTGGCCGCCAGTCGTCCTTCTCGAAGTTGATCGTCTCGACCGCGATCACGTAGTCGTTGCCGAACCGATACGACACGCACTTGCCGCCGCGCTGGCGCACGACGTCCGTGTGAGACGGATCGACGAACGCGTTCATTTCGATCAGCAGGTCGGTCTGGTGAACGACGGCCGACAGCGGCCGCAGCGCGTCGCCGAATGCGTCCATCATCAGCGCCTGCGGATACGCGGCGATGCCGTCGTCGTGCGCGAGCCAGACCTCGCCGATCAACGGCGACTGCTTCAGCAGCATGTACAGGTACACGCAGTGCTGGTTCGCGCCGTTGTACCAGATCGACTGCGTCGCGTCGCGCTGCACGTTGATCGTTATCGCGACATTGAGTTTCATCGGCTCGGCTCCGTGGGACGAGGATCGGTCATGCGTCGCGATAGAGCGTGGCGATCGCGTCCGTATAGGCCGCGACGTTCTCGGGGTTGTAGATGCTGACCGAGTCGAGCACGTGCTTCGACTGCTCGCGGTATGCGTCGAGATTCGCGTCGTGCTCGGCGAACGCCTGCAATAGCGCGCGGCCGCCCGCCTGGCAGTCGAAGTCCGGATAGAAATACCCGGCCTTGCCGAGGAACGGCGAGTTGTGGATCAGCGGATAGTCGCCGTACAGCAGCTCGTAATACAGGTAATTCTGTGCGTTCTCCCACGTGTGCGACACCACCGCATCGCCGTATGCAGCCATGAACTCGTACACCGCATAGCGGCTTTCGAACGTCGTGATGCCGTGGTTCACGATGTCGAGGCTCTTCGCGAAGTGGATGAACGTCGCGTGATCCTTCAGGTGGATCGTGTTGCACACGCGCACGAATTCGAGGAATGCCGGATTCGCGCGATACGCTTCCTCGGTCACGAGCATCGGAATGATGCTCGTCTTCACCATGCAGATGTTCGGCTCGAACATCGTCACGCGCCAGCGCGGCTTGCCGGGCCGATAGCCGAACGACAAACCGGCGCCGAGCGTCGCGCGCGCCTTGTCGAACAACATCGGATGCCAGATGTGCGGGACGATCGTGACCGGCGCGCGCAAGCCCGTCTGGTAGTAGTGCAGGCACGAGCGCTCGAATTCGGGAATCGTCCACACCGCGTCGTACGGCGCGCCCGAGAACAGGAAGCCTGACGGCTTGTCGAACATCGCGCGCTCGATGTCGATCACGTA
Source organism: Burkholderia sola (assembly GCF_905400185.1). NCBI lineage: Bacteria > Pseudomonadati > Pseudomonadota > Betaproteobacteria > Burkholderiales > Burkholderiaceae > Burkholderia > Burkholderia sola. Next base: position 1,264,277 of record NZ_FR989676.1, read on the forward strand.
GTCGTTGCCGACCCGCATCGTGACGACCTTGCCGCCGCGCTCGCGGAACGCGCGCAGGTAATCCGCGCCGAATTGCGCGCTCATCTCGATCAGCACGTCGCAGCGCTCGAGCGCTTCGTCCATCGACAGCAGCGGCACGTTCCACTCGCCGAGCATCATCTGCGGATCGGCGACCTGTTCGCCGCCGTTGACCATCACGGCATCCGCGACGAGCGGCGACTGGCGCAGCAGCAGGATCAGCAGCAGGCAGTTCTGGAAAATGCCGTTTTCCCACAGCGACTGGCCGGCGCCGCGCACGAACAGCGACACGCCGACGACGAGACGCTTGCCCTCGCCGGGCGCTTGACGGGCATTGGAGTCCGACATGCGTATGCTCCGGTTCAGGCGACCAGACGCGAGACGAACGCGTCGAGGTTCGCGGGGTTGTCGATCGAGACCGAGTGCAGCAGCCGGTCGGCTTTCGCACGGTAGTCGTCGAGACGTTCGTCGTGATGCAGCCACGCTTCGAGCAGCGCGCGACCGCCGGCGGCCGAGTCGAAGTCCGGGTAGTAATAGCCGGCGTCGCCGATCAGCGTCGAGTTGTGGATCAGCGGATAGCCGCCGTACAGCACGTCGTAATACAGATAGTTCTGCCCGTTTTCCCAGTGGTGCGACACGACCGCATCCGCGTGGCGCGCCATGAAGCCCGGCAGGTCGATGCGCGGCTCGAACGTCGCCTTGTGCTGGCGCACGAGATCGAGGCTGTTCGCGAAGTGCACGAAGGTCGGATGTTCTTTCATGTGCATCGAGTTGACCACGAACATGTGTTGCACCGCATCAGGCCGCGCGCGGTAGAGCTCGTCGCAAGCGAGCATCGGGTAGTGGCAGGACTTCGCGACCGAGATGTTCGGCTCGAGCATCGCGAGCTTCCATGGCCGCTGGCCGGGCCGATAGCCGAACGTCGCGCCTTCGTCGGCGAGCGCGGCCACGCGGCGCTCGAGGAAGTACGGCGACCAGATGTGCGGCATCAGGTGGACGGGCGCGCGCAGGATCGTCCGCAGCATCGGCGCGGCGGTCTTGTCGTATTGCGGCAGCAGCCACACTTCGTCGAACGGCGCGCCGTTGAACACGTGCCCCGACGGTTTCCCGAAGATCGGCGTTTCGCCCAGCCCCGCATACACGTGCCCGCAGAAGAACGCAGCGGTCTTCTTGCCGAGCGCCTTCATGTGCCGGAGCCATTCGACGGGCAACTGCGCGCCCATTTCGATCACGACGTCGAGTTCGTGCGTGACGTCGGCGGGTTTCACGAGCGGGATGTCGAGGCCGTCGAGTTCGAGGCCGGCCGGCAGCGCATTGGCGTCGCCGCCGTTCAGGAAATAGACGGGGCCGACGCGATCCGAGCGCTTGAGCATCATCGCGAGGAACGCGATGTTCTGGTGAATGCCGTTTTCCCAGATCGCCTGGCCATCGCGCGCGAACAGCGAGATGCCGACCGCCGGCCGGTGCTTGCGGGTGCCGCCCGCGGCGGCTTCATTGATGTCCGTCACCGGTTGTTTCCTCTGCGGCGTCGTGCGTCCGGCATCGCGTCGAGCGTCTGGCCGGCAGCGGCGCGCCGTGGATTGTCATGGTTGGATTCGCGCCGGTGCGCCGCGGTGCGCGAATCGGTCGACGAGATTCGCGAAGGCGGCGGCCGGATTCCGGCGTGTCGTCGGGCACGCCTGGCACGGCGCGCGTCGGGCGGGCTGCCCCGGCGACTGTTTGCGGCGATTGTGGCACGGAAACCGCCGGTTTTGGCAGCGCGTGACGAACTTTGACATAGCCGACGGCCAACGGGAGCGGGCGCAGGCGTTGCGGCGCCCGGTGGTCCGGCGGAATTCCGGCGCGGCGCGTGCGGCCTGCCGGATCGCGCGGCCGCATGCGCGGCCGCGGGCGGCTCAGTGCTGCAGCCGGATTTCGACGCGACGGTTGCTGGCGCGGCCTTCCGGCGTCGCGTTCGAGGCGACCGGATCGGCCTTGCCGCGGCCCGAGACCGTCATCGAATCGGTCTTCAGTCCATGCGCCTTCAGATAGGCAGCGACCGATTCGGCGCGGTGCTTCGACAGCGCGAGGTTGTAGTCGTCGCTGCCCACCGAGTCGGTGAAGCCAGTGACCGTCACCAGCGAGTACGTGCGGTCGGCGCGCTCGCTCAGCAGCCGGTCCAGCGATTCGCGCGCGGTCGGCGCGAGCGTCGCGCGATCGGTCGCGAACAGCGCGTCGCCCGACAGGTTCACGCGTTCGATGACGGCGGCGGCGGCTGGTGCGGGTGTGGCGGCCGAGGCCGCCTCGACCGGCGCGGCGCCGCACTGGAACACCAGCGTGGCCGGATCGGCGTTGTCGCGCAGCGCGCGGGCCGAGTCGACGGCGCGCACGGGCTCGTCGCCGCAGATCTTGCGAGCAGCCTTCATGCAGGTCTGCGGGCCCGACAGCAGGCCGTGGCAGTCCACCTGGAAGGTGCGCACGCCGTCGCGCGGCTGCAGTTCGGAGGCGCTGAAGGTCGGGCCGGATGCGGTCGAGCACGCGGCGAGGACCGTTGCGGAAAGCGCGAGCGCAAAAGCGAGTTTGTTCACGGTGACGTCCTTAAAGCTTGGGTTGACCGAGGCCCGCCGCGCGGCGCGCAGCGGGGCTCGTCCTGCCGTCGGCGCCGCGGGCGTCCGGCTGGCGAGCCGGACGCCCGGGCGGCGCGACGCGTTACTTCCACTGATACAGCATGCCGGCGCCGATCACCTTCTGACCGCCGCTGAAACCGCCGTTGACCGACGCCTTCAGGTTCTCCGTGATACGCGCCTGCATGCTGACCGCCATCGCCTTCTGGCCGAGGAAGGTCGACGTGCCCACGCCCATCCCGAAGTTGGCGTCGCGATCGAGCTGCGGGATCGACGCCATCGCGCCGACGGCCGCGATACCCTGCTTCGCCATCTGGTCGGTCTGCTGCAGTTGCGAACCCAGCGAGTTGATCTGCGCCTGCTGGCCCGACAGTGCCGTCGACAGCGTCGTCTGCACTTGCGTCAACTGGTTCACGTTCACCGCGTCGGTGCCCTGCGTACCGGGCGCGACGTTCGTGATCTGGCGCTGCTGCTGGTCGTTGCCGACCGACACCACGTTCGAGCGACCGCCATCGTTCGACGCCGCGCCGATCGCCACGGAGTTCGAACCGGCCGTGACGACCGGAAGGTCGTTGCCCTTGCCGTTCAGGTCGGCGGCGACGCCGTTGTTGTTCGCCGTACGCGCCGTGTTGTTGTTGATCGTCGTCGACAGCTGGCTCACTTGATCGCCGAGGTTCGTCACGCCGGTCGACAGCGAGGCCACCGTGCTGTTGGTCGAACTCAGGCCGGTGGACAGCGAACCGATGCCGGTCGACGTGGACGTGGACAGCGACGTCAGGTTGCTGTTCGTGGAACTGAGCCCCGTCGACAGCGAGTTGATCGCGGTCGACGTGGACGTGGACAGCGACGCTACGTTGCTGTTCGTCGTGCTCAGGCCGGTCGACAGCGAATTGATGCCGGTGGACAGCGACGCGACGTTCGACGCGGTGGACGTCGACAGCGTGTTGAGCGCGTTGTTCGTCGCGTTCAGCTGGCTGCCGTTGATCGCGTCCGTGCTCGTGGCCGAGATCCGGCCCGCGGCGACGTTCGTGATCTGGCGTTCCTGACCCGGTGCGCCGACGCTCACCACGCCGACCGGCGAGCCGCCCGCGAACGGGTAGGTGACGCCGCCGATCGTGGCGCTCGAGGTGCCGACCGCCGCGGCCGTGACCGAGTTCGCGCCAAGTGCGATCGAGTTCGCGACGTTCGCTTGCGCGTTCGTGCCGAAGGCGAGGGCGTCGGCGGCCGTGGCCTTGGCGGCCGAGCCGTAGGCCTGGGCGCCGGTGGCGCTGGCCGTGGCCTGGCTGCCCAGCGCGATCGTGTTGTCCGCGGTGGCCTGGTTCGCGCTGCCGAGGGCGAGCGCGCTGGCGCCGGTTGCCGTGTTCTGGTTGCCGAGGGACACCGCGCCGTCGCCGGTTGCCGTGTTGTTGGCGCCCATCGCCACCGCGCCGGTGCCCGTCGCCACGTTCGGATCGCCGATCGCGACCGCGCCGTCGCCGGACGCCGTGTTGCCGGAGCCGATCGATACCGCCTTGCCGCCCGTTGCCGATGCGCTCTGGCCGATCGCGACCGCACCCGCCGTCTGCGCGTTCGAACCGTCGCCGACCGCGACGCTGCTGGCGCCCGCCGCGCTGGCGTTCACGCCGGCGGCGAGGGCGTTGGTGCCGGTGGCGCCCGTGTTGTCGTAGTTGGCTTGCTGCACGCCGTTGTCGTTGACGCTGTAGTAGTGCGTCTTCGCGGCGTTGATCGCGGTCGAGGTGGACGTGGACAGCGACGCCACCGAGCTGTTCGTGCTGCTCAAGCCGGTGGACAGCGAGCCGATGCCGGTCGAGGTCGACGTGGACAGCGACAGGATCGTGCTGTCCGTGCTGCTCAGGCCGGTGGACAGCGAGCTGATGCCGGTCGAAGTCGAGGTCGACAGGGACGTGATCGAGCTGGTCGCCGAGGAGAGGCCGGTCGAGGTCGAAGTCGACAGGGAGCTGATCGAGCTATTCGCCGACGACAGGCCGGTCGACGTGGAGGTCGACAGCGACGTCACCGAGCTGTTGGTCGAGCTCAGGCCGGTGGACAGCGAGTTGATGCCGGTCGAGGTCGAGGTCGACAGCGAGGTGATCGAGCTGTTGGCCGACGACAGGCCGGTCGAAGTCGACGTCGACAGCGACGTGATGGAGCTGTTAGCCGACGACAAGCCGGTCGACGTGGAGGTCGACAGCGACGTCACCGAGCTGTTCGTGCTGCTCAGGCCCGTGGACAGCGAGCTGATACCGGTCGAGGTCGAGGTCGACAGCGAGGTGATCGAGCTGTTGGCGGACGACAGACCCGTCGAGGTCGAAGTCGACAGGGAATCGATCGAGCTGTTAGCCGAAGACAGACCCGTCGAAGTCGAAGTCGACAGCGACGTGATCGAACTATTGGCCGACGAGAGGCCCGTCGAAGTCGAGGTGGACAGCGACGTGATGGAGCTGTTCGCCGACGACAGGCCGGTCGACGTGGAGGTCGACAACGACGTCACCGAGCTATCGGTCGAGCTGAGGCCCGTCGACAACGAATTGATGCCGGTCGAGGTCGACGTGGACAGCGACGTGATGGAGCTGTTGGCCGACGACAGGCCGGTCGAGGTCGAAGTCGACAGCGACGTGATGGAGCTATTCGCCGACGAGAGACCTGTCGAGGTCGAGGTCGAGAGCGACGTGATGGAGCTGTTCGCGGACGACAGACCTGTCGAAGTCGAAGTGGACAGCGACGTGATCGAGCTATTCGCCGACGACAAGCCGGTGGACGTGGAAGTCGACAGCGACGTTACCGAGCTGTTGGTCGAGCTGAGGCCCGTCGACAGCGAATTGATGCCGGTCGAGGTCGAGGTCGAGAGCGACGTGATCGAGCTGTTGGCCGACGACAGGCCAGTCGAGGTCGAAGTCGAGAGCGACGTGATAGAGCTGTTAGCTGACGAGAGGCCGGTCGAAGTCGAAGTGGAGAGCGACGTGATCGAGCTATTCGCCGACGAGAGACCTGTCGAGGTCGAGGTCGAGAGCGACGTGATGGAGCTGTTCGCGGACGACAGACCTGTCGAAGTCGAAGTGGACAGCGACGTGATCGAGCTATTCGCCGACGACAAGCCGGTGGACGTGGAAGTCGACAGCGACGTTACCGAGCTGTTGGTCGAGCTGAGGCCCGTCGACAGCGAATTGATGCCGGTCGAGGTCGAGGTCGAGAGCGACGTGATCGAGCTGTTGGCCGACGACAGGCCAGTCGAGGTCGAAGTCGAGAGCGACGTGATAGAGCTGTTAGCTGACGAGAGGCCGGTCGAAGTCGAAGTGGAGAGCGACGTGATCGAGCTATTCGCCGACGAGAGACCTGTCGAGGTCGAGGTCGAGAGCGACGTGATGGAGCTGTTCGCGGACGACAGACCTGTCGAAGTCGAAGTGGACAGCGACGTGATCGAGCTATTCGCCGACGACAAGCCGGTGGACGTGGAAGTCGACAGCGACGTCACCGAGCTATCGGTCGAGCTGAGGCCCGTCGACAGCGAATTGATGCCGGTCGAGGTCGATGTGGACAGCGACGTGATGGAGCTGTTGGCCGACGACAGGCCGGTCGAGGTCGAAGTCGACAGCGACGTGATGGAGCTATTCGCCGACGACAGGCCGGTCGACGTGGAGGTCGACAACGACGTCACCGAGCTATCGGTCGAGCTGAGGCCCGTCGACAGCGAATTGATACCCGTCGAGGTCGAGGTCGAGAGCGACGTGATGGAGCTATTCGCCGACGACAAGCCGGTGGACGTGGAAGTCGACAGCGACGTCACCGAGCTATCGGTCGAGCTAAGGCCCGTCGAAAGCGAGTTGATGCCGGTCGAGGTCGACGTGGACAGAGAGGTGATCGAGCTGTTAGCCGACGACAGGCCGGTCGACGTGGAGGTCGACAGCGACGTCACCGAGCTATTGGTCGAGCTGAGGCCGGTCGACAACGAGTTGATGCCGGTCGAAGTCGAAGTGGACAGCGACGTGATCGAGCTATTCGCCGACGACAAGCCGGTGGACGTGGAAGTCGACAGCGACGTCACCGAGCTGTTGGTCGAGCTGAGGCCGGTCGACAGCGAATTGATACCCGTCGAGGTCGAAGTCGACAGTGAGGTGATCGAGCTGTTGGCGGACGACAGACCCGTCGAAGTCGAAGTCGAGAGCGATGTGATGGAGCTGTTAGCCGACGAGAGGCCGGTCGAGGTCGAAGTCGAGAGCGACGTAATCGAGCTATTCGCCGACGAGAGGCCCGTCGAGGTCGAAGTCGAGAGCGACGTGATCGAGCTATTGGCCGACGACAGGCCGGTCGAGGTCGACGTGGACAGCGAGGTGATCGAGCTATTAGCCGACGACAGGCCGGTCGAAGTCGAAGTGGACAGCGAGGTGATCGAGCTATTGGCCGACGACAGACCCGTCGAAGTCGACGTCGACAGCGACGAAATGGCGCTGGTCGCGGTACCGACTTGTTGGGCGACGGAATAAAGCTGGCTGCCGTTGATCGCGTCCGTACTGGTCTCGGTTACTTGGCCGGCGGCGACGTTGGTGATCTGCCGTTCTTTGTTGAAGTCGCCGACGCTGACGGTGCCGACCGGCGTGGCGCCAGCGAATCCGCCGAACGTTACGCCGTTGACGGTCGCGCTGCTCGTCGGGCTGGCCGGGGCAGTCACCGAGTTCGCGCCGAGCGCGACGGAGTTGTTCGTGCCCGCGACAGCACCGGTGCCGATGGCGACGGCGTCGGTGCCCGTCGCGGTGCTGTCGGCGCCGGTCGAGTTCGCGTGGAAGTACTTGATGCCCTGGCTGTTGATGTTGTTGATCGCCGAGCCCACGCTGTTGGCCGTCGACGTCGTGCCGTTCGCGTTGTACGTGGTGTACGCCGGAGCCGAGACCGTGCCCGTCGTCGGGTCGTACGTCGAACCACCGCCAAGTGCGGACGCGGTGCTGTTACCCAGGTTGTCTGTCTTCGTCGAGACCGAGCTGAGGCCAGTGGAGAGCGAGTTGATGCCGGTCGAGGTCGACGTCGACAGCGAAGTGATCGAGCTGTTAGCCGACGAGAGCCCCGTCGACGTGGACGACGAAAGCGACGCGACCGAGCTGTTAGCCGAGCTGAGGCCCGTGGACAGCGAGTTGATACCAGTCGAAGTCGACGTCGACAGCGAAGTGATCGAGCTATTCGCCGACGAGAGCCCCGTCGACGTGGAGGACGACAGCGACGTGACCGAACTGTTTGCCGAGCTGAGGCCGGTGGAGAGCGAGTTGATGCCAGTCGAGGTCGACGTCGACAGCGAAGTGATAGAGCTATTCGCCGACGAGAGCCCCGTCGACGTGGACGACGAAAGCGACGTGACTGAACTGTTTGCCGAGCTGAGGCCGGTGGACAGCGAGTTGATGCCAGTCGAGGTCGACGTCGACAGCGAAGCGATCGAACTATTCGCCGACGAGAGCCCCGTCGACGTGGACGACGAAAGCGACGTGACTGAACTGTTTGCCGAGCTGAGGCCGGTGGACAGCGAGTTGATACCAGTCGAAGTCGACGTCGACAGCGAAGCGATGGAGCTATTTGCCGACGACAGACCCGTCGACGTGGACGACGAAAGCGACGTAACCGAACTGTTTGCCGAGCTGAGGCCGGTGGAGAGCGAGTTGATGCCAGTCGAAGTCGACGTCGACAGCGAAGTGATCGAGCTGTTAGCCGACGAGAGCCCTGTCGACGTGGAAGACGACAGCGACGTGACCGAACTGTTTGCCGAGCTGAGGCCGGTGGACAGCGAGTTGATGCCGGTCGAGGTCGACGTCGACAGCGAAGTGATCGAGCTGTTAGCCGACGACAGGCCCGTCGACGTGGAAGTCGACAAGCTGACGATGCTCGACGTCGTGGTGCTGGCCACCGCGTAAAGCTGGCTGCCGTTGATTGCGTCCGTGCTGCTTGCACTGATCAAGCCGGCCGCCACATTTTGGATGCGGCGCTCGGAACCGGCGGCGCCCACACTCACAACACCAGCGGCCGAATTCGCGCCGGCATAGGTCCCGAATGTCTGACTTCCGATCGTCGTGCTGCTGACGGCACCGGTGCCGCCCGTCGCTGTACCGGCGGCGGCGGTCGTGGTCGCACCTGAGCCGAGCGCAACCGAGCCCGTCACGTTCGCATTGGCGCCAGCCCCGAATGCCAGTGCATTCGTCGCGCCGGATACTGCGGTATCGCCGATCGCGATGCCGCCGGCCGCCGTGGTCGTACTGCTATTGCCCAGTGCAACCGAGCCCTGGCCGATCGCACTGTTGCTGTTGCCGATTGCCACGGCACCGTTCGCGGCTGTCGTTCCCGCCGCATTGCCCGCGGCGATGTTGTTTGCACCCAGCGTCACGGCGCCCGTGCCGTTCGCAATGTTCGGATCGCCGATCGCCACCGCGCCGTTACCGCTCGCGGTCTGTTGACTGCCGATCGCAACGGCGCCGACCCCGGACTTGACAGTCGAACGGTAACCAATCGCCGTTGAACCCAAACCGGCCGTCGACGAAACGCTCGAGGTGTCGCCGATTGCAACCGACGAATTCGCCCCCGCTGTTGAAGTACTTCCCAGTGCCACAGCGGCGGAACCCGCGGCGGTCGACTGATTGCCGGCAGCCAGCGTAGCGAAATTCGACGCGACAGTTCCGATACCCAGCGCCGTTGCGTTCGTGCCGCTTGCATTGGCGCCGAGGCCAAATGCCGATGCTTGTCCGGCCGACGCGCTGGCTGACGCGCCAACGGCGGTTGCATTACCGGCCGTTGCGGCCGCCTTGTTGCCGAGCGCGACCCCGTTCCCCCCCGTCGCAATGGCCGTCACACCGATGGCGGTGTCTTGCGCACCACTGGCAGTGGCTTGATTGCCGATAGCCGTTGCATCCGTGTTCGACGCAACCGCACCGAAGCCGCCCGCGTAACTTGTGGCTCCGGTGGCGCTTGTGTTGAAGCCGGTTGCCATGCTGTTGGCCCCGGATGCCTTGGCGCTGCCACCCAGTGCAATTGCATTGGCGCCTGTCGAAGATGCTGCAGCCCCGACTGCGACGTTATTCGTTATCGAGGTGTTCCCCGCGACACCCGCAACCGCGCCGTCGCCTTGGGCGATGCCGTACGCACCGTTGACGGTTGCGCCGCGGCCGACTGCAATGCCCGACGTGGCGGCCGATGCGACGGACGACTGCCCGCCGATCGCGATGCCGTCCGACGCGGCGGACTGCGAGCCCTTCGTTGCGTTGCTGCCGATGGCGACTGCGCCCGCGCCCGATGCGATGGTCGAGTTTGCCTGCGACAGCGGCGTCGTTCCGTTGCCGCCCGCGCCGCCGATCGCGACGGAGTTCAGTGCGTTCGCCGTCGAGCCGAAGCCGAGTGCGGTCGCGCCAGCGCCGCTGGCGGTGGTTTCGAGGCCGGCCGCGACGCCCCAGAGGCCGGCCGACGATTGCATGCCGGTGGCGACGGCGCCGTTGCCGGTCGCCTGCGCGAACGAGCCGTACACCGTGACACCGGTCCAACCGTTGCCGTTGGCGTTACACCCGGCGACGACCGAATACGTTCCGGAGCCGTCGCCGGCCTGGTTTTGCGTACCGCCCGGGTTGACGCGGCCGACCGCACTGTTGCTTCCGGTGAAGCAGGTTTGCTGGGTGCTGAGCGTATTGGCTTCGGCCAATCCGGGCAGGCTGATCGCCAGAGCCGCGACTGCTGCCACCACGACGGCCGACTTGTTCGGCTTGCCCCGTGCCGAATCGATTTCCGATGCTGCAACCCAGGCGCCGAGCGCTTCGTTCCAGATCGAGCGGTATGTGCGGTTCATGTCCTGCTACCTCCAAATGTGCACGCCACACACCGGTCTCTTTTGTTAGAGGATTGCTCCGTGCGCTCGCGCGAATCTCAAAATTGATGGGCGGATTTTATTGGAGGTGGATTTTGTAGATTGACAAAAAGTGATAAATGAAGTGTTTTTAAAGTTAAAGAATGGTTAATGCATCACGTTTTGACGTGCTGCGGAGAAACGAATGTCAAAGATATGAGGATGGGTCGGGCAGGGTTCGTGTTACTGTTGGATTGGCGACAATTATCCATATAAATCAATGGCTTATGATGGTTGTGTGCGATAGGCAACACGATCGATCCACCTAAAAGTAAGACAAAACGGAGCGCAAACGTTTGCGCGCCATCGAATACTTTCATGTTTGTAATGTTTGAGGGTGGGGTCGTGGATAATGTTATTGATATTTTATTAACTTATTAATATTTTGGTTTGTGTTGAATTTGTGTTTGTATTTACTAGTTATCTGGTAATTGAATTTGTCTGATGTCGGGTGCATTGGTTTGTGCTGATCTGCGCATTTCGCGCGGCGCCGGAGCCCGAGGGACGGGCGTTGCGGGCTGCCCGGGCCGTGGAAGTTGTAAAAAAGTGCTACAGACACGCAGACGAAACAATTCGCGTCAATTTATCGGTTTTGTCCTATTGACGATCGCGTTGGCGTCGGTGTTAAGGCGGAATCGGCGCGCGTGCCGGAAGTCGAGCGGGCGCGCACGCGGCGGGTGTTCCGCGCGGCGTCGACAGGCCGTCGAAGATCGAGCGTTGGCGGGAGCGGCGGTGTCTGAAATGTCAGATCCGGCGTGCGGCAATGTGTCTGCCGTGCCGCTGGCGCTCGATGTGTCGAGGAAAAAGAGGGGAGGAAGCGAATGTATCGGGCGCGCCACACTCGAACCACGGGCGGGGGCCGATCCGGGCGCTTGCCGCATGATCCGCGGCAAGCGCCCGACTTCACTTCTTCAGAAACCGCAGCGCGAGCCGCGCCATCCGCGGCACGAACATCGGACGCAGCAGACGCTTGTCGTAACCGGCCATCCGCCGGTCGTTCTCCACGAGACACAGCTCGATCAGTTCGCGCGGGTTCAGCGCATCGCCGATATCGGCGGTGCCGGTCGCCGGAAAATTCGCGTCACGCGCGGCGCCGTCGGCATCGATGCCGCGCGCGATATTCATGCGGTCACGAATCAGTTGCACCCACACGGCCGCGACGCGTGCGAAGAACCACGGCCGGCGCCACCACGGCATCGTGCGCCAGTACCATGCGTACCAGTTCACGAAGAACAGGATATGGCGGCCTTCTTCCTGGATCACGGGCTCGAAGGTCTCGACGAGCTCGGGCGGGAAATAGCCGGAGCGCTGCGCGGAGCGGAACAGGCCGAATGCGAAAAAGCTGTCGATGCATTCGCTGAAGCCCGTCATCATCCACGACCATTCGGGATCGGCGGGCGCCGGATAGGCCGGCTCGGGCGCGAGCCGGATACCGTACGCCTCGACGAGCTTCGACAGTACGACCTTGTGGCGGGCTTCCTCGCCGCCGTCCATCTCGAGCGCGCGGCGCAACAGCGGATCGTCGACCGTCGCGGCGTAGGTCGCGACGCGAATCGACGCGCGGCCTTCCGTTTGCACCGCGATGTCCCAGATCGGCAGCGACGTGAGCCGCCTGAGTTCGGCCGGCTGGAGCGCCGGCCAGTCGATTACCGCCGGCTTGTACGGATTGTGTGTGTCGAGCAGCATCCGACAGAACATCTGCTTGTGCGCATCGGAACCGATCCGGACCGGACCCTGCCTCTCGAAGGTCCAGTTGCGCATCGCGTGATCTGCGGCTGCATGCTCTTCCTGCAGCGTGTCGGTCATGGCTATTGTTATGCGATTACGGATCGAAAGATTCTGGCACAGCTTCCGTCATCGCGTATTTTCGGGCGGCCATGTGCACGCGGCCCGCGCGGGTCACGCGTTCGTGTCGACCCAGAGGCGGCCCCAGCGCGATGCGTACGCGAGGGCGTGCTCTTCCTCGAAGAAGAAATCGATGGCGTCGAACGACACGGAGCGCGGCGACGGCCCGCCGCTCGCGCGTTCGATCGTCAGGTTGGCGGCGAACAGCCCGTTCGGCAACCGGGCGGCAGCGGGAGCGACTTCATAGCCCTTGTAGCGGATCGTACGGTTCATGGCGTGCGCATAAAAAGTTCGGACTTTCAGCGTACGAAAACCTGCCGGCCGCGTGAACCAATCTTTCGGCCAATGCAAATCATGCGGTGGGCTGAATCGTTATCGGGGCGGTGCGCGGGAACGATGTGTTCGAGCGGCGAGACGGACGCGCCCGGCACATCGCCGTGCGTCGGAAGACGCGCCGCGCACCTGCGTCGAACCGTGTCGACCGAAGGGGCGCGGCGGAATGCGGAGCTTACTGGTTGGCGACCTTCAGCACGGGCGCGAGCGCATCGACCGAGGCCGCATGCGAGGCCGCACGATGCGACGCGAACGCGAGCGCGAATTCGGCGGCTTGCGCGCCGACCGTCTCGAGTTGCGCGACGACCTTCGGATCCGAGCAGCTATCGGCGCTTTCGAAGCGCGTTTCCAGCGTGTTGACGGTTGCGCCGAACGGTGTCGGCCAGCCGCGCAGTGCGTGGACGATCGAGCGCAGCGACGTCAGCACGGTGCCGGCCGCCTGCCAGCCGTACGCGGTGACGATCAGGCCGACCGCGCGGCCGTCGAGATACGGGCGGCTGTCCGCGCGCAGTTCCTCGAGCGTGTCGAGCGCGTTCTTCACGAGGCCGGACACGCCGCCGTGATAGCCGGGCGTCGCGATGATGATCGCGTCGGCCTCGCGCACGGCGTCGATCAGCTCGCGTTGCGCGTCGGTCAGCGTTTTGTGTTCGGGTGCGTAGTGCGGCAGCGTATGCAGGAACGGGCCGTCGAACAGGCGCGTGCGCGCGCCGGCGGCTTGCGCGCCGCGCAGCGCGAACGACAGTGCGCGTTCGGTGGACGATGCGGCCCGGGTGGTCCCGCCGATGCCGACGACGAACGGGCGGCGGTGTTGATCGAATGCAGTCAAGGGGCGCTCCTGGGAGTGGCTTGCCCGGCTAAGCACAGGCTTAAAACCAGATGGTAACGACCCCGCCGCCACTCTGAAAACGACTTTTCGTTCTATCGATATGCCGCGCGGCGGGGCAATCGTGTGCGCGGCCGCGCAGATCGATAGCAGAAATGCTTGGTTGGGACGGTGCGCCGCGGTCGATAAGATGGGCTCGTCTCCTCCATGATGTCTCTACTGACATGGGTTGGCCCCGCCGCGCGGATGCTGGCGGGGCTTTTTTTCGTCCTCGGCCGGAAAACGGGGCGCGATGTGCGGCGATGGGCCTGTTTCGTCCGTTACTCGAACACCGGCCGGAAGAAGCTGCGCTCGTAGCTGACGATGCACCGTGTTTCCTCCGCGTAGCGGAATGCGGCCTGGCAGGCCGGATCGTCCTTCGAGCGTTCGCGGTAGCGCGCGTAGTCGGCGAGGCTCGGGAACGAGAACATCGCGAGCGCGATGTTGTTCGCGCCTTCGGACGGCAGGAAGTAGCCATGATGCGTGCCGCCGAACTGCTCGACGAGCGGAATCCACATCTTCCCGTAGGTTTCGAATTCGACGAGTTTGTACGGATCGACGACGTAGCGAAGGAAGCAGGTGATCATGGGCGCTCGCGATGCGGTGACGGAGCAGCGAGTCTGGAGCGTGGGGCGGTACGTGTCAACGCGCGTGCGCGCCGGGCGTCGATTTCAACGCTTGGTGCGTTGCTTGCGCGAGCAACGATCGGCGCTTCGATGCGTTCGCGCATGACGTCCGCACAGCTTCGAAACGCACCGTACTCGCCGTGTCCACCAGCCGCGTTACCCCGGATTTTTACGACATTTTTTCTTGCGACGGCGACCGGCGCGCTCCTAGACTTCGGGCATCTTCACCACGGAGCATGGCCATGTCGATACCCTGGAACGCGATCGCCGAACGCACCCCTGCCGCGCCGCCTTCCGCGTGCGCCGATCGGGTGATCGTCCGGCGTTTCGATCCGGCAATCGACAGCTATGCGCAACTCACGCCGATGCTGCATCGTGCGTTCGCGCGGCTCGGTGCGATGGGGCTCAACTGCACGTGCGTCGATCAGGACGAAGACGTCACGCGCCGTCGCGCGGAAGCGGGCGAGTGTTATGTCGCCGTATGCGGCGGGCGTGTCGTCGGCACGGCCACGCTGTATGCGACCGATCCGTCGTCGGCCTGCTCGCTGTATCGGCGCGAAGGCGTCGCGAGCGTGCGCCAGGTGGCGGTGGACCCGACTTGCCAGAGTCGCGGGATCGGCGCGTTGCTGCTGTCGTTCGCCGAGCAGTGGGCCGCGTTGCGCGGCTATGCGTTGCTCGCGCTGGATACGCCGCATCCGGCTTCGCACCTGCTGGCGTTCTACGGCGCGCAGGGCTTCGAGGTGGTCGACGTGATGCGCTTTGCCGGCAAGCGCTACGACAGCGCGATCCTGTGCAAGCGGCCCGTTGCACGTGCCGCGCGGCGCGTGTCGCCGGCGTCGCGGCTGGCGGCGCGTGTGGCGGCCGTGCGGTGGATCATGCATGCGTGGGCGCCGCGCGTCGTCGCGACGGGCCGGCGCGAGTCGGGCCTGCGTCGCGGCGGAGGTTTCGCGGCGCGCCGCGCGGCCGGGGCGGCCAGTTGCCGGTCGTCGCCGTGGCGACCGCGTCAGCACGGCCGCTTCGTGGCCAGAGAGCGGCGGGCGGGTTCCGATTCGCGCCGCTGACGCGTCGCATCGCCTTCACGTAAAGACGGGCTCGGGCACTCGATGAATCGGTGCGACCGCGCATGGCGATGGCCCAAGGAACCGGCCGGCGCGTCAAGCGGCTCGCAAATGCGTGTGGACGTCACTCGTCGCGGCTGCGCGTGTCGCCGCCGCCTTTCGCGACGCGCCACGCGATCGCGCCGAGCACGCCGACCGCAACGATCAGCGCGCCCCACAGCACGTAGCGACGCCCGGCGTCCGCATCGGCGGCTGCCGCCGGCGCGACCGCCGACACGGGTAGCGCCGCGCCGACGCGGGCCGGCCGTATTTCGGGCGCCATACCGACCAGCAGCGCGTCGCGGCTCACGGCCGACGACATGAGCGATGCATCGCCCACGCCGAGCGTAAATGGCGGCGTGCCGCGCGCGACGAAGATCAGCGCGGCCGGATGCCAGCCGATCGCGACCGCTGGCCGGCCGCCGCCGAGCCCGCCGTTGCGCATGTCGACGACGATCCGCCACGCGCGATCCGTATTCGCCGCGAACTCGAACGGTGGATTGCGCTGCTCGCCGCCCTTGCCCTGCAGCCGGAACAGCACCGCGGCCGCGACGTCGCGCCACGGCGCCTGCGCATCGGCGCGGCTTTGCAGCGTCGCGCGCGCGACGGTGTTCGGCTGCGGCAGGTCGATGCGCACGCGGTCGACCGGATACGCGCCGTCGGTGTCGAACAGATACTCGCCCGGCGCAGCGCCGGCGCGTATCCGTACGGCGTCGCGCCACTGGCGCGGCACGGACGCCGTGTCGGCGCCGCGTGCGTCGCGCGGATGCGTGTCGGCGTCGATCGACGCGATCGCCGGCGCGCCGTCGAGCCAGTCCAGCCGCAGGTAGCGCGGCGTCGCACCGTCGAGTGCGATGCGCTCCTGCACCAGCAGGTCGTTGCCGCGGCCGACTTTCAGCAACTGCGTGCTGCCGAGCGGCCGCCAGTTGCGCAGGTCGTCGCTGGCTTCGACGGACACGCGCCCCTGGTAGCTGTCGTCGTTCACGTGCACGAGCAGCGCATCGATGCTGCCGTCGGTATGCGACAGGTCGACGACGTCTGCGCCGTGCCGAGTGCGCGAAGGGGTGGCGACGGCCGCGCGCAGCGCGCCGTCCGGGCCGACCGTCACGCCGAGCGGCGCGTTGCCGTTCTCGGCGCGCGCGGGCGGCAGCGGGAACCAGTGCACCGGCGTGCGCGACGGCGGCACGGCGGGCGCGGCCGGCGCGTCGAGCGAATACGGCACCGGCTCGCCCGCGCCGTTGAAGATCCGCACGTCGCCGAGATCGTCGCGCCGGCTCGCCGCATACACAGGCTGCGGCACGGTGAGCTGGTAATACGCGGCGCTGCCGTCGAGGTCGAGCGCGAAGCGCTGCGTGACGCGCCCGGCGTTCGATGCGCCGTCGGCCGCCGCGAACGACGCGAGCAGGCTCAGCCCGAGCAGGGCGGCGAGTCGTTTCATGGCTGGCCGTCCTGTTGCGCGGCGGCCTTCGGCGGCAGCGGCGAGAAATAGCCGATCAACAGCAGCAGCACGCCGATGCCGATGAACGACACGATGCGCTCGATGCCGGTGACGTGCGACAGGTCGAACAGGAACAGCTTGACGACCGTCAGCGCGAGCAGCGCGGCGCCGACGAACCACAGCGGGCGCAGCCCGCGGCGCGTGGCCCAGATCGTGATCGCGAGCGCGCAGACCGTCCAGTACACGGACACCGATGCCTGCACGAGCGTCGATTCGGCCATCGCGCCGAATGCGTACGGCACGCCGGCCCAGTGATGCAGCGTGCGCAGCAGGATCGCGTTCAGCCACAGGAAGCCGGTCGCGCCGGCCGCACTGAGCAGCTCGACGCGATACGCGCCGAACGACCAGCCGAGCTTGCGCGCGCGCACGAACCACGACGCGGCGAGCGCATAGACGACCGCGAGCACGAGATCGAGCGGGTTGAACAGCGGCACGCGCGCCCAGCTTCCGCCGTCCTGCGTGAAGTTCGCGTAGAAGGTCCACGCCCACATCACGACGATCAGCGGCAGCGACGCGAGCGCGCAGAGGCGGGCGATGCCGTCGCGGCGCGTGAGCCACATCCCGGCGAATGCGAACAGGCTCCAGCCGACCATGAACACCTGCTGGATGCCGAACGACGACAGCACGGTGTCGACGTCGTAGCCGAAGTGGAAGCGGTGATGCAGCGTGCGTAGCATCAGCGCGTTGAACCACAGGAACACGGTCGCGATCGCGAGATAGTCGACGACGCGCGGATGCCACGCGATGCCGAGCGTCTTGAGGCGACGTAGCCACGCGGCGAAGGCGACGAACACGAGACCTTGCGCGATGTCGAGCGGATTGAGCAGCGGCAGCCAGAAGAGCGGCGCTGCGTCGCCGTCGCTGACCGTGCTGGCGAGGCTCCACAGCCACAGCAGCGCGGCGAGCGGCGCCGCACCCCACACCTGGTATGCGCGCGGGAACGCCGCGACCGGCCAGCGCAGCCGGGAGCCGGGGCCCGACACGAGCAGGAGCAGCGTGCCGAAGCCGTACGCCCATGCGCTCCAGCTCCATGCGCCTTCCGGGACGAACGCGCGCAGGCGCCAGAAACCTTCGAGCGACAGCAGCCCGCACACGGTCCAGAACGTCAGCGTATGCAGCGGCGCGAGGATGCGCGTTGCAACGGACGGCGTCGCGCCGTTCGCGGCAGCGGCGCCGGTCGTGCCGCGCGACTGGCGCCACAGCAGCCCAAGCCCCGCGCCGACGGCCACCGGCCACGCGAACGCGCCCATGCCCGACAGTGGCGCTTCGTGCGCATCGAACGCGCGCAGCGCGAGCAGCGCCAGCACCGGCGTGAGCGCGAGTGCGGGCCATTCGGCGAGCGGCCACGCGAGCCGGCGGCGTGCGACGTGCGCGAGCCACGCGGTACCGGCCGCGAACAGCGCGGTCGTATCGACGACGAAGCGATCGGCATGCAGATCGACGTGACGGCTCGCATGGACGAGGATCTCGTGCAGCCCGCCGCTGACCCACCACAGCAGCCCCCACGCGGCAGCCGCGACGCCGATCTCGGGCATCCACGCGTGCCATGCGCGCGCTTCGCCGCGCCCGTGCAGCCACCAGCCGGTGAACAGGCCGGCGAGCGCGATCAGCAGCATCGCGATGGTCGGGCCGTTGAGCACGGGCAGCGCGGTCGCGTCGGCCGGACTCAGCAGGCTCGTGAAGAACGCGCCGGCCGCGGCGACCTGCATCAGCAGCCCGAAGCCGAACGCGAGCAGGCGTTTCTGGCGCACGCCGAGCCATACGACGGCCGCGCCTTCGATGGCCCACGCGGCGCTGGTCGTCGGCCCCGAGAACGCGAGCGGCACCGCGAGCGTCGCGAAGATGACCGCGAGCGCGAGCATCGATTCGAACAGCAGTCCCAGGCGGTCGCGGCGCCGCGCGAGCCATGCGGCGATCGCGACGTAGAACGCCGACAGCGCGACCGCACTCCACGCGAGCGCGAACGGCATGCCTTTCACGAGCGCCGCCTGCAGCGCGGTCGCGACGATCGGCGTGCCGAACACGAGCGTGCCGTCCACGTAGTGTCGCAGCGCGAGTTCGCGTTTCACCGCATACAGCAGCGCGATGCCGACGTACATCAGGAAGAACAGGATCAGGAACGGCTCGGTGCTCGCGAACAGCGCGGGGCGATAGGCGGTCACGCCCCACGCGGAGCCGATCGTGAACGTGAACACGAAGCCGAGCAGGTTCAGCGGGCGCCAGGCCTTGAACCACGCGATCGCGAAGATGCCCGCGTTCAGCAGTGCGTAATAGCTGAACAGCGCGACGTGGTTGCCCTGGCCGGTCGACAGCAGGATCGGCGCGAGAAAGCCGCCCGCACTGCCCATGAACGCGAGCGGCAGCGCGTTCTGCCGCACCGCGAGGAACGCGCTCAGCGCGCAGACCGCGACCATCAGCGGGAACGCGGCGCCGATGGGCAGTAGTGCGTAAAGCTTGGTCGCGGCGAAGATGGTCAGGTACAGGATGCCGACGCCGCCGCCTTGCAGCACGAGGCCGTATGCGGCGCGGCGCGGCCGCACGCGCCAGCCGATCGCGAGCAGCGCGGCCGCGGCGAGCGCCGTGCCCGCGAGGCGGAATTCGATCGGCAGCATCGCGTTGTCGGCCGCGTACTTGAGCAGGAACGCGACGCCGAAGAACAGCACGATGATCCCGACACGCACGACCGTGTTGCCGCCGAGCAGCCAGTCGCGCGCGGCGCCGAACGCGCGTTCGGCGAGGCCGGGTTCGCGCGGCGCGGGCGGTTGCGGTGGGGCAGGGCGGATCGGGGTGGCTTGTGCGGTGGCTGCGGCGTGAGCGTTAGCGTGAGCGGACGCAGCCGAGGTGCGTGCTGCGGTGGCCGGTGCGGGCGGTGTCGCGGGCGTCGTCGTCGAAATGGATGCCGGTGTGTCGGCGCGCACGGCGACAGGTTGTTGCGCGGGCGGTGTCGGGAAGTGTCCCGGCAGCGGCGCGGACGCAGCGTCGGCCGAAGCCGTTTGCGCGATGCCGCCGGAGGTCGCCCCACCGGCCTTCGCGCCCGCCAGTTGAGCGCGCAGCGCGTCGAGTTCGCGTGTGAGTGTGTCGACGGTTGCTTCGAGGCGCGCGACACGCTCGGCGAGCGGTAACGGAGTAGGCGACGTCGTCGCGGCGATCGCGAATGCGTCGGGTGCGGCGCGCGGCTTCTGCAGCTTGCGTTGCCGCAGCGCGTGTCCAAGCCAGAACCCGCCGGCGGCCCCCAGCAGCGAGCCGCTCGCGGCAGAGAAATCCCCGATCAACGCGGCGATGCCGCCCACGATGAAGCCGATTACGGCGAATGCCCAGTTCAACGCCTTGCTCCCTCTCACTATCGTTATCGTCCTTCGATCGCGGATCACACCGGATCGAGGCAGTTTCAGCACGGCCGGCAGGCGAACCGGCATGCGCGCGCCGTGCGGCCGGGCCCTCGTGCGCAAGGCCCGCGGCAACGTCGCGATCGGCGTGTTTGCGGGAATGTATCACAGCGCGCATGCTCCTATTTCCGGGGTTGGCGCGGTATCGCGGCGTGCGCCGTCCGGTGTCGCCATCCGGCTTTTTGCACGGTCATGCTTTTTACTGACGCATGCGGTGGTCGCTTTCGTCTGAATAGATCGACGCCGGAACGGACGTCAACTTGTCGCAAAGCGACGCGTGCCCGATACGGTCTGGCGCAAAACCTCATGCGCCATTCGCCGCGCTGCTGCGCACAAGTCCGGCGGGGGATGCCCGTCATTGCTGGCCGTGCGCGTATTGCGCCGCCGCAATCGGCGGCGCGGCCCGCCGGGCGGGGCTGGCGGGTGTGTCGTATTTGCGCAAGCGTTTGTCGTAATTCGTCGGCAGGCCGGGGTTTTTTCTGGCAACTATGTAGGCACGCTATGACAAGCGCGAGTCCCCGCTACACGAGGAGAAGGTTTCGATGGATGCCCCCAAGGTTGTGGTCGAAGGTCTGTGCAAGGTATTTGGAAGTAACCCGCAGCAGGCGCTCGACATGCTCGCCGCCGGCGCGACGAAGGACGATGTGCTCAAGCGCACCGGCCAGGTCGTCGGCGTGCACAACGTCTCCTTCGATGTGCAGGAAGGCGAAATTTTCGTGCTGATGGGCCTGTCCGGCTCCGGCAAGTCCACGCTGATCCGCCTCGTGAACCGGCTGGTCGATCCGAGCGCCGGCAAGGTGCTGATCGACGGGCTCGACGTCGCGTCGGCGCGCCGCTCGGCGCTGACCGCGCTGCGCCGCAAGGACATGAGCATGGTGTTCCAGTCGTTCGCGCTGATGCCGCATCGCACCGTCGTGTCGAATGCCGCGTTCGGGCTCGAAGTGGGCGGCATGGGCAAGAAGGAGCGCGAGCGCCGGGCGATGGAAGTGCTCGAGCAAGTGGGTCTCGCGCCGTTCTCGCACAAGCTGCCGTCCGAGCTGTCGGGCGGCATGCAGCAGCGCGTCGGCCTCGCCCGCGCGCTGGCCGTGAACCCGTCGCTGATGATCATGGACGAGGCGTTCTCCGCGCTCGATCCGCTCAAGCGCCGCGAAATGCAGGACGTGCTGCTGCAACTGCAGAAGGAGCAGCGCCGCACGATCATGTTCGTGTCGCACGATCTCGAGGAAGCGCTGCGCATCGGCAACCGCATCGCGATCATGGAAGGCGGCCGCCTCGTGCAGGTCGGCACGCCGCAGGACATCATCGCGAACCCGGCCGACGATTATGTGCGCGCGTTCTTCGACGGCATCGACACGAGCCGCTATCTGACGGCGGGCGACCTGATGCAGACGGGCGCCGTGCCGACCATGTCGAAGTGCGATGCCGCGAACGTCGCCGCTTCGCTGAACGGCAGCGCCGACTACGCGTTCGTACTCGATGCCGCACGCAAGATTCGCGGCTTCGTCACGCGCGAGGCGCTCGGTCAGGACACGCCGTCCGTGCGGCCGATCGAAAGCATCCGGCGCGATGCGTCGCTCGAACATGTCGTCGCGCGCGTGGTCGCGAGCCCGAATGCACTGCCTGTCGTCGACGACGACGGCTGCTACTGCGGCTCGGTCGATCGCGCGCTCATCCTGAAGGCCATCACGCGTTCGCGAGGTTCCCATGTCTGAAATGATTCCGCTCGGTACCTGGGTCGACCAGTCCGTTCACTACCTGCTCGACCACGACGCGAAGACGTTCGACGCGATCGGTCAAGCGATCGAGGGGCTCGCGGCATTCGTCGAGCATGGCCTGCAGGCGATCCCGATGTGGCTGATGATGGCGATCTTCATCGGCGTCGGGCTGTGGCGGGTGGGCTGGCGCTTCGCGCTGTTCACCACCGCATCGCTGCTGCTGATCTTCGCGACCGGCTTCTGGGACCAGACGGTCATCACGCTCGGCCTCACGCTGTCGTCGACGATCATCAGCCTCGTGCTCGGCATCCCGCTCGGCATCTGGGCCGCGAAGAGCAAGTGGGTCGCCGCGATCGTTCGCCCGATCCTCGACCTGATGCAGACGATGCCGGCCTTCGTCTACCTGATTCCGGCCGCGATGCTGTTCGGTCTCGGCCGCGTGCCGGGGATCCTGTCGACGGTGATCTTCGCGATGCCGCCCGCGGTGCGTCTCACGAGCCTCGGCATCCGCCACGTGAACCGCGAGATCGTCGAAGCCGGCCAGGCGTTCGGCTGCACGCCGTGGCAACTGCTGTACAAGGTGCAGTTCCCGAACGCGCTGCCGTCGATCATGCAGGGCGTGAACCAGACGATCATGATGGCGCTGTCGATGGTGATCATCGCGTCGATGGTCGGTGCCGGCGGCCTCGGCAACGACGTGCTCGCGAGTATCCAGCGTCTCGACATCGGCCTCGGCTTCGAAAGCGGCCTGTCGGTCGTGCTGCTCGCGATCATTCTCGACCGCATCACCGAGAGCTTCGGCCGCGCGCCGGGCACCGTGAAGGCGCCGCTGTTCTCGGGCCTCAAGCAGCTCTTTCGCGTGAAGACTTCGCCCGCGCAGGCCTGATCTTCGGCGGCCGGACCACGCTCCTGCCGCTCACCCTGAATGGATAACGGCTCCCGCGGCTTCGGCCGCGGGGCTGGCCCTCTACAACCTCCTCGCCAGGAGACCGATGTGACGTCCGCCGTCGCTGTCGCGCCCGCCGCCTGCGTTTCACCGGTTTCGTCCCTCGCCCATTTCGGCTTCCTCACGCTGCCGAATTTCTCGATGATCGCGTTCTCGAGCGCGGTCGAAGTGCTTCGGATGGCGAACTACGTCGGGCGGGCGGATCACTACAAGTGGTCGATCTACTCGCTCGACGGCGCGCCCGCGCATGCCAGCAACGGCATCGCGGTGCGGCCCACGCAGGCGCTCGACTACGACAACCTGCCCGACGTGATGATCGTGTGCGGCGGCATCCGCATCCGCGACGTGGTCGACGCGGGCGCGCGCGATACGCTCGCGGCGCTCGCCGAACGCGGGCTGCCGCTCGGCGGCATCTGCACGGGCGCGTACGCGCTGATGTCGAGCGGCCTGCTCGACGGCTATCGCTGCACCGTGCACTGGGAGAACCTGTCCGCGCTGCATTCCGAATTTCCGCAGGTGGGCTTCGCCGACGAGCTGTTCGTCGTCGATCGCGACCGGCTGACCTGCACGGGCGGCACCGCGCCGCTCGACCTGATGCTGAACCTCGTCGGCATGCGGTTCGGCCAGCAGCTCGCCGCGCAGGTCTCCGAGCAGTTCATCCTGGAGCGCATCCGCAGTTCGACCGATACGCAGCCGATTCCGGTCGACGCGCGCGTCGGCTTCTCGCGCGCGGAGCTGATCGAGGTCGTGCGGCTGATGGAGGCGAACATCGAGGAGCCGCTGTCGCTCGAGGAACTCGCGCGGCTCGTGCGGCTGTCGCAGCGGCATCTGCAGCGCATGTTCAAGGTGTACCTGAACGTATCGCCGACCCACTATTACCTGACGCTGCGCCTGAAACGCGCACGCGACCTGCTGCGCACGACCGACGCATCGATCGCGCGCGTGACGACGGTCTGCGGCTTTCATTCGCCGTGTCATTTCAGCAAGGCATACCGCGCGCAGTTCGGCCATGCGCCGAGCTACGAGCGCCGGCTGCCGGGGCGCTGAACGGGGCAATCATTCGGTCCGCGACGTCGCCGGGATCGCGGCGCGCGGCTTCAATAAACGATCCCGGATTCAAGCAAACGACATCACTTTGAGGAGAAGCAAGATGAAGCGCCTATTGATCGCAGCGGTGTGCGGGATCGGGATGACCGCACCGATGTCGGCCGTCTATGCGGCCGATCCGCCCGTGTGCAAGAACGTGCGCTTCGCCGATGTCGGCTGGTCCGACATCGCGGCGACCACGGGCCTCGCATCGACGATGCTGCAGGGGCTCGGCTACAACCCGACGAAGACGATCGCGTCGGTGCCGATCACGTTCGCGGGGATCAAGAGCAAGCAGATCGACGTGTTCCTCGGCTACTGGTCGCCGACGATGGACCCGATCATCCAGCCGTTCACGAAGGCCGGCACGATCAAGGTGCTCGCGACGCCGAACCTGACCGGCGCGAAATACACGCTCGCGGTGCCCGACTACGTGTACCAGGGCGGCCTGAAGTCGTTCGCGGACATCCAGAAATACGCGGACAAGCTCAACGGCAAGATCTACGGGATCGAGCCCGGCAACGATGGCAACGCGCTGATCAAGAAGATGATCGACGGCAACCAGTTCGGCCTCGGCAAGTTCAAGCTGGTCGAGTCGAGCGAGGCCGGGATGCTGGTCGAGGTGAATCGCGCGATCCGCGACAAGCAGTGGATCGTGTTCCTCGGCTGGGAGCCGCATCCGATGAACGTGCAGATGAAGATCGACTACCTGACCGGCGGCGACGACGTGTTCGGCCCGAACTACGGCGAAGCGAAGGTGCTGACGGCGACGCCGCCCGACTACGCGCAGCGCTGCCCGAACGTCGCGAAGTTCGTGTCGAACCTGCAGTTCACGACGGCGATCGAGAACCACGTGATGGTGCCGATCATGAACAAGCAGGACCCGAACAAGGCTGCCGCCGCGTGGCTGAAGGCGAACCCGGACGCACTCGACAAGTGGCTGGCCGGCGTGACGACGATCGACGGCAAGCCGGGCCTGCCGGCGGTGAAGGCGTATCTCGGCGCGCATTGAGCATGACGCGTCGGGCTTTGCGGCTGCGGCCCGAAGCCTGACGTGAATGTTGAGCCGGGGTAAGCGGGGTGACCTGCTTGCGCCGGTTTTTTGCTACGTGCTTCGTGCTCGCGCCGACGGCGGGCGGGCGATGCGCTAGACTGCTCGATCCCTGATCGAGGAGACGGCCATGGCCCGCAACCCGCTGGATGCATCCGGACGGCAACACGCAGCCGGCACGTGGCCGAATCACGCGACCGCTTCGGTCGACGCAGGCTGCAACCGGACCGTCCGGTGCTTCGACCATTCATTCGCATGAAGCGCATCGAGCAAGTCGTGCTCGCCGCCGATCTCGCGGGCACGGGGGTGTTCGCGATCGAGGGCGCCAATGCGGCGATCGGCGCCGGCCTCGACCTGTTCGGGGTGATGGTGCTGTCGCTCGTCGTCGCGCTCGGTGGCGGCGTGATTCGCGACCTGCTGATCGGCGCGCGGCCGCCGAGCGCCGTGAGCGACTGGCGTTATCCGGCGCTCGCGTTCGCCGCCGGGCTGTTCGCCTTCGTGTTTCATGCGCGGGTCGCCGCGTTCTCACCGTCGCTGCTGACGACGCTCGATGCGGCCGGCCTCGCATTGTTCGCGGTCGCCGGTGCGGTGAAGGCGCTCGAATTCCGTGTCCACCCGTTCATTGCAACGCTGATGGGCGCCGTGACCGGCTGCGGCGGCGGCGTCGTGCGCGATCTGCTGCTCGCGCGGATACCGGTCGTGCTGGTCACCGACATCTATGCGAGCGCAGCGTTGCTCGGCGCGGTCGTCGTTGTGTTGTGCCGGCGACTCGGTTGCCCGTCGGTCGTCGCGGCCGTGCTCGGCGGCGTCGCATGCTTTGCGTTGCGGATGGCGGCGGTGCGGTTCGGCTGGCAGTTGCCGAAAATTGCCGGCGGGGCGTAGGCCTCCGGCTCACGACCCCTTCGTCGCCGCCGGCACGTCGAACACGCCTTTTTCTCGTGTTCAGGGCTATTCGTGTGCTGGATCGTGCTCTGTTCGAACGATCCAGAATTTGAGTAATAGAAGTACATAAAAGTTAGTTATACGAATTTCGAACTCGTATGATTGAAAGCTGCTTCCGGATCGTGCATTTTGGTGGGAGTCAATTGCATCAATTTCACGAAGGAGAATTCGGATGCAGCACAAGCAGAGAATACTTGCGTATTCATCGACTGTCGTCGGCTCATCTGCCCAGCGCGGCGGGCGGGGCAACGAGACCGTCAACTGCCAGACGGTCGTAGTGCCTGCAATCGCATGCGTTGAACGGGAGGATGGCGCATGATCCGCTACTTCCTCGCCGAAGGTGACCGAGGCGGCAGTGCGACGATCACGGAAGGCCTGCCGACCGTCACTTGTTCCAACCCGCCGCCGCGCGTGCATATCGCTACGCTCGGCATGAAAACCTACTGTACTGCTTGCGGGAAGAACGGATTTATCGCGCCGAAAGGGCCGCGATGGCCCGGAACCGGGCCGAACGGCAAACCCTGGGCGTTGAGCGGTGACGTCAACGTTTGTGGATGCAATCCGCCGCCCGTCTTTTATGCCGAGCGTGGCATGAAGATGATATTCACGACCGAGCAAGCAGCTGCATTGACTGAACCGATCCGAAATCACCCTGAATCAGCGTTCGCGGCCAACGACGAGCAATATGTCTTGTGTGATGAGCGAAGCGGTAGGCCGCTTGTACATGTTCAGTACCGCATATACACAACTTCGGGGCGGGTCTTCAGCGGTGTCACGGATTTCGAAGGAAACACCCAGCGTGTAGCCACACGTGGCGCCGAAAAACTGAGGCTCGAGATCATGGAGAATGATGACAATGCCCTGTAACGAATACGTTTGCGCTCACGATTCTGCCGTGACGAACACCGTGCAGGGTTCGAAGCTTAAGGTATTCCTGACACTCAACGGTCCGCCAATCTGCCCGGCCATGACCGACGCGGAATTCAGAAAGCTGATGATGCAACTACGCGATGAGGGCGCCGACCTGGTGAAGGAGCGGCTTGAGAGATTGGCCGAGTGGTCGCCAGAAGAGCGTAGGCGTGTCTGGACGTGGTTCGGCGCGAGCGACCACGAGATTCGCCACCGTCTTGTCACGGGGTTGACGGCCACCCTTGCAGTTATGCGGTCGCTAGGTCCGGCGAACTTTCTGAGAGCTCACCCCGATCTGGATCGATCGCTTGGATGCTTGCCGACCAACAAAAATGTTGGCACTGTTGCGCACGTATGTGGTCCAGACACTGCAACGCGCACAATCAGCATCCACGAAGAATTTTGCACGATTCGTGACAGAAGCCGGGCAGCGACTTCCAAGTTGTCGACAATCATCCACGAGTGTACTCACTTCACAGATACGTTCGGAGCCGGCGATCCAAAGTATGGAATCACACGCTTTCTGCCCGAGTGGGGTCAAAATAACCCAGATATGGCTATTAAAAATGCAGACAGCATTTCGGCATATGTTATCTGGCTTGATTAGCGGCGCAGTCTTATTGTTTGTGACTGGACCTTCGTATGCTTGCGACAGTGTCGAGAGCTTGCCAGGACAAAATTTCGATCTTATGTTCGCGCAGAATTCTGCAGCGGTGAGTGTGGAGCAAGCGAAGAGACTGGAAGCCTGGGTATCGAAAATGCTGTCGCAGTTTCCTGTTCGAGAAGGTGTAGCCGTGAGTGGTGTAGCCGAGTCCGCAGAAATCGAACCCGATGAACTGTCTGTCAGAAGAGCCGAGTCCGCTCAACGGTTGTTGATGCATTTCGGGCTGAAACAGGAGCGCTACGCTGTTCACAGTTATGTCTATCAACGCATGAGTATTCAGGACAATGAGAACGCAAAACGTGCGGAGATAACATTGCTCCCCGGCTGTTCCGACCACTGTTGTATCAATAGGTAATGCATTTCGTGGCGCGACGGCGCATATCCAGGTCTTTTCCTTGCAATATGAGCCGCGTCGCTCATTTCCCCTTCGTCGCCACCGGCACGTCGAACACGCGATCGAACGCCCACTGGAACACGAACGCGTAGCAGAAGAAGAACGCGAACAGCGCGATATCGACGAAGAACGCATCGAACCACGAGATGTCGAGCCACCACGACACGACCGGCACGAGGATGAAGATCAGCCCGCCCTCGAATCCGGTCGCATGCAGGATCCGCCGCCCGAGCGTACGCGCCGGCTGCCGGCGCGATGCTTCCCAGCGCTCGAACAGCGCATTGAAGAGCATGTTCCACAGCATCGCGATCGCCGACATCGTCGCCGACAGCGCGCCCGAGTAGACGAGGTCCTGCTTGAAGATCGCCGCGATCGCGGGCGAGATGCAGGAAATGGCGATCGCTTCGTAGAGCACCGCCTGCGTGATCCTGCGCGATAGGCCTTGCACGGGGTTCCTCCGGTTCGACGGCAACCGCCGCGGCGACGTGCCGCGACGTTCCGGAAGGCTAGCCGCGTTGCGCAGCCGCTTCAATTCACCTAATCTCACCCGGATTGAATCGAATTCAACCCGGCCGCATCCGGCCCGCGAGGCCCCGTGTTCTCGAAAATTCCCCTGACCGCATTGCGTGTGTTCGAATCGTCGGCGCGGCTCGGCACGTTCAAGGCCGCCGCGGAAGAACTGTCCGTGACGCCGGCCGCCGTGTCGCACCAGATCAAGTCGCTCGAAAGCCGCGTCGGCGTGCTGCTGTTCGAGCGCGGCGCGGGCGGCGTGCGGCTGACGGAGGAAGGCGAGCAACTGTTTCGTGCGAGTCACGATGCGTTGCTGGCACTGAGCCGCGGGCTCGACGCGCTGCGTCCGGACGCGGCCGATGCGCGCCCGCTCGTGCTGACCACCACGCCCGCGTTTGCGGCGATGTGGCTGATTCCGCGGCTCGGTGCGTTTCGCCGCGTCGATCCGCACCTGCACATCAAGGTCGAAACGGGGAACACGCTCGTCGATCTCGAACGCGATGCACGCGTCGATCTCGCGATTCGCGCGACGTCGCGCAGGTTTCCCGCACTGCACGAGATTGCGTTGATCGACGAGTATTTCGGCGCGTATGCGGCCGCCGGGTTCGACGCGCATCGCGCCGACGCGCCGCTCGACCTGATCGAAACCGTGTGGGATACGCCGCTACCGGTGTCGGTCGACTGGGCGTCGTGGTGTCGTGCGGCGGGCCGCGAAGCATGGCTCGAACGCGCGGTGTTTCGCCATTACGACGACGAGCATTACGCGTTGCAGGCCGTGCTGCACGGGCAGGGTATCGCGCTGCTCAGCTCGGTGCTGGCCGCCGAGCATGTCGAGCGCGGCGCGTTGATGCCGATCGAGCCCACGGTGCGGCTCGACGGTGCGCGCTTCGTCGCACTGTGCCGGCCGGGGCGCGAGCGCGAGCCGCAGGTCAGGCGGTTTCTCGACTGGCTCGAAACGGAAATCGCAACGACGCGCGAGGCGGTGGCTCGGATGGCGCCGGATGATGCTCGCGCCGCTACCCGAACCTGACGCAATACACCGGCGGTAAATGCGCCGATACCTGTTGCCAGTGCTCGCCGCCATCATCGGACGTCCATAGCCCGCCGGTCGTCGACGCCATCGCGAGGCGCGTGCCGGAATCGTCCACCGCGAGCCCGTGCCGATACACGAGGTCGTACGCTGGCGCGGCCGGCAACCCATTCGACAGGCTTTCGAAACTGCGGCCGCCGTCGCGCGTGCGCGTGACGACGAGCCGGCCATTCACCGGAATCCGGCACGCGTCCTTCACGGCCGGCACGAACCACGCGGTATCCGGTTCGTGCGGATGCACGGCCACCGCGAAACCGAAGCTCGACGGCTGCGCTTCGATCCGGCGCCAGCGTTCGCCGCCGTCGGTCGAGCGGAAGATCGCGCAGTGATGCTGCGTCCACAGCACGTCCGGATTGGCCGCGCACTGCACGACGCGGTGCGGATCCTGCATGTTCGGCTCGCCGCGCCGCTCGGGCGGCATGTAGTCGGCTTCCATGCCTTCGGCGGTCACGCGCCATGTCGCGCCGCCGTCCGCGGTTTGCCAGACGCCGCCGCACGAGATGCCGACGATGACGTGCCGGCTGTCGCGCGGATCGACCATCACCGAATGGATGCCCGGCGCGTCGTACCCGCCGCCGCCCCATTCGGCGCGTTCGGGGCGATCCCACAGCGGGCGGTTGAGTGCCCACGAATCGCCATGGTCGTCGGAGCGGAACAGGCCGCCGGGAATCGTGCCGGCCCACAGCACGCCGGGTTCGTCCGTGCCACCGGTTTCGAGCGACCAGATTTGCTGAAGCGTCCACGTTGGCTGCGGCGACCCGGCAGCGGCGGCTTCATCGTCGGAATCGCCGCTGCCTGCGTGCGGATCGGCACGGGTAGGCGACGCGTCGGCGGGCTGCGGCGGATAAACCGGGGCTGCACATTCCTCCCAATCGCGGGCGCCTGCGCGCAGCCGATGCACCTTCACGCCGAAATGGCCGAGATTGAGCGCCGCATACAGCGTGCCGTCGCGCGGGTCGGCAAGCGCCATGCTGACGGGCTCGCCGATGAAATGCGGTTCGCCGGGCGTCCAGCCGTCATGACCGTCCGGTTGCAAGACGAACAGGCCCTTGCGGGTGGCGACGAGCAGTCGATCGTTCATGTCGGATGTCTCCGGATGGTCAGCCTTGGTGCGACGGCGCTTGGTATCGGGGAATGCGCCCGTGCATCCGTCCCTTTATCCGCCGGTCAGCGCCTGCACGACATACACGCGGCTGGCGGCACCGAGCGCATCGGACAGGTATTGCCGGTCGCGGATCGGCTGGCCGTCGATGAATACCGACAGGTGCTTTCGCAGCGCGCCCTGGTCGTCGACGATGTAGCCGCGCAGCCGCGGCTGCTCGCTGAAAATGGTGTCGAATGCTTCGCCGACCGTATGCGCGTCGATGTCGCGCTCGGGCGTGTCGACGTGCCGCTGGATCGACGCGGCGAAGAAGAGGTGCGCCATGGCGGTAGCTGGCAGGAGCCGCACGAAGGGACGGCTTGTAGTTTAGGCGATCCGGCGGACGCCGAAAGGCGGAATGGCGCTGCCATGCGTGGCGGCTAAACCGGAATCGACCGCCCCCTGATCCGGATCCCGAGCCGCACGACGCCGATCACCGCATTCGACAGCCACATGAGCCAGCGCGGCATCCCGCGCCGGCGGATATCGAGCAGCAGCACGATCCGCACCGCGTCGCTGTCGTTCCACACCTCATGCGTGAACGTGTCGTCCCACAGCAGGAAGCGGCCTTCGTCGAGCCGGTATTCGCGCCCGTCGACCTTCAGCACGGCGGCCGGCGTGCCGTCCGCGCGGGTCGGCATCGACAGCACGAGATACCCGCGCAGGATGCCGCGAAACGGCCCGCGATGCGGCGGGATGTGCTTGCCGGGCGCGAGGAACGACAGCGACGCGGACAGCACGTCCGGCGACGCCGCGACGAGCGACGCGACGGTCGGGCAGCGCGACAGGTTGCGTGCAAACGGTTGGCCGTACGCCTGCATGATGAACATGCGCCAGTCGCGCGCGTCGTTGGCCGAGATGTCGTACTGCTCGCGCATGATTTCGTGAAAGCGCGGGATGCGCGGCATGTCGCGTGCGACGTCGAGCGCCTCCGCACGGATCGAGGGCCACGCGCGCACGAAGCGCTCGGCATCCGGAAACGCGGCCGCGTCGAGCACCGCGCCGCTGTCGATATGGCGGTCGTACAGCCTGCGCAGCAGGGCGGCTGCATGGTCGTAAGCGGCGGACATGGTCGATCGAGGGGCGGTCCGGATGAAGTGGTGGTCAGTCTGCCCGAAGCACGACGGGCACTGCGTTACGTCAGGTTACGCCGGCTGACGAATGAATGACAGTTTCATGAATGTTGGGTCGGCGCGAATGGAAAGCCGGGAATAAACCGCGCCTCTCCGTCGTCATACGGGTGTAGCACATCGTTTCGTTGACTGATGAAGGAGTGAACATGAACACGCACTGGCTGGTGGCCGCCACGGTAGCGGCGATTTCTCTCGCAGGTGTCGCGACGCAAGCGTCGGCACAGGCGCTCACGCGCGAACAGGTCCGGCAGGAACTCGTCGACGCGGAAAACAACGGGCTGCGCTTCGTGACCGATACGTCGTATCCGGACGTGAGCCCGCTGTTCCGGCACCAGGCCGATCGGATGCCGCAGCGGCAGGCGAGCACGGCGGTCGGCGGCGATCCGGCCATGTCGTCCGAAGCGGGCAAGCCGGCGACGATGTCGCCGCGTCGAAGCGCCGCCGCATGCGTCGGCCCCGCGAGTTTCTGCACGATCTATTTCGGAAGCTGATCCACCCGCCTGCATCCGCAGGTCACGCCTGTCCCGTGGTTGATCGATACGTCACATTGAAGGAGTCCATGATGAAAACATATATCGTACTACTGATGATGATCGGAGCGATCGTCGGTCAGTCGGCATTCGCGCAATCGGCCGCGCCGCTGACGCGTGCGCAGGTTCGCGACGAACTGATCCGCGTCGAAGCGGCCGGGTACGACCCGGCGAAGGGCGAGGACGGCGCGTATCCGGCCGATATCCAGGCCGCGGAAGCGAAGCTCGCGGAACAGGACCGCGCGCGGCTGGCGGTGTCGGCCACGCGGGAGGCCGGACCCGGCATGCCGGCGCAGGTCGCCAACTAGGTGCCGGCATGTACCCGTGTTGCGCGAGACCGTCGGCGTCGCGGCGGAACGCGGCACGTGCGCAGCGTGTCGTGCGGAGACGAATCGTGGAGAGGGGTGTGCGGTGTCGACGCGGCGCCGATGCGCCTTTCATGCAGGCGGGCGGGGATGCAACGCGCGTCGTTGCGCGTCGGGGAATCGGTCAGGCCGCGTCGATGCGGCCCGACCCGGCGTCAATCAGCGCCGTTCGTCCGCGATATGACTGCGGATCACGTCCGCGAACGACGTGTCGCCCTTCAGCCCGAGCGCTTCCGCGCGCGACGTATCCCAACGGCCCGGCCAGCTCCCGACGATCTTCTCGACGCGTTCGTCGGGCACATGGCGGATCAGCTTCACGACCTCGTCGCCCGCGACGTCGCGCAGCGCCGCGATCATCTCGTCGACCGACACCGACAGCCCCGGCAGGTTGATCACGCGCTTGGTGCCGAGCGTCGCGCCGTCGATCTCGCACCCGGCGACCAGCGCTTCGATCGCGCCGCGCGGCGACAGCAGCCACAGCCGCGTCGAGCCGGGCACCGGGCACACGCTTTCCTCGCCATTCAGCGGCTCGCGGATGATGCCGCTCGCGAACGACGACGCGGCCGCGTTCGGGCGGCCGGGCCGCACGCTGATGGTCGGCAGCCGCAGCACGCGGCCGTCGACGAAGCCGCGTCGTGCGTAGTCGCACAGCAGCAGTTCTGCGATCGCCTTCTCGGCGCCGTACGACGATTGCGGATTCAGCGCGGTGTCGTCCTGCACGACGTCGGGCAGCGCGCCGCCGTACACCGCGACGGAGCTCGTGAACACGACGCGCGGCTGGTGGCCGCGTGCGCGGCACACCTCGAGCAGCGTGCGCGATGCGTCGAGGTTGATCCGCATGCCGAGATCGAAATCGGCTTCGGCCTGCCCGCTGACGATCGCCGCGAGGTGGAAGATTGCGCCCGTCCGCGTGTCGATCGCGCTTTCGAGCACCGCGCGATCGGCGATGTCGCCGACGATCGACGTCACGCGCGCATCGCCGAAATCGCTGCCCTGGACGACGTCGAGCAGCACCAGTTCGTCGATCTTCTCGATGCGACCGTCGGGGCCGGTGAGGTCGCCGCGCTCGAGCAGCTTGCGTGCGAGACGCTGGCCGAGAAAGCCGGCGCCGCCGGTGATCAGTACTTTCATGTTCTTGACCCTCTGGGAAATACGGGAATTACAGGTATGTCTCGAGCCAACCGAGACCTTCCGACGTGCCGGCCTTCGGCCGATACTCGCAACCGATCCAGCCGTCGTAGCCGAGCGCGTCGATCAGCGCGAACAGATACGGGTAGTTGAGTTCGCCGACGTCCGGCTCGTGGCGTTCGGGCACGCCCGCGATCTGGATATGGCCGATGCCCGCGAAATCGCGCTTGAGCTTCATCGCGAGATCGCCTTCGACGATCTGGCAGTGGTAGCAGTCGAACTGCACCTTCAGGTTCGGCGCGCCGACTTCCGCGCGGATCGCCTGCGCGTCGTCCTGGCGGCTCAGGAAATAGCCGGGCATGTCGCGCGGGTTGATCGGCTCGATCAGGATCGTGACGCCGTGCGCGGCGGCGGCCTGCGCCGCATGACGCAGGTTCGTCAGATACGTATCGCGATGGCGTGCGCGGTCGGCGCCCGGCGGCACCATGCCGGCCATCACGTGCAGCTTCTTGTTGCCGATCACGCGCGCATAGTCGAGCGCTTGGTCGATGCCGCGGCGAAATTCGTCCTCGCGGCCCGGCAGCGATGCAATGCCGCGTTCGCCCGCGGCCCAGTCGCCCGGCGGCGCGTTGAACAGCGCCTGTTCGAGGCCGTGCGCGTCGAGGCGCGCGCGGATGTCCTCGGCGGCGAAGTCGTACGGGAACAGGTACTCGACGGCCTTGAAGCCGTCGCGGGCGGCAGCGCCGAAGCGGTCGAGAAACGCATGCTCGGTGTACATCATCGAGAGGTTGGCGGCGAAGCGTGGCATGGCAGCGGGTCCTGTGAATGAATGGGGCGGGGCGCCGCGCGCCCCGCGTCGAATGATGAATCGGCCGGCGGCGGATCAGCGGTTCACGAGCTTGGGCGGCGTGAGCCACACGGCGATCGCGCCGATCACGAGCATCGCCGCGAGCACGTACATGCCGGACGCAGTGCTGTGCGTGGCGTCCTTCAGGTAGCCGATCACGTACGGGCTCGCGAAACCGGCGAGATTGCCGACCGAGTTGATGATCGCGATCCCGGCGGCAGCCGCGGAGCCCGCGAGGAACGCGGTCGGCAGCGACCAGAACAGCGGCGCGCAGGTCAGCACGCCGCCTGCCGCGAGCGACAGGAACACGATCGACACTGCCGTATTGTGCGAGTACGACGCGGCGACCGCAAACCCGACCGCGCCCATCAGCGCCGGCACGATCAGGTGCCAGCGGCGTTCGCGGCGCTTGTCCGCGCTGTGGCCGAACAGGTTCATCACGACGATCGCGACGACGAACGGAATCGCCGACAGCAGGCCGATCTGCAGCGTATCGGTGATGCCGGTCGATTTGACGAGCGTCGGCATCCAGAACGTGAGCCCGTACTGGCCGGTGACGAATGCGAAGTAGATCAGCGACATCCACCACATGCGCGGGTCCGAGAACACGGCCTTCAGCGAATGGCCGTGCTGCTGCTGTTCCTGCGGCTGCGCGGCGATTTCGTCCTCGAGCAACTGCTTCTCGCGCTCGTCGAGCCACTTCGCGCCGCGGATGCTGTTGTCGAGATACAGGATCGTCGCGATGCCGATGAGCACGGCCGGCACGGCTTCGATCATGAACATCCATTGCCAGCCGTGGAAACCCGAGCCGCCGTGGAAGCGCTCCATGATCCAGCCCGACAGCGGGTTGCCGAAGATGCCCGACACCGGAATCGCGGACATGAACACCGCGATGATCTTCGCGCGGCGATGCGACGGGAACCAGTACGTGAGGTACAGGATAACGCCCGGATAGAAACCGGCTTCCGCGAGCCCGAGCAGGAACCGCAGCACGTAGAACTGCGTCGGCGTCTGCACGAACGCGAACAGCGCGGACAGCAGCCCCCACGTGATCATGATCCGCGCGATCCAGATGCGCGCGCCGAGGCGGTGCATCAGCAGGTTGCTCGGCAGTTCGAACAGAAAGTAGCCAAGAAAGAAAATCCCCGCGCCGAGGCCGAATACGGTTTCGCTGAACGCGAGATCCTGCGACATCTGCAGCTTGGCAAAGCCGACGTTCACGCGGTCGAGATACGCGACCACGTAGCAGAGCATCAGGAACGGCACGATGCGCCAGAACACTTTCTTGTAGGTGCGGTCGAGTTCGCCCGATTGGGCGGCCGCGGCGGGCGAGCGGCTTGCGGCCGCGTCGAGAGCAGTCATCGTCGTCTCCAATGATGTTATGTGCCGGCGGCGCGTACGCCGCCAGTCGTGTGTGCTGACGGAAAGGCCCGCGCACACGGCGGGTAGATAAATCGATACGGACTACTGCATGATTGGGTCGCGGTGCGTTACCAGCGCGCGCCGAAGCTCTGGCGCAGTTCGTCGAGCGCGGCGTCGGACAGCGGTTCGGGCTTCGGGTTCGTCATCAGCCACAGCCGCGCGGTTTCCTCGAGTTCCTCGAGTGCATACGACGCGTGCGATACCGAAGGCCCCCACATCACCGGGCCGAGGCGATCGAGCAGCACGCCGCGCACCCGGTCGGCCAGCGCCGCGACTTCGGCCGCGACGGCCGGGTCGCCGGGGCGGCGGTAACGGATCAGCGGAATGTGGCCGACCTTCATCACGTAGTACGGCGTGATCGGCGGCAGCACGTCGGTATCGCGCCACACGCCCGCGAGCGTCAACGCGACGAGATGCGTCGAATGCGTGTGGACGACGCCGTGCGCCTCCGCGTTGCGTGCGTAGATGCCGCGATGCAGCGCGAGCGTCTTCGACGGCTTGCCGCCCGATACGGGCTGGCCGTCGGCGCCGACCTTCGCGATGTCGTTCGGGTCGAGCCGGCCGAGGCACGCGTCGGTCGGCGTGATCAGCCAGCCGTCGTTCAGACGCGCGCTGATGTTGCCGGCGCTGCCGACCGCATGGCCGCGCGCATACAGGCTCGCGCCGACCACGCAGATCTCTTCGCGCAGTTTTGCTTCGTCGCTCATCGTGCGGCTCCATCCAGCGCGCGCAGCGCCTTGTCGAAAAAGTCCGTGGTGCCGAAGTTGCCGGATTTCAGCGCGAGGCCGAGCGGCTGCGTGTCGATGGTGGCCGTGGCCGGCACGCCCGGATCGATCTGCGCGCCGATCTGCAGCGACTTCACGTCGAGCGCCTGCACGACGGCGCCGGACGTCTCGCCGCC
This sequence comes from Burkholderia sola, assembly GCF_905400185.1. NCBI lineage: Bacteria > Pseudomonadati > Pseudomonadota > Betaproteobacteria > Burkholderiales > Burkholderiaceae > Burkholderia > Burkholderia sola. Next base: position 1,301,180 of record NZ_FR989676.1, read on the forward strand.
CGCGACGACGAACTTGCGCACGCCGAGCTCGCGCAGCCCGCGGGCGATCGCCGCGAGCGTGCTTTCGACGAGACGGCCGGCCGCGTCGACGCCGAGCGCCTGCTGCACGGCCTTCACTTCGTCGGGCGTGGCCGTTGCGTAGATCAGCACGGGCTGCGGCAGGTGCGAGCGCGCAAAGGCGAGCGCTTGCTCGACGACGGACTCGCCGCGCGACGCCGCGAGCGGATCGATGCGGAAGCTCGGCCGCGTCGCGCGCCACGCGGCGACCTGCGCGTTGGTGGCCTTCGATGCACTGCCGGCGAGCACGGCCGACGGGCCGTCGATGCGCGGCAGCGATGCCGCGTTGTCGCGCTCGGGCAATTGCTCCGCGCGGCGGAAATTCGCGGGCAGGCCGAGCGCGATGCCGGAGCCGCCGGTGACGAGCGGCAGGCCCGCGCATGCTTCGCCGAGGACGTAGAGGTCGCGGTCCGACAGCGCGTCGGCAATCGCGAAGCGCACGCCTTCCGCGCGCAACTGGTCGATCCGCGCACGCACGGCGGCCGCGCCGAGCGCGATCGTGTCGTAGCGGATCAGGCCGACCGGCGACTTCGTCTGCCGTTGCAGCACGCGTACGAGGTTCGCGTCCTGCATCGGCGTGAGCGGATGATGCTCCATCCCCGATTCGTTCAGCAGCACGTCGCCGACGAACAGGTGGCCGCGATAGATCGTGCGGCCGTTCTCGGGGAACGCCGGGCACGCGATCGTGAAGTCGCCGCCGGCCGCATCGAGCAGCGCGTCGGCCACCGGCCCGATGTTGCCCGCGTCGGTCGAGTCGAACGTCGAGCAGTACTTGAAGAAGAACTGGCGGCATCCTTGCGTGCGCAACCATGCGTACGCGGCGAGCGATTGCGCGACGGCGTCGGCGGCGGGGATCGTGCGCGACTTCAGCGCGACGACGATCGCGTCGGCGTCGGCGATCGTGTCGGTCGCGCCGTCGGCGGGCACGCCGATCGTCTGCACGGTGCGCATGCCGCTCTTGACGAGCATGTTCGCGAGATCGGTCGCGCCGGTGAAATCGTCGGCGATGCAGCCGAGCAGGGGACGGGAAGCGGAAGCGGTCATGGCAGGCACGTCGTTCGAATCAGCGGGCGGGCGGCAGCGTGATGCCGGGGAAAGTCTTGATCACGGCGGAATCGTCCTCGCCGCCGTGGCCGGCGCTCGACGCGCTCATGAACATCTGGTGCGCGGTGGCGGAGAGCGGCAGCGGGAATTTGCTGCGGCGCGCGGTATCGAGCACGAGGCCGAGATCCTTCACGAAGATGTCGACGGCCGACAGCGGCGTGTAGTCGCCGTTCAGGATGTGCGGCACGCGGTTCTCGAACATCCACGAATTGCCCGCGCTGTGCGTGATCACGTCGTACAGCGCGTCGGCGTCGACGCCTTCGCGCAGGCCGAGCGCCATCGCCTCGGCGGCGGCCGCGATATGCACGCCGGCCAGCAACTGGTTGATGATCTTCACTTTCGAGCCGATGCCGTGCGCGTCGCCGAGACGGTACACCTTGCCGGCGATCGCGGCGAGCACGTCCTCGCAGCCCGCATAGGCGGCGGCCGGGCCCGACGTCATCATCGTCATCTCGCCGGAGGCCGCGCGCGCGGCGCCGCCGGATACCGGCGCGTCGAGCATCTGCAGGCCGGCCGCTTCGATGCGCGCGCCGAGCGCGACCGCGAATTCGGGCGCGACGGTCGCGCTCGCGATCACGACGCCGCCCGGCTTCATCGCGGCGACCGCACCGTGTTCGCCGAACAGCACCGTTTCCGTTTGCGCGGCATTGACGACGAGCGTGACGACGACGTCGCACTGCGCGCCGAGTTCGGCCGGCGTCGCGCACGCGATGCCGCCTTCGGCGGCGAACGCCTGCAGCACGGTGTCGCGCACGTCGCATGCGTGGACGCGCAGGCCGGCGCGCAGCAGCGAGCGTGCGACGCCGAGGCCCATCGCGCCGAGGCCGATGACTCCAACATTTCGTGACATGGTCAACCTTGATCGATTCGAAAGAGGTTCTGGACAACGGCGGCGGGCGCCGCCGGCTTCAGCAGATGCCGGCTTCCGCGAGACGGCGGGCGGCGTTGTACATGTGCGTGCGCGCCGCGTTGCGGGCGGCCATCGGGTCGCGCGCGCGGATCGCGTCGGCGATCGCCGCGTGCTCTTCGCGCACCTGACGCGAGAAATCCTCGCGCGTCGCTTCGTTGCTGCGCGTGACCTTCACGCCGGCTTCGAGATACTGGTTCAGGAATTGCAGCGTCTTCAGGAAATACGGGTTGCCGGTGACGGCCGCGATCGTGCGGTGGAATGCGACGTCTTCCGCGACGCCGTCGCGCCCTTCGGCAACGGCTGCGTCGATCTTGCGCAGCGCGTCGTCGATGTCGGCCATGTCGTCGGCGGTGTGGTGCAGCGCGGCCTCGGCCGCGACTTCCGCCTCGATCGCGCGGCGCACCGCGAGCAGATGCGGCAGCGAGCTCGCCTCGACGGCTTCCGCGTAGTCGATCCGCAACGGCCGGATCGCGCCGTGCTGGTTCACGAATACGCCGCTGCCCTGGCGCGGCTCGACCACGCCTTCGTTCTTCAGCCGCGAGATCGCCTCGCGGATCACGGTGCGGCTCACGCCGAATTCCTGCGCGAGCACGGCTTCAGTCGGCAGCTTGCCGGTGGCCGAGAAGCTGCCCACTTCGATCTGCTTGAGCAGTTGCTGCGCGACGTGGTCGCTCATCGCACGGGCGGGAATTTTCTCGAACATGATGCTCAGGTTTGTAAGGTGATGTGGTCATCATACAAATTTGAGCGAGCATCAGCATCCGGGATAACCCTCGTTCAAGAGAGGTAACGTCGGCTAAATTGATTGGAACCGGTTCCAAAAGAACGGAAGCCGACGCGAACGTGCGTCGTTCTGCAATCGATCAGGGAAGGGGCTGGCTGCCCGGCCCCGTCACTCGGCGATGTCCTCGACGGGGTCGGCCGACGCGTCGGGCATCGCGGCCACTTCGGCCACGTCGCCGCCGCGCTCGCGATAGGTCGCCGGCGGCACGCCGAACTGCTTGCGGAATTCGCGGCCCAGGTGCGACGCATCGGCGAATCCGCAGCTCGACGCGATATCGGCGACCGTGCGGTCCGAACTCGTCAGCAGCCACGCGGCCGTGCGCAGCCGCACCTGCTTCGCGAAGGCCTGCGGGCTCCTGCCGGTCTCGGCCTTGAACAGCCGTTCGAGCTGCCGCGTCGACAGGTCGAGCTTGCTCGCGAGCTCGTCGAGCGACAGCGCACGCCCGACGTGCTGTTCCATCAGAAGAATCGCGCGCTTGACCTTCGGGTGCGTCGCCGGCTCGAGCCCCGGCGGATGCGGCTGCGGCGCATTGCCTTTCTGCATCTCGCCGACGAGCAGGATGCGCAGCGCCTTCTGCACGGTCGCGTGATCGAAATGGCGCAGCAGGATCGCGGCGGCGACGTCGATCGACGCGCGGCCGCCCGAGCACGTGATCCGGCGCCGGTCGATCACGAACAGCCGGTCTGCGATCAGCAGGTCGGGATCGGCGGACGGAAAGCGCTCGATGAAATCCCAGTAATGGAACCAGCTCACGCAGGTGCGGTAGCCGTCGAGCACGCCGGCGCGCATCAGCGTGAACACGCCGGTGCAGATGCCGACGACCGTCGCGCCGCCCGCCGCCGCGCGGCGGATGAACTCGAGCGTTTCAGGGCCGGCCTGCGGCCCCGAATGCAGCAGCCCGCCGACCACCACCACATAGTCGAACGGCTCGGCCGCGTCGAACGTCTCCCACGGCGTGATCTGGATCCCGCAGCTCGCGCGCACCGGCGCGAGCGTCTCGCCGATCACGCTCCACGCGCAGCGCACGGGCTTGCTGTAGTCGCCGTCGTCGGCCGACAGCCGCAGCATGTCGACGAAGCCGGAGAAGGCCGTCAGCGTGAAGTTCGGCAGCAGCACGATGCCGAAGCGGATGCGCCGCGGCGCGGGTTCTGCGAGGGGGGAAGCGGGTACGTCGGGGGTCATCGCGGCCAATCTCGTCACGCCGGGCAGGCGGTCTCACTCGTTTCACACTGTTTGCGGGTTGCGGCTGCCGGAGGCGGCGCGGATGCAGCCAGCGTCGCCGATCGGCCGCGGCCGGACTTGTGGTTTTTCGTCGCGAACCATCGCCAAAACGCACTTTCGGGCCGGCCGGCACGGCGCTTGGCGGCGGTATCCCACGCCGATGCCGTTTTTGTTCTATCGGCCGATTTTACGCTTTGATGTACTGGTGCCCAACGACATTTCACGCATGCAACCCAAAGGAAGCCAGATGAACGTCAGCGCGTTCGACCTGTTCAAGATCGGCATCGGCCCGTCCAGTTCGCATACGGTCGGCCCGATGATCGCCGCGTGCCGCTTCGCGTCGCACGTCGAGGACGCGAACCTGCTCGGCTTCGTGCGCCGCGTGCGGGTCGAGCTGTACGGCTCGCTCGGCGCGACCGGCAAGGGCCACGGCACCGACAAGGCCGTGCTGCTCGGCCTCGAGGGCCACCTGCCCGACACGATCGATCCGGACCTGATCGAGCCGCGGCTGGCCGCGATCCGCGCGGAGAAGTCGCTGTCGCTGCTCGGCAAGCAGACGGTGCGCTTCGACGAGAAGGAACACATCGGCTTTTATCGCAAGCTGATGAGCGGCACGAGCATCGTGCATCCGAACGGGATGCGCTTCCAGGCATTCGACGAGCACGGCCAGCTGCTGGTCGAGAAAGAGTATTACTCGGTCGGCGGCGGCTTCGTCGTGAACCGCGACGGCGATCGCGTGAACGGCGTGCGCGCGGCGGTCGAGGTGCCGTATCCGTTCCGCACCGGCGACGACCTGATGCGCCAGTGCCGCGAGCACGGGCTGTCGATCGCCGAACTGATGCTGCGCAACGAAACCGCGCTGCGCCCCGCCGACGAAGTGCGCGCCGGGCTGCTCGCGATCTGGCGCACGATGGCCGCCTGCGTCGAGCGCGGCTGCAAGGTCGAGGGCGACCTGCCGGGACCGATGCGCGTGAAGCGCCGCGCGGCCGAACTGAACGGCCGCCTGCGTTCGCGTTCCGAAGAGTCGCTGCGCGACCCGCTGTCGATGCTCGACTGGGTCAACCTGTACGCGATGGCCGTGAACGAGGAAAACGCGGCCGGCGGCCGCGTCGTCACCGCGCCGACCAACGGCGCGGCCGGCGTGATTCCCGCGGTGCTGCACTACTACGTGAAGTTCGTGCCGGGCTCGAACGAAGCCGGCATCGTCGAATTCCTGCTGACGGCCGCGGCGATCGGGATCATCTACAAGGAAACCGCGTCGATCTCCGGCGCGGAAGTCGGCTGCCAGGGCGAAGTGGGCGTCGCGTGCTCGATGGCCGCCGCCGCGCTCGCCGCGGTGATGGGCGGCACGCCCGACCAGGTCGAGAACGCGGCCGAGATCGGCATGGAGCACAACCTCGGGATGACCTGTGACCCCGTCGGCGGGCTCGTGCAGATCCCGTGCATCGAGCGCAACGCGATGGGTGCGATCAAGGCGCTGAACGCGTCGCGCATGGCGCTCAAGGGCAACGGCCAGCACTACGTATCGCTCGATTCCGTGATCAAGACGATGCGCGAAACCGGCGCCGACATGAAGACGAAATACAAGGAAACGTCGCGCGGCGGCCTCGCCGTGAACGTCATCGAATGCTAACGAAGGATCCAAACATGAGCCGCTACTCGATATTCAGCCTGTTCCGCAACGGCCTCTCGTATCACGAGAACTGGGAAAAGCAGTGGAAGAGCCCGGAGCCGAAGAAGGAATACGACGTCGTGATCGTCGGCGGCGGCGGCCACGGCCTCGCGACCGCGTACTACCTCGCGAAGGAGCACGGGATCACGAACGTCGCGATCCTCGAGAAGGGCTGGATCGGCGGCGGCAACACCGCGCGCAACACGACGATCGTGCGCTCGAACTATCTGTGGGACGAATCGGCCGCGCTGTACGAGAAGGCGATGAAGCTGTGGGAAGGGCTGTCGCAGGATCTCAACTACAACGTGATGTTCAGCCAGCGCGGCGTGATGAACCTCGCGCACACGCTGCAGGACGTGCGCGACACCGAGCGCCGCGTGAACGCGAACCGGCTGAACGGCGTCGACGCCGAATTCCTGACGCCCGCGCAGATCAAGGAAATCGAGCCGACGATCAACCTGAACAGCCGCTACCCGGTGCTCGGCGCATCGATCCAGCGCCGTGCGGGCGTCGCACGCCACGACGCGGTGGCCTGGGGCTTCGCGCGCGGCGCGGATCGCGCCGGCGTCGACATCATCCAGAACTGCCAGGTGACGGGCATTCGCCGCGAAGGCGGCGCGGTGGTCGGCGTCGATACGGTGAAGGGTTTCATCAAGGCGAAGAAGGTCGCGGTGGTCGCGGCCGGCAACACGACGACGCTCGCCGACATGGCCGGCGTGCGTCTGCCGATCGAAAGCCATCCGCTGCAGGCGCTGGTGTCCGAGCCGATCAAGCCGGTCGTCAACTCGGTGATCATGTCGAACGCGGTGCACGCATACATCAGCCAGTCCGACAAGGGCGACCTCGTGATCGGCGCCGGTATCGACCAGTACACGGGCTTCGGCCAGCGCGGCAGCTTCCACATCATCGAAAGTACGCTGCAGGCGATCGTCGAGATGTTCCCGGTGTTCTCGCGCGTGCGGATGAACCGCCAGTGGGGCGGCATCGTCGACGTGTCGCCGGACGCGTGCCCGATCATCACCAAGACCGACGTGAAGGGCCTGTATTTCAACTGCGGCTGGGGTACCGGCGGCTTCAAGGCGACGCCGGGCTCGGGCTGGGTGTTCGCTCACACGATCGCCCGCGACGAACCGCATCCGCTGAACGCGCCGTTCGCGCTCGACCGCTTCTACACGGGCCACCTGATCGACGAGCACGGCGCTGCCGCCGTCGCGCACTAACCGCACTGAGGAGAAAGAAACATGTTGCTGATCGAATGTCCGTGGTGCGGGCCGCGCGCCGAATCCGAGTTTACGTGCGGCGGTGAAGCCGACATCGTGCGCCCGGTGGCGAACGAGACCATGACCGACCGCGAATGGGGCGAATACGTGTTCATGCGCGAGAACAAGCGCGGGCTGCACAAGGAGCAATGGCTGCATGCGCAGGGCTGCCGCCGCTGGTTCAAGGTCACGCGCGACACGGTGACCTACGATATCAAGGGCTACGAAAAGTTCGGTAGCGCCGCTGCCGGCAACGCACACGAAGAGGGCACCAGCAAATGAGCCAGAAAGACCGCCTCGGCACCGGTGGCCGCATCAATCGCGCGATTCCGTTGACGTTCACGTTCAACGGCCGCACGTATCAGGGCTTCCAGGGCGACACGCTCGCGTCCGCGCTGCTCGCGAACGGCGTGCACTTCGTCGCGCGCAGCTTCAAGTACCACCGTCCGCGCGGAATCGTGACGGCGGACGTCGCGGAACCGAATGCCGTCGTGCAGCTCGAAACCGGCCCGTACACCGTGCCTAACGCGCGCGCGACCGAGATCGAGCTGTACCAGGGGCTCGTCGCGACGAGCGTGAACGCGGAGCCGACGCTCGAGAACGACAAGTACGCGATCAACCAGAAGTTCTCGCGCTTCATGCCGGCCGGGTTCTACTACAAGACCTTCATGTGGCCGCGCAACATGTGGCCGAAGTACGAAGAGAAGATCCGCGAAGCGGCCGGCCTCGGCAAGGCGCCCGAGGTGCTCGACGCCGATCGCTACGACAAGTGCTACGCGCACTGCGACGTGCTCGTGGTCGGCGGTGGCCCGTCGGGCCTCGCCGCCGCGCATGCGGCCGCCACGGCCGGCGCACGCGTGATCCTCGTCGACGACCAGCGTGAGCTCGGCGGCAGCCTGCTGTCGTGCCGCGCGGAGATCGACGCGAAGCCCGCGCTGCAATGGGTCGAGAAGATCGAGGCCGAGCTGCGCAAGCTGCCCGACGTGACGATCCTGTCGCGCAGCACCGCGTTCGGCTATCAGGACCACAACCTCGTGACGGTCACGCAGCGCCTGACCGATCACCTGCCGGTGTCGATGCGCAAGGGCACGCGCGAACTGCTGTGGAAGGTCCGTGCGAAGCGCGTGATTCTCGCGACCGGCGCGCACGAGCGGCCGATCGTATTCGGCAACAACGACCTGCCGGGCGTGATGCTCGCGGGCGCGGTGTCGACCTACGTGCATCGCTTCGGCGTGATGCCGGGCCGCAACGTGGTCGTGTTCACGAACAACGACCGTGCATACCAGACCGCGCTCGACCTGAAGGCGTGCGGCGCGAAGGTGACGGTCGTCGATTCCCGCGCATCGTCGAACGGCGCGCTGCCGGCGGCGGCCAAGCGGCAGGGCGTGACGGTGATGAGCGGTGCGGTCGTCACGGCCGCTTCGGGCAAGTGGCGCGTATCGTCGGTCGACGTCGCGTCCTACTCGAACGGCCAGACCGGCGGCAAGATGCAGTCGCTGCCGTGCGACCTCGTCGCGATGTCGGGCGGCTTCAGCCCGGTGCTGCACCTGTTCGCGCAGTCGGGCGGCAAGGCGTGCTGGAACGACGACAAGGCGTGTTTCCTGCCGGGCAAGCCCGTGCAGGCGGAAGCGAGCATCGGTGCGGCGGCCGGCGAATTCGGGCTGGCCCGTGCGCTGCGGCTCGCGGTCGATGCGGGCGTGGAAGCGGCGAAGGCCGCGGGCTTCACGGCCGCGCAGCGCCCGGCCGCGCCGCAGGTCGCCGAAGCCGTCGAAGGCGCATTGCAGCCGTTGTGGCTCGTCGGTAGCCGCGAGGCGGCGGCGCGCGGGCCGAAGCAGTTCGTCGACTTCCAGAACGACGTCGCAGCCGCCGACATCCTGCTCGCCGCGCGCGAAGGCTTCGAGTCGGTCGAGCACGTGAAGCGCTACACGGCGATGGGCTTCGGCACCGACCAGGGCAAGCTCGGCAACATCAACGGGATGGCGATTCTCGCGGGCGCGCTCGGCAAGACGATTCCGGAAACGGGTACGACGACGTTCCGCCCGAACTACACGCCCGTGTCGTTCGGTACGTTCGCGGGCCGCGAGACGGGCGATTTCCTCGACCCGATCCGCAAGACGGCCGTGCACGAATGGCACGTCGAGCACGGCGCGATGTTCGAGGACGTCGGCAACTGGAAGCGGCCGTGGTATTTCCCGAAGAACGGCGAGGATCTCCATGCGGCCGTGAAGCGCGAATGTCTCGCGGTGCGCAACAGCGTCGGCATCCTCGACGCGTCGACGCTCGGCAAGATCGACATCCAGGGCCCGGACGCGGTGAAGCTGCTGAACTGGATGTACACGAACCCGTGGAACAAGCTCGAAGTGGGCAAGTGCCGCTACGGGCTGATGCTCGACGAAAACGGGATGGTGTTCGACGACGGTGTGACCGTGCGCCTCGCCGACCAGCATTTCATGATGACGACCACCACCGGCGGCGCGGCGCGCGTGCTGACGTGGCTCGAGCGCTGGCTGCAGACCGAATGGCCCGACATGAAGGTGCGGCTCGCGTCCGTCACCGATCACTGGGCGACGTTCGCGGTGGTCGGCCCGAAGAGCCGCAAGGTCGTGCAGAAGGTGTGCCAGGACATCGACTTCGGCAATGAAGCGTTCCCGTTCATGAGCTATCGCAACGGCACCGTCGCCGGCGCGAAGGCGCGCGTGATGCGGATCAGCTTCTCGGGCGAGTTGGCCTACGAAGTGAACGTGCCGGCGAATGCGGGCCGCGCGGTGTGGGAAGCGCTGATGGCGGCCGGCGCCGAGTTCGACATCACGCCGTACGGCACCGAAACGATGCACGTGCTGCGCGCGGAGAAGGGCTACATCATCGTCGGCCAGGATACCGACGGCTCGATCACGCCGTTCGACCTCGGGATGGGCGGGGTCGTCGCGAAGTCGAAGGACTTCCTCGGCAAGCGCTCGCTGTCGCGTTCGGATACCGCGAAGGAAGGCCGCAAGCAGTTCGTCGGCCTGCTGACCGAAGACGAACAGTTCGTGCTGCCGGAAGGCGCGCAGATCATCGCGAAGGACACGCAGGTGTCGGCCACCGATCCGACGCCGATGATCGGCCACGTGACGTCGAGCTACTACAGCCCGATCCTGAAGCGCTCGATCGCGCTCGCGGTGGTGAAGGGCGGCCTGAACAAGATGGGCGAGAGCGTCGTGATTCCGCTGGCCAACGGCAAGCGCATCACCGCGAAGATCTCGAGCCCGGTTTTCTACGATACCGAAGGGGTGCGTCAGCATGTGGAATGAAACGAGAAACCAGACGCAGGTGGCGGGCGCGGGCGGCGTGACGCTTGAATCGCCGTTCGTCGGCGCGGCCGACGTGCTGAAGCCGCACCAGGCGCGCGCTTCGAAGAAGTTCACGCTGCGCGAGCGGCCGTTCCTCGATCTCGTCAACGTGCGCGGCGAGTTGGGCGATCCGGCATTCGTCGCCGCGTTCGAGCGCGTGGTCGGCTGCCGGCCGCCCGCGGAGCCGAACACGGTGGCGCGCGGCGCCGAGTACGACGTGCTGTGGCTCGGCCCCGACGAATGGCTCGTGCGGTCGAACGGGCCGGTGCAGGCCGGCGTGCTCGAGGCGAAGCTGGCCGAGGCCGTGCAGGGCTTGTACGCGGCGGCCGTCGACGTCGGCAGCGGCTACACGGTCGTCGAGATCACCGGCGAACGCGTGCGCGACGTGATCGCGCGCGGCTGCCCGCTCGATCTGCATCCGCGCGTGTTCAAGCCGGGCCAGTGCGCGCAGTCGCACTACTTCAAGTCGCCGATCACGCTGATCCCGACCGGCGACGACACGTTCGAGATCGTCCTGCGCCGCAGCTTCGCCGACTATTTCGTGCGCATCATGCTCGACGCCGCGGCGCCGCTCGCATCATGAAGCCGTTCGACGAACCGTTCGTGGCGATCGACGCGCCGCGCCTGCGCGGGCGCGGCTGGAGCGTGTTCGTCGACGAACTGAAGGTGCCCGCGCGAATCGGCATTCATGCGCACGAGCATGAAGCGCCGCAGCCGATCGTGATCGACGCGCGGCTCGGGTATCGCTGCGAGCCGAGCGAGCAGGGCGAGTGGATCGATTACGACGGCTACTGCGCGCGCGTCGCGTCGTTTCTGTCGCACAAGCCGCATACGCGGTTGCTGGAGACGCTCGTTGCAGATATCGCGGTGCTGTCGTTTCGCGAATGGCCGGCGCTGGAGTCGCTGACGCTGTCGGTGTACAAGCCGAAGATCCGGCCGGGGACGAAGCGCGTGGGTGTGTCGCTGGACTGGACGCGCGGGGATTACCTGCGGTGGACGGGGGCGGCGGGGCAGCTTTGATCAGAGGGGGCCGGATCAAGGCACGAGGGAGGTGATCCGGTGACGCCATGGGGCGGCGGCGCGAATGCGCCGCCGTACTCGTTTACAGTTCCTGAAATATGAGAAGAATGGGCTACCGCTGGCCTTTGGCGTTTTTGTTCCTGAAATATCGGAACAATTGGCGATATGGCACGGCCGGCGGTCAGTTCGGCTGCGTCAGTTGCGCTTCCCACTTCTTCAGGATGCGCACGCGTGCCTGACTGAAATCCACCCAACAGTTGAGCCAGGCGTCACTCGGAATCGTCTGCTGCGGATTGGCGGTCTTCACGTAGTCACAAGTATCGCCGGCAAAGGCGGCCCAACTCGTCTGCGATTTCGCGAGTCGGGCGGCAGCGTCGGGGTTGCGTTGGCGCAGCTTGCGAGCGAGCGACCGGTACGCGCTGTCCACTTGCTGCTGCTGCTGATCGAGCACGCAGCGCCGCACGGCTTCCATCGTCGGCCCTGCCTGTTCGCAGTCGACGGCAGCGAAAGCCGATACAGGGCCGCCCGACAGCGCGACAATGGCGAACAGCCGGACCGCGCGGCGTCGGGCCGGGGCCGTGCGAACGGGGGTGCCCATTGCTTACTTCGCGTTGCGGTTCGCGGCCGGCGCCGCTGACGGATCGCTGACCGGCACCATGTGCGCCTTCGCGTTGTTCGCATCGTTCGCGGTATTCGCACTTTTCGCATCGTCATCGGGTTCGAGCACGAACCGGAACGAATCGACCCGCTGCATCACTTTCGCCGCATACGCACTGGATCCGCCGCTGTAGCTCCTCAACCCGGCCTGCACGTTGCCGCCGGCCGCTTTCACATAGCCCGACAGAATGCGCGAGCCGACCTCGACGTTCGCATTCGGCTCGGTCAGGTCCTTCACGTCGCGCAGCATGCCGCGGTGCGCGGACGGCACGACCTGCATCAATCCGGTCGCGCCATGCTGGCCGCGCGCCTTTTCCTGGAAGCGCGATTCGATCGAAATAATCGCGTAAACGAGTGCCGGCGGCAGCGAATATTTCGTCGCAGTGACGCTCACGATATCGGCGAGCTTCGCGGCCTTTTCTCTTGCGACGCCGAATTTCTTCGTCAGGTAGGACGTGATGCGGCGGTTTGCTTCGTTGGGCTGATCGTTGGTGCTCGCGAGCGGCGCGGGCGCGGCAGCCGGCGCCGATGCCAGTGCATCGGGCGCGGAAGCAGGCAAAGCGGGCGCCTGCTGCGCCGCGGCCTGTTGCGCAATGCCGAGCGAAAGCACGATCAGCCAGAAGAACCGTCGTCGCATGGTCGAGTGCGGGGAAATGGGAGGCGCATAGTATATCGACCAATCGCGGCGCGTGGTCGAGCGCCGGCTCGAATGAAAGCGACGTGTAGGCTTGTCACGTTCGCGATCATCTACGTGCCGATCGTTGCGCGGACACGCATCGGAGTCCGGACGCGCGCTAGTTGATGATCTCGCCGATGCCGGTTTCGATGCGGATTCTGAGCTGCTGGATGAACGCCGGATCGTACGGTTCCCAGCTATCGAGTTCGCCAACGATCTTCAAAGGCGATGTGCTTCGATACGATCGCGTCGGATTGCCCGGGAATTTCTTGTCCGTGACGTTCGGGTCGTTTTCGAATTCGCCGGTGGGTTCGACGATGTAGACCCGCGGCCGGCCATCGCCTTTGGCCATGTCCGCAGCCAGGCCGGCGCCTTTGGGCAGGGCCGTGAAATAAATGTGATTCATCACGACGTCATCCCGATAATTCGATCTGAAGCCTGCCGTCAGCAAGTCGCCGGTCCGCAGATCCGCTTTCGTGCCATGAAAAAACGGGCCGGTGTCCAGGGCAGCCATGGTTTCTCCTTCGAAAAATTTTGCGACGGCTGCTACGCGCGCCGCGCGCTCGCCACCCGCGCGATCGCGCCGATCGCATCGCTGACGAGCACCGCGAGCAAGCCGACGATCACGCCGCCTTGCAGCACGAACGCGGTGTTCGACGTCTGCAGGCCCGCGATGATCACGTCGCCGAGCCCGCGCGCGGCGACCGTCGAGCCGATCGTCGCGGTGCCGAGATTGATCACGACCGCGAGGCGGATGCCGTTGACGATCACCGGGAACGCGAGCGGCAGCTCGACGGACACCAGCTGCTGCCAGCCGCTCATCCCCATCCCGCGCGCGGCGTCGACGACGTCGCGCGGCACGTCCTCGATCCCCGCGATCGTGCTTTCGAAAACCGGCAGGAGCCCGTACAAAACGAGCGCGATCAGCACGGGTTTCAGGCCGAAGCCGACTGCCGGCACGGCCAGCGCGAGCACGGCGACCGGCGGGAAGGTCTGGCCGATATCGACGACGCTGCGCGCGACCGGCAGGAAATCCGCACCGAACGGCCGCGTGACCGCGATGCCGGCCGCGACCGCGACGATCGTGCCGATCAGGCTCGACAGCGCGACCGTGCCGAGATGCGCGAGCGTGAGATCGAGCAGGCTCGCGCGATCGTAGATCACCGGCGCGCCGTTGTCCGCGAACGGCGCGAACAGACCCTGCAGCCACACGGGGCGCAACAGCAGCACGAGCAGCAGCGCGAGCGCGGCCGCGCGGGCGACGTACGCGGGAAGCGACGACCGCTTGGGTCCCATGCTGCCGCGCGTCGTCATGCGGGCTGCCTCGCGTGTGAACGGATCGCGTCGAGCGTGATGCGGCGGGGGCCGTGTGCGTGGCGGTAGCCGTCGGCCGTATCGTCGACGGGTAGCGCATCGACGCCGCGCCACAACAATTCGGACACCGCATCGCGCAGCGTGCGCGTCGCCGCGATCGGTTCGCCGTCGGCGTGGCCGGCTTCGGCCACGGCGTCGATCGGCGTGAGCGCGAGCAGGCGCAGCGGCCGATCGACGCCCGCGACGAGCTGTTCGACGACACCCGCCGCCGGCTTGCCGAGAATCTCGGCCGGCGACGCGACCTGCAGCAGCCGGCCGCCGTCCATCACCGCGATCGTGTCGCCGAGCTTCAGCGCTTCCTCGATATCGTGCGTGACGATCACGACCGTGATGCCGAGGCGGCGCTGCAGCGCGAACAGGTCGTCCTGCGCCTTGTTGCGGATGATCGGATCGAGCGCGCCGAATGGTTCGTCCATCAGCAGCATCGCAGGCTCGGCCGCAAGGGCGCGCGCAACGCCGACGCGCTGCTGCTGGCCGCCCGACAGTTCGTGCGGGAGCTTGCCCGCGAATTCGGCCGGCGCGAGATGGAACAGATCGAGCAGTTCGTTCACGCGGGCGTCGATGCGCTCCGCCGGCCAGCCGAGCAGGCGCGGCACGGTCGCGATGTTGCGCGCGACGCTCCAGTGCGGAAACAGCCCGTGCCCCTGGATCGCATAGCCGATGCCGCGGCGTAGTTGCTCGGGTGCGACGGTCGCCGTATCGACGCCGTCGATGCGAATCGTGCCGCTGGTCGGCGCGATCAACCGGTTGATCATGCGCAAGAGCGTCGACTTGCCGCTGCCCGATGCGCCGACGAGCGCGGTGATCGTGCCGCGTTGCATCGTCAGCGATACGTCGTCGACGGCGACCGCGTCGCCGAAGCGTTTGCCGACTCGTTCGATCTCGATCATCCTGCACGCCCCTTCGCGAGCGACGTCGCGGCTTCGAACACGACCGCGGCCGCCAGTGCGAGCGCGATCGTCGGGATCGCGCCGAGCAGCACGAGATCGGCGGCCGATTGCCCGATCCCCTGGAAGATGAAGGTGCCGAACCCGCCGCCGCCGATCAGCGCGGCCACCGCGGTCAGCCCGATGTTCTGCACGAGCACGATGCGCACGCCGCTCAGGATCACCGGCAGCGCGAGCACGAGATCGACGCGCAGCAGCCGCTGCGCACGCGTCATGCCCATCGCGCGCGCGGCTTCGGTCACGTGCGGCGGCACCTGTTCGAGCCCGACCACGACGCTCGATGCGATCGGCAGCAGCGAATAGAGGAACAGCGCAAGCACGGCCGGCGCGACCCCGATGCCGCGGATGCCGAGCGCGGCCGCGAGCGGCACGTGCGTGGCGAGCAGGCCGAGCGGCGCCATCATCAGCCCGTACATCGCGATGCTGGGGATCGTCTGCACGATATTGAGCGCAGGCATCGCGACGGTGCGCACCGTCGCGATGCGCGCGCAGGCGATGCCGAGCGGCACGCCCGCGACGAGCGCGGCGGCGACCGAGCCGCCCGCGAGCGACATGTGACGGATCGCTTCGCGCCAGAAATCGTCGCTGCGCACCGCGTATTCGCGCATCACGGAGAGGCCGTCCCACCAGCCGCTCGCAAGCGGCACCGAAACCGCTGCTATCGCGACGGCGAGCGCGGCGAGGCGCCGCCACGGGCCGAACGCGAGGCGCGCGAGCGCGTCGGCGATCAGCACGGCCCATGCGAACAGCAGCAGCCAGACGCCGGCGTCGGGCGACACGCGGGCCAGCATGTCGTCGGGTGCGACGACATGCGCCGCGGCCGCGCCGACCGCATACGCGAGCGTCGCGAGCCCCGTACAGCCGGCCGCGAGCCGCCACGCGGGACGGCTCGCCGTCATCACCCACAGCGCGCCGACGGTCCACAGCGCGGCGAGCACGGCGCCCTGCATCGGCGGCAACGCGGCGAACACCGACAGCCCGGTGCCGGCCGCGATCCGGTTCGGCCGCAGCACCGCGAACGACAGCCCGAACACCGCGACGATCGTCAGCATGCCGATCAGGATGCCGACCTTGTCGAGCGTGACGCGCCGCGCGGACGCTGCCGCGCGCGCCGTCATTTCACGAAACCCTTCGCTTTCAGGTAGCTTTTCGCGACGC
The DNA here is from genome assembly GCF_905400185.1 of Burkholderia sola. NCBI lineage: Bacteria > Pseudomonadati > Pseudomonadota > Betaproteobacteria > Burkholderiales > Burkholderiaceae > Burkholderia > Burkholderia sola. The sequence continues at coordinate 1,317,348 of NZ_FR989676.1, forward strand.
CGGCCGCCGGCTCGCCGTTGAGCTGGATGCGGGCGTTCAGCGATTGCAGCGTTTTCAGGTCGAGGCTCGCGAACACGGGCTTCAGCAAGTCGGCGATCTGCGGATGCGCTTTCAGCGCGGCTTCGCGGATCACCGGCGCCGGCGCGTAGACGGGCTGCACGTGCTTGTCGTCGTCGAGCACCGCGAGGCCGCTCGACGCGATGCCGCCGTCGGTGCCGTAGACCATCGCCGCGTTCACGCCGTCGGTCTGGTTCGCGGCGGCCTTGATCGTCGCGGCTGTGTCGCCGCCGGACAGCACGACGAGCTGCTCGGGCTTCAGCTTGAAGCCGTACGCTTTCTCGAACGACGGCAGCGCGGACGCGCTGTTCACGAATTCGGCCGAGGCCGCGAGCTTCACCTTGCCGCCGCTGGCCACCCACTTGCCGAAGTCGGAGAAGGTCTTCAGGTGCTGCGACTGCGCGACGGGCGCGAGCAGCGCGATGCCCCACGTGTTGTTCGCGGGCGCCGGTGCGAGCCACACGAGATGGTTCGCCGCGTAGTCGAGTTGCTTCGCGGTGTCGTAGCCTTGGCTCGCGTTCTTCCACACCGGATCGTCGGCCTTGTTGAAGAAGAACGCGGCGTTGCCCGTGTATTCGGGGTAGACGTCGATCTCGCCGCTCGTGAGCGCCTTGCGCACGATCGGCGTCGTGCCGAGCGCGATCTTCTCGGTGACGGGAATGCCGTGGGCCTTCAGCACCTGTGAAATGAGGTTGCCGAGCAGGTTGCCTTCGGTGTCGATCTTCGACGACACCACGACGGGCGTGTCGGCGTGCGCGCCGGGCGCCACGATCGCGGCGGCGAACGCGAGGCCCAGGATCCGGGCGGGCAGGGCGAGCTTCATCGGGGCCAATCTCCAGGAGGGGGCGTACGCCGAAAGTTACTTGACTGAGCGGGCTTTGGCAAACCGCGTGCGGCGGCGTGTCCACAGCCGATGTGAGGATAACCCGCAACCGCCGTACGGGCTTGTTACACTGGAATTCACTCCCGCCTGCGGACATTTGCCGACATGAAGCCCGAGCTGCTGGTCCTCGTCGCATTGCGCGGCGACGCGCATCGCGAGATCGTCGCGTCGTTCGACGTGCGTTATGCCCCGACCCCCGACGCGCGCGAACGCGCGATCGCCGAACACGGCAGCACGATTCGCGCGGTGCTGACCAACGGCAGCACGGGGCTGACCGCCGCCGAGATCGACCGGCTGCCGCAGCTCACGTTCGTCAGCGCGCTCGGCGCGGGCTACGAGCACATCGACGTCGCGCACGCGAAGGCGCGCGGCATTGTCGTAGTCACGGGCGCCGGCACCAACGACGATTGCGTCGCCGATCACGCGTTCGCGCTGCTGCTCGCGGCGGTGCGCAACGTCGTGCAGCTCGATGCGAAGACCCGCGCGGGCGTGTGGCGCGACGGGCTGTCGATGCCGCCGAACGTGTCGGGCAAGAAGCTCGGCATCGTCGGGCTCGGCAAGATCGGCGAGAAGTGCGCGCGTCGCGCGGTCGGCTTCGACATCGAGATCGGTTATCACAACCGGTCGGAGAAGCCCGTGCCGTACCGCTATTTCGACCGGGTCGACGCGCTCGCGCAGTGGGCCGATTTCCTGATCGTCGCGACGCCGGGCGGCGCGGGCACGCGGCATCTGATCGATCGGACCGTGCTCGACGCACTCGGCCCCGGCGGTTTTCTCGTCAACGTGTCGCGCGGCAGCGTTGTCGATACCGCTGCTTTGGCGGACGCGCTGCGCGAGCGGCGCATCGCGGGCGCGGGGCTCGACGTGTACGAAGGCGAACCCGAGCCGCCGCGCGCGCTGACGGATCTCGACAGCGTCGTGCTGACACCGCACATGGGCGGCTGGTCGCCCGAGGCGCTCGATCGTTCGGTGCGGCAGTTTCTCGACAACGCGGCGCGGCACTTCGCGGGGCAGCCGGTGTTGACGCCGGTGTGAGCGCCGGGCGGCGGCGTCTACTCAGTTCGCCTGCCTGCAGAATTCCCAGTAGAAATCCGGCAGGTTCGCCGGCTTGTCGGCATCGAGATCGATCCAGCCGAACTGGTTGTGCTCGTCGCTCAGCACGATTTCGTGACGATCGACTTCGCACAGGAAGCACACGATCAGTACGCGCTTGCCCGGCACGACCTCGCACGAACGGCTGCCTACGTAGCGGATCGCCGATGCGACGATCCCGCATTCTTCCTGCACTTCGCGTGTGACAGCGGCTTCGAGCGATTCGCCCGCTTCGGGCCAGCCGCCCGGCAGTTCCCACTCGTCGCGGGGATTGCGCAGAAACAGGACCGAGCGTCCGTCGCGGACGATGGCTTTGGCGCTGAGGGGAATCATGTGGGCCCACCGTTGGCTGTCGAATTCCGCAGCCTATCGCAGGCGTTCCATTCATGCAGCCATCCCCCGCCCGCATCGACGGGCATGCGGGCGGGGGACGCGGCGCCGTTACGCCGGCAGACGGCGCACGATTACGCGCCCGTCGACGGCGACGCCAGCGGCACCGTCACCGACGTGCCGGCCGGATCGAGCGTCAGCCCGGTGCCCGGCGTCGGCCGCAACGTCGCTTCATAGTCGCTGGAGAGGACGACGAGTCCCAGCCGGTGGCCTGCTTCCAACTGGTAGTCGCGCGGCATGAACGTCAGCTTCAGGTCGTACGGCATGCCGGGCAGCACCGGTTGCGACACCCACTCGGACAGCCGGTTGCGCGGGTCGGTCCATGCGCGCGTGACGATCGTCGCCGTGCCGTCCGGCGCACGGTCGACCAGTAGCGCCGTCACGTTCGCGACGCCCGTGAAGGTCAGCCTGACGCGCGCGGTCGCGGTGCCGGACAGGCGTGCCGCGGCCGTCAGCGGTGCGGTCTCGAAGCGGCTGCGGTTTTCGCCGGTCGGCGTGTTCGCCAGCGTGAGCGCGGGAATGCGCGCATCGTCGGTGAAGCGCGCGAGCGGGCCGCCGCTCGCCAGTCGCAGCAGCGTGCCGGTGCTCGCGCCGTCGCCGCCGGCGAAGTACGTGACCGGCGTCGCGTGGCGCGCGGCCCAGTCGGCTTCCTTCAGCAGCGTGCCGTCCGCCTGCGCGACCACCGCGCGCGGATCCTGCTCGACGCCGTTGTCATAGCCGATCAGGTAGCGCGTGAACCACCGGTTCACCTCCGCCGTCCACGCGTCGGCCATCGCCGGCACGCGGGTCGGATCGGTGTGCTTCAGGCGATGCAGCCACAGCTGGGTCGGCACGCCCTGACGTCGCATCGCCAGATACCACGACGTCGACTGGTCGACGCGCACGTTGTCGTCGGTCAGCCCTTGCGCGACGAGCGCCGGCGCGACCGCGAACGCGGTCGGAATGTCGCGCGCGGCCCAGAACGGCGAATAGTCGCCGGTCTTGCGGTCTTCCTGCTGCAGCGCTTCGTCGATCAGGTGCGTGCAACGCTCCGGATGCGCGTTCGTCAGCAGCGCCTTGATGTACACGTCGACATCCTCGCCCTGATAGCCTTCCGGCGCGCGCACGAGGCCGCCCGAGCGGTAGTAGCCGTACATGTTCGACAGCCCCGCGATCGGCACGATCGCGTCGAGCCCGCGCGTGCGCAGGCTCGCGACCATCTTCGGCAGCGTGCCGTCGTACGACACGCCGTACATGCCGACGTGGCCGGTCGACCAGTTCGCGACGACCGTCTTGCCGTTCGCGTCCTTCGCGGTCGCGTCGCGGCCGAGCCAGCGGATCACCGACGCCATCGCGACCGATTCGTCGCGTGTCAGGATCGTCGGGCAGCCATCCGAGCCGGCGGTGCCGAGCGAATCCGCATAGACGATCGTGAAGCCGCGCGGCACGAAGTAGCTCTCGATCCATGAACGGCCGGCGGCGGCCGCCTCGAGCTGCTGCAGCATCCGGGTTTGCGGTGCGGCGGCGAGGATGCGCGTGGATGCCGATGCCGCGGCGCCGGCGGTCGAGGCCGGATGCGGCGTGCCGTCGAGTTCGACGTCGACGTCGTGGTTCGGGCTGTCGGCGAGCCCCGCGTAATACGGGCTCGCGAGCACGATGACGGGCGTGCGCGCGCCGTTCGCCGTTTCGGACGGCCGCACGATGCGCACGTGGATGCGGTCGCGCGTGCCGTCGCCGTCGGAATCGACCGGCGTGTCGACCCACGCGTTCTCTTCGATCGTGCCGCCGGACAGCGACGGCTGCACCTGGCCGTTGCTGATCACCGGCTTGTAGCGGCCGCCGCTCGCCGGATTCGCGTAAGGCACGCCGGACGGCGAAAAGCGCGACGCGAGCGATTGCGTATTGGACTGATCGGCCGCGGCGGCGGCCCCCGCCTGTTGGCCCTGCGCGAGCGCTGACACGCCCGCCACGCTGCCGCCGTCGTCGCCGCCGCACGCGGCGAGCGTCGCGGCCGCCACGAGCGCGGGCAGCCATGCGCGCCGTACTCCGGTTCGATGAATGTTCATGGAATCGACCTCGTCTCTTGTGTTTGTCTGGAACCGGCCGGCTCGCGATACGCCCCCTGCGGCCTGGCCGGGTGCTGCGTCGGATGAAGCGGAACTGCACCATCAAAAACGGCGGACGAGATGGATAAGGATCTCGCCCGGTGCCGGCGTGCGTCGGGCGGCGCGCATCCGGCCGGCGTCGAGGCGAGCGCATCGCCCCGAACGGGAATCGTCAGTGCGGCGGTTCGCTACGAATACAGGAGTGCGAATCAAATGCGGGCATGCCCTGGCTTCCTTCAGGTTTCGGATGAAACGGAACGGCACGATGCGATGAGGCGGGAGTGTTGCGAACGACGGTGCTGCAACGGCAGGAAAGCGCGACGCGAGTCGGCACGCTGGCCGGATTGCTTTCCGGAAGCTTGCGCAAAAGTTATCTCAGTGAAATGTTCGTGTCAAACTTTTTTAGCTTGAATCAAACAAAGTTTCGATATGGGTGCGCATGTGTGCTCAACTTCCCGGCAATCCGTCCGTAAACAGGGAAAAACAGGCTGAAAACGAGAGAGAAAGAGGGCAATGACGATACCGGTTACGGCGGCGGGCGGCCTTACGCTCGCGCAAATGGCGCAGGCGGCGCTCGCCGGGCGCGAGACGCCGGACACGACGGCGTCCGGCGCGCAGCAAGACACGCCGATCAGCGTCCGGGCAATCGATCCGGACGCGCTGCAGGCGGCGATGACGAAACAGTTGTCGATGGTGGGCGATTTGACGATGAAGCTGCGCGGCGTGACCGATATGCTCGCGACGAGCCTGCAGGACATCGTCGCGAAGCGGCCGGACTTGGCCGATGCGCCGTTCGACTTCATGACCGACGACGGCCGGATCAAGGTCGTGTCGAAGACGATGACGGACAGCGATCGCGCGTGGATCGAGTCGACGCTGAATTCGAACGCCGGCCTCGTGCTCGCGACGCGCGATTTTCACGAGCAGGCCGTCGATATCGCCGCGCAAGGTGCGGCCGTGCGCGGCGACGCGTTCACGGACAGCGATCGCGCGGCGGCGAGCCAGGGCGCCGACGCACGCTTTCACTTCATGAGCCTGCTCAACCGGTCGGTCGCGGACAACCCGCCGCCCGTGCCGCCCGGCGGGCACTTCACCACGCAGGACGGCACGACGCTGACGATCGAGCCGTCGGCCGGCACGGCGCGCGGCACGCTCGCGCTGCTGAGCACCGCGCGCCAGTTGTCGTCGGGTGCGGCGATTTTCGTCGACGCATCCGGCAACACGTCCTACGGCATGCGTATGGAACTCGTCAACGTCGGCTTCGACGTGCTCGCCGGCTACACGCCCGACGGCGGCAGCAGCGTCGGTTTCCACGAGACCGCGTAACGCCGCGCCAATGGCCTCTACTCGTCGCGCAGCGCCTCGGCCGGCCGCACCCGCGCGGCGCGCCAGCTCGGGTACAGCGTCGCGACGCACGACATCAGGAACGCGGCCGACGCAATCTCGATCACGTCGAGCGCCGACAGCTTCGACGGCAGCGCGCTGAGGAAATACACGGACGGCGTCAGGAAGCGGATGCCGAGCAACCGTTCGACCGCCGGCAGCACCACCGGGATGCTCACCGCGATCGCGCAGCCGAGCGCGACGCCCGCCAGCGTGCCGGCGAGGCCGATCGTCATTCCCTGGATCGCGAAGATCTTCATGATCGAGCGGGGCGGCGCGCCGAGCGTGCGCAGGATCGCGATGTCGCCCTGCTTCTGCGTGACCGTCATCACGAGTGACGACACGAGGTTGAACGCGGCGACCGCGACGATCAGCATCAGGATCAGCGACAGCATCCGCTTCTGCAGCCGCTCGGCTTCGAACCACGTGCGGTTCTGCCGCGTCCAGTCGCGGATATACAGGTTGCCCGACAGCGTGCGCGACAGCGCCAGCGCGATCTCCGGCGCGCGCTGCAGATCGTCGACGCGCAGCCGGATGCCGGTCGGCGCGCGCGTAGCGCAGCCCGATCTGCCATTCGAACGGGAGTTTCAAGCGGTTTCCTTTCGTTTCGATTCGATCCTGCCGAGCCGCGCATTCTAGCGAACGCGGCGTGGCCGCGTGCGGAGGCCGGACATCGGCGGCCCGCCATCCGCCCGATGCCCGCCCGACCGGCCGGTCACCGGCGGGCGTTGCGCGCCGGCACACCGCTGTTTCCATCGTTTCGGGTCTGATCGATAATGGCGCCCAGCATCCGGTCGAAGATACCCAATCATCACGGCGCAACCGGGCCGCGCCGTCACAGACCCATAACGATTCGGGGAAGGTTGCCGCTTGGGCAGCATGTCCTTGACAAGGAAATAACAAAATGGATTTGCTGCGTTTCCTGCTGCTCCTGCCGATTCGCGCGGCGGGCTTCGTCTGGTGGCTGCTCGGCTGCGCGCTGCGGCCGCTGGTCGGCGACGTGTCGTGGACGGCGCCCGCATGGATGGGCGTCACCGCCGCGGCCGTGCGCCGCCGCCCGTGGCATGCCGGCGGCATCGTGCTGCTCGCGGCCGCGCTCGGTTACGGCGGCTACTGGTTCAAGCATCGCCCGAAGCCGCCGGAGCCCGAAACCGTCGGCTTCACCGTGAAGGCGCCGGCGATCACGACCTACGAGGTCGACGACACCGACAAGCCGAAGATCACCGTGCATCCGCTGGAAGTGGCGTTCTCGCGATCGGCCGCGCCGATCGAACAGGTCGGCAAGCCGGCCGGCGACGGCATCGAGATGACACCCGCGCTGAAGGGCGCGTGGGAGTGGGCCGACGACAAGACGCTGCGCTTCACGCCGGCGGCCGACTGGCCGGTCGGCGCGCACGTCGAGGTGCGCTTCGCCGTGCATCGCGTGTTCGCGCCGCAGGCGACGATGCGCGACGATCGTTTCGCGTTCGACGTGCCGGCGTTCGCCGCGACGTTCGGCGACAACCAGTTCTACCAGAACCCCGACAATCCGGCGGAGAAGCAGGCGCTGCTGCAGTTGCGCTTCAACTACCCGGTCGATCCGGCCGAGTTCGAGAAGCGCATCGGCCTCGCGCTGGTCGGCCGCGACGGCAAGACCGTGTCGCCGCTGCGCTATACGGTCAACTACGACAAGATGAAGACGAGCGCGTGGGTCTACTCGCAGCCGCTCGACATTCCGCGCGATCCGCTGGCAGTGCGGCTCGACGTCGACAAGGGCGTGAAGAGCGCGCGAGGCGGCAACGGCACGCCGGATGTGCTGCACGCGTCGGTCGACGTGCCGGGGCTGTACAGCCTGTCGATCGGCAATATCGCGCCGACGCTGGTCGACAACGAGCGTTACGAGCCGGAGCAGGTGCTCGTCGCCGAAGCGTCCGACGGCGTGCGCAGCGCGGAGCTGGCCGCGCGCGCGAAGGCGTGGGTGTTGCCGAAGCGCAAGCCGGGTGTCGATCAGTCGGCCGACGATCCGCCGTACGAATGGAACCTGGCCGACGTCAGCGACGCGGTGCTGAAGCAGTCGAAGCCGCTGCCGCTCGAAGCGGTGCCCACCGAGAACGACTACGCGACGCTGCAAAGCTTCAAGTATCACGCGACGCCGGGCGATCGTATCGTCGTGCGAATCGAGGGCAACCTTAAATCGGCCGGCGGTTACCTGCTCGCCGAGGCGGCGACGACCGCGTTCACGGTGCCCGACTATCCGAAGCTGCTGCGCTTCATGGCTGATGGCTCGCTGCTGTCGATGAGCGGCAGCAAGCGGCTGTCGGTCGTGTCGCGCAACCTGCCGGGGATGAAGGTCGAGATCGGCCGCGTGCTGCCCGACCAGATCCAGCATCTCGTGAGCTTCAACAACGGCACGTACGCGCGGCCCGAACTGTCGTATTCGTTCAGCGAGGATCACATCGTCGAGCGTTTCGTGCAGACTCGCGCGTTCCCGGCCGGCGACCCGGGCCGCGCCCATTACGAAGGCGTCGACCTCGGCCAGTATCTGAAGGACGGCAAGCGCGGCGTGTTCCTGCTGCACCTGTCGAAGTACGATCCGGCGGCCGAGAAGAAGAAGGCCGACGATGCGAAGGATGGCGACGCGGCGTCCGATGACGGCAGCCACGATCAGTCCGACAACGCCGATTCGGGCGACAGCAGCGGCAACGGCGACGACGGCGACGACGCACTCGGCGACACGCGGCTGATCGTCGTGACCGATCTCGGGATGCTGGTCAAGAAGGCGCTGGATGGCAGCCAGGACGTGTTCATCCAGTCGATCCGCTCGGGCAAGCCGGTTGCGGGCGCAACCGTATCGGTACTCGCGGTGAACGGCCAGGCGCTGTTCACGCAGACCACCAGCGCCGACGGCGTCGTGCATTTCCCCGCGTTCAAGGGGCTCGACCGCGAGAAGCGTCCGCAGCTCTACGTCGTGAAGAAGGACACCGACCTGTCGTTCCTGCCGGTGGCCGGCCGCGACCGCCAGCTCGACTTCTCGCGCTTCGACGTCGACGGCGAACGCAACGCGACGGGCCAGGGGCAATTGTCCGCGTACCTGTTCTCGGATCGCGGGCTGTACCGACCCGGCGATCCATTCCATATCGGCCTGATCGTGCGTGCGGCCAACTGGGCGCGCAGCCCGGCCGGCGTGCCGCTGCAGGCGGAGATCGTCGACCCGCGCGGGATGACCGTCGAGCGCAAGCCGGTGACCGTCGACGCGACCGGTTTCACCGAGATCGGCTACACGACCGCCGAAACGGCGCCGACCGGTACGTGGACGGTCAATCTGTACATCGTGAAGGACGGCCAGCCGGGCGCCGAGCCGATCGGCAGCACGACGGTGCAGGTGAAGGAATTCCTGCCCGACCGGATGAAGGTCGACGCGAAGCTGTCGCAGCAGGTCGTCGAAGGGTGGGTGAAGCCGAAGGGGCTGAAGGGCATCGTCGATGCGCAGAACCTGTTCGGCACGCCGGCCGAGAAACGCCGCGTCGCGGCGACGCTGACGCTGCGCCCCGTGTGGCCGTCGTTCCGCAGCTGGCAGGGGTATCACTTCTTCGACGCACGCCGCGCGAAGGAGGGCTACACGACCGCGCTGCAGGACGGCACGACCGACGACAAGGGCCATGCCGAATTCGATCTCGATCTCGACAAGTACGCGGACGCGACCTACCAGCTCTACTTCCAGGCGAAGGCGTATGAAGCGGAAGGCGGCCGCAACGTCGCCGCGAACGCGCAGACGCTCGTGTCGAACAACGACTGGCTCGTCGGCTACAAGTCGGTCGACGATCTCGGCTACGTGAAGCGCGGCAGCCCGCGCACGGTGCGGCTCGTCGCGATCGATCCGGGCGCGAAGGCGATCGACGTGAAGGACCTGCGCGCGCAGCTCGTCGAGCAGCGTTACGTGTCGGTGCTGACGAAGCAGGATTCCGGCGCGTACAAATACGATTCGCGGCTGAAGGAAGTGCCGGTCGACGAGATGCCGCTGTCGATTCCGGCAGCCGGGCTCGACTACGCGCTGCGCACCGACAAGCCGGGCAGCTATGCGCTCGTGATCCGCCGCGTCGATGGCGCCGCGGTGAACCGGATCGAGTATTCGGTCACGGGTGCCGCGAACGTCACGCGTTCGCTCGACCGCAACGCGGAGCTTCAGGTAAGCCTCGCGAAGCACGACTTCAAGCCGGGCGAACAGGTGGAAATCGCGATCCGCGCGCCTTACGCGGGCAGCGGCCTGATCACGATCGAGCGCGACAAGGTGTATGCACATGCGTGGTTCCATGCGGACACGACGAGCTCGATTCAGCACATCACGGTGCCGGCCGGCTTCGAAGGCAACGGCTACATCAACGTCCAATACATTCGCGATCCGTCGTCGGACGAGATCTTCATGAGCCCGCTGAGCTACGGCGTCGTGCCGTTCTCGGTGAACCTCGATGCGCGCCGCAACGCGGTGAGCGTCGATGCGCCGGCGCTCGTGAAGCCGGGCGATACCGTCAACTTCACCGTGCATTCGGCGAAGCCCGCGAAGGTCGTGGTGTTCGCGGTCGACGAGGGCATCCTGCAGGTCGCGCGCTACAAGCTCGGCGATCCGCTGAAGTTCTTCTTCCGCAAGCGGATGCTCGAAGTCGGCACGTCGCAGATCCTCGACCTGATCCTGCCGGACTTCGAGAAGCTGATGGCGATGGCCGCGCCCGGCGGCGACGCCGACGATGCGATCGGCCGCCAGTTGAACCCGTTCAAGCGCAAGCGCGACAAGCCGGTCGTCTACTGGTCGGGGATCGTCGACGTGAACGGCGACACGCGCCTGAGCTACACGGTGCCCGACTACTTCAACGGAAAGCTGCGCGTGATGGCCGTGTCGGTGTCGCCGGATCTCGTCGGCACGTTCGAAGGCGCGACGACGGTGCGCGGCGATTTCGTGCTGTCGCCGAACGTGCCGACGACGCTCGCGCCGGGCGACGAGGCCGACGTCAGCGTCGGTGTCGCGAACAACCTGACGGGCGTCGGCAACCAGCCGGTGCCGGTCGCGGTCACGCTGAAGACGGGCCCGCAGTTGCAGGTGATCGGGCCGGCGACGCAGAACGTCGCGCTCGCGCCGCAGCACGAAGGCGTCGCGCTGTTCCGCGTGAAGGCGACCGATACGCTCGGCTCCGGCGCGCTGTCGTTCGGCGCGCGCTACGGCGCGAAGGGTGCGCAGCAGCGTGTCGACGTGTCGGTGCGGCCGGCCGCCGCGTTCCGCACGCAGCTCGACATCGCGCGGCTCGACCCGGGCAAGAAGACGGGCGTGCCGAACCTACGGTCGATGTACGACGCGTATGCGTCGCGCGACGCGAGTATTTCCACCGCGCCGCTGGTGCTGACCGAAGGGTTGTCGTCGTATCTCGTCAACTTCGAGCATTCCTGCAGCGAGCAGATGGTGAGCGCGGCCGTGCCGCGCGTGTTCGCGGCGAAATGGCTGTCGGCGCGCGCACTGACGAGCGCGATGCATGCGCCCGAGGCTGGCGTCGATGCGGCGAATGCGAGCGCGATCGCGCAGTTCCTCGGCGTGCTCCACAGTCGGCAGAACGCGCAGGGCGGCTTCGGCTTGTGGAGCGCGACGCCCGATGCCGATCCGTTCGTGTCCGCGTATGCGATGCACGTGCTGCTGGATGCGCGCGAGCGCGGCATCGCGGTGCCGAAGGACATGCTCGACGCGGGCAACGCGTATTTGCAGCGGCTCGCCGCGAACGATTCGCTCGGCTCGCTCGACCTGTTGCGGCAGCGCGCGTACGCGGTGTACCTGCTGACGCGCCAGGGCAACGTGACGACCAACAGCCTCGCGGCCGTGCAGAAGCGGCTGCAGGCGGCCTATCCGAACGACTGGAACAACGATCTCGCGGCCGCGTGGCTCGCCGCGTCGTATCAGTTGCTGAAGCAGGACAAGGAGGCCGCCGCGCTGATTGCCGGCCCGCAGGCGTTGCTCGAACGCAAGCGCGCGTCCGACGGCGGTGACGCGGCCGGCTACTACATCGACCCGCTGACGCGCGATGCGAGCGTGCTGTACCTGCTCGCGAAGCACTTCCCGGAGCGCGTGCGCAAGCTGTCGCCGCGCGCGATGGACAACCTCGCCGCGCCGCTCGTCGACAACCGCTACAACACGCTGTCGTCGGCGATGACGATTCTCGCGCTCGACGCGTATGCGGCGTCGAACGCGGGCCAGCTCGACCGGCTCGCGATCAACGAGGTGCGCGCGGGCGCAGCGCCGAAGGACGTGTCGTCGATTCAGGCGAACCTCGTGCGCTCGGGCACGTGGGCGGCCGGCGCGTCGCGCGTCGACTTCGTGAACGGCAGCGCGCTGCCGGCGTGGTGGGTCGCGAGCCAGTCGGGCTACGACCGCGGCACGTCGACGAAGGCGATCAGGAACGGGCTGGAGATCGTGCGCGACTACACGGATACCGACGGCAAGCCGCTCGCGAGGATCGCGCTCGGCCAGGAGATCGACGTACACCTGAAGATTCGCGCGACCGGTTCGGCGAACGTCGGCAACGTCGCGATCGTCGACCTGCTGCCGGGCGGCTTCGATCCGGTGATCGCGCCGCCGCCGGTGACCGATACGCAGGACGGCAACGGCGACGGCAGTGCGTCGGCGCCGGTGGCCGATGCACCGTGGCATTCGCCGATCGGCGTGAAGGGCTCGACGTGGCAGCCGCAGTTCGCCGATATCCGCGAGGATCGCGTGGTGATCTACGGCACCGCGACGACCGACGTGCGCGAGTTCGTCTACCGGATCAAGGCGGGCAACGCGGGCCGCTTCATTGCACCGCCCGCTTACGGCGAATCGATGTACGACCGCCGCGTGCAGGCGCAGGCGCCGGGCGGCACGGCGCTGACGGTGGAGCGCGTGCGATGACGGGGCGGTTTCATCCGCGTTGCAGGTCGCGCACGTCGCCAGGAGCGGCCGCGCGTGGCTGACGCATCCGTGCTCCGGCGCGCGCTGCACGGCGCCGGCCGCTGGCTGCATCGCTGGCAGAACTGGCTCGTCGGCGCGCTGCTCGGGTTCGCCGCGCTGGCCGCGTGCCGGCTGTGGCCGCATCCGCCGCTGCGCGACTGGAAACCGTCGTCGGTCGCGGTGACGGACGCTCAAGGCCGGCTGCTGCGCCTGACGCTCGCGAAGGACGACCGCTACCGGCTGTGGGTGCCGCTCGACCGGATGTCGCCGCAACTCGTCGAAGCGGTGATGCTGCACGAGGACCGCTGGTTCCGGTGGCATCCGGGTTTCAATCCGTACGGGCTCGCGCGCGGTGCGTGGATCACGTACGTGCGCGGCGGCAATCCGCAGGGCGGCTCCACGCTGACGATGCAGCTCGCTCGCTCGCTGTGGAAGCTGAACACGCGCACGCCGGCCGGAAAGCTCGAGCAGGTTGCCCGCGCGGTGCAGCTCGAACTGTTCTACTCGAAGCGGCAGATTCTCGAAGCGTATCTGAACGACGCGCCGTACGGCCGCAACGTCGAAGGCGCGGGCACCGCGAGCGTCGTCTATTTCGACCGGATGCCGGACGCGCTGACGTTGCCCGAAGCGCTCGCGCTCGCGGTGATTCCGCAGGACCCGGCGCGACGCGTGCGCGGCGGGCAGGACGAGATCAACCGTGCGCTGGCCGCGTCGCGCAATCGACTCTATGCGCGCTGGCTGACGAAGCACCCGGGCGATGCGTCGCTCAAGCCGTTGTTCGCGTTGCCGCTCGCGATGCGGCCGCTGTCCGCGTTGCCGTTCGACGCGCCGCATGCGGTCGACCAGGCGCTGGCCGCGCGCAGCGCGTGGCGTACGACGTCGAGCGGCGCGGCGGACGATGGCAACCGCGACGGCGATGGCGGCGCCCGTCTTGCGATGACGCTCGATCTCGACCTGCAACGCACGCTCGAACGGCAGATTTCACGCTACGTCGCGCGCAACGATACGCGCGGCGTGCGCAACGCGGCGGCCATCCTCGTCGATACGCGCGACATGGGCGTGAAGGCGCTGGTCGGCTCCGCGAACTTCTTCGACCGGACGATCGACGGGCAGGTGAACGGCACGCTCGCGCGGCGCTCGCCGGGCTCGACGTTCAAGCCGTTCATCTATGCGCTCGGCTTCGACCAGGGCGTGCTGCATCCGCAGACCGTGCTGCGCGACGTGCCGACGTCGTTCGGCCCGTATGCGCCGGAGAACTTCGACGGTCATTTCCTCGGGCCGATCACGGCGACCGACGCGCTGAACCGCAGCCGCAACGTGCCGGCCGTATGGGTCGCGTCGCAGCTCAAGTCGCCCGACCTGTACCGGTTCCTGCAGGACGCCGGCGTGCGCCGGCTCGCAAGCGCGCAGCACTACGGGCTCGCGCTCGTGCTCGGCGGCGGTGAAGTGACGATGCAGGATCTCGCGGCGCTGTACGCGATGCTCGCGAACCGCGGCGAGTTCCGGCCGCTGCGGCTGCGCGCGGACGAGCCGGCATTGCCCGGCCGGCGCCTGCTCAGCGCCGAAGCGAGCTACATGACGATGGACATGCTGCGCCAGCACCTGCGCCCCGACGAGACGAGCGGCGCGCAGCCGTCGAGCGTGCCCGTGTACTGGAAGACCGGCACGTCATGGTCGTTCCGCGACGCGTGGACGGCCGGCGTGTTCGGCCCGTACGTGCTGGTCGTGTGGGTCGGCAATTTCGACAATTCGACCAATACCGCGTTCGTCGGTGTCGATGCGGCCGCGCCGCTGTTCTTTCAGGTCGTCGATGCGCTGAATGCCGAGCGGGCCGTCGTCGAGCCGCCGCGCGCGGTGCCGCCGAAACTGAAGCGCGTGCGCATCTGCCTCGCGAGCGGCGATCTGCCGAACGAGTGGTGTCCGCAGCAAGGCTGGACGTGGTTCATCCCCGGCACGTCGCCGATCCGGGTGAGCACCGTGCACCGGCCCGTCGTGATCGACGACGCGACGGGGAAGGCCGCGTGCCCGCCGTACGACGGCAAGCGCACGCATACGGAGGTCTTCGAGTTCTGGCCGTCGGACTTGCAGCAGGTGTTCGCGCAGGCCGGCATTCCGCGCCGGCGGCCGCCGCAGAATGCGGATTGTCGCGATGCCGGGCAGGTCGAAGGCGACCCGCCGCGCATCACGTCGCCGCTGCGCGGCAGTACGTATGCGATGCGCGTGAAAAGCACCGACGACACGCGCATCGCGTTCAACGCGACCGCCGATGCGAGCGCGCATGCGCTGTACTGGTTCGTCAACGACGCGTATGTCGGCCGCAGCGGGCCGGGCGACGCGCTGTTCTGGCAGCCGCGCACGGCCGGCAGCTATACGGTGCGGGTGGTCGACGATCACGGGCGCAGCGACCAGCGGCCGCTGGGCGTGGGACTGGAGCAGTAGCGCCGGTTCAGACCGTGTAGCCGATGCGCAGCACACCCCACGGCCGTCCGCCGACGACGATCGGCGCGGACACGTCCTTCATCAGCACGAACTGGCCGTTGCCCATGTCGCGCCGATAGGTCTGCAACAGGAACGGCTTGTCATGCGCGACGGACATGCGCGCCGTCCGGTCCGTGTAGATCCGGCGGTTTCGGCAATTTGCCGCATTCCACGCGGCGTCCGCACGCTGCGGCAGGGAAAACTTGCGGTTGTGGGTCGGCAGGTAGCACTGCCGGTCGAAGCTCGCGCAATAGACGACGCGTGGGTCGACGTCGAGCACTGGCTCCTGGATCGCCGGCAGCACGCGATCGGTGAACGCCGTGAAGCGCGTCATGAACTGTTGCGGGTCGGTGCCCGGAATCGGTTCGTAGTGCGCGTCGAAGAGCGCGTCGAGTGCGATATCGCCGCGGGCGACCGCGTCCTCGAAGAGCTTGCCGATCTTGGCGGCCGTGCTCCGTGCGGTGTCGATCAGGCGCGTGTCCGGCGATTCGATGCCGGTCGCGGCGGTGAGCTCGATCAGCGTCTCGGAGACGGAGAGCAGATTGCCGAGGCGGTCCTTGGCCTGCGAGAAGTTGTCGGCCGAATTCTCGACGCCGGACGCCATCTCGCCCACCTGCTCGTCGAGACGGTGGCACTGCGCCTCGATCTCGTCCGTCAACGACGCGATCTGTTCGGCTTCGCCCGCGAGCTCGGTGATCGCGTGCCCGGTCGCGTGCACGACCTCGCCGATCGTGCGCGTGCCCTCGCGCACGCGATGCGCGCGGGCGGCGTTGTCGGTGCCTTCCGCGAGCAGGTGTTCGGTCTGCTCGGCGAGCCGCGCGAGCGTCGTCTCGATCTGGGCCGTCGCCTGCCCGGTTTTCGCGGACAGGTTCTTGACCTCGGCCGCGACGACCGCGAAGCTGCGGCCCGACTCGCCGGCGCGCGCGGCCTCGATCGCGGCGTTCAGCGCGAGCAGGTGGGTCTGTCTCGCGATGACGGAGATTTCCTCGGACACCGCCCGCACGTGACCGAGCGCGTCGCGCAGCGCGCCCATCTGGTCGCTGATCGTGGTGACGCCCTCGACGAGGCCGTGAATGTCGGCGAGCGACGCCTCGATCGTCTGCTGCGACTGCCGGACCGCGTTCGACGCATTGGCGCTGACGTCGCGCACCTGCTGCGCGGCCTCGGCGATCCGGTGGTTGCCGCGCAGCGTGACGGCGGCCGATTCGCGCAGCGTATGGCAGACCTCCGCCTGCCGGGCGACGCGTGCCGCGACTTCCTCGACGTGGCCCGATACGTCGCAGATCTCGATGCCGAGCCTGCCGGCCTGTTCGGCGATGTCGCCGACGAGCGCGCGCGACGAACGGCGGCCGCGGCCGATTCCGAAGAAGTTCACGTTGGTGGGTCTCCTTGAGGGCACGCGCGCCGGGTTCCCGGCGGATGTTGCGCATGCGTTCCTGACTTGACGGCCGCGCGGCCGAGGACTTGAGGTCGGGTAAACATCGAGATCGGTGCGCAGGATGACCGGGCCCGCGCCGGGCGGGGCGTTTGCGCGACGTTTCCGTGGCCGGACGGGCAGCGCGTGGTGGCCGCCCGTCCTCGGGGGATATCAGAACACGTGATGGATGCCGGCGTTGACGCCGACCGTCGTGCCCGGCAACCCGTACAACGCACCGCCCGTGATGCCGAGGCCCGTATTCATCGCGCCGTGGTTGTTGACCACGCCGACCTGTGCATACAGGCCCGTTCGTTTCGACAGGCTGTAGTCGGCGCCGATCGCGGCGAGCAGCGAATGGTTGTGCGAATCGTTGCGGTCGGTCGTGTACCACGCGCCCGTGTTCAGGTCGAGGGCCGGCGTGACGCGATAGTCGAGGCCGGCGCTATACACGTTGTTGCTGAACGAGCCGGCGACCTTGTAGCTCGTGAACGACGCCTTGCCGGTTACCGGCCCGAACGTATAGGCGGCGCCGATCGTGCGGCCGACGAACGCGACCGTGCTCGGCACCGGCGTCGGCGTCGTGCCGCCGTTGCCGTCGTAGAGCGCCGCGTTGAGCATGAAGCCGCCGTTCGTATAGGTAAGGCTGCCGGAATACTGGCGTCCCGCCTGGAAGTCGCCGGCCTTGCCGCCGAAGCCGAACATCGCGCTGGCCGTCAGCCCGGCGATCGTCGGGCTCGTGTACGAAATCGCGTTCGGGTTGAAGAGGCCCGTGACGAGCACGTTGTCGACGTACGGCACCAGCGCGGCCCCGAAGTGCGAGACGTTGCGCGGATCCGATCCGAGGATCGCGAGCACGAACGGCGAGAACTGCAGGCCGACCTTCGTCTCGCCGAAGCCGCCGTCGATCCCGACCCACGCCTGACGGCCGAAGAAGTTGCCGTTCGAATGGCCGAACGCGCCGTCCGTGATGTTGAAGCCGCTTTCCAGCTTGAATCGCGCGTGCAGCCCGCCGCCGAGATCCTCGGTGCCCGTGATGCCGAAGTTGGTCGGCGTCATGCCCGTGTCGGTCAGCGCGAACTGGCGCCCGGCGTTGCCGCCGGTTGCCGAATCGAGCGATCGGCTCGTATAGAGCAACGCGGCGTCGAGATCGCCGTACAGCGTGACGCTGCTCTGCGCGAAGCTGCTGGTGCTTGCGGCCGCGCCAAGCAGCGCCGCGCACATCGTCCGTGTCATTCCCTTCATCGTCTGTCTCCGTTTTGTGAGTGTTGTAATACGTACGACTAATTAAAAATGCAGTGGCGAAAGTGCTGCGATCCGCCTGCATGCCGTGCCGTCGGGGAACGCACGGCGATGCTCGTCGCCGGCGCGAGCGCGGCCGCGCGCCCGGCGTGATGAACGGGCAAGCGGTCGTGCTCCGGCGCCGCGGTGACGCGATAGGCCCGCCGTGGCGGGCGATGTCACATCGCGTGGTTCAACTGCTCGAGGATGGCCGGATTCTCGAGCGTGGACGTATCCTGCGTGATCGCCTCGCCCTTCGCGAGCGAGCGCAGCAGGCGCCGCATGATCTTGCCCGAGCGCGTCTTCGGCAGGTTGTCGCCGAAGCGGATGTCCTTCGGCTTCGCGATCGGCCCGATCTGCTTGCCGACCCAGTCGCGCAGCGTCTTCGCGAGCGCCGCCGCTTCGTCGCCTTCCGGGCGCGAACGCTTCAGCACGACGAATGCGACCACCGCCTCGCCCGTCGTATCGTCCGGACGGCCGACCACCGCCGCCTCGGCAACCAGTTCATGCGATACCAGCGCCGACTCGATCTCCATCGTGCCGAGCCGATGGCCCGACACGTTCAGCACGTCGTCGATCCGGCCCATGATCGTGAAGTAGCCGGTCTCCTTGTCGCGCACGGTGCCGTCGCCGGCCAGATAGAGCGTGCCGCCGAGCTCTTCCGGGTAATAGCTCTTCTTGAAACGCTCGGGATCGCCCCAGATCGTGCGGATCATCGCGGGCCACGGCCGCTTGACGACGAGAATCCCGCCTTGCCCGTTCGGCACGTCCTGGCCCGTCTCGTCGACCACCGCGGCCATGATGCCCGGCAGCGGCAGCGTGCACGAACCCGGCACGGTCGGCGTCGCGCCCGGCAGCGGCGTGATCATGTGGCCGCCGGTTTCGGTCTGCCACCACGTGTCGACGATCGGGCAGCGCTCGTGGCCGACGTGCTTGTGGTACCACATCCACGCTTCCGGATTGATCGGCTCGCCGACCGTGCCGATGATGCGCAGGCTCGACAGGTCGTAACTCTTCGGATGCACCTTGTCGTCGGCCTCGGCCGCCTTGATCAGCGAACGGATCGCGGTCGGCGCGGTGTAGAACACGGTGACCTTGTGATCGTCGATCATCTTCCAGAAGCGGCCGGCGTCCGGATACGTCGGCACGCCCTCGAACACGACCTGCGTGCCGCCGCATGCGAGCGGCCCGTACGTGATGTACGTGTGGCCCGTGACCCAGCCGATGTCGGCCGTGCACCAGAACACGTCGTCGGGTTTCCAGTCGAAGGTCCACTTCATCGTCTGCGCGGCCCACAGCAGGTAGCCGCCCGTGCTGTGCTGCACGCCCTTCGGCTTGCCGGTCGAGCCCGACGTGTACAGGATGAACAGCGGATGCTCGGCGCCGACCCAGGTCGGTTCGCAGCGGTCGGACTCGCCGTCGGTCAGCTCGTGCATCCACAGGTCGCGATCCGCATGCCAGTCGATCTGGCCGCCGGTGCGGCGATAGACGATCACGCTCTTGACCGCTTCGCAGCCGCCCATCGCGATCGCCTCGTCGGCGATGCTCTTGAGCGGCAGCGTCTTGCCGCCGCGCGCCTGCTCGTCGGCGGTGATCAGCGCGACCGCGCCGACGTCGACGAGCCGCTCGTTCAGCGATTTCGCGGAGAAGCCGCCGAACACGACCGAGTGGGTCGCGCCGATGCGCGCGCAGGCCTGCATCGCGACGATGCCTTCGATCGACATCGGAATATAGATGACGACCCGATCGCCCTTGCCGATGCCGCGTTGCTTCAGCGCATTCGCGAAGCGCGACACGCGCGCGAGGAGATCCGCATAGGTGACGCGGGTGACGGTGCCGTCGTCGGCCTCGAAGATCACCGCGACGCGTTCGCCGTGGCCGGCTTCGACGTGGCGGTCGAGGCAGTTGTACGACGCGTTCAGCTCGCCGTCGTCGAACCACTTGTAGAACGGCGCGTTGCGCTCGTCGAGCACGGTCGTGAACGGCTTGTGCCACGTGAGGCCCTCGCGCGCGAGACGCGCCCAGAAGCCTTCGTAATCCTGCTCGGCCTCGGCGACGAGCGCGCGATAGGCCGGCATGCCGGAAATGGTCGCCGTCTGCTCGAGCGCCGCGGGCGGCGCGAACTGACGGGTTTCGTGAAGAACCGATTCGATCTTGGACAAGCGAGTCTCCCTGCGTTCGTGTAATTCCTGACGGTGCCTGGGAAAACGCAACATGCGTGCCAGTTGCGCGACCGGTGCGCGGCTGCGGCGAAAGCCGCGACAGCCGGGCGCGTGACGCCCGATCCAGCCAAACCGTCGGGTTTGCGGACGGTAGCGCGATGCGGTGCGGCGTTCACAAATGCAGCAGGCGTGTTGCAGTCCTGAGCAGTTCGGTGTGCGAGCCGTCGCGTGCTCGCCCGGCGCGGGCGCGTCAGGCGAGCAGCGAGCGCAGCGCTGGTGCGTGCCGGAATTGCCGGATGCGTTCGAGCGCCGCCACCTCGAGCTGACGAACGCGTTCGGCCGACAGGTTCAGTTGCCGGCCGATCTCGCGCAGCGAATACTCGTTGTCGACGTCGATCCCGTAGCGCAGGCGAAGAATCCATGCTTCGCGCGCGGGGAGGCAATCGATCAGCGCCGCGACCGCCGTGCGCAACTGGCCGGCGCTCGCGGCTTCTTCCGGCGTCGGCGCGTCGGGGTCGATCGTGACGTCGCACAGCGTGAGGTCGTGATCGGGCGAAACCGGCAGGTCGGCCGAGATCGGTTCGCGCACGATGCCCATCAGCTCGCGCACCTTGTCGACCGGCAGCCGCATCTGCGCGGAAAGCGCGCGCGCGTCGGCGACGTCGCCGGTTCGTTGCCGATGGATGCGTGCGAGCCGCGACAGCTTGTTGAGCGTATCGACCGTATGCGCGGGCACGCGTATCGTGCGGCCCAGATCGGCGAGCGCATGGGTGATCGCCTGCCGGATCCACCAGGTCGCATAGGTCGAGAATTTGAAGCCGCGCCGGTGATCGTAGCGATCGACGGCCTTCATCAGCCCGATATTGCCTTCCTGGATCAGGTCGGAGAACGGCAGGCCGCGATCGGCATAGCGTTTGGCGACCGACACGACGAGCCGCAGGTTGCTCTGGAACAGCTTCGTTCTCGCGGGTTGCATCGCCCGCTCGATACGCGAGCACCGCGCGTCGAGCGCGATCGCGATGTCGAGCGGCAACGGCGACTGAGCGGCGACGCGCGCGAGCGCGCCGCGCGCGTCGATTAGCGCCGGCGCATGGCGGGCGAGGGCGCCGGCGCAGTCGGGATGCGCGGTGCCGCATGCGTGCAGCCATGCGTATACGTCGTCGCACGGCGCGAAGAGGTCGTGGCGCGCGGATTCGGCATGTATGCCCGCAGCGGCCAGCGTGTCGACGAGCCGCTTTTCGAACGTGCGCGCTCGGGTCGCGCGCTCGCGGTTCGCCTGTCCGATGCGTTCGATCGCGCGTGACGTGAAGCGGATGGCGCCGGTCAACGCGGCCGCTTCGCGCAGCAGCGCCCGGCTGGCGGCCGACGCGAAACCGTCCGTGTGCAATGCATGCTGCATGGCCGGCGCCAGCGCACCGGCGCGCTCGAGCGCTTCGACGACCGTATCGCGCCACGCGTCGCTGTCGACGGAAGGGCCGGCCGCATCGTCCGGCGCCGGCGACGCCATGGCCGGATCGTCGGGCAACATCGACGGCGTACTTGCAGGCGATTCGATCTCACCGGTAAGCCCCGTCACGTAAACCGACGCCGCCGCCTTGCCGGCACGGATGTCGTCCGCGATCGCCGCGACGGTCGCGAGCGCCGCCGGATCGCGGCTCAATGCGTCGATGCAGGCGGCGCGTCCGCTTTCCAGACGGAGCGCGAGCGCGATCTCTTCGTCGCGTTCGAGCAGCGGCGTTGCGCTCATTTCCCGCAGATAGAGCCGGACCGGATCGTTGGTCCGGCCCGCGAGCAGGTCGTCGGCCGCGAGCGGCGTCGATGCGTCGGCGAGCGGTGACGCCACCTCCGACACCTGCGCAAAATGACGGTCGAGCGTCCACCCAGTGTGCTCGCCGGCATGCTCGCGTACGTCGATGCCGAACTCGCGCAGCATCGACGCGGCTGCGTCGACATCCGCGCGTTCGGCCGCGTTATCCGGCAACGCATCGGGCAACGCATCGGCGATTTCGCCGTGCGTCACGTATCCGCGGTCGATGCCCAGCGCGATCAGCGCATGCAGATGCACCGCGCGTTCGGCGTCCGCGCCGCGACGCGACGCGTCGTCGCGCTCGCGGGCGGGCCCGGCATCAAGCGAGCTTCGCATAGACGTTGCACCAGCCTTCGGCGGCAACCGTCTTGCCCGCGAACATCGGGCACGTGCCGACGGCTTCGCCCGCGGCAGCCTTGTAGAAGCGGCAGTTCGAGCACGTCTGACCCGCCTGATACTTCGGGAACTTGCCTGAGTCGACGGTCGTCGCCTTTGCGCGGTAGCCGAGCGTCTTCGCTGTCGCGTCGTTTTCGTCGACGGGCGGGGCGGCCGCGAAGGCGCGCGTGCCGGCCGCGAGCGCGGCGCACAGGCCGGCGGCCTGCACGATGAAGGTTCTGCGATGGCGGGAGATCATGATGTCGTCCTGAACGAAATGAAATGAAAAGAAAAAGCCGGGCCCGCGCGCCGGGCAGGCTGCCCGGCGCGGCGGTCGACCGAAACGAAAGCGGGCGGGAAAGTTACTTGCGCGGCCCGGCGATGAGCGGCGCCTTCGACGCGTTGGCGATATCGGCGGTCAGCTTGCTCTGCGACGCGTCGTAGCCGTTCGAGTAGAGCAGGAACGCCATCAGGTCCTCGTATTCCTGTGCGCTCATCTTGCCGGGGCGATCGGCCGGCATGTTGCTCGACATGTACAGGAAGATGCCGCCGACCGTGATGTGCGACTTGCCCTCGGGCGCGAACGATTCCCCGCTCAGCGCGGGCGCGGTATTGCCCTCGAGCTGGTCGCCGTGGCATTTCGCGCACGCGTCGCCGTAGAGCTTCTTGCCGTGCTGCACCTGCGCCTGGTCGAACGACGGGACGCCGCTGCCTTCGCTCGTCGACACCTTGATGAAGCCGCTCCTTGCCGGCCGCTGCGCGGACGCGATCGCGCCGTCGAGAAACCGGCCGGGCGCGTGCGTGGCGGCGGCTTGCGCGATGTCGGCGGGAAGCGTCCAGCCGCGCGTGAGCGACGCGAGACGGCCGTTGCCGCTCATCTGCGACAGCGTCGCGTCGATGCGCTTTTGCAGCGCGTCCTTGCCCGGCCCGAATGCGAACGACAGTTGCCAGTCCGAGTATGGCGACGACGTCGCCGCCACCTTGAACCGCTGTTTCGGATGGGCACGCTCGTACGCGACGACGCTCGGGTACCAGACGATCGCGCGCTGCGCGCGCCCCGCGGCGAGCGCGCCGATCGTTTTCTCGCTCGTGTTCTCGAGGTCGAAGCGTGCGTTCGCCTGCTGCGCGGCGATCAGTTGCGACGGGCTGCCGTACGTGGCCGCGATCGTTTCCTTGGCGCCGGACGGCGCTGGCGCATCGGGCAGCGACACGCTGACGTAGCCTGAGCGCAGATAGCCCTGCGAGAACGTCATTTTCGATCCCGACGCATCGGCGATCGCCGAACGCGGGAAACCGGCGATCACGTCGCAGTCGCGTTCGAGCGATTTCGTCAGCTCGCTGGCGGAGATGCCGTCGTCGTCGCCGTTGTCGTCTACGCCGCGTGTGTTGAAGGTCGCGGCGATGCCCGCGGCGCGGAACACTTCGCGCGCAACGGAGCGGTCGAGCGCAGTGGTCGGGCTACCGGGCAGCGTGCAGACGCGCACGCCGGCCGACGCGGCTGCCGGTGTCAGCGCCACGCCCACGGCGAGCAGACTGGCGACGGTAACGGAAGTGAGGCGAGTATTCATGGTGGTGTGTCCGGTTGAAGCGGGTGGGGCGTCGCGCCCGCATCGGGCGCATGCGGGCGCGACTCGGGCGCGATTCGGCCGTAGCGCCGGGTCAGTTCAGCGCGAACACGTAGAGCGTGCCGCCGCGCGGAACGTCCTTCGCGATGTCCGCCATCGGGCCACCCCAGATCGGGTTCGCGCCGCCATAGCCGGCGAGCACGGCGACATATTCCTTGCCGTCGACCTCGTACACCGACGGCTGCGAAATGATGCCGCTCGCCAGTTGCGGGCTTTCCCACAGAACCTTGCCGGTCGCCGTATCGAACGCGTACAGGTGGCCGTCGAGCGAGCCGCTGAACGCGAGGCCGCTCGCCGTGGTCGCGACGCCGCCGTTCCACGGCTTCTTCGACCAGTGGCTCCACAGCTTCTTGCCGGTGTTCACGTCGATGGCCGTCAGTTCGCCGTAGCCTTCGCTGCCCGGTTCGGGCTTGATCTCGAAGCCTTCGCCGAGATACGGCAGCCCTTCCATGTAGCTGACCGACTTGCCGGTCAGGCTCATGCACGCATGCAGCGCGGGCACGACCGCGATGTTGCGTTCCTGGTCGTACGAGATCGACCACCAGTTCTTGCCGCCGAGGAAGCTCGGGCACGTCTCGATCGTCGTGCCGGCCTTCGGGAACTTCGATGCGTCCTGGATCGGCTTGCCGTCTTCCGTGTAGCCGGTGACCGACAACGCTTTCACGAACGGCGTCGCGTAGATCAGCTTGCCGGTCGTGCGGTCGATCGCATGGAAGAAGCCGTTGCGATCCGCGTGAATGATCGCGTCGTAGTCCTTGCCCTTGTACTTGATGTCCGCGAGGACGGCCGCGTTCACGCCGTCGTAGTCCCACGTGTCGTTGTTCGTGTACTGGTAGTGCCACTTCAGGTTGCCGCTCTTCGCATCGAGCGCGAGCAGCGAGTCGGAATACAGGTTGTCGCCGGGGCGCAGCGCCGCGAGCCACGGGCCGGGGTTGCCGACGCCCCAGTACAGCGTGCGCGACGCGGCGTCGTACGTGCCGGTCAGCCACGCGGCGCCGCCGCCGTGGCTCTGCATGCCGTCGGGCCAGGTTTCCGCGCCCTTTTCGCCGGCGGCGGGGATCGTGTAGCGTTTCCAGACCTGCGAGCCGTCTTCCGGATTCAGCGCGGCGATGTAGCCGCGAATCCCGTATTCGCCGCCGGACGTGCCGACGACGATCGCGCCGTCGATCGCGAGCGGCGCGAGCGAGAACGCGTAGCCGAGGCCCGGTTCGAACATCTGCTTCTTCCACACGAGATTGCCGGTCTGCGCGTCGAGCGCCGCGATTTCGCCGTTCAGCATCGCGATGTAGACGTTCTTGCCGTACAGCGCGACGCCGCGGTTGACGACGTCGCAGCACGCGGTCTTGAACGAGGCCGCGCCGAGTTTCGGCTCATATTTCCACAGCTGCTTGCCGGTCTTCGCATCGAATGCGTAGACGTTGTCCTTCGGCGTCGTCACGAACAGGTAGTTGCCGTTGACGATCGGCGTGGCCTCGAAGCCCTGCTTCAGGTCGGCGGGGAACTTGTACGCCCACACCTGCTTGAGATCCTTCGCGTTCGACGGGTCGATCTGCTTGAGCGGCGAATGCGAGCGGCCGTCGTAGGTGCGGTAGTAGGTCAGCCAGCCCGGATCGCCGTGTGCATCGGTCAGGCGCTGGTAGGTCACGGCCGGGTAGTCCGCGGCCGCTTCGACGAGGCCGGGGTTCAGCGCGACGGCGGCTGCCACCGCGATGCCGATCGTCGCCAGCCGGCTCGCTGAAGCCGAGAGTTTCTTCATGGTTGTCTCCTGGGTCATTGTGGTCGCACCGCCGCGAACGATTCGTCGCGCCGGCACGGTTGGGGTTTCCGGGCCGAGTGCACTGCCCGTCACGCAAATCGCATGCCATCGCGGCAGGAAGCCGGTGTGGCGCGGCACACCGGCGTATCGCTTGCGATGGGCCGATCGACGACCCGCGCCGTGGCGTCGGCGCAGGTGTTGCATTCAGGTACACCGTCGCGCGGGAAGTGTTGCCAAACATGACAGGTGGCGCAGTCCGTAGAACAGCGGGACATCGGCCGAACGCATGCGTTTCGCAAAGCGAGGGGCGACGCGGCGGGCACCGCTTGCGCTCGCGGCGCTGGCACGGTTCTCGCACGCGGGCTTCGCGACAACCCGGCGCCGCGCGGTGCATCGCGCGGCCCGGCGGAAAACAAGTGCGGAGACAACGGAATGATCAGGAGACCAAATGGCGCCGTGCGCGCCGGCGCGACGCGGCGCGGCCGGCGTGCGCGATGCATCGGCACGACCGTCGGCGCGCTGGCGCTGTTCGGCCTGCCGCCCGGCAGCGTGCGCGCGCAGCAGGCCGACGGCAGCGCGATCGCGCCACCCGAGCCGGCCATCGTGCTGCCCGCGGTGGTCGTCGTCGGCACGACGCCGCTGCTTGGGATCGGCACGCCGTTGTCGGAGGTGCCGGCGAACGTGCAGACGGTGCGCGCGGCGGAACTCGACGCGCAGCACCGCGCGACGCTCGCCGATTTCTTCGCGGCGAACCTGCAGAGCGTGACGATCTCGGATGCGCAGGGCAACCCGTACCAGACGGACGTCAACTATCGCGGCTTCACCGCGTCGCCGCTGCTCGGCACGCCGCAGGGGCTGTCGGTGTTCGTCGACGGCGTGCGCGTGAACGAGCCGTTCGGCGACGTCGTGAACTGGGACATCCTGCCCACGCAGGCGATCGACCGCGTGCAGCTGATTCCGGGCTCCAACCCGGTGTACGGGCTCAACACGCTCGGCGGTGCGCTCGCGATCACGACGAAGAACGGCAGGTCGAGCCCGGGCGGCGAAGCGGAGGTGTCGGGCGGCTCATGGGGCCGCAAGACCGCCAGCGTCGAGCAGGGCGGGACGATCGGCTCGAATCTGGACTATTACGCGACTGCAAACGTCGCGAACGACGGTGGCTGGGCCGACCATAACGCGAGCCGCGTGCGGCAGGCGTTCGGCAAGCTGCGCTACACCGATGCGGACACGACGCTGTCGATCGCCGCAGGCGGCGCGGACAACACGCTGTCCGGCACCCAGACGATCCCGCGCTCGTTCCTCGACAACCGGAAGCAGGCATATACGTATCCGGACCGGAACCGCAACAGCGCGGGCTACCTGACGCTGTCGGGCGAGCGCTTTTTCGGCGAAGACGTCGAGCTGAGCGGCAATGCGTACTACCGGCACCTGCGCAACGTCAACACGAGCAGCAACAACAATACGGATTACGGATCGGTGGACGACGATGGCACGGTCGACACGATGCAGGGCAGTAACGCGCAATCGACGATCGTCACCGACAGCTACGGCGGCAGCGTGCAGCTCACGCTGCTCGGCAAGCTCGGCGGGATGGCGAACCGGCTGGTCGCGGGCGTCTCGGCCGATGTCGCGAACTCGAGCTACGTTGCCTCATCGCAGGACGCGTCTTTCACCGACGCGCGCGCGGCGATCGGCATCGGCGATTTCGTCCCGCGGACCAGCGCGAAGACGCGCAACGCGAATGTCGGCGTGTACTTGAGCGACGCGCTGTCGCTGACGCCGCACTGGACGCTGACGCTGTCGGGCCGCTACGACTGGTCGAAAGCGCAGATCGGCGACGAGAGCGGCGTGCAGCCGCTACTCGACGGCACCCATGTGTTCTCGCGCTTCAACCCGGCGGTCGGGCTCAACTGGAACCCGGTCGCGGGCTTCACCGCGTATGCGGCCTACAACGAAGGCATGCGTTCGCCGACCGCGATCGAACTCGCGTGCGCGGACCCGGCCGCGCCGTGTTCGCTGCCGAACGACTTCATCGCCGACCCGGCGCTCAAGCCGGTGATCTCGAAGACGTTCGAAGCCGGCGTGCGCGGTCGCATCGGCACGGCGACGACCTGGAGCGCCGCGGCCTACCGCACGACGCTGACCGACGACATCCAGTTCATCAGCAGCCCGGCCAGCGCGCAGGGCTACTTCCGCAACGTCGGCGATACGCGGCGGCAGGGGATCGAGCTCGCCGGCCGCACGCGGTTCGGCCCGCTCGGTGTCGGGCTGTCGTACAGCCATGTCGATGCGACCTACCGATCGTCGTGGACCGAACACAGCCCCGCCAATTCGGCGGCCGACGCGAACGGCAACGTGACGGTCAAGCCGGGCGACCGCATCCCCGGCATTCCCGCGCATACGGTGAAACTGCGGCTCGACTATGCGGCGACGTCCGCGTGGGACATCGGCGCGAACGTCGTGTGGCGTAGCGGCGTGTACGCGCGCGGCGACGAGAACAACGGCGACGTGAACGGCCGGATCGCCGGCTACGTGCTGGTCGATCTCGACATGCGTTACCGGGTCACGAAGCGGTTCGAGGTGTTCGCGAGCGTGACGAACCTGTTCGACAAGCGCTACGCGAGCTTCGGCGCACTGGGCCAGAATTTCTTCAACGGGGCGAACCATACGTTCGACGGCGCCAATCCGGTGAACGAGCAGTTCGTCGGGCCGGGCGCGCCGCGCGGCGCGTGGGTCGGCATGCGCTATGCGTGGGATTGAGCGTGATGCGGCTGCGTGTGCGGTCCCGTCGCGACACGAACGAGCGCCGGGTCGTCACGTGAACGGCACCGTCGCGAACATCGCATTCACGGCGCGGGCGACGCTGCGCGCCAATGCGGGATCGCTTGCCAGATGCCCGGCCTTCACGCGTTCGATTGTCGCGTCGGGCACGGCGCGCGCGAGGCGCTCGACGTTGCCGACCGGGCAAACGGGATCGTCCATCCCGTGCGCGGCGAACAGCGGCACGTGGGCCAGTGCGGCCCGTCGCGCGAGCGCGAGTACGCGGCGCTCGCCGAGCCAGCAATCGTGTTGCAGGTAGTGCGCCTGGATCCGGTATTTGTCGATCAGCCGGCCGACGGTCTTCTGGGACCGAATCGGGCGCACGGGCGAGCGGCGTGTGCGTACTGACGCGAGGATCGCGTTTTCGTATGCGTGCCACGCGAGCGCGACTATGCGCTGCCGGGTTGTGCTCGCGCCGCGGCGCAGCCCCGCAGCGCAGCGCGACAGCAGTCGCTCCGGCCGGCCGCCGCCGGCCGCGGCATGCAGGCGCCGCCATTCGCGCGGCGCGCGCGTGCGGGACGTCACGAAGAGTCCACGGACTTCGCGTGGCGACGTCAGGAACAGGCCGCGCAGCACGACGCCCGTCACCCGCTCCGGATGCGTGCCTGCATATGCGAGCGCGAGCGCGGCGCCCCACGATCCGCCGACGACGCCCCAGCGTGCGATGCCGAGCTGTTCGCGCACCGCTTCGAGATCCGCGATCAGCCGCGCGGTGTCGTTGTGACGCGTGCCGCCGCGCGGTGTCGACGCGCCCGCGCCGCGCTGGTCGACGAGCACGACGCGCACGCGGGCAAGGTCGAACAGCCGCAGGATGCCGGCCTGGCTGCCGCTGCCGGGCCCGCCGTGCAGTACGACGACCGGATGGCCTTGCGCGGCGCCGGCCACGGCGAACGCGATCGATTGCGCGTCCCGGTGCAGGTGTCGGCGAACGGGCGTGGGCGGTGACGTCGATGCGTCGGGCAAGGCCCGCATGGCAGGCGACGGCGTGGATCGAATCGGGCGACGCGTCATGTCGATAGGGTTCGGGCGGAATCGGAAGGCAACCGTCACGCGGCCGGGCAGCGGCCGGACGGGTTCTGCGATAAAGCCAGAAACGCGCCAGCCGCGAGGATCCGGATTCGCACGGGTAGTCACGCGTCGGGAATTCGCGGTATCACGAAGGCCTGCCCGTCGCGCGACGCGACACGACACGCCCGGCCGCGCCCGGATGATTGATTACATCGTCCTTTCAATTTATCGCGCGGCGCCCGCGTGGCCCGATGCTTGCTTGCAATGACGGCAAAGAGTCCGGCAGTTGACCGGAAGGATCCCCCGGAGGAGACAATGCGCGATGACGTAGAGCAGGCGGCCGGGTCACGGGCCGCGCATCCCGCTGGCTGGCCCGCGCCGTCGATCCAGAAGGCCCACGAGCGCTCGGAGACGTTCGGCCTCCAGGTATCGGCACGACCCGACTACGACGTGCTGTCGAACGCGGCGCTGGTGCTCAAGCGCGAGCAGAGCCGGGTGCTGTGCGTGCACGCGATGCCGGTGATGGAGACGCTGCACGAGCAGATCGTCAACACGCAGAGCATGATCGTGCTGACCGATGCGGAAGGGCTGATCCTCCATTCGATCGGCGACGACGATTTCCTGCGCCGCGCGGAGAAGGTCGCGCTGCGCCCGGGCGCGAACTGGGCGGAGAGCCGGCAGGGCACCAACGCGATCGGCACGGCGCTGGCAGAGCTGTGCCCGATGGTCGTCCACGGCGACCAGCACTTCCTGGCCGCGAACCGCTTCCTGACCTGTTCGAGCGTGCCGATCCTCGATCCGTACGGCGACGCGATCGGCGTGCTCGACGTGACGGGCGACCACCGCAGCTATCACCAGCATACGATGGCGCTCGCGAAGATGTCGGTGCAGATGATCGAGAATCACCTGTTTACGACGACCTTTCAGGAAACGCTGCAGGTGTCGTTTCATGGCCGCCCCGAGTTCCTCGGCACGCTGATGGAGGGGATCGTCGCGTTCACCGCCGACGGGCGCTTCCTGTCGGCCAATCGCAGCGCGCAGTTCCAGCTCGGCATGCCGCTCTCGGCGCTGCGCGCGCACACGCTGTCGTCGCTGTTCGACGTCACCAGTGCGCAGCTGATCGACCGCATGCGCGCGAGCACCGACCGGCACCTGATGCTCAATCTCGGCAACGGTGCGGTGGTCTGCGCGCGCGTGCACTTCCGCCGCGCGACGCTCGCCGAAGGCAGCCGGCCGACGGACGTCCACGACGCGGGCGCGCCGGCCGCACGCGCGAACGCGGCGCCCGCGCCGGCGGCCGGCACGTCGGCCGGCCTGTCGCGGCTCAACTATCTCGACACCGGCGATGCGCAGGTCGCGTGCGTGATCGCGAAGGTGCGCAAGGTGATCGGCAAGGACATCCCGATCCTGATCACCGGCGAGACCGGCACCGGCAAGGAACTGCTCGCGCAGGCGATCCACAACGACTCGCCGCGGCGCGACGCGCCGTTCGTCGCGGTCAACTGCGCGTCGATTCCGGAGACGCTGATCGAGTCCGAGCTGTTCGGCTACGAGGAGGGCGCATTTACCGGCGCGCGCCGCAAGGGGGCGATCGGCAAGCTGCTGCAGGCGAACGGCGGCACGCTGTTCCTCGACGAGATCGGCGACATGCCGTATCCGCTGCAGGTGCGGCTGCTGCGCGTGCTGCAGGAGCGCCTCGTGAACCCGCTCGGGTCGACGAAGACGATTGCCGTGGACATCGCGATCATCTGCGCGACGCACCGCGACTTGCGCGAGATGATCGCGCAGAACCGTTTCCGCGAGGATCTCTACTACCGGCTGAACGGCCTCGTGGTGCGCCTGCCGCCGTTGCGCGACCGCACGGATCTCGCGGTCGTCGTGCAGAAGATGCTGCAACGCGAGGCGTTCGCGGGGCCGGGCGGGCCGCCGCTGTCCGTCGCGCCGGACGTCATGGAGTTGTTCGTGCGCTGCACGTGGCCGGGTAACTTCCGCCAGCTCGGCAACCTGCTGCGCACGGCGGCGGCCATGGTCGACGACGATGGCGAAATCCGGCGCGAGCACCTGCCGGACGACTTCTTCGATGACCTGCGGCGCGGCGATGCCGTGCAGACCGGGCAGGCCGTGCCGGCCACGCCCGATTCGCCCGCCGCGGCGAGCACCGCGGCCGGGCCGGGCGCCGCGGACGCGTTGCCTTCCGTCGATGCGCGCCTGCAGGACGTCGCCGCGTCCGCGATCGCCGCCGCGCTGGCCCGTCACGGCGGCAACGTGTCCGCCGCGGCGCGCGCGCTCGGCGTCTCGCGCAACACGATCTACCGGAAGATGCCCGCCGCCGACGCGGGGCGCCAGCCGTCCGACGAAAGCTGACGCGCCGTCGCGCTGCGCGCGACCTGTCACAGCCGGTGTGTCAAGTTGCAACACCGGTGTTCAACGATTCAACACCTGTGACCACGCGCGGACAGCGTTCCGCCGGGGTGGCGGAACGCATTCGCGCGAATCGTGTCGGCTATTCGTAAGGATTCCGCCGCGATGCCCGGATGATGGCCGTCTACCGCCGCCGGGCCGCCGAAAAGCGGCTTCGGCACGCTCCTTGCTGAATAGAAACCGACCGCTCGATTGCCGCGGTCGTTCGATTCATCCA
Source organism: Burkholderia sola (assembly GCF_905400185.1). Taxonomy (NCBI): domain Bacteria; kingdom Pseudomonadati; phylum Pseudomonadota; class Betaproteobacteria; order Burkholderiales; family Burkholderiaceae; genus Burkholderia; species Burkholderia sola. The sequence goes on from NZ_FR989676.1 coordinate 1,349,541, forward strand.
GCAACGCATCGACTCATCGACTCATCAATTCAGACAGGAGACACACCATGCAGTGGACGACACCGTCTTACACCGACCTGCGTTTCGGCTTCGAAATCACGATGTACATCGCCAACCGCTGATCGCCGTGCGTGCCGCCCGTTTCGCCGTGATCGGCGCGGGCGGCCTCGGGAGCTGACGCCATGAAGATCAAGATACTCGGCTCGGGAGCCGGCGGCGGGCTGCCGCAATGGAACTGCAATTGCGCGAACTGCCGCCGTGCGCGCAGCGGAAGCGGCCATGTGCTGCCGCGCACGCAGTCGTCGATCGCGGTCAGCGACGACGGCGTCGACTGGGTCCTCGTCAACGCGTCGCCCGACATCCTTTCCCAGTTGCGCGCGGATCCGGACCTGCAACCGGCGCGCGCGATTCGCGACAGCGGCATTGCCGCCGTGGTGCTGTGCGACGCGCAGATCGATCACGTGACGGGCCTGCTGATGCTGCGCGAGCGTTCGACGCCGCTGCCGCTTTACGCGAGCGCGCCGGTGCTCGACGACCTGTCGACCGGCTTGCCGCTCGTGCCGCTGCTCGGCCATTACTGCGGCGTGGCCGCGCACACGATCGTGCCCGGCGAGCCGTTCGCGGTGCCGGCCGCGAGCGGGATCCGTTTCACCGCGCTCGCCGTCGACAGCAAGCCGCCGCCTTATTCGCCGCGACGCGCGTCGGCCGCGCCCGGCGACAACATCGCGCTGTCGATCGAAGACGTCGCGAGCGGGCGGCGCGCGTTCTATGCGCCGGGGCTCGCGTCGGTCACCGACGAGGTACGTGCGGCCATGGACGGCGTCGATCTCGTGCTGGTGGACGGCACGTTCTGGACCGGCACCGAGATGATCGATCTCGGCCTGTCGGGCAAGCACGCGGCCGACATGGGACATCTCGCGCAGTGCGCGGAACCCGGGCGGCCCGGCATGATCGACTGGCTCGATACGCTGCCCGCGCGCACGCGCAAGGTGCTCACGCACATCAACAACACGAACCCGATTCTCGATCCGCATTCCGTCGAGCACGCGCACCTGCGCGCGCACGGCATCGACGTCGCGCACGACGGCATGCAATTCCAGGTCTGACGATGAACGCACCGATCCCCGCTACGGCGTTGCACGCGACGCCCTGGACCGCGACCGAATTCGAGGCGCGCCTGCGTGCGCTCGAATCGCGCTATCACATCCATCATCCGTTCAACCGGCGGCTCAACAGCGGCGCCTGTTCGCCCACGCAGATCCGCGGCTGGGTCGCGAACCGCTTCTATTACCAGATCTGCATCCCGCTCAAGGATGCGGCGATCCTGTCGAACTGCCCCGACCGCGAAACGCGGCGCCGCTGGATCCAGCGGCTGATCGACCACGACGGGCAGGGCGACAACGAAGGCGGCATCGAGGCGTGGGTGCGGCTCGGCGAGGCATGCGGTCTGACGCGTGACGAGCTGTGGTCGCTCGAACACGTGCTGCCCGGCGTGCGTTTCGCGGTGGACGCGTACGTGAACTTCGCGCGGCGCGCGCCGTGGCAGGAAGCGGTGTGCTCGTCGCTGACCGAGATGTTCGCGCCGCAGATCCATCTCGACCGGCTCGCGGGCTGGCCGTCGCATTACCCGTGGATCGAGCCGGCCGGGCTGCATTACTTTCGCAGCCGCGTGCCGCTCGCGCAGCGCGACGTCGCGCATGGGCTCGCGGTCACGCTGCAGCATTTCACGACACCGGACGCGCAGCAGCGCGCGCTCGGCATTCTGCAATTCAAGCTCGACATCCTGTGGTCGATGCTCGACGCCGTCGAAAAGGCCTACCCCCTATGAACGCGATCGAAGCCGCCAGCGGCGTGCCGCTGCGCCCCTGCCTCAGGGGCATGTACCGCCTGCAATGGGAGGCGGCCCAGGATGCGTACGTGCTGCTCTATCCGGAGGGTATGGTCAAGCTCAACCCGAGCGCCGGCGAGATTCTCGCGCGCTGCGACGGCACGCGCGAACTGGACGACATCATCGGCGAGCTCGAGCGCCTGTTCATGCAATCGGATCTCGCGACCGACGTCTACCGTTTCCTCGATCATGCGCGACTGCGCGGCTGGCTGGACTGACATGACACCCGACACGCCCCATCCGTCCGCGCCGCTGTGGCTGCTCGCGGAACTCACGTACCGCTGCCCGCTGCACTGCGCGTTCTGCTACAACCCGGTCGACTTCGCGACGCACGGCGCGGAACTCGACACCGACGCGTGGCGCACGGTCATCAGCGATGCGCGCGCGCTCGGCGCCGCGCAAATCGGCTTCTCGGGCGGCGAGCCGCTGCAGCGCGGCGACCTCGAGACGCTCGTCGCGCATGCGCGCGGGCTCGGCTTCTATACGAACCTGATCACGTCGGGCATCGGGCTGAACGTCGCGCGCATCGAGCGGCTCAAGGCCGCCGGGCTCGACCACATCCAGTTGTCGCTGCAGGATTCGACGCGCGAGCTGAACGATTTCCTGACCAGCACGCGCACGTTCGAACTGAAGCGCGACGTCGCACGGCTGATCAAGGCGCATGGCTACCCGATGGTGCTCAACTGCGTGCTGCATCGCTACAACCTGCCGCACGTGGGGCAGATCATCGAGATGGCGCTCGATCTCGGCGCGGATTACCTGGAACTCGCGAACACGCAGTACTACGGCTGGGCGATGCTCAATCGCGACCAGTTGATGCCGACCGTCGAGCAGGTGCGCGAGGCCGAGGACACGGTCAACCGCTATCGGAAGCTGATCGGCGAGCGCTGCAAGATCCTGTTCGTCGTGCCCGACTATTTCGAGCGCCGCCCGAAGGCGTGCATGAACGGCTGGGGCTCGGTGTTCCTCGGCGTCGCGCCGGACGGCACCGCGCTGCCGTGCCATGCCGCGCGGTCGCTGCCGGGGCTTGCGCTGCCGAACGTGCGCGATCGCTCGCTGCGGGACATCTGGTACGACAGCGATGCGTTCAATGCATTTCGCGGCGACGACTGGATGCGCGAGCCGTGTCGCACGTGCGACGAGCGGCATGCGGATCACGGCGGTTGCCGGTGTCAGGCGTACCTGCTGGCCGGCGATCCGAAGGAAGCCGATCCGGTGTGTGCGAAGTCGGCTCATCACGGTCAGATCGAACAGGCAGTGCAGTTCGCGCGACGTCGCGCGCCGCGTGACGAGCAGCCGCTGGTTTTTCGCAGCAAGGAGAATTCGCTCGCGCAATGCAGCGCGGCGTGCGACGGCTGACGGCTGACGCGGCGCCGCCAGGACGACGGCAGGGGCGAACACGGCGCCGCGCTCGTCGAACTGGAAACCGATGCGGCCGGCCGGGTGGTCGCCGCGCGTGTCGTGACCGGCAGCGGCTATCCGCGCCTCGATGCTGCCGCGCGCGATGCGGCGCTGGCGAGCCGCTGCGCCACACACGTAGAAAACGGCGCGCCGTCGCCGATGCGGGCGCGCGCGCCGATCCCGTTCAATCCCGATGAATGACCGGGCACGTTGGCGACATCACCCGTCGTCCGCCTTCGCCTGCAAACCCTTCAGCCCCTGAATCACGACCAGCAGCGCGCGCCCGTGCTCGTCCGACCCGTCCCACGCGTCGACGATCGCGTCGCGCAGCAGGTCGTTGTACCGGCGCCGCGACGGCTCGGTATCGACGCCATAGAAACTGCATAGCTTGTTGAATGGCGTGCTGCGGCGCAGCCGGCGCCCGTTCGACAGCCGAAGGCGCGACACGGTTGGCTGGCTGACCCCGGAAAGTCGCGCAATTTCGCTGGACGAGCGTGTGTCTGCCATCAAGCGGCGCAACAGGTCTTGAACGGGAAAATCTTGGTCCGGGGCTTCCATGCGATGCATTATACCTATACAGTTACGGCTGTTGAATGGGCTTGCTGTCAGCAGCGAGGCTGTATCCCCGAGAAAGTTGATGACACTGAAACACCTCCCACCCACGTTCTGCTGGACCAAGATCGGCGCCGAGTCCGGCGAGGAATTGCCGACCGTCGTGCTCCGCAAGGAATGGGAGCGCCGGCTCGGCGGCGGGCGTTTTCTGTGGGGCATCAACCAGCCGCTCGGCAGCAGCGCGCAAGTCGCCGCGCATCGCACGGGTTCGCTGCTCGCATTGTTTTCGCCGGTCGCGTCGCGTCCGCGCGCGGGCGAGCGCAAGGACGCGCTGCTGTGGAATGCGTGGGTCGACGCAAGCGGTCAGGTGCGGCCGTTGCCGCCGCACACGTTCATCGCCAGCCGCTCGACGTTGCCGTCGGGCCGGCGTCGCGAGCAGCATTACGCGCTCGTGTGCGCGTCGTCCACCGCGCTGACGGTCGGTACGCAGTTGCGCGTGTTTCCCGACCATCTGCGCAGCGTGAGCACGGGCAGGCCGCTGGGCGCCGCGCAGGGCGCGGCCGTGGTTGACTGCATCGGGCGTGCGAAGGAGCAGACGGGCAAGAGCTATCCGCTCGCGCTGTCGGTCGAGCTCGAGGCACCGTATTTCGTGCGGCTCGCGCAGCCATGCGTGCTGAAGGCGCGCGATCTCGCGGAAGTGAACAAGGCCACGCGCGCGGGCGATTTCGATCGCTTCGTCGAGCTGGTCGCGCGCTTGCGCGGCCGTTCGCCGACCGACGCCGTGCGCGGCGTCACGCGCGATCTGTTCGACGTGCCGCCGCTCGAAACGGCGGCCGCGTACGTGGCGCCCACGCATGTCGCGCGCCTGCGCAACCGGCCGGCGGCCGAGCATCCGCGCGATCTCACCGGCGATCTGTTCGACCTGTCGCCGGGCGAGGCGGCCGCGTTCGCCGGGCTCGCGCATCCGCGCATCGGGCGCGCGTGACGCCGGGCGCGACGCCGTTCGCGCAAGAATTTGTTGCAATCTCGCCGTAGCGGATCGACGAGCGCGGAGCGACAATCGGCACGAAGCGCGCGGTGCGGCGGCCGATGCGTCGACACGCGACGGGTCGTGGTTCACGTCGCCGACATGCGTACCACGCACACTGGGCGTCGGCGTGCTTCACACTGCAATCCTGACGGAGGAGTGTCGATGTCGACCCACATCTGTTCGCCGGAAGCCCGGGCCGCACAACGCTTCGTCGAAGCGACGCGCAACGTCGATCAGGCGTTTCGCGCGGTGCGCGGCGAAAGCGACGACGACGGCTCGTCGGCCGAATACGCACGCGCGATGTCGCGTCTCGATCGCGCGCTCGACGAGCTGGCGCGTGCGCAGGAATTCTTCGATCGCGTCGTCGGCGCGGACACCACGCACGGCAACTGACGGCTTCGTCGTTTCTCTTTTTCGTGCGTCAGCCCGCGCGCGTCATACCCGGTGCAGGCGGCGCGGCACGGTACGCATAGCCGCGATGCTGGAACGACGTCGCGAAGAACCGCATCTGGTAGCGGATCGCATTCGCCCAGTAGTCCCACGTATGGCCGCCCGGCCGCTCCGCATAGTCGTGCGGCACGCCGAGCGCGACGAGCCGTTCGTGCAGCGTGCGGTTCGAGTCGACGAATGCGTCGTCGCGGCCGCAATCGATCGTCAGGTCGAGATGGGCGCGCACGAATGCCCGCGCGTTTTCGACGATCACGTTTCGGTTCCAGAACGACGGATGGCGATCGGGATCGCCGAACACGTGTGCGATCCCCGGCTCGTCCGTGCAGCAGCGCGGATCGACCGCGCCGCTGATGCTGCCCACCGCGCCGAACGTGTCGGGCCGGTCGAGCGCGATGCGCAGGGCGCCGAAGCCGCCCATGCTGAGCCCGGTGATCGCGCGCGCGTGCTGGGCGGCGATCGTGCGGAAGTGCAGGTCGACATAGGACACGACTTCATCGCCGACGAAGGTCTCGTAGCGGCTGCCCGAATCGAACGGGCTGTCGATGTACCAGCTTTCATGTCCGCCGTCGGGCATCACGAGGATCACGCGATAGCGGTCGGCCAGCGCGGCGATGTGCGTGTTCGACGTCCAGTCGGTATGGTCGCCGCCCGAGCCGTGCAGCAGATAGACGACGGGGTAGCGCTCGCCGTGGTTGTCGCGTGCGTAATCGTCGGGCAGCACGATGGTGGCCTTCAGCGTTTCGCTCATCGCGGCGCTTGGAATCGCGACGACCCGCGCATGAAAGGCGAACGCAGGGCTCGTGACGGCGAGCAGCAGTAGCAGCCAGAAAGTACGTGCCAGGTTCATCGATCCTTGCATGTGTCGTTCCAGTCCGGGGCGGGAGGCCGGGAAAACCCTGTTGCGACGACTTTAGCAATCGCGCCTTTCAACCATATTTCGGCGAACCCTACGGGTTGTCAGGCGGACGGTTTGCATAGGATGCGCGCCGTAGCCGAGCAGGTCGGGGCAAAGAGGCGGGCCGTGCCAGCCGTGCACGTCGAACGTGCCGATGAAACCGTGAATGGAGACGACGGGCGCGGGCGCGATCATGCGGCCGCCGCTGCAGGCAGGGGCGGCAATTCGAGTTCCGCGAGCAGTTCGTCGAGTTCGAGCACGTGCGTGCGGTCGTGATCGAGCAGTTCGCGCACGAGTTCGTCGAGCGACATGCGGCGGATGCCGTCGCGCAGCCCGCACCGTTGGAGTTGCGCTGGCTCCAGCGCGGCCGCGGTGGCGCACAGCGCGGCGCGGCCACTGCCGAATGCCGCGACGGCGAGATCGAGCGGCTGCGCGAGATAGTCGCGTTGCGCGGCGAGCGCGGTGCCGTCGACGGATTCGATCGCGGGAAGCTCGGCCGTGCGCACGGCGTCGATGCGCGCGGCGAACACCGCATCGAGATCGCGCAGGTGGCACGCATGTTCGACCAGCGAGAAGCCGGTGCCGGCCGGGCGGCGCGTGGCCAGCGCGGCCGGTACGTGCGCGGCGTAAGCGGCGAGCCGGGCCGGCATGCGCGCCAGCGCGGCGACGATGTCGGCGAACGGCAGCCGGTGCGGGGATGCGCTGAACACCGCGCCATAGCTGAACAGCGCACCGCCGAGCCGCCCGCGCGCCTGCACGACCTCGTGGCCGTGGCGGCGCATGACGTCGGCGACCATCGCGCCGCAGAATTGGCGGGCCGTCGTGTCGGCTTCGATTTCGGGGAATTTGTGCGCGATCTCGTCCTGGATCGCGCCGATCGCGGCGACGCCGACGCGCGACAGCGCCGCGAACTCGAGATAGCGCTCGGGCTGTTCGATCAGCGCTTCGAGCTGGGCGCCGAGCGCGGTCAAGCGGAAACGGTCGAAACGGGAATGCATGACGAAGCCCCGGTCAGTAACGTGTCAAAACGATACGTTAATGACCGGGGCTTCGTCAACCGGCTCATTTGGGTACAGGCGGGCTGCGCCCACACCGCCCGCTTGCCCCGCTCAGCGCTTCTGCCGCGCGTCCATTTCCGCGACGATGCGCGCTTCCTGCTCCTGAAGCTCGGGCGTAAACGCGTCGCCGAATTCCTCGAGTTCGTACAGCGGGCGGATCTCGATGTCCGAGTCGCCGGGCATCGGGTTCGGGCAGCGCTTCACCCATTCGACGGCTTCCTCCATCGATTTCACCTGCCACAGCCAGTAGCCGGCGACGAGCTCCTTCGTTTCGGAGAACGGGCCGTCGACGACCGTGCGGTTCTTGCCGGAAAAGTGCACGCGCTTGCCGCGGCTGCTCGGGTGCAACCCGTCGGCGGCGAGCAGGATGCCGGCTTTCACGAGTGCCTCGTTGAACTGGCCCATCGCGGCCAGCATGTCGGTGTCGGGCAGCCGACCGGATTCGGAATCGGCGGTGGCTTTGACGATGACCATGACGCGCATTGTCGTCTCTCCTTGAAAGGGAACAGGGCGCTTGCCGACGGTGCGACGGCAAAACGATCGGTTACGACAACACGACGCGCGACGGCGACGCGAATCGACATCGCGGGCGAGAAATTTTCACGCGCGATGGAGTCGGTGCGCCGCGCGGCCGCTGTCACGGAGCGCATCGGCAAAACTGGTATGCTGGTCCGCATCACGTGTACGCGGAGGGCGCCATGGCTGCTAAGGAAGTCTCGAAGAAGAAGTATCTGAAAATCCTGAACAAACGCCTGCGCGCGGAGCCGGCGGCCCCGGCCGGCGCGTCGTTCGTCTTTTTCCCGCTGGGCGCGAAGGCGAAGCACGCGACGGGCGTCGTGTCCGGCGACACGCGCAGCAAGCGCGAGTTGGCCGTGATGGCCGCGGTCCAGCGCAAGGCGGCCGAAGAGTTCGTCGTCGCCGACGCCTGACGGGCGCCGCTGTACGCGTGCCGGATGACCGCCGCCGCGGCTTACGCGGCGGCGGCCTCGCACTGGACGATCGCGCGGCGAGCACGCGCGGAATGTCATGCGCGATCGCCGCGCCGTGCATCGGCAGGATGAGGTCGAGATCGAGGAGCACCTGGATTCGGCTCGAAACGGCCTGAAAACCCACCCGGCGATCAGGACGCCTCGTCCGCCGCCGGTGCCGGATACCGGCCGCTGCCGCCCGCGTCGTCGCCTGCCGCCAGTTGCTCCAGCGCGAGCCCCTTCGTCTCGATCCCGAGCGTCCACACGGCGATGGCCGCCGCGATGAACGACAGCGCGCCAAGCGTGAACACGCCGCCCTGGCCGAACACCGGCAACACCACGCCGACCACGTAAGGCCCGATCAGCGAGCCGATCCGGCCGATCGCCGACGCGAAGCCCGAACCCGTCGCGCGGGCGCCGGTGCCGTACAGCTCGGGCGTGTACGTGTACAGCGCCGCCCACATCCCGAACAGGAAGAACTGCATCGCGAGGCCCGTGACGATCAGCAGCGTCGTGCTGCCGCCGTACAGCGCGCTCTGGCCGTACGCGTACGCCATCGCGCCGCCGCCGATCAGCGACGCGATGCAGGTCGGCTTGCGGCCCCAACGCTCGACGAGCCACGCGGCGCACAGGAAGCCCGGCACGCCGCCGAGCGAGATCAGCACCGTGTAGAACACCGATTTCGTGACTTCGAAGCCGGCCTGCTGCAGCAGCGCGCCGAGCCACGACGTGAGGCCGTAGAAGCCGAGCAGCGCGAAGAACCACAGCAGCCACACCATCACCGTGCGGCGGCGGTACACGCCGCTCCAGATCTCGCGCAGCGCGCCGTGGCCGCGCGCGGCGGCCGGCTCGGCGAGCCGCGACGGCGGCGGCAGCGTCGTGACGCCGGCAGAGCGCATCACCTTCGCCTCGATCGTCTGCATCACCGTGTCGGCTTGCGCGTGCCGGCCCGCATGTTCGAGCCAGCGCGGCGATTCCGGCACGATGCGGCGCACGACCAGCACGAACACGGCCGGAATCGCGAGCAGCGCGAACACGGTCCGCCAGCCGAATTGCGGCAGCACGAAATACGCGACGATGCCGGCCGTGATGAAGCCGAGCGGCCAGAAGCCGTCCATCAGCGCGATCAGGCGGCCGCGCTTCTCGGTCGGCACGAATTCGGACAGCAGCGTCTGCGCGACCGGAAACTCCATCCCCATCCCGATGCCGAGCAGCACGCGGTAGACGATCAGCGCGTCGACGCTCTGCGCGGTCGAGCACAGGTACGACGCGGCGCCCCACAGCACCATGCTCCACTGGAACACGGGCCGGCGGCCGAAGCGGTCGGCGAGCAGGCCGGCCACGGCCGCGCCAAGCACCATCCCGAAGAAGCTCGCGCTCGCGACGAGGCCGGCGGCGGCCGTCGACAGCCCGAACTCCTTGCGGATCGAGCCGAGCACGAACGTCATCGTGCCGAGATCGACCGAGTCGAAGAAGAACGCGATCGCGATGATGAAGAAGATGCGCTTGTGATAGCCGGAGAACGGCAGGCGTTCGAGCCGGGCGGCGGCGGAGGCGGGAGCGGTGGCGGTGGGCATGGCGTCCTCTGAAATGAAAAAGGGGCCGCGCAGCGCATGCTCGACGGCCCCGATGCTTCGTATTCAGTAGACGCGACCACAAACTGCCGCATCGGAGGAAAAGCGCCGCCTGCTTGCCCAAATGCGTCATCGTCGGGCGGCGCGCGCGACGCTCGCCGGCGTCAATTCTTCAGTTTGTAGCCGGTGCGGAACATCCACGCGACGATCGCGAGCAGGATCACGAGGAACAGCGCGGTCGCGGCGAGGCTGATCCACACGTGCACGTCGGCGATCCCGTAGAACGACCAGCGAAAGCCGCTGATCAGGTAGACGATCGGATTGAACAGTGTGACGACGCGCCATGCGGGCGGCAGCATGTCGACCGAGTAGAAGCTGCCGCCGAGGAACGTGAGCGGCGTGATGATCAGCAGCGGCACGAGCTGCAGCTTCTCGAAGCTGTCGGCCCAGATGCCGATCACGAAGCCGAACAGGCTGAACGTGACAGCCGTCAGCACCAGGAACAGCACCATCCAGACCGGATGCAGAATGTGCAGCGGCACGAACAGGCCGGCCGTGGCGAGGATGATCACGCCGAGCAGGATCGACTTCGACGCGGCCGCGCCGACGTACGCGATCACGATCTCCCAATACGACACGGGCGCGGACAGGATCTCGTAGATCGTGCCGGTGAAGCGCGGGAAGTAGATGCCGAACGACGCATTCGAGATGCTCTGCGACAGCAGCGACAGCATCACGAGGCCCGGCACGATGAACGACCCGTAGCCGATGCCGTTCACGTCGCTGATGCGTGAGCCGATCGCGGAGCCGAACACGACGAAATACAGCGACGTCGAGATCACCGGCGCGATGATGCTCTGCATCAGCGTGCGGCGCGTGCGAGCCATTTCTGCGCGGTAGATCGCGCGGATTCCATGCCAGTTCATACGTCAGGCTCCTTGCACGCCGTTGCGGCGGTTGTCGATCAGGCTGACGAAAATGTCCTCGAGCGAGCTCTGCGTCGTGTGCAGGTCGCGAAAGCCGATGCCGGCCGAGCCGAGCGCGTTGATCAGCTTCGCGATGCTCGCGTCGTCGCGCTGCGAGTCGTACGTATAGACGAGCGCGGCGCCGTCTTCCGCGCGTTCGAGCCCGAACGGCGCGAGCGCGGGCGGCACGTCCGCGAGCGGCTGCTCGAGCTGCACGGTGAGCTGTTTCTTGCCGAGCTTGCGCATCAGTTCGCGCTTTTCCTCGACGAGCACGAGCTCGCCGCCGAGGATGATGCCGATCCGGTCGGCCATTTCCTCCGCTTCCTCGATGTAGTGCGTGGTCAGCAGGATCGTCACGCCGCTTTCGCGCAGCGAATCGACGAGCTTCCACATGTCGCGGCGCAGCTCGACGTCGACGCCGGCCGTCGGTTCGTCGAGGAACAGGATGCGCGGCTCGTGCGACAGCGCCTTCGCGATCATCACGCGGCGCTTCATGCCACCCGACAGCGTCATCAGCTTGTTGTCGCGCTTGTCCCACAGCGACAGCGCCTTCAGCGTCTTCTCGATGTACGCGGGATCGGGCGCCTTGCCGAACAGGCCGCGGCTGAACGACACGGTGGCCCAGACGGATTCGAACGCGTCGGTGGTCAGCTCCTGCGGCACGAGGCCGATCATTTCGCGGGCCGCGCGGTATTGATCGCGGATGTCGTGGCCGCCGACCGTCACGCGGCCTTCGGTCGGCGTGACGATGCCGCAGATCGAGCCGATCAGCGTCGTCTTGCCGGCGCCGTTCGGCCCGAGCAGCGCGAAGATCTCGCCGGGGCGGATGTCGAGGGTCACGTGCTTCAGCGCCTGGAAGCCGGACGCGTAAGTCTTGGAGAGGTCGGAGACGGAAAGGATCGGTTGCATGCTCACGGATGGCACGGCCGGCCGGCGCGACGGCGGGCGCCGCGCGTGCCCGGCGCCGCCGCCGCTGCGAAGCGGCCGGGACCGGGGACGGCATGGCGAACGGGCGTCATGTCGAACGGCAGGGTAGTGCGGGATCGCGGGACCGCCATATTAGCAATCGGCAGATCGAAATGCATTCTGATGGAAAGGCCGGGTCGTGCCGGTGCCGAATTTGGGTGGATTGCGGTGATATTGCTCAATGATTCGGTGTTTTATTCGAGTGGCGCGAACAATTCCGGTCGTTTTCCGTCAATCGGCCCGCGCTCGCGTGGCCACCCGGCCGGCTGGCCGACTGTGCCGCCCGCCGGCCCTCGCGCCGTACCGGGACGACACGCGTGGCGCTCGCGATAATGCGTTCCTTTCCCGGCGATACGGAGCGGCGCGCATGTCTTTGATCGATTTGAAATCCGTGGCAAACGCGCAGGCCTGCGCATGGCAATCCACGATCGTCGGCGAAGTGGGTCCGGCCCGGATCAAGGTGCTGCGCATGGATGCCCAGCCTTACGAAGCGGAAGTGCACGACTACAACGAGGGGCTGCTGGTGCTCGACGGCACGTTGATGCTCGAGGTCGAAGCGGAAACGGTCGTGGTCGGCGCCGGGCAGATGTATCTCGCGCGCGCCGGCACGCGCCACGCGGTGCTGCCCGGCAGTCACGGCACGCTCGCGATCATCGACGTGTGAGGGTGCGCCGCAGCATGCGTGCTGGCCGCGGAAGGCCGGCCGGCTTGGCCCGGCGCGGATTCGCAGGGCCGTTCAAACGCGTGTTCCATGCGGCGTTTATTTGTCTGAGCAAATAAAATGAAGGCCGTTTGAAAATCTGTTAAATACCGTATAAACGCTAGGATCGCGCGGCGTCCGTCGTTTGGAACTCTGCATCCATTTACTTGCGGGAATGGTCCGATCATAGTCTCGACACACGACGCATCACGAAAACGAATCAAGCGTACGTATGGAGACCAACATCATGAGACGCCTATCCGCCGGGCCGGCGGGACTGCCGCTTCCCGATTTTTCGCTGAATGCAGGCGCGACGCAGGTCGCATGCCTGCGCCGTCACCTCGCCGTGTAGCGGCAGGCCGTAGCGGCGAGCCGTAGAGGCAAGCCACTTTCCGTTTCGATCGTTCCGACGGCGCCGTGCCGCATGACGGCGCCGCGGGAGCGCGTTTGTCCGCCGCCGCGTGTGCCGCCTATGCCCGACCGGTTCGCGGCGGTCCCGCGTGCAGCGTCATGCGCCGCGCATTCGTGCGGCGGCGCGATACCAACCGGCAGGCCATGCAGCCCGGCCGGACGAGACTTGTCGTACCTGAAAAGGAGGGGTTGATGATTTGCATTCCTGAATGGCGGAAGGCGATCCTGTCGTGCGCGGTGCTGGTGCTGCCGTTCGTCGCCGGTTGCGGCGGCGGCGACGATCCGGGGCCGATCACCGTGCCGCAGTGCTCGGGCAGCGCATGCGGGCCGAGCGGCGCCGAAACGACGCCGCCCGTCGTGACGAAGCTGTGTCCGGACGCGCTCGATTACACGACGACGTATACGGGCGGCGCCGGCAGCGGCGAATACGTGAAGGTGAAGTTCGACACGACGAAGCTGACTTACCAGATGCAATTCATCGACTCGTCGGTGCCGACCTCGGCAGGGCAGATCAACGACACGCGCGCGGGCCTGACGATCAGCGGCGCGTTCCATCATCCGACCAACCTCCCGACGGCCGAGCAGAATCGTTGCGCGTTCGTGCTCGACAGCGGCGCGACGAGCGACGGCGCATATTCGGTGACGATCAATCGCGCCGATCCGCCGATGCTGTTCGTCGGCAACGGCGTGGTCGGCGGCGGCATTCCGGGCGCGACGATCGCGTTCCAGGGCATCGAACTCGCGCCGGGCTTCTTCCTCGGCTCGGTGCCGTCGCGCACGTTCGACTTCTATCCGTTCATCGGCTTTACCGACACCGAAACGGACTTCACGAAGGTGGCCGGCGTGTACAACGAAGTCGGCATTCATCTGTCGCCGACCGGCACCACCTATCAGACCACCACGCCGCAAGGCTGGCAGCCGGACGTCGTGAACTGGAACCAGACGCTCAATGCGGACGGCTCCTGCACGATCACGCAAGGCAGCGACTACTCGTGTCAGACGACCGGTTCGCCGTGGACCTTGCGCAAGAATGCGGACGGTACGCCTGACAACGTGTTCGTCAGCAACGCGCAGTCGGGGCAGGCCTATCCGTCGGCAGGCCAGGGGCAGCCGCTCGTGATCCTCGTGCCGAGCCAGGCGCACGGCGTGATGATCGTCGGCAAGCTGAACGGTGCGCTGGTGCCGGTCGTGATCCGCGTCGGGTATGCGTATGCCGCGCCGGGCAATCCGCTGGGCTCGGTGGCCGATGCGGAGGTCGGCATCTCGATGCTCGCGCCCGCCAAAGCCGTCGCGCGCAACGTGCTGAAGGGCGGGTTCATCGGGGCGACGAGCGCATCCGCATGCGGCGTGGTGACCAACAACGGGCCGTCGGGCAGCGCGGCAGGCCAGGGGCCGAGCTTCAATCCGTTCGTTCCGCATCCGGACCTGCCCGGCGCGTTCAACACGACTTTCAATTACTTCACGCCGTCTGCCGGCAACTGCAGCGACGGCACCGCCGTGTCGACCATCGCGGCGAACTACACGTCGACGCTGTTCCAGGGCAATACCGCGGCGTTCATCGATCCGCAAACGTCGTCGCCGACCGCGCAGTTCGGGCTCGACTACACGCAGGCATCGCCCGGCAAGGTCAAGGTCACGGCCAACAGCGACTTCAACGCGAAGGGCGCGGCCGGCAACGTGGCGATCTTCAAGAAGGGCGATACGGGGTGGATCGTGACGGCCGGGAATGTCTACGCGATGGTCGTCAACAACAGCCAGGTCAACCCGTTCTTCACGGTCGGCGCGTTCGTCCAGTAACCCGGCATCGAACACGTCACACCGGCGGCGCATGCGCTGCCGCCGGTGAATCGAATTTCAAGAGGATTCCTATGAATTTTAAGCATTGGATGGCCGCGGCATCGGTCGCACCCGTGCTGGCCGCATGCGGCGGCGACGGCGACCCGCCGCCCGCGCCGGTGGTCCGGCTGTGCCCGCAGACGATCGACTACAACACGGTGTTCGTCGGAGGCTCCGGGTCGGGCGAGCTCGTGAAGGTGCAGCTCGACACGACGAAGATGACGTACCGGATGACCTACCTCGCGTCGCCGGTGCCGACCACCGCGGGCACCGTGCAGCCGACGCGCGACACCGCGCCCGCGAACGTGGTCGACGGCACGCTGGCCGACGAAACGGGGCTGCCCACGGTGAAGCTGAACCAGTGCACGTTCCGGATGCAGAACGCGAGCCTCGACCCGAGCCGGCCCGCGCGGCTGTTTCTCGGCGAAGGCGTGCTGGGCGGCGCGATCCCCGGCGCGACGATCCAGTTCGACGGCGTGATCGGCGTCGGCAAGATCCCGAAGACGACGTTCCCGTACTACCCGTTCATCAGCTTCTCGTCGCTCGAAACCGACCTGACGAAGATTGCCGGCACGTACAACCAGCTCGGCTATCACCAGGTGCCGTCGCAGAACTTCCAGCCGGTGGCGCTCGACCAGAAGGTGACGATCAACGCGGACGGCAGCTATACGGAAACCGACAACTTCGGCAAGAAGAACGGCGGGCAGCCGCTGGCGTCGAGCGCGACCGTGAACCAGCCGTTCACGCTGCGCCCGGATGCGCCGGCATTCCAGTCGCTCAATTACCAGCCGCAGATTCCGCGGACGCTCGCGGCGCTCGATCCGGCGAAGGCCGGCAAGGGGATCCTGATCGTCGGCAAGCTGCGCAACCAGCTCGTGCCGATCTTCATCCGCACCGGCGCCGCGAATGCGGACCTCACGCAAGGGGCGCCGAGCGCGGACGACGAATCGGGCATCTCGTTCCTGAGCCCGCAGACGGCGGTCTCCCAGGGCTCGCAGAACGGCGAGTACACGGGCGTCGACAGCGCGTTCAACTACCGCGCGACCGCGCTCGTCGGCGCGCAGGCCACGCTGCTCGATCCGTTCAATGCGTCGCAGGCCGCGCTCACGCGCGCGCTGAACCTCGACTACACGCAGACAGTGCCGGGCGTCGTGACGACCGTGCACGCGGACGCGGCGTCGGGGCCGGCGACCGGCAAGTTCGTGTTCACCGGCGGCGTGTTCGGGTTCCTCGACATGGCCGATACGAGCAATCCGTACTTCACGGTCGGCGCGTTCGTGCAGTGACCGCGTGTGGATGGAGACACGGCGGCGCCGCGCGCGAATGCGCGGCGTCCCGACAGAATGAGGGGGAGACTTCATGAAGAAGCTGATTGTCGCGGGTGTCGTCGCAGGCGTGTCGACGCTCGCATCGGCCCAGCAGGCGGGCGACAACGTCGCGACGCTGGGCTGGCTGCACATCATGCCGCAGGATTCGACCAACGGGCTGACGACGAATCTTGCAAGCATGCCGATCAACGGGCCGCTGCGCCTGCCCGGTTCGTTCACGTCGCCGGGCACGAGCCTGACGGTCAACAACGCCGACACGGTCGGCCTCACGCTCACGCACTTCTTCACCGATCACATCGCGGTGACGTCGGTGCTCGGCGTGCCGCCGGAATTCACGCTGACCGGACACGGCGTGATCAGGCCGCCCGGCCCGGCCGGCGCGCTCGGCAACGTCGACATGGACAAGTCGGCGAACCAGCCGGCCGTGAAGAACGCGCGGCAGTGGAGCCCGACGGTCATTCTGCAGTACTACTTCAATTCGCCGACGGCGAAGTTCCGTCCGTTCGTCGGGATCGGCGTGGCCTACAGCTGGTTCAGCAACATCGAACTGAACGGCAACTTCGCGAAGGACATCAACGAGAACCTCGGCAGCGTGCTCGCGGCGGGCGCCGGCAAGCCGGGCGCGACGTCGGTCGAGGGCAAGGCGTCGTCGTCGTTCACGCCGGTCTACAACGTCGGCGCGAGCTATGCGATCGACAAGCACTGGGGGCTCACGGCGACGCTGACGTACATGCCGCTGAAGACCTACTCGTCGCTGGTGATCAAGGCGGCCGACGGTTCGACGCTCGCGACCACGCGCACGCGACTGAAGGCCGACCCGTTGATCACGTTCGTCGGGATTTCCTACAAGTTCTGAGCCGACCGGCGCGCATGACGCGTGCCGGCGGCTTCCTGCGACCGGCTGGCCGGAGGGTTCCGGCCGGAAGATCGCGTTCCTGGCGGCGTGCCGCCATTTGTGAAGAGAGGGGGCAGTTCAAATGAGCATTCGCAAAATCGTATCGCTTGTTGCTGCAGTGGCTTTCACCGCGGTTTCGGCCGCGCCTGCTTTCGCGGTCACCGTTTCGCGCGCGGACGGTCAGCCGATGAACCCGAACGGCGAGCCGTTCTCCGCATCGGGTCTCACGAACCTGAGCAAGGGGTCGATCACGGCGGCCTGTACCGCGACCTTCAACGGCACGATCACGTCGACCGGCATCGTCAACATCACGTCGACGACGTTCACGGGCGGCGCGACGTGCTCGCTGATCAGCGGCAGCGCGAGCAGCACGTCGCCGTGGACCGGGCAGGCCGACAGCACGACGCAGCTGTCGATCAACAACGTGAAGGTGAACGTTACGCTGCTCGGCGCGTGCGGGCCAAGCAAGGTCGTGACGGCGTGGAGCGATGCGAACTCGTCGCTGACGTTCAACAACGCGACGCTGACGCCGGACTGCACGGTGGGCGGCACGGTGCTGACGTCGCCGAAGTTCCACGTGCAGTAAGCGTCGCGCGATCGAAGCGGAACCCGCCGCGCGCGAGGGCCGTGCGGCAAGCGCGGCGGGTTTTCGCGGCTTCGATGCTTCGACGGGGTCGAGCCGTCGCGCGTATCGGCGCGGCGGCCGGTTGACCGCCCGTGTCGCGATCCGGCACGGGCGGCGTGGCAGGGCGGCGTCGCGTACTGCGCCGCCCGATTCGATTGAAACAAAACCAGGTCAATTAGCCAGAACCATCCCGGACGACCCATGCTTACCGATCCAGCAAAGTATGGCGACGCCCGCGGCGCGACGCCCGACCGGCTGCGCACGGCCGCGTGGCTGCAGTACCTGATCGAACATCTCGACGGGGCGGCTTGCGCCGGCGACCCGGTTGTCGTCCCGTCGCACGCGATACATGTGGGCGCTGGCGCGAGCCTGTCCCGCGAAGCGAGGGCCGTGCTTCACCGGCTGGTCCCGTGGATCGCGACGGACGGCAGCGGTTGCGCGTGCGATCCGGCCGATTCGCCCGGCGCATGCTCGCACGTGCCTTCCGCGCAGCAACTCGCGCAAGCCGAACGTTGCTGTCCGGGCTCGCGTGCCGTATTCGACACCGCGCACGGCGTGATCGATGCGTGCGCATTCGATGATCCCGAACTCGGCTGGGCCGCGCTCGAACGGATTGCCGGCGGCGTCGAACGCAGCGGCGACGACGCGGGCGCATGCATCGCGAACGAACACGACGGGCCGCGCGAGACGCCGCCTGCGAAGAACCTGAGAGAAAATCCGACGGCGGTCGCGACAACGGACACGGAAACGCCGGCCCGTCCCGGCGCCGTGATCGACGCGATCGTGCTGCGCGCCTGTGGCCCGCGCGACGACGCCGCGCGTATCGACGAGATGGCTGCGCTCGCGACGTTCTCCGCGGAGCTTGCGGCTGGCCACGGCGTTTCCGTTCAGGCGTACGGCGGTCAGCACAATCTCGTCGCGCGCGCGATCCGCGCGCATCGCGCCGATCTCGCATCGACGGACGGGCTGCTTGCCGCGCTCGCCGTGTGTCGGCTCGATCGGCTCGTCGGTGCGGGCAGCTTCTGGGCCTATTACCTGTTGGCGGGCATCGCGATCGCCGCACCGGATACGGTGCGGGAAATCGGCCGCAGGTTTCATGGCGACATCTGGCAGACGTGTGTCGACCACGTGCTCGCGTGGCCGGCGGTCAGCCGCTTCGGGCCGACGGAGGATGCCGCGTTCGAGCGCCTGCGTGACGCGATGAGCCTGACGTCGCGCTGGAACCCGATCGTCCGCGCCAAGCGGATGCGGACGCGGAGCGTGTCGGCCGCCCGGCCGCGCAGCGCAAACGAGCCGGCCCAATGAAACGCGGCTCGCGGCGAGAACGCCGCGAGCCGCAGGAGTGGTATCGCGGCGCCCGGTGCGGGCGGCCGCCTTCGTCAGACCGTCTCGGGCTGCCGCACGGCCTTCGCGACGTTGCGCGCCGGTGCGCCGTTCGCGACGAAGTACGGCACGTCGACACGCGCGAGCGGCGTGCGGCCGCGGATCTTGTCGGCGATCTTCTCGGCGATCATGATCGTCGGCGCGTTCAGGTTGCCGGTCGTGATGATCGGCATGATCGACGCATCGACGACACGCAGCCCGTCGAGCCCGTGCACGCGGCCTTCCTCGTCGACCACCGCCATGTCGTCGTAACCCATCTTGCACGAGCACGACGGATGGAACGCGGTTTCCGCGCGGGCGCGCACGAACGCGTCGAGTTCCTTGTCGCTCTTGCAATCGGCGCCCGGATTCAGCTCGCGGCCGCGATAGCGGTCGAGCGCCGGCTGCCGCATGATCTCGCGCGTCGCGCGGATCGCATCGCGGAACTCGCGCCAGTCGAGCGCTTCGGCCATGTAGTTGAACAGGATGCTCGGATGGTCGTTCGGGTCGCGCGAGCGCAGCTTCACGCGGCCGCGGCTCGGCGAGCGCATCGAGCCGACGTGCGCCTGGAAGCCGTGCATCTCGATCGCGTTCGAGCCGTTGTAGTTGATCGCCACCGGCAGGAAGTGATACTGGATGTTCGGCCACAGGTCGTCGTCGCGCGTGCGGATGAAGCCGCCCGCTTCGAAGTGGTTGCTCGCGCCGAGGCCCGTGCCGTTCAGCATCCATTCGAGGCCGATCTTCGGCTGGTTCCACCACTTGAGCGCCGGGTACAGCGACACCGGCTCCTTGCACTCGTACTGGATGTACATCTCCAGGTGGTCCTGCAGGTTCTGGCCGACGCCGGGCAGGTCTAGCACGACCGGAATGTCGAGTGCCTTCAGCCATGCGCCGGGGCCGACGCCCGAGCGCTGCAGCAGTTGCGGCGACGCGATCGCGCCGCTGCACACGAGCACTTCGCGGCGCGCATGCGCGGTCGCGCGCTCGCTGCCGCGCAGGTACGTGACGCCCGACGCGCGCTTGCCGTCGAACAGGATGCGATCGGCGAGCGCGTGCGTGACGATCTCGAGGTTCGGCCGCACCTTCGCCTGATCCAGATAGCCGCGCGCGGTGCTCGCACGGCGGCCCTTCGGCGTGACGGTGCGATCCATCGGGCCGAAGCCTTCCTGCTGATAGCCGTTCAGGTCGTCGGTGCGCGGATAGCCGGCCTGCACGCCCGCGTCGACCATCGCCTCGAACAGCGGGTTCGCGCCCGGCTTGCTGGTCGTGACCGACACGGGGCCGCTGCCGCCGTGATAGTCGTTCGGGCCGACGTCGCGCGTCTCGGCTTTCTTGAAGTACGGCAGGCAGTCGAGATACGTCCAGTTCTCGAGGCCCTTGTGCGTCGACCAGTTGTCGTAGTCGAGCGCGTTGCCGCGGATGTAGCACATCCCGTTGATCAGCGACGAGCCGCCGAGCCCCTTGCCGCGCCCGCACTCCATCCGGCGGTTGTCCATGTGCGGCTCGGGATCGGTTTCGTACGCCCAGTTGTAGCGGCGGCCCTGCAGCGGATAGGCGAGGGCGGCCGGCATCTGCGTGCGGAAGTCGAAGCGGTAGTCGGGACCGCCCGCTTCGAGCAGCAGCACCGTGACGTCCGGATCTTCCGTCAGGCGCGTTGCGAGCACGTTGCCCGCGGAACCCGCGCCGCAGATGATGTAATCGTATTCGCGTGTCGTCATGACGGATCTCCTTGTCTTAGAACACCGGGTTGTAGCGGCCGAGCTCGACCTGCACCGACTTGATTCGAGTGTAGTGCTCGAGCGTCGTGATGCCGTTCTCGCGCCCGACACCGGATTGCTTGTATCCGCCAACCGGCATTTCGGCCGGCGATTCGCCCCACGTGTTGATCCAGCAGATGCCGGCTTCGAGGCGATGGATCGTGCGGTGCGCGCGCGACAGGTTCTCGGTCACGACGCCGGCCGCGAGCCCGTAGTGCGTGTCGTTCGCACGCGCGATCACTTCGTCCTCCGATTCGAAATCGAGGATGCTCATCACCGGCCCGAAGATTTCCTCGCGCACGATCTTCATGTCGTCGCGGCAATCGCCGAACACGGTCGGCGCGACGTACTGACCGTTCGCGAAGTGGCCGTCGGTCAGGCGCGTGCCGCCCGCGAGCAGCTTCGCGCCTTCGGCCTTGCCGCTCTCGATGAAGCCGAGCACCTTGTCGAGTTGCGCGGCGGAGACGAGCGGGCCGAAGTTGGTGTCGGCATCGGTCGGCTTGCCGACGCGGATGCGCTTCACGCGTTCGAGCACCTTCTGCGTGAACATGTCCTTGATCGAGCGGTGCACGAACACGCGCGTGCCGTTCGTGCAGACCTGGCCCGAGCTGAAGAAGTTGGCGGTGACCGCGATGTCGGCCGCGCGATCGAGATCCGCATCGTCGAACACGATCAGCGGCGACTTGCCGCCGAGTTCCATCGTCACTTCCTTCAGCGACGATGCGCCGGCGAGCGACATCACCTTCTTGCCGGTTTCGACGCCGCCGGTGAACGACACCTTCGCGATGTCCGGATGGCCGGTGAGCAGCGCGCCGACCGAGCCGTCGCCCTGCACGACGTTGAACACGCCGGCCGGCACGCCGGCTTCCGTATAGATTTCCGCGAGCTTGAGCGCGGTCAGCGGCGTGACTTCGCTCGGCTTGAACACCATCGCGTTGCCGGCCGCGAGCGCGGGCGCGGTCTTCCAGCACGCGATCTGGATCGGGTAGTTCCACGCGCCGATGCCCGCGCACACGCCGAGCGGCTCGCGGCGCGTGTAGACGAACGACTCGGCACGCAGCGGCACCTGCAGCCCTTCGATCGCAGTCGCGAGGCCCGCGTAGTACTCGATCACGTCCGCGCCGGTGACGATGTCGACCGCGAGCGTCTCGCCGATCGGCTTGCCGGTGTCGCGCGTTTCGATCGCTGCGAGTTCGTCGTTGCGCTCGCGCAGCAGGTCGACCGCGCGGCGCAGGATGCGCGAGCGCTGCATCGCGGTCATCGCGGCCCATTCGCGCTGGCCTTCCTGCGCGGACGCAACGGCGCGGTCGACGTCGGCCGCGCTCGCCTGCTGCACCTGCGCAAGCAGTTCGCCGGTGGCGGGATCGAAGGTGTCGAAAGTCTTGCCGCTGGTGGCATCGACGTAACCGCCGCCGATGTAGAGGCGCTGCAAACCGTATACGGACATGAGGATCTCCTTGAGGGCGACTGCGTCGCGCGTCAGTCGGACGCGAGCAGCAGGTCGATGTAATCGTGGGCGAGCTTCAAAGCAGCTCGGGTGTCGATCGGGCCGCCGGCGAGTGCGCCGCGCAGCCACAGGCCGTCGATCAGCGCGGCGAGGCCGCTGGCGGCTTCGCGCGCCTTCGCGAGCGGCAACGCCTTCGCGAATTCGGCGCACAGGTTCGAATGCAGGCGCCGCGTGTTCACGTGCTGCAGGCGCTTGAGCATCGGGTCGTGCATGCTCTGCGACCAGAACGCGAGCCACGTCTTCATCACGGGCGCGCTCACCTGCGTGACGTCGAAGTTCGCGGCGACGACCGCGCGCAACCGCGAACGCGGGTCTTTTCGTGCGGCGACGCGGCGGCGCGTGGTGGCCGACCACAGGTCGCGCAGTACGTGCCGCATCGTCGCTTCGAGCAGGCCGTCCTTGTCGCCGAAGTAATGGCTGACGATGCCCGTCGAGATGTTCGCGCGTTGCGCGACCGATGCGAGCGTCGTGCCGGGCAGGCCCGCTTCGTCGATCGAGCGCAGCGTGGCGTCGATCAACTGCGCGCGGCGTATCTCCCGCATTCCGACTTTTGGCATCGCGACTCCCTTCGCCCGGGCGGGCCGTCCATGGAAGTCGAGAGCTTAGCGGTTTTTTATTGATCGTTCAATCAACAAAAAATCGGGGCCGAACGGCGGGCTGCGTTCCAAACGGGAAGGATCGCCGCCGCCGGAGCCGTGTGCAGGTGCGGAAAAACGAGTTGAAAGAAGGTTAATTAAGTTTGAATCTGTTTAAAACGATTCGTGAAAACATGATGCAATTCGGAGGACCGTTTCCATGCTCGATTTCATTACAAATGGAAAGAATGTCGAAATCTGAAAAATTATTCACGATATGAAATCGTAAAATCGGATGGTGAAGGTGGGTGGTTTTGCGGAAACCGTTTTAATCCGCCGATTTAAACTTCATAACTCATTGATATTAATGAATAAGTATGGTTTTTTTAACGCTGAGGAGGATTGCTCGCAAACGATTGCCATCGTCTTTTTTGAGATTCTGCATACCATAGAAATCGACAAATAAATTTGAATCTGGCGGATTTCCGGGCCGAGTAGAGGGATTTTTGGAATGACTTGAGTGAGCAATATCGACCGTATTAGTATGGCGCCGCACCACGAGGAATGAATGGCGCCGCCGGCAATTGCCGCGGTGCGTCGGCAATCGGCGCGTCCATCGATCGCGCACGGGCCCGACGTCAGCCATTGCGCAGCTGCAGCATGCCGCGACGTCGAGACGCCGCATTCACCGGAGAACGACGATGCCGACCGAAAAACACGTGGTCCCGCTGCCGAATGGTCTGAAGGTTTATGTCGAACGGAACGTGTTCGATCCGGCCTTCGACACGGCGATGCTCGTCAACGGCGCGCTCGCGACGACCGCGTCGTTCGGCCAGACCGTCCAGTATCTCGGCGAGCGGATCAACACGATCTGCTTCGACCTGCCGTATGCGGGGCAGTCGCGCCAGCACAACCCCGGCTGCTCGATCCTGACCAAGGACGACGAAGCCGCGATCCTCCAGTACCTGGTCGAACACTTCGCGCCGGCGTTCCTCGTGTCGGTGTCGTGGGGCGGCGTCGCGTCGCTGTTCGCGCTCGCGCGCGGCTGCCCGAGCGTGCGGCGCGCGGCGATCTGTTCGTTCTCGCCGTTCCTGAACGACGCGATGATCGACTACGTGACGCGGGCCCGCGACCACATCGCGGCCGGCGAGAACCTGAAGGCCGCGCAGCTGCTGAACGACACGGTCGGCCGCTATCTGCCGCGCATCATGAAGCTGTACAACTACCGCTATCTCACGCGCCTGCCGCGCGACGAGCAGGACCAGGTCGCGTTCCACGTCGACCAGATCCTGTCGCTGCAGCCCGAGCGCTACTTCAGCGAGTTCTCGAACATCGGCTGCGAACTGCTGTTCCTGAACGGCGAGCGCGATGAATACACGACGCCGGCCGACGTGCGGCAGCTTGGCGCGCATGTGGCGCGCGCACGGTTCGCGACGGTGCCCGACGCAGGCCATTTCCTCGACATCGAAGGCCGCGCGCAGCGCGAAGCCACCCGTACCGCGCTGCTCGATTTCTTCTGCGGCGAAGCGCCCGCCGCGGCCGGCATCGCACGTGCCGCCGCGCACGCATGCGTGCCCGCGCCGATGCACGCGCTGTCGTCGTGACGCCGTCCGTCGAGCAGCGGGCACGTCCCGCGCATCCGAATTCCCATCCCAACGAGGCAGGCCAGCCGTGAATATCGTTCAGACCATCGCCATCGTCGTTCCGTGGGCCGCGTGGCTCGCTTACTGGATCGCCACGTCGCAGCGCGTCAAGACGACCGTACGCAAGGAGGCATCGCGCTCGCGCACGCTCCAGTCGATTCCGCTGATCGTCGGCGGCGCGCTGATCATCCTGCCCGATCCGTCGTGGCAGGCGCTCGCGCCCGACTGGCAGCGCTTCGGCCTGCAGGCGCAGTGCGGGCTCGCGGTGCTGGTGGCCGGCCTGCTGTTCTCGGTATGGGCGCGGCTGCATCTCGGCACGAACTGGAGCGTGTCGGTCACGCTGAAGGAAGACCACGAACTCGTGCGCACGGGGCCGTATGCGTTCGTACGTCACCCGATCTACACCGGCTGCCTGATCGCGCTGGTCGGCGCCGCGCTGATCGGCGGCGAATGGCGCGGCGCGCTCGGCGTGCTGCTCGTGTTCGCGTCGCTCGCGTACAAGGTGCGCGTCGAGGAGAGCTGGCTGACCGGGTATTTCGGGCCGGCCTATGCGCAGTACCGCCGCGAGGTCGCGGCGCTGATCCCCGGCTTCTACTGACCCCCGCGAGGCGCGCGATGGCGAAGATGATCGTGACCGCGATCGGTTCGGCGGGCGACGTGCATCCGTTGCTCGGCGTCGCGCGCACGCTCGCCGCGCGCGGTCACGACGTCGTGTTCTGCACGCACGCGCCGTTCGAGGCGGCCGTGCGCCGCTGCGGGTTCGCGTTCGTGCCGGTCGGCACCGCGGCCGACTACGACGCGGCGATGGCGAACCCCGCGCTGTGGGATCCGCGTACGTCGTTCCGCACGCTGTGGCAGGTGATCGCGCCGACGCTGCGCCCGCATTACGACGCGCTGCGCGCGCTGACCGATGCCGACACGGTGCTGGTCGGCACGCTATGGGCGTTCTCCGCGCGCTTCATGCAGGAATTGCACGGCACGCCGTACGTGTCGGTGCAGGTATCGCCGTCGACGCTGCTGTCCGCGCATGCGCCGCCGACTCATCCGCGCCTGACGATTCCGGCGCGCTGGCCGTTGCCGGTGAAGTCGGCGCTGATGACGCTGATCGAGCGGCAGGTGCTTGACCGCGTGTGCGGCCCGGCGCTCGACGCGGTGCGCCGCGAACTCGGGCTCGCGCCCGCGCGGCGCGTGCTCGGCCGCTGGCTGCATTCGACCGACGGCGTGCTGTGCCTGTTTCCCCAGTGGTTCGCGCCGCCGCAGCCGGACTGGCCGTCGAACCATCTGCAAAGCGGTTTTCCGCTGTTCAACGATATTTCGACCTCCGACGATGATGGGGCACTCGATGCGTTTCTCGCGGCAGGCGAAGCCCCGGTCGTGTTCACGGCCGGTTCGACCCTCGTCGATCACGCGGCGTATGCGCGTGCGGTGGCGGACGCGCTGCGCGCGACCGGCGCGCGCGGCATCCTGCTGACGCCGCACGATGCGGCGCAGGATGGCGACCGGCTGCTCGTGCGCCGCTTCGTGCCGATGCGCACGCTGCTGCCGCGTTGCCGCGCGCTCGTGCATCACGGCGGCATCGGCACGGCGGCGCTCGCGTGCGAAGCCGGGATCGTGCAGGTCGTCACGCCGTTCGCGCACGATCAGTTCGACAACGCGCAACGCGTCGTCGCGAACGGTTGCGGCGTGCGGGTCGACGGGCCGCTCGACGGCGCGCGGCTCGGCGCGGCGCTCGCGCGCGTGCTCGACGAACCCGCGTTCGCGGTGCATGCGGCGCGTACGCGTGCGCTGCTTGCGGCCGCGCCGGACGGCTGTGGCGCGGCCGCCGATTTCATCGAACGCTTCGTGCCGAAGCGCGGGCGGGTGGCCGCGCGGGCCGATGTCGCGGTGGCCGGCACATGAGCACCGCATCGCCGCTGCACGACGGGCCCGTCGCGCCGTCCGCGCTCGACGTGTCGGCGCCGGTGCCCGCCGCGCAGCCGGTGCGCGGCATCCGGCTCGCGCTGCTGACGTTCGCGCTGTCGCTCGCGACCTTCATCGAAGTGCTCGACTCGACCGTGACCAACGTCGCGGTGCCGGCGATCTCCGGCAGTCTCGGCGTGTCGAACAGCCAGGGCACGTGGGTGATCAGCTCGTATTCGGTCGCGGCCGCGATCGCGGTGCCGCTCACCGGCTGGCTTGCGCGCCGCGTCGGCGAGTTGCGGCTGTTCGTCGGCGCGGTGCTGCTGTTTACGCTGACGTCGCTGCTGTGCGGGCTCGCGCGCGACTTGCACGTGCTCGTGATCTGCCGCGCGCTGCAGGGGTTGTGCTCGGGGCCGATGGTGCCGCTGTCGCAGACGATCCTGCTGCGCACCTTTCCTCCAACCCAACGCACGATCGCGCTCGCGCTGTGGGCGATGACGGTGCTGCTCGCGCCGATCTTCGGGCCGGTGGTCGGCGGGTGGATCGTCGACAACTTCTCGTGGCCGTGGATCTTCCTGATCAATTTGCCGATCGGGCTGTTCTCGTTCGCGGTGTGCACCGCGATGCTGCGCCCCGACGCGCAGCGCGGCGCGGCCGGTCCGATCGACGTGCCGGGCATCGTGCTGCTCGTGATCGGCGTCGGCTCGCTGCAGGCGATGCTCGATCTCGGCCACGACCGCGGCTGGTTCGATTCGCCGCTGATCGTCACGCTCGCGGTGGTCGCGGCGCTCGCGATCGTGTCGCTGCTGATCTGGGAAGCAGGCGAAGCGCATCCGGTGGTCGATCTGAGCCTGTTTCGCGACCGCACGTTCTCGTTCTGCGTGCTGATCATCTCGCTCGGGATGATGAGTTTCTCCGTGGTCGGCGTGGTGTTCCCGCTGTGGATGCAGGCCGTGATGGGCTACAACGCGTTTCATGCGGGGCTCGCGACCGCGTCGCTCGGCGTGCTCGCGCTCGTGTTCTCGATCCTCGTCGGGCTGCATGCGCACCGCTTCGACGCGCGCGTGCTCGCGACGTTCGGCTTCCTCGTGTTCGCGGCCGTGCTCGCCTGGGACGCCCATTTCACGCTGAAGATGACGTTCGCGCAGATCGCCGCACCCGGGCTGATCCAGGGGATCGGGCTGCCGTGCTTCTTCATTCCGCTGACCGCCGCGACGCTGTCGCGCATTCCGGACGACCGGCTCGCCGCCGCGTCGAGTCTGTCGAATTTCCTGCGCACGCTGTCGGCCGCGTTCGGCACCGCGATGAGCGTGACGCTGTGGGACAACCGCGCGACCTATCACTACGACGTCGTGTCGCAATCGGTCACGCACGCGTCGGCGAACACGCAACGCTTCGTGCATGCGCTGAACGCGATGGGCGTGGACGGCGTGCGCGAGCTGACGACGCTGCATCACGTCGTGATGCAGCAGGCCTACATGATGGCGACCAACGACATGTTCTGGATGGCGAGCATGACGTGTGTCGCACTCGCCGCGATGATGTGGCTGACGCGGCCGAAACGCGGCGCGGCCGCATCGTTCGGACATTGAGGAGCAGACCATGACGACACTCGGCGCACTCGTGATCCTGTATCACCCGAGCGACGCGCAGCTCGACGCGTTGCGCGGATGGCGGCACGCGTGCGACGCGCTGCTCGTCGTCGACAATACGCCGCAGCCCGATGCGCGGGCCCGTGAACTGTGCACACGCGAAGGCATCGCGCTGCTGCATCACGGCAATCGCGGCGGCATCGCGGGCGCGTACAACGCGGGGCTCGCGGCGCTGTTTCGCGACCGCATCGACGCGGTCGCGCTGTTCGACCAGGATTCGTCGGTGCCGGCTGCCTATTTTCCGACGATGCGCGACGTCTGCGCGGGGCTTGCCGGGCGTGCGTTCCTGGCCGGCCCGCGCATCTTCGACGAGAACGCACGCAGCTTCCTGCCCGAACTCGCGACGAACGGCATCGGCGTGCGCCGCCTGCACATCGACCCGGGCACGCCGATGCAGCGCTGCGCGTTCCTGATTTCGTCGGGCTGCGTCGTGTCGCGCGACGCGTTCGACGTGCTCGGCCGTTTCGACGAAACGTTGTTCATCGATCACGTTGATACCGAATACAGCTTCCGCGCGCTGTCGCGCAACGTGCCGCTCTATGTCGTGCCGTCGCTGGTGCTGACGCATCGGATCGGCGCAAAGCAGCGGCACGCGATCGGCCCTTTTGAAATGACGTCGATGAATCACTCGTGGCAACGGCGCTACTACAGCGCGCGCAATGCGGTGCAGCTCGGGATGCAGTACGGGCTGCGTTTTCCGGTGGCGCTCGTGCCGAACCTGCTGACCCTGTGGCAGGTCGTGCAGATCGCGCTGGTCGAGCGCGACAAGCGCGCGAAGCTGGCCGGCATCCTGTTCGGCGTCGCGGACGGCCTGTTCGGCCGGCTCGGCCCGCTCGAGCGCACGCGGCCGCGTCTGGCTGCGCGGGCGCAGCGCGTTCGGCAGGGGTGACGATGCGGCGTTCGACGAAAGCGGCAGGTTCGGCGCGTGGCGCGAAGGGCGGCTCGATGGTCGCGGCGGCGGCCATGCTGTTCGCGTTGGGCGGATGTGTGCCGTCGGGCTTCCTGCCGTCGCTGTCGCTGCGCGCGCCGGCCGACGATGCGCTCGCACGGACGGCCGGCCCCGGCGCGAACGGCGCGTGGCCGGCGCCCGACTGGGTGAAGCAGCTGCAGGATCCGCAGCTCGACGACCTGGTCGCGGAGGCGTCGCAGCACAGCCCCGATCTGCAGGTCGCACAGGCGCGGCTGCGGATCGCGCAGGCGCAGCTTCAGCAGTTCGATTCGCTGACCGGTTTGACCGGCACGGCCGGCGCGACGATCAGCCGGGCACGGATGCCGAAACCCGGTGACATCGCCGACGTCACGGCCGGCGGCTATCGCGTGCCGGTGCAGATCTTCGGCGATCCGAACGTATCGCCGTCGTCGATCTTCGTCGGGCTGAACTACCAGCTCGACCTGTGGGGCAAGAACCGCGCGGCGACGAAGAGCCTGATGTCGCTGCGCGACGCGGCCGGCGTCGAGGCCGAACAGGTACGGCTCACGCTCGCCGTCGCGATCGTCACCGTGTATTGCCAGCTCGACCAGGCGTACGCGGTGCGCGACCTGTTGCAGCAGAAGCTGAAGATCAGCCAGCGCGTGACGGCGGTGCTGCGCGAGCGTACCGCGCGCGGCCTCGACAACGCGTACGATGCGAGCGACGCGTCGATCAAGCGCAGTCGACTGCTCGAGCAGATCGCGTTGAACGACGAGCAGATCAAGCTCGCGCAACTGCAACTCGGCGTGCTGTCGGGCCGTGGCCCGGAGCGCGGGCTCGCGCTGCAGCGGCCGCGCGTCGGCGCGTTCGCGGGCGGCGCGGTGCCCGCCCGGCTGCCGGCCGACCTGCTGGGCCGCCGGCCCGATATCGTCGCCGCGCGGCTGCGGGTCGAGGCCGCGTTCGCGAATGCCGACTCGACGCGTGCGCAGTTCTATCCGGACGTGAACCTCGTCGCGCTCGGCGGCGTGTTCGCGTTGACGCCCGCGTCGCTGTTCTCGCGCGATTCGCTCGCGGGCTCCGTCGGCCCCGCGATCTCGCTGCCGATCTTCGACCGCGGCCGGCTGAAGGCGAAGCTCGGCGCGGACGTCGCGCAGGCCGACGTCGCGATCGGGCTGTACAACAAGACCGTCGACGACGCGCTCGGGCAGGTCGCGCAGCTCGTCACGTCGCTGCAGACGTCGCAGACGCTCGTCGCGCAGCAGCAGGATGCGGTCGCGGCCGCGCAGAAGATCGTGCAGATCGCGACCGATCGGCATCGACGCGGCGTGCTGATGCAGAAGGACGTCGATGTCGCGGATCTCACGCTGATCGACGAGCGCGCGCAGATGATCGCGCTGCTCGGCAAGCAGCGGACATTGCGCGTCGGGTTGATCGGCGCGCTGGGCGGCGGGTTCGATGCGGGCGCAACGGTCGCGCAGGCGCAGGCGTCGGCCGTGCAGCGGGCGCGTAGCGGGGCGGCCCGGCGCGGGGCGGCCGTTGCCATGGCCGCGAACCGGGCTGCGGTGGCGGGCCCGTCGAACGACTCGCAAGCGGGGCGCACGGCAATGTCGCCGGCCGCTGCCACGACGCGGGCCGCGTCCGCGCCCGAATCCGTCCGATGCGACGACCCCGCGCGCCCGTCCACGGTCGGTGCCTCCCGCCCCGACGCGATGCCGCGCAGCACGCCCGTTCTCGCGCGCACGGCCTCGGCGAGCCCGATGCCGGGCTCGGCGTCGACGCCCGCGATTCCCGTCTTCCAGCACGATCGTCTGATCGTTACGCAAAGCGACTGATGCACCACGACAACCTTCATTCCGCCGCGCCGCCGGCCGCGCTGAACGATCCGGCCCTCGACGCGCGCCGCGCGACGCGCCGCAAGCGCTTCACCGTGTTCTTCGCGATCGTGCTGCTGGCCGCGATTGCGTGGATCGCGTACTGGCTGTTGAGCGACCGGTACTACGAAGACACCGACGACGCATACGTCGCGGGCAGCATCGTTCAGGTCGCCGCGCAGATCCCGGGCGCGGTGACCGACGTGGTGGTTGCCGACACGCAGGCCGTGCGCGCGGGGCAGACGCTCGTGAAGCTCGACGACACCGAGGCGTCCGTCGCGTTCGCGCAGGCGAAGGCGCAGCTCGCGCAGGCCGTGCGCCAGGTCGCGAACGCGAGGATTTCGAACACGATGTACGTCGAGGCCGTGAATGCGCGGCGAGCCGACCTGTCGCTCGCGCAGCGCGCGCTCGCCGCGCGTTCGGGCGCATCGGTCGAGATCGTCGCGCCGGAAGAACTGGCGCGGGCGCGCGCGGCGGTGGCCGGCGCGCAGGCGAACCTCGCGGCCGCGCAGGCACAGCTCGACGCGGCGCGCGCGCTCGGCAGCAAGCTGCCTGTCGACGAAAGCCCGGCCGTCATGCAGGCGGCCGCGCAGTTCAAGCTTGCGTACCGGAACCTGAAACGCACGACGATCGTCGCGCCCGTCGACGGCACGATCGGGCAGCGCTCGGTGCAGGTCGGCCAGCAGGTCGGGCCAGGCGTGCCGCTGATGTCGATCGTGCAGCTCAACCGGCTGTGGGTCGACGCGAATTTCAAGGAAGGGCAGATCCGCCACATGCGCGTCGGGCAGCCGGTCGAGGTCGTGTCGGATCTCTACGGCTCGCGCATCGCCTATCGCGGCCGCGTGCAGGGCTTCTCGGCCGGCACGGGCAGCGCGTTCTCGATGCTGCCGTCGCAGAACGCGGCCGGCAACTGGATCAAGGTCGTGCAGCGCGTGCCGGTCGTGATCGCGCTCGATCCGCGCGATCTCGCCGCGCATCCGCTGCGCGTCGGGCTGTCGATGCGCGCGACGGTCGACACGCACGACCGCAACGGCCACGCGCTCGACAGCGAGCCGCCGACGCCCGCCGTCAGCACGCGCGTGCACGACGGCGTCGCGGGCGACGCGGAAGCGGCCGCCGCCGCGATCATCCGCGAGAATCAGGGCGGGTAGCGGCTGCCGGTCGGGGCGCGGCCGGCAGCAACGGCCGGTCCGGCCCCTGTGTGTCTCGCGCCCGGTAGATTCCCGCCCGACTTTCGTATTTCCGCCATCGATGTCGGCGCCGATCAAACGCATGTCGCGTTTGAGACATCGGCGCCCCTGCCTCCCGGACTACTCTCGAACAGCACGTTGCGCGTGCGCCGCATGGCGCCGGCGCGCCGCGGCGCCATCCAACGAGACATGGAGACAATACGATGAGCAGCAATCGAGGTGTCGTCTATCTTGGGCCGGGCCAGGTCGAAGTCCAGAAAATCGATTATCCGAAGATGGTCGACCCGAGCGGCCGCGCGATCGGCCACGGCGTAATCCTGAAAGTGGTCAGCACGAACATCTGCGGCTCCGACCAGCACATGGTGCGCGGCCGGACGACCGCGCCGGTCGGCCTCGTGCTCGGTCACGAGATCACCGGCGAAGTGGTCGAAGTGGGCCGCGACGTCGAGACGCTGAAGCTCGGCGATCTCGTGTCGGTGCCGTTCAACGTTGCGTGCGGCCGCTGCGCGATGTGCAAGGACACGCATACGGGCGTGTGCCTGAACGTGAATCCGTCGCGTGCGGGCGGCGCGTACGGCTATGTCGACATGGGCGGCTGGATCGGCGGCCAGGCCGAGTACGTGCTCGTGCCGTATGCCGATTTCAACCTGCTGAAATTCCCGGATCGCGACCAGGCGATGGCGAAGATCCGCGACCTGACCTGCCTGTCCGACATTCTGCCGACCGGTTATCACGGTGCGGTGAGCGCGGGCGTGAAGCCCGGCTCGACGGTCTACATCGCGGGCGCGGGCCCGGTCGGGATGGCGGCGGCCGCCTCGGCGCGCCTGCTCGGCGCGGCCGTGACGATCGTCGGCGACATGAACGCGGAACGCCTCGCGCATGCGCGGGCGATGGGCTTCGAGACGGTCGACCTGTCGAAGGACGCGTCGCTCGGCGAGCAGATCGAGCAGATTCTCGGCGTGCCCGAGATCGATTGCGCGGTCGACTGCGTCGGCTTCGAGGCGCACGGCCACGGCTCGTCGGGCCATTCGGAGGAAGCGCCCGCGACGGTACTGAACTCGCTGATGGAAATCACGCGCCCGGCCGGCGCGATCGGCATCCCGGGCCTGTACGTGACGGACGATCCGGGCGCGAAGGACAAGGCCGCGCAGCACGGCAGCCTGAGCATCCGCTTCGGCCTCGGCTGGGCGAAGTCGCATTCGTTCTTCACGGGCCAGACGCCGGTGCTGAAGTACAACCGCAACCTGATGCAGGCGATCCTGTTCGACCGGCTGCCGATCGCGAAGATCGTCAACGTCGAAGTGATCTCGCTCGACCAGGCGCCGGAAGGCTACAAGAAGTTCGACGGCGGCGCGCCGCGCAAATTCGTCATCGACCCGCACGGGTTGCTGGCGGCGTGATGCGCTAGCGTTCGACGCGCACCACGCGAAGCGGGCGGTTCCGGAAACGGGCCGCCCGTTTTTTCGTTGCGGGAGCGACGGTGACGGCAGTGCAACGCGACGACCGCTGAGCCCGAGCCCGGGTCACGCTCAGTGGCCGCGATAGAGCTTCGCGAGTTCGGCGTTGCTGGCCGCGGCGCGACGTGTGCGCCCGGTGTGCACGCTGACGCGGCGGATCGCACGCGTGCGATGGGCGGTGTCGCGGCTGCCTTTCCAGTCGGCCATGCGGACCGCGCCGGCGCGCGTCCGGTCAGGCGGGCGCAACGATGGCGCGGCTTGTGCAATGGCCATCTTGCGAGCAGGTTGGGTTGCGAGTGGGGCGCCTGGTGGCAGACTGGCCGCCACTTGCGTTTCATCGGGCGAATGAAACGGGTAGACGGGTGCCGGCACGACCGGCAGCAACGGATCGTTCGACGCGGGCAGCATGGTTTCGGTCGCGACGGCGGCCGGCGCACCGGATCCGCGACAAACGGGATCGGCCTTGCAGGTCTGGTCGACCGCCACGTAGCCGCCGACCAGCAGCACGAGCGTAAGGATGCTCAGGATCGGCGCGCTCGACGCGCGCGGCCGCTGGAAAGCCGCGTTGCGCATCGCGCGGGCGATGCGTGACGACCACGTGTGAAACGATCGCGGCGCATGGGCGGCGTGCGCATCGGCCGACGTGTGTCGGATCGGTTCGAACGGCCCGTTCCATTGACCGCAGACGGGGCAGTGCTCGAGCGCGCGGAACGCCACGAAGCCGCATTCGCGGCAGCGGCAGCACGTCGCGTGCCGCGATTCGGCGCGCGCATTCAGCACGGCACGCCAGGCATCGCGCGCGCGGACGCTGCGGCTAGGCAGGACACGCATGTCAGCGACCGACGGGCGCGATCGTCGGGCTAGAGATCGGCGGTCGTTCGCATGCGGTGCTCATGGGATTCTCCATAACATCGGACGGGTGGAACCCGTTCGTCCACGTCTGCCTGCTGCTTCATTCTTGGTCGTTCGCGCACGAAACGCAAGGCGCATGTCGCGCATTCCGCTCCGTACGTTTCGTCCTAGCTGCCGTGCCGCTGTCGGGCCGCGAGCGTGCCGAGCGTCTCCAGCGCGCGCTCGACCGCCGGTGTCCACGGCCGACCGTAATTGAGTCGCAAATAGCGGCGGAAGCCGCCGGTCGTGGAGAAGATCGGTCCGGGTGCAATGCTCACGCCGTTCTCCATCGCATCGTCGAACAGGTGCATCGCATCCATGTGCGGCGGCAGTTCAATCCATAGAAAATATCCGCCGCGTGGCGCGAACACTTCGGTGTCAGCCGGAAAGTACGCGCGTACGGCCGACAGCATCTGCGCCTGGTGCGCGGCGAGATTGCGGCGCAGCTTGCGCAGGAAGCGGTCGTATGCGCCGTCGCGCAGGTAGCTCGAAATCGCCATCTGCGCGGGTACGTCGGCGGCCGGCGCGCTCGCGCCTTTGGCCTTGCGGATCTGCCGGACGAAGCGGCCTGCCGCGACCCAGCCGATCCGGAATCCGGGCGCGAGACATTTCGAGAACGACCCGCAATGCAGGACGAGCCCGCTGTCGTCATACAGTTTCGCGGGGCGCGTGGGCGCCGTGCCGAACTGCAATTCGCCATACACGTCGTCCTCGATCAGCGGCACGCCGCGGGACGCGAGCAGGTCGATCAGCGCGCGCTTGCGCTCGTCGGTCAGCGTCGCGCCGGTCGGGTTGTGGAACGACGTCATGAACCAGCACGCGCGCACCGGATGCGTGTCGAGCGCCTCGGCGAGCGCGTCGAGGTCGAGGCCCGTGCGCGGGTCGACCGGAATCTCGACCGCTTTCAGATGCAGGCTCTGAACGGCTTGCAGCACCGCGTGGAAGGCCGGCCGTTCGATCGCGACGATGTCGCCCGGGCGCGTCAGCGCCTGCAGGCTGAGCATCAGCGCTTCGGTCGCGCCCGTCGTGATGACGATTTCCTCGAGCGGCAGCGACGCGCCCGCGTTCAGGTAGCGCAACGCGATCTGACGGCGCAGCGCTTCGTTGCCGGGCGGCAAGCCTTCGAGCAGTTTCGTGCGGTCCATGTGGCGCGCGGCCGACGCGACCTGGCGCCACAGGCTGCTCATCGGGAACAGCGAATAGCTCGCGAATGCCGAGCCGAGCGGCACGATGTCGTCGCATTTGAGCGAGTCGAGCAGACGGAACAGCGCATCGTCGTCGCCGGGTTGCGCGGCGTCGTTTTGCGCGGCGCCCGGCTTGCGCGGCGGATCGCGCGCGAACCGCACGTGCTTGTCCGCGACGTTCGCAACGAAATAGCCGGAGCGCGCCCGCGCGACGATCAGGCCCTCGCTTTCGAGCGCGTAGTACGCACGAAACACCGTGGAAGGACTCACGCGATGCGCGCGGCATGCGGCCCGCACGGTGGGGATGCGCGCGCCGGGCGCCAGATCGCCGCGCCGGATCGCGTCGGCGATCGTCTGTGCCAGCACCGCATAGCGCTTCATGCGCGTTCTCCCGGCCATCGACCTCGATGACAAAGAGTAGTACGGCAGCCGTCACGTGCAAGCGCGCCCCACATCGCTGATCCGTATGTTTTATCGGCGCTCTGATCCTGTTCTTTCGTCTGACAAACGGGCATCCTCTCGCAAGCTTTGTTCCCGCTGTCCGACCGATACGGAATTCACGCTGCCCGACCGCGAATCCGTGACGCCCGCGCGTGTCGCGCGAGTCCTTTTCTGCGGCGTCCTTACCTTACCCGGAAGTATCCAGCGTGACATTGAAGACCCTCGTCGCGGGCCTCGCGGCCGGCATTGCCCTCAATCTGTTCAGCGGCGTGGCCGCCGCAGCCTGCGTCAACAATCCCGCCGCCCAGCCGAACGCGACGTTCCCCGCCGCGCTGACCGGCAAACTCGTCTATCACAGCTACGTCAAGTACGGCGACGGCACGAGCCAGTTGTTCCTCTACGATTTCTCGGCCCGTACGCTGACGCAACTCAGCAAGAGCGCGTGGGGCATCACCGATCCGATGAACGGCGTGTTCAGCCCCGACGGCAAGTGGCTCGCGTTCATGGGCATCCGCAACGGCGCATGGAACGTGTTCATGCTGCAGCTCGGCGCCGGCACGCCGCCCGTCAACATGACGAACAGCACGGGCGCCACGCGCAACGAAGACCCGAAGTTCAGCACGGACGGCAAGACGCTCGTGTTCAAGCAGAACGGCGACGTCAAGCAGGCGACGCTGTCGTACACGAGCGCGGGCCCGGTGTTCACGTCGGTCGTGAGCCTGACGAACGCGCCGGCCGGCGCCGAATATTCGATGCCGTTCCTCGCGCCGGACGCGAGCGCCGTGTACTACGCGACCGGCACCGGCTCGAACATGGGGCTGATGAAGCGCACGATCGCGACCGGCGCGACCGCCGTGTTCGATCGTCCGGCCGGGCTGCAGACGTACTACCCGACCGTGCGCGCGGACGGCATGGTGTACTACGCGCGCTGGAAGGACAGCGGCGGGGCCGACCAGATCTATGCGAAGACGGCGGACCCGGCCTCGACGCCGAGCGCGCTGGCGCTCAACGACTGCATGAGCAACAACTCGGACCCGGCGCCCGTCAGTGGTACGAACTACCTGTTCTTCTCGTCGACGACGGCCGGTGGTTATCAGCTCTACGTCGGCGACGTGACGACCGGCCAGCGCTGGAGCCTGTCGCAGTTCGGCGTGAATGCCGATGCGACGAAGGCGAAGCTCGGCGCGAACTACTACGGCGGCGCGGCCGCGGCACGCACGCTGCTGTCGCAGGGGCGGCCGGCCGCGGCGTCGGCAAGCTACAACGCATCGCTCACGCCGGACAAGGCATTCGACGGCAACACGACGAGCACGCGCTGGGATTCGCCGGAAGGCACTGGCGTCGATCCGCAATGGATCTCCGTCGATCTCGGCGCGACGAAGACCATCAGCAGCATCGATCTGTATTGGGATGCGGGCGCACTCGTCTACCAGATCCAGACGTCGAACGACAACGCGAACTGGACGACGATCTATTCGACGAGCAATGGCGTGTCGTATGGGCACGTGACGTTGCCGAACCTGAACGGACAGGGCCGTTACGTACGGATGGTTGGCACGAAGCGGGCGACGCAGTGGGGGTATTCGCTCGATGAAATGCAGGTGTGGGGATCGTAAGCGCTAGCGGGAAGGTGTGAAAGGCAGGGGAGGACGGCCCGCGTTGTGCGGGCCGGTAAATGGACCGTGCCGTGTCAGTGTGTCTTGGGTATCGGGTTCAGGTTCGGGCAGCAGTGGTCAGGGCATCCCGGGCCGAACGTGATCTCGACGCGACGCCCCGTATCGTCGAACTCGCTCGCGGGAAACGGCAACCTATAGATCCGCGCGATGATGGAATTTCGTTCGCCATAAATCGAAAATTGATCCAATGCTGCCTTGACGTTCGCGGCACGTCGTTGAGCTAGAGCCTTCGGATCTTGCTCCGTCGATTCCGCCAGTCCGACAATCGACACCGCATCGATAATCGAAAAGCGGTTGCGCATGTCGGTCGACCATACTGACAGTTTCGCCAGTTCGGCGATGGATAGGTCGCTCGAATCCTTGCTGAATCGAACATCAAAATCCCAACCCGGCAAGTTCGACGGACCTTCACATGCCAATACCGATTGTGTGCAGCTCAACGCGAGCGCTGTAAGGAATTTAGTCAATGTCAACGACGTACCCCGCGATGCTGTCGGCGTTGTTGATTGATAACTTGGGATGTGATCGTCCCCACCCAGGGAGCAACGGGGTAATCGTGTATTGGTCATCGGTTGACGACATAGTGTCGTGGAAATGAGTCGCTTCGTGAATGATAGTTGATACGTGCGAATCGGCATTCGCGGTCCACGGGCGCATCGTGCAGAATCGCTCGCCAATCGCGATCGTATGCGTCGTTGTGTCAGGCGCACACACGTGAGCGGCCTCGTTAATCGTTCCGCGCGGATGAGGAGTGCAACCCGTCGCTAGATCGCCGGCGCTACCGCTCCGAACGACGTTGTTTTCATTGAATGCCCGAACTACGCCAAGTACCTTCGTTAAACCCGTGAGCAAATGCATTCGAGTTTTGTCGTCGTCTCGACCGAACCACTTGAACACGCGATCTTTGTCTTGCTTTGACCACTTTTTCAAGTCGGCGATGCGAATCGTCAATCGATCGACTGCGCGCCCCTGTGCTACCGCAAACATCTTGCGAAATTCCGAGTTCGTCATGTTTTCGCAGATCGGACGCAAGTCGACGTCTGCGAATCGCTGTGAGCCCTCAATGGTGTTTGTCGTTGTCTCGGCAACGGTAGTTTGGTTTCCCATCTTCTCAGTCCTCGATGACCAGCTTCAAAATTTGCGCGTCTTCGGTTTGCACGCGTGCGGTACAACCATGCCGATCGCTCACGCCCGTTGCAAGTACGTTTCCGGCTCGATCCTTGATCCAATAGCGCACGTTGCTTAATCGCTGCTTTGTCCGCACGTCGCGGATCACGAATTGGTCGTCGTGGATACCGGGTGCCGCCATGTGCCGCGTGGGCGCCACTGCCGAACCCGCAGCGAACCGGTTCGCTGCATTTCCGCTACCGCTGTCGCTATAGAAAATCGTGCTGTCGCTCCCCGCGATCAGTCGGTTTCGACCGCATGGGCACAATACGGCGTCACCCTTCAGCGCAACACATCGCCCGTGGTGAATCATGCGCTGTGCGCCGCCCACTATCGGGAACGCCCCTTCGCAATTTCCGCATGTCGCCTTGTCGCCATCCAAGGCTACCTGTTTGCCGTGATTGAACATCGTGGACGTCACCGCGATGACGACACCGCCCGTTGTCGTCGGATCCCCATTTCTTGCTGCTCGTCGACTCATGGTCGTTTCCTCAATCGAAGTTGGTAAAGATCCAGTCGACCGAATCGGGATCGTAAATCGCGTATTGATCGATCTCCGCGCCTTCAATGACGACGGTCGGTGGCATATGTGCCAATGCTTCGGCCTCTGCATCGGCGATTTGCTCGGCGGTCCATGTATCCATCATGTCGAGCGTCTTGACGAACTCGGATAGTCCGGCTCGTGAATAGGCGGTTTCAATCCGATCGACCACGCTGTCAGGGAAGCGGATGGTGAAGTGGTCGCGATGCTCGACCGGCACGTCGAAGGATGCAAACGTGTAGGTCATCAGCGGATAGCCTGCATCGGAAACCACCAGACGGCCTCCGGTCGCCGCATACGCATAGTTCACGGCGATCAAAAGCCGGCCATGCTGCTCCATGAAATGACGGGTATCGACCTGCCGGAAATCGATTGGCCAGAAGTCGTCGTCGTGCGCAAGCGTCCGCGAACCTATGACTGCATCAACGGTGAAAGGTAGGTGCAAATGAACGGATCACTCGTGCAGACCATTTGCATATTGCCGCTATATGCTGAATCGATCGTGCCGGGTGCGCAGGGCCGCGTGGTGCTCAGGTGCTGAACCATCGCGTAAAGTTGGATCGACGAGTGAAGAAAATATGGACAATCGGCTTGTTCTTTTTCTGTCATGGGCTCGGATATCTCATGCATGAACGAGCTATGAACGTTCGCCGGGAATTGTTGCCGTGTCTATCGGACAAGTATGATTTTAGTTTGGATTCCGACTGAAAAGAGACGCCGTGACAATCGGCAATATTGAGTAGGCGTCAATTACTCGATTCCGAAGCGTGCTGTGCTTTGAATAAGCGACTCGCGAAAGCTTCCCGCCAACTTCGAACGCGTGATCGCGCTTATCGTCGCGCCGGACGACAGCGGGCGCGATTGCGCGATGGAATCGGAATGTCCGCTAGCGGGAATTCCCAAGCGCGGACGGGCGGCGTGTTCAGTGCGCCCTCCGCCGATTTCCGGCGAACGTCTTCTTGTGGCAGGAGCGCACCGGGAAGAGGAAAGTCGGCGATTACAACGGTAATGCCGTCAGTTGAAGCGGCGCGAAAGCATCGCGCCGAAAGGCTGAAACGTCCGTCTGGCTTTTTTGATCATGCCTTCGCAGTCGCTCGGCATGTTTCCTGCCGCACAGCGCCCGCCTCACGCATGCAGCACATGCGCCGGAAACGCCGGCCCGGCACTCGCCGCACCCTGCGCGAGCGGCGCCACCTGCTTGCGTCGCTCACGCGTCGGCGCGACGCCGAACGCGTCGCGATAGCTCTTGCTGAAGTGGCATGCCGACTGGAAACCGCACGCCATCGTGATGTGCATGATCGACATGTCGGTCTGCAGCAGCAGCTCGCGCGCACGGCGCAGCCGCAGCGTCAGGTAGTAATGCGTCGGCGTCATCCCGAGATGCTCGCGGAACAGGCGCTGCAATTGCCGCTGCGACATGTTCGCGAGCCGCGCGAGCTCCTCGCGCGACAGCGGCTCCTCGATGTTGTTCTCCATCAGCGAGATCACTTCGAACAGCGACTTGTTCGCCGAGCCGAGGCGGGCGACGAGCGGCATGCGTTGCTGCGCGCTCGTGTCGCGCACATGTTCGACGATGAACTGCTCGGCGATCTGCGTGACGCGCGCGGTGCCGACGCGCGCGGCGATCAGGTTCAGCATCATGTCGAGCGGCGCGACGCCGCCCGTGCACGTGATGCGGTCGCGGTCGATCACGAACAGTTCTTTCAGGAAGCGCGTGTCCGGAAACTCTTCCTTCAGCGCCGACATGTTCTCCCAGTGGATCGCGCACGCGTAGCCCGCGAGCAGCCCCGACTTCGCGAGTGCATAGGTGCCCGTGCACAGGCTGCCGAGCGGGAGCCCCATGCGTGCGAAGCGACGCAGCGTCGACAGGTGGGCGGACGTCGTCGCGCGCTGCACGTCGACGCCGCCGCACACGAATACGATGTCGGGTTGCCCCACGCATTCCGCCGGCCCCGTGTCGACCGTGAGGCCGTTGCTCGCCGTGACCGGACCGCCGTCCGGGCTGATCACCGACCAGCGGTAGAGCGGCTGGCCGCTCAGGTAGTTCGCCATCCGAAGCACCTCGATCGCATTGGTGAACGCGATCATCGTGAAGTTCGGTAACGGCATGAACGCGAAGTGGGACAGCGACGCTGTGCGGTCGGGCGACATGGGGAGCGTTCCTTGAATCTCTAATAGCTTTTGGCCCGGGGCACGAATCGGGCTGCGGTATTGTGTGAGCGAGTGCAACAAGCGTGCCATACGGCTAAACCCTAGCTCCAAGCGTTGTCTGGGCATCGGGCCGTTGCTGCACTGCACCGTATCCGGGAGAAGCCGCACGCGAACGTGCGGCAAACGCACTGCCGGTGTGCGTGTCCATAGGTGAACCATCGATACCGTTTCGGGCGCTCGTCCCGAAAAGCACGACCGGTCACTTGTACAAAACGGACGCGCATGGCGGAAAAGGCAAAGAACGCGTCTAAATTCATCAATCCGCCGAAAATCCGAACGACAAGAATAGAGCCGTCGGCAGCCTTGCACTGGACGAGCGGGAAACCCAGTGATGGCGGGCCTTGAGCTTCGGTTGCAGCCCTTTATTCTTCGTCACGGACGCACTATGTCGAACACTCAGCCTTTCTTCTCGCAGCCCCTTGCCGAGCGCGACGCGCCGGTGCGCAGCGCCATCCTGAAGGAACTCGAGCGTCAGCAGTCGCAAGTCGAGCTGATCGCGTCGGAAAACATCGTGTCGCGCGCCGTGCTCGAGGCGCAGGGCTCGGTACTGACCAACAAATACGCGGAAGGCTATCCCGGCAAGCGCTACTACGGCGGCTGCGAATTCGCCGATGAAGTCGAGGCGCTCGCGATCGAACGCGTGAAGCAGATCTTCAACGCCGGCTATGCGAACGTGCAGCCGCACTCGGGCGCGCAGGCGAACGGCTCGGTGATGCTCGCGCTCGCCAAGCCGGGCGACACGGTGCTCGGCATGTCGCTCGACGCGGGCGGCCACCTGACGCACGGCGCGAAGCCGGCGCTGTCGGGCAAGTGGTTCAACGCGGTCCAGTACGGCGTGAACCGCGACACGCTGCGCATCGACTACGACCAGGTCGAGGCGCTCGCCCACGAGCACAAGCCGAATCTCATCATCGCCGGCTTCTCGGCGTACCCGCGCGCGCTCGACTTCGCACGCTTTCGCGCGATCGCCGACAGTGTCGGCGCGAAGCTGATGGTCGACATGGCGCACATCGCCGGCGTGATCGCCGCGGGTCGCCACGCGAACCCGGTCGAGCACGCGCACGTCGTCACGTCGACCACGCACAAGACGCTGCGCGGCCCGCGCGGCGGCTTCGTGCTGACCAACGACGAGGACATTGCAAAGAAGATCAACTCGGCCGTGTTCCCCGGCCTGCAGGGCGGCCCGCTGATGCACGTGATCGCCGGCAAGGCCGTCGCGTTCGGCGAAGTACTGCATGCGGACTTCAAGACCTACATCGACAGCGTGCTCGCGAACGCGCAGGCGCTCGGCGAAGTGCTGAAGGCCGGCGGCGTCGATCTCGTCACGGGCGGCACCGACAACCACCTGCTGCTGGTCGACCTGCGCCCGAAGGGCCTGAAGGGCGCGCCGGTCGAGC
Source organism: Burkholderia sola (assembly GCF_905400185.1). Taxonomy (NCBI): domain Bacteria; kingdom Pseudomonadati; phylum Pseudomonadota; class Betaproteobacteria; order Burkholderiales; family Burkholderiaceae; genus Burkholderia; species Burkholderia sola. The sequence continues at coordinate 1,392,414 of NZ_FR989676.1, forward strand.
AGGCGCTGGAACGCGCGGGCATCACCTGCAACAAGAACGGCATTCCGTTCGACACCGAGAAGCCGACGGTCACGTCGGGCATTCGCCTCGGCACGCCGGCCGGCACGACGCGCGGCTTCGGCGTCGCGGAGTTCCGCGAGATCGGCCGCCTGATCCTCGAAGTGTTCGACGCGCTGCGTGCGAACCCGGAAGGCGACCCGGCAACCGAACAGCGCGTGCGCCGCGAGATCTTCGCGCTCTGCGAGCGCTTCCCGATCTACTGATCGACCCACCCCACAAGAACAGTCACACGAGCGAGAGCAGATATGAGCACGCTGCATCAGGACAGCATCATCATCGACGGACTGAACATCTCGAAGTTCGAGAAGCCGGTGTTCGAGGACATGCGCAAGGGCGGCATCACGGCCGCGAACTGCACGGTGTCGGTGTGGGAGAACTTCACGAAGACCGTCGACAACATCGGCGTGATGAAGAAGAAGATCCGCGACAACGGCGAGCTGCTGACGCTCGTGCGCACGACGGACGACATCTTCCGCGCGAAGCAGGAAGGCAAGACCGGGATCATCCTCGGCTTCCAGAACGCGCATGCGTTCGAGGACAACCTCGGCTACATCGAGGCGTTCGCCGACATGGGCGTGCGCGTCGTGCAGCTTTGCTACAACACGCAGAACCTGGTCGGCACCGGCTGCTACGAACGCGACGGCGGCCTGTCGGACTTCGGCCGCGAAGTGATCACCGAGATGAACCGCGTCGGCATCATGGTCGACCTGTCGCACGTGGGCGGCAACACGTCGTCGGAAGCGATCGCGTTCTCGAAGAAGCCGGTGTGCTATTCGCACTGCCTGCCGTCGGGCCTGAAGGAACATCCGCGCAACAAGAGCGACGCGCAGTTGAAGGAAATCGCCGATGCGGGCGGCTTCGTCGGCGTGACGATGTTCGCGCCGTTCCTGAAGCGCGGCATCGAGGCGAACATCGACGACTACATCGAGGCGATCGACTACGTCGTGAACCTGATCGGCGAAGACGCGGTCGGCATCGGCACGGACTTCACGCAGGATTTCGCGAAGGAATTCTTCGACATGCTGACGCACGACAAGGGCCGCTATCGCCAACTGACGAACTTCGGCAAGGTGATCAACCCGGACGGCATCCGCACGATCGGCGAATTCCCGAACCTGACCGCCGCGATGGAACGCCACGGCTGGAAGGAGTCGCGGATTCGCAAGATCATGGGCGAGAACTGGGTGCGCGTGTTCAAGGACGTGTGGGGCGCGTAAGCGCCCGCCGAGCCGAACCGCACTCGTCGTTTCAACATAAAAAAATCGGGACGTGCCAGCGCAAGCCGCGCGGGCACGCGGACGATGTCGCGCCTGCGCACTGAGCTGCGCGGCCACTTTCCTCACGGAGTCACCACGATGCAACCGCAACTGCCGATCAACGTCGATCCCGATACCGGCGTCTGGACCACCGACGCGCTGCCGATGCTGTACGTGCCGCGCCATTTCTTCACGAACAACCACGTCGCCGTCGAGGAAGCGCTCGGCGTCGACGCGTATGCCGAGATCCTCTACAAGGCCGGCTACAAATCCGCCTACCACTGGTGCGACAAGGAAGCCAAGCTGCACGGCCTGACCGGCATGGCCGTGTTCGAGCACTACCTGAAGCGCCTGTCGCAACGCGGCTGGGGCCTGTTCTCGATCATCGAGGCCGACCCGGCGAGCGCCCGCGCGAAGATCGAACTGCGCCACTCGTCGTTCGTGCTCCAGCAGCCGGGCAAGGAAGGCAAGCTCTGCTACATGTTCGCGGGCTGGTTCGCGGGCGCGATGGACTGGGTCAACGACACGACGCCGGAAGGCAAGGGCGCGCCGCGCGCATACTCGAAGGAAGTGCAATGTGCGGCCGAGCATCACGATCACTGCATCTTCGAAGTGTCGCCGATCGCGAACTGATGCACTGACGCATTGATTCACTGAAGCAGAACAACACCCGCAACACGAGACATTCGAACGCCAGAGGTCGCCAGCGATGCGTTATCCCCACCTGTTCAAACCCATGCAGCTGAACCAGCTGACGCTGCGCAACCGGATCGTCAGCACCGCGCACGCGGAGGTGTATGCCGAGCCGGGCGGCCTGCCGGGCGACCGCTATATCCGCTACTACGAAGAAAAGGCGAAGGGGGGCGTCGGCCTGGCCATCTGCGGCGGGTCGAGCCCGGTATCGATCGACAGCCCGCAAGGCTGGTGGAAATCGGTGAACCTGTCGACCGACAAGATCATCGATCCGCTCACGCGCCTGGCCGACACGATGCACAAGCACGGCGCGAAGATCATGATCCAGGCGACGCACATGGGCCGCCGCTCGTCGTTCCACGGCGAGCACTGGCCGCACCTGATGTCGCCGTCGGGCGTGCGCGAACCCGTGCACCGCGGCAACGCGAAGATCATCGAGATCGAGGAAATCCGCCGCATCATCGGCGATTTCGCGGCGGCCGCGAAGCGCGTGAAGGCGGCCGGCATGGACGGCATCGAAATCTCCGCCGCGCACCAGCACCTGATCGACCAGTTCTGGAGCAAGCGTTCGAACCACCGCACCGACGAATGGGGCGGCAGCCTCGAAAACCGCCTGCGCTTCGGCATCGAAGTGCTGACGGCCGTGCGCGAGGCGGTCGGCAAGGATTTCTGCGTCGGCCTGCGCATGTGCGGCGACGAATTCCACGAGGACGGCCTCGATCACGAAGCGTTGAAGGAAATCGCGCAGGCGATGTCGGAGACGGGCCTGATCGACTACCTGAGCGTGGTCGGCTCGGGGGGCGATACGCACAACACGATCGCGAACTGCATGCCGCCGATGGCGTTGCCGCCGGAGCCGTTCGTGCACCTCGCAGCCGGCATCAAGTCGGTCGTGAAGATTCCGGTGATGCATGCGCAGAGCATCCGCGATGCGGGCCAGGCCGAGCGCCTGCTCGCGAACGGCATGATCGACCTGGTCGGCATGACGCGCGCGCAGATCGCCGATCCGCACATGGTGATCAAGATCCGCGACGGCCGCGAGGACGAAATCAAGCAGTGCGTCGGCGCGAACTACTGCATCGACCGCCAGTACAACGGCCTCGACGTGCTGTGCATCCAGAACGCGGCGACGTCGCGCGAAGCGACGATGCCGCACATCATCGAGAAGTCGCGCGGCCCGAAGCGCAAGGTCGTGGTGGTCGGCGCCGGCCCTGCGGGCCTCGAGGCGGCGCGTGTCGCGAAGCTGCGCGGCCACGACGTCGTGCTGTTCGAGAAGAACGCGGAAGTCGGCGGCCAGGTGATGATTGCCGCGAAGGCGCCGCAGCGCGAGCAGATGTCGGGGATCATCCGCTGGTTCGACATGGAAACGAAGCGCCTGGGCGTCGACCGGCGTCTCGGCGTGGCCGCCGACGAGAAGATGATCATGGCCGAGAAGCCGGACATCGTCGTGCTCGCCACCGGCGGTTCGAGCTTCACGTGGCAGGTGCCGGCGTGGGGTGTGGCCGAAGGCCTCGCCGTCAGCTCGTGGGACATCCTGACCGGCAAGGTCGAGCCAAAGCAGAACGTGCTGCTGTTCGACGGCGTGAGCACGCATGCGGGCGCCGGCGTGGCCGATTTCATGGCGAGCCGCGGCTCGAAGGTCGAGGTCGTCACGCCGGACGTGAAGGTCGCCGACGACTGCGGCGGCACCACGTTCCCGATCTTCTATCGGCGCCTGTACGCATTCGGAGTGATCCCGACGCCGAACACGATGCTCGATCGCGTCTATGAAGAGAACGGCAAGATGATCGCCGTGCTGCGCAACGAGTACACGGAAGAACTGGAAGAGCGCGCGGTCGACCAGGTGGTGATCGAGAACGGCTCGTCGCCGAACGACGAGCTGTACTGGAAGCTCAAGCCGGAATCGGTGAACCGCGGCCAGATCGATCCGCACACGCTGTTCGCGGCCGAGCCGCAGCCGTGCCTGTCGGAAGAACTCGGCAACGGCCGTTTCCTGCTGTTCCGTGTCGGCGACTGCATCTCGATGCACAACGTCCACGGCGCGATCTACGACTCGCTGCGTCTCGTGAAGGATTTCTAAAAGATGAACCCGTCCTTCCTCATTACCGCCCTGCTGTGGCTGTCGGTGGCGGGGCTCGCGTTCGCGGTCGCGAAGCGCTCGTCCTACTGGCGTCTGGGCCGCGCGACGGCGCCCGGCTCGTTCGGCGTCGCGAACCTGTTCGCGATTCCGAAGCGTTATTTCGTCGACCTGCACCACGTGGTCGCCCGCGATCCGTACATCGCGAAAACCCACGTCGCGACCGCCGGCGGCGCGATCGGCGCGCTCGCGCTGGTGTTCGTCAACTACGGCCTCGCGATCTACTCGCCGTGGCTCGACAAGCTGATCTTCCTCGCGGCGCTCGCGATGCTGGTCGGCGCGGTGTTCGTGTGGCGCCGACGCGCGGCGAAGGACGTGCCGGCGCGCCTGTCGCGCGGCCCGTGGAATACGCTGCCCTGGCTGCTCGGTTCGTTCGCGCTCGGCCTCGTGCTGTTCATGCTGGTGCCGACCGGCGCGATGTCGGGTGCGTTCGCGGTGCTCTGCGCGCTGCTGATCGGCGTCGGTGCGTTCACGATGACGGTCGGCGCCGCGAAGGGCGGCCCGATGAAGCATGCGATCGCCGGCCTGCTGCACCTCGCGTTCCACCCGCGCCAGGAGCGTTTCGCGGCCACGCGCGAATCGTTCACCGGCAACGGCACGGCCACGCCGCCGACCGCGCTGAAGCTGCCGGACATCGAGCATCAGGAGTACGGCGTCGCGAAGCCGGTCGAATTCCGCTGGAACCAGCTGCTGAGCTTCGACGCGTGCGTGCAGTGCGGCAAGTGCGAAGCCGCGTGCCCCGCGTTCGCGTCGGGCCAGCCGCTGAACCCGAAGAAGCTGATCCAGGATCTCGTCGTCGGGATGGCCGGCGGCACCGATGCGGCGTACGCGGGCAGCCCGTCGCCGGGCATCCCGGTCGGCCAGCATCGCGGCGAGCCGAACGGCCCGATCGTGTCGGGCCTGATCGAGGAGCAGACGCTGTGGTCGTGCACGACCTGCCGCGCGTGCGTGCAGGAATGCCCGATGCTGATCGAACACGTCGACGCGATCGTCGACATGCGCCGCAACCGCACGCTCGTGCACGGCACGGTGCCGGGCAAGGGCCAGGAAGTGCTCGCGAACCTGCGCGAGACCGGCACGATGGGCGGCTACGACACGGCCGCGCGCTACGACTGGTCGGTCGACCTCAGCGCGCCGGTCGCGCAACCCGGCAAGCCGGTCGACGTGCTGTTCGTCGCGGGCGAAGGCGCGTTCGACATGCGCTACCAGCGCACGCTGCGCGCGTTCGTGAAGGTGCTGAACAAGGCGGGCGTCGACTACGCGGTGCTCGGCCCGACGGAAACCGACACAGGCGACGTTGCCCGCCGGCTCGGCGACGAAGCGACGTTCCAGCAGATGGCGAAGCGCCTGATCGGCACGCTCGGCACGCTGTCGTACAAGCAGATCGTGACGGCCGACCCGCACGTGATGCACAGCCTGCGCAACGAATACCGCGCGCTCGGGCTGCGCGTGACGGTCAAGCATCACACGACCTATCTGGCCGAACTGGCCGACAGCGGCAAGATCGCGCCGAAGGCGGTCGAGGCGCTGCAGGAGAAGCGCACGACCTATCACGATCCGTGCTACCTCGGCCGCTACAACGGCGAGATCGAAGCACCGCGCAAGCTGTTGAAGACGATCGGCATCCAGGTCGTCGAGATGGAGCGCAACGGCATGCGCGGCCGCTGCTGCGGCGGTGGCGGCGGTGCGCCGCTGACCGACATCCCCGGCAAGCAGCGCATCCCGGACATCCGCATTGCCGACGCGCGCACGATCGGTGCGGACGTGGTCGCGGTTGCGTGCCCGAACTGCACGGCCATGCTCGAAGGCGTCGTGGGCCCGCGCCCGGACGTGCTCGACGTCGCCGAACTCGTCGCCGCCTCGCTGGAGTGAATCGATGAATACGATCAAACGAATCGATCCGCGCCGGCCGTTCATCATCACGGCCGCCGGCCTGAAGCGCATCACGCTCGGCGAGGAAGGCAGCGCCGATGCGAACGCCGCGCAGTGGTCCGCCCACGGCCATGGCGCTGCGACCGCGAAGCCGCGCCGTGCGCTGCAGGACCCGAAGCACGTGATGCTGGTGGTCGCTCACAGCGAACGCGGCGCGCTCGACGACCATTCGCGTCAGGCGATTGCCGCCGCCGCGGTGCTCGCCGATGCGCAGACGGAAGTCGCGCTGCTCGCGTTCGGCGAATTGAAGGACGACGTGGCCGAACTCGGCGTCGACAAGCTGCTCGAGCTGACCGGCTTCGATCGCCGTGCGTTCGATCCCGAAAGCGAGCTGCAAGCATTGCAGGCGTGTGTTGCCGCGCTCGCCCCGAAACACGTGTTCGTGCCCGACAACGCGACGGGCGACGGCGATCTCGGCCGGCGTTACGCGGCGGCCGCCGGCGCAAGCGTCGCGACGCACGTGGTCGAAATCGACGCGAAGCACGTGGGGACGTATGCGCAGGCCGGGCGGGCGTTCGCGACCCGCGCGCTGCCCGACGTGATCCTGCTCGCGCAGAACGCGGTGGACGCGAAGCTGCCGTTCGTCGGCGCGGGCGAGCGCGTGGCGTCCGATTTCATCCGCCCGGCGCATGACGCCGCGCAGCCGTACCGCGATCTCGGTCTCGACGAAATCGACGCGGCCCAGGTCGCGCTCGAGGAAGCCGATTTCATCGTGTCGGCCGGCAACGGCGTGTCCGACATCGGCGCGTTCGAGCGGCTGGCCGGCGTATTCGGCGCGGCGATCGGCGCGAGCCGCGTCGCGGTCGACAACGGCCACTTCACGCGCGACAAGCAGGTCGGCGCGACCGGCAAGACGGTCGAGGCGAGCGTGTACATCGCGTTCGGCATCTCGGGCGCGGTGCAGCATTTGCAGGGGATCAAGGACTGCCGCCACGTGATCGCGGTGAACCTCGACGGCAGCGCGCCGATCGCGAAGCGCGCGAACCTGACGGTGGTCGGCGACGCGCAGGCGACGATCGCCGCGCTGATCGAACAGGTCCAGGCCGCGCGGGCCGCGCGCGGCGAATCGCCGGCCGCGGTCGGCACCCGTGAACCCGAAGGAGTCGCCGCATGAACGCCCCCCGCTCATTGCAACGCATCGCGGTGCTCGTGTCCGTCGGCCGGCATCCGGTCAGCGGCATCGCGCGCTACAGCCGCAACGATGCGGCCGCGCTCGAAACCGGCCGCCAGCTCGCCGAGAAGCATCGCGCGACGCTCGACGTGATCCACGCGGGCGACCCCGCGAACGCGGCGCTGGCCGAGTATCTCGCGCTCGGCGCGCGGGAGGTCGAGGTGCTGGCCTGCCGCGACGGCGACGATGCCGTGCACGCGCTCGCCGCGCGTGTCGAAGGCTACGACCTCGTGCTGACCGGCACGCGCGCCGAGGGCGCGTACGACACCGGGATGCTGCCGTACCGCGTCGCCGCGGCGCTCGGCTATCCGCTCGTCGGCTCGGCCGTCGACGTGACGGTCGAAGGCGGCCGCGCGGCGGTCCGGCAATTTTTGCCGAAAGGGCTGCGACGGCGGGTCGACGCGGCGCTGCCGGCCGTCGTCGCCGTCCACCCGCTCGCCGGTGTCGAGCCGCGCTATGCGTATGCGCGGCTGCGCGCGGGCGCGATCCGTCCGGCGCTCGCGGCGAGCGGCGCGGACGCCGATGCGGCCGCGTGGACGGTCGGCCCGATCGAGCGTAAACCCGTAAAACTGGTCGCCGCCGAGAAGCGCTCCGGGCATGCCCGGATGCTGTCCGCGACGACGACCGAAAGCCGTGGCGGCAACGTCGTAAATGAAGGGAGTTCGGTCGAAAAAGCACAAGTGATCCTCGCGTATTTGCGCGAGCATCAGCTCATCGACTACTGATTTTGATGCCTGTCGGCAAGCAACCCAGGGATGCAAGGAATCCGGAGCAAACGATGAAAGTATCGGCAGACATTCGTGCACTGATCGAACGCCGCAAGGAAGGCCACAGCCTCGAAGCGCCGTTCTACACGAGCGAGGACATCTTCGCGCTCGACATGGAGGCGATTTTCCGCCAGCACTGGATCCAGGTGGCGATCGAACCGGACATTCCCGAGCCGGGCGATTACGTGACCGTGGAGCTGGGCAGCGATTCGATCCTGATCGTGCGTGACGACGACATGGCGATCCGCGCGTTCCACAACGTGTGCCGTCACCGCGGCGCGCGCCTGTGCAACGAAGACAAGGGCTCGGTCGGCAACATCGTGTGCCCGTACCACAGCTGGACGTACAACCTGACGGGCCAACTGATGTTCGCCGAGCACATGGGCGAGAAGTTCGACCGTTGCAAGCACAGCCTGAAGTCGGTGCACGTCGAGAACCTCGCGGGCCTGATCTTCATCTGCCTCGCCGACGAGCCGCCGGTCGATTTCGCGCAGATGCGCGCGGAGATGGAGCCGTACCTGCTGCCGCACGATCTGCCGAGCACGAAGATCGCCGCGCAGATCGACATCATCGAGGAAGGCAACTGGAAGCTCACGATGGAGAACAACCGCGAGTGCTATCACTGCGTCGCGAACCATCCGGAGCTGACGATCTCGCTGTACGAATACGGCTTCGGCTACCAGCGCTCCGACGCGAACGCCGAAGGCATGGACGCATTCGCTGAAACGTGCGTGCGGCGCGGCAAGGAGTGGGCCGAGATGGGCCTGCCGTCCGCCGAAATCGAAAAGCTGCTCGACGTGACGGGTTTCCGCACGCAGCGCCTGCCGCTCGACCGTCACGGCGAATCGCAGACGCTCGATGCGAAGATCGCGTCGAAGAAGCTGCTCGGCGGCTTCGACAAGGCCGACCTCGGCGGGCTGTCGTTCTGGACCCAGCCGAACTCGTGGCACCACTTCATGAGCGATCACATCGTGACGTTCTCGGTGATTCCGCTGTCGGCCGGCAAGACGCTCGTGCGTACGAAGTGGCTCGTGCACAAGGACGCGAAGGAAGGCATCGACTACGACGTGAAGAACCTGACGGCCGTGTGGAACGCGACCAACGACCAGGATCGCGCGCTCGTCGAATTCTCGCAGCGCGGCGCGACCAGCAGCGCGTACGAGCCGGGCCCGTATTCGCCGTACACGGAAGGGCTCGTCGAAAAATTCTCGGCCTGGTACATCGGCCGGCTCGCCGAAAAAACCGGCGCGTAGCACCCAGCAGCGTATAAGCGGAGCAAGACATGATGCGAGATGCGGCCAATTTCGAGCCGGCGGACAGCCGGGTGACGCACCCGGCCTTCTGGAACGCGCTGCCCGAGCGCTGGACGAGCGACGTCGAGGAAACGCTGGTGTGCTGCCACGTGCGGCAGGAAACCCACGACGTGAAGAGCTTCTTCTTCCGTTCACCGCAGGGCCGCACGTTCTCGTTCGAGCCCGGGCAGTTCATCACGCTCGAGCTCGACATCGACGGCGAGACGATCAACCGCTGCTACACGATTTCGTCGTCGCCGGCGCGGCCGCACACGATCTCGATCACGGTGAAGCGCGTGCCGGGCGGCAAGGTGTCGAACTGGCTGCACGACAACCTGCAGCCGGGCGCATCGGTGCGCGTGCTCGGCCCGGCCGGCGAATTCACGTGCGCGCGGCATCCGGCACGCAAGTACCTGTTCCTGTCGGCCGGCTCGGGCATCACGCCGCTGATGTCGATGAGCCGCGCGCATCATGATCTCGCGGAAGATCGCGACATCCTGTTCGTGCACAGCGCACGCACGCCGGACGACATCATCTTCGCGCGCGAGCTCGACCTGATCGCGTCGAACCACACGAATTTCCGCACGTCGTTCGTCGTCGAGCGCGTCGGCGCACGCACCAACTGGCCGGGCGTCACGGGCTTCCTGACGCTGCCGCTGCTGAAGCTGATTGCGCCGGATTTCATGGAACGCGAGATCTTCACGTGCGGCCCCGCGCCGTACATGAAGGCCGTGCGCGACCTGCTCGACGAAGCAGGTTTCGATCGCAAGCAGTATCACGAGGAAAGCTTCTCGTTCGAAACGCTCGCGCAGACCGCGAGCGATGAAGTGCTCGCCGAACTCGTGCCGCCGGCGGAAGGCGGCGACGCCGCGACGAAGCAGTACACGGTCAGCTTCGCGAAGAGCAACCGCGAGATTTCGTGCGGCTCGGAGCAGCACGTGCTCGACGCGGCGCGCCAGTCGGGCGTGCGGCTGCCCGCATCGTGCACGCAGGGCATGTGCGGCACCTGCAAGGTGAAGCTCGTGTCGGGGCAGGTCGAGATGAAACACAACGGCGGTATCCGCCAGCGCGAAATCGATCAGGGAATGGTGCTGCTGTGCTGCAGCAAGCCGCTGTCGGATCTCGTGATCGACAAGTAGTCGAAACGCGTCATCGGCTGTCCGGGCGCGTCGCGTCCGGACAAGCATCTGTCGGAAAACAACGATACCGCGGATTTGTGGTTGAAGAACCTAGAGAGACAACGCGCACGGTGCGCAGACCAAGGAGATCGACCATGAAATTGTTCGGAAAACTGTTTTGGACCGGCACCCTGTCGGCGATGGTGGCATTGAGCGCATCGGCGCTCGCCGATACGAAGCCGACGCTGAAAATCGGCTACGTCGAAGGCTGGGACGACAGCGTCGCGACGTCGAACGTCGCGGCCCGCGTGATCGAGAAGAAGCTCGGCTACGAGGTGAAGCTCGTGCCGGTCGCTGCCGGGATCATGTGGCAGGGCGTCGCGCGCGGCGATCTCGATGCGACGCTGTCCGCGTGGCTGCCGGTCACGCACGGCTCGTACTGGAGCGAATACAAGAGCAAGGTCGTCGACGTCGGCGCGAACTTCCCCGACGCGAAGATCGGCCTGATCGTCCCGGATTACGTGAAGGCGAAGAGCATCGACGACCTGAATGCGGAGAAGGCCAGCTTCGGCGGCCGCATCGTCGGCATCGATGCCGGTGCGGGCGTGATGCGCAAGACCGACGAAGCGATCAAGAACTACGGGCTGAGCTACACGTTGATGCCGAGCTCGGGCAGCGCGATGACGGCCGAGTTGTCGCGTTCGGTCGGCGCGAACAAGCCGGTGATCGTGACCGGCTGGGCGCCGCACTGGATGTTCGCGAAGTGGAAGCTGCGCTTCCTCGAGGATCCGAAGAAGGTGTTCGGCGGCGCCGAGCATGTCGACAGCGTCGTGAATCCGGGGCTCGAAACCAAGGCGAAGCCGGTCGTCGCGTTCCTGAAGAAATTCCAGTGGAAGCCCGGTGAAATCGACAGCGTGATGCTGGCGATCCAGAACGGCTCGAAGCCGGAAGCCGCTGCGGATGCGTGGATTGCAGCGCATGCCGACCGCGTGAATGCGTGGACGGAAGGCGCGCAGTAAGCATCGCGACATACGTCGTACGAGTCATCATAAAAACACGCCGGGAATGGCACGCAGGAATCCGAAATAATCAGGATGCAATGCGGCCATATCCCGGTTTTATTTTGCTGATTCTGCAAAAAAGCCCGTAAATTGTTACACTACGGCCCTTGTGCGGAATCATCTGCTTTGCATCGGACCAGAGTAAGCGCTGAAGCGCCAACTCTGATCGAGAGGAGGAATTGGATGAGTCAAGCAGGACTGCGTGCGAATCGCACCAGTGATGTTGAGGCAACGATCTCACATGATTCGACGGGCCACACGCTGCATCGTGGCCTGACCTGGAAAGACGCTTTTTGGGTGACGAGCGGCGTGCCGGCAGGCGTGCTGTTCACGATCGGCGGCGTATGCGCGACGATCGGCCAGCCCGCGTGGGCGATCTGGATCGCCGCGATCACGATGGGGCTGATTCAAAGCGCGACTTATGCGGAAATATCGGGGCTATTTCCCCATAAATCGGGCGGCGCGTCGGTGTACGGCGCGATTGGCTGGGTCCGTTACAGCAAGCTGATTGCCCCGGTTTCCGTGTGGTGCAACTGGCTCGCGTGGTCGCCGATGCTTGCGCTCGGCTGCGGCCTCGCGGCGAGCTATGCGCTCACGAGTCTCTTTCCCGCCAATGCGGCGGTGCTGCACTGGCAGCTCAAGGTGGCGGATCTCGGTTTCATCAAGCCCGGTCTCTCCCTGCGAATCAACGCGACGTTCATCATCGCGACGATTCTGCTTCTCATCACGTTCAAGCTTCAGCACAGCGGTGCGTCAAAGGCTGCACGTACGCAGCGCATTCTCGGCATTGCGTCGCTCACGCCGCTCTTGATCGTCGGCATCGTGCCGTTCGTCACCGGCGACGTGCCGATGTCGAACCTGCTGCCGCTCTTGCCGCTCGGTCACGACGCGCAGGGCAACCTCACGGCCGCGACGTTCGGCTCGTGGAACGGGCAGGGCGTGACGATGGCGCTCGGCGCGATGTTCATGGCCGGCTGGGCGTCGTACGGTTTCGAGACGGCCGTCTGCTACACGCGTGAATTCCGCGATCCGCGGCGCGATACGGCCAAGGCGATCTTCTGGTCGGGTGCGCTGTGTCTGGTCGTGATGACGCTCGTCCCGCTCGCGTTCCAGGGCGCGCTCGGCACGCAGGCGATGCTCGATCCGGCGATCGGCGACGGCACCGGCGTCGCGGCCGCGATGGCGAAGATCGTCGGCGGCGGCGCGTGGGTCGCGAATGCGGTCGTCGTGATGCTGATGCTGTCGATCCTGCTGATCGTGATGACGTCGATGATGGGCTCGTCGCGCACGCTGTACCAGGCATCGGTCGACGGCTGGCTGCCGAAGTACCTGTCGCACGTGAACGAGCACGGCTCGCCCACGCGCGCGATGTGGACCGACCTCGGCTTCAACCTCGTGTTGCTGATGATGTCGGACTACATGACGGTGCTGTCGATTTCGAACGTCTGCTACATGCTGTTCGTATTCCTGAATCTTCAGTCCGGCTGGATCCACCGGATGGATCGCGGCAACTGGGATCGGCCGTTCCGTTGTCCGACCTGGCTGCTCGTCGGCGGCGCGATTTGCGGGTACGCGAACCTCGTCTACGTCGGCGCGGGTGCGAACCTGCAAGGCGAAGGCACGCTGCGCAACGGGCTGATCGCGATGCTGCTGATCGTGCCGGTGTTCCTCTATCGCCACTACTGGCAGGATCGCGGCCGCTTCCCCGCGCAGATGCAGCGCGACATGGAGCTGGAAGTGCCGAAGCGCGCGCTGTGGCTGAGCCTGATGCCGTATGCGGCGCTGATCGGCGCGGGGTTGACGATCGGGTTGTCGTATTACTTCGCGTGGGTGAAGTGACGCGGTAATGCGTGCGTGTCGGGGCACGCGATGGCTTCGGAAACCGCACACGGGGCCATCGCGCGAAGCGCCGGCGCAGCGCGACGACAAAAAAGGCCCGACCGGTTACACGCCGGTCGGGCCTTGTTCGTTGACGCCGCGTTCGAGCGCAGCTGCGATCCGCTTACGGAAATACCACCGTCCGGTCGCCATTCAAAAACACCCGCCGCTCGATGAACGCCTTCACCGCGCGCGCGAGCGTGAGGCTTTCGACGTCGCGCCCCACCGCGAGCAGTTGCTCCGGTCGCAGCGCATGATCGACGCGCTCGACGACCTGCTCGATGATCGGGCCTTCGTCGAGATCGTCGGTGACGAAGTGCGCGGTCGCGCCGATCAGCTTCACGCCGCGCGCATGGGCCTGGTGATACGGCTTCGCGCCCTTGAAGCCGGGCAGGAACGAGTGATGGATGTTGATCGCGCGGTTCGCGAGCTTCGCGCTCGTCTCCTGCGACAGCACCTGCATGTAGCGTGCGAGGATCACGAGCTCGGCGCCGCTCGATTCGAAGAAGTCGAGCCATTGCGCTTCCTGCTGCGCCTTGGTGTCGGCCGTGATCGGGAAGTGCCGGAACGGCAGCCCGTGCTGCACGGCGAGCGGCTCGAAGTCGGGGTGGTTCGACACGATGCCGACGATGTCCATCTTCAGCTCGCCCATCCGCCAGCGGAACAGCAGATCCGCGAGGCAGTGCTCGAGCTTCGACACCATGATCAGCACCTTCGGCCGCGCATTGACGTCGTGGATCGCCCACTGGATGTCGCCGTCGCGGCCGCCGAGTCCGGCCGCGATCGGCCCGAATTCCTGACGCAGCGCGTCGATCTGCAACGTCTCATCCGTCGGATGAAAGACGCAGCGCACGAAGAAGCGGTTGCTGAGATCGTCGTCGAACACGTTCAGCGCATCGACGTAGCAGCGATGGCGATCGAGAAAGCCGACGACGGCGGCGACCTGACCGGCCGCGCTCGGGCACGACAGTGTCAGGACGAATTGATCGGGGCGGTGCTCGGCGGTCATGAGACTCCTCGGATGGCGTGGGGCGCACGGCCGCGCGACGGCGCACGACAGCGCCGCGCCGCGCGGGTAGCGGGAGGCTCAAGTAAATCAGGACGATTCCGGGGCGGATAGAACCAACGCGCCGTGTGGCTGGTATCGGCGCGCCAGCGGGCGCGGGCCCGGGAGCGGGGAAGGGGGACGGAAACGGGGCGGGCGCGCCGCGTCAGGCCGCCGCGCACGCGTCGAGCAGCCAGCGCCGGAACACGTGGGTCGCGTCCGGCTCGGGCCGCTGCGGCGGGCGCACCAGGAAGTAGCCGCGCGACGTGACGACGGGCGCGTCGACCAGCTTCACGAGCTGGCCGGACGCGACGAGTTCGTCGACGAGCGGCGCCCAGCCGAGCGCGACGCCTTCGCCGAGCAGTGCCGCATGGATCACGAGCGCATAGCTGTTGAAGGTCACGCCGCGCGCGGCGGCCGGCGGTTCGAGCCCGTGCGCGTCGAACCAGCCCGACCACGACAGCCAGCGCTCGGGGCGCGTCGGCTGCACGTGCAGCAGCGGCAGCGCAAGCAAATGGTCGGCCCGCGCGACGTCCGGGTGCGCGTCGCGGAACGCGGGCGAGCAGACCGGCGTGACGGATTCCGGAAACAGCCGCGCGGCCGTGCACGACGGCCAGTGGCCGTCGCCGAACAGGATCGCGATGTCGCCATGGTCGCGCTGCGCGTCGTAATCCTGTGACGTGACGACGCGCACGTCGACGTCCGGCATCACGTGCTTCAGCCCGGCCAGGCGCGGCATCAGCCAGTAGGTCGCGAAACCGAAATCGGTGACGATCGTGAGCGCGCCGTGCTCGCGGCGCGCACGCAGCGTCGCGGTCGCGCCGCGCAGCGTGTCGAGGCTCAGCCGCACGGCTTCGTACAGGCACTGGCCGTCGGCCGTCAGCGTGACGCCGCGCGGGCTGCGTTCGAACAGCGGCACGCCGAGTTCGGCTTCGAGCTGGAACACCTGCTGGCTCACGGCCGGCTGCGTCGAGCCGAGCTCGCGCGCGGCGGCCGTGAAGCTCGCGAGCCGGGCGGCCGATTCGAACGCGCGCAGCGCCTGCATCGACGGTAACGGTTCGGATTTCGACATAAGTCCCTCTAATGGCCCCATAAGGGCCGGACGCCTACCCGCGCGAATTCGGGCGGGCGATAGTGCAGCGGACGGTGCGGCAGATGCGCTTCATGCGCCAGCGCGCCACGCATTCCGCGATTCTAGCCAGCGCGGCCCCCGCGCGCGGCGGTTTCTGCGGATCGCCTCCGTCATGCCGGACGTCTCGCTGCCAAAGCGGCGCGCCGTTCCATTCGAACACCGCTTTCCCCACGATCGCCGATGACGAACCCGACACCCAACATCCTGATCCTGATGGCCGACCAGCTCACGCCGTTCGCGCTGCCCGCGTACGGCAACCGCGTCGCCCGCACGCCGACGCTCGACCGGCTCGCCGCCGAAGGCGTGGTGTTCGACGCCGCGTACTGCGCGAGCCCGCTGTGCGCGCCGTCGCGCTTCTCGCTGCTGACCGGCAAGCTGCCGTCGGGCATCGGCGCCTACGATAACGCCGCCGAATTGCCGGCGCAAACGCTGACGTTCGCGCATTACCTGCGCGCGGGCGGCTACCGGACGATGCTGTCCGGCAAGATGCATTTCTGCGGGCCCGATCAGTTGCACGGCTTCGAGGAGCGACTCACGACCGACATCTATCCGGCCGATTTCGGCTGGGTGCCGAACTGGGACAGCCCGACGGAGCGGCCGAGCTGGTATCACAACATGAGCTCGGTGCTCGATGCGGGCCCCTGCGTGCGCACGAATCAGCTCGACTTCGACGACGAAGTGACGTTCGCCGCGAAGCAGAAGCTGTACGACGTCGCGCGCGAACGCGCGGCCGGGCACGATGCGCGGCCGTTCTGCATGGTCGTGTCGTTGACCCATCCGCACGACCCGTATGCGATCACGCGCGAATACTGGGATCTGTACGGCGACGAAGAAATCGACATGCCGGCCGTGCGGCTCGATGCGGCCGAAAGCGATCCGCATTCGCAGCGGCTGCGCTTCGTCTGCGAAAACGACCGCACGCCGCCGACCGACGCGCAGATCCGCGCCGCGCGCCGCGCATATTACGGCGCGACGTCGTACGTGGACACGCAGTTCGGCAGCGTGCTGGCCGCGCTCGAGCAATGCGGGTTCGCCGACGACACGATCGTGATCGTCACGTCCGACCACGGCGACATGCTCGGCGAGCGCGGGCTCTGGTACAAGATGACGTTTTTCGAGGGCGGCTGCCGCGTGCCGCTGATCGTGCATGCGCCGGGCCGCTTCGGCGCCGCGCGCGTGCGCGGGCCCGTGTCGCACGTCGACCTGCTGCCGACGCTCGTCGATCTGGCCGGCGCGGCGCCGGCCGGCGGCTGGCCGGACCCGGTCGATGGCGCGAGCCTCGTGCCGCACCTGCAGGGCACGCCCGCGCACGACGTCGCGCTCGGCGAATACCTCGCGGAAGGCGCGCTCGCGCCGGTGGTGATGATTCGGCGCGGCGACTGGAAATATGTGCATTGCCCGGCCGATCCCGACCAGCTCTACCACCTGTCGGACGACCCGCGCGAGCTGACGAACCTGGCCGGGCAGCCGGAAGCCGCCGACGTGCTCGCCGCGTTCCGCGCGGAGGCCGCGCAGCGCTGGAACCTGCCCGAGCTGGACCGGCAGGTGCGCGCGAGCCAGCGACGCCGGCGCTTCCATTACGCGGCGACGACGCAGGGCCGCATCCACGCGTGGGACTGGCAGCCGTTCACCGACGCGAGCCAGCGCTACATGCGCAATCACATCGAACTCGATACGCTCGAAGCGATGGCGCGTTTTCCGCGCGTCGGGCGTTGAACGTCCCGCAGCGATCATTGAAGAACGACGGAGGAAGCGAACCATGAAACGGCAACGCAATGCAGCATTCCGAAGGATCGGCGCGGCGTTCGCCGCCGCCGCGTGCGTGGCGGCGACGCAGCCTGCGTCCGCCGCCGATCCGCAGACCTGCGGCGACGTGAAGATGGCGGCGCCCGGCTGGACCGACATCGACGCGACGAACGCGATGGCGGGCGTCGTGCTGAAGGCGCTCGGCTACCGGCAGGACGTCGCGAACCTGTCGGTGCCGATCACGTACCAGGGGTTGAAGAAAGGGCAGGTCGACGTGTTCCTCGGCAACTGGATGCCCGCGCAGGCGCCGCTCGTGAAGCCGTTCGTCGACGAGAAATCGATCGACGTGCTGCACGCGAACCTGAGCGGCGCGAAGTTCACGCTCGCGGTGCCCGACTATGTGGCCGCGGCCGGCGTGCACACGTTCGCCGATCTCGCGCGCTACGCGGACCGCTTCGGCGGCAAGATCTACGGGATCGAGCCCGGCGCGCCCGCGAACCAGAACATCAAGCGGATGCTGTCCGACCACGCGCTGGGGTCCGCGAACTGGTCGCTCGTCGAATCGAGCGAGACGGGCATGCTCACGCAGGTCGAGCGCGCGGTGCGCGACAAGCGCTGGATCGTGTTTCTCGCGTGGGAACCGCATCTGATGAACACGAAGTTTCATCTGACGTATCTGTCGGGCGGCGATGCGTACTTTGGACCGAACTACGGCGGTGCGACGGTCAACACGGTCACGCGTGCCGGGTTCGCCGGCCAGTGCACGAACCTCGCGCGGCTGTTCCGGCAGATGACGTTCTCCGTCGACGTCGAGAACCGGATGATCGCCGACATGCTCGACCACAAGACGTCTCCCGCGCTCGCGGCGCAGCATGCGCTGAAGGCCGAGCCCGCGCTGCTCGCCGGCTGGCTCGACGGCGTGACGACGGCGACCGGCGCACCGGGCCTGCCGGCCGTGCGCGCGGCCCTCGACGGCCGCTGATTGCCTTCCTCCTGGCGGCCGGTTTTTGCCGTGCCGCCCGTCTACGTGTTTTCCCGACCCGTCGCATCGTGACCATTTAGTGTCGCCTTCAGACGGGTGACCGGAAATATGGGTTTGTATTTTTCGCCAATGGCTGCGTTATTGCGGAAAACGAAATAGCGGAGCCAGCAGACGTACCGAATTCGAATCAGCCGGCGTATTGCGGCACGCGCCAGGCCACGGTTCTTTCCATCGAACGGTTCAGGGAGGGTGGTCGACAATGAAGCAAAAGAAAGTCGCCGTAGCCGCCGCGCTTGCATGCGCGGCCTGTATTCCCGCCATCGGGCATGCGCAGAGCAGCGTGACGCTGTACGGGATTCTCGACGCGGGCATCACGTACGTGAACAACACGGGCGGCTCGCACGTGGTCAAGTTCGACGACGGCATCGCCTACGGAAACCGCTTCGGCCTCAAGGGCACCGAAGACCTGGGCGGCGGCCTGAAGGCCGTGTTCACGCTCGAGAGCGGCTTCCACCTCGGCAACGGGCAACTCGGCTTCGGCGGCGCGGAATTCGGCCGGCAGGCGTATGTCGGCCTGCAGAACGACTGGGGCACGCTGTCGTTCGGCAACCAGCTCGACATCACGAACGAACTCGTGTCGATCTACAACATCTCGGCGTGGGGCAGCGGCTATGCGATCCACCAGGGCGACTTCGACCGCTTCAACGGCGACCGCCTGCCGAACTCGGTGAAGTTCCTGTCGAACGACCTGAGCGGCTTCAAGTTCGGCGCGATGTATTCGTTCGGCAACGTCGCGGGCAACTTCCATCGCAACAGCGCCTGGAGCGCGGGCGCGAGCTTCACGAAGGGCGACTTCTCGATCGGCGCCGCGTACACGCGCCTGAACAACCCGAACGGCATCTACGCGTTCGACCCGTACGCGATGATCGGCACGCATACGTTCCTCGGCCAGCAGACCGTCACCGTCGATCCGGCGACCGGCGCCCGCACCGACCTGTTCTCGAACACCGCGATGGATGTCGACAGCCAGGGCACGTTCGGCATCGGCACCAGCTACACGATCGGCAAGCTGACGCTCGACGCGAACTACTCGTACACGACGATCAAGGGCTTCGGCCAGTCGTCGCACATGCAGGTGTACGAAGGCGGCGGCCTGTACCAGTTCACGCCGGCGCTGAGCTTCATCGCGGGCTACCAGCACACGCGCTTCGAAGGCCATCACTGGAACCAGGGCACGGCCGGCCTGCACTACCTGCTGTCGAAGCGCACCGACATCTACATCTCCGGCGATTACCTGCGTGCGTCGCAGGGCGTCGATGCGGTGATCGGCTACAGCTTCACGCCGTCGACGACGCAGACGCAGGCCGACGTGCGGATCGGGATGCGGCATTCGTTCTAAGCGGCGTGGCAGGATGATGTGACGTCTTCAGCGAGGTCTCTCTTTGGCGCGAACCACGGTTCGCGCTTTTTTTTGTGCGATGCGCCGGCTTCATCGGGCGCGCGGCCGACTGCCGGCCGGTTTTTCGTGGTTGGCATATCATCGCGGTTTGGCCGCGTCCGCACCGTCGCCGCGCGCACGCACTCGCGTGTGTCGTCGTTTCCCGAACGGTTGCGGTGCGCAGCGCCAACCGCCGAGATCCCGATGACCACCCCCGTGCCCGATTCCCGTCCTTTATCCCCGTTACCCGCCAATCTGTTCCGCCACGCACCGTTCCAGCGTTTCTGGGGCACGCGCGTGATGTCTTCCCTGGCTTTCCAGATCCTGTCGGTCGCAATCGGCTGGTATGTGTACGCGCTCACGCACAGCGCGTTCGCGCTCGGTCTCGTCGGCCTCGCGCAGTTCGTGCCGATGTTCGCGCTGACGCTCGTCGTCGGGCAGGTGGCCGACCGCTACGACCGCCGGCGCATCGCGACGATCTGCCAGAGCGTCGAGGCGCTGGCCGCCGGCGTGTTCCTGATCGGCGGGGTGCAAGGGTGGCTGGCCGCGCCGGCCGTGTATGCGCTCGCGGCGATCGTCGGCACGGCGCGCGCGTTCGAGTCGCCGTCGGTGTCGTCTTTGTTGCCGGCCGTCGTGCCGCGCACCGACCTGCCGCGCGCGACCGCGCTGTCGACGTCCGCGAACCAGGCCGCGCAGATTCTCGGGCCCGCGTTCGGCGGGCTGCTCTACGGTGTCGGCGCGCCCGTCGCGTTCGGCACGAGCGTCGCGGCCCTCGCGATCGCGGCGATGCTGAGCGGCACGATTCCGCTGCGTACCGCGCCGCCGGCGCGCGAGCCGGTCACGCTGCGCTCGGTGTTTTCGGGCATCGCGTTCATCCGGCGCGAGCCGGCGATCCTCGGCGCGCTGTCGCTCGACCTGTTCGCGGTGCTGTTCGGCGGCGCGACCGCGCTGCTGCCGATCTACGCGCGCGACATCCTGCAGGTCGGCCCGTGGGGGCTCGGCGCATTGCGCGCGGCGCCGGCGGTCGGCGCGCTCGCGGGCACGCTGTGGCTCACGCGTTTCCCGTTGAAGGGGCGGCCGGGCCGCGCGATGTTCGGCGGCGTGATCGCGTTCGGCATCGCGACGATCGTGTTCGGATTGTCGCGGCACTTCGCGTTGTCGCTCGTGGCGCTGGCCGCGCTCGGCGCATCGGACGTGATCAGCGTCGTCGTGCGACTGTCGCTCGTGCAACTGCGCACGCCGGACGACATGCTCGGCCGCGTGAGCGCGGTCAACTCGCTGTTCATCGGCACGTCGAACCAGCTCGGCGAATTCGAATCGGGCGTGACGGCTGCGTGGTGGGGCGCGCCGGCCGCGATCGTCGTCGGCGGCGCGGCGACGATCGCCGTCGCGCTCGCATGGATGCGGCTCTTTCCGCAGCTCACGAGCATGAAGTCGCTCGAACGCGACGCATGACGCGCATCACGCGTCATGCATCCTGCGTCACGCGCACGGCCGTGCCGTAGCAGATGACTTCGGTCACGCCCGCGCCGATCTCGGTCGAGTCGTAGCGCATCGCGACGATCGCGTTCGCGCCGAGCTTGCGCGCGTCGGCGAGCATCTTGTCGAACGCCTGCTCGCGCGCCTTCTCGCACAGCGACGTATAGAGTGTGATGTTGCCGCCGAAGATCGTCTGCAGCGACGCGCCGAACGAGCCGACGCTCGAGCGCGAGCGCACGACGATGCCTTGGGCGACGCCGAGCGAGCGGACGGTCGTATGGCCAGGCAGGTCGAAGGCGGTCGTGACGCGGGCGGGCGACAGGTCGTCGATGGAGCGGATGGGTTCGGTCATGGTGGGCAAGCGTGTGGCGAGTGGTCGAACGACGATTCTAGCCGGACCGAGACAACGCATTCGAACGGGCGCCCCCAGAAGCAGACGGGCGCCCGTGTCGTTGCCGAACGCGAGAGCCGCTCGGCAACGCACGCTCAGCGCTTGATCGTCGCGCCGGCAATGCCGCCGAGATCGACCGCATAGGCGAGCGCGAGCTTGCCGAACTTCAGCGCATGGTTCGCCTGTCGATCCGAGTTTTCCAGCGTGTCGTTCACCGTGTGGATGTATGGGCTGTCGTTCTGGTCGGCTTCGAACGGGAACGATGCCGGGTACCCCTGCGCATTCCACGACGCATGATCCGAGCACGCATAGCCGCACTGCGACGTGCCGATCGCGAGCTCCGGCAGGTAGGTCGCCGCCAGGTTCTTCACATAGGTGTTCTGCGCGGCGTTCGTGTAGTCGGTGATCAGGTAGATGTCCTTCGGATCGCCCTTGTAGTTCGTCATGTCGAGCTGCAGCACGCCGACCACGTTCGCATTCTGCGTGCGGAACTGCTTCGCGATCGCCTTCGAGCCGAGCAGGCCGGCTTCCTCGGCCGCATACCCGACGAACTTGATGGTCCGTTTCGGCCTGTAGTTGTTCGCGAGCAGCACGCGCAGCGCCTCGGTCAGGCTGGCGATGCCCGACGCGTCGTCGTCGGCGCCGGGCGAGCGCGAGTTCTCCGTCGTGCGGCCGACGGTCGAATCGAGGTGGCCGCCGAGCACGACCGTGCCCGCGGCCGGATCGCTGCCGCGGATCGTCAGGATCACGGATTTCTGCGGAAAGCCCGTGTGCGCGAACTGTTCGACGGTGATGTCGGCGCGTGAGCCCGCCAGCTGCTTCCACTGCAGCGCGAGCCAGTCGGACGCGGCGACGCCGTGCGACGTCGTGTAGTAGCGGTTCGTGAAGCCGGACAGCGACGTGATCGTGCCGACGATGTTGCTCGCTTGCAGTTGCTGGACCCACGTGCCGATCTGCGGCACGTTGGACACCGTGTACGCGGGGGCGGCGGCCTGTTTCGCGAGCGTCGCCGGTAACGGCTGCAGCGCCTGCCGCGCGTCGTCGAACGAATCGTGCACGACGTAGCCGGGCCCGTGGCCGCGCGTGTGGTGGACGGCGTGGGCCAGCTCGCCGAGCCGGGCATCGTCGATCTCGACGACGTGAACGGTTTCGCGGCGCGCGGCGCCGTCGGCCGCCTTGCCGGCGTCGACGGTCGTGCTGTACCGCGCGGTTGCGGACGCATCGATGCGTTGAAGCTGGCGGAACGCGGTGTCGCCGAGCGTGATCCAGACGGGTGTCGCGTGCGCGGCGGCGCTCAGCAGCATGCCGCCCAGCGCGGCGCTCAGGCGGGTTGGTGTCAGAGTAGGCATGTTCGATCTCGTGAGGATGGCGATGTCGATGAAGGGAGCGCGTCGCAGATCGTGCGACGCGCGCCCGCCTGCTGCGGCATTACGACTTCTGCGGAACGGTCACGCCGTACGTGCAGCTCTTGTTGTACGCGTTGCCGATCGCGGTGAGCTGCGCGCTGCTGTAGCCGAGCGCGGAGGCAGCCGTCAGCACGGCCTGCGCGGCGGCCTTCTGGTTGGTCGAGCTGTTGGTCATCGACAGCCCCTTCAGGAACGCCTTGTCCATCGCCTGCGCGCCGATCGCGTCGCGCGCGACGAGGTTGCACGACGCCCAGTACTGGCCGGCCGTGTGGATCTCCGCGCCGCGCGCCTGCGCATAGGTGCGCCCGACGTTCCAGTTGGTCACGCGGCCGCCCCAGAACTCGTTGTGACCGTCCCAGTTGTAGACCCAGTGATACTGCGCATCCGACGGGCTCCACTGGTTGAAGTCGCGGCTGTACGCGGCGGCGAGATAGTCGCCGGTGCCTTCCGACAAGCCTTCCTGTTGCGACAGGCCGCCGTTGGTGACCCAGTCGTGGATGCCGTGGCCGAGTTCGTGGATCACGACGTCCGCGTCTTCCGCGTCGTCGACGCCGCCTTGCCCGAACGTCAGCCGGCCGCTGCTCGACGAATACGACGAGTTGTCGTCGCCCGATTCGCCGTGCGGGTCGTACTGCACGCCGCCCGTGTACTGGTACGGCAGCGCCTTGATGCCGAGCGTCTGGTTCACGTAGCGCAGGAACGTGTCGATGTGGTAGTACACGTTCACGGCCTCGAAATACAGGTTGCCGCGCGTGAACTCGAACGCGGGCGTGGACTGCGACGGGCAGGCCTTGTCGAGCGGCGCATCGAAATCGATGCACGACGCGTACGGGCCCGTCAGCGTGTAGCGCGTGCCCGACTGCGCGAGATCCTTCAGCGTCACGCGCACGCGCGCGGCCGCGAGCTGCGTCGAATCGGCGTCGTTGCTGTCCTTGTAGCCGGTGCTGCCGTAGCTGCTTTTCGTCGGCGACAGCGGATCGGGGCGGAACACGAAGCCGGTGCCGTCGGTCGCGTAGAACGCCTTGTCCTCCGCGCGCAGCACTTCGCCGCTTGCCGAGTCGATCAGCAGTTCCCAGTCGCCTTTCGGGCCGTCCTGCGGACGGCCGCGCACCTTCCACGCGGTGTGCGTGCCGGCCTTGTCGACGAACGCGACGAGCTGCGCGTCGAGATGCGTGAAGCCGCTCACGCCGAGATACGCGCGGGCGCGGTCGAGCGCCTGCTGCTGGTCGACGGCCTGCGACTTGCGCGTCGTCGCGATCACGCCGTTGATCGTGTTGCTCGCGACGTACAGGATGCGGCCGTCCTTCGCGACGGTCACCGCGATGTCGCTGCCGTACACGGGCAGCCCGGCGGCCTGCTGCTGCAGGCGCACGACGGTGAAGTCGGCGTCGTTGCGCTCCGACGTGACGACGAGGCTCGCGAGCGCGGCCGCGTCGAGCCCGAGCTGCGCCGCCTGCGACGCGACGAAGTCGCGCGCGGTGGCGGCGGGCGTCGCGGCAGCTTTCTTGACGCGATAGGCCGGGTTGTACAGCGTGACGGCGACGCCGTCCGCGCGGAATTGCCCGGCGGCCGTGTCGGCCTTCGCGGCCGGCGGCGCGACGCCGCGCGTCAGGCTTTCGCGCAGGCTCGCGGCCTGCGGATTCGGCACTTTCGTATCGGCCTGGGTGCCGCCGACGATGCCGAAACCGAGCACGAGACCCAGGGCGAGCGGCAATGCTTTGCGTGATGTCTGCATACGTGATCCTCATCTCAACGGTTGGACACGCCCGCGCGCTCGTGGCGAGCAGGCACGACACGGCCCGCGCGCCGGTTCGATGGGACCGGTGCGGCGAAGCGGTGTGGGAATGTCGACTGACTAAGGAGCTCTAAATGTCAGGTCGAAAAGAAGCGGGCAGGCGAAGCGGAGAAGAAGCGAACGGCAGGCAGGTGCGGCGACGGCGAATCGAGCATCGTCATGTCATACCCCTCGGATCGATCGTGATATCGGTGGGCAGCCTGCGTGGCACGACGCGCGCGAGATGAAGCAGGCGTATCGTTAGGCTGCCTATCTAACTTTTTTTGGTATGTTACAGAATATTTTCAACGACATTCCAGATTATTTTCGACGACCGCTTCGGTTCGTCGACCAGTTGCCGACATTGTTCAGCGAACGGACGGAAACGCCGCCGGAACGCGCAATACCGCGCCGGATTGTGATCAAAAGCCGAGACGATCAGCGCGTCGCCCGCCGGTCGCTGCGCGGGCTCATTCCGAATCGTGCGCGATAGGTGCGCGAGAAATGCGACGGCGATTCGAAGCCGCACGCGACGCACACCGACGTGATGCTCATGTCGGTCTGCTGCAGCAGTTCGCGTGCGCGATCGAGGCGCAGGTTCAGGTAGAAGTGCGTCGGCGTGTCGTTCAGCGTCGCGCTGAACAGCCGTTCGAGCTGGCGCCGCGTGATCGACACCTCCTGCGCGAGCGCGTCGGAGCCGAGCGGGTTCTCCATGTGCCGCTGCATCGTGCCGATCACCTGGATCAGCTTGCGGTTGTGCACGCCGTAGCGCGCGGCGATCTCGAGCCGCTGGCTGTCCGAGCGCTGCCGGATGCGGCTGACGACGAACTGCTCGGAGATTGCGGCCGCGAGATCGGCGCCGTGCCGGCGGCCGATCAGGTCGAGCATCATGTCGATCGACGCGGTGCCGCCCGCGCACGTGATGCGCCGGTCGTCGATCTCGAACAGCTCCTGCGTCGCGTTCAGGCCGGGATAGCGCTCGCGGAACGCGGCCAGTGCTTCCCAGTGCAGCGTGAGCGATTGCGACGCGTCGAACAGCCCGGCCTCCGCGAGCACGAAGCTGCCCGTATCGATGCCGCCGAGCGTGGCGCCGTGCCGGTGCTGGCGGCGCAGCCAGTCGCCGAGCGTGCGCGTGTAGCACACGAGCGGATCGAAGCCGGCGACGACGAACACCGTATCGACCTGCGGGACGTCCGCGCACGCGGCTTCGGCGGCGACCGGAATGCCGTTGCTCGCGGCGACGGGCGCGCCGTCCGCGCTGATCACGTGCCAGCGATACAGCTCGGTGCGAAAGCGGTTCGCGACGCGCAGCGGCTCGACCGCGGACATGAAGCCGAGCGCGGAGAAGCCGGGCAGCAGCAGGAAGTGGAAATCCTCGGGCATCGGGGCGTGGGGTGGAAGCAGGGGGGCGCTGCGCACCGCGCGGGCCGGCGCGCAGTGCGCCGAACGTTCAAGCCGGGATTATCGCGGTTTTTTGCCGGCGCTCAGCGCGTTTTTGCACCACTCACCGTGCGGCGCGCCGTCGTCGACGGCAATTCGCCGAATTGCGCCTTGTACGCGTTCGCGAAATGCCCGAGATGCATGAAGCCCCAGCGTGCGGCCGCTTCGCTGATCGGCAGGTCCGATTGCCGCGTGTCGAGCAGCAGGCGTCGGACCTGCGCGAGGCGCAGCGCGCGCGTGTAGTTGAGCGGGCTCGTCTGGACGACCGACTGAAAGCTGTTCTGCATCGTGCGCCGGCTCACGCGCAGTTGCGTGCACAGGCTCAGGATGTCGACGGGCGCTTCCGGGTGCTCGATCACGTAGTCGTGCACGCGGCGCACGATGTCGGCGTGACAGGCATGCGTGAGCCGGTTCGACGGCTCGGGCATCCGGTACGTGAGGAGATCGACGAGCACGTTGCCGACGTCGGCGCGCAGCGCGTGTTGCGCGGGCGCCGCGTCGAACGCATCGGGCGCCGACAGCACGCGTTCGAGCAGCGTCGCGAGCTGCATGCTCGCACGGTCGCGCGCGGCGACCGGCACCTCGACGACGCCGCGCCGCAGCGCGCGTGCGTCCAGCCGCACGTCGGCCGCATCCTCGATCTGCTGCATCAATTCGGGTTCGACAACCACGCCGATCAGCGACATGTCGTCGGGTGAATGGAGTTCGAACGGCGCGCCGCCGCGCGCCATCACGATCGTGCCGCGCTCGAGGCGCGCATCGCCGAACGCAAAGGTGCCCGAGCCGGTGAGCGGCATGCCGAACACCGTATGGCCGTGCGGCAAACATCCGCGCTGGATGATGCGCACGTTCGCCGCTTCCTGGAACAGTTGCGCGCCGTCGAACACCGCGTTTTTGACCGCGCTGCGATACGCGCCGGACCCGATCTGGTCGTAACGCTGATTCCAGCCGCGCAGCGCCTCGGCATGTCGGTCTGCGTCGTCGAACCTCTGATGAAACGCGAGCACGGCCCCTCCGGCGATCGTTCGAACCGCGCAAGATTAAACCGACCGAATAGTCGGCGCAATACGGGGCAGCGCTATTCCGTGTGCATGTTTCAGAGGGTCGGAAGGGGCGGTACAGCGAGGCTTTCACGCGCATTTCCAATATCCCGAATCGGCACGTACGCGTTGCCGGTCCGGGTGCTGACGGGATTTATTGTCGAACTACAGTCGCCCCACATAACGTGAATTCCCCACTGGAGGCGGCATGAGGACAAGGCGACGAACCGCGGCGCTCGCGGCGACGCTGGCGTTGGCGGCGGCATCGGCCGGCAGCGCGAACGCGACGGAAAACCCCGAAGAGCTGGTCGTGCAGAAGATGCCGCCGTGGCATCCGCACGAGGTCTATGTCGTCGACATCTCGATGCCGTCGATGACCGACGGGCGCATCCACGTGTACGACGCGGATGCGAAGAAGCTGCTCGGCCAGATCGACGGCGGCTTCGCCCCCGGCTTCGCGATCTCGCCCGACCGCAAGACGAGCTTCGTCGCGACGACCTATTTCTCGCGCGGCTCGCACGGCACGCGCACCGACGTCGTCGAGATGATCGACAACACGACGCTCGATCACGCGGGCGAGATCGTGATTCCGGCGAAGCACGGGCAGCATGTGCCGTCGCCGTACAACACCGCGTTCAGCGCCGACGGCAAGCGGCTGTACGTCGCGAACATCACGCCGGCCGCGTCGGTGACGGTGATCGACGCCGTCTCGAAGCAGGTGCTGTCGGAGATCGACATGGCTGCGTGCGTGCTCGCGTATCCGTCGGGCAACGACCGCTTCACCGCGCTGTGCGAAAGCGGCAAGGCGCTGACCGTCACGCTCGACGCGAACGGCAAGGAAACGAAGCGCACGATGTCGGACGCGTTCATCGACGTCGACAAGGATCCGGCGTTCGTGAACGCGTCGCGGTACAACGGCGGCTATCTGTTCACCACGTACGGCGGCACCGTGCGCAGCGCCGATTTCAGCGGCGACAAGCCGGCGTTCGGCACGCCGTGGCCACTGCTGACGGACGCCGAGCGCGCCGAAGGCTGGCGTCCGGGCGGCCTGCAGCAGACGGCCGTGCACGCGAAGCAGCACCGTTACTACGTGCTGATGCACAAGGGCGCCGACGGTTCGCACAAGGATCCCGGTACGCAGGTGTGGGTGTACGACCTGAAGACGAAGCAGCGCGTCGCGCGCTGGGATCTCGCGCAACTGAAGGTCGAGCCGCTCGTGTCGATCCAGATCAGCGAGGACGACAAGCCGCTGTTCTACGGGCTGACGGCGACCTCCGATCTCGTCGTGATGGACGCGCGTACCGGCACGCTGCGGCACGTCGAGAAGCAGATCGGCAATACGTCGTCGCTGCTCGTCAACCCGTGAGGCCGCGATGACCGTCGATCCCGTACTCGCCACCAGCGCGCAGGCCGGCGCGGCCGCCGTCGTGCTGCTCGGCGCCTTCGCGAAGATGCGCCGCCCCGCCGCGTTTCGCCACGCGCTCGCCGGCTACCGGCTGCTGTCCGATGCGCTGACCGCGCCCGTCGCGTTCGCGATTCCGCTCGCGGAAGTCGTCGCCGCCGTGGCGCTGCTGTTTCCCGACACGCGCGCGGCCGGCGCGACCGGCCTGATCGCGTTGCTCCTGGCGTTCGCGGCCGGCCTCGCGATCAACCTGCTGCGCGGCCACACCGACATCGACTGCGGCTGTTCCGGCTTCACCGCCGCCCGTGCGGACGCGCCGCGCGGCATCGGCTGGCTCCATGTCGGCCGCGTGCTGCTGCTCGTCGCGCTGGCCGCGACCGCGTTCGTCGAGCCGGGCACGCGCGCCGTCGTGTGGTTCGACTACCTGACGCTGTTCTTCTCCGTGCTGCTGATCGTCTGCGCGCTGCTTACCGTCGACGTGCTGCTCGCCAACGTCCCGCGCCTTTCTCATCTGAGGAATTCATGATGCAAACCGCTCTTACCGCTTCCACCGCCCTGTTGTGGGTGGCCGTCCTCGCGCTCGGCGCGATCTGCCTCGCGCTGGTGCGCCAGATCGGCATCCTGTACGAACGCATCATGCCGGCCGGCGCGCTGATGATCGACAAGGGGCCGGCGGTCGGCACGATCGCGCCGACGTTCGAACTGACCGACCTTCGCGGCTCGCACGTGAAAGTCGGCGGCATCGATGCAGCGGGCAAGGCGACGCTGCTGTTCTTCCTGTCGCCGACGTGCCCGGTCTGCAAGAAGCTGCTGCCGCTGCTGCCGTCGCTGCAGGCCAGCGAGGCGACGCCGGCGAACATCGTGCTCGCGAGCGACGGCGATGCCGACGAACATGCGCGCTTCGCGCGAAAGCACGACCTCGGGCGCTTCCCGTACGTGCTGTCGCAGGAGCTCGGCCTTGCGTACCAGATCGGCAAGCTGCCGTATGCGGTGCTGCTCGACGAAACGGGCGCCGTGCGCGCGAAGGGGCTCGTCAACACGCGCGAGCACCTCGAGAGCCTGTTCGAGGCGAAGGAGCGCGGCGTCGCGTCGCTGCAGCAGTTCGTGCACGGCGATCACAGCCACGATGCGCACGACGCGCACGCGCAGCACGCATGACCGGCCGGACCTTTTTCAACGTCATTGGAGAACGACGACATGGGCGTGTTTGATTCATGGTTCGAGCGGTCGGCGCGCGGCGTCGCGCAGCACAGTTCGCGGCGCAGCGCGATGGCGAAGCTCGGCAAGGTGCTGGTGGGGTCGGCGCTGCTGCCGCTGCTGCCCGTCGATCGCACCGCGTATGCGGCCGATGCGGCATCCGGGGCATCGGCGGCGCCGGGTGCATCCGGTGCCGCCGCGGCGGGCGCGAGCGACGACCCGACGAGCTGCGACTACTGGAAATACTGCGCGATCGACGGCTGGCTTTGCAGCTGCTGCGGCGGCACGTCGAGCAGTTGCCCGCCGGGCACGACGCCGTCGCCGATCACGTGGATCGGCACCTGCCGCAATCCGCACGACGGTTCGGACTACATCGTGTCGTACAACGACTGCTGCGGCAAGACCTCGTGCGGCAAGTGCTTCTGCAACCGCAACGAGCGCGAGAAGCCGCTGTACAAGCTGTCGCTGAACAACGACATCAACTGGTGCATGGCGAACGGTAATTCGAATTACCACTGTTCGGTTTCGGTTCTGCTAGGGGCGGCTAAGCAATGAAAGTGAAGCAGGCAGGAAGGACCGTCGTTGCATGCATGGCGGCCGTGGGGACCTTCGCATTACCCGGCGCGGCCGGCGCACAGGAAGCCGTGCATCACCCGGCCGGAAAAAGCCTGTTCGACGCACAGTGCGCGGTGTGTCACCAGGCGGGCGGAAAAGGGCAGGACGGGCTGGCGCCGCCGCTGACCGAGTACCCGGGCAAGTACGCGGCGGCGGAAGCCGGCCGGGCGCAGCTGATCGCGACGCTGCTGCACGGCATGTTCGGCGAGATCGAGGTGCACGACAAGCGCTACAACTTCAAGATGCCGTCGTTCGCGAGCGCGAGCGACGACGACATCGCGCACGTGCTGAACTACGTCGTGTTCGACCTCAACGCGCAGCACGGCGACGCGAAGCCGTTCACCGCGGCCGATATCCGCGCGGCGCGCGCGAAGCAGATGGACGGCACGGCCGTGCACGCGCAGCGCGCGGTGGTGATCAAGGGGCTCGGCCTGTGAACGGCGTGCGCGCGTCCGTGCACGGCACGCGGTGCGCGTCGTCGTCATCGCGGTTCGGCGGCCTGCCGCGTCGCCTGTCGTGCTGGCTGCTGCTGTCGGGCGCCGCGGCCTGCGCGTTCGTCGTGTCCGCACCCGCACAGGCCGACGGCGCGGCCGATGCCGCGCTTGCCCGGCAACACTGGGTGCTCAACTGCATGGGTTGCCATACGGCGACGGGCGGCGGCATTCCCGGCAAGGTGCCGCCGCTCGCGAATTCGCTCGGCTATTTCACGCATCTGCCGGCCGGGCGCGAGTACGTGATGCGCGTGCCCGGTGCGTCTAACTCGGCGCTGTCGGATCGGGAGCTGGCCGACGTGCTGAACTGGGTGCTCACGACGATGAACCGCGACGCGCTGCCGCGCGACTTCAAGCCGTATACGGCCGCCGAAGTCGCCGCGCATCGCCGCCCCGCGCTGTCCGACGTCGCGACCGTGCGCACCGGGCTCGTCCGCGCGTTGCAGGCGCGCGGGATCGACGGCGTCACGGAGCGCTACTGACCGACTCACTCAACGAATCAGGGAAACAGGAACATGGAGACGAACGAAACCTTTGCGCTGCTCGACGCGACGCGTGCGTTTCTCGCGAAGCCGAAGAAGATGCTGATCGGCGCCGAATGGAGCGACGCCGCGTCGGGCCGCCAGCTCGATGTCGTGAACCCGGCCGACGGCGCCGTGATCGCGCACGTGCCCGAAGCCGACGAGCGCGACGTGCAGCAGGCGGTCGCCGCCGCGCGCCGTGCATTCGATGCTGGCCCGTGGCGCACCGCGAAGACCACCGACCGCGAGCGCCTGATGCTCGTGCTCGCCGACCTGATCGAAGCGAACGCGCGCGAGCTGGCCGAGATCGAATCGCTCGACAACGGCAAGCCGGTGACGGTCGCGCAGGGGCTCGACGTCGCGATGGCCGCGCAGTGCTTCCGCTACATGGCCGGCTGGGCGACGAAGATCGAAGGCAGCGTGATCGACGCCGGCATGCCGTACCTGCCGGACAGCGAAATTTTCGCTTATACGCGCAAGGAACCCGTCGGCGTGGTCGGTGCGATCATCCCGTGGAATTTTCCGTTGCTGATGGCCGCGTGGAAAATCGCGCCGGCGCTCGCGACGGGCTGTACCGTCGTGCTGAAGCCTGCCGAAGACACGCCGCTGAGCGCCTTGCGGCTGGGCGAGCTGATCCAGGCGGCCGGCTTCCCGGACGGCGTCGTCAATATCGTCACCGGCTACGGTCACACGGCCGGCGCGGCGTTGTCGCGCGATCCGCGCATCGACAAGATCGCGTTTACCGGGTCGACGCAGACGGGTAAGACGATCGGCCACGCGGCGCTCGACAACATGACGCGGATGTCGCTGGAACTCGGCGGCAAGTCGCCGGTGATCGTGCTGCCCGACGTCGATCTCGACAAGGCCGCGCAGGGCGTGGCGAACGCGATCTTCTTCAACCAGGGGCAGGTGTGCACGGCCGGCTCGCGCGCGTACATCCATGCGAAAGTGTTCGACGGCGTGATCGAGCGCGTCGCGAAGCTCGCCGCGAGCCTGAAGATCGGCCCGGGGATGGACCCGGCGACGCAGATCGGCCCGCTCGTGTCGGCGAAGCAGCGCGAGCGCGTGTGCGGTTACATCGACTCGGGGTTCGGCGAGGGCGCGCACGCGGCGGCGGGCGGCCGCGCGCTCGACGGCCCCGGCTTCTTCGTCGAACCGACGGTGCTGGTCGATACGACGCAGGCGATGCGCGTGGTGCGCGAGGAAATCTTCGGGCCGGTGCTCGTCGCGATGCCGTTCGACGACGTCGATACGGCCGTGCAGCTCGCGAACGACACGCCGTACGGGCTCGGCGCAAGCATCTGGTCGAACGATCTTGCGGCGATCCACAAGCTGATCCCGCGTATTGCCGCGGGCACCGTGTGGGTCAACTGCCATTCGCTGCTCGACAACGCGTTGCCGTTCGGCGGGATGAAGCAGTCGGGCTTCGGCCGCGAACTCGGCCGCGCGGTGATCGACCAGTACACGGAGAGCAAGTCGGTGATGATGAACTACGCGTGAGCGTCGCGGCGCGTGCGTGCGCGGCCGGCATATCGGCCACGCACGCGCCGCCGTCACGCGCGGATCAGCACGACCCCGACGATGAGGCACGCCGCGCCGGCGATGCGGATCGCGCTCGCCGAATGCTGCTGGATGCCGAGCACGCCGAAGTGGTCGAACACGAGCGCGCCGGTCATCTGCCCGACGACGATCAGCGCGAGCGTCGTCGCCGCGCCCAATCGCGGCACCATCAGGATCGCGACGCCGACGAATACCGCGCCGAAGAATCCGCCCGTCCAGCTGAACCACGACCCGGCGCCGGACAACGTGCCGCTCACGCGCGGGTGAGGCGACAGCAGCGCGACCGCCAGCATCGCGGCGAGGCCGACGACGTAGCTGACCGACCCGGCCCACCACGGTGAACCGATCTGCGTGCGCAGGTTCGCGTTGAGCACCTGCTGCAACGCAACACTGATGCCGGCCGCCACGACCAGCAAATAAGAGAGGACGGTAGTCACGAAGATGAACGCTCCGAAAGCGTGGCCGCCACGGTGGTGCGGGCACGGAAGGCTTTCATTCTGCGCAGCGCGCCGGTATAACACAAATATCGAATCTGGCGCTCATCCATCTCGTTTCGGCATGCCATCACTCCGGCAAATCCAGTATTTCCTGACCGTGGCGGACCTCGGCGGCTTCACGCCGGCCGCGGGTGCGCTCCATGTCGCGCAGTCGGCGCTCAGCCGGCAGATCGGCCAGCTCGAGGACGAACTCGGGTTCCTGCTGTTCGACCGCGAACCGAGAGGCGTGCGGCTCACGCCGGCCGGCGCGCTCTACCGCGAACGCGTGGCGTCGATCCCGGCCACGCTGACGGCGGCCGCCGACGAAGGCGCGCAGTTCTCGCGCGGGGAGGCCGGCGTGCTGCGGCTGCTGCATTCCAGTACCGTGCCCGTCAGCAGCCTGATGCCGGATCTCGACCGCTTCATGCGCGATTGTCCGGGCGCGCGCATCGATCTCGACCGCGCGTCGTCCGAGGATCAGGTGACGGACATCGCGAACGGCCAGGCCGATGTCGGGATCGTCCGGTTGCCGGTGCTGCGGCGCGATGCACGCGTGCGTTTCGTCGAGCTGGCGGCCGAACGCCTGTGCGTGGCGGTGCCGGCCGATCATCCGCTCGCGCACCGCAAGCGCGTCGCGATCGCGCGGTTGCGGCGCGAGCCGTTCGTCTCGGCCGTGTATCGGGAGCGGGGCGGCCTCGCGCGCGTCGTGATCGATCTGTGCCTGAAGCGCGGATTCGTGCCGTCGGCCGCGCGGATCGTGTCGCCGAAGACGTCGATGCTGAATCTCGTCGCGGCCGGCCACGGCGTGGCGATCGTGCCGGCGCGGATGGCGAGCATCGGGATCGACGGCGTCGTGTTCGTGCCGATTTCGGACGAGGATGCGAGATCGGTGTGCGCGCTGGTGTTGCCGATCGAGCCTACGGTGCTCGCGGACGCGTTCGTGCGGGTGGTGACGGCGGGCTGAACGCGCCGCATCGCCACCGGGCCCGACGTCGATATTCAGACGCGGTACCCCGCATCGTGCATCAACCGGCGCGACGCGTCTCCGCGCGGGCCTTCCGCATCGAATTGCGCACGAAGTTTCGCATCGGCGCTGCGCATCACGCGGCGGCGCATGGGCACGACGAGGGCGACGAGGGCGACGACGAAGAAAGCGGCAAGCATCATGGTGTTCCTTGGCGGAAAGACCGGAGACGGACATCGCGACGGCCGGCCGTGTCCGTCCGCATCCGTTCGAGCGACGCGCAACGGCCGGACGATACGAGTCGGCACGGCAACGGGCAGGCCGCGCGCGATCGCTCGGCGACTGCCAGCATAGGGCCGGCCCACGGCCTCCGGCGACCTGTCGGAAATCCGTCAGCATGGCCATGGAAGAATCGAAAGGTGCGCGCCGCATCCGGGCAATCCCGCCGCTCCCCGGAGAAACCCGAAACCCCCGTCAGTCAAGCCTCAGACGAAACATAGTGGTTTCCACTCATAGTCGCAAACAGGCAAGAACAGGTCGCCGCCGGTCTTCTCGCGGCGAATATGGCTCGTTACTTTTACTCCCACGATGCAGGCCGGCGCACACTCCGCGTGCCGGCTGCCGCGAGACCAATCGGGAGGAACCGAACCATGAAGTCGACGAAGATCGCCGCGCTTGCCGCGGCCGTGCTGGCGACCGGCGCGTTCACGCAAGCCGCGCTGGCCGAGACGGAGGCCGCGACCTGCCGCACCGTGCGCTTCGCGGATATCGGCTGGACCGACATCACGTCGACCACGGCGCTCGCGTCGACCGTGTTCGAGGCGCTCGGCTACAAGCCGACCACGACGATCGCGTCGGTGCCGATCTCGTTCGCCGGTCTCAAGAGCAAGCAGCTCGACGTGTCGCTCGGCTACTGGTGGCCCGTGCAGCAGAAGCAGCTGCAGCCGTTCCTCGACAGCAAGTCGATCAACGTCGTCGAGCCGCCGAACCTGTCCGGTGCGAAGGCGACGCTCGCGGTGCCGAGCTACGCGTACCAGGCCGGCCTGAAGACCTTCGACGACATCGCGAAACACCGTGCGGAACTCGACGGCAAGATCTACGGGATCGAGCCGGGCAGCAGCGCGAACGCGACGATCCAGAAAATGATCGACACGAACCAGTACGGGCTGGGCGGCTTCAAGCTCGTCGAATCGAGCGAGGCCGGGATGCTCGTGACGGTCGAGCGCGCGGCCCGCGAGAAGAAGTGGGTCGTGTTCCTTGGCTGGGAGCCGCATCCGATGAACATCCAGCTCAGCATGAACTACCTGTCCGGCGGCGACGCGGCGTTCGGCCCGAACTACGGCGAAGCGCGCGTGTACACGCTCACCGCGCCCGACTTCATCGCGCGCTGCCCGAACGCAGGCAAGCTCGTGACGAACCTGCGCTTCTCGACGCAGCTCGAGAACCAGCTGATGCAGACGGTGATGAACAAGACCAAGCCGGCCGATGCCGCGAAGGCGTACCTGAAGAAGAACCCGCAGGTGCTCGATCCGTGGCTCGCGGGCGTCAAGACGTTCGACGGCAAGGACGGCCTGCCTGCGGTGAAGGCGTATCTCGGGCTGTAACGGCCCGCGCCCCTATGCCATTAGCAATGCGACACAACCCGAATCAAGCGAGGCACCATCATGAATCACGAAGTCATCATCACCTGCGCGGTCACCGGCGCGGGCGATACGGTCGGCAAGCATCCGGCGATTCCGGTCACGCCGAAGGAGATCGCGGCCGCCGCGATCGAAGCCGCGAAGGCCGGCGCGACGGTCGCCCACTGCCACGTGCGCGATCCGCAGACGGGGCGCGGCAGCCGCGACCCGAACCTGTATCGCGAAGTGGTCGACCGCATCCGCTCGGCCGACGTCGACGTGATCATCAACCTCACGGCCGGCATGGGCGGCGATCTCGAGATCGGCCCGGGCGAGGACCCGATGCGCTTCGGCAAGGGCACCGACCTCGTCGGCGGCCTCACGCGCCTCGCGCACGTCGAGGAGCTGTTGCCCGAGATCTGCACGCTCGACTGCGGCACGCTGAATTTCGGCGACGGCGACTACATCTACGTGTCGACGCCCGCGCAGTTGCGCGCCGGCGCGAAACGCATCCAGGAACTCGGCGTGAAGCCGGAGCTGGAGATCTTCGATACGGGCCATCTGTGGTTCGCGAAGCAGTTGCTGAAGGAAGGGCTGCTCGACGATCCGCCGCTGTTCCAGCTGTGCCTCGGCATTCCGTGGGGCGCGCCGGCCGACACGGGCACGATGAAGGCGATGGTCGACAACCTGCCGCCGGGCGCGCACTGGGCCGGCTTCGGGATCGGCCGCATGCAAATGCCAATGGTCGCGCAGGCGATGCTGCTCGGCGGCCACGTGCGGGTCGGTCTCGAGGACAACATCTGGCTCGACCGCGGCGTGCATGCGACCAACGGCACGCTCGTCGAGCGCGCCCGCGAGATCGTCGAACGGCTCGGCGGCCGCGTGCTGACGCCGGCCGAAGGCCGCCGCAAGCTCGGCCTGCCGGCGCGCGGCGAACGTCCGCTCGAACGTCGCGCGCTCGCCGAATTCGCGTGAGTTTTTCGCCGACTGACTGACATGACAGGGTGGCCTGCGCGCACGCGAGACCACCCACCGATTTCCCCTGATTCGAAGGATGCGTTGACATGGCATTGAAGACCGACATCAACACGTTTGCCGCGATCGGCACCGGCGTGATCGGCAGCGGATGGATTGCCCGCGCGCTCGCACACGGTCTCGACGTGGTTGTGTGGGACCCGGCGCCGGGCGCCGAAGCGCGGTTGCGCGCGAGCGTCGCGAACGCGTGGCCCGCGCTCGAACGCGTCGGCCTCGCGCCGGGCGCCGATCCCGCGCGGCTGCGGTTCGTGTCGACGATCGAAGCATGCGTCGCCGATGCCGATTTCATCCAGGAAAGCGCGCCCGAGCGCGAGGCGCTAAAGCTCGAGCTGCACGAGCAGATCAGCCGCGCGGCGAAGCCCGACGCGATCATCGCGTCGTCGACGTCGGGGCTGCTGCCGACCGATTTCTACGCGCGGGCGACGCATCCGGAGCGCTGCGTGGTCGGCCACCCGTTCAACCCCGTCTACCTGCTGCCGCTCGTCGAGGTGCTCGGCGGCGCGCGCACGTCGCCGGAAGCGGTCGAAGGCGCGATGGAGGTCTATCGCACCCTCGGCATGCGGCCGCTGCACGTGCGCAAGGAAGTGCCGGGCTTCATCGCGGACCGTCTGCTCGAAGCGTTGTGGCGCGAGGCGCTGCATCTGGTCGACGAAGGCGTCGCGACGACCGGCGAGATCGACGATGCGATCCGCTTCGGCGCGGGCATCCGCTGGTCGTTCATGGGTACGTTCCTGACCTACACGCTGGCCGGCGGCGATGCGGGCATGCGACACTTCATGCAGCAATTCGGCCCTGCGCTCGAACTGCCGTGGACGAAGCTGGTCGCGCCGACGCTGACCGACGCACTGATCGACCGCGTCGTCGAAGGCACGACCGAACAGCAGGGCACGCGCAGCATCAAGGAGCTCGAACGCTATCGCGACGAGTGCATCACCGAGGTGCTGAAATCGATCGCCGCGGTGAAGGCGCGGCACGGGATGCGATTCGACGAATAAAGGACAGGCGATGACGGGCGATACCCCGCTGACGATTTACCGCGACGTGGTGCGGCCCGAATGGGTCGACTACAACGGCCACCTGCGCGATGCGTTCTACCTGCTGATCTTCAGCTTCGCGACCGATGCGTTGCTGGATCGCATCGGCCTCGACGACGCCGCGCGTCGCGAACGAGGGCGCTCGGTCTACACGCTCGAAGCGCACGTGAACTACCTGCGCGAGATCAAGGAGGGCACGCCGGTGCGCGTCGATGCGCGTGTGCTCGCGCACGACGCGAAGCGCATGCACCTGTATCTCGAACTGTTCGCCGACGGGCATGACGACGCGGTATCGGCGAGCGAGCAGATGCTGTTGCACGTCGATACGCGCGACGGTGCGAAATCGGCGCCGTTCGACGACGACGTGGCCGCGCGCGTGGCCGAACTGCATGCGTTGCAGCGCGAGTGCGCGGCGCCCGCTTATGCGGGCCGCGTGATCGGGCTGCCGCCGCGCCGCTAGCGGCGGGCTTCATTTCACGATCTTCTACCTTCGGTCTTCGACCGCGGAGCGCACACGATGCTCGAACCGGAAATCGCGGCGTTCGTCGCGGCCGTCGACGCGTGGTATCCGGCCGATGCGGCGGCGCGTTCGCCCGACGAGCAGCGCCGCCTGTACGACCGCTTCGCGGCCGAATGGACGCCGGCCGCGCTGCCCGCCGGCATCGTGCAGCAGGACGCCGTGTGGCGCGCGCCGGACGGCCGCGCGATCGCGCTGCGGCGCTATACGTCCGCGCACGGCACGCCGCGCGGCACGGTGCTGTTTTTTCATGGCGGCGGTTTCGTCGTCGGCTCGCTCGGCAGCCATGCGCTGATCACCGCGCAACTGGCGGCCGATACGGGCCTCGACGTGATTGCCGTCGACTATCGCCTCGCGCCCGAACACCGCGCGCCGGCCGCGCTCGAGGATTGCGTGGCAGTCACGCGTGCCGCACGCGATGCACGCTGGTCGTTCGGGCCGTGCGTGCATCCGTTGACGCTCGCGGGCGACAGCGCGGGCGGGATGCTCGCGGCGGCGGTGGCGACCGCGCTGCGCGATGCGGGCGAAGGCAGCGTGGACGGCATCGCGCTCGTTTATCCGATGCTCGGTTTCGAACCGCAGTCGCCCGCGCGCGAAACAGAAGCGCACGCGCCGATGCTGACGCTCGACGACGTGCATCGCTATCGCGCGCTGTACTGGGGCGGTGACTTGTCCAATGTGCTGCGAAACGGCAACCCGCTGCTGCGCGCGTCGGTGCCGCTCGAAGCCGGGCGGTTCGACGGCTTGCCGCCGGTGCTCGCGATCGGCGCGGAGCACGATCCGCTGCGCGACGATGCGCGCGTGTACGTCGAACGGGTTCGCGCGGCGGGCGGCGTCGCGAACTACTGGATGGGAGAGGGGCTGGTGCACGGCTGCTGGCGCGCGCTCGGGACGAGCCCGCAGGCCGCACGGATGCACCGGATGGTCGGCAGGTTCTTGCTCGCACCACACGCGTAGCGGGCGTTTTCCGGGAGGCAACGATGCAGGCGGCAGCGCAAGACCGTATCGAGGACTGGCGGACATTTTCGGCCGACGCGGCGATCGCGGCGGCGACGATTGGCGACGGCAAGGTGGACGTCGAATGGAGCGACGCGCGACGATCGCCGTTCCATTTCGACTGGCTGCGCGACAATTGCGCGTGTTCCGCGTGCGTGCATGCGATCACGCGCGAACAGGTCTTCGAGATCGCCGATGCGCGCGCGGATCTGTCCGCGCTTACCGTGCACGTCGAAACCGACGGCGCGCTGCATGTCGAATGGAACGACGGACACCGCAGCGCGTGGTCGCCGGGCTGGTTGCGTGCGCATGCATATGACGACGCGTCGCGCGCGGAGCGCGTGGCCGCGCACGGGCGGCACATATGGACCGGCGACGATGCGACGGCGATCGGCGTGTTCGCGTGGCGCGACGTGATGGAGGACGATCACGCGTTGCTCGCATGGCTCGGCGCATTGCAGCGCACGGGGCTGACGCTCGTCGAAGGCGTGCCGGCCGAGCGGGGCCGCGTCGACGAGGTCGCGCGCCGCGTCGGCCTGATCCGCGAAAGCAATTTCGGCGTGCTGTTCGACGTCGAATCGAAGCCGCGCCCGGACAGCAATGCGTATACGTCGCTGAATCTTCCGCCGCACACCGACCTGCCGACGCGCGAATTGCAGCCGGGCGTGCAGTTCCTGCATTGCCTCGCGAACGACGCGACGGGCGGCGACAGCATCTTCCTCGACGGCTTCGCGCTCGCGGATGCGCTGCGGCGCGAACATCCGGACGATTTCGAGCAGCTCGCATCGACGCCGTTCGAGTTCTGGAACAAGAGCGCGAACAGCGACTACCGCTGTTCGGCGCCGGTGATCGGGCGCGATGCGCGCGGCAACGTGACGGAAGTGCGCGTCGCGAACTTCCTGCGCGGGCCGCTCGATGCGCCGACCGGCTCGGTCGCGGCCGTCTATCGCGCGTACCGGCGGTTCCTCGCGTTGGCGCGCGAACCGCGCTTTCGCGTGCAGCGCCGGCTGCGGGCCGGCGACATGTGGGCGTTCGACAACCGGCGCGTGCTGCATGCGCGCACCGGGTTCGATCCGTCGACGGGCCGCCGGCATTTGCAGGGCTGTTACGTCGATCGCGACGAATTGCTGTCGCGGTGGCGCGTGTTGTCGCGGGCGGTGCCGGCCGACGCTGCGCGCTGATCGACACACACGGCGTCTTCACGCACGACCTCTTGGGGAAAAAGCACCCGGACGCCAGGCGTCCGGGCGAAGCCACCCGCTGCCGGGCGGCGGAGGTATGCGTTTCACAAAACAGACGAGCCCCGCGAAGGGGCTCGTCCGGACTGCGTGACTTCATCGCGCGACGCGCGGCGCCCGCCGGGGGCGCATCGGCTTACTGGCCGAAGAAGATCGAGTCGCGTGCGTTCGACGAAGCGGCTGCCGGCGCGCCCGAATGGACGAGCGGAGCCGGTTGTGCGCCGTAGCCGCTGGTGTCGGCGCCATGAACGCGCGCTTCGGCGCTCTGGATGTCGTTCGGGTAGTACGGGCTCGACACGCCCGGCTTGTAGCCGGCTTGTTCGAGCTGGACCAGTTCGTTGCGCACTTGAGCGCGCGTCACGGTGCTTTGAGCGAATGCGCCGAACGAAGCGGACAGGGCGGCAGCGGCAACGACTGCGGAAACGAGCGATTTCATGGTGACCTCCGGTGTTTTATTGGGTTCGCTCCCGACACCATGTCTTGAGCGATTGATCCAATCTTAGTCACCGGCGGGTTCAGGGTAAACGCTGATTTTGACGATAAATTGTTTCCTGGCCGGTAACAGTGCGGCGGCGCATCAGTCTTTCAACGGGCTTTCTTTTCGGTCAGCGTAATAAGTATGAGGAATATTGCGATCGCCGGCGCACGACTCAGCGCGCCTCGGCCGCCGTATCGAGCGGCCGACCCGGCGAGCGGCCGGCGGGTGCCCCGGCGCTGAGGAAGCGCACGCCGGTCGCGGCTTCCGATGCTTCCCACAGCAGCGCCGCCGCCGCCACGCTGCGCGCCGCGCGCGGCACGCTCGCCGGCGCCGGCAGCCCGCGCGATTCGAACCAGCCGGACGGGCCGATGTACGCGCCGCCGGCCAGATCGGGCGACGTGGCCGCATGAATCGCCGGCAGCGCGCCCTGGTCGGCCGGTTGCGCGAGATAACGGTTCGCGGCGCGCATCAACGCGGCGCGGGCGGGCGAGCGGTCCATCGCCGGGCCCGCGAACTGCAGGTTGGTCGCCGCATAGCCGGGATGCGCGGCGACGCTGATGCCCGCGAATGCCGCGCGCGCGAAGCGGCGCTGCAACTCGATCGCGAACACTAGGTTCGCGAGCTTGCTGTCGCAATAGGCGAGATAACGGTTGTAGCGCTGCGCGGCGCGCAGGTCGTCCACGCGAATCCGGCCACCGCGGTTGAAGCCGCTCGACATCGTGACGACGCGCGCCCGGTGCGCGGCGCGCAGCGCCGGCAGCAGATGGCCGGTCAGCGCGAAATGGCCGAGGTGGTTGGTGCCGAACTGCATCTCGAAGCCGTCGCGCGTGTGCCGCAGCGGCAGGAACATCACGCCGGCGTTGTTGCAGAGGATGTCGACGCGGCCGTGGCGTTCGCCGACGTCGGCCGCGAAGCGTGCAATCGATGCGAGATCGGCGAGGTCGAGCGGATCGACTTCGACGCGTGCATGAGGATGAAGCCGGCGGATCGCGTTGGCGGCCTGCGCGCCGCGTGCGCCGTCGCGGCAGCCCATCACGACCGTCGCGCCTTTCGCGGCCAGCGTTTCCGCGAGATGCCAGCCGAGGCCGCTGTTGGCGCCGGTCACGACCGCGACCTTGCCGCCTTGCGCCGGGACGTGGCGCGCGCTCCATGCATGCATGTCTGCCTCCATCGGCGCGGCCGGTCGGCCGCGGCACTTAATCGTTACATTGAGTGGTGTAACGATAGTGCGGGCGGACGGAGCAGACAAGCGGAGGAATTAGACCGGCGCTTCTAGGGATTCGGGGCTCAGGGTGTGGCGCCGCGAGTCCGGCGCAGGACCGGCGGGTGTTACCTGCCGCCGGCCAGCGCGAGCACCTCGGCGGCGGAGATCATGGCGGCGGCGTTCGCGGGGGCCGGGCGCTCGGCCGGGCGGAACACTTCGTCGCCGCGGTGGATGACCTGGCGCGACAGCGCGCAGGTGCCGGTGCGTTGCGCGAAGCGGCGGCGCCAGCGTTGTTCGCCGTAATGACAGCGGCCGGGTTCGACCCAGCGGACGACGAGCAGCGTATCGGAACGTTCGAGGATTTCGACGTGGACGTCGGCGGGATCGAGCGCAGGCAGGGATTTGGAGGCCTTCATTTTGCCGTTTCCTAAAGCCCGTGCGGGTTCGGCCATGGCAGTGGGTGTCACTACCCAAGGGGGAATCCGTAGGGGTTTCCATGAGTGGTGCGCTAAATGTAAGCGTCTGTGACCGGAAAAAACATCCTGTCCGGCTCGAATTACCTTTTGCCGATTTAGAAACAATCGACGCTTATTTTCTTGGAAAACCAAAGACAAAAAGCCCCGGACAAGAAGCCCGGGGCGGAAAATCGGCCCGCACACCGTGTCTGCTCGCCCAGTCACGGGATACATCGCCGGGGGACGGAGGTGCCCGCTCGGGATCCGGAGCGGGCGGGGGGCGATGTACCGGAAGCGCGGTCCGGCAACGCCATGATGGCGTGCGGCACCCGTTGGCACCCTGACGCGAACATGACTTTTTTGTCAGTTTCGCCCGTGCGCGGTACGGGACGCGCCTGAAGAATCGGCTGGAACGCCGGTATTGGGTTTGAACGGATCGCGGGGCAGCACTTCAACGCCGGTCGCGCGCCGCATTCTCGTGCGCCGCACGGATTGACCCGCCCCGGGTAAATACTGAATCCCAATTTCGTGACAAACGCGCGATCCGTTCCTATGATTGGTTGGACCTTTAGTCCTTTGTGCCAATCGGCCGACTGGCGGCCGGCTTTTTCGGAGAGAAGCTCATGAGATTGCAGGGCAAACGCGCGCTGGTGACGGCGGCCGGGCAGGGCATCGGCCGCGCGACCGCGCTGCGGTTCGCGAGCGAGGGCGCCGACGTGCTGGCGACCGACATCAACGAAGCCGCGCTGGTGCGGCTCGAAGCCGATGCCGAGCGCGCGGGCGGCCGGCTGGCCACGCGGCGGCTCGACGTGACCGACGCGAACGAGGTGGCCGCGCTCGCCGCGAGCGAACGCGCGTTCGACGTGCTGTTC
Organism: Burkholderia sola; assembly: GCF_905400185.1. Classification (NCBI taxonomy): domain Bacteria; kingdom Pseudomonadati; phylum Pseudomonadota; class Betaproteobacteria; order Burkholderiales; family Burkholderiaceae; genus Burkholderia; species Burkholderia sola. Next base: position 1,436,326 of record NZ_FR989676.1, read on the forward strand.
AACTGCGCGGGCTACGTGCATCACGGCTCGATCCTCGAGTGCGACGAAGACGCGTGGGCGTTCTCGCTGAACCTGAACGTCACGTCGATGTACCGGCTGATCCGCGCGCTGCTGCCCGCGATGCTCGAAGCCGGCGGCGCGTCGATCGTCAACATGGCGTCGGCCGCGTCGAGCGTGAAGGGCGTGCCGAACCGCTTCGTGTACGGCACGACCAAGGCGGCCGTGATCGGGCTGACCAAGGCGGTGGCCGCCGATTTCGTCGAGCGCGGTATCCGCTGCAATGCGATCTGCCCGGGCACGATCGAATCGCCGTCGCTGGCGCAGCGGATCGCCGACCAGGCGCGCACGCGCCACGTGTCCGCCGACGAGGTGCGCCAGGCGTTCGTCGCGCGCCAGCCGATCGGCCGCATCGGCAGCGCGGACGAAGTGGCCGCGCTCGCGCTCTATCTGGCGTCCGACGAAGCGTCGTTCACCACCGGCACGATTCACCTGATCGATGGCGGCTGGTCAAACTGACCGCGCCTTCCTATTTACCTTCCGATTCCATTCAGACAACGCTATGAAACTGCTGAGATTTGGCGACAAACACCATGAAAAGCCGGGCCTGCTCGATGCGCACGGCCAGATTCGCGACCTGTCCGGCGTGATCGACGATATCGCTGGCGACGCGCTGACCCCTGCATCGCTCGCGCGGCTGCGCGACATTCCGCCGTCGTCGCTGCCGCTCGTCGAAGGCATGCCGCGGCTCGGCGCGTGCGTCGGCCGCGTCGGCAAGTTCATCTGCATCGGGCTCAATTATTCGGATCACGCGGCCGAATCCGGGATGGAGGTGCCGAAGGAGCCCGTCGTGTTCGGCAAGTGGACGAGCGCGATCTCGGGCCCGAACGACGACGTCGAAATTCCGCGCGGCTCGGAAAAGACCGACTGGGAAGTCGAACTCGGCGTGGTGATCGGCCAGGGCGGCCGCTATATCGACGAAGCCGATGCGCTGTCGCACGTCGCCGGCTACTGCGTGGTGAACGACGTGTCGGAGCGCGAATACCAGCTCGAACGCGGCGGTACGTGGGACAAGGGCAAGGGCAACGACACGTTCGGCCCGATCGGCCCGTGGCTCGTGACGGCCGACGAAGTGCCCGATCCGCACGCGCTGCGACTGTGGCTGGAAGTGGACGGCCACCGCTACCAGAACGGCACGACCGCGACGATGGTGTTCCGCGTGCCGCACCTGATCAGCTACCTGAGCCGCTTCATGAGCCTGCAGCCGGGCGACGTGATCTCGACCGGCACGCCGCCGGGCGTCGGCCTCGGGCAGAAACCGCCCGTCTACCTGCGCGCCGGACAGGTGATCACGCTCGGCATCGACGGGCTCGGCGAGCAGCGCCAGCGCACCGTGCAGGCCTGATTCCCTTCAACGGACGGTTCGTCATGCCTATCATTCGATCGATGCGCGTCCTCGACGTGCGCTTTCCGACCTCGCGCCAGCTCGACGGTTCCGACGCGATGAATCCGGACCCCGATTATTCGGCGGCCTACGTCATCCTCGAAACCGATCGCGACGGGCTCGCAGGTCACGGGCTCACGTTCACCATCGGGCGCGGCAACGAAATCTGCTGCGCGGCGATCGACGCGATGCGCCACCTCGTCGTCGGCCTCGACCTCGACTGGATTCGCGAGGACATGGGCCGTTTCTGGCGGCACGTCACGTCGGACAGCCAGTTGCGCTGGATCGGCCCCGACAAGGGCGCGATCCACCTGGCGACGGGCGCCGTCGTCAACGCGGTGTGGGATTTGTGGGCGAAGGCCGTCGGCAAGCCACTGTGGCGGCTCGTTGCCGACATGAGCCCGGAGGAGCTGGTGCGGGCGATCGACTTCCGCTACCTGACCGACTGCCTGAGCCCGGACGAAGCGCTCGACCTGCTGCGCCGGCAGGCGCCCGGCAAGGCCGCGCGGATCGCCGCGCTGGAGCGTGACGGCTATCCGTGCTACACGACGTCGGCCGGCTGGCTCGGCTACAGCGACGACAAGCTGCGCCGGCTGTGCCGCGAGGCGGTGGAAGCAGGTTTCGAGTACGTGAAGCTGAAAGTCGGCGCGAACCTCGCCGACGACATCCGCCGCGTGACGATCGCGCGCGAGGTGATCGGCCCTGACCGCAAGCTGATGATCGACGCGAACCAGGTGTGGGAAGTCGACGAGGCGATCGACTGGGTGCGCGCGCTCGCGTTCGCGCGGCCGTGGTTCATCGAGGAGCCGACGAGCCCCGACGACGTCGAAGGGCATCGCAAGATCCGCGAGGCGATCGCGCCGGTGCAGGTCGCGACCGGCGAGATGTGCCAGAACCGCGTGCTGTTCAAGCAGTTCATCGCGCGCGGCGCGATCGACGTCGTGCAGATCGACGCGTGCCGGCTCGGCGGCGTGAACGAGATTCTCGCGGTGATGCTGATGGCCGCGAAGTACGGGCTGCCGGTGTGCCCGCATGCGGGCGGCGTCGGGCTGTGCGAATACGTGCAGCACCTGTCGATGATCGACTACGTGTGCATTTCCGGCACGAAGGAAGGGCGCGTGACCGAATACGTCGATCACCTGCACGAGCATTTCGTCGAACCGTGCGTGGTGCGCGGCGCGGCGTACATGCCGCCGACGGCGCCCGGTTTCTCGATCGAGATGAAGCCCGAATCGCTGGAGCAGTACCGGTTCCGCGGCTGACGCACGGCAACGCACGACGGCGCGCCATTTGCGTGGTGCGCGTGGTGCGCACCGTGCGCGGCGACAACATGAACGACGGAGACGCGAAGTGGATTTGAACCTGCAAGACAAGGTCGTGATCGTGACCGGCGGCGCGTCGGGCATCGGCGCCGCGATCTCGATGCGGCTGGCCGGCGAAGGCGCGATTCCCGTGGTGTTCGCGCGCCACGCGCCCGACGATGCGTTCTGGCGTGCACTTGCACAGAAACAGCCGCGCGCCGCGTGCGTCACTGTCGAACTGCAGGACGACGCGCAGTGTCGCGACGCGGTCGCGCAGACCGTCGCGCGCTTCGGCCGCATCGACGGCCTCGTCAACAACGCGGGCATCAACGACAGCATCGGGCTCGACGCCGGGCGCGACGCGTTCGTCGCGTCGCTCGAACGCAACCTGATCCATTACTACGTGATGGCGCATTACTGCGTGCCGCACCTGAAGGCGACGCGCGGCGCGATCGTCAACATCTCGTCGAAGACGGCCGTGACCGGGCAGGGCAACACGAGCGGCTATTGCGCGTCGAAGGGTGCGCAGCTCGCGCTGACGCGCGAATGGGCGGTCGCGTTGCGTAACGACGGCGTGCGCGTGAACGCGGTGATTCCCGCGGAGGTAATGACGCCGCTCTACCAGAACTGGATCGCCGGCTTCGACGATCCGCAAGCGAAAGTCGCGGCAATCGCCGGCAAGGTGCCGCTCGGCCAGCGTTTCACCACGGCCGACGAGATCGCCGATACGACGGTGTTCCTGCTGTCGGATCGCGCATCGCACACGACGGGCCAGTGGCTGTTCGTCGACGGCGGCTATACGCATCTCGATCGTGCGATCAGCTGAGGGCCGCGTTCCATGCAACCCGACCTGAACCCGAACACCGCGCCGCCGTTGATCGCGCTGACCGGCATCGGCAAGCGCTTTCCGGGCGTGCAGGCGCTCGACGATTGCCGTTTCGACCTGCGTGCGGGCGAAGTGCATGCGCTGATGGGCGAGAACGGCGCCGGCAAGTCGACGCTGATGAAGATTCTCGCGGGCGTCTACCCGCGCGACGCGGGCGAGATCCGGATGGACGGCCGCCCGGTGGAGATCGTCGACCCGCGTGCCGCGCAGGCGCTCGGCATCGGCATCATCCATCAGGAGCTGAACCTGATGAACCACCTGAGCGTCGCGCAGAACATCTTCATCGGTCGCGAGCCGCGCGGCCGCTTCGGCGTGTTCGTCGACGAAGACCGGCTGAATCGGGACGCTGCCGCGATCTTCCAGCGGATGCGGCTCGATCTCGACCCGCGCACGCTCGTGGGCCGGCTGACGGTCGCGAAGCAGCAGATGGTCGAGATCGCGAAGGCGCTGTCGTTCGACTCGCGCGTGCTGATCATGGACGAGCCGACCGCCGCGCTGAACAACGCGGAGATCGCCGAGCTGTTCCGCATCATCGGCGACCTGCGCGCGCACGGCGTCGGCATCGTCTACATCTCGCACAAGATGGACGAGCTGCGCCAGATCGCCGATCGCGTGACCGTGATGCGCGACGGCAAGTACGTCGCGACCGTGCCGATGGCGGGCACGTCGATGGACACGATCATCGCGATGATGGTCGGCCGCCAGCTCGATGCGGACACCCGCACGCCGCCCGATACGTCCGCGAACGAGATTGCGCTCGAAGTGCGCGGGCTGTCGCGCGGCCGCGCGATCCGCGACGTCGGCTTCACGCTGCGGCGCGGCGAGATCCTCGGCTTCGCCGGGCTGATGGGCGCGGGCCGCACCGAGGTCGCGCGCGCGGTGTTCGGCGCGGATCCGGTCGATGCGGGCGAGATCCGCGTGCACGGCCGGGCCGTGACGATCCGCACGCCGGCCGACGCAGTGAAATACGGGATCGGCTACCTGTCCGAGGATCGCAAGCACTTCGGGCTCGCGGTCGGGATGGACGTGCAGAACAACATCGCGCTGTCGAGCATGCGCCGCTTCGTGCGCCGCGGCCTGTTCCTCGACGCGCGCGCGATGCGCGACGCCGCGCAGTCGTACGTGCGCCAGCTCGCGATCCGCACGCCGTCGGTCGCGCAGCCCGCGCGGCTCTTGTCGGGCGGCAACCAGCAGAAGATCGTGATCGCGAAGTGGCTGCTGCGCGACTGCGACATCCTGTTCTTCGACGAGCCGACGCGCGGCATCGACGTCGGCGCGAAAAGCGAGATCTACAAGCTGCTCGATGCGCTCGCCGCCGACGGCAAGGCGATCGTGATGATCTCGTCGGAATTGCCCGAGGTGCTGCGCATGAGCCACCGGATTCTCGTGATGTGCGAAGGCCGCGTGACCGGCGAGTTGCGCGCGGCCGACGCCACGCAGGAAAAGATCATGCAGCTCGCGACGCAGCGCGAGTCGACCGTGTTGTCCTGATTGTCCCGATTCAGACGCCTAACGATCATGTCCAACGATACGCATCCCGTTCCGCCCCTTGCCACCGGCGACACGCCGGCGGCCGCATCGAGCCTGAAAGCGCGCTTTTTCAACCCGGCCGCGCGGCAGAAGCTGCTCGCGGTCGCGAGCCTCGTGCTGCTGATCGCGTTCTTCAGCTTCGCGTCGTCGAACTTCCTCGACGTCGACAACCTCGTGTCGATCCTGCAGGCGACTGCCGTGAACGGCGTGCTGGCCGTCGCCTGCACGTACGTGATCATCACGTCCGGCATCGATCTGTCGGTCGGCACGCTGATGACGTTCTGCGCGGTGATGGCCGGCGTCGTGCTGACGAAATGGGGGATGCCGCTGCCGCTCGGCATCCTGGCCGCGTTGTGCTTCGGTGCGCTGTCCGGCTGCGTGTCGGGCTTCGTGATCGCGAAGATGAAGGTGCCGCCGTTCATCGCGACGCTCGGCATGATGATGCTGCTCAAGGGGCTGTCGCTCGTGATCTCGGGCACGCGGCCGATCTACTTCAACGACACGCCGGGTTTCACGTCGATCGCGCAGGATTCGCTGATCGGCAACCTGATTCCCGCGCTGCCGATTCCGAACGCGGTGCTGATCCTGTTCCTTGTCGCGATCGGCGCGTCGATCGTGCTGAACCGGACGATCTTCGGCCGCTACACGTTCGCGCTCGGCAGCAACGAGGAGGCGCTCAGGCTATCCGGCGTGAACGTCGATGCGTGGAAGATCGCGGTCTACACGTTCAGCGGCGCGGTGTGCGGGATCGCCGGCCTGCTGATCGCGTCGCGGCTGAACTCGGCGCAACCGGCGCTCGGGCAGGGCTACGAGCTCGATGCGATCGCGGCCGTCGTGATCGGCGGCACGTCGCTGTCGGGCGGCGCGGGCAGCATCGTCGGCACCATCATCGGCGCGTTCATCATGAGCGTGCTGACCAACGGCCTGCGCATCATGTCGGTCGCGCAGGAATGGCAGACGGTCGTGACGGGCGTGATCATCATCCTCGCCGTCTACGTGGACATCCTGCGCCGGCGCCGCCGTTGACACACGCAGGCATGCGCTTCACCGCCGGTTTCGGCCGGCATTTCATTCGATACGAAAAAAGGAGACGCGAAGTGATCAGGAGCAAGGTGTTGAACGCGATCGTCGGGCTGACGTTCGCCGTCGGCGTCACGGCCGGCGCGCACGCGCAGGAAACCTACATCCCGCTGATCTCGAAGGGCTTCCAGCATCAGTTCTGGCAGGCCGTGAAATCGGGCGCGACGCAGGCCGCGAAGGACTACAAGGTGAAGGTGACGTTCGAAGGGCCCGAAACCGAGGCGATGGTCGACAAGCAGATCGACATGCTGTCGGCCGCGATCGCGAAGAAGCCGGCCGCGCTCGGCTTCGCGGCGCTCGACAGCAAGGCCGCGCTGCCGCTGCTGAAGAAGGCGCAGGCCGAGAAGATCCCGGTGATCGCGTTCGACTCGGGCGTGGACAGCGACATTCCGGTGACGACGGCCGCGACCAACAACAAGGCGGCCGCCGCGCTCGCCGCCGACAAGCTCGCCGCGCTGATCGGCGACGAAGGGCAGGTGGCCGTGGTCGCGCACGACCAGACGAGCCGCACCGGCATCGACCGCCGCGACGGCTTCCTCGACCGGATGAAGTCGGCGCACCCGAAGGTGCAGGTCGTGACCGTGCAGTACGGCGAAGGCGATCAGCTGAAGTCGACCGAAGTGACGAAGTCGATCCTGCAGGCATATCCGAAGCTCAAGGGGCTGTTCGGCACCAACGAGGGGTCGGCGATCGGCGTGGTCAACGGCGTGCGCGAGATGAAGCGCAAGGTCGTGATCGTCGGCTACGATTCCGGCAAGCAGCAGAAGGACGCGATCCGCAGCGGGCTGATGGCCGGCGCGATCACGCAGAACCCGATCGGCATCGGCTACAAGACGGTTGAGGCGGCCGTGAAGGCGATCAAGGGCGAGAAGCTGCCGAAGGTGATCGATACCGGGTTCTACTGGTACGACAAGACCAATATCGACGATCCGAAGATCGCGGCGGTGTTGTACGACTGAACGTGGCGGACGTGCGGCGGCGGCGATGACCGTCGCCGCCGCGATGATCGAACACGAGGGCATCATGGGCGCAGTGCGTATCGATTCGCATCAGCACTTCTGGCGTTATCGCGCGGCCGACTATCCGTGGATCGGCCCCGGGATGGGCGTGCTCGCGCGCGACTACCTGCCCGACGCACTGTGGCCGCAGATGCATGCGCAGGCGCTCGGCGCGTCGATCGCGGTGCAGGCGCGCGCCGGGCGCGACGAGACGGCGTTCCTGCTCGATCTGGCGCGCGACGACGCACGCATCGCGGCCGTGGTCGGCTGGGAGGATCTCGGTGCGCCGGCGCTGGCCGACCACGTTGCCGAGTGGCGCAGCCCGAAGCTGCGCGGTTTCCGTCATCAGGTGCAGGACGAAGCCGACGTCGGCGCGTTCGTCGCGGATCCCGGCTTCAATCGCGGCGTCGCATGGCTGCAGGCGAACGGCTATGTGTACGACGTGCTCGTGTACGAGCGCCAGTTGCCCGACGTGCGTGCGTTCTGCGCGCGGCACGATGCGCACTGGCTCGTGCTCGATCACGTCGGCAAGCCCGCGCTCGCCGAGTTCGCACGCGACGACACGGCGCTCGCGCGCTGGCGCGCGTCGCTGCGTGAACTCGGCGCGCTGCCGCACGTCGCGTGCAAGCTGTCGGGGCTCGTGACCGAAGCCGACTGGCGGCGCGGCCTGCGCGCGCAGGACACCCGGCATATCGAGCAGTGTCTCGACGCGGCGCTCGACGCGTTCGGCCCGCGGCGGCTGATGTTCGGGTCGGACTGGCCCGTGTGCCTGCTCGCGGCGTCGTATGACGAGGTCGCGTCGCTCGTCGAACGCTGGGCCGAAGCGCGGCTGTCGGCGGCCGAACGCGCCGCGTTGTGGGGCGGCACGGCCGCGCGCTGCTACGCGGTGCCGGGCGATGTGAAGCGCGGCATATAAAATAGGCGCGAACGGTCCATGCGATGCTCGGGCCGTCCGGAACGAAACCGATTACCAGCGTCAACGTATGTCCATCCAGCCGATTCAGAACCGCCGCCTCTACCAGCAGATCGCCGACAAGCTCAGTGCGATGATCGAGTCCGGCGATTTCCCGCCGGGCAGCTATCTGCCGCCCGAGCGCGAACTTGCCGAACGGTTCGGCGTGTCGCGCACGTCGGTGCGCGAGGCGCTGATCGCGCTCGAAGTGAACGGGCTCGTCAGCGTGCGCGTCGGCGACGGCGTGAAGGTGCGCCATCCCGAAACGGCCGCCGCGCCCGAACCCGTGACGGCACCCGACGCGACGGTCGCGCCGTTCTCGATCGTCGAGATCGATCCGGAGCTCGGCATCGCGCTCGACCTCGACACCGAAATCCCGCCGTTCGCGCTGCTGCAGGCGAGGCGGCTGATCGAGCCGGAGGCCGCGTCGCTGGCCGCGAAGCATGGCTCGGATGCGCAGATCGAAGGGATTCACGAAGCATTTCTGCGCAATCAGGACGATAACCGCAGCGGCTCGCTCACGCACCCGGGCGACCGGCTGTTCCATATCCGCATCGCGGAGGCGAGCGACAACGCCGCGTATGCGCTGATGATCAAGCAGCTGCTTGCGCACAAGTACGACCTGATGTTCCAGCGGCTGCAGTCGCTGTACATGCCGAACGACATGCCGCACCGGTCGGAGCGCGAGCATCGCGCGATCCTCGATGCGATCCGCGCGCGCGACCCGGACGCCGCGCGCCGTGCGATGGCCGAGCATCTCGACGAAGTGATCCGCATTTTCGGCCGCGCGCTCGATTGAGCGTGTGAATCGATTTCCTGTATGGTCGGCAGCGGTGTCCGCGATGCGCACCCACCCCGGTGCCGACGCGGCCTCGTACGGGGTGATGACCCGGCCGTCGCCATAGAACGAACGCCGCGATGCGTGCCGGCCCACCGGCATGCCGCTCGTGCGCGGAATGGAGTGTGACGAATGCGCGTGAACGATTGCCACAATTTCCACGATTTCCGCGAGCTGGCGCGACGGCGATTGCCGGGACCGATCTTCAATTACATCGACGGTGCGGCCGACGATGAAACCACGTATCGGCGCAACACGAGCGCGTTCGAAAGCTGCGATCTGGTGCCGAACGTGTTGCGTGGCGTGCGCGATGTCGATCTGTCGGTGACGGTCATGGGGCAAAGGCTCGGCATGCCGGTTTACTGTTCGCCGACCGCGCTGCAACGCCTGTTTCATCACGACGGCGAGCGCGCCGTCGCCGCCGCGGCCGCGAAATTCGACACGATGTTCGGCGTGTCGTCGCTCGGCACCGTGAGCCTCGAAGAGGCCCGTGCGATCAGCGCGGGCCCGCAGGTGTACCAGTTCTATTTCCACAAGGACCGCGGTCTCAACCGCGAGATGATGAACCGCTCGCGGGAAGCCGGCGTGAACGTGATGATGCTGACGGTGGACAGCATCACCGGCGGCAATCGCGAGCGCGACAAGCGCACCGGTTTCTCGATTCCGTTCCGGCTGACGCTCGCGGGGATGACCGAGTTCGCGTTGAAGCCGGCCTGGGCGATCAACTACCTGACTCACGAGCGATTCCGCTTGCCGCAACTCGACCGGCATGTCGACATGGGCGGCGGCGCGATGTCGATCAGCCGCTACTTCACGGACATGCTGGATCCGTCGATGACATGGGACGACGTCGCCGCGATGGTGCGGGAGTGGAACGGGCAGTTTTGCCTGAAAGGCGTGATGTCGGTCGACGACGCGCGCCGGGCGGTGGACATCGGTTGCACCGGCATCGTGTTGTCGAATCACGGCGGACGGCAACTGGATGGTTCGCGCGCCGCGTTCGACCAGCTTGCCGAGGTGGTCGATGCGGTGGGCGACCGGATCGACGTGATGATGGACGGCGGCGTGCAACGGGGTTCGCACGTGCTCAAGGCGCTGGCGCTCGGTGCGAAGGCGGTCGGCCTGGGGCGTTATTACCTGTTTCCGCTCGCCGCCGCCGGGCAGCCCGGCGTCGAACGTGCGCTGCAACTGATGCGCACGGAGATCGAACGGGACATGCGGCTAATGGGCTGCGCGTCCGTTGCGCAGCTCGGGCGGAATCAGCTGCGCTTTCGCTGACGACGGGTTTCGGCGCCAGCCGAGCCTTCGTGCCGGCGCCGGTATCGCGCGCTCAGAAGCGATCCGCGCGATACGGCGCCGGATCGGTGAACGGCGCTTCGCCGGTCATCATCTCGGCCAGCAGGCGGCCGGTGACGGGGCCGAGCGTCAGCCCGTGATGGTTGTGTCCGAACGCGAACCACAGCCCGCGATGCGCGGGCGCGGGGCCGATCACCGGGCGCATGTCGGGCGTGCACGGGCGGAAGCCGAGCCACGGATGCGGGTCGAGCCGCTCGCCGAACCCGAACACCGGCCGCGCGACGCGTTCCGCGCGTTCGAGCTGCACACCCGTTGGCGGAAGGCCGCGGCGCGCGATCTCGACGCCGGTCGTCAGCCGCAGCCCGCGCCGCATCGGCGCGATCACGTAGCCGTATTCGCGATCGACGATCGGCGCCGACGGCACGCCGCGCGCGGACGGCGCGTAGTGCATGTGATAGCCGCGTTTCTCGCGCAGCGGGATCTTGTAGCCGAACTTGCCGAACACCGTGTCGGACCACGGGCCGAGCGCGACCACGACGGCCGGCGCGGCCGCCGGGCCGTCGTCGGTCCGAACCTGCCAGCCGGGCGACAGCGCGTCGAGGCTCGCGGCGTCGCCGGTCAGCAGCGTGCCGCCGCCCCGCACGAACAGGTGCGCATACGCTTTGACGAGCGCGGCCGGATCGACGACGCTTTTGGGGTCGAGCCAGTGCAGCGCGCCGCAGAAGCCCGGGGCGAGGCTCGGTTCGTGCGCGCGCAGCGCGGCCGCGTCGAGCGGCGTGATGCCGAGCCCGTGGCGGCGCGCGGTGAGGCTGGCGTCGGCCACGCCCCGTTCGAAGGCGGCCGGCGTGCGGAACGCTTCGAGCCAGCCGCTCGCGCGGATCAGTTCGCCGGCGCCGGCCCGCGCGATCAGCACATCGTGTTCGACGATGCAGCGTTCGATCAGCGGCAGCATGTCGCGCGACGCCGCCGCGTGACGCAGCGGCGCCGATTCCCACCAGAACCGTGCGAGCCACGGCGCGAACGCGGGCAGCGACGCGCTGTGCCAGTAGAGGTCGGTCGAGCGGTTCAGCGCATAGCGCATCAGTGTGAACGGGCTGCGCGGGAACGGGTACGGTTCGACCGACGAGCGCTCGATCAGCCCGGCATTGCCGAAGCTCGTGCCTTCGCCGGGCGCGCCGCGATCGACGAGGGCAACCTTGCGGCCGCGATCCTGCAGGTGCAGCGCGGCGGAAACGCCGACGATGCCGGCGCCGAGAACGATGACGTCGAAATCCATCGATGGTGAGTGACGGTTGGCGGGGCGCGTGGCCGCGGTACGGTGTGCGCGCCCGGGTTGGGAATCGTTCGAACCGCAAGCATACTCGCGCCGGCGTGGGGGGCCAAGAGGGGGCACACGGTCGATACGTGGCGGCTGGCCCGTGCGCGACGATCAATCCGCCGATCAATTCGCCGACGCCGAGATCGAATCGACATCGGTCGACGCGTCCGTCCGTCTCATCGGGCAGCCACACGGAATCCGCCTGCTTTCCGATGCTTTCGCGGGTGTTTCCCACTGCTTGGTCATCCGAATTTTTACCTAAGATGGAAGGAATCGTGCGCGTGATACGGTGCCTGCACGCGCATGGCAGGCAGGAGGCAGGGCCGGGAACGACTGCGGCAGATGTTTCCATCATGGATGCAAGTGTGTGCGCGGCGGCTGCGAGTCTCGCAGTCGCATCGACGCCAGCGTGCGCGGCGGCCATCGCCGCGCGAAAGGCGTCCGGCCGGCGGGGCCGAGTCGCCACGGTCCGCCAGGCGTTTGCCGCAATCGTTTGCGTTCTGAGCGCCGTACCGGTCGTCGCCGGCGCGCCTGCCGTGATGGACGAGCATCCGATCGATGCGGTGCAAGTTGCCGCCACCACCACGCCGGCCAGCCCAACGGGTCCCGCCTTTTCGTCACACGACTCCGCCGTGCGTCAGGTGGTGCTCGGCATCATCAGCTTCACGCGCTGGCCGACGACGCCCGTCCGTCTGCATCTGTGCGTGACCGGCAGGCCCGACTACGCGGGCGGCCTGACCGACACGCTGCAGGCCGGCTCGACCGTGCTCGACGTGCAGCGCGTCCGCTTCGACGACCCCGCGCTCGGCGTCGCGTGCGACGTCGTCTATCTCGGCGCCCTCGGCAACGACGAGCGCGCACGGGTCAGGGCCGTGTTGTCCGGCCGCCCGGTGCTGACCATTGCCGAACACGATATGTCCTGCACCGCGGGCGCGATGTTCTGCGTCACGGTCGAAGGTGAACGCGTCACCTTCGACATCAATCTCGATGCCGTCGCGCGCAGCGGCGTGCGCGTGCATCCGAACGTCCTCAACCTTGCACGACGGCCGGTGGCGCCATGACACGATCCGCGCCCCCCGTTCCCGCTTCGCGCCCGCCGCGCCCGACGCTGCAAAGCGTGCTGCGCCGCGCGCATCTGCGCCTCGCGTTCGTCGCCGTGACGATGGCCGCCGTGTCGTTGATCGTCGTCGCCGTGATCGCGTTGCGCGCGTATGCCGGCAACAACCTGAATCTGCTGGCGCGCTCGCTCGGTTATACGGTCGAGGCGGCGCTCGTGTTCGGCGATCGCGTCGCGGCGAACGAGGCGATCGGGATGATCGCCGGCGACGAGGACGTCGCGCAGGTGGTCGTCACCGACAGCAAGGGACAACTGTTCGCGACGTGGCAGTTGCCGGCCGGAAACGGGGTCGCCCGGCTCGAGCGCGCCGTCGCCGACGTGGCGCTGCCCGGGCCGGTCACCGCGCCGGTGATGCATGACGGCATCATCGTCGGCCACGTCGTCGTGCGCGGGCGCGGGCATCAGTTCTTCGGCTTCCTGCTCGGCGGCGTCGGCGGCATTCTCGGCTGCCTCGCCGTCAGCGTGTTCGGCGCGTATGTGAGCTCGAAGCGCCTGCTGCGCAACATCGTTTCGCCGCTGCGCGCGCTGGCGGGCGTCGCGCACGCGGTGCGGCGCGAGCGGGCGTTCGCGCGGCGCGTCGAGCCGACGGCGATCGCCGAACTGAATCAGCTCGGCGACGACTTCAACGCGTTGCTCGACGAATTCGAAGACTGGCAGAACACGCTGCGCGACGAGAACGCGTCGCTCGAGCACAAGGCGACGCACGATGCGCTCACCGGGTTGCCCAACCGCATGCAGTTCGAATCGCGCCTGGCGCTTGCGCTGTGCGATGCCACGTTGACGGGTCATCGGGTCGCGGTGCTCTATCTCGACTGCGACCGCTTCAAGGAGATCAACGATTGTCTCGGTCACGACGCCGGGGACGCGGTGCTGATCGGCATCGCATCGCGGTTGCGCACGCGGGTGCGCGAGACCGATCTCGTCGCGCGCTTGGGCGGCGACGAATTTGCGGTGATGCTGGCGGCGGTGCCCGAAGCGGGCAGCGTGTGCCGGATCGCCGACGAGATTTTGTCCGGCATGGCGCCGTCGATCGAGCTGTCCGACGGCCGCGTGGTGGCCACCATGATGAGTGCCGGCGTTGCGCTGTATCCCGATCACGCGTCGGACGCGAGCGGCCTGCTGCGCGCGGCGGATATCGCGATGTACCGCGCCAAGCGCGCGCGGCCGGGATCGTGGCAGTTGGCGGAGAGCGTGGCAGGGCCGGTGTGATGTCGATCGACTCGCGCCGCGGACGAGGCCGCGGCGGCGGTTAAAAGAAGCGCTTGCGGAGCGGGCGCGATGGAAGGGGATGCGAAATGAACCACTCGTTTCCTGTGAGCATGAGGCGGACGTGCGTCGGGAGTGCGCTGCTGCTGGGCATGCTGCTGGGGGGCTGCCAGACGCCGCCGCTTCATCGCGGGCTGACGCAGACGCAGGTCACGGCGCTGAAGTCGGCCGGGTTCCAGGAGACTGGGCAGGGGTTCGAGTTCGGCTCGACCGGGCCGATCCTGTTCGATTTCGACCGGTACAACCTCAAGCCGGATGTCCGGCGGATCGTCGAGCGGATCGGGCGGACGTTGCAGTCGGCGGGGATCAACGGGGTGCGGGTGTACGGGTATTCGGATAACGAGGGGACGGAGAAGTACGACGTCGAGCTGTCGAGGCGGCGGGCTGAAGTCGTGGCTGTCGAGTTGGTCGACGCGGGACTCGATGCGAAGCGGATCGCGATCGTCGGGAAAGGGAAGCGCGATCCGGTAGGGGATAACAAGACGCCGGGCGGGCGGGCGCAGAATCGGCGAGCGGCGATCGTGGTTTCGCCGCGGTGACGCGATGCATGGCGCGTGGCCGCCGCGTCGACGAGCACGCTGTGCTGTCTGTTTTAACGGTTCGCCACCATTGGCGAGAAAATTTGCGAGCGGCCATTCACACGCGGCGAGCCCTGATATTCGCCGAAGGCAGGATGGCCATCGACCGAATTCGCCGCCGCCAACATGGTGGCCGTTCAATTCATTGGAAATAAAAAGCGACCTATCCGAATAAGATCGTTCCGCTTTCATGAATGCTGCATCGTCGTAGGCGAATGCAGCGACGGACGGAACGAGTATGGCCATCGAACCCAAGGATCTGCTGCCGCACTTCGAACGCGAGATGACGCTGCTGCGCCATTCGATGCAGACGTTTGCTCAGCGCTTTCCCAAAATAGCCGCTCGGCTGGCGATCACCGGCGAGCATTCGGACGATCCGCACGTCGAACGCCTGTTGCAGTCGTTCGCGTTGATGGCGGCGTGTCACGACATTCGTCTCGAAGATGACGTGCCTGCGTTCACGGGCAGTTTTCTCGATACGCTCGACGGCGCTTTTCTGCGCCCGTTTCCATCGTGCGCGATTGCGCAATTCCATGGCGACGGCAGCAGCGAACTGACTGCGCCGCGCGTCGTTCGTCGCGGCGAGCGGCTGATCGCACCGGTCGGCAAGGAAGTATTCCGCATCGCGGACGATGTCGAGATCGTGCCGCTGACGGTATCGTCGGTGCGCTACACGACCTCGTCGATCGCGCCGCGCGACGTCGCGTTGCCCCCGGAAACGACCGGTTTGCTGACCTTCACGTTCGAACTCACGACGCCGAAGGCGACGTTCGCCATCGTGCCGGACACATTGCGCATGCATTTCACCGGTGCGCGGGAAATCGTCGCGGCGCTCGCCGATGCCGTGTTGCTTCTTGCCGGCCGAAGCTTCGTCGAAGCAGGCGATGCAACGCGCTGGAAGCGTCTGCCGGACGCGACGTTCACGGCCGTCGGCTTCGATCCCGCCGATGCGTTGCTGGACGTGCGGCCCGACGATGCGCTCTGGCCGCTCCACTTGCTGATGACGTATTGCGCGGTGCCAGAGCGTTTCGACTTTGTCGACCTGGACATGCGGGCGATCAAGCGAATCGCCAGCGTCAACCGTCGCGTCGCGCTCCACCTCGCGATCGCGGGCGTGCATCCGGATTCGCATCGCGCGCAACGCCTGGCCGCCGCCACTGCCGACCACGTCCGGCTGTTTTGTGCGCCGGTCATCAACCTGTTTCCGGACGACGCCCAGCCGATCGAGACGCGCGCCGGTTGCGCCCATTACGCGGTGAAGGCGCTTGCGCAGGCCGGCGCGTCGCGCACGGCTATCTGGTCGATCGACACCGTTCGCCATGTTTCCGACTCGGGCGCGTCGATGCTGGCGCCGTTCCGGTCGCTGCAACATGGCGCGGGCATGCGTCCCGGATTGTTCTGGATGACGTTGCGCGACGAGGCACGGCGGGCGCCTAAGGAGCCTGTCGATTCCCGGTCCAAGGAGACGGAGGCGACTCCGCCGCCAGTCCCGGCAGACACTGCCGAGTCGCGCCGCGGCGTCGAACTGGAACTGGTCGACCAGGACGGACGACCTGCCGATCCCGGTCATCGCAAGCTGGAGATACGGCTGTCCTGCACGCAGGGCGATCTGTCCGGGATGCGGGGGCGCGAGCTGGCGTTGCCCAGCGGCGACCCGGTGGGAACGATTTCGCTGCTGAACCGGCCGACACGGAGCCAGCCGCCCGCTTTCCGTTACGGGGAGCTGTGGGATCTGCTGTCGCTCCTCGTGCCGCAGGCGATCCGGCTGGACAAGGGCGGCCTGACCCAGCTCAGGCGGCTTTGCGCGCGCTGGGCGGAGGACTCCGTCGACGCCGGCCGGCGCTTCGATGCGCTCGTGTCGCTGTCGACGGCGCGCGTGCGGTGCTGGCTGCCCGGCAAGCCGGCGTTGGCGTTCGTGCACGGGCTGGAGGTGCGGCTGGTCGTCGACGAGCAGCGTTTCGCCGCGTTCAGCCTGAGCGGATTCGCGCAGGTGATGGACCGGTTGTTCGCGCCATACGTGCCGGTCACGAGCTTCGTGCAGGTCGTGCTGTTTTCGGCCGCTACCGGCGTGCTGCTTCGGCGTGGGACGCCGCGTCCGGGTACCCAGCCGCTGGTTTAGTTTCTCGCTTTTCAGGGCTCGAACGAAAACGTTTGCGGACGTCTTTCAAGCGCTCGGGTTTTACCCTACATTATCGAAGCCGCGGACCGGCGAGCCGGCCGATGGAACCTGAGATCACACGCAAGGAACAAAAATGAGTTTCGCTCCGAACGGGGGTATTCCCAGTGGATTGGGCGGCAGTGCGCTCGGCTCGTTGAGCGCGCTCGGGGGCCTCGCCGGCCCGGTGGCGTCGAGTGTGGCCGGCAGCCTCGGGCCGCTTGCCGGCCTCGCGGGGCACGTCGACACCGTCCAGCGCGCGCTGCAACTCGCGCAGACCGGCTTCTCGCTGATGGAGAAGACGCCCGGCGCCATCGCCGAAGCGATCAACGGCGCCGCGAACCCCGCGCGCCTGACGCAGCTCAACCGTTACGTCACGCTCGATACGCCGCTCGGCCCGGATGTGCTGCTGGTCAGCGCGGCCGTCGTCGACGAGCACGTGAACCGCTTGCCGGAAATCCATCTCGACCTGCTGTCGCATCGCCACGACCTGAGGCCCGAGGACCTGATCGGCCAGCAGGTCAAAATCCGCTTCGACCAGCAGGCGCGCCTGTCGACGCTCGAACGCGTGGTGGCGTCGGGCACCGGCGACAACGACCGCTATTTCGACGGCTACGTCGCGTCGTTCGACCGCGCCGGCAACCCCGGGAACGTCACGCAATATCACCTGACGGCCGTGCCGTGGTTCTGGTTCCTCACGCGCTCGACCGACTGCCGGATCTTCCAGAACAAGACCGCGCAGGACATCCTCACCGAGATTTTCCAGGAACACGGTTTTTCCGATTTCGTGTTCGACATCCGGACCAGCCAGAAGCCGCTCGAGTACGTCGTGATGTACCAGGAGAGCTACTACAACTTCTGCGCGCGGCTGATGGAGCAGGAGGGGCTCGTGTGGACGCATCGGTACGAGAAGGACAAGCACCTTCTCGTGATCGGCGACACGAACCTGCTGTTCCGCCCGATCGACGGGCTCGCCACCGTGCCGTTCGCCGCGACGGAGGCGAGCGAGGACAGCGGCATCGACCAGTTGCACGAAGGCCGGCGCTTCGGCGTCGGCAAGGTCACGTTCCGCGACTTCAATCACCAGAATCCGTCGTCGCCGCTGATGCTGGTGGAGGTCGGGCCGCAGAATCTCAAGCATGCGCGGCTCGATGCGACCGAGCGGTTCGAGCACCAGTCGCTGTACGACCACGGCGACGACGGCAACCGCTATGCCCGTTTCGCGATGGAGGCCGAGGAGGCGCAAGCCCATCGCTATACCGGCGGCGGCTACGCGTGGCGCATGACCACGGCCGGCGCCGTGGCCGTCGCGAATCATCCCGTCCTCGAAAACAACCAGGAATACGTGATCCTGCACGTGCGTCACGAGGCCGTGAACGACTACACGCAGCACAGCGCGAAGCTGCCGTACCGCAACAGCTTCGCGCTGCTGCCGAAGAAGGTTCCGTACCGTGCGCCGCGCGCGACGCCGAAGCCGGTGATTCACGGCACGCAGTCGGCGATCGTCGTCGGGCCGAAGGGCGAGGAAATCTATACGAACGGCAGCGCGGTGAAAGTGCATTTCCCGTGGGACCGGCGCGGCAAGAAGGACGGCTCCGATTCGATGTGGGTGCGCGTGTCGCAACCGTGGGCGGGCGACGGCTGGGGCGCGGCCGCGATTCCGCGGATCAAGCAGGAAGTGCTGGTGGCGTTCAATCAGGGCGATCCGGATAACCCGGTGATCGTCGGCCGCGTGTTCAACGGCGAGCAGGGCAACCCGTATCACGGCGCGGCCGGGCAGACGATGGGGATCAAGAGCCAGACGCATAAGGGGCAGGGGTCGAACGAAATTCGCATGACCGACACGAACGGCATGCAGGAATTCTTCATGCACGCGCAGAAGGACATGAACACCGTCGTCGAGAACAACGAGACGCACAAGGTGTTCGGGCCGATGCGCACCGTCCTCGTGGCGACGGGCAGTGAAGAAAAGCAGATTCCGCAGGGCAACCTGACCGAGACGATCGCCGAGAAGCGCAGCACCACGGCGACGACCGTCGAGGTCACGACGCCGGCCAAGGATGGCGGCGGCGGTACGCAGGTGTACGTGGCCGAGCGCGGCATCCTGCTGAAGGTGCAAAACAGCTCGATCTCGCTCGCGCCGGAAGGCATCCGCCTGGAGCACAACGGCTCCGTGATCCTGATGACCGACGACGGCGTGACGGTCAACGGCAAGCGCATCGATCTCAACAAATAACTCGACCGAAACCAGCCATGCACTACGCAATCCACGAAGGCACATTCGAATTGCCGGACGCGGCGCTTGATCGCACCGTCAACATGTTGATTCTTCCCGTCGGCCCGGGTGGGCTGAGTCTCGTCGTGTCCCGCGGCCGCCTGCGCGAGCAGGAGTCGATCGACGCGTTCGTCGAGCGCGAATGGGCGCAGGCGTCGCGCGCCGCGCAGAACCTAAACGTGCAGTCGCGACGCCCGGTGACGGTCGGGCGGGCGGAATGCCCCGGCGTGCAGACGGAATCGACGCATGAACAGGACGGCCGCACCTTTCATCAGATGCAGACGGCGTTTCGGCTCGATGCCGGCGGGCAGGTCATCGTGATGACGTTGACCAATGCCGCGCCGCTCAACGACGAACAACGTGCGCTGGCCGCGCGCATGCTGGAGAGCTTCCAGCCGCGCCCGGTTGCGCCCACGCTGGTTTCGGATGCCGGCCGCCCATGAGTCAGCCGGCCGCTCGCAAGGACGATCCCTTTACCCACACGACGCTCGCGGGCGACCTGCTCGGCATGGGCGGGTCGCTGCTGGGTGGCTTGGGGATCGGATGGGCGCTGACCACGATAGCGGAAGGCCTCGTGTTCGGTGCATTGGGTGCGCTCGAAATTGGCACCGGCGGGCTGGCGACGCCGATCGTGCTGGCGATCGGCGTCGGCGTGGCCGCCTACATGCAGGGCTCCGGCCTCAACGACAAGATCGACGAGGCCGCGAAGGGGCTCGGCAATGCCATTTCTCCGCCCGAGGAGAAAGGCACGATCCAGAACGGCTCGCCCGATGTGTTCGTCAACGGGAAGCCGGCCGCGCGCGCGGCCGACGGCGCGGACATGGATCCGGTTCTTTGCAGCGATCATCCTGGTCCGCAATTCGTTGCGCAAGGGTCCGACGTGGTGTTCATCAACGACCTGCCTGCGGCACGGGTCGACGACAAGACCACCTGTGACGGCACGATCTCGAAGGGCTCGCCGGACGTTTTCTTCGGCGGCGGCACGAAGACCGTGCGCGACATCAGTGCGGCGCGGCCGTGGGTCGCCGGACTCGGCGCGGCGATCGGTATTGCGCTTGCGCTCTGTGGTCGAGGCAAGGGAAGCTGGGGCGATTTCGTCAAGGGCAAGCTGCCGTGTCTCGCGATGAACTTCGCGGCCGGCATATTCGGCACATGGCTCGGCAGCAAGATGCAGCCGTCGGCCGGCCATCCCGTCAACGTGATCACCGGCGGCAAGGTTCTAGACGGCAGCGACGATACCGACTTCGTGTTGCCAGGCCCGCTGCCGATCGTCTGGCGGCGCTTCTACAGCAGCCACGACGATCGCGCCGATGGCTTGTTCGGCGCTGGGTGGAGCGTGCCGATCAGTGTCGAGTTGAGGTTGGCGCGGGAGAACGGCGTCGTCACGTCGATCACGTACTGGGATGAACAGGGGCGCGAGATCGAGTTTCCGGCGGTGTCGCCGGGTGAGAGTCATTTCAGCGTGCCGGAAGGCATTTACCTGATTTGTACCGCCGGCGGGCACTATGTGGTCGAAACGGTCGATGGTTTGTATCGCGATTTCGGCCCGGCCGGGGCGCTGGCGTCGAATGCTGAAACGCTGAGCCTTCGGCGGCTCGAGGACCGAAACGGCAACTGGATCGAGGTCGAGCGTGCGAGTGTCGGCGAACGGGTGCGGCCGGTTCGGCTTCACGATAGCGCCGGCCGTTTGCTGACGCTGCATTACGATCCGGAGCATCCGCGACGCGTCGCATCGATCGAACTGGTACGTGGCGTCGATGGTGAGTTGCCCGAGATCCTGGTTCGCTACGGCTATACGCGCGCCGGCGAACTCGCATCGGTCACCGATCGCAGCGGCCATACCGGGCGGCATTTCGGTTACGAACATGGCCTGATGACACGGCATACGCTGCCCGGCGGACTACAGTGCTTTTACGCGTGGAACGGCGTTGGCCGCGACGCGCGTGTCGTGCGCCACTGGACCGACGACGGCGAAGCGTACACGTTCGACGCGGACCCTGCGCAGCGTTCGGTGACGATCACCGATCAGATCGGGCGCGTGACGTGCTGGACGTGGAACGAGGGTCAGCAGCCGACGAGCCATACGGATGCTGAAGGCAACGTGTGGCAGCTCGAATGGAACGCGATGCGGCAACTGGTCAGTACGACCGATCCGGCCGGCCATGTCACTCGCTTCGAATATGACGAGCGCGGGCGGCAGACGCAGCGCATCGACGCGCTCGGCCAGGTCGAGCGGACAGAATGGAACGGACACTACGATTTGCCTGTTGCGGAAATCGATCCGACCAACGCGCGATGGATCTATCGTTACGACGCGCGCGGCAACCTGACGATGACGCGCGATCCGGCGGGTTTCGCGACCGAGTATTACCGCGACGATCGCGGGCTGGTGCATACGATTCGCGATGCGCGTGGCGGCTACAAGTTCCTCGAATGGAATGGTCGGGCGCAGTTGACCGCGTATACCGATTGCTCCGGCAAGGTCACGCGATTTGCGTATGACGCACGCGGTGCGCTCGCGCGGGTGACGGATGCCGCTGGCCATGCCACCGTGTACGAAACGGACGTGATGGGGCAGGTCACGGGGATCGGGACGGCTGATGGCGCACGTCAGACGTTTCGGTACGATGCGGCGGGACGTCTCGTTGAGGTCATTGATGCGAATCAGCGCAGCACGCGTTACGAAGTCAATCCGCGTGGGTTGTTGCTGGCACGCACGGATGCGGCTGATCGTGTCGTGCGATTCGGTTATGACGAAGCGTTCCGGCTGGCGAGCTTGACCAACGAGAACCGTGAGACGTATCGCTTTCAGTATGACCGTCGCGATCTCGTTTCCGTACAGGTCGGTCTCGATGGTCACAAGCGTACGTATGAGTACGACGTGTGCGGTCAAGGAACGATGGTACGTGATGGGCAGATCGAGACGCGATACGAGCGCGATGCGGTCGGGCGACTGACGGCCAAGCAAGCTCCGCATGAGCGCTGCGAGTACTTGTACGACAAGGCAGGCCGGATCACATCGGCCGAGTTGTACACCCTCGCCGCGCGTGGGCCAGCGCTGAAGAATCGCGTCAGCTTGAAGTACGACAAGCGTGGAGAAGTCGTCGAGGAATACACGCCGACCGGCTGGCTCGCACACACCTACGACGAGCTGGGCAATCGTGTCAGCACGACGATCTCCGGCGAGCGCACGATCGACTGGCTGCATTACGGGTCGGGGCATGTGCACCAGATTCGTTTCGACGGTGCCGCGGTTGCGGACATCGAGCGGGATGATCTGCATCGCGAGGTGCTACGGACGCAGGGCAAGCTGACGAGTCACTTCGGGTATGACGCGGTGGGGCGCCGTGCGCGGCAAAGTGCGCAGCGCGGTGCGGCGGGCGGCGAGTTGCTTGCGAAGCAGTGGCAATACGATGCCGCCGGCGACGTGATCCAGAAGCGCGATCAGCGTTACGGCACGACGAGCTATCGGTATGATCCGACAGGGCGCATCGAACAGGCGGCGGGGCCGGGGTTGCCGTCGGAAGTGTTTCGCTGGGATGCGGCGGCGAACCTGGTGTCGAGCGATCACCCGGGCGGGTATGTCGAGCACAACCGGCTCAAGATGTTCGAGGATAAGCGGTTCGAGTACGACACGTATGGGCGGCTCGTTCGTAAGGTGAGCGGGCATGGGCCGGCTAAAGAGCTCACGCTTGAATACGACGACTGGAACCAGCTCAAGACCGTCGTGACGAAGGACCGGCTCGGGGTTGCGACGACGCATTTCGAATACGACGCGTTCGGCAGGCGGGTTCGGAAGCTCAACGGTAGTTACGCGAGTACGGATTTCCTGTGGGACGGCATGCGGTTGGTGCAGGAGACGTATCACGACCGTCAGGGCGAGGAAGCGCTGACGTACTTGTACGAGTCCAATAGTTATGTGCCGCTTGCCCGGATCGATCAAGGGAAGGCGGCGGCCAATGATGCGGATGTGCGGGATGCGGTTTATTACTTCCACAACGATGTATCGGGATTGCCGGAGGAACTGACTGACGCGGGTGGCGAGCTGGTTTGGCAGGCCCGCTACAAGGTGTGGGGCAATGCGGTGCAGGAGGAGTGGGTTGCGCCGGTGCCGGATCGGCCGGCAGCGGTGTGGGGAAACGTTCAAGCGGCTGCGCCCGTGCCGGCTCACGCACCGCGACCGCAGAACTTGCGCTTTCAAGGGCAGTATCTGGACCGTGAGACGGGGCTGCACTACAACACGTTCCGGTTCTACGATCCGGATATCGGGTGTTTCATCAGCCCGGACCCGATCGGATTAATCGGAGGAGTGAACCTCTACCAGTACGCACCCAATCCGAACACATGGATCGATCCGTGGGGATTGTGCAGGACCAGTCCGAAAATAAATTCTGAACATGTTTTCCACGGGGAAATAAACAGCCGTGGACGTGCTGTTGGCTTCCACCACGAAGGCAGCATCGGTCATGTTGGAAAAGCTCGAGTGGTTGGGGTCACCTCGCCAGCAAATGCCCAAGGGGTTTATAGAGGTAAGGTTGAGATATTCGATCCGAGTACGGGTACATGGGTGGCGAAGGGGCCAGAATCGTCGTTCTTCCCGAAATCGTGGAATCGTCAACAAGTCATGTCTGAGATTAGAAGTGCGTTTGATAACGGAGTGGTCACCCCCAACGGAAAATGGGAAGGTGTTTCAAGAAGTGGTGTGAAGATTGAAGGTTGGTTGAATGGTGGTGGGGATATTAATACTGCATATCCGATATATTGATAGGGGTGCGAATGAAAATTTATGTTGATGAGCGTGGATTTTTACATGCGGAGATGGCTGAGGGGCAGAAAATCGTAGGTGATTTTTTGTCTGGCGATGTTCAGGGGAGCGTTTATGCAGCCGATGAATACATAAATGCTTGTTTGTCTGTTGAAAATGGAGAGGTTGAAAAATGGGAGGGTACGGGGAATGCTCATACAGTGATCATTGAGAAGGGGGGGGTGGAGATATTCAATGAATATACTGAAGAGTCGTTGAGAATAATTGGTATAAAAACCTTTCGATCATACTTGGAAGGGTGGAGGAGGTATTTGCTTGAGGCGGGTGCGACCGGAAAATGATGCGGCTATGCTTTAATTCGAAGTCAGTTGGGTAATGGTCTTTGCGATGATCTGCGTGAAATATATCCAGACTTTGATTGAGCTGCGGCCTGGAACGTAACTTAATCGGCTGCGCGCGAGGTGTTGCTGGCTATCACATGTCGGAGGATGCGTCGTAGATATTTTCCACGCTGCAAAGAGGTATTTGCTAATGAGTAGAGTTCTATCCGAAACGCCGAATGTTGAGGCGCATAAACAAGATCTCAGGTCGTCTCTCGTTGCTGTCGGGCGCCAGGATCGCCTTGCTCGCTTTGGCGTTTGGTGCTGTGTTGGTCTTGCACATGATGAGTCGGTTTTTGAGTTCCTCGCAAAGCACGCGGAGGCTACAAATGTGCAGATTCGGCAACGCGTGGATGACTCCTTGGATCAAGTGTGGAACGGAAACGAAAGCTCCAATCCGCTAGCCGATCTAGAGCAAGTTGACTGGGACCCTGACGCAGTCGAAATGGATGACGATGCTGCTGTCCAGGGTGCGACTGATTTGCTAGCAGGGTTGTCTTTTTTGGCGAAATGGTGTGCTGAACACAATGTGGAACGGTTGGTTGCATGTGCCGAGATTCTGATAAACCGAATCGACTACTTGGAGAGTTTTGAGTTGATTGGAGGACATGTTGCGAATCCAGTCGATCATGAAATGAACGTGCAGAAGGATTTTGCTCGTGAACTCGTTGCAGGTACCTTGACAGATCGTGACAAGATGAAATATCACGAGTGGTTATTCAATCTTGGTTCTCCCTGAATCATAAATTCAAGGGGCAATCATAAAAACGGTTGGCGTGTTGATTTCCCGTAGTCAAATCGTAGTTCGGTCGAGGTCGTACCAACGCATTTCGAGTACGACGCATTCGGCCGGCGGATCCGGAAGCTCAGTGGCAGTTATCTCCCTCAAAAATCCAGAGATCGTTCAGCGGAGGCTGCTATGTTGGAAAGCAACGAAAAAATTGAATTTTCAGAAAGTGAAGCCCTCTCGATTCTTTGTGACCTTGAGTATTTGCTAATTTCTTTAAGAAATATTGGGGCATATTATCACGAACCTGGTAGGGAATTCGATGATAGGAATTTAGAATGCCGTGCGGAAACAACGAAATTTATTGATGAAAATAAAGTAACCAAAAAGATTGCGAAATTGAGGAAAATGATATCGGAAAGTTCGACTCCTCGCTGGGTGATGGTGATATGGACGACATTGAGAGGGCGGTGGAGAAGGTTAAGGTTCGGGAAAACCCTAGGGGCTAGTGTTGGTGTAACTTTGTTGAGAAGTTTTGAGTGATTCGTGATGCCCGATAAACTTGGAATTTACGTGATCGACGCGATCGAAGCGAGGGGCATTGCGGAAGAATGCCGTCGCAGGGGTTGGTTGGTTATTGTTTTACTCGAAAAAATAGCATCTAAAAATCAGTTTTTCGATGCGATTCGTGACAACTGCCCACTAGATCCGTCGTTGCAGAGTAATCGAAGCTGGGACGCATTGGCTGACTCACTTTGGTCTGGTTTGGATGAGGTGGATAACGAACGAATTGTAATATTCTGGCCTGATTCGGATCGAATGGCCGCGGCGGAACCAGATGCTTATGTTATCGCGACAGATATATTCGAAGATTTGTGCGTTTCGTTGGCTGATTCGAATGTGGCGGCATCTGGGGCGAAGACTTTGTTGATTTTTAAAATTAAAGACTAACTTGCGGCGTTTGCGGAGCTGGGGAAATTATCAGCTCATTAATGGCGTCGACGACCCGCCCGTGGGTCTTCGGCCGCCGACGGAGTACGGGAGAATGGAAAAAGCTAATAAAGTATCAGTCTGGGTCGGGAAGTTCACTGACGACGATGATCTTACAGACTACATCGAGAACGCCTACGACGAGAACGGTGACTCTTCCAATCAGTTTCGAGACGATACCGGAATTGATTGGATTGACGATGACTTCCGTGAGGCGGGCATGCTGCAACCGGATCTAAGCCTCCGAAATAATCTTGTAGGATTTTCTTGGATCGATAGTTTTGCGGACGTTCTGATTCCCGAGCTCGAAGCTATGCGCAGTGTTGATGATAATGGTCTGATCCTACTTTATAACTTCGAGTACGAGGACGCAGAAAATGCCCGTCTTGCCTCCCGCATGCGCTTCGTCGGGACGTTTGATTTTCAGAAGTAGACTTAGTGGTGTAGTTCAAAGCGGAGAGGTCGAAGTAAGCTTGCCGCTGGCAAGAATCTCGACGTCAGCATAGTGGATAAAACGGCTCGAGCTCGGTGAGCTATGTGATTGTCTTTTTGCTACTCACAAGCAGGGAAATATAATGGCAATGATGGTTTTCTTGTTTCGCTGGCATGTATCCCGGACGATGCTGGTCTAATTTTTGATGGGGTCTAAGTTGATCCGGCTCGAACAGTATTGTTCTGGTGGCGATGTTTGGGAAAATTTCTCTGATCTATTTGGGAAATATAGTGATTTTCCAGAGGTTCATGATCTTGCCAGAGATCTAAATTATCAACTTGATCTTGCTTATGCAATTTACTGGGTCGCTGGCCCAAATTCTGCCAGAAAGTGGATAAATTCGAATGTTCCGGCACTCGACAATCTTCGCCCCATTGATTGTGCTGGCAACCCGGAGCTGATTAAGCGTCTGCGCGAATTCCTAATACGCATGCCATCTTAAAGATGACGGCAATGGCTCCGTTGGTCTCGCGATAGAGGGGTTCGGGCTTGTCGCACGCACGCGGCGGCTATGCGCGACGCACAATCGCGGTCGAATCGTTTCAAATTGTCACGTTCCGATCAATCGTATTTCGAGGCAATCTGGCCGGCGTCGAATTGCCTACCGTTGGTGTCAACACGCGCAATAACCAGAAAGCTGACCAAGTCGCGTACCTATACCCGATGGCTAACGTGCGCTCAAATGCACACCAATGATGGTTTAATGGGTGATGTTCAACCGATGGTGATCGTGTGCCCGCAGCGCACGCGAATGGAAGTGCCACACGCACTGATCCTCTATCGAAGCATCGCTCCCATTGATTCACCAACAAAGGAGGAATCCGAACCATAAAAACGCCGCGGTAAACGAGCGCGGGCCGCAAGTGCTACCAACACTCACGACCCGCTAACCACAGCCAACTGAACAGGAGTTGCCCATGGCTAAGCCGAATCATAAAGCACGACCACCGAAGACGGAACGTTTCGTCACGATCCAGGAAATGTGGGGTACCCCGAAGACCATGGATCCGAGGCCGGAGACGTTTTATCCGTACATGAAGATTGGTGGAATGTGGCTGATCAACGATGCGTATTTTGTTCCGGGCCGCAAGGCGCGGATCGAGATTGAGCCGGGGAGGCTGATCATCACGCAGCTGTAAGCGCAACGCCGCGGGATGCGGCCGCGCTGCGCGACGTCGCGCAGCGCGCCGGACAGGGTAGAGCAGCCGCAAGCGGCAGCCGCCCAAAACCGCACATCACCAAGCGATATCGCAAGACGACCGCGACGTCCCCGCACCACCGGTAGCCGTGCATTTCGTCCCCGATCCGTTGTCGTAGAACGTCCGCGTCTCTGGTTGCGGCACCGAAGGATCGAACGGATTCGGCGCCCCGTGCGGACCGCGCGGCGCATCGTACGGCCGTTGCGGCGCATACGAGCCGCCACTTCCAGCCGGCCGGGAACCGTTCGCGCGCAGGTATTCGTTCCAGTTCTGCTCGCGCTGCTCATACCCGGGCACTGCGCGCCCAAAACTATCGCTCCCGCCCGCGCCAAGCGCGACACGGTTCGGAGCCGAGACGAAATCGGGTTCGTGTTTAAAAGAAGGCGGCGATGCCACGAGCGCATCGCTTGTCACCCGCACCGGCCGCGTATCCGGCGTATCGAACGGGCTCCGTTCGCCAGGCGCAGCGAATTGCACGCGTCGGCGACTCATCCGCGCCGCATGTCCATTATCCCGAGTGGCCGCATGCCGCTCTGAGCGAAACACATTGGCACCGGCCGACCGATCGGTCAGCGCATCGCGTCCCGAAGCATGGGAGGCAGAAACAGAAAGCGCGCATGCGATCGCGGCGGCGGAAGACAGGCGGATAGGGCAATTCATGGGCGATCAGAAGCAGGTGATGTGCATTGAACAAACGGCAGATCACTGGCTGGCGGGTGGGCGACGAGGGGGCGTCGAAGCGGCCCTGAGGACTGCGTGGCGCGGCGGGCGCGACTGGCAGGGGAGGCTGGCTGGATTGCAGAAGCGAGCCCGCATTATTTCACGGAAATATCAAAAACCTTTCTGATTTGTTGGTTCTGTTGGTAAACAGAAAGATTTACCGCCTCACCGACCGCCCCATCTTGGTGCTCGCCCCCGCGATCATCAGACGATTGATTTCCAGCGACCGAGCCCTCGATAGCCCGAAAAATACGAAACCGAGAACCGCCCATCGCAAAACCCAAGCCCAGCAAGGAACCAACCCCGATCCCCTACCGAATAGCAACCCGATTGCACCCAAAACAACCGCCCCAGCCTCCCGGAAGTTGCACCCCCATCGCCACCCACCCATCTCAAAAACCTACGTGTTTTCCCTCGGTCGACAGGCATTTTTGACAGACGATTGAAAAACGCCCATATAATTTCGGCTGCCTTGCCAATGGCTGTCGGACCATCCCTCCGAACAAGCGATTTGGCAAGCGGGGCAGGCGAAACGCTTGCGCAATGCAAGACGCATCACGATGTCTTTCCGAACCAGACGTCCCCTTCGGGGACTGCAAGAGCCGGGCCCCGCTACGCAATATTCCGCTGGAGTTCCGTCTTCTATGTGTCTCGGGCGTGTCCCATGTCCTCGCCCCGGGTGCTGTTCGATTGCGCAAGTCATGCCGCCTTTGCCCGTATGACTAAACAACATCGAGGAGCTCCCAGATGACGCTGTCCCGTCTTACGTCCATTTCCGTCGCCGCCGTGCTGTTCGCCGCCGGCGCCGCCGCCGCGCAAGCGGAAACCGTGAAGATCGCCATCGCCGGTCCGATGAGCGGCTCGGTCGCCCAATACGGCGACATGGTGAAGGCCGGCGCGCTGACCGCGATCGAACAGATCAATGCAGCCGGCGGTGCGGGCGGCAACAAGTTCGAAGTCGTGCTGATGGACGACGCGTGCGAACCGAAGCAAGCCGTCGCCGTCGCCAACAAGATCGTCAGCCAGAAGATCAAGTACGTGATCGGCCACGTGTGCTCGGGTTCGACGATTCCGGCGTCGGACATCTACGAGAACGAGGGCATCGTGATGGTCACGCCGTCGGCCACCGCGCCGCAACTGACGGAAGGCAAGAAGCGCCACTTCATCTTCCGCACGATCGGCCGCGACGACCAGCAAGGCCCGGCCGCCGCGCACTACATCATCAACAACGTGAAGCCGAAGAAGGTCGCGGTCCTGCACGACAAGCAGTCGTACGGCCAGGGCATCGCGTCGTCGGTGAAGAAGGACCTCGAAGCCGCGAAGATCCCGGTCGTGCTGTTCGAAGGCGTCAACGCCGGCGATTCGGACTACTCGGCGATCATCACGAAGCTGAAGTCGCAAGGCGTCGATTTCGTCTACTTCGGCGGCTACCACCCGGAAATGGGCCTGCTGATGCGCCAGGCGCGCGAGCAGGGCGTGAAGGCGACGTTCATGGGGCCTGAAGGCGTGGGCAACAAGGACGTGACGGCGATCGCCGGCCCGGCTTCGGAAGGCATGCTCGTGACGCTGCCGGCCGACTTCTCGGCCGATCCGGCCAACGCGGCGCTCGTGAAGGCATTCGCGGACAAGAAGCGCGACGCGAACGGCCCGTTCCAGATGCCGGCGTACGCAGCGGTGAAGATCATCGCCGACTCGATCGCGGGCGCGAAGACGACCGACCCGACGAAGGTCGCCGCGTACATGCACAAGACGACGTTCGACACGCCGATCGGCAAGGTCGCGTATGACGCACAGGGCGACCTGAAGGCGTTCAAGTTCGTCGTCTACACGTGGCACAAGGACGCGACGAAGACCGCCGCCAAGTAATACGGAGTACCCGCCCGCGCACCCGCCCTGTCCGAAACCCGGACGGGGCGGGTGCGTATTGGTCGCGCCTCTGACCCGTGCGCGCCAAAGGGCGGCCCGAGACGACACCGTGCGTTGCGCGCGGCCGACCGCCGTGATCCGGCGGCGGCACGCGACGCAATGCCAACGGGAGCTTCCCGCACATGACTGACTTCTTTCCTCAATTCGCCCAGCAGCTGGTCAACGGCCTGACGCTGGGTGCGATCTATGCGTTGATCGCCATCGGCTATTCGATGGTCTACGGCATCATCGGCATGATCAACTTCGCCCACGGCGAGATCTACATGATCGGCGCGTACGTGGGCCTCGTGACCCTCACGGCGATCGGCATCTCCGCCGGCTATCCGCTGCCGCTCGTGCTCGGCGCCGCGCTGATCGTGTCGGTGATCGTCACCGGCCTGTACGGCTTCGCGGTCGAGCGCGTCGCGTATCGTCCGCTGCGCGGCGGCCCGCGCCTCGTGCCGCTGATCTCCGCGATCGGCATGTCGATCTTCCTGCAGAACTACGTGCAGATCGGCCAGGGCGCGCGCGACGTGTCCGTGCCCGTGCTGATCTCCGGCGCGTTCGAGATCCATCTCGGCGGCGACTTCGACGTGACGATTCCGTATGCGCGCCTGTTGATCGTCTGCGTGACGCTGGTGCTGATGATCGCGCTCACGCTGTTCATCTCGCATTCGCGGATGGGCCGGGCGTGCCGCGCGTGCGCCGAGGACATGAAGATGGCGAACCTGCTCGGCATCGACACGAACCGCGTGATCTCGTTCACGTTCGTGCTCGGCGCGATGCTGGCGGCCGTCGGCGGCGTGCTGATCGGGCTGACGATCGGCAAGCTGAATCCGTATATCGGCTTCGTCGCGGGCATCAAGGCGTTCACCGCCGCGGTGCTCGGCGGGATCGGCAGCATCCCGGGCGCGATGCTCGGCGGCGTGCTGCTGGGCCTCGCCGAAACCTTTGCCGCAGGCTACATGCCGGCCGAGTACAAGGACGTGGTTGCGTTCGGCCTGCTCGTGCTGATCCTGCTCTTCCGCCCGACCGGCCTGCTCGGCAAGTCGGACATCGAAAAGGTTTGAGGGAGACGCAGATGAGTCAAGTCATTTCCGTTCGCCGCCCGGCCGCCGACGCATCGATCGGCCAGGCGTTGAAAAATGCGGTGGCCGCCGCGACCCTGACGGCGATCCTCACGATTCCGGTGCTCGGGCTGCAACTGAAGCTCGATGGTTACCAGGTGGTGCTGACGCCGCACTGGCGCCCGGTATGGATCGCGGTCGCGGCCGTGTTCCTGTTCCAGTTGTTCAAGCCGTGGCTCGTGCGCGCGAAATCGGCGGTGAAGCTGCCGGCGATGCCCGCGATGGGCGCGCGGCAGCAGCGCGCGATCATCTGGGTGCTGCTCGCCGTTGGCCTCGTGTGGCCGTTCTTCGGCTCGCGCGGCGCGGTGGACGTCGCGACGCTCGCGCTGATCTACGTGATCCTCGGCCTCGGGCTGAACATCGTGGTCGGGTTCGCGGGGCTGCTGGATCTCGGCTATGTCGGCTTCTATGCGGTCGGTGGCTATACGTACGCGATGCTGAACCAGTATTTCGGATTGTCGTTCTGGGCGTGCCTGCCGATCGCGGCGATCGCCGCGGCGACGTTCGGCTTCCTGCTCGGCTTCCCGGTGCTGCGCCTGCGCGGCGACTATCTCGCGATCGTCACGCTCGGCTTCGGCGAAATCATCCGCCTGCTCGCGAACAACCTGACGAGCCTCACGGGCGGCCCGGACGGCATCTCGAGCATTCCGAAGCCGACGGTGTTCGGCTTCGAGATGGCGCGCTCGGCGAGCGTCGAAGGCGCGAAGACCTTCCATGAACTGATCGGGCTGGAATACAGCGGCGAGCACATGGTGATCTTCCTGTACCTGATCGCGCTGGTGCTGGTCGGCTTCACGCTGTTCGTGACGAGCCGCCTGATCCGCATGCCGATGGGCCGCGCGTGGGAAGCGCTGCGCGACGACGAGATCGCATGCCGGTCGCTGGGACTGAACCCGACGCGGATCAAGCTGTCGGCGTTCACGCTCGGCGCGGCGTTCGCGGGGATCGGCGGCGCGTTCTTCGCGGCGCGTCAGGGCCTCGTGAATCCCGAATCGTTCACCTTCATCGAATCGGCGCTGATCCTCGCGATCGTCGTGCTCGGCGGGATGGGCTCGCAGCTCGGCGTGATTCTCGCGGCGATCCTGCTGACCGTGCTGCCGGAAGTCGCGCGCGGGTTCGCCGAATACCGGATGCTGATCTTCGGTCTCGTGATGGTGTTGATGATGATGTGGCGTCCGCAGGGCCTCTTGCCCGCGAGCCGTCCCCACGTGGAGCTGCCGCAATGAGCGCGAATACGGAACTGTTGAAGGTCGCCGGGCTGCAGATGCGCTTCGGCGGGTTGCTCGCGGTGGACGGCATCGATTTCGACGTGCGCCGCGACGAGGTGTTCGCGATCATCGGGCCGAACGGCGCGGGCAAGACCACGGTGTTCAACTGCGTCGGCGGCTTCTACAAGCCGACCGGCGGCGACGTCGTGCTCGACGGTCACGCGATCGCGGGCCTGCCGAGCCATCAGATCGCGTTGAAGGGCCTGGTGCGCACGTTCCAGAACATCCGCCTGTTCAAGTCGCTGACCGTCGTCGAGAACCTGCTCGTCGCACAGCATCGCAAGGTGAAGGCCGGGTTGCTGCACGGCCTGTTCGCGACGCCTGCGTATCGTCATGCCGAGAAGGAAGCGCTCGAACGCGCGGCCGTGTGGCTCGACCGGATGGGGCTGACGGCGGTTGCCAACCGGCCGGCCGGCACGCTGTCGTACGGGCATCAGCGGCGTCTGGAGATCGCGCGCTGCATGATCACCGAGCCGCGCCTGCTGATGCTCGACGAGCCGGCGGCCGGCCTCAACCCGCAGGAAAAGATCGAGCTGCAGCACCTGATCGACACGCTTCGCCGCGAGTTCGGCGTATCGGTGCTGCTGATCGAACACGACATGAGCCTCGTGATGGGCGTGTCCGACCGCATCCTCGTGATGGAGCACGGCCGGCCGATCGTGATCGGCACACCGGAGGCGGTCCGCAACGACCCGCGCGTGATCAAGGCCTATCTGGGGGAAGAGTGATGCTGAAGCTGGAACAGGTCCATACGCACTACGGCGCGGTCGAGGCGCTCGCGGGCGTGTCGATCGAGGTGAACAAGGGCGAGATCGTCACGCTGATCGGAAGCAACGGCGCGGGCAAGACGACGCTGATGATGACGGTATGCGGCACGCCGCGCGCGTCGTCGGGCCGCGTGCTGTTCGAGGGCAACGACATCACCGCGATGTCGACGCACCAGATCATGCGGCAGGGGATGGCGATCTCGCCGGAAGGGCGGCGCGTGTTTCCGAGCCTCACGGTGCTCGAGAACCTGAAGATGGGCGGCTTCTTCGCGAGCCGTCACGAGATCGACGACGGCATCGAGCACGTGTTCAAGCTGTTTCCGCGCCTGAAGGAACGCGCGGCGCAGCGCGCCGGCACGATGTCGGGCGGCGAGCAGCAGATGCTGGCGATCGGCCGTGCGCTGATGAGCAAGCCGCGCTTGCTGCTGCTCGACGAACCCACGCTCGGCCTCGCGCCGCTCGTGATCGCGCAGATCTTCGACATCATCCGGACGATCCGCGACGAAGGCGTCACGGTGTTCCTCGTCGAACAGAACGCGAACAAGGCGCTCGGCGTGGCCGATCGCGGCTACGTGCTCGAAACGGGGCGCGTGGTGCTGGCCGACACGGGCGCGAACCTGCTCGCGAACGACCGGATCAAGCAGGCGTATCTCGGCGGTTGATCGACGGGACGCCGCCGGCCTGCAACGGGCCGGCGGCGCAGCCGTCGTCTTGCAGGGAACATGTGGCCGGATTGGCTTCGTTCGCTGCAAATTCGGCTACATGGGCCCAAACGCGGATCGAACGAAAGCGGCGGGGTTGCCCGACCCGCTTACGCATGCAACGCCAGCCCTTTCACCGCCTTGTCGACGGCCTTCTTCGGCCCGTGCAACGCCAGGCCGACCAGATCGGGATTGTCCGCATCCTCGGCGCGAAACGCTTCGCGGTTGGCCGTATCGTGCCCGGTCGAGAACATCGCGCGCACGTAGGGCACGATCATTAGCTCGCGCGACAGCGCCTGCCGGTGCGCGGCCTGCAACCCGTTCAGGTCCGCCGCGAACACCATCATCGGCTGGCCGAGCATCCGGCCATAGCGGCGCCCCGCGGCATCCTCGTAAGGCTCGCCGAGTGCGTCCGGCGCACCGGCCGCGACACCCGTCGCGAGAAACGCGACCACGTTGAGTTTCTGCCACGCGGCGAGATCGTCGCGCACGATCAGCGCTACTTTGGTATCGAACATGCTTGCTCCTGGTTGGAGCGCTCATGATCGGACGTCGTGCGCGATCAGTCTGGAACGTTTGTGCAGAGTTGCCGGTATGCGGCCGGCGTGATCCGGTACGCGCGGCGGAACCAGCGGCCGAGGTGGCTCTGGTCCGCGAAACCGACGTCGGCGGCCGCCTGCGCGGGCGTGCGGCCGGCGGCCAGCAGCCTGCGCGCGGCGCGCAGCCGCAAGCGCACGAGGTACGCGTGCGGCGACGTGCCGAACGCGCGCTGGAACATCCGCGTGAGCCGGAACCGGTCGACGCCGGCGACGCTCGCGAGTTCGTCGAGGCCGATGTTGTCGTCCATGTGTTCGTGCAGCAGGTCGCGCACGCGGACGATCGCGGGCGGCACGACGCCGCTTTCCAGCGCGGGCGGGCGGCCTAGCTGGCTGCCGAGCCGCATCAGCAGGCGGTCGAGCGTCTGGTCGCGCGCGAGCCGGCCTTCGTTGTCGTGGAGCGCGAAGAACGCATTCCGGATCGCGTCGACGAGGCCGCGATCGTCGACGAGCGTATGGCCGAACGTGGCTTCGACGCTGCCCAGGCCCGGCAGGTCGAGCCGGCGCGCGGCGCGCTCGACCCACGCTTGCGGCAGGTACAGCATCCCGTACGTGAAGCCGCCGGCTTCGGGCGCGTGGCCGTCGTGCATCGCGCCCGGCTCGATCAGGATCGCGCGGCCCGGCACGCTCGTATGCAGCGAACGATGGCACTGGAAGCGCTGCACGCCCTGTTCGGTGAAGCCGACGAGCATGTCGTCGTGATCGTGCGCATCGTACGCATGGCCGTTGAAATGCGCGTGCAGGCTTTCGATGCCGGTCTCCGCGTCGCGACGCGCGACGAGCCAGTGGTCGGTCGTGCCGGCGGCCTTGGCGTCTGTCGTCATCGGGGGCCTCGACCGTCGTCGCGGCGTGACGCAACGGGGTTGCAGGTGGCGGAACAGAGAGGGCGGGTGCGGTTCATGATTCGCTCACCGTCGCCTGTTCGTCGCGCGCATATTGCGCGGGCGGCCGGCCGACGTGCCGCGCGAACGCGACGCTGAAGGTGCTTGCCGAGCTGTAGCCGACGCGCGCCGCGATTTCGGCGATGCGGCCTTCGTTGCGGCGGAGCAGATCCTTCGCGAGCGCCATGCGCCACGTCAGCAGGTATTCCATCGGCGCGACGCCGACCGCGCGGCTGAAGCGTTCGAAGAACGTGGAGCGCGACAGCGCGGCTTCCTTCGCGAGTTCGACGATCGTCCACGGGTGCGCGGGGCATTCGTGCATCCGCCGGAGCGCGGCGGCGAGGCGACTGTCGGCGAGCCCGCGCACGAGCCCGGGCGACGCGTGCGTGCCGGTCGTGAACCGCATCGCCTCGATCAGCAGCACTTCCAGCAGACGCGCCAGCACGATCTCGCGGGCCGGCCGTTGCGCGCGCGATTCGTCGCGCACCAGTTGCACGAGGGTAGTCAGCCGCGGCTCGCCGCGTACGTGCACGAAGCGCGGCAGCAGCGACACCAGCAGTGCCGCATCGGGCGAACCGAAGCTGCAGTTGCCGGCCATCATCCGCGTGTCGACCGGGTTCGCGGGGTCGCCGATCCGGTATTCGCCGGGCTCGATCATGACGGGCGGCGCGGTCTCGACACCCGGCGGCGGCGGTTCGAGGCTCGACATCGCGACGCCGTAGGCGGCCGGAATCAGCATGAAATCGCCGGCCAGCAACTCGATCGGCGCGTGCCCGTCGATCGCGATCCGGCAGCCGCCGTCGAGGACCGCGCAATAGAACGGCTCGCCGGCGACCGTGCGGTTGATCGCCCACGGGCTCGCGCCGCGCACGTACTTCGCGTACCGCGCGCCCGGTTGCAGCAGCGTCACGACTTCGGTCAGCGGGTCGATCATCGCCGGACTCTCGCAAAAGAAAAGCGGATTGTCGATTGTAGCGAATACGGCGCCGGCCCTCTATCGTACGAACACATGCTCAACACACCCGAGGAGTTCGCATGAAAACTGTATTGATTACCGGCTGTTCTTCCGGCTTCGGCCTCGAAATCGCCCGCTATTTTCTCGCGCGCGACTGGCAGGTCGTCGCGACGATGCGCACGCCGAGCGACGACGTGCTGCCGCCGGCGGAGCGCCTGCGCGTGCTGCCGCTCGACGTGACGAACGCGGACAGCATTCGCGCCGCGGTCGACGCCGCCGGCCCGATCGACGTGCTCGTCAACAACGCGGGCTTCGGCGCGGCCGCGCCGGCCGAACTCACGCCGCTTGACACGGTGCGCGCGCTGTTCGACACCAACACGATCGGCACGATCGCGGTGACGCAGGCCGTGCTGCCGCAGTTTCGCGCGCGCGGCGCCGGCGTGGTCGTGAACGTCACGTCGAGCGTGACGCTGAAGGCGCTGCCGCTGGTCAGCGCGTACCGGGCGAGCAAGGCGGCGGTCAACGCCTATACCGAATCGATGGCGGTCGAACTCGAGCCATTCGGCGTGCGCACGCATCTCGTGCTGCCGGGCCGCGCGCCCGATACGCGTTTCGCGGACAACGCACGGGGCAACATGCACGGCTTCGAGCACGAAGCGTATGCGGACTTCGTCGGCAAGGCCGTCGCGCGAATGCTCGATGCGTCGGGGCCGATCACCCATGCGCAGGACGTCGCCGAAGCCGTGTGGCGCGCGGCGACCGATCCGTCGAGCCCGATGCGCATTCCGGCTGGCGCCGACGCACAAGCGTGGGCGGCGGAAGCGGGTTGAACGATCGGAACCCGTCGCGCCGGCAGGTTGAGCCGGTGCGACGGACCGAGTGAGGCGGTGAAGAACGTTAAAGCGCGCGCGTGATCGCCTGCTCCAGCAGCGACAGGCCGAGGTCGATCTCGTCTTCGCTGACGGTCAGCGGCGGTGCGATCCGGAACACGCCGCCCATGCCGGGCAACTGCACGATGTTCATGCTGAGCCCGAGCTTCATGCACTCGCGCGTGATCTTCGCGCCGAGGCCGTCCGCCGGCTCCTTCGTGCGGCGATCCTTGACGATCTCGACGCCGAGCAGCAGCCCGCGCCCGCGCACGTCGCCGATGCAGTCGAAGCGCTCCATCAGGTCGAGCAGCCCGCGCCGCAGCCGCTCGCCCATCGTGTTCGCGCGCGCGACGAGACCGTCGCGCTGCACGACGTCGAGCACGCGCAGGCCGACGGCGGCCGGCAGCGGGTCGGACACGTGCGTCGTGTAGAACAGGTAGCCGAGCTCGTGCGCGCGTTCCTCGATGGCCGCGGACGTGACCATCGCCGCGAGCGGCAGCCCGGCGCCGAGCGTCTTCGACAGCGTCAGGATGTCGGGTGTCACGCCGTCGCGCTGGCACGCGAACATCGTGCCGGTGCGGCCGACGCCCGTTTGTGCTTCGTCGAGGATCAGCAGCATCCCGCGTGCGTCGCACTTGCGCTTGAGCGCGGCCATATAGCCTTCCGGCAACTCGATGATCCCGCCCGAACTGAGAATCGGCTCCGCGATGAACGCGGCGAGGTTGCCGCTCGACTGACGGTCGATCAGGTCGAACGCGTAGTCGAGTTCGGCGAGCGGGTCGTACGCGCCGTTGCGCTCGAAGCGCGGCCGGTACGCGAACGGCGCCGGAATCGCGAACGAGCCGACCGACGCCGGTCCGACGCCCTTGCGGCCGGCGCTGTACGTGGCCGACGCGGCGGCGCCCGTCATCCCGTGCCACGACTGCGCGAAGCCGACGATCTCGTACTTGCCGGTGACGAGCTTCGCCATCCGGATCGCCGCCTCGTTCGATTCCGCGCCGGTGCTGAGCAGCAGTGCGCGGTCGAGTCCGGCGGGCGTGATGTCGGCGAGGCGCGTCGCGAGATCGACGACCGGCCGCGACAGCATCCCGCTGAACAGGTGATCGAGCTTGCCCGCGTATTCGCCGATCACGGACACGATCTCCGGATGGCTGTGGCCGAGTACCGCGCTCATCTGGCCCGACGTGAAATCGAGGATCGCGCGGCCGTCGGCGTCGTACACGAAGCTGCCTTTCGCGCGCTCGACGATCATCGGCTCGAACGTGCCGCCGTAGCGGACCAGATGCTGCCTGGCGTTGCGCCAGAAGGTTGCGTCGTCGTTCAGGGACATGGGCGTCTCCGGGCAAAAGGGCAGGGATCGCTTGCAGTCTAGGCGCGCGTCTGGTTTGATGGAAACGAATAGTTCTAATGCAAGCTAGAAAAGGGGCTAATACCTTGGCGCTTTCGCTCGAAATCGACCTGCTGCGCTCGTTCGTCGTGATCGCCGAGGTGCGCGCGTTGAGCCGCGCGGCCGCGCGCGTCGGCCGCACGCAATCCGCGCTCAGCCAGCAGATGAAGCGGCTCGAGGAGGCGGTCGACCAGCCGCTGTTCCAGCGCACCGGCCGCGGCGTCGTGCTCACGCATCCGGGCGAGCGGCTGCTCGTGCATGCGCAGCGCATCCTGCGGCTGCACGACGAGGCGATGGCCGATCTGTGCGGCACGGGGCTGTCGGGGACGATCCGGTTCGGCTGCCCGGACGATTACGCGCAAGTGTGGCTGCCGTCGCTGCTGCGGCAGTTTTCGAGCCAGCATCCGCAGGCGATCGTCGAAGTGGTCTGCGGGCCGACGCCGCGGCTCGTCGAACAGCTGGAGAAGCGCGCGGTCGATCTGGCGATGATTTCCGTGCCGGACGACGGTGCGACCGGCGACATCATTCGCCGCGAGCAACTGGTCTGGATCGGCTATCCGGGGCTCGATCCCGCGCATTTCGATCCGCTGCCGCTGGCGCTGTCCGATCGCGATACGCTCGATCACGTTGCCGCGTGCGACGCGTTGAACCGCGCCGGCCGCGACTATCGCGTCGCGTATGCGAGCAGCAGCCTCGCCGGGCTGATCGCGCTGGTGCGTTCGGGGCAGGCGTTCGCGGTGATGACACAGACGGCCGTGCCGGCCGACGTCGCGATCGTCAACGGCGATCCGCATTTGCCGCCGTTGCCGGCGGTGGGCATTACGCTGCGGTTCGACCGGAAGCGACCGTCGCACCTGACCGCCGCATTCGCCGACCATATCCGGCAAACGCTGCCATTGCTTTGACGGTCGACGCGGATCAGTCGACCATCGACGAGGCCGACATCTGCGTGCGGCCACGCGTCTGCGCGGCCGCATCGCGCACGCGGATTGCCGCCTGCATGCCCGATAGCTTCAGTTCGGTTTCCTGATATTCGTTGCCCGGCTCGGACTCGGCGACGATGCCGCAGCCCGCGAACAGCCGGCACGCGCCGCCCGCGACCAGCGCCGAGCGCAGCGCGACGATGAAATCGCCGTTGCCGTGCGCGTCGATCCAGCCGATCGGCGCCGCATACCAGCCGCGATCGAAGCCTTCGTGCGCACGGATGTGGTCGAGCGCCGGTACGCGCGGATGGCCGGCCACCGCGGGCGTCGGATGCAGCGCGGCGACGACCTGCAACAGCGACGCATCCGCATTCAGCGCCGCGCGGATCGGCGTGCTCAGGTGCTGCAGCTTCGGCAGCCGGTGCAGCGACGGTTGATCGGGCACGTCGAGCGTGCGCGCCAGCGGCGCGAGCGCGGCACGGATCGCGTCGACGACGAGCGCGTGTTCGAGCCGTTCCTTCGCCGAAGCCATCAGCGCGGCGCCGAGCGCGCGATCGTCGTCGGGCGTCGCGCCGCGCCGGATCGTGCCGGCCAGCGCATGCGTGCGCACGTCGCCGGCCGCGACACGCGCGAGCCGTTCCGGCGTGGCGCCGACGAAGCACGCCCCGTCGCGACGGACGGCGAACAGGTGCGCATGCGCATCGCGCCGCCGCAGACGGCGCAGCAGCGGCGCGATCGCGACGGGCCGCGCGTACCGTTCGAGCACGTCGCGGGCGAGCACGACCTTGCCGAACGCGCCGTCGCGGATCGCGTCCACTGCGCGACGGACTTCGTGCTGCCATTCGCTCGCCCGCAGCGCCTGCGTGTGCAGCAGTTGCGGCGGATCGTCCTCCGCGGCCTCGGCAAGCGCACCGAGCGACTCGATCCGCGCGAGACACGCATGCGCGAGCGCGGCCGGATCGTCGTGGGCGGCGACGACCTGCTGGCAGACGGCCCAGTACGCGTCGCCTTCGCGCACGATCAGCAGCCGCGCCAGCGTCATGCTCGCATCGGGAAACGGCGCCCAGTGCGCGCTGCGCGGGCCCTGCGAATCGAACCGGAAGCCGCCGACCAGCCGCGGCGGCTGCGGGCCGGCCGTGACCGCGTCGCGCACGAGCGTGCGCCAGCGCGCGTCGATCTGCGCGAAGCGCGTGTCGCCGGTGGCGCGCAGTTCGACGGCGCAGTCCCAGCCGAACAGCGTGACGGACGCATCGCCGGCTTCGTGGAAGCACCACGGCGTGACGCCGTCGTCCCACGCGGCGATCAGGTCGAAGAAGTCGAGCGGGCGCAGCGGCACCGAGACCGACGCGAGCGTCGCCGTGCCGGTGGCGGCGGCGCGGCGGGCCGCCCGCGCGAACGTGTCGTGCAGCAGCGGAAGGCCGGCGTTCATGCGAGCCCCCGCTGTTGTCGCCAGTATTGCGTCTGCTGCGCGATGTACCACGCGATGAGCTGGACGAACAGCGTCTCGACGTAGTCGGCGTCGAGGCCAGCCTGTTCGGCCCAGCGGCGCCGGTCGGGCAGCATCGCGGCCACCCGCTCCGGCGCGGCGATGCTCGCTTCGTCCGGCTTGAAGCGCGACGCGGCCAACACGTACTGCATGCGCCGGCCGAGCGCGTCGATGATGTCGGCGTCCAGGCGATCGATCGCTTCGCGAATGTCGGGAAGCCCCATGCAGGCGTCCGGTGTTTTCATGTGTACTCCTTTCCGTAACGAAGGGACTGGTCGATCCGTTCGACCAGATGGGCGATCACCGCCGGGTATTGGTGCCGCAGATAGAAGTGGTCGCCGTTGAACGTCTGGACGCGGATCGGCCGCGTCGCGACGTCCTGCCACGCCTGCGCCTCGTCGTTGTCCAGCTCGGGATCGGCGAGCGGCAGCATCACGCCGAGCGGCGCATCGATGCGCGGCGGGCGGTCGCGCCGATACGTTTCGATCGCGCGGTAGTCGTGGCGGATCATCGGCAGGTAGATCGCGCGCATTTCAGGATCGGCGAGGAGCGCGGCGTGCTCGCCGGACAGCCGGGCGACATCGCCGACGAGCGCGTCGTCGGATTGCAGGTGCAGATCCGACGGGCGCTGGCGATGCGGCGGCGGCAGCGCGGAAACGGCCACGTAAAGCGGCGCGGCGCCGCGCGCTTCGAGCCGCACCGCGACCTCGTACGCGAGCGCCGCGCCGAGGCTGTGCCCGAACAGCACGAGCGGCGCGTGCGCATAGCGTTGCAGCGCGTCGGCGGCCGGGCCGGCGAGCGCGTCGATCGAGTGCAGGCACGGCTCGCCGAAGCGTTCCTCGCGGCCCGGATACTGCAGCGCGAGCAGATCGACGTCCCACGGCAGCGCACGGCGCCAGCCGCGAAAGAAATTCGCGGTGCCGCCTGCATGCGGAAAGCAGACGAGTTGCGCGCGCGGGCACGGCGACAGCCGCAGCTCGCGAATCCAGTGCGAATCGGTCGCGCGCGTGCTCATGCGGCCGCCGGCTGCAACTGGCGGCGCAACAGGTCGCGCAGCGATTTCTTGCTGGTCTTGCCGATGCCGGTTTCCGGAAAACGCGGCATGAATTCGATGCGGTCGGGGATCTTGAACGCCGCGAGCCCGCAGTCGCGCAGATAACGTTTCAGCACCAGTCTGGACGGGGCCGGCGTGCGTGCGACGACGAACGCGCAGGTCCGTTCGCCGAGCATCGGGTCGGGCATCGCGACGACCGCCGCGTCGTGCACCTGCGGATGCGCGAGCAACAGGTTTTCCACTTCCTCGGCGGAGATCTTCTCGCCGCCGCGGTTGATCTGATCCTTGTCGCGACCTTCGACGACGAGGTCGCCGTCGGCGGTGCGCCGCACGCGGTCGCCGCTGCGATAGAAGCCGTCGGCCGTGAATGCCGTCGCGTCGTGCTCCGCGAGCCGGTAGTAGCCGCGGATCGTGTACGGGCCGCGTACCTGCAGTTCGCCGATTTCGCCGGGCGCGACCGGTGCGCCGGTTTCATCGACGATGCGCACTTCGTCGCCGTCCGACACGGGGCGGCCCTGCGTGTGCGCGATGCGCTCGGGCGCATCGTCGAGCCGCGTGCAGCAGATGAGCCCTTCGGCCATGCCG
Source organism: Burkholderia sola (assembly GCF_905400185.1). Classification (NCBI taxonomy): domain Bacteria; kingdom Pseudomonadati; phylum Pseudomonadota; class Betaproteobacteria; order Burkholderiales; family Burkholderiaceae; genus Burkholderia; species Burkholderia sola. The sequence goes on from NZ_FR989676.1 coordinate 1,479,135, forward strand.
AACACCTGCTGCAGCCGGCAGCCGAGCACAGGCGTCACGCGCGCGGCCGCGTGGTCCATCAGCCGTGCGCCGCCGACCTGCAGCACGCGCAGGCTCGACAGGTCGGCCTGTCGTTGCGGCTGCTCGTCGAGCCACAGCAACGCGAGCGGCGGCACGAGCGCGGTATGCGTGACGCGTTCCTGCGCGATCAGCGCGAAGCTTTGATCGGGCTCGGGCCGTACGGTCGTCACGACCCGGCCGCCCGCGAGCAATGCGCCGATCGTGCCGGGGCAGCACAGCGTGAAGTTGTGCGCCATCGGCAGCGCGGCGAGATAGACGGTGTCGGCGTCGAACCCGCTCGCGGCGCTGCACGCGCGCACGTTGTACAGATATTCGCGATGGCGGCGCGGAATCAGCTTCGGCGTGCCGGTTGTGCCCCCCGACAACTGGAAGCACGCGATGTCGTCGGCGCTTGCCGCGCAGGCGTGCACGGGCGGCGCGCCGTACAGCGTATCGAACGGCGTGAACGCGTGATCGTCGCCGGCCATCACGACGTGCTCGAGCGTCGGGCAGTCGGCTTGCAACGCGGCCGCGAGCGGCCGGCAGTCGAAATCGCCGAGTGGCGACGCGCCGAGGTACGCACGCGCGCCGGCGAAGCGGCAGAACGCGCCGATCTCGTAGTGACGGTGCGCGGGCAGCGCGAGCACTGGCCGCACGCCGAGCTGGAACAGCGCGAAGCACGTCTCGATGAAGCGCGCGCCGTTCGGCAACTGGACGACGACCGTATCGCCGCGCGTCAGGCCGAGCCGCGCGAGGCCGCCCGCGACGCGGCGAATGCGCGCCAGCAGATCGCGATAGCACAGCCGGAGCGTGCCGTCGACGATCGCGAGCGCGTCGGGATGGCGCTGCGCGCAGGCATCGAGCGCGTCGAAGAACGTCGTGTCCTGCCAGTAGCCGACGTCGCGGTAGCGGCGCACGAACGCGTCGGGCCAGTCGGGCGCGTCGGCCGGCACGGCCGCCGCCACGGAAGAAGGGGAGGATTGCATGCGCTGACCTCGAGCTCCGGCAAGTTGTCAAAAATTGTAAATGAGAGGTATTATCATTTGGAACAGGTGCTGCGATAGCGCCGTTTCTTTTGATATCGCGGCAATTTCGTTCGATCGGGCGTCGATCGCGCGGCGCCCGCCCGGTCCGGCCGGACAATCGGCCGGTTGCCGCCGGCGTGCGCCGGCCCGCGCGTGCCGCCTCACCAACGGACCTCCGATGAGATCGACTTCCTTCGCTTCGTCACGACGTCACCCGCCGGTGCTCGTGCCCGGCAATCATCCGGGCGTGGTGCACATCGACGCGGGCATGAAACTCATGAGCGGCACGCTGTGCTCGGACAGCCGCGACTGGTACGAGGAGCCGCTCGAAAAAGGGCTGAAGCTCGTCCTCGTGCAGAGCGGGCAGTTACGCTGCCGCGTGCCGGGCCAGCCCGAGCAATGCATCAAGGGGCCGGGCCTGTGCGTGATCGCCAACGACGGCGAATTCACGACGCACCAGATCTACGATCGCGACGTGCCGCTGCGCTACACGATCGTGCAGCTCGGCCTCGACGCGCTCGATCGCAACCTGAGCCTGCTGCCGGAGAAGATGCTCGCGCCGACGGGCGGCGATCCGCGCATCGTCAGCTGCCCGGCGTCGAAGGCGCTGCAGGCGCTCGCCGTGCAGATCGCCACCTGCCCGTTCGATGGCGCGGTGCGCGAGTACTACCTGAAGGCGAAGGCGTTCGAGCTGACCGCGCTGAGCGCGCAGTTGCTGGCCACGCAGCGGCAATCGGCGCCGGCCGACGTGCGCGTCACGTCGTCGGATGTCGAGCGCGTGTACGCGGCGAGCGACATCCTGACGCGCGAGCTTCAGCATCCGCCGACGCTCGACGCGCTCGCGAGCCGCGTCGGGATGAATTCGCGCAAGCTGACGGCCGGCTTCCGCAAGGTATTCGGCACGAGCGTGTACGCGTATCTGCAGGAATACCGGCTGCGGACCGCGCACGCGATGCTGTGCGCGGAGGATGCGAACGTGTCGACCGTCGCGTACCGCGTCGGCTACAGCCCCGCGCATTTTTCGATCGCGTTCCGCAAGCGCTACGGCATTTCGCCGAGCGATATCCGCGTGTCGTCGAACGCGATCGACGACCACGAACGGGTGGGCGCGGCGATCTAAAACAACTGACCGGCAGCCTAAAGGAATCGACCGGGCTCATGGGTGTTAATGAGATAGATTCTCATTCACGGGTGGCCGCCGCCGCGCGGACCCGCCGTCGAACGACCCATACAAGGCGTGCCCATGAGCCAGACCGTTGTCGATTCCATTACCGACCATTCCGATCCTTCCTGTTGTGCTCCCCCTGACTTTCGCGCACGGCTCGTCGCACTGATCGCCGAGCTGCTCGACGAATCCGTCGACGAGATCGCGTCGCTCGACGACGACGAGGACCTGCTGAGTTGCGGCCTCGATTCGATCCGGCTGATGTATCTGCAAACGCGCGTGAACCGGCTCGGCCACGCGCTGACGTTCGACGCGCTCGCACGCACGCCGACGCTCGGTGCGTGGACTGCGTTGCTTACGAACGCGCCGCGTATCGCGCGGGCGGAAGCCGCCGCTGCTTCCGAAGCAGTCGACGTGCATGCGCCGTTCGAGTTGTCCGCGGTGCAGCAGGCGTACTGGCTCGGCCGCGGCGACGGCGAGGTGCTCGGCAACGTGAGCTGCCACGCGTTCCTCGAATTCCGCAGCCGCGCGATCGATCCCGTTCGTCTCGACATCGCGTGCCGGCGCGTGCGCGAGCGTCATCCGATGCTGCGCGCGCGTTTCGACGGCGGCCGCCAGCAGATCCTCGCCGAGTCGGACGCACCGGTGTTCGCGCACGCCGACTGGCGCGACCGGACGGCGGCCGATGCGGAAACCGAATGGGCGTCGCTGCGCGCGTTCCGCTCGCACGAATGTCTGGACGTCGAGCACGCGCAAGTGTTCATGATCGGGCTCGTGCAGATGCCCGGCGGCGAGGATCGCGTGTGGCTCAGCGTCGACCTGCTCGCGGCCGATGTCGACAGCGTGCGGCTGCTGATGCACGAGATCGGCGTCGCGTATGCCGAGCCGTCGGCGCTGCCCGCTGCGCCGTCGACGTGGTTCCCGGCCTGGCTCGCGCGTCGCGCGGCCGAAACGCGCGATGCGCGGGCCGCGGCGCGCGACGCATGGCACGCGCGGCTCGCGACGCTGCCGGAAGGGCCGGCGCTGCCGCTCGCCCGTGCGCCGGACACGATTCGCGCGCCGCGTTTCAGCCGCGTCTCGCATACGCTGAGCACGGACGAGCTCGCGCGTCTGCAGGCGCGCGCCGCGCAGCATGGCGTCACGCTGTCGTCGGTGTTCGGCGCGGCGTTCGCGGCCGTGCTCGCGCGCTGGAGCGGCCGGCACGCATTCCTGCTCAACGTGCCGCTGTTCGACCGGCACGGCGATGCGCCCGATCTGGGCCGCGTGATCGCCGATTTCACGACGCTGTTGCTCGTCGAATGCGACGTGCACGCCGATGCGAGCACGGCCGACGCGGTGCGCGCGTTCCAGCAGCGGCTGCACGGTGCGATCGCGCACGCCGCGTATCCGGCGCTCGACGTGCTGCGCGATGCGCGTCGGCACGGCACGCCGCGCGCGGCGCCGATCGTGTTTTCGTGCAATCTCGGCGACGAATCGTTCGTGCCCGATGCGTTCGCGCGGGTGTTCGGCGATCTGCACGACATGATTTCGCAGACGCCGCAGGTGTGGCTCGACCATCAGCTCTATCGCGTGCCGGGCGGCGCGCTGCTCGCGTGGGACAGCGTCGACGGCCTGTTCCCGGACGGGATGATCGACGCGATGTTCGGCGCGTATGTGGCGTTCGTGCAGGCGCTGTGCGATCGCGACTGGCGGCTGCCGATCGCGGTCGGGCTGCCGTCCGCGCAGCGGCGCGTGCGCGATGCGCTCAACGCGTTGCCGGCCCCTGGCCGCGTGCGCACGCTGCATCACGATTTCTTCGCGCTGGCCGCACGCGAGCCGGCTGCCGTCGCAGTGCGATGCGGCGACCGCACGATGACGCGCGGCGAACTGGCCGCGCAGGCGCTCGCGATCGCGGGCGGGTTGCAGGTGGCCGGGATCGGCCACGGCGATGCGGTCGAGATCAGCCTGCCGCGCGGGCCCGCGCAGGTCGCGGCCGTGTTCGGCGTGCTGGCGGCCGGCGCGTGCTACGTGCCGCTCGACATCGCGCAGCCGGTCGCGCGCAAGGCGTTGATCGAGCGTGCGGCGGGCGTGAAGGCCGTGATCGGCGACACCGCGTGCGCGGACGGGCCGCTGCCGCACGTCGGCGTCGCCGCGCTGCTGCGACATGCGCCGCTGGCCGCGCCGCTTGCAGTCGCGCCGCAGGCGACGGCCTACGTGATCTACACGTCCGGGTCGACGGGCGTGCCGAAGGGTGTCGAGATGACGCACGCGGCGGCGCTCAACACGATCGACGCGATCGATGCGCTGCTCGGCGTGCGCGCGGACGATCGGCTGCTCGCGGTGTCGGCGCTCGATTTCGATCTGTCGGTGTACGACCTGTTCGGCGCGCTGGGCGCCGGCGCGGAACTCGTGCTGCCGACGCAGGACGAAGCGCGCGATGCGGCGCGCTGGATCGACCTGATCGCGCAGCACCGCGTGACGCTGTGGAACTCGGCGCCCGCGCTGCTGGAAATGGCGCTCGCCGTGCCGGCGCCGCGCGACGCGTGCCGCAGCGTGCGCGCGGCGCTGCTGTCCGGCGACTGGATCGCGCTCGACCTGCCGGCGCGCCTGCGCGAGCGCTGCGGCGACGCGTGTGCGTTCCACGCGCTCGGCGGCGCGACCGAGGCCGGCATCTGGTCGAACGTGCAGACGGTGCGCGACGTGCCGCCGCACTGGCGTTCGATTCCGTATGGGCGGCCGTTGCCGGGGCAGGCGTATCGCGTCGTCGATGCCGACGGGCGCGATGCGCCCGATTACGTGCCGGGCGAATTGCTGATCGGCGGCGACAGTCTTGCGCGCGGCTACCGGAACGATCCCGAGCTGACCGCGCAGCGTTTCGTGCAGCACGCGTCGGGCCGCTGGTATCGCACCGGTGACCGCGGCCGCTACTGGCCGGACGGGACGCTCGAATTCCTCGGGCGCGAGGATCGGCAAGTGAAGGTGCGCGGGCACCGGATCGAACTCGGCGAGATCGAGGCGGCGCTGGCCGCGCATCCGCGGATCGACGGCGCGTGCGCGAGCGTCGTCCACGGCGAGGCCGCGCGCATCGTCGCGGCGTTCGTGCCGGCCGATTGCGCAGCATCGGACCCCGCGCCGTCGTCGCTCGCGGAAGCCGGCACGGCCGACACGATGCCGGCGGAAGCGGCCGTCGCGCATGCCGTTGCCGGCCGGTTGCGCGACGGCGACGCGGGCTTGCCGCCGTCGCTGCGTGCGCACTGGCGCGCGAAGGGCGACGCATCGATTGCCATCGACGATGCGCTCGATCGACTCGACTGGCAGGCCCCCGATCTCGACGACCTGACGGCAGCGCTGCGCGCGCTCGCCGCCGAGCCCGACACCGCCGCGCAGCGCGTGCCGCTGGACCCGTGCGTGGCGCCGCTCGCGTTCGCGACGCGTTTGCCCGACGGCGCGCGCGCACTGCACGAATTTGCGGGCGCGCTGGACGCACAGGCCGCGGCAAACGAACGCGCATTGCGCGTCGCGGTGCTCGACGTCCGCGCTGGGCAGCCGCTCGATGCCGGGCTCGGCGTGCTTGACGATCCACGCTTCGACGTGACGCTGTTCGACGTGTCGCCGGGCCTGCTGCACACCGCCCGGGCCCGCTTCGCCCGAACGATGCCGGCGCTTCAGCCGATGCAGGACGGCTTGCTGCCCGCACGCCATCTCGGCGCATTCGATTGCGTGATCAGTTTCGCGGCCGCGCATCTGCGCGACGATCCGCGCGACACGTTCCGGATCGCGGCTGCGCTGCTTGCGCCCGACGGCCGCCTGCTGCTCGCCGACGTGCTGCGCGATTCGCCGCTGCGCGAACTCGTCGCGAGCGTCGCGGGCGATGCGTCGCCGCCGCGGCCGTTCGCCGGCGATGCGCTCGCGGCAGCCGCCCACGCCTGCGGTTTCGCGCTCGATGCGCGGAGCTGGCGCTCGGCGGCGTTCGTCTGCATCGCGGCGCGCCGGGTCGGCGAGCCGATCGCACCGGCGGCCCTGGCCGACTGGCTGCGCGACCGGTTGCCCGACGCGATGCGCCCCGATGCGCTGTGGTGCGTGCCTCGCTGGCCGCTCAACGCGAACGGCAAGATCGACCGCCGCGCAGTCGGGGATGCGCTCGCGCGCGCACTCGGCGACGCACCGGCCGCGCACGACGCGTTCGTGCCGACCGACGAACGGCACGCGATATTGCTGGCCTGCTGGGAACAGGCGCTCGGCCGCGCGGCGAACGCGCGCGACGCGACGTTCTTCGCGCTCGGCGGCGACAGCCTGCTCGCGACGCGCCTGCTTGCGCAACTGCGCGAGCGGCTCGGCGTGCGGATCGGGATGGCCGCGTTCTACCGGCAGCCGACGCTGGCCGGTCTCGCGGCGCAGCTCGACGAACTGACGTCGGCGGTGCCCGCCGACAGCGACGCATCGGTCGCGACGATCGAGGAGGGCGTGCTGTGAGCTTCGACGACGTGCTCGATCTCTGCCGCGAACGGCAGATCGAACTATGGTGCGACGACGGCGGCCAGTTGCGCTATCGCGCACCGGCCGGCGCGCTCGATGCGGATCTCGCCGCGCGCATCAAGGCCGAACGCGACGCGTTCGTCCGCTTCCTTCAGGACGGCGCATGGCGCAGCGATCCGGCGCGCCAGTACGAACGGTTCGCCCTGACGCCGGTGCAGGCCGCGTATGTGCTGGGCCGCCACGCATCGTTCGAGTTCGGCGGCAGCGCATGCCATCTATACGTCGAATACGACGAACCGAAGGATCTCGACTGCGTGCGCTTCGAAGCCGCTTGGAATGCATGCGTCGCGCGCCATCCGATGCTGCGCGCGATCGTCGAGGACAACGCATGGCAGCGCGTGCTGCCCGACGTGCCGTGGCAGCCGCTCACCGTGCACGACCTGCGCGACGCCGACGCGAACGCATTCGACGCACACCTGAACCGCGTGCGCGAGCGCCTCGATCATGCGGTGCATGCACTCGACCGCTGGCCGGTGCTGCAGCCGGAAGTGAGCGTCGGGCCGGACGTCGCGGTGCTGCACCTGTCCGTGGATTTCACGCTGATCGACTACGCGAGCCTGCAATTGCTGCTCGCCGAATGGCGGCGTCGTTACGACGATCCGCAATGGCGGCCCGCGCCGCTCGACGCGACGTTTCGCGACTATGTGATGCATGAAGCACAGGCCGGCACGCGGGCCGACCATGCGCGCGACAAGGCGTGGTGGCTCGCTCGCATCGACGCGCTGCCCGCGCGGCCCGATTTGCCGGTCGTGCCCGTGCTGCACACCGGCGCGCCGCCGCGCTTCACGCATCGGCATGCGCGGCTCGATCGCACGCAATGGGCCGCGCTGAGCGGCCATGCGAGCCGTTTCGGGCTGAGCGCGGCGAGCGTCGCGCTGGCCGCGTTCGCCGAGATCGTCGGCCGCTGGAGCCAGGCGCCGGCGTTCTGCCTGAACCTGACGGTGCTGAACCGTCCGCCCGTGCATCCGCGCATCGATGCGGTGCTCGGCGATTTCACCGCACTGAGTCTGCTCGCCGTCGATGCGACGCACGGGCGCGATTTCGTCGAGCGCGCCCGCACGATCGGCGCGCGGATGTTCGACGATCTCGACCATCGCGCGTTCACCGGCGTCGACGTGATGCGCGAACTCGCGCGGCGGCGCGGCAAGGAGGCGGCGCTGATGCCGGTGGTGTTCACGAGCGGGATCGGCAGCGTCGGGCGCCTGCTCGGCGAGCAGGCGACTCGCGCCGAACCGCCGCGCTACATGATCAGCCAGACGCCGCAGGTATGGCTCGACTGCCAGGTGACCGACCAGTTCGGCGGGCTGGAAATCGGCTGGGACGTACGCGACGACCTGTTTCCGGACGGCATGCCGGCCGCGATGTTCGATGCGTATGTCGCGCTGCTGGGCCGGCTGGCCGACGATGCCGCATGGTGGTCGCGTGCGGGCGACATCGTGCTGCCGTCCGCTGCGCCGGTCGCCGACGTGCATCCGGATGCGGATACGCATATCGCGGCCGGTTTCGCCGCGCAGGCGTTGCGCACGCCCGATGCGCCGGTCGTGATCGACGCACAGGGGGCGCGCACGTATCGCGACGTCGCGCAACACGCGGCGGCGCTGCGTACGGCGCTGGAGCACGCAGGCGTCGGCGTGGGCGACACCGTCGCGGTGCTGATGCCGAAGTGCGCGCACCAGCTCGCGGCCGTGCTCGCGATCGTTCAGACGGGCGCCGCGTACGTGCCGGTCGACAGCCGCCAGCCGGCGCTGCGGCAGCAGGCCATTCTGCGCAATGCGCGGGTACGTGCGGTCGTCAGCGTGCAGGCGCTCGCATTCGAACACGATGGTTGCATGCGCATCGATATCGATGCGTTGCCGATCGATCCGCAATGGCCGCCGCGCGCCGCGTGCGACGTCGCCCGCGATGCGTTGGCCTACGTGATCTACACGTCGGGTTCCACCGGCGAGCCGAAGGGCGTGATGCTGAGCCACGCGGCGGTGTGCAACACGCTCGCCGACATCAGCGCGCGGCATGCGGTCGGCCCGGGCGACGTGGTGCTGGGCCTGGCCGAACTGAGCTTCGACCTGTCCGTCTACGACTGCTTCGGTGCAACCGCGCGCGGCGCATGCATCGTGCTGCCCGATCCGGCGCGCGGCAACGATCCGTCGCACTGGGCCGAACTGATGGCGCGCCATCGCGTGACGCTATGGAACTCGGTGCCCGCGCAGGGGCAAATGCTGATCGACTACCTCGAAGGCGAACCGGCGCTCGACGTGCCGGGCCCGCGCCGCGTGCTGTGGTCGGGCGACTGGATTCCGGTGACGCTGCCGGCCCGCTGGTGGCGCCGCTGGCCCGACAGCGCGCTGTTCAGCCTGGGCGGCGCGACCGAAGCGTCGATCTGGTCGATCGAGCATCCGATCTGCCCCGAAGACACGCAGCTCGCGAGCATTCCGTACGGCCGCGCGCTGACAGGGCAGACGATGGAGGTGCTCGACGCACTCGGTCGGCCGTGCCCGCCCGGCGTGCGCGGCGAGATCCATATCGGCGGCGTCGGGCTCGCAACGGGCTATGCGAACGATCCCGTGCGGACGGCCGAACGCTTCATCCGTCATCCGGACGGGCGCAGGCTTTATCGCACCGGCGATCTCGGGCGCGTGCGCGCCGACGGCTCGCTCGAATTCCTCGGGCGGCAGGACGATCAGGTGAAGATCCGCGGCTACCGGATCGAACTGGCCGAGATCGACGCGGCGCTGACCGCGCATCCGCTCGTCGGCGCGGCCGCGACGATCGTGCTGGGCGACGGCGCGGAGCGCCGGCTCGCGAGCTTCGTGTCGCTGCAGGGCGCGGAAGCGCCGCCGTCGGCGCAGGACGATGCGCTGCATGACGTAGCGACGCAGGTGCGTGCGGCATTCGACGCCGCGCATTGGCCCACGCAGGCGGACGTGTCGCGTTCGGTCGCGCAGCTCGAAACGGCATGCGTGGCGTCGCTCGCCGCGTGGATCGTGCCGGCCGGCGGCTTGACGACGGACGGCTCGACCGGTTTCGCGACGCTGTGCGAGCGGCTGCGCGTGCCGGCGGCGCGACGGTATCTGCTGCGCCACTGGCTCGCGATGCTGGTCGCGCATCGCGTCCTGGATGCGGACGCCGAAGACGGTTGGCGCATGCGGCCTGACGCGCACATCGTCGACGCGCTTGCCTGCTGGGACGCATTCGCGCAACACGCGTCGCCCGAGCTGTGGCCGGCCGTGCTCGTCGACTACTTCCGCGATAGCGCCGGATGTCTCGACGCGCAGATCGACGGCAGCGTATCGCCGGCCGGCCTGATGTTCCCGGAAGGTGCTCCGCATATCGCCGAAGCGATGTACAGCGACGGCGAACATGCCCGCGCGCTGCATCGCGGGATGGCGCAGGCCGTGCGCGCGGTGATCGAGCGCGAGCCGCAGCGCGCGTGGCGCATCCTCGAGATCGGTGCGGGCACGGCCGCCGCGACGCGGGCGATCGTCGACGCGCTCGCGCCGCTGGTCGAAGCCGGGACGCGCATCGATTACCTGTTCAGCGACGTGTCGAGCTACTTCCTCGCGGCCGCGCGCGAGCGTTTCGCCGCGTATCCGTGGATGCGCTTCGTGCGCTTCGACATGAACGCGCGCTGCGACGCGCAGGGCATTGCGCCGCATTCGGTCGACCTGACGATCAGCTCCGGCGCGCTGAACAATGCGCGCGATACGGTCGCGCTGATCGCCGGATTGCGCGCGCTATCGGCCGCCGATGCGTGGTGGGTGATCCAGGAGCTGACGGCCGAGCATCCGGAAATCAGCATCAGTCAGGCGCTGATGATGGAGACGCCGGACGACGCGCGGGCCGCATCGGCACGGTTGTTCGTGCCGCACGCGCAGTGGCTCGACTGGCTGCAGGCGGAAGCGGGCGATCGCGCGCTCGGGTGCGTCGCGCCCGACACGCCGCTCGCCGCGCTCGGCTACGACATCCTGCTGGCCCACGTGAAGCGCGGCGCGGCGCGCATCGCGCCGGATGCGCTGCTGGCGTTCGTCGCCGAGCGCGTGCCGGGCTACATGATGCCGTCGCAACTGCGCGTGCTCGAACGTTTGCCGGTGACCGCGAACGGCAAGATCGACCGCCGTATGCTGGCTGGCATCGCCGATATCCGCGAGCCGGCGCCGCCGGTGGTCCGACCGGTGGCGACGCCGGCCGCCGATCCGCTGCTGGCGCGACTGATCGGCTTGTGGGAAACCGTGCTCGATACGCGCGACGTCTCGCCGGATCAGGACTTCTTCGCCGCGGGCGGCGATTCGCTGTTGATCGCGCAGCTCGTGTCGCGGCTGCGCGGCGAGGAACCGCTCGCACATGCGCATCCGTTCGACCGGCTGCTGCGCTGGGTGCTCGCGCAGCCGACGCCGGCCGCGTTCGCGCAATGCCTGCGCGACGCAGGCGAACAGCCGGCGAGCGCGCCGCCGACGGCCGCGCCGGCCGCGTTGCGCACACCGCGTGCATCGACGGTCGTCCACGCGCCGGCGCCGCGCGTGCGCGCCGGCGTGCGGCCGATTCCGCTCGCGCCGGGCGACGGCGTGCCGCGCGTGATCGTGCACGAAGGGCTCGGCACCGTGCATGCGTATCGTCCGGTGCTTCCCGCGCTCGCGCGGCTCGGCCCGGTGCTCGGCTTCGCGGTGCGCGACGCGCAGGACTATCTCGACCTGCCGGCGCGGCACCTGAACGCGACGCTCGGCCGGCGTTATGCGGAGGCGCTGTGGCGCAGCGGCGCGCGCGAGGTCGACGTGCTCGGCTATTGCTCGGGCGGGCTGGTCGCGCTGGAAATGGCGAAGTCGCTGGTGCAGCTCGGCGTCGCGGTGCGCACGCTCGACATCGTGTCGAGCTACCGGATTCCTTACCTGATCGAGGACGAACGGCTCGTGCTGTTCAACTTCGCGGCGACGCTCGGACTGCCGCTCGACGCGCTCGGTTTTCCGGAGACGTACGTGCTGGCCGACGCGCTCGCCGACGCGTTGAAGGCGGCCCCCGCGCGGCTCGCGCCCGGCAGCTTGCAGGCGCAGCTCGAAATCTTCGGCGATCGCTGCGAGCCGCTCGACGTGCTGCGCGACCGTGTGTTGCGCGCGGGGGCCGGCCTGTCGATGCAGGACGCGCTCGCACATCCGCTGCTCGACGAGCGCGAGCGGCTCTACCGGCTCTTCATGCATTCGGTGCAGGCGTGCCATTGGGCCGGCGATGCGCCGTATGCGGGCGCGTTGCGGCTGTTCGTGCCGGAGCGCTGCAACCCGCTGATTCCGCAGCAGCGCGCGGCGCTCACCGACTACTGGACGGCGCAGGCGCTCGGCGGCATCACCGCCGTCGATATCCCCGGCGGTCATTTCGACTGCCTGAACGCCGCGTTCGTCGATACCCGCCTGAAGGAGGCACGATGAAGGTCCATCCGCTGCCGGTCGTCGTGGCCGGCTCCCGTTTCGGTCAGTTCTATGCGGCGGGCCTCGCGGCGTCCGGTTCGTATCGCGTCGCCGGCATCCTCGGGCAGGGCAGCACGCGCACGGCGGCGTTGGCCGCGCGCGTCGGCGCGCCGGTGTTCGATTGCGTCGACGCGTTGCCGGACGACGTACGCGTCGCCTGCGTCGCCGTCGGCGGCGCGGCGCGTGGCGAGCAGGGCGCAGCGCTCGCGTGCCGGCTGCTCGAACGCGGGATCGACGTCGTGATCGAGCATCCGCTGCTGCCCGACGAATGGGACAGCGTGTTGCGCACCGCGTCGCGCGAGGGGCGCCGCTGCCTGCTCAACAGCTTCTATCCGAACCTGCCGGTCGTCGCGCGCTTCATCGCGGTCGCGCGACGGCTGCGCGAGACGAGCGCGCCGGTGCATGCGGATGTCGTGTGTTCGGTGCAGGCGAGCTACGCGGCGCTCGACGTGCTCGCGGCCGCGTTGCAGGGCGTCGGGCCGTGGTCGGTCGAACCGATCGGGCCGGCGCTGTCGTCGATGCGCGAATGCGCGATGGTGCTCGCCGAAACGCCGGTGTCGCTGCGCGTGCACAACGAGATGGCGGCGGCCGACGACGGCCGGATGAGCCTGCTGTTCGGCATCACGCTGACGACCGACGCCGGCACGTGGACGCTCGCGTCGCCGCACGGCCCGCTGTGGTGGGCGCCCGCGCTGCGCGAGCCGGCGATGGATGAAAACGGCCTGTTCCCGATTTTCGGCGAGCCGGCCGGCGATGCCATGCCGAGCATCCAGATCTGCGACGACGCACAGGACACGTGGGGCGACATTCATGCGCGCTGCTGGCCGCAGGCGGCCGTGCGCGCGGTCGACCGGATCGTGGCCGGCGACGGGCTGCACGCGTGCAACCAGCGCAGCATCGACGTGGCGCGCGTCTGGCAGCAGTTGACCGCGCAGCTCGGTTTTCCGGAGCAGCCGCCGGGCGATGCGCGCGCCGCGACGCTCGGCATGCTGCTGGAGCGTGCCGCATGAAGGGGGCGTTGTTTGCAATGTTGCGGCCGTTCGCGGTGCCGCTCGTCACGGCGGTGGCGTTGCAGGCGTTGGCCGGCGTCGCGTCGCTCGTGCCCTGGCTTGCGCTCGCGCATCTCGCCGACGCATGGCGCGCGACGGCGCAGCTCGACGCGGCGGCGCGCGGCTGGCTCGTCGCGGCCGCGGCGGCCGGCGCGTGCTGGCTGGGCGGCCAGACGGTCGCGCTGCACCTGACGCACCGCGTCGACGCCGATCTCGGCGACCGCTTGCGCAAGCGCCTCGCCGATCATCTGCAGCGTTTGCCGCTCGGCTGGTTCGCGCGCGCGGGCAGCGACCGCGTCGCGCGCCATGTCGACCAGGACGTGCGCGCGCTGCACCAGCTCGTCGCGCATGCACCGGCCGATCTCACGCAGCTCGTCGTGGTGCCGTGCGCGGCGCTCGCGTGCCTGCTTTACCTGAATCCGGCGCTGCTCGCGTTCGCGCTCGTGCCGCTCGTCGCCGGTGCGGCGCTGTTCCGCTGGATGCGGTCGGCCCGATTCGCGCCGGGCTTCGCGGCGCGCAACGCGGCGCTCGAACGGCTGATGGGCGACTACGCGCAGCTCGCGCAGAATCCGGCGCTCGTGCGGCAATATCCGGGCGCCGGCATCGAGGCGGCCGCGCTGGCGTCGGCCGGGAATTTCTCGCACGCGTTCTCGGCGTGGGTCGGCCGCATCGGCGGCCTCGGCGCCTGCACGCAGGTGCTGCTCGGCACGCCGTTCCTGCTCGCGTGGGTCGTGTCCGGCGCGACGTGGCTGACGGCCGGGCAGTTGCCGGTCGGCACGCTGTGCGCGTTCGCGCTGCTGATCTGGGCGGTCGCGGCGCCGGTGCGCGCGCTCGGTCACGGCGCCGATGCGTTGCGCGAGGCACGCGCGGCCGCCGCGCGGCTCGATGCGTTGCTCGCGCAGCCGGGCTTGCAGGAACCCGTCGACGGCGCGGCACAGGCGCCGCGCGATGCATCGATCGAACTGCGCGGCGTGCAGGTCGACATCGACGGCGAGCCGATCCTGCGCGACATCGACGCGACGATCGCGGCCGGCACGACCACCGCGATCGTCGGGCCGTCGGGCGCGGGCAAGAGCACGCTGCTGATGCTGCTCGCGCGCTTCATGGATCCGGATCGCGGCACGGTGCGGCTCGGCGGCGCCGATCTGCGGCTGCTCGCGTCGGCAACGCGCCGCGAACAGATCGCGATGGTGTTCCAGCAGGCGACCGCGCTCGACGATGTGTCGATTGCCGCGAACATCGCGCTGTACCGCCCCGATGCCGATCGCGACGCGATTTGCGCCGCCGCGCGCGCGGCCTGTCTCGACGCACGCATCGACGCATTGCCGGGCGGCTACGACTGCGTGTGCGGTCGCGACGTGCGGCTGTCCGGCGGCGAACTGCAGCGGCTGTCGATTGCACGTGCGCTGCTGTCGCGCGCGCCGGTGCTGCTGCTCGACGAACCGGCGTCGGCGCTCGATCCGCAAACCGGGCGCGCATTGCGCAACGCATTGCGCGCCGACATGCGAACGCGCGTGATCGTCAGTCACGATCTCGACGCGATCCGGCATGCGGACCAGATTCTCGTGATGGCACGCGGCCGCATCGTCGAGCGCGGCACGCATGCGGCGCTGCTGGCCGCGCACGGGCTGTATGCGCGGCTCTGGCGCGAACGCGACGCAGCAGGCGGGGAGGCCGCATGATGACGCAATCGCTCAAACTCAAACGTTTGCAGTGCCTGCCGCGCGACACGCGCCGCGCGCTATGGCGCGGCGTGAGTTGGGCCGTGGCCGCCGCGTTGCTTGACGGCGCGTGCGGGCTGCTGCTCGTGCCGCTGATCCGCGCCTGGTTCGCCGGCGCGCAGGCTGCCGCGCTGCACTGGACGGCCGTGCTAGGCGCGCTGACGCTGGGCCATGCGCTCGTGCTTTACGTCGCGCAACTTCGCGGTTATCGCGCGGGCGGTGCGCTGGCCGTCGGTCTCGTCGAACGCCTCGTGCAACACCTGCCGCGCATCGCATCGTGGCAGGCCGTGCGCGACAGTCATCCGGCCGGGTTGCTGCGCGGGCCGGTGATGCAGGCGATGGGCATTCCCGCGCACCTGCTCGGCCCGTTGATCGGCGCGGTCGTCACGCCGCTCGCGGTGGTCGCGGGGCTCGCATGGATCGACTGGCGCATCGCGTTGTGTCTCGCGGCGGCGGCCGTGCTGCTGTTCGCGCTGCTGGAGCGCGGCGGTGCGCGCACGCTCACGTTCGAACAGGCGCGCGCCGCCGGCGATCGCGACATGGCCGTGCAGCTTCAGACCTTCGCCGCGCATCAGGGGTTGCTGCGCTTCGCGGGCCGCGAAGGCGATGCGCGCGCGGCGCTGCAGCGCGCGTTCGACGAACAGCATCGTCGCACGCGGGCGCTGATGCGGCGCTCGCTGCCGATCGCGCTCGGGTTCGCGGGCGCGGTGCAGGGCGTGTTCGTCGCGATGCTGCTCGGCGGCGCATGGACGGTCGCGGCTGGCCGGCTCGACGCGGCGACGGCCGTGGCGGTACTCGTGCTGCTCGTGCGCTTCATCGAGCCGCTCGCGCAACTCACGCAGCTCGACCAGGCGTTGCGCGGCGGCTGGCGCGCGCTCGACACGGTGCTCGCCGTGCTGCACGCGCCGCGTTTCGACAGCCCCGAGCGCGGCACGCCGGTACACGATGCGAGCGTCGACGCGGTACGCGTCGGCTATCGATCGGCCAGCGGCGCGACGCTGCTCGACGGGATCGACCTGCATTGCCCAGCGGGCGGCTTCGTCGCGATCGTCGGCCCCACGGGGGCGGGCAAGAGCACGCTGCTCGGCCTGCTCGCGCGACTCGACGATCCGTGCGCGGGGCGCGTGCTGCTCGGCCGTGCCGACGCGCGGCACCTGAGCGAGGCGACGCTTGCCGCGACGCGCAACCTCGTGTTCCAGGACAACGGGCTGTTTCGCGGCAGCCTCGCGTGGAACGTGCGGATGGGGCGACCCGACGCGACCGATGCCGAATTGCGCGCCGCGCTGGATGCCGTTGGTCTGCTGCACGACGCCGAGCGCCTGCCGGACGGCCTCGACACCGACGTGGGGCCGGGCGGCCAGTTGCTGTCGGGCGGGCAGCGCCAGCGGGCGTGCCTGGCGCGTGCGCTGCTGGCGCGGGCGCCGGTGCTGATGTTCGACGAACCGACCGCGAGCCTCGACGAGCTGAGCGCGCGGCGCGTGCGCGATGCCCTCGTCGCGCTGCGCGGGCAACGCACGCGCATCGTCGTCACGCACCAGCCGGCGCTCGCGGCGGTCGCCGACACGATCGTCGTACTCGATGCGGGCCGTGTGCGGGCGACCGGCACGCATGCCCATCTGATCGAGACCGATGCGTGGTACGCGACGTTCGCTCGCGCCGGGCGGCCGCCCGACGGGGCGTTGCCCGCCGGCCGGGACGCGGAAACCCGGCCGGCCGAATCCGAGTACTGACGTGAACAATGCGGGCCGCCGTGCCCGGAATCGATAGGAAAAGCCCGTCGATCGAAAATTCGCCCGCCGATTCCAATTGATAATGAGAATGATTATCAAATACGGGGGCGGGAATGCGGTACGCGGTACGAGAACCAGAGAGATCGATGATGAGGGGCGCACGCGTCGTCCGTTTCGGGCGCTGGCGTCCGTCGCTGTATCTCGGCCTGCTGATTGCCGCGCATCCGGCGGCGGCGTTCGCCGATGCGGCGCGGGCGGGCGGCGCGGAAGTCCGGAAGGAAGAGGCGGCCGCCGCGCAGCCTGCCGAAGGCGAGTTGAAGGCGATTGCGGTGAATGCGTCGCGGGGTGTGGCCGACGATCCGTCGGTGGCGACGGTCGGCAAGATGCCGCTCGCGCTGCGCGAGATTCCGCAGTCGGTCAGCGTGACGACGCGCGAGCGGATCGACCAGCAGAACCTGTTCTCGCTCGACGAGGTGATGCAGCAGTCGGCCGGCGTGACCGTGCAGCCTTACGTGCTGCTCACCACCGCGTACTTCGTGCGCGGCTTCAAGGTCGATTCGTTCGAGTTCGACGGCGTGCCGGTCGTGATCGGCGACATGGCGAGCGCGCCGCAGGACATCTCGGTGTACGAACGCGTGGAAATCCTGCGCGGTGCGAACGGGCTGCTGCACGGCTCGGGCAATCCGGCCGCGACCGTCAACCTCGTGCGCAAGCGTCCGCAATACCAGTTCTCCGCGCATGCGACCGCAAGCGTGGGCAGCTGGGACCGCTATCGCGCGGAAGCCGACATCGGCGGCCCGCTCAATGCGGCCGGCACGGTGCGCAGCCGGCTCGTCGCCGCGTACGAGGATCGCCACTTCTTCTACGACCATGCGAAGCAGGACACGCGTTCGATCTACGGCGTCACGGAAGTCGACGTGACGCGCGACACGCTGCTCACGTTCGGCGCGCAGTACCAGACGACGTCGTCGGTGCCCGACATGTCCGGCGTGCCGATGGCGCGCGACGGATCGAGCCTCGGCCTGTCGCGCTCGACGTTCCTCGACACCGCGTGGGGCCGTTTCAACTGGGATACGACGCGCGCGTTCGCATCGGTCGAGCAGAAGCTCGGCGCCGGCTGGAAGGCGAAGGTCAGCGGCGAATACCAGAGCGTGCGCTCGGACCTGAAGTACGCGGGTTCGTTCGGCGCGATCGATCCGGCGACGGGCGCCGGCGGCCGACTGACCGGCGCCGCGTATCAGTTCAGCAGCTACAGCCGCAGCGTCGATGCGAACGTGCAGGGTCCGGTGCATGCGTTCGGGCTCACGCACGACCTGCTGTTCGGTCTCACCTACGCGAACAGCAGCAGCGGACAGCTGACCGCGCCGCTGCTCGGCGACGTGGCCGGCACGCCGGTGAACGTGTACCGCTGGAACCCGAGCAGCGTGCCCGAGCCCGGCGTCGGGCCGTACCAGCAGTCGCAGCAGAACGACATTTCGCAGAAGGGCGTATACGGGCTCGGCCGCATCAAGCTTGCGGAGCCGCTGACGCTCGTGCTCGGCGGCCGGATGAGCTGGTGGAACCAGGACAGCCTCGGCGCGCACTACAACACCGGCCACCAGTTCACGCCGTACGGCGGGCTGATCTGGGATTTCGCGCGCGACTGGTCGTGGTACGCGAGCTATGCGGAGGTGTTCCAGCCGCAGACCAAGTCGATGTGGGGCGGCGGCATCCTGACGCCGGTGAAGGGGCGCACCTATGAAACCGGCGTGAAGGGCGAACTGGCGGGCGGCAAGCTGAACGTGTCGCTCGCGGCGTTTCGCATCGATCTCGACAACAACCCGCAGGTCGATCTCGCGCATCCGTGCGCGGGGCCGAACTGCTACTACGTGAACGGCGGCAGCGTGCGCAGCCAGGGCTTCGAGTTCGAGGCGAACGGCCGCGTCACGCCGTGGTGGAGCGTGTGGGCGAGCTACACGTACGACACGATGCGTTATGCGGACAATCTCGCGAACGCGGGCACGTTCGCGCCGCTGCTGAACCCGCGCCACCTGTTCCGGCTGTGGACCAACTACGACCTGCCGTGGCAGGCGCGGCGCTGGAGCATCGGCGGCGGCGTGCAGGTGCAGAGCAGCTACTCGGCGCAGGCGAACGGCGTCACGATGACTCAGGGCGGCTACGCGCTCGCGAGCGTGCGGCTCGGCTACCGCTACGACAAGCACTGGAGCGCCGCGCTCAACGTCAACAACCTGTTCGACCGCCATTACTACCTGAGCCTGGGCCAGCCGGGCTGGAACAACCGTTACGGGGAACCGCGCAACGTGATGCTGACCGTGCGCGGCCAATTCTGATGGCGTCCGGCTGGGGTGCGCGAGCGGCGATCGCGATCGGCGGCGTGCTGCCGGGTGCGGTCGCGCTCGCGATCACGCTGGCCCGTCATTACCCGGCCGACGGCCTGAACCGGCTCTATGCGGCCGTGCTGCTGACGCTCGCGGCGAGTGTCGCCGTGTTGCTGTGGGTGCTCGTCGCGCCTGGCCGTCGGCAGGCCGCCTGGCGCGCGGGTGCGTGGCTCGCGGTGCTCGTGCCGTGCGCGATGTTGTGGGGAGGGCGCTGACATGGACGCATCGTCGCGTTCGCGCTGGCGCGCGCTGCATCGCGGCGCCGGCGCGCTGTTCGGCGTGGTGCTGTTCGTCGTGCTGTTCAGCGGCGCGTGGAGTCTCGCGTTCGATTCGATGCAGGGCTGGTGGCGGCCGCCGGCGCTCGCCGTCGCGCGACCGACGTTGCCGCTCGATGCGCTCGTCGCGCGTGCGGCGTCGCTCGGGGTCGCGTTGCGCGATGCGCGCATCGTGCTGCCGAGGCCGGACGATCCGGCCATCCGTTTCTGCGATGCGCGCCAGACCTGCACGCTCGCGCTCGATCCGGCGACCGGCGCGCCGCTGCCCGATGCCGCGCGGGCGACGTCGATCGTCACGCTGCACAAGACGTTGTTCGCCGGCTTCCCCGGGCGCATCTTCGTCAGCCTGTGGGGCATCGTGCTGCTCGTGCTCATCGTCGCGGGCGTCGTCGTGCATCGC
The DNA here is from genome assembly GCF_905400185.1 of Burkholderia sola. Classification (NCBI taxonomy): domain Bacteria; kingdom Pseudomonadati; phylum Pseudomonadota; class Betaproteobacteria; order Burkholderiales; family Burkholderiaceae; genus Burkholderia; species Burkholderia sola. The sequence goes on from NZ_FR989676.1 coordinate 1,498,882, forward strand.
AAGCGCTGGCCCGACGCAGCGCGCATCCGGCGCGGCCACGGCTTGCGCATCGCGCTGTTCGACCTGCACGCGTGGATCGGCCTGTGGGGTACGCCGTGGCTCGTGCTGTTCGCGTTCACCGGCGCGTTGTCGGGGCTCGGTGCGCTCGGCACGGTGGCGCTCGCGGGCGTCGCGTATCCGGGGCAACCGCAGCGTGCGTTCGCCGAACTGCTCGGCGGGTCGCTGCCCGTCGAGGCCGGCGGTCCGTGGCGGCATGCGCCCGATCTCGATGCACTGCTGCGGCGCGATGCGGCGCGCAGGCCGGATTTCCGGCCCGAAGCCGTCGCGTTGCAGCGCTGGGGCGACGTGAACGCGCGCGTCGAGATTGCCGGCACGACCGCGGGCCTGCCGAGCACGGCCGTGTTCGAACGCCACCTGTATCGCGCGGCGGACGGGCAATGGCTCGCCGATGCGACGTCGCGCGGCCGCGGCTTCTGGCTGCGCGCGTTCATCGCGGTGCAGCCGCTGCATTTCGCGCAATACGGCTGGGTTGGCGCGGCCGGCGGCGTGCTGCGCGTGCTGCATTTCCTGATGGGGCTCGCCGCCTGTGCGTTGTGCGCGACGGGGCTGCATCTGTGGATCGAGCGGCGGCGCGCGCAGCGCGATCGTGCGGCGGACCTGCTGGCCGCCGCCGCGGTCGGCGTGTGCGGCGGGCTCGTGCTCGCGGGCGGCGTGCTGCTGTTCGCCGGTCGTGCGTTGCCCGATGGCGTGCACGTCGACCATGCGCTCGCGCTGCTGTTCTGGGTCGTGTGGGGCGGCGCGATTGCGCTCGCCGCCTGTGTCGCCGATCGCGCGGCATGGCTGCGCGTGCTGATGCGTGCGGCCGGCGTCGCGTACGCGCTGGCCGGCGCGACCCATTGCGCGATCGCGCTGCTGGGCGCGGGCAGACCCGTGTACTGGCCGATCGACGCGGCGCTCGTCGCCTTCGGCGCGTTGCTGCTGCGGGCAGCGCGCCGTCCGCGGCGCGACGCGATGCTGGCCGCGCGCGTGCCGGCCTGCGCCGAACCTTTTTAACCTCATTCAACTGGAGACTTCGATGCGCGATCTGTTCGAACATCGCCGCCTGGTCGTCACGATCACGCTGCTTTACCTGTCACAGGGCATCCCGATCGGCATCGCGATGGACGCGATGCCGACGCTGCTGCGCCACGACGGCGCGCCGCTTCATGCGCTCGCGTTCCTGCCGCTCGTCGGGTTGCCGTGGGTCGTGAAATTCCTGTGGGCGCCCGTCGTCGACAATCGCTGGTCGCCCCGCATCGGCCGGCGGCGCAGCTGGATGCTGCCGATGCAGACGATCGTCGTGCTGTGTCTCGTCTGCCTCGCGCAGATCGGGATGACGGTCGCGACGGCGAGCTGGGCGGTCGGGCTGCTGGCCGTCGCGTCGCTCGCGAGCGCGACGCAGGACATCGCGAACGACGGGATGGCCGCCGAGCATTTCAGCGGCGACACGCTCGCGAAGATCAACGCGATCCAGATCGCGGGCGTGATGATCGGCTTCTTCGGCGGCGGCGCCGGCACGTTGACGCTGATCGGCATGTTCGGCCAGCCCACCGCGTTTCTTGCGCTGGCGGCCGTGCCGCTCGCGAGCCTCGTCTGCGTGCTGGGGGTGTTGCCGCGCGACGCGGATCGCGCGCGCGCCCGGCCCGAACATGAGGCGAGCCTCGTGCGTTTCGCGAAGCGGCCGCGTTCGTGGTCGCTGCTGTCGCTCGCGCTGCTGTCGGCGATGACCGCCGTATCGGGCTTCGGCCTGTCGAAGCTGTTCCTCAACGACGCGGGCTGGTCGCTCGATGCGATCGGCACGCTCGGGATGGCGGGCGGCGTCGTGACGGTCGTGCTCGGGTGCGGCGGCGGCGCGTGGCTCGTGAGGGCGCTCGGCCTGTGGCGCGCGTTTACGGCCGGCGTGAGCTGCGCGGGCGCGGCGGCGCTGCTGTGGTTCGCGCAGGCGAGCGGGTGGCTGCCGGTGTCGCCGTCGTGGGCGTGGCTGTGCACGGTGCTCGGCTCGCTGGCGACCGGCATCACGTCGGTGTCGATCATGACGGCCGGCATGCGCTTCGCGGGCGGCAGCGATCAGGCCGGCACCGACGTGACGGCCGTGCAGAGCACGCGCGATCTCGGCGAGCTGATTGCGTCGTCGACGATTCTGTCGCTGACCGCGAAGGTGGGTTATACCGGCGGGTTTCTCACGGGCGTCGCGCTCGCGGTGCTGGCGGCGCTGATCGCGATGACGCTGCGGCGGCGCGAGGCGGCGTATGCGGTGAAGGGGGACGATGCGCTGGTGTCGTGATGGTTGCGCGGCCGGCGCGCGGTGCGTGGTGCGGGCCGCGCGTCGCGCCGAACCGCGTCGCATCATGCACGGTTCACGCGCCGCTCAAGCACGGCTCAACCGCCGCGCGGCCAGCAATGCGACGGCGAGCAGCACCGCGACATACGCGGCGACGCTCGTCCACGCGCCGCGTTGCCAGAATGTGCCGCCGACCGAGCCGAGCACGCTCGACCCGACATAGTAGGCGAGCAGATACAGCGACGCCGCATGCCCTTTCGCGGCGCCCGCGAGCGCGCCGACCCAGCCGCTCGCGACCGAGTGCGCGACGAAGAAGCCGATCGTCACGAGCACGATGCCGACGACGATCGCGACGAGCGAGTGCGACAGCGTCAGCGCGAGGCCCGCCGCGAACACGACGATGCCGCTGACGAGGACCGGCGCCCGCCCGAGACGATCGGCGAGCGCGCCGGCGCTCGACGACGACACCATCCCGAACAGATAGGCCCCGAAGATCAGCCCGCAGGCGGTCGGGCTCAGGTCGAACGGCGCCGCCATGAGCCGGAACCCGGCGTAGTTGTAGATCGTCACGAACGCGCCCATCACGAGGAAGCCGATCGCGAACACGAACGGCAGGCGTGCGTGACGCAATTGCGCGTGCCACAGCCGCAGGTGGTGACGCAGCGTCAGGTCGGTGCGCTTCACGAAGCGTCGCGACGCCGGCAGCAGCATCACGAACGCGAGCGCCGCGAGCAGATCGACGACGCCGATCGACAGCATCGCCGTGCGCCACGAGAAGTGCTCCTCGAGCGCGCTCATCCCGATCCGTCCGATCATGCCGCCGAACGCGGTGCCGCCGACATAGAGCCCCATCGAGAAGCCGAGCCCGTCCGCGGCGATTTCTTCCGCGAGATAGGCCATCGCCACCGCCGGCACGCCGCCCAGCGCGAAGCCTTCGAGCGCACGGCAGACGAGCAGCAGGTGCCAGTTCGGCGACAGCGCGGCGAGCAGATTGAACAGCGCGGCCAGCGTCATCGACACGAACATCAGCCCGCGCCGCCCGACCCGTTCGGATAGCGCGCCGGCGCACAGGATCGACACCGCGAGCATCCCGGTCGACAGCGATAGCGACAGCGAACTCGACGCCGCACCGACGTTGAATTCGCGGGCGAACGCGGGAAGCAGCGGCTGCACGCAGTACAGCAGCGAGAAGGTAGAAAAGCCGGCGAGGAACAGCGCGAACGCGATGCGCTTGTACGCGGCCGAGCGCGGGGACACGCCGGCCGGCAGCGCATCGGGCGCGGACGGTTGCGTACCGGGCATGGAGCGGGAAATCGAAGCGGAGGACATGAGGGCACTCGATGTGCGACGGAATACACGAATTCTTGCGCACGGTCATGTATATGTCCAATATATGAAATGAACCGCAGTAATATGTTTTAACACTGGCTCACGCGCCAACCCGACTCACCCCGCGAGGTCACGTCACGCATGGAACTCCGGCATCTCCGCTACTTTCTGGCCGTCGCGGCCGCATCGAATTTCACGAAGGCCGCCGAAACGCTCGGCATCGGCCAGCCGCCATTGAGCCAGCAGATCAAGGCGCTGGAGAACGAGCTCGGCGTGGAGCTGTTCAAGCGGACCGCGCGCGGCGCCGAGCTGACGCTGGCGGGCGAGGTTTTCGCGGAAGAGGCGCGACGCGTGCTCGACGATGCCGAGCGCGCGGCACGGGCGGCGAGACGCGCCGCGCGCGGGGAAACCGGCCATTTGCGGGTTGGCTTCACCGGGACGGCCGCGTTCAATCCGAAGGTGTCGGATCTGATTCGCCGCTTTCGCGAGGCGTTTCCGGATGCGGAACTGACGTTGCAGGAAGCGACGTCGGGTGTGCTGCTGGAGGCGCTGGAGGCCGGGCGCCTCGACGTCGCGATCGTGCGGCCCGAGCGCCGCGTGGCCGCGACGCTGCGGGTAGCCGACTGGGACGAGGAGCCGATGTTCGTCGCGCTGCCCGTCGCGCATCGGCTGGCGCAGCGCCGGCGCATCGAGCTGGCGGAGCTGGCCGACGAGTCGTTCGTGCAGGTGCCGCGCGCGGCCGGCGGCGCGCTGTTCGACGATATCGTCGCCGCGTGCAAGGCCGCCGGGTTCGAGCCGCGCATGGCGCAACCGGCGCCGCAGATCGCGTCCGCGGTGACGCTGGTGGCGGCGGGCCTCGGCGTGTCGGTCGTGCCGAAGGCAATTACGCAGGTGCAGGTTCCCGGGGTCGTATACCGGCCGTTCGCGGGCAATCGGTTTCGCGCGAGGCTGGCCATTGCGTCGCGCTGCGACGAGCCGTCCGCGGTGGTGCGGAATTTTCTGCTGCTCGCGTAGCGGGCAACAAAAAACCCGCGAAGCCATCTGCTGTCGCGGGTTTCTGAAATGCGGGAATGCGAGGAAAGCGCATCTGGTGCCGACGGCGAGACTCGAACTCGCACAGCTTTCGCCACTACCCCCTCAAGATAGCGTGTCTACCAATTTCACCACGTCGGCACTGCAAGGGGCGCAATTCTAACGTCACATTTCGCATTTGTGAAGGGGGGATGACAAGGTCGTGTACGGGCACCTCGTCGATCCCGGTAGAATTCGTCCGATCGACCCGACGGGTCCCCGCAACCGCCTCCCGTTTTCTCCCCGTGACCCACACCCTCGAACAACTGCAGGCCGGCCAACTGTCGGGCGCGCGGCAACTGAAGCTCGCGTGCGGACTGACCGAATTCCCGCGCGAGATCTTCGATCTGGCCGACACGCTCGAAGTGCTCGACCTGACCGGCAATGCGCTGTCCGCGCTGCCGGACGATCTGCCGCGGCTGCATCGCCTGCGCATTCTGTTCGCGTCGGGCAACCGCTTCACCGCGTTCCCCGACGTGCTCGGCGCGTGCGAACGACTCGACATGATCGGCTTCAAGGCGAACCGGATCCGCACGGTGCCGCGCGGCGCGCTGCCGCGTGCGCTGCGCTGGCTGATCCTGACCGACAATGCGATCGACGAACTGCCGGCCGACATCGGCGACTGCGCGCGGTTGCAGAAGCTCATGCTGGCCGGCAATCGGCTGCGGGCGCTGCCCGCGGAAATGGCCGCATGCCGCGCGCTGGAGCTGGTGCGCCTGTCGGCGAACCGGCTGCCCGCGTTGCCGGACTGGCTGCTGCGTCTGCCGCGTCTCGCGTGGCTCGCCGTGGCCGGCAATCCGTTCGGCGCGGCGCCGGAGGCCGCGGCGTCCGCCGGGTCGGACGTCGCGGAGATCGACTGGGCCGCGCTGTCATGTGAACGGAAACTGGGCGAGGGCGCGTCGGGTGTCATTTATCGCGCGCAATGGCGGGCGGACGGCCATCCGCCGCGGACGGTCGCGCTCAAGCTGTTCAAGGGCGCGGTGACGAGCGACGGCCTGCCCGATTGCGAAATGGCCGCATGCCTGCATGCCGGCCGCTACCCGTACCTGATCCCGGTGATCGGCAAGGTGCGCGGGCATCCGGACGGCACGCACGGCCTCGTGATGGAGCAGGTCGATCCTGCGCTGACGAACCTCGCCGGGCCACCGAGCTTCGCGTCCTGCACGCGCGACGTCTATGTCGCCGATACCAAATTCGATCCGGCGCACGCGTTGCGGATCGCGCACGGCATCGCGTCGGTCGCCGCCCATCTGCATGCGCGCGGCATCATGCATGGCGACCTGTATGCGCACAACATCCTGCACGACGGCGCAGGCGGCGCGTTGCTCGGCGATTTCGGGGCGGCGTCGCTGTACGACGTGAACGAGCGCACGCGCGGCGCGAGGTTCGAGCGGCTCGAAGTGCGCGCGTTCGGCTATCTGCTCGGCGAATTGCTCGAGCGCTGCGAACCGCACGCCGGCGCGCTCGATGCGCTGGCGGCGGCGTGCATGAACGAGGACGTCGACGCGCGGCCGTCGTTCGACGAGATCACGGCCGCGCTGGCCGCTCGCATGGGCTGATGGGGGCGGCTTACGCCTGCCGCGCGGTCAGCAGTTTGATACCGAGCCCGACGAACAGCAACCCGCTCGCACGCTTGAGCGCGCGCACCGCGCGGCTCATGCCGACGCCGCGATGCAGGCGGCGCACGCCGGCCGAATAGACGCTGTGAACGACCACGACCGTGCACGCGATCGTCGCGTACATCACGACGAACTGTAGCGCGAGCGGGCGATCGTGCACGACGAACTGCGGCATGAACGCGGACAGGAAGATCATCGTCTTCGGATTGCTGCCCGACACGAACAGCGCTTCGCGGAACAGCTTCCGGCGATCGGGCACGGCGAGTTCCACCGCGCCGCTCGATGCGACGCCGGCCTGGCGGTCGCCGCGCAACTGCCGGACCCCCAGAACCATCAGGTACGCTGCGCCGATCACCTTCATCGCGACGAACAGCGGCGGCATCGCCGCCAGCACCGCGCCGACGCCGAGCGCGACCAGCAGCACGACCACGCCCTGCGCGACGAGGTTGCCGGCGATCGTCGCGGCGGTGCCGTGCGCGCCGTAGCGCACCGTGTTGCGAATCACGAGCAGCACGTTGGGGCCCGGCGACAGCGTCGTGGCGAGATAGGCTGCGGCAAACAGCATCCAGGTCTGAATGGACATGCGGCGCTCCGAAAGGCGGTTCCGGCGGTCGGGATGAAGCGATGATCGCACGCCAATAATGGCGCGGACCGCTACCGCCGGAACCGTGCGGTAGCGGCGCGTCAGCGCGCGTCGCGCATGCAGTACGCGGGAATCGACGGCGGCGTGTCGATGGCGGCAGGCCGCGTCATCCACGCGATCCACGCGGCCCATAATCCGCAGGCGATCAGTACCGCGACGTTCAGCGGGGTCCGGTAGCGGACGATCAGGTCGGCCAGCGGCAGGCGGTTTTTCATGTGCCTCTCCTTCGGTCGTGAGGTCGGCGGCGTTACTGACCGGCGTAGGTCGGCGCCTTCGCGTCGCAGGTCACGGACACGGTCGAGCCGTCCGCGAAATGCAGCCGGAGCGGCACCTTCGTGCCGGGCGCGACGGCCTGGCGCGGTTCCTCCAGCATCACGTGATAGCTCTTCGGCTTGAACGTCAGCGTGCCGTGCGCCGGCACGACGACCGAGTCGACGTGCACCATCTTCGCGGTGCTGCCGCTCGTCTGCGTTTCATGCACCATCGCCATCCCGTAGGCGGGCGTGTCGATACCGGTCAGCGTCGCGGGCGCGTCGCCGCCGTTCTTCAGCGTGAAGTAGCCGGACGACGGCACCGTCGCCGGCATCGTGCGGATCCAGCACGCATCGGCCTGGATGGCCGGCGCGGCGAAGGTGGCGGACGCGTGCAGCGCCAGCGCGATGAGCAGGGCAGTCGGAAGAGGGCGTTTCATCATTTGTTCTCCTTATCGGGTGCGATGCCGACGGCATCGATGCGAATGCGGTCGGCACGGGGCGCCGATGCGCATTCCCGGCGTGACGTGCGTTACTTCAGCGTGAATGCATAGCGGCCGTGCGTGCGATGGCCGTCGCTGGCCACCGCGATCCACGCGACGGTATAGGCGCCGGGCTTCAGGCTCGCCAGTGCGACGTGCATCCGCTTCCGGTTGCCGGCGTCGACGGCCGACTTCCCGTCGACGACCGATTGCCCTTGGCTGTCGGTCACGGCGATCGAGCTGAACGCGGGCTCGAGCGCTTCGCCGAAATCGATCGTGACTGCGTGCGGCGCGCTCGACAGCGTGGCGTTGGGCGCCGGGTCCTGCATTTTCGGGAGCGCGTGCGCATGCGCGGCGTGGAGGGCGACGAAGCCGAGTGCGGCGAGTGCGCCGCGAACGAAAGTAGCGGTTTTCATGGCTGGGTGTGCGAGTAACGAATCGGATGGAAAAAGACGGATTCGACGGACGGCTGCGCGAGCGGCATCGATGTCGGCGGCGCTTAGCGCGGACGTGCGAGGGCGCGCATTCGCATGCGGGCGAATGCAGGCACGGCAATCCGAACCGGTGGCGGCCAACCGCGCACCCGGCACGACGCCGCGCGCAGCAGGGTGAGACATGATCGTCCTTCGAAACGTGACATGTCGCGCACGCGGGCGGCGTGCGCGGGCGACGCGATGCACGACGGCATCACGCGCAATGGCGACGGATCAGGACGTGAACGGCGGGGCGCGCGGTTGCGCGGCCGTGAGCGGCAGCGCGCGGCGCAGGCTTTCGAAGCGGGTTGCCGCGCGATGCTCGATCGCGTGCACGCGGGCCGCGAACGTCAGTTCGGGAGCGGGTAGCGCGGGCGTATGGGCAAGCAGGCTGCAGTAGCCGCATGCCTGCAGATGGGCCTGCAGGCTTTTCGTCGACGCATCGGCGGAGCGGTCGCCGGCGGCCGGCGCGGCCGAACAGTAGCCGGCCAGCAGCGCGTCGACGCGCCCCTGCGTGGTCAGCGCCTGCGAGATTGTCGGCGCGAGCGCCGTCATCAGGATGGCGAACATCCCGATCAGACTGCCGATCTTCCGGAGGCGACGACTCAGCATGCGATGCACGGCGGCGGGTGGACTGACGATGCGGGCGATTATGCCACGCACGTCGGTTCGCCGGTCGGCACCCACCTGCGGCATCGCGGCGCGCTATGCGTGCAGCGCCAGATACTTCGCGATCAGTGTCATCTGCGCGGCCCAGCCCTGGTCGTTCATGTCGCGCGCCGTCGCGCGACGCGCTTCGATCAACTGGTCGAAACCCGTTTCGGTGACCGTGAGCAGCGTGCCGCCGGCTTGTGCCGCGAGCGTGAACGTGACGAGCGTCATCGGTTCCGACGCGTAATCGACATTCGGATCGATCGCGAACGGATGCCAGCGAAACGAGAACAGTTGCTTGGGTTCGATACGGTCGACGACGATTTCGAACACGGTGCCCGCATAGGGCTCCTGCGCCTTGGCGACGTCGTCGTCGACGCGGGTCGGCGTGATGCGACCGAACAGCGACTGGCCGGCCTCGAACGGGCCGTCGAACGACACGCCGAACCACTGGCCGAATTCGCCGGAGTTGCTGACGGCTGCCCACACGCGGTCGGGCGACGCGGCGAGCAGCGTCTGTTTTTCGATGCGATCGGTTTGCTGGACCATCATGTTCTCCATGCAGGATCGAGCGTTGCAGAACGACGCGCGCGGCCGCGCGCCGCGTCTAGTCGAGCATGGCTGCGTCGGGCACGTCGAGCACGAGGTCCGACGTCGCGACGGCCACGCACGGCAGCGTATAGCCGTCGGCTTTTTCGTCGCGGGAGAGCCCCGGCCATTCGATCGTGTAGCGTACGCTGCCGCTGACGATCCGGCAAAGGCAGCTTCGGCACGTGCCGTTGCGGCACGAGCGCGGCAGCGATACGCGTGCGAACGCGGCGGCTTCGAGCACGGTCAGCGTATCGGGTGCGTCGAAGCTTGCGCCGAGCGGCTCGATGCGCACGACGGGCGGGTGTTCTGGATCGGTCATGAGTGAAGCGGGCGGCGGTTCGGCGGCAACGCGCCAAGCATACCCGAAGCCGCCGGCGGCCGACGGCCGCCAGCCGCGTGCGTCAGTGCCGCCGCAGATACCGGTACACGGTGTTGCGGGCGAGGCCGAGCTCGCGCGCGGCCGCCGATACGTTGCCGCCATGCCGCGCGAGCACCGCATCGATCATCGCGGCCTGGTGGCTGTGCAACGTCGTGCCTTCGCGTTTGCCGGCCGATGGGATCGATGCGGCCGGTATGGCTGCCGCCGACGTAGTGGCCGCATCGTCGCAGTCGAGCCAGAAATCGTCGGGCAAATGCGCGAGCGTGATCTCGGCTTCGTCTTCGGCGAGCATGCCGGCCGTGCGCAGCACGTTGGTCATCTGCCGCAGGTTGCCGGGCCAGCGGTGGCGCGCGAACGCGTCGAGCACGTCGGCCGCGAGGCGGCGCGGCATCGGCTCGCTGCGCGCGAGCCGCGCGAGGATCCGCTCGACGAGCGCCGGCAGGTCGGTGCGTGCGGCGAGCGCCGGCAGCGTGACCGCGAGCCCGTTGATCCGGTAGAACAGATCCTCGCGGAACGTGCCGTCCGCGATCATCGCGCGCAGGTCGCGGTGGGTCGCGCATACCACGCGCACGTCGACCGGCACCGCGCGTGCGCCGCCGAGCGGCATCACCGCGCGTTCCTGCAGCACGCGCATCAGCCGAACCTGCTGCGCGAGCGGCATGTCGCCGATTTCGTCGAGAAACAGCGTGCCGCCGTCGGCCTGCGCGATCTTGCCGGGGCTGCCGCGCTTGCGCGCGCCGGTGAACGCGCCGTCCTCATAGCCGAACAGTTCGGCCTCGATCAGCGAATCGGGCAGCGCCGCGCAGTTGACCGCGACGAACGGGCCGTCCGCGCGCGGCGACGCCTGGTGCAGCGCGCGGGCGAGCCATTCCTTGCCGGTGCCGGTCTGGCCGAGGATCAGCAGCGGCAGGTCGCGCCCGCGGATCTTCGCGACGCGTTCGAGCACGGCGGCCATGCGCGCGTCGCCGGTGTCGAGCGTCGCGAACGTGATCGCATCGGGGTCCGGCGCCCGCACGCGTGCGGCCGGTGCCGGCGGGGTGACGGCGACGGTCGTTTTCTGCGCTTCAGGGAATTCGCAGCGGGCGAGCACGCGCACGCCGGTCGACAGCGTGAGACGGAACGTGGCGCCCGGCGCGCGCGCGGCCTGCTGCGCGAGCTGGGCGAAGCGCATGCCGAACAACGCGTCGCTGGCCTGATGCTGCAGCGCGTCGAACGACGCGCCGAGCTGGAATTGGGCGCTGCGGTTCGCGGCGATCAGCCCGCCGTCGGGGCCGAACGCGACGAGCCCGGCGAACAGCGAATCGACGCAATCCTCGTGGGCGTGAAAGCGCAGCCGCAGCGCTTCGCCGCACTGGTTCGCGAACAGGTGGTTCTCGATCAGCTGCGCGGACATCCGCACGAGCGCGAGCGTATGCGGGCTGGAGCCGCGCGGGTCGCCGCTCACGTCCAGCGTGCCGAGCGTGCGGCCGAACGGATCGACGATCGGCGCGCACGCGCAGGTGAGGATGTGGTTCGCGCGCAGGAAGTGTTCGGCACCGTGCACGACGACGGCCTGGCCCGACGCGAGCGCGGTGCCGATCGCGTTGGTGCCGCGTGCGCCTTCGGCCCACGACACGCCGTTGCACAGCGCGACGCGGTTGGCTTTCTCGATGAAGTCGGCATCGCCGATGCTGTGCAGGATCACGCCGTCGGCGTCGGTCAGCAGCACGAGGCTTTGGGTCTCGGCGATCTGCGCATGGAGATCCTCCATCACCGGGCGGGCGTGCGAGAACAGCGTGTGGTTTGTGTCGAGCAGTTCGCGCAGCGCGACGCGCGACAGCGGCGCGAAATCGGGACGCTCGTGCGCGCGCAGGCCGACCGCGGTCGAACGCGCATGCGCCTGCGCGAGCAGGTCGGTACGCCCCGCGGTGGCGGGCAGCACGAAGGGTTGCGGCATGATGTGTCTCCTGTTCCCCGGAGCCGCCGGGGCCGACCGGATCGGAAGCGGCGGCGGAGTGCGTCTCCGCTCGCGGCGCACCATGGGGCGCGACAGCCGTTCGTCCGGGTACGCATCATCATACAAGCGCCACGTGCGATGCGCGACTGCCGATAAAATCCCCTTGCTTTCAAGCGCCCGCCTGCAATGATGGAAATGGAGCACGCACGCGCCGTGTTCCGCACTGCAACATGCATGCGACGCGACATGCATCCGTTCGGGAGACGCATCATGGTTCGGACGGAACTGAGAGTCGTGCTGGCGGCCATCGCCACCTTCATCATGCTGGGCGGCATTGCCGTGGCGATCCACGGATTGCTGTTCGATCTGACCGATGCGGTGAGATACGGGGCGGCCGCGATTGCGGTGGGCGTCACGACCGCCGCGATCGCGCTCAACATCTGGCCGACCGATCCGCACTGACGCCGTTTTCCGAAACGGTGCCGGATGCCGCGCAGATCAGACGAAATGCGCGTCGGAACGACGCACACCGAAATTTTTGTGTCCCGCGCGAAACCGTCTAAAGTGGAATTCAACCGGCATGCAGCGACCGCGCCACACTCCGCGGTCGGGGCCTCCGCCGGCGAGCCCGCGTACATTTCGTCCGGCCGGTAGCGGACGACGGACGCGGTCATTCGTTTTCTACCGGTCGAGGCGGCTCCCATGCAGATCCATTTCACGAACGAGAAGCCGGAGTATTCGGGGCGTGACCTGATGCTGGGGTTCACGGCGCTGGTCAATGGCGAGCGGGTCCAATGCCAGATCACCGCCGAGGCGCTGGAAGACCACTTCGGCGCGGCATCGCCGCGCTTCGAGGACATGGTCGGCGCATTCGACCAGCACCGCGAGCGTATCGAGGCGGCCGCACGGCGCCTGCTGTCGGAAACGCGCGCGCAATGCGTGACGCTGCGCAGCGGCTACGTGCGTTTCTACGAGGCGAACTGGCGCTGACGGCACGACGCCCGTCTCGCGGCGCGCCCGGGCGCGGCGCACGCGAAGACGCCGCCTTTCACGCAATGCCGTTCGGTGGGGCCGGGCGGCATTTTCGTATGCGGGCGGCGCCGGTCGACCGGGCGCACGCACGACGCAGCGCGGCGCGGCGATTCTCGGGATCGCAGAAAAAATCGCGAGGAAACAGAAACGCCACCCGGAGGTGGCGTTTTTTCATCATGCCGCGCTGCGATGCGCTTCGCTTACTCGCTGCCGAGATAGAAGAAGCGGAACAGGAACACGGCCGCGATGATCCACACGATCGGCTTGACCGTGCGCGCCTGGCCCGTCAGCAGCTTGAGGCCGCCGTATGCGATGAAGCCGAACGCGACGCCGTTCGCGATCGAGTACGTGAACGGCATCAGCAGCGCGGTCAGCGCGGCCGGCACGGCTTCCGTCGCATCGTCCCACGGTACTTCGACCATCTCGCGCAGCATCAGGCACGACACGTACAGCAGCGCCGGCGCCGTTGCGTAGGCCGGCACGACGCCGGCGAGCGGGGCGATGAACAGGCACGCGAGGAACAGCACCGCGACGGTGATCGCCGTCACGCCCGTGCGGCCGCCGGCCTGTACGCCCGATGCGCTTTCGATATACGCGGTGGTCGACGACGTGCCGAGCACCGAGCCCGCGACGATTGCCGTGCTGTCGGCGAGCAGCGCCTTGTTCAGGCGGTTCATCTTGCCCTCGACGAGCAGGCCCGCGCGGTTCGCGACGCCCATCAGCGTACCCGTCGCATCGAACAGCTCGACGAGGAAGAACACGAGGATCACGTTGATGATGCCGGTCGACAGCGCGGCGCCGATGTCGAGCTTGAACAGCGTTGCATCGATCGACGGCGGCGCGGAGAACACGCCGTGGAACTGGTTGTCGCCGAAGAAGAACGACAGCACCGTGACGCCGATGATGCCGATCAGGATCGCGCCGCGCACGCGCAGGTGGTCGAGCGTGACGATCGTGAAGAAGCCGACGATCGCGAGGATCGTCGTGGGCTTGTGCAGATCGCCGAGCGTGACGAGCGTGGCCGGGTTGCCGACGATCACGCCCGACGTCTTCAGCGAGATGATGCCGAGGAACAGGCCGATACCGGCGGTGATCGAGATCCGCAGCGATTTCGGAATGCCGTTGACGATCGCCTCGCGCACGCGGAACAGCGTGACGAGCAGGAACAGGCAGCCGGAGATGAACACCGCGCCGAGCGCGGCCTGCCACGTGAAGCCCATCCCCTTGACGACCGTGTACGCGAAATACGCGTTCAGGCCCATGCCGGGCGCGCAGGCGATCGGGTAGTTCGCGTACAGCCCCATGATGATCGACGCCAGCGCCGCGACGAGGCAGGTCGCGACGAACACGGATTCCTTCGGCATGCCGGCATCGCCGAGGATCGCGGGGTTGACGAAGATGATGTAGGCCATCGTCAGGAACGTGGTGACGCCCGCGAGTATCTCGGTGCGGAAGTCGGTGCCGGCTTCAGCGAAGCCGAAATACCGCTTGATGGATTCCATGAAGGCGTTTCTCCGGTCGGATCGTGTTGATTGTTGTGCCGAATTGTTCTACAGGCAGCGCGCGGCGGGCTTAATGTAACCAGCCACTATTGCGCGGCTATCGGCGGATTGTAATAGCGCGGATAGCTCGGACGATATAGTTGGAGGGCACGATCGGTTGCCTGCGCGCGAACGGCCTGGCAGCCCGGCCGCGCGACGAAGGCGCGCATTTTACCGGTTCGCGCGGCGCGGACCGGCAGAAATGGCGGAAACGGGCGAAACGAAGGAAGCGGAAGCAGGAGGAATGCGGAAAACCGGCCGATGCGTGCGCAACGGCACGGCGGCCGCGTCGCGCATGGCGAGTGTGCGACGGCTTGCGACTGAAACCGCGCGCCCGCACGTGCGCGCGGCCGGTACGAATGCCCGGCAGCTGCCATTCATCAGCCCAGGCGGCTGCAGATATCGGGCTATCCTGCGCCGAAGCCGTCCCGTCCGCAACTGTCATTTCGCGATGCGGGCGCGACTGTGGTTTCTGTGTAAAAGATTGCAAGACCCCATCGCATAAACCGGCAAGTCTTTCTAGGATAGATACACCGCGCATGCACACGCCGGCCGGTAATTGCCGACGCGGGGGAGTCGCAGTCCGTGCAGGCCAGGCGGTGAATGGCGGTCAAGGCCGTTGCGCGTTTGGGCAGGCACGGCCGGTCAGGCGCGGCAGATTGCGATTGCCCGATGCGGGTTCGTCCGTAAATCACGGAGGTCAGCATGTTGAACTGGATCAGCCGTTGGGCGATGCGACACGCCCCCACGCCGGAAAAAACCGCTGCATCGATGCTCGTGACGGCGCGCATGGAACTGTTCGCAGCCGAACAGCGCGTCATCGATGCGAAATTACAAGCGGATTACTGGCGTACACGAGTGTCATTCCTCGAAGAGGTGCAGAAGCAGGGCATCGATCCGTGGGTGACCTCGCAGGCAGCGCAACGTCCCGACCTCGATTCCACTCCACGGAGCACGGGCCCGCGCCTCGCCGCCAGCACCTGATGCGCACACTGCATCCGGTCGTTGCGCACGGCGTGCGATCGCTCGCGGCACGCACTGGTGTGCCGCGGCATTCGATGCGCACCTGCGGCGTGCTGCGCCGCGGGTGCGTCCGTTTCCGGTCGCGGCCGTTCCGCGTCTCGCGTGCTTGACGGCACGTCGCTCATCCGCTGCTTCTCCCTATCCCGACGAGCAAACGTTGCACTTGCGCGAGCGCGCGCCTGAAGCGCTCGCCGCGGCGCACGTACGCGGTCGTGATCGTCGCTTCGGCCGATCGGTCGGCGTCGGTGCCGATCCAGATGCGCTCGCCGCGCGCGATGCGCAGCACGTCGCCGGGCCGCACCCAGTCGTCGTCGACGCTCGGCGGGCGCGTGACCCACAGCGCCGCGCCATGCGCGCGGAGCTCCGCATCCTGCGGCGCGCGCCAGGTCATCGTCGTGCGCGGCGCGATCGCGAAACGGATCACGACAGTCGGTAGTGCGATCGTGCCGGTGCGGCGCCGATCGGGACGATCAAACAGCTGGCTTGCCTGGTCCATCGTCTTCTCCATTCAGTGAGCCGGACGGATGACGCGCACCAGAACAAAAAGGCCTCATCCGTTTCCGGCGAGGCCTTGTGTGACATGCGGTACTGCTCGATTGCTAACGCACAAGCGCCTCCCGTGAATCATTCTTTCGAATGTTCATCGAGCAATGAATCGCGACGGCGATGAGCTTGAACGTAGGCATGCGATCGATTTTGTTGTCGGGCCGCAGTGTTGTCAACGACTATTTTCGGGAGAGGCGCGGGCGATACGTTGCCGCGCGCGTGCTGCGTTTCACGAGGTCGCTGCGCGCGCGGATCGAGCGCGCAGCGATGCACGATGCGTCGCTCGGGACATCATCGACGTCGTTCGCCCAGCATGGTGCGCAACTGCGCGAGCGCGCGCGCAAGCCACGCGTCGCGCTTCGTCACTTACACGGTCGTGATCGAGGCTGCGGCGGGCCGCTCGTCGTCGGTGCTGATCCAGATGCGATCGCCGCGCTGCACGCGCAGCACGTCGCCGGTTCGAATCCAGTAATCGTCGACGCTGCCCAGCCGCGTGATCCACAGCGTCGCATCGTGCACACGGATCTCGGCGTCGTGCCGGGCACGCCACGCCAGCGTCCTGCGCGGCGCGACCGTGAAATGCAGCTCGACGCTCGGCAATGCGATTGCGTCGGTGCGGCGCCGATCGCGACAAACAACCAGCCGGCTTGCTTGGTCCATCGTCATCTCCATCCGTTGAGCCGGGCGGGATGACGCGCACCAAAACAAAAGGCCTCATCCGTTTCCGGCGAGGCCTCGTGACATGCGCAACTGAATCTCGATGCTAACGCACAAGCGCCCCCGGTGATCGCCACGCATGGGCGTTCACTCGTGTTTTATGCGCGATGGCGTTGGGCTTGAGCATAGGCATGCGAACGAGTGTGTCGTGGCAGCGCGGCGCTGTCAACGGCAATTTCGAGATACGTGGCGGTTACGCGTCGCGTTGTGCAAGGCCGTTCACGAGCAGCTCGGACAGCAGGCCCGTCATCGATGCGAAATTACAGGCGGATTACTGGCGCACACGGGTGTCATTTCTCGAGGAGGTGCAAAAGCAAGGCATCGACCCGTGGGCGATCTCGCAGGCGGCGCAACGCCCCGACCTCGATTCCACTCCTCGGAGCACGGGCCCGCGTCTCGCCGCCAGCACCTGATGCGCGCATTTCTTCGAGCAGGTTCAGTCGTTCAGCAACGTTTCGATGGCGGGTGCGGAAACCGCACCGGACATCATGCGGCCGTTCGCGTTGAACAGCGTCGGCGTGCCGCGCAGGCCCAACGCAAGGCCGAGCGAGCGGATCTGCGCGAGCGGTGCGGCACACGTGCCGGCGGCAGGTTGCGCGTTGTCGATCATCCACGCTTTCCACGCCGCATTCCGGTCATTCGCGCACCAGACGCCACGCGCATGCACGGCGGCCTGCGGATGGAGTCCCTCGAGCGGATAGAGGAAGGTGTGAATGGTGACGTTGTCGATCCGTTCAAGCGTGCGCTCCAGTCTTTTGCAATGGGAACAATCCGGATCGGAGAAGACATAGAGCGTGCGCTTGCCGTTGCCGCGAACCGTCTTGATCGCGTGGTCGCGCGCCATCGACGCGAGAACCCGGCCGGTGTCGCGCTCCGCAATGCGGGTGCCGGAGGGCAGCGCGATCGCGCCGGAAGACGCCGCAGGCGCGCCGTGACTTGCCGGTGCGGGCGCCGCGTTCAGGATGGAGGGGAGGCTCGCGAGCAGGCTCGCAAGCACGGTCAACTGGAGCAGTGTTCGTTTGGTCATATTGATACGGTATGCGAATAATGTGGAAGGTCCGCACACCAGATGAAAAACGAGTGCGAGCCCGGTTCAGTGCATGCCGTGAACGAGTCGGCGATGCCCGGGCGACCGGGCATCGTGCCGGCTTGCTCGGGCAACGCGCGCGGCGCTCAGCGGCTGGCTGCTTCCTCCGTGCTCGCCTGGTCGCTGGTCTGTTGCTGGGCAGCGGGCGCGTCGTGGTCAGGATCGTCGCAGGCCACGGCGTTGCCGCTGACGGCGAATGCTGCGGCGAGAGCAAGTATCACTCGGGATGCGTTCATCAGATAATCTCCGGTTTCGATGGGTGGGAACGCCTTTTGGGGTGACACAAGGCGTTCGGGATTCGTATTGTGTCCACGCGGCATCGATGCGACCAACTTCCTGAAAAGAATCTCAATACGCGAGTGCTTTCGGTCCCTTGTTCCCGCTGGCGCGCAAGCTCGAAAAAAAGGCCTCGACCGTTTCCGGCGAGGCCTTGTGTGAGGGGCGGCGGTACTGATCGGCGCGCTCACGCACCAGCGCCACCGATGACGCGCCGATTCGTGCATGTGCCCGGCGATGGAGCGCGATGGCGATGAGCGCGAACACCGGCACGCGAGCGAGCGCGTCGCCGCGCAGCGGCGGCGTCAACGACAGTTTTCGATGCGGGCGCGGGTTACGCGTCGCGTTGCGCGAGGCCGTTCACGAGCAGCTCGGACAGCAGGCCCGTCATCCCTGCCGGGTGCGTGGCCGCGCGGGCCTTCAGTTGTTCGACCAGCTCGGCGTTGAGCTTGCACGCGAACGGCACGAGGCCCTGTTCCTGGTCGAGCTTGCGCTGCGCGCGACGGTCCAGCTTGGCCGCTTCGTCGGCGCCCTTGCCGAAACGCGCGGAGCTCGACTGTTTCATCGCATGCGTCAGCTTGAGCGCCTTGTTCTTTTCGAGATCGGTTTTCTTCATGGCCATCGCGGCACCTCCGGGAAATTGAAGCCGCGATTGTACGCATTTCGGCGGGCGCCGCCCCCGAACCGGCCGGAAGCCCGCTTATGCGCCTTTCGTCGTGCCCCAGTTGCCGCCGTGCGCGGCCGCCTGCGCGGCCGGCGAGCGCGCGAGGTACGCGAGCGCCTGCTCGGTCGAGCCTTCGCGGTGCGGCGTATAGCCCGGCTTGAAATAGCGCAGCGCCGCGCCGATCACCTTCCAGAACGACGGCAGGTGCCCGCGCCGCGAACCCTGCCACCACGCGAGCACGAAGCCCGGGTAGCGGCCGGCGTCCGGGTCGCGCCGGTACATGAACTTCGCCCCGGTCGTGATGTAGTAGAGCAGCAGCAGGATCACGAACGCCATGTGCACGCAGCGCTCCGGATAGGTGCCGCCCAGGTGCCGGTAGATGTCGAACGCGACGGTGCGGTGCTCGACTTCCTCGGCGCCGTGCCAGCGCAGCAGGTCGACCATCGTCGGGTCCGCACGGCCTTCGTCGAGCCCGTGCGCGTTCAGCACCCAGTTGCCGAGATAGCCGAAGAAATGCTCGAGCGACGCGATCACCGCGAGTTGTTGCCGCAGCCAGAAGCGCGTATGGCCGATCTTCAGCCCGAGCGGGGCTTCGCCGAGCACGCGCGTGAACAGCCGGTTGAGCTTCTGCGTGAACGGCTTCGTGTCGATGCCGTGGCGGTCGTAGTAGTGCTTCAGTACGCCGCCGTGCGAGCGCGAATGCACGGCTTCCTGCCGCAGGAAGCCTTCGGCTTCGTCGCGCAGGCGTGCATCGGCGATCAGCGGCAGCGCCTTGTTGTACACGCGGCAGAACCACAGCTCGCCTTCCGGGAACAGCAGGTTCAGGGTGTTGATGATGTGCGTGCTGCCCGGATCGTTCGGCACCCAGGTGACCGGCGTGTCGCTGAAGTCGAACTTCACGTGCCGGGCCCTGATCTTGTGATAGTCGGCGGTATCGGTCATGTTGTCCCCCTGTCCTTGTGCGGCGTCGTGCGCCGTCAATGCGACGCCATGCTGATGCGCGCGATCATCCGGCCCAGCCACGGCATGAAGCGGCCGACGAAGCGCAGCGCGTGCGCTTCGCCGCCGACCGCGACGACGGGGCGGTTGCGCAGCACGCCGTCGACGATCGCCTGCGCGACGGTTTCGGGTTTCAGGCCGCGCATCTGGTACAGCCTGGTCGCGCGCTTGCGCAGCCGTGCTTCGTCCTGCGCGTCGGCGCCCGCGTAGTGCGTCGACGCCATGATTCCCGTCTCCGCGAAACCGGGGCACACGGCCGTCACGCCGATGCCTTTGTCCGCGAGCTCCGCGCGCATGCATTCGCTGAGCATCAGCACCGCGGCCTTCGTCGTCGCATACGCGGGCAGGTCGCGCGACGGCCCGAACGCGGCGGCCGATGCGGTATTGACGATGTGCCCGCCGGTGCCGCGCGCGGCCATCTGCTGCGCGAACAACCGCGAGCCGTGGATCACGCCCCACAGATTCACGTGCAGGATGCGCTCCCAGTGCCGCGTGCTCGTGTCGAGGATGCCGCCGGCCATGCCGATGCCCGCGTTGTTGATCACGACGTCCGCGCCGCCGAGTTCGCTGCCGACCCATGCCGCGAGCGTTTCCATTTCGTCGGCGGACCCGACGTCGACGCGCTTCGCATGCGCGTGCGCGCCGGTCAGCCCGATGAGCAGCGCGGTGCGTTCGGCGCTCGCGAAATCGATGTCGCATGCGACGACCGTCGCGCCTTCGCGGGCGAAGGCCAGCGCCGCGCAGCGGCCGATCCCGCTGCCCGCGCCGGTGACGACCGCGACCTCGCCGCCGAAGCGCCCGCTGGTGGCGCGGCGGCGCGCGTTCGCGAGCGCGGGCGGTTCGTTGCCGGATTCGACCGCGTCGATCAATTGCCCGGCGAGATCCGCGATGCGCGCGGGATCGGCGAGCGGCAGCCAGTGGCCGGCCGCGACTTCGCGGCGATAGTACTGCGGCACCCAGCGCGACAGGTTCTCCGACAGCGCGGGGCTCACGTATTTGTCGCCGAGCGGCACGATCGTCTGCACCGGTGCGTGCGCATAGCGTTCGCGCGGCGCGAACAGGCAGCGGATGAAGTTCGCGCGATACAGGCGCACGCCGCGCGCGCCGTCGTCGGCCTGGGTCGGGCGCGGCGCGACAGGCGTTTTCTCGAGCCGGCGCAGCAGGCCCGGCCACGCGCGGCCCAGCCACAGCCGCCAGCCGAGTTCGGGAAGAAACGGCAGGTGGAACAGATACACGTACCACGAGCGCACGAGCTGGCCGCCGAGCCTGGCGAGCGATGCGGGCGTCGGGTGCAGCACGCGTTCGCGCAGCCAGAAGCCGACGTGGTCGAGGCACGGCCCCGAGCACGACGTATACGACGCGATACGGCTGGCCAGGCGCGGATCGGTGACGAATTCCCAGCCCTGGATCGACCCCCAGTCGTGTGCGACCAGGTGCACGGCCCGGCCGGGGCAGAGCGCATCGATCACCGCGACGAAATCGTCGGTCAGCTTCGCGAGATGGTAGTCGGCCGTGCGCGTCGGCACGCCGGACAGGCCCGCGCCGCGCACGTCGTACGCGATCACGTAGTGTCGGCGCGCGAGCAGCGGCGCGACGTGCTGCCAGACGCTGCTGTCGTCGGGATAGCCGTGCACGAGCACGACCGGCGAGCGGGCCGGGTCGCCCCAGGTCCGGACCGCGAGCGTCAGGTCGCCGGAGGCGACCGCCGTTTCGCCGTGAACCGATTCGAACAGGGCCAGCGGCGCTTCGTCGGAAAGAGGCTGCATCGTGAGTCCGTCGTTCAGGGAGTCGAGGGAGAGGTGCGGGCGCGTCAGGCGGCGGCCGGAACGTTCGCCGCGGCCTGCGCGCGTTCAGCCTGGCGGCACTGCCAGCGGCGCACGTGCGGCAGGTCGTCGTCGAGCCAGTACGCGTCGTCGTCGGTGATCACGAGCAGTTCCTCGAATTTCGCGCCGACGCCGGCGAAGCCGAGATGCGGCTCGACGGCCCACAGGCCCGGCACCGGCGCATGCTCGGAGCGGCGGTCGATCGACCACAGCGGCGACCAGCCCTGCCGTTTCGCCGCGCGGCCCTGGTCGAGCAGCAGGTTGCGCGTCGCATTCAGCCCGAAGCGCGCGACGAAGCGCGGCTTCGACAGCTTGTGGATCTTCGCGACGCGATGCGCGAGCACCTTGAACGGATAGGCCTTGTGGCGCGGCTCGACGCCCTGGCGGCGGCACAGCGCGTCGACTTCCTGTGCGACTTCCGCCATTGGCCGGCGCGCCTTCACGAGCCGCACGATCAGGTCGCGATGGTCCATCAGGTCGTCCTGCAACTGCTCGAGGATCGGGTTGCGGCCGAGACAGTGCGCGTAGCCGACGTCGGCGACGATGCCGTCGAGCACCGGCGCGACGTCGAGGATTACCGGCATGTCGGTTTCGAGCTGGCGGTTGCTCGGGAAGAACGCGAGATTGAAGCCGCCCATGTGCTTGAGGCCGGAGAAGCCGTCGAACGCGGTGCGGTCGCCGAACCATGCGAACGGCTTGTGCAGCCAGTCGTGCACGCCGTGATCCTGCAGCCATTCGGTCAGCAGGCGCGCGGCTTCCTTTTCGGTGATGCCCGGATAGAGCATCGCGCCGACGGTCTCGACGCAGCGGTAGGCAAGCTGCTGAACCGCGCGGAATTGCGGCAGTTCGTCGAGGTGGACTTCCGGCAGCGGATGGTGGGCGGTCATGATGCGTCTCCATGTGTCGGCCCGCGTTTGCGTCTCGGCGCGACGCGGGTCCAGTGCGAGGCTGGGGCGCTGATCCGGAACGCCTCCGCCGATGATCCCGAGCGGATTATTCAGCCAGCATTTAATGTGCCATTGTTCGATGTAACAATCATAGCCGGTTTGGTCTCATACGCCAGCCCTTGGGGATGAGGGCTTCTCCTAATGAACGGTCGAAATGGAGGGGAAGCTCTAGGTTTGCGGCGGTCGGGGCCGGAGGGTTGGGGCGTGCTCACGCGTCCTAGGCGGGGAGCCGGCCGGGAGCCCCCCCGCGAGGCTCCGGCGCCCGCCCGGCATGTCGCGCCGGATCAACTCCCCGTCGCGTCGCGGCACGACGCTGTCAAATTGCCGAAATAATTTCGTCACATCATCCGCCCCGATTCGAAGCCTTTTCGGCTTCGCGAGGCCGGTGTGCCGCGCGTCGCGCGGGGCAGCGACCGAGCCGATTCGACATTTCCACGGAGAGAGACCATGCAACGCCGCCGGTTCATGAACACCCTTGCCGCGGCGACCGCCGCGACGCCGCTGATGCTCAAGGCCGGCATCGCCGGCGCGAAGAGCGCCACCGCGCCGGATGCGCTGGACCCGGGCCGCTGGTCGCCGTTCAACGCCGCGCGCCTGCAGGCGGTGCTCGACCGGCATGGCGTCAAGAGCGCGCGCTACGACGCGAAGCGCCGCCCGTATGCGGTGTTCGACTGGGACAACACGTGCATCATGAACGACTGCGAAGAAGCGCTGCTGATGTACCAGATCAACCATCTGCAGTACAAGCTGACGCCAGACGAGTTCGTCGCCGTGATGTGGAAGGACGTGCCGAAGGGCGCGTTCATGAAGGACTACACGACCGTCGACGGCAAGCCGGTGACGATGGAGGACCTCGCCGCCGACGTGGAGTCCGACTACCGCTGGCTCCATGCGAATTACAAGGGCCTCGGCGGCGACAAGAGCCTCGACGAGATTCGCGAGACCGATCCGTTCAAGGATTTCCGCGCGAAGCTGTACTTCATGTACGACGCGATCTGCGACACGCACCCGCTCGAAGTCGGCTACAAGTGGATCATCTACTTCTACAAGAACATGACGACCGCTGAATTGCAGGCGATGGCGGAAGCGTCGAACAACCACGGGATCGGCGACGCGCTGCGCAAGGTCCGCTACGAAAGCCCGAAAGCGCTGCCGGGCAAGGCAGGCGTGGTGGCCGATACGCATTTCCACGGCATCCGCATTCACGAGGAAATCCGCGCGGTGATGCATACGCTGCGTGCGAACGGCATCGACGTGTACGTGAGCACCGCGTCGCTCGACGACGTCGTGCGCGTATTCGCCGGCAATCCGAACTACGGCTACGGCGTGCCGCCCGAGAACGTGATCGGCCTGCGTCTCGACATGCAGGACGGCAAGTACACGAGCACCTATCCGGCCGGCTGGCATTTCAACTGGGGGCCGGGCAAGACGGTGGGCATTCGCAACGTGCTCGCGTCGAAGAAGGGCTACGGCCCGCTGCTGGTGTTCGGCGACAGCGACGGCGACGCGTGGATGCTGCGCGATTTCAAGGACACCGCGGCCGGCGTGATCGTCAACCGGATGAAGAAGGGCGAGATCGGCGCGGACAGCAAGCTCGCGGCCGAACAGATCGGCAACCCGGACGCGCGCTTCCTGCTGCAGGGCCGCGACGAGCACACGGGGCTGATGATCCCGGACGAGAAGTCGATCAAGTACGGCAAGGCCGAACGCAAGCTGCTGGCCTGACGCGGGCGCGGCGGCGCAGCCCACGCGCCCGCGCTTATCGGTATCGGCCCGCGGCGCCGTGCGGGCCGGCCCACGCGCGTCTCAAGGCTCGCGCTTCGTCCCCAACCGATCCAGCAACGCGCCCAGCAGATCGACCGGCAGCGGAAACACGATCGTCGAATTCTTGTCCGCCGCGATCGTCGTCAGCGTCTGCAGATAGCGCAGCTGCATCGCCTGCGGCTGCAGCGCGAGCCGCTGCGCGGCCTGCAGCAGCTTCTCCGACGCCTGCAATTCGCCTTCCGCATGAATCACCTTCGCGCGCCGCTCGCGCTCGGCTTCGGCCTGCCGCGCGATCGCGCGGATCATCGTCTCGTTCAGGTCGACGTGCTTGATCTCCACCGTCGACACCTTGATCCCCCACGCATCGGTCTGCGCGTCGAGCGTCTTCTGGATGTCGGCGTTCAGTTGTTCGCGCTCGGCGAGCAGCGCGTCGAGTTCGTGCTTGCCGAGCACCGCGCGCAGCGTCGTCTGCGCGAGCTGGCTCGTCGCCTCGAAGAAGCGCGCGACCTGGATCACGGCCTTTTCGGGATCGACGACGCGGAAATACACGACCGCATTGACCTTCACCGACACGTTGTCGCGCGTGATCACGTCCTGCGCCGGCACGTCGAACACGACGGTGCGCAGGTCGATCCGCACGACCTGCTGGACGATCGGGATGATCAGCACGAGCCCCGGCCCCTTCACCTTCCAGAACCGGCCGAGCATGAACACGACACCGCGCTCGTACTCGCGAAAGATGCGGATCGACGACGCGACGAGCACCACGACGAAGACGACCAGGACGCTGCTGAAGCCGAACGTGTAACCGATCATGAAGGTTCTCCCTGGGGATGGGCGGGGCCGGGCACGTCGTAGAGCGGCGCGACCGTCAGCGTCAGCCCGTGGCGGCCGGTCACGCGCACGCGGCAGCCGGCTGCCAGCGGCGTGCTGCTCGCCACGCGCCAGCGCTCGCCGTGCACGCGCGCCCAGCCGGCGGCCGACGGTGGCGTGCCGGCCGCGCCCTGCGGCTGGTCCGGCTGCAGGCCGTCGTCGAGCACTTCGCCGATGCTGCCGAGCATCGCCTCGGCGCCGGTCACGACCGGGCGGCGCCGCGCGCGCAGCGCGACGCTCGACACGCCCGCGACGAGCAGCGCGCCGCCGAGCGCGAGGCTCGCGATCACGGGCCACGGAATCCCGTAGCCGGGCACGTCGGTATCGATCAGCATCAGCGCGCCGATCGTGAACGCGACGATTCCACCGAACCCGAGCACGCCGAAGGTCGGCAGGAACGCCTCGGCGACGAGGCAGCCGAGCCCGAGCAATACGAGGCCGAGGCCCGCATAGCTGACCGGCAGCAACTGCATCGCGAACAGGCCGACCAGCAGGCAGATCGTGCCGGCGACGCCCGGCAGCACGAAGCCCGGGTTCGCGAATTCGAAGAAGAGCCCGTAGATGCCGATCGTCAGCAGGATCAGCGCGACGTTCGGATCGGCGATGATCGCCAGGAAGCGGCTGCGCCAGTCGGGCGCGAGCACGACGAGCGGCGCGTGCGCGCTCGCGAGATGCAGCGTGCCGGCGGTCGTCGTCACCGTGCGGCCCTCGAGCTGGCGCGCGAGGTCGGCCGGGTCCTGCGCGATCAGGTCGACGACGTGCTGCGCGCGCGCTTCGTTCGCCGACAGGCTCACGGCCTCGCGCACCGCGCGCTCGGCCCATTCGGCATTGCGTCCGCGCAATTGCGCGAGGCCGCGGATGTATGCGGAAGCGTCCTGGATCGCCTTGCGGATCTCGGTCGATTGCGTATCGGTCGGCAGCACGGCAGCCGCGTCCGACACACCGGACGCGCCCGATGCACCGGTCGGTCGCGGCGCGGCGGGATTCGCACCCGGCGGCGCGGCGCCGCCGATGCCGATCTGCACGGGCGACGCCGCGCCGAGGTTGGTGCCCGGCGCCATCGCCGCGAAGTGGCTCGCATAGACGATGTAGGTGCCCGCGCTCGCCGCCCGCGCACCGCCCGGCGCGACGAACGCGGCGACCGGCACTGGCGAGCCGAGGATGGCCTTGATGATCTGCCGCATCGACGTATCGAGGCCGCCGGGCGTGTCGAGCTGGAGGATCGCGAGCGGCGCGCGCTCGCGGGCCGCGCGGTCGAGCGAACGCACGATGAAATCGGCGCTGGCCGGGCCGATCGCGCCGTTGACGGGAATCACGACGACCGGATGCGCGGCGGGCGCGTCGGCCGATGGCGGCGCGGCGACCGCGGCGCATACGACGAGCAGCGCCGCGAACAGCGCGGCGCGCGCGACCCGCGCGGACAGCGGGTGACGGGAGCGGCCGGCCGGCGCGGCAGGCGCCGGCGGCGGCTCATGACGGTGAAAACGCATCGGGGCGTCCGGGCGGCGCACGGCCGCGTGCCGTCCGGCTCGCGAAAAGGGCGTGGGCCCGATGCTTGAAGATTAGGCGGTTTCGGCCGAAAGCGCGAAGGTGCGGCCGCACCGGCCGGCGTCAGCTTGCGCCGCCGCCGCGCGCGAGCACTTCGTCGCGATAGTCGGCCGGGCTGCGCCCGCTCCATTTACGGAACGCGCGGTAGAACGCGCTCGGCTCCGCGAACCCGGTCGCGGCCGCGACGTCGGCAATCGTGCGGGCCGGGTCGGCCAGCGCCTCGAACGCGAGATCGCGCCGCAGCGTGTCCTTGATCGACTGGTACGCGTGGCCTTCCTGGTGCAGCTTGCGGCGCAGCGTGGCCTCGGCCACGTGCAGCCGCGCGGCCATCCCGCCCGCGCCGGGCCACGCGGCCGGCGGCATCCCGCGCAGCACCGCGCGCACGCGCTGCGCGAGCGCGTTCGGGTTGCGGTACTTGACGATGAAGCTGGCCGGCGCGTTGCGCAGAAACGTTTTCAGCGTCTTCGCGTTCTGCACGACCGGCAGCGTCGCGAATTCGGGATCGAAATCGACATACGAATCGGGCTCGTTGAACCGCATGTCGTCGCAGAACATCGACGGGTATTCGTGGTCGGCGGGCGGCGTGTCGCAGCGGAAGCTCGCATGCAGCAGCGGAATGCGCCGGCCGATCAGCCAGCAGGTGAGCCCGTACACGATGATGAAATAGGTCGCGTACGTGAACATCGCGGGCGTCGCGCCGTTGTTGCGGTGCACGAAACGCAGCCGCACGCGCTGCGGATTCGCGTCGAGTTCCGCATGCAGGTCGTCGAGCACGCAGTGCATGAAGTTCACGGCGCGCGCCATCGCGTGCAGCCCGTCGCGCGCGGACAGCGCGGCCTGGCTCATCGCGATGAAGCTGCCGCTGCGCATCGGGTGGCGATCCTGCCCGAAAAACTCGTCGTCGAGCGTGCGTGCGATCGCGTTCCACAGTGCGCCGTATTGCTGCGCGGACACGCGGGCGCGCGGCTGCGCGAGCAGCGCCGGCGCGATGCCGGCCTGCGCGAGCAGCGGCTCGGCCGCGACGCCGCGTCGCGTGGCGAGCGCGACGCTGTACGCGACGAGGCTGATCGCGACGGTTCCCTTGTCTTCCTGCTTCATCGGTGTCGCCGGTGTGGCAAAAACGCTCAGTGTAAATGAGCGACGCGAGCATCGAACAGTCGCGCGCGCTTGCCTACACTTGTTGCATCGAAACGCAAGGACGGTCGCGCCCGGCGGCCGCGGGAGACAGCAGCACCATGGACGAGCTTTACACCGAAGACCAGCGGATGATCCGCGACGCCGCGCGCGCTTTCGCCACCGAGATGCTTGCGCCGAGCGCCGCGCAGTGGGACCACGACGCGCACCTGCCCGACGCGATCGTCGCGCAGCTCGGCGAGCTCGGCCTGCTCGGGATGATCGTGCCGCAGGAACTGGGCGGCTCGTATACGGACTACGTCGCCTACGCACTCGCGATGGAGGAAGTCGCGGCCGGCGACGCCGCGTGCGCGACGATGATGAGCGTGCACAACTCGGTCGGCTGCGGGCCGATCCTCGGCTTCGGCACGCCCGCGCAGAAGGATCGCTGGCTGGCCGACATGGCGGCCGGCCGCGTGATCGGCGCATTCTGCCTGACCGAGCCGCATGCCGGTTCCGAGGCGAACAACCTGCGCACGCGGGCCGAACTGCGCGACGGCAAGTGGGTGCTGAACGGCGCGAAGCAGTTCGTGACCAACGGCCAGCGCGCGGGTGTCGCGATCGTTTTTGCCATGACGGACCCGGAAGCCGGCAAGCGCGGCATTTCCGCATTCCTGGTGCCGACCGACACGCCGGGCTTCATCGTCGGCAAGCCCGAGAAGAAGATGGGCATCCGCGCGTCGGACACGTGCCCGATCACGTTCGAAAACTGCGCGATTCCGGAAGAAAACCTGCTCGGCAATCGCGGCGAAGGGCTGAAGATCGCGCTGTCGAACCTCGAAGGCGGGCGCATCGGCATCGCCGCGCAGGCGCTCGGCATCGCGCGCGCCGCATTCGACAAGGCGCGCCGCTATGCGGGCGAGCGCGTGCAGTTCGGCAAACCGATCGCCGAGCACCAGGCGATCCAGCAGAAGCTCGCCGACATGGCCGTGCAGATCAACGCCGCGCGCCTGCTCGTGCATCACGCGGCGAAACTGCGCACGGCCGGGCTGCCGTGCCTGTCGGAAGCGTCGCAGGCGAAGCTGTTCGCGTCCGAGATGGCCGAGCGCGTCTGCTCGGATGCGATCCAGATTCACGGCGGCTACGGCTACCTGGTCGATTACGAAGTCGAGCGTCACTATCGCGACGCACGTATCACGCAGATTTACGAAGGCACCAGCGAAGTGCAGCGGATGGTGATCGCGCGGCAGCTTTGAGCCGCGGCGCTCCGATCCGGCATCACGCAATCGAACGAGCAGGCGCACGACGCAGGCACGAGGGCAGCGCGGCGAACGCGGCACGCAACGACGTGACCGTGCGCCGTGCAACACGGAACGGTTCAGGTGCCGCGGCACCTGTGCCGGTTGACCGCTGGGCATGGAGACTGGACGGAGACGACACATGACGGTACAGGCATTCCTGGACGCACGCGACTTCCTGCTGCGCCATCGCACCGACTACGACACCGCGTACCGCGATTTCGCATGGCCGGTGCTCGATGCGTTCAACTGGGCGCTCGACTACTTCGACCCGATGGCGCGCGGCAACGACCAGCCCGCGCTGTGGATCGTCGACGCGGCGACCGGCACCGGCGATCCGTACTCGTTCGCGCAAATGTCCGAGCGTTCGTCGCGGATCGCGAACTGGCTGCGTTCGATCGGCGTCGTGCGCGGCGATCGCATTCTGCTGATGCTGCCGAACCGGGTCGAGCTGTGGGACGCGATGCTGGCCGCGATGAAGCTCGGCGCGATCGTGCTGCCCGCCACCACGCAACTGTCGCCCGACGACGTGCGCGATCGCGTGCAGATCGGCGGCGCGACCTACGCGATCGTCGACGAAAACGAAACCGCGAAGTTCGAGCAGGCCGGCCTCGGCCTGAAGCACAAGATCGTCGCCGGCGCGCCGCGCGAAGGCTGGCTCGCGATGAACGACGGCTATGCGGCGAGCGCTGCGTTCGAGCCGGACGCCGTCACGCACGCGAACGATCCGATGCTGCTGTACTTCACGTCGGGCACGACGTCGAAGCCGAAGCTCGTCGAGCATACGCACCGCACCTATCCGGTCGGCCATCTGTCGACGATGTACTGGGTCGGCCTGCAGCCGGGCGACATCCACTGGAACATCAGCTCGCCGGGCTGGGCGAAGCACGCGTGGAGCTGCTTCTTCGCACCGTGGAATGCGCAGGCGTGCGTGTTCGCGTTCAACTATGCGCGCTTCGAGCCGAAGGTCGTGCTCGATGCGCTCGTCAAATACCGGGTGACGACGCTATGCGCGCCACCGACCGTGTGGCGCATGCTGGTGCAGCAGCCGCTCGCGTCGTTCGACGTGAAGCTGCGCGAGATCGTCGGTGCGGGCGAGCCGCTGAATCCCGAGATCATCGAGCGCGTGAAGAAGGCATGGAACATCTCGATTCGCGACGGCTACGGCCAGACCGAGACGACCTGCCTGATCGGCAATTCGCCGGGCCAGCCGGTGGTCGCGGGCTCGATGGGCCGGCCGCTGCCCGGCTACCGGATCGCGCTGCTCGACCCGGACGGCGCGCCGGTGACCGAAGGCGAAGTCGCGCTGCCGATCGGCGACGGCGTCACGCGCCCGGTCGGGCTGATGACGGGCTATGCGAACAATCCCGACGCGACGGCCCACGCGATGCGCGACGGCCACTACCGCACGTCGGACATCGCGATGCGTCGCGACGACGGCTATTACGTGTACATCGGCCGCGCGGACGACGTGTTCAAGTCGTCCGACTACCGGCTGAGCCCGTTCGAACTCGAAAGCGTGCTGATCGAGCACCCGGCGATCGCCGAGGCGGCCGTCGTGCCGAGCCCGGACCCGGTGCGGCTGTCGGTGCCGAAGACGTTCATCACGCTGCGCCAGGGCTATGAAGAAAGCCCCGCGCTCGCGCTGGAGATTTTCCGTTTCTCGCGCGAGAAGCTCGCGCCGTACAAGCGCATCCGCCGGCTGCAATTCGCGGAGCTGCCGAAGACGATCTCGGGGAAGATCCGCCGCGTCGAGCTGCGCCGCCGCGAGATCGAGCGCGGCGACGATGCAACCGCGCGCATGCCCGGCGAATACTGGGAAGAAGATTTCGCCAACGAACTGAAATGACCGGAAACGGGCCGAGCGCGTCGCATTTCACGGCGCGCCGCCCGCAGCCTGACTGAACCGAACCGGCCGCGTGTCGCCTGACGCCACGCGGCTCACTGCAAGGAGAGTGCACTGATGAACGCGAATCCGACGCCCCGTACGGGGCAAGACGTGCCGACGGTCAAGCTGCTGATCGACGGCGCTTTCGTCGAGTCCGCCACCCACGAGTGGCGCGACGTCGTCAACCCGGCGACGCAGCAGGTACTCGCGCGCGTGCCGTTCGCGACCGTCGCGGAAGTCGACGCGGCCGTGCGGGCCGCGCACGCCGCGTATGCGACGTGGAAGAACACGCCGATTTCCGCACGCATGCGCATCATGCTGAAGTTCCAGGATCGGGTGCGCGCGAACCAGCAGCGCATCGCGAAGACGCTGACGGCCGAGCAGGGCAAGACGCTTCCCGATGCCGAAGGCGACATCTTCCGCGGCCTCGAGGTGGTCGAGCACGCGTGTTCGATCGGCACGCTGCAGCTCGGCGAATTCGCGGAGAACGTCGCGGGCGGCGTCGACACCTACACGCTGCGCCAGCCCATCGGCGTGTGCGCCGGCATCACGCCGTTCAATTTCCCCGCGATGATTCCGCTGTGGATGTTCCCGATGGCGATCGTGTGCGGCAACACGTTCGTGCTGAAGCCGTCCGAGCAGGACCCGATGTCGACGATGGAACTCGTCGAGCTCGCGCTCGAGGCCGGCGTACCGAAGGGTGTGCTGAACGTCGTGCACGGCGGCAAGGAAGTCGTCGACGCGATCTGCACGCATCCGCTCGTGAAGGCGATCTCGTTCGTCGGATCGACGGCCGTCGGCACCCACGTGTACAACCTCGGCAGCCAGCACGGCAAGCGCGTGCAGTCGATGATGGGCGCGAAGAACCACGCGATCGTGCTGCCCGACGCGAACCGCGAGCAGGCGATCAACGCGCTGGTCGGCGCGGGCTTCGGCGCGGCCGGCCAGCGCTGCATGGCGACGTCCGTCGCGGTGCTCGTCGGCAGCGCGCGCGAATGGCTGCCCGATCTCGTCGCGAAGGCGAGGACGCTGAAGGTCAACGCGGGCTCGGAAGCGGGCACCGACGTCGGGCCGGTCGTATCGCGCGGCGCGAAGGCGCGGATTCTGTCGCTGATCGACATGGGTATCAAGGAAGGCGCGACGCTCGAACTCGACGGCCGCGACGTGAAGGTCGCGGGCTTCGAGGACGGCAACTTCATCGGCCCGACGATCTTCTCCGGCGTGAAAACCGACATGTCGATCTACACGCATGAAATCTTCGGGCCGGTGCTGGTCGTGATGGAGGTCGACACGCTCGACGACGCGATCGCGCTGGTCAACGCGAACCCGATGGGCAACGGCGTGGGCATCTTCACGCAGAGCGGCGCGGCCGCACGCAAGTTCCAGAGCGAGATCGACGTCGGCCAGGTCGGCATCAACATTCCGATCCCGGTGCCCGTGCCGTTCTTCAGCTTCACCGGTTCGCGCGGCTCGAAGCTCGGCGATCTCGGCCCGTACGGCAAGCAGGTCGTGCAGTTCTACACGCAGACGAAGACGGTCACCGCGCGCTGGTTCGACGACGACACGACGGCCGGCCCGGTGAACACGACGATCCGGCTGCATTGAGCGGCGAAGGAAACGAACATGAAAATCGGATTTATCGGCCTCGGCCACATGGGCGCGCCGATGGCGCTGAACCTGCTGAAAGCCGGCCATGACGTGCATGCGTTCGACCTGAGCGCCGACGCGTTGCGCGCATTGCAGGACGCCGGCGCGCAAGTGGCCGCGTCGCCGCGCGATGCGGCATCGGGCGCGACGTTCGTGATCACGATGCTGCCGGCCGCGCCGCACGTGCGCTCGGTGCTCGCCGGCGAGAACGGCGTGCTGGCCGGCCTCGGCGCGGGCGCGACCGTGATCGATTCGAGCACGATCGACCCGGCGAGCGCGCAGGCGTTCGGCGCGCTGGTGCGCGAGCACGGCGGCGCGTTCGTCGATGCGCCGGTGTCGGGCGGCACCGGCGGCGCGGCGGCCGGCACCTTGACCTTCATGGTCGGCGGCAGCGACGCGGACTTCGAGCGCGTGAAGCCGGTGCTCGCCGGGATGGGCAAGAACATCGTCCACTGCGGCGCGACGGGAATGGGGCAGGTCGCGAAGGTCTGCAACAACCTCGTGCTCGGCATCTCGATGGCGGCGGTGTCGGAGGCGATGTCGCTCGGCGTCGCGCTCGGCATCGACCCGAAGGTGCTGGCCGGCATCGTCAACACGTCGACGGGCCGCTGCTGGAGTTCGGATACCTACAACCCGTATCCGGGCGTGATCGACACCGCGCCGTCGTCGCGCGGCTACACGGGCGGCTTCGGCACCGACCTGATGCTGAAGGATCTCGGCCTCGCGAACGATGCGGCGAAGCAGGCGCGCCAGCCCGTCTATCTCGGTGCGCTCGCGCAGCAGCTGTACCAGACGATGAGCAGCCGCGGCGACGGCCAGCTCGATTTCTCGGCGGTGATCCGCCTGTACCAACCGGTCACGAAGAAGGACGCCTCATGATCGAACTCGACTTCGTCGACGACGGCGCGATCGCGTGCGCGACGCTCAAGCGTCCGCCCGCGAACGCCTTTACAGCCGACGGGCTGCAGCAATTGCAGCAGACCGTTGCCGAACTGAATGTGAACCCGCACGTGCGCGCGCTGGTGATCACCGGCGACGGCCCGAAGTTCTTCAGCGCGGGCGCCGACCTCAACACGTTCGCCGACGGCGATCGCGCGGTCGCGCGCGCGATGGCGGCGCGCTTCGGCGCGGCGTTCGAGGCACTGCACGACGCGCGCGTCGTGACGATCGCGGCGATCAACGGCTATGCGATGGGCGGCGGCCTCGAATGCGCGCTCGCGTGCGATCTGCGGATCGCCGAAACGCATGCGCAGATGGCGCTGCCCGAGCCGTCGGTTGGCCTGCTGCCGTGCGGGCTTGGCACGCAGACGCTGCCCTGGCTCGTCGGCGAAGGCTGGGCGAAGAAGATCATCCTGACCGGCGCGCGCGTCGATGCGGCCACCGCGCTGCGGATCGGCCTCGTCGAGGACGTGGTGGAAAGCGGCGCGGCGCGCGATGCGGCGCTCGCGCTGGCGCGCAACGTCGCGCGGCAAAGCCCGCATGCGGTCGCCTACAGCAAGGAGCTGATCGGCCTCGCGCGTCGCGGCGTGCCGCGCAGCGCGGCGCTCGCGGTCGAGCGCGAACGCTTCGTCGACCTGTTCGACACGGCCGATCCGCGCGAAGGCGTGGCGGCGTTCCTGGGCAAGCGCGCGCCGCAATGGCATACCGATGGAGAGCCGCAACGATGAGCACGCCGGTGACGAATCACGACGCATTCGCGGAGCATGCGCCCGAGGTGTTGTTTCGCGTGGTGAACCGCGTGGCGCTGATCACGCTGAACCGGCCGGCCGCGCTCAACGCGCTGTCGTACGCGATGATCGGCGAACTCGCGGCGCTGTTCGAGCGCTGCCGCCACGACGACCAGATCGTCGCGGTCGTGCTGCGCGGCGCGGGCGAGAAGGGCTTCTGCGCGGGCGGCGACGTGCGTGCGTTGTACAGGATGGTCGCGCAGCGCGAAACCTGGCTGCCGTTCTTCGTCGACGAATACCGGCTCGACTACGCGATCCACACGTTCCCGAAGCCGGTGGTCGCGCTGATGGACGGCGTGACGATGGGCGGCGGCATGGGCCTCGCGCAGGGCGCGGCGCTGCGCGTCGCGACCGAGCGCAGCAAGATCGCGATGCCGGAAACGCGCATCGGCCTCGTGCCCGACGTGGGCGCGACGCATTTCCTGTCGCGCATGCCGGTCGAACTCGAACTGTACGTGGGGCTGACCGGCGCGATGCTGTCGGGCGCCGACGCGCTGAGCGCGAAGCTCGCGGACCTGTGCGTGCCGTCCGCGTGGCTCGACACGTTCGAGACGCGGATCGAAAGCGTCAAGTGGGACGGCGACGCGCTGCCGTTGCTGCGCAAGGTGTTCGAGCCGCCGTGCAACGTGGTGCCGCATGCGGCGCTCGACAGCCAGATGCCGTGGATCGTCCGCCACTTCGACAAGCGTTCGACCGTCGAGCGGATCGTCGCGACGCTCACGCAGGATCTGGCGCGCGACGAACTCGCGCGCGAGCACCGCCAATGGCTGCAGGCGACGCTCGATGCGCTCGCGAGCCATTCGCCGACGATGCTCGCCGTGACGCGCGAGGCATTGCTGCGCGGCCGGCAGATGACGCTCGCGGAATCGTTCCGGATGGAGCTCGGCATCGTCGCACGCGCGATCGAGGAAGGCGATTTCTGCGAAGGCGTGCGCGCGCATCTCGTCGACAAGGATCGCAAGCCGCGCTGGGCGCCCGCGTCGCTCGTCGAGCTGCGCGCCGAACGCGTGCGGCATTTCCTGACGTCGCCGTGGAAGCTGTTCGCGCATCCGCTCGCCGATCTCGGCGCGGCGTGATCGCTGCGTGAGGGCCCGACGCGCCGCACGGCGCGTCGGCTTCCACTCATCTCAGCGCGCGTCATCCGGGCGCTCGATCATCGGCGGAATCGCCTGCGCGAGCGCGTCGATCACGCAGCGCGTCTTGCGCGGCAGGTAGCGCGTCTTCGGCCAGATCGCGTGAATGTCGCCTTCGCAGACGAAGCAGCGATCGAGCACGACCACCATCTCCCCGCGCTTCACGTAATGGTCGAGCAGCCAGCTCGGCACCCACGCGATCCCGAACCCCGACGCACCGGCCGCGGCGATCGCCTGCACGTCGTCGAAACTCAGTTGATGCGGCATGTCGATCCGCACTGTCGAGCCGTCCGGCGCGCGCAAATCCCACGGCTGCACCACGCCCGAACGCGAATACGCGATCGTCCGGTGGTGCTTCAGGTCGTCGAGCGTCTTCGGTGTCCCGTAGCGCGCGAGATACGACGGCGCCGCGCCGAGGCTGCCGTATTGCGTGCCGAGCCGCCGCACCGCGAGGCTCGTGCTGTCCGCGAGCGTGCCGATCCGGACCGCGAGATCGATTCCTTCCTCGACGAGATCGACGAAGCGGTCGGTGATCGACACGTCGATCCGCAGATGCGGGTATTGGCGCGCGAGGTCGAGCACGATCGGCGTCACGCAGTGGTGCCCGAACGCGAGCGGCACGCTCAGCCGCAGCTTGCCGCGCGCCTCGTGGCGGCCGCAGTCGAGATCGGCTTCCGCCGCTTCCAGCTCCGCCAGCGCGCGCACGCAGCGGTCGTAGTACGCCTGGCCGTCGTCGGTCAGGCTCTGGCTGCGCGTCGTGCGCTGCAGCAGCCGTGCGCCGAGCCGCTTCTCGAGCCGCGCGATCGTCTTGCCGACCGCCGAGCGCGTGATGTCGAGCCGCTCCGCGGCCAGCGCGAAGCTGCCCGATTCCACGACCTGGACGAAGGTCGTGACGCCGTCGAGTCTGTCGGTCATCGTGGGTGAGGTGTTGCGTCGATTGGGTCCTGATATTCCCCAGTGTATGGAAAGGCGTGCGTCAATGGGGAGATGAATTCTCACTATAGTACCGATTCCCGCTCAGCGTGCGTTGCCGGCCGCACGCGGCGAATCCTACTGACCTGGAGGCGCGCGGCCTGTCGCCGGGCCGCCGCGCAATACGCATGACGCTATCCGACTCCCGCAGGAATGCGGTCGCGCTCGCGGCCGTCTGTCTCACGTCGCTGATGTTCGGCCTCGAGATATCGAGCGTGCCGGTGATCCTGCCGACGCTCGAACACGTGCTGCATGGCGATTTCAACGGCATGCAGTGGATCATGAACGCGTACACGATCGCGTGTACGACCGTGCTGATGGCGGCCGGCACGCTCGCGGACCGGTTCGGCCGCAAGCGCGTGTACGTGATCGGCACCGTGCTGTTCGGCGCGACGTCACTGCTGTGCGGGCTCGCGCCGAACGTGCCGGTGCTCGTCGCGGGCCGGCTGCTGCAGGGCGCGAGCGGCGGCGCGATGCTGATCTGCCAGATCGCCGTGCTGTCGCACCAGTTTCGCGAAGGGCGCGAGCGTGGCCGCGCGTTCGGGATCTGGGGAATCGTGTTCGGCATCGGGCTCGGGTTCGGGCCGATCGTCGGCGGCGCGATCGTCGCGCTCGCGAGCTGGCCGTGGGTGTTCCTCGTCCATGCGCCGCTCGCGGCCGTCGCGCTCGTGCTGATCGGCGGCGCGGTGCGGGAATCGCGCGATCCGCATGCGGGCACGCTCGACGTCGCGGGCATCGTCACGCTGTCGCTCGCGGTGCTCGGGCTTGCGTTCTACATCACCCAAAGCGCCGAACTCGGGCTCACGAGCGCGGCCGGCCTCGGCGTGCTCGGTGCGACCGTGCTCGCGCTGGCCGGTTTCGTCATCGCGGAGCGCGCCAGCGCGCGGCCGATGTTCGACTTCTCGGTGTTCCGGATCCGCGCGTTCACCGGCGCAATCTTCGGCTCGATGGGGATGAACTTCAGCTTCTGGCCGTTCATGATCTACTTGCCGATCTGGTTCCAGGTCGCGCTCGGCTACGACAGCGTGACGGCCGGCCTCGCGTTGCTCGCGTACACGCTGCCGACGCTGATCGTGCCGCCGGTCGGGGAACGGCTCGCGCTGCGCTACGGGCCGGGCGTCGTGATTCCGGGCGGCCTGTTCACGATCGCGGCCGGCTTCGTGCTGATGCGCCTCGGCAGCGCGGCCGACCAGGCGAGCTGGCTGACGATGCTGCCGGGTTGCGCGATCGCCGGAATCGGGCTCGGTTTGACCAACACGCCGGTTACCAACACGACGACGGGCGCGGTGCCGAGTGCGCGGGCCGGGATGGCGTCGGGCATCGACATGAGCGCGCGGATGATCTCGCTCGCGCTGAACATCGCGACGATGGGCTTCGTGCTGGTGGCGGGGATCGTCGCGAGCCTGAAGGGCGGCCCGGCGGGCGCGATTGGCGACGCGGCGCTGCGCCGGCTCGCGCAGGAAATCGCGTCGGGTCGCACCGACGGGCTGCAGGCGATCGCGCCGGCGCTCGCGCAGGCCGACCCGAGCGGCGCGGCGTTGCACGCGGCGCTCGTGCATGGCTTCGGCTGGGTGATGGTGTATGGCGCGGCGGGCGTGGCCGTGCTCGCGACCGCGAGCGCGGTGGCGTTCGCGCCGGCGCGGCGCGGGGCGGCCGTGTGCGAGTGACGCGGCCGGCGTGTGGCGCGTGACGTGTGGCGTGTGGTGTGTGACGGCCGGTCAGGAAGTCCCGCCGCCGAGCGCGCGGTACAGCTTCATCTGGTTGTTGAGCCGGTTCAGGCGTGTCAGTTCGTCGGCGCTTTGCGCACTCCTCAGCACCTGCTGCTGGTCGAGCCACGGCTGCACGGCGGTCGCGCCGGCCACGAAGCGCGCGGCGGCCAGCCGTTCGGCGCGCTGCGCCTGCGCGAGCGACAGCGCGCGCTGTTCGGCTTCGCGTTCGAGCTGCACGCGCGCCGACAGCGCGTTCTCCACTTCCGCGAGCGCCGTGTAGAGCCGCTGGCGGAACCCGACCACCGCCTCCTCGTACTGCGTCTTCGACACCCTGATCTGCAACTGCATCGTGTTCCACTGGATGAACGGCAGCGCGAGGCCGAGCCCGAGCGTGCCGACCGGGTTCGTCAGCACGCGCTCGAGGCTCGTGCTCGTCGTGCCGGCGCTGCCGGTCAGCGTGAAGGTCGGATAGAAGCTCGTGCGCGTCGCATCGACCTGCGCGAGCGACTCGCGCAACCGGAATTCCGCCGCCCGCAGGTCGGGGCGCCGGCCGAGCAGGCTGGCCGGCAAGCCGGCCGCCACGTCGGGCGGTGCCGCGTCGGGCAGCGCCGCCGGTTCGGCCGCGCGCTGCTGCGGCGGCCGGTCGAACAGGATCGCGAGCGCGTGGCGGTTCTCGGTGCGCTGCTGGATCAGCTGCGTTTGCGCCGCGCGCTGCGCGGCGAGGCTCTGTTCGGCCTGCGCGAGGTCGAGCCCCGACACGGCGCCAGCCGTGTGCCGCGACCGGACCAGCGCGAGCGTACGCTCCGCATACGCGATGTTCGCGTCGCCGAGCGCGATCTGCCGGTTCAGATAGCCGATCTGCCAGTACAGCGCCGCGGTCGTGCCGATCAGCGACAGCCGCGCGGCCTCGAGATCGGCGGCCGTCGCGTCGGCTTCCCAGTGCGCGGCATCGCGCAGCGCGGCCAGCCGGCCCCACAGGTCGATTTCGTAGCTGAGCGAACCATTGACGCCGCTCGAGCGGCTCATCCGATGCGTATCGAGCGTACGCGACACGGCGCCGTTCGCGCCGAGCGTCACGTTGGGCGTCAGGTTCGTATCGGCGAGCCCGGCCTGCAACTGCGCGCGATACACGCGGATCGCCGCGATCGCGAGGTCGCTGTTGGCGCGCAGCGCGTCGTCGATCAACGCGTCGAGTTGCGGATCGCCGAAACTGCGCCACCAGTCGCGCGTGGCGGCCGGCGCGTCGGACGCGACCGGCGCGGCCCAGTTCGCCGGCATCGCGACGGCCGGCAGCGGATCGTGGCGCGCGCCCGCGCAGCCGGCGAGCAGCGCGGCCGCGCACGCGAATGCGCCGAGACGGTGAAGCGGGGAGGAATGCGTGAGGGCCATGTTTCGTCAGTCGCGCGCGAGCGCATCGATCGGATCGAGCCGCGACGCGTTGCGCGCGGGCATGAACCCGAAAATCACACCGGTGAGCGTCGAGCACACGAACGCGGTCACGATCGCGCCGACCGAGAACACCATCTTCCACTGCGCGACGAACATCGAGAACAGCGCGCCGAGCCCGAACGACAGCGCGATGCCGATCGTGCCGCCGAGCAGGCATACGAGCACGGCCTCGACGAGGAACTGCTGCAGGATGTCGGACTGGCGCGCGCCGACCGCCATCCGGATGCCGATCTCGCGCGTGCGCTCGGTGACCGACACCAGCATGATGTTCATCACGCCGATCCCGCCGACCACGAGCGAGATCACCGCGATCAGCGACAGCAGCAACGTCAGCGACTGGCCGGTTTTCTCGACGGTCTTGACCACGCTGTCCATGTTGTACGTGAAGAAATCCTTGCGGCCGTGGCGCTGGATCATCAGCTTCTCGAGGCTTTTCTCGGCCGCGGCGCTCGGCTGCCCGTCGCGCACGCGCACGGTGATGCTGTCGAGATGGCGCTGGCCGAACAGGCGCCCGCTCGCGGTCGTGTACGGCACCCATACGTTCAGGCTCTTCACGCTGCCGAATGCGCTTTTCTTGTCGGCGGTCACGCCGATCACCACGCACGGCACGTTGTCGACCAGGATCGCCTCGCCGACCGGATTGCGCGTCACGCCGAACAGCTTGCGGCGCGTGTTCTGGTCGATCACCGCGACCTGCGCCTGGCGGCGCACCGCATCGTCGTCGAACGGGACGCCGAGCGCGAAACGCATCCCGCGCGTCTGGAAGTAGCTGTCGCCGACGCCGCTCACGAGCGCGTGGACGTCGACGTTGCGGTAGCGCAGCAGCAGCGTGCGTGACGTTTCGGGCGTCGCGCTGTCGACGTACGGCTGCTCGGCGAGCGCGGCGACGTCGGCGGGCACGAGCGTCTGGATCGTGTCCGCGCGGCTGTCGCCCCAGTCGGTACCCGGATAGAGGCTGATCGTATTGGTGCCGATGCTGCCGATCTCTTCGAGCATGTAGCGCTTCGCGCCTTCGCCGACCGCGACGATCGACACGACCGACGTAATGCCGATGATGATGCCGAGCATCGTTAGCAGCGTGCGCAGCCGGTGCGATACGAGCGCGATCCACGCCATCCGGCACGCTTCGGCGAAGCGGCCGGTGCCGGCGGCGAAGCGGCGGGTGCGCGGGGCGATGTCGGTGTCAGCGCTGGCGGGCGGCGGTGCATCTTCGGAAGGCGGTGCGGGCGGCGTGTCGGTTACCGTTTCGGGCGTTGCTGGCGTTGCGTCCGCGCCGACGCTAGATTCCGCGAGCGCTTCCGCGTAGTGGCGGTTCGGCCGGTCGGCGACGATCTCGCCGTCGCTGATCTCGATGATGCGCCGCGCATGGCGCGCCACGGCCTTGTCGTGCGTGACGATCACGATCGTATGGCCGAGCGCGTTCAGCTCGTGCAGGATGCGGATCACGTCCTGGCCGCTTTTCGTGTCGAGCGCGCCGGTCGGTTCGTCCGCGAGGATCACCTGGCCGCCGTTCATCAGTGCGCGCGCGATGCTCACGCGCTGCTGCTGGCCGCCGGACAGTTGCCCGGGCCGGTGATGCGCGCGATCCGCGAGGCCGAGGCGCGCGAGCAGCGCGCGGGCGCGGGCGTGCCGCTCGGCGCGCGGGGTGCCCGCATAGATCGCCGGCATTTCGAGGTTCGCGACCGCGTCGACGTGCGGCAGCAGGTGATAGCGCTGGAACACGAAGCCGAAGTGCTCGCGGCGCAGCTGCGCGAGCTCGTCGCTGTCGAGCATGTGCGTGTCGCGTCCGCCGACCGTGTACGTGCCTTCGCTCGGATGATCGAGGCTGCCGAGGATGTTCATCAGCGTCGACTTGCCGGACCCCGACGCGCCGACGATCGCGACGATCTCGCCCGCATCGATCGACAGGTTGACGTTGTTCAGCACGACGACGTCCTTGTCGCCAGCCGGAAAGCGACGCGTGACGGCAGCGAGTTTGAGCAGGGGCTGGCGCATCGTTACACCACGTCCGACAGCGGTACGCGTTCGTCCGCCGATGCTTCGCCGATCACCACGCGCTCGCCGTCCTTCAGGCCGGCCAGCACTTCGACGCGCACGTTGTTGTTGATGCCGATGCGGACATGGCGCGTTTCCGTGCTGCCGTCGGCGCGCAGCACGCGTACCGCGACGGTGCCGTCCTTACGCTTCTCGCCGAGCGCGGCGGCCGGAATGATCAGCGCGTTGCGCGCGTCGCCGAGCACGATGTTGACCTGCGCGGTCATCGCGATGCGCAGCCGGTGCTCGGGATTCGGCACGTCGAACAGCGCGTTGTAGAACACCGCGGCGTTCGGCTTCGCGCCGCCGCCGCCGAGCGGGCTTTGCGCGTCGGCGTAGTTCTGCGGCGCCGGTTCGATCGCGCGCAGCTTGCCGTAGTGCCGCTTGTCCGGTTCGCCGAGGCTCGTGAAATACGCGGTCTGGCCGGCGCTCACGCGAATCACGTCGGCTTCCGACACCTGCGCCTTCACGGTCATCGTGTCGAGATTCGCGAGCTTCAGGATCACCGGCGCCTGCTGCTGCGCGATCACGGTCTGGCCTTCCTGCGTGACGATCGCGACGACCTGGCCGTCGATCGGCGCGACGATGCGCGTGTAGCCGAGG
This sequence comes from Burkholderia sola, assembly GCF_905400185.1. Lineage (NCBI taxonomy): Bacteria > Pseudomonadati > Pseudomonadota > Betaproteobacteria > Burkholderiales > Burkholderiaceae > Burkholderia > Burkholderia sola. The sequence continues at coordinate 1,541,040 of NZ_FR989676.1, forward strand.
TTGGCCTGCGCGGTCTCGATCTGGATGCGCGCCGAACGGATCTGCGCGGCGAGCGACGCAACGGTGGCTCGCTGCACGTCGAGCGTCGCCTTCGCGGCCTCGAACGATTCGCGCGACGTCGCGTCGTCGGGCAGCATCGCCTGCTGGCGGCGGAATGCGAGTTCGGCCTGCGTCAGCTGCGCGGCCGCCGATTGCTGCTGCGCGCGCAGGCTTTCTTCGCTGGCGCGCGCCTGGCGCAGCGCGTTTTCCGAGATCACGGGATCGATCTCGGCAAGCCACTGGCCTTTCGTGACCTTGTCGCCGAGCTTGACCTTCAGCGTCTTCAACTGCCCCGACACCTGCGCGCCGACATCGACCTGCCTGAACGCCTGCAGCGCGCCGGTCGCGAGCACCGCGTTTTCGAGATCGCCGCGCGTGACGGGCGCGGACAGGTATTGCGGGTGCTTGTTTGGTGTGGCTATCGTTATTGCTACAACAGCGGTGGCAATGGCGGCACCGCTGATGGCCAGCACGGTGAGCCGGCGGCGGATCTTCTTATTCATGAGAATACATACGGCATGGATGAGTCGGGCGTCGGCGGCGTGGGCGGCCAATCAGGGTGGTCCTGCAATCGTGGCATGCAGTGCAGATCGATACAGGAGTCGGATGGATACCGCGCGGCGGTGCAGGTTCGGGTCAGGCGGCCATGATAATTGAGGTAATTTCGTGAATTCGTGTAGGAATTGTGCTGAATTGTGCCGGCAGTTCTACGGGGGCTGCCGAGCTCTGTCGGTGTTTCAATTCATGGAATGGCAGGTCAATACAAGGGTACGGAGAGGATCGTCATCCGGGCTCAATCCACGCTACCGTGATCGCGGAATGACCCTTCAAACTTCAGGGGCGGGATGGGGTTCTAGGCTCAACGTGGTTATTGCGATCAATCTTGTCAGCCAAGTCTTTCCCGGAAATAAATCCCGTGACTCTTTCCCCGGAAGGCAGGAACGTGGTGGGTGTTCCCTTGATGTTGAGCTTCTTTCCCAGTGAAAGGAGTTCTTTCGTGATGATGGACTGGCAACGCTTGCGGGGGACGGTGGTTTTCCCTCTTTCGACCCATTGCTTCCATGCTTGGAGTCGGTTGTCGGCGCACAGAATGACTTCGGATTTGATGATGGAGTCGGTAGAAAGAATTGGATACAGAAAAATGTATACGGTTGCGTTGGGAACCTTGCCTAGCTCGGGACTCATTTTCTTGCAAAACGAGCAGTTCGGATCGAAGAATGTAGCAATCACGCGCTCTCCGGTTCCATTTTTCTGTTTGATGGCGTATTGAAATGGAAGGTCATTGATGTTTATGCTGTTAATCTTGTTGAGTTGTGTTTCTGTTATGTTTTCCTGGCTGTTGGTGTCGAACAGGCTGCCGATAATAATGTGCGATGCCGATGAATTGCTGTAGAAAATTTGGGAATTTGCAGTGACCTCATACAGTCCGTCGATTTTTGACGGGACAACGTGCTCTATCTTCAGTTCGGGGAGCTTGGCTTGCAATTTTCGTTGCAAGTTCGCTTCTACATCGGCGGCAGCTGCTTCGGTGTGCGCTGTTGCGAGCGCAATTGTAAATAGTGATGTCAGGAGGAGCTGTAGATTATTCGGCATGACGTGTGGAAGATGAAATTTTCACATCTGAGGAATGGCGATGTCAGGAACTTGCAATTCGTATCTGTGTTTGCGTGATGCTGACTTCAGCTTGTTTCTCGATGATGCCATTCAAGAAGAATTTCTCGAGTCGATGATAGAGAAAAATGTCTCCCGGAAAATCATGTCCTTCCGAGTGGATTGTTTCTATTATGCGCAATACTACTATCGGCGTGGGCTCCCACTTCCTGGTCATGGAATTGATGATGTATTCATCGAAATCTGTAGATCGGAATGATTGAATTTTTCCAATTTCGTTGATCATTCTGAAATCGGCATTTTCCTCAACCAGGGAACCCCATTCTGTGATATAGGGACTGACATCGTTCGATTTTATTTCAACTGCATTGCCGAGAAGCTCGGCGAGATCGAAGAAATTCTCCGCAGCCGAATGGATGCACTTTTCTGAGACCGAAATCAACAGGAAATCGTGTGGAGTATCATGACTTATCCAGTGTATGAAATTCGCGTATTCGATTGATGATAAGGGACTTACCCATGCGCATATTTTGATCGACTCGTGGGTGGGGATGATTGGGGTGTCGATAGTCAAGTCGTTTGGGATATATCCAAAAATATCGGAAAACCACGCCGACAGTGTCGAGATGTTGCGTTCTTTGAGAGGGCCGAGGTGCCAGTTTCCGCCAATAAGAACATGTGACCCCATCAACTGCCCTTCCGAAATTGCGGATGCGATGACGTTGGACGTGATGTCCGAGAATGATGCGTGGATCAAATTTTGGTAATCGTTGTTTCGGAGCATTGGTATGCCTTGATTTCGGGTAGAAATTTCAACCTCGTCGCGAGCGAACGGTGGATTTTGGCTCGGTTGACCGCCATCGACATAACTACTCGCGACGAAGCACATCACTGTCGTTATACGGCACAACCGCTGATCATCGGCCACCATCCATTCGAGCGATTGCAGTTATTCAAGCAATCTGCGCATCGTGTCATGCCAGCCGTGCCACCGGGTCTGCTGCCGTATCGCTGAATGCACATTGTGTAGAAAACAGAGCAACTTGTGAATGCTCGTTGATTGGAAGTGTTCGGGCCCTCGAGGATTTTGCTCGCAAGCCCATCGGCTGCAGCACTGCCAGGATGAAGCAAGGCAATGACGATGCCAAAGGTGACTGCAGCCGACCTGGTGGCCTTTCGAGTGAAGAAGCGTTGCTTGGAATGCATCGAAACCTCCTTTGTGGCGGGTTGAGGAAAGACAATGACTGCTTGATGCAACGGGTATGTTTTTGAGATTTATTTGCCGATTTCAATTTAGTATTCCTGTGTTTGATAGATTAATTTTTCGATCGGTGGTTTTTCAGGGATTTATTTTTTTGAGATAATCAAATTGTTGCCGATTGTCATTTTTGTTAAATTTGTCAAATCGGACTGGTTGGCGTTTGCCAATTGCAATCCGAGTTGACTCGGAATTCTCGCGAGCGGCAGGGCCAAGGGGTTTTGCTTATCCGGGGCAGGAAATTGGAGTGCCGTTGGGGAATGGCGTGGATGTTGTGTCCGGTCCGGTAAAAGCAGCGGGCGGACTGCCCGGAGGAGGCGAAGGCATCGAACAGATGGCGTTCGCGTAGGGGTGTATGGTAGGGAAGGCGGGCAGATATGTAGCCCGTCCGTGCTGGTGCCGAATGCGACGCGCGGCGGCTTTGCCAGTCGTGTCAGTCGAACATGGCTTCCGGGTGGAGGGGTTCGCGCGCCGCTAGTGACTACGGATGTACCGAACAGTCGGCGACGGGTACGACAACAGGATGCCTCGCGCTAGCGCCGTGCCGCACGCTTACGCGCGGCGTCCGCCCGTGTCGATCCTGCGCTGCGTGTCGGCGTCGACGATCTCGCGGATCGCGCTGAACAGCGGTGTAGCGTCGGTGTAGCGCCGGCCGTAGCCGAGGTTGAACGCATAGTCGAAACCGGGCGGATTGCTGCCCTGGTTGTGCTGCAGGATCGTTTCGAGCTTGTCGAGCGCCTTCGCCGCGCGGGCCTCCGGCGACGCGGCCGCCTCGTATTCGTCCCACAGCGCGACGATCTCGTCGCGCAGCGTGCGGTCGAGCGACGCGGTCAGCGTCAGCAGATCGTCGCGTTCGTGTGCGCTCTTGTCGGGGTGCGCGGCCTGCTCGATCGCGGGGATGTCGCCGTGCAGCGCCTCGCCGAGGTCGTGGACGACGCACAGCTTCAGCAGCTTCAGCGTGTCGACGCCGGGCAACGCGTCGGCGAACACGAGCGCCATCAGGCCCAGCCGCCAGCTGTGCTCGGCCGTGCTTTCCGCGCGTCCGGCGGATGTGTAGCCGCTGCGCAGCACGTTCTTCAGGCGTTCGGCTTCGCGCAGGAAAGCGAGCCGCGCGTGGATCGTGTCGGGATTCATGGTCGGCGTCTTTGCGATGAGCCACCAAGCGTAAGCGGGCCGGCCACGCTGCGTCCACGCATGAAATATGCGCGGCGCGTCAGAGGGCGTCGAGCGTTTCCACGAGCCGCACGGCCGAGCCGTCCGACAGCGTCATCCGCGTCCACCGGCAGCGGCTGCCGCGAATCGGCACGACGCGCGACGCATTCGCGCCGGTATCGAACTCGACGCTCGGCGGCCCCGCGCGATCGTGCCAGCCGAGCGGGTCGAGCGCGGCTTCCATGCGGACGATTTCCGGCGTCGCGTAGCGCCACAGCGACGTGCCGAGCAGCATCGAAAGCGGCTGCGAGAATTCGGCCGCGCGCGCCGGCGAACTGGCCAGCAGCCGGTGCGTGAGATCGCAGACGAGATGCATGCGGCCCGCGCTGCCGGCGATCAGCCGCGCGAGCGCGCGGTCGCCCGCCGAATCGATGCGCGCGGCGAGCAGCCGTTCGGCCGTCGCGCGCTCGTCGGGCGACATCTGCTGGAGGCCCGCCTCCCAGCGCGAAATCGTCGATTGCGCGACGCCGAACAGTTCGGCCGCGTGACTTTGCTTCACGCGGTGCAGCGCGCGCCAGCGCTTCAGTGGCGGGCCGAGCGAGAACGAATGAAGCGGTGAGGCGGTCATGGCGATGCTCCTGTTGCGGTCGTGCCAGGCGCGTGGTTACCGCACCGTTACATGATCCGGATGCCGCCGCTTGCCTGGATCGCGATGGCCGCGAACGGCACGAGCACGATGCCGCCCAGCACGAGTACGCCGTCGGCGGCCACCGTGATCGGCGTCGCGAGAATCCGCAGACCCATGCCGACGACGGACGGCGATTCCACGATGTAGACCGAGTACGGGCGGTTGAAGGGTTGCGCGGCCGCGTTGTCCTTCTGGACGAAGCCTTCCGTCGAGTAGCGCTTGCCGTCGATGTCGCCTTCGAGCACGAGGCCGGTCGGCTCGCTCGCGAAGCCGTCGGCGGAGGCGGCTTGTCGATCGTCGTCCGAAGCGTCTTTCGGCAGCACGATCCGGTAATGCCCGGTGACGCTGCCGCCGCTCGCATGAAAGTCCGCGAACGTCGTGCGTACCGATTTGCGGTAGCCGGACAGCAGGACGGGCCGCAAGCGGGCCGGCAGATCGAAGATGTAATGGTAGCGCGTGCCGAGGACGACCAGTTTCTTGCCGTCTTCGGTCATCATGAACGCGGATACGTGTTCGCTGTACGCGTCGTTCTTGTACAGCTTCGGCGTGAAACACCCCGACAGCGCAACGCTGCTCGCGGCGACGCCGGCGGCCAGCAGGCGCCGGCGCGTGGTGGATAGGCTCATTTCTTGTTGTCCCGTCTGGGCGGTTCGGTTCAGTTCAGTGGCTTTCGCCCTCGGAAGCCGGATTCTCGCGTATCCACCGCACGTTGTCGAACCGGAAAGCTGCCGCGGCAGCGGGCCGCCGTGCGCATCCGCGCCATCGACAACGTTTCCGCGACGCTTTCAACCTATCCCGCCATATCTTATTATTCGGCCAGAGCGGCGCGTGCCGGCTACCAGCGATCATGTCGACGACATGATGCGCCGGCAACGATGACCGCCTTCCGGCCGGCGCGTCGCCCGACGCGCGGTCGACACGACAGGGCGCGCGAGGCCGCGCGTGTCCCGAAAAAGATACGAGGGCGCGATGGTACGACTGGTGTTGCTGCTGCTGGGCATCGAATATCTGCGAACCCGCTGGCGCGGGTTGACCGTGCTCGGCTGGCTGTGGGTCGTCGCGGGCGTCGGCATTTTCGTCGACGCGCTCGACGGCGCGCTGCATTTCCCGATCGAGCTGTTCGCGTGGCTGTTCCTGATCGAAGGGCTCGCGACGCTCGCGGTGGCCGGCAGCGGGGTCGGCGGGCAGCGCATCCTGCGCTACGTGAAGGGCATCGCGGTCGTCGTGGCCGCGGGGCTCGTGTTTGCCGGCCATCATCACGGCCATTTCCTGCTGTCGATGATCTTCGGCACGCTGTTTCTCGTCGACGGGCTGCTGCAGTGCACGTCCGCATGGATGGTGCGCTATCGCCGCTGGCACGTTGCGTTCTCGTGGGGCTTCGTCGAGATCCTGCTGGCAATCTTCTTCTTCCAGCCGTACCCGACGCACTACGCGGGCACCGTGCCGTACTGCCTGGGCCTGCTGCTGATGTTCGGCGGCATGCACCTGCTGAGCCTCGCCGCACGCGTGCGGCGGCTGACGCGCAACCCGGCGTTCGCGACGTCGCCCGCGCCGGCGCTCGCGCCGGATCTCGACGATGCGCAGGGCCTGCCGCAGTTCGCGCAATCCGAATGGGACGGCCCGCCGGCCGACGGCGAGCGGGCGCTCACCGTGCACGTATGGACACCGACCGGCACGTCGAAGGCCGAGGCGCAGCGCTATCCGCTGATCGACCGCTATATCGCGGCGGTGGACGTCAACGGCGTGATCTCGACCGGGCATGCGGCGCTGGAATCGCCGGAGGGCATCTACATCAGCCTGTATCCGGGCGTCGAAATCGATCGCTCTCCGGACGAATTCACGCGCATCCTGCGCGCAACGCGCGAGAACGACGTGCCCGGCCTGTTCCAGCCCGACTACGCGACCGAGTCGAAAGCGTGGTGCCCGTCGACCGTGCGCGTGCGTATCCGCAACTACGATCCGGCCAAGCTCGATGCGTTCTGGTCGTCGTACCGGCAGAACACAACGTACAACCTCACGCACCGCAACTGCTCGAGCACCGTGTCGAATGCGCTCGAGGCCGCGCTCGACGGCGCCGTGTGGCGGCTGAAGGGCGCGCGGGCCGGGTGGGGCGCGTTCGTGCGGCTGCTGCTCACGCCCGAGCTGTGGGTGGCCGCCCAGATCCGCAAGCGCGCGGTGACGATGGCGTGGACGCCGGGGCTCACGCTCGACTATGCGCGCGCGCTCAGCATGCTCGCCGATCCGCGTCCGTTCGCGTGGTGGAAGGTCGCGCGCTCGGCGGTGAGCGCGATCATGGCGTCGCGCCGCGCGTGGCGCGAGCAGGACAGTGCGGCGCTGTCGCCCGGCGGATCGGAGGCGGCGTCGATGAAGTGAACGCGTGGCGCCGGATGAGGGCCCGGCATCACAAGGGGCGCCACCGTGCGGCCCGGCGAGATTGCCCGCGATAAAAACCCACGGACGACAACGATGAACGAGACGAGAGCGTTGCGCATCCAGACTCCCGCCGCGCTGACGCTGGTGCTAGGGCTGTCGCTGGCGAGTGCCGGCCTCGCGCAGGCAGACACGGACGAAGTGCCGCGCATGAGCAACGACGTGTACCGGATGTCGGTGTCGTTCTGCTCGAACGTCGCGGCCGCCGAAAAGATCGCGTGCCAGGGCGACATGATCGCCGCGGGCAGCCGGATCGTCGCGGCGATCGGCGGCCTGCCGCCGGCTTCCGCCACGGCGATCGACGAAGGCGCGCGCAACAAGCTGCCGCCGGCGGAGCGCGACGGGCTCGCGCCCGTCGAGCCGGCCGCGATCGACAAGGACGATACGCTGGCCGGCCTCGCCGGCATGGTGCGTCTGTGCGACGTGTACGAACCGGAGCCGGCGGCGCGGGCGCGGCACCACGCGGCGCTGAAGCAGAAGGCGCCCGACGCCGCGCCGCGTGTCGAGGCGTTGCTGGCCGATCCGTCGATGGCGGCGCGCCGGCGCGTCAGCGTCGGCGTGTGGCAGATTCTCTCGCTCGAGGGCCCCGAAGCGTCGGCGCGCGCGTGCACGCAGCTCGGCACCTGAGCGAACCGCGCATTCTTTCGTGCACCTTCACATTCGTGCCATGTTGCGGCAGCAACAATCGCGGGCAGACATTCGACAATCTTGCGGCGCATCCCGCGACCGCAAGCCTTTTCCGAGGAAACACGCCATGCTCGAGACGCTCGCCCGCGCCGCTGCCGCACTCGCCGTCGCTTCCGTTTCACTGCACGCCGCCGCGCAGACCAGCTACGACTACCTGTTGCTTGCCGCGTCGTGGGAGCCCGGCTTCTGCGCGTCGCACGACACACCGGAATGCACGAACCTCGCCGGCTCGTATGCGGCGACGAGCCTGTCGCTGCACGGGCTGTGGCCGAACCGCTACGACGGGAACCAGCCGTTCTACTGCGGCGTGCCGCAGAACGACATCGACCTCGACAACGCGCACCAGTGGTGCAGCATGGACGCGTACCCGATCAGCAGCGCAACGCGCAACACGCTGTCGACATACATGCCTGGCGTCGCATCGTGTCTCGACAAGCACGAGTGGTTCAAGCACGGCACCTGTTCGAATTCGGCGACGCCCGATGCGTACTGGAACCAGGCGTCGGGCATGATCAGCCGGTTGGGCAACACGTCGTTCAACGCATTCCTGCAGGCGAACGCGGGCAAGACGGTCACGCGTAACCAGTTGCTGTCGGCGTTCGAGGGCGCATTCGGCAGCAACACGCGCAGCGCGGTGTCGCTGAAATGCACGAAGACGAACGGCGTGAGCTACTTCACCGAAGCATGGATCGCGGTGAAGACGAATGCGACCGCGCAGTTTCCGAGTGCCGCGTCGCTCGTGACGGACGGCAATACGCAGGGTACGTGCCCGACGTCGGGGGTGTTGATCGCGAAGTGAGGGGCGCGGCCGGCGTGCGCGCTATCGCGCACGTCGCGGGCGGTGGGCATTCGAGGATGTCGGGCGCGCCGTTGCTGGCGCCCATGCACGTTTGGCGCTCGGCGACACACATCCGCTTCCTGCGTTGGGCGGCTGCGCTCAATGTGCCGCGCAAGGCGCGCCGAACCATCGCGTGACCGCCTGCGTGGCGGCGTCGAGGTCCACGTCCGCATCGTCATCGCAGGCCCACGCGACGAAACCGTCCGGACGCACGAGCATCGCACGCAATCCGAGCCGGTCCTTCGCGTCGCTCGCGATATAGGCGAGGCGGTCGCGCCAGCGGCCTGCCACGGACTGAAGCGGCCGATCCGCATCGAAGTCCAGCAGCACGCCCTTGCCGTGCCTTACGTGTTCGCCGAGCCGCGTGCCGTCGGCCAGTTCGACGTCCGGAACGCTACGGCCCACCAGCGGATGGCCGCTGCCGGGATCGTACGCGAGCGACACGCCCCACAGGCGTTCGGCGAAGTACGTCGCGCCGTCGCGCGTGTCGACGAGATCGCGCATGATCGCCGCGAGCGCGCGCGAACCCGGCGAGGGCCGCATCAGCGCGACCTGCGCACGCGACCAGTCGAGCACGCGCGCGCCCACCGGATGCCGTTCGTCCGTGTAGCTGTCGAGCAGCCCGGCCGGTGCGTCGCCGCGGATCGTCGCGGCCAGCTTCCAGCCGAGATTCATCGCATCGCCGAGCCCGAGATTGAGCCCCTGGCCGCCGAGCGGCGAGTGGATGTGCGCGGCATCGCCCGCGAGCAGCACGCGGCCGTCGCGGTACGTCGATGCCTGGTACGCGCGATCGGTCCACGTGGCGGCGAGCCGGAGCGCGGTCACCGTGACGCCGACGCCGGACACGCGGCGCAGCACGGCCTGCGCGTGCTCGAGCGTCACCGGGCCGCTTCGGTGGAACGTGCCGCCGTCGAACTCGACGAGCGCGACGGTCCCGGGTGGCGTGTACGTGTACGTGCCGGCCGGCGTGTAGTGACGGCCCGGCAGCAGCGCGCCCGGATCGGCGAACTCGGCTTCGATCGAGTAGCCGGTGAATTCGGCGTCGGTGCCGGCGAACGCGAAGCCGCCGGCCTTGCGGACCGCGCTGCGGCCGCCGTCGCAGCCGACGAGCCAGCGTGCGTGGAATGTCTCGCCGCCTGCGTACAGCGTGACCGCATCGTCCGACTGATCGAAGCCTTCGGCGGCAAGACCGCGCCGAATCTCGACGCCCGTCGCGTGCGCACGGGCGGTCAGCACGGATTCGACGCGCGCCATGTCGGTCGCCATGTGCGTGCCGGCCGGGCCGGGCAGATGGTACGGCCACTGTGACGCGTCGATGTCGTCGTGGAAGAACTGGATGCCGGCGAAATGACCGGCCGGACGACGCGCTTGCTGCATCCAGTGCGCGGTGTCCGTGGCGCGGCCCGGCAGCGCGATGCCGTCGAGCAGGTCGCGGCGGTAGAGCGCGTCGATCGTCGGCGCGGACAGGCCGCGCATGCCGAACGGGAGATGCTTCAGCGGGGATTCCGGATCGTCCGCCTGCTCGACCACCAGCACGGATGCACCGGCGAGGCGCAGCTCGCAGGCGAGAAACAGGCCGACAGGGCCGGCTCCGGCAATCACGACATCATGGGTAACGGGCAGATTCATCGGTGGCTCGGTTTCGGGCCAAGGCAGCCCGGTGTGATCGAGAGGGCGGTACGCGCCGGCATTGCGCATGCGTCAGGAAACTGGTGGAACGTTGTTCCATCGGTGCGATATTGGAACGCTGTTCCAGATGTGTCAAGCTAGCGCGCATGAAAACCAGCAAACGGACCGAGCGGCGCGCGGACGCGCTGTCGAAAGAGCGGATCGTCGAGGCCGCGATCGGAATCCTCGACCATGCCGGCGAGGGTGCGCTGACGTTTCGCGCGCTCGCCGCACATCTGGCGACCGGAAGCGGCGCGATCTACTGGCACGTCGCCGACAAGCACGATCTGCTCGCGGCGGCCGCGGATCACGTGATCGCGGCTGCGCTGACGGACGTGCCGACGCAGCGTGACGGCGATGCGGCGCAAGCGCTCCGGCGTGTCGCGCTGCGCCTGTTCGACGCGTTCAGCGCGCATCCGTGGGTCGGTGCGCAGTTGTTCCGGGCGCCGTGGCAGCAGGCGGTGCTGCGGATCCTCGAGCGCGTCGGCGGGCAGCTTCAGGCGCTGGGCGTGCCCGAGCCCGCGCAATTCAACGCGGCGTCGGCGCTGATGCATTACATCTTCGGGCTGGCCGGCCAGTACGCGGCGGGTGCGCGGCTGCATCCGCGCGAGACGGGGCAGTCGGAGGTCGTCGCGGTCGTGGCCGAGCGGTGGGCGCAGCTCGAACCGGCGCAGTATCCGTTCGTGCGCAAGGTGGCCGAGCAACTGGCCGCGCACGACGAGCGTGCGCAGTTCCTGGCCGGCATCGATCTGATTTTGGCGGGGATTGGGGCGGCGACCCGGTAGGCCCGCCGTCGGATGCATGGTTTCGAACGGCGGTGCGACGAGTCCGTTGTCACGCGAGCAGCCGCAGCGCATCCGCGAGCGACAGCACCGTCGTGCGCGATTCGAACGCGGTGGCGAACAGATGCTCGTGGACGATCGGGTCCGGGTCGTAGCAACAATCCTTGACCGTGTAGAGGCGGAAATCGGCGTCGCTCGCGTGGGCTATCGACGACAGCATCACGCCGGTCGACGCGATGCCGACCATGATCAGCGTATCGACACCTTGTGCGATGAGCCGCGCCTGCAGATCGGTGCCGAAGAATACGCTCGCGCGGTGGGCCAGGATCAGCGGTTCGTCGGGCCGCCTGGCGAGTTCAGGGCACGGGGCATCGTCGATGAACAGGCCGAGTTGCTTGATGCCCTGGCCGTTCTTGTTGAGCGGGCTGACTTCCGGATAGCCGAGGCTGAACCTCAGATTCGCGAACCAGACGCCGACGCCGGCAGCGCGTGCCCCGTCGCAGAGACGGCGCGTATTGGCGAGCAATTCAGGCGCGACCGACGGGAAGAGGCCGAGGATGTCGGTCTGGTAATGCATGACGAGCAGCGCGGTTTTGGATGGCGCGATGGGCGGGATCGGCGAGGAGGAATTGCTGCCCGCGCGCGCGGGGGCTGACGTTGTGACTTCTGATGCGTTGTCCCGATTCATGCGTTGCGTTCTCCAGTCATCGCTGCGAAATGTCGGAAAATTGGTCGTTCGATACGTCGTCAATCACGTCGGCGCCGGCGTGCCCACGCGTCGCGAAATCTTCGCCGGATTGGGTTCGGGGTATCCACGAGTCGAGCGATTTCCTGCGTGTTTGACAGCAGAGGATCACGGCGTTTCGTCCATACGCTTGCCGTAATTGCATCGCGCGGTGACGGCGATCTATCGCACCCGTACCGTTCTTACGCAAGCCGGACCCAATGGCTCACCGTTATCGCTGAATGCTCTATAGGGGGCTACCTCCACAGAGATCTCCTGACGCCAGAAGATCTCGGAGATCCGGCGGCCGTGTTCGCCGTACCGAGTACGATGATTGAACCCCAAGGATTCCAGTGCTGCCGTGAATTGCGCGAAGTTCGGCTCGCATGCCGTCAGCGGCGCAGCCTGCATTCCGGGAATCGGATCGAAGCCCAGTTCCACCTGTGTCCCCCTTCCCGGGACCACGAACCTTTCGATACCGAACGCCCAGTTGCCAGGCAAGCGCTGGCCGTAGCCGAAGCTGTCTTTGGCGGTCGCTTTGGTCTGCACGCCAAAGCTGCGGTGCATCGCGTCGGGCGTCATGTCGGTAACCTGATTGCTGACCCGTATCAGCGCCAGCATGCCTTGCAGCGCTTGCGTGACGGTCAGGCTTGCCTCGGTTCGAGATTCGACCTGCGACGCCCCCGTGCTGTTGGGCGGGGCGTCTGCCGGCTGCCCATGTGCGCCGCCAAACGGGAGGCACAAACTCAATGCCGCCATGACCGTCACGGGGCGGAAGAATCCGCGCCGGGTACGGCCGGTCGAAGCGACGTGATTTCCGTTCTTGACCTGCATCACGCTGGATCCTTGTAGCGGGTGGTCGTAGCGCCAAGCAAAGATGTTCATTCGAGGTGTCCGGACGACCGGGTGCGCCACTGAGACGCCTCAAAAAATCGACCTTCCCGAATAAGTCGTCAACCACTCCAGCGCCAGTGTCCCCGCCAACGAGTTCCCGTTCGCATCCAACCCCGGCGCCCACACGCACACGGCCATCTCCCCCGGCAGCACCGCGACGATCCCGCCGCCGACGCCGCTCTTCGCCGGCAGCCCCACCCGATACACGAAATCACCGGCCGCATCATAGGTCCCGCAGGTCAGCATCAGCGCCGACAGCCGCTTCGCGGAACTCGAATCGACGATCCGCTCGCCTGTCGCCGGCGCGACACCGCCGTTCGCAAGAAACAGCGCGGCGCTGGCCAGCTCGACGCAATTCATCTCGATCGCACACTGCCGGCAATACGCGTCGATCACCGTATCAGGCGGCATCTGCATGTTGCCGAAGCTCGCCATGAAATGCGCCATCGCGCGGTTGCGCTCCGCATGCTGCAACTCCGACGTCGCGACGCGCGAATCGTAGTCGATGTCGTTCGCGCCGATCAGCCGCCGCACGAATTCGACGAGCGCCGTCTCGGCCTTCACGAAGCGGCGGCACAGCACGTCGGTGACGACCAGCGCGCCCGCATTGATGAACGGATTGCGCGGCTTGCCGCGCTCGCTTTCGAGCTGTTCAACTTATGGTGACCTGTCAAGCGTCAATAAGTGCGGGAAGCCAATTATTCATTGGGGTCCGTGAGCCATATTGGGTCCAAATCACGGGAAGTAGTCAATAGCAAGCATCCAATCGCCGCTTGGAGGCACGATTTGTTGACATGCAACGGAGAGAAGTCGTCAATCCTCGGAGGGTCGGGCGTGGAGCGGTTGCGCTATTATCGCGGTCCCTGCATGTTGATGCTCAGCCCCCTGTAATGACTGACCCGAACTATCCGGCGATCCTCGAACAGATTCATCGCGATATTGCTCCCTGGCGTACTGCTGGCCGGGTCGCCGACTATATCCCAGAACTCGCCAACGTAAGCGCTCACCGTTTTGGCATGGCTATAGTGACGCTAGACGGTCGTGTATTTGCGGTTGGTGATGCGCGAGAGCGCTTCTCCATCCAGAGTATCTCCAAGCTGTTTGCGTGTACGCTCGCTTTTCAACTCCTCGGTGACGAACTTTGGGAGCGTGTCGGTCGGGAGCCATCGGGGACCGCATTCAACTCCCTCGTCCAACTTGAAACCGAGCGCGGCGTACCACGTAATCCATTTATCAATGCAGGCGCGCTCGTTGTGACCGACGTATTGTGTCGGCGCTTCGTTGGCGCCGAAACGGCCCTAGTGCAGTTCGTGCGAAGACTGACTGGCGTTTCCGATCTTGACTATAACCTGCGTGTTGCTGACTCCGAACTTCGGCACGCCGACCGTAACCGCGCGATGGCGCATTTCATGGCAAGCTTCGGCAACATGGAGATGCCGCCTGAAACCGTCGTCGATGCTTACTGTCGTCAGTGCGCTATCGAGATGAATTGCATCGAGCTTGCCACGGCTACGCTTTTTCTCGCCAACGGGGGAATTGCCCCTGTATCAGGGGAGCGTGTCCTCGATGCGAGTTCTGCAAAGCGCTTGTCCGCGTTGATGTTGACCTGTGGCACTTATGATGCAGCGGGCGACTTCGTCTATCGAGTTGGTCTGCCGGCGAAAAGTGGTGTGGGAGGCGGCATCGTCGCGGTACTGCCGGGGGAGATGGCGGTATGCGTATGGTCACCCGGACTTGATGCAAACGGTAACTCGCTCGCCGGCGTCAAATCGTTGGAATGGCTAACAACGCTTACCGAACATTCGATTTTTTAACATCGCCTACGCAGAAGGGTATAAGGGCATGCTGCGCGGATGACGGATATGTTTCCGGTGACTTGGCGCGCGAAGAGTCATCAGGCAGGCTCGAAACTATCTGAGCTGCGTGCACTTGTATTGGGGCGGTGAATCATCATGGCTCAGCCGACATTCAACATCTTTGACGCCCAGTCTGCTTAGACGCTTCCCTCCTGGCAGCATTTCCTGCTGAGCAAATTTGCGGCGCGACGCCCAAGACGAGGGTGGCCACCTGGCGGCGATTCGCCAACTGCTGCTTGATGCCGTGGCCGAGCTCGGGGGCAGCGAGCAGATGTCCGCCGAGTTCGTCGACCAGAAGCAGGCGCAGCAACGCGCGCTCGTGCAGACCAAGGCCAACCTGCGCGCGATACTCGCGATCGATGCGCCGCGCTAACCCATACCTACTCGCCAGGAACACGTGATGGATACCCGCATCATCGAATTGATCGCCACGAATCGGCTCGGCGCGATTGCACTCGACACCTCGGTGTTCGACGCGCAACAACGTAATCTGGAGGGCGGGCTGTTGCGCCGTGTCGAGCAGTTCCATCGCAGCGACCGAGTCCAGGTGCTGATGCCGGACGTGGTGCGACGTGAGGTGGAGGCGCATGTGCAGCGCGATGCCGCCGAAGCACGCAGTGGATTGGCGCGCTCGGTGCGGATGGCGGCCCGGGCGCAGCTGCTGTCGAGTGACGCGCTCGAGCAGCTGCGGGTCATCGAGTATCAGATGGACGAGCCGGCGCTCGCAGCGAGGATGCGCATGGAAGGCTGGTTGGCGGGCACGCGCGCCGAGGTGCTCGACGTCGCCGCGCGGGTCGACATGCGCACCCTGTTCGACCGGTACTTTGCGGCGCAGCCGCCGTTTGCGGAGTCGAGCAAGAAGAAGCACGAGTTCCCCGACGCGGTGGCGCTGCTGGCGCTCGAACACTGGGCCGGCGAGCACGACACGGCGGTGCTGGTGGTGTCCACCGATGCTGACTGGCAACGCTTCTGTACGGCACATCCGCGGCTGCTCTGGACCAATAATTTGGGCGGGGCGCTGGCGGCGTTTCAGGACGAAAGTGCGCAGTTTGCCGCCGATCGGCTGGCTGAGACTTTGGTCGAGGGCCTGGACGGGAAACTGGCGCAGGCATTGCTGGCGGCCGGTCGGTCCTTCGCGCGTCAAATCGGAGTGGGGCTCGATGTTCGCTCGGCGTTCGACTTTACCTGGACCTATGACGTCCATGTTGAAGCGATCCGGTGGCCCGCGACGGACGGGGTGCTCGACGAATGCGAAGCCATTGATCACCGCGACGGAAAAGTGGTGGTGCGGGTCAAGGGGGCGCTCCAGACAAAAATCGCGGTCTACTTCACGTTTTCGGCCATGACGGGCGCAGGTAACGGGACCGTTACCGTTGGCGGCTCGACGATGGTGTTCGATGATGAGATCCCCTGCGGGATGCTTGTCACGGTCGACGGCGACACCTCCCATCGGGTGACGGTACGCGATATTGAGTTTCTGCCGACCGCGCATCGGATTGCGGTTGGCGAGATCACGCCGGAGTGGATCGATCCGATCAATGCGATAGGCCTGCCCGATGCCACATTTGGCGTCGGCGCGGACGGAAACTGAGAGGTTGACGATGCTGACCCGCCTGACCCCCGCTCACTTCGCGTTGTATCGCGCGTATCTGGGGGAGCTCGACGAGCCGATCTTGCGCGCACACTACGGCGTGCCGAGCACCGATGTGCGCGTCATGCCATGTCGTCCCCACATGATCGAAAGCGCAGCCTTCGGGCCGTTACCCTGACCCACGAACAAAGGATTCACCAATGAGCACCTCATCCAGTCTCGATCCCAATCTCCGCGATGTCCAATGTGTCGGGGAAGCGACGGACCTCGTGAGCTTTCTACAACACGTCGACAACTGGCTTGCCAGCGTCCCCGTGATGGATCTCGATTTCCCGTTGTTTCGCGGTCAGGAAGTCGAGTCGTGGCGGCTGCTGCCCTCCATTGGACGCGCACCGTACCAGATGCGGCTTCGGCCCGGCACCGAGCAACGCATGCTCGACGAGTTCAAGCAGCGTGCCGTGCCTCACGTCGAATCGACCGTGGAGTTGACGAATGCCGACTGGCTCGCGATCGCGCAACACCACGCGATGCCAACCCGCTTGCTGGATTGGTCGGGGAGTGCATTGTCGGCTCTTTGGTTCGCCGTGAAAAAGCCAGCCGTCGAGAAACCGTGCGAGAACCGCTCGTGTGAAAACGAGGAGGGCCGCGGCGTGTTGCCGGGCGCGGTCTGGATGTTGCCCGTTACGCATGGCGATCTGATCTCCTCCGATGAGAGCAAAGATCCGCTCGGGCTCGGCCAAACACGTTTGCTTAAGCCGCGGCACGTGTCCCGCCGTATCGCTGCCCAGGATGGCTGGTTTACAGTGCATCGCGGCAAGCAGAGTGGGCTCGACACGAAGTACTTCGCGCTCGACACCAACCCTGAGTTTCGCGACCGGCTGCGCTATATTCGTATTCCAGGCGAAAAATTCGGCATCATTCGGGGACAGCTTCAGCGGGCCGGCATCAATCGCGGTGTGTTGTTCCCGGACCTCGACGGGGTCGCCGGCCGCATCACCGACACCATCCTGTATCCAGCTGACCAGCCAACGCCCGGCGCTGGCAATCTCTGAGGCGCCTCCCGTGGCCAATCGCCCTCAACAGAGACCTACTGCCGCTGCGCACCTATACCAATGACCGCCATCCCGCTGAATCGCCAGTTTTATGAATGGCGAGAAAATACAGATCCGCTCGCCCGTTCACGGTTTCGGGCCGCGGCTGGCTTGTCGAATGGCTTGCTGGGTTGGTCCGAGCTTATTGCTAAGCGCCGCGTCGTTATCCTAGCTGAGGCAGGTAGTGGCAAGACCGTGGAACTGTCCGAGCAAGCACGCCAGCAGACGGCTGCAGGCAGATTTGCTGTCTACGCGACTGTTCAAGATGTTGGTCGCGACGGGCTCGATAAGGCTTTGCGGCCTGCCGACCGGCAACGGTTAAATGATTGGCGCAACAGCAATGAACCGGGATGGTTTTTCATTGACTCCATTGATGAGGCGAAACTCGACAATATCCGCCTGGAAAGAGCGCTGCGACAAATTGCTGAAGGGATTGCCGGTGGAGAGAGCCGCGCCCACATCGTTCTGTCCGGACGGCACACTGATTGGGAATTCGCGCGCGATGCGCAGCGGCTGAACGACGAACTGCCACTGCCCCACGACAACCCCGCCGATCCTCTTCCCCCGCTCGGAACGCTGGTCCGCCGCGTCCTCCGCCGCGAAAAACGCCCAGAACCGACGCCGGCTGAAACGCCTCTCATCGTGGTGATGGCCCAGCTCGATACCGAGCAGGTACGGACTTATGCCGCAGCCAAAAACGCCCCGAACCTCGAAGGGCTAATGGACGCTATCGAGGCTGCGAGCCTATGGGGATTCGCGTGCCGGCCGCTAGACCTAGACTGGATCGTGAGCTACTGGGACAGCCACGGGCACCTTGGCAGCTTCACCGTGATGACGGAAGTGGGCCTGCGTGAACGACTCCAGGAAACAGACCCGGAACGCGGTCGCCGGGATAGCCTTGACACCGAGCGCGCTAAACAGGGCCTAGAACGGATCGGTGCAGCCCTCGTGTTTGGACGGCAGACGACCGTCGCAATACCGGATAACGATACCCGGCTCGAAACCGAAGGAAGCGTAGCCAAGATCGACGACGTGCTTCCGGACTGGTCTAGCGAAGATCGGATGAAACTGCTCACGAGGCCGGCATTCGACCCAGCGACTTTCGGCCGCGCCAGATTGCACAACGACAACGAAGGCGTGGTGCGCGCCTATCTTGCGGCACGTTGGCTGCAGCGGTTGCGGCGTGCAAACCTCCCGCAACGCCGACTGCATGATCTGCTTTTTTCACGGACCTACGAAGTCGAGTTGGTCAAGCCTTCGATGTTGGAAACGGCGGCTTGGCTTGCTCTCTGGGACGAAAGCGTCGCCAGGGAGGTTGTGCGTCGCGCGCCCTTTCTGCTGTTCACCGCAGGAGACCCGGCAAGCCTTTCTCTTGAAACACGGCAAACATTGCTCACGGCGCTGGTGGAGCGGATGCGCCGGGAGGAAGAAGTGCCACACCTAGATCTGAGTAGCCTTGCGCGATTTGCTCAGCCGGATATCGCGACGACGCTGCGCGGCATCTGGGCGGCGGACAAGGAACACGACGAAATTCGACGCTTCGTGTTGCGCTTGATTTGGTTGGGCAAGATCAAAGATTGTGTTGATCTGGCGGTCGCCGCGTCGTTCGGCCGATACCAAGATCTCTACACAGCCATCACCGCCGGTCGCGCTCTTCTTGCTGCTGGTGGTGAAGCCGCACACAGAGACTATGCCGAATACATCAAGATGCAGTGTGCATCAATCTCGCCAACAGTCGTCCGGGAAGCCGTCGAGGACTTGTTCCCGCGACTGCTCGGTGTCGATGACCTGCTGGCGATCCTGGCGGTCATTCACCTGGGTGACGCCGAGGGCGGTGGCTTCAGATTCGATTGGGACGGGGCAAAGCTCGTCGAGCGGCTGACGAGCGCGGCTGACCTGACTCGATTGATTGAAGGGCTCTTGCAACAGCTAGAAGCGGAGCCGGAAGTAGGTATTGGCGAAAGATCGCCAAGGCATGAGCAGTACGCTACGGCGCTCGGCGTGGCAGCACAGCGTCTACTGGATTTGTCACCATCCAATGTATCGCCAACCGCAGCGATCGACGCAGTGCTGTGTATCGGTGATGGGCATCTGGACATGACGCAGCGGCAAATCAACAAGGCGGCCGATGCGGTCGAACTGTTGCATCGTACGCCGGAGCGCCGTCGTGCCGTCTTCTGGCGAGCTGCCGACCGACTGGGCAACCACAAAAATCTGTCGGGACGCCCGTTGCTCTACTCTTTCCAAATGAAGTTTCTTGGCTGGCCGCCTGGGCTGGTGCTCGACGACATCGATTGGCTTTTGACCGACGGTGCATCTCGGCCGCTCGCTACTGAGCGGCAACTGGCTATCAACACTGCGCTCAATCTCTGGCTCACGGCTGGCGAGCCAGAGGCGTTGAAGGCACGCATTGCTGGCGTCGCCGCAACGGACACGGAAATGCAAGCAGCTTATATCGAATGGATGACTCCACGCATCAAGTCGGCGGAAGAAATCAAGAGCGAAGAAGAGTTGGCAGAGGCTATTCTGGAAAGCGAGCACAGACAGGTTGAGCAGGAGCAGTCGTGGGTCGACTTCATCGCGGATCTGCAGGCAAATCCGGCGCAGCTGCATCACCTGCACCCCATCACACCGAAGGGCGTTGACAACCGGATTTATAGCCTTTGGCAGTTGCTTAGTGAGGCCACCAGCAGCAATTCGCGCTACGCGATCGACAGCGTCGCGCCCATTAAAGAACTGGCCGGAGAGGAAGTCGCGGCAGCGTTTACCGCCGGGCTTGCCGAGATTTGGCGAGCCTGGAAACCGACACTGCATAGTGCGCGTCCGCCCGGCGAACGCAACCTGATCAGCTCGATTGATTGTCTGGGCATCGCCGGGGTTTCGATTGAAGCGGCGGCACGGGCAGATTGGGCGCTGCATCTGACCGAGCAGCAAGCAATTCGTGCCGCTGAATACGCGACGCTGGAACTCAACGGTTTTCCCGATTGGACCACAGCGCTAGCTGCAGTCTGGCCTGCCGCGGTAGAGAAGGTGTTCGCGCAAGAGGCGACAAGCAACCTGGACGACCCCACGCCACCAGGACATTATCAAATCGTGGAGGCCATCAGCCGCAGCGATGAAAGCCTGACTCGCCTGATGGCTCCCTCCCTGTGGCGCGAACTGCAGGCTCGATCTGATCTGAATTGTGTTGCGCTGCGTCCAGTTCTGTTCATCCTCAAGCGCGGCTTGCCAGCAGACACAAAGCGGGCGTTCTACACATTGGTGCTTGACAGGTTCCAGTCTTCAACGGACCCGCAAGTCAGTGCGCAATACTTGGGGGCCGCATATGCGATCGACGTGCAAGGTGCGACGGACACATTGATGGCAAAGCTCGATCTGCTGGGCGAGGCTCAGAAGACAGCGCTCGTCGAGCGTGTATTGCCCCAGATATTCGGTTCGCGCTGGTCGCGGTCGGCACCGCCGGACGCGCATCTCGATGTAGCAACCCTAGAGCGTCTGGTCATGCTCGCGTATCGCATAGTGCGAGTGGAAGAGGATCGTGACCGCACGAACAATGGCGTGTTTTCGCCAGACGAACGCGACGATGCGCAAGATGCACGTTCAGCGGCATTCACAGCTTTGGTCAGCACACCGGGACATGCCACCTATGCCGCTATCCTTCGCTTGATGGATGAACCCAATTTCCCGGTGGCTCGATCACGTCTGCTCGCACTAGCGCGAGAACGGGCTGCCAATGACGCGGAGCAGACAGCCTGGCGTGCGGATGAGCCGCTCCGCTTTGAGCAGCAGTTTGAGAGGCAGCCAGTGACTGGCCACGAACTGCAGCGTATGGCGATGCAGCGCTTAGAAGACTTGCAACACGATCTTGTCCATGGCGATTTCCAGCAGGGCACGACCTTGAGTGCACAGCCTGACGAAGCCGCTGTGCAGAACTGGATGGCGGATCGGTTAAGACAAATGCAGGGAACCGCCTATTCGATCGAGCGCGAAGTGCGCGTAGCAGATGAGAAGGAACCAGACCTGCGTTTCAGAGCGAAGGCCAGCGACGCCAATGTGGCCACTGAAATCAAGGTCGCGGAGAGTTGGACGATGCAGCAGCTTGAGGAAGCGCTGGTCAGCCAGCTATGCGGGCAATATCTGCGCGCGCAAAATGGCCGCGAAGGCATCCTTCTCGTGGTGCATCAGAAGCCGCGGCCAAAGGGCTGGGAACTGCCCGACGGCACCTACTTGAATTTTGAGGGGGTGGTACAGCGGCTGCTCACTTTGGCCGTACGTATCCGAAGCGAATCGGCAGCGGGCCCGCATCCCGAAATCTGCGTCGTCGATGTCTCTACCTGCGCTCGGCCCGTCAAACCTTCCAAGTCGGTACCTAAGCGGTCGGGTAGAGACTAACTGAGAAGCGTGCGTCGGTTCGCAAAAGGGCCTTTTGGCCGGCTCGAGAAGGCCACCCGGTGTCGCTGCGTGGCTGTTCGCAGACATCGCCGAACAGCATGATAATGAGATAAAAAGGAACCTTATCACCATGGCACGATCGGCTGCTCAAACTCCGCTGTCGCAAAACGCGTGGCTCCGGCCGCGCGGCAGTAGCATCGCCGGAACCCGAGCCGCCGACCTGTTTCATTTGGCCCGGGAATCCCAAGCGGGCCACGATTTCATCGCGCTGCGCCAGCCGTGCGCCTCGTAACACCATCGTATAAGGATTAAGCTCCCACGAGGTGATATTGCCGGGGCCGACTGTTCTCTAGACTTCTGGTTAATCCTTCTACCGCAACGATTTCCGGAGAACAGCATGGACCGTACCCTGCACGCGATGTCAGTGTTTAGTCACGTCGCCCGACTGGGCAGTTTCACTGCAGCGGCCGAGATGCTCGGTATCAGCGCGGCGTCGGCCAGCACGCTGGTCCGGAGACTGGAGGAGCATCTCGGCGTGACGTTGCTTCAGCGCTCGACCCGCTGTGTTCGGCTGACCACCGAGGGCGCGCAGTATCAGGAGCACTGCCAGCGCATTCTCGGCGAGATCGAGCACATGCAGCAGCAACTCAGCGGCGCGGGGAAGATCGCGCGCGGTCGGTTGGCCGTGGACGTCGACCAGGAAGTCGCACATTCGGTTTTGCCGTTCGTGCCGGCGTTTCACGCAACTTACCCGGAAGTGGGCCTGCGCGTGGACGTAGGTGGGGATGCGGACGGCCTGATCGCGAACGGCGTGGACTGCGCAGTCGTCGTCGGGCAGCTTGCCGATTCGTCGCTGCGCAGCCGGCGCGTCGGGAATTTTCACGTGGTGACCGTCGCGAGCCCGGACTATCTGCGCGTTCGCGGCACGCCGGCCGACCCCGACAGCCTGCATTGTCACGACGTCATCCATTACACCCCGCGGCGCTTCGGCCCGGCCCGGGAATTCCGCTACACCGTCGATGGCGCGGAATCGCGGCTCAGGCTGGCGGAGCGCATTTGCGTCAATGACGTCCGTTCCGCCGTTCGCTATGCAGTGGAGGGCGTCGGCATCGCCCAGGTGAGCGAGCGCATGGTGGCGGACGAACTCGCCGAAGGAACGCTCGTCGTCATCCTTGACGAATATGCTCCGCCGCCGCTGCCGATTTCCGTTCTGTATCCGGACCGGCGGCAGGTGCCCATGTCGATTCGGGCGTTCATCGACTGGATTCAGGCCCAGCTCCGCGATCTGGAGATCGCAAGTTTCGACAGCGCTCCCGCGATCGGCGGCGGGCGCGACGCGGCACCGTACTGGAGCGTCGCCGACGGCCGCAAGGAGGCGCCGTTCATTCCGACGGGTTTGCAGCGCCTTGGGGCGGCGGCCCCGACCGCGTAGCCGGTGCCGGCAGCGCGCGAGCATGCTCGCCGAGGCCATACTTAAACCGAAGTATAGTTTGCGCGCCGCATGCCGGCAGCATACGATTCGGTCGAGCCGTCGACCTGAAATGTTCGCGTTCTCGAAATTGTTACTGAATGGAAGGTCAAGGACCGCTCGTATGCCCAACCAAGGTATTGTTTCCATCGTCGATGATGACCGGTCCATCCGCAGAGCCACGCGAAGCCTCGTTCGCTCGCTCGGCTGGGAAGTCAGGGTCTATGAGTCCGGCGAGGAATTCCTTGACGCCGACCTGATCATGGACGTCGCGTGTATCATTTCGGACGTCCAGATGAAGGGCATCACCGGGCTGGAGATGTATGAGGCGCTTCTCGAGCGCGGGCCGGCCCCACCCGTGATCTTCATCACAGCTTTTCCATCCGAAGCCGCCCGCGAGCAAGCGATGAAGCTTGGCGCGATCTGCGTATTCAGCAAACCGGTGGATCCGGCGCAGATCAAGCAGCGCCTCGAGGATATCGGCTCGGAGCGCAATCGGACGTGATCCGGAAATCCGTCTTTACCGAGTGACTTTATGAACAACGATCGCCAGGCGGGCGATGGCCGCGGCGCATACCTGGATCCGGTCATAGCGCCGGCCGAACTCGCGGCGGCGCGTGCGTCGGCGCTCGGGCCCAATCTCCAGACGCAGCTCCGGAACAGTCAGCCCGCGGTGTACGCGGTAGCGATTGCGCTCGGCCTCGCGGTATTCCTCGTCGACGCATTTGCGCCCGTCGACGTCGCCGTCGCCGTGCTGTATGTCGTCGTGGTCCTGCTGGTCGCGTCGGTCGCGTCTCAAACGGTCACCGTCGGTGTGGCGTGGGCCTGCGTATCCCTGACGGTCCTCGGATTCCTTCTCGCCCAGAGCGATCAGATCGCAGTCAGTTCTCTCGCGCGCTGTATCGTCAGCGTCATTGCGATCGTGACCGTCTCTGCTTTGGCATTGCGCAATCAGAGCAGCCGGGCGACGCTGCAGAACCAGGTCGACTTGCTCAACCTGACTCACGATGCGATCGTGGTGTACGGGCTCGACGGGCGTATCCGCTTCTGGAGCAAGGGCGCGGAGCGCCTGTACGGATGGGGCGCACCGGAAGCGTTCGGCAAAGCGTTCCACGAGTTGACGCACACCGGCGCCGCATTGCCGATTGCGGAGCTGATCGAGAAGACGGTGGCGGACGGCAACTGGCAGGGCGAGCTGACGCGCATTCGCAAGAACGGCGAACGCGTCGTGATTTCGAGTCGGTGGATCGTGTCACGTGACAAGTCGGGCCTGCCGATCGCGATCCTGTCCACCGATAGCGACATCACGCAGGCGAAATCGCTGGAAGCCGAGCTGCGCCGCCAGAAAGAGGAACTCGTGGCCACCGTCGACGCGATTCCCGCGATGGTGTGGAGCACGGACGAAGACGGGCGCCTGCTGTATCTCAATCGGCGCTGGACGGATTACGGCGTGCGGACCATTGACGGCACGGATGTATGGCGCGATATCGTTCATCCCGACGACATCGAGACGCTGCGCGCAGCGTGGCACGATGCGATTTCTTCCGGCAGCCCGTTCGAGGTCACCGCGCGCGTCCAGCTCGGCAGCGGCGAGTATCGTTGCATGATCGTCGGTGCCGCGCCATTGCGCGGTGAAGACGGCCGGATCCTGCGCTGGTACGGCGTCAACACGGACATCGAGGAGCGGCGGCAGGCCGAGCAGGCGCTCGAGCGATCGCGCTCGGAACTGGCGCATGTCACGCGCGTCACGATGCTGGGGGAGCTGGCGGCTTCGATCGCGCATGAGGTCACTCAGCCGCTGGCGGCGATCGTCACGTCCGGCGAGGCGGGGTTGCGCTGGCTCGACCACGACGTGCCGGATCTCGTCGAGGTGCGCGATTCCTTCGAACAGATCACCGACGACGCGAGACGGGCGACGGACATCATTCGGCAGATTCGGGCGATGGCCAAGCGAAGAGACCGGGACGACGCGCTCGTCGACGTGACGTCCATCGTCGAGCAATCCGTCGATCTCATGCGTCGGGAGCTGCAGAGTCACGGCGTCGAGGTCGCGCGGGCCGGTGAACCGTCTCTTTGGGTCCGCGGGGATCGCGTGCAGTTGCAGCAAGTCATCATCAACCTGCTGATGAATGCCGTCCAGGCGATGAGCGGTGTCGCTGACGGCAAGCGCATCCTGACCGTGTCGACCGCGCTCGTCGACGGCGCAAACGTGCAGGTGCGCGTGGAGGATTCCGGCCCCGGCATTCGCAGCGAAGACGTCAATTCGTTGTTTACGCCTTTCTTCACCACCAAGAAGGAGGGCATGGGCATGGGGCTCTCGATTTGCCGTTCCATCGTCGAGGGGCATGGCGGCCGCATCTGGGCCGAGTCGCAGGAAAACAAGGGGGCATTGATGCAGTTCGTTCTACCGCTTGAAGGAATCACTCAGCCATGAGCCAGGGTCCCGATCTCATCGCAACACACTCCGTCGTGTACGTCGTCGACGATGACGATTCCATGCGAACAGCGCTCGGCCGGCTGTTTCGATCGGTCGGCCTGGGTGTGGAGCTCTTCGGCTCCGCGCAGGCGTTCCTTGATTTCGACAAGCCCGATGTGCCGAGTTGCCTGATTCTCGACGTTCGGCTCAAAGGACAGAGCGGGCTGGCATTGCAGGAGCAGATCGTCGCTGGCGACGTGCAGTTGCCGATCATCTTCATCACAGCTCATGGCGATGTCGAGATGTCGGTGAAGGCGATGAAAAACGGGGCGCTGGATTTCCTTTCCAAGCCCTTTCGCGACCAGGACATGCTGGACGTCGTCCAGAATGCGTTACTGAAGGACGAGAAAAGGCGCAAGTCGGAGAGCCGCGTTGCCGACGTGCGCCGCCGCTACCAGACGCTGACGCCGCGCGAGCGCGAAGTGATGAAATACGTCGTGAGCGGCCTCCTGAACAAGCAGATCGCCGCGGAGCTCGGACTCAGCGAAATCACCGTGAAGATCCATCGCGGCCACGCAATGCGGAAGATGGGCGCGCGAACCTTGCCCGAGTTCGTGCTGGGCGCGCAGTCGCTGGGGCTGGATCCCAACGCGGACTAGCGGCGTCGGTCGCGACGCGCATGGACGGCGCGCTGCGTCGGCGCAACTGCCGACGCCGATGGCCGCCCCGCGGCGTCCATCCCGGCGCGGCCCTATCTGTTGACGATGTGTTTCGGCAACGACAGCGTCAGGCACAGGCCCAGCAGCAGGCACGCGATCATGCACGAAACGGGAAGCGCAAAGCCTCCGGATGACTGTTTGAGAACGCCGACCATATAAGGGCCGAAAAAGCCGCCGATGTTGCCGATCGCGCTGATCCACGCGATGCCGCTGGCGGCGTTGCTCGGGCCGAGCACCGCCGTCGGCATGCCCCAGAACACGGGCGGCAGCGACAGCAACCCCGCATTGGCGATGCACAGCGCCATGACGGTAAGCCACAGATTGCCGTGCCAGACGAGGGCGAGCGTCAGGCCCAACGCGGCCAGCAGGAACAGTGCGGCTGTATGCAGGCGCCGCTCGCGGCTGCGATCCGCACTTTGTCCGGTCATGATCATCACGACCATCGCGACCGCATTGGGCAGCGCTGCAATCAATCCGATGAAGAAATCCCGACCCACGCCGAGCGACTTAATCATCGTGGGCGCCCACAGCGTGTAGCCGTAAATGCCGACGACATCGAGGAAGTAGATCAGCCCGAATACCCAGAAGATCCAGCTGCCGAACATCGCGCTGTTGTTGGCCGATGCGGCGAGCGCGCGATCTTCGGCGAGGGTGCGGGCGAGATAGGCGCGATCGGCCTCGGTCTCGTGGCGGCTCTGGGTGACGTCGTCCTCGAGATACTTCCAGCACAGAAGCGCCGCGACGAACGCCGGCAGCGCCTCGACCATCAGCATCCATTTCCAGCCGGAAAGCCCGCCGATTCCGTCGAAATATTCCATGATGAAGCCGCTCAGCGGCGATCCGATCAGGCCGGACAGCGGTAGCGCCGCGTAGAAGGTCGACAGCACCCTCACGCGATGGTATCGCGGGAACGACTGGGAGATGTAATACACGATGCCGGGGACGAGCCCGGCTTCCGCAATCCCGAGCAGATAGCGCATCACATAGAACTGCTTGGGCGTCGCGATGAAAGTCGTCAATGCCGAGACAATCGCCCAGGACAGGATGATGCGCGTGAGCCATCGCTTGGCGCCCACCCGCTGCAAGATCATGTTGCTCGGAACCTCGAACACCACGTAGCCGAGCGCGAACGTACCCGCGCCGAATCCGAACACTGCGTCGGTGAAACCCAGGTCGACCCCCATCTGGAGTTTCGCGAAGCTGACGTTGATGCGATCGACGTAGGCGGCAACATACGCAAACATGAAAATGGGCAGGATTCGCAGCGCGAGATGCCGCGAAATACGATTTTCCCGCGCTTCGTCGTTCGGGTCGTTGCTATCGACCGGATGACCGGATGCGCGCGTCGCGTTCAGATCCAAGAGGTTCCCCCGTTGCTCGGCGAGCAAGGCCGCACAAATGTGTCGACATCGACGCCAGTGAGCGTCGATATCGGATGCCAGCAGCAATTCATGTATCCACTCCACGACGCACGGCCGTGCCCGCACTTCGTTCGCGTCGGTAACGAGGCGCAGGCAATGCTGGATGAGGTGGAAGAACGGCGACTTTGCCCATCGTTCACTCGGGGCATCCGGACCGGGACGCCGGTGTTGACGAAGGCATATTTTTCTCAGGGCCCGCGATCGCGGAACTGCCCGTGCGGCACATGACGGGCTGGCGTTGCGCGATTCGAACTCGTCCGGAGATTTTACCGGATAGTGTCGATCGCAGGAGAGCGGCTGTCAGCATTTTTATCGTGGCGGCGACGACTGAATTGGAAGCACGAAAGCCGCCGCGACGCAAAGCGCGTCGTGGCGGCACGAGCATCGGGTTGGCCCGCGTTCGGTGGGGCAAGCCAGGCAAATGGCAAAGGCACTCGCTTATTTGATGGTGGCAAAGAGCAGATTGAGGCCTTCGGCGAGAAGCGGGTGGGCGATGATGGCGTCGCGCACGGACGTGTACGGCAGGTTGCCGATCATTGCCATTTGCACGACCGACGTCACTTCGCCCGCCCCGGAGCCGACCATCGTGAAGCCCAGGATCTGTCCGGTTTCGGGCGCCACGAGTGCCTTCATGAAGCCGCGCGTCGTTCCGTTGGTGCGGGCTCTCGGTACGGCCGCCATCGGCAATTTCGCGACGATGACGGGCGTATTGCGCGCCTTGGCGTCCGCTTCGTTCAGGCCGATGCGCCCCAGTTCCGGATCGGTGAACAACGCGTACGGAATGATGCGCGCTGCCGTGCTGCCTGCACGCCCTTCGATACCGGCCTTCAGTACGCGATAGTCGTCGAACGACGCGTGCGTGAACATCGGCGTACCCGCGACCTCGCCGATCGCCCACGTTCGTTCCGCGGTGGTCGCGAGCGCCTCGTCGACCTTGATGAAGCCGCGCGCGTCGCGCTCGACGCCTGCCAGATCCAGGCCGATTTCGTCGGTGACTGGCCGCCGGCCTGCCGCGACGAGCAGATGACTGCCGTCGATCGACGTGCCGTCGTCGAGTACGACGTTGACGCCTGTACCGGATCGTCCGGTGACGCCGGTGATCCGGGCGGACAGATGCAGGGAGATGCCGTCGTCCTCGAACGCGCGCTGGATTTCGACGCTGACGTCCTCGTCCTCGCGCATGGCGACCCGCGGTGCGTCGTGAATGAGTGCGACTTCGCTGCCGAGGCGTCGAAATGCCTGCGCCATCTCCAGGCCGATGTAGCCGCCGCCGATCACGATCAGTTTCTTCGGCAACACGTCGAGGTCCAGCGCCTCCACGTGCGTGAGCGGGCTCGAATCACGCAGGCCCGGCACGTCGGGAACCGCCGCCACGGTGCCCGTGTTGATATAGACGTTCTCGCCTTCGAACAGCTGTTCGGTGCCATCGCCGGCCCGAACGAGGATGCGTCGCGGCGCGACGAATCGACCGGAACCGATCACGAGATCGAGGCCCGACTGCTCGAAAGCGCGACGGTTGATATCCACCATGCCGTCGACGACGGCGCGTACGTTCGCATGCACGCGCGACATGTCCGCAAAAGGGTGTGCGTCGGCGGATGCCGCTCGCCACGCATGCATGTTGCGTGCATTCTGAATCAACGTCTTGCTGGGGATGCAAGCGACGTTGATGCATGATCCGCCGATCATGCCGCGTTCGATGATGGCGACGCGCTTGCCGCTTCGGGCGAGATCCATCGCCAGCGATTTTCCGCCCTTGCCGCCGCCGAGGAACAGATATTCGTATTGCTTCGCGCTTTCCATGACGTTACTCCTTGATTGATCCGAGAGACGAATCCGCGAGATCGACGCGCGCCGTTTGCACGACGCGCGCGCCGGTTTTACTCTGCCCAGATAGCGGTGCGGACACCGGCGGCATACGCCGGATCGATGCGCTCGAGATGGACGAGCACTCTGTCGACCACGTCCTGCGGGACGCCGCTGATCGCCCGCCCGATGTTGGCGAACAGCCGCTCCTTCTGGTCGGCGCTGAACAGGCGGAACAGCGCGCGGGGCTGGCTGTAATAGTCGTCATCGTCGCGATGGTCGTAACGGTCGACCGTGCCTGCCTGCACCGGCGGCTCGGCCGCTGCCGGATTCGCGGCGAAGTCGCCTTGACGGCTGGGTTCGTAGTTCACGGTGCTGCCGAGGTTGCCGTCGACGCGCATCGCGCCATCGCGATGGAACGAGTGAAACGGGCAGCGCGGCGCGTTGACGGGGATCTGGTGATGATTGATGCCGAGCCGGTAGCGCTGCGCGTCGCCGTACGAAAACAGGCGCCCCTGCAGCAGGCGGTCCGGCGAAAACCCGATGCCGGGTACGATGTTTGCCGGCGTGAACGCGGCCTGCTCGACGTCCGCGAAATAGTTCTCGGGGTTCCGGTTCAGCTCGATCGTCCCGACGTCGATCAGCGGGTAATCGTTGTGCGGCCAGACTTTGGTGATGTCGAACGGGTTGTACGGCACCTTCGATGCGTCCGCTTCCGGCATCACCTGGATGCGGAAATGCCATTTGGGGAAGTTCCCGTGTTCGATCGCCTCGTAAAGATCGCGCTGCGCGGATTCGCGATCCTGGCCGACCAGACGAGCGGCTTCCGCGTCCGTATAGTTCTCGATGCCCTGCGCGGACTTGAAATGGAACTTCACGTAGAAGCGTTCGTTGGCGGCATTGACGAACGAGAACGTGTGCGAGCCGAAGCCGTGCATTTGCCGGTAGTTCTTCGGGATGCCGCGATCGCTCATCACGATCGTCACCTGATGAAGCGACTCGGGATGGCGCGACCAGAAATCCCACGCCGCGACGTTGTTGCGCAGGTTCGTGCGCGGATCGCGCTTTTGCGTGTGGATGAAATCCGGAAACTTGAGCGGGTCTCGAACGAAGAACACTGGCGTGTTGTTGCCGACGACGTCCCAGTTCCCGTCTTCCGTGTAGAACTTGATCGAGAAGCCGCGCACGTCGCGCTCCGCGTCGGCGGCGCCGCGCTCGCCCGCGACCGTCGAGAATCGCATGAAAACCGGCGTTTCCTTGCCAACCTGGTCGAAGACCTTGGCTTTCGTGTAGCGCGAGATGTCGTGCGTGACCTTCAGCGTTCCGAAGGCGCCCGATCCCTTTGCGTGTACGCGACGCTCGGGAATTACCTCGCGGTCGAAATGGGCCAGCTTTTCAACGAGCCACATGTCCTGCAGTACGACCGGGCCACGCGCGCCGGCGGTCATCGAGTTCTGGTTGTCGGATACGGGGGCGCCGGCGGCGGTCGTCAGGCTCTTGTCGGACATTGTTGTCAGCCTCAAGTCGTTTGTCGTTCGGTGAGTGATTGAATTGCGGGGGCGGAAGGCGGCGTCGCAGGGCCGCCTTCCGGAGTCCTTCTTCGCGGCGCCTCAGGCTACCGGAATGGGGTTCTCGACGAGCGCCTGATTGAACTGATCGACGAACGCATACTCGTCGGGGCCGACGTTGTTACGCAGCGGCTGCGCCATCTCGACCACGACTTCCGTCGTCGCGGTTTCGAGACGCTGGATCGTCTCGGCGATGAAGGCGTCCAGCGGCATTGCTCGCGGATCACCACTCTTGTGGATCAGATCCGTGTCGACCCACGGCGGGGCGATTTCCAGCACGCGGACACTCGTATTGCGCAACGCAAAGCGTTGCGACATCGTGTACGAATGAATGGCCGCCTTCGTCGCGGAGTAGAGCGCCGTGGCAGCAAGCGGGACGAATGCCAGTACGGAGCTGTTGTTGATGATGAACGACTCGGGTTGCGCCTTCAGATGTTCGACGAGCGCGGCGCTGACACGCACCGGACCGAGCAGGTTCGTGTTCACGAGCCGGACGGCTTGCGCGTCGTCCAGCGCACCGCCGGCGTCATCGAACGGCATGATGCCCGCGTTGTTGATCACGACGTTCAGCGTCGGATAGTCCGCGATCAGCTGTCGCGCGACACGCTCGATCTGCGTGGGGTCGCCGACGTCCAGCTCCACGGTGTCGATACCCGGATTGGCCCGAGCGATCTCGTCCAGCAACGCCTTGCGACGCCCCGCGACAATGACCTTGTTGCCACGCTTGTGAAGATTTTCTGCGAAAGCGCGGCCGATACCCGACGTGCCGCCGGTGATGAAGACAGTGTTTCCGGTGAGTTTCATGATCGGAGTTCCTTTGAATGGACGACTGGAGTGGTTGCGAAAAAAGGCTTGCTGCGCTTATTGCGCGACGGCGTAACGCGCCGCAGGGGTATTGCTCGAGAGATGGGGAATCATGACGCGGCGGGCGGCGTCGTATGCGGCCCATTCTTCTCCAGCGTGCAGCGATGGAATCGTGACGAGTTCCTGACGGTCGAAGCCGGTCAGCGCTGCGTCGACCATGTCGGAAGCCGACATGACGATCTCCTTCGGAAGGTTGTCCAGCGGGAGCCCGCCAATCTCCCAGAATTCCGTCGCCGTAGCGCCCGGGAGAACGGCCTGGACCTGCACGCCCTTGTCTGCCAGTTCGTGATGAAGGGACTGCGTGAAGGCCAGCGTGAATGCCTTGCTTCCGCCATACACGCCGTTCAGCAGCTCGGGCCCGATCGCAACGATGGACGAGATGTTGATAATCGCGCCGTGGCCGCGAGCGACGAAGCCGGGGGCTGCTGCATAGGTGAGGCGCGCCAGCGCCGTGACGTTGAGATCGATCATGCGCGTCATTGCGTCGACGTCGCTGTCGAGCAGCGGCTTATGCGTACCGACACCGGCATTGTTCACGAGCAGCGTGATGCTCGCGTCCGTGCGCAGCTTCGCTTCGATGGCGGCCAGCGCGCGCGAATCGCCGAGATCCGCGGCGATCACTTCGACACCGCGCTGCGTGTCGTCGGTAATGCGCTTCGCAAATGCGTCGAGCCGATCCTTGTTGCGTGCAACGAGAATCAGATCGAACCCGCGGCGTGCGAGTCGTTCGGCGTAGACCGCACCGATACCCGACGATGCGCCCGTGATCAGTGCGGTGCCTTTGTGTGCTTGCGTCATGATGTTGTTCCGTCAATGGTTACGAAGTGAATGACATATGCCGGGAAACGCCGAGCCGGTTGCGTAATCTCAGCCGGCTCGTTTCAGTCTTCCATTTCTCGGCGATTGCGATGTAGTGCGATGCAGTTTATTGGCGAGGCGACGTGTCGATCAACGCGCTCCGCCCATAAAGTCATTTCACCTACTCCGAATATTCGTTCTCGCGAACTGCATAACGGCCGTCGACGTTCGCGGCGGTTCTGGTCGATACGCGTCGTCTACGCGTTCGTCATCGACGGTGCTCGGCCGTGGCGCCTCAAGTCGTTCGCGGCGAGCCGGTGCGTGAGAGGACATGGTCCAGACGGCTCGTTTCCCGATTGCCGAGGCTGAGATTGCGCAGTTCGGACAATGCGGCCAACGGGATCGCGTCAAGCGACGCATTTCTGACAATCAACGTGGCGTCGTCCGTGCCGCCGAGCAGACCCTTCGGATCCTTGAGTTCGCGGATGGTGTATTGCTCGTGAAGATACTGTGGAGTCCAAAGAGGAACCACCACCCACCGCCTTGCGGAGACGGCCTCCTCGAAGGCGCGTACACAATCGTCGAGCGTGCCGTTCTCGAAGTGATACCCTGCGTCCGCCAGGCCGTACTGCGCGACGATTTCGCGGGAAAATCTGCTGATGCCCGCACCAGGATTGATGCCCTGGATCCGCTTCACCATCCGCGACGCCACATCCGGCCGTTTCAGATCGGAGATGGAGCTCACCGCGCTTTCGGGCACGTAGTCGGGTACGCCCCACAATGCATATGGCCGGTAAAGGACGGTGATCTTGTGCACGTCCTGCTCGAACGGAGCGAGGTAGAGACTATGACTACTGGGGAGCCACGCGCTGCTCAGCATGTCGGCTTTCCCTTCCCGCAGAATCCGGAAGGCTTCTTCGTGCGGTGCGAATATTTCGTCGACCGTTACGCCATGCTCGTTCAATATCCGCCGCACGGCGCCGGAGGCCGCGCGATGGAACGACAGGTCGATGGTAACGAGCGTGAGTCTGGGTTGAGTCGGGTCGAGATCGACCATGGCATTCTCCTGGTTCAGACAATCAAGGTCAGCGTGATGCGATAGAGAGCGCGATGCCGGCCACGATGAGAACGACGCTTGCCGCGAGTCCCGTCGTGAGATGCTCGTGAAGAAAGAGGACCGACGTCATGAGGCCGACGACGGGAACGCCTAACATCGCCGTCGCCATGCTCGTACTCGACATGCGCGTGTTGGCGGCATTCACCGCGCAAAAGCAAAATGCCGTCGCGATCGGACCAATGTAGATCAGCGCCGATGTCAAGCTGAGGCTGCCGTCGCCCGTGTAGGGTCCCTCGAGCACTCCGGCAAGCACGGTGAGCGGTACGGCGGCAACAAGCATTTGCCACGGCGCGAGCACGTAGGCGCTCGACGCGCTGCGGAAATGCCGGAGATGGAGAATGCAGACCGCCCAGCAGAGCGACGCGCCGAGCAGCATGGCGTGCGCGACAACGGCCTGACGGTCGTGCCAGTCGACATCGAGCGGATTGAAAAGCAGCAGGACCCCGGCCACGCCAAGCGCCGTGCCGAGTGCTTTACGCACGGACAGGTGTTCGCGAAATGCCAGCACCGACACGGGCGTCACCCAGATCGGCGTCGTATAGGCGAGCACGGCGGAACGGCCGGCGCTCACGTGGTGCAGCGCGACGGCGCTCATCGCGGTGAACGCCAACATCTGAAGCAAGCCGACGCTGGCGAGAAACGGAAGGTCGGCGCGCTTCGGCAAGCGCAGCGTTCCGGTCGCAGCTTGCACGACGAACAGGCACAGCGCCCCGGATGCGAACCTTGCTGCCGACAGCCACAGCGGTGTGACGTGTGCCAGGCCGAGCTTCATCGCCGGCCAGTTCGCACCCCACAACAAAATCGCCGCGCCCAATAACAGCGCACCGCCATATCTGGACAAGGGCACGGTCGCGGTGCGGCCGTGCGTGTCCATCCGAACAAACTCGGACATGATGACGCTCCTCGAAGTCGTGCAGCCGAGCGTGTGCGAAACGGTAGCTCGGAACGCTGCCACGCGGGCGGCAAGCCTGCTTCGGGTGATCAGATGAATGTGAATATCCGTTCGCGCGGCAGCCGCGATTTGGGCAGATCCGCGTTGAAGTCGTCGCCGCTGCGGAAACCCAGGGACACGATGACAACGCTCGTCAGGCCCTGTTCGCGCAGGCCGAGGCTCGCATCGAGCGCGCGGCTGTCGAACCCTTCCATCGGCGTTGCATCGACGCCGAGGACCGCCGCGCCGAGCAGCAGGCCGCCCAGCGCCAGGTAGACCTGCTTTTCCATCCATTGCGGCGTATCGCGCAGCTCGTATTTGTGCATGTCGACGTACGAGCGGCGGCTCTTGTTCTGCGCGGCGCGCATTTCGGCGGTCTTGAATCGACCATCCACCGATTCGCGCTCCAGAATGGCCTGAAGGTGTTCTTCGTCCATATCAGTCCGCATGCACATCGCGATGACGTGCGATGCATTGACCACCTTGGCCTCGTTGTACGCATAGGCGCCCGTTGTGGCGGCCGCGATGCGCGCGCGGCCTTCCGGTGTCGCGGCCACCACGAAGTGCCACGGTTGGGAATTCACCGAGGACGGCGACTGGTGAAGCAGCGACAGCAATGTTTCGACCTGCGTGGCGGGCAGCGACTTGCCGCCCTCGAAGGCTTTGACGGTATGGCGGGCATGAATGGCGTCGGCGAGATTCATGTGCGGGACTCCGGTTGTCGGCGATGGCGAAAGGGATTAACGGGTCGGTGCGGGACCTGCGCCGATGCGTATGCGGAACAATGCGTACGGCTTCTGGCGCTCGTCCTTGCCGCCGTGGAATACCGGTTGGCGGTGAAGCTGATTCGCGGTGAAGTAGAGGTAACCGTCCGGGCCGACCGACAGCGTGTCGGGCCAGAGCACGCGCGGATCGTGCAGGATCGTCTGCCATTCGCCGCCCGGCTCGAGCTTGCGAATCGAGTTGTGCTCGTAATCGCCGGCATAGACATTCCCGCTCGCGTCGCTGGCAAGACCGTCGGACGCCCCTTTCTCCCCGAGATCCTTCACGGCGGCCGCCAGTTGCGCGTCGCTGATCGACGGATCGCGCAGCATCGCGGTCGGAATCGAGTAGAGATGGCGGCTCGACAGCGGGCAGTAGTAGAGGGTCTGGCCGTCCGCGGAGAGCGCGATGCCGTCGGACGCCACGGAAAAGGGCTTGGTGGTCCCGTTCGGGTCGCGGACTTTCAACGACTGACCTTCGACGACCGGGACGAAGCGAGGATCCGCCGACGTCGACACGTCGCCGGTCAGGCGGCGTATCGCCTTTCCGCTGTCGAGGTCGATCACGATCAGGCCGCCGATGCCCGACAGCGAGGAGTCGGTCACGTAAGCGACTCCGGCCTTTCCGATGCGAAAATCGAAGCGCATGTCGTTCACATAGGTCTGGGCGCGCATCACGTTCGCGGGGAACACGATCGTCTTGACCACATGGTTCGTCTCCAGATCGACGGCGACGAGCTTGGCGCCGCCGGCGACCGGCTCCGAAAAATTGGGCGCGGCGGTGTCCAGGATCCAGAGCCGACCGTGACCGTCGGCAACGACGCTTTGGACACTCAGGAAGTGCGTGGACGGGTGCGCCGCATCGGCACGGTTGATCTCGGCGTTTGGATATGCGACGACGCGACCGTCGCGCAATTCGCCGACCGTGAACGGCACGGTGTCCCCCCAGCGCGGGAAGTTCACGAAGATCCGGCCGCTTTCGGCAACCGTCACGCCGGTGGGCATCGGCCCGGAAAAGGTCGCGACCGTATCCATCGCGCCGATCGTGCGGTCGGCCGCCTGCACCGCTGGCGGTGCTGCTTGCGCGGACGGTTGTGCGAGCAACGGGCTGGCGAACAGCGTGATACCCAGGCCGGCCGCCACCGCGGTTGCCGTGCGTCGGACGGAAGCGAATCTCGTGATGTGCTGATGCGGGAAATGCATGTTGGTTCTCCGGGCTTGTCCAGCTTTTACGGAATGGCGATAAAGGGTGGGTCGGGTCGCTTCAAAAGCCTTCCAGCACGACCTTTCCCCGTGCGCGGCCGCTCTCGATGAGGGCATGGGCGCGTCGCAGGTTTTCGGCTTCGATGGTTCCGAAGTGATCGGCCATGGTCGTGCGCAACGTGCCGTCGTCGATCAGCGTGGAGACGCGCTCGAGAATGTCGTGCTGCCTGACCATGTCATCGGTTTCGAACAGGGAGCGCGTGAACATGAGCTCCCAATGAAGGGAAATCGACTTTCGCTTGAGCGGCATGGCGTCCAGCGTGTCGGGGTCGTCGATGACGGCAAGTCGCCCCTGCGGCGCGAGAGCCTCGACCAGCTGCGGGTAATGGACGTCCGTCTGCGTGAGGCTGGCTACGTAGCGCACCTGCGGCGCGCCGATGCGGCGCAATCCTTCGAGCAGCGGCTCGGTATGGTCGATGACGTCATGTGCACCGAGCGCTTGCGCCCATGCGCGCGTTTCGGGGCGAGATGCCGTCCCGATCACGCGCAACCGTGTCAGCCGACGTGCCAGCTGCGTCAGCATGGAGCCCACGCCGCCGGCTGCACCGACGATCAGCAGCGCATCGCCGTCGCCTCCGCCCTCGGCAATGCCCAGGCGATCGAAGAGCAGCTCCCACGCGGTCAGCGACGTCAGCGGCAATGCGGCCGCTTGAGCGTCGGAGAGGGTCGCGGGCTTGCGCCCTGCAATGCGCTCGTCGACGAGAACGTATTGCGCGTACGCACCGGGCCGGGAAATCGAGCCGGCAAAGAAGACCTTGTCTTCCGGCGCGAACATGGAAACGTTGCTGCCGATCGCCTCGACCGTTCCGACCGCATCCCAGCCCAGAATCCGCGGTTGCACGGTCGGGGAGCCGATACGCACCTTCGTATCGACGGGGTTGACGGCGATCGCATCCACCTTAACCAGCAAGTCGCGCGGCGCGGCTTCGGGTTGGGGGACGTCGGCATCGATGAGCGACTCGGGGCGCTCGGCGGGCAGGCCGTGCTGTGTGTAGACAACCGCCTTCATGGATGAACTCCGGATGGTGTGCGAGTGGCGCCCGGCCGTACGTCGGGGATCGGGCGCCTGTGCGTGGATGAAATACTGCTCGACCGCGACTTCTGAAAAAACGAGTTACATTAGGGAGGACTTTCACTCCAGGAATGAAAATGGTTCGGCTCGAGGATCTTCAACTGTTCGTCAGGTCGGCCGCGCTTGGCAGCTTCTCGCGCGCGGCGAGGGAAGCCGATCTGCTGCCAGGGCAGGTGAGCGCCGCGATTCAAAGGCTCGAGCGCGAGCTGGATACCCGCCTCTTTGCGCGTTCCACCCGAAGCCTGAAACTCACGGCGGAAGGCGAGCAGTACCTTCCGTACGCCGAAGAAGTGCTTTCCATGATTCATGAGGGGCGCGAGCGGTTGCACGGAGGAAAGCACGCGCTGCAAGGCACGTTGCGCATCACCGCGCCGTCGGATATCGGACGCAATGCGTTGCTTTCGTGGCTCGGCGTATTCCGCGATGCGCATCCGAAGCTTGTGTTGAAGCTTTCGTTGTCCGATTACGTGACCGACGTATTTCGCGATCCCGTCGACGTGGCCATCCGCTACGGCGCGCCGGAGGCCGCGAGCTACGTCGCGCTTCCGCTCGCCGAAAGCAACCGGAGAGTGCTCGTCGCCGCTCCGGAATACCTGAAACGGCGGGGCTCGCCGGCATCGCTCGACGAACTGGTTTTGCACGAGTGCCTGCCCTTCGTGCTCGGCGGACGCGTCTACGACCGCTGGTCGTTTCCGACCAGCGGTGTGAGGCGGCAAGTCGCGGTGAAGGGCGTGCTGCTGTGCGACGATGCCGAAATCGCGAGGCGCTGGGCCGTCGAGGGCAGGGGAATCGCGTACAAGTCCTGGCTCGACGTTCATGACGACGTCAGGGCGGGACGGCTGCAGGTCTTGCTGCCGGAGCAGCGAGGCGAGGCGGCGCCGCTGAGCCTCGTGTGTCCGCACCGTCGCCAGTTTTCGCAGGCGGTCAGGTACCTCCACGCTCACCTGCGCGAGCAGATTTCGCCGATGATCGCCGCGATGCGCGATTACGTCGGCGACGCGATGGCATGACGCGGCCTTCTTCGTCGCGCGGCCGCCGCGGTGCGCGCCTGAATGCAGAAAGGCACCCAACGTAGTATTCATCGGTTTCTCACTCCAATGCGGGACGGCATGCCGTCCCGAAATTTCGTCAGCGTCGGTCTTTGCGGCTCGCGGACGCTGGTTTCCGATCCCTTTGCCGATAATCGATCGCAGGCCGGCGAGCAGCACATGCAATGAGTTTGCCGTTTCGATGTGGGCCGGAAAATCGTCTCGCCGTGTATTCGAGCTAGTCGAAAATAATGAATGCACCTATGCGTCGGTATAGGTGGCCGACGGGCGTCGTGCTGAATGCAGCGAGCGCATTGAAAGCTGTTTTAGGAGAAACGCCATTGAGAGCGGATAAATGTTTTCTTAGCATTCAGTCGGGTTTTATCCCCGGATAACTTTCCGCTCACATTGGCTAAGGAGAAGATGATGAAGAAAACCATTGCGTCGATGCTCTACGTAACCTATTTGGCTTTCGGTATGTCGGTCCATGCAGCGGAGCAGACGCCTGCACCGTCGTCGGATCAGGTCGTCGGCCAGAAGGAAGCGACGAAGAGCGAAAAGAAGGCGCAACGCGCTGCCGATCGCTCGCTGTCGCGGCAAATCGTATGGGCGCTGTCGAAAACGAAAGGGCTGAATGCAATCAACGTGATGGTGCTCGCTCGCCACGGTGCCGTGACGCTGACCGGATACGTGCCCGACAGCGAACAGGTGCAGCTCGCCGGTGACAGTGCCGCTCGCGTCGCAGGCGTGACGTCCGTCGCCAACAATCTGGTGCCGGGCGAGCCGGGCCGCTGATTCCCGTCACCGCGACCCGTCGTGCGCATACGGCTGCGTTCGCGCACGGCCCGCGCCTGCGCGGCGCGAATGCGCGAGGCCCGTTGCTGAGTAAAGTCAGTTTTCGGGTAAATCGCATTCAGATTCAAATCGCAATTTCTTATGATGACGACTGCCGTAATCGAGTAGTCGCCGCCGGTTTGCGATGCCGGAGCGTTCTCATGCGGTTTTCGTGGCTGCATTTATTGGATTGATTATTTCTCGGTAAAAAACGAGATGCAGTCGCTGACTCGTCATCGCCGCCATCGTGCCGGCCGTTTCCAGCCGGCATTTCATTATTCAACCCGTTGAGGAATTTATGACACGCTTGACTACTCTGAAGCCGTCGGAAGCAACCGGCGAAACCGCGGCCGTATTCGGTCAGATCAAGGCCGCACTCGGGAAAGTACCGAACGCCTACGCGACCATCGGCACGCACAGCCCGGCCGGTCTCGCGGCCATGTTGAACGTCGACGCAGCCATCGCGGCAAGTTCGCTGGATCAGGCCGATGTTGAAGCGGTGCGTCTCGCGGTCAGCGCGCTGTCCGGCTGTGACTATTGCCTTGCCGCTCATACGATGCTCGGCAAGATGTCCGGTCTCACGCCGGAAGTGATGAAGAATATCCGTGCCGGTCGCGCGTCCGGCGATGCTCGGCGTGATGCGCTACTCTCGTTCGTGCGATCGATTGCGACGACGCGCGACACCGTACCCGCCGACGTGCTGCAGGCCGTGCTGGCGGCCGGGTATACCGAGCGCCAGGTCATCGAGATCATTCTCGTCATGACGTCGATCCTCTTCACCAATCTGGTGAACCGTGTGAACGACACGACGCTGGACTTTCCGGCGGTCGACTGAACGGGGCGGGCGCCGGGTCGACCGGCGCCTCACCCGTGGTATTTCCTGGCGAAACGTCATGCAGCGCCCATCGGGCGCTGCTTGATTTCGTACGCGTGAAGCACGTTGTCGAGGTGCGCCGCGACGATATGGCAGTTCGAATGAACCCTTTGAGATGGAGGATGAAAATGACCAGGCAGTTTGTCGTTGCAACGATTACCGCAGATCCGCAACACGCCGCCATGGTGGAAGCGGCGTTGTTGGCGGCCGTCCCGGTTGTCCGTACCGAGGAAGGATGCGAGCAGTATGACCTGCATCGGGACCGCGAAGCGCCTCATCGCTTTACGATGCTCGAGCGATGGCGGGACGAGCGCGCGCTCGACATCCATGGCAAAGCGCCGGCATTCCGGAAACTGGCGAGCGAGCTCGAAGGCAGGGCGACGCTGCACGTGGTACTGCTCGAGAAGCTGATCTGAGCGAGCGGAAATCATCCCATGTGACGACGCGGCGACCGGATTGATTCCGGCCGCCGTGATTTTTGGTGGCCGGAAGCGGCGCGGCGGGGTGGCTCATCGCGCGAGCAGCGCCAGTACCGGCGCGACAACGGCGGTGAGCACACCGTTCATTCCGATGGCGAGACCGCCGAACGCGCCCGCCGTTTCGTTGACGGCCAGCATGCGCGCCGTCGCGAGTCCGTGGCCTGCCGTTCCGGCCGCAAGCCCGTGCGCGCGGGCATCCGTTATTCGCATGGCCTTCATCGCTACACCGATCTGCAGAACCGCTGCGATGCCGGTAAACAGCGTGAACGTCGCGGTCAGCGACGGGTCGCCGCCTATGTGGCGGGAGATGCTCATCGCGACGGGGGTCGTCGCCGAATGTGCAATCAGCGACGTCGTCACGACGGGCGCGGCACCGAGCGCCTTGCTGATGAACGCGGCGCTGCCCGCGGACACGATCGAGCCGCTCGCGAGCGCAGGGACGAGCGCGCGAGCCGTTCGGCGAATGTGATGCAAGCTGCGGAACATCGGGATGGCGAGCGCCACGGTCGCCGGCCCCAGCAGAAAGTGGACGTACTGTGCGCCTGCGAAGTAGTCACGGTAGGGGATGCCCGTGGCCGCCAGGAACGCGACCAGGATCACCACGGCGATGAGCACCGGATGCGCCAGCACATTTCCCCGCATGGCGCGATTCGCGGCCAGGCCGGCACGATAGGCGAGAAGCGTTGCCAGCAAGCCCCAGAGCGGCTGGTGCCGGAGCACGGCCCAAACGGGCGAGAGATCAGACATCATCTTTTGCTTCCGATTCGGCGCGAAGCGTTTTGCTGAGGCGCTCCATGATCAATCCCGTCGTGGCCAGGCCGAGCAACGTCGACACGAAGATGGAGGCGGCGATGCGCCACCAGTCCGCGGTCAACTGATGGAATCCTGTCACGAGGCCGGTCGCCGCGGGCACGAACAGCATCGCGAGCCATGACAGCAGGCTTTTGCTGAATCCTTCCAGTTCCGGTGAAGGGCCGCCGTTCCTGACGAGAAAGGCGAGCAGTAGCAGCATGCCGATCAACGGACCAGGAACGGGCGCACCCGTCAGATGCGCGAGCGTCTCGCCAATGAGCTGGCTGGCGAGGAGGGTTGACAAGGCATTCAACATGCGGTTCCGGCCTCATGGTTCGTGTGCATGGGAGTGGTATCCGAATTGTCGTCGGCCGCTTTGCCGCGGTGTAGCCCGAAACACCGAGAAACAGTTTCTGCGACAAACGGAAAAAGGCATCCGCCCGCACCGGGTCGGCACTGCCATGCGCGGTGCCCCGTCGGCATCCGACGTTCACGAGATGGCGGCATGCGCACATGCCGGCGCGATGCGCCGGCCGCCTATGACGGAAGGGATGGCGCGTGCACGGCGGCACCGGCCTTGATCTTGACCGACGCACGGGACACGAGCAGGCTGCCCGTCGCCAGTGCAAGAAAGACCAGCGAGCTGCCGATCGACCCCGTCAGGCCGAACGCGGGATAGACCCACCCCGCGACGGCGGACCCGACGCCGATTCCGCAAAACACGAACGATGCGGTCAGGGCCAACGCAATGCCGCGCCAGTGCGGCATCAGCTCGACGATGCGCCGTTGCTGCGACGGCCACAGCAGATCGGTTGCGAATGCCCACGCCGTCAGCGCGACGAAAAGAAGGTGCAGGCTCGGCGGCGTAAACCAGAGAAACACCAGGTCCGCCGCGAGCAGCGCCAGGCCGGCGAGCAGCACGGCTTCCGCGCTATGGCGCCGGGCGGCGCGCGTGACGAAGAGGTTGCCCGCGACGCCTGCTACGCCGAGCACCACGAGGGAGGTCGACACCATGTCGGCGCCCGCGTGGAACACGTCGCGGATGATGGGCGCGATAAAGGCGTACGTCGAATAGACGCCGGCCGCGATGAAGAACACGACGAGGAACGCACTGAGCGTATCGATGCGCGTCAGAAGCGAGACCATCGTCGAGAATTCGATGTTCTCGCCTTTGCTCGTGTCGGGCACGGCCCAGACGATGAGCGCGGCGGTCGCGGCGCCGGCGAGCCCGACCGCGACGAAAAGCGACCGTGCGCCCCACGCGTGCGCGATCCATGCGGACAGCGGCATTCCCACCAGGCCCGCGACGCTCAGGCCGAGCAGCACGCTCGCAATCGCGCTGCCTTGCTGGTCGCGCTCGACGAGGCTCGAGCCCAATGCGCCGAGTACGGGGCCGATGAAACCTGCACCGAGCCCCATCAGCACGCGTGACAGCAGCAGCACCGGGTAATTCGGCGCGGCCGCGAGGAGGAGCGCTGCCGCACTGAACAGCGCCAGGCCGAGCAGTACCTGGCGCCGGCGCCGCAGATGGCCGAAACCGACTTGCAGCAGCGGAGCGGCGAAGGCGAACGTCACGCCGAACACGGTAACGAGGTAGACGCTTTGCGAATCCGCGAGTCCCCATTGACGGGATATCGCATCGAG
Organism: Burkholderia sola; assembly: GCF_905400185.1. Classification (NCBI taxonomy): domain Bacteria; kingdom Pseudomonadati; phylum Pseudomonadota; class Betaproteobacteria; order Burkholderiales; family Burkholderiaceae; genus Burkholderia; species Burkholderia sola. The sequence continues at coordinate 1,584,596 of NZ_FR989676.1, forward strand.
GCTGCCGACGACGGACAGCGCGCCCGTCGCCTGGACGAAGTACGCGAGACTGAGGATGCGGAGCGCGCGCGCCGTGCGCGCGGAAAAGGGCGTAGCCATCAGGGTTCCTTTCGAGGCTCGAGAAGTACGCGCCCCGTTACGCTGCGACGGGCACGCACCGGGTCGCCAACTAAGTGCCGAGCGCGTGCCGAACCAGACCGGACATCGCGTGCAATGCGCCCGCGGCGATAATCAGAAGTCCGACGCTTCGACGCAGAAGGGCGCGCATGGCGGGTCAATGCTGCGTCAAGGGCGTGTAATTCGCCGCCTTCGTGACATCGGCGTGCGGATTCGAGATGGCGTTTTCCATCACGCCGACCACTTTGCCGCCGCTTACCAGCGCTGGCACGTCGTGGCTGGGCAGCAGGAAGCGGCTCGTCGCGAGCGCGCGCTTGATCGCGCGCTTCTCGTCGAGCGTTGACATCGCGCGATTGGCGGTGATCGTCGGCTCGTGCGCAGCCTGATCGAGGATCGGATCGATCAACTGATCCTGCAGGTTGTAAGCGATGTCGCCGCTGATGTTCGCGATTCCCTCGTCGGTTTCAACGAGCACCGACAGCGACCCCGGCGTATGGCCGCCCGACAGGCGAACCGCGACGCCCGGAATGACTTCCTCTTCGAACGTGCCGTCGACGTCGAACAGCCGGATTGCGCCGCGCGTGTGCAGGCGGTCGATCAGATGCTTCGTGTCTGCCGCGGTATACATCAACGGGCCCATGATTCCGGAGGCCGCGAATTCCAGCTCGAGGCGCGAGATGCCGACCGTGGTCGTCATCGGAAACCGATCGGTCATGCCGACGTGATCGATATGCGCATGCGTATGCACGATGTGACGGATGTCGGCCATCTTCAGGCCATGTTGCGCAAGGTGATGCTCGATCGTCATTTCCGGGGTGACTTCGTACGGCAGGCCGAACGCCGCGTACTGCTCGACGCTGCGCGACCCCGTATCGACGAGCACGGGCTCGGTGCCGCCCGTGATCAGAAACCCGAGCACCGGTATCGTCACCTGCTTGCCCGGTTCGCGAAACAGGACGAGGCCGCTCGAATCCAGCGACATGTTGCCGAAGTTGATCGGGTGAATCTTCAAGCTCATGGCTGCTCTCCGCTGTGGATCGGCACGTTATTGAACCGATCGGTTCATTATGTGCGGATAAGTGATGTGGCGCCAATTAAAAAAACCAATCGGTTCAAAATGGTCGGCCTATCGATGGGCGGCCGCCCGGCCCGCGCGTCAGAGCAGCCGTAACGCCTGCATGAATGCGCCGACCGCGTCCTGTTCAGCGGCGGCGGGGAGGTTGCGTTCGATGCAGTAACCGGTAAAGAACACCGTCACGAGGGTGGCGATGGCCGCGGCGGGCAGTCGGTGTGCCTCCGCCTCGATGTTCTCGACGATGTGCGGCATCAGCCGGTGGTGATACGCGCCGACCACGTTGCGCACGCGTTCGGACAGCGACGGAAATTCGCGGATCGAATTGACGGAGAAGCAGCCTACGCAGCCGTCCTCTTGCGGATCGCCCAGCCGTAGAAAGCGCTCGATGTTGCCGTAGCCCTTCGGTTCCGCGGTGAGAATTTGCAGAGCACCGCGATGTTCGTAGTAGTAGACGAGGGTATGCAGGAACAGGTCTTCCTTGTCCTCGAACTCCGAATAGAGGCCGGACTTATTGACGCCGGTCGCTTGTTCCAGTTGCTGGAGCGACGTGCCGGCGAAGCCGTACTTCCAAAAGAGCGGGAGGGTCTTTTGCAGCACGCCTTCGCGACTGAATTTCTTGGGTCTGCCCATGTCCGTCACACCGTGTGATGATATCAACCATTTTAAACCGAACGGTTCTTTTGGGTGTTTTCGGTAGTACCGAGGACCGGGTAATCGTCCTTTTCGTGCACGTCTTTAAGACGGGTTCTGTTCAGGAGGCATCATGTCCGTGCTGTACGTGTATCGCTGCCGAGCCTGCGGCCAACGCGGCGAGGTTCATCACCCGGACGACAGCGACGACGGCGCGGCCGCTACCTGCGCGAAGTGCTACGAGCCGGTCACGCTGGAGTGGGACGGCGGTGTGACGCTCGAAGTCGCGCCGTACGACGGCGGGCCGACACCCGACGAGATCAAGGCGATGCGGCAGCGTGGCCGGCGCACCCGGGCGTAGGCCGCCGCGCTGCTCGGCGTGAAGGAGCGCCAGGTCCAGCGCTGGGAGGCCGGCCATGACGTACTGTTTTGTTATGCTCTGGTGTGATCGCATGGAATCAGAGACGAACGATGCTCATTCGAGAACAAGGGCGCCTCATCAAGTTGCTTCGGGCCGCGCCGCCGAAGCGGCCTTCCATCAGGGCGCGGGCGCGCGAATGCGTCATCGGTACGTTTCGTGTCGATGAACCTGTCCCGACTGGGCTGCTTGACACTCTGTCCCGCGACGAGCGCAAGCTGCTCGAGCGATGGCTCGAAGCATATCGGGAAAGCAAGGCGCGCGATCAAGTGCGCCCCGTGCTGGCCGGCGCACCCGAACAGCTCGAGAGGCTCGTTGGTGCGCTCGAAGTGGCGGCCGACACTTTGTCGAGCGCCGAAGCAGATCAGATTTGGGTGCAGCTTCATGCGATTGCGCGCACGTTGAAGAGAGCGGGGCATCCGCGGCCGCGAGCAGCACGTCGGTCGCCGGCGGCACTGCCAGGGCAGCAGGACTTCTTTGGTGAATTCGACGAGCTCGAGCGGCTGGCCGAACAATGAACATGCGCCGCTTGATCTTCTCTATGCGAGGCGGACGGGCAGAGGTTGGCGCACCGGTCGTCTACAACAACGACATCTGGCTCGATGTGCTTTCGTCGATCGCCTGATCGGTTTCCTTCGCGGGCCGGTTCCGCCGAGCTGCGGATTGCGCATGCCCGTTTGGCACTTCAATTTCAGTGATCTGCTGATACTTACGTGCCCAGTCGGCCCCGAGTACATCGGCGGAGAACACGACACCCGGCGCAATCTGAACAAGCTGGCTCATCGGCAGGTCTTCCTAAGCGGACTGAACGTCGAAGTGCGCAGCGGCGTAGCGCGCGCTGCAGTTTCACACTTCGACGCCGTTACGGGTGGGGGTCAAGATTCGATGGAAATCAACACTGAACGCATTGCGGGGTTTATCTCTGGTTATTTCAGCATTCAAGCGAGACACTTACAAATCAATAACTTACTTATTATTAAACGATATATTACATTTCTCATAATGAGGGATCTGGCGTGCATCAAAACTTTTTTGATGTGGTCAAAAAAATGTTGACGCGACGTTTTTTGTCTGGAAATATCGTGCGAACATTCGAAGCGAACCTAATGACAGAGACGGCTCTCCATTGATTCGCTTCGCGCAATAGGCAGAAGATTTTCAGTTTTTCAGGAATCGCCGTTCGATCAAGGTGACCCCACCTTTTCGATCCGGCAGTGGATCACCTCGCCTCGGCGACGTGAAGGGCCATTTCGGCCAATAGTGCGCATGTGGTTTTTGCGTTCTTAAATTTACATTTAGGAGTACGAAAATGGAAAAGACGAGCACAACCCGCTCGGATCGTGCGGTTAAGATCTTCACGCAAAAGTAACGGCATCATCTGTAGGTCGTTCCGCATGGTTTGGCGTTACGCCATGCGGAACGACTCGTTCGGAGTCGATTGGAACGAATGCGCGACCATAAACCATGCACCATATCAATTCCCTGGCCTATTTCAGAGAGGATGGTCTTTTTGTTCTAGGTGACAAGAAAGGAAGTGTAGAACTGGTTAAGTCGGAGGACCTGAAAACTGTCTCTCTGACGAGCGTTGGCAGCACAACGATTCAGGCCATCTCGGTTTGCGACGCGCGTCATCTCGTGGCCACACTGAACAAGAATTTCACGATCACGATATTGAAGGTTTCATATGAAAATCTTGAAATCGTCACGTCGATCAACAGTCTCGAGTACATGGTTGAAGACGGTTATCAGATTGCCTTTTCGGAAAGTCAGGAAATAGCGTTCAGTCCTGGTGGTCATCGGATTGCGGTGAACGGTCCGACCGGGCAGACGCTGATCTTCGATCTGAACGATGCGATGCAGATCGTCGCGTGGCGCTCGTTGCGGCATGAAAGCCCGGCGGCACCGACCACCGCAGCATGGGCGTCCGATACCGTTCTGCTGGTTGGCCTGATTGATGGCAGCATTGTGCGTTATGACTATCAGAGCGAGCACCAGACGCTGACCCGCATCGAGGGCATCAACGAAACGATACACTGGTTCGAGCGCGAGCCGTCCGGCACATGGCTTGTCGCGACAGACGCACGGCGTCTAGTTCGGTTCGACGACCGGACGCTCGAATATGAGATCGGCCCTCCATTCGCGAACGACGATTTCGAGCACGTGACGCGCGAGCCGTCGACGGGCAAGATCTTCGCGTCGTCGTTCGATCGCAACGTGTACGAGATCGACCCGTTGTCGCTAGCACCGACGCGCGTCGCATTCAAGGCGCCGTTCAAGCTGCGCTGGATCCGGGCCGGCACGGAAGCGGGTGCGGTGAAGCTGTACCTGCAAGTCCGGAACGGCAGCTTCCTGAAAGTGGATTACGACACCGGGCACGTGGAGGCGGCGATTCATACGGCGCTTCCAGCTCTATGGAGCGCCGCCTATTTCGGCAACGATTTGGTGATCGGTGGCGAGGGGGGGCTGTTCCGCGCAGTAGGCGACACCGTCGCCGGCTGGCCCTCGCCGGGCGACGACGACATCGTCCCGGGCGGTCACTACATCAAGCGTCTGGTGTCGCATGGCAACAAGCTGGCTTGCGGGACGTCTGCGAAGACGATGGTCCTCGTCGATCCGGACGGTATCCGCCGCCGCGAAGTTGGCGCGGCAGTCCGCGATCTGGCCTTCGTCGACGCCGAGACGGTGCTGGCATGCTTGGAGGATGGCAGTCTGGTCGAGATCCCATGGCGACATTCCGACGCCTGCCGGACGGTCTTCAAGAGTGCCAGCGAGCCGCTCTGGTCGCTGGCGATCCACCCGGACAACCGAACAGTCGCGGTCGGCGAGCGGATGGGCCGAATCGTCATTCTGACGCGCGACGACGCAGGCGAGATGCAGGAAGTGATCGACACATCGTCGCGCATCCCCAAGCGGATGAAATGGCTGAATCAGGACGTCTTGCTCGCGGTGCACAGCTCCGCGATCGACAGGATTACGTGCGTCGCCGGCAAGTGGCGCCATGACGAGAATTTTTACAACGGCCAATCGAACACCGTCGAGGATTTCCTCGCGCTCGAGAACGGCAAGTTTCTGGTCGGCATCACATATAACAAACTGATCATGGTGTGGGACGTTGCTACGGGCGAACTTCTGAGTTCGAGCTACTGGGACTTCGACTACGCGAAGGGGATGATTCGAGTCCAAGACTCGGAGAGTGAATTCCTAGTCTACGGCCGCGACATGATCATGAAGCAGTTTTGCCTGCACGATGCGCAGGTGATCTGCATGAAGATATTCGAGAAGACGAAGCACTGAATCTTTCACGCAGCGTGACGCGGATGCCCGTTCCGGATGACACCATGATCAAGAATCCTATCTATTTTTCGTTGCCGCGGCAGTTCTATCTCTTCCAAGGCGGGATCATATTTGGGTATTTTGCATTGCGCCTGATGGTCCTGGGCACGTCGTGGTGGTGTCTTGCAAAAACGCACAGCACCGTGGCGCTCGGCTCGGTCATTTCCGCGTCCGTGCTACTCGAACTGCTCGCGGTTCCGCTCGCGGCGCCGCTCGGCGATCGCTTCGGCGCAAAGCTGATCAAAGTCACGTTCGCGATCCAAGCGCTGTGCCTGTTCATGCTCGCGTCGGCCGCGCTGTTTCTGAAGACGTTCAGCCTCGTCGCCGTCGTGCCTCTATTGGTGATCTCGCAACTCGCCGACGCCGCGCGGGATCCTCTCGCGGACTCATTGCTTCCGCAACTAATCGGTAACGACGCACTGGTCGACGGTGAGCGCGTGCGTCGGGCGCTTGGCACGCTGTCTCGAATCCTCGGGCCGGTTGTCGGGGGGGCGGTTACTGCGATGATGGGGCCGTCCATCACGCTGTATCTCGCCGCAGCGGCGCTGGTCGTCGGCGGTTACATGTGCATGGCATCCGACGCGGGACGCCCGCGCGCTCGTGCCCAAGTGGGGGCTACGTCGCGCAAGTCCAGCGGATGGGTCCGAGAATTGGCGCATGGTTTCCTCAGCGTGATCGCGATTCGGACCGAGCTGGCGATCGCGTTCGGCAACTCGTTCCTGACGGTCGCCGTAAGCACGTTCATGTTGATCGCGCTGCCCCAGCTCGCGCAGGAGACGCTCGGCGCATGGGTAATGGGCGCGGTCGACGGTGCGTTTGGATGCGGCGTCTTCGTGGCCGCGACCCTCGTCGTGAAACCGTTGAACGGACGATTCGGCCGTTACGGCACGGTGGTCCTCGGCTTGCTAATGCACGTTGCGGCGTTCGTCGTGCTGTTCGCGTGTGCGAGGGTCGTGCCCTTGGTGGTGGCCGGCGGCTTCGCGCTCGGCTTCGCGTCGGTGCTCGTCGCGACCAATCTCACCGCGCTGCGTCTTCAAGCGACGCCGCCCGACTATCGGACACGCGTGATCGCCAACACCATGTTCATCTCGTCTATCTTTCTGCCGGGCGCCTTGTACGTCGCCGGCTGGGTCGCTCGCGGGTGGGGAAGCGGTGCGCTGCTGGGCAGCCTCTTCACTTGTGCGCTAGTCGCGACGCTTATCATCCCGTTCGCGCCGCATCTGAGGAACCTGCTAGGAAAGGACAAGCAGGAAGGCGCCTCCGATTATGCTGCATTGTTTCCGAAAGCCTTCGGCAATCACTCGTGGAGTGAATCTTGAAAGCATTGATCGTCAGCGGTAGCCATCGAGCACAGTCGCAAAGCGGCCGGGTGGCGAAAACCCTGTGTCAGCATTTCCTGCCTGCACATTTCTCCAGCATCACCATCCACGATCTAAGCGAAATGGATCTTCCGTTCTGGGACGAGGCGGTATGGGACGACGCATCGCCGTGGGATGCGAAGCTCGAGCGGGTACGCCGCGATCAGCGCGAAGCCGACGCGCTGATCTTTGTTTGTCCCGAGTGGAACGGGATGGCTCCGCCGCGCTTGAAGAACTATTTCTTGTTCGGCGATACCGGCAGCCTTGAGGACAAGCCAGCCCTTATCGTGGCCATTAGCGCAGGGGTCGGCGGTGCGTACGTCGTATCGGAACTGCGGTCGAGCGGCTACAAGAACACGAAACTCTGCTACATCCCTGAGCACGTGATTATTCGGGACGTCGAGAACTCACTCACAACGGCGCCGCAGTTCGCCGGCGATCCGATCGCTGAGCGTTGCCGTTACGCGATCCGGAAGCTCGCGCGCTATGCGGACGCGTTGTCCGAGGTCAGGTCCCAAGGAAGCGAGCCCGGCGCTTACCCGTACGGCATGTAGTGAACTACGCGCAAGCGCTCCGGCCGCGCGGCATGCGCGAAGTACGACGGTAGCCAGCATGCCACGCGACGTGGCCATCGATTGTCGGCCGATTCTTGCCGACCTTGGAATGCACGGTGTCCTATGAAGAAATCCGCAACCATCAGGTCGATGGTGACGCTGCCGCTCGAGTTGCCGGGCGGCGGCGTCTCGTCCGGCAAGATCGTGAGCTTTTCGGGGCTCCACGATAGGCTCGAACATTTCGCATTGGTGCTGGGTTCGCCCGATCCGCTGTGCCCGCTGGTTCGTGTGCATTCAGAATGCGTGACCGGTGACGTGCTCCGATCGATCCGGTGCGACTGCGGCCCTCAACTGAATGAGGCGATCCAGTGTCTGCACGACGCGGGCGGCTACCTGTTGTATCTGAGGCAGGAAGGGCGGGGAATCGGCCTGTACCAGAAACTTGCCGCGTATCGTCTTCAGGACGACGGGCATGACACGTTCGAAGCGAACCGACTGCTCGGCTTTCGCGACGACGAACGCGAGTACGGGAGTGCGGCGGCGATGCTCGTGGCCCTGTCCGTGTCACGGATCCGCTTGTTGAGCAACAACCCCGACAAGCAGGCGCAGCTCGAGGCGGCGGGCATCATCGTCGCTGAGCGGATACCGACGGGTGTATTCGTCGCCGAGCACAATCGGCGCTATCTGGAAGCGAAGGTGCGGGTCGCGCACCACACAATAAGCATGGACAATCCGGAGGTGATCAGATGATCGCGCATCGCTCTCCCATCAGCGGCGTAGCCGCATTCGGCGGACGCTTCGTCGCGACGGCCGGCTACGACAACCAGGTGATCCTATGGGACGCGCTTACCCAGCGCGCGCTGGGCCGCGGGTTGCACGACCATTTGGCGAACCAGGTCGAGTTCAGTCCGGACGGCCGATATCTCGTTAGCGCGTCGAGCGACCACACCGCACGGGTATGGATGCTTCCCGATATGAAACTGCACGCGGTGCTGTCCGATCACGTCGACGACGTGGAGATGGCAGTGTTCCACCCGGATCGCGAACTAATCGCGACCGCATCGCGCGATCAGCGGATCATGGTCTACAACCTAACCGGCAATCTGGTGCGCTGCTTCAATGGCCATCGCGCCGACGTAATCTCGGTCGTGTGGTCGTCGTGCGGCGACTACCTGATTTCGTCGAGCGACGACGGCACCGTCAAACGCTGGTCGCTCGACACCGGCGAACTAGTGACCGACGTCGACGTGGGCGGCGTCGAAACAGACACGATCGCGATCGACGCAGCGGGCGGTATTTACGCGGGCAACGACGAGGGCAATATCGTAGTAATCCGCAGCGGTCGCGTCGAGACGATCCGCGCACATGCGGCGGGTATCAAGCGTCTAGTGTACAACTCGCGTGCGAAGCTGCTCGTCAGTCTCAGCTATGACCGCACACTGTGTGTATGGCACGTCGGCGAGACGCTCGACAAGATCGCCACGGCGTTACTGCCCGCAGAGATCTGGGCCCGCTCGTGCGCGTTCATCGACCGCGCCACACTGGCATTCGCGACGTTTGGCAACTCCTATGCGGTGTATCACATCGACACCGGTAGCTGGGACCTAACCCGCGTCGGACCGACGGCTGGCGTTAACGCGGTCGCGCTGCACGACGGGCACCGGCTGACGGTCGGCGACAGCGGTGTGTTCGCGATCGATGGCCAACCGGTTACGCATCTCGGCAGCCTGTGCAACTTCATCACGCCAACCGATGGACACATCCTCACCGGCGGCCAATTGGGGCAGGTGATGAACGCGCTGACAGGCAGAGTGCTCTATCAGCATCATTCGCCACTCAATTGCGGCGTCGCGTTCACGCGCGACGGGCATGCGCATGCACTAATCGGGACCTATACCGGTGAAGGCCTCGTATTCAGGATGGCGCAGGACAGCGGGGCCGTGCTGGTCGGGATCCTGCGGCTCCATACGAACGCCGTCAAGTCTGTCGCGGTATCCGACGGTGTCATTTTCTCAGTGTGCGCCGACCGGGGCGCCGCGTGGTTCTCGGTCGATACCCTTGATGAGATTGGCCGGGTTGACGACGCACACGACCGGATCGCGAACGGCGCCGCGCCGTTGCCGGACCGTCGCTTCGTGAGTGTAAGCCGGGACCGAAAGATGCGCATCTGGCGGGAGCAGCACATGGAAACGCTTGATACGCCACATGAACATTCGATCAAGTGCGTGGCTACGTCGCGCGACGGGCGCTACATCGCGAGTGGTTCCTATTCCGGCGTCGTTGCGGTGTTCGATGTGATCGACGCGCGCTGGGTCGCGACGGTACGCCCGACGACATCTGGCATTTCGTCGATCTGCAACGGACCAGCGACCGGCACGTTCCTGATGAGTTCGTACGACGGACACGTATACGAATTGGATGTTGCTGCTGAAATTGTGCAGGGCGAGTCGCATGCGCAATCCGAACTTGCTTGATCCGCGGACCGCGATGGGTTTGCCCGGCCGATTCCACGACCGACTCGGCCGTAACCTGCTGTCTGCGCATGAGGATCTGGTCGAATGCGATGCGGTGCAACTGATCGAAGTGCTGGAGTCGATCTCGGCGGATCGCCAACGCCGCTTCGCAGCGGGGCTGATGCTCGGGCTGCGCGGCGATCCGCGCATATCGGTCGAACGACCACAGATGATCCGGCTGGCCGGCGGGCGGGTGACGCTCGGGTTGAGCCGGCACGAGGTCGAGCGGGTGGTGGCGCAATGGGCGCATCACGGCGTGCAGCGGGAATGGATCCTGAAGGAGTGTCCTGAGTATGAGTGCGACGTCGCGCCGTTTGCGCTGGCGCGGTTTCCGGTGACAAACGCCGAATATCGCGCGTTTCTCGAGGCGACGCACAGCGACCTTCTGCCGACTTCATGGCAGTTTGGCATGTATCCGGCGTGGTTCGCCAATCATCCCGTCTGGACTGTTCCGCCGGCCGCCGCCGACGCGTATGCGGCGTGGCTGAACGAGCGGACCGGGCGGCGGTTTCGGCTGCCAACCGAAGCTGAATGGGAGTACGCCGCGTCGGACGGCGGACGGCGCGAGTATCCGTGGGGCGACGAGTTTGATCCGGCGTGCGCGAATACTGCCGAGGACGGGCCGTTGTTCACAAGCCCGGTCGGCATGTATCCGCGAGGACGAAGCGCCGCTGGGATCGACGACATGGGCGGCAACGTAGAGGAATACACGGCCGACGACTACGCTGTCTATCCGGGTGGCGAAACGATTGATGACGATCTTCTGCGCATCTGCGGCACCTATCGCGTTGCGAGGGGCGGAAGCTTCACGCGGTTCGGCGACCTCGCGCGATGCCGGCGCCGGCACGGATGGTATCCGGGCGCGATCTATGCGATGGGATTTCGCTTGGCGGAAACGCTCTAGTAGGGTGGTAATCCCCCCGCAGAACCGGCGGGATCAGAAGTAGAATTTTCTCGTTGAGGGAGTTCTACAGAATGAAGAAGTCGAGATTCACGGACAGCCAGATCATGGATGCGCTCAAGCGCGTGGAGGCGGGGCTGGCGGTACCGGACCTGTGCCGGGAACTGGGCATCAGCACGGCGACGTTCTACAAATGGCGCTCGAAATATGGTGGCATGGATGTGTCGCTGATCGCACGGATGAAGGAACTGGAGGCTGAGAATGCCCGGCTGCGCAAGATGTACGTCGAGGAGAAGATCAAGGCAGAGATCGTCGCGGAGGCACTCGCAAAAAAGGGCTGAGGCCATCTCGCCGGCGCGAGATGGCCAAGCATGCGGTGTCCAGTCGAGGCGTGTCGATCCGGCTGGCATGTGAGGCGTTCGGGAACAGCCAGACTTGCTATCGGTACGCCAACGTGCGCGATGCCGAGAACGACGAGATTGCGAACTGGCTGCTGCGTCTGACCGACAACCACCGGAACTGGGGCTTCGGGTTGTGCTTCCTGTACCTGCGCAACGTGAAGAGCTTCGGCTGGAATCACAAGCGGGTGTACCGGATCTATCGCGAGGTGGAGTTGAACCTGCGGATCAAGCCGCGCAAGCGGCTGGTCAGACAGGTACCTGAGCCGCTGGCGGTACCGTCTGCCGTCAACCAGGTCTGGTCGATGGACTTCATGCACGACCAACTGGCCGATGGGCGCAGCATCCGGCTGTTCAACGTGATCGACGACTTCAACCGCGAAGCGCTCGGAATTGAGATCGACTTCTCCTTGCCGTCGGAGCGGGTGATCCGTGCGCTACGGCAGATCATCGGTTGGCGTGGCAGGCCGAAAGCGATTCGGTGTGACAACGGCCCCGAGTACCTAAGTGCAGCGATCACCGAATGGGCCCGGCAGTACGACATCAAGCTCGACTACATCCAGCCGGGGAAGCCTCAGCAGAATGCGTATGTCGAGCGATTCAACCGGACCGTGCGATACGAATGGCTGTCGCAGTACCACTGGGAAGACTTGGACCATGTGCAGCGCTTCGCGACCGACTGGATGTGGACTTACAATCACGACCGCCCGAACATGGCCCTGGGCGGATTTACGCCGAAGCAGCGGCTGGCCATGGCCGCTTAGTTTCTACTTCTGAACCCCGTGGAAAACGGGGGGATTACCGGGTACTTATTGACACATTGCATCTGGTGCCCAATATGTCAACGATCCTAGTACGCTCGAAAAACATTGACAACAGTCGGTCTTGCCTGTTAGTTGGAGATCAGTCGCTTGTTATTTACAGTGATGATGCCGGTCATCTTAAGACCAGCGAATTGAACGCGGTGCCGGACGGCTCGCGGCCGACACGTTCCCACAGCTCGTCGCCCAGCAGTTGAAACGCGAGCGTGCACGCGAACAGCTTCGAGATGCTCTGGATCGAGAAGCGCTCGTGCGCATCGCCGACCGTGTAAACGTTTCCGTCGAGCGTCACGACGGCCATCCCGAACTTGTCGGCGGGCACTTTCGCGAGTTCGGGAATGTAGTCGGCGACCCGGCCCTGGCCGATCCAGGGGGCGAGTTCGGTGTGGATGCGTTCAAGAATCGTCTGGTAATTCATCACGTCAGGCAGGGTAGAAGCAGAGCCGGGATTCCGGCGAGCCCGTATGGAACCGTCCCGGCGTCGATTCGTCAAGCGCGGCCGGAATCCCGCCCTTATTTTCAAGACCGCCAAACAGGTGAGCGGCGGGCGCAGTATCATGCGGTACGTTTCGGCCGAGGGCCGGCGTCCGGCACCCGCCGGCGCCCCCCGCGGCTTCCTCGATGATCCGACCGCCGCCCATGTCTTTTCGCATCCTGCTCGTCGAAGACGACACCCGCTTGTCCACGCTGATCGCCGGCTACCTGCGCAAGAACGACTATGAAGTCGACACCGTGCTGCATGGTGACGCCGCGGTGCCGGCGATCCTGTCCATTCGTCCCGATCTCGTCATCCTCGACGTGAACCTGCCGGGCAAGGACGGCTTCGAAATCTGCCGCGAGGCGCGCAAGCAGTACGACGGCGTGATCATCATGGTGACGGCGCGCGACGAACCCTTCGACGAGCTGCTCGGCCTCGAATTCGGCGCGGACGACTACGTGCACAAGCCGGTCGAGCCGCGCATCCTGCTCGCGCGGATCAAGGCACAACTGCGCCGCGCGCCCGCGCGCGCGGCCGAGAGCACCGCGCCGCAGCCGGAGCGCTACGCGTTCGGCAAGTTCTCGATCGACCGCACCGACCGCACCGTCGTGCTGCCCGACGGCAGCACGCCCGATCTGACGTCGGCCGAATTCGACCTGCTGTGGGCGCTCGTGTGTCATGCGGGCGAAGTCGTCAGCCGCGACGATCTGATGCTGCAGTTGCGCGGCGTCGAATTCGACGGCCTCGACCGCACGATCGACGGGCGCATCTCGAAGCTGCGCCGCAAGCTGCGCGATGACGCGAGCAACCCGCAGCGGATCAAGACGATCCGCAGCAAGGGTTATCAATTCAGCAAGCACGCGTGGGAATGACGCCGCGCTCGCGCGACGCCGTCACGTTCCGCGCGGGCATTCCGCCCGCCGGCCGGGAGCCGCGATGATTCGACGAACCCGTTCGCACCCCGATGCACCGCCGTTGCCGACGCTGCGCTACGTCAAATGGCGCTGGCTGCATTTCCGCCGCGCGTGGACCGACACGCGCGCCGACCGCATTCCGAGCTGGTCGCGCCTGTACGTGCGCACTTACCTGCATCTGCTCGGCCTCGTATTGCTCACCGCGCTGGTGCCCGCGCTCGCGCTGTGCGTCGTGTTGTCGCCGCAGGTCGTGTGGCACGCGTTCGACGCGTTGCCGGGCGACATCTGGATCGTGCTGGCGTTCGTGTTCACCGCGCCCGCGCTCGCCGCGTACCGGTGGATGCGGCCGGTCTGGTCGGATCTCGTGATGGTGCGCGAGCGTGCGATCGACTTCACCGGCGGGCGTTTCAACACGCGCGCCCGCGAATCGCACAGCGTGATCATCGGCCCGCTCGCGCGCACGCTGAATGCGCTCGCGATGCGGATGGAGCGGCTGATCGCCGCGCAGCGCGATCTGACGAACGGGATCTCGCACGAACTGCGCACGCCGCTCGCGCGCGTGCGCTTCGCGCTCGAAATGCTGCGCGAACCGGGTTCGGCGGCCGAATACCAGGGTGCGCTCGAGAGCATCGCGCAGGACGTGACCGAGCTCGAGGAGCTGATCGACATGAGCCTGACGTACGCGCGGCTCGAATACAGCTCGCTGCAGTCGAACCTCGAGATGACCGCGCCGGTCGCGTGGTTCGAGCACCAGGTGAACGACGCGCAACTGCTGTATCCGGACCGTACGATCGAGGCCCGCGTCGCGATCGGATCGGATCTGCGCGTGAAGATGGACCGGCGGCTGATGTCGTATGCGATGCGCAACCTGCTGCGCAACGCGAGCAAGTACGCGAACGCGCGGATCGTCGTCGGGATCGCGCTCGTGCACGGCAACATCGGGATCTTCGTCGAGGACGACGGCCCGGGCGTGCCCGAAAGCGAGCGCGAACGGATCTTCGACGCGTTCGTGCGTCTCGACCGTCGCACCGGCGGCTACGGGCTCGGCCTGTCGATCACGCGGCAGGTGCTCCACGCGCACAACGGCCGGATCGCGGTCGTCGATCCGGTCGAGCTCGGCGGCGCGCGGTTCGAGATCAGCTGGCCGGTCTAGCGCGACGTCGCGCGATGCTCGGCACGCGGTAATCGTGAAGGCGCAGGCTGCCGGCGAGCGCGCAGGGCGCGACGCCGCCACGGACGCCGCCGAAGCGGCATCCGCGCAGGCTCAGTAGGTGCGGCCGAGCTGCAGGTAGAAGTTGCGTCGGCCGCCCGGCGCGAGCGCCACGCCGATATAGACGGGCCCGAACGCGGTCGACAGGCTCGTGAAGAACGTATAGCTCTGCTTGAGCGCGCCGCCGCCGATCTGCTGGCCGCTCGACCACACGTTGCCGACTTCCGCGCTGGCGCCCACCGACAGCGCCTTGATCGGCGACGCGTTGAACGTCATCAACTGGTTCATGTACGTGATCTGTCCGTACGCGAGCTCGTTGCCGTTCAACTGGTCGGCCGCATAGGCGGACAGATGCTGGAAGCCGCCCAGCGTGAAGTTGAACGCGTTGATCAGGTTGGTGCCGCCGATGCTCTTGCCGCCTTCGATCGTCGCGCTGACGCTGTGCCGGCCGAACTGCTGCGCGATCATCGCCTTGCCGTAGATCTCGGTATAGGGCGCGTTGTTGATCCCGTCGTCGAATACCTGCGCCGAGCCGCCGTTGCGCGACACGAGCGAGCGCTCGACCCGCAGTTCGCCGAAATAACCCTTGCGCGGGAACATCGGATCGTCGAGCTGATCGATGACGAGCCGCGCCCGCGCGATCAGCGCCTGCGACGTGAAGCTCGGCCACAGCAGGCTCTGGCCGCTGCCGTCGTCGAACGGCAGGTTGTAGGTCGGCGAGCCGTGCCCGGTCACGTAACCGAGGCCGACGCGGAAGTCGCCGAGCCGCGCGATCGGCAGGCCGAGGTCGATCCCGGCGCGCGCCGTCTGCATCAGGTACTGCGTGATCTTCACGTCGCCGGAGTCGTCGTACAGGTTCGCGTAGCGACGCTGGTATTCCGCGTACGGCGACAGGTACACGCCGTACGCGGTCGACAGCGGCTGGCGCAATTCGACGCGCGCCGACTGCAGGTCGCTGCCGATCGTCGTGTCCGCGCGGAATTCCAGCCCCGACTCCGTGAGCCACGGCCGCCGGTAGCCGACGTGCAGGCGGAAGCCGCCCTCGTCGGTCGAACTGCTCGACATGCCGAGCCCGAACAGCAGGAAGTTGGGTCCCCAGTACTTCTCGCGCGCGTCGATCTCGAGCACGTTGTCGTCGCCGCGGCTCACGATCTGCTGCGTGACGCTCTCGAAGTTGCCGCCCGTCGTGAGTCCGAGCAGATCCTGGCTGACGGTCTTCGGATCGTAGATGTCGCCGGGTTTCACGTGCAGCGCGTTGCTGACGACGCGCTTCGGCACGCCGCCGCTGGTCTTGATGTCGATGCGCGTGATGCGGATCGGCGGCGGCAGCGGCTGCGCGTGCGCGGACCGGTAGGCCGCGTACTGTTCCGGCGTGAGCGCGAAGCGCCGCAGCTTCGGCAGCGCCGCGGTCGCGGCGATCTCGCCGGCGGCGATCGCCTGCTTCGCGTTCTGGAAATCGGTGAACGCGAGCGCGCCGAGGTCCGGCGTGAGCAGCACGTCCTGCGCGTCGAGTTGCTTGCGCTGCGCGGTCACGTTCTGGCGGATCAGGATGCCGACCATCTGCTGCATCACGTCGGCCGGCGACGCGAGCGCGTCGAGCGGGCGCAGTTGCGAGCCGATGTCGACGGCGATCACGACGCTTGCGCCCATCTGCCGCGCGGTGTCGACGGGCAGGTTGCTGACGAGCCCGCCGTCCACGAGCGCGCGCCCGTTGATCTCGGCCGGCGCGAACAGGCCCGGCATCGCCATGCTCGCGCGAATCGCGAGCGGCAGCGAGCCGTGGTCGAGCACGACCATCTGGCCCGTCTGCAGGTCGGTCGCGACCGCGCGGTACGGGATCGGCAGCTGGTCGAACGGCTGGTTGGTCGGCACGGCGGCCGTCCAGTTCGCGAGCAGCGCCTGCAGCCGGTTGCCCTGTACGAGGCCGACCGGCGCCTTGACGCCTTTCTTGCCGAAGCCGAGCGTCAGCCCGTTGATGTACAGGCGTTCGTCTTCGCGGCTGGTTTGCGGCAGGTCCGCGCGGTCCGTCACGTCGAACGCGATATCCGCCAGGTTGACCTCCGACAGCCGCTTCTGCATCTCGTCGGCCGCCATCCCGCTCGCGTACAGGCCGCCGACCACGGCGCCCATGCTGGTGCCCGCGATGCAGTCGATCGGAATCCGGTTGTCCTCCAGTACTTTCAGGACACCGAGGTGTGCGTAGCCGCGCGCGCCCCCGCCGGACAGCACGAGGCCGATCGACGGCCGGCCGGCCGGGCCGCCGTCGGCCGCGCAGGTGTGCGCCGCCGCAGCGGGTGCGGCGGGCGCGGGCGCAGCCGGTGCGTTGACGGCAGCGGCAGCGGTCTGGGCGGCGGCGGGTTCGGCGGCCGGCAGCGGTTGCGCGGCGACCGTGCAGCACCAGAAGGCAACGAGCGTCGTGCAGAGCGGGCGCACCGGCGCCCAGCGGAAGGAAACGGTCGCTGTCATGGTGAACATACCTGGCGTGATCGTGCGTCTGAGGCCTGCCGGGAGCAGGCAAGACCGAGAGATTACCGTGTTTTACAGGCCCGACGCGAGCGGCCGTTGCGTGGCCGGACGTGCCCGAAACGCCCCATCCGGTCATTCCGTCGCGAAAAAA
Source organism: Burkholderia sola (assembly GCF_905400185.1). Lineage (NCBI taxonomy): Bacteria > Pseudomonadati > Pseudomonadota > Betaproteobacteria > Burkholderiales > Burkholderiaceae > Burkholderia > Burkholderia sola. Next base: position 1,601,933 of record NZ_FR989676.1, read on the forward strand.
TCATCGGAATTGCCTAAAGTATCGGAACGATTTGCCGCTAAGCTCGTGATGGGGCGGCATGGACGCGCGGCAAAATGTGCGGCGCGGCTGTCCCGGCCCGTTCCCTCACAAAGGTTTGATATGTCGACACCGCTGTTCGGAAAGTTGTTTGCGCAACCCGTTGCGATCGACCCGGGAACGGCGAGTACGCGAATCTATACGCACGAACGCGGCGTGGTGCTGAACCAGCCGTCGGTCGTCTGCTTCCGCAAGGGCGGCGCGAGCGACGCGCGGCCGACGCTCGAGGCCGTCGGCGAGCTCGCGAAGGCGCTGCTCGGCCGCGAACCGGGGCATCTCGAAGCCGTGCGGCCGATGCGGCACGGCGTGATCGCGGACGCGCACGCGGCCGAGCAGATGATCCGCAGCTTCATCGACATGTCGCGCACCCGTTCGCGCTTCAGCCGCCGGGTCGAGGTCACGTTGTGCGTGCCGTCCGACGCGACGGCCGTCGAGCGCCGCGCGATCCGCGAGGCCGCGTTCGCGGCCGGCGTATCGGAGGTCGAACTGATCGAGGAATCGCTGGCGGCCGCGCTCGGCGCGGGTTTGCCGGTGACCGAGCCGGTCGGCTCGATGGTCATCGACATCGGCGGCGGCACGACCGAAGTCGCGGTCGTCGCACTCGGCGGCATCGTCTACCGCGAGGCGATCCGCGTCGGCGGCAGCCAGTTCGACGCGGCGATCGTCAACCACGTCCGCAACCTGTACGGCGTGCTGCTCGGCGAACAGACGGCCGAGCACGTGAAGAAGACGATCGGCTCGGCCACCAGCGCGGTGCCGCGCACGTCGACCCGCGCCGTCGGCCGCAGCATCGGCGACGGCCTGCCGCGCTCGGTCGAGCTGTCCAATCACGACGTCGCGGACGCGCTGGCCGCGCCGCTCAAGCAGGTGATCGGCGCGGTGAAGTCGGTGCTGGAAAACGCGCCGGCCGAACTCGTGACCGACATCGCGAATCGCGGCGTGGTGCTGACCGGCGGCGGCGCTTTGCTCGCCGATCTCGAACGCCTGCTGTACGACGAGACCGGGCTGGTCGCGCGGATCGCCGACGAGCCGGCCACCTGCGCGGTGCGCGGCGCCGGCGAGGCGATGGGGCGGCTCGCGATGTGCCCGGCCGATTGAGCCGGGCGGTGCTGCCGGCCGCGGCCCGGCGCACGCCTTCACATTCTTTCGATCTCCCAATGGCCGGCCTGCTCGGCCGGCATCGGTCCATCGCATGGACAGGCGCGGGCGCGCCGTGCTAGCGTGACGCGCCCGTTCGGGGCCGGGCCGGCCGACGCGCCCGACGACACCTGAGAGACCGAATACCTTGAAATATCGAACCAAACGGGGCTTCGCGGCCCGGGCCGGCCGCGTGCTGGCCGTCGTCGCGTGCGTCTGGGGCGCTGCGGCGGCCGCGATCGTCGTCCATGGCATGCGGATGCCGAGCGACCCGGCGGACGTCGCCGTGATCTTCGGCAACGCGCTCGACGCAACCGGCGCGCCGAAGCCCGTGCTCGCGGCCCGGCTCGATGTCGGCGTGCGTTGTTACCGCGCGGGGCAGTGCCCGGCGTTTCTGGTCAGCGGCGCGATCGACGGGCCCGGGCTGAACGAGGCGACGGCCATGCGCGACTACCTCGTCGCGCGCGGCGTGCCGGCGGACCGGATCGCCGTCGACGACCAGGGCGACAACACGCTCGCGACCGCGCAGCACACGCTGGCCTACCTGCGCGCACATCGCCTGTCGCGCGTGCTGATCGTCAGCCAGTATTACCACCTCGCGCGGGCGCGCCTCGCGTTCGAGCGCGTCGGCATTGCGCGGTCGAACATCTCCGCCGCGTATCCGCGCCGCTTCCAGTGGCGCGACGTCTATTCGAGCTGGCGCGAGGTGCCGGCCTACGCGGTGTATGCGGTGCGGTTGTGGATCAATCCCGATGCGCGGCCGGTGTCGTTTCGACCGATGCTTTATCTGATGAGCCTGTTTTCGTGACGGGGCGGCCCGGAAGCGCGCGCTTCCGGTGCGGGCGGTTTCGTCGTTACTCCGGTTTCCTGTCGTCTCGCGCCGGCCGCGCGACTGTCACAGGCGCCGAATAAATAATAACGATTCGCGTTTCAGATGCCTTGCGAGGCTGAAAATCAAAACAATTTCGCCGACAGTTCCATAATCCAGCTCCGATCGATTTATTAAGCGGATGTTGGTTATCTAAATGGATCATTCATCGCGGTGAAAATATTGCACTGCAAAAATCCACGTGTATTGAATCAGGGCGATATATCGGTGTTTCCACCGATGCGGCACAACCGTTGTCTTTGCGAAAAATCAAGGAAAGTCGGTGAAGAGTGTGTCGCGTGTTATTCCTGCTCGTCTGTCAGAAAGTAAAAAAACTACATAATCGTCGGCCGTTGATCCGATGGGAAAATATCGACTGGAAAACGGTTTGACTTTGATATAGCCTAGTCTGACGAAAGCGCGTAGTAATCAAATCAACCAGAAAGTCGCTTCAGAAACCAGGGGCCGCCATCATGTCATTCGACTAGTTCCGCAGCTGCATTCCCGGGCCGATCAAAAAACTCATCACGAATAAACCGACAGCGCATCGCGATTGCCGGGGAGGACGCTTTTATCCGCGATTTTCTGCTGCGTGCCGGCCGTTGCGGCCGCAATACCAATACCAAAGCCGAAATCAATAAAGAGGGAAAGCATGAACCCTGTCCGTCCGAAAAAAGCGAGTGAGCCGTTTCCGAGACTGCTGTTGCCCACCGGCGTGTTTCTGGCGCTGTCGGGCGCGGGCATCGTCCCCGCCTATGCGACCTGCAGCACGGCGGGCACCACGGTGACCTGTTCCGGCGTCGCGAATCCGCTGGCGCCCAGTTATTCCAACAGCGCCAACAACGTGAACGCGACGGTCAATCCCGGTGCAAGCGTCGGCGTGCTGCTCGGTGTCGGCGGCACGGCGATGTCGTTGACCGGCAGTAACGTCACGCTGACCAACAACGGCACGATCGACCCGTCGGCGCTCGGCTCCGGGCTCGGCGTGCTGTCGAGCGGTACGGTGATCGGCAACGCGGCGGCGAGCACCACCACCGTGACCAACAACGGCACGATGATGGGCTCGACCGGCGTGGCGATCAGCGGCGTGACGGGCATGGCGCTGTCGGTTCAAAACGGCACGGGCGGCACGTCGACGATTACGAACACGGGTACGATCGGCTCCTCCCCGCTGGTCGGCGCGACCCTCGTCGGCGCCGATGCGCCGGTGGTCGCCGCGTACGGCGGCGGCACGGTCAACATGACGAACAGCGGGACGATCACCGGTCGCGTGTCGCTGGGTTCGAGCGGCACACCGGGACAGGGCAATACGTTCACCAACTCGGGCACGATCAACGGCGGCGTGTCGATGGGGGCGAACAGCACGAATACGTTCAATGCCGTGACGGGCTCGTCGGTCAATACGGCCGGCGGCACCGGCGGCGCGTTCAACATCACGGTCGGCCCGGTCACGCTCGGCGTGGCGGCAACCGGCGTCGTCGACGGCGGCGCGGGCGGCAACAATACGCTCAACCTGCAGCAAGGCGTCGCGGCGAACGGCACGATCGCGGTCAACAACTACATCAACTTCAATCACCTCGACGTCACGAGCGGCAACTGGACGATCAACGGCGCATCCACCGCGCAGGACGCGACGCTGGCGGGCGGCACCGCGATCATCAACGACAACGCGTCGCTCGGCACCGGCACCATCACGGCCACCGGCGGCGCACTGCAGGCAGGTACGGCCGGGCTCAACGTCAGCAACAACGTGGACCTCGGCGTGGGCGGCCTGACGGTGCAGGGCGCGACCGGGCTGACGCTGTCCGGCACGGTGTCGGGTGGCGGCGCGCTGACGAAGAACGACGGCGGCACGCTGACGCTGTCCGGCGCGAACAGCTACACGGGCGGCACGAACCTGAACGCCGGCGGCCTGGTGATCGGCAACAATTCGGCGCTCGGCACCGGCGTGCTGAACGTCAACGCGTCGGCGTCGCTCGACACGAGCACGAACGTGACGCTCGCCAACACGGTCAATCTCGCGACCGGCTCGACGCTGACGCTCGGCGGCAGCAACGATCTCGGGCTGACCGGCACGATCAGCGGAAGCGGCGGCCTCACGAAGAATGGCGCGGCAACCACGACGCTGACCGGCGCGAACACGTATACGGGCGACACGACCATCAACAGCGGCACGCTCGCGCTGAGCGGGGCCGGCAGTCTGTCGGCGACCGGCACGGTCAACCTGACCGGTGCGGGCGCAACGTTCGACCTGAGCACTGCGGCGGGCGGGCGGACGATCGGTGCGCTGGCCGGCGCGGCCGGCACGAACGTGGACCTCGGCGCCAATTCGCTGACGCTCGGCGGCAGCGTCAATGCGACCTATGCCGGCACGATCGGCGGGTCCGGCAGCTTGACGCTGTCGGGTACCGGCACGCAATCGCTGACGGGCACGAACACGTACACGGGCGGCACGAACCTGAACGGCGGCAACCTCGTCGTCGGCAGCAATACGTCGCTCGGCCTCGGCGCGGTGAACGTCAACGGGTCGTCGACGCTCGATGGGACGGCCAACGTGTCGTTGGCCAACGACGTCAACATCGCGACGGGCACGACGCTGACGCTTGGCGGCAGCACCGATCTCGGCCTGGGTGGCGTGGTCGCGGGTGGCGGCGGTCTCGTGAAGAACGGCGCGGCGACCTTGACGCTGTCCGGCGCGAACACCTACGCCGGCGGCACGACGCTGAATGCAGGCGGGCTGGTGCTCGGCAACAATGCGGCGCTCGGCACGGGTGCGTTGACCGTCGGCGGCGCGGCAACGCTCGATACGAGCGCGAGCCTGTCGGTCAACAACGCGATCGGCCTCGCTACCGGTTCCGCGCTGACACTGGGCGGCAGCAACGCGCTGACGCTGAGCGGCGGCATCACCGGCGCGGGCAGTCTGGTGAAGGACGGCGCGGCGACGACGACGTTGACCGCCGCAAACACCTACACGGGCGGCACGACGATCAATGCCGGCACGCTGGCGATCGGCGGAGGCGGCAGCCTGTCGGCAACCGGCAGCGTGAACCTGGCAGGCGCGGGTGCGGTGCTCGACGTGAGCGGCGCGACCGGCGCGCAGTCGATCGGGGCGCTGTCGGGTGTCGCCGGGACGAACGTGACGCTGGGCGGCAACGCGCTCACGCTGGGCGGGACGGCGAGCGGCACGTTCAGCGGGGCGATCGGCGGCACCGGCAGCCTGACGCTGGCCGGCTCCGGCACGCAGACGCTGAACGGCGCGAGCACCTACTCGGGCGGCACGAACCTCAATAGCGGCAGCCTTGTGCTCGGCAACGGCGGTGCGCTCGGTTCCGGCGCGCTGACCGTCGGCGGCGCGGCGACGCTCGATACGAATGCCGCGTTGTCGGTCGGCAACGCGGTCAATCTCGGTACGGGCGCCGCGCTGACGCTGGGGGGCAGCAACAGCCTCACGCTGGGCGGTGCGATTTCCGGCGCGGGCAGCCTCGTGAAGGACGGGGCGGCGACCACGACGCTGACCGGCGCGAACACCTATACGGGCGGCACGACGATCAACGCGGGGACGCTGGCGCTCGGCGCGGGCGGCAGCCTGGCATCGACCGGCACGATGAACCTTGCCGGCACGGGCGCGGCACTGGACCTGAGCGGCGCGACAGGCGGTCAAACGCTCGGCGCGCTGTCGGGCGTCGCGGGAACGAACGTCAACCTGGGCGGCAACGCACTGACGCTCGGCGGCACGGCCAGCGGCACGTTCGGCGGGGTGATCGGCGGTACGGGCAGCTTGACGCTGGCGGGCACCGGCACGCAGACGCTGACCGGCACAAATGTCTACACCGGCGGCACGAACCTCAATAGCGGCAGCCTCGTGCTCGGCAACGGCGGCGCGCTCGGTTCCGGTGCGCTGACCGTCGGCGGCGCGGCGACGCTCGATACGAACGCCGCGTTGTCGGTCGGCAATGCGGTCAATCTCGGTACGGGCGCCGCGCTGACACTGGGGGGCAGCAACAGCCTCACGCTGGGCGGTGCGATTTCCGGCGCGGGCAGCCTCGTGAAGGACGGGGCGGCGACCACGACGCTGACCGGCGCGAACACCTATACGGGCGGCACGACGATCAACGCGGGGACGCTGGCGCTCGGCGCGGGCGGCAGCCTGGCATCGACCGGCACGATGAACCTTGCCGGCGCGGGCGCGGCACTGGACCTGAGCGGCGCGACAGGCGGTCAAACGCTCGGCGCGCTGTCGGGCGTCGCGGGAACGAACGTCAACCTGGGCGGCAACGCACTGACGCTCGGCGGCACGGCCAGCGGCACGTTCGGCGGGGTGATCGGCGGCACCGGCAGTCTCACGTTGTCGGGTACCGGCACGCAGACGCTGACCGGCGCGAACACCTATACGGGCGGCACGACGATCGGCGCCGGCAGCACGCTGGCGCTCGGCGCGGGCGGCAGCCTTGCGTCCGGCAGCACGCTGGACCTCGCGGGCGCGGGGGCGACGTTCGACTTGAGCGGCGCGACGGCCGCGCAGACGCTCGGCACGCTGACCGGCGCGGCCGGCACGAACGTGAACCTCGGCGGCAACGGGCTGACGCTGAACGGCAACGGCAGCAGCACGTTCGGCGGCGCGATCGGCGGCACCGGCGGCCTGACGCTGGCCGGCAGCGGCACGCAGACGCTGACGGGCGCCAACACGTATACGGGCGGCACGACGATCAGCGGCGGCGGCACGCTCGCAGTCGGCGCGGGCGGCAGCCTCGCATCGACCGGCGCGGTGGACCTCGCCAGCGCCGGTGCGACGCTCAATCTGAGCGGCGCGACCGGCGCGCAGACGATCGGCACGCTGACCGGTGCGGCCGGCACGAACGTCGACCTCGGCACGAATGCGCTGACGCTGAATGGCGGCACCAACGGTACGTTCGGCGGCACGATCGGCGGGACGGGCGGTGTAACCGTCGCCGGCACGGGCACGCAAACGCTGACGGGCGCGAACACGTATTCCGGCGGCACGACGATCAACGGCGGCAGCACGCTCGCACTCGGCGCGGGCGGCAGCCTCGCGTCGGGCAGCGCGCTGAACCTCGCGGGCGCGGGCGCGACGTTCGACGTGAGCGGCGCGACGGCCGCGCAGACGCTCGGCACGCTGAGCGGCGCGGCCGGCACGAACGTGAATCTCGGCGCGAATGCGCTGACGTTGAACGGCAGCGGCAACGGTACGTTCGGCGGCGCGATCGGCGGGACGGGCGGCGTGACGTTTGCTGGCACGGGCACGCAAACGCTGACGGGCGCGAACACGTACACAGGCGGCACGACGGTCAACGGCGGCAGCACGCTGGCGCTCGGCGCGGGCGGCAGCCTGGCATCGACCGGCGCGGTGAATCTCGCGGGCACGGGGGCGACGTTCGACGTGAGCGGCGCATTGGGCGCGCAGACGATCGGCGCACTGATCGGCGCGGCCGGCACGAACGTGAATCTCGGCGCGAATGCGCTGACGCTGAACGGCAGCGGCAACGACACGTTCGGCGGCGCGATCGGCGGGACGGGCGGCGTGACGTTTGCTGGCACGGGCACGCAGACGCTGACGGGCGCGAACACGTACACGGGCGGCACGACGATCAACGGCGGCAGCACGCTCGCACTCGGCGCGGGCGGCAGCCTCGCGTCGACGGGCGCGGTGAATCTCGCGGGCACGGGCGCGACGTTCGACGTGAGCGGTGCGACCGGCGCGCAAACGATCGGCGGGCTGTCGGGCGCGGCCGGCACGAACGTGAATCTCGGTGCGAACGCGCTGGCGCTGAACGGCAGCGGCAGCAGCACGTTCGGCGGCACGATCGGCGGCTCGGGCGGCGTGACGGTGGCGAGCGGCACGCAGGTGCTGACCGGCGGCAACACGTACACGGGCGGCACCACGATCGCAGCCGGCGGCACGCTGCAGCTCGGCAACGGCGGCACGTCGGGCAGCGTGGCCGGCGACGTCGTCGACAACGGTGCGCTGGTCGTCAATCAATCGGGCAACGTGACGATCGCGAGCGTGCTGTCCGGCACCGGCTCGCTGACGCAGGCCGGCAGCGGGCAACTGACGCTGACCGGCACGAGCACGCTGAGCGGCCCGACCACGGTCAGCGCGGGCACGCTTGCCGTCAACGGTTCGCTCGGCCAGTCGACCGTCACCGTGCAGAACGGCGCGACGGTGACGGGCACCGGCACGATCGGCGGCCTCGTGGTGCAGGGCGGCGCGACGGCGGCCGCCACGCAGCCGGGCGCGGCGTTGAACGTGGGCGGCAACGTCACGTTCCAGCCGGGTTCGACGTTCCAGGTCGCCGCCACGCCGCAGCAAAGCGGCAGCCTCGCGGCGAGCGGCACGGCGACGCTGAACGGCGGCACCGTGCAGGTGCTCGCGAACCAGAGCACCTATCAGCCGGGCACGACGTACACGATCCTCAGCGCGTCGTCGGGCGTGCAGGGCGCGTTCGCCCAGGTGAGCGCGAACTATGCGTTCCTGACGCCGACCCTCAGCTACGATCCGGGTCACGTGTATCTGCAACTGGCTCAGAACGGCACCGCGCTGCCCGACGTCGCGACGACGCCGAACCAGCGCTCGGTCGCGACCGCGGTGGCCGCGCTCGGCGCCGGCAATCCGCTGTACGACACGGTGCTGACGACCGACGCGCCGACCGCACGCCGCGCGTACGGGCTGCTCGGCGGCGAACTGCAGGCGAGCCTGAAGAGCATGCTGCTGCTCGACAGCCGCTATGTGCGCGACGCGGTGACCGATCGCGTCCGTCAGGGCCTCGCGCCCGGATCGGGCCCGCTCGCGGCCCTGTCGTCGGGCGGCGCCGCGCTGTGCGGCGACAACACGGCCGGCGTGGCCGATCCGACGCTGCCGCCGGAACGCCGGATCGGTTCGCGCGCCGGGTGCTACGGCGGGACGCCCTATCAGCCCGTCGTCTGGGGGCAGGCGTTCGGCGGCCGCAGCCGGCTCGGAGGCGACGGCAACGCATCGTCGATCAACCGCAGCATGACGGGCTTCATCGCCGGCGCCGACATGGCGCTCAACGACAAGTGGCGCGCGGGCCTGGCCGCGGGCGTCACGCACAGCTCGCTCGACAACGACCAGAGTTCGTCGGCGGCGGTGAACAGCTACTACGTGTCGCTGTACGGCGGCGCGCAGTATGGCGCGCTCGGCGTGCGCGGCGGCGCGTCGTACACGTGGTATCGAATCAACAGCGACCGCTATCCGGGCTTCGCGGGCTTCTCCGATCACGATTCGGCCGGCTACAACGCGCATTCGGCGCAGGTGTTCGGCGAAGTCGGCTACGCGCTGCCGGTCGGGCCGGTCGCGATCGAACCGTTCGCGGGCCTCGCGTATGTGAACCTGCATACCGACGGCTATACGGAAACCGGCGGCGCGGCCGCATTGCGCGCCGGCGGCGAGACGACCCACGTCGGCTTCTCGACGCTCGGCGTGCGTGCGGCGTCGCAGCTCGGCTCGATCGCGAGCGGCACGTTCACCGCGCGCGGGACGGTCGGCTGGCGGCATGCGTTCGGCAACGTGCGGCCGTCGTCGGCGTTCACGTTCGCGAACGGCGGCACGTCGTTCCAGGTGTCGGGCGTGCCGATTGCTCGCGACAGCGCGGTGCTCGAGGCCGGCATCGACGCGAACATCACGAAGCGCCTGACCCTCGGCCTCACGTACAGCGGCCAATACGGCAGCGGCGTGCGCGACAACGCGATCCTCGGCAACATCCTGTGGAAATTCTGACCGGCAACTGACGTGCCCGTACGCGGCGCGAGGCGACGAAGCAACGTCGCCTCGCGCCGCAGCCGTTTCGTCGCTGCGCACGTTCGCCGTTCTGGCCTATCCTGTGCGAAACACGCGACGCGCGCCGCGCGTTGCGCCTCGACACAGGAGCATCGATGCCGAATCACGCCGAAGCCACGACGACGCAGGCGCCGCAAGTCGCGCCGATTGCCCCGACCATCGCGTCGGGTCCCGCCTTCATCGCGCCCGAAGCCGATCAGCAGGTCCTCGCGCGCAACAACCAGTACGTGCTGAAATCCGGCGACGCGTTCGTGGTCAGCGATGCGCTCGGCGACATCGGCGGGCATGACGATGGCCTGTTCGTCGACGACATGCGCGTGCTGTCGAAATGGCGCCTGACGTTCGGCGGCCGCGCGCCGTCGCTGCTGTCGGGCGCGACGAGCGCCGACAACGCGTCGTTCACCGCGCACCTGACGAACCGCCCGCTGCCGCCGCTCGGCGGCAAGGAGACGCCCGAGGGCGTGATCCATATCGAGCGCACGCGCGTGCTGGCGGGCGACGTGCTGTACGAAGCGCTGACGCTGACGAACTACGGCGCGAGCGAAGCCGAGGTGCCGCTGTCGCTGTCGTTCGCGGCCGATTTCAAGGACATGTTCGAAGTGCGCGGCACGCAGCGGCCGAAGCGCGGCACGGTGGGTGCGCCGCGCGTCGACGCGGGCGCGGTGCGGCTGCGCTACGACGGCCTCGACAGCGTGGAGCGCAACGTGACCGTGCATTTCTCGCCGGCGCCCGACGCGCTGTCGGTCGATCGCGCCGACTACACGCTGACGATCGCCGCGCAGGCGTGCGTGTCGATCTACCTGACCGTCGATGCGACGCTCGGGCCCGCGCAGGCCGAAGGGCCCGGATGCGGCCGCGTCGCGCTGCGCACCGCGCTCGTCGGCGTGCATCGCGAGATGCGGGCACGGCGCGAGTCGATGGCGCGCGTGAACACCGGCAATCCGCTGTTCGACGCCTGGCTCGATCGTTCGCTCGCGGATCTCGGGCTGCTCACGACGCAGCTCGACACGGGGCCGTACCCGTATGCGGGCATTCCGTGGTTCTCGACGCCGTTCGGCCGCGACGCGATCATCACGTCGCTGCAGATGCTGTGGCTGCAGCCGTCGCTCGCGCGCGGCGTGCTGCGTTTTCTCGCCGAACATCAGGCGCGCGAGACCTCCGCGTTCCGCGACGCGGAGCCCGGCAAGATCATGCACGAGTTCCGCCGCAGCGAGATGGCCGCGACGGGCGAGGTGCCGTTCGCGCTGTACTACGGCGGCGTCGATACGACGCCGCTGTTCATCGTGCTCGCGGGCGCCTATCTCGAACGCACCGGCGACGATGCGCTGATCGACGAGCTGTGGCCCGCGCTCGAGCGCGCCGCGCAATGGGTGATCGACAAGTGCGACCGCAACCCGTACGGGCTGCTCGATTACCAGCGCACGTCGGAGCGCGGCCTCGCGAACCAGGGCTGGAAGGACAGCCACGATTCGGTGTTCCACGCGGATGGCCGTTTCCCGGACGGGCCGATCGCGCTCGTCGAAGTGCAGGCCTATGCGTGCGCGGCGCTCGACGCGATGTCGGCGTGCTCGCGTCGGCGCGGCCATGCGGCCGACGCGACGCGCTACGCGTTGCGCGCGAAGACGCTGCGCGACCAGGTCGATGCGCTGTTCTGGATGCCGGAAGGCGATTTCTACGGGATCGCGCTCGACGGTCATGGCGAGCTGTGCCGCGTGTTCGCGTCGAACGCGGGCCACCTGCTGGCGTTCGGGCTGCCCGACGCCGAGCGCGGCGCGGCGGTCGCCGGCGTGCTCGGCTCGGCGCTGTTCCAGACGGGCTGGGGCATCCGCACGCTGGCGGCCGGCCAGCCGCGCTTCAATCCGATGGCCTATCACAACGGGTCGGTGTGGCCGCACGACAATGCGCTGATCGCGCGCGGCCTGGCGCGCTACGGCGACAAGACGGCCGCGGTGAATCTGCTGCGTGCGCTGTTCGAGGCGGCGGTGAGCTTCGAGATGCGCCTGCCGGAGCTGTTCTGCGGGTTCCCGCGCCGGCGCGGCGAACCGCCGACCGCGTATCCGGTGGCCTGCCTGCCGCAGGCGTGGGCGGCCGGCGCGCCGTTCATGATGCTGCAGGCGTGCCTCGGCGTGAGCATCGACGCATCGCGCCACGAGGTGCGCGTCGAGCGCCCGGCCTTGCCGGAAGGCGTCGACTGGCTGCGGATCGATGCGCTGCGCGTCGGCGACGAAACCGTGTCGCTGACGTTCCGCCGCGTCGACGGCCAGGTCATCGCCGCGGCGGAGCAGCCGGGCCGCGTGCAGGTGGTCGCGGTGCTGTAGTGCGGTGTCGCGCGAACGTTGCGCGATGTCGCGCCACGTTCGCGCGCAGCGGCATAGAATCGTGACATGACCCTTGAACGATGGCGGAGGTAGACGATGACGACCGACAACCGGCCCGACGACGGCGAGCACAAGCTCGAGAATCTCGAAGCGGCGGTCGACCACCTGCACAAGTCGATCGAATCGCAGAGCATCGCGGTCGGCGCGGCGAAGGGCATCCTGTTCAGCCTGATCGAAACGCTCGGCGCGCTGATCGGCGATCCCGATCTGCCCGAGCATGCGCGTTCCGGCTACGAAGCGCTGCGCGACAAGGCGAGCGAATTGCGCGGCGGCCTCGACCGTCACTGATGCACGGGCGGCGCACGCGCTGCCCGATTCGGTGGACGCGGCACAAAACCCCGTGCGCTCAATCAGTTAGGTGCCCGATACGCAGGATATCCACAAGCTTGCCAACACAATCTGTGGAGAACCGCCCGGCCTTGGGCCGGGCGCGCCGCGCGTGCACGGCGTGCGGTTCGACAACCATTCCGGTGCCACACCATTGACCGGTCAAGGTCCGTGGATCGAATCCCCTTGTGTATCAAGATGTTACGCGTCCGATTGGATGGATATCCACAGGCTTGCCAACAAAATCTGTGGACAACTTGCAATCGATTGCGTCGCAATGGTTGACGATCCGGTCGGCAGGGGCTGCGTGCACGAAGCCCGCACGCAAAGGCCGCCCGCTCCATGTATCGGCACACTAATGCGTGCGCGATCAAGGGCTTAGGCCCCGGGTACCCAGGATATCCACATCCTTGCCAACACTTTCTGTGGACAAGCGAGGCCGCGTTACCCGGCCGGCGCCGTGCCGGCCGCTTCCGCGACGATCCAGTCGTGAAAGAGCGTCATCGCGGGCGTCAGCGGTTTCGATTTCAGCGACGTGAGCCAGTAGCCGCCCGCGCGCACGTCGATGTCGAGCGGCCGCGCGAGCTGGCCGAGCTGCAGTTCGCGCGCGAACATGCAGGCCGGCGCGAGTGCCACGCCCGCGCCCTGCATCGCGGCCTCGACCATCAGCCGCGACGAATCGAACACGGGACCGTTGACGGCCCACGGTTCGAGCTGCGCGGCGTCGAACCAGCCGAGCCACTCGTCGGTGCGGTACGAGCGCAGCAGCGTTTCGTTCGCGAGATCGGCCGGCTGCGCGATGCGCCGCGCAATGTCCGGCGCGCACAACGCGGTGAGCGGCGCATCGAGCAGCCGCTCGTTGCGCGTCGCCGGCCAGTTGCCTTCACCGAAGCGGATCGCGAAATCGAGGCCCTCGCCGGCGAGATCGACGACGTTGTTGTTGGTCCGCAGCCGCAGCTCGACGAACGGGTGCGTGTCGCCGAACTGCTTCAGCCGCGGCATTAGCCAGCCTAGGGCAAAGGTGCCGACGACGCCGAGCGTCAACACCTCGTGGAAGCGTCCGCCGTCGAACTGCTTGAGCACCGTCTCGATGCGGCTGAACGCGTCGCTCAGCACCGGCAGCAGCGCGCGGCCCTCGTCGGTCAGCCCGAGACCGCGCGGCAGCCGCGTGAACAGCGCGCAGCCGAGCCGCTCCTCGAGCGAGCGCACCTGCTGGCTGACGGCGGCCTGGGTCACGCTCAGCTCGAGGCCGGCGCGCGTGAAGTTCAGATGGCGCGCCGACGATTCGAACGCGCGCAACGCATTGAGCGGAAGATGAGGGCGGAGCTTCGTCATAAGAATTTCTTTTGTCAGCGCTCAATTATCGTTGCTTGTCAGGCAACCGTAAAGTCTCGATAGTGCTGTCTCGGCGGCTGGCCGTTTTCAACGCGTCAACCACGTTGCGCCGCCATTCCACCATGAGACAACCGACATGACCTACTCATCGAAACGTCGAACCCTGTTGCTGGCCGCCGCGACGGCGCCGCTCGTTCTTACCGTCACCGCGTGCGCGTCGCGACAGGCCGCCGCGCCGGACGAAGCCACGGCGGCAGCGGCGGCTGCCGCGGATGTGATTGCGCCGGCCGCGGCGGCGGCGACGCTTGCCGACCTCGAGCGCGACGCGGGCGGCCGTCTCGGCGTGTGCGCGATCGACACGGCGAGCGGCCGGGTCATCGAGCATCGCGCGGCCGAGCGCTTCCCGTTCTGCAGCACGTTCAAGGCGATGCTGAGCGCGGCGGTGCTCGCGCGGAGCGTCGAGCGTCCGGGCTTGCTGCAACAGCGCGTGACGTATACGAAGGCCGACCTCGTCAACTATTCGCCGGTGTCGGAGAAGCATGTCGGCGCGGGCATGACGGTCGCCGCGCTGTGCGAGGCCACGATCCAGTACAGCGACAACTCGGCCGCGAACCTGCTGATGAAGCTGATCGGCGGCCCGTCGGCGGTGACCGCCCACGCGCGCTCGATCGGCGACGACGCGTTCCGGCTCGATCGATGGGAGACCGAACTGAATACCGCGCTGCCGGGCGACCCGCGCGACACGACGACGCCTGCCGCGATGGCTGCCAGCTTGCGCGTGCTGACGCTCGGTGACGCATTGCCGGCCGCGCAGCGTGCGCAGCTCGTCGCGTGGCTGCGCGGCAACAAGGTCGGCGACAAGCGGATTCGTGCGGGCGTGCCGGCCGGGTGGACGGTCGGCGACAAGACCGGCACCGGCGATTACGGGACGACGAACGACGCGGGCGTCATCTGGCCGACGTCGCGCGCGCCGATCGTGCTGGCCGTGTACTACACGCAGGCTCGCGCCGATGCGCGGGCGAAGGACGACGTGATCGCGTCGGTCGCGCGGATCGTCGCGCAGACGTTCGGTTGAGCGGCACGGCACGGCGCGCGTGGCAAGATCCGCGGGCGCGCCGTGCCGCAGTCGTGACCCGCGCGCTCAAACGTTGTGCGATCAACGACTTAGGTCGCGCATGCTCAGGATATCCACATGCTTGCCAACAAAAATTGTGGACAAGCTCGCGCGCGGCGGCGTCCGGCGTGCCGTACGCCACCGTGCCGCGTTTGAAGCAGCACGCACAATGTCTTTCGGATCAAGCGCTTGGCCGCGGTATGCGCAGGCTATCCACACGCTTGCCAACAAAAATTGTGGACAAGCAGGGTAGCCGGCGTGGCAGGCGGCGCGTCACGTGCCGACGCGGTACACAACCGCGCTTGCGCGGCCGTGTGCCGCTTTCGAAGCAGCGCGAACAAAGTCTTTCGGATCAAGCGCTTGGTCGCGGTATGCGCAGGCTATCCACATGCTTGCCAACACAATCTGTGGACAAGCTCGCGTGCGGCTGCGGCCGCAACGCTCAGGGCTGCCGATCGTCGACGGCGGGCCAGCGCGCGAACGCGAACACCCACAGCATGACGAAGTTCAGCACCGGGACGAACATCGTCAGGATCCACCAGCCCGACAGTCCGGTGCGCCGAACGATGCGCACGTACGGGTAGATGACGACGGCGACGAGCACGAGTGAGACGATCAACTGCCACGCGGTGAAGTGTTCCATGGCCTTCCTCGGAGTGAAATGTCGTCATGCGGTGCCGACGCAATGGCCGGCCCGGGGCGCCGACGCGCGTCGCCGGCGATGCGCGGCCGCGTGCGGCTTGCGTGATCTTGATGCGTGACGGGCGCGGGCGTCAAGGCATCGGCGGTGCGTTGCGATCGCATTGAAGCGTCCGTGTTCGCGCAGGCCGAACCCGCGCGCTGCCGAAACGGTGACACGCGACACGAACCATAGGCCGATCAACGAGTTAGCGCAGGCTTGCGCAGGATATCCACAAGCTTGCCAACACAATCTGTGGGTAAGTAGCGCATCGTCGTGGCATCGTGATGCGAAGTGCGGCGAAGCGGTGTGCGCGACGGCCATGACGCGCGCCGCGTCTGCATCATGCGTGCCAAAGTCCATCGGATCAAGGGTTTAGCGTCGCGGTGCGCAGGATATCCACAAGCTTGCCAACATTTTCTGTGGACAACTTTGACGGTGGCAGCGAACCCTTGTCAGGCGGGCAAGATAGACGATGCGGCGAAACGGGCGGGCTCCTTCAGGTCACTCCCCCACGATCCACCATCCCGCATGACGAATTGACATGCAACCCCGCTGGAGTTGCCCCTGTCATACCGGACGCGGCATTACAGTAAGGATTGCTGAATCCATCGAACGCCGGAACTCGCGAGGCGAGCGATGTTTCAGCGCGCTATGGGGATGCTTCTCGTTGTAATGCTCGAACGCGACGGCCAAATTGCGTGCAGCAGTCGCTGCGTCCGGCGTCGGCATGAAGGCGACGTAGTCGCGTTTCATCGCCTTCACGAAGCGCTCGGCCGTCTCGTTACTTTGCGGGCTGCACACCGGCGTGGTCAATGGCTTCAGGCCGATGGCCACTCCGAACCGACGCGTGTCGTCAGCCGTGTAGCCCGAACCGTTGTCGCTCAGCCACTCGATTTCGGGCGGGGTATGTGTGTCTTTTTACCTCAAGAAGTCAGGATACCTATTGATATGGGTGGGATTTATCTCGACTTGTCGCGTGGTTGATGCGGTCTGCTGGTTGTTGTTCTGCTGGTGTGAATTTGCTTCGGCGGACGGCGCAAGCCATATGACGGACGAGTGTCCAGAAGGCTGCAATATGTCCGAGCCGCCCGATTGGGTTCGCGTGAGGCAGCAAGTCACTTGCCGTTGTTCGCTTGAGCCATCCGCGGTTGTGCAGAAGTTGTGTATGCAACTTATATGCGGGGCATGTCCATTGTCGCGACAAAAGAAATCACACCCTGTGATTTTTGCTAGGTTTTTGTCAATTTCGGACGTGTCTTATGTGATTTTCTCCGAGTGCTCGGTAAATTCGACGCAGGAGAAATTCCGTTCGATGGAGATGAAACGTGCAGGACGATACCTCAGGCAAGGATGTCGCTCGCTTTGGCGATTCAACGGATCACGACGGCACGGTCATTCACGTCGCGGACAACGTTATGCGCGGGGGATTTCGGGCGTTGTCGAGTGGTGATGAATGCGGCAGTGGGGCAGTATTTGGCCTGCTTGGATCATCAGCGTCCCTTCGTGGCAGCGAGGCCCTTCGCGAGCTCGATGACAATAACGTTGCTGTGGAGGACGAAAATATTATTGCGTCACTGTACAGTCAATACCTCAGATTTCTCGATGATCCGCTTTCATTGGCCGAGTGGGCAATCTCTTATACACCGGAAGCCACGCCATCTGCGTTGCCCGTGCAGGCTGAACCGGGATTGGGTTTGCTCACTATGGTGGAGTTGCCGCCGCAACCGGTTAAGCCGGTTGCCAAGCCCCAGGGGATCATGGAGCTACTCAGGCCGCCGGTCAAACTTGAACAGCTGTTCGGCGACCTCAGTGGGGCACCGGACCTCTGTGAACCGGAGCAATGGAACGACGTGCTGAGTCTGTTCGCGCCTGCCGAATTCCTCGCAGCCGCATCACGCCATGCTGCCCAGCGGCCACCCGAACTGACGCGACGCGAACATCATATGGTCGCAATGGATAGCCCCGTGTCCCTGCCGGTCGGGTTGTTGCCTGATAGCGAAACGTCCTGACGAGTCAGTCTGCATACGCTCGCCGAGTAGCCCGATACGATCCATCTTATTGTCGGAATCACCATGTCCAACGCGTTTGACGTTCAAAAGCTATATCCGGTCATGCAGAAATTCAGCCGGCCCCGAACGCTCTCTATCAGTGGGGCGGCCGTCCCGTTATCGCACAATGGCGAACCTGTATTGCAATTGGTTGCGATCGAAGGCGAGGAAGAACTTTCCAAAATCTACACCTACGATTTGGAGGTTAAAACCTCGCTCGATGCGGGATTGAGTGACGAAGAGGCGGCGAATCTCAATACGCTCGACATGATTGGGAAGGAACTGACCGTCACCATCCAGCTTGACGGGATGGGCACTTTTATCCCTGGAATGCCAGGGGCGACCGGTGCAGCAAACGTCGGACGCGGGTTACGCGAAATCAGCGGGATTATCACGGCAGTGAGTTTTGCCGGTCAGTCAAACCGACAGAGTAGATATCGACTCAAATTGCAACCGTGGATCGCGCTAGCTGAGAAACGCTCGGATTACAGAATTTTCCAGAATAAGTCTGTTATTGAAATCATTCACGAAGTGCTGAGCGAGCACTACCTCTACTCGTGGGACATGCGGCTAAGCGAGTCCTATCCGAAGCTGGTCTATCAGGTCCAGTATGGCGAAACCGACTTTCATTTTATCCAGCGTCTAATGGAAGAAAACGGGATTTACTGGTTCTTCGAGCATTCAGATACCGTGCATCGCATGGTCCTGGTGGACCAGTTGGGGGCGCACAAGCCGGTTGACAGTGAAGCCTATCGGACGCTGTCGTACTATCCGCCAGGCCGCAGGGTTGACATGGAGCACATCGACAACTTCGATACGACTGCGCGTATCCAGTCAGGTCAGTGGACCACGAACGATTTCGACTTTACGCGGCCAAGGGCAAATCTCGAGGCCCAGATTCAGTTGCCGCAGGACACCTCGCACAATACGCTTGAACGCTACGAGTGGCCCGGCGACTACACCGAACTGAAGGCCGGTGAGCAGTTTGCACGGATACGCATGCAGGAAATGCGTGCCCTGGGTGAGCGGGGCACTGGCGGTGGGCATGTGCGGAACGTTGTGTGCGGGACGACTTTTACGTTGGCGGGCTTTCCGCAAGCCGGTGCAAACCGCGAATACCTTGTTATCCGGGCTCGGCTGGATGCGGCTGAACTCGACGGGGCAACCGATACCGGCGAATACCGGATTCGGACACGGTTTGAAGTGCAGCCGGCCACGACCGTTTTCCGTCCACCGCGCACGGTCAGCAAGCCACGCACAACCGGCCCGCAGACGGCCATTGTCACGGGGGCCGACGGGAGCGAAATCTACACGGACCAGTACGGCCGGGTGAAGGTGAAGTTCCACTGGGACCGCTCGCCAGTACATGATCAGACATCATCCTGCTGGCTGCGGGTCTCCTATCCGTGGGCAGGCAACAACTACGGGACCATCAGCGTTCCGCGGGTCGGCTCGGAAGTGATAGTGGACTTCGAGAACGGCGACCCTGACCGGCCATTTGTGACGGGGCGGCACTACAACGCGCACAACATGCCGCCGTGGGAGTTGCCCGCCAATGCGACCCAGAGCGGCACGCTGACGCGCTCCACCGATGAAGGCGGCTACGAAACCGCCAACGCGCTGCGGTTCGAGGACAGGAAAGGCAGGGAGGAAATATGGCTCCACGCCGAAAGGGATATGCGAACCGAAGTTGAAAGCGATGAATCGCATACGGTTGGGCATGATCGCGCGAAGACAGTCGGACATGATGAATCGGTGACGATTGACAACGATCGTACGGAAAAAGTCGGCCGCGGCGAACAGGTCGAGATTGGTGTAGATCGTCGTCACACCATTGGCCAGGATGCGTTCCTTTCGGTTGGGCGCGATCACCGCATCCAGATCGGCAAGGATCGAATCGAGGAAACGGGCAACAATCGCAAGGACACCATTGCGGCCAACTTCCTGGTCACGACTGGCGGCAACGCCGAACACAAGGTGCAGGGGCGTCACCAGATCGAGGCGGGGCAGGCTATTGAGCGCAAGACCCGTATCTACCAGCTACAGGCGGGCGACAAGGCTGAAATCATCGGCCCAGCCGGAAAGATCACGCTCGACGGTGAGGGCGTCACGATTGAGGGAGTCCGGATCAAGCTGAAGGGGCCGGTCCAGACCGAGACCGGCTGGGTCAAGAATGCCCTGGACATGCGCTCAGACGTGAACAAGGGCGATCCGTTCACACCGGACTACTTCCCGTTTTCAGGCTGACGCCTGCCGTTCATTCCATCAAGGAACCGTGTCTCGTGATTGTGACTTTCCCGTTTGAAGACGATCCTTATTACAGCGCCCCGCAGCCAGCGTCTTACCCGCAGTCAGCCAGTGCCGCGCTGAGTACGCCAGCACTTGTCCGCAAATATATTGATCTCGCGAAGCACGTCGCGGGAGGTGTATTCCCGGTGGGGCGCAACCGCTTCTGGCACGGCGGCGTACACCTGAGCGGAAAAAAGCCGGTGCGCGCGGTCGCGGACGGCACCATCGTCGCGTTCCGACTGGATCGGGACTATATCGACAGCGAACTCGACCGGCAGATCAAGGCGACCGCACCGGTGAAGGCGTCAGCGTCGAAAGCCAAGCCACAGCCGTCACCGCCCCGACAGTTCAGCAGTAGCTTTGTACTGATTCGGCACGAGTGCGAGGTCAATAGAGGCGGCGGTGAAATGCAGCCTGTGGAGGGCGTTTCGCAGGGTGTCAGCGCGAGCATCCCCAGATACATCGGGGCACACTTCTACTCGCTCTACGCGAATCTGCTGCCGCAGAAGCAGTTGCAGAACAAGGCAGTCCTGCCGCCGTTTCTCACGACCACCAATACAATTGTTCCGGTTGCCGCGTTGCGCGGGGACGAAGTAACGGTAAGCGCGGTGATCGATGACGGGCACCACATGGTAAAGATCAGGATTACTGACATCAATACCCGAAACAGTGGCGAGGGATGGATCGAGCGCATGTATCTGGACGTGGAGCCAGGCGCTCCACTGAGGCCCGAGCAGAAAATCCGGCTGGGCTACCCCATTTCATTCATGTATTGCTGCCATCCTACGGAAAAGCGGTGGATGCCGTTGGACTGCACCTTCTCATTGGAGTATCCGGTCAGGGCCGGACAGGTGATCGGTTACGCCGGGATAACGGACGGTGATCTTGGCTCGGTGGCGGACAGCTTTCACTTCGAGATTTTTACGGGCGAGAACAAGTTGGTGAAGCAGATGAAGCCGCTTGTTCCGCTGAACATTAGCGACCCAAGTTCGTCGTACCAGGAATATGCGGATGGACAGAAAAGCGATGGTATGGGGAAGGTGTGGTTGACGCGGAATGCAACGCTGGCAAAAGATGTTTTTTCAAGGGAAGGCAGATTATCCGCATCAAGCATGCAAGTGTTTCCAGCCGGCTCCTGCTTCTTTGGAGCGATACCCTGTGGGGTAGATGGAATGAAGCCTGATGTGGTTGGAAAACTTATCTGTTTCAAGCTATTTGGCATGAATGGGAGTGCCTATTACGCGTACACCGATCAAGCGAGGGCCGCAGCCGATGGGCGGGAATTTGTCCGCGACGCGTGGGTGACGTTGACTACTGACAGTGACTGGGTAGCGCGGGGGTGGCAGACCTATAAGGATAACGAACTGAATACGACAGACGACGGCTTCGTTGAGGACGACGATGCGGTCATGCAGAAAATCCTGTCTGCCGCGCACAAGTCTTCTGCGAGCCTGAGTCTTGATGATCTTCATGCTGATGGCGTTGACGCGATCTTGCGCACCGCTGCTGTCCGGTTTCACACCGAATGGGACAGCAGTAACAACAGCAAGCGCTATGGCAAACTTCAGCAAGGCGGCCATCCGCCGCTTCCGCAATTATCCGACAGCCATTTCAAGACGTTCTTGCAGGATATTCAGCATCAGCAGTTCTGGAGCAACGCGAAGGTACAGCAGGACGGTGTGAACAATGCCATGAAGCCGCTATCCACGCCGATGGATGCGAAGAACTGGCATTTCCATCCAGTGGGCTTTCTGGCCCAGATGCGGGAATGTCTCGCAACGGACGCAACGCTGTCCGAGGAGGCGTTCGAACTGGAAATCCGGCAGAGCTGGATAACCTGCCTGAGGCTGATCGAGAAGCGCCTCAAACAACTCGAACCCTGGGCGGACGCCAACGCCGCCATGCCTGATGCGCCCTCGGCGCGGGCGCCAGTCGTCAGGGAATATGCGACTCTGCAAACGATTCACAATGTTGCCCATCACGATCTCTGGTCGAACTTCGAATACTGGTTTGGCGTGACGCCCAATGACATCGCTGCTCCGGAGACGTTGCACGGACAGCTTGCAGCCAAGCCTGCCGGGCATCACATCCATAACTACCTGAAAGGCATGCGGGAGTTCTTCCGCCATATATCCATGCAGCGGGTGGTCAAGGGCGCACTGGGTTTTGAAGCAGGTGCCTATGTGCACCCGGGGGTGTATCCGGCAAAGGCACTCAAGCCTGCCCAATCAGGCTTCCGGATGGAATACGTCAATATCGCTTGCCAGTATGGTCCGTTCTTTCGAAGCTTTAATAACAGGGATCCGGTCGATCAGAACCGTATGGAAATCCAGTTGCACGAGGTGGCGCATTTGCAGAATACCGCTCATGCCAAGGACCAGAAGATCGACGTTAACGGGGCAGATGACCCTGACAAATACAACGGAAAGACCGCCTACGGGGCACGCGCGGCACGGGTACTCGCCGAGTTCACGCCCAACAGGGCGTTAGCTAATGCCGAAAGTATTGCATTTTTTATCGAGAGCGCAAAGGATGAAACCTGACCGTCTGACAATGAACGGCGTTCGCACCATTATTTCGATTGGAGGGATGGTGGCGCTGCTCGGCTGCTCGTCCCTTGCGGAACAGCAAGCGGCGCCGCCTTCGAACCGAACTACGAAAAGTTCTATGACCGACAAGCAAAGTGGAAACCAGACGGGTGTCGTGCCAAATGAGCGGGTAACGTGGGTCAAGAACCCGCTGATCACGCAGATCAGGTTTCATGACGGAAAGCTTGGCAGCAACTATGTCGAAATACGGTACTACACCACATACATAAATCCGAGCGATGGGGACGTTAAGACAACGGGCAAGCCCACGCCGGATGGTCCTGCAATGCGGTTGTATTCGGGAGGCAAGGAGATTAAGCCTGCCCCGCCTAAGTACAGTGGTATTGAGCCTTATGTCGCGGCTCCCCGGGACGAAGATATAAAGCGATCTACCTATGTGATGAAGGCAAAGGAGAAATGGGTAGGCGAGGTTGCAGACGAATTTGTGATCTTGAATACCCAGTTTCTTACTGGCACACACATTTATGAAGTCGTCTACTGGCATACGCAACTCGACTGGATTGACGTGCGTGAGGTTCTGGACCGTACCGATACGGGCAAGGGCAGGATGATGTACCCGATCACGGATAACGCGCCGTCGAACCGCCTCTATTTCAGGGTCTACAAGCCGACCGATGAAGAAGCGCGTGAGGGGCGGCACATTGAATTCCTCGGCGAAGTGGATGCCCGTACGCAGGTCCCCGCGCTGCCGTACGCCCGTCCGGGTGACTACGCGCCAAAGACCGGCTATTGGGCCGCGACGGGCAAGAGCATCGAACGGCTCGGCGGCTATTACGAAGTGTTCGTGAAGGAAGGGGATTCACTGCCGAACCTGCCGGGGGACCGGGGCGTGGACCCCTTCAGCTTCCAGTGGAAGTACGTGGGCGAACAGAGTGCCGCCCCTGGAAAGTAACGGGTACTCGCCGAGTTCACGCCCAACAGGGCGTTAGCGAATGCCGAAAGTATTGCATTTTTATCGAGAGCGCAAAGGATGAAACCTGACCGTCTGACAATGAACGGCGTTCGCACCATTATTTCGATTGGAGGGATGGTGGCGCTGCTCGGCTGCTCGTCCCTTGCGGAACAGCAAGCGGCGCCGCCTTCGAACCAAACTACGAAAAGTTCTATGACCGACAAGCAAAGTGGAAACCAGACGGGTGTCGTGCCGAATGAACGGGTAACCTGGATCAAGAATCCGCTGATCACGCAGATCAGGTTCCATGACGCAATCGTACGTGACGACAGCATTAAAATACGGTACTACCTTTCCTATATCAATCCAAGTAAACGGGACGTTAAGTGGACCGGTAAACCGACACCTGATGGTCCTGCAATGCGGCTGTATTCGGGGGGCAAGGAGATTAAGCCTGCCCCGCCCAAGTACAGTGGTATTGAGCCTTATGTCGCGGCTCCCCGGGATGAGGAAATAAAACTGTACGCCAACAAGGTTAAGGCTGAAAGCAAATGGACTTCAGATGGCCCCGGTGAATTTGTGATTATGAATACCCAGCTCCTTCCTGGCACGCACGTCTACGAGATGGTCTACTGGCATACGCAACTCGACTGGATCGACGTGCGCGAGGTTCTGGACCGTACCGATACGGGCAAGGGCAGGATGATGTATCCGATCACGGATAACGCGCCGTCGAACCGCTTTTATTTCAGGGTCTACAAGCCGACCGATGAAGAAGTGCGTGAGGGGCGGCACATTGAATTCCTCGGCGAAGTGGATGCCCGTACGCAGGTCCCCGCGCTGCCGTACGCCCGTCCGGGCGACTACGCGCCAAAGACCGGCTATTGGGCCGCGACGGGCAAGAGCATCGAACGGCTCGGCGGCTATTACGAAGTGTTCGTCAAGGAAGGGGATTCACTGTCGAACCTGCCGGGGGACCGGGGCGTGGACCCCTTCAGCTTCCAGTGGAAGTACGTGGGCGAACAGAGTGCCGCCGCTGGAAAGTAACGGGTACTCGCCGAGCTCATGCCCAACAGGGCGTTAGCGAATGCCGAAAGTATTGCATTTTTATCGAGAGCGAAGGATGAGGCCTGACCGTCTGACAATGAACGGCGTTCGTGCCATTATTTCGATTGGAGGAATGGTGGCACTGGTCGGCTGCTCGTCTCTTGCGGAACAGCAAGCGGCGCCGCCTTCGAACCAAAATACGAAAAGTTCTATGACCGACAAGCAAAGCGGAAACCAGACGGGCGTCGTGCCGAATGAGCGGGTAACCTGGGTCAAGAATCCGCTGATTACGCAGATCAGTTTTCATGACGCGATCGTACGTGCCAGCAGCATCAAGATACGGTACGGATTTTCTTGCATCAATCCAAGTGAGAAAGATGCTAAATGGACTGATATGCCGACACCGGATGATCCTGTCATTCGATTGTATTCAGAAGGCAAGCGCATTAATCCAGAGCCCCCGCGTAAGGATGGCGGCATTATAGCTCTCAAGGCTCCCCCCAGAGATGACGAGATAAAGGCGAACGCTAGTGTAGTAAAAGCAAAAAGCAAATGGACCTCAGATGGGCCGGGTGAATTTGTAATCGCGAATAGCCAGTTCCTCACTGGCACGCACGTCTACGAGATGGTCTACTGGCATACGCAACTCGACTGGATCGACGTGCGCGAGGTTCTGGACCGTACCGATACGGGCAAGGGCAGGATGATGTACCCGATCACGGACAACGCGCCGTCGAACCGCCTTTATTTCAGGGTCTACAAGCCGACCGATGAAGAAGTGCGTGAGGGGCGGCACATTGAATTCCTCGGCGAAGTGGATGCCCGTACGCAGGTCCCCGCGCTGCCATACGCCCGTTCGGGTGACTACGCGCCAAAGACTGGCTATTGGGCCGCGACGGGCAAGAGCATCGAACGGCTCGGCGGCTATCACGAAGTGTTCGTGAAGGAAGGGGATTCACTGCCGAACCTGCCGGGGGACCGGGGGGTGGACCCTTTCAGTTTCCAGTGGAAGTACGTGGGCGAACAGAGTGCCGCCGCTGGAAAGTAACGGCAGATCAATATCACCATCGGAGATTTTCATGCGACCCGTTGTGCTTGTCGGCCATCGCCATGTCTGTCCGTTGCACGGACCCGGAACTGTTATCAGCGGCACGGACGGCGTGACCGTCGGGGGGAGAAAAGCGGCCTGTGTCGGTGACTCTACGAGTTGCGGTGCTGTCATCGTCACCGGGGGCGTAACCACGTTTGGCGGCCGGGCGGTCGCCCGCGAGGGTGACACCACCAGCCACGGCGGCACGCTGGTCGAGGGAGATAACGGCTGGTTGCTTGATTGAGCGGAACAGGGAAAGCACGCCATGATTCAGCTTCCAGGCAGACATGCACCGGGCGACGCATCGGCGTCCGCTGAGTCGCGGCAGCTTGTCGCTGTTCGCATGAATCTCAATAGTAGACAGGACGGGGTGGCTACCGTTTGTGTGGCGGCAGGCAAAGTTCTTCGCGCTTTCGCGTCTTACTTTGACGCGACGATCAGAGCAACGCACTTGGCTACGCCGAACAGCCGCATCGGTGTTTGGGGGTAGGGCATTTGCCGCCGGGGACGATCCAGCCACCCAACCGGGACGGCTGCAACGTGCTTCTGCAATCGGGTTGGGTTGCCCGCCAGGGACGATTGATTACTGGACCGGACAACCAGCCGCCAGGATGTTTTCTTGAACTTCGCCGGGCAGGCCATGCCCTCACGCCGTGCAGATACCGGCCACGCCGACTTTCTGGAACAGGTGCGGGCTCGCGACGGCGGACGACGGATAGGCCGGCAGCACGCGGATCGCTGCATCCAGGTCAGCCGAACTGAAGTCGCCGGCGATGTCGCGGACATGCTGTTGCCACCGCCCGACCACGGCCTGATAGGACGCCTCGCCGAGAGACGTCGGCGCGTGCAAAGGGGAACGCTTGTGTGCCGGATCGGGTAGCGGCCCAATCAGCCCTTCGCCGGTCAGCACGTCGATCTGTTTCAGCACCGCCTGCCGACCGGCCTGCGGGTCGAGCGAATCGCCGACGACAACTGAGTCGGGTGCGTAGCTGATCTGCCGGGCGCATTTGCCGCGCACGCACGACAAACCCTTTTCGATCAATGGCTTGGTGCCGTTAATGGACGGTTGTCCACAAGCTTGCCAACACAATCTGTGGAAAAGCCCTGCGTCGCGCGGCGTCAGGCCGGCTGCGTAAAGCGCACCGTGACGGTCAGCCCGCGTCCGCCGTGCGTAGTGCCGAGCGCGACGGTCGCGCGATGCTGTTCGGCGATCCGCTTGACGATCGACAGCCCGAGCCCGCTGCCCGACGACGTGACCGCCTGCGCGCCTTCACCGCGATAGAAGCGCTCCCACACGTCGGTGCGTTCGGCTTCCGGGATTCCGGGGCCGTCGTCGGCGACTTCGAGCACGGGCGTCTCGCCGTCGATGCGCGCCGACACGTCGACGCGCGCGCCTTCGCCCGCATAGCGGATCGCGTTGTCGACGAGGTTGTTCAGCAGCACGCGCAATGTGTCGGTGTTGCCCGATGCCATCACGGGGGCGTCGACGATCGCGCCGAGATCGATGCGGTGCGCATCGGCGACGCGCGCGCGGTCCGACACCACCGAGCGGCACAGCGCGGCGAGATCGACCGGCGCCAATGCGGCGGCGGCCGCCTGCGCATCGGGTTCGAGGCGCGCGAGCGTCAGCAACTGTTCGGCGAGGTGGCCGAGGCGCGTCGTGCCCGCATGGATTTGCGCGAGGATATGCTCGCGTTCCTCGGCCGTCGCTGCACGCCGCAGCAGTTCCGACTGGATCGACAACCCCATGATCGGCGTGCGCAGTTCGTGCGCGGCATCGGCGATGAAGTGCCGCTGCAGCGTGAACGAGCGGTCGAGGCGTGCGAGCAGATCGTTGATTGCTTCGGCAAGCGGGCGAACCTCGTTCGGCATCGATGCGACGTCGACCGGCTCGAGGTTGTTCGCATTCCTGCGTTTCAGGCCGGCCGCGATCGCGCGCAATGGCCGCAGCCCCGCGCCGATGCCGAACCACAGGCCGAGCGCGAGCAGCGGCAGCATCGAGAACACCGGCCACAGCAGGTGGACGGCGATGCCCGCGATCGCTTCCCATCGTGCGTGGCGTGCCTGCGCGAGCCGGATCGTCGTGCCGCCTCGCTCGGTCACATAGGTGCGCCAGGGCTGCCCATCGACGTCGATGCTCGCGATGCCTTTCTGCTCGGGCGGCGGCAGCTCCGAATCGCGGTCGGTCGAATACACCAGCGTGCCGTTGCGCCACACCTGCAGCAGCACCGCATCGGGGTCGCTCGCTTCGAAGCCGTGCTTGCCCTTGGCGTGGTTGCTGAACGACAGCTCGCCGTTCGGGCCGACGACGATCTGTTTCGACATGCTGCGCATCTGGTCGTCGAGCAGGTCGTCGAGTTCGCGCAGCGCGCCCCAGTAGGTGCCGGCGCTCGCGACCAGGCCGATCACGCACGCGGCCGGCAGCAGCCACGTCAGCAGGCGCCGCCGCAGCGACGCGTTGCGCCAGCGCGCGACCGCGCGTTGCATCCGCGTCACGTGCCGTCACCGATCCGGTAGCCGACGCCGCGCACCGTGCGGATCATGTCGTGGCCGAGTTTCTTGCGCAGGTTGTGGATATGCACCTGCACCGCGTTGCTCTCGATTTCCTCGCCCCAGCTGTACAGCCGTTCCTCGAACTGTTCGCGCGAAATCACCGCGCCCGGTTCGCGCATCAGCTCGTGCAGCAGCACGAATTCCTTCGGCGACAGCGGCACTTCGTCGTCGTCGAGCCAGACGAGGTGCTTGACGGGGTCGAGCCGCAGCGGGCCGATCGCGAGCGTCGTCTGCGCGCGGCCCGCATGGCGGCGGCTGACCGCGCGGATACGGGCGAGCAACTCGTCGAGCTCGAACGGCTTGACGAGATAGTCGTCCGCGCCGCTGTCGAGGCCCGCGATGCGGTCGGGCACGCCGTCGCGCGCGGTGATGATGATCGCGGGGAGGGTTTCGTCGCGGCGGCGCAGCGCGGCGAGCACCGACAAACCGTCGCGGTTCGGCAGCCCGAGATCGAGCAGCAGCAGCCCGTAGCTGGTCGCACGCAGCGCGAGCGACGCGGCGTCGCCGTCCTTCACCCAGTCGACCGCGAAGCCTTCCTGTTTGAGGCCCTGTTCGAGCCCGCTGCCGATCAGCGGATCGTCCTCGACGAGCAGTACGCGCATGGATTGGTGTCTCTCCAACGGGGGCGCGGCAGCGCCCGAGGTTCTCATGATAAGCGCACGCGTCTTAGGCGGAGCTTAAATGCGGGCGGCGTGCGGCGGGCTTTCGTACTCGTCCTATGCGGCAGCGTGTCACTTGGGCGCGACCTTCAGGTTTGCTTAATCTTACGGTCCGTAATCTGGCGCCGTCGCGTTCAACGGAGCGCGGCGCCACATCGAAGAAGAGGACCGAGATCATGAAACACCTGGCCAGAATCCTGGCGGTCGCGCTCGTCGCGTTGCCTGCTGCCGTCCATGCGCAATACACGGGGCCGTCCGCGCTGACCACGACGACCGTGAAGGAACTGCTCGCCAACGGCAAGGACGACCAGCACGTGCAGTTGCAGGGGCGCATCGTCAAGCACGTCGGCGGCGAGGATTACGAGTTCGCCGACGCCACCGGCACGATCCACGTCGAGATCGACCGCAAGCTGTGGGCGGCGGGCCAGCCCGTCAGCGACAAGAACGAAGTGAAGCTGACCGGCGAATTCGAGCGCAAATGGTCGGGCCGCGTGAAGGTCGACGCCGATCACGTCGAAGTGCTGCGCTGACCGGTGGGCGCGGGGCCGGTGATACCATGGACGACCGGTTCCCGTTCCCACCAAGATGGCCGCCAATTTCGACGAACTCGCGTCCCGGATCCGGGCGCAATTTTCCGAGCTGAGCCCGCAATTCCAGGCGGGCGCCGCCTTCCTGCTCGATCATCCCGACGAAGTCGCCACGTCGTCGATGCGCAAGGTCGCGCAGCGCGCGCAGGTGCAGCCTGCGTCGCTCGTGCGGCTCGCGCAGCAATTCGGCTTTCCCGGCTGGAACGAGCTGCGCGACCTGTGCGTCGCGCGCGTGCGCACGCGTCCCGAGCCGCTCACCCAGCGTGCGCGCTCGCTCGTGCGGCCCGACGCGAAGGCGTCGCTCGCGCACGATCTGCTCGCCGCGCAGCAGCACAACCTGTCGGCGACCGCCGCCCAGAACGAGCACACGCTCGCGGATGCGGCGAAGCTGATCCGCAAGGCGTCGCACGTGCACGTGGCGGGGTTTCGTTCGTGCTATCCGGTTGCGTTCGGTTTCGTCTACGGCTATCGGCTGTTCCGGCCGACCGTGTCGCTGCTCAACGGCGTCGCCGGCTCGCTCGAA
This sequence comes from Burkholderia sola, assembly GCF_905400185.1. Taxonomy (NCBI): domain Bacteria; kingdom Pseudomonadati; phylum Pseudomonadota; class Betaproteobacteria; order Burkholderiales; family Burkholderiaceae; genus Burkholderia; species Burkholderia sola. Next base: position 1,631,941 of record NZ_FR989676.1, read on the forward strand.
ATGGAGCTGCGGACGATCGCGAAGCAGAGCGTGACCGTCATCGTCAGCTTCGCACCGTATTCGGCCGAAGCGACGCGTGTCGCGCAGGCCGCGAAGGCGCAGGGCAGCCGGATCGTCGCGATCACCGACAGCGCCGTGTCGCCGATCGCGCTGCACGCGGACGCGCAACTGATCTTCACGCACGACAGCCCGTCGTTCTTTCCGTCGCTGGTGGCCGCGCACGCGATGGCCGAGGCGCTCGTCGCGCAGTTGCTGGCGCTCGAAGGCAGCGATGCGATCGCGGCGCTCGAACGGACCGAAGCGGAACTGCACGCGAAGGGCGCGTACGTCGTTTGACGCGCGCGGCGGTATGGATGGTTTCAGCCAACTCTCATTCACGACCCGACGTAACCGATGACGTTGACCTACGCAGTGACCGACGCGGCCGACGCGGACGTGCGCAAGCAGATCGTCGCGCCGCTGATCCGCTTCAACGAAAGCCACGCCGGCCCGGTCGATTTCCGGCCGCTGGCCGTGATCGCGACCGACGCGGCCGGCGCGGTGGTCGGCGGCCTGTGGGGCGGCACGGCGTTCGGTTGGCTGCATGTCGACCTGCTCGTCGTGCCCGAGGCCGCGCGCGGCCAGGGCGCCGGCACGCGCATCATGGATCTGGCCGAACGAGAGGCCATCGCGCGCGGCTGCCACAGCGCGTGGCTCGATACGTTCGACTTTCAGGCGCGGCCTTTCTACGAGAAGCGCGGCTATGTGCGCTTTGGCGAGCTGCCCGATTACCCGGTCGGGCACACGCGCATCTTCCTGACGAAGCAACTCGCGGGCTGAACGGCGCGGCCCGGCCCGGTTGACGATGCGGTCAGCCGTCGCCTACGATACCGGGCAGCGATGCAGGTCGCTTCCGGGTCCGCGGAAAGGGTTCAACCCACCTGTCGCAGTCAATCCAGTCTTCCCCATCCTTCGTGCTGGCGGTGTTGCGGACCTTCGGCCATCCATGCACGAGGATCCGCATGAAAAAGCTGCCTCCCGACGCTCATCCCGATCATCTGAAAAAGCAGGCCAAGACATTGTTGCGCCTGTACCGGCAGGGCGACGCCGATGCCGTCGCGCGCTTCGTCGCATCCCTGCCCGCCGCCGCGAATCGCACGCACGACGAAACGCTCGCGCTCGGGCTGCGCCTGCACGACGCGCAGTCCTGCATCGCACGCGAGTACGGCTTTGCTTCGTGGGCCGATCTCGGCGTGTTCGTCGAAACGCACGCACTCACGCGGCAACCGCGATCGCTGCTGATCCGGCGCTGGCTCGATCTCGCGTACGGCGCCGACGTGACCGGCGGTTTCGACGCGGCCCGGCCGCGCGTCGCCGCGCAATTGCTGCTCGATCGTCCCGATCTCGTGTCGGCGGACCCGACCATCGCATGCGCGGCGGGCGATCTCGACGCGGTGAAGGCGGCGCTGGCCGCCGATCCCGGCTGGATCGCGCGCGCCGGCGGGGCGCTGAAGCTGCCGCCGCTCGTCGCCGTCACGCATTCGCGGCTCGCGCAGCTTCCCGAATTCGCGGCCGGGTTGCGTGCGTGCGCGCGTCATCTGCTCGAGGCGGGCGCCGATCCGAACCAGCGGATCGGGAACCGGTATCCGCCGGCCTCGCTTGCCGAGCCCGACGAGTCGGAATCGTTGTCGGCGCTGTATGGCGCCGCCGGCGTCAATCGCGATCCGGCGCTCACCGCGATGCTGCTGGAAGCCGGCGCCGATCCGAACGACGGCGAATCGCTGTATCACTCGGTGGAGAACCCGGCGTGCACGCGTCTGCTGCTCGAGCACGGCGCACGGGTGGGCGGCACGAATGCGTTGCGGCGCGCCCTCGACGTGCCGGACGCGGCCGCGCTCGAGCTGTTGCTCGCGCATGGCGGCGACCCGAACGAGCCGGCCGGCGAGGGGCCGACGAGGATGTGGGGCGCGCCGTTGTTGCGCGCGATCGCCGTGCGTTGCCCGGCACGCCACGTCGCCGCGCTGCTGGCGGCCGGCACCGATCCCCGCGCGCGGACCGCCGCGGGTGTCAGCGCGTACCGGCTCGCGATGCAGACGGGGTTGTCCGAAGTCGCGGCGCTATTGCGCGCGGCCGGCGCGGAGGAGGCGCTCGATGCGCAAGACGCGTTCATGGCGGCCTGCGCGCGCGCCGATGCCGACGACGCGCGGCGCATTCAGGCGGAACACCCCGAACTGCCCGGTGCGCTGTCCGACGATCGGCTGCGGTTGCTACCGGACGCCGCTGCATGGGGTTCGCGCGACGCGGTGAAGGTGATGGTCGAGCTGGACTGGCCGATCGCCGCGCGCGGCGGCGACTGGGACGCGAGCGCGCTGAATCACGCGGTGTTCCGCGGCGATGCCGAACTGCTGGCGTTCCTGCTTGCACACGGCGCGAGCTGGCGCGACCTGCACGGGTTCGGCAGCGATGCGCTCGGTACGTTGTCGTGGGCATCCGTCAACGAGCCGGAGGGCGTCGGCGATCCCGACTGGGACGCGTGCGCGCGCGTGCTGCTCGCGCACGGCGTGCCGCCAGCGGTGCGCGATCCGTCGAATCCGGACGGCGTGCTGATCGACGGCCGCGCGATGCGGTTCTCCGACGCCGTCACCGACGTGTTGCTCGGCATCGACGACGGGCGGCCCGCATCGACGTGACGCGACGCGGGCCGTTGAACGTGGCGACCCGCATCCGGCCGGCCCGGGTGTTTCCGTTGCGCGACGACATTTCGGCAAACGCTGAAACGTCGCGTGCACGACCGGCGTAAGCTCACCGTCAACACCTTCCCGGAGTTCGTCATGACCCGTTCCGACCAGCAAGTCCGCCACGCCGAAGCTTTCCGTGCACTGCACACGCGCCCCGGCGCGTTCATCATCCCGAACCCGTGGGACGCCGGCACCGCGCGCCTGCTCGCGATGGCCGGCTTCGAAGCGCTCGCCACGACGAGCGCCGGGTACGCGTTTTCGAAAGGGCAGCCCGACAACGCGATCGACCGCGACGCGATGCTCGATCACATCGCCGAGCTCGTCGCCGCGGGCGGCCTGCCCGTCAGCGCCGATCTCGAGAACGGCTTCGGCGACGCGCCCGACACGGTGGCCGAAACGATCCGGCTGGCGGCCGAGGCGGGCGCGGTCGGCGGCTCGATCGAGGATGCGACCGGCCGCGCCGATACACCGATCTATGCGCGCGACGCGTCGGTCGAACGCATCGCGGCGGCCGTCGACGCGGCGCGCGCGCTGCCGTTTCCGTTCACGCTGACCGCGCGCTGCGAGAACTACCTGCACGGCCGCCGCGACCTCGACGACACGATCGCGCGGCTCGTCGCGTATCGCGACGCCGGCGCCGACGTGCTGTATGCGCCCGGCATCACCGACGCCGACGAGATCGCGGCCGTGACCCGGGCGGTCGGCGCGCCCGTCAATGTCGTCATGGGGCTGCAGGGCGGGTTGCTGAGCCTCGACGAACTGGCGGCGCTCGGCGTGAAGCGCGTCAGCGTCGGCGGCGCGCTGGCGCGGGCCGCGCTCGGCGCGTTCCTGCACGCGGCGACGGAAATGCGGCGCGACGGCACGTTCACCTTTACGCGGGCAGCCGTGCCGGGGCGCGATATCAACCGCTGGTTCGCGGCGCCGGATAATTCGCCGATTTTGTTCGGCGAATGAGCCCCAATAAAATCCGGAATCGTTTCCACTTAAGCATTGATTGACAATAATCAATCGGTTTCGCGCCTGCATTAATCGTCGGCGCTGACGCGAAAATCGTCGCTTATTCTCCGCATTCCGCCCGATCGGCTGCCGCCGGCGCGCAAACCGCACCGGATCTGAGGCTTGGCGGGCTGTCATACGCGACGATGTCGTGCATTGTTGCAGGTTCTCGTTCAGAACGTTTCAGTGCGCGGCAGTTGCCGGATGATTTTTTGATTGATAATCTGCGTCACGTTCGAATGACCGGCGAGTGGGCTGCCGGGAATATCAATATATTCAATATATTAAAAGCTGAGAGAGCGATGACGATCCGAGAAAATCATCGAGTGAGGTTTCGCGTGGGCGATGTCGTGACGCTGAAAACGGGCGGGCCGCGCATGACCGTCACGTATGCCGGGCCGGTCGTGTTCGACGACGGCGATTGGCTGATCTGCCAGTGGTTCGACGAAAACGGCGAGTTCCGGCAGGAAATGTTTCATCACGACACGGTGGCGCCCGAGCCGCGTGCGATTTCGGCCGGGCGGGTCCGACTGCGCATGCAGTCGCACCGCTACCGGTCGGCGGCCTGACGCCGGCCGCCGCGATGCCGCGACGCGCGGCGTCCGTGCAACGACACTTTACGCTATTCCGAAACATGCGGCGGCGCGCTGCGCCGATACTGAACGCATGAACCCGACCGATCCCATTGCCGCGGTCACGCACCGCGATCCCTATCCCTATTACGCCGCGCTCGTCGACGGGCCGCCGCTTGCGTTCGACGCCACGCTCGGCCTGTGGGTCGCGAGCCGCGCGGCGACCGTGACGGCCGTGCTCGGCCATCCGGCCTGCCGCGTACGCCCGCTCGACGCGCCGGTGCCGCCCGCGTTGCGCGGTACGACGGCCGGTGCGCTGTTCGGCGAGCTGGTGCGCATGAACGATGGCCCGTCGCGACACGACATGCCGAAGCAGGCGTTGCGCGCGGCGTTCGCGCCGATCGACACGGATGCGCTGCGCGCTCGCGCCGACGCGCTTGCCGCGCGGCGGTTGCCGACGCCCGGCGATGCCGATGCGCTGAATGCGTGGTGCATGACGGTGCCGGTGTGCGCGGTTGCCGATCTGCTCGGCTTCGACGAAGCGCAACTCGACGACATTGCCGAGCGGGTCGTCGAGTTCGTCGCCGCGCTGTCGCCGCTGTCGGATGCCGCGGCGCTGGCGCGCGCGAGCGACGCGGCGCGGCAACTGCTCGACCGGATGACGGAACGGGTTGCGCAGTCGCATGCGCGCGACGGCACGCTGGTCGCCGCGGTGCAGCAGGCGGCCCGCGCGTCCGGCTGGCACGCGAGCGGCGCACTGGTCGCGAATCTCGTCGGGTTGCTGTCGCAGACGTGCGAGGCGACGGCCGCCTGGCTCGGCAATGCGCTCGTGGCATGGGACGGCGAAGCCGGCGTGGCGCCGGACGCGTTCGCGCTCGACGCATTCGTTGCCGAAGCCGCGCGTTTCGATGCGCCGGTGCAGAACACGCGCCGGTTCGTCGCGGCGCGCACGTCGATCGAAGGCGTGAGCGTCGAAGCCGGCGACGCGATCCTCGTCGTGCTCGCGGCGGCGAACCGCGATCCGGCCGTGCATCGCGAGCCGCATCGGCTGATGCCCGGCCGCGCGGCGGGGCCGAATTTCGGCTTCGGCACGGGGCCGCATGGGTGTCCGGGCGAGCGGATCGCACGGGCGGTGACGGCGGGGGCGTTCGCGGCGCGGTTGCGCGCAGGCGGCTGGCCGCCGCGCGACGTACTGAAGTGGGATTACCGCGCGTCGACCAACGTCAGGATGCCGAAGTTCGACGCGACGCGGTGAAGCGGAAAGAGGGACTTAACGGCAGCCTTGTTTTTCCGCCCATTGCTCCTGGGCGGCGACGCGGCGCTGCACGCGTTCGACGAGGCCGGTCGAGAAGGTGCGCATGCTGACGCCGCGGCGCTTCGCGAGGATCGTCTGCGCGACGTCGGTGCGCGGATTCGGCTGGCACGCCCAGTACAGCGTCATCAGCCAGCCGATGCCCGTCCACGCGAACAGCGCGTTGAACATCGCGATCGTGAGCTTGTCGTGCCGGCCGCGCCGGTCGGCAATGACGGCCGGCAGGAAATAGAGCGCGATCGCCGCGACTGAACCGGCCAGTTGAATCAGGACTTCATCATGCATGGTGCTGCTCCGTCCGAACTGCAATGAGGCTGATTGTCGCGCTTTTTCCGTTCGTGTGCAGGCAATTGATTGTTGCGCTTTTGGTGACGATCAGCCGGCTTCGGCGTCCGCCGGCTGCACGTCGTTGCTCAGCGCGAAACCTTCGTCGAGCCAGCCCGTCACGCCGCCGATCATCAGCTTGACCGGCCGGTCGAGGCGCGCGAGCCGGATCGCCGCGCGCGCGGCGCCGTTGCAGTGCGGCCCCGCGCAGTAGACGACGAACAGCGTGCCGGCCGGATAACCGGCGAGCTTGCTTTCGATGATCTTGCGGTGCGGCAGGTTGCGCGCGCCGGGCACGTGGCCGGCGGCGAACGGGGCGGCGCCGCGCACGTCGAGCAGCACGAAATCGGGCGTGCCGGACGCGAGTGCGTCGTGCACGTCCCAGCAATCGGTCTCGAAGCGCAGCGATGCCTCGAAATGCGCGAGCGCGGCGGGGCAGTCGGCGGCGGGGACGTCGGTGACATGGGACATGGTCGGGCTCTCCTGGTTGAGCGGGTACGGAACCGAGCGGGCACGGAACGCGCCGCAATGAAGGGCAGTATCGCGGTTCGGCTCGTTTCGCGGCAGTGGCGCGATCGACAAGTTCCGGTAACATCGCGCCATGCACAATCATCTCGTCGTCGCGCTCGCCTACGATCGTCTCTGCACGTTCGAATTCGGCTGCGTGGTCGAACTGTTCGCGCTCGAGCGCCCCGAACTCGGCGTCGACTGGTATCGCTTCGCGGTATGCGCGAGCGAGCCGGGGCCCGTGCGCGCGGCGGGCGGCATCACCGTTGCGGCGCCGTACCGGCTCGCGACGCTCGATCGCGCGGACACCATCGTGATTCCCGGCTGGCGCGATCCGGACGAACTGCCGCCCGAGCCGTTGCTGAAGAAGCTGCGGGCCGCGCATCGGCGCGGTGCGCGGCTCTGCTCGATCTGTTCGGGCGTGTTCGTGCTGGCGGCAGCCGGCGTGCTCGATGGCCTTACCGTGACGACCCACTGGCGGTATGCGGAACGCCTGCAGGCGCGTTATCCGGCGCTGCGCGTGAATCCCGATGCGCTGTACGTCGACGAAGGGCAGATCGTCACGTCGGCCGGCTCGGCGGCGGGGCTCGACATGCTGCTGCACCTGGTGCGCCGCGATCACGGCGGCGCGATCGCGAACCGCGTCGCGCAGCGCCTCGTGCTGCCGCCGCATCGCGACGGCGGGCAGGCGCAGTTCGTGCCGCGTCCGGTCGCACCGGGCGGCACCGACCGGCTCGCGAAGCTGATCGACTGGATGCGCGCGCATGCGGCCGAGCCGCACACGCTCGCGTCGCTCGCCGCGCAGGCCGCGATGAGTACGCGTACGCTGCAGCGTCAGTTCGCGGATGCGACCGGGATGTCGCCGCTCGCATGGCTGATCCGCGAACGCGTGAACGTCGCGAAGGACATGCTCGAAGCGCAGCCCGCGTTGCCGCTCGCGCAAGTCGCGGCGCGCGCCGGGTTCGGTTCCGAGGAATCGCTGCGCCGGCATTTCCGGCGCGTCGCGGCGACGAGCCCGGCCGCGTACCGGCGCGGGATGGATCGCGGCGGCACGTAGCAGGCGCCGGGCGGCATCGCTCGGGCGCGACGAAGAAAAGAACCACTGGTGTGGCGACGGCCACTCATTCCGAACAAGGATGCCGATGACGATGCTGCCTTCCCGTTTGCCGTTGATCCAGGCCCCGATGGTGGGCTCGCTGAGTCCGCTCGCGATCGCCGTGTGCGAAGCCGGCGGGCTCGGTTCGCTCGCGTGCGCGGCGCTCGGCCCGCAGCAGTTGCGCGACGAGATCGCGGCGATCCGTGCGCGCACGGCCGCGCCGTTCAACGTGAACTTCTTCTGCCATGCGTCGCCCGCGCCCGATGCCGAGGTCGACACGCGCTGGCGCGCGGCGCTCGCCGGCTACTACGCGGAAGCCGGGCTCGACCCGGCCGACGTGAAAGGCGGCCCCGGCCGCGCGCCGTTCGACGATGCGATGTGCGCGGTCGTCGAGGAACTGCGGCCGGCCGTTGTGAGCTTCCATTTCGGACTGCCGGACGACGCGCTGCTCGACCGCGTGCGTCGCACGGGCGCGCAGGTGGTGTCGTCCGCGACGACCGTCGAGGAGGCGCGCTGGCTCGATGCGCGCGGCGTCGACGCGATCGTCGCGCAGGGCGCGGAGGCCGGCGGCCATCGCGGAGTGTTCCTGACCGACGATATCCACGCGCAACCGGGCCTGTTCGCGTTGCTGCCGCAGATCGTCGATGCAGTACGCGCGCCGGTGATCGCAGCCGGTGCGATCGCCGACGGGCGCGGCATCGCGGCCGCGTTCGCGCTCGGCGCCCGCGCGGTGCAGATCGGCACCGGCTACCTGCTGACGCCGCAGGCCGGCCGCTCGGCGCAACATCGCGCGGCCGTGCGCGCCGCCCGAGACGACGGCACACGCATCACGAACCTGTACACGGGCCGCCCCGCACGCGGGCTGCTGACGCGCTTCATGCGCGAACAGGGGCCGATGAGTGCGCTCGCGCCGGCGTTTCCGCTCGCGACGGCCGCGGTCGATCCGCTGCGCGGCGCGTTCGAGCGGCAGGGCCGCGACGATTTCTCGCTGCTGTGGTCGGGCGAGGCCGCGGCGCTCGCGCGCGAAGAGGATGCCGGTGAATTGACGCAGCGCCTGTGGCGCGACGCACTCGCGTGCGCGGCCGGGCTGCGCGACGCGTTTCCGACGGCTGGCTGAACGGCCAGGAGGGGCGCCGGCGGGGGAGCATCGGCGTATGATCTGGATTTTCGTCAGCCCGATCCAGGCACCCCCACCATGACTTCCGTCGACACTACCCCCGTCCTCGACCATGACAAGCTCGTTACCTTCATCGAGCGCAAGTGGAACGATGAAATCCTCCACGCACTGACCGACTACATCGCGATTCCCGCGAAGAGTCCCGCATTCGACCCCGACTGGGCGAAGCGCGGATATCTCGAACGCGTCGTCACCGACGCCGCGCAGTGGGCCGAACGCCAGCCGGTGAAGGGCCTGAAGCTCGAAATCGTGCGTCTGCCGGGCCGCACGCCGGTGATCTTCTTCGAGTCGCCGGCCACGCGTTCGGGCAGCACCGACACGATCCTGCTGTACGGCCACCTCGACAAGCAGCCCGAATTCGACGGCTGGCGCGCGGATCTCGGCCCGTGGACGCCGAAATTCGAGAACGGCAAGCTGTACGGCCGCGGCGGCGCGGACGACGGCTATGCGATCTACGCGAGCCTCGCGGCGCTCGGCGCGCTCGACGAGCAGGGCATCGAGCGGCCGCGCTGCGTCGGCCTGATCGAGACCTGCGAAGAGTCGGGCAGCTACGACCTGCTGCCGTACGTCGACGCATTGCGCGACCGGCTCGGCCAGGTATCGCTCGTCGTGTGCCTCGATTCGGGCGCCGGCAACTACGACCAGATGTGGCTCACCACGTCGCTGCGCGGCCTCGTGTCCGGCGACCTGCAGGTCGAGGTGCTGGAAGAAGGCATCCACTCGGGCGTGTACGGCGGCATCGCGCCGTCGAGCTTCCGCGTGATGCGCCAGTTGTTCGAACGCCTCGAAGACGCGAAGAACGGCAACCTGCTGCCGGGCGCGTTCCATTGCGAGATTCCGTCGAGCCGCGTGCGCGAAGCCGAAGCGGCCGCCGCGATTCTCGGCGACACGGTGTGGAAGGGGCTGCCCTGGGCGTGCGGCCAGGACGGCAAGCCCGTGCTGCCGACCACGACCGATCCGCGCGAGGCGCTGCTGAATTCGACGTGGCGTCCGTCGCTGTCGGTGACGGGCGCGGCCGGCATGCCGGCGCTCGCCGATGCGGGCAACGTGCTGCGTCCGCGCACCGCGTTCAAGCTGTCGCTGCGGCTGCCGCCGCTCGTCGACGCCGCGCAGGCCGTGCAGCAGTTGAAGGAACTGCTCGAACTCGATCCGCCGTACAACGCGAAGGTCACGTTCAAGCCGGACGCGGGCGCGGCGACGGGCTGGAGCGCGCCGGATCTCGCGCCGTGGCTCGCGTCGTCGCTCGACGCCGCGTCGCGCCGCCACTTCGGCGCCGACTGCGCGTACATGGGCCTCGGCGGCACGATCCCGCTGATGAACGTGCTGCAGGAAGGCTTCCCCGCCGCGCAATTCATGGTGTGCGGCGTGCTCGGGCCGAAGTCGAACGCGCACGGCCCGAACGAGTTCCTGCACGTGCCGTACGCGAAGAAGCTCACGGCGGCGGTGGCCGACGTGATCGCGACCGCGCGCTGAGCGTCGCAGCGTTCGACGAACCGATTGCCCGACCCGAACCGACTGGATGGAGTGTTGCCGATGACCGCACTGCCGACGCCCGATACCGAACCGCTGCGCATGCGCGCCGAACCGCTGCATGCATTCGTCGCGGCACTCTGGGAACGGGCCGGCAGCAATCCGCGCGAGGCGACGCTCGTCGCCGATCACCTGGTCGGCGCGAATCTCGCGGGCCACGATTCGCACGGGATCGGGATGATCCCGAATTACGTCGCGTCGTGGCGGGAAGGGCAGTTGCAGCTGAACGCGCACGCGTCGATCGTCCGCGACGGCGCCGCGGTGCTGACGATCGACGGCGGGCGCGGCTTCGGCCAGGTGATCGCGTTCGAGGCGATGGTCGAAGGGATCGAACGCGCACGGCGCATGGGCATCTGCGCGATCGGGCTGCGCGACGTCCATCACCTCGGCCGTATCGGGCACTGGGCCGAGCAGTGCGCGCGCTCGGGGCTCGTGTCGTTCCATTTCGTCAACGTGCCGGGCGATCTGCTGGTCGCACCGCTGCACGGCACCGATCCGCGTTTCGGCACGAACCCGTTCTGCGCCGCGTATCCGCGTGCGGGCAAGCCGCCGCTGCTGCTCGATTTCGCGACGAGCGCGATCGCGTACGGCAAGACGCGGGTCGCGTACAACCAGCGCAAGCGCGTGCCGGCCGGGTCGCTGATCGACCATCGCGGCGAGCCGACCGACGATCCGGCCGTGATGCACGAGCAGCCGTTCGGCGCGCTGCTGCCGTTCGGGCTGCACAAGGGATATGCGCTTGCGGCGATGTGCGAGATTTTCGGTGGCGCGCTCGTGGGCGGGCATACGACGTACGGCGATACGCTGCAGAAGACGAGCGCGATCGTCAACGGGATGCTGTCGGTGCTGATCGATCCGAAAGCGTTCGACGCGGCCGATGCCGAACGCGAAGCCGATGCGTTCGTCGCGTGGGCGAAGGCGTCGCCGCAGGCCGGCGATACGCCGGTGCAGATGCCGGGCGAACCTGAAGAGGCGAGCCGCGCCGCACGCGGCACGACCGGCATTCCGGTCGACCGCGCGACGTGGCGGCAGATTCGCGAGAGCGCGGCGGCCGTCGGTGTCGACGCGGCCGAGCTCGATGCATGGACGCAGCGCTGCGAGGTGCCCGCATGAGCTGGCAGTCGGAGAAGGCGCACGGCGAGGAAATCGCGTATCAGCTTGCGCCGCTCGGCACGGTCGCCGTTGTACGGTTCTTCAGCGGTGCGGCGTTGCGGCTCGACGGCGTGATGTTCGGCTTCATGTCGCGCGGGTCGCTGTTCCTGCGGGTGGACGACGTGAACCGCCCGGCGTTCGTCGCGGCGGGGATGGGGCCGTTCTCGTATGCGAGGCCCACGCGCACCGTCTCGCTCGAGGGCTATTACGAAACGCCGGCCGACGTGCTCGAGGATGCGGGCACGCTGTTCGACTGGTGCCGCGGCGCGTATCGCGCGGCGCTGCTGGCCGGGACCCCGAAGCGCAAGGCGAAGGCGGCGTCGGAGACTGTGTCCAGAGCGGGGGCGGCTGCACCGAAAGCGGCATCGAAGGTCGCGTCGAAACGTGCAGCGAAACCGGTGGCGAAGCCTGCGACGAAATCGGTAACGAAACCCGCGTCGGCACGGAAAACGAAGCCCGCGGCGAAAGCAGCAGCGAAACCGGCGTCGGCGCAGACAGCAAAACCGGCATCGAAATCGTCGCCCGCGCCGGCACCGAAACCCGCGGCGAAGCGCAAGCAGGCGTAGTCCCGATCACGAGAAGCGACCGCCTCGCGATTTTCGCTTTCCTTACTTTCAGGCGCGCCCGTCGCGGCCGACCAGCACGCTGCGCGGCCTATGTGCCCGCACGATCCGGCGCACGCATGCATCGAGCTTGACGCACCGCACGTCCTGCATGCTTCACAACGGCGGCCCCGGCGTTTATGATCGGCGCGGGTTGTGCCCATGCGTCGCGCGACCCGCGCCGGCCTCGCCGCCGGCCTCGAGAACGGCGCACCCGACGCCGCGCGGAACGCTTCCCCACTCATCATTCCAGACGGAGACAGCCGATGCTCGTCCTGATTCTCGGTTTAGCGATCTTCCTCGGTGTGCATTCGATCCGGATCGTCGCCGACGGCTGGCGGTCCGCGACGATCGAGCGGATCGGCGAGAAGGGCTGGAAGGGCGGTTACGCGATCGCGTCGATCGTCGGCTTCGCGCTGATCGTCTGGGGGTACGGGCTCGCGCGCGCGGGCGCGACGCTGCTGTGGGTGTCGCCGGTCGGCGTGCGTCACCTGACGGGCATGCTGACCGCGGTCGCGTTCGTGCTGATCGCCGCGTCGTACGTGCCGCGCAACCGGATCAAGACGCTCGTCGGGCATCCGATGCTGGCCGGCGTGATGGTCTGGGCGGTCGCGCACCTCCTCGTGAACGGCACCGTGCACGCGGTCGTGCTGTTCGGCGCGTTCTTCGTGTGGTCGATCGTCGATTTTGTCGTGTCGCGTGCGCGGGATCGCCGCGACGGTGTCCGCTATCCGGCCGGCGCACTGGCCGGCGACGTCGCGGCCGTGGCGGCCGGCCTCGTCGCGTGGGCTGTGTTCGCGCGATTCCTGCACGGCCCGCTGATCGGCGTGCGGCCGTTCGGCTGAACGTGCACGCCGGGCCGGACCGGCTGCCGCGGCAACGGCGTGCGTGCGTCAGATCGGCTTGACGAACAACCCGACGGACAGCAGCGCGCCGATGCAGACGATCGCGATGCGCAGCACGCGTTCGTTCACGCGATGCAGCGCCCATGCGCCGAGCAGGCCGCCGACGATGGCGCCGGCGCCGAGCGCGATCGCCTCACGCCAGTGCAGGTGTGGCGACGTGACGAACAGCACGACGGCCGATGCGTTCATCACGCCCGCGAGCGCATTCTTCGTCGACATCGCGTGACGCGGCGGCAGGCCGGCCATCGTCAGCGCGGCCATCATCAGGAACCCGATGCCGCCGCCGAAGTAGCCGCCGTAGATCGCGATCAGGAACTGCGCGACCCCGGCCGCGACGGGGCCGAGATGTTGCGCGCCGGCGCCCGGTTTGCGAAAGAAACTGCCCCACGCGAACACGACCGTCGCGAACAGCACGAGCCACGGCACCAGGTGCGAGAAGATCGACGACGGCGTTTTCAGCAGCAGCAGGCCGCCGAGCGCGCCGCCGGCCACGCTGATCGCGAACAGTGCGCGAAACGGCAGCTTGCCCACGCCGCTCACCATGTTCCGGCTCGCCCAGCCCGTCGTGACCTGGCCGGGGAACAGCGCGACCGTCGACGTGATGTTGGCTGCGAGCGGCGACATGCCCGACACGATCAGCGCGGGCAGCGTGACGAACGAACCGCCGCCCGCGAGGGCGTTCTGCAGGCCGGCCCAGAGGCCGGCGACGATGATGAGAGCGAGCATCGGTGCGCAACGGAAGAGGTGGCGGGGGGCCCGCTGCCGGAGAAGCGCGGGCGGGGTGGCCGCACGATGGTAATGCAGGATGGCGGCCGCCGGAAGCCGGCGCGGGGCGCGCGCGATGTCACGCGTCCGGTGGGGCGTCTTTCGCTCGCGCGGCGCTGCCGTGGTCGTCGTCGACATTTGGGTAGACGATCGTGCCGTCGGGCCGGACGACTGCGCCGGCCGTGAGTCGCGCGGGTTCCACGCGGTTGCGCCCCATGATGTGCAGTACCGTTTCGCCGCGCGCGATCAGGTAGTCGGACACGATGCGTCGATGACAGCGCCACCACACGGCTTCCGAACACATGATCGCGCAGCGCTGCTCGTGCCCCTGGGCGATCAGTCGGTCGAGGCCCGCGTGAAATTCGGGCGACAGCGCGTAATCCGCGTAGCGGTGAAAGCTGCGGTTCGTCCAGAAGTCGTTGACGTCGTCGGGTATGCCGCGCGACTTGCCGCGCAGGCCGCCGAGTTCGGCGATGTGTTCGTACGCGATGTCGGCGGCGGCGAGCGTATCGGGCAGCGTCGCTTCGTTGAACTGCGGGTTGGTGCGCGAACGCGTCATCTTGCGGATATCGGCGAGCAGCGTGATCTCGACCGCATCGAGCAGGCCGACGAATTCGTCGAGCGTGCGGTTCGAATGGCCGATCGTGTAGAACGGGAGCGTCATGCGCGGTCCTTGCCGGCGATCCGTTCGAGCACGCGGCCGCGATGCGCGGCGACATGGTCGGTCCGGTCGCTCTTGACCTCGTACTGCGGATCGTCGGGCGACGCGTGATGGCGATGGCCCTTGTAGTCGAAGTCGGCGGTGTGGATCGCGATGATCGTGCCGGTCACGTAGCCGGCCTCGGAATTCCAGCGGACGTGGTCGCCCAGCTTGAATGGGGTGGTCATGCAGCGGGTCCTCCTGGCGCGGTTGCCGTGTGCGTCGATCCTGGCGGTGTGTGTCGTCATGCCGGGACGAACGGCGTGCCCATTATCGGCCACGACCGTTCGCGGAGAAAGACATAGACGGCCGCGCGGCGCTGCGTTGCCTGCACGACGAGACCGACGAACCAATGTCGCGCGATTTTCTCTCTGGCCGAAATTTTTACAAGGATAAAGACTCGGGCAGCGCGGATCGGACCAAACGTCACCGGACAAGTGAAATATCGATCGAATCGCAAAAAGGGGCAGGCCACACAATCCGACGGGTTTATCTCATATCGCGGGAAGACCTGCGCGAATCGGCCGATCGAATGGGTTTCATAAACGTATGCGAGCCAGCGCGGAATATCGGTGTGAAAGTCAATAGAAGCGTCTAAATGTTCTGACATTCGATCGCGATGCGCGGGAGTGTGCGGTGCTTTGCGCGGAAGCCGTGCCGGCCGGGCATGCAGCGCCTGGTGGCGCCCGCACTGGCTTTGCCGTTGCGGGCCCTGCTTCACCGGCCGGCTTGCGTGCGCGATGCGCGGATCGACGCAATCGAAATCGGTTTTATTTTATTGTTCATTCGCGCGCATCGTTTCATTTAAACCCGATACGCATCGCGTCCGGTTGCGATTTATTGCAGCGCGGTGCACAATCGTTCACAAGTGCAATAAATCCGCAGCGGATTTTCTCAGTGGCACGAATACTCCCCGCCATTCGCTGCCCGCCATTTCGGCGGACGCACGATCGTGCGTCAGGCTCGGCGGCGCGATTGCCGATTTCCGGTCTATCGCGAATCACGGAGCACATGCGCCCGAGGCACGATGCCGTCGGCCCATCGGCCGGCCGGTCCCGACAGTACAGCAAGAGCGCAACATGGCGACTTCCATCGACCTCAATCTTCTCGTCGTTCTGGACGCGTTGCTGTCCGAGAACAGCGTCGTGGGCGCGGCCAACGCGCTCGGCCTCAGTCCGTCCGCCCTCAGCCGCTCGCTCGCGCGCTTGCGGGTGATGACGGGCGACCCGTTGCTGGTGCGGGCAGGGCGCGATCTCGTCCCGACTCCGCGCGCGCTCGAGTTGCGCGACAGGGTGCATGCGCTCGTCGTGGAGGCGCATTCGGTCATGTGCCCGTGCGAACGGGTCGACATGAGTACGCTCAAGCGCACGTTCTCGATTCGCGCGAACGAGGCATTCGTCGAGACCTTCGCGCCGGCGCTGCTCGAACACGCGTCGCGCGCCGCGCCCGACGTGCGGCTGCGCTTCGCGCCGAAACCCAACAAGCATGTCGATGCGCTGCGCAACGGCGACATCGATCTCGAGGTTGGCGTGATCGGCCAGGCCGGCCCGGAGCTGCGCGTGCAGGCGCTGTTTCGCGACCGCTTCATCGGCGTGGTCCGCGCGGATCATCCGCTGGCGACCGGCGAAATCACGCCGCAGCGCTTCGCGTCGTTTCCGCAAGTGAGCGTGTCGCGCCGCGGGCAGTTCAACGGCCCGATCGATACGCTGCTCGATTCGCTCGGCATCGCGCGCTCGGTGACGACCGTCGTGTCGAGCTTTCCGACCGCGCTGTCGCTCGCGCGCAGCTCGGACTTCGTCGCCAGCGTGCCGGAGCGGCAGACCGAGCGGTCCCGCGTCGGCATGTACAGCTTCACGCTGCCGTTGCCGATCGCGGACCTGACCGTCTCGCAGATCTGGCACCCGCGTTTCGACCGCGACCCCGCGCATCGCTGGCTGCGCGATTGCGTGCGCGGTATCTGCGCGCCGCGCGTGGCCGAGGCGATCGCACCCGCTTGTCATGCGGCCGCTTCGATGTGACGCATCATGCAACTCTGGTGGCGTGCGTCAACGTCATTGATACATTGCGTCTCGTGCATCTTCCGCAGCGTAAATCGATTCGGTATGCTCGATTCCATTGTGACAACGCCGGAGATAATGCGTGGGACGATCGTTGCTTGTGAATTCGCCGAATATTCGTGACGCCTTTAAATAATAAACATCCAATCCGAGGGGTATGTGAATTGAGGTGAACGCTGGAAATAACGAATCTGAAACATTGGCGTCTTATTCTGGATGGAGAAACGAATGATTCAGTGTGCGGCGAATATAGCGGCGCCCGCGGATGTCGCGCTGAGCATGCGCGAATGCGAGGTGTTGCGATGGGCGGCGGAAGGGAAGACCGCCTATGAGATCGGCATCATTCTCGGCCTGACCGAGCGGACGATCAACTTCCACATTTCGAGATCGATCGTCAAGCTCAACGCGTCCAACAAGACCAATGCGGTCGTGAAAGCCGTGTTGATGGGCCTGATCGTGTTTGCGTGAACGGTACCGGGGCGTCCGTCGTGGACCCCCGGTTGCCGCATCAGATCGCGCCCTGGAACGACAGCACGCGCGTCCTGAACTCTTCCGGCACCGGCACCGTGGTCTTGCTGCCGTAGTCGAACATCACGTGCGTGGACACGGCCCGCGCCACCACCGCCGGATCGTCGGCCGAATCCTCGGTGCCCGCCTGCCCGTCGCGCACCATCAGGTATTCCAGTTCGAAGCTCTTCGAGCCGAAGCGCGTGACGCTGCTGCGGACCGTGATCGTATCGCCGTACTGCGCGGGCTTCAGATATTCGCACGCGGTCTTGACCATGATGTGCGGCAGCTTTTCCGAATACGGCAGCTCGAGCAGGTCGTGCATGTAGGTCAGGTACGCGTGCTGCAGATAGTCGTAATAGACGGGGCTGCTCACATGGCCCATCGCGTCCGTTTCCCGATACTTCACGTCGATTCGGGTTTCAAAATACTTTCTTGTCATTGCGAGGCTCCTTGGCAGAACGGCGGGTGAGAACGTTTTTGGCAGGAGTTAAGTTAGACGTGAACCGCATATCGGAATACTGTCGGAAATCACAGATATTCACTATGTGAAATGCTTCTGAGATAAATGACAGTATCACCGGGGATTTGACCGCGCTCTAATTGCCTCCGTAAATCGGCATCCGATCAGCGAGAGTGGAGCGTTAAATGGAAAAATCCGTTGAGGCAGCGTTGACGCAAGGCGTGGCGGTGATCAGTGCGCAGCGGTTGCGCGCCGAGTTGCCCTGCGATCCCGGCCTGGCACGGTCGATCGGCGATGCGCGGCGCGCATTGGCGCGCATCATCGCGGGCGAGGACGACCGGCTTGCGCTGATCGTCGGCCCGTGCTCGATCCATGATGCGGACGCCGCGCTGGCGTTCGCGCGCCGCCTCGCGCCGCTGCGCGAGCGGTACGCCGATGTGCTCGAGATCGTGATGCGCGTCTATTTCGAAAAGCCGCGCACCACGGTCGGCTGGAAAGGGCTGCTGAACGACCCGTATCTCGACGGCAGTTTCCGGATCGAGGACGGCCTGCGCGTCGCGCGCAAGGTGCTGCTCGGCATCAATGCGCTGGGCTTGCCGGCCGCGACCGAATTTCTCGATCCGATGACCGCGCCGTATCTCGACGATCTCGTGTCGTGGGGCGCGATCGGCGCGCGCACGACCGAATCGCAGATCCATCGCCAGGCCGCGTCGGGGCTCGACCTGCCGGTCGGCTTCAAGAACGGCACCGACGGCAACGTGAAGGTCGCGATCGACGCGATCCGCGCGTCGCGGGCGTCGCATAGCTACCTGAGGTCGTCCGTGTCCGGCGGCGTGGAAATCGCGACCACGCGCGGCAATCCCGACACGCATGTCGTCCTGCGCGGCGGCAAGACCCCGAACTACGACGCCGCCAGCGTCGCGGCCGCCTGCGCCGCGCTGCGCGACGCCCATCTTCCCCCGTATGTCGTGATCGACGCGAGCCATGGCAACAGCGGCAAGCAGACCCGCGCGCAGATCGACGTGTGCGGCAACGTCGCCGCGCAACTGCATCGCGGCGAGCGCGCGATCGTGGGCGTGATGATCGAGTCGTTCCTCGTCGAGGGGCGGCAGGACCTGGTGCCGGGCACGCCGCCGGTATTCGGCCAAAGCATCACCGACGCATGTCTCGGCTGGGATCACACGGCCGAACTCGTCGAGCAGTTGGCTGCCGCGGCGGTTGCGCGGCGGCGTTCGCCAGCCGGCTTCATCGCGCACGGCGCCGCCGTCGCGATGCAGGCCGTTTCTTACTGAATGAAAGGAGCTCTCTTGAACTCACCCATCGACATCGCCCGCGCGCTCGACTGGAAAGGCGACGGCGCCAGCCGCACACCCTACGAGGCGTATACGAGTGAAGCGCTGTACCAGCGGGAACTCGAGCGCCTGTTCTATGCGAATCACTGGTGCTACATCGGCCTCGAAGCCGAAGTGCCGTCTCCCGGCGATTTCCAGCGCACGGAAGTCGGCGAGCGATCCGTCGTGATGACGCGCACGGAGGACGGCGAGATCGTCGTCTTCGAAAACGCGTGCGCGCACCGCGGCATGCAGTTCTGCCGCGAGCGCTCGGGGAAGGCGAAGGATTTCCACTGCCCGTATCACCAGTGGAACTACGACCTGAAAGGCAACCTGATCGGCGTGCCGTTCCGGCGCGGCGTGCGTCAGGGCGGCACGATCAACGGCGGCATGCCGGCGGATTTCGAGCCGGGCAAGCATGCGCTGCGGCGCCTGCGCGTGTCGACGCGCGGCGGCGCCGTGTTCGCGTCGTTCGACGAGAACGTCGAATCGTTCGAGGACTTCCTCGGCCCGCGCATCCTGCCTTACTACGATCGTCTGTTCCACGGCCCGAAGCTGACCGTGCTCGGCTACACGCGGCAGCGCGTGCCGAGCAACTGGAAACTGATGGTCGAGAACATCAAGGATCCGTATCACGCCGGGCTGCTGCATACCTGGTTCGTCAACTTCGGCCTGTGGCGCGCGGACAATCCCGCCCGGCTCGTGACCGATGCGCATCACCGGCATGGCGCGATGGTGTCGATCCGCAGCGGCGGCGGCGGCGGCGAGGTGACCCACAACGTGACGAGCTTCAAGGAGCGCATGACGCTGCACGACGACCGCTTCCTCGACGTCGTGCACGAACCGTGGTGGGGCGATCCGACCGTCGTGATGCTCACGCTGATGCCGAGCGTCATCATCCAGCAGCAGGTCAATGCGTTGTCGACGCGTCGCATCCGGCCGATCGGCCCGGGCGTGTTCGACTACGTGTGGACGCATTTCGGTTTCGAGACCGACACGGAAGAGATGACGCGGCGCCGTCTGCGTCAGGCCAATCTGTTCGGGCCGGCCGGCTTCGTGTCGGCGGACGACGGCGAGGTCATCGAATGCGTGCAGCAGAGCTTCGAGCAGATCCAGCACGGCAACGTCTACAACGAGCTCGGCGGCCGGCAGATCGACGAGCAGACCGAACATATGGTCAGCGAAACGCTGGTGCGCGGCATGTACCAGTACTGGCGCCAAGTGATGGAGGCCTGAATGAGCACGATCACGACACGAACGGACCGACCGTCCGCCGAGCCGCACGCGGGCGGCGCGAATTTCGAGGATTTCTATTCGCTCGTCCAGCTCAATGCGAGATATGCGGCCGTGCTCGACGGCGGCGACTGGGACGCGTGGCCGGAATTCTTCATCGAGCAATGCCGGTACACGGTGGTGCCGCGCGAGAACCACGAGCGCAACCTGCCCCTCGCGGTGATGGACTTCGAGAGCAAGGGCATGCTGAAGGATCGCGTCTACGGGATCAAGGAGACGCTGTTCTTCGATCCGTACTACCAGCGCCACGTGATCGGGCTGCCGTTCATCACGTATCTCGACGACGCGGTGATCGAGGCGGAGACGAACTACGCGGTGCTGCGCACGAAGACCGAGCAGATGAGCGATGTGTACAACACCGGGCGCTACCTGGACCGGATCGTGCGTACGCCGCACGGGCTGCGTTTCGAGTCGCGCATCTGCGTGTACGACAGCGAGATGATTCCGAACTCGCTGATTTACCCGATCTGAACGAGGTGCCGAACGTGACTACGGAATGGATCGATGCAGTCGCGCCGGAAACGGTGCGCGCCGACGGAATACTCGGCGTCTGGGTGGGGGGCCGCGACATCGCGCTGTATGCGGTCGGCGACGAGATCTTCGCGACCGAGAACCAGTGCACGCATGGCGACGCGCGATTGAGCGACGGCTTCCTGCTCGACGACGAGATCGAATGCCCGTTGCATCAGGGGCGCTTCAGCGTGCGGACCGGCATGGCGCTGTGCGCACCGCTGACGACGTGCGTGCACACCTATCCGGTGAAGATCGAGAACGGCCGCGTGTTCGTGCAGCTCGCGCCGGCCGATGCGGCGGCGCCAGCGGAGGCGCGATCATGAGCGCGTACGTGGTGTTCGATATCGATGTGCACGACGTCGACGCTTACCAGGCGTACCGCCGGCTCGGTGCGCCGACGGTGGCGGAGTACGGTGGGCGCTTCCTGGTGCGCGGCGCCGAAGTCGAGACGCTGGAAGGAGACTGGGCGCCGAAGCGCGTCGTCGTGCTCGAATTCGAGTCGGCGGAGCGCGCCCGCGAGTGGTATCGGTCGGAGGGCTATCAGGCGGCCAAGCGCCTGCGCGAGCCGGCCGCGCGGACGATCGGTATCCTTGCCGACGGCTACGTGCCGGCGCCCGGCGATCCGCGTTAAGCGAAGTAGAAGTAGAAGTAGAAGTAGAAGTAGAAGTAGAAGTAGAAGTAGAAGTAGAAGTAGAAGGGGCTCCGCGCCGTGTCGTTCGGCGCGGAGCCCCCTTTTTCATTCGGGGCGCCGCCGAACGCGGCCCTGCGCAGTCGATTCATCGGTGAGGCGGCGATGCGATCCGGCAGAGACTTCCGCCGCCCGCCGCCCGCCGCCCGCCGCCCGGTTACCCGGTCGATCGCTCCGCCGGCCGACACGGCTTCCGGCGGTTTCCCCTCACGACGTCACGCATGACGATAGCGGATCGACCAGACCGCCAGCAGCGTCGCGCCGAACAGCAGCAGGCAGCCGAACGAGAAATCGTTCAGCGCGAGCATGTGCGCTTCGACGTCGATCGCATGCGAGACCGACGCGAGCGCGCCGGACGGCGACAGCCCCGCGTGATCGAGCCGCGCGAACCAGTCGGCGGACGCGAAATCGTACGGCGTGATGTGGTCGACGAGATAGGTGTTGTGCACGCGGGAACGACGCTCGAAGTAAGTCGGCGCGACCGAGGTCGCGACGCTGGTGCCGATCCGGCGCAGCGCGTTCTGCAGCCCGGATGCCGCGGGCAGCCGCTCGCGGGCCAGCCCGGCGAGCGACAGCGACACGAGCGGCGTGATGAAGAACGCGGTGGCGGCGCCCATCAGCAGCGAATTGGCGGCGATGTCGCCGAGGGTCACGTCGCTGTTGAAATGCATGCGCCAGAACGACGCGGCGCCCCAGCCGACGAGCGCGACGGTCGCGAGCAGGCGCGGGTCGGTGCGGCCCTGGAAGCGGCCGAGCAGCGGCGCGATCACGATCCCCGCGACGCCGAGCGGTGCGGTGGCGATGCCGGCCCAGGTGGCCGTGTAGCCCTGCTGGGTCTGCAGCCACAGCGGCACGAGCACCAGCGCGCCGAAGTAGAGCCCGAAGCCGACCGTGATCGCGAGCGTGCTCGTCGTGAAGTTGCGGTCCGCGAACAGCCGCAGGTCGACGATCGGATGGTCGTCGGTCAATTCCCAGAGGATCAGCGCGACGAACGACACGATGCTCACGACCGCCAGCATGCGAATTTCGTCGGAGGCGAACCAGTCGAGGTTCTGGCCGCGATCGAGCAGCAACTGGAACGAACCGAATGCGGCGGTGAGCAGCAGCAGCCCGACGACGTCGACCGGCAGCCGCCGCGTCGCGTTGTCGCGTCCCTTCAGCAGCCGCGCGAGTACACCCAGCACGAGCAGGCCCGGCGGTACGTTCACGTAGAAGATGTACGGCCAGCTCAGGTTGTCGGTAATCCAGCCGCCGGCGATCGGCCCGAGCACCGGTGCAACGAACGTCGTGGTCTGCCACACGGCCAGCGCGACGTGGCGGCGCGTCGACGGGAACACCGCCATCAGCAGCGCCTGCGACAGCGCGGTGATCGGGCCCGACGCGGCGCCCTGAAGCGCGCGAAACAGCAGCAGCGACTCGAAGTTCGGCGCCATCCCGCACAGGACCGACGTCAGCACGAACAGCAGCACCGACACGCGGAACAGCCGCACCTGGCCGAAGCGCTGCGTGAGCCAGCCGGTGAGCGGCAGCGTGATCGCGAGCGGCGTCGCGAACGAGGTCAGCATCCACGTGCCCATGTCCGGGGCGACGCCGAGATCGCCCGCGATGGTCGGGACGGCGACGTTCGCGATCGTCAGGTCGAGCGTCTGCATGAAATTCGCGACGCTGACCGCGATCGCGACGAGCGCCAGCGGCATGCCGGCGAGCGGCTCCAGCGGCAGTTTCGGCGCCGCGTTCCGGGTGAAGAAGCGCATCGTCAGGCTCCCGATGCGAGCGGGCGTGCGCCGCTGTTCGCGCGAATCGTCTCGGTGACGAGCGCCTCGCCCGCTTCGTCGTCGTCGCGATAGATCGACGTGGCGTCGATCGACCGGCGCGCTTCGGGCGGACGGGCGGGCGGCGACGCCGACGCGGTGCCGGGGCCGTGATCGACCGGTACCGATGCCGTCATCGACAGGCCGATACGCAGCGGGTGCGCGCGCAGCTCGGCGGGATCGAGCGCGATCCGGACCGGCACGCGCTGGACGACCTTGATCCAGTTGCCGGTCGCGTTCTGCGCGGGCACGGCCGCGAACGCGGCGCCGGTGCCGGCTTCGAGCCCGACGACGCGCCCGTGGAACACCACGTCGCTGCCGTACAGGTCCGAGAACAGCTCGACCGGCTGCCCGGCGCGCATGCCGCGCAGTTGCGACTCCTTGAAGTTGGCCTCGACCCACACGTGATCGAGCGGCACGAGCGCCATCGACGGCGTGCCGGGCGACACGTGCTGGCCGACCTGCACGACCCGGCGCGTGACGAGCCCGCCGAGCGGCGCGTGTATTTCGGTGCGGCGCAGCGCGAGCGCCGCGCTGCGGACCCGGGCGGCCGCCGCGCGCACGAGCGGATTCGTGTCGATCGACGTGCCGTCGGTGCGCGCGAGCGTCGCATCGTACGCGGCCTGCTGCGCGTTCAGCGCGGCGGCCGCGCCGTCCATCGCATCCCGCGCATGGCGCAGGTCCTCGCGCGACACGCCGCCGTCTTGCGCGAGGCTCAGGCGGCGCTGCAGGTCGTCGTTCGCCTTCGCCCATTCGGTGCGCCGCACCCGGATCTGCGCTTCGTCGCGCACCGCGTCCGCATGCGCGGTGCGGTATTGGCGCACCGCATGCGCGAGTTGCGCGACCGCTTCGTCCAGCGCGAGCCGGGCGTCGGTCTTGTCGACGCTGAACAGCAGGTCGCCGGGACGGACCCAGTCGGCGTTCTGCACGCGCACGGCGTCGACGGTGCCGCCGATCTGAGGCGAGATCTGCACGACGTCGCCGGAGACGTACGCGTCGTCGGTCGTCTCGGTGCCTCGGGTGGTGGCCCACGCGACGGCGGCGAGGCCGGCCGCGCCGGCGAGCGCGATGAAGAACCAGCGGAAGTAGCGCCGGCGCGCGCGTTGCAGCGCGGGCTCGGCGGCGGGGGATTCGGGACGGTTCATTGGGTGACTCCAGTGGAAGTGGCGCCGCCGAGCGCGGCGATCAGGCGGGCATGCTCGATCGCGAACGACGCGTCCGCGCGGGCGACCGATGCGCGGTCGTCGAGCAGCCGGCCTTCGGCGAGCAGGACGTCGAGATAGCCGGAAATGCCTTTCCGGTAGCGCTGCGTTTCGATGGTGTAGGCCTGTTGCGCGCGCGACAGCGCCTCGCGCTGAAGCGCGCGCTGCCGGCCGAGCGTGTCGATCTGGACGAGGGTGTCGCTGACCTGCGCGAGCGCGTTGACGACCGTGTCGTCGTACGTCGCGACGGCCGCGTTGTACGCGGCGGTTTGCGCGCGCAGGCCGGCACGCAGGCGCCCGCCCTCGAAAATCGGCAGCGTGATCGCGGGGCCCGCGCCGAGCGTGCCGCTGTTGCCGTGGAACAGCGCGCGGAAGCCGAAGCTCTGCACGCCGGCGAAGGCCAGCAGGTTGACGTCCGGATAGAACGCGGCGCGCGCCGCGTCGATGTTCGCCGCTTCGGCTTCGACCCGGTAGCGCGCGGCCAGGACGTCGGGCCGGCGGCCGATCAGCGCCGCGGGCAGGACGGCCGGCATCGGCAGCGCCGCGGCCGGCGGCGCGGCGGGCGTCAGCGCATCGGCGTAACCGGGCCCCCGGCCGACGAGCGCGGCGAGCCGGTGGCGCAGCCGGGCCGACGCGGCCGCATGCGTGTCGATGTCGGCCTGCGCGTGCGGAATCGGTTCGCTCGCCCTGAGCACGGCGACGTGCATGTCGAGGCCGGCGTCCGCGCGTTGCGACGTGAGGCGCAGCAGATAGCTGTGCTGCTGCAGCGTATCGCGCGCGATCGCGAGCAGTCGCTGTTCGAGCGCGAGTTGCAGATACGTTTCGACGATCGCCGCCTGCAACGACACGGCGGCCGCACGTTCGAGCGCGCGCTGCTGGTCCGCGCGCAGTGCGGCGGCGCGCGCCAGCGCGTGCTGCCGGCCGGCGATGTCGAGATCCCACGACGCGCCGAGCAGCGCCTGCGCGTCGACCTGCCAGTGCCCGGCCGCGGGCGGCGGCGTCCGGTAGCTGCCGGGCAGGCGCGTCGGCACCGCGCTCGCCGTCGCGCCGAGCTGCGGCAGCAGCGCGGCATTTTCGACGTCGGCGTCGGCCAGCGCCTGCGCGACCCGTTCGCGCTGCGCCTGCAGCGTCGGTGCGCCGGCCAGCGCATCGTCGACGAGGCGATCCAGCTGCGCATCGCCGAACGCGGTCCACCAGCGTTCGGCGACCGTCGGCGAGCCGGCGCTGGCCGCGCCGATCGCGGCGCCCGCATCGAGCTGCTCGACGGGCGTGATCCGGGCCGCCGGGCGTTGCGGGCCGAACGGCGCGCAGCCGGCGATCGCGAGCGCGGCGAGCGCGGGAACCAGGCGGCGGGCGCCGCGCGCGCGGTCGATGAGGAGGGGCATGGTCGGTTTCCTGTCGCGTGAAGGCAAACGATCTGTATCTAAAAATATATCTTTAGATATTATTTGACGATCGGCAACTGGTAGAAATGGCAGTCGGCCGCACCGGACGGCATCGTCGAAACAGCGGAAGGGGGGCAGACAGGGGCGCGCGGGTTACGCGATGGCGAGTGCGTCGAGCGCTGCCGCGAGCGTTTGTGCGACGGACTGGCCCGAGGTGTCGATGCGGCAGTGCGCGCAGGCGCGGTACAGCGATTCGCGCGCGTCGTGCAGCACGGCGAGCGCCGCGCGCGGGTCGGCGACGTTCAGCAGCGGGCGGGACGCGTCGCCGCGCGTGCGGTGCCACAGGATGTCGAGATCGGTCGCGAGATGGATCACGAAACAGCGCTGGCCGAGCCGCGCGCGCGTGTCGTCGCGCAGCACGGCGCCGCCGCCGGTCGCGAGCACGAGCGCCGGCCCGCGCGTCAGCGCGTCGATCACGTCGGCTTCGCGTGCGCGGAAGTCGCCCGCATGGAATTGCACGGCGACGGGCGCGCCGAAGCGGCGTTCGAGTTCGCGGTCGGCGTCGACGAACGGCAACGCGAGCGCGCGGGCCAGTGCGCTGCCGATCGTCGTCTTGCCGGCGCCGGGCATGCCGACGAGCGCGATGCGCGTCGGGCCGGCCTGCGGGCGCGGGTTCACAGGCGGCTCCGCAGCGACGGCGCGCGGCGCGTCACGGCGGCGATGCGCTGCATCCGGACGTAGTTCGCGAGCGGGTCCAGCGCATCGGTGATGAAGGTGTGCGGCGCGCCGGCGGCCGTGTCCAGCGCAATGCCGGCGACTACGAGCGTGCCGTCGCACAGTGCGTCGGCGAGCGCGCCGATGCGCGCGCCAAGCGCCGGCGACGCAGCGCCGAGATCCGCAATGACGCGGCGCGAGCGCGGCCAGTCGACCGGCTCGGCCGCGCGTACCGGCCAGCGCGCCAGCAGACCGCCGGGCAGCGGCGTCGCGGCCCGTGCAGCGGACGTTTCGAGCACCCGCCAGGTCAGCGGCGCCGCGGGCAGGCACGCGCGCCAGCGGCCATAGGCGGTCGCCGCGGTGTCGCCGATCGCCACCGCCGGAAGCCGCAGACGCTCGCAGCGCCGCAGCAGGCACGCGATGCCGGCGGCGTCGGGCGTGCCGCGCACGAACGGCAGCAGCTCCAGTTCGTCGTCGTATTCGGCGCGCAGCGCGCGCAGCCATCGTCCGGCGGCAAGCGGCAGGCAGTCCGCCGCGGCGATGCCGCACAGCACGAGCAGGCGATCGTCGCGACCGTCGCGAATCGCGAGCAGCCGGGCCGCGACGCGGGACGAAGCGGGCGCCGTCGTCATGATGCGGCGGGGCCGTCGGCGTGCCGGTCGGTACCGCCCGCGGCACGCGGATAGGCGCCGAGCACGCGCAGCTCGGAAGCGGCGAACGCAATCTCGTCGAGCGCCGCGCGCACGTTCGGATCGAGCGGATGCCCGCCGAAGTCGATGCAGTACCGATATGCATGGCCGGCGTCCCGTGCCGGGCGCACGTCGACCCAGAGCAGCGGCGCGCGGTGGTGGGCGAGCGCGTCGAACACGCGCGCCAGCGCGTCGGGCGCATCGGTCGGCCGCAGCACGATGCTCGTGCGGTCGTAGCCGGTCGGCGCCGGCGTCTGGCCGCCGACGATCACGAAGCGCGTGCGGTTGTCCGGGTGATCCTGGATCGCGGCGGCGACGATTCGCAGTCCATAAAGCGCGGCCGCGGGTTCGCCGGCGATCGCCGCGCAGTCATACAGGTGCGCGGCCTCGCGCGCGGCCACCGCGTTGCTGGACACCGGGATGCGGCGCAGGCCGGGCGCATGCGCGTCGAGCCACGCGCGGCATTGCGCGAGCGCCTGCGGATGGCCGACCACGCTGTCGACGCCGGTGAGCGAGCCGCTGGCGCTCAGCAGGCAGTGCGCGACCGGCAGTTCGATCTCGCCGGTGACGGGCGCCGCTTGCGCGATCAGCAGGTCGAGCGTGCGGGTCACGGTGCCTTCGGACGAATTCTCGACCGGCACGACCGCGCATTCCGCGTCGCCGCGCGCAAGCGCGTCGAATACGGCGTCGATCGTCTCGTGCGCCTGCCCGCGGGCGAATTCGCCGAAGTGACGCAGCATCGCGGTTTCGGTGTAGGTGCCCGACGGGCCGAGGAACGCGACGGACGGCAGCGATTGCGCGTCACGGCTCGCGCTGAACAGCGTCTGCCAGATGGCGCGCAGGTCGCGGTCGCGTAGCCCCCACGGCGCGCGCGTGCACAGCTCGGCGACGATCGACGCTTCGCGGGCGGGCTGCCGCACCGCGAGCCCCGCATTCCGCTTGAGATGACCGATCTCGGTTGCGTGAGCGATGCGCTGGCCGATCAGCTCGAGAAGCTGGTCGTCGATCACGTCGATCTGCGCGCGGCGGCGTGCGATCGCATCGTCGACGGACGACGGGGCGGCAAGTTCGGTCGGCGTCATCGCGTATCGGTCCGTGAAGTCGCGGAAACGGCCGGCCGGTGCGGGGCGACGTGCGTCGCCGCGCCCGGCTGCATGCGGGCGACGGCGCGCGCGTATTCGGCCGCGAGCCGTTCGACGATTTCGGCGACGCTGAGCACCGCGTCCATCGCGCCGACGCCCTGGCCGGCCCCCCAGATGTCGCGCCACTGCTTCGCGCCGCCGTCCGGCGAGAAATCGAGCTGCGCGCCGTCGACCCGGGCGAGTCGCCGCGCGTCGAGCCCGGCCGCCTCGATGCTCTGGCGCAGGTAGTTGCCGTGGACGCCGGTGAATGCGTCGGTGTAGATGATGTCGGCCGCGCTGGCTTCGACGATCGTGTCCTTGTAGCGCTGCACCACGTTGGCTTCGTGCGACGCCAGGAAGCGCGTTCCGATGTACGCGAAATCGGCGCCGAGCGCGCGCGCGGCGGCGATCGCGTCGCCCGTCGCGATCGCACCGGACAGCGCGATGAAGCCGTCGTAGAAGCGCCGCACTTCGGTGACCAGCGCGAACGGCGACAGCGTGCCGGCGTGGCCGCCCGCCCCCGCCGCGACGAGGACGAGGCCGTCGACGCCGGCTTCCAGCGCCTTCTGCGCATGTCGCACCGTCGTGACGTCGTGCAGCACGATCCCGCCGTACGCATGGATCGCATCGACGACGTCGCGCGACGGTGCGCGCAGGCTCGTGATCATCAGCGGCACGCGTCGGTCGATGCAGATGCGCAGGTCCTGTTCGACGCGCGGATTCGACGGATGGCAGATATGGTTGACCGCGTACGGGCCGACCGGCGCATCGGGATGGGCGTCCCGGTACGCGCGCAGCGTGCCGTCGATCGTGTCGATCCAGTCGCCGAGCTGCGCGCTGAGCCGCGCGTTGAGCGCCGGAAATGCGCCGACGATCCCGCTCCTGCACTGGGCGAGCACCATCTCGGGATAGCTCGCGATCAGCATCGGAGACGCAATCACCGGCAGCCGGAGACCCTGCAGCGGAAGCGGAATCATGGTCGGGCTCCGGCTCGTTAGCGGGCGAGCGCCGCGCTGTCGCGCCGCTCTTCCAGGCGGCGGTGGAAGCCGTCGCGGCTCACGGCGCAGCGCGTATGCACGCCTTCGCCGACGACGCCCACCGCGTCGCGCACCTCGACCCGGTACGTCATCATGCGGCCGTCGACCTCGATCAGTTCGGCATCGACCGTCACTTCCCATTCGGGCGGCGTCGGTGCGAGATGCTTGATCTCGAAGTTGTAGCCGACCGTCATCTGCCCGGCCGGCAGCAGATGGTCGGTCGCCTGCATGCAGGTCTGTTCGATGAAGATGATCATGATCGGGCTCGCGAGCGCGTGCGCTTCGCCGCCCCATTGATCGGCGAGCGAAATCGTGTCGACGCGGTGGGTGGCGCGGGCACGCAGGCCAGTCTGGATAGTCAAGGGCAACTCCTGAACGGGTGAGGGAAGGGTGTGCGGTCACGCCGCGCGCGCCGTGGCGGCCGCGCGGCGTTGCATCTGGCTGAAGATGTTGCGGTAGTGCATTTCCTCGGTGCCGCCGGCCGAGCCCATCGCGAGCGCGTCGGCGACGAAGGTGGCGAGCGGCCCGCGCCGGTAGCCGTCGCTGCCGTGAATCGCGAGCAGGTGCAGCGCGGCCTGCGCGAGATCGCGCGCGCCCGCGAGCTTCGCGATCGAGCAGTTCGCGAGCGCCTCGGGACGCTGCGCGACGAGCAGGTCGAGCGCCGCGCGTGCCGTCCAGCGGGTGCGTTCGATGCCGACCTGGACGTCGACCAGCCGGCGCTGCACGTGTTGATGCGCGTCCAGCGCGACGCCGAGCGTCTTGCGGGCGCTGGCGTGCGCAAGCGCGTCGGCGAGAAACGGCTGGGTGACGTTCGCGCACAGCAGGCCGAACAGCGCGCGATTCATCGACGCGATGTCCATCAGCAGGCGCAGCCCGTCGCCGGGCGTGCCGAGCAGTTCGTCGGCATCGACGCGCACGCCGGACAGCGCGACGTCGCCGATCGGAAGATCCGCGACGCCGAACGTCGCCTGTGGGGCGCTGCGCTGCACGCCCGCGCGTTCGGGATCGATCAGCACCAGCGCGGTGGCCGGCTTGCCGTCGCCGGTCAGGGTCGCGACGATCATCATCAGGCGCGCTTCGGGCGCGTGGCTGATGTTGTACTTGTGGCCGTCGAGCCGGTAGTGGTCGCCGTCGCGAACGAGGCACGTTTCGAGCGCGCGCACTTCGGTGCCGGTACCTTTCTCGGAGATCGCCGTGGCGCCGATCGCGCCGGACAGCAGCGACGGCAGATGCCGCGTGCGCTGCGCGTCGGAACCGTATGCGACGAGCGCGCGAATCAGCGTCGCCTGATTCGCGAGCGCCATCGCGAAGCCGACGGAGCGCAGCGCCGCGGCGACCGCTTCGAACGCATCGACGAAGTCGTGCCACGTGCCGCCCGCGCCGCCGAGTTCGCGCGGCACCGGCACGCGCCACAGTCCCGCGTCGGACAAGGCATCCCACGCATCGCGATGGAAGGCGCCGCAAGGGGCGGACCGCGCATGGCGTTCGGCGATGTCCCGGTATGCGGCGGTCGTCGTGTGCTGTGCTTCGCAGGCGGTGAGAGTCATGTCGGGGCGCGAGACTTTGCATGGATCGTGTCGCCAATCTAATGAAAAGCCCCCGGGCGAGAAACTGTCAGTTATTGCACTTCGACGCGGCGTGCGGCGGCGGATGATTCGAGTGCAAGCGGGGTTGCGATGGGCGGCGGAGCGCGATTGCCGGACGCGGACGTGATCGTGATGCCCGTCGCGCGCATCGGCGCGAGCGATGGCAGTCCAGCCATGTCGTCGTCGGCGGTATCGCGGCGCTTCGATGACGGAAGACGATCGCGTGTCGGTGGTGGGGCGACACGCGGTGGGATTGCCAATGCTTCGTCGTTCAGGTCGATTCGATTGAATTCGCAGTCCATATCATTAGGATGGCGGGGAATGCGTTCGTGTCGAATTCCCGATGCTCGTTTCGTTGCCGTCACACCTGCCGGGCGGCGGGCAGGCGTCGGTGGAGCGCGCGACAAATAAACCGTCAGACGATCCGAAAGGCCCGACCCCGTCGCGCCGACGATCGGTGAAATCATGCCCGGCCTTGCTTCCGTGAAATTGTCATGCTAGTTTTTCATGAAATTTACCGGTGTAATTTTCACGGAAATCCGCATGTTCATGCAGTCCGACCGTCACGTCGCAAGCTATTACGCCGGCACCTACCCGACGCCGATCCCGCATCGGCCGGCGCTGGACGAACGCATCGATGCCGACGTGCTGGTCGTCGGCGCGGGCTTCAGCGGGCTGCATACGGCGCTGCGGCTCGCGCTTGCCGGCAAGCGCGTCGTCATGCTCGAAGCGAGCCGCGTCGCATGGGCCGCATCGGGCCGCAACGGCGGACAGGCGCTGCTCGGCTGGTCGTGCGACATGCAGCCGCTCGAGGATGCGCTCGGCCGCGACGGCGCGCGGCTGCTGTGGGACAGCATGCGCTGGGCGGCGGCCGAGGTGCGCGAACTGCCGGCCCGGCATGGTTTCGACATCGACTACCGGCCCGGCAGCCTGTGGGCCGCGGTGCGGCCGCGGCGCGTCGCGATGCTGGCGCAGGCGCGCGACGAGGCCGCCGAGCGGTGGGGCTACGACCGGCTGCGCGTGATCGGCCGCGACGAGATGCCCGAATGGATCGGTGGCACGCGCTATCTCGCCGCGCTTCACGATCCCGAGGCCGGCCACCTGAACCCGCTGAAGCTCGCGCTCGGCCTCGCGCAGACGATCGAGTGCGCGGGCGGCCGCATCTTCGAACAGAGCCGCGTGCTCGACTGCCGCGAGACGGCCGGCGGCCACGTCGCGCGCACGGCGCACGGCGAAGTGCGGGCGGACGTGCTGGTGCTCGCGTGCAATGCGTACGTCGACCGGCTCGATCGCGACCTCGCGCGCCGGCTGCTGCCGGTCGGCACGTACCAGGTCGCAACGGCGCCGCTCGCGCCCGACGTCGCGCATGCGCTGTTGCCGCGCAACAGTTGCGTGATCGACAACCAGTTCGTGCCCGACTATTTCCGCCTGAGCCCCGACAACCGGCTGCTGTTCGGCGGCGGCTGCACGTATCTCGGCGGCATTCCGGCCGATATCGCGGCGGCGACGCGCCCGCATCTCGAACGCGTGTTTCCGCAACTGGCCGGCGTGCCGCTCGACTACGCGTGGGGCGGTCACATCGACATCAGCATGCGTCGCACGCCGGACATCGGTCGCCACGGGCAGCGCTTCTGGCTGCAGGGCTTTTCGGGGCACGGCGTGCTGCCGACGCTCGCCGGTGCGCGCGCGGTGGCCGACGCCGTGCTCGGCGACGCACACCTGCTCGCGCAGTACCAGCGCATCCGCAACCCGCGCTTTCCCGGCGGCGACCGGCTGGCCGCGCCGCTGGAGGCGATCGGCAAGGCCTGGTACCGCCTGCGCGATACCGTTTGATTGCACCGGAATCCATCATGAACGAACAGGAAGAGATAGAAAGTCTGGCGATCCTGATCCGCGACCTGCGCAAGCATCGCAAGGTCACGCTGAACGATCTCGCCGAACGGATCGGCCGCTCGGTCGGCTTTCTGTCGCAGGTCGAGCGCGGGCTGTCGCGTCCGACGGTCGCGGATCTCACCGCGATCGGCGAGGCGCTCGGCGTGCCGACCACGTATTTCTACAGCCTCAGCAAACCGCGCAGCGTGCCGTGGGTCACGCGGCCCGGCGAGCGGCGCACCGTGTATTACGCGAATGGTATTACCGACATCCTCGTGTCGCCGAACATGCGGTCGCGCTTCTCGATCCTCGAAAGCCATCTCGGGCCGGGCGCGAGCAGCGGCGAGCGCCCGGTCGACGACAGCGACGAGCAGGGCGGCTTCGTGCTCGAAGGAGAACTGACGATCTGGCTCGACGGCGACGACACGCACGTCACGCTTGGCCCGAACGATGCGTTTCAGCTTCCCGCGCACAAGCGCTTCCGGTATGCGAACCTGACCGACGCGCCGACGCGCGTGATCTGGGTATTCACCTGAGCCGAGTGGTCGGCGGGGCGGGCGGCGTCGGAGGCCGCCGCGCCGTGCAGTCTGTTTGCATTACTGAGTGATTTGCGGCTTGCGCTGCGCCGTGTGCCGCATGAATCCGGTTCGCCGCGTTGCGGCACCGCCCTACAAGACATGGAAAGGATGAGACATGGCTGACGTCGTTCCCGCGCTGGTCAGTGAAGTCCGCGCGTTCCGGCAGGCGCACCCCGAGATCCGTTATGTCGACCTGATCTGCCTCGACCTGCCCGGGCATTTCTACGGCAAGCGCTATCCGATCGACGCGCTCGAAAAAGTCGCGTCGGGCTCGCTGCTGAAGCTGCCGCAGAACTGCGTGCTGCTCGGCACGCAGGGCGGCCTCTACAAGATCGGCGATTACTGCTTCAACGACGGCGATCCCGATGCGCCGCGCCGCCTGATCCCCGGCACGCTGAAGCCCGTGCGCTGGGAACGGCAGCCGCTCGCGCAGATGCTGATCAGCTCCGACGGCACCGATTCGCCGATCGAATTCGAGCCGCGCGAGGTGCTCGCGCGCGTGCTGCGGCGGTTCACGGCGCGCGGCATCCGGCCGGTCGTCGCATTCGAGCTCGAGTTCTACCTGTTCGCCGCGCAGCTCGAGCAAGGCATGCCACAGTATCCGCGCGATCGCCTGAGCGATGACCGCGACGATCAGCCGAACATGCATATCGAGCGCCTGTCGCGCTTCTCCGACGTGCTGCACGAGATGGTCGACGCCGCGTGCGAACAGGGCGTCGATGCGACGGTGATCACCGCCGAGCTCGGGCCCGGCCAGTTCGAGATCAATTTCGGGCATACCGACGACGCGCTGCGCGCGGCCGACTGGTCGGCGCTGTTCTGTCGCAGCACGCGCGGCGTCGCGTTGCGGCATGGCTATCGCGCGAGCTTCATGGGCAAGCCGTACCTGCATGCGCCGGGCAGCGGGATGCACGTGCACGTGAGCCTGTACGACGACGCGGGGCGCAACGTGCTTGCGGCCGACGGGCAGCGGCCGTTGCGGCACGCGGTGGCCGGCTGCCTCGCGCTGCTGCCGCACTGCATGCCGGTGTTTGCGCCGAACCACAATGCGTTCCGGCGCTACGGGTCGATGGTGAACGCGGCGAGCCGCGCGAGCTGGGGCTTCGAGGATCGCGACGCGTGCATCCGGATTCCGGAATCGGACGCACGCAACCTGCGGATCGAGCACCGGCTCGCGAGCGCGGATGCGAACCCGTACCTGGTGCTGGCGGCGATCCTGAGCGGGATGGAGCACGGGCTCGATGCGCGGCTCGAGCCGATCGCGCCGCTCAACGACGATCGCGGCAGCGGCATCGATTTTCCGCAGGAGATGCTGTCGGCGGTCGCCGCGATGCAGGATCATCCGGCCGTGCGCGAAGGGCTCGGCGGCGAGTTCGTGATGGTGTATTGCGAGAACAAGCGGCAGGAGGAACTGGATTTTCGCAACGAAATCGGCGCGCGGGAGTATCGGTGGTTTCTGTGATGGCCGCGCGCGTCGACGCAGCCGGCTACGGGAGTGCGCGCCAGTAGTGCACTTCCTCGATCGGCGTACCGTCGATCTCGAAGGCCTTGATGTCGCGTTCGGCGACGAAACCTTCGCGTTCGTAGATAACGTTTCAGCGGCAGAAGATCGCCGATGAAAAAGTAGTCGATCGGGTCATCGAAGACTTCGGAGAACGCATGCCGCGAAGCGGCTTCGCGGCATGGCATGCTCGACGCCCTTACTCCCCGAGCTTCGACGTCACGCACCCGGTGCTCGAGCATTCGCGCTCACGCTCGCGCAGGAACGACAGCCGCGACTGCGTCATGTCGTTCGCGCACTGGATATCGACGAGGTAGCTGCTGCCGCGCGTCTCGCTGCACTGCGTGTCGCGTTGTTTCAGCCAAGCGAGCTGGCCGGCCTTCAGCGTCGCCTGCTGATCGCCGCTCAGTTGCTTGCGCAGCCGGCCGTATTCGTCGTTGAGATCTCGGTCGGACTGCGAGAACTGCGTGCTCGTGCAATACACCTGGTCGAACGCGCTGCGCGGCTTCCCGCAGCCGGCCGCGTGCGCGGCGAACGGAACGGCAAGCGCGAGCAGCGCACAGGATGCGAGCAGATTCTTCTTCATGGTGAGTCTCCTGACGGGGTGAAAACCGGTGAATCCGACGGGCGATACCGTCGTTTATCGGGGTGTCGTACACGCGTCGATGCCGCCCGCGATCGCGGCGGACAGGCGTTGGATCGTCTCGCGCCGCGCGAGCCGCGCTTCCTCGTCCGGATTGACGATCACGCCGGCTTCGACGAGCACGGCCGGAATCGGCGCGGTGCGCAGCACGACGAGATCGTCGAAGCGGTGGATGCCGAGTGGCGGGTCGATCAGCGGGCGGTTCTCGCCCTTGATCGGCTGCGCGTGATACAGCGACGGCCGTTCGCCGGCCGCGACCAGCCGCTCGGCAATCGCCTTCGCGCAACGCAGGCTTTCCGCATAGTGCGGATTGCGTTCCGACACGAACACCGAGAAGCCGCGGAATTCGCGCTGCCGGCCCGCGTCGATGAACTGCTGCTGCATCGAGTCGTGATGGATCGACACGAACAGGTTCGCGTCGGGCGCCTGCGTCGAACGCCGATCGAGCGCGATCTCGCGGCCGTCCGCCGACGTGCGCAGCACGCGGTCGCCGTGCGCGGCGAGTGTGTCGGCGACCGCGCCGGACAGGTCGAGGTTGTACAGGTATTCGACGCGGCCGCTCGCGCCGGTGGAGCCCGGACGCGCGGGCGTATGGCCGGTGTCGACGACGATGTAGCGCCCGCTCGCGGGCTCGGTTACGGAGGTCCCGGAAGCGCCGCGGACAACGGCGGCATCGGCCGCGTGCAGCGCCAGCGGTGCGCCGAGCAGCGGGGCGCACGCGAGCACGCGCGCGGCGGCGCGCACCAGCGGGCGAAGGCGTCGGAAGGTTCGGTTCGTCATTGTTGTTGTCGAGAAGGGCGGTCGGCGCGTCGAACGGCGCGCCACCGTCGGCCTGCTCTATGCAGTCGGAATGTCGCGCGATTATAGCGGGTGGCGGCGACGCCGCAATGACGAACGGCGGTTGTCAGGCCAGCACGCGCCGGGCCGCCAGCATACCCCAGTACGACGCTTCCTCGAACAGCGACAGCCCGGACAGGTCGGCATGCGCGAATACGACGGGGCCGTCGGCATCGCGCAGCGCGAGCAGCCCCGGTCGGCTCAGGAAGCCGACGTCGGGTGTCGCCATCGCATGGCCGCGCACGGTGATCTCGAGTGCGGTCGCATGCTTCCACAGCTCGCGTCCGTACACGGCCTGCAGGTCGATTGCCGCCTGCTCGCGCAACGCGTCGGGCTTCGCCTGCGCGAGCCAGCGGCGCGTATCGTCCGGCGTTTGCGTGCTCAATGCCTGATAGGCGGAGAAGACGGAGCGCGTCGGCGGCGACATCCGGATCAACTGGTGCGTCGACACGACATAGCCGAGCCCCGCGCCGCCGTAGACGACGTTGTCCCACGCGAGCGGTACGCCGGCTTCCTCGGCCGGCATGCCGTCGAGCAGGAAATTGGACACGAGCCACGGCGCGCGCGGCGGCAGATCGCGCGCGGGATCGAAGCCGTATGCGTGTATCTGAGGAAACACGCGCGCCGCGACGAACAGCGGCATCGCGGAAACGACCCGGCGCGCCTTCAGCATGAACGTCGACAGCGCGCCGTCGCGGCCGACGCGGGCGCACAGCACGTCGACGCCGCCCGCACGTTCGGTCGCGCGCACCGCGAAGCCGTCCCGCGACCATGCGTTCGAGCCGGTGCGCGCGGCGATCGAATCACTCAGCTTCGTCACCATCGTGTGCAGCCCGTCGGGCCAGGTCAGCACCGCGCCGTCGCCCGCGTCGCCCGCATGGCCGCCGCGCGACGAGAAATAGTGCAGCCCGGCCCATGCGGAGACGTGCTCGTAACCGGCGCCGTAGTCGTCGCGGCAGCAATAGTCCAGATACCAGTGCAGCGCCTTCGCGGTATAGCCCTCGTCGCGCAGCCACTGGCGAAACGAGCGCCGGTCGAGTGCGCGCCAGCGCGGGTCGCGCGACGATTCCGCGATCGGGATGCAGAACACCTTGCGGCCGTCGGCGCCGCGCGGGGTGCGCAGCCCGTCCGTGTACGCGAAGAAGTGCGCTTGCTGTGCGAGTTCGTCGGCATCGAGGCCGGCGGTCGGCACGATGCCGTCCTGCCACTGCCCGCCGATGAACAGCCGTTCGTCGGGTGCATGGACGAGGGCGCGCTCGTCGTAGACGGGGCGCGCAGAGAACGGCGCGGATTCGATCACGCCGAGATCGGCGAGCATGTCGCGCAGATGCACGGACTCGAGCGACGGCAGCGGCAGGTAGTGCGCGCCCTTCGGATAGCCGAGTTCGCCGAAGCGCCCGCCGGCCGCGTTGCCGCCGAATTCGGGGCCGGCGAGCACCGTGAAGCGCGTATGGCCGGCGCGCGCGAGCTGCCATGCGCACGACAGCCCGGCCGCGCCGGCGCCGAGAATCGCGACGTCCGTCTCGATCGTGCCGGACGGCGGCGGCAGCGTGGCATGGTCGCGCAGCGCGTGGCCTTCGCGCATGCCGGGGTAGTCGATGCGCGGCGTCGTCTCGATCCAGCCGGTGCGGCCGCAGGCGGCGAGCGACGCGGCCGCCGACGCGACGAGGAACGTGCGACGGTCCATCAGCGCAGTACGTGCTTCCAGTCGTCGTCGAAGCGGCGCACGAGCGGCTGGTCGTTGAGTTCGTTCGGCGACATCGGCAGCGCCGGCATGTCGGCCGGAAAGTGGAACATCTCGGCGGCCGTTTGCGGATCGAGCCAGCGCGTCGGCACCGAGTAGTGCGTCGGCACCGTGAAATCGCGGCGCTTGCCGGCGATCACGAAGCCCCAGTCGCCGAACGACGGCACGTAGCAGTGGTACGGCCACGTGTTGAACCCGGCTTCGCGCAGCGTCGCGATGATGGTCCAGTACGCATGCGGCGCGAAATACGGCGACGTCGACTGGATCACCGTGTAGCCGTTCTCCGACAGGTGCCGCGCGAGCAGCCGGAATACGGGCACCGAATACAGGCGGCCGAGCCCGAAGTTGGTCGGATCGGGGAAGTCGACGACGATCGCGTCATACACGTCGGCATTCGATTCGAGCCAGCGCACCGCGTCGTCGTTGATCACCTGCACGCGCGGGTCCTTCAGCGCGCCCTGGTTCAGCTTGACGAGCGGCGCGGAC
The DNA here is from genome assembly GCF_905400185.1 of Burkholderia sola. NCBI lineage: Bacteria > Pseudomonadati > Pseudomonadota > Betaproteobacteria > Burkholderiales > Burkholderiaceae > Burkholderia > Burkholderia sola. Next base: position 1,670,354 of record NZ_FR989676.1, read on the forward strand.
GTCGAGAACAGCTTCGTCATCGCGGGATCGAGATCGACGAGCGTGATCCGTTCGAGATGGCGGTGCTTGAGCAGTTCGCGCACCGCGAGGCCGTCGCCGCCGCCCAGCACGAGCACGCGCTTCGCCCACGGCAGCGCCTCGATGGCCGGATGGATCAGCGCTTCGTGATAGCGGTGCTCGTCGCGCGACGAGAATTGCAGGTTGCCGTTCAGGTACAGCCGCATGTCGTCGTGCCACTGCGTGAGCACGATGCGCTGGTACGGCGTCGTTTCCGAATAGATCGTCTCGTCACCGTATACGCCGTGCTCGGCCCAGTGCGTGATGCGCTCCGACAGCGCGAACCCGGCGATCAGCAGCCCGATCACGAGCGACGCGCGCATCAGCTTGCCGCGCACGTTGCGGATTTCGTCGCGGAACAGGTGCGTCGTCCACAACGCGACGAATGCGTTCAGGAGACCGAACAGGAAGCTCGTGCGCAGCAGGCCGAGACGCGGCGCGAGCACGAGCGGGAAGATCAGCGACACGGCGAGCGAGCCGAGATAGTCGAAGGTCAGCACCTCGCTGACGGTATGGCGGAACGCCTGGCGGCGCTGCTGGAACGCGCGCATCACGAGCGGAATCTCCATCCCGATCAGCAGGCCGAGCGCGAGCACCAGTGCGTAAAGCGCCGCGCGAAACGGTGCGGCGAGCCAGGCGAACACGACGAACAGCAGCGCGGCCGATACGCCGCCGAGCAGGCCGACGAGCAGCTCGATGTCGACGAAGCGGTCGAGCACGTCGTCGTCCTCGACGAACTTCGCGAGCCACGAGCCGATCCCCATCGCGAACAGGTAGCAGCCGATCACCGACGAGAACTGCAGGATCGAATCGCCGAGCAGGTAGCTCGACAGCGCGCTGCTGATCAGTTCGTAGCCGAGCCCGCACGACGCGAGCACGAGAATCGACAGGACGAGCGCACGCTTATGCAGCATCGCGCATCCGTTGTGCAGTGTTCGGCAATGTGGATATACTGGCGCGGATTTTCGTCTGGCGGCCCCGTGCGGGCCGACCGGCGACGGGGCGGCGAACCGAGCACAAAATCCGAGGAAAAGAATGAATAGTGCCTATCTTTATGCGGTTCATTTACTGTCGGCGTTCGTGCTGCTTCTTGTGTTCGCGGCAGTGTACCTGAAGGTCACCCCGTTCGACGAACTCGCGCTGATCCGCGACGGCAACGCGGCCGCGACGCTGTCGTTCGGCGGCGCGCTGATCGGTTTCTGCCTGACGCTCGCGTCCAGCATCGCGCACAATTCCACGCTCGGCGAAGTCGTGATCTGGGCCGTCGGCGCGATGATCGTGCAACTGATCACCTATGCGGTGCTGACGCGCGTGATGCCCGGCATGAATCATGCGATCGAGGATCGCAACGTCGCGATGGGCGGCCTGATGGGCACCGCGTCGCTCGTCGTCGGCATTATCAATGCCGCCTGCCTGACCTGACGCGCCACGCGTTTCGAGGAGACCGACATGAGTCTGGGTTCATTCATCCGCAAGCAGTTCATCGACGTCCTGCAATGGACGGAAGACACCGACGGCGTACTGGCCTGGCGCTATCCGATGGAAGACCAGGAAATCCAGTACGGCGGCAAGCTGACCGTGCGCGAAACGCAGGTCGCGATCTTCGTCAACGAGGGTAAGGTCGCCGACGTGTTCCAGCCTGGGCTCTATACGCTGGAAACGCGCACGCTGCCGGTGCTCACGAACCTGAAGAACTGGGATAAATTCTTTCAGTCGCCTTTCAAGTCGGACGTCTACTTCTTCAGCACGCGGCTGCAGCTGGGCCGGCGTTGGGGCACCGCGCAGCCGGTGACGATCCGCGATCGCGAATTCGGCTTCGTGCAACTGCGCGCGTTCGGCATCTACTCGTACCGGATCGTCGATGCGGCCGCATTCCATCGCGAGGTCAGCGGCACGCGCGCGGCCTATACGGTCGACGATCTCGAGCAGCAACTGCGCAACCTGGTCGTCACCGCGATGAGCACGACGTTCGGCTCGGCCGACGTGCCGTTCGTCGACATGGCCGCGAACCAGTCGCTGCTGTCGCAGCGTGTGGCCGACGCGCTGGTGCCGGTGTTCACGCGCTACGGGCTTGCGCTCGACGCGTTCGCGGTCGAGAGCGTGTCGCTGCCGGCCGAGCTGCAAAAGGCGCTCGACCTGCGGATCGGAGCGGGGATGGCCGGCGATCTCGCGCGCGCCACGCAATACCAGACCGCGCAGGCGATTCCGCTCGCCGCGCAAAACCCGGGCGGCATCGCCGGGGTCGGCGCGGGGCTGGCCGCCGGGGCGGCAATCGGGCAGGCGATGGCCGGCCAGATCGCGGGCGCCGCACAACCGGCGCAGGCTGCGCCGCCCGCGCCCGTCGCGGCGCCGATCGCCGCGGGAGCGGCCGAGGGCACCGATTACGTGCAGCGGCTCGAGCAGTTGAAGGCGCTGCTCGACAAGGGCCTCGTGACCGAAGACGACTATTCGCGCGCGAAGGCCGAGATCCTCGCGAAGCTCACGCGGTAAGCGTCGCGCATGTTCCGTACCTCGTGCCCCCAATGCGGCGCGCCGGTCGAGTTTCGCTCGGCCGCGGCGGTGATGGCCGTCTGCGCGTTCTGCCGCAGCACGCTGCTCAAGCGCGGCGCCGACGTCGAGCGCATCGGCGAACTGGCCACGGTGCTCGACGATGCATCGCCGATCCAGATCGGCACGGCCGGGCGCTACGGTAGCCGCGTGTTCACGGTGCTCGGCCGCATCCAGATGACCTACGACGCCGGTGCGTGGAGCGAATGGTACGTCGTGTTCGACGACGGCGCGTTCGGATGGCTGTCGGATGCGTCGGGCCAGTACGCGATCACGGTGCGCGAACCCGACGATGCGGCAGGCGCCGCGTGGCCCGCATTCGGCACGCTCGAGCCGGGCATGCGGATCGACCACGGCGGCCGCGCGTATCTGGTGTCCGACGTGCGTACCGCACGCTGCACGGGCGGCGACGGCGAGCTGCCGTTCCGCGTCGATGCCGGGTGGGAAGCGCGCGTCGTCGACCTGCGCACCGGCAATGCATTCGCGACCTACGACTATTCCGACGCCGAGTCGAACGCCGGGAGCCCGGCCGTCTATTCGGGCGAGGCGCTGGCATTCGATGCGCTCGCGTTCACGGGGTTACGCGATACCGAAAACGATACGCGCGAGAAACGCGGCGCGGAGATGGTGCCGTTCGCGTGCCCGAGCTGCGGTGCGCCACTGTCCTATGCGCCGAACGTGGCCGACTACGTCGTGTGCGGCAACTGCCATGCGGGCGTGCAGTGCACGGCCGAGCAGCAGACCGTGTTCGCGGCGCAGCGCAAGCTCGAATCGGTGAAGGGCGCGCTCGAACTCGGCGCGATCGGCACGTTCGACGGTGTGAAGTACACGGTGATCGGCATGATGCGCTGCCGCGTGCCGGGCGACGCCGAGACATGGGACGAATACCTGCTGCTGAACCCGAAGCGCGGCTTCCTGTGGCTGGTGCAAAGCGAAGGGCGCTGGGAGCGCGTGCAGGTGCTCGACCATTGGCCGACGATCGGCGGCGAATCCAGCGTGACCGATGGCGGCAAGACCTATCGTTTGCGCGAGGAATACGAATCGGAGGTCGTCTACGTGGTCGGGGCATTCAACTGGCGCGTGCAGGCGGGCGACCGCACGTCGATCATCGATTACGGCTGGCAGAAGGACAAGCTCACGCGCGAGCGCAGTGACGCGGAGATCGTCTGGTCGCGTGCGCGGCCGCTGACGGGCAGCGCGCTCGCCGAGCGTTTCGGCACGCCGGCGCTGGCGACGGCCACCGCCGCTGCCGCGGGCGCCACCGAATCGATGGGCCTGTTCGGCAGGAAGGGGCCGCACAGTTTTGCGCCGCTGCCGTTCATGTTCAGCGCGTTGCTCGTGGTCTTCAACCTGGGTTCGCTGTTCTCGTTCACCGGACGCTCCGTCTACGTGCTGGTCGGCCTGCTGGTGCTGTGGCTGCCGGAATGGCTGTGGGCGCGCTTTGCGTCGGACGGGGGCAACGCGTGATCCGGTACATCCTTTACGGCATCTACGGCCTGATCGTCGTCACGCTGTTCAGCTGCGCATCGATCGGCGGCAGCGGGTCGGGCGGTAGCGGCTGGGGCAGTTCGTCGGCGCGCAGCGGTTACTCGTCGTACGGGTCGCACAAATGACCGCGCGCGACGGGATCGCGCCACCGCGCGCGACGTTCGGCTCGCACGTGCTGGCCGATCTGGCCGGCATCGACGCGGCGCTGCTGCGTGACCCCGCTCGGCTCGAGTCGATTCTCACCGAAGCAGCGCTGCGGGCCGGCGCACGCGTGATCGGCGCGCATTTCCATCATTTCGGCGGCGAACATGGCGTGACGGGCGTCGTGCTGCTCGCCGAATCGCACATCACGATCCATACGTGGCCCGAGCATCGTTTCGCGGCCGTCGACGCGTTCATGTGCGGCGCGGCGCGCGCGGCCGACGCGGTCGATGCGATCGCCGCGGCGCTCGGCACGCAGGCGCAGGTACGGCAGCAGGTTGCGCGCGGCGGCGCGCCGCTCAGCGCGGCAGCGCTTCCGCTTCGGCCCAGCGCTTGAACGAATCGAGACGCCGGCGCGTGTGCACGAGGTAGAACGCGCCGATCAGCGGTTCGAGCAGCCAGCGCAGCCAGGCAGGCTGGGCGCGGAAGTGGTACGTGAATTTCACTTCGGTCATGCCGGGCGTGTGCTCGGTGAAGTTCCAGCTGCCGCTGAAGCGTTGGAGCACTTTCGGCCCGTCGACCATTTCGACGGCGGCGACCTGCGGCGGGCGGTACGAGATGTAGCGCGACACCATCGTCGCGCCCGACTGGCTGCGGCAGAACGCATCGACGCCGACATGGGCGGTCGTTCCGTCGAGCAGATAGGCATCGATGAGGAAGCTATCCCACACGAGCCGCCGCGCGTAATCCTGCGACCACGTGAAGAGGCGTCTGCGATCGACGCCGACGGTCCGGCTGACTGAGATCCTCATGAGCGCGCGCGCCAGGGTTCGGATTGGAATGCAATCGAGTGTACCGCGCCAATAACCTGTGTTTCGTCAGACATCGTCAAGTCGAGCGTGGGCTCGAATGGGATCGATTGACGCACTTCGGGAATTCCCCTAGGATTTATCCCAACCCTTCGGGACAGACCCGGAGCGTTTCAATCTCTTGAGGGAGCCTCATGAGTACGCAACAGAACCGGCGCTTCGACGCGCTCGTTTTCATCGGTCGTTTCCAGCCTCCGCATCGTGGTCACCTGAACGTGCTGAAGTCGGCACTGAGCCGGGCCGAGCGCGTGTGCGTGCTGATTGGATCGACCGACAAGCCCCGCACCATCAAGGATCCGTTCTCGTTCGACGAGCGCCGCCAGATGCTGGCTTCGCTGCTCGACGCGTCCGAGCGCGACCGCGTGACGATCGCCCCGCTGCAGGATTCGACCTACAACGACGGCGACTGGGTGCGCTGGGTGCAGGATGCGGTGGCCGGCGCGCTCGGCGACGTCGCGCAGCGCAAGGTCGGGCTGATCGGCCACGAGAAGGACGCCACGTCGTATTACCTGCGGATGTTCCCGCAATGGGCGCTCGTCGACGTCGACGCGACGGAAGACATTTCCGCTACCGAGATCCGCGACCAGTATTTCGCCGAACGGACCAACAGCTTCGTGCAGTGGGCCGTGCCCGAACCCGTGTTCGGCTGGCTCGAGCGGTTCCGCACGCAGCCGGAATTCGCGCAACTGAAGTCGGAAGCCGAATTCATCGCCGCGTATCGCAAGGCGTGGGCGGCCGCGCCGTATCCGGTCACGTTCGTGACGGTCGACGCGGTGGTCGTGCACTCGGGGCATATCCTGCTCGTGCGCCGTCGCAGCGAACCGGGCCGCGGCCTGTGGGCGTTGCCGGGCGGCTTCGTGAACCAGGACGAGCGGCTCGATGCGGCGTGCATTCGCGAACTGCGCGAGGAAACCGGCCTCAAGCTGCCGGAGCCCGTGCTGCGCGGCTCGATCAAGGATCGCCAGGTGTTCGATCACCCGACGCGTTCGCTGCGCGGCCGCACGATCACGCATGCGTGCCTGTTCAACTTTCCGACCGGCGAGCTGCCGCGCGTGAAGGGCAGCGACGACGCCGACAAGGCGCGCTGGGTTCCGCTCAACGAATTCGCGCAGATGCGCAACGTGATGTTCGAGGATCACTTCGACATCGCGTATCACTTCCTGGGGAAGCTGTGACGCGCTGATTCCCCGCATTCGGTCCGCCGCGACAGACGCGGCGGCACTTCAACGGCCTAGAGGAGCTCTAGCCATGCAAAACGATCCCGGCGGCTTTGCCGCGGTTCTCGCCAATCCGATTCTCAACACGGATTCGTACAAGGCTTCCCACTTCCTGCAATATCCGCCGGACGCATCGGCGATGTTCTCGTACGTCGAATCGCGCGGCGGCCGCTATGACCGCACGCTGTTCTTCGGCCTTCAGATGCTGCTGAAGGAGTACCTGTGCAAGCCGGTCACGCACGCGATGATCGACGACGCGCGCGATTTCTTCGCCGTGCACGGCGAGCCGTTCAACGAAGCCGGATGGCGCCATATCGTCGAGCACTACGACGGCTACCTGCCGGTGAAGATCCGTGCGGTGCCGGAAGGCTCGATCGTGCCGGTGCACAACGTGCTGATGACGGTCGAATGCGACGATCCGCAGGTGTTCTGGCTCGCGTCGTATCTCGAGACGATGTTGTTGCGCATCTGGTATCCGGTGACGGTGGCGACCCGCAGCTGGCACCTGCGGCAAACGATCCGCCGCTTCCTCGAAAGGACCGACGACGATCTCGCGCAACTGCCGTTCAAGCTGCACGACTTCGGCGCGCGCGGCGTGTCGAGCGCGGAATCGGCCGCGATCGGCGGCGCCGCGCATCTCGTAAGCTTCATGGGCTCGGATACCGTGCTCGGCGTGCTGGCCGCGAACCGCTTCTATCGCGAGCCGATGGCCGCCTACTCGGTGCCGGCGGCCGAGCACAGCACGATCACGTCGTGGGGGCGCGAAGGCGAGGCCGACGCGTACCGCAACATGATCAACCGCTTCGGTTTGCCGGGCGCGATCGTATCGGTCGTATCGGACTCCTATGATCTGTTCGCCGCGCTCGATCTGTGGGGCGGCGAACTTCGGCAGGCGGTGATCGATTCGGGCGCGACGCTCGTCGTGCGTCCCGATTCCGGCGACCCGGTGACGATCGTGCTGCAAACGGTGCGGGCGCTCGACGTGTCGTTCGGCTCGACCGTGAACGGCAAGGGGCGGCGCGTGCTGAACCACGTGCGCGTGATCCAGGGCGACGGCGTCGACGAGCAGTCGATCGAAGCGATCCTCGCCGCGCTCGACGAGGCAGGCTACGCGGCCGGCAACGTGGTGTTCGGCATGGGCGGTGCGCTGTTGCAGCGGGTGAATCGCGATACGCAGCGCTTCGCGATGAAGTGCTCGGCCATCCGGCGCGGCGGCGTGTGGCACGACGTCCGCAAGGATCCGGTCACCGATCAGGGCAAGCGCTCGAAGCGAGGGCGGCTGACGCTGCTGCGCAATTGGCGCACCGGCGAGTATCGGACGGCGACGCTGCCGGTTGCGTGGGACGATCGGGCGCTGGAAGGCGAATGGGACGAGGCGCTCGAGACGGTGTTCGACACCGGGCGTCTGGTCGTCGATACGTCGTTTGCGGAGGTCAGGGCAAGGGCGCACGCGGGGGAGGTGTGACGCGGGTGAGGCCCTGAGACAGGTTGCGTTACTTTGGCATCTTAACGGAGTGCCCTGGATGTCGGCGCGACGCGCGGGTCACCGCACAGATGCTGACATCCACCGTTGCATATGGGGACCAGCGTCACTCCAATCTGAAGATAGCCTTCGTAACCCGCACTGTCTTTCGGATAGGGCTTCGAAATCATGTGGGTGTCCGACCATATGTTTTCGCGCTTGACTCCTAGTTGAACCAGATAGTCTGTCAAGTGCATCGATCTTTGCCGCGCGAGTGCCTGCGGATTCGTTTCGCCAATGTAGGCGCCGGCCGTGACGATGCCTCGAATTTCGGCGTCAGGCCACTCGCGCGCACGGATGACCATCTCCGCTATTCTGACGCGATCCTTGTTGGGAATGGCATCGGAATTGAGCGGGACGCTGTCGAGCATGTCTTCGGAAACGGTACATGCAGTGGACGAAATCGGGAACGACAGGCAAGTACAGATTGCCATGCTGATCATGCGAGCGGGAGATATCACCACAGGGTCCGGTCGTCGAAAAATGAAATATAACAAGCGAGGCTGTCTGCATTGTCGATTGCTACATCCGCGTGTGTCTGAGCCCAATATTTCAGGCCGGTGCCGAATCCATAGATTTCGTCGTTTGAATCGAAGGTGTCGATATAGTGCGTGCACTCGTGAATCAGCACTTTCAGCTTGCAGTTCGTAGAAAGCCGAGCATCGGGAAGCGTGCAGAAGTGCGGGTAAATTGCAATCATTCGTTTGTGTGAGTCGGGTTTGCATACTGCTGCATCCGTAATCCCATTGTCGGGAAATACGGTGCACGTTATGTTCCTCTGCGTTTGCTCGTCCCATCTGATGACGTTCTCGGGTTCGAGTTGCTGCATGACGCTCAGAAGCTTGGGTAACCCGATGCCCAAACGTTGCCGGACTGTCTCGTCAGATCGCCCGAACCACGTCCGGACGCGGCTTTGTTCTTCCTGATCCCAAGCGGCGAGCGCCTCCATCCGCTCGCGAATCAGGACGACTGCAGCGTCACGCAGACGTGCAATTAACCGCCTGAACGTCTTGTTCGACATGTTCTCGCAGATTTGCGTCATGTCGAGTTCGATAGCGTGAATGGAACCGGGTATTGTGTTGGTACAGGTGGTCCCGACGCAAATCCACTCTTCGTCTTCTTCTTGGCGTGTGGTGTCGTGTGAGTTGAAAGTTAGGCCCATGGACTCGATAGTTATCCGGAATGAGGGGGCTACTATCGATTTAAGAAGGTATGCCCGTCTATGAGACAGGTACGATTTTCGATGGGTGAATCACGGCATCTTGACCGATGCAACTCGGGCGTTGCGGATCTGTTCGGCAAGAAGAATGTTGCCGGCCTCGATCATTCATCAGCCAGCACGCCCCGGCCTGCATCGGCTTGCGCGCCGCCGCGCTCTCCCACCCGCACCGCGTCCATCGCCCGCGCGAGCGCATCGAACACCGCCGGCCCCTTGCAGCGCGACACGTTGAAGCGCATGTACGACGACGCGCTGCGCGACACGCTGAATACGTCGCCCGGCGCGAGCACCACGTCGTGGTCCAGCGCATGACGTGCGACGCGCGCCGCGTCGAGCCCGTCCGGCAATTGCGCCCACACGAACAACCCGCCGCGCGGCTCCGTCCAGATCCCGAGCCCGGCTCGCGCGAGGCGCCGGATCGTCTCGCCCATCGCATCCGCGAGCCGCGCGCGCAGGCTGTCGAGATGGCGCCGGTACGTGCCGTCGATCAGCAGCCGATGCACGACGTTGGCGCCGATCTGCGCGTTGCCGAACGACGTCGCGAGCTTCAGGTCGACGAGCGCGTCGATCCATTCCGGCCGCGCGGCGACATAGCCGCAGCGGATCGCGGCCGACAGCGTCTTCGAGAAGCTGCCGATCGACACGACGCGCGACAGCCCGTCGAACGCCGCGAGGCGCGGCGCGGGCGTGCTCTCGAAATCCGCGAAGATGTCGTCCTCGACGATCAGCAGGCCGTGCTCGGCCGCGAGCGTCAGCAGCCGGTGCGCGACGGGCGGCGCGAGCGTCGCGCCCGTCGGGTTGTGCAGCGCGGCGTTGGTGATGTACAGGCGCGGTCGATGCTCGGCGAGTGCTTGCTCGAAGCGCACGAGATCGGGGCCGTTCGGCGTGAACGGCACGCTGACGATCCGCGCACGGTGCGCGCGCAGCAGCGCCTGGAAGTTGAAGTAGCACGGATCGTCGAGCACGACGGTGTCGCCCGGCTCCAGCAGCAGGCGGCACACGAGGTCGAGCGCGTGCGTGCCGCCGTCGGTCAGCATGATCTGCGCGGGTTCCGCGTGGACGCCGTGCTGCGCGAGCCGCCATGCAAGCTGCTGGCGCAGCGCGGGCAGGCCGAGCGGCGTCGCATAGTCGGTCAGCGCATCGGCTTCGTCGCGCGACACGGCGCGCAGCGCGCGACGCAGGCTTTCGTCGGGCAGCCACGACGACGGCAGCCACCCGCAACCGGGCTTCACCGACGTCGGCGCCGCTTCGAGCGACTGGCGTGACAGCCACAGCGGATCGAGCTCGCGATCGAGGCGCGGGCCCAGCTCGGCGAGCGCGAGCGGCGGTGCGTGGCCCGACACATAGAAGCCCGAACCGCGCCGTGCGACGAGCACGCCTTCGCTCGCGAGCCGCTCGTACGCATCGACGACCGTCGATTTCGATACGTCGAGCGCGTCGGCCATCATCCGGATCGACGGCACGCGCGCACCGGGCATCAGCGCGCGGCTCGCGATCCGCGCGCGCAGGGTGTCCATGACGGTTTCCACGCGCGTGCGCGACGGTGCGGGCGGAGCGGGAATCGGGGCGGAAGGGCGCATGGCGGACGATGAACTGTACGGCCGGTTGTCCAGTACAGTTTGTCTGAATTGTATTGGGCTGTAGCTTACGCCGTTTTCGCCGGCGGCGGATCATCGGTCATCCACTTTCCATTCAGGATTGACCGTGCAAAAGACGACCGACGGATGGCTCAGCGGCATGCTGGGCGTCATCATCTTCAGTGGCTCGCTGCCCGCGACACGGGTCGCGGTGCAAGGGCTCGACCCGTTGTTTCTCACGTTCGCCCGCGCGACGATCGCCGGCGCGCTCGGCCTGCTGCTGCTCGTCGTGCTGAAGCAGAAGCGGCCGTCGCGCACCGAGGCCGTGTCGCTGGCCGTCGTCGCGCTCGGCGTCGTGGTCGGTTTTCCGTTGCTGACGGCGCTTGCGCTGAAGCACGTGACGTCCGCGCATGCGATCGTGTTCGTCGGGCTGCTGCCGCTCGCGACCGCGCTGTTCGGCGTGTGGCGCGGCGGCGAGCGGCCGCGGCTGCCGTTCTGGATCTTTTCGATCGTCGGCAGCGGCGCGGTGGCCGCGTTCGCGCTGCGCAACGGCGGGCACGCGTCGGTGGTCGGCGATGCGCTGATGCTGGCCGCGATCGTCGCGTGCGGGCTCGGTTATGCGGAAGGCGCGCGCCTGTCGCGCCAGCTCGGCGGCTGGCAGGTGATCTCGTGGGCGCTCGTACTGTCGCTGCCGCTGATGCTGCCGCTCACGTGGCTGACGTGGCCCGCGTCGTTCGACGGCGTCGATGCCGCCGCGCTGTGGGGGCTCGCGTACGTGTCGCTGTTCAGCATGTTGATCGGCTTCGTGTTCTGGTATCGCGGGCTGGCGCTCGGCGGGATTGCAGGCGTCGGCCAGTTGCAGCTGCTGCAGCCGTTCTTCGGCTTCCTGCTCGCGGCCGGGCTGCTGCACGAGACGGTGCCGCCGTCGATGGTCGTCGTGACGGTAATCGTGGTCGGCTGCGTGGCGGGCGCGAAGTACTTCTCGAAGATGGCGCCCGTGCAGCGCGTGGGGTGATGCAGGCGCCGCGGCTGGCGGCAAGCCCGTTGCTGCCGAACGCACGATAGCGATCCTGCGCCCGGCAGCAAGACCCCAGGCAAAACGGCCAGGCTACCGGTAGCGGCAAGCCTGGCCGTTGGCGTTCGTCACGCCGCGCGCGGGTTACTCGAACGTTTCGAGCGCGAGCAATTCGCCGATCGTCTGCCGGCGGCGGATGAGCCGCGGCGTGCCGCGATCGACGAGCACTTCCGGCGCGAGCGGCCGGCTGTTGTAGTTCGAGGACATCGACGCGCCGTACGCGCCGGCGTCGTGCAGGAACAGCAGGTCGCCGATCTGCGGCTGCGCGAGCTTGCGGTGCGTGACCACGCCGCCTGCGTCCTGCGTGAACACGTCCCCCGATTCGCACAGCGGCCCGGCGATCGCGAGGTCGACGAGCGGCCGGCCGGCGGGCAACGCGCCATCGTGCGCGTGCACCGACACCGCGTGATAGCTGCCGTACATCGACGGGCGCATCAGGTCGTTGAAGCCCGCGTCGATCAGCACGAAATCGTGCTTCGGCCGGCGGTTGACGGCCTGCACCTCGGTGACGAGCGTGCCGGCTTCGGCAACCAGAAAGCGGCCCGGTTCGATCTCGATGCGCACCGGATGGCCGAGATGCCGTTCGATGCGCTTGCGCGCGGCGTCCCACTGGCTGAAGTAGTGTCCGACGTCGACGCGCGGCTCGCCGTCGCGATACGGAATCGACAGGCCGCCGCCGGCCGAGATCGCGTCGATGTCGTGGCCGAGCGACGTGACGAGATCGACCATCGCATCGCACACCTGCGACAGGTGGCCGTAGTCGACGCCCGACCCGATGTGCATGTGGATGCCGACCAGCTTCAGCCCGTACTGGCGCACGATCTCGATCGCACGCGGCACGTCGTCGATCCAGATGCCGTGCTTGCTCTGCGGGCCGCCGGTGTTGGTCTTGTTGCTGTGGCCGTGGCCGAACCCGGGGTTGACGCGCAGCCACACGCGGTGGCCGGGCGCCTGCTCGCCGATGCGCGCGAGCATGTCGAGCGAGCCGGCGTTCACGGTCACGCCGTGCTTCAGCACCGCCGCGAGCGTCGGGCGGTCGATCAGGTCGGCCGTGAATACGACGCCTTCCGGCTCGCCGCCCGGGCTGAACCCAGCCGCGAGGCTGCGCTCGATCTCGCCGAGCGACACGGCGTCGACGCATGCGCCTTCGTCGCGCATCAGCTTCAGGATATGGACGTTCGAATTTGCCTTCTGCGCATAGCGGATCACGTCGAACTGGCGCAGTTGGGCGATGCGGTCGCGAATGACGTCGGCGTCGTACACCCACAGCGGGGTGCCGTATTGCTGCGCGAGCGTCGCGAGCTGGCGGGAATCGAGGGACATGGCGGATGAATCGGATCGAATGAACGGATAGCCGGATGATGCGCCTGAAAAGCTATACGGTAAAATGCCTGTTTATCTTCATTCGATTCATTTCTGATATATACGGCCATGCTGACGCACCGTCATATCGAGGTTTTCCGCGCGCTGATGGTCACCGGCAGCACGACGCGCGCGGCCGAGATGCTGTACACGTCGCAGCCGACGATCAGCCGCGAACTGGCGCGGATGGAGCAGGTCGTCGGCTTTGCGCTGTTCGAACGCGCGCACGGCCGGCTGCGCCCGACGATGGCCGCGCTCACGCTGTTCGACGATGTGCGGCTCGCGTATGCGGGGCTCGAACGCATCGCGGCGACGGCCGCGCGCCTGCGCGAGTTTCGCGACGGGCAACTGTCGGTAATCGCGTTGCCGGCGTTCTCGCACGCGATCCTGCCCGGTGCATGCCGGCGCTTTCACGACGCGCATGCGGGCGTCAGCGTATCGGTCGCGACGCAGGAGTCGCCGGTGCTCGAGGAGTGGCTCACCGCGCAGCGTTACGATTTGGGGCTGACCGAGCGCGATGTCGCGCCGGCCGGCACGGTGCTCACGCCGCTGCTCGAAGTGGATGAAGTGTGCGTGCTGCCCGGCGGCCATCCGCTGCTCGCGCAGGACGCGATCGACCTGCTGGATCTCGCCGATCGCCCGTTCGTGAGCCTGTCGCTGAACGATCCGTATCGCATCCTGATCGACGAGGCGTTCGCGCAACTCGGCATCGCGCCGCGCTCGGTGGTCGACACGCCGTCGGCCGTGTCGGTGTGTGCGTTCGTGCGGCAGGGGCTCGGCGCCGCGATCGTCAACCCGCTCACCGCGCTCGATTTCGTCGGCCGCGACCTGCACGTGCGGCCGCTGACGCGGTCGTTTCCGTACCGGGTCAGCGTGATCGTGCCCGAGCACCGGCCGAAGAACCTGCTCGTCGACGCGTTCGCCGATGCGCTGCGCGCCGAAGCGAAGGCGATCCGCCGCCGGCTGGCCGCCCACCTCGGCTAGCGGCACCGCCGTATGATGGGCGTTTCGCCGCCATCGCCGTCATTTTCCGGAATCCCGTCATGACCGACGCATCGTCTTTCCTCGAACAACCGACCCTCACCGGCGCACGTGTCGTCCTGCGTCCGCTCGACACATCCGACCGGCAGGCGCTGCTGGATGCCGCGGCTGACGGCGCGTTGTGGAACCTGAAGGTCACGGTCGTGCCCGGCGCGCAGACGGTCGACGCCTACATCGACACGGCGTTGCAGGGGCGGGCGGCCGGCACCGTGATGCCGTTCGTGATCGTCGATCGCGCGTCGGGCCGCGCCATCGGCAGCACGCGCTTCTGGAAGATCGACCGCAAGAATCGCAAGCTCGAGATCGGTCATACGTGGCTGAGCGAATCGGCGCAGCGTACGCGCGCGAATACCGAAGCGAAACGGTTGCTGCTGGGCTATGCGTTCGACACGCTGCGATGCGTGCGCGTGCAGTTCACGACGGACGAGCTGAACGAGAAATCGCGCGCGGCGATCCTGCGGCTCGGTGCGAAACAGGAGGGCATCGTGCGTCACGAACGGATCATGCCGGATGGCCGCAAGCGCAACTCGGTGCGCTTCAGCATCATCGACGACGAATGGCCGGAAGTGCGGGCGCGACTCGACGCGAAGCTGGCGACGTAACGCGTGACGTGCGAGGCGGAGCGCTCGATGCTCGAAACGTGCGTCGCGCCGCCGGCAGGGGAGGCGGCGGCGCGACGGCGGGGGAAACGGTGCGCCGCGCGCGATGCGCGGCGCTGCATCGGATGAATTACTGCGCCGATGCGAGGTGATGACGCTGCGCGAGCTTCTGTGCATCCGCGTAGTGCGCCTGCAGGATCGGTAGCGCCTGGCGGGCGACTTCCTTCAGCTTGGTGTCGCGGCCCGATGCGATTTCGGCCTGGAACGCCGAGATCGCCTTCTGCTGGCCGGCGAGCGCGACCTGTTCGATATACGCCTTGTCGAACTCGGCGCCGCGCAGGCTCTTGATGCCGTTCAGCACGGTCGTGTCGGGGTCGTTGGCCGGCACGTCGACGCCGCGCGGGCTGGCCGCGCGCATCGCCTGGATGATCTTCGCATCGTCGGTCGACACGCGTTGCGCGAACGCCTTGACCTGGCTGTCCGACGTGCGCGCATCGGCGATGCGCGCGGCGTCGTGCTGGGTCGACACGGTCTTCGTGCCGTCGTTGATGAAGGTCTGGTCGGCTTCGTGGATGCGCGTCGCGGTCGCGGCCGGCGCAGCCGATGCGCCGGGTGCCGGTTGCGCGGTTTGCGCGGTCGCCGTCACGGCGACGAGAAGCAGGCCAGCGGCAGACAAGGCAAGGCGCGAAAGGTGGGGAAAGCGGTTCATGGGACCTCCTCGATCGGGGCTCTGGTTGAAAAACGGATCGTACGATCCGTCGCTGTGCGAGAGACCGGGCGCGCCCGGGCCGGGTTCGACTGCCGCTCTGCCGCGGCGGCGTTCGAAGTGTTTTCCGGCCCGACTGATTCTAGGAGAGCGGCCGGGTAGCAGGTGCAACCGTGCTGTGGCTTGTGTAACGGTTGGTAAGACGAAACGATGAGCACGCGCGCAGCCCGGTAGGGCGTACCTGATACGCATGTGGCGGCGGCAATTTTTGCGTGCGCGTGGCGCATGCAATGGATGAGATGCGTGCGCGTGTCATCGGCATTTCAGCGGTGCGATGTCGTCGCGGCAGTTGTCGTCGCGGCGCGTCGTGCGAGGGACGGGGTGCGTGCGTGGCGTGCGTGAAAGCGTCACACGCGATCGAGCAGCGCATCGAGGCGCGGCAGCAACGGCGTCGCGCAATGCGCCTGCAACGCGTCGGGCGCGGTGTAGCCCCACGCGACGCCCTGAAATGCAATATGTGCACGCCGAGCCGCGTCGGCATCGCGGATTTCGTCGCCGACGTACAGCACTTCGTCTGCGCGCACTCCGGCCTCGCGAACGAGCGCGCGCAGACGGCGCGCCTTGCCGAACAGCGGAATGCCGCACGCGAAATGGTCGACGCGTGCGCCGGCGCGCGGGCCAAGCCGGTCACGCACGATCTCCTCGGTATTCGACGTGGCGATCGCGATGCGGATGCCGCGCGCGGCGAGCGCGTCGAACGTTTCGGCGACGCCGGGGAACAGTTGCACGTGCGCGACGCGCGGCCGCATCAGGCGGCGCATGTCGATCGTCACGCGCGGCACTTTCCACATTGGCACGCCGAGCGCGCGAACGATGTCGCGCGCCGACATCCCGCGCAGCGCCGGGCGCAGTTCGGGCGTGGCGTCGCGAAAGCCGTGCAGGCGCGAGGCTTCCGTCAGCGCGGCGAGAAAACTGTCGAGCGAATCGGCGAGCGTGCCGTCGAAGTCGAAGGCGATGAGGCGGAAGGTCATGAAGCGGCGTCTCGGGTTTATCGGCGGGTGCCATTGTCGCCGAATCGAGGGTGGCAGTGCGGCTGTTCGTCCACGGCGGACTCCAGTGCCCCTTGTCCCGCCCCCCCACGGCGCGGTATCGTCGATGCTGCGCCTTCCGCCCCTCGAACCGGAGAACAGACGTGCCCGCAGCCACCCCCGCCATGCTGAGAATTTCCACCGACAAGCGCGAACTCGACATCGACGCGATCTTCGATTTCCTGCATCGCGACGCGTATTGGTCGCAGGGCATTCCGCGCGACGTGGTCGAGCGGGCGATCGAGGGCTCGCTGTGCTTCGGCGCGTATGTCGGCGACCGGCTCGTCGGGTTTGCGCGGCTCGTCACCGATCACGCGACGTTCGCGTATCTGTGCGACGTGTTCGTGCTGCCGGCCGAACGCGGCAACGGCTACGGCCGCGCACTGATCGACCATATCTTCGCGCAGCAGATGGTGCAGCGGCTGCGCCGCATCATGCTCGCGACGACCGACGCGCACGCGCTGTACCGGCCGGTCGGTTTCGGTCCGCCCGCGAATCCCGAGCGGCTGATGGAGATCCGCCGGCCCGACATCTACACGAAACGCTGACGCGCGCCGCAGCGCATACAATACGCGCTTTCCGTTTTTGCCGAAGAAAAGCACACCATGACCGAACAGGAAGCCGAACAGCTCGCGACGCACCGCCACTACAAGGGCGGCCTGTACCGCTACATCGGCGTTGCGCGCCATTCCGAAACCGAGGAATCGGTGGTCGTCTACGAGCATCTGTGGCCGCATGCGCGCGGGCTGTGGGTGCGGCCGGAAGCGATGTTCAACGGCAACCTCGAAGACGGCACGCCGCGGTTTCGCAAGCTGCGCGACTGAGCGGGCGGCACCGGGGCCGGCGCCGGTGTCTAGCTCGCGCTGCCCGGCTTGTCGTGCGGCGCCTGTTGCCGCAGCGCCATCGCAAAGAAGCGTCGAATTTCATCCATCAATTCCGTGCGGGCCGACGCGAAATCGAACGCGCGCCGGTTTTCGTGCGCGTAGCGCTGGCGCCAGTCGTCGGCCGCATGCCGCGCTTCGCGTGCGCGCAGATCGTCGAGTTCGGGCGTGCGCAACGCGTGATCGGCGATCAGCGTCACGCCGTCGCGGCTGACCTCCAGCACGCCGCCCGCGACGAGCAGGCGGCGATGCTCGCCGGTCGGCGCATCGACGAGCATCACGACGCCCGGCCGGATCCGCGTGAGCAGCGGCGCGTGGTGCGGGTAGATCCCCAGTTCTCCGCTTTCCCCCGGAACGACGACGAAATGCGCGTCGCCGGCATACAGCACCGCTTCCACGCTTACGATGTCGAGCCTCATCGACGTCTTCATGCATGCTCCTTCAGACCGCCGCCGCACCGGCGACGATTTCGCACAGCTCGGTGGTGATCTGCGCCTGTCGCGTCTTCTGGTACAGGTGCCGCAGTTCGCGCAACACGCGGTCGGCGTTGTCTGTCGCGGTCTGCATGCTGAACATCCGCGCGCATTGCTCGCACGCGTAGTTCTCGACGACGGCCTGATAGAGCGTCGCCTCGACGTAGCGCAGCAGCAACGTGTCGACGACCGGTTTGGGCGCGGGCTCGTACAGATAGTCGGACGCGGGTGCGGACACGGGCGCGCCGTCGGTCGGCGCGCCCGTGTCGAGCCCCACGATCGGCAGCATCGCATCGATGCGCGGCTCGTACGCGAGCGGGCTCGTCAGCCGGTTGTATGCGACGTGTACTTCGTCGAGCTCGCCGTTGACGAACGCGGTCAGCGGCACGAGCAGCGCACCGAGCAACTGCTCGAAGTGCGGCTCGGCGGCCAGGCCGCTCGCACGCGCGGCGATGGTCGCACCGTGGCGCAGCAGCGGCGCGAGGCCGCGCGCACCGATCACGCTCAACTCGCATGCGACACCGGCACGGTCCCAGCGTTCGAGCGCATCCACGCATTCGACGAGCAGCCGCGCATTGAGCGGGCCGCACAGCCCGCGATCGGTGCTGACGACGATCAGGCCGACGCGGCGCACGGTATCGCGTCGCGCCATCAGCGCCGATACGTGGTCGGGACGGTCTCGCAGCACGCGTTCCGCCATCGCGGCGATACGCGCCGCATACGGGCGGAACTCGCGCGCGCGTCGCTGCGCGCTCGCCATCTTGGTGCGCGCCATCATTTCCATCGCCTTCGTGATCTTGCGCGTGGACGAGGTACTGGCGATCTTCGAGCGGATTTCGCGTATGTGCATGTCAGGGGGGCGTTGCGGCCGTCCGGATGTCATCGTGCGGATTCATGCTATCGGGACTTCACCTGAAACGATTGACGGAAATCAAACGACTTCGCCCGGTCCCGCACCAGAATCCGTTCACGTGATCCTTGCGAAGGGGCAGTCGATGACCGAATTGCACACGCATCAGAAATACGACGCGCTGATTGCGCGTTGCCACGCGTTGCGGCCTGTGACGGTCGCGGTCGCGCATCCCTGCGACGAGGTATCGCTGCACGCGGCGGCCGCCGCCGCCCGGGCCGGGATCATCGTGCCCGTGCTGGTCGGCCCGGTGGCGCGAATCACGATGCTCGCCGCGACGCTCGGTGTGGACCTGTCCGGCTATCGTCTCGTGGATGCGCCGCACAGTCATGCGTCGGCGGCGCGCGCCGTCGAGCTGGTGCGCGCGGGCGACGCGCAGGCGCTGATGAAGGGCAGCCTGCATACCGACGAGTTGCTGGCGGAGGTGGTGCGCGCCGACACGGGGCTGCGCACCGGGCGGCGCCTGAGCCACGTGTTCATCATGGACGTGCCGACTTACCCCAAGCCGCTGTTCATCACCGACGCCGCCGTCAATATCCGTCCGACGCTCGAACAGAAGGCCGACATCGCGCAGAACGCGATCGATCTCGCGCATGCGCTCGGCATCGCCCGGCCGAAGGTGGCGATCCTGTCGGCGGTCGAGACGGTCAGCTCGAAGCTGCCGTCGACGCTCGACGCGGCCGCGCTGTGCAAGATGGCCGAGCGCGGCCAGATCACCGGCGCGCTGCTCGACGGGCCGCTCGCGTTCGACAACGCGATCAGCCCGGAGGCCGCGCGGCTCAAGCATCTCGGTTCCGCGGTCGCGGGCGATGCGGACATCCTGCTCGTGCCCGATCTCGAGGCCGGCAACATGCTCGCGAAGGAGCTGACGTTCCTCGCGAATGCCGATGCGGCCGGCATCGTGCTCGGTGCGCGCGTGCCGGTGATCCTGACGAGTCGCGCCGACAGCGAACGCACGCGCCTGGCGAGCTGCGCGGTCGCAGCGCTCGTCGCGGCGGCGGCGCGCGCCACGGCGGCGCCCATGGACGCGCCGGCGATTGCGGCCGACGCACACTGACGAGGCCGCGATGCGACATCCCGTCCTGGTGCTCAACGCCGGCTCGTCGAGCCTCAAGTTCTCGGTCTACGACACGCGCGACGATCGTTCGCTCGATGCGGGCCTGCACGGGCAGGTTGAGAACCTGCATGGCGCACCGCATCTGTTCGTGGCCGATGCGCACGGCGCGACGCTCGCCGACAGCCCGGTCGCGCGACCGGGGCATCAAGGCGCGATCGAGGCGCTGCACGCGTGGTTCGTCGCGCACGTCGGGCGGGAGGCCGGGTTCGACGGCGTCGGGCACCGGGTCGTGCATGGCGGCCCGTATTTCACCGCGCCGGTGCGGATCGACGCGCACGTGCTCGATGCGATCGCGTCGCTTTCGCCGCTCGCGCCGCTGCACCAGCCGCATCATGTCGACGCGATTCGCGCGGTGGCCGCGGTTGCGCCGAACCTGCCGCAGGTCGCGTGTTTCGATACCGCGTTCCATTCGACGGTGCCGGCGCTCGAACGGGAGTTCGCGTTGCCGCGCGCGCTGACCGAGCAGGGCATCGTGCGCTACGGGTTTCACGGGCTGTCGTACGAGTACATCGCGACGGCGCTCGCGGCCCTCGATCCGTCGTGGGTGCAGCACCGGACGGTGGTCGCGCACCTCGGCAACGGCGCGAGCCTGTGTGCGCTCGAGAACGGCCGCAGCGTCGCGACGACGATGGGGTTCACGGCCGTCGACGGGCTGCCGATGGGCACGCGCACGGGCGCGCTGGACCCGGGCGTGATCCTGTATCTGCAGCGTCACGCGGGCCGGTCGCTCGACGAGGTCGAGCATCTGATCTATGCCGAATCCGGCTTGCTCGGCGTATCCGGCGTGTCGAGCGACATGCGCACGCTGCTCGCGAGCGACGCACCGTCGGCCGCGCATGCGGTCGAGCTGTTCGCCTATCGCGCGGCCCGCGAGCTCGCCGCGCTGGCCGGCGTGCTCGGCGGTCTCGACACGCTCGTGTTCACGGCGGGCATCGGCGAGCACGCGCCGCACGTGCGTGAACGGATCTGCAATCGCGCCGCGTGGCTCGGCATCGTGCTCGACGACGCGGCGAACGCGGCCGGCTTGCCGGTGATTTCGAGCGACGCGTCGCGCGTGACGGTGCGCGTGATTCCGACCGACGAGAACCTGATGATCGCGCGCCACACGCGCCGCGTGCTGGACGACGCGATCCCTTCCACGCCGTATCCGACCCGGTGAGACCTCCGATGACAGCACGCGACACGCCTTCCCCTGCCGTCAGCGCCCCCGCGCTGCCGATTTTCTGGCCGATGGCCGCCGCCACGGCGATGTTTGCCGCCGGCTCCGAGATCACGGCGCGCAATCTCCGCTTCCTCGCGGAAGAGGAGAAGCTCCATTTCGAAGCGCATCCGGTGCTCGCATCGGCGAACCGGCCGTTGCTGGAACTGCGGACGATGACGTTCCGCGATTATTCGGTCGCGCCGGCGCACGGGCTGCCGACGATCGTCGATGCGCCGTACGCGGGGCACAGCGCGATGATCGCCGACTACCAGCCGGGGCAGAGCCTGATGCAGACGCTGCGCGAGCACGGCGTGACGCGTCTGTACCTGACCGACTGGCGCTCGGCCACCGAGGACATGAAGGACCTCGAGATCGACCAGTATCTGGCCGAGCTGAACGTGTGCGTCGACGAACTCGGTGGCCGCGTGAATCTCGTCGGCCTGTGTCAGGGCGGCTGGATGTCCGCGATGTATGCGGCGCGTTTCCCGCACAAGGTCGCGAGCCTCGTGCTGGCCGGCTCGCCGATCGACACCGACGCGGGCGACGGCCCGATCAAGCGGATGGTGCACACGTATCCGACGTCGTTCTACGAGGAACTCGTCGCGATGGGCGGCGGGCTGATGCGCGGGCGCTTCATGCTGCGCGGCTGGAAGAACATGCATCCGGACCAGCACTATCTCGCCGAGCACGTCGACCTGTACGAGCATCTCGACGATCCCGAATACCTGCGCAAGCGCGAGGTGTTCGCGAACTGGTACGAAAGCCCGATCGACCTGCCGGGGCGCTGGTACCTGCAGGCGATCGTGCAGATCTTCAAGGAGAACCGGCTCGCGAAGGGCACGTTCGTCGCGCTCGGGCGCACGCTCGACCTGAAGGACGTCGCGTGCCCGGCCTATCTGCTGGGTGGCGAGGCCGACGACATCACGACGCCGGAGCAGGTGTTCGGTGCGCACGATCTTCTCGGGACGCCCGCGTCGCGGATCGAGAGCCGGCTCGTGCCGGGCGGCCATATCGGTCTGTTCATGGGGACGCGCACGCTGACGACGGTGTGGCCCGACATCGCGCGATGGATCGCCGCGCAGCGCTAGGCCGGCGCGGATCGGCAAGGGAGGCGGCATGACGTTGCGACACAAGCGGGGGCTCGTCGTCGGCATTGCGAACGAACAGAGCATCGCGTGGGGATGCGCGCGTGCGTTTTGCCGGGCCGGCGCGACGCTCGCGGTGACCTGGCAGTCGGACAAGACCTTGCCGCACGTCGAGCCGCTGTTCGCGCAACTCGACGCGCCGATCCGGATGCCGCTCGACGTCGGGCGGCCCGACCAGATGGCGGCGGTGTTCGATGCAATCGCGGCCCAATGGGGCGAAATCGACTTCGTGCTGCATTCGGTTGCGTATGCACCGAAGGCCGATCTGCACGGCCGCGTGGTCGACAGTTCGCCGGAAGGCTTCGCGTTGGCGATGGATACCTCGTGCCATTCGTTCATCCGGATGGCGCGGCTCGCCGAGCCTCTGATGACGCGCGGCGGGAGCCTGATGGCGATGAGCTATCTCGGCGCGGAGCAGGTCGTCGCGAACTACGGGGTGATGGGGCCGGTCAAGGCCGCGCTCGAAGCGAGCGTGCGGTACCTGGCGGCCGAACTCGGCGGCGCGGGCATTCGCGTCAACGCGATTTCGCCGGGCGTGCTGCCGACGCGCGCGGCGTCGGGCCTGCCGGACTTCGGCCGGCTGCTCGACGACACCGCGCGCCGGGCGCCGCTGCATCACGCGCTGGACATCGACGACGTCGGCGCATTCTGCGCGTTTCTCGCCAGCGACGGCGCACGGGCGATCACGGGCGGCACGCACTATGTCGACGCCGGCATGCACATGCTCTAGCGCGCCGGCGGCGCGCGGCGTTCAGGTCCGCGCGAATGCCTGCACGAGGGCCGGCGGCGCGTGGGCGACCGTGACCTCCGGCGTGCCGTGCCACGCCGCGAGTTTCTTCACGGCCTTCGCGACGTCGGCTGCGAGCCCGGCGCCGAACCGCACGCCCGGCTCGACATGCACGGCTTTCAGCTCGAACGTGCCGAGCGTGCGATGCGCTTTCGCATCGACGCGGCCCACCAGCCGGCCGCGATGCAGCACGGGCAGGCAGAAATAGCCGTAGCGCCGCTTGTGCTCGGGCGTATAGCACTCGATCGTGTAATCGAAACCGAACAGCGTCGACGCGCGCCGCCGGTCCCACACGACCGGGTCGAACGGCGACAGCAGCGTCGTGACCGTCGAGCGCAGCGTGTCGGCAGCGGCCGCCGGCAGCAGCGCATCGAGCGAGCGATGCACGTAGGCCGGTTCCTTCCAGTCGTCGATCTGCACCGGAATCAGGTCACCGGCCTCGGCGAGCCGCTCCAGTTCCGCGCGGTACGAACGGCGCGGCAGCCGATAGTAGTCGGCCACCCAGTCCGCGCGCACGACGCCGAGCGCGCGGCACGTGTAGTCGAGCAGCGCAGGCAGCACCGCATCGCGCGGCGGCAGGTCGCGCGTATCGTCCCAGTCGGGCAGCACGCGTTCGCGCACGTCGTACACGCGCTGGAAATTGCGGCGCTCCGACACCATCAGGTCGCCCGTCGTGAACAGCACTTCCAGGTGACGCTTCTCGGGCTTGCGATCCCACCAGCCGTTGCCTTTCACGCCGTCCTCGCGCGCGAAATCGGCCGACCGCACCGGGCCTTCGTCGCGAATCCGCGCGAGCAGCCGTTCGATCTCCGGACGATTCTGCTCGTGCCATTCGGCCGCATATTTCCAGCCCATCCCCGACGGATCGAGCATCTTGTAGCGCATCAGCCCGAACTGCTCGATCGGCAGGAAACACGCTTCGTGCGACCAGTATTCGAACAGGCGCGCCTCGGCGAGATGTTCGTCGAGCCAGCGCGGCGGGAAATCGCCGAGACGGCTGAACAGCACGAGATACGGGCTGCGTGCGACGACGTGGATGGTGTCGATCTGCAACTGCGCCATCCGGCGGATCGTGTCGAGCACGTCGGACTTGGTCGCCTTGCGGCGCGGCGGGGTGAGCAGGCCCTGTGCGGCGAGATGGAGCGCGCGGGCGGCGGCGGGCGAAAGCGTGAGCATCGGCGGGACGGTCGAGGGTGGCGATCGGGAACCACTTTAGCGCGAAAGCGGCGCGCGCGTGCGACGTGCGGCTGCAACACGTCTGACAATGGTTGACAGATGCGTTTCGCAAGTTTCCCTATAGTGCAGTTCATGGCGCGACGATCAATGCGCGCAACGATTCCGCTTCCGACGCACATATGTCCATGGCACGCAGGAAGCGAATCCGGGATTCCCGACCCCCATCGGGAGACCCGGAGCCCTGAGCGGACATCCATGCGGCTGTGCACCGGCCCCGTGTGGATGTCCGCTGATTTTTTTGTTTTTCCGGTTTTCACCCATTGCCGCGCGACGGGTCATGCCGCGGCGCTCGTCTGTCCGGGCCGCAGCGCGCGGGACAGGTCGTAGTGTTTCGCCGCGCCGTAACGCGGCGAACCGAAGTGCCAGTCGTAATTGCCGCGAATGTACGTCCGGGCCTCGTCGAGCAGGCGCAGCGACGCGCGGTCGTCGGTGCGCGCACGTACCTGTTTTTCCAGATCGAGATAACGCGCGAGATAGCCGTTGTGGATGTCCGCCGCCGTGTCGAGCGCGGCTTGCGGCGCGAGCCCGCGTTCGTGCATCAGGACGCAGACGAGATTGCTGCTCGATTCGCCAGCTTCTTTCGGATACGAAAAGATGTCGTTGCACAGGCAGAGGATCAGGCCGGACAGCTTGCGCAGGCGCTCGACTCCTTCGTCGGCGTAGAACGCGGCGGGCGCTTCGTAGCCAGCGGCGATATCGATCAGCGCGAACGCGCCTTCGCCGCAGCCGTTATAGGTGCGACCGGAAAGGTACTCGGCCGTGTCGGGCACGACGTCGGTCGCGAACCGGCCGGCTTCCCACAGCGTCGAGAACAGGAACGTCATCATCCCCGCGACCCAGCGTGCGTACTGCACGCGCGTGGACGTCGCGGCGATACGCGCGCACACATCTTGAGTCGCCCGTTGCAGGGCGGGCAGGAACGCGGCCAGGTGCGGCAGGCGCGCCGCCAGCGCGGCGCGCAGCGGTGCCGGATCGTGGCCGGTCGGATCGGCAATCATTTCGTACAGCCACAGGTAGAGCGCGCCGAGCTCGCCGGGCGTGCGCGCGACGCCGTGCAGGCTGCACAGGCCGTCGTCGATCGCGAAGATCCAGCCGTACGCGCGGGTCGTCGTGCACAGGCCGTCGAAGGTGGCGTGCGCATAGACGCGCGAGCAGTATTCGCCGACCTTGCCGTGACGGATGCCGTTGGCCCAGCGCGGATCGTCGAGCAGGCCATGGCCGTTCATCCACGCGAGCAGGTCGGCTTCGGCGCGGTCGGCGTCGGGATGCACCGGCGTTTCGAACGGGTGGAACAGGTGCGGCAGCACGAGCGTGGGCGCGGCGGCTTCGGCGGCAACGGTTTCGGCGGTGGACATGGCGTACCTCGCGGATGGCGGGTGACAACAGGTGTCGTGAAGGGGGGGGGCGGCCTACATGCCGAACCGGCGCGCGCGCTTGCCGTATGCATCGATCGCCTGTTCGAAATCGTCGCGTCCGAAATCGGGCCAGCACGTCGGCGTGAAATAGAACTCCGAGAAAGCGGTTTGCCACAGCATGAAATTCGACAGGCGTTGCTCGCCGGACGTGCGGATCACGAGGTCCGGCTCCGGCTGGCCGGCCGTATAGAGCCGGCTCGCGATCAGCTCCGGGCTGAGCTGCGCGAGCAACTGATCGACGGTGCCGGCCGCGACGTGCTCCGCGATCAGCGAGCGGACTGCGTGCAGCAGGTCGAGGCGGCCGCTGTACGCGACCGCGATGTTCACATCGAGCCCGCACGCGTGGGCCGTGCGTTGTTGCGCGGCACCGATGCGCTCGGCTGTCGCGGGCGGCAACTTCGTCAGGTCGCCGATCACGTGCAGGCGCCAGCGGCCGCCGGCGGCGAGCTCGTCGAAGACGTCGGCGATGACCGCGAGCAGGCCGCGCAATTCCGCGGCGTCGCGATTGAGATTTTCGGTGGACAGCGGCCACAGCGTCACGAACGGGATCCCGGCTTCCTCGCACCACGACAGCAGCGCATGCACGTTGCGCCCGCCGGCCCGATAGCCGTCGACGGCCGGCAGGCCGAGACGGTCCGCCCAACGCCGGTTGCCATCGAGAATGACGGCAAGATGCGTCGGCAACGGCGGCCGGGCCGTTTCTGATGCGGCAGGCGAGTCGATGGTGAACGTTGCCGGCGCGCGCAGAATCAGCTCTTGAGTCATGGCGACTCCTTCGAGGCGAGGAAGCGATCGAAACGTGAAACAGCAGATGGGATCGTTATGGCGACTGCCGCATGCCGGCGTGGGAATTCTGTTCGCACCGATGCGAGCGATTATTATTGATCAATGAATTTCGGATTTTCAAGTCATTCGCATGCACCATTTCTCGGCGCGCCAGCGCAAGCGACCGAGCAGGCGTGGCGGGGTGCCGGCCGATATCGAAAGCGGTGATGCGCAGTCGATTTTCGAGCCGATGTTATTTCGACATGCGGATACGGCGAATGCTTTTTGCGTTTCGCGAGATTGAATAAATCGCGGAATTGGAAAATAAAGCGATGCAATACGCGGGCGACCGATTGCGGCGAAAACGTTTCCGCCGCGTCGGCCGTCGGGCGCTTATGCCCGCTTGCCGCGCGCGACTTCGTCGCCGGCGCCGGGCGGCAGCCGCCGCGTGATCGGAATCGACGCGAACGAGCACAGCCCGACCACGAGGAACGCGGGCCAGAAATCCGACCACATCATCGTCTGATGGCCCTGGAGCCAGTGCGACACGTGCAGCACGAGGCCGGCCACCGTCACGCCGAGGCCGAGCGACATCTGCTGGACGACGCTGCCGAGGCTCGTCGCGCGACCTGCGTCGCGCGGCGAGATGTCCGCGTAGATCATCGAATTCAGGCTCGTGAACTGCAGCGCGGGGAAGATGCCGCCGACCAGCACGATCAGCCAGATCGTCCAGGTCGCCATGCCGGGATGGAACACGCCGTACGCGGCGATCGCGAGGCCCGCGAATGCCGCGTTGTAGATCAGCACCGTGCGAAAACCGAAGCGGCGCAGCGTATGCGTGGCGGTCGAACGGCTGACCGCGCCGCCGAGCGCGGACGCGCACGTGATGAGCCCCGAGTGGAACGCGCTCATGCCGAGCCCTTCCTGCAGCGCGAGCGGCAGCAGGAACGGCACTGCGCCGAGCCCGATGCGGAACAGCGACCCGCCGACGACGCTCGCGTGGTACGTCGGGATCTTCAGAAAACTGAGGTCGAGCACTGGGCGTTCCTTGCGGCGCGCGTACGGCACGTACAGCGCGAGCATCGCGGCGCCGGCCGCGCACATGATGATGGCGTTCGAGCGCGACGTGAGCGAACCGTCGATCAGCGTGAGGCCCATCAGCAGCAACGCGGCGCCGCTGGCCGACAGCAGGAAGCCGAACCAGTCGAGCGGGCCCGGATCGGGCTCGTGCGTGTTCGCGATGTGCTTGCTGGCGAGGTAGATCCCGTAGATGCCGATCGGCACGTTGATGAAGAAGATCATCCGCCAGTGCAGGTAGGTCGTGATGAAGCCGCCGACGAGCGGCCCGACCGTGGGCCCGAACAGCGCGGGAATCGCGAGGTAGTTCATCGCGCGCACGAGATCGGCGCGCGGCACCGCGCGGAAGATGATGATGCGGCCGACCGGGACCATCATCGCGCCGCCGACGCCCTGGATGAAGCGCGCGAACGTGAGCACGCCGAGCGAGTTGGATGCCGCGCACATCAGCGAGCCGACGACGAAGATGCCGATCGCGGTGCGGAACACGGCGCGCGCGCTGAAGCGGTCGGCGAGCCAGCCGCAGATCGGAATGAACACGCCGAGACCGACCACGTAGGCCGTGATCGCAATGTTCAACGTGACGGGGTTGTGCCCAAAGTCCCTCGCCATCGCGGGCAGGGCGGTGACGATGATGTTCGCGTCGACGCTTTCCATGAACAACGCACAGGCAACGATGAGCGGTGCTAGAAAGACGGGCGACATGGGCAGGGCGCGCGGTAAAGACGCCATTATGCCCACAATGTGACCGCTGCGTCACGTACGACAACAGTTGTTCCGCATGTTGCAACAGTCGTCTTTTCCGGCGGATGGCGCGGAAAGGACGACCGCGCACGTGTGAGCGATGTGCTGCCTGGGCGATGAACGACGCGGCATCGTCGTCGCGATGCGCACGCGTTTTCGATGCGAGGCCGGAGGTTGACGCGGTGATCTGCGAACCGCTTGCCGCACGGCAAGTCGACCGCGCGTTCGCGTTGGAATGCGCGACGAGCGGGGACGACGTTGGGCCCGGTCATGTCGATTCCTTTTGACGGCGTGTCCGTGCGTTTCTAGAATATGAGCACTTGCTCACATTCGAAAGCCGCCTTCCCGCCATGTCCGAATCGTCGTCGCGCATTCCGCTTTCGCCGCGCAAGGCGCCGCGCCAGCGCCGCTCGGTGGCCACCGTCGATGCGATCGTCGAGGCTGCCGCCCGCATTCTGGAGCGCGACGGCTTCGACGGTTACACGACGAACGCGGTGGCCGCGCTGGCCGGCGTGAGTATCGGCTCGCTCTACCAATACTTCCCGAACCGCGATGCATTGACGGCCGCGCTCGTCGAGCGCGAGAGCGCGCGTCTGCTCGACGACGTCGACCGGGCCGCCGCGCTGTCGTGCTGTGACGACGTGCTGCGCACGCTGGTGCGCGGGGCCGTCGCGCATCAGATGCGCCGGCCGGTGCTCGCGCGGCTGATCGATTTCGAGGAGGCGCGCTTGCCGCTCGGCGCGCGCACCGCGCGCGTCGCGGACCGCATCCACGCGACCTTGCTGCATGCGCTCGGGCTGCGCGATGCGCCGCGCGTCGCCGCGCCCGGCGTCGTGGCACACGATCTGCTCGCGATCGTGAAAGGCATCGTCGATGCGGCGGGCGCGCGCGGCGAGACCGATGCGGATGCACTCGAAGCGCGTGCGTGGCGGGCGGTACGCGGCTATCTCCGCGAGTCGCGCGAATCGAAACTTGCTTGACATGCATGTTTCGTGCGACAGTCAGGCCCATTCGCACCACAACATGACGCGTATCGATCGAAGGCCATCGAGACGAACGCGCGCGCGAACGAGACCTCGTGCCGATCCACTCACCATTCGAAAGGAGGGGACACGCCATGACGTCACGTCGTGCCGCACCGCTTGCATCTCGCTTCCCGTCGCGTCAGTCACCGCCCGCGCCGCGTCCGCGCTGGGCGGCCGCACTGGCCATTGCCTATCTCGCCGTCGCCGGTTGCGCCGCGCAGGCCGACAATGCGCACCAGGCCGCCGCGCAAGCGGCGAGCCCGTCCGCGTTGCCGGCCACCCCCGCAGCCGCATCCGCTCCCGCGTCCGGCACGCTGCTGCCGCCGCCGAGCCAGCTCTACGGCGACCTGTTCGTCGCGGTGCAGACCGCGCAGCTCTATCCCGACCAGAAGACCTTCGTCGACGCCACGCCCGATACCGATCCCGCGACGATCGTGCAGTTGTATCAGCAACAGAAATCGCAGCCGGGCTTCTCGCTGAAGGCGTTCGTCGACCAGCATTTCACGCCGCCCGCGACAGGCGGCGTGACGCCGCCGCCGAACCAGACGCTGCGCCAGCACATCGACTGGCTGTGGCCGCAGCTCACGCGCACGAGCACCGCGGCGCCCCCGTACAGTTCGCTGATTCCGCTGCCGAAGCCGTACGTCGTGCCGGGCGGCCGCTTCCGCGAAGGCTACTACTGGGACACCTATTTCACGATGCTCGGGCTGCAGGTGTCGGGGCGCGAGGATCTCGTCGACGACATGCTCGACAACTTCGCATACCTGATCGATACGATCGGGCACATCCCGAACGGCAATCGCACGTACTACGCGAGCCGCTCGCAGCCGCCGTTCTTCGCGTACATGGTCACGCTCGCCGCGCAGGTCGAAGGCGACAAGGTCTACCAGAAATACCTGCCGGCGCTGCGCAAGGAGCACGCGTACTGGATGCAGGGCGAAACCACGACACCGCGCGGGCAGGCGACGCGCAACGTGGTCGCGATGCCCGACGGCGCCGTGCTGAACCGCTACTGGGATGCGAGCGACACGCCGCGCGACGAGTCGTATCTCGAGGACGTGACGACCGCGAAATCGGTGCCGTCCCGGCCGGCGAACGAGGTGTACCGCGACCTGCGCGCGGGCGCCGAAAGCGGCTGGGACTACAGCTCGCGCTGGTTCGGCGACGGCAAGACGCTCGCGACGATCCGCACGACGTCGATCGTGCCGGTCGACCTGAACAGCCTGATGTTCCATCTCGAGACGACGATCGTGAAGGGCTGCGTGGTCACGCGCGACATCGCGTGCGTGGCCGATTTCTCGGCGCGCGCGGGGCGGCGTGCGGCCGCGATCAATCACTACCTGTGGAATCGTCGCGGCTATTACGGCGACTATGACTGGCAGTTGCGCAAGCCGCGCGACGGCGTGACGGCGGCCGCGCTGTATCCGCTGTTCGCTGGCGTCGCGTGGCCGGAGCGCGCGAAGGCGACCGCGCGCGAAGTGCGCAAGACGCTGCTGCAGCCGGGCGGGCTCGCGACGACGACCGAGAACACGGGCCAGCAGTGGGATGCGCCGAACGGCTGGGCGCCGCTGCAGTGGATCGCGATCGACGGGCTGCGCCGTTACGGCGAACCGGCGCTCGCGAAGGACATCGGCACGCGTTTCCTGTCCGACGTGAAGCAGGTGTACGCGGCCGAAGGCAAGCTCGTCGAGAAGTACGTGGTCGAGGGCACCGGAACGGGTGGCGGCGGGGGCGGCGAATATCCGTTGCAGGACGGCTTCGGCTGGACCAACGGCGTCACGCTGAAACTGCTGGGGCTGTACGGCGAGTAACGCACGGCGGCGCGGGCCGCATGCCCGCACGGCAAGCCACCACATGGGCCGGGCCGTCGCGCAAGCGGCCGTCCGGCCCGTGCCTCGATGCGGCGGGCATCAGAACGTGATCGTCGTGCGCACGCCGACCACCGTCTCGTCGCCGATGCGCGCGCCGGCCGCATTCGGGTTCGGGATGCCGCCGCCCGGACGGAAGAAGTGCTGCAGGTCGGCCTGCACTTGCCACCACGGCGCGACCTGATACTGGTACGTCGCCTCGATGACCGTCTCCGCGCGGCGCACCGGATAGCCGGGCGTCGTGTACGCGCCGGTGTCGCCGTCGAGGCCGCGCGCATGCGAGCCGATCTTCGCGTAGCCGATCGCGATGCCGGCGACGTCGTTGTCGCGTCCGACGAACGGCGCCTTCAGCGTCACGCCCGCATTGGCCGCGAAATCGACGATATTGCGATCGCCCGGCGAGCCCATCACGCGCGCGAACACGCCGACCGAGCGCGGGCTGTCGGCCGACGGCCGCCACACCATCTGGTCCGCGACCGCATAGAAGCCGTAGTTGCCGCGATGCGTGGCGGGCGTACCGTTGCTCGCCGGATCGGCGAGCGACAACCCGTCGGTGCCGTAGCGTGGATCGTTCGCGTGCTGCGACTGATACCAGGCGCCGAGTTTGTACGTGCCGGGCAGGCCGGCCGGCGGCGGCGCCTTCGGATCGGCGGCCGGCGCGTTCAGCGCATACTGCACTTCGCCGATCACGAATGCGCCGCTGCGCAGGTTGAAGTTGGCGCCGTGCGCGTTCAGCACCTGCGCGTCGCCGTCGCTGCGGCCGGCCGGGTTGCCGTCGAACACGCCGACCATCGCGGTCCACGCGTCGGCCGGCTTCACGCGCAGACGCGCGCCAAGCGCCGACAGCGGATACGCGGGGCCGCCGGACGGCAGGTCGGTGGACGGCAGCACGGGCCAGCCGAACGTCGCGTTCATGAACGTCGCCGCGTTCTCGCTCACCATGAATTCCTGGTCGACGCTCTGCTGGCCGACTTTCACGTCGACCTTGCCGTCGAGCAGCGACTGCTGATACCAGAGCTCCCACAGGCGCGTGGTCGAATTGGCTTCGATGCCGGTCGCGGTCTGCAACGTCTGCAGGTAGCGCTGCGAGAGGTTGGTGCCGTGGATCTGCAGCCCCGACACGTTGAACGTGCCGCCCGGCAGGCCGATCGCCTTGCCGGTGTCGACGTTGAAGCCGAATTGCGTGAGCCCCTGGTACGCGCCGCCGCGACCCGTGCCGCCGGACGTGTTGTACAGGTACTCGCTGGTTTCCTGCAGGCTCAGCGTGACGCCGTGCTGGTCGAGCACGTCGCGCAGGCCGCCGATGTTGCCGAGCAGGTTCGAGCGCTCCCACAAGCCGGTGGGAGCGGGCGCGGCAGCATCGGCGGCCTGTTGTTGCGCGGGGGCGGCCGCATCGCGCGCGCCGGCCGCCGGTTCGGTTGCGGCGGGAGACGTCGCTTGCGCGAATGCGGGTGCGGCGGCGAACGACAGCAGCAGCGCGGCGAGCGCATCGACGCGACGCTTGCGCGGGACGGGTGCGAGAGTGTTCTTCATTTGGTTCCGTTGGCAATTTGATTCGTTAGGCTGAAGAAACGGGAACGGGATGCGGGACGCATGGCGAGACGGCCCGCACGGACGCAGAGGGATTACGGCAGCCAGCCGCCGACGCGCCATACCTGCGCGAAGCCGACGCGTGGCGCGACCGAGCAAAGCAGCGCGGCGAGCGCGACCGCGGCCGCCGTCGCGGCGATCAGCACGCAATCGAGCAGGCGGGGCGCCGCCGGCACATGGGCGAGCGCGAAGCCGCGCCAGTTGCTCAACACATGGGTGAGCGGCGAAAGGCCGGAAACGAACGAGCGGTCGCACGCGACGTGCACGACGCGCTTGAGCCTGACCGCGAACGATTGAAAGAACATGACGCTGCCTCCGTTTCCGTCCGGCGAACGCCGGACGACGTGATCGAGCGCGGGTGCGTGACGCGACCCTGCGATCGGAGGATGGAACATAACGGAGCGTGCGACTGACGAACCGGCGATGGCCGGCCCGGGAGGAGGCGCGCTAACCCGACGAATGCGAGCTAGCGGCGAAAGACATGTGTCTGGCTGCTATCTCGCGATGGCTTGGCCGGCCTGGACCGGCATCGAACTGCAACTAGAGCATGTGTCCACGGAGGGACTCCCTTGATGAATTGGGGCGGATTGTAGTCGCGACTTTTGCTGCGGCGCAAGCAGAAAACGCACGAAAGATGCGCTGTGTCGCGTGCGCGTCGCCGCGGGGCGGGGCGGGCACTTGGCCGCCGGGCGATCGTCAAAAGGATGCACAGTAGGGTGCCGCGGCCGTTGCTCGCACGCATCGGCGCCCGGCCGCGTGATGACGGCGCTGAAAGGTTTCGGAACGTTATTTCAAGGGCAAATCTTTCAGTCGCGTCAGGCGGGGAATTTATTTCGAAAAATGGGGTTTCAAGGGGTTGACTTCACTTTCGGGCGGTCCATAGAATCCGCCATCTTCACTCTTGGGGCCGCCGCCTTGGACGCCTGCAGTAGTCGATCTTCGAACGACATTTCCGCCTGAGCGACCGACGTCCGCGCCTCATCGACGCCGCCGTTTGTCTCCCGGGCAAACGGTGCGCGCAGCAGTATTCCGCAGCCACTCCCTACGTGCACCCTGATTCGCGCCGGTTAGCGTGATGCGTTCTCGCATGCGTTGCCCGGTTTCACCGCCGCCAGGCAGGCGGCCGCGTTCGCGCATCCGTTCTCCGGGCGCGCGAACGCCGGCCCGCCCGCCGGACGGCGGTCAACCGTGTTCTCCGGAACACCGCACAGGAGCCGCCGTGAACGACAGTGACAGTTGTCCCTTATGCCCGTTGCATACGCAGACCCTTTTGAACCCGGGTCGCGGGGACACGCCGGCCGCCTAGCCTGACACGTCGTTCAGGCACCGGACTGGCCCCGCGCCCACGACGCGGCCGGCACGATGCCGTCGCCGCACGGAGCCAGACCATGAACTTCGGCCTTCTGCTGTCGAACCTTCCGCACGTCACGGAATCGCGCCACCACTACGACGCGATGCTGACGCTCGACGCCCGTCCGCGGGTGTTCTCCCGCCTGCTGAACCAGCTGAAAGCGTTGATCCACTGAAAAGAAGCGTCGAGCGCGCCTCGGCATGCGCACGCGCGCCCGCCTTCGAGCGGCCGTCCCGCGCGCATGCCAAGGTCACACGCTCATCGAATCGCATAACCCTTAGCCGTACGGAATACATCATGTCCACGCCCTCCAACGTCTCCCCACCGATCGCGGTCGAGCGCAGCGCCGTGCTCGACGAAGCCCATCTGGGCGACATCCGCGGTGCGCTCGGCACGATCTCGCACCACGACACCGGTGCGCGCGGCACGTGGTGGGCGCGCCTGCGCACGCTGCTCGCGATCATCGGCCCGGGCCTGATCGTGATGGTCGGCGACAACGACGCCGGCGCATTCGGCACCTATACGCAGGCCGGCCAGAACTACGGCACGACGCTGCTGTGGACACTGCTGCTGCTCGTGCCCGTGCTGTACGTGAACCAGGAAATGGTGCTGCGCCTCGGCGCCGTTACGGGCGTCGGCCATGCACGGCTGATCTTCGAACGCTTCGGCAAGTTCTGGGGTGCGTTCAGCGTGATCGACCTGTTTCTGCTCAACGCGCTGACCATCGTCACCGAGTTCATCGGCATCACGTTCGTGCTGGATTTCTTCGGATTGCCGAAGGTGGCCGGCGTGTGCGTGGCCGCGGCCTTGACGATGGCGGCCGTCAGTACCGGCGACTTCCGGCGTTTCGAGCGGTTCGCGATCGGGCTGTGCGTGCTGAGCCTGCTGCTCGTGCCGGTGCTCGTGTCGATCCACCCGCCGGTCGCGCAGATGACGCGCGATTTCTTCGTGCCGAACTGGCCCGCGCACGCGAAGCTGTCGGACGTGATGCTGCTCGTGATCGGTATCGTCGGCACGACGGTCGCGCCGTGGCAATTGTTTTTCCAGCAGAGCTACGTGATCGACAAGCGCATCACGCCGCGCTTCATGAAATATGAAAAGGCCGACTTGTGGATCGGCATCGCGTTCGTGCTGGTCGGCGCGGTCGCGATGATCGGCTTCAGCTCGGCGTTGTTCGGCGGCCATCCGGAAGCCGGCAACTTCACCGACGCGGGCGGCGTCATCGCCGGCCTGGAGCGGTATGCGGGCCGCACGAGCGCGACGCTGTTCGCGGTCGCATTGCTCGACGCGTGCATCATCGGCGCGGCGGCCGTGTCGCTGTCGACCGCCTACGCGATCGGCGACGTGTTCAAGATCCGCCACTCGCTGCACCGCGGCGTGACCGACGCGAAGGGCTTTTATCTCGTGTATTTCGGCATCGTCGCGGCCGCGGCCACGCTCGTGCTGATCCCGGGCAGCCCGCTCGGCCTGCTGACCGAAGCCGTGCAGACGCTCGCCGGCGTGCTGCTGCCGAGCGCGACGGTGTTTCTGCTGGTGCTGTGCAACGACCGCCAGGTGCTCGGCCCCTGGGTCAATTCGACGAAGCTCAACGTGTTCACGGGCGCGGTGATCTGGGTGCTGGTGCTGCTGTCGATCATCCTGACCGCGTCGGTGATGTATCCGGACATCAGCGGCGAAGCGATCGTCGACGTGCTGGTGGGCGGCACCGTGCTCGCGATCGCCGGCTATCTCGCGACGGTACTGATTCGCCGCAACAAGCGCGTCGTCGAGCCGGCCGTCGATCGCTCGCTGCGTGACACGTGGCGCATGCCGCCGCTCGACACGCTGGCGCCGCAGAACATGACGCTCGCGACGCGGATCTGGATGGCCGTGCTGCGCGGCTATCTGGTGATCGCGGTCGGCCTCGTGATCGTGAAGGTCGTGCAGATGACGCTGCTGAAGTAACGGCGATCGTCTGCCAGGAAGCGGCGCCAGACCCGGCGCCGCCCGTCCATGCCGGCCCGCGAGGCCGGCATGTGCGTTTACGCGGGCGATGACGCGCAACGGCGTTGAGCCGTCGCCGCGTGTCAGATCAGCTCGAGCTTCGACGTCAGATACGTGAGCTGGATCCGGTTCGCGACGCCGAAGCGCTTGCGCAGCTTGCGCAGGTGATAGTCGACGTTGTGCGCGCTGGTGTCGAGGCGCCGGCCGATCTCCTTGTCGGACGCGCCTTCGGCGATGCCGAGCAGCAACTCCTGCTCGAACGGCGTGAGCCCGTTGACCGCACGCTCGCGCGACGTCGAGATCAGTTGCGGCGACGCGAACTTGTGGACCGACAGCCCGATCGACAGCGCCTGCTCGATCGTCGCCGGCGTGATCCATTCGCGCGTGCGGCGCGGCGCGGTGAAGCTCATGAACGCGTGCAGCCGCGTGCCGGGCACGGCCATCGAATACATGATGCCGCTGCACATCCCGTCGTCCTGCATCGTCTGCAGGAAGCCGTCGAGCGCGGCCGGGCTCACGGACGGCGCGTCGTCGCGCTCGCGGTGCGCGCGGCGCAATTGCTGCAGATCCCACACGATCGGCATGTTGCACACGCGCGCGCCGAGCGTGCGCGGATCGACGTCGTGATGGCTGTGCCGCACGTAGTCGCCGCGATAGGTGGCCGGCGTGAACGCTTCGTGCAGGTAGAGACTTTCGACGCGCTCGCGCGTGAATTCGAGGGCGAAATACGCGAACGTCGAGAAGCCGGTCAGGTGCAGCAGGCTCGTGACGATCCGGTTGCGCTCGGCCGTGCTCTGCGCGAGCGCGAGCGTATCGGCGACGCCGAGCTTCGGCGCGTGCGGCTGCGCGTCGTCGCCGCGCTTCACGTCGTCGCACCAGACGACCTGCACGGCGCGCTCGCGCAGCGCGTCCGCGCCGGCGTTCGACACGCGCGACGAGCGCGGCAAGCTGGTTGGGGCGACCGCTTCTTCATGCAATGCAATATCGGACATGAGCCATCCCTCGGAATCGACGCGCATCGCCTGGCGGCGGCCGTATCGTGTACGGTATTCGCGGCGGTGCGACCGAGCATCGTTGTGATTGCGCCGTCGTCATCCCTGACGAAACGCGGGGGCATTGTACAAAAATGCCGGTGTGTGGGTAATATGCCGTAATACTAATCGCGGCGAAAGTTTCATGTTCGCGTGCATATAACGACGACCAGAAAATCATAAAGAAAAGACCAGATCGTGACGGGGCGCAGTTTCACATATTGGGAAAGGGCGGGCTCCTCATGACATATGCTGACGGCGCACCACGCGTCGAGTGGTTCTCACAAGCCGATATCGCGGCCGCTGCCGCTTATTCGAACGAATATCACACCATCGAGCGTGACGTTTTTACCGGTATTCAAATAGCGCCCGGTAAAACCGACCTTGCGTCATTCGATTTCGCGCAATGCCATGCGCGATTGCGGCAAATCGGATTCAGTACGCTCGGTTACGGCGCGTACGAAATGATCGGGCGCCGCATCCTGCGCGCGCATCTGCTGCGCGATCTCGCGCCGGCGACGTTCATGCAGCCGTTCATCGAAGGGATGCTGTACGAAAGCGACCCGCGCTTCGCGCAGGTGCGGCAGAGCGGCTTCCCGGTCGCGTGGCGGCTCGACGAGATCGAGGCGGCCGCGCAGGGCAGCGGCGATCGCAAGGTGCTGGCGCTCGCCGGCCACTTGCGTGCGCATGCAATGAATAGCGGCGTGATCTTCAGTCTGTCGGCGCCGCGCCTCGACCTGCGCGTCGCGGTGAACCTGACGTCGGAAACGCACGGTACCGAATGGATCGACGATCGCGTGATCGGCGGCGCGCTGTCGGTCAGTCTTGCCGTGCACCGCGTCGCGCTGCCGTTCCTCGAGGCGCGTGTCGCGCGCATGCGCGGCTTCGCGCTCGGCGACGAGCAGCAGCAGGTGCTCGACCGGCTCGTGCACGGGTTGTCCGACCAGGAGATCGCGAGCGCGCTGCGTACGTCGCTGCACAAGGTCGGACACCATATCCGCTCGCTGGAAAAGCAGTTCAACGTACAGAATCGCGCGCAGCTCGCGTACCTCGCCGCGCGGCGGCTGCCGTCCTGATCTGACGTCTTCGGGCACGCGCGCCGGCGGCCCCGGCGCGCGATGGAAGCGGTTCCGGCGACGCGTGCCCGAACCGGCCGCCGGGTTTCGTAGTCCGATTCGATCGTCTGACGAAAACGCGCTTTCACGCTACGAGGCGCGCTTCTTTTTCTTGCGGTTCCCGTCGCTACACTCGTCCCATTCAACGGTCCGCGCAGCACGGGGAAGGCTTGCCCGTGCCAGCCGGCGATAACGACAGGACGACGGCACGATGGCTGAACCGAAGGCGCTCCCCCGCGACTGGCAGCGGTTGTTTTCCGCCGGCCGCGGCGTGTCCGGACGGCGCCTCGGGGGCGCATCGCCGCGCGCCGACCTGTTTCTCGCGACCTTCATCGTCGCGGTCGTCGCGCTGTTCATCCTGCCGCTGCCGCAGACCGCGCTCGACGGGATGATCTCGCTGAATCTCGCGGCGAGCGTCGTGCTGCTGACGGTGTCGACCTACGTGCCGTCGGCGGTCAGCTTCTCGTCGTTCCCCGCGTTGCTGTTGTTTACGACGCTGTTCCGGCTCGCGCTGAACATCGCGTCGTGCAAGCTGATCCTGCTGCATGCGAACGCCGGCCACGTGATCGACGCGTTCGGGCGGCTGGTGGTCGGCAACAACGTGGTGGTGGGCGGTGTGGTGTTCCTCGTGATCGCGGTCGTGCAGTTCATCGTGATCGCGAAAGGGTCGGAGCGGGTGGCCGAAGTCGGCGCGCGCTTCTCGCTCGACGCGATGCCGGGCAAGCAGATGAGCATCGACGCGGACCTGCGCGCGGGCATCATCAGCGCCGACGAAGCGCGCGAGCGCCGCGAGAAGCTCGAGCAGGAATCGCA
This sequence comes from Burkholderia sola, assembly GCF_905400185.1. NCBI lineage: Bacteria > Pseudomonadati > Pseudomonadota > Betaproteobacteria > Burkholderiales > Burkholderiaceae > Burkholderia > Burkholderia sola. The sequence goes on from NZ_FR989676.1 coordinate 1,709,389, forward strand.
GATGCACGGCGCGATGGACGGCGCGATGAAGTTCGTGAAGGGCGACGCGATCGCGGGCCTCGTGATCGCGTTCATCAACATCGTGGCCGGCATCGCGGTCGGCACGCTGATGCACGGGATGGACATCGGCGAGGCGCTGCAACGTTACGCGATCCTGACGGTCGGCGACGGGATGGCGTCGCAGATTCCGTCGCTGCTGGTGTCGATCGCGGCCGGCATCGTGACGACGCGCGTGGCGACGCGCGATGCGCGGCAGCGCCAGCTCGGCGAACAGCTCGGCGAGCAACTGGGTGCGCACCCGCGCGCGCTGCTGATCGCGGCGTTCGTGCTGACCGGTTTTCTCGTCGTGCCCGGTTTTCCGAAATGGTCGTTCGCGCTGATCGCGCTCGGCCTCGGTGCGTTCGCGTTCTCGCAACTCAAGCGCAAGACGTCGGCGCCGAGCTTCAACCTGATTCATGTCGCGGGGCGCGTCGGCGCGGCCGACGACGGCCAGCCCGCGAAGGTGTCGCACGCGGCGGGCGTCACGTCGCTGATCGCGGTGTCGCTGTCCGACGAGCTACGCACGGGCCTGAACCTCGCGCAATTGCAGGCGGCGCTGTCGAGCGCGAAGGCGCGCGTCGACGCGGACATCGGCACGGTGTTTCCGCGCATCACGCTGAACGACGACGAGGGCGCGCCGGCCGGCACGTACCGGATCTACCTGCAGGACGTGCTCGCCGCGCACGGCGCGCTGAAGCCGGGCTGGCTGCTGTGGGACGGCGTCGCGCCGCTGCCCGAGCGCGCGGAGCGCCAGCCGGCCGAGGCGTTCGGTCCGTTCGCGACCGCGCTGTGGATCAAGCCGGACGGCACGGCGCCGGACGGTAAGTGGCTGTCGAGCGAAAGCGCGCTGGCCGCGCACGTCGAGCAGATCGTGCGCCAGCATGCGGACGAGCTGCTCGGCATCCAGGAGACGCAGGCGCTCGTGCATCTGGTGCGCCGCGATCACCCCGAGCTCGTCGGCGAACTGACGCGGCTCGTGCCGCTGCAGCGCGTGACCGAAGTGCTGCGTCGGCTGCTCGCCGAACAGGTGCCGATCCGCAACTTGCGCGTGATCTTCGAGAGTCTGATCACGTGGGCGCCGAACGAGCCCGACGACGTGATCGCGCTGGTCGAACTCGTGCGCGTCGATCTGCGCCGGATGATCACCGACCGTCACGCGGGCACGGCGCGCCAGCTGCGGGTCGTGCTGTTCGAGCAGAACCTGCAGGAGCGGATCGAAAGCGCGGTGATGCGCACGAAGCAGGGCAATTTCCTCGCGCTGTCGAGCGCGGTCAAGCAGGACATCGGCGAACAGGTGCGCGCGATCGTGCAGGCCGCGCAGGCGGCCGGCCCCGGCGGCCACGGTGGCCACGGCAATGCGCCGGGCGCCGCTCGGCTCGCGGTGATGGTCGCGCTCGGCGCGCGCCGCTACGTGAAGACGATTCTGCAGCCGGTGCTGCCCGAGCTCGCGGTGTTGTCGTACCAGGAAGTCGAGGAGGACGTGCAGTTGCATACGGTCGGCTGGGTGAAGAACCCGCCGGACGACGGCACGGTCGGCGCGGGCGCCGACGTGCGCGCGCCGGGAGCCATGCAATGACGAGCTCGACGATCCTCGACCTGACGCGCCAGGCGCTGATGCTCGTGCTGCTGTTGTCGCTGCCGATCGTGCTGATCGCGACCGTCACCGGCCTCGTCGTCGCGATCCTGCAGGCCGTCACGCAGGTGCAGGACGCCAACATCGGCATCGCGGTGCGGCTGATCGCCGTGATGGTCGCGCTCGTGCTGCTGTCGGGCTGGCTCGGCGGCGAAGTGCTGCGCTTCGCACAGCAGGCGCTGGAACGCATGTTCGTTTCTTCCACAGGAGTCCTTTGATGCGTCGACGCGTCGCCTCGATCCGGTTTCAACCGCGCAGCCTGCAACGGGCCGCGCTTGCCGTGTGTGCGACCGCGCTGCTCACGGCGTCGCTGTGCATGGCGCCCGCGCAGCATGCGCGCGCCGCGGACCTGCGCTGGCGCAACAAGCCGTTCACGATCGTCGCGAACGGCAAGAAGATCGGCGACTTCATCCGCGAGCTCGCGTCGTCCCAGGGCGTGACGGCGGTGGTCGACCCGAAGGTCGACGGCGTGATCAGCGGCCGCTTTTCCGGCACGCCGCAGCAGACGCTCGACACGATCTGCTCGACCTACGGGCTCACGTGGTACTACGACGGCTCGTTCCTGTACGTCGATCCGGCCGACCAGTCGCAAACGCAGATGATCCCGATCCCGCCGAACGCGTCCGGCGAAATCGGCCGCGCGCTGCAGGCGATGCAGATTCCGGACAAGCGCTACACGCTGGTGATCAACGATCGCGCGAACAGCGTGTACGTGGCCGGCCCGCGCCGCTACGTCGAGCTCGTGCGGCAGGCGATCGGCTCGGTCGGCGATCCGTCGGCGAACGGCGCGCATGCGGACATCCGCGCGTTCCGTCTGAAATACGGCTGGGCGTCGGATTTCACGATCAATCGCTCGGGCAAGGAAGTGACGGTGCCGGGCGTCGCGACGATCCTGCGCCGGCTGTTCGGCAAGACCGGCGACACGGTCGCGGCGCCGTCGAGCACGCCGCTCGGGCAGGCCGCGCGCCAGGTGAAGCTCGGCTCGGGGCTGACGATTGCGGTGCCGCGCCTCGACTTCCCCGACATCTCCGGCGGCCCGCGGCAGGGCGGCTACGGCGGTGCGGACGGCAGCATGGGCGGCGGGTTCTCGCCGTTCTCGAACAACGGCGGCGGCGACACGCTGCCGCAGATCGTCGCCGATCCCGCGATCAACGCGGTGATCGTGCGCGACCTGCCGGAGAACATGTACCGCTACCAGTCGCTGATCGGCCAGCTCGACGAGCGGCCGCGCATCGTCGAGATCAACGTGACGATCATCGACATCAACGAGGATTCGCTCGACAGCCTCGGGATCGACTGGCGCCTGCACACGACGCACGGCGACGTACAGATCGGCAACGGCCAGAACGCGCTGAACGGCAACACGCAGTACAACGGCGCCGGCAACCCGCCGCTGACGTTCGGCATCGGCACGTCGGAAACCGGGCAGACGGGCGCGTTCATGCCGACCGGCATCGCGCTGACCGCATCGATCGGCGGGTCGCTGCGCAACTACCTGCTCACGCGCGTGAACGCGCTCGCGCAGAAAGGCCAGGCGCAACTGCGATCGAAGCCGAAGGTGCTCGCGCTCGACAACACCGAGGCGATCCTCGAGAACCTCACGCAGTTCTACGTGCAGGTGCCGGGCTATCAGGATTCGTCGCTGTACAGCGTGACGACCGGCACCAGCATCAAGGTGACGCCGATGATCGTCGACGAGGCGATCCGCAACGCGGCCGCCGTGTCCGGCAACTCGCAGAGCGTGATGATGTCGATCGACATCCAGGACGGCAACATCGTGCCGGGGCAGGCCGTGTCGAACGTGCCGGTGATCCAGCAGCGCAACATCGTCACCAAGACGATGATCGACGAAGGCAAGAGCCTGCTGATTGCCGGTTTCAACGACGACGAGGTGCGGCTGAACAAGAGCGGCGTGCCCTGGCTGTCCGACATTCCGCTGATCGGCAACCTGTTCAAGTACACCGACAAGTCGGGCAACCACATGGAGCGGTTCTACCTGCTGACGCCGCGCGTCGTGACGAATGCGTCGATGTATGCGCCGGACGGCTCGCCCGTGAACCCGGGCGTCGACGGTCCGGCGAACCCTGAAGGGCTGTCGATGTATCGGCCGCCGGACAACGACGTCGCGGTGCCGCTGACACCGAAGCCGCTGCCCGGCACGAAGTTCGGTCCGCCCGCGTTGCCGCCGCCGCCTGCGGGCGCGGCGTCGCAGCCGGCGGCGACGACCGCAGGAGTGGTCACGCATGTCGACGAGCATCATTGATCCGCACGGCGACGGCGCGTTGCCCGGCGGCGCGGGAAGCGCGGGGGCCGGTTCGGCCGCGCTCGCGTCGCCGTGGAACCTGTGCTTCCTGAGCGGGCCGATGTACGGCCGCACGATGTCGCTCGCACGCGGCGCGAACTGGGTCGGCACGGCGGCCGATTGCGAAGTGATCTTGCCCGATCGCGAGATCGGCGCGAAACAGGTATGCCTGCAGGTCGGCGCGCTCGCGGTGACCGTGCAGAACCACGGCGGCGACACCGGTGCGCCGGTGCTGTTCAACGACGAGCCGCTCGGCAGCGGCCGCCGCTCGCTGACGCCGAACGACGTCGTGACGGTCGGCTCGATCCGGCTCGGCATCGCACGGCATGCGCAGGCGAGCGTCGCGTTGCCCGACGAAACCGATACGCCGGACACCGCGCGCGAGGCCGCATGGCTCGGCTGGCTCACCGGCGGGCTGCGGCGGCTGGGCAGCCGGCGGCTCGTGATCGCGCTGGTCGCGCTGTGGGTCGGCGTGCTGCTCGGCGCACTCGGCTACGGCTTCGTCGCATGGTCGGGGCGCCTGCCGTGGCAGCACGAATCGGTGCTCGCGCGCACGCACCGGCTGCAGCAGCTGCTGCACGCGTATCCGGAGCTGGCGGTCGCGCCGCGCGACGACGGCGTGATCGTGTCGGGTTACGTGAGCGACCCGGCCGCGCGCGAGCGCGTCGCGCAGATCGTCGCGGGCGTCGACAACGCGGCGCTCGGCAACATCTACGTGGTCAGCGATCTGGTCGCGACCGCGCAGACCTATTTCAGCGATACGGCGCTGACGGTCACGTATCTCGGGCGCGGCCGGATCGAGCTGACGGGCACGGCCGCGCGCGCGCAGATCGAGCCGCGCATCCGCAACTACATGAAGGATGCCCGGCCGGCGCTCGAGGTGGTCGATCACGTGCGCGACGCCGATGCGGCCGCGCCGCGCACGGCGACGACGCTCGGCGGCACGGCGGGCATTCCGGAGATCACGACCGTGTTCGCGGGCGACGGCGACCAGCGCTACATCGAGACGGTCGACGGCAGCCGCTATTTCGAAGGCGCGCGGCTGAAGGAGGGGGCGACCGTCGTGTCGATCGGCCCGGACGAAGTGGTGTTCGAGCGCAACGGCCAGCGCATCACGATGCCGCTCGGCGGCCCGTCGGCGCATGCGCCCGAGCAGGCGCCGGCGCCGCCCGTGGCGCCGCTCGCGAGCGGGGCGGCGGCAGGCGTCGCGCAGCCGGTGCCGGGACCGACGCTGTTGCCCGATGCGCCGGCGACGCCAGCCGTCGCGGCGGCCGGCGCATCGAAAGGCGCGACGCACTAGCGTCGCGACAGGATCAGCGCAGCGCGTTTCGCGATGCGCGCATTACGCGACACGCCGCGCATGCGGCGCGTCACGTCGCCGGCGGGGCATGGGGCCGCCGCCGGAAGGTGGTGTGTGGTTCACGTAAAGGAGCGAAGCATGGGTACCTCGGCAACAGGTGGTGTGACGAACACGGGCGACGTGCAGAAGCAGGCCGACGACCTGACCAAGACGCAGCTCGAACTGACCAAGATCAACTTCCAGGTTCAGCAATCGACTGCGACGTTCGAAACCAGCAACGCAGTGACCGCGCAGGAAGGGACGGCGAACGCCCAGGTTGCGCAACACCTGAGTTCCGCCGGCCGCGCGTGACGCCGGTCGCCGGCCGCGCCGCGCGACGTCGCATGCCGGGGCCGCCCGTGACGGGCGCCCGGTGTGGCGTCGATGCGTGCCGGCCGGCCCGTTCCCGGCTCTGCCGGTCAAGGAGGACACGATCATGTCGGTAACAGGCGTAGGCGCGGCGCCGCCGGGCGCGGCGGCGCTCGCGAGTGCCGCGCAGCAAACGGGCACGGCGTCCGATCCGGCGCAGGTGCGCCAGTTCGATGCGCTGATGCAGCCGGGCGCGTCGGCGGCCGCCCCGCCGTCTTCGTCGGGCGTCGCGATGGCGCGCGCGCCGGCGGATGCGGCGCCGGCCGTGCAGATGACGCCCGCACAGGCGAACCAGTCGTCGCTCGTCGAGCGGTTGCGCACGTACGGCAACGATCTCGATTCGCGGTACGCGAACATCGACAAGCATCGCAACGAGATGCTGACGTCGATGGCGGACAGCCGCAGCGACCCGCTGATGACGATGGTGAAGGCGATGGATTTCCAGTGGACCGCAACCACCACGATTTCGGAATACCAGTTGAGCCTGTCGGTTGCGCAGGCGGCGAACGGCTTCACGCATACGGTGCTGAAGACGCAGGAGTGAAAGCGCGTGCGGGCCGGAGGATACGGCCTCATGCGCCCTGACGCGGAAAAACGATGACGACGATCGATTCGACGCCGCGCATGCATGCGTGGCGCAGCCGGGCGGCGCGCGCGCTGCTCGCGGGGCTGCTCGTGCTGTTGGCCGGGTGCCAGAAGGAGCTGTACTCGGGCCTGTCGGAGCGCGACGCGAACCAGATGATCGCGGTGCTCGGCGACGCGGGCATCAGCGCGTCGAAGGACAACGACGCGCGCGACACGTCGGACCGCAACGCGTGGCTCGTGAGCGTCGCGGACGGCGACATGCAGTCTGCGCTCACGGTGCTGCACGCGAACGGGCTGCCGAAGCCGAGCTATGCGAGCCTGGGCGAGCTGTTCCAGAAGCAGGGCCTCGTGTCGACGCCGGCCGAGGAGCGCGTGCGCTACCTGTACGGCGTGTCGCAGGACCTGTCGCGCACGCTGCAGGACATCGAGGGCGTGGTCGTCGCGCGCGTGCAGGTCGTGATTCCGGAGAACGATCCGCTCGCGGACAAGATCAAGCCGTCGTCGGCCGCGGTGTACATCCGCTATCGGCCGGGCGTCGACTTGCGCGCGATGGCGCCGATGGTCAAGGATCTCGTCGCGCACAGCATCGAAGGGCTGCAGTACGACAACGTGTCGCTGTTCCTGCAGCCGGCCGCCGCGCGCGCGACGCGCGTGGACGGAATCGGCAGCGCGGTGTCGGACATCCTGCGGCTGCGCTCGCCGCTCGGCTGGCTCGTGTTCGCGCTGATCCTGCTGACCTGCGCGGTGATCGCGCTGTCGGCCGCGCGGCGCGGGATGTTCGGCGCGCGGCTCGCGGGGCTGCTCGGCGCACCGCGCGGCGCGAACGGCGGCGGCGCGGCCCCGCAGCAGGCAGGCGGCGGGCTGCGCACGCCGGACGGCGCGCGCGACGGCGCATGAGCGATTCGCACGCGCTGCCGCCGGGCGACGCGTCTGACGCGACGCGGCTGCCATGGCTGCACCCGCTTGCGCCGCCGCCGGCCGCGCGCGCTGCCGCGTTCCATGCGCTCGTCTGCGATTTCAACCTGCGGCCCGACCGCTATCTGCACGTGACCCGCGTGCCGGCCGACTGGCCCGCGCGCTACCGTTCGCCGGACGCGTTCGGCGCGGCCGGCCGCAAGCTGCTCGCGCGGCATTTGCTCGACGCGAACGGCGTGGCCGACCGGCACGACTTCGACGTCGCGAACCCGTGCGCGCGGCTCGCGCTGCTGCCGGGCGCGGCGCTCGAGCAACTGGCCGCGTATGCGGGGCTGCTGCTGCACCGCGCGTGGCTGCGCGACGCGCTGGCCGGGCGCCGCATCCGCGCGGAAGTCGCGGCGCGGCTCGGCGGCGATGCGCTCGAGCTGGCGCTCGAACGCGCGCCGGAATTCGGCGCGCTCGCGGAAACGCTCGAACCGTGGCGCGCCGATCCCGCCGCGCTGCCGGTCGTGATCCGCGCGCGCGGCGGCCGGCTGCTCGCGGATTTCATCGGCGTGGCCGGCGATGCGGTCGCGCGGCGCGTGCGCCTGAAATTCAACCGTGCGATCGACGACGAGGCGCCGTACTGGCTGAACCGCGCGCAGCGCGATCAGTTCGGCGAACTGATGTTCCTGTTTCTGATTCCCGAGAGGCTTGCGTCATGGGACTGGCTTTTCTGATCACGAGCGACAACCTGCAGCTGCTGTCCGAGCGCAAGGTGCTCAAGGAGCGCGAATACGCGGCGCTGCTCGACGCGTCCGCGGTGATCGCGACCGCGCATGAAGAGGCGGCACGCATCGTCGCCGACGCGCAGCGCGAATTCGACAAGCGCCAGGCGGCCGGCTACGACGAAGGCATGCGCCGCGCGCAGCGCGAGCAGGCCGCGCAGGCGTACACGCAGGCGCTCGCCGCCACGCGCACGATGGAGACGATGAAGGACGCGATGGCCGATATCGTCGTGAAAGCCGTGCGCGCGATCGTCGGCGAGATGAGCACGCAGAAGCTGTACGAGGCCGCGCTCACGCGGATCGCGCCGCTCGTGCGCGACGAGGCGTTCCTGATCGTGCGTATCGCGCCCGGCCGCACCGACGAGATGCGCGATGCGCTCGACGGCGCATTCGCCGGGCAGTCGAACCGGCAGAAGATCCGCATCGTCGAGGACGCTCGACTCGAACGCCACGCGTGCACGGTCGAGACGCCGTCCGGGCGCATCGACGCGAGCCTCGACCTGCAGATCGACGCGTTGCGCCAGGCGATTCGCCGCGACGCGCTGAAGGGGGCCGCGCGATGAACGCGCCGCTCGACGATCCGCCGTCGTTCGGCGACGACGACGGCGCGCCGTTCGATCGCGGCCGCCTCGTCGGCGAACTCGACGCGGGGCTCGCGTTTTTTTCGCCGGTGTCGGTGCAGGGCCGCGTCAACCATGCGGTCGGGCAGATATTGAACGCGACGGGCATCCGCGCGCGGCTCGGCGAGATCTGCGAGCTGCGCACGCCGAACCAGCCGACGCTGCTTGCGGAGGTGGTCGGCTTCTCGCGGCAGACGACGCTGCTCACGCCGCTCGGCGACGTGGCCGGGCTGTCGCCGGAGACGACCGTCGTGCCGTCTGGGCGCGAGCATGTGTTCCCGGTGGGCGAAGGGCTGTTCGGCCGCGTGCTCGACGGGCTCGGCCGGCCGCTCGACGATCGCGGGCCGGTGACGGGCGCCGCGTGGGTATCGACGCAGCAGGACCCGCCGAATCCGCTTGCGCGCAAGCTGATCGACACGCCGTTTCCGACCGGCGTGCGCGTGATCGACGGCCTGATGACGCTCGGCGTCGGGCAGCGCGTCGGCATCTTCGCGCCGTCGGGCGTCGGCAAGAGCACACTGCTCGGGATGATCGCGCGCGGCGCGCAGGCCGACGTGAACGTGATCGCGCTGGTCGGCGAACGCGGTCGCGAGGTGCGCGAATTCATCGAGCACAGCCTGTCGCCGGAGGTGCGCGCGCGTTCGATCGTCGTCGTGTCGACGTCGGACCGCCCCGCGATGGAGCGCGTGAAATCCGCGCTGGTCGCGACCGCGATCGCCGAGCACTTTCGCGATGCGGGCAAGCGCGTGCTGCTGCTGGTCGATTCGCTGACGCGCTTCGCCCGCGCGCAGCGCGAGGTCGGCCTCGCGAGCGGCGAGCCGCCAACGCGGCGCAGCTTTCCGCCGTCGACGTTCGCGGTGCTGCCGCGCCTGCTCGAACGCGCGGGGCAGGGCGCGCGCGGATCGATCACCGCGCTGTACACGGTGCTCGTCGAAGGCGATGAGGAATCCGACCCGATCGCCGAGGAAGTGCGCTCGATTCTCGACGGCCATATCGTGCTGTCGCGCAAGATCGCGCTCGCGAACCGCTATCCGGCGATCGACGTGCTCGCGAGCCTGTCGCGCGTGATGCCGCTCGTCGCGCGCCGCGCGCACCAGCATGCGGCCGCGCGCGTACGCGAGCTGATCGCGAAGTACCAGGAAATCGAGCTGCTCGTGCAGATCGGCGAGTATCGCGAAGGCAGCGACCGGCTCGGCGATCTCGCGCTGCGTGCGCGCGACGCGATCGGCGCGTTCTGCGCGCAGGCGTCGGACGAGGACGTGCGCTTCGACGCGCTGCTCGCGAAACTGACGAAGCTGGCGAACGATCATGTCTGAAGCCGACGACCGTCTCGTGCTCGCGACGCTCGCCCGCCTGAAGCGCGTGCGCGAGATGCGCAGCCAGATCGCGCGCATCGCGGCCGCGCGCCAGCAGGGCATCGCCGCGCAGAGCCGGCGCGCGCTGGCGGCCGCGCAGGCGCAGCTCGCGCAGCAGGTCGCCGCGAAGGCCGCGATTCAGACACGGCTCGCCGACGACGTGCGCGAAGCGCGCGCATTGCAGGACGCGGCGGCCGATACGCGCACGTTCGACCGGCATATCGGCACCGCGAACGCGTCGGTGAGCGAGGCCGCGCACGTGCATCGCGGCCACGAGGCGACGCTCGCCGACCTGCAGCGCGCCGCGCGCAAGGCGAAGGCCGCCGAGGACAAGCTGGACAAGGCCGGCGAGAAGGCGCTGCACGCGCGCGCCGCGCGGGTCGAGCGCGACGCCGACGAGGTCGCGGACGGCTACGCGGTGCGGCGCTTCGCGACGGGCGGCACCTGGGTGGCCGGCGCGGGCGACGCGGCCGGTCATGCGTCCACGCCGCCGGAGGCCGCCGCCGCGTTCGATGCGGCAATGACCGAAGTGGAAACCGGTGCCGACATCACGGCTAAAACCGGCCCGTCCGCCTCGCCCGACGACTCCGCCCCGCCCGCCGTCGCGGAGCGCCGATGCTAGACCAGGCCGCGGGTTTCAACGACGTCGCCGGCATGCTGCGGCCGCTGCTCTACGTGATGCCGCGCCTGCTGCCGATCATGTTCGTCGTGCCGGTGTTCAACGAGCAGATCATCACGGGCCTCGTGCGCAACGGGATCGCGGTCGTGATCGCCGCGTTCGTCGCGCCGACGATCGACGCCGCGCAGGTCGCCGCGCTGCCGTTCCTGATGTGGTGCCTGCTCGTCGCGAAGGAGGCGGTGGTCGGCATGCTGCTCGCGGGCGCGTTCAGCGCGGTGCTGTTCGCGATCCAGGGCGTCGGCTACCTGATCGACTTCCAGACCGGCAGCGGCAGCGCCGCGTTCTTCGATCCGATGGGCGGGCACGAGGGCGGCCCGACGTCCGGATTCCTGAATTTCGTCGCGATCGCGCTGTTCGTCACGGCGGGCGGCTTGCAGGTGCTCGTGCAACTGTTCGCGCAGTCGTACGCATGGTGGCCGATCGGCTCGCTCGGCCCCGATTTCTCGTCGATGCTGCAAACCTTCATCGTGCGGCAGACCGATACGATCTTCGAATGGATGGTGAAGCTCGCCGCGCCGGTCACGATCGTGCTGGTGCTCGTCGAACTCGGCATCGGCCTGGTCGGGCGCGCGGTGCCGCAGCTCAACATCTTCGTGTTCTCGCAGCCGCTGAAGAGCGCGCTCGCGCTGCTGATGATGGTCCTGTTCCTGCCGGTGGTGTACGCGTCGCTGCATTCGCTGCTGAGCCCCGACAGCGGGCTGATGGCGCTGCTGCGCGCGCTGTTCGCCGCGCACGGCGGCGGCTGAGCGCGCGGGAGCCGACATGGCCGAAAAGGACCAGAAACCGACCGCGAAGCGCCTGCGCGAGGCGCGCGAGAAGGGCGACGTACCGAAGAGCGCGGAAACGGTGTCGTCGGCGTTCTTCGTCGGCGTGTGCGTGGCGCTCGCGGTGGGCATCGGTTCGATGTTCGCGCGATTGCAGGCGCTGTTCCGGCTCGTGTTCGACGCGGTCGGCGCCGCCGATCCGTCCGCGCGGCTCGCGGTGCTGATCGACGGCGCCGCGCGCGACTGGGCCACGCAGTCCGCGCAGATCGTCGCGGCCGGGCTGCTGGCGGGGCTGCTTGCGGGCTTCGTGCAGGTGGGCGGCGTGATGGCGTGGAGCCGCCTCGTGCCGCAGTTGTCGCGGCTCAACCCGGCCGAGGGGATGAAGAACCTGTGGTCGCTGCGCAACCTGGTCAACCTCGCGAAGATGCTGCTGAAGACGGCGCTGCTCGTCGCGACGCTCGGCTGGCTGATCGTCGAGTCGCTCGATCCGTCCGTGCAGTCGGGCTTCACGCGGCCGGTCTCGATCCTCGCGCTGATCGTGAAGCTGCTGATGCTGCTGTTCGGCTGGGCCGCGCTGATCTACATCGTGATGGCGCTGATCGACATCGTGCACCAGCGGCACGAATTCAACCAGAAAATGAAAATGTCGATCGACGAAGTGCGGCGCGAGCACAAGGAGGACGAAGGCGATCCGCACATCGAGGCGAAGCGCCGCCAGCTCGCGCGCGAAGTGCAGTTCGCATCGCTGCCGGACCGGGTCGGCTATGCGTCGGTGGTCGTCTATTCGCCGCGCGTCGCGGTCGCGCTCTACTACGGCGGGATGGGCTCGCTGCCGTGGGTGCTCGCGCGCGGCGAGGGCGACGCGGCCGAGCGGATCGTGCGGCTGGCCCGCGACGCGCTGCGCCCGACGCTCGCGAACGTCGGGCTCGCGCAGGCGCTGTACGAGACGACGCCCGAGAACGGCACGATCCAGCCGCAGCACTTCCGCGAGGTCGCGCAGTTGCTGAAATGGGCGACCGGCGCCGCGTGACGCGGCGTTCCGGAGGGCGTCATGCCGGTATGCCCCCCTTTTTTGCCTGCCTTGCCTGCCGGCCATCCGGCGGGATTCGATATGGCCCCGTGATCTGGCCATCCGCACGCGGCGCTTGACGTCCATTTTTTTCCGGACGGTGCCCGCATTCACTGGTGAATTATTGCTGATTTATTTCTTCGTAATATGGCTCGACCGTCATGCCCGACGGCGGGCCGCGAGGTGCGCGGTGCGTGACGGAACAGGTCAACAGGGGCAGACAAATCAATGTGCGGAATCGACGGCTTTCTGAATAGCGTCGCCTTCGATGAGGAGACAGCGCGCGGCACGCTCGCGCGAATGACGGCGAGCCTCGCGCATCGCGGGCCGGACGGGCAGGGCATCTGGGTCGACCCGGAAGCCGGCATCGCGCTCGGCCACCGGCGGCTCGCGATCGTCGACCTGTCGGTGCACGGCCGGCAGCCGATGGCTTCCGCGTGCGGCCGCTACGTCCTCGTCTTCAATGGCGAAATCTACAACCATCGCGAACTGCGCGCGGAGCTCGAGCGCACGGGGCGCGCACCGGCGTGGCGCGGCCACTCCGACAGCGAGGTGCTGATCGCGGCGATCGTCGCGTGGGGCGTCGAGGCCACGTTGCGGCGCGCGACCGGCATGTTCGCGTTCGCGCTGTGGAATCGCGCGTCGCGGGTGCTGACGCTCGCGCGCGACCGGATCGGCGAGAAGCCGCTCTACTACGGCCGGATCGGCGACGCGCTCGTGTTCGCGTCCGAGCTGAAGGCGTTGCGCGGCTATCCGGGCTTCGACGGCACGATCGACCGCGACGCGCTGTGCCTGTATCTGCGCCAGTCGAGCGTGCCCGCGCCTTACACGATCTATCGCGGCATCCGCAAGCTGCCGCCCGGCACGTACATCCAGTTCGAACATGCGCGCGACACGCCGCGCGTGCGTGCGTACTGGACGCTCGAACAGGCGATCGAGGCGGGCCGCGCGCAGCCGTTCGAGGGCAGCGCCGGCGAAGCCGTCGATCAGCTCGACACGATCCTGCGCCAGGCCGTCGCGCGGCAGATGGAAGCCGACGTGCCGCTCGGCGCGTTCCTGTCGGGCGGCATCGATTCGTCGGCGATCGTCGCACTGATGCAGGCGCAATCGGCGTCGCCGGTCGACACGTTTACGATCGGCTTTCACGAGGCCGGCTACGACGAGGCCGGTTACGCGAAGGCCGTCGCGCGCCATCTCGGCACGCGCCATACCGAGCTTTACGTGACGGCCGACCACGCGCTCGGCGTCGTGCCGAAGCTGCCGTCGATCTACGACGAGCCGTTTTCCGATGCGTCGCAGATCCCGACTTTTCTGGTGTCCGAACTGACGCGCCGGCACGTGAAGGTGAGCCTGTCCGGCGACGGCGGCGACGAGCTGTTCGGCGGCTATACGCGCTACTTCCTGACGCCGCGCCTGTGGCGCAAGCTGCATCGCGTGCCGGCGGCGGTGCGCGCGCGGATCGCCGCCGCGCTGCATGCGTTGCGGCCCGATCACGCGGACCAGCTCGCGGCCGTCGCGCAGGGCGCATGGGGCGGCGGCGTGGAAGCGCGCGAATCGTCGTCGCGCATCGGCGATCGCCTGCACAAGCTCGGCCATGTGATGACCGCCGAGAGCCGCATCGGGCTGTACCGGCTGCTGATGTCGTCCGTGCATCATCCGGAGCGCATCGCGCTGGCGGGGCAGGAGCCGCCGACGCCGCTCGACACGGTATCCGCGTGGCCCGCGCACCTGAGCTTCGCCGAGCAGGCGATGGCGATCGACACGCTCACGTACCTGCCGACCGACATCCTCGCGAAGGTCGATCGCGCGGCGATGGCCGTGAGCCTCGAGACGCGCATGCCGTTCCTCGATCATCACGTCGTCGAATTCGCGTGGCGCGTGCCGGCGTCGGTGCGCTTGCCGGAAGGGCAGTCGAAGGCGCTGCTGCGCCGGCTGCTCGACCGGTACGTGCCGTCCGCGCTGATCGACCGGCCGAAGCAGGGCTTCTGCGCGCCCGTCGACCACTGGCTGCGCGGCGCGCTGCGCGACTGGGCCGACGCGCTGCTGCGGCCGTCGCGCCTGCGCGACGAAGGCTTCTTCGATGCGGCGGCGGTCGAGCGGCTGTGGCGCCAGCACCAGACGGGCCGGATGAACTGGCAGCACCAGCTGTGGACGGTGCTGATGTTCCAGGCGTGGCTGGAACATCAGCGGGCGACGTGATGCGGCGTGCCGCGCGCGGCGCCACGCGCACCGCGCGCGAGGATCAGCCGACGATCAGCGGCGTGCCGACCGACAGGCGGTTCGGATCGCGTGACACCGACGGATTGAGCTGCAGGATCTCGTTGAACGCGCGCGTATCCTGCTCGCCGCGCGTCATCGCCTGCTGATCGGCGCGCGACACGTGCGCGGCGTCGAGCAGCGACTGGCGATGCTGGTCGGCGATGACCCACAGCGAATCGCCCGCGACGACGATGTAGGGCTGCGGCGACGCCGACGGTTGCGCGGTCGACGGCGTGGCGCTGGCCGATGGCGAAGCCGGCGCGGCAGGCGACGCACTGGGCGATGCGCTCGCCGAAGCGCTTGGCGCGGCGCTTGCCGAAGGACTGGCCGAACGGCTGGCCGACGCGCTCGGCGACGCACCGGGCGCGAGATTCGATTGCGACGAATTCGACGAATTCGACTGATTCGACGAACCGGACCCCGAGCCGAAGAACGTCGTCAACAGACCTTCGATCAGCTTGTACGCGAACGCGCCGACCGGAATCAGCACGACGGCCGTCGGGATCTTCTTGATCAGCGGCGTCGCGTTCGGGAAATGCGTGTTCAGACGCCCGCCGAGCAGCAGCGCGGTGGACACGCCGGTCGCGATCGCGAGATCGTAATGGCCGCCGCTCCACTGCACGCCGGTGCCGAGACCGCCGTACGCGACGGCCATGAAGTCGCTCGCCGAATCGGTGAAGCGCACGATGCGGCTGCGCTTGTCGGCATTCACGCGGTGCGCGCCGATCGTGTAGACGAGGCCCGCATACGTGGCGCCGAACGCACCGCTCGCGATGGCGGCCGAGCCGTAGGCGAGATCGAACGCCCCGTGCGCGTGCACCACGCCGCTGATGCCGACCGCGAGCGTCGCGGTCGACGTGATCGCGGCGCCCGCGCGGCCCGCGATCCCGAACAGGTGACGCGGGTTACCGGTATGGAGCTGCTGCAGCGACGTGCCGCCGACGGTGCCCTGCATCTGCGCGAGCACGTCCGCGGCGAGCGCCTTGATGTGGGTGGTCGCGTCGTCGAAACTCATCAGCCCGACGCGGTTCAGTTCGACATACTGCGCGGCCAGCGTCCGCGCTTCGTTCGAGATCTGCTCGAGCTGCGCGCGCCGGTTCTGGCCGTAATCGTGCGCGCCCGAGCGCAGCTGCCGCGACAGCGTCACTTCGAGCCGCGTGAGCACCGCCTGCGCGGCTTTCGGATCGCCGGCCTGCAGGCTGCGCACCGCGCCCTGGTGCATGACCTGGAACACGCGACCGAGACGCGAGCCCAGCAGGAACGACGACGTCGCGCTGCTCAGCATGTCCTGCCGCAGCACGTGCGTCGCGCCGAGCGTATCGGCGATCACGAGCGCGCCCGCACCGGTGACGAGCGAGCTGAAGCCGATCGACTTCCACAGCTCCGCCTTGCGGAACGACGGCCGATGCACGCGCAGCGCGTTGATCTGCGCGAGCGCCTGCAGTTCCTCGATCATCTTCGCCTGTTTCGGGTTCGCCGCGATCTGCCGGCCGACGCTGATCGGCTTCGACGGATCGTTCTTCAGCGCTTCGCGCTCGACCACCGATTGCCAGTACGCGCGACTGTCGGGCAGCGGCCCGGCGGGATCGGCGGTCGACACGACGGTGCCGCGCGCCGGTGCGCGGCCGCCCGCTTCCGCGAGCCAGCGTTCGCCGAAGCGGCGGGCGAGTTTTTCGGTGCGCGTGGCGGGCGGATGATCGGCCGACGCCCACTGCGTCATCGCATGCTCGATCGTCGCCTTGCGCGCCTGGTTGACGAGCGCGGTCGTGTTGCGTTCGTACAGTTCGCCGCGCAGCGTCGCGAGCGCGTCGTCGGACAGCCCTTTCGACTTGCCGATGCGCGCGATCTCCGCGAACAGCACCTGTTGCTGGTTCGCGAACGCCTCGGGGCTCACCGGTTCGAACACGCGCGTGAGCGCATCGGCGCCGTGCAACCGTGCGAACTTGCCGTGACGGTCGGTCTGGTAATAGTCGACGATCCGTTCCGCCAGCGCCCGCGTCAGGTCCTGGTTCGCGATGAAGTCGGCGCCGTGCGTGCCGTACGACAGCCCGACGTGCAGCCAGTCGATCGCCTTGCGGTCGAGTAGCGCATCGAGCAGCTCGACGTGGCCGGCGCCAGGCACCGGTTCGAGCACGGCGTCCCATCCGTGAAAGCTCAGCATCACGTTCGGCGCGGGCTCGCCGGCGTGATCGTGCGACCACGTCTCGAACGACGTCATCAGCCGTGTGTACTCGGCATAGCTGTCGTTGGTGCCGGCGATCGTGCGGCGGTCGTCCGCGGAGACGAGCGGGCGGCCCGACGCCGCTTCGAGACGAAGCTGGAAGCCGTGGCGCGATGCCGCGGTGAGCCATTTGTGCAGATGCGCGATGTCGTCGAGCTCGAGCGTGCGCGTGGTGCCGTCCGGCGCCTCGCGCGTGATCGTCGCGTCGGCCTCGTTGTAGCGCGCGCCGATCGGGGAGCCGAACTGGCGCGCGCGCCGGATGAACGCCGGATCGTGCTTGCCGCCGCGCGCGGCCGCGAGCGTATGCGGATCGACCGGAATCGATACCACCGGCATCGCGCCGCCATATTGCTCGACGTAGCGCACCGCGAGCGCGGGATCGTCGCGCAGATTGAACGCACGCGCCATCGGCGCGACGCGGTCCTGGATCTCGGCCGGCGCGCGCACGAACGCCTGGATCGCGCGCTTGTCGATCATGCGTGCCGCGCTGTGGCGCGTGGCGTAAGCCTGCATCCACTTCACGAAGCGGTTGTGATCGCCGCCGGGATCGGCGACCGGCCCGCGCGACGGCATGCTCGACACCTCGCGCGCGAGACCGATGGGGATGCCGAGCGCCTTCAGCATCGGTGCGTCGGCCAGGATCGTCTGCGGTTCGTCGGTCAGCGCGAGGCCGCCGGCATCGGGCTGGTTCTTGCGTGCGGTGACCGCCTTCACGCGGTCGATCGTCGGGAACCAGTCGGCCACCTTCGCGGCGCCGTAACGCATCACCCATTCCGCGACCGTGCTCGAACCCAGGCTCGGCTGGTAGGGCCGCAGCGTCAGCGGCTTGGCCGCCGGCGTTTTCGGCGGCTTCGGCGCATTCGACGCGTTTGCCGCGTTCGCGGCGCGGCGGTTGCGCCGGCCGCCCTTGCCGCGCAGCGCATTGCGGACCCGGCTGGCGGGGCCGGTTGCGCCGCTGGCGCCGCCGCCCGCCGGCTGCGCGGCTTGCTGGGCCGCGGCGAGGTCGGCCTGAGCGGCTTTCACGCGATCGATCTGGCCGGCGATCTGCGTGCGGATCCACCGCGTGGCGAGGTCGAACTTCTGCGGCAGCGCATCGAAATACGACTTCTCGTCGAGCAGCTGCGTGAGTCGTTGCGCGAGCGCGGCTTTCTGCGTGGCGGTCGCGCGCGGATCGAACGCCTCGGGCGCGAGCGTCGACAGCAGGAAGTGCTGGTTCGCGCCGAACGGGCCGCGCCCGAGCGGCATCTCGTCGAGCGGGCGGCCCGCGTCCGGGTGGTCGCGCAATTGCTCGGCGTTGTCGTACCAGAGCGCGTTGCCGTCGTGGATCGCGATGATGCCGCGGCGCGTATGCAGCGATTCGGCAACCGGATGATCGGTCTCGTACACGTACACGTAGTGATCGCCGCCCAGCGCCTTCAGTTCCAGCGCACGCATCAGGTGCAGCGTGTTCGCGCCGCTGAAGTCGATCGCGAGCTGCTTGCTGTCCGGGACGAGCTTCGGCGGCAGGAACGGACTGTCGGCGCCTTCGATCTCGGCGATCTTGCGGCGCACGCCGGGGTCGGCTTTCGCGAGGCCGCGCTGCACGCGCGTGCCGAGTTTCTGCGTCGGCGGCTTCTCGTCGCCGAGCGCCTTGCGCATTTCCGCCGGCGCGAAGCCGCCGTAGCGCTCGACCGTGTCGTGCGCGACGTCCGTCACGACGAATCGCACGCCGCGCCGGCCGCCGGACAGGTTGCGCGCGCGCCGGCGGAATGCGGCGCCGAGATCGCGCGGCGCGATCGTCGCGTCGCCGAGCGAGGTCGACTCGTGATAGGTCCAGTCGTGCGCGGCGTTGCGCGTCGCGTAGCCGAGCACCTTGCCGGTTTCCTTGTCGATCGCGTAAAGCGTCGCGCCGTCGCCGGCCGCTTTCGCCGCCTGCTTCGGCCGGCGAAAGCGCGGCGCGTCGGCAAGCGACTTCAGCGTCGTGACGACGTCCGCGTCGGGCGTCGCGGCCGCCTGTTCGGCTTCCCACGTGCGGCCGTCGCTGCGCGCGGTGATCCGTGCGGCGCCGCCGTACTCGCGCAATTCCGCGAGCGGCACGGGCGACACGTAGAAATCGACGTCCGCCCGTTCCGCGCTGCCGTTGTCCTTCAGCGCGCGATAGACCGCGTCGGGGATCGACACGGCCGGATCGGCGGACGCCTTGTCGACGAACGTACCGTGCTCGTCGGTGCGCATGCTCGCGACGAATTTCGGCTGCGCATGGCGCGCGTCGATCGACGCGTCCGGCCGCGCTTCATGCTCGGCGATCAGCACGTGCGCATTCGTGCCGAACGCATCCTTCATCTGCTGGAGCGACGCGAGTTGCGAACCGTCGATGCGGATCAGGTCGCGCTTGCCGTGCGAGGCGAGGTGATCGAGCGCATGCTGGCGGCGCGCGGCGTCCGCCGCCGCCGCGGGCACCGGCGCGTTCGACCCCGGCTGCGGCGCGGGCGCCGGCATCTCGCGCGGCACGCCGAGCGCGTGCATCGCGTCGGCTTGGCTCGCATAGTACGCGCGATAGGTCGCGTGGCCCGGCACGGACGGCGCGACGTCGCCGAAGGCGGTCGCGAGCCGGCGCAGCCCGGCTTCGTCGCCGGGCATCACGTGGTCGGCTTCGCGTGCGATCGTATCCGGCAGGCGGGCGTCCCGGGCGATGTCGATGCCGCCATCGTCGAGGATTTCGCGGCGCACCGCGAACGCATTCGCCTGCGCGCGCGCTTCGGCCATCAGCGCGCTGTCGGTCAGCGCGTCCGGCGACGAGCGGTCGAGCGCGAGGCGGCGCGTGATCGTCTCGACCGCATGCTGCGCTTCGTGTGCGAGCGTGTAGACGAGCGTGCCGGCGCCGTGGAACTGCCCGTCGAGCACGATCCGCTGCTTCGCGGTATCGATCCGGCTGCCGCGCCCGGGCCGGCCCACCACGATTTTCCAGCCGGCCTCGCCGGCCAGCGCGACCTGCTGGCGCAACAGGCTCGAGCGGTCGACCAGCGCATGGGCGGCCTTGGGCAGCGGCGCGCCGCCGAACCGCATCCGGATGCGCGTGATGACGGACGGCTTCTGCACGAACGCGTCGGGCGGCAAGTGCTCGGTGATGCCGGGATGCGCGAGCTCGATCGCGCCGCGCGCGATGCCGTCCTCGAGCATCACGCGCAGCGTGCCGATCTCGCGGACGATGCCTTCCACGTTCAGCTTCGGCGCATCGGTCATGACCGTCGACGGATCGCTCAGGTAGAAGTCGCCGTGCGCATCGAACACGCCTTCGAAGTCGTAGTACAGACGGTGCTGCGCGGTGATGTCGCGCGCGCGGTCGAGCTGCGCGAACGCGTCGCGGGTGACGCGCGACGGCAGCATGCCGGCCATCACGTCGTGGCTGCTCAGCGACGCGAACGGCGCGTACATCACGGCCACGCGATCGAATGCCGCGAACGGGCCGCCGACCGTCAGCGTGCGCAGCCCGTGTGCGCGCAGCGCCGCGAGCCCTTCCTGTTCGAGGCGGATCGATTCGATGTGGCCGAGAATCGCGCGATTGTCCGTGCCCTCGTAGAGACCGATCGCATTGCGGCGGCCCAGTTCGAACACGGTCTTCTCGATGCCGGCGCCGGTGGCCGCGCCGGTGAAGCGCTCGACCGGCACGCGTGCGGCCGGATCGCCGCTCGCGTGGACGCCGTTGCCGTCGACGTCGAGCGCGCCCAGGTCCGGGCGCTGGTGCGGCGCCGGATCGTAGCGCAGCCACGCGTTGGTATGGCTGAGCCGCGCCTCGGCGCCGAGTCCGACCGCGATCGTCGGCGGCGCGTAGACGGGGCGCTGCCAGACGTTCGCGAGCCAGGCGGCGGCGTCGCGGCCGTTGCGTGCCGACAGAATCACCGACGAGCCGGGCAGGCCGAGCACCGAGCGGTGCGCGAGCGTGACCTCGACCGGCGTGTACGGCCGGCCGTCCGGATCGACGAGGCGGCCTTGCGCGTCGGTGACGCCATGCACGATCACGATGCGGCCGTCGCGGTCGTAGGACAGCGGACCCGAGCGATCGAGCGTCAGCGCGTCGACGCCGGCGACCGGCTTGCCGTCGAACGGCGAGGCCTTCACCGCACGTGCGCGCGACCATGCGGTTTCTTCGGCGAGTGTCGCGGCCGTCTCGCGTGGCGCCGGCATCGTCACGCCGGCGCGCTGCGCGGCCTGCGCCTGGCGCCGGTACAGCTCGCCGTAGGTGACGCCGCCGTCGAGCGACGTCGGGCTGTGCTCGAACGCGTCGGCGAGGCGCGCGAGCGAGGCGGCGTCGCCGGCCCGCGCGCGGCCGTATTCGTTGGCGATCGCGTCGGGCAGCGCGACGTGGCGGCCGATGTCGATGCCGAGGTTCGCGCGGATCTCGTCGCGCACCGCGAATGCGTTGACCTGCGCGCGCGCCTCGGCGAGCAGCGCGCTGCGCACGTAGCGCTGCGTCGAGCCATAGTCGAGCCCGAGCGTGCCGGTCGCGGCCTCGAGCGCATGGCGGGCTTCGTGCGCGAGCACGTAGACCATCGATCCGGTCGACTGCAGGCCGCCGTCGATCGTGACGCGCCGCCGTCGCGTGTCGATCTTGCTGCCGCCGCCCGGCTTGCCGCGCACGACTTTCCAGCCTGCGTCGGCGCCGAGCCGAAGCTGCTGCGACAGCAGGCTCGATGCGTCGATCAGCCGGTACGCTTCCTTCGGCAGCGGCGCGCCGCCGAAGCGCATCCGCACGCGCGTGATGACCGACGGCTTTTGAACGAACGCATCGGGCGGCGGCGTTTCGGCGAGTCGCGGATGCGCGAGTTCGACGTGGCCGCGCTCGAGGCCTTGCGTCAGCGCGCGTTCGATCACCGCGAGCCGCTGCAGCGTGGTGAAATGCTCGCCCGCGCCCATGCCGATCGCACCGGGGTCGCTCAGCAGGAAATCGCCGCCGCGTGTGAAGAGGCCTTGCAGGTCGAAGCCGATGCCGGTGCGTTCGACGACTTCGCGAATCTGCCGGATGTGCTCGAGCGCCGCGCGCGACACCACGCGCGGCAGCGCGCCCGTCTCGAAGCCGAAGCTGTGGAACACGCCAAGCGGCCGGTACAGCACGGCGACGCGATTCAGCGCGGAGAACGGACCGTCCATCGTCACGGTCTTCAGCCCGTACGACGCGAGATCGTCGAGTGCGATGCTCTCGTCGATCGCCGCCTCGATCTGGCGCGCTTCGGACGTATGCGGGCCGTTGTCGTAAACCGCGAGCGCGGCATCGTGACCGAGCGCGAACACGGTTTTTTCGGCACCGGCGCCGAGCAGCTCGCCGACGTGACGCTCGACGTCGATCCGCGCCGCCGGATTGCTTTCGAGGTGCACGCCTTCGGCGTCGGCCGCCAGTTGCCCGAGATCGTGCGGCGCCGCGGGCGCGGGATCGTAGCGGCGGAATGCGCCGGTGTCGAGCAGCGCCGCGTGTTCGCCGACCGCGTGCGGGGGCGGCGCATACACCGGCCGCTGCCACAGATTCGCGAGCCCGGCGGCGGCCGCCTCGCCGCCGTGCTTCGCGGACAGCACGATCGAATAGCCATCCTTGACCAGGAACGACGGCGCCTGGTCGAGCGCGTATTCGTGCACGCCGGCCGGCCGCCCGCCGGCGAGCAGCGTGCCGTCCGGCAACGTGTCGGCGTGCAGCATCAACACGCCTTCGTCCTCCAGCATCGTGAAGTGGCGGCTGCGCGCCGCCTGCAGGTCGGCCGCCGCGGGCACGGGCCCGTCGCCGAACGGCGACGCATATTCGGCATGCGCGCGGCTCCATGCCACGCGTTCGTCGAAGCTGCGCACCCCGTGCGGCACGTCGCCCGTCTCGTGCGTCTGCGGCGCGGGCATCCGGCGCGGGATGCCGCCGCGGCGCTTCTGGCGCGACCATACGTCGTCGTAGAAATCGCGGTAGGTCTCGCCGTCGCGGCCCGACACGGGCGCATCGGCGAATGCGTCGACGAGGCGTCCGACCGTGCCCGCATAGTCGCGCGACGGCGCGCGCCATGCGGCGCCTTCGCGCTCGATCGCATCCGGCAGGCGCACGTGCGCGGCGATGTCGCCGCCGCCCGCGAGCTCGATTTCGTAGCGTGCCTCGAACGCGTTGATCTGCGCGCGCGCCTCGGCTTCGAGCGCCTTGCGCGTGAAGCGGCTGCGGTTGCCGTAGTCGAGGTTCAGCACGCCGGCCATCGCCTCGACCGCATGGCGCGCTTCGTGCGCGAGCGTATAGGTGATGCTGCCCGGATGCTGGAGCGCGCCGTCGATCGTCACGCGACGCTTGCGCGGATCGATGCGGCTGCCGCCGCCGCGCTTGCCGAGCGTCACGCGCCAGCCGGCGTCCTGCAGCATGCGCAGTTGCGTGGCGAGCGTGCCCGACTGCATCGCGAGCGCCTGCGCGGCTTCGGGCAGTGCCGCGCCGCCGAAGCGCATCTGCATCCGCGTGACCCAGCCCGGCTTCGCGGCGCCGGCGTCGGGCGGGGCGGTCTCGGTCGTTTCAGGGTGCGCGGCGGCGAGGCCGATGTCGTCGTTCGCCGCGGTGCGACGTTCGCCGCTCGTCGGCGCGCGGTCGGCCTGGCCGTCGGCGTCGTCGAGCGCGCGTGCGCCGCGGTTGGCCGCGGCGGTTTCGCGTTCCGCCATCCGCTCGGGCGTGCCGGCGTGTTCCGGCTTGACGAGCACGAGCACGCGGTTCGGCGCGCTGAACACGCCATCGAGCGCGTTGACCGGCTCGGGCGGCGCAGCCGTCCGCGGCATCGCCGGTTCGTTCGGGCCGCGCTTGCCGGCCAGCACGATCACCGTGTCGTCGGCAGCCGCGCGGGGCGCAGCCGGCGGCGCTTCGTCGGGCGCGATGCCGGCCGGCAGGCCGGCTTCATGGGCCGCGACCGTCTCCGGCGCGGGATCGAAGCGCAGCACGCGCGCGCCCGCGCGCAACTGGCCGTCCGCCCCGAATGCATCGGGCGCGGCTGCATAGACGGGCTTCTGCCAGCGGTTCGCGAGCTCGGGTGCGAGCGCCGCGTCGTGTTCGCCGGCGACGACGATTACCGGTTCCGCGAGATCCTGCGGGCGCGGCGACGATGGCCGCGCACCCGGCGCGTCGGGCGTCGCGCCGCTGCGCACCACGTAGACCGTGCGATCGCCGATTTCCATCGGCTCGGCGTTCGGCCCGCGCGGCACGGCGATGCCGGCCGGATCGGACGTCGCCGCGCGCGCGACGGGCGCGTCGTCCGTCAGATCGACGACCTTCGCGTTGACGCGCGGCGGCGTGCCGTCCGGCTTCGCGCGCGTGCCCGGGCCGGCCGGCTCGTCGGCCGCGACGGGCCGCCAGCGCATCGATTGCGTGTCGGCGCTGCGCCGGTTGGTGCTCGCGGTCGTGCTGCTTTCGGCATCGGTTTCGTCGCGCTGCTGCTGTACGCGGGCGTGTTCCTCGCTGGTGCGGCGCGTGCTGCGCGCGTCGGCGGATACGCTCGCGGCTTCGCCTTCGGCCGCCGTCTGCGCGAGGCGGCGCGGCGCCTGCGCGCCGGCGACCGTCTGCCGGTATGCGTCGCTCGCCTGGTCGAGCACGTGTTGCAGCACGTCGAGCGGCGTCTTCGCGACGATCTTCGGCGTCACGCTCATCTCGCCGTCGGGGCCGAACGACATGCGTTCGCCGGTGCCGGCCACGTCGTCGACGCGCGTGCCATTGGTCCAGGCCTTCGGCGACACCGAGACGACGGACAGCGTGCCGTCCTCGCCGAGCACCACCGATTTGCCCGGCGGCAGGCGCTTCGCGGATGCGCGGTCGAGCACGCGAATCGGCGTGTTGTCGTAGGTGAGCACCTTGTCGCCCACGCGCAGCGTGCCGTCCGGCGACACCTTGACGGCTTCGCCGTCGAGCGTCACGCGCGTGCGACCGGCCGCGAGCGACGACGCGTCGCCGCTGTTGAGAATCCGGCCGATCGTCTGGCTGTCGACGCTGACGGTCTTGCCGTCGGCCCCGCGGATCGGCACCGGCTGGCCGATGCGTGTGCGCACCGACGTCACCGCGCGTTCCTTGAGGCCGCCGGCGGCCATCAACGCGACGTTGGTGATCCCGGACTTGAGCTGCTCGCCGGCCGCTTTCTTGTCGCCGGTGACGAAATACTCGTAGCCCGCTTCGCCGAACGCCTCGACCGCGCCGCCCACGCCCGTCACGACCGCGGTGGTCCGCGCGCCGGTGGCGAGCACCGACGCGACCTTCGGCGTGCGCGTGAGCGCCGTGACCGCGCGCGTGAACAGCTTGCTGCCGGCCAGCTTCGCGGCGCCCGCCGCGCCCATCGGCACGAGGTTGATGAAGTCGGCCCGCGCGCCCGGGTCGGTAAACGGATTGAGACTGCGCCCGTGGTCGGCGCGATTGGCGAGATCGAGTCCGGCGCTCGTCATCGTCGCGCCGATCGCCGTATACATCATCCCCGCACCGAGGATGTTCAGCGGCACGCCGACGATCGCGCCGATGCCGGTGCCGTCGAGCAGCGTGCCGAGACCTTCGAGCGCCATCCCGCCGACCATCATGCCGATGTTCAGGCCCGTGCTCGTCAGCGTGTTCAGAAAACTGTCGAAGCCGCTTTCGTGATGCGCGGCCTTCGACACGAGCTGCAGCGTGCCGTCCGCGTTGTGGCCGGTCGCGATGTCGACGGTGCCGTCCGTCGACAGCTCGTTGTTGTCGATGTAATCGTTGATGTCGTCGTAGTTGCTCGCCGTCTCGTCGACGTACTGCGTGCCGTCCTTGCCGCTGACCTTGAACAGCGCGCTGGTGGTCATGCCGGCATCCTTGGCCGCGTAGACCATCGGCAACACGCTGACCTGCGTCGTCGCGCCGCCGCCGATCGACAGCAGCTTGTCGCGCACGCTGTTGATCGTCTTCAGCTTGTCCTTGTCGGTGTAGCGCGCGACGTCGTCCTTCGTCGGCGATACGGGATCCGAACCGTCGCTCGACGCCGCGTCGTTCTGGACGTCCGGCTGCATGCCGAGCGCGACGCCGATCAGATTGCGCTGCGCGTTGTCGGTCAACTTGCCGAACGCGATCGTGCCGCCGTTGTTCGTGCTCGCGCTGGCTGCGTCGAGCAGCGAATTCGACAACTCGCCGCGATGCGCTTCGTAGAAATCGTGCAGCGCCTTCTTGTAGTCGTTCTCGGCGTCCGAACCGGGCGCCGCATAGCGCAGCCGTTCGTCGAGGCCGGCGTCGAACCCGTCCATCAGCACCTGCTGGTGCGACGTTTCGCTCAGCAGTTGCAGACGCTGTACCGCGTTGTCGGCCTGCGTGACGGCCGCCTTCGCCTTGTCGAGCTCGTCCTGATACAGGTTCGGACGCGGCGCCGACGGCGCCGGGATCATGTCGTCGCCCGAGACGGTGCGAAAGCGCATGGGCGGCGGATTCGCGGCTGCCCAGTCGTCGTACTTTTTCTGCACTGACTCGAGCGTGCTCTTCGCCTGCGTCTGCTTGATGTGCGCCTGCGACAGCGCGAGCTGGGTCGCGTGCTCGTTGACCGAATCAGACATCCGGCTGTCGGCCGCGCGGATCGCGCCCGCGACGGTCTGCATGCGCTTCACGTCGAGCATCGTCGGGCCGGCCTGTGCGGCGGTCGGGCCCGACGACTGCGGCAGCAGGAACGGGCGGTCGAGCAGCGGCGACGCGGGCAGCGACGATGCGCCATTGGACCCGGGCAACGTCGGCGAGGCCTGCGGCGACGCGCTGGGCAGCGTCGGCGTGCCGGTGGGGGCGGCCGACGTCGCCGTCGACAACGACGATGCCGGCACACCCGGCAGGCCGTTCGCGGTCGACAGCGACGGCGTCAGCAGCGGCGTTTGAAGCGTGGGTTTCGTGAAGATCGATTGCGCGTTCACCCGCGCCTTGAGCTGCGACGCCTGATCGTCGTACTGCTGCGCGAGCGACGCGCCGTACGCGACGACGAAGCCGTCGTGCGCGATGCTCGCCTGCTGCTTCGCCTGATCGAGCTTCGCATACGCATCGCCGAGGTCCAGGTCGACCTGCGGATCCTTGATCATCGCGTGCGGATTGTCCTTGTGCCACGCGCTGGATGCGTCCTGCTTCTTCGTATAGTCGGCCTGCAGCGTGTCGACCTGCCGCTGCGCGGACAGCATCTGCAGATAGCCGCCGCTCGTGTTCGCGGCCGTCTGCGCGCGGGCGAGCGCGGTCTTCGCGTCCGACACCTCGTTCGCGACGACCACCGTCGGTCCTTCCTTGCCGCTGGCCGAATCGTAGCGCTGCTGCGCGTTCGTGAGCGCCAGGCTGTCGTTGGCCGCGCCGTACGCGGCGTTCGCATAATTCGCATCCTTCGCGGCGGACGTGACGGCCTGCTGCGCGGCATCCTGCGAAGCGGGCGCATCGGGCATCGTGACCTGCAGCTCCAGCGGCTGCAACGCGTCGTTCAGCCGCCCGACGCCCGCATCGAGCGCGGCCTTGTAGTCCGGATCGGCGAGGTACGACTGGAACTGCGTATACGCGAGATTGGAATTCGCGACGTCCGCGAAGTATTTCGACGCACCCACGGCCGCCTTCGCGCTCGCGGTCTGCCAATTGTCGTAGAGCCGGATCTGCAGCGGGTTCTTGCAGTCGCCCGGTTGCGGCACCCAGTTCGGATCGTTCGCATGATCGGGGAAGGCGTCGAGCAGCGTCTTGAACTGCTGGTCGGCCGCGTGCTGCGCGTCGCCTGGGTCGGTCACCTTGCCGGAATCGTCGATCTTCATCCCGGCCGGCATGTCGGCGTTCGCCTGTTCGCCGTACAGGATCATGTAGCCGGCGTCGGTCGTCACGTTCAGCTCGCGCTGCGCGGTGTCGGCCGTCGTGCGCGCCTTCGCGTAGTCGGCCTGCGCGGTCTTGCGGTCGTCGGCCGTCGACTCGGGATCGCGGTTGACCAGATGCAGCACGTTCTGCGCGCCTTGCAGCGTCTGCGACGCGTTGTCGTATTTCGTCTGCGCGTCCTGGATCGCTTTCTGTACCGCGCGCGTCTTGTCGTTCTCGACCGTGATGTCGGGCGGCGGCGCCGTATATTGCGCGGCCATGCTCTGGATCAGCGACGTCGCGGACTGGATCTCGGCGTTGGTCGGCTTCGACGGATCGGTGGCCAGCGATGCGGTGACGGGAATCGGCGGCGCGGCGGTCGGGTTCGCGGGCCCGGCGGCCGGATCGTCCTTCTTCGGCGGAGGTGGAGGCGGGGGCGGCGGTGCAACGACCGGATTCAGCGTTTCCGACAGGAAGCGCTGCCAGTTGACACCCAGTCCCAATCCGTCGATCAACAGCATGCTCGTCTCCGTTGAGCCGCGCGATGCGCGGCACGCGCGGCGTCCTGCACGCCGCGACGTGATCGTTCGAGTGTACGGACGCACCCGGCGGCGGGAACGCCGCTGTTTCGTAGCGGCAGGAAGCGCTCGGCGCCCCGGCGTCGCGCGGGCTACGAGATGCGCGCGGCGTGCGGCAGCCATGCCGCGCGGCGTCGTTCGGACCCCTGAAAGCGGCGCGGACGCGCGCGCCCGGCGCCGCGCGCGATCATGCGATTACTGATCGAGACACCGCACGCACAGCCGCTTCGCCTGGCTCGCCGGCAAGCCGCGGCACATCATCACGACCGGGCGCGCATGGCACGACGGGGCGTCGGCGGAGGCGGCCGGCAACGGCAGCCGGCGCGCGCGGTCGGGCGGCGTGGTCGCGGCCGCCTCCATGCGTCGCTGCCGCGCCGGCGGCGGCACGTCGCGCACGACCGGGATCGGTTCGATGCCGCCTTCGTGCGCGTTGCGCTGCGCGCTCGCGACGACGCGGCTCACGTAGCCGCTCGAGAAGCCGGTCGTGAAGTTGCCGCTGTAATAGCACGACAGCGCCGCGCGCAACGCGGCCTGCGTCGCGCGGCCGGTGCCCGACGAGCGTGCGAAGCATTCGGTCAGGATCGCGCCGCCGGCCCGCAGATTGCGGCACGGCTCGAACATCGTCGCTTCGTCGAGCCCGTATTTCGCGAAATTGCGTTCGTTCACCTGCGCGAGACCGACGCTGTAGCTGAAGCCGCGCGACGACAGTTCGCGCGCGGTCGCGCGCGCCTCGTCGAGCGAGGCGGGCTGGCGCGCCAGATGCCCGCCGACCACACCGATCGCATACGGATTGAAGCCCGACTCGGTGCGCACGAGGGCGGCGAGCGTAGCGGGGTCGACGTTCGGCACGCACGCGCGAGCGAGTTGCGCGAAACCGGCGGCGCTGCCGGTTGCCTGCGCGACGCCGGGCTGGCCGCACGCGAGCACGAGCGCGACGAGCGCGGCAACGCACGCGGCGGCGGTTCGCAGGGCGCGTGCGCGCATCATCCGGCTCCGGCGACCCGATACGACAGCACGAGCCCGTGCACGAGCAGCGACCAGCCGTCGAGCGCGACGAACAGGAGCAGCTTGAACGGCACGGAGATCGTGGTCGGCGAGATCATCTGCATCCCTAATGCCAGCAGGATGTTCGCGACCAGCAGGTCGACGACGATGAACACGATGTAGATCACGAAGCCGATCTGGAACGCCTTCGTCAGCTCGGCGAGCGTGAAGCTCGGCACCAGCACGAGCAGGTCGTCGTCCTTGATGCCGTCCGCGCGGTTCTTCGGCCACACCGACGTCGCGGTGCGCACGAAGAATTCGCGATCGCGCTGCCGCGTATGCGAGACGAGGAAATCCTTGATCGGCGGCAGCGCGGCATCGGCGAGCGCGCCGATGTCCGACGTCGACAACTGTCCCGACGCATCGAAGTGGCGCGCCTGCAGCGCGTCGCGGATCGACATCCCGACGGGCGCCATGATGAACAGCGACAGGATCAGCGCGATGCCGTTCAGCACCAGGTTCGGCGGCACCTGCTGGATCCCGAGCGCGGAGCGCAGCAGGCCGAGCACGACCACCAGCTTCGTGTAGCTCGTCACCATCAGCGCCGCGAACGGCGCGATGCCGAGCGCGGCGATCACCGCGATCAGCGCGACCGGATTCGGCAGGTTGCCCATCGTTCAGCGCTCGCGCGGCGCGGGTTGCGTCAGCGTGACGACGCGTACGCCGAGCTTCTGGCCGACCGCGATCAGATGGCCGGTGCCGATCAGCATCCCGTTCGCGACGAGATGGATCACGCTCTGGTTGATGCCCTGCTGCAGCTCGATCACGGCGCCCGGCTGCAGCGCGCTCAGTTCGCCGAGCGGCATCGACGTGGGCGGCAGCTCGAAGCGCAGGTCGACCGCGAGGCCGTCGAGCGAGCGCGGTGCGTCGGCGGGCGGCGCGTCGTGCGTCGTCGTCGGCGCGGAGTCGGTGCGGGTCGGTTCCAAAGGCATCTCCCTGATTCGTTCGACGGTCAGCCGGTTGCCCGACGGCCGTCCGGTGATCTCCCACGCCGGCGCGGCCGGCAGCCGCGCGACGCACAGCAGGTTCTGCTCGTGCGCCTGCCAGCGCTCGATCGCGATGATGTCGCCGCCGACGACGTCGGCCAGTTCGGCCGTCGTCAGCTCGGTGCGGCCGATCTCGAACACGAGCGGCACGGGCAGGCTCGCGTAGGCCGCGCGCGCGTCGGCGAGCGCGGCCGGCGCGGCCGCGAAGAATACGGCCAGCGCATCCGGCGCGTCGAACAGCAGTGCGCCGTGGCAGCGCCACGCGGCGTCGGCGCGCCGCAGCTCGAACCGCAACGCGGACGGCAACGCGTGCCAGGCCGGCGCGTTGTCCGCCGGCGGCAGCAGTTCCACGCGCTGCCGCGTCGCCGTCTGCAGCACGGCCGCGAGCGGCGCGGCGAGATCGGCGAGCAGCGCCGCGCGGATCACGGCCGGAACCGCCGGATCGGCCGCATCGCCGAGCCATTCGGTTTCCGCGATCGGGTCGATCCACAGCGTGCCGGCGGCCGGGCCGACGACGAAACGGTACGCATGTGCATCGGCGGCAGGCTCGGCGTCGACGCGCCAGCACACCTCGTACGCATGCTCGCCGAGCGTGACCGGGACGGCGCCCGTCGCGCAATACGCATGCGACAGCCCACGCGCGGCGGCGGCGGACAGGCGCGGCAGGTAGGGCGACGCGTCGAGCGCGACCGCGGCCGGCGCGGCGGCGGGCGGCGGCGAAGCGGCGGGCATGGCCCGGTTCGCGGCGTCGCCGGCGTCGGCATTCGTCAGGAACAGCGCAGGCACGGCGGGATCGGGGCGGATTCGGCGTCGGTTCGACGGGTTGTTCTGATGCCGGCGGCGCCGAGGGGCGCGCGGCTGCTGCGTCGATTGTAGGGACGGCGATGGCCGCGTGCCGCGCCGGAATCCGTAGTCGCGACCAGCGCGCGCAGACGGCGGGAGCGCGGCGCTACGAAGCGTGACGAAGTGCGGCAGGGTGCAGCGGCGTGCGGCGGCGGGCGATGAAGCGGGCGGCGCGACGGCTGGCGGTCAAAGGCGACCGCCGCCCGGAGGCGGCGGTCGGGGCGCGATTGGCTGACGGGGCCGGACGGCGGGCAGGCCGCATCCGGCTGGCAGGTCGCGAGGGGCTGCGGATCCGCGCAGCGCGGTGGGGAGGCGTTGCCGGCGCGCGGCGAACGGGCGGCGCGCGGGCGAAGCGTTACGCGTAGTCGGCGGACATCGCCGGCTGCGGCGCCGCGCGCATGATCGGCGCCGCGTCGTGGCGCTCGACGTGCGTCATCGCCGCACCGAACAGCACGAGACGATAGCCGACCGCGTAGATCGGGATGATGCGCAGGTTCTTGTCGTGTTCGAGCTGCAGCTTCGAACGGATCCGCGAGATATGAGTGTCGAGCGTGCGCGACGACACGCCGAGCTCGCGGCCCCATACGGCTTCCTGGATTGCCTGCCGCGGCACGATCTTGTTCATGTTGTCGAGCAGGAATTCGACGACGTCGAATTCGCGCGGGGTCACGTCGACGACCTTGTTGTCGATTTCGATCGTGCGGCGGACGAAGTTGATTTTTATGTTGTCGATGTACAGGTATTTGCAATCCATGGTGGCCCTCGCATGTCCGTAAAGGAGTGTTTGCGGGGTCCTGTGCTGCAACTTCCGGGCCAGGGAGATGGTTGTCCGGCGGTGCGAGCCCGCGGCAAGGGCGCGGACGGCGGGGAAGCGTTGAATTTAAAAGAATTTTTAACGGGGAGCGCCGGGCGACCGATGAAAGCGGCCGGGCAATAGTGAAGGATTGTTACGTAGCATCGGGTGGCGACGTTACGGGCGTTACGTCTGACGTAACGTGTGGGGAGGGCATCGTAACAAGCGGCACAACCGGGGTTAGCGGCATGCGATGGGAACCCTACATTGAACCCTACATTTAACTCTACGTGGTTCAATGAAAAATCAATATAAATCAGCAACATAAGTTATTATAATGGCCGACATTGAACCCTACATGGAACCATACAGGGAAGCATGACGACCGTCGCTACCTTCGAACCGTTGTTTCCCGAGGATCGCGTACTCGATCCGCTGCTCGAGCAGGCCGCCGAACTCGTCGATTCTTCGCAGCGGTTGCTTGCCATACGCGATACCCCGTTGGCCACCGCACTCGTGCCGCAATTGCGCGCGATGAACTCGTACTACACGAACAAGATCGAAGGCCAGCACACGACGCCTGCCAAGATCGAGGCGGCGCTGCATCGGGATTATTCGACCGATCTCGTCGAACGCAAGAAGCAGCGCTTTGCGGTCGCGCATATCGCGGCAGAAGCCGCGCTCGAGGAAGAGTGGCGTGCGCTACCGGTCGCTGCGTTGTTCGAGCCGGCGCGGATCTCGGCCATTCACGATCGCTTCTTTTCCTGCCTGCCTGACGACGAGCGAATGACCGCCGACGGCAATGTCGTCGTCCCGGGCGAATTTCGGCGCGGGGACGTGACGGTCGGGCGCCATCTGGCGCCGGAACCGGAAATGATCGCGCCGCTGCTTCAGGTCTGGGCGACACGTTACGCGCGCATTCGGGCCAAGGAATATCAACTGATCGGCATTGCCTGTTCGCATCATCGCCTCGCCTGGGTGCACCCGTTCATGGACGGCAACGGGCGCGTGGCGCGCCTGCATTCGCATCTCGGGTTGCGCGCTGCCGATCTGACCCACGGTCTCTGGTCGCCGCTTCGAGGGCTGGCGCGAGAGCATGAGCAGTATTACGCGAGGCTGAGCGAGGCCGACCAGACGCGTCGCAACGATCTGGACGGCCGTGGCAATCTATCCCAGGAAGGATTGGTCAAGTTCGCCCGGTTTTTTCTCGACTGCTGTCAGGACCAGGTCGGTTTTATGGTGCATATGACCCAGTTCGATGGAGTGACGGGACGGCTGCTGGATTTGCTGAGGTTCCTGGAGGCCAACCCATGGACGATTCGCTCGGAAAAATCCGTGATCAAACCGGAAGCGGCGGCGCTGGCGATGGAGTTCGTGGCGCTGCGCCGGACCGTCACGCGTGCGGAATTCGCGCAGATGCTGGGTGTCAGCGACGTACTGGCGCGCAGGATCGTTCGATCGCTGCTGGACTACGGGCTGCTGACCTCGCCTTCGCATCGCGGCGAGCTTTCTTTTGGATTGCCGTTGAATAGCCTGCGGTTTCTGTTTCCGAGGCTTTGGCCCGAAGTTGAGCAGGAGTGAGCGAGCGTGGCGGGCCGCGTCCTGTCATGCGGCTTCGGCCCGGATGAGCATGGTGTTGACGATGCGTTGAAAAACACCGGCCGCGGCGCATACCTTGCGCCGCAGCCGGCGTCCCGGCCCATCAAGCCTTCGCGCTCTCCGCCGAATCGAACGGCAGCACGTAATGCCGCTTGCCCGTCGCCGCGAAGATCGCGTTCGCCACGGCCGGCCCGACCGGCGCGACGCCCGGCTCGCCGACCCCGGTCGGCGCCTCGGCCGACGGCACGATATGCACCTCGACCTTCGGCATCTCGGCCATCCGCAGCACGTGATAGCCGTCGAAGTTGCGTTGCTCGACCTGGCCGTCCTTCAGCGTGATCGCGCTGTGCATTGCCGCGCCGAGCCCGAAACCGATGCCGCCTTCCATCTGCGCGGCGACGATGTCGGGATTGATCGCGATCCCGCAGTCGACCGCGCACACCACGCGCTCGACCTTCACCTTGCCGTCCGCATCGACCGACACCTCGGCCACCTGCGCGACATAGCTCTTGAACGCCTCGGCCACCGCGATCCCGCGCCCGCGGCCCTTCGGCAGCGGCTTGGCCGGATCCCAGCCGGCCTTCTGCGCGGCCAGCTCCAGCACCGCGCGCATCCGCGGCTCCTTCGCGAGCAGGTCGCGGCGGAACGCGTACGGATCCTTGCCGGCCGCATGCGCGGCTTCGTCGATGAACGCCTCGACCGCGTACGCCGTGTGCGAGCTGCCGACCACGCGCCACCACAGCACCGGCAGGCCGACCTGGGTCGTGGTGAGTTCGACCGACACGTTCGGCACCGCGTACGGCAGATTCGCCGCGCCCTCGACCGACGTCGCGTCGATTCCGTTCTTGACCATGAATGCCTCGAACGGCGTGCCGGCGAGGATCGACTGGCCGACGATCCGGTGACGCCAGCCCACCAGCCGACCGTCCGCGGTCAGGCCCGCGTCGAGCTTGTGGAAGTACATCGGCCGGTAGAAGCCGCCCTGGATGTCGTCCTCGCGGGTCCATTGCAGCTTGACCGGCTTGCCGTCCGCGCCGAGCGCCTTCGCGATCGACACGGCCTCGACCACGTAATCCGACCACGCGTTCGCACGCCGGCCGAAGCTGCCGCCCGCATACAGCGTGTGGATCTTCACCTGTTCGGGCTTCAGTCCCGCGACCTTGGCCGCGTTGCCCTGGTCGACCGTCTGGAACTGGTCGCCGGCCCAGATCTCGCAGCTGTTCGCCGTCAGCTTGACGACCGCGTCGAGCGGCTCCATCGGCGCATGCGCGAGATACGGGAATTCGTACGTCGCGCTGATCTTGCGTGCCGCGCCGGCGATCACCGCATCGGCATCGCCGTCCTTGCGCGCGGACGCGCCCGGCTTCTCGGCGAGTTGCCGGTATTCGCGCATCAGCTCGTCCGAGCCGCGCTTTTCCGCCTTCGTTTCGTCCCAGTCGATCTTCAGCGCGTCGCGGCCCTGTTTCGCGGCCCAGAAGCCCGTCGCGACGACCGCGATACCGCCCGGCACCTGCACGACCGAGACGACGCCCGGCACGGCCTTCGTGGCCGTCGCGTCGAACGATTTCACCGTCGCGCCGAAGCGCGGCGGCCGCTGCAGCAGCGCGACGCGCATGCCGGGGAACGTCGTGTCGAGCGTGAAATGCGCGGTGCCGTTCGATTTCGACGATGCGTCGACGCGCGGAATCCGATGCCCGATCAGCTTGAAATCGGCCGGCTGCTTCAGCGTGACCTTGTCCGGCACCGGCAGCTTCGACGCATCGGCGACGAGCGTGCCGTATGCGGCCGTCTTGCCGCTCTTTGCGTGCGTGACGACGCCGTTGGCGGTGGTCAGTTCGGCGGCCGGCACCTTCCAGCGGGCCGCGGCGGCCGACACGAGCATCGCGCGCGCCTTGCCGCCCGCTTCGCGCAGTTGCTGCCACGAGTTCGACATGGCCGAGCTGCCGCCCGTGCCCTGCATCGTGCCGAACGCGAGGTTCGCATAGCGCTTCGCATCGGCCGGCGCGCTTTCGACGCGCACGCTCGACCAGTCGGCGTCGAGCTCCTCGGCGACGATCGTCGCGATGCCCGTATACGCGCCCTGGCCCATTTCGACGTGCTTCGCGATCACCGTGACGGCGCCGTCGGGCGTGATGCGCAGGAAGGCGTTCGGCGCGAATTCGCCGGCCGGCGCGGTCGCGGCGAGCGCGCGGCGGCCGAGGCCGGCCCAGTCGAAGCCGATGGTCAGGCTGACGGCGGCAGCGGCGCCCGCGGCTTTCAGGAACGTGCGGCGCGACGGGCGCACCGCATCGGTGTGGTCGAGTTCGATCGTCATGGTCAGGCTCCCAGTGTCGCGGCCGCATCGTGGATCGCGGCCCGGATGCGGGCGTAGGTCGCACAGCGGCAGAGGTTGCCGTTCATCGCGGCGTCGATGTCCGCATCGGTCGGCTTCGGGTTCTGTTCGAGCAACGCGGTGGCCGACATGATCTGGCCGGACTGGCAATAGCCGCATTGCGGCACCTGCAGCTTCACCCACGCGGCCTGCACGGCCTGCGCGGGCTTGCTTTGCACGCCTTCGATCGTCGTGACGTGCTTGCCCGCGATGCCGGCGAGCGGCAGCACGCACGAGCGTACGGCCTGGCCTTCGAGATGGATCGTGCACGCGCCGCACTGCGCCATGCCGCAGCCGAATTTCGTGCCGGTCAGTCCCGCGTGTTCGCGAATCGCCCAGAGGACGGGCATCGACGGATCGGCGTCGAGCGTGACGTTCTTGCCGTTCAGGACAAACGAGGTAGGCATGTTGTATGTCTCCGTGGGGAAAACCCGCCTTACGGGCAGGTTAGCCGGGAGTGTGCGCGAGCAGCCCGAATTTGCGTCTACCCAATCCTGCAAATTTATTGAACAATCCTGCAAATCCCCGGCACGCCGCAGGCCGTTTCGCTATGCTCGCGCGACACGGGAAATCATTCGAGGATGCGTCATGGACATGACCGATATCGTCGCGTCGCGCGAATCCGGGCGACGTGAGCTGGCGTCGCTGATCGGCCGTTTCGCGCCGGCGGACGGCTCGCATTCGACGGCCGTGCCGGGCCTGATGCTGCATCGGCACACGCGGCCGGTCGATCTCGGCTGCGGCGTATCGCGCGCCGCGCTGGTGATCGCCGCGCAGGGCGCGAAGCGCGTGATCGTGGCCGGCCAGGCTTACGAATACGACACCCACAATTGCCTGATTACGTCGATCGACTTGCCGATCCTCTCGCGCGTGACGCGTGCGTCGGTGGACGAACCGTATCTGTGCCTGTCGCTGACGCTCGATCCGCAGCGCATCGTCGAGCTGGCGGCCGAGATGCGGCTGCCCGAGCCCGATGCGGGCCCGGAAGGCGAGGGGATTGCGCTCGCGGAGCTGACGCCGCCGCTGCTGGACGCGGCGCTGCGGCTGCTGCGGCTGCTCGATACGCCGGCCGACATCGCGGTCGTCGCGCCGCTGATCGAAAAGGAGGTGCTGTATCGGCTGATGACGAGCGGGCAGGGCACGCGGCTGCGGCACATGGCGATCGCAGGCAGCCAGACGCACCGGATCGCACGCGCGATCGAATGGATCCGCGATCATTTCGCGGAGCCGATGCGCGTCGAATCGCTCGCGCAGGCGGTCAACATGAGCGTG
Source organism: Burkholderia sola (assembly GCF_905400185.1). Taxonomy (NCBI): domain Bacteria; kingdom Pseudomonadati; phylum Pseudomonadota; class Betaproteobacteria; order Burkholderiales; family Burkholderiaceae; genus Burkholderia; species Burkholderia sola. The sequence goes on from NZ_FR989676.1 coordinate 1,746,553, forward strand.
TCGTCGCTGCACCATCATTTCAAGCACGTGACGACGCTCAGCCCGCTGCAGTACCAGAAGCAACTGCGGCTGCACGAGGCGCGGCGGCTGCTGTTGCTGCGGCAGGGCGGCGACGTCGGGTCGGTGGCGGCCGTCGTCGGCTACGAAAGCGCGTCGCAGTTCAGCCGCGAATACAGCCGGCTGTTCGGCGCGCCGCCGATGCGCGACGTCGTGCATCTGCGCAAGAAGGAACTGCTCGGCTGACGGGCGGCGCGCTCCGGTCTTGCGCAGTGCCGACGGTCGCGCCACGGTTCGCGACTGTAATCGTCGCCTGTCCGATGCGGGCCTTCGTCGAAATTGAACGTTTGTGTCTCACGCGCGAACCTTGGGGACAGGGAAGCACCCACGGAGATTGCTGGATCGTTACGGTTCGATGCGACGAAACGCGCGATGAATCAGGCTTTCACGAGATTGAAGACGTGAAAGCCGTCTTGAATCGAAATGTTTCAGTGATGAGAATCAAACGGATAGCCGAGTGAAGATGTCTGTTCGATGAATCGATCGTCGTCGCTTCGTGCGCGAAGGTGAATCGAACGGTGAAAAAATGAAGGCGCCCGTTTGTGTGGGAATTGGACGTTTTCATTCGTTCGGTTATTGCGACTGCAACACGCCCGATGGCACGATTTTTCGCCGCGTGATCGTGCGGGTATTTTCACGGATGAATCAAATTCCTTTTGCATTTCTGGGTGAACCCGTGTTCCGGCCGTATCGGCGGCCGTTCGGCGTGAAGCATCGAGCGACCGGCCCTGGTTCGTCGGGGTAATGGACGGCTGCTGGCATGCCGCAACACGCGGTTTGTCAGTGGAAAAACACGAACCCCGAGCGGTGAGTCGAGATTCGCCTCTCAAGATTGAAACACCCGTTCACACGGGTGTCCGCCAATGCCCAGCGAGCCGGATTCTTCCATCAAATCACGATATTGCGTCACGATCTTCAATGATCGCTGTAGGGGGTGCCTCATTATCGCGATACATTCATGAAACAAAAAAACGCCGTTTCTGGAGAAATGATCAGGCCTGGCGGCCGCACGCCGCATGCAATGCTCGGTGGAATATCGCATGGCATGAGGTTTGCGATATAGGACGCACCGGCGAGCGGTCGACACGATGCAACAACGATGTGGGGGCGGCCAGTTCGTCACATGCCTGTCGGGGAAACGGCGATGAACACTATAAGCAGTGGCATGATCCGCGCATTTCTTGCGCACCAAAGGGGTAGTGGGAACGATCGGGGTAGCGCTTGCGACGCCGTGCCAGCGTCGTCGGTAGCGCGTTGCCTGTTTGCCGCCCTCCGCGCGCGCCGCGTGGTGGCGCGCTCGTCGCTTCGCGCGGCCACCCGCCGACAGCGGCGCTCCACTTCATTCAGCATTCCCGGATGCGGCCTGCTGTTCGTGCCGGACAGCGTGGCGCCGATTCCTCTTCAACCGTGCAGCGCCGTTTCGATCGCGCCGGGCCAGCCCCGGTGCCGGCCGGACTAGATCGAACGCGCGTCGGCCGGTTATCCGGAAGGCCTTTCTTCGTCAGCTCAGGGAGCAGACATGTCGTCTGGCTGCAATGCCGGCCCGTTATCGCCCGGATGAAGGGTGCCTGTCGAGCGGGCACTGCATTTTGCGGTAGTCAATACATTCGCTGATTTTCAATTCCGAAAACGGGCGCCAGTGCCGGCATTCGTTTTCGACGTGGAATTGAAAATCGCGAGCCGGAAAGATGTGCGCGTCATTTTGGTTAATTGAATCAAGGGTGTTTTTTTTGTCATCTCAATGATCGTAAAAATAATAGAAAACACCTACCAATAAACTTTGGCCAACTTAAAAACATAAAACTAGAATTCGGCTGTAAAAATAAAGCGCCGACTTTCGATAAAGTACTGATTTATCAATTTTATAGTAATCCTTAATTTTAAGGATTGCTCGCGGCTGGAAGGTCGATGGCGTGCGATCTTCCGTGCTCATTCTCTCCACGCCGTTAGGAGTCCACCATGAAGAAGCTTCTGATTGCAGCAGCAGTTCTGGCGGTTTCGGGTGCAGCGTTTGCCGGCAGCGGCACGGTGTCGAGCAGCACTTCGTCGAGCGGTGGCCAGACGATGGCCGGGGTTGCCGGGTTCGGCCACTTCTCCGCGACCGATTCGGGCTCGGCGCTCGGCGCAGCCGGCGCAGCGGCCGGTGGCGGCAGCAGCGGTTCGATCTCGTACACGAACCACACGCAAACGTCGACGGTCGGTGGCTTCGGCTTCGGCGGCGCACAAGCGGGCGGCAGCAGCGGCGCGAACGCGGGCTCGACCGGCTGGACGTATCACCACTAAGCCGCGACGCATAGCGTTCGTCATTGGCTGGCGGGTCGGATGCCGGGTCTTGCCCCGCGAGGGCAGGCCCGGCTCCGCCACCGTCGAACTTCCTCACAGCAAGGAATTGCTATGAAAGCCAAAGTCATATTAGCGACAGCGCTCACCGTCATTTCGTCCGCTGCTTTGGCGGCCGGATCGTCCACGACCAACCAGACGCAATCCGTCGCGGCGGGTGTTTCCGGTTCGGTGCTGGTCGGTTCCGGCAGCTATACCAGCAATTCGACTTCGACGGCCGGCGCGAATGCGGGCAGTACCGTGACACCCGCCGGCTCCGCCGGCACGGCGTCCGCGTATCACAACTCGACTTCGACGGCCAGCGGTTGGGGCACGAACGGGGGCGCGTTCGCGGCAGGCGGCGGTATCGGTGCCGCGGGCTCGTTCGCTGGAAACGGCAGCACGAACGAGAACGCGAATGCGCTTTCGGGAGGGGTGACCGCCACGATCGTACTCGGCGCGAACCACTACACGGCCACGGGCGCGAACGACCACGGCAATGCCAACGCGGGTGCCGTGGGATGGACGGGCGGTGGCGGGTCGGGCGCGATCACGGGCTCGAATCACTACAACTCGTCGACCGTGTGGAGTACCGGTCCGGCCGGTTCGCCGTCCGCATCGGGCGGAAGCCAGGGCGACTCGAGCGCGACCGGGAGCAGTCATTAGTCAGGTGTGGGGGGGCCAGTTTCCCAGCGACGCTGGTCTCTTTTCCGCATCGTTGTCACGTAAGGAGTTGGCATGAAGCAGAACCTGATTGCCGCCGCTCTGATGTTCGCGTCTCTGACGGCGTATGGCGCTGACCGTGCTGCCGATGGTGGGCAATCGACTATGCAGACGTCAAACAAACCTGACCAGACAACCAAACCGTCAGAACAACACACGCTTTCGTCGGGCAGTGCCATCGGCGGACCGGACACCCAGCAGTGGCAGGGCATGTCGGCCGGCTCGTGGTCCCAGCTGGGCAGCGGCTGGAAGCAGTTCGGGGAAGCAGCGAAAACTGAAGGCATTCAGGGGAATTAGTACGGTTGCCTGGGTCGGAGGTCAAACCTCGTCCGGAGAGTGAAATGAACAGCAACAGGATCAAGGTGGCATGTGCGGCGATGTTCGCGATGACCACGATCGGTGCCCAGGCGCAAACCGCCGATTCGACGTCGAGTGCGCAATCGTCGACGTCGTCGACGGCGATCAGCCAGGGCGGTGGGTCGAGCATGAACACGAACACCACGAGTTCGCGCGGCGGTAATGCCAGCAGCAGCAGCGGCGTGCGCGGCAGCGGCAATTCGAGCGTGAACGTCAACGTGACGATGCCGTCCGGCACGGCCGGAGGCAACGTGACGCCGCAGAGCGTGAACTCGCTCCAGTCGTCCGGGGCGCCCGGCACCAACCCGTACAACACCCAGATCTCGGAAAACGTCAATTACTCGGGCACGCAGACGATCAAGACGAACCCGTCGATTCAGGCGCCGGGCCTCACGACCACGCTGTCCGATACCTGCATGGGCTCGGTGAGCGTCGGCGTGTCGTTCCCGGGGTTCGGCGCGACCGGCGGCACGACGCTGGTCGACCAGGCCTGCGTGCGGCGTCTCGATGCGCGTGAATTCCGTGCGATGGGCCTGACCGACGTGGCGCTCGCGCTGCTGTGCCAAAGCGACGCGAACCGGCGCGCGGTGGAAGCGACCGGGCACCTGTGCCCGGGTACGACCGCGCCGCTCGCGCGTTCGAACGTGGCGCCCAGCGTCGAAGCGACCGTCGCGGACGACATCAAGTATCGCGATCCGATCGTGCGCGACCGGATGGGCCTGCCGCCGCTCGGCTCGGCCGCACCCGCGCCCGCACCGACGCGCCCGATCGAGACGGCTTCGATGCGCGCTGCGCCCGTTTCGGTGCCGGTCCCGGTCCCGGTGCTCGCGCCTGTCGCCGCCGCGCCGGCCGTCGCGACGCCAGCCGTTGCCGCCGCTGCTCCAGCCGTCGCAGTGCCGACGGTTGCCGCCGCAGTTCCGGCCGCCGCGGCACCGGCTGCTGCTGCCGCGCCTGCTGTCGCCGCCGCACCTGCGGCCTCGGTGGTACCGGCGGCCGCAATGGCAGCCGTGCCGGCTGCAGCCGTCATCGCCGCACCGGCTGTGGCCGACAAGGCAGCGCCGGCACCTGCCGCACCGGTTGCCGATACGAAGGCAGCGGAGCCCGCGCAGCCGGTCGCCGGCAAGGCCGCCGAGCCCGCCCCGGCGGTTGCCGACAAGACGCCCGAGCCTGCCCCGGCCGTCGCGGACAAGGCCCCCGAGCCTGCTCAGCCCGTCGCCGACAAGGCGCCGGAGCCGCTGCCGGCCGCGACCGACACGGCCCAGACCGCCGGCGAGCCGGTTGCCGAACCGATGCCGGCGGCAGCCGTCGTCGCGGCGCCTGCCGCCGATGCGAAGGCGGCCGAGCCGGCGCCGCAGGCAACCGCCGAAGCGCCTGCACCGGAGGCCCCGCAGCCTGCCGTCGGCGCTGCGCCTGCCGACATGCGGGCAGCGGACGCGAAAGCGCCGGACGCAGTGGAATCGGTTGGCACCGCGGCTGCACAAGCCGCCGGCATGCCTGCGCTGACCGATCCGGCGCAAGCGTTGCCGCCGGCCACGGTCGACCAGCAGGCCGCACCGGCGGCACCGATCGCGCCGGCGCCGGCCATCATCTCGACGAGCACCTCGTCGTGAGCATGCGGGTCGGTTTGCCGTGCGACCGGCACGCTGGTCGCACGGCAGGCGCTCGGGCCGATGCCCGACCCGCTTTTCCGGTTTGACGGGTGTTGCTCCCATCCCCGAGGTCAACACCTCTTTTTGCGTGACGAGTGCAAGGAGGCCTCAATCATGAGGATCTTTTTGATCGCTTTGTTGCTGGCCAGCGTGCAAGCCGCTGCGCAGTCGGTTTTCCAGAATCCCGCGGTCTTCGTCATCCTGAACGAGCAGACCCTCGCGAACGCCGCGAGCGTCCAGCAGGCGCTGTCGACGCTTGGCCGTCCCGACAACACGGCATGCGCGCCGATGATGATGATCGGCGATCCACAGATGATCTACATGATGCCGGAAGCGGGTCACGCGCCGTCGTGGCAATCGCCGGTGTACGGCCGGGGTGCGCCGTTCGACGCGCAGAACGGGCCGAAGTCGACCGGCAAGACGGTCGGCGCGATGCAGCACGCCGAGGACATGCAGACGCAGCCGTGGAGCGACGGCAGCACGATCACGCAGCAGATCGCGGGCGAGTCGAGCGTCACGGCGGCGGACCGGGTGAACGAATGGCGGCACACCGGGCTCGACAGGATCGAGACGGCCCGCGCGTCGGACGTGACGGTGAACGGCAGGACCTACCGCGCGTATCGCGACGATCTCAACGGCTCGACGAAGCCTGTCGTCGAGCCGCAGATCTACACGCAGCGCGTCGTGTTCTGCCGATGACGCATCGATTCGAGGACGGAGCGGCGTCGCGCCGCGGGACCACGGGCCCCGCCGCGCGCGATCGGGCAACGGCCGCTCCGATACATACCCTTATGCGGCGAGGCGATCGTGAACCATTGCTGTCAGCTGAGCATGTCGGGCGCCCGGGATGTCGAACGGCAGGTGAGCGCGCTGCCGTTCATCGCGGTCCGGCATCCCCCCGTCGCGCCGTCGCGGCCGCTCGTCTACCTGTCGCGGCAACACGATGCCGCGCTCGTCGATGTGCTCGCGTCGCGCGGCTGGGACGTATGGCACGCCAAAACCGTGGCGGACGCGCTGAATCTCGTCAAGGCGAACCGTCCGCACGCGGGCATCGTCGATTTCGCCGGTTTCGCGGCGCCGGACGTCGCGTCGTTCGAGGCGCTGCTGCGCGACCCGCGCGTCGGCTGGGTCGCGCTCGCCGACGGCGAGCGGCTGCGCAACATCACGATCGCGCGCCTGATCCGCCATTGCTGCTTCGACTACGTGCGCGATGCGACCGCCTACACGACGATCGGCTATCTCGTCGGCCATGCATACGGGATGCTGACGCTCGCGGACGGCGACCCGGCCGCGGAAGCGCCGCCGCCCGGCGGCGCGATGATCGGCGCGTGCGACGCGATGCGCCGGCTGTTCGCGACGATCCGCAAGGTCGCGAACACCGAGGCGACCGTGTTCATCGCCGGCGAATCCGGCACTGGCAAGGAACTGACGGCGGCGGCGATCCACCGGCAGTCGTCGCGTGCCGACGCACCGTTCGTCGCCGTGAACTGCGCGGCCATCCCGACGACGCTGCTGCAGGCCGAACTGTTCGGCCACGAGCGCGGCGCGTTCACCGGCGCGCACCAGCGCACGATCGGCCGCATCGAGGCCGCGCACGGCGGCACGCTGTTTCTCGACGAAATCGGCGACATGCCGTTCGAGAGCCAGGCGAGCCTGCTGCGGTTCCTGCAGGAGGGCAAGATCGAGCGGCTCGGCGGGCACGCGTCGATTCCGGTGGACGTGCGGATCGTGTCGGCGACCCACGTCGATCTCGAGGCCGCGATGCAGGCCGGGCGATTCCGCGCCGACCTGTACTACCGCCTGTGCGTGCTGCGTATCGACGAGCCGCCGCTGCGCATGCGCGGCCGCGACATCATGCTGCTCGCCGATCACGTGCTGCGGCGCTACCGCGGCGACGGCTCGTACCGGATTCGCGGCTTCACGCCGTGCGCGATCGCGGCGATCCACAACTATCCGTGGCCCGGCAACGTGCGCGAGCTGATCAACCGGATCCGCTTCGCGGTCGTGATGACGAACGGCCCGCTGATCTCGGCCGCCGATCTCGAGTTGCGCCCGTACACGTCGTTGCGGCCACCGACGCTCGCGCAGGCGCGCCGGCAGGCCGAGCGGCACGCGATCGAGGAAACGCTGCTGCGTCACCGCCACCAGCATGCGGATGCCGCGGCGGAGCTCGGCGTCTCGCGCGCGACGCTGTACCGGCTGATGAACACGCACGGGCTGCATGACTGACGCGCCGCGGCGCGCGACCGCTCAAGACCGCGCGGCGGCAGCCGTTAAAACAGCAAATGGCCGCGGCCGGCGCGCGCATCGATCGGCGCGCAACCGGCACGCGGCGCATCACGTTTATCCGAGGTCATCGTGGCAGAGTGCAATCACTGCGGCAGGACGTTCCTGGTCGGCGGGCGGTCGATCGACGGCCGCCGCTATTGCAGCCCGGCATGCGCACGGGCGCATCCGGTCGTCGTCGAGGCCGAACGGGTGCCCGACGCGAAGGTGCGGCAGTACGTCGACGACTGGCGCTACGGGCCTTGCCCGATCTGCCTGCGCGAAGGGCGGCCGGTCGACGTCCACGCGTCGCATCGCGTCGTGTCGCTCGTGTTCGTCACGCGCTGGGCGACGCGGCGCCACGTGTGCTGCCGCCGTTGCGGCCGCAGAAAGCAGGCGGTCGCGCTGCTCGCGTCGGCCACGCTCGGCTGGTGGGGGCTGCCGTGGGGCATCGTGCTGACGCCGATCCAGCTCGCGCGCAACGTGCTGGGCCTGGCCGCGCGCGATCCCGAGGCCGCGACGCCGCAGTTCGAGGCGCTCGTGCGGCGCAAGCTGGCCGCGCGCCGGCTCGCGCGGGCCGAGCGGGGCGCCCGGGCCTGATCGCCCGCCTCGGCGCGCCGTGCGCGCTTAGGGCCTGAACAGGCCCTGAGCCGGCCCTATGCCGGCCGGTCGAAGCCCGATGCGACCCAGCGTTCGGCGCTGGCCTTGTTGAGCTTGAACCCGGCCGACACCTTCGCGTCGGCCAGCAGCTCGCCATACGGATCGAACGCCTTGAGCTGCGCATACGGCTCGAACTCGTCCGGCACGATGTCGAGCGTCACCGAGACATCCTGCCCGGCTTCGTCCTGCACCGTCACTTCCTTGTGCAGCAGCGCGCGCCGCTGCTGTTCGTGCCGCATCAGCACTTCGGTCGCGGTTTTCACGAGCGTGCGGAACGCGTTCGCGTCCATCGGCTTCGGGTTCTTCTTGTCGCGGCCCATGGTCCACGGCCCGACGAGCGCGGGCTCGGACTCGCCGTCCTTGACCATCTCGACGGCCCAGCCGTCGTCGTCTTCGTTCTTGATGATGCGGGCCGTCCAGCCGTTGTCGCGCCAGAGGCCGTCTTCGTGGATGGAGGTGTCGTCGGATTGCAGGTCGGAATCGGTCATGAGCAAAGCGGGAGGTCGGGCAAGCCGGCGAAGGGGCGGTGGCGCGCGGCCGGCATCGGCGCGTCGCTCGCCGCCGGCGGCCCGGGGTGGCATGCAAACGCGCAATTTTACCTGCTGACCGGTCGTGCGGCGCGCAATACCGGCCATCGGGCCGATGCCGCGACGGTCGATCGACGGCCGCCGGGCGTCGAGCCGGTGCAAATATCAAACCAGTATTACGTCTTCGGCGGCCAATTCGTACACCGTCCGATATCGCGAGCGGGCATACGTTCATAGAATCGACATTCGGGCTAAAAATAGCCTGAATATCCTTTCAACGCCCAACCAGTCGCGCGCGTTCCGCGTGGCGCGGCCGGTGAACCACCAGGAATTGCGCATGAGGAAATTCAATGTTCGCATCGTCGTCGCGTACGACTGGCCGTTGACGCTGGCCGGTATCGAGCAGATCGCAGGTGGCGCCTGCGCGATCGAGCTCGCCGCCGTCTATCGGAGCGCGGCCGAACTGGTCGCGTCGCTCGGCGGCGTCGACTGTGACGTCGTGCTGGTCGACTATGCGATTCGCGGCGACGAGCAGATGGACGGCCTCGCGCTGTTCGACTGGCTGCGCCGCACGCGGCCGAACGTCGGGATCGTCGCGCTGGTCGCGAACGAGAACCCGCTGATCTTCCGGTCGATCGTCGCGATCGGCGGCGTGAGCGTCGTCAGCAAGCTCGACGAGGTCGGCCATATCGTCACGGCGATCCATTCGAGCTACAGCGGCGCGACCTACCTGTCCCCGTCCGTGCGCCGCGCGGTCGAAGCGCTCGGCACGCGCGGCGATACGCCCGTGAAGCTGTCGGCGCGCGAGATCGAGGTGATTCGCCTGTATCTGTCGGGCGTGCCGATCAAGACGATCGCGCAGCGCCTGAGCAAGGGCAAGCAGACGGTCAGCGCGCAGAAGATCAGCGCGATGAAGAAGCTCGGCGCGAGCAACGACGTCGAGCTGATCCAGCGCGCGGCGGGGCTGGGGCTCGGGAGCGGCGAGGCCGCGCGGCGGGCGGGCAGCGCGGCGTGAGTGCGGGGCGGGCTTGCCGTCAGGCCGGCAGCGCGAACCGCGTCACCGCGTCGCGCAGCGCCTCGGCCTGGTCGCGCAGCGAATGCGCGGCGGCCGCGGCCTGTTCGACGAGTGCCGCGTTCTGCTGCGTGACCTGATCCATCTCGCCCACCGCGCGGTTGACCTGCTCGATCCCGGCGCTCTGCTCGCGCGATGCGTGGCTGATTTCGTCGAGGATCTCGTTCACGCGCCGCACCGACTGCACGATCTCGGTCATCGTCTCGCCCGCGTGCGTGACGAGCGTCGCGCCGTGCTGGACCGTCTCGTTCGACGACACGATCAGCGACTTGATCTCCTTGGCCGCCGTCGCCGAGCGTTGCGCGAGCGACCGCACTTCGGCCGCGACCACCGCGAAGCCGCGGCCCTGTTCGCCGGCCCGCGCCGCTTCGACGGCCGCGTTCAGCGCGAGGATGTTGGTCTGGAACGCGATCCCGTCGATCACGCCGATGATGTCGCCGATCTTGTGCGAGCGATCGGTGATCTCGTTCATCGTGCGCACGACGTCGTCGACCACTTCGCTGCCGCGCGTCGCGACCTGCGCGGCCTGGCCGGCGAGCGACGCGGCCTGCGCCGCGCTGTCCGCGTTCTGTTTTACGTTCGCGGTCATCTCGTCCATGCTCGACGCGGTCTGCACGAGCGCGGCCGCCTGTTCCTCGGTGCGCTGCGACAGGTCGGTGTTGCCGGATGCGATCTCGCTCGCGCCGACGTTGATGTTCTCGGTGCCCATCCGCACGCGCGACACCATGTCGATCAGCCCGCCCTGCATCGTATGCAGCGCATGCAGCAGGCTGCCGCGATCGTCGTGCTTCACGGTCACGCGCGCGGTCAGGTCGCCCTGCGCGATGCGCTGCGCGGCGTCGAGCGCCGCTTCGAGCTCGCCGCCGAGGCTCGCGCGCACGCTTTTCAGCACCAGCACCATCACGGCCGTCGCGATCGCGCCGAGCACGGCCGTCATCGCGAACCAGCGGCCGACGCTCGCGAGCACCGCCGAGCGCACGTCGTCCATGTACATGCCGGTCACCAGATACCAGTCCCACGGCGCGAAGCGCTGCACGGCGCTGGTCTTGTCCTGCGGCTTGTCCGCGCCCGGCTTCGGCCACAGATATTCGACGAAACCCTTGCCGCCTGCCGCGTTGCCGGCCTTCACGATCTCGACGAACAGGTGCTGGCCGTTCGGATCGGTGAAGTTCGACACGTCCTTGCCGTTGAGCTCGGCCTTGATCGGATGCATCACGATCACCGGCTTCGAATCGTTGACCGACACATAGCCGTCGGCGCCGTGGCGCATCGCGGCGATCGCCTCGAGCGCCTTCTGCTTCGCATCGGCTTCCGGCAGCGCGTTCTGCTGCGACAGCTTGTAGTAGTGATCGGTCACGCTCGCGGCCTGCGCAACCAGCGACGCAAGCTGGTCGCGGCGGTCCGCGATCATCGACGCGCGGGTCTGCCATGCGCCGAGCCCGGCGATCACGAGCAGGCCGAGCCACAGGATGACGATCATCGAGGCGAGTTTCTGATTCAGGGAGAGATTGCGCATGGTATGAGGTCGGTCAGTCGTGGAAGCTCGCCGGGACGGCGTGACGGGATACATGTTTTGACGGCGTGAAACGCGCGGCGCCGTAGGCGGGAAATCCCTTAGAAGATGCTGCGAAATCAATCGGACGCTGTCTTGCGTTTGTTCCAGCAAATCAAGCAGCACGCGAGCGAGAGGAATGCCTCGTGCACGTGTGCGTACCGTTCGTAGCGAATCTTGAGGCGGCTGCGAAAAAGTTAACAGACCTAAGCCGTGATTTCGCAACAGCTTCTATGCGGCGCGTTATAAGGCGTCGCGCCGGACCGGAAAACGAACCCCTCCGCGCCTTCACAGGCCGGGGGGAGGTGCGATCCAGTGACCAGGATTCGTATGGAGAATTCGAGTTGTGGCCGTAACTATCGACATTGGCTCAGGAAAGCGCGCTACGCTGTCCAGTGACAGCGGGGCAATTCGGCCTGCGGAACAGCGCGCGGCTGTCTCAGAATTAATGCTCCATTGGCCGAAGTATTCCGCATTGATGGCGGAGGCTGCCAGCTACCTTCGGGAACTCGGGCTTGCCGGGTCGTTGTCCGGCGATCCCGTCGCCGCGCTTAGGTCAGCGATAGAGGACGGCCGGGTTACCGTCTCGATCGATAGGCCCGTGGCAAGTGGGGGTGCTGGGGGCGGTGGCGGACCATCAACACCGCCTTTCCCAAAGGGCAGTAGGTTTGCCAGTGTGCCGAGGATGGCTGCGCTTCCAGCGGACAAGCCGATACCGTCTTGGGCCGTACCAAGCGATGTGTCAGCCGGTGAACTCATGAGTTACCTTCAAAGTGTCGTTGCCGGTACTGGCGGCGCACTAGCAGGCGGTACGCCTCAACTTGCGAACTCGTTTGGATCGGGTTCGCCGCTAGGTGATGCGAACGTGTTTGACTACGCTGATAGCCCTTTGAGCGGTGACATTCAAGAGCTGGCGGCAAGCACGACTAACCCGAACTTTGCGGCGAAAATGCTTGGTTACCAGCGTAAAATCTTCGGCAACATGATCCACCAAATGAAAGACGCGAATGATTTGGGAGGGGCCGATAACGTTCTCTGGCACGACAACGGAGACGTTGAATTCAAAGGTGTCGTGATCGACAACATGCACAACTACGGGGACTGAGCGGATCATGAAAAAACAGCAACTTGCACATGCATCATTCTCTATTTCAGGCGATCGCGTCGTCCCCAAATTTTGGACAGACTATTTCCGCGTCGTACCCGATACGGAGGTAACGAAAGGGGAGCGGGTAAACGATCCGACAGGACAGGGGCGCGTCATAACGCGTCGCACGAGTGTTTGGGCGGTTCGCAGTGACGGCGCTGTCCACAGTGATCAACTGGAACCCCATCTTCGCTATCTCATCAAGCATCTGTCTTTGCCGCGCCCGGACCTGCGCGGGCTTATCGACGGTGCGGGCGCTCGGGTCCGTCTCCGCTGCTATTGGGACAACGAGAGCGGTAAGCGCGTGCCGGACGTGCCGGACGATATCCGGGCTCTTGTGGAATCGCTCGGAGGCGAGGTCGAGGTCGATGAATACCGATAGCGCGGATCAACGCACCACTGAGAAGTACATGGCATTGCATTGGAGGGTTGTTCAGTCAAGCGACGTACTATCAAACTGAGCGTGCTTGTTGTCGTATGTGCAGCGATTTTTTTGAAAAATATCGATGGATAACAAAGATCATATAAAGGACACTTTCGATCTTGAAAGAGGTAGGGCGATCGACGCATTTGCGAACATTGAGAGCCAGCTTTGCTGGGTTATGGCTGATGCGGGAAAAATTGACCATCAGATTGCATCTGTCATTTTTTACTCAAATATTTCAATGAGTCCACGGATTGAAATCGTGACCGCCATTCTAGAGGCGTCCTGCGGAGATCAATTCAAGAAATTTTGGGATTCGGTGCGCAAGATCGTTGCTTCGATAAATAAGCAAAGAAATAAAATCGTGCACTGGCACGATTACCCTGTATTCGAAGGGGCAGATATAAAGTATGTGGCTGAAGTTTTGATTCATCCTGTTATAGGTGATAAAAATGCAAAACTCCCCCAACTGGCGATTGATGATCTTCGTCAATTTATTAAAAAGGCGAAATACACCTCTAAGGTTCTTGGGGTGTTTAGAAGGTGTTTTGATGAAAGGTTGGGTGACGCGATAGTTCGTCGTGACATTGAAAAATTTTCAGATGCGGAAATTACATTTCCACCACGTAAAAATGATTTATTTTTCAGCTAAATGATTTCTCGTTTTCTTTCGAAGTGCAGCGTACCGTACGCTGCCCCTGAGATCTCTTCGGTCGGCTGGGGACACCCACGAAAATCCACGAAAAACCAACAAAAGCCCCGGCACCTTCATTAGGTCCGGGTTTTTTTCATTTACTCAACAAGGATGACGCCGCGCAGTGCTGCCTTTTCTGCAACCGTCGATTAACCAGTACAGACGCGGCTCGACGCTCAAAGCGAATGCGAGGACGACGAAAATTGTGCAGCCATGCGTGAGTACGCTCGACCACCCAGCGGAGCTTGCTAGTCCGCTGCCGCATTCCATACGGCGCAGGGCGATCACCGGTTCGATACCACGCGCACGAAGCCGCTGACGATGCGGCTCGGAGTCATAGCCTCGATCTGCGTAGATGACTTCGGGCTTGCGAAGCAGTCGGCCGCGTACGCCGCGAAGTGGCGGGACCGCGTCGATGAGCGGCAGCAGCTAGGTAACGTCGTTGCGATTCGCGCGAATCAGGATGGCACCGATGGGGACGCCATTGGCGTCGACGAGGATGTGATGCTTCGAACCTGGTCGCGAGCGATCGATGGGGGTCGGGCCAGTTTTTCGCCCGCCCCAACGGCTCGCACCGACGATGAATCGACCGCTGCCCGTGAGAAATCGAGTTCGCCGGCTTCGCGTAACTTCGCAAGCAGCAGTTCGTGCAACGCGCTCCACACGCCGGCCCTTTGCCAGTCGCGCAAACGCTTCCAGCAGGTCGGCCCTGAGCCAAATCCCAGCTTGGTCCAGAGGTCGCACCAGCGTATCCCGGTCTTGAATACGTTCAGGATGCCGTCCAGTGCCGCCCGGTTGGAAACCGGGAGCCGTCCTGGGTGTTTCTTGCGGCGTGGCTTTGGCGGTGGCAGCACGCTAAGAAGCGGTCATTTCCCGATGCCCGTTACGCGGGCGCGGGCATCTATGCATATGCATAACAGCGGCCGCTATACTGTCGGGCGATGATCGGCGTCGCGCCCGCACGGGCGGCAGCACGATGACGATGAAACCGAAAGGAGGCAACGATGCGGATTCTGGTGGTAGGGGCCGGCGCGGTCGGCGGATACTTCGGCGGCCGGCTGGCTGCGGCGGGGCGCGACGTGACGTTCCTGGTGCGCGACGGCCGCGCGGCCGCGCTTGCGCGCGACGGGTTGCTGATTCGCAGCCCGCGCGGCGACCTGACGCTCGCGAACGTGCAGACCATCCGCGCGGGCGACGCGGGCGCCGGCGTCGCGCCGTTCGATCTCGTGCTGCTGAGCTGCAAGGCGTACAGCCTCGACGACGCGATTGCATCGTTCGCGCCGTTCGTCGGCCCGCAGACGCTGATCCTGCCGATGCTCAACGGGATGCGTCACGTCGACGTGCTGCGCGAGCGTTTCGGCGCGTCGCAGGTGCTCGGCGGGTTGTGCGTGATCGCGGCGACGCTCGATCGCGAGCAGCGCATCGTGCACCTGAACGACACGCACGGCGTGTCGTTCGGCGAACTGGCCGGCGGCGAATCGCCGCGCGTGCGCGCGGTGGCCGACGTGCTCGGCGGCGCGGGCTTCGACGCGACGCTCAGCGACGACATCACCGCGCGGATGTGGGACAAGTGGGTGTTTCTCGCGACGCTCGCCGCGAGCACGTCGCTGTTTCGCGGGTCGATCGGCGACATTCTCGCCGCGCCGGACGGCCGCCGCCTGCTCGAAACGATGCTCGCCGAATGCAGCGCGATCGCCGAATACAACGGCCACCGGCCCGACCCGGCGGCCAGCGAGCGGATGCAGCGGATGGTGCTGACGCCGTCGCCGCTGACCGCGTCGATGCTGCGCGACGTCGAGAACCATGCGCGCGTCGAAGCCGATCACGTGATCGGCGACCTGCTCGCGCGACGCGACCCGCAGGCGGCCGATACGCTGTCGCTGCTGCGGATCGCGTACAACCACCTGAAGGCGTACGAGGTGCGCACGGCGCGCGAGCACGCGGCGGCGTAAGCCGGCGAGGGCGGCCGCCGCGCCGTTCCGCGCTGCAACAAATTTGCCGTCCGACGCCATTCCCGCGCGCGGGCGGCAAAAAAGTATCGAAAATCAGGCGTAAAGTTGGTGGAGCCGCGCGCTCGATCGACCTACATTGCTTCCCATGCGACCGGTCGCCGTGCCGCGCGAAACACGCGGCACGCGCGCCCAGCCGAACAGGCCGGCCAGCAATATATGGGAATGGAGACGCCAACATGATGCACCCCGATCTCGAAGTGGTCGAAGTGCGACGCGACGAGTCGTTCAAGGTCTGGTCGCACGGCTATCCGTATCGCACGATCCGCTGGCATTTCCATCCCGAATTCGAGCTGCACCTGATCGTCGCGACGCACGGCAAGTATTTCGTCGGCGATCACATCGGCTCGTTCGGCCCGGGCCATCTCGTGCTGCTCGGCCCGAACCTGCCGCACAACTGGGTCAGCGACATGGCCGAAGGCGAAACCGTCGAGCGCCGCAATCTCGTGATCCAGTTCGATCCGTCGTTCGTGCGTCGCTGCATGGACGCATTCCCCGAATGCCGCGACGCGCAGGCGCTGCTCGACGACGCGCGGCGCGGAGTCGGCTTCGACACCGCGACGAGCGCCGCGATCGCGCCGTTGTTCGACGAACTGCTGACCGCGCGCGGCATGCGCCGCATCGCGCTGTTCATGACGATCCTCGAACGGCTGTGCGGCGCGGCGGAGCGCACGCTGCTCGCGAGCCCCGCGTACGACCAGGCCGACGTCACGCCGACACGGCTCAGCCACGCGCTGTCGTATATCGGCAAGAACCTCGCTTCCGAGCTGCGCGAATCCGATCTCGCGCAACTGACCGGGCAGAGCGTCAGCGCGTTCTCGCGCGCGTTCCATCGCCATACGGGCATGCCGTTCGTCCAGTACGTGAATCGTCTGCGGATCGAATCCGCGTGCCAGATGCTGCTCGCCGACGACGCAAGCATCACCGACATCTGTTTCCAGGCCGGCTTCAATAACGTGTCGAACTTCAACCGCCAGTTCCGCGCGGTGAAGGGAATGGCGCCGTCCGAATTCCGCGCGCTGCAGCGCCTGAACGTGCGCAGCCGCGAGCTGGCGCTGCACGCGGCGCCGACCGGTAACCCGCTGCCGCCGCGCGTGCTGACGCCCGGTGCGCCCGAACTCATGCCGCAGCCCGGATGATCGCCGGGCCGCCGCCCGCCCGAGTTTTACCCGCCGTTTCACCCAGCCGATCGCGTCGCTCACGTCGCGAGGGGCGCATTCACCCACGAAAAAGCCGCACACAATTCTGGAGACACCGTCATGACGCACGCATCGCCCGCTTCATCCCCCCGTCGCGCCGCCCGCCTGGCGGCCGTTGCCGCGCTCGCCGTCGCGGCGCTGTTGCCCGCCGCGGCCGCGCATGCCGCGCCGCTGCGGATCGGCATGACGTTCCAGGAACTGAACAACCCGTACTTCGTGACGATGCAAAAGGCGCTGAACGACGCGGCCGCGTCGATCGGTGCGCAGGTCGTCGTCACCGACGCGCATCACGACGTCAGCAAGCAGGTGAGCGACGTCGAGGACATGCTGCAGAAGAAGATCGACATCCTGCTCGTGAACCCGACCGATTCGACCGGCATCCAGTCGGCGATCACGCAGGCGAAGAAGGCCGGCGCGGTGGTCGTCGCCGTCGACGCGAACGCGAACGGCCCGGTCGATTCGTTCGTCGGCTCGAAGAATTACGACGCGGGCGTGATGTCGTGCGAATACCTCGCGAAGGCGATCGGCGGCAGCGGCGAGGTCGCGATCCTCGACGGCATTCCGGTCGTGCCGATTCTCGAACGCGTGCGCGGCTGCAAGGCCGGACTCGCGAAATTCCCGAACGTGAAGCTCGTCGATACGCAGAACGGCAAGCAGGAGCGCGCGACCGCGCTGTCAGTCACCGAGAACATGATCTCCGCGCATCCGAACCTGAAGGGCCTCTTCAGCGTGAACGACGGCGGCTCGATGGGCGCGCTCGCCGCGATCGAGGGGTCCGGCAAGGACATCAAGCTGACGAGCGTCGACGGCGCGCCCGAGGCGATCGCCGCGATCCAGAAGCCGAACTCGAAGTTCATCGAGACGACCGCGCAGTTCCCGGCCGACCAGGTGCGCATCGCGCTCGGCATCGCGATCGCGCGCAAGTGGGGCGCGACGGTGCCGAAGGCGATCCCCGTCGACGTGAGGGTCGTCGATCGCGGCAACGCGAAGGGTTTCAGCTGGTGAACGACGTGCGACGCGACGCGAAGGGCGGCGGCGCGGCCGACGCCCTTCGCACGGAGAAGCCGATGGACACGATACTCAGGCTCAGCCACATCACGAAAAGCTTTCCCGGCGTGAAGGCGCTGTCCGACATTCATCTGGAGATCGCGCGCGGCGAGATCCATGCGCTGCTCGGCGAGAACGGCGCGGGCAAGTCGACGTTGATGAAGATCCTGTGCGGCATCCACCCGCCGGATGCCGGCACGATCGAGATCGACGGCGCCGCGCGCCATTTCGCGGACTATCACGACGCAGTCGCGGCCGGCGTCGGCATCGTGTTCCAGGAGTTCAGCCTGATTCCGCACCTCGATGCCGTCGACAACCTGTTCCTCGGCCGCGAGCTGCGCAACCGCTGGGGCGCGCGCGACCGCAAGCGGATGCGCGCCGCGGCGGCGAGCATCTTCGCGCGGCTCGGCGTGGCGATCGATCTCGATGCGCCGATCCGCACGCTGTCGGTCGCGCAGCAGCAGTTCGTCGAGATCGGCAAGGCGCTGTCGCTCGACGCGCGCATCCTGATCCTCGACGAACCGACCGCGACGCTCACGCCGGCCGAGGCCGAGCACCTGTTCGCGATCATGCGCGAGCTGAAGCGGCAGGGCGTCGCGATGATCTTCATCTCGCATCACCTCGACGAGATCTTCGCGGTGTGCGACCGGATCACGGTGCTGCGCGACGGCCAGTACGTCGCGACGACCGAGGTCGCGCACACCGACGTCGAGCAACTGGTGCGCATGATGGTCGGCCGCCGGATCGAGAGCAGCTTTCCGCCGAAGCCGGTCTTGCCGGCCGACGCGCCGGCCGTGCTCGAAGTCGATGCGCTGCAGATCGAGCGCGACGGCCCGGTGAACCGCTTTGCGTTGCGTGAAGGCGAGATCCTGGGTTTCGCGGGCCTGGTCGGCTCGGGCCGCACGGAAACCGCGCTCGCGGTGATCGGCGCGACGCGTGCGCATCGCAAGGCACTGCGCGTGCGCGGCGCGGCGGCGAAGCTCGCCGATCCGGCCGACGCACTGCGTGCGGGCATCGGCATCCTGCCGGAAAGCCGCAAGACGGAAGGGCTCGTCACGTCGTTCTCGATTCGCGACAACATCTCGCTGAACAACCTCGGCAAGTACCGGTCGATGCGCTGGCTGATCGACCGGCGCGGCGAGGCGCGCACCACGCACGACGTGATGCGGCGCGTCGGCGTGAAGGCGCCGTCGATCCACACCGAGGTCGCGACGCTGTCCGGCGGCAACCAGCAGAAGGTCGTGATCGCGCGCTGGCTGAACCATCACACGTCGGTGCTGATCTTCGACGAGCCGACGCGCGGCATCGACGTCGGCGCGAAAGCCGAAATCTACGGGCTGATGCGCGAACTCACCGCGCGCGGCTACGCCATCATCATGATCTCGTCCGAATTGCCGGAAATCGTCGGCATGTGCGATCGCGTCGCCGTGTTCCGGCAGGGCCGCATCGAAGCGACGCTCGCCGGCGACGAGATCGATCCCGACACGGTCATGACCTATGCCACGACCGGCACGCGAGGAGCGACCCATGAACCTGCCTGATTCTTCTTCCACGCGTTCGACGACGCTCGCGGCCACCGCCGGAAACGGCGATGCGCCGCCGCCCCGCGCGATGTGGGCGCAGCTACGCCGCTCGACGCTGTTCTATCCGCTCGTCGGCCTGATCGTCGTATGCATCGCGATGATGATCGCGAGCCCGAGCTTCCTGTCGGCCGCGAACCTCGAGAACGTGCTGCGCCAGGTGTCGATCAACGCGATCATCGCGGTCGGCATGACCTGCGTGATCCTGACGGGGGGGATCGACCTGTCGGTCGGCTCGGTGATGGCGCTGTCGGGCACGCTCGCGGCCGGGCTGATGGTCGCGGGCGTCAACGCGGTCGCCGCGCTCGCGATCGGCATCGCGGTCGGGCTCGGCTTCGGCTTCCTGAACGGCGTGTTCGTCGCGTTCGCGGGGATGCCGCCGATCATCGTCACGCTTGCGACGATGGGCATCGCGCGCGGCCTCGCGCTGATCTATACGGGCGGCTATCCGATCGACGGGCTGCCCGACTGGGTCGCGTTCTTCGGCAGCGGCAAGGTGCTCGGCATCCAGGCGCCGGTGCTGATCATGCTGGTGGTCTATGCGATCGCATGGCTGCTGCTCGACCGGATGCCGTTCGGCCGCTACGTGTACGCGATCGGCGGCAACGAGCAGGCGACGCGGCTCACCGGCGTGCGGGTCGCACGCGTGAAGCTGATCGTCTACACGCTGGCCGGGCTCACGTCGGCGCTCGCCGCGATCGTGCTGACCGGGCGCTTGATGAGCGGGCAGCCGAACGCGGGCGTGGGCTTCGAGCTCGACGCGATCGCGGCCGTCGTGATGGGCGGCACGTCGATCTCCGGCGGGCGCGGCGCGATCCTCGGCACGCTGGTCGGCGCGCTGCTGCTCGGCGTGCTCAACAACGGGCTGAACATGATCGGCGTGAACCCGTACGTGCAGAACGTGATCAAGGGCGGAATCATTCTGCTCGCGATCTACATCAGCCGCGAGCGATCGCGGTAACTATTGATTAATCCGGTATCCGAATCACTCATAAAAGAGACAACCCATGACGACACCCGAAGCCCAGCCGCGCATGACCGCGGTCGTCTGCCACGGCCCCGAGGACTATCGCGTCGAACAGGTCGCGATGCCGCGCGCCGGTACGAACGAGCTCGTGATCCGCATCGCCGCGTGCGGGATCTGCGCGAGCGACTGCAAGTGCTACACCGGCGCCAAGATGTTCTGGGGCGGACCGAGCCCGTGGGTGAAGGCGCCGGTGATTCCCGGCCATGAATTCTTCGGCTATGTCGAGGCGCTCGGCGACGGCGCGGCCGAGCATTTCGGCGTCGCGTTGGGCGACCGCGTGATCGCCGAGCAGATCGTGCCGTGCGGCAAGTGCCGCTATTGCAAGTCGGGCCAGTACTGGATGTGCGAGGTGCACAACATCTTCGGCTTCCAGCGCGAGGTCGCCGACGGCGGGATGGCCGAGTACATGCGCATTCCGCCGACCGCGATCGTCCACAAGATTCCGCTTGGCGTATCGCTCGAGGACGCGGCGATCATCGAGCCGCTGTCGTGCGCGATTCATACGGTGAACCGCGGGGACGTCCAGCTCGACGACGTCGTCGTGATCGCCGGCGCGGGCCCACTCGGGCTGATGATGACGCAGGTCGCGCACCTGAAGACGCCGAAGAAGCTCGTCGTGATCGACCTGATCGACGAACGGCTCGAACTCGCGCGCCAGTACGGCGCCGACGTGACGATCAACCCGCAGCGCGACGACGCGCGCGAGATCGTCCGCGCGCTGACCGACGGCTACGGCTGCGACGTGTACATCGAGACGACCGGCGCGCCGGTCGGCGTGAACCAGGGGCTCGACCTGATCCGCAAGCTCGGCCGCTTCGTCGAATTCAGCGTGTTCGGCGAGGATGCGACCGTCGACTGGTCGATCATCGGGGACCGCAAGGAACTCGACGTACGCGGCGCGCACCTCGGGCCCTACTGCTATCCGGTCGCGATCGACCTGCTCGCGCGCGGGCTCGTCACATCGAAGGGCATCGTCACGCACGGTTTCGCGCTCGAGGACTGGGACGACGCGATCCGCGTCGCGAAATCGCCCGAATCGATCAAGGTGCTGCTGAAGCCGGCCCGCTGACGGCCGGCGTGCGCCTCACCGGAGACATCATGGAATACGTGATAGGCGTCGACATCGGCACGCAGAGCACCAAGGCGCTGTTGGTCGACCGGCACGGCACGATCGTCGCGCGGCGCTCGGCCGGCTACCAGCCCGATACGCCGCGCCCGCTGTGGGCCGAGCAGTGGCCGCAGGTGTGGTTCGACGCGGTGCGCGACTGCATCGCCGGCTGCGTGAGCGATGCGCGCGTGCAGGGCGTGCCGGCCGATGCGATCCGGGCGGTGTGCGTGAGCAGCCTGTACGGCGGCTCGGGCATCCCGGTCGACATCGACATGCGGCCGCTGCATCCGTGCCTGATCTGGATGGACCGGCGCGCGACCGCGGAAGTCGACTGGGTCAACGCACACGTGAACGTCGAGCGGCTGCGCGTGATCACCGGCAACGGCGTCGACAGTTACTACGGCTTCACCAAGATGCTGTGGCTGCGCGACCGGCGGCCGGACGTTTGGGCGAACGTGCGCTATTTCCTGCCGCCGAACGCGTACGTGATCTACCTGCTGACCGGCGAAGTCGCGGTCGATCACAGTTCGGCCGGCAATATCGGCGGCGTGTACGACGTCGCGCGCCGCGAGTGGTCCGACGATGCGCTCGACATGCTCGGCATTCCGGCGACGATGATGCCGGAACGGCTGGTCGATTCGACGGACGTCGTCGGCGGGTTGCTGTCGCAATGGACCGCGCCACTCGGGCTGCCGGCCGGCACGCCCGTCGTCGCGGGCGGCGTCGATGCGGCGGTCGCGACCTTCGCGGCCGGCGCGACGCGTACCGGGCAGCACGTCGCGATGATCGGCACCAGCATGTGCTGGGGCTACGTGAACCGGCACGTCGATGCGCGGCACGGCCTCGTCAGCATGCCGCACGTGTTCGACGGGCAGCGCGACCTGTACGTGTTCGGCGGCGCGATCACGGCCGGCGCGTCGGTCGCGTGGTTTCGCGACCAGTTCTGTCACGCGGAAATCGATGCGGCGCGGCTGCTGCCGCACGGCGATCCGCACGCGCTGCTCGAGGAGGCGGCCGAGCGCGTGCCGGCCG
Source organism: Burkholderia sola (assembly GCF_905400185.1). Classification (NCBI taxonomy): domain Bacteria; kingdom Pseudomonadati; phylum Pseudomonadota; class Betaproteobacteria; order Burkholderiales; family Burkholderiaceae; genus Burkholderia; species Burkholderia sola. The sequence continues at coordinate 1,769,001 of NZ_FR989676.1, forward strand.
GCGCGGACGGCGTGCTGTTCCTGCCGTATCTGATGGGCGAGCGCAGCCCGGTGTGGGATGCGAAGGCGAGCGGCGCGTTCGTCGGGCTGAGCCTCGCGCACACGCGTGCGCATCTTTATCGTGCGGTGCTCGAAGGCGTCGCGTTCGCGTTGCGTCACAACATCGAGGCCGGCCGTCGTGGCGCGGTGGCGCTGGACGATCGACTGATCGTCGTCGGCGGGGCCGCGCATTCGGCGCTGTGGATGCAGATCATCGCGGACGTGACGGGTTTTCCGGTGTGGACGATCGAGCAGGACGTCGAAGCCGCGATGGGCGCCGCGTTGCTGGCGGGTGTGGGTGTGGGGCTGGTGTCGCGCGATGACGCGCAGGGCGGCTGGGTCACGCTCGTCGAGCGCGCGCGGCCCGATGCCGAGCGCGCGAAAACGTATGACGCGCGTTTTGCGCTCTACACGGCGCTGTATCCGGCGCTCAAGCCGATCATGCACAAGCTGGGCACGTCATCATGAACACACGATTCGATTTCAGCGGGTCAACGGTGCTCGTCACGGGCGCATCGAGCGGCATCGGCCGCGCGTGCGCGATCGCGCTGGCGCACGCAGGCGCGCGCGTCATCGCTGCAGCGCGAGACATGGCCGCGCTCGACGCGCTCGCCGGCGAGATTGCGTGCGATACGTTGCGCATGGATGTCGGCGGCGACCAACACGCGATCGATGCCGCGCTCGATGAGTACGATGCATTCGACGGCCTCGTCAATTGCGCGGGAATCGCGTCGCTCGAACCGGCGCTCGATGTCGACGCCGCGCATTTCGATCGCGTGATGGCCGTCAATGCGCGCGGCGCGGCGCTCGTCGCGCGGGCGGTGGCGCGCAAGATGATCGAGCGCGACGGACGCGGCGCGGCGAACGCACGGGGCAGCATCGTCAACGTGTCGAGTCAGGCGGCGCTCGTCGGCCTGCCCGCGCATCTGAGCTATTGCGCGTCGAAGGCGGCGATGGACGCGATCACGCGCGTGCTGTGCATCGAACTCGGGCCGTACGGCATTCGTGTGAACAGCGTGAACCCGACCGTCACGCTCACGCCGATGGCGCAGTTCGCGTGGAGCGCACCGGAAAAGCGCGCGCCGATGCTGGCCGCGATTCCGCTCGGCCGGTTCGCGCAGCCGGACGAAGTCGTCGAGCCGATCCTGTTTTTGCTGAGCGACGCGGCGTCGATGATCAGCGGCGTGTCGTTGCCGATCGACGGCGGGTATACCGCACGCTAGACCGCGTCACGGCAGTCGCGGGTCGAGTGCGCGGCGCGGCCGGCGCGCGGCTAGACCGGATCCTTGCTCGGCGGTCCGTCCGGCTGCTGCGGGTTGTCGTGATGGCCGGGCGGCGACGAGAACGGATCGTCTTCCGGATCGCGGTTCGGGTCGGCCGGTGGTTCGGGCGTCGGGGTCGTGTGGTCGCTCATGGAGAACTCGTGCAGTGCGTGACGGCGGTGGCGCGGCGGACGTGCCTCGTCTTCGTTATAGCCAATCGGTCGCGCGTTTGCAGCGGGATTCTTGCGATGGCTTGTCGATCGTCGGAGAAATCCGCCTATTGGCAGGGTTCGTGCGGGAACGTGCGGGCCCGCGCAATCAATGTCAGCGCAAATCCGCCGGTGTATCGACGTCGCGCAGGATGCCGGGATCGTCGACGTCGAGCAGGGCCACCGGCGCGCTGGCGAACAGTGCGCGAGCGCCCGCGTCGCCGTCGAGAGTGGCGAGCGCCTCGAAGTGGTGCGCGGCGAAACCGACCGGATGGCCGCGCACGCCGCGATGCGCGGGTGCGACGATCGACGCGCCGTCGGCGTCGAGCGCGCGTGTGACCGTTTCGTAAGTGGAAGCCGCGATCCACGGCATGTCGCCGAGCGCGACGAGCCAGCCGCTCGCATCGGGCGCGGTGCGAACGCCGGCCGCGAGGCTCGCGCCCATGCCGCGCAACGCGTCGGGGGCATAGACGACCTGACAGCCGGCTTCGTTCAGCAGGATCGCGAGCTTTTCGGCGCCGGGCCGCACGATGGCGATCACGTCGGCGGTGGCGGCCGCGAGACGGCGGGCGGCGGCGACTGCGACCGGCGTGCCGTCGGGAAGCCGAGCGAGCAGCTTGCTGTGCAGGCCGCTCGGGTCGAAGCGTTGACCAAGGCCGCCGGCGAGCAGGACGCCGGTGGCGAGTGACGCATAGGACATCGGCGCGGGGGGAATGAGACAGGTGCTGCGATTGTGCGGGAGCACACGGGGATCGGCAAGTGACGATGTTACCGAGTCACGTAAGCCGGATCGGGAAAACCGTCATCGCGACGCTTCGTCGAGCAGGCTTTCCTCGACAGGACCGTAAATTGCGTGCGATTCGTTCTGAATGGCGGCCCAATAGCGGTCGCCGAACGACCAATGCCACCATTCGGACGGGTAATTCGTGAAGCCGGCGCGGATCGGCGCGTCGATCAGGATCTGGCGGTTTCGCGCGGCCGCGCGGCTGATGAACGGGGTGCGCGTGTAGCAGGCGCCGGGCGATTCCCGATCGCTGGCGTTCACGATGGTGCCCAAATCGGCTTCGATGCCGTCTGCCGATATCAGCGTGAGGTCGATGGCGGCGCCAGTCGGATGGGCGGCGACTTCCGGCGGCGCGACCTAGTGGTTCGCGAGTTCGTACAGGGCTTCGTCGGACGGTGGCGGAGCGTGCGACGCAGATGCGCGACGTGGGCGGTGAAAGAGTCGCGTTGCAGCGCCAGCGGGCGATGGCCTTCCTTCACGTCCAGGCGCAGGCCGGCCGGGAGCGTGTGCGAGGCGGGCGTTGGCCAGCCGTTCGGCGACGCCGCGGCGCACCTTCAGGACATGCGGGCTCGCGTTGTCGACGCGGGCGCGGCTCAAGTCGACGGCGATGCGGTCGTGGAAGGTAGCGAGATCGACGCCCCCTTGGTGCGACTCCTGCCGGGCGATCGACCGGACGGCGGGATCGGAGAGCGGAATCACGGTAGCGGGCAGGTGGCGAGGACGGTTGCGGGCCGCTGGCCGATGTCGATTAGGGGTGCGGTCGTTTTGGTCGGACCAATCGCCAATATGCCGGAGTCGGGTGGAAGGCGCGGCGCGGTTTGACCTGCGAGCGCGAACGACGTTTACCAAAGCGTCTTGACGTGTGCGTATGCGCGGATTTTTTCGTCGCGGGTGACGAGCGGCGCGCCGAGCCGCCGCGCGGTCGCGACGATCATGCGATCGGCCGGATCCTTGTGGAACGTGCCGGGCAGGTCGGCGGATTTCGCGGCGATGTCGGCATCGACGGGCACGAAGCGCATGCCGTCGATTTGCGCGACGGCGGCGAGCCACGCGTCGACATCCATCGTCAGGGCGAGGCGGTCGTTGCGCACCAGCATCGCGATTTCCCACGCGGAGATCGCGGATGCCGCGAGCGCGCCTTCGCTCCGTGCACGATCGATCGCGCTTCGCGCTTTCTTGCCGAGCGCAGGGTCGCCCGCTACCCACCATACCAATGCATGTGTATCCAGCACGATCACCGCGACGCCTCCCAATCATCTTCCGCAATCGGATCGAGAGGATTGTCGTAGCGCATGACCGAACCGCGCAATATGTCCAACGGCTGAGCTTCGCGCGAGCGATACGGGCGGATCTCGAGCGTCGGTTTGCCGTGATCGGTGACGATCAGGCTTTCGCCCGACGCCTCGACGAGCCGGAAGTATTCGAGTGCGCGAGCCTTGAATTCGGATTTCGATACGGGAGCGTGCGGCATCATGATATGTTCATGGTCATCGGACTATGGTCATTTTAGACCCGCATTCCGATGCGGCGCAAGCACCCGGGGCGGCAGGCGCGCGACCGAAAGAGGGGGCATCGGCGTCACAGTGTGCGTCGGCGTGCTTTCCGGGCCAGGTTGTGACTGGAGTCTAGGGAGTTCCCTAGCGCCCGCCATGGTTGCCGTTTTGGGCTATGGCCTCCCGGGCGCGAGTTCATATTATCGGAGCTCGCCAGGATCGAGATGCGGTCGGTCGTAACGAATCAGCGGCGCGATCGTCGGCGCCGGTTGCAGGGATGGCCGTTTGCGTGCGGCCTTGGCGGGTATGGGCGCACGGCCGACGGGCCTGTTCCCGCACAAGCCAGGGAGGCCCAGCGTGCTAGAGGACAAAGACACAAGCCGGCTCGTTGCTCACGGAGAACGCGTTAAAAAAAGTGGCGTGCTCGGAAAATCGTCGCAGATCAATCGTTTTTTCGAATTGCTGCTCGAACGCTCGCTGGCCGACGCCGCACCGAAGGAAATCGAGATTGCGCAAACGGTCTTCGGCAAATCCATCGGCGTGGATCTTGCCGCCGATGCGACCGTGAGGGTGCACGCGCACCGGCTACGAAAGAAACTCGAGGAACTGCCTCCGGACGAGCATGGCGAACGCCTGGCCCTTCCGCGTGGGGAATATCGGCTCGTCGTCATTCCGCCGGTTGCGACCGAGGCAGGCGATCGTGCCGTGCCGCCCCGCCGCCTGCCGCACGCCGCCAGGGTGTGGGTTGCAGGGGGCGCCATGCTTCTCGTCGGGCTCAATCTGATTTGCTGGAACTGGTTCGCGAGCAAGCCCGCCGGAGATGCTCGCCTCGATACCAATCTCTGGAGTGCGCTGGCGGGGAGTCATATTCCGACTCTTGTCGTTTACGGTGGTGACTACGTTTTCGGCGAGCTGGATTCCAGCAACGAGGTTTCCCGCCTGATACTCGACCCCCGAATTCACTCTGCCGATGAGCTGGGTCAGTACAAATCGCGGACCCCGGGCGCGAATCAAAAATATATCGACCTGAATACCTATACCCTTCCTGAGGGTGTGGCGCCGGCCATGGCTGCCATTACTCCCATCATTGCGACCGCGCGAGCCGGCGAACTGCCGTCTCTGCAATCCATCGCGATGTCGCGCTTTACCAACAATATGTTGCGGACTCACGATCTCGTCTACGTTGGCTTGTTCAGGAGTCTGGCGGATCTGAAAGAACCGCTTTGCGATATTTCGGGTTTCTCTCTGTCGGACGATGGCGACACGCTTGTCGATCGGGCGAGTGGGAATCAGTTTCAATCCGATTGGGACAACCCTTCGACCGAGGGGATCATGCGTCGTGACTATGCATATATAGCCAGCTTTCCCGGCTCATCGGGAAATCATATCGTCGTTATTGCAGGAACCAGGGATCCTGCGCTTATGGAGGCGATACATGTTGCGTCGAATAAATCCGAACTGGATAAGCTGAAAACGAGCCTCGGCGCTGACAACGCATTTGAAGCGCTGTACGAGGTCCGTACATTCGGGCCGTCGAATGTCGGCAACAAGCTGGTCATTGTGCGTCATCTCAAGGTGGGCCAGATGTGGCCTGTAAGAGAAAGCGAGCTTGGTCCCAAAAAAACGGGGCCGGCCAACCAGTAAAAAACGAAATAGAAAATGGCGCTGCGTACGATGACCCATGGAGCCGGCCCGGGTTCGAGATCGTGGTGCGCAAGCGGGGCAGGAGCGCGGATGCCATGCATGTCGGAATCGATATCCCGGCGATACGCGTGCATCCGCAGTGCGACGGGGCCGGATTTAGCGCCCGATCGAAGCTGCTCGGTCACCCGAAAGCGCCAGAAAACCGTTCGTTAACCGTTCATCCACCGTACGTTACTGGCCTGCAGCGGGCCGGCAGACCACCATGGACGCACTATCCCGGCGGCCACGTCGTCTTCTGCGTCGAGCAGGCCGCCCGGTATAGACGGCACCTGACAAGAGCGGCGTGCGCGACGCGCGGCCCTGTCCTGGCTCGTGACAATATGCAATTCCGGAGACGAAGATGATAAATGAGATATGGAGCTCGATTGCTGATTTCTATGACCCGACCATCGGAATGCTGAGGCAGTGGGCATGGGGTCTTCCGATTTATTTTGTAGTGGTTGCATGGGTCGGAATCCTGGCAAAAAAGGAAAGAGGCCCCGTGACGTTGCGAGCGGTGGTGCAGTCCGTGTTTCCGAAGGATCAGTACGATCATGCATCGGCTCGTGTGGATCGATGGAACGGCATTATTCTTCTGGCGATCGGTTTTCCACTTTCCGTCTTCGTCGCAATCAATGCGATATCGGTCGCGGACAATCTGGCGGGTTTTCTGGCGACGCATTTCGGGGCGAAAGCATCTCTGATGCACACGGACTGGAAAATGGTCGCGGTGCAATTCATCGTATATTTTCTGACTTTGGATTTTGCCGGCTACTGGGTGCACCGTTGGTGCCACGAGGTTGCCGTCCTGTGGCCGCTGCACAAGCCGCACCATACAGCCGAAACGCTGACGCCATGGACGCTCTTTCGTCAACATCCGGTTGAATTCTTTTTTCTTAACACGATTCCCTCGTTCTTTGCCGGCGTGATGCTGGGATTGCTGCTTTACGCCACGGGAACCGCTGTCAATCCGGGAACCGTGACGATAATCGGAATCCAGGTGTACGTTTCCTTTTTTGTCGTCGACACGATGTCTCACGTCCACGTGCACGTTTCGTACGGTAACTGGGTGAATCGTATCGTCCTCGCACCCGTCATGCATAACCTCCATCACAGCATCGAGCTGCCGCATCGAGATAAAAATTACGGAGTTATCTTGACGATGTGGGACTGGATGTTCGGGACGCTCTATTTGCCGAAAAAGAACGAAACATGGCGCTGGGGGCTGAACGAAGTGGAGTTTGGGGAAAAGAATCCCCACAAAACCCTGAGAGGTTTCTATCTCGAGCCATTCGTTTCATTCTGGCAGGGTTTGCGTCAAATCGGCGCTCGCCAGGACACCGTGGCGTCGACCCACGAGTGAGTTTTCGCCGGCGGGCGGATACCCAGGTCGCACGCACGACTCGATATCGAACAGCGTCGTGCGTGCTCGTTGAAAAAATATCTTTCTTGAATATGCCAAAAGTTACCTATATCGAATCGAATGGCGACGAGCACGTCGTGCTTGCGCTGGACGGCGCCAATGCAATGGAGACCGCACTGGAAAACGGTGTGCCTGGTATCGACGGCTTTTGCGGCGGCCAGGCCTCATGTGCGACTTGCCATGTCTATGTCGACGAACCCTGGCTTGGCGCGATCGGCAAAGCCGATCCGGCGATCGAGCTTGCTCTTCTCGAGCCATTGGGGGCAACGCGGGAGAACAGCAGGCTGGCTTGTCAGATCAAGTTGACACGAGAGCTGCACGGCCTGGTGCTGAGAATGCCGGAGAAGCAAGGCTAGATCCCGAACCTGTTCCTGACGGCTCCGCGTATGTATTCCGACGGAGTACGACGGCGACGAACCCGGGCACGAAACACGGATCTTCGTGTTTCGTGCCCGACAGGCTTGTCATCCTCTTTAACGCACTTGCAGTCCGCGCTGCCCGGCAAATGATCCACCTCGTCGAACATCGGTCCGGCTGTGCGGTTGTTGATGCGACGGCTTGCCCGGCGAACGTCGTCCGCGAAGGCCGCTTGCGGCGCGCAAGTTGCGCGCCGATCCGGTTCGAGCCCATGGATCGCCAGGGTGTTTCCTCGGGAGACAACTTCGATGTCCTCAAAAAAAGAACCGCTCGTTATCGTCGGCGCCTCGTATGCCGGAACCCATCTCGCCGCGGCTGCGCGCGAACACGGATTCGATGGGCCTATCGTCCTGATCGGAGACGAGCCGCACGCACCCTACCAGCGGCCGCCTCTTTCGAAGGGCCTGCTCACCGGCAAGACAGGCATGGGCCAGCTCGCGCTGCGCGGTCCGGATTTCTACACCGAACAAGGCATCGACTTGCGTGTGGGTCAGCGCGCGACGGCGCTGGATCTGGCCGCGCGCCGCGTGCGGCTGGCGGACGGCGACAGTCTTGAATACGGCTGGCTTGCACTCGCCACGGGAGCGCGCTGCCGCCCGCTTCCGGTTCCCGGCGCCGAGCTTCAGGGCGTGCATCAACTGCGCACGCTGGACGATGCGCTGGCGGTGCAGCGCAGGCTTGGCCGTTGCTCGAGCGCGTGCATCGTCGGCGGCGGGTTTATCGGCCTGGAGGTCGCGGCCGCGCTGGTCTCGGCCGGAACCCGGGTTACCGTGGTCGAAAGCCAGACGCGCCTCCTCGCACGCGCGTTCCCGGCGTTCATGTCGGACTATGTGGCGCAGGCGCACCGTCAGCGCGGCGTTTCGCTGGAATTGGGCCGCAGTGTGCGAGCGCTGCTCGGCCGTCAGGGTAGAGTCGAGGCCGTCCAGCTCGACGATGGCCGCACGGTGGACTGCGACCTGGTCGTGGTCGGTATCGGCGTGTTGCCGAACACGGAGCTTGCCGATGCCGCCGGCGTCGCCTGCGACGACGGCATCCTCGTCGATGCGCTGGGCCGGACCTCGGTGCGAAACGTACTGGCCGTCGGCGACGTGGCCAACATGGTGCAGCCGTCTTTTCCGGGTAGTCCGGCAAGAATGCGCTTCGAATCCATCCAGGCCGCCAGCGACGGGGCGCACGCCGCGGCCTCGGTGCTGGTCGGCCGGCCTCGACCGCTTTCGGCGGTACCGTTGTTCTGGAGCGAGCAGCACGACCTGAGATTCCAGATGGCCGGGCTGCCCGCATCCGGAGACCAGGTGGTGTTGCGCGGAACACCCGCCAGCGATCGCTTTACGGTGTTCTACCTTCGGGATGATGTGGTGGCGGCCGCGCATTCCGTCAACCGGCCGTCGGACCACGTTCTGGCGCGCAAGCTGATCGCGCAGCGATCGCGCATTGCTGCTGCGACGCTGGCCGACCCGACAGCGGATCTGCGCTCCGTGAGCGATGCCGGGCAGATGAATTGACTTGTCGTCTTCGGTGTACGCGGGGCGCCTCGCGCGCGGATCGCCGCTCGTACATCGGCCATCACGTGCGTCTGCGCGTGCTCCGGCAGTGGCTTCGGTCGCGGAAAATGAAGAGCAGGGGGGTGGCCGCAGCCGTCGGAATGAATGCACGGCGCCCGGCGTCGCCGCCGGGCTCGGCGAATGAACCATGCCGGCTCGTTTCCATCTTCTATCCGTCGTTCCGAACCGGTCTCCTGGTATGCGAAGGCAGCTCGCCGAAGAGTGCCAGATAGTCTTCGGCGAAATGGCTCAGGTGGAAGAATCCCCATCGGGCGGCGGCATCGCCGATCAGGAGTTTGGACGGATGCGTCGACATCAGGCTTCGACGCACGCCATTGAGCCGCACGGACCGAAGATAATTTAACGGGGTCGTTCCGGTCACGGATCGAAAGCTGTTTTGCACCGTGCGCCGACTGATCTGCAGTTGCTGGCACAACTCCATCACGCTGGGAACCTTGATTCTTTCCGACATGGCCAGGTGATGGCATTTCTCGACGATGAAACTTTGGGTGGAGCTGCCGTTTCGTTGACGTAGATTGCAATCCGGACTGCTGATCAGTCGAATCATTTCGTGAAGAACGAATTGTTCGAACACGCCTTCACCATGCTGGATGGTGCTGCCTTCGTCGTCGACGAACGCCTGGGAAAATATCGCAAGCAGGCGATGGCGGCACGCGTTCAGGCGCTGTTTTGGCAACCTGATGACGGGTTGCTTGAGGAGAGTCTTGATCTCGTGGGCGTTCGTGAGGGTCGATAGTGCCGATTCGAACATGTCGCGATCGAAGTTGATCGAGAGCATGTCCATGCCCGTTGGCATATGAAACATGAATTCTTCGCCGCCACGCAGAAAGAGAACGCTGTTGCAGTCCGCTTTGCGGCCCTGCATGATGACCGGGCCGGGCGCGGAAATCGGTATGGCGAAGCAGATCTTTCCCGATGGAGCTTCGCCGTGTTGAACGACGCGCTGGTTTATCCGTTCCCGAAACAGGTGGCAGCGCACGCTCGCAAGTTGCATCAGGGAACTTTCGAGTGACCCCGCCGATATCTGGCTGTAGGTTTGATTCCAGTGCTTGATCGACGCTGCGTGGGCATTCACGTCATCAAATCGGTCGATGCTCTTCATGACAGGAAACCTCGGCGGGGCGGCGGCGGGCGTGCGCAGGGCGATTGATCGTTTTTGGGCAGAAGAAATTCTGCAAACAAATCGTGCGTTATCCCAGCGGGGGAAACCCGCGGATGCCGAGCCTGGACGCGCGGGCGCCTCCGCCGGGGCGGTGGTTCCGTCGAGTTCGACGTGTCGACGTGTCGACGTGTCGACGTGCCGTACGCGGATGCGACTGCTACGGAGTCCGATGTCGCTGATGCGATGTACGGCAGGGTGATCGAGGATCGCGCTAGAAGTTCGCGACGATCATCAGGTTGACATAGAAGTTCGCGGCCGCGCTGCCGGTCTGGTTTCCGCCGTTTGCGGCGTATCTGCGCGGCTTGTAGACACCGAAGTTCGGGGAAAACTGGAGATTCCTGGTGATCGCCCAATCCAGATAGAGCGTCAGCTCGGACGCATCGAGATCGAGGGTCGAGCGATTGGACAACGTCCGGAAGTTGAAATACATCAGGGTCACGGTCAATTTTTGGGACGGGTGGACCGTGAGCCCGACGTCCTCGATGCGCGTATTGAAGTTATATGAAAACGAATAGTTGGATGCGATTTCGCCCTGGTAGCGATCGCCAAATCCACCCTGGAACAGCGAGTCGAAATCCTTCGAGTAACGTGTGTAGCGATAGCTCAACGACGGCTGCCACGCGACATTCTGGAACGTATATCCGGCTTCGGCATACCACCCGTTGTCGTTGCCGGATCGCTTCGTTTGGTACGCATATTCGAACGCGAAGTGCGTATTGGGGACCCCCGCGTCGCCGTCGCCTCGAATGCTGTACGTGTTCATCCCGGGGCGATCGAGGCGGCTCGGTGTGCTGACATATCGCTTGTCGATGCTGATGCCATGGACAAAGGTGAGCCCGAGCGTTCCCGGCTGGGCCGTATAGTCCAGGGTGCCTACGGCCAACTCGGTATCGGCTTGCAGATGATTGTTCGATTTGAGCCAGATTGCGCTTCCGTGCCATCCGGTGTCGCCGCCTAGTCGCAGCACCGCGGTTCGCGAGAAAGCCACGCGCGATGCCAGATAGTAAGCGCCGCCGCGATCGTAGCGGCCGTCGTCCAAAGCCCTGCCGGCACTGACTTTGTCCCCTTTGATCAGGAAACCGGAACCCACGTTGACGTACTGGCTGCCGGCGGAAATGTCGATGCCGTCCTTTCCCAATGCCGGAATCAGGTCGCCGGATTTCCAGCCGAGGTAGGCGTCCTCGAGCGCGTTGCGGCGCTCGCGACCGGTCGTAAAGCCGCCGGGATCGCCGTTGCCCCACGTGCCCGAGCCGAGAAGACTCACGGCACCGTAGATCGACCCTGCGCCGGGGAGCACCGTGCTGCCGCTCAAGCCATACTTCAGATAGCCTTCCTGCCATCGGGTAGCGCCCGGGCGGTCGATATAACTGCGCTGGACGCTGAAAAACCCGTAGCCTGCGGTCAAGTTCGCGTTAAGGTTCGTGACCCCATCGTTGTAGAACTCGTATGCGCTTGCAGGCGATGAAAATGTGCCGATGACGAGCAACGCTGGAAAGACCATTCGGATAACGGAATACATGGGATTGCCCTGAAATGTGCGATCGGTTGGAATTTTTCTGCACTCGCGGTGCCGTGCGCACAGTGCACCGTCGACGGGAGAGCGCGCGTCATCGACGTCGTGGCGAGCACTGCGAATTGCGGTTCGAGTGTTCAGTTGCGATGCCGTGAGGTGGTAGCCCAAATCAGCACAAAGTACGCGGACGGGTGCATGGGGCGATGCGGCACGTGACAACGCGGTCGAGCCGTTGCCGTCGGCGGTTTCCTTTCGCGAGGGTATTCCCCCGGTTCGGTATGGAGTTGCCATTTCTGGATATACGGCTGCTTGGAGACGCTGTTTAATTCTTGCGTCGCGTAGCCAGCGTGCGCTTCCTCGATCGACATTGCGACGAGATGGCAACCGGATCGGACTGAAGTCGCGGTAGCTCCACGCCGACCGAAGAAACGCCCGAAAGACATTCGTGAAGCGACGTCGTGCATCACGGGCTTCGCGCAGTGACAAGACTCCTCAACAGCGGAAACATTCACATGCACCGTCTGATAGAAAAAGCCCGGTACGTCGTCCTGATGGGGATCATGATCGGGTCGGGCGCGGCCGCACCGGTTCGCGCGGAGGTCCCGCCGATGCCCACCGTCGTCGAAGTCCCGCCCTCCGGTAAGCTGCCTCTGTCGTCGGCTTCCCGCCCTGGAACCGAATATATCGATTTGGCCAAATACGGGTACACCGAAAAGGAATACTACCTATCTGGGGTTGCCCCGGTGATTACCGCGACGGGAAAGACGATGTTCCAGGCGCCGTACCTGACACGGATGCTCGTCCGCGCGCCGACGGATCCGGCCCGCTTCAACGGGACCGTGATCATCGAGCCGTTCAGCTGGTTCGGAGAGCGCGGCGCCGGCTGGATCCTTACCCGGAAATATCTGCTGAGTCGCGGGTACGCCTACGTGGGATACACGCTCAACAGCAACAAGCCGGCGGTCGATCCGAAGTTCATATCGGACACGCCGAAGGAGCAGGCAGACCAGATCGCGTTGTATGGAAACATCGTCAATTTCGACTTCATGCGTCGATTCGACTATGCGCGTTATGCGCCGCTGGGCGTGTATTACGATCCGGAGCATTTCATGCTGGGCAACGTGCCGGATCCCTTCATTCCGCAGTCGCAAGGCATCGGCGCGCAGTTGGCGCTGGTGCTGAAGTCCGATACGCCGCAAAATCCGCTCGAGCCGCTGAAGGTTCGGCGCGTCTATGTCGATAGTTGGGCCGTGACGGCGCAAGTATGGATGGACTATCTCGACCAGGGGCGTCACCAGCAATGGCGGATGCCGGACGGTCGTCCTTTGATCGACGCATACATGGGTGGGCGCATGGCCTATGGCGAGGTGGGAGGCGAGTCCATTCGCGTTCCGCGCAAGATGCCGGACGACGCGCCGTTCGTGACGGTCTTCAGCGAATCCGAATTGATGCACGACGTGCTCGCCGGTATTCCGCTGCCGCCGGACACCGACAGCCCCAAACTTCGTTATTACGAAGTGACAGGCATGCCGCACTTGCGGAAGGCCGATCTTGGCACGGGCGAGAAGGAGCGGGTGGCCGCCGATATCGGCAAGGGTAATGACCCGCGTTGCCGAACGCTCTATGACGAGCCGGTGGAGGACGTCGTGTCGGCAATCCTTGACGGAATGGATAGATGGGTGCGCAACGGCGAGATCATGCCGAAGGCGCCAAGGGTCGTCCGCAACGGAAAGGCCGTGGTGCGCGATCCGGCGACTGGAAACATGGAGGGAGGCGTCCGTCCGCCCTGGATTCAGGTGCCGTCCGCAACCTACATGACCGACCAGGAAACGGGTTGCGGTCTGATCTACGACACGAAGATTCCGTACTCGAAAAGCAGGATGAGAAAGTTGTACGGTAGTTACCAGAACTACGAGCAGGCATTCGAGGCGGCGAAAGAAAAGTCGATCAAGGAACGCTACCTCCTGCCGGACGACGCGGCCGTGCTTCGGCCGATTGCGAAACCCGGGGATTTCTAGCCAGGTCGAGGCCGAACGGGGTGAGGGCAGGTGCCGACCAGATCGTCGATTTCATCGCCTACGCATCCGCCCACTTCCTCAACAGGTTGTGATAAATCCCCGTCAGCGAAATAACCACCGGGTCCTTCGCCCCTTTTTCCGCGGAAAGCGCCTGAATCTGCGTATCGAGCTGGAACAGCAGCGTGCGGTCGCCGTCGTCGCGCACCATGCTCTGAATCCAGAAGAACGACGCCACGCGCTCGCCCCGCGTCACAGGCGTCACGTGATGCAGGCTCGATGCCGGATACAGCACGAGATCGCCTGCCGGCAGCTTCGCGCGATGCACGCCGTAGGTATCCTCGACGCATAGTTCGCCGCCGTCGTATGCGTGGGGTTCCTCGAGGAACAGCGTCGCCGACAGATCGCTGCGCACACGAAAATCCGTGCCGCGCAGCAGCCGGATCGCGTTGTCGACGTGCGTGCCGAACGTCTCGCCGCCTTCATAGCGATTGAACAGCGGCGGAAACACCTTGAGCGGCAGCGCCGCCGAAAAGAACAGCGGATGGCGGGCGAGTGCGTCCTGGATCGCATCGCCGATGGTGCGCGCGACCGGTGAACCTTCCGGCAATTGCCGATTGCGTTTCGCGAGCGCCGACTGCGCGCCGGAGGTTGCGTTGCCATCGACCCATTCGGCGGCATCGAGCAGGTCGCGGCATTGCGCGACTTGCGCTCGGGTCAGTACGCCGGGGATATGAAGCATCATGATGCGGATTCCATGGCGTGCGGCGCCAGCTGCATGGCCGCCGAACGAAACGCGTCGAGCGGCGACGACGCGAGATACGCGCGCATCTTCGCGATGAACGCGGGTGTCGCGGTAGCCGGCACGCGCGCGAGCCAGACGAGCGCTTCGTCGACGCGCCCGCGCTCGGCGAGCAGCCGCGCATAGTTGAACTGGCCACGAAAATCGCCGGCGTCGGCCGCACGGCGATAGTGGTCGAACGCGGCGTCGATATCGACCGATACGACCCAGCCGTCCTCGTAGAAGCCGCCGATCAGGTTGATCGATTTCGCGTGACCGAGCGCGGCCGCGCGGCGGAACCAGTCGAGCGCGTCGACGCGGTTCTCGTCGACGCCGTTGCCGAGGGCAAGTGCGGTCGCGTAGTTGTACATGCCCCAATCGAGGCCTGCCTGCGCGGCGAGCCGATACCAGTACACGGCGACCGGCGCGCACGCGGCCGTGCCCCAGCCGAACTCGTAGCAGCGCCCGAGCATGTTCATCGCCATCGGGTGGCTGGCCCGCGCCGCGTGCCGGAACCAGTTGAACGCGGCCGCCGGATCGCGCGCGACGCCGTGCCCGTCGAGCAGGTATTGTCCGTACACGGCCTGCGCGTCGACGATACCGTGGTCGGCCGCCGCCGCGACCCACGCGGCGGCGCGCTCGGGCGGCCCGGCCAGGATGTCGGCGAACTCGCGCGGCGAGACCGACGCGAGCGCCTTCAGCGATACGGCCTCCATTGATCAGTAGCGCGCGTTCAGCGTGACGAACGCCGAGCGGCCCGGCGCGATCGACGCATAGTGCGCCGGATACGCCTGATCGAAGTACGTGCGGTTGAACAGGTTGTTCACGTTCAGTTGCAGGTCGAGCTTCTTGTTGATCCGGTACTGCGCCATCGCGTCGAAGCGCCAGTACGACGGCACGGCGCGCAGGTTCGCGGGATCGCCGAACACTTCCGACATGTAGAACGCGCCGCCGCCGACCGTGAACTTCGGCGTGACGTCGTAGTTCGACCACATCGTGAGGCTGTGCTTCGGCGTGTTCGGGAAGCGGTTGCCGTTGTTCGCGGCGTCCTTGCCGTTGTCGCGCAACGCGCTCTTCATGTACGTGTAGCCGCCGAACACCTGCCATTGCTTCGTGATCTGGCCGGCGAGGCCGAGCTCGAGGCCCTGCACGCGCTTGTTGCCGACCATCGCGTACTGGTTGTTCGGCAGCGTCACGCGCGCGTTCGTCGTATCGATCTGGAACAGCGCGGCCGTCAGCGACAGCTGGTCGTTCAGCACGTTCCATTTCGTGCCGAGTTCGATGCTGCGGTTCTTCTCGGGCGCCATCTGGTCGGCGTTCGGGCCGACGCCGCCGCGGCCCGGCGTCAGCGACTGAGTTTCGCTGCCTTCGCCGAGCAGCATGCCGGCCGGCGTCGACGACGTCGCATACGACGCGTAGATGCTGCCGTTTTGCGCGGGCTTGAACACGAGGCCGGCCTGCCAGTTGAAGAGGGTATCGTCGCGCGTGTAGGTCTTGCCGCCGTTGGCCTTGGTGTCGGTGAAGCGGGTCGAATAGTCGTCGACGCGCACGCCGGCGTTCACCTGCCAGCGCGGCGTGAGCTCGATCGTGTCGAAGCCGTAGATCGACTTCGTCGTGGTGCGCGCATGCGCATAGTCGTTGTTGCGCGTGATCGAACCGGCCCACGGATCGTTCGGGTTCGGCGACCACAGGCTCGTGCAGTTGTAGCCCGACGGCGCACCGATGCCTTTCTGGCAGATCGTGCCCTTGTCGGTTGCCACCGTGTACGAATCGCGCTTGCCCCATTCGCGGGACAGCTCGATGCCGGTCGTGAAGCTGTGCTTGAACGGGCCCGTGCGGAATTCGCCGAACAGCTCGGTCAGGTTCGCGAGGCTGTTGATCGAGCTGTCGCGGTTGTTGTTGCGGCGCCAGACCTTGCCGTTCACCACGTTGCCCTGGCTGTCGTCCGGCTGCGTCCAGATGTAGTCCTGCGTCGATTCCGTGTAGCGCGTGGTGTTGCGCACCGTCAGGTTCGGCGTGATGTCGTGCTCGATCTTGATCGTGCTGATGTCCGACGTGGTCTTGCGGAAGTCGCGGTCGATCAGGCCGTAGAAATTGTGGCGATCAACGGGCGCCGGATAGATCGTGCCGACGTTCGCGGGCTTGTTCGACGTCGTGTAGAAGTACGGGATCCCGCCGTCGGGCATGTCGTCGGTCGACAGGTGGTAGTAGCTCGCGGTCACGCGCGTCGGCGTGCCGAGGCCGAACGCGATCGACGGCGCGACGCCCCAGCGCTCGTTGTTGACGGCGTCGCGGCCGGCGACGTCGTTGTTGTGACTCATCAGGTTCAGGCGGAACGCGGCGTGATCGGCGAACTGCCAGTTGCCGTCGGCGGTGAAGCGGCGATAGCGGTCGGTGCCCAGGCCCGCGCTCGCGGCGGCCGTCGTGCCGAGATGCGGGGCCTTCGTGATCAGGTTGATGCTGCCGCCGGCACCGCCGCGGCCGCCGTACGCGCCGTCGGAGCCTTTCGTGATCTCGACGCGCTCGGTGTTGAAGATCTCGCGCGTGGTGGCGCCCGTGTCGCGCATGCCGTCGACGAACATGCTGCCCTGCGTGTCGTAGCCGCGGATGAACGGACGGTCGCCGAGCGGGTTGCCGCCTTCGCCGGCGCCGAACGTGATGCCGGGCACCGTGCGCAGCGCTTCGGTCAGCGTCGCCGCGCCGCTGCTCTGGATCAGTTCCTGCGGGATCACGGTGACGGATTTCGGCGTGTCGACGAGCGGCGCGGTGAATTTCGCGGAAGCGGAAAAGTCGGCCTTGAAGCTGTGCTCGGTCTTGCCCTGGATCTCGATTGGTGCAAGGTGGCCCTCGGTGCTGACGGGCGCCGTGCCGTCGGCGAACGCGGGGCTCGCGGCGAGCACGCTGCACAGGGTGGTGAATTTACCGAGCTTCAGCTCGTCGGGACGGGACTTCATGGTGCGCTTCGACCTCGCGGTGTGGCCCCGGGGCGGTGCGTTGCGGAAACGTGCATGCCGCCGGGAATTATTACGATTTGTTTTCAGGCGGCATTCTATGTAATTTCTTGTTGAATGAGAAGCGTTCTTGTTCGCGTTTGTGCGGGGATTGTTGACGAATGTTGCAGAGGGTTTGTGGGGGATTGCGGGGCGGGAGGATGGCCGAACGGCCGAATGGGAGAGGCGTGGCGGGCGGCTTACAGTGGCCGAATCTTCCTTCGACTCAAATGACTGCAAGGTGTTAGTATGACTGCATTGCAAGCAAATGTAGTGAGGCGCATCATGCCCATGATCACCGTTCGAAATTTGCCCGACGAAGTGCATCGCGCGCTTCGAATCCGGGCTGCGCAACATGGCCGCAGTACCGAGGCCGAGGTGCGAGACATCCTCGAGCAAGCCGTTCGGCCGGGAGGGCGGCTGAGACTGGGAACGTTGCTCGCTGAAATCGGGCGAGAGGCTGGCGGCATCGATTTCGAAGTTCAGCGTGATAAGACGCCAACCGATCCCATGAGCTTCGAATGATCCTGGTCGATACCAACGTCATTTCCGAGCCGCTGCGGCGCGAGCCGAGCGCAGCCGTGATCGAATGGCTCGACGCGCAGAACGTCGACACGTTGTTTGTAGCCGCAATCAGTCTGGCGGAGATTCGGTTCGGCGTGGCCGTGTTGCCGGTGGGGCGCAGGCGGGACTGGCTCGAGCAAAGCATCGAGCAGCGCGTCGTGCCGTTGTTTCGCGGCCGGATCCTGCCGTTCGACGATGCGGCCAGCAAGGCGTATGCGAGCCTTCGCGCCAAGGCGCGTGGTACGGGCAACGCGATGGCGTCTGCCGATGGCTTCATCGCGGCAACCGCCGCCGCGAACGGTTTGATCGTGGCCACGCGCGACGTCGCGCCGTTCGAGGCAGCGGGCTTGCGTGTGATCGATCCCTGGGCCAGCTGACGCCGGCTCGGCCGCCGTCACGTTACCGGCGTCGAAAATGACAGCGCGCCGTGCAAGCCGGCGCGTTGGGTGCGTGCCGGCTGCGCGCGGCCCTTGAACCGGGGCAATCTCGGTTCAGCCGCGCGACACCGGCTGCAGGTCAGTCGATTCCGTGAAACACCGCATCCTCCGGGCCGAGGTACGCCGGCGGACGCCACGTCGCATCGCGCATCGAGTGCTGGACGAGATTCTCGACACCCAGCAGCACCGCGAAGATCGCCATTCGCACCGGAATGCCGTTGTCGGTCTGCCGGAAGATCGCGAGACGCGGGTCGCGGTTCAGGTCGACCGACAGGTCGTTCGCGCCCGGCCGGCTATCGCGCGGCAGCGGGTGCATGATCAGCGTGTCGGGCTTGCATACCGAATCGACGAGCGCCTGGTTGATCTGGAAATCCGGCGTATAGCCTTCGAACGACTCGTCGGTGAAGCGCTCTTTCTGAATCCGCGTCGCGTAGACGACATCCGCGCCGCGCAGCCCGGCCGCGAGGTCGTTCGTCTGCTCGACCACATGGCCGTTCGTCGAAATCTGGTCGACGATGTACGCCGGCATCTCGAGCGTCGGCGGCGATACGAGCGTGAACTTCAGCCCGCGGTACAGCGCGAGCAGCTTGACGAGCGAGTGCACGGTGCGGCCGTATTTCAGGTCGCCGACCAGCGCGATGTGCGCGCCGTCGACGATCTTGCCGAGCCGCGAGAATTCGCGCTGGATCGTATACAGGTCGAGCAGCGCCTGGCTCGGGTGCTCGCCGGGGCCGTCGCCGCCGTTGATCACCGGCAGGTTCGTCGCGCGTGCGAATTCGGCCACCGAGCCTTTTTCCGGATGGCGGATCACGAGCGCGTCGACGTAGCCGGCCATCACGCGGCTCGTGTCGTAGATCGATTCGCCCTTGGCCATCGACGAGAACGTGAAGCCCGTCGTGTCGCACACCGAGCCGCCGAGCCGGCAGAAGGCCGCGCCGAACGACACGCGCGTGCGCGTGCTGGCCTCGAAGAACAGGTTGCCGAGCACCGCGCCTTCGAGCACGCGCGAAATCTTGTGGCGTCGCGCGATCGGCTGCATGACGTCGGCCACGCGGAACAGCGCCTCGACCGAATCCCGCGAGAACTGCTCGACCGAGATCAATTGCGGCTTGCCTTCGAACAGGAACTGCTTCGCGAGCCCTTGTTTATCTACGCTTTGCGTATAGTTCTCGCCGTCCGGCGCTGGGCGTTCGACGATTTCCGACACGAAGCGCTCGACGATCTCGGGCATCCCGCGCGATTCCTGGGAATCGTCCGGAAGCAGCCAGGTATCCAGCGCGCGCCGGCTGACGCCGATGCGATTCGCGAATGCCTCGCGGGTCATGTTGAGGCGGCGCATCGCGTCGCGGAGGAAGGCTTGCTGGGGAACGGTCATCGGCGGCTCCTGGGCGAAAAATATACGCGGTGCGTATATTAGTTCCTCGCGCAATGAAGTCAAGAAAAATCTGTGCGCACGCGCGGCCGGGCCGTACTGGCGCGCGGCGTGGCTCTCCGTATAATCAGGTCAGGCCCCGTGTCCGGCAGCGTGCCGGGCGCCACGCCACACACGATTCACACGATTCGCCCGGTCGGGCTTGTTGATTCCAAGGAGAATGAGAATGACGCGTACGATTGCTGCAATGCTGCTGGTGCTGACCGCCGCGCTCGCCGGTTGCAATACGGTCGCCGGCGTGGGCCAGGATATTTCGAAGGGCGGCCAGGCGATCAGCGATTCGGCTGAAAAGGCCAAGTAAGCCGACCGGTTCAGGCATGCAGAAGGCGCCGGGCCTTCCCGCGATGGCGGGGCGGCCCGGCGCCTTTTTCGTGCGCGGGTCGATGCCGGCGGCGTCAGGCGTGTTCCACGAACGCGTAACGGCCTTCGACCTTGCGCGGCGTGAACCAGCCGTAGTCGGGGAACAACCGGTTGCGGACGAACCACACGTAACCGACCAGCACGACCGTGATCGCGAGGCTCGGCAGCGCGGCCGCCGGATCGCGCCCGAGGTCGGCGACGGTCTTCGGCATCTGCAGCAGCGACAGCAGGATGAACGCGTGATACGCGCCGACACGTTGGGTCGCAAAGCCCCAGATGAACAGCAGCGACAGCGGCACGGTCAACGCGAGGAATACGGTGACGAGGACGGTGCCGGCGCCGGATGCGAAGAAGTAGTACGCAAGCATCAGGCTGATGACCAGTTGGGCGATGCCGAGGGCGATCAGGATCCGGACGTGCACCTTGTTCTTGCGGCAGCGTTCGGGGTCCGGGCGCGACGCGATCAGATGCGCGAGCACGCGATCCTTGAGCCCCTGTCCGGACAGTTCGGCCAGCGCGTCGGCTTTCCTCGTTCCCGCGGACAGCAGCACCGCGATGCTTGTTTTGGCTTCCTTCCTGTTCATTGTTTGGCGGATTGTTGTTCGAGGGTGGTCAAAGGGGCCGGCCACGCGAATATTGCATCTCGCGCAGCCGTGCGCAACGGTTTTGCGGTGCGCGGACACATTCCTACAGTCGCCGGCTGCATCGTGGCGAAGGCGGGGAGCGGCAGGCGATGCGACGGCAGGGCGCCGCCGCCGTTTCCGCCGGGACGCGATGAGCGCGAGTCAGTCGATGGCGGTCCGCGCAGCGATCGTCGTGCGTGATTCGGCGGGCGGCTCGCGCCGTCGCGTCGCGCCGACCAGCATGCCGGCGACGACGAGCGCGATGCCGGCGACACGCGTGCCGGTCAGCGCTTCGCCGAACAGCGCGACCGCGAACAGCACGGCCGAAACCGGCGCGACCGCGGTGAACAGGGCGGCCTCGGTGCCGCTCGTGCGCGCCGAACCCGCATACCAGCACAGGTAGCCGAGCACGGTCGGGATCAGCGCGTAGTACGCGATCGCCGACACGGCGCCGACGGTCCAGCCGCTCGCCACCGCGCGCCATTCGAACGCGGCCGGCACGAGTGCGAGCACGAAGCCGAGGCCCGACATCGCGGTGGAAAGCGCAAGCGGCGGCAACGGCGCGGCAAGCCGCCGGTTGAGCAGGATGAAAACCGCTTCGCATGCGACGGCCGCCAGTACCAGCGCATCGCCGGCAAGCGTCTGCAGCGACGGCATCGCATGGCCTGGCGCGAACGTGACGAACAGCACACCGGCGGTGGCGAGCGCGGCGGCCAGCCAGTCGCGCGGCGTCTGCCGCTCGCGCAGCACGACGGCCGCGATCAACGTCGACATGGCCGGCAGCGTGCCGAGCATCACGCCCGCATCGAGCGGCGACGACAGCTTCGTCCCGCTGATCAGCAGCACCGTATAGCCGACGCCGCCCGCCGCCGCCTGGATGACGAGCAGCACGGCGTCGCGTGCGCAAATGCGGGGCCAGCGCATGCGCTGCGCGCGCATCAGCGCGAACAGCAGCGGGGTCGCGATCAGGAAGCGCAGCGCGGTGGCCGCGAATGGCGACAGGCCGCCGGCCGCGAGACGGCTCGCGATGACGGTGCTGCCGACGCCCGCCATCGCGGCGGCGAGATAGAGATAACCAATCAGTCGTGTCTTCATGCGCCGCATCGTCGCGTACCGGGCACGGGGCGTCTTGAACGAAATTGCAGCAGAGGGGGCGTTGAATACGGTGCGCCGTCGACATGTCCGGACGCAATGGGGCGCGGCTGCCGTCGAGGTGGCAACCGCATTTCGAATGAAGTGCGCCCGGCGGCCTCGCGCGGCGCGGGCGACAGCGCGACTTAACCCGCCTGCGTGAACCGCCCCGGCGTGATCCCGAACTGGCGCGCGAACGCGCGCGTCAGGTGGCTCTGATCGGCGAAGCCGGCTTCAGCCGCGGCATCGGCGATCGGCAAACCGCTGGCCAGCAACGCGCGCGCGAGCCGCGTGCGCGACTGAACCAGATAGGCATGCGGCGTGATGCCGAGCTCGCGCGCGAAGCCGCGCAGCAACTGGAAGCGGCTGACGCCGCTCAGGTCGGCCAGCTCGGCGAGCGACACGGGTGCGGCCGGCGCCGCGTCGAGCCGCTCGCGGGCGACGCGGACCGCCGGTGCGACGCCGGCCGCCGGCAGCGTGCGGTTTGCGTGCCGGGCAAGCAAACCGGCGACGAGCATCACGAGCGCTTCGTCGCGGGCCAGCGGCTGGGTTTCGCCTGCGACGATGCGTGCATGCAGCCGGCCGACGGCGGCCGCGAGGCGCGCGTCGCGCACGGCCGGATGCGCGAGCTCGACGCCGCCGACGCCTTCTTCCGCCGCGACGCCCGCGACCAGCGCGGGCGCGAGGTACAGCATCCGCCAGCGCCGGCCGGTGCCGGCCTCGAGCGGCGAACCGTCGTGCATCTCGCCCGGGTTGACCATGATCGTGTCGCCGGCCAGCGCGTTGACCTGCCCGCGGCCGCTCCACGACCGGTGCGCACCGCTGACGATCACGCCGACCCCGAATTCGTCGTGCGCGTGGCGCGGAAATGCGCGATCGGATTCGAGGCTGATCGTCTCGATGCCTTCGCCGGTGCGTCGGTAGTGGGTGACACGGTGCATGTGCGCTCCTCGCGCCGGTGGCGGCGCGGATCACGGGCACTTTAGCGCGTTCCGGCGCCGCGCGCCCTTCATCCGTTTGGCGGATACCGCGCGGCGCGCGCAGCCCGCACCATGTGCACATGAGCAGCGTACACGGCCCGCCGGGCCTGAAGCTGCGCGGGAGAGGGCAGGTGGAACGACAGGATCCGGTATTCATTCAGGTGGGCGCGCTCGCGGACGGCTTCGCGCCGGACGCGAACGTCCTCGCCCCCGTCGACGCACTCGTCGGGCGGACGCTGACGCTCGACGACGCATCGGGCGCGTGGCGTATCTATACGTTCGAGCCGGGCGCGCTGCAGTGGCGCGATGCGGCGACCGGTACGAACGGCCGCGCGGCGTGCCGCGTGACGCGGCTGCGCGACGGGCTGTACTTCGTCGACTACATCGATGCGACCGCTCGGGCGACGTCGGTGAGCCTCGTGATCGATCTCGACGCCGGTGTGTGGACGGCGGTCGTCGGTACGCTGCCGACGGAAGCGGACACGCGCATCGATGCATTCACGCGCGTCGCGCACGGGCTGCCGCTGACGGCCGTCGATGCGCAATTCCGACACGGTACGCTGGGCGGCCACGCCCGGCCGGGGCCGCTGCATGCGCCCACGCGCGAGTTGATCGGCAAGCGGACGATGTACCGCTACAGCCCGACCGAATGCTACGAGCACATCTACCTGAACGAGAATTTCTACGCGTGGCAGTGCCTGCAGGGCGTCGAAGGCGGGCTGGCCGATGTCGACCGCTGTCATTACTTCAGGATTGCAGACGAGCTTTACTTGTTCGTGTGGCGTGAGAAGGTGGTGCCGACGCTCGGCGTCGTGCTGATCGACTTCGCGCAGCGCAAGACCGACGGCAAGATCTTCGGCTATCAGGGCAGCGATTTCGGCACGTTGTCGAATTTCCAGATCGGCGCATACGCGCAGGTGCTGAACGAAACCGTGCATCCGCTCGGCGACGAGGCGCGGCGATGACTGCCGTGCTCGGCAGCGGCCGCTTGCGTGCGGATTTCAGCGGTCGCGTCGTGCTCGTCACGGGCGCCGCGCAAGGGATCGGCGCGGCGATCGCGCGCCGTTTCGCGGAATCCGATGCGTTCGTCGCGGTCGCCGACCTGAACGGTGATGCGGCCGCCGTGCAGGCCGACGCGCTGGCCGGCGCGGGCGGCGACGCACGCGCGTACCGGGTCGATGCCGCGAGTCGGGCCGAACTGGATGCGCTCGTCGCCGCAGTCGAGCGCGACGGCGGCCGGCTCGATGTCGTCATCCACAATGCCGCGTATTTTCCGTTGACGCCATTCGCGCAGATCGACGAGCCGACGCTCGAGCGGACGCTGTCGGTCAACCTGTCGGCGCTGTTCTGGCTTGCGCAGGCCGCGTTGCCGGCATTCGAGCGCGCGGGGGCCGGGCGGCTGCTCGTCACGTCGTCGGTGACGGGGCCGCGCGTCGCGTATCCGGGGCTCGCGCATTACGCGGCGTCGAAGGCCGGCGTGAACGGCTTCATTCGGGCGGCGGCGCTGGAGCTCGCGCGCCGCAACGTGACGGTCAACGGCGTCGAACCGGGGATGATCCGCACGCCGGCGGCCGGCAATCTCGGCGACGCGTCGGTCGCGGCGCAGATCGCGCGCGACATTCCGCTGGCACGGATGGGCGAGCCGGAGGATATCGCGAACGCGATGCTGTTTCTCGCGTCGGCCGACGCGGCGTACATCACCGGGCAGACGATCGTCGTCGACGGTGGCGCGACGTTGCCGGAGAGCGGGGCGGTGCTGGGAGACGGGTAGCGGTGAGCTAGCGAGGCCGGCCGTGGCGGCGGCCGCGGGCCGTGCGGGCATAGGCGGGCATAGGAGGGCATAGGAGGGCATAGGAGGGCATTTGCGGGCATAGGCCGGCCCACGCCACGGGGCCGTGCCGCACGCCAGCGCCGCGACTACAACCAGCCGTTGCGGATGAATTCGACGATCGAATAGCGACGATGCTCGAGATCGTGCTGCCGCACGGCCTCGACGATCCGCGATACGCCATCCGCATAAGGCGTATCGCCGGATACGCGCGATTCGAACTGGAGGCTGCATGCGCCATCGTCGATGCGTATCCGGTGAACCGCATGGCGGCCGAGCTGATCGTCCGGGATGCCGAATTCGCTGCGCTGCGCCGCCGGGTCGCGCACGGAGCGAATGGTTTCCGGCCGCACGCCGAGCGACCGGGCGATGCCGACGGCCGTGCCGGGGACGGACGTCTTGCCGGCCTGATGCGACTCGGTCACGCTGATCTCGCAGTCGCGGAACAGGTGGCCGCTGGTTTCCAGCATGCTCATGAACTTGAGCATCAGGATGTTCGTGTTCGGACACAGCACGACCGGAAAGCCGTACGTCCCGGTTTCGAGGTCGGAGCCGGTCGACAACTCGACGAGCGGCGACGCGGTGGCCTGGCAGAACGCGATCGCCGCGGCGAGTTCGCGGCCGGAACCGGCATGGACGACGATCGAGCGGGCGTCGCTACGCCGCGCGTCGGTTCGCGTGGCGTCCGACCACGGCATCACGCGACAGCTGGCCGGGTCGAGCTTGTGCGAGCCGAGCAACTCGTTGGCGAGCTTGCCGGTTCCGATGACGAGTACTTGCATGGGATGGACGGGTTGAGGTTCGGGATGCGAGACGGTGATGGACGCGGGTCTTCGGGCAGGCCAGCCCGGCCGCCTTGCCGCGCGCCATGGGTGCCGGGCATCGCGCATTATGCCCGGCCGTCCGACCGCGTGCTCGTCGACTCGCGCAGGCATCGCACCGTCTCGCGACGGATAGGTCGCGATCTGTTTCGCGATGCCGCCGCCGAATGGCCGCCAGCTTCCCGTCGACCTTTCGCCGAGTTCCCTCCCTCCCGGCCAGCCGCGGTCCACCGACGGACGAACCGCGCGACCGCACCCTCATCCCGTGCGCACGAACGCGTGAACGGCGCTACGCTGTCGGCATTTCATCCCATTACCCTCGATCCAGGAGAACACATCGATGGAACACGACCTGAAAGGCAAGGCAGTCGCGATTACCGGCGGCTTCGGTCATCTGGGCTTCGCGACGGCCGCGTGGCTCGGCGAGCGCGGCGCACGCGTCGCGCTGATCGGCCGCGGCGCGGCCCCGGCGGCGCAGGCGCTGCCCGGCGTGCCGGCCGATGCGCTGCGCATCGGCGGCATCGATCTCGTCGATCCGCAGGCCGCCGTGCAGGCGCTCGACGCGGTCAACCGCGAATTCGGCCGGGTCGACGCGCTGCTGAACATCGCGGGCGCATTCGTGTGGCAGACGATCGCCGACGGCGATGCCGCCACGTGGGACCGCATGTATGAACTGAACGTGAAGACAGCGCTGAACGCGTCGAAGGCCGCACTGCCGTACCTGGTCGCGAGCCCGGCCGGCCGCATCGTCAACATCGGCGCGGGCGCGGCGTTCAAGGCCGGCGCGGGAATGGGCGCGTATGCGGCCGCGAAGGCGGGCGTCGCGCGGCTCACCGAGGCGTTGGCGGCGGAACTGCTCGATCGCGGCGTGACCGTGAACGCGCTGCTGCCGAGCATCATCGACACGCCGCCGAACCGCAAGGACATGCCCGACGCCGACTTCTCGCGCTGGGTCCGGCCCGAACAACTCGCGGCGACGATCGGATTCCTGCTGTCGGCCGACGCGCAGGCGATCACCGGTGCGTCGATTCCGGTGAGCGGCCGCGTCGCGTAGTGCGCCGCGGGCAGGGCTCGCCGGGGCCGGCCGTGCGTACAATGTCGCACCGGATTGCGCGACCCGGACCCGAGACCGAACCCGACACCATGACTCAGCCCACCATCCTGATCGTCGAAGACGAACAGGCGATCGCGGACACGATCGTCTATGCCCTCGGCACCGACGGCATGCAGACCGTCCACTGCACGCTCGGGCAGGCGGCGCTCGACCGCCTGCGCGACACGCGTGTGGATCTCGTGGTGCTCGACGTCGGCTTGCCGGACCTCAGCGGCTTCGAGGTATGCCGGCGGCTGCGCACGTTCACCGATATTCCGGTGATTTTCCTGACCGCGCGGCACGACGAGATCGACCGGATCGTCGGGCTCGAGATCGGCGCCGACGATTACGTCGTCAAGCCGTTTTCGCCGCGCGAGCTGGCCGCACGGGTGCGCGTGATCCTGCGCCGCTTCCGCCGGGCGGCCACACCGGAGCCGGCGCCCGCACCCGCGCTGGCCGACGCGCCTGCACCGGTCGCCGCCGGCTTCACGCTCGATGCCGACGGCGCGCGCGTGGCGTGGCTCGGCCACGCGCTGGACCTCACGCGCTACGAATTCGGACTGCTCGCGTTGCTGGTCCGGCATCCGGGCCGCATCTACTCGCGCGAACAATTGATGGATCTCGTGTGGCACGGGGCGCTCGATTCGGCCGACCGCACGATCGACACGCACATCAAGACGCTGCGCGCCAAGCTGCGCGCGATCGATCCCGAGCGCGACCCGATCCGCACGCATCGCGGAATGGGTTATTCGCTGCAACCGTAACGACCGGCACCGCCCATGCATATCGGCCTGCGCATCTTCTTCGGCTTTTTCCTGATCGTCGGCCTGGCCGCGCTGATCACGCTGCGCGTATTCGTGCAGGAGGTGAAGCCCGGCGTGCGCGAAGCGATGGAGGACACGCTCGTCGATACCGCGCAGGTGCTGGCGACGCTGGCGGCCGACGACATGGCGAACGGCCATATCGCCGACGGCACATTCGCACGGCAGCTCGGGAAACTGCACGAGCGCCCGGTTAACGCCAACGTGTGGGGCATCCAGAAGAACGCGATCGGCTACCGCCTCTACATCACCGACGCGCACGGCATCGTCCGCTACGACTCGTCCGGCAGCGCGGTCGGGCAGGACTATTCGCGCTGGAACGACGTGTACCGGACGCTGCGCGGCGAATACGGCGCGCGCAGCACGCGCAGCGATCCGAACGACGACAGCAGCACCGTGATGCACGTGGCGGCGCCGATCCGGCGCGGCAACGAGATCATCGGCGTGCTGACGATCGCGAAGCCGAACCAGACGGTCGCGCCGTTCATCGCGCGCAGCCAGCGCAAGATCATGCTGTACGGCGCGTTGCTGATGGGCGGCGCGATCCTGATCGGCGCCGCGTGCACGTGGTGGCTGGTGCTCGGGCTGCGGCGCCTGCAGCGCTATGCGCGCGCGATCGCGGCCGGCGAGCGCGCGTCGATGCCGCTGCAGGGCGCGAACGAGCTGGCCGAACTCGGGCGCGCGGTCGAAAGCATGCATCAGCGGCTGGAAGACCGGCAGTACGTCGAAACCTACATCCACACGCTCACGCACGAGATGAAGAGCCCGCTGGCCGCGATCAGCGGCGCGGCCGAGCTGTTGCAGGAAGACATGCCGGTCGCGAACCGCCGCCGCTTCACCGAGAACATCCGCCGCCAGGCCGGCCGCCTCGAACAGATGATCCGCAAGCTGCTCGCGCTGGCCGAGGTCGAGCAGAAGCAGCGGCTGTCGGTGCACGAGCCGGTCGCGCTGCGGCCGGTGCTCGACCAACTCGTCGACGATATCGAACCGCGCGCGCGGCAGCGCGGCGTGAGCCTGCGGATCGACGCGAACGATGCGGCTGATGGGGCCGATGCGCCGGTCGTCGACGGCGATCCGTTCCTGCTGCGGCAGGCGCTCGGCAACCTGCTCGACAACGCGCTGGATTTCGCGCCGCAGGGCAGCACGATCCGGATCGCGCTCGAGCGGCAGCCGGCGGGCAGGGCGCACGTCGCGGTCGTGCGCGTCGCCGACGACGGCCCCGGCGTGCCCGACTATGCGCTGTCGCGCGTGTTCGAACGCTTCTATTCGCTGCCGCGTCCCGATGGGCAGGATCGCAGCACGGGCCTCGGGCTGTGTTTCGTCCGCGAGGTCGCGATGCTGCACCACGGCCAGGTCGCGCTCGCGAACCGTGCCGAAGGCGGCGCGTGCGCGACGCTCACGCTGCCGTCGGCGGGCTGACCGCGCGCTTCACGTTCGCCACACATTCGCTTCACGCCGGCTTCAATCGCCCTTCACCGGGGCCGCGCATGCTGACCGTACCTTCCACTCCGGTACCTGCCAGCAATGAATCGAGTCCTGTTGTTCAAGTCCATGATCACCGCGTTTCTCGCGCTGGCGATCCTGATCCCGCTGCAGATGGTCCAGAGCATCGTGCGGGAACGCGCCGACTATCGGCAGAACGCGCTGCAGAGCATCTGGGCGAGCTACGCGGGGCCGCAGACGGTGACGGGACCGGTGCTCGTCGTCCGTTACACGGAAGTCACGCGCGTGAGCGACGACGTGCGCGCCGGCGGCAAGGCGAAAACCAGCCTGAAAAGCGAGACGAAACGGCTGCTCGTGTTTCCGAAGACGCTGAACGTCGACGGCACGCTGTCGGTCAGCGTGCGCTATCGCGGCATCCACAAGGCGCTCGTGTACGGGCTCGACAGCCGGATGACGGGCACGCTGCCGCTGCCGGACCTGAAGAAGCTGCCGCAGGCCGACGGGCACGTGAGCTTCAAGATCGACGGTGCGTATGTCGCACTCGGCATCGGCGACCTTCGCGGCTTGAAGGCGCAGCCCGACCTGCGCATCGGCGGCAAGCGGATCGACGTGGAGCAGGGCACGCGGCTCGAGAGCCTGCGCCAGGGCGTGCATGCGAACCTCGATCTCGCGGCGCTGGCGGACGCAAACGCAGGCGCGACGGTCGTGCCGTTCAGCATCGGCCTGCCGCTCGCGGGCGCCGAATCGGTCGCGTTCGCGCCGGTGGGCGACCAGAACGACTTCTCGCTGAAATCGACGTGGCCGCATCCGAGCTTCGGCGGCGAATTCCTGCCGGCCGACCGCACGATCGACGCGCGCGGCTTCGTCAGCAACTGGCACGTGACGTCGTTCAACACGAAGGCGCGCGAGCAAGTGGCGTCCGGCACCGGCGACGGCGAGATCGAGATGGCGTCGGTATCGGTGATCGAGCCCGTGAACGTCTATCTGCAGGCCGAGCGCGCGACGAAATACGGCGCGTTGTTCGTGATGCTCACGTTCGCGAGCTTCTTCATGTACGAGCTCGTGAAGCGGCTGCGCATTCACCCGATCCAGTACACGCTGGTCGGCCTGTCGCTCGCGCTGTTCTTCCTGCTGCTGCTGAGCCTGTCCGAGCATATTGCGTTCGGCTATGCGTATCTCGCGGCGAGCGGCGCATGCATCGGGCTGCTGGGCTTCTACCTGTCGTTCGTGCTGCACAGCGTGAAGCGCGGCGCGACGTTTACGGCGCTGCTCGCGATGCTGTACGCGGCGCTCTACGGGCTGCTGCTGTCGGAAGACAATGCGCTGATGCTCGGTTCGCTGCTGCTGTTCGCGATCCTCGCCGGCATCATGACGCTCACGCGCCGCGTCGACTGGTATTCGCTCGGCGCCGCGTGGCAGCCGCTGGCCGACAAGCCGGCGGCGGTGAAGCCGGGCGCGCCGGTGAAGTAGGCGAGCAAGCGGGCGGGCTCGGCGATCGCGCAGTGACGGAGGCGTTCATCGTCGGCCGGCCCGGCCTGCCGAAAGCGGCGGCGGCCCGGATCGCCCTATACTGACCACTCCACATTACCGGACCACGCCGTGCCGAACCCAGTTTCAGGAGATCCGTCCATCGACGATCCCCGTCCGACCCCGCCCATCCAACCCGAACTGGAAGACTGCTGCAACAGCGGCTGCTCGCCGTGCGTCTTCGACCTGTACGACGAAGCGCTCGCGCGCTATCGCGTCGAACTGGCCGAATGGGAGGCGCGGCAGGCACAGCGCGAGCATCGCAAATAAACCGGACGCCGGCGAGCGGCCATGCGTTGCATGCACCGCATCTGTCGCCGACGTCGGACTGACGAGGCCAATTCCGTCGCGCGTCAGGCGTCACGCATCCGCATGCAGCCGCCGATGCATCGGCCCGAGCGCCATCGACAATGCAATGCAGCCCACCAACACGATCGTCAGCGTGAACATCGACGCTCTGAACCCCTGCACGTAGTCGAGCGCGGCCGGATGCACGCCGAGCCGCGCGAAGAACACGCCGCCGATCGTCGCGGCGCCGACCGCCGCGCCGATCTGCAGCATCGCGCTGACCATCCCCGACGCGACGCCCGCGCGGGCCGCGTCGACTTCCGCGAGCACGATCCGCACGACCGACGGCAGCACGAGCCCTTGCCCGATGCCGATCGCCGCGATGCCGGCATAGAAGCCGGGCCCCGGCGCGCCGTCGCGGGCCAGCGCGGCGGCGCTCGCGACGCCGGCCGCGAGCATCGCGAAGCCGAGCGTGAGCACGCGATACCCGCCGAAGCGGGCGACGAGGCGCGTCGTCAGCAGCGGGCTCGCGAGGAAGCCGAGCCCGAGCGGCAGGATCGCGAAGCCGGACGCGAGCGGCGACCAGTTCAGGCAGCCCTGCAGATAGATCCCGTAGCTCAGGAAGAACGCGCTCAGCATGTAGAACAGGAACGCGAGCAGGAGCCCCAGCGCGACGACCGGGTTGCGGAACAGCCGCACGTCGAGCAGCGGATCGTGGCCGCGCGCGAGCCGGCGCGCTTCGACCGCCAGCAGCGCGCCGAGCATCGGCAGCGCGCCGATGCCGCACGCGATCATCCACAGCGGCCAGCCGGCTTCCCGACCGTGCGTGAGCGGGTACACGATCATCAGCAGGAACAGCGACATCAGCACCGTGCCCGGCACGTCGATGCGCTGGCCGCGCGGCGCGCGGTTTTCCGGGATGAAGCGCCAGCTGCCGATCAGCGCCAGGACGCCGATCGGCAGATTGACGAGAAAGATCGCGCGCCAGCCGAGCCCGAACGGATGCAGGCTGATCAGCGCGCCGCCGCCGAGCTGGCCGATCACGGCCGCGAGGCCGAACGCGAACCCGTAGAAGCCCATCACGCGCACCTGTTCCTGCGGGCTGAATACGCTGCGGATCGTCGCGAGCACCTGCGGCGCGAGGATCGCGGCGAACAGGCCCTGCAGCACGCGGCCGCCGACCAGTACCGTGCCGTTGCCGGCGAGCCCGCACAGCGTCGACGCGAGCACGAAGCCGGCCATGCCGATCATGAACATGCGCTTGCGACCGTACAGGTCGCCGAGGCGTCCGCCGGTGATCTGCACGACCGCGTTCGCGCACGCATAGGCTGACACGACGAGCTGCAACTCGGCCTGGCGCGCGCCAATGCCGTCGCGAATGGCCGGCAGCGCGAGGTTCACGATGAAGTAGTCGAGCGGCGGCAGAATGGCGCCGACCAGCAGGACCACGAGCGCCCAGCCGTGATGGCTGCGCGGCGTCGTCGCGGCAGCCGCGCCGGCCGGCGCGCAGGGGGCGAGGGTGTGGTTCGTCATGATGAAAGCAGATCCAAAGAATGAGGGCCCGATAGGCGATCGACGCAAGCAGGCCGTTGACTCCTTATTCTGGCCATCGCCCATGATTCGGAAAAGCGGGAAAGAGTGGTAGAATCCATCGGGTTATTCGATGGATGAGGGGTGGCGATGCGCGGTTTCGACCTGGACCAATTGCGCACTTTCGCGGCGGTCGCGGACGCCGGCAGCCTGACGGCCGCCGCGCCGCTGCTGCACCTGTCGCAATCGACGGTCAGCGAGCAGGTGCGCAAGCTCGAATCGCGCGCCGGCGTGCCGTTGTTCGTGCGCAGCAAGCGCGGCGTCGAGCCGACGCCGGCCGGCTCGCGGCTGCTGCAGCACGCGCGGCGCATCGTCGCGCTGAACGAGGCCGCGTTCGACGAGCTGCGCGGGCAGGCGATCAAGGGTGAGTTGCGCGTCGCGATCACCGACTACTACCGCACGAATGAAGTGGCGGGCATGCTGGCGCGGCTGCGCGAGTGCTACCCGCAGTTGAGCCTGCACGTGAGCGCGATGAAGAGCGCGGAGATCGAAGCGGCGCACGCACGCGGGCAGATCGATCTCGGCGTGGTGATGAACATGTCGAGCGGGCCGTTCCGGCCGGTGTCGGCCGACACGCGCTGGGTGCTGCGGCGCGAACCGCTGTCGTGGGTCGCGTCGCCGGCGCTCGCCGAGCAATTGCCCGAGCCGCTGCCGCTGGTGCTGCTGCCGGACGACTGCATGATGCATCAGGTCGCGGTGCGCTCGCTCGACGAGCAGCACACGCCGTACGTGCTCGTGCACAGCGCGTCGGGTGTCGCGGGGTTGCAGTCGATGCTCGCGGCGGGGCTTGGGGTCGGCTGCCTGTGCGCGTCGGCGATCGGCGACGGCCTGATGCGGCTCGGCACCAAATACCGGCTGCCGCCGCTGCCGGACGCGGTGTTTTCGCTGACGCCGCCGCTGCCGGGCGAGCGCGAGACCGTCACCCAGGCGCGCGAGGTGCTGTCGCGTCAACTGCTGATGTAAAACCATGCCGCGCGACACGCGGCGGCGCGTCATCGAGAGACGCGCCAGGGGGGCACAGGCATGAACGACGAACTGAAGCGCGAGATGGCCGCGAAGCTGCAGGATGCGCTGGAGCGCGTGGTCGACGAGCGTTCGCTGATCCACTTCCTGCGCGTGCTCGGCCATGACTGGCATACGGAGCGGCAGCTCGAGGCCGACTCGCCGCTGTCGCCGTACGCGCACGCGGTGCTCGGCTGGGAAAACCGTTCGATCGGCGAATACCTGGAAGCGATGATCGACTGGGCCGAGGCGTCGGAAGAGGGGCTGCGCTTCTATGACGTGCCCGACAATCCTTGGCGGCGCATCGCCGATATCCTGTTCGCCGGGAAAATCTACGAATAGCGCGCGGCCGCGCTATTCGTGCCCACGGCTTTCTACTCGGTGACCTCACCGTCCGCATACGCACGCAGCCCGTTCGCCAGTGCATCGAACACGGCGCGGCAGCGCGGGCTCGTCCGCAGGTCTTCGTGCATCACGACCCAGGTTTCCAGCCGCATCGCGGGCCCGTCGGGCAGCACGCGCACGAGCCGCGCGTCGCGTTTCGCGAGCGCCGTCTGGCAGAAGCCGATCCCGTAGCCGGCGCGGATCATCGCGAGCTGCGCGAGATTGCTGTCGGTGCGCAGCGCGAACGCTTCGCGCTTCCAGAGCGGCATGCCACGCGCCGCCGAGCGGATGAACGGCGTGACCGTATCGAAGCCGATCAGCGCGTGATGCGCGAGCGCGTCGATCGTCGCCGGCGCGCCGTGGTGCGCGAGGTAATCGTCGCGCGCATACAGCCCGACCTCGATGTCGCCGACGCGCCGCGCGACGAGTGCGTCCTGCGTGGGCGGCGCCATTCGGACCGCGATGTCGGCCTCGCGTTTCAGCACGTCCTGGATGCGGTCCGTCGGCACCAGTTCGATCACGAGCCCCGGATGGTCGCGCCGGAGCTGCGCGAGCATCGGCGGCAGCACCTCGACGGCGATCACGTCGCTGGCCGAGATCCGCACGATGCCGCGCACGCCGGCGCCGTGGCTGGCCGCCGCGCGCTCGAACGCCGCCGCCGCGCTGCGCAGTGCCTCCGCATGGCCGCGCAGCGCGAGCGCGGCCTCGGTCGGCAGCAGGCCCGACGGCGAACGCGTGAACAGCGTCTGGCCGAACGCGGCTTCGAGCGCCGCGACATGGCGGCCGGCCGTCGGCTGCGTAATGCCGAGCGCGCGCGCCGCGCCGGACAGCGAGCCTTCCGTCAGCACCGCGAGGAAGGTGCGGTAGCGTTCCCAGTTCAGATCGGTGGTCATGCATAAATGTATAGCTGATCCGACAGGTTCGGCAATTCCTTGATAGCGACCGGCGCGCCAGAATGCGTGTCGTGATGGCGCCATTCAAGGAGAGCGGCAATGTTGTCAAATGCAGGCGGGACGCAACGGCAGGCACTCGTGCTGGGCGCGAGCGGCGGGATCGGCGGGGAAGTCGCGCGGCAGTTGCGCGATGCGGGCTGGCAGGTGCGCGCGCTCAAGCGCGGGCTCGATGCCGAGGTCGTGGAGCGCGACGGCATCGCATGGGTGCGCGGCGACGCGCTGGATCGCGCTGCGGTGGTGCGCGCCGCGCGCGGCTGCAGCGTGATCGTGCATGCGGTGAACCCGCCCGGATACCGGAACTGGGCGACGCAGGTGCTGCCGATGATCGACAACACGATCGCGGCGGCCCGGACCGTGCAGGCCACCGTCGTGCTGCCGGGCACGGTCTACAACTTCGGCGTCGATGCGTTTCCGGTGCTGCGGGAAGATGCGCCGCAGCATCCGGCGACGCGCAAGGGCGCGATCCGCGTCGAACTGGAGCGCCGGCTGCAGGACGCCAGCGTGCACGGCGTGCGTTCTATCGTCGTGCGTGCCGGTGATTTCTTCGGACCGCAGCTAGGCAACAGCTGGTTCTCGCAGGGGCTGATCAAGCCGGGGCGGCCCGTTTCGGCCATCAGCGTGCCGAGCCGCGGCGTCGGCCATCAATGGTCGTATGTGCCGGACGTGGCCCGCACGATGCTCGAGCTGATCGAGCGCCGCCAGACGCTGGAGCCGTTCGCGCGTTTTCATCTGGGCGGGCATTGGGATGAAGACGGCATGCAGATGGCGCAGGCCGTGCAACGCATCGCGCAACGGCACGGCATGCGGCCGGCGCTGCGCGATTTCCCGTGGTGGCTCGTGTGGGTGGCCGCGCCGTTCGTCACGACGATGCGCGAATTGCTCGAGATGCGTTACCTGTGGCGCGAACCGATCCGGATGGACAACGCGCGTGTGACCGCGGTGCTCGGCCGCGAGCCGGTGACGCCGCTCGAGACGGCGGTGGAGGCGACGCTGGCGGGGCTCGGGTGTCTCGGGTGAGCAACGGTCGTCGCGGATGTCGCGCGGCTCTGCTATGATCCGCGCTTCCTTCCTCGACGCTGCTGCAGGAAGGTACCCACGACCGCCGGAATGCCGGAGGTCGCGTCGTACCTTTTTCATTTCCAGCAGCGATGTCTACTTTCCCTCGTCTGAAAAAAGCCTTGCAGCGGCAAGGCATCCATGTCGACCATCAGGCCGGCATCTACCATTTGCGCAATGAACAGTCGCAGGCTTCCGTGCTGCTGCCCGATTCGCTCCCGCTCGAGGAGAAGGCCGTGCAGCAACTGCTCGCGTTCGCCGCGGTCAGGTCGCCTGATGGCCACCACGGCGTCTGCAAGGCATGCGCGACGCCCGATTTCCATCCGGGCGGCGTCGCGCCGGTCGGCTCGATCGTCGCGACCGACGACGCGTTCGTGATTCCGGCCGCGATCGGCACCGACATCAACTGCGGGATGCGCCTCGTCACGACGGGTCTCAAGCGCTCGGCCCTCGCACCATTCGAAGCGGCGCTCGTCGAGCGGCTGACCCGTGCGATTCTCGCGGATCGCCGGGACGTGCCGGTCGGTGGCGACGCATTTCGCGCGCTGTTCGACGCGGGCCCGGCGGCATTCATCGACCGCGTGGCGCGGCAGGGGCTGTGGCAGCAGGTCGACCGCGACCGGCTGGCCGCTGAACTGTCGTCGTGCATCGGTCTCGCCGGGTTCGACGGCAGCGCGAAGTATGCGCCGGACGCGCACGTCGGCTCGCGCGACATGTTTCGCGACCCGAGCCTGGGCACGCCGGGCTCGGGCAACCATTTCGTCGAACTCCAGATCGTCGACGCGGTGTTCGACCGGCATGTGGCGTACCGCGCCGGGATCGCGAAGGACGATGTCGTCGTGATGATTCACAGCGGCTCGCGCGATGTCGGCTTCTACGTCGGGCGGCGCTGGATGGATCGCGCGCGTGCCGCATGGCCGGCCGGCGTCAGGCATCCGGAGAGCGGCCTGTACGGTCTGTCCGGCGAACTGGCGCGCGAATACCTCGTCGCGATGGGCACGGCCGCGCGCTATGCATGGCTGAACCGCGTCGTCCTCGCGGAAATGGTGCGCAAGGAGCTGGCGGAACTGACCGGCGCGACCGGTTCGGCGCTCGTGGTCGATGTGCCGCACAATGTCGTGCTGCGCGAGAACGGCATGAACATCCACCGCAAGGGCGCGACACCCGCGCGCGATGGCGATCTCGCGCTGATTCCCGGCTCGATGGGCGACGCGTCGTTTCTGGCCACCGGGCTCGGCCATCCCGACTGGCTGTGGTCATGCAGCCACGGCGCGGGCCGGAGCGTGCGCCGTCAGGCGTTGCGAAGGATGCGTGCCGAGCAGGCGCCCGGTACATGGCGATGCGTGACGTTGCGCGACGAACGCCGGATCGAGGAGGCGCCGGACGCCTACAAGCCGATCGGGCCGGTGATCGACGCGCAGGAGCAGGCCGGGCTGATCCGCAGTGCGGTCCGGCTGAAACCGTGGATCACGTTCAAGGCGTGACGGGCGGCGGCGCGTGCGCGTTGCGTCGCCGCCATTTTCTGCGCCAGGCGCAGCCATGCACCTCGACCGCTTTCCGGTGCATCGGGCCATGCCCGACACCGGAGGGCGTCAGACAGAATCGAAGCACCCGCGGGACAACAATTTTCCACATACCCGCATGCATCCGATGAGCATCATGTCGTCAACGTCGATCAACGGGAAACGGGGGCGAGATGTTGCACGTTGGCTGGAAAGCGTCGGTTGCGGGAGCAATCATGTTCACATTGAGCGGGTGTACCAACCTGGCCGGTGTGCTGTACTGCGGCAACTCGCAGTTCAACTTCCCGGACTATCACTGCTTTGAGTCGTACAGGTAGGAACAGGCGTCACGACCGACAGCCGTGGTGCCCGCGTCCCGTGCGGTTTTCCGCTCGCCGTCAAGCCACGACCGGCAATGCCTCGACCGCATAACGATGCGCGAGACTGCGTCCGAGCACCGGATCGTGCAGCTCCATCTCGAACGCATCGCCGTCACCCATCGTCGCGATCGTGCCGTGCACGGCGACCGTGCCGCCAAACATCGCGCAGCGCGCGGGCATCGCGCGGCGATCGCCGAACCGCTGCCACAGCGCGTCGGGGGCGAGCAGGCCGCTGACCGCGCCGTGCTGGTACGCCGTCCGCTCGCCGTCGCGCGTAATCAGCCACGAACGCATCTCGAGCGCATCCCAGTGATCGGCGACCTCCGCATGGCGCCACGCGTCGCGGCCGAGCGGCTTCGCGCACACCTGCTTCGACACGGCGACGCCGTACGCCTCGACTTCGCGATCCGTGTGATCGGAGCCGACCGTGACCAGCGTGCCGGCCGGGCTGTCGACCAGCACGCATTCGATCTCGCCGCCCGAGCGCGCGCCGAGCACGCCGATCGACGGCGCCTGCGTGAGCAGCGCCGACGACACGCGATAGAAGCACGGCGTGGTCGATGGCGGCGCGACGCCGAGCGCCGCGAGCTCGTCGATGTGCGCGCGGACCGCGGCCGGGTCGCGGCCGGCCCAGCCGGCGATCACGACGCGCTCGACGTCGACGTCGACGACGGCCGGCGCGCGTTGCAGGGAAATCACGTTGAACGACAGGGTGGGCATGCGGATATCCGTTTGATGTGCGAAGGAACGATTTGGCCGGCGGCGACGCTCAATCTTCGAGCGGCCGGTGCGCGGTCTCGCGCGCGGCGACGAGCGCGATCGACGTGACGACGAGCGCGGCGGTGACGTACAGCGACACGGCGGTCGTCGTGCCCGTCTGCCGGAACAGCGCGGCGATCATGAGCGGCGCGAAGCCGCCGCCGACGATGCCGGCGAGCGTGTACGCGAGCGACGAACCCGCATAGCGCACGCGCGTCGGGAACTGTTCGGTCACGAATGCGCCCTGCGGGCCGTACATCACCGCATGGATCACGAGGCCGATCGCGACGGCCGCGACGATCGCCGCCGGGCGCGCCGAATCGAGCAGCGTGAAAAACACGAACGCCCACACGATCCCGGCCATTGCGCCGACGAGATACACGGGCCGGCGGCCGAAACGATCCGACAGCGCGCCGAAGAACGGCACCGCGAGCGCGTTGCACGCGGTGCCGATCATCACGGCCGTCAGCGCGACGGGGCGCGACAGGTGCAGCACGGTCGTCACGTAGGTCAGCGTGAACACGACGATCAGCGCATACAGCACATCCGAACCGATTCGCGAGCCGCCCGCGATCAGCAGGCGCTTCCAGTGGTACTTCAGCACGTCGGCGACGGGCACTTCGGCGGTCGCGTGCGATTCGGCGAGCTGCTCGAACTGCGGCGTTTCGTCGACGCCGCGACGCACCCAGAAGCCGAACGCGACGAGCAGCGCGCTGGCCGCGAACGGCACGCGCCAGCCCCACGACAGGAAATTGTCGGACGTGGTCGACAGCGTGACGAGCGCGATGCAGCCGGTGCCGAGCAGCGTGCCGAACGACGGGCCGATCTGCGTCCACGACGCGGACAGCCCGCGTCGTTTCTGGTCGCCGTGCTCGACCGACAGCAGCACCGCGCCGGCCCATTCGCCGCCGAGCGCGACGCCCTGCACGAAACGCAGCGCGACGAGCAGGATCGGGCTCAGGATGCCGGCCTGCGCATAGGTCGGTAGCGCGCCCATCAGCGCGGTCGTCACGCCCATCAGCACGAGCGTGAGCATCAGCACCGCGCGGCGGCCGATGCGGTCGCCAAGGTTGCCGAACACGAAGCCGCCGAGCGGGCGCGACACGTAGCCGACCGCATAGGT
Source organism: Burkholderia sola (assembly GCF_905400185.1). Taxonomy (NCBI): domain Bacteria; kingdom Pseudomonadati; phylum Pseudomonadota; class Betaproteobacteria; order Burkholderiales; family Burkholderiaceae; genus Burkholderia; species Burkholderia sola. The sequence continues at coordinate 1,808,430 of NZ_FR989676.1, forward strand.
CGAGAATGCGAGGATCGTGCCGGCCAGCGGATCGACCGACGGGAAGAACAGGTGGTTGAAAACGAGCGCGGCGAGCGTGTTGTAGATCGTGAAGTCGTACCACTCGAGCGACGTGCCGATCATGCTCGCGGTCGCGAGTCGGCTGTTGCGGACACGGCGGGGCGCGTGGGCGGCGGGCTGGGCGAGAGTGCTCATGGTATCGGGCAGGTCGTGACGGGTGACGGGGTGAAGCGCGGGGCCGGCGTGGGTGTCGGCGTCGAGCGTTCAGGCTGGCAGCGCGGCAGCGGCGGCCGGTTCGGTTTCGCGTCGCCGGGCGGGCAGCGGTGCGGCGGCGCGCCACAGCAGGTCGAAGGTGCGCACGTCGTCGTGTGCGGCGAGCGTGGCGGCCACGCGGCGCGTGGCGGCTGCGTCGCTGCCTTCGATCAGCACCAGCGCATCGGCGGCCGGACGGGCGGCTGCCGCGGCGCCGATCGGCGCGGACAGGTCCGGTGACGTGCGGAAGAGCCGCGCGGCGTGGATGCCCGGTTCTTGCAGCGCAGCGTCGAAACGCTCGCGCAGTTGCGGCACGTCGATGCGATCCGGCGGCAGCACGAACAGCGCGAGATGCGCGCCTTCGCCGTCGCCGGCCTCGATCGTCAGCTCGCCGACGCGCCGCTGCGTGCCCGTCATGCGTTCGAAGTTCGCGAGCGACCACGCGGTCTGCTGCGTGAATGCGCGCCGGTACGCATCGCCGTGGAACACGTCGAGCGCGTCCGTCACATACAGCGCGAGGTATCGGCGCGGACCGCCGTCGGTCGCGCGAAACCGCCGCGCATGCGTGAAGCCGGGAATCGCGACACGCTCCTGCATGTGCTCGCGGTCGTACCACGCGTTGAAATCGGCTTCGTGCGCGGGGTCGATATCCGTCCAGACGCAGAGTTGGCCGTGCGGAAGGGAAAGGCGGGTCATCGCGGGGTTCCTCGTGACGGGGATGTCAGGAACCCCAGTGTCCCGAAGAGGGCCCGCGCCCGTCCAACAAGAAAACAAATTCGCGGTGAACAGGTTTTCTTATGAGCGGCGCGGAGGGCGTTTTGCAGCGGGCGCGGCAGACGAGGCGGCTTTCGTCGTGCGCTTCGGCTTCGTTTTCGCACGCGTAGTCGTCTTTGTCGCGGTTGCGCTGCGCGCGGGCGTTGCGTCGACGCGATCGGCGGCGGCCGGCTTCGCGAGGTTCGCGGCAGCCGCCGTCGCACGCGCGACTTCGCTCGCGAGTTCCGCGATGCGCGCGGCGACCGGCAGCCCCTGGCTGCGGTACGTCGCGACGAGCGGCAGCGCCGGGAATTCCGGTTCGACGTCGAGCAGTTCGAGCGTGCCTTCGTGCAGTTCGCGCCCGATGATCGCAGGCGGCAGCGCAGCCACGCCGAGCCCGTCGGCGACGAGGCGGATCATCGCGGCGACCGACGTGATGCAGTTGATGCTGGCCGGCCGTTCGACCGCCGCGAACAGCCGCTCGATCGTCGCGTGCGGCGCCGAGTGGCGCGAGAAGCTGATGATCGGAAACCCGGCCAGGCGCGCGACGTCGAGCGGCTGGCCGCCGAGCCCGAGGCGCGGGCTCGCGGCCCAGCGCACCGGGAATTCGCCCAGCGGCAGGTTCGTGAAGTCCGGGCCCGGCACCGGATCGGTCTGCAGGATCAGGTCGACGCCGTCGGTGCTGAGCAGCCGGATCAGGTGCAGCGTCGTGTCGCTCGTGATCTCGACGTCGAGGCGCGGATAGCGCTCGCGCAGTTGCGCCATCAGCGCGGGGAACCAGCTGTGCACGATCGATTCGATCACGCCGATCCGGATCAGGCCGGCGTCGCTCGCCGCATCGATGTCGCGCCGCATTTCGCCGTCGAGCCGCACGATCCGCTCCGCGTAGGCCAGCATGCGCCGGCCCGCGGGCGTGAGCGTGGCCGAGCGCGTGTTGCGGTCGAACAGGCGCACGTCGAATGCTTCCTCGAGCGAGGCGATGCGGCTCGACACGGCGGCCTGCGTCGTGTGCAGTTTCTCGGCCGTGAGCCGGAAGTTTTCGAGCTTCGCGAGCCAGACGAAGGTTTCCAGAAACCGGATGTTCATCGAATCCCGAACGGTGAGGCGGTGCCGCGCCAGGCGGCGGATCGGGACGATGTTAATGGATTCGGAAGCGGGCAGGCACGCGTGACGCCTTCGGGTGGCGTCAAAGCCGGTCGAACGCGAGCGTCGGCACGTCGACGACCATCGCGCCGCCGTCCGCGACGAGCGTCGCGCCGGTCACGAACGACGCGTCCGGCGACGCCAGGAACGCGCAGACGGCCGCGATCTCGTCGGGATCGGCCGCGCGCCGCAGCGGCACGTCGGCGCTCACGCGGGCGTACGCATCGTCGAGCGAATCGCCGTGCGCGGCCATCAGCGGTTCCATTTCCGCATCGGCCATCGGCGTGCGGACCCAGCCCGGGCAGACGGCGTTCGCGCGCACGCCGTGCGGGCCGTAGTCGCGTGCGAGCGATCGCGCCAGCCCGAGCAGCGCGTGCTTGCCGACCGTGTAGCCGCATACGCCGGGCCCGGCCGCGAGCGCGGCGATCGACGCGACCAGCACGATATTGCCGCGCTGCGCGATCAGGTCGGGCAGGCATGCGCGTGCGCTGACGAATGCGGTATCGAGGTTCGCGTGCATCGCGTCGCGCCACTGCGCGTCGTCGGTTTCGCCCGCGCGGCCGATGCCATGGCCGCCCGCGCATGCGACGAGCGCGTCGACGCGGCCGAAGCGTTCGGCGATGCGCGGCAGGAAGCCGGCCCAGTCGGCGGGGCTGGCGGCGTCGCCGGCCAGCGCGAGCCCGCCCGTTTCGGCAGCCAGTGCGTCGAGCGGTGCCGGACGGCGACCGATCAGCACGACGCGGTCGCCACGGCGGGCAAAGCGGCGCGCGCACGCGGCGCCGATGCCGGTGCCTGCGCCGGTAATCGCGATCGTGCGGGGTGGCGGGTGCGTCATGTCGTTCTCCGGGAGGATGCGTTCCAGCCACTTTAGGCGGCGCCGGCGCGCGCCGGTATCCGCCGAAAGGATGAACGCGGGGGCCGTCCGGACGGCCGAGCCCAGCCGGCCGAGGCCCATTTTGCAAAGGCTGACGATGTCCGCCGCCGAATCGCTCTATCCTCCACATTTTTGCGATAAGCCGCGAAAGCCCGGCAAAATAGCGTGAGCGGGCGCGTGCAACGACGCGCGGCGCGTCGGCGGTCGATTCCGTCGTACGAATGGCGCGGCCAGCAAGGGTGCGGCCGGCAATGGCGCGGCAGGCCGGATCGGTGCGGCCGGGCGCCCGAAGCGCAGGTATCGCGTCCGCCGACGGCTCGTGTCGCCACGGCGTATCGCCCGGTTGCGCGCTGGCGCGGCCGGACCATCGACAAGAACAGGGAGGGGCCGGCAATGAGGCTGGACGACGAAAGAGAAAGCGCCAACGTCGAGGATCGACGCGGCGGCGGGTTCGGCGGTGGGCGCGCGACGATCGGCATCGGCACGATCGTGGTCGCGCTGGCCGCATCGTATTTCTTCGGGATCGACCCGCGCGTCGTGCTCGAAGGCGCGTCGGCGCTGCAGGGCAGGCAGCAGCAGGCGCAGCCCGCGCCGACCCAGCATCAGGGCGCGCCGGCGAACGATCCCGGCGCGGTGTTTACGCGCAAGGTGCTCGGCAATATCGAACGCACGTGGACGGGCGTGTTCAACACGCAACTGCACGCACAGTACCAACCGCCGAAGCTCGTGATGTTCACGAACTCGACGCCGACCGCGTGCGGCACCGGCCAGACCGCGATGGGGCCGTTCTACTGCCCGGGTGACCGCAACGTGTATATCGATCTCGGCTTCTACGACGAACTGCGCAAGCGTTTCGGCGCGGGCGGCGATTTCGCGCAGGCCTACGTGATCGCGCACGAAGTCGGCCACCACGTGCAGAACCTGCTCGGCATCGCCGACAAGGTCGACGCCGCGCGCCGGCGGTCGAGCCAGTCGCGTGCGAATGCGCTGTCGGTACGGATGGAACTCCAGGCCGACTGCTTTGCCGGCGTGTGGGCGAACAACGCGCAGCGCGCGAACCAGCGGCTGATGGAGCCCGGCGATTTCGAGCAGGGGCTGAAGGCGGCGGCCGCGATCGGCGACGACCGGCTGCAGCAGCAAGGGCAAGGCTACGTCGTGCCCGAAAGCTTCACGCACGGCACGAGCGAGCAGCGCGTGTACTGGCTGCGGCGCGGGATGGAGTCGGGTGAGGTGAGCGCCTGCGACACGTTCGCCGCGAACGCGCGCTGAACCAAGGCGCGCGCCCCTTCGCGCGCCCGTATCGTCCCGGTTGAACCGGCCGCCCTGGCCGGCCCGGGACGAATTGCCGATTTGTGCTCACCGGCGCTTTTCGGCGTCGGTACGCTGGCCCGGACGTCGAGATTCGATGCATTCGCGCGCCAGCCGATTCCCATGCCTACCTTGTCCGCCCCCACCGACCACGCTCCCGCCGATTGGCGACGCGCGCTGCGCGCATGCGTGGACGCGTTCGACGCGTTCGCGAGCCCGTCGGCGATCGTGTTCTACCGGCTCGACCAGAGCGGCGAGCCGGCCGATTTCGAGCTGTTCGGGATGCCGGAATCGATGCACCGCACCTATATTGCCCGCTACCGGATGCTCGATCCGCTGCATCCGTCGCGCTGCGCGGCGGGCGAATGCGTGGTCGTCACGCTCGCGTCCCAACTGCCCGACGAACGACGCGCTGCGTCCGCGTACTGGACCCGTTTTCTGCGGCGGCACGACGTGGCCGACGTCGTCGAGATCTGGCTGCGGGACGCGGGCCGGACGGTCGGCGCGTTCTCGCTGCTGCGCTTCGGCATCGGCGATGCGAACGGCAACGGCACCGCACGACGGTTCGCGCCCGGCGAGATCGACGCGCTCGCGCGGCTGCAGCCGGTCGCTGAAGCCGCGCTGAGCCCGCTGCTGCGTGCACGGCGCGGGATTCATCAGATCGCCTGCGAGGAGCGGCTTACCTACCGAGAGGAACAAATCGCGCGGCTCGTGCGCGACGGCCGCTCGAACAAGGAGATCGCGCGCGATCTCGCGCTCGGGCCGCCGACGATCAAGACGCACCTGATGCGGATGTACCGCAAGCTCGGCGTGTCGAATCGCACGGAGCTGGTCGGGGCGTTGTTCCTGTAATCGGGATCGCGCGGCACGCTGCGCGATCGTCTTGCCGATCACGCGCTGCCAATTTGCGCTCACCGGGCGTGAATCCTCGTCGATACAGTGGTCCGACACCTGCGTGCCTCACCGGCCCGCGGTCCAGCCACGACAATCAACGAGACGCCCATGAGCAACACGAACTTCGTCGCCGTCAGCGACACCGTGCGCACCTTCGTTGCGCGCGACTTCGGCCTCTTCATCGACGGTGCCATGCAGCCCGCGCACGCGGCTGCCCGGCTCGACGTGTACGACCCCGCCACGGGCGAGCGGCTCGCGACCGTCGCCGATGCAGATGAACACGACGTCGACCGCGCGGTCGCCAGCGCGAAACACGCGTTCGACGCGCGCGTGTGGAGCGGGCTGCGGCCGGCCGACCGCGAACGCATCCTGCTGAAACTCGCGGACCTGATCGAAGCCGACGCCGAAACGCTCGCGCAACTCGAAACACTGAACCAGGGCAAGTCGATTCACGTGTCGCGCGCGGTCGAAGTCGGCGCGAGCGTCGAATACGTGCGCTACATGGCCGGCTGGGCGACCAAGATCACCGGCCAGACGCTCGACGTGTCGATCCCGTTCCCGCCCGGCGCGCGCTATACGGCCTATACGCGCAAGGAGCCCGTCGGCGTGGTCGCCGCGATCGTGCCGTGGAATTTCCCGCTGATGATCGCGGTGTGGAAGCTGATTCCCGCGCTCGCGGCCGGCTGCACGATCGTGCTGAAGCCGTCGCCGGAAACGCCGCTCACCGCGCTGCGGCTCGCCGAACTGGCCCGCGAAGCCGGCGTGCCGCCCGGCGTGTTCAACGTGGTCACGGGCGGGCGCGTCTGCGGTTCGGCGCTCGCGAGCCACCCGTCGATCGCGAAGATCTCGTTCACGGGGTCGACCGCGACCGGCAAGCTGGTTGGCGCGGCGGCCGTGCAGAACATGACGCGCTTCTCGCTCGAACTCGGCGGCAAGAACCCGATCGTGATGCTCGACGACGTCGACGTCGCGCAGGCGCTCGATGGCGTCGCCGCCGGCGCGTTCTTCAACCAGGGGCAGGTGTGCGCGGCCGCGTCCCGCATCTATGTGCATCGCAGCAAGTTCGCGCAACTCGCGGACGGGCTCGCCGGCGTCGCGCAGTCGATGAAGCTCGGTGCGGGCCTCGATACGACCGCGCAGATCAATCCGCTGGTATCCGCGCACCATCGCGACAAGGTCGTCCAGCATATCGAGGGCGCGCGCCGGGCGGGCCTCACGTTCCTCGCGGGCGGCACGCCGGCCGACGATTTGCCCGGCTACTACGTGAAGCCGGCCGTGATCGCCGATCCGCACCCGGACAGCGCGATCGTCCACGACGAGGTGTTCGGCCCGGTGATCGTCGTCGTGCCGTTCGACGACGCGGCCGATGCGATACGCCTCGCGAATGCGTCGCCGTACGGCCTCGCCGCGAGCATCTGGAGCAACGACCTGACACGCGTGATGAACCTCGTGCCGCGGATCGAGGCCGGCACCGTGTGGGTGAACTGCCATATCCCGCTCGATCCGTCGATGCCGTTCGGCGGCTACAAGCAATCGGGCATCGGCCGCGAATTCGGCCAGTACGCGATCGAAGGCTTCACCGAAACCAAATCCGTCTGCATCGCGCATTGACGCGCGGGCCCATCCAAAAACCGCAAAAACCGATCCGACAGTGGAGATTGCAATGAGCTACAACGAAGCGAAATTCTGGCATCCGATGCTGCACCCGAACGAAATGAAACAGCGCAAGCCGATCCGCATCGTGCGCGGCGACGGCTGCTACGTGTTCGACGAACAGGGGCGCAAGCTCGTCGACGGCGTCGCGGGCCTGTGGAACGTGAACGTCGGCCACAACCGCCAGGAAGTGAAGGACGCGATCGTGCGTCAGCTCGACGAGCTCGAATACTTCCAGCTGTTCGACGGCATTTCGCATCCGCGTGCGGAGGAGCTGTCGAAGAAGCTGATCGACATGCTCGAACCGGAAGGGATGCGCCGCGTGCTGTACAGCTCGGGCGGGTCGGACTCGATCGAGACCGCGCTGAAGATCGCGCGCCAGTACTGGAAGGTGCGCGGCCAGGCCGATCGCACGAAGTTCATCTCGCTGAAGCAGGGGTATCACGGCACGCATTTCGGCGGCGCGTCGGTGAACGGCAATACGGTGTTCCGCCGCAACTACGAGCCGAACCTGCCCGGCTGCTTCCACGTCGAGACGCCGTGGCTGTACCGCAACCCGTTCACGCAGGACCCGGAGGAACTCGGCCGGATCTGCGCGGAAATGCTCGAACGCGAGATTCAGTTCCAGAGCCCGGACACCGTCGCCGCGTTCATCGCGGAACCGATCCAGGGCGCAGGCGGCGTGATCGTGCCGCCGGCCAATTACTGGCCGCTGGTGCGCGAGGTGTGCGACCGCTACGGCGTGCTGCTGATCGCCGACGAAGTCGTGACGGGCTTCGGCCGCAGCGGCAGTCTGTTCGGCAGTCGCGGCTGGGGCGTGCGCCCGGACATCATGTGTCTCGCGAAGGGGATTTCGTCGGGCTACGTGCCGCTCGGCGCGACGGTCGTGAACGCGCGGATCGAGGACGCGTTTGCCGCGAATGCCGATTTCGGCGGCGCGATCATGCACGGCTACACGTACGCCGGCCACCCGGTCGCATGCGCGGCCGCGATCGCGAGCCTCGACATCGTCGTGAAGGAAGACCTGCCGGCGAATGCGGCGAAGCAGGGCGCGTATCTGCTCGAAGCGCTGCAGTCGTTCGCGGAACGCTTCGCGGCGGTCGGCGAGGTGCGCGGCAAGGGGCTGATGCTCGCGCTCGATCTCGTCGCGAACAAGGACACGCGCGAGCCGATCGATCCGCTGTCGGGCTATGCGAATGCGGTCGCGGAAGTCGCGCGCGAGAACGGCGTGCTGGTGCGCCCGGTCGGCACGAAGATCATCCTGTCGCCGCCGCTCGTGATCCAGCGCGAACAGCTCGACCGGATCGTCGACGCGCTCGCGGCCGGCTTCGAGGCCGTGCCGTTCGCGTGACGGCGTGAGCGCATGGCGGCCAGCCCGCGGCGGCGGGTAAACGCCAGCGCGGGTTTGCCGATTTGCGCTATGACCGGATTATTTTGCCTGCGTATTTTTTCGACATCGGATCACGCCGTGATCGACGAGGGGCCCCGGGAATCGACGCGCTGAAGCACCGCCCGGGGCCGACCGCACAGCATCTGGCCCCGGCCGCCGACGAAGCGCCGGTTCGGGCCAACCCACGAAGGAGACAACGATGTCGGGATGGTCGGGAATGACCGGCGCCGCGGGCGATACGTCCGCCGGCTCGCCGGCTGAAGCAGGCGGCGGCGCCGCATTGAAGGCCGGGGCGGTCGGTTTTCCGACCGCGCTGGCGAGCGCGGTCGGGCTCATCATGGCGAGCCCGGTGATCCTCACCGCGACGTCGGGCTTCGGGATGGGCGGCTGGGCGTTCGCGGTCGCGATGATCATCGCGTTCGTGATGATGCAGGCGCAGGCCACCACGTTCTCCGAAGCCGCCGCGATGCTGCCGACGGCCGGCTCGGTTTACGATTACCTGTCGTGCGGGCTCGGCCGCTTCTGGGCGATCACCGGCACGATTTCCGCGTATTTCCTCGTGCACGTGTTCGCCGGCACCGCGGAGACGATCCTGAGCGGGATCATGGCGCTCGTGAACTTCGAATCGCTGAACGCCGCGTTCGAGAAGCACAACAGTTCGTGGCTCGTCGGCGTCGGCCTCGTGGTCACGTTCGCGATCACCAACATCATCGGCATCAAGGTGTTCAGCAAGCTCGAGATCGTGCTGACGGCCGGCATGTGGCTGTCGCTGATGATCTTCGGGATCCTCGGGCTCGCGGCCGCGCCGGCCGTGCATCTCGACGGCTGGTTCGGCGGGTCGGAAGTCGGCACGTCGATCCCGGCCGTGCTGTCGCTGGTCGGGATGGCGATGTTCATGTTCGTCGGCTGCGAGTTCGTCACGCCGCTCGCGCCGGAAATGAAGGCGCCGGGCCGCACGATCCCGCGCGCGATGGCGCTCGGCCTCGTCGGCGTCGCGATCTGCATGTTCCTGTACGGCGCGGCGATCCGCCGCCAGGTCCCGAACGTGCCGGTGAGCCCCGACGGCCTCACGCATTTGCTCGACACGCCGGGCGCGATTCCCGCGTTCGCGCTGCAGGTGCTCGGGCCGTTCGGGCGGATCTGGTTCGGCATCGCGTTCCTGTGCGCGGGCGCCGCGACGATCAACACGCTGATGGCCGGGCTGCCGCGCATCCTGTACGGGATGGCGATCGACGGCGCGCTGCCGCGCTGCTTCGCGTACCTGCATCCGCGTTTCAAGACGCCGGTGGTCGGTATCGTCGCGTCGGCGATCGTGCCGATCTTCCATGCGTGGCTGATCAACGGCAATCTCGACAGCATCCTGCATCTCGTGCTCGCCGCGACCTGCGCATGGGGCACCGCGTACCTGCTCGTCACCGCGTCGGTCGTGATGCTGCGCATCCGCCGGCCGGACTTGCCGCGGCCGTACCGTTCGCCGCTGTTCCCGCTGCCGCAGATCGTGTCGAGCGTCGGGATCGTGCTCGCGATCTGGTACATCACGCCGCCCGGCATGAACGCGCGCGACATCTACGTGCCGTTCGGCGCGATGCTGGGGCTCACCGCGCTGTACGCGCTGTTCTGGACGCTCGTCGTGCAGCGCCGGCATCCGTTCAGGCCGGTGCCGGTCGAGGACGTGCTGCGCAACGAGCACGTCGCATCGTGAAGGCCGCGCTCGCCCGGTGGCGCGCGGTGCCCGATGCGCCGCCGCCTGGCCATCGGCCCGGCGTGATCGCCGCGCGCGTGCTCGCCGATCTGCGGGCCGTGCGCGATGCCGGTGGTGCCGGGGGTGGAGTCGGCGGCGTCACGGCGCGGCTGCCGAACGGCGTGCGCGTCAGCATCGACGAGCGCGTCGAGCGCCAGTTCCTGATGCATACGGTCAGCGTGAAGGTGACGGCGGCCGCCCGAGGCCCGGCCGCGCACGGCAGCGCGCGCGTGCGGCAGACCGGCTGGCTGCGCTGCACGGGCATCGATGCCGCGCCCATGTCCGGATGCGACCCCGTATTCATCGACACGCTGGCCGCGCTGCTTGCCGAGCCGTCGCTGGCCGACGCGCTGCGGCCGCTGCACTTCACCGACTGCGCGATCGACGCGCGCGACGGCCGCTGGACGCTCGCGATCGTGCCGTTCGGCGGCAGCGAGGTCGTGAACCGGATGCCGTCGTTTCGCCGCTATGTCAGGCTGATCGACGCGCAGGCCGCCGCGCTGTTGGGGGCCTGTCTTGCATTCGAAACCGCACTACGCAGGAATTTGCGAGGGTAAGCTGTGGCGATACGTGCCGTGCGAACCCGGCGGCCGCATCCAGCACCCCAGGGTTTTACCGGAGACGCCGATGCTGTTCCAGTCCCGCTCACACGAAGACGTGCACGATCACGGGCTCGCGATCGCGGGCTGGCATCAGGTCTACCGTCAGATGACGCCGGGCCGCTTCAAGGGCACCGTCACGCAGGTGCTGTACGACGATTTCCACTTCTTCCGCGAGACGACCAACCGCCGCGTCGCGCAAACCGGGCTCGCGCCGGTCGGGCGCACGTCGCTCGCGGTGCCGCTGTCCGTGCCGCTCGCGGGTACGTTCCAGGGCCAGCCCGTCGACGGCTATGCGCTGCTCGCGCTGCGCGCCGGCGAGGATTTCGAGTTCCACACGCCGGAAGGGATGGGGCTCGTCGGGATCAGTGCGGCGTCCGACATGATCGACGAGCTGTGCGAAGCCGAATTCGGCGCGGCCGCCGCGCGCAGGCTGCGGCACGTGACGCGGCTGTCCGACGCGCAGGGCGTCGCGCTCGGCGTGCGGCTGTCGGCGCTGATCGACGATGCGCAGCGCAACCCGGGCTGCCTCGAATATGCGGCGACCCGCAAGATGTTTCGCGACGCGATGCTCGGCATGTTCCTCGACGCGCTCGAACAGGGCATCGGCGTCGAGCGTCGCGACATCACGCATGCGACCTACAGCGATATCGTGAGCCGCTGCGAGAAGCATCTGCGCGAGCGGCCCGAAGAACCCGTCACCGTGCTCGAACTGTGCCGTGCGCTGCGCTGCAGCCGCCGCACGCTGCAAACGAGCTTCCAGCGCGTGGCCGACGTCACGCCGGTCGGCTACCTGCGCACGATCCGGCTGAACGCGGTGCGTCGCCTGCTGCGCACGACGCCGGTGCAGCAGCTCGGCGTCGGCGAAGCCGCCGCGAGCTGGGGTTTCACGCATCTCGGCTATTTCGCGCGCGAGTATCGCGACCTGTTCGGCGAGTTGCCTTCCCAGACGACGCGTCCCGCATGACGTACGCGCATTGTGACGGCACCCCCCCGGGCGCCGTCGCGAGCCGCACCCTCCACCATTTGCTGATTTGGGATAGAGGTCCGGAATTTTCGCTGGATAAAGTCCTGCCACCCATATCGACAACACCATCGGTTGGCACTGCGAATCGATGACCATTGAGGGGCGGGACATGAAGAACGGACGACGACTGACCGCAGCCGCGGCCATGCTGGGTTGCATGCACGCACACGCGCAAACCTCCGGCAGCGTGACGCTGTACGGCACCGTGGATACCGGCATCATCTATTCGACGAACCAGCAGTTCACGCGCGCCGACGGCAGCACGGGCGGCGGCCATGCATGGCAGATGGGCGGCGGCAACCTCGTGCCGTCCCGCTTCGGCTTCCAGGGCGTCGAGCCGCTCGGCGGCGGGCTCAGCGCGGTGTTCTCGCTCGAGCAGCAGTTTCTGTCCGCGAACGGGCAGGCGCTGCAAGGCGGCACGGCGTTCAGCCGGCAGGCATGGGTCGGGCTGCGCCAGGATTCGATCGGCACGCTCGGCCTCGGCCGGCAATACGACTCGTACACCGACATGCTCGGCGCGTATGTGTCGAGCAACAACTGGGCGACGCCGTACGGCTCGCATCTCGGCGACGTCGACAACCTGAATGCCGCATTCAACTTCAACAACGCGGTGAAGTTCACCAGCGCCGATTTCAACGGGCTCACGTTCGGCGGCACGTTCAGCTTCGGCGGGCAGGCCGGCGATTTTTCCGCGAAGCGCGGCTACGCGGTGGCCGCGACGTACACGCGTGCGCCGGTGGCGTTCTCGGTCGGCTACCTCGACCTGCATCAACCGCTCGACGCGGCGCTCGGCGGCGCGAGCGGCTATATCGGCGATTTCGCGTGCAGCAACCCGGGCGCGATGGTTTGCCTGCTGCAGGATGCGGGCTCGATGCGCGCGTTCGGCGCGGGCGGGTCGGTCACGTTCGGCGCGGCGACGGTCGCGCTGACCTATACGCATACGCGTCTCGGCGACAGCCGCTATTTCTCGACCGCCGCGCAGCCGCGCACGCACGCGTTCACGTTCGACGTCGGCGAGCTGAACGTCACGTACATGTTCACGCCGGCGCTGCAAGGCGGCGTCGCGTACATCTTCAACGCCGCGCACACGGACGGGCGCGGCACGACGCGCTTCCACCAACTGAACGTCGGCACGAACTACAGCCTGTCGAAGCGCACCGCGCTGTATGCGGTCGCGATCGGCCAGATCGCGAGCGGCACGGGGCTCGGCACCGACGCGGCGGGCAACGCGGCGAACTATGCGCAGATTCCGGTGCTCGCGAACAGCAATTCGAGCCGGCAACTGGCGGTGATGGGGGGGATTCGTGTGAACTTTTGATGCTGGATGCGGCTGGCGGCGGCACGTCGGTCGCGTGCCGCCGCACGACCCTCACGCGCATGGTCCGGCGCCGGTCGATTGCTGGAAAGCGATGCTTGAAAAAAACCGTCCGTATGCTTGACTGAATGGACCCGGATTGACGGAACGCGCGCGTCAGGTCGCCCGGCTTTGCGCGTTGCCACAATACCTTCACGGTATGCGTGAACAATGGCGACGCTTCACGCGACCCGACGTGTCGCCGGCGTTGCACACGTGTGCAACGCATGACCGTTCCGCTCCATACCCGCTCCATACGCCGATCGAGAGAGACCACATGACCCTGCTGAGCCGCCTGCGCGCGCTGTCCGCCGCCGTTGCGCTGTCCTTCGCCGCCACGCACGCTTTCGCGGCGGATCTCGTCATCGCGGGCCGCGACGACATCTACGGCAAGGGGCTCGCCGACGCCGTCGCCGGTTTCACCAAGCTGCATCCGGGCACCGAGATCGAGCTGCTCAAGCTGCCGAACGCGAACCTGTACCAGAAGCTGAAGCTGTCGATGCGCGAAGGCACCGGCGCGTACGACCTCGTGATGATGGACGATACGTGGGCGCCCGAATTCATCGGCAACGGCTGGCTGAAGCCGCTGCCCGCATCGCTCGCCGATGCCGATCTCGTGCCGTCCGCCGTCGCGCTCGGCCGCAATGCGGCCGGCGCGCTGTACGCGCTGCCGATCGTCGGCAACGTCGAGATGTTCGCGTATCGCAAGGACCTGCTCGCGAAGTACAAGCTGCAGCCGCCGCGCAACTGGGACGACGTGCTGAAGATCGCACAGACCGTCGGCGGCGCGGACAAGAGCGTGTCGGGCGTCGTGTTCCGCGGCACGAAGGGCAACCCGGTCGTCACGGGCTTCCTGCCGATCCTGTGGGCATACGGCGGCGACGTGTTCGACCGTGCCGGCAACGTGACGATCGATTCGCGCGAAGCGCAGGCCGCGCTGAAGACGTTCCTCGCGCTGAAGGCGTTCGCGCCGAAGGACGTCGACGTGTACGGCGCGGCCGAAGTGCGCGACGCGCTGCAACGCGGCACGGCCGCGCAGTCGATCGAGGTATGGCCCGCGTGGGTGCCGGCGCTCGACGACGCGAAGCAGTCGCGCGTGGTCGGGCAGATCGCGCTGCAGCCGCCGCCGGGGCAGACCGCGGGCCCGGCCCCGATGCTCGGCATCTGGCAGATGGGTATTCCGAAGGACGCGCCGCACGCGAAGCTCGCGCAGGACTTCCTCGCTTACCTGACCGCACGCGATACGCAGACGCGCCTCGCCGGCATCGGCATTCCGCCGACCCGCCGCAGCGTGTTCAACGATCCGGCGCTGGTGCGCCAGTATCGCTGGTATCCCGATCAACTGAAGGCGCTCGAGGCCGGCCGTGCGCGGCCGCGCGTGACGGATTGGCAGCAGGTCGAGAGCATTCTCGGCGACCAGTTGCAGCTCGCGCTGACGGGGCAGGCCGCGCCCGACGCCGCGCTGCGCCAGGCGCAGCAGAAGATCGCGCAGGCGACGGCCGCGGCCGCGGCCGGCAAGTGACCGCGCGCGTCAACGTCGACCCGACGACCGGAGGCCGCGGATGAAAGCGTTCGGTCGCAGCCTGCCGTTCGTCGCGCTGCTCGGGCCCGCGCTGCTGGTGCTCGCCGCGCTGGCGTTGTATCCGGTCGCGCAGGTACTGATCGACTCGTTCTGCCGGGTCGACTATTCGGCGGGCCATCGCGCGTTCGCGGGGCTCGCGAACTATCGCGCGGTGCTCGGCGACGACGCGTTTACCGCCGGCTTCGGCAACACGCTGCGCTTCACGATCGTTGCGTCGCTCGCCGAAGTCGCGCTCGGCTTCGGCCTCGCGCTGCTGTTCGTGCGCGCGTTTCCCGGGCGGCGCATCGCGCTGCCGCTCGCGATCCTGCCGATGATGCTGTCCACGCTCGTGTGCTCGGCGATCTGGCGCAACTGGCTGAACTTCGACGGCTTCCTGAACGCGCTGCTCGCGGCGTTCGGCATCGAAGGCGTGCGCTGGCTGTCCGATCCGCATCTCGCGCTGTGGTCGCTCGCGCTCGTCGACGTGTGGCAGTGGACGCCGATGGCGTTCCTGATCGTGCTGGCCGGGCTGCAGTCGATCCCGCAGGAACTGTACGAAGCCGCGCGCACCGACGGCGCGAGCGAGTGGCAGTGCCTGCGCGACGTCACGCTGCCGCTCGCGGCGCCGCAGATCGGCCTCGCGCTGCTGCTGCGCTCGATCGACACGTTCAAGCTGTTCGACAAGGTCTATGCGCTGACGGGCGGCGGCCCCGGCAATGCGACGCAGACGCTGTCGACCTATATCTACGACACGGGCTTCCGTTTCTTCAACGTCGGGCCGGCGAGCGCCGCGTCGGTGCTGATGCTCGCGGCGTCCGCGCTGCTGGTCTCGGGGTACGTATGGCAGACGGTTCGCAAGCGGCGCGCATGACGACACGATCGGCGGGCATCCCGCGCGCACGAGCGAGCGCCGCATTCGGTCACGCGACGCCGTGGACGCTGCGCGTCCTCGCGCTCGCGCTGTTGCTGCTGCCGTGCCTGTGGATGGCCGGCGCGGCCTTCATGCCGACGCTCGAACGTTTCGATCATCCGTTGCGGATCTGGCCGGCCGCGCCGACCTTCTCGCATTTTGCGTCGGTGTGGTCGAACGGCATCGGCGCGCCGCTGTTCAATTCGCTGCTGGTCGGCTTCGGCACGACGCTGCTCGCGCTGGCGCTCGCGTTTCCGGCCGCGTATGCGCTCGTGCGGCTACGGTTTCCGGCGCGGCTCGACCTGCTGTTCCTGATGCTCGTGCTGGCGTTGAAGCTGATGCCACCGATCACGATCGCGGTGCCGCTATTCGCGCTCGCGAAGCGGCTGCACCTGCTCGATTCGACGCTCGGCCTGATGCTCGCGTACCAGATCTACGCATTGCCGATGGCGATCTGGATGCTGCTCGCGTTCGTGCGCGACGTGCCGATCGAATACGAGGAAGCGGCGTGCATCGACGGCGCGGGGCTCGCGCGGCGGCTCGTGCAGATCGTGCTGCCGCTGTGCGCGCCGGGGCTGATCGCGACCGCGATCTTCGTGTTCATCGCGGCGTGGAACGAATTCCTGATCGCGCTGCTGTTCGTGTCGACGCCGAGCCGCTTCACGCTGCCGCTCGCGATTGCCGGCTATGTGACGGAGAACGGCATCGACTGGGGCGACCTGATGAGCGCGGGGCTGATGGCGTCGCTGCCGACGCTGGCCGTGGCCGGTTATGTGCAGCGCTACCTGTTGCGCGGGTTCGCGGGCGGGTTGAAGTGACGCGTGGCGTGGCCGCGCGCGTTCGTGCGTCGTCACGCGCAGCTGTCGCGCACCACCTGCGTGACCGGCACGACACATGTGCGCGACGGCCCGTCGAACGCCTGCATCCGGTCGGCGAGCAGGTCGATCGCCGCGTGCGCGAGGCCGCGCGTGTCCTGCCGCAGCGTCGTCAGCCGATACGCATCGTATTCGGCGGCGGGGATATCGTCGAAGCCGATCACGCGCAGGTCGTCCGGCACGCGCAAGCCGAATTCGCGGCGCGCGACGTCGATCACGCCGAGCGCAAGCAGGTCGGACGAGCAGAACACGCCGTCGGGCCGCTCGCCGGTCGCGAACAGTTGCCGCGTGGCGTCGATTCCGCAGGCGTGGGTGTCGGACGGCGTGTCGAGCACGCATACGAGCGTCGCGTCGGACGCGTCGCGTGGCCCGAGCGCCTGCTCGAACGCCGCGGCGCGCGACCGCGCGCTGTAGCTCGTGCCGCGCGGCCCGACGAACGCGAGGCGGCGCGCGCCGGCCTGCATGAGCCGCTGCGCGGCGTGGGTGGCGCCCGCCGCGTTGTCGCTGACGACCACATCAGCGCCCGGCAGGTTCGCTTCGCGGTTGATCATCACGACCGGAATCCGGTGTTCGAGATACTGCTGCGCGACCGACAGCGGCGGCGACGCGGACGTCATCACGAGGCCCGCGATCCGGTAGCTGAGCAATTGCTCGAGCGATTGCCGGACCTGGCGCGGATCTTCCGCATTGGTCACGAGCGGCGTGAGCGCGCGCTGCCCGAGCGCGGCCATCAGGTCCGACAGCAGCCGCGCGCGGAACGGGTTCTCGAACCCGGCCGTCACGACGCCGATCATGCTGCTGCGCTGCGTGATCATGTCGCGCGCGATCAGGTTGACCTGGTAGCCCAGCGCACGCGCGGCGACCATCACGCGTTCGCGCGTTTGCGGCGCGATGCTTGCCGTCGGCGAGAACGCGCGCGACACTGCCGAGCGCGAGACGCCGGCCCGCGCCGCGACATCCGACGCCGTTACCCATGGTTTTCTTTCCTTGTCATTCATCGATTCATGATCCCTTCGCGCCACGATACGCGCATGCCGCCTGCCGACTGGATGTCCGCGCTCGACGACGCGCGGCCGCTGCATACGCTGACCCTACCGGGCAGCCATGACACCTGTGCGTATACGGTCGACGATTCGCTGGTGCGCACCCAGCGTGCGCCGCTCGATGCGCAGCTCGCGCATGGCGTGCGGCTGCTCGACATCCGCTGCCGGCACGTGCGCGATGCGTTCGACATCCATCACGGCGGCATCGCGCTCGGCATGACGTTCGACGACGTGCTGGCAAGCTGCACGCGCTTTCTCGATGCGCATCCGCGCGAATGCATCGTGATGTCGGTGAAGGACGAGTGGCCGGCGCATGCGTGCACACGCAGTTTCGATGCGACGTTCGATGCGCATCGCGCGCGGCACCCGTGGCTGCGCTGGCATGCCGGCGGCACGCTGCCCGCGCTCGGCGACGTGCGCGGCGCGATCGTGCTGTTGCGGCGTTTCCGCAGCGGCCGGCCGCTCGGGATCGACCTGACCGCATGGCCCGACAACGCGACGTTCACGATCGATCATCCGGACGGCGCGTTCGTGATCCAGGACGAGTATCGCGTGCCGGTGGCCGCGTCGATCGCGTGGAAGTGGCGCGCGATCGACGCGCTGCTGACGCATCTGCCGCTGCCGGACAGCGGCCGCTGGGCGCTCAATTTCTGCAGCGGAACGGGGATGGGCGCGAATCCGTCGGTGGTCGCACACGGCGATGGCCGCGTGCAGGGCATTCATGCGCGGCTCGCCGAGCGCTTGCGCGAGCAGCCCGGCCCGTACGGCGCGATGCTGCTCGATTTCTGCGATGACGACGACTGGGCGCTGGTGCGTGCGCTGATCGAATGCAACGATCACACGCCGCAGCGGGGCGTGTGGCGCAAGGCGTTTCGCTGTTAGCGGCCGGCGCGTCGCCGGCGACTACCGCGTCGCGATCGCGACTGCCGCACCGGCCATCGCGGTCGCGCTCGTGCGGTTCGCGATCCGCTTCGCGCGCGCCGACGTCAGGAAGGCCCGTGCCCGGGACGCGAGCAGCGACCAGAAGCAGTCGGCCAGGATCAACACCGCGAGCATCGTCCCGACCAATTCGGCCCATGCGGCGACGCCGACGTGCGTGAGGTCGACGATGGTCGGCAGCAGCGCGAGATAGAAGATCATGATTTTCGGATTACCGAGCGTGACCAGCATCCCGGCGACGAACATGCGCCACGGCGACTGGCCGCGCGGCAGGTCGTCCGCGCCCGTGCCGGTCGGCGCGGTCCACATCTTCCACGCGAGGAACAGCAGGTACGCGACGCCGAGCAGCTTCAGCACGATCAGGCCGGTCGCGAACGTGTGCGCGAACGCGGACAGCCCCGCGACCGCGAGCGTGAGCCACAGCGCCTCGCCGAGCCACATGGCCGCGAGGAACGGCAGCACGTCGCGCACGCCGTTCGTCAGCACGCGCGCGACGAGCGCGGCGACGCTCGGGCCGGGCGTGCCGGCGGTGACGAGCAGGGCGAAGGCGAAGACGGCGAGTGCGGACAGCGTCATGACGGACCTCGTGGATCGGGCGTTCGAAATCGTTCGAAACGATACGTATGAAGTTTCGATTATAGTGACGGCCGTTCAAGACTGCCTGCCTGAAATGCCGTCATGCCTGCCTCGATCCTGATTCGCCCCGCCACGCGGGAAGACGCGGCCGCGATGGCCGCCGTGGAAGTCGCCGCCGCGCAGCGGTTTCGCGAGATCGGCATGGCCGACATCGCCGATGCCGAGCCGACCGATGCGGCCGCCGTGCTCGAGCGGATCGACGACGGTCGCGCGTACGTCGCGGTCGGTCCGCAACGCACGTGCGTGGGATTCGCGTTCTATCGGCTGCTCGATGCGCAGCGGCTGTATCTGGAGGAACTGGATGTCGCGCCGTCGCATGCCGGGCAGCGGATCGGCGTGCGTCTCATCGAGCAGGTGATCGCGCGCGCGGCGCGGCAGCGCGTCGAGCAGGTGGTGCTGTCGACGTTTCGCGATGCGCCGTGGAATGCGCCGTACTACGCGCGTCTCGGGTTCCGGATCATCGACGATGCGGCGCTCGACGACGCGCTGCGCGCGATCCGCGCGCACCACGTCGCGCTCGGCCTCGACGAAACGCGGCGCGTGTTCATGCGTGCGGACGTGCCCGCCTGAACCCGCGCCGTTCCACCGTCAGGCCGCGTCGCTCAGCGCCGGGTAGTCGGTGTAGCCCGTTTCGCCTTCCGCGTAGAACGTCTCCGGCACCGGCTGGTTGAGCGGCGCGCCGATTTCGAGGCGGCGCGGCAGGTCCGGGTTCGCGATGAACAGCTTGCCCCAGGCGATCGCGTCGGCGCTGCCGTTCGCGAGCGCGGCCTGCGCGGTGTCGAGCGTGAACTGCTCGTTCGCGATCAGCGGGCCGCCGAACGCTTCCTTCAGGCGCGGGCTCAACTGGTCGCCCGAATACGATTCACGCGTGAAGATGAACGCGATCTTGCGGCGGCCGAGTTCGCGCGCGACATAACCGAACGTTGCCGCCGGATCGGAATCGCCCATCGTATGCGCGTCGCCGCGCGGGGCGAGGTGCACGCCGACCCGGCCGGCGCCCCACACGTCGATCGCCGCGTCGACCACTTCCAGCAGCAGGCGCGCGCGATGCTCGATCGGGCCGCCGTATGCGTCGGTGCGGCGATTGGTGCTGTCCTGCAGGAACTGGTCGAGCAGGTAGCCGTTCGCGCCGTGGATCTCCACGCCGTCGAAGCCCGCCGCCTTCGCGTTCTCGGCGCCCTTGCGGTACGCGGCGACGATGCCCGGAATTTCGTCGAGTTCGAGTGCACGCGGCGTCACGAACGGACGCGGCGGACGCACGAGGCTCACGGTGCCGCCCGCGGCGATCGCGCTCGGTGCGACCGGCAGGTCGCCGTTCAGGAACATCGGATCGGAGATCCGGCCGACGTGCCAGAGTTGCAGCACGATGCGCCCGCCGGCCGCGTGCACGGCCTGCGTGATCTGCTTCCAGCCTTCGACCTGCTCGTCGGACCAGATGCCCGGCGTGTCGGCATAGCCGACGCCTTGCGGCGTGACCGACGTCGCTTCGGTAATGATCAGGCCGGCCGATGCGCGCTCGGCGTAGTAGCGCGCCATCAGCGCGTTCGGCACGCGCGCCGCGCCCGCACGGGAGCGGGTGAGCGGCGCCATCACGATGCGGTTCGGCAGGGTCAGGTCGCCGAGCGTAACGGGATCGAACAACGTGGGCATGGCAGATAACCTCTTCACGAAAGGCGGGGAAGCGTGCGCGTCGTGCGCGACGGCGCCCCGGATGGCCGGTTCGGCCGTTGGCTAGAGTTCGCGGCGCAGGGCGTCGTGAAATGCGTCGATGACGGCCTCGTTGCGACGGAAGAACGCCCACTGGCCGATCCGCGTCGACGTCACGAGCCCCGCGCGCTGCAGCGTCGCGAGGTGCGCGGAGACGGTCGACTGCGACAGCCCGCAGCGCGCGTCGATCTGGCCCGCGCAGACGCCGTGTTCGTACGGCAGCGTCTGCTGCGGAAAATGCTCGCCGGGCGTTTTCAGCCAGACGAGGATCTCCCGGCGCACGGGGTTCGAGAGCGCTTTCAGGATCGCGTCGATGTCGAGTTCGGTCGGCATGGAAAGGTGGGTGTTTCGATCGGGCAAACAAGTATCGTCGATGGGCGAATCTTATATCGTATTTTGACGATATGTTTGAAAGCACTGTCGGCAATGGGGTTGATAGGGAATCGTAATCTTGGGGTCGCATGGGCCGCGCCGTGAACCGCCCTCGATGAACTCGCTCGTTTTAGTTCGTCTTGTCGGCAATCTCATACCGCCGCGCGCGAGCCGCTCCGGCCAACGGTGCATCGACGCGGAACGCGGTGCGCAACCGGCCGGCTGATCGGTTGTTCGCAACGGCCCGGCGGCGCGCGACGGATTCTGCGACCATCGCCGTTCAAGTCATATCTGCCTCCCGAGCCGCCGCCATGTCCGTCCTTTCCGTCGCGTTTGCCAGTCTCCGACGCTCGTGTGCGCTGCCGGCCGCGCGCGCCTTGTCATACGCCGTCCCGCTCGCGGTCGCCTGCGCCGCCGCCGGCACGCTGGCCGGCGCGCTGCAGGCCGAAGCCGCCACGCCCGCGCAGCGCGAACGTCTCGAAGCGCCGGTCAAGGCCGTCGCCGACCAGCGCATGGTCGTCGATACGCCGCAGGGCAGCGCGATGCTGCCGGTCTACGCCGATCATCCGCTCGACCGGGCCGCGCCCGACGTCACGCGCGTGTTCATCGTGATTCACGGCACGCTGCGTAATGCCGACGCGTACTACGCATCGGGGCGCACAGTCGTCGAAAAGGCCGGTGCGGCGGGCGCGGGCACGATGGTCGTCGCGCCGCAATTCCTGACACGCGCCGACGTGCGCGCGTTTTCGCTACCCGCATCGACGCTCGCGTGGACGCAGGAAGGATGGAAGGGCGGCGAACCCGCGCGCCAGCCGGCGCCGATCAGCTCGTTTGCCGCGCTCGACGCGCTGCTCGCGCATTTCACCGACCGCAGCCTGTACCCGTCGCTGACGACGGTCGTCGTGATCGGCCACTCCGCCGGTGCGCAGTTGCTGCAGCGTTACGCAGTGGCCGGTCGCGAAGGCGACGCGCTCGCGCGAGGCGGCATCGCCATACGCTACGTGGTCGCGAACCCGTCGAGTTACCTGTACTTCGACGACGAACGTCCGAATGCCGATGCACTTGCCGGCGGCGTATGCCCGCGCGCGACCGAATGGAAGTACGGGCTGAAGTCGGCGCCGCCTTACGTTGCGTCGCAGGACGTGCGCGATCTCGAAACGCGCTACGTCGCGCGTCATGTCGTGTACCTGCTCGGGCAGGCCGACACGAATCCCTATACGCATTTCATCGACCGTTCATGCGCGGCGATGGCGCAGGGGCCGTACCGGCTGGCGCGCGGGCTCGCCTATTTCGATTACCTGAAAAAGCGGCATCCGGGCGATCTCGCGCAGCAGGTCGTCGAAGTGCCGGGTGTCGGGCATGACGGTCTCGGCATGTTCACGTCCGCGTGCGGGCTGGCCGTGCTGTTCGGGCACGCATTGCCGCAGTCGTGTCCGGTCGTCGCGGGCACCGCGCCGGACTTGCGCGCGGCGGGGCAGTGAGCCTGCATGCAAGGCCCGCCCGCGACGAACATCGATCGACCGGAAAATGCGGGAATCGTGGGCCGCTCCGTGTGCGTCGCGGGCGAAGGGGACGACGGTCGTTGGAGGCGGCAGCCGCCCGTCGTTCGCCCGCGCGCTTCGTGGCGAGCCGCGTCATTCGACGGTGATCGTCTCCTTCATATACGGATGAATTCCGCAGAACACCTTGTAGACGCCCGGCTTGTCGAATCGGAACGAATACGTCTCGTCCTGGTCGAGCGCCTTCGAATGGAAGATGCCGGCGTCGTTGACGACGGTATGCGGCTCCGCGTCGAGGTTCTTCCACGTGATCGTCGTGCCGGCCTTGATCGTGGTCGACATCGGCGAGAACATGAAATTGCGGATTGTCACGAGCGGGCCGTTCGGGCCCTGCGCGAACGCGGCCAGCGGCGTACCGGCAGCCGCGCCGAACAGCATCAGCACGGCGATGATTGGAGATGGCTTGAAGCGGATCATGTCGGTCTCCTTATTTTTGTCACGCGAGCGTCGCATCGTGCAGCGACGACGCGACCGGATGGCCGGCGAACTCGACGGTCGTCACGCCGAGCATCGACGGCAGCCGGTCGTGCGGCACCGTGAGCGGCACGGGGCCCGGCCCGTTGCCGGCCGTCGGCTGCGGGAACGCGGTCGAGCGGGCGGTATGGAACGTCACGTTGCCCTCGACCTTCGACACGATCTGATGGATGTGCCCGTTCAGCACGGTGACCGAGCCGAAGCGGCGCAGCAGCGCCATCGTCTGCGGCGCGTCGCCGGTGCCCCAGCCCCATGGTTCGTAGATGGTCCACATCGGCATGTGCGAGAACACGACGATCGGCGTGCTCGACGAGCGGCCTCTCAGGTCCTGCGCGAGCCACGCGAGCTGTTCGTCGCCGAAGCTGCCGAGCCCGTTCGGCTTGAAGTGCATCACGTTGACGAGCCCGATGAAGTGCACGCCCGCGTGATCGAAGCTGTAATAGCCGCGGTTGTCCGACGCCTTGCCGAACCGGCCGAAATATTCGGCGCCCGAACCGTCGGTGACGTCGTGCTCGCCGGGCACCGTGTGCAGTTCCGGCACGCGCAGCGCGGACAGCAACTGCGACGCGTGGTCGAATTCCGCGGGCTTGGACAGATGCGTGATGTCGCCGGTGTGGATCGCCAGCGCGGGCAGCGCAGGCATCCCGTTGACGAGATCGATCGTCTGCTTCAGCGTGGCCGACACGTCGGGATTCGCGTCCTTGTTGAAACCGATGTGCGTATCGCTGATCTGCACGAACAGCGGCCGCCCCGCGTCGGCCGGGCGCGCGTCGCCGGTCTGCGCGAGCGCGAGGTCGAACGGCGTGAGGATGCCGCCCGACAGCGTAAACAGCGTGCCGAGGCCGCCGAAGGCCATGCATTGCAAGGCCTTGCGGCGCGACGGGCGGGTGGGGGTCGATGAAGACATGTAAGCCTCGCATTCGTGTGACGAAACCGGACGGCCGGATCGTCCTGGAATAAGCCGGCGCCTTCGCATGCGATACCGGCGAAGCGGCGGATTTATTCCCGCGCGTTGCGAGATCGAATCCCCGTGCGCGCGGCCGACGGCGCGATGCGCGACGCCCGCCGGATGACCCGTCAATGTCCTGTAAGTGACATGTCACATTTGCGTCACGGCCGCCCGATAGCCTCCCACTCCGAATACCCTCTCCGGAGCCCTTCATGCCGAACCTCGCGGCAACGGAAACGGGCGGTGCGGTCGGTCATCGCATGCGCCCCGCCAGCTTCGCGCTGTTTTCTTCGATCATTGCCGGCGGCATCGTCGATGCCGGCACTCATCTCGCCGTCGATCTACGCTTCGTCAAGGAAGGCTCGGCGCTGCCGTTCGCACTGCACGGGCTGTCCTGATTCGCCCCGCGGCTGCGAGCGGGCTGCGCGGCATGCGTCCGGACCCATCGATTTTTAATTCAACACAAGACACAAGACGCTACCGATGGATATCCGTTTCTTCGATCCGAATCGCACCGCCAACGCGTCGGCGTGGCGCGTGCTGCCCAATCGCTGGGACGCGGTCGCGTTTCCGTTGATCATCGGCATGCTCGCGATGGCGATCGTCGGCTTTCACGAGACGATGGCGCCGATCGGCGTGCTGCAGACGCAGAAGATCTCGCTCGATCCATCGAACCTGCCCGAATACGCGTTGCGCACCACGCTGCGGATGCTCGCCGCGATGGTCGCGTCGCTCGCGTTCACGCTCGTCTACGGCACGCTCGCCGCGAAAAGCCGCCGCGCGGGCATGGTGCTGATCCCGATCCTCGACATCCTGCAGTCGGTGCCGGTGCTCGGCTACATCTCGTTTACGGTCACGTTCTTCCTCGCGCTGTTTCCGGGCCGCGTGCTCGGTGCGGAGCTGGCCGCGATCTTCGCGATCTTCACGAGCCAGGCATGGAACATGACGTTCAGCTTCTACCAGTCGCTGCGCACGGTGCCGCGCGACCTGAGCGAAGTGTCGCGCGGCTTCCACCTGACGTCCTGGCAGCGCTTCTGGAAGCTCGAAGTGCCGTTCTCGATGCCGGGCCTGATCTGGAACATGATGATGTCGATGTCGGGTGGCTGGTTCTTCGTCGTCGCGTCGGAGGCGATCACGGTCGGCAACCAGACGATCACGCTGCCGGGCATCGGCGCGTATCTCGCGCAGGCGATCTCCGACAAGAATCTCGGCGCGGTCGGCTGGGTGATCGTCGCGATGTCGGTCGTGATCCTTGCCTACGACCAGTTCCTGTTCCGCCCGCTCGTCGCGTGGGCCGACAAGTTCCGGATGGAGAACACCGCGTCGGGCGATGCGCCGCAGTCGTGGCTGCTCGACATGATGCGCCGCACGCATCTGATCCATCAGTTGCTCGTGCCGGCCGGCTGGCTGCTGTCGCAGGCCGCGCGGATTCCGCTGCGCGTGCCGTCGCTAGCGGGCACGCGCGCTCGCGGCGCATCGGCGCGCCGTTCGTCGCGCATCGGCGACATCGTGTGGGCCGCGTTCGTGATCCTGCTGACGGCATACGTCGCATGGCGCGTCGTCAGCTTCGTCGCGACTGGCGTGACGATGGCCGAAGTCGGCCACGTGCTCGTGCTCGGGCTCATCACGCTGCTGCGCGTGCTGGTGCTGATCGCGATCGCATCGGTGATCTGGGTGCCGCTCGGCGTGCTGATCGGGCTGCGCCCGAAGCTGGCCGAGAAGATCCAGCCGCTCGCGCAGTTCCTCGCCGCGTTCCCGGCGAACCTGCTGTTTCCGGTGTTCGTGATCGTCATCGTCCATTTCCACCTGAACGCGGACATCTGGCTGTCGCCGCTGATCGTGCTCGGCACGCAGTGGTACATCCTGTTCAACGTGATCGCGGGCGCGATGTCCTATCCGAACGATTACAAGGAAGCGACGAAGAATTTCCGCATCCGCGGCTGGCAGTGGTGGCGCCAGGCGATGCTGCCCGGCATCTTCCCGTACTACGTGACGGGCGCGATCACCGCGTCGGGCGGTGCGTGGAACGCGAGCATCGTGTCGGAGTTCGTGCAGTGGGGCGACACGAAGGTCGTCGCGCACGGCCTCGGCGCGTATATCGCGCAGACCACCGCCGCCGGGGATTTCCCGAAGATCATCCTGGGCATCGCCGTGATGTCCCTGTTCGTTACCTTGTTCAACCGCCTGCTGTGGCGTCCGATGTACGCCTATGCGGAATCCCGGCTCCGTCTCGATTGAGAGTAAGCGCGATGCAAAATTCGACCGTTGTCAACGCCCCCGTCAAGACGTCTCAACCGCTGCAGCCGCCGCGGCTCGGCGAAGAAATCCTGCGCGTCGAGCACGTGAACCGCGGCTTCAGCAAGTCGCAGGGCGAACTGCTCGTGCTCGACGACGCGAACCTGTCGCTGCGCGAAGGCGAGATCGTCGGTCTGCTCGGCCGGTCGGGGTCCGGAAAATCCACGTTGTTGCGCATCATCGCCGGCCTGATCGAGCCGACCGGTGGCGAGGTGACCTATCTCGGCAAGCCGCTGCGCGGCCCGGCCGAAGGCGTCGCGATGGTGTTCCAGACCTTCGCGCTGTTCCCGTGGCTCACCGTGTTGCAGAACGTGGAAGCCGGGTTGGAGGCGCTCGGCGTCGGCGCGCGCGAGCGGCGCGAACGCGCGCTGGCCGCGATCGACTTGATCGGCCTCGACGGCTTCGAGAACGCGTACCCGCGAGAACTGTCGGGCGGCATGCGTCAGCGCGTCGGTTTTGCACGCGCACTGGTCGTCGATCCGACCATTCTGCTGATGGACGAGCCGTTCTCCGCACTCGACGTGCTGACCGCCGAAACGCTGCGTACCGATTTGCTCGATCTGTGGACGCAAGGCCGCATGCCGATCAAGTCGGTGCTGATCGTCACGCACAACATCGAGGAAGCGGTGTTCATGTGCGATCGCATTCTCGTGCTGTCGTCGAACCCGGGCCGCGTGATCGCCGAGATCAAGGTGCCGTTCAAGCATCCGCGCAACCGGCTCGACACCGATTTCCGCAAGCTCGTCGACGACATCTACGCGAAGATGACCGCGCGTCGGACCGGCGAAGCGACGAAGAAGGGGCTGGAACTGGGTAGCTGGATGCCGCGCGTGTCGACCAACCTGATGGCCGGCTTGATCGAGACGCTCGCGATGGCGCCGTACCACGGTCGTGCGGACATGCCGGAAATCGCGCGTTCGCTGCATCTGGAAGTCGACGAACTGTTTCCGATCGCGGAAGTGCTGCAGCACCTCGGCTTCGCGGACGTGCGCGAAGGCGACGTGTTCCTGACGCCGCCCGCGCGCGTGTTCGCGGAATTCGGCACGCAGGAGCGCAAGCTGATGTTCGCGGATCACCTGCTGAAACATGTGCCGCTTGCTGCGCGGATTCGGAAGGTGCTGAACGAGCGCCCGGGCCATCGCGCGCCGCGCGTGCGCTTCGAGCAGGAGCTGGAGGATTTCCTGTCCGACGAAGCGGCGGAGGAAACGCTCGATGCGGTGATCGACTGGGGGCGGTACGGGGAGGTTTTTTCGTACAACGACAAGACGGAAGTGTTCAGTCTGGAGGATGTCGAGTCATAAAGTCGGAAAGTAGATATGTAGGGCGCGACATTCCTCCGTCACCGATGTCGCGCCGACGTTGGGGTGTGACAATTTTCTACATTTCGAAATTCGGTTATGTATCAGATAGATGGATTGATATCGTTCGGCATGTCGAGGATTTATAGGGGATTTTGTGGGATATCATAATTTATGAAATCTACTTTCATTTCGATAGAATTGGCTTTCTCGTATGATGGCCGAGAGCCCTTTTTGTATCCCATGATGACCTATATTTCCTATTCAGTTTTTTGATTTTAGCGATGCTTTTGGAGATCGCGGTTTGAGGTAATAAGAGATAAGAAAAAATAGAAAGCTAATCAAAAGTAAATAAAAATTTATAAAATAAATAAGTGATTGATTTGATTCTGTAAAAGTTCCGAACTGCCAGATCTGTGACCGGTGTGTGTTCATCCTCGTGAACCCATGCTTCACTGGCGAGAGCGTTGTGGCACTGCGTCCCTGAATGCGTGAATGGGAGAACGTGCCGGTGTAAAACCTCTCGTTCAACGGCAACCATGCGAACCATTCAGGATGTACTGAAACACCCCAATTCGGTCGTTACCCAACCGCTGCATCTCGAGATCGCGGCGCTCGATGCGCCGGCCTCCGTTCTGTCATTCGTTCTGACCGAGGAAATGAATACGCGATTCCTCGCGGACATCATCGTGACCTCGCAGGACAAGCGGATCAACGGCGCGACGATTGTGGGCCAGCCGGCAGTCTTCACGATCGAGGAACACGCTTCCGTGCCGTCGATGGCGGATGTGATCCATCCGGTTCGGCATGCAGCGCGTACCGTGCACGGCGTCGTAACACAATGGACTCGCGTCAGAACGTCTCGCGACGAAGCCACCTACCAAGTCCATCTGAAGCCGCGTTTCTCGCTGCTTGAAGAGGTGCACGATTCGGCCGTATTGCTGGACAGGTCGTTGCGCGAGCTGCTGAGCGACATGATCGTCGATCGCGACTTGTTCCAATCCTTCGACGTCGAGTTCGAGCTGGAAGGGCTCGACGGGAAGTTCGAGCAAACCGTGATGTACGAAGAGACGGTCGCGAACTTTATCGACCGGCACTGCCGGCGCGTGGGAGTCTATTACTACTTCAAGCAGGCGAAGAAGGAGGACGGCCCGCAACGCGACACGTTGGTGTTCGGCAATACGCCTCGAGGCTATATGCGAGCGCTCGAGGTGCCGGTGATGCCGCATTCCGGTCTGACGAGCTGGCACGAGGCGATTCTGACGCTGGAAGTCACGCGCGCGCTGGTGCCGCAGACGGTGCGCGAATGGGATCGCAACTACCGCATACCCGACGATCCGCTGCAGGTCGAATCGATCGTGGCCTATGACGATCGCTCGGTATACGGGAGTGTGAACCGCAGCGTCGAGCATTTCCATTCGGTCGAGGAAGGGCAGGCGCTGGCTGACGCGCGGCGTGACGAACTGCTCACGCGGCAAGTGCGGCTCAACGGCACGAGTAACGTCATCGGCATGACGCCTGGCATGGTGGTGCGGATCACCAATGACGAGGTGCACGAGGCGCCGCACGGGATGGTGATCACGAAGCTCGTCACGACCGGTAGCCGGAGCCAGTCGGTGGTCAACACCTTTGAAGCGATCCCCGCGCATCAGACCTACCGGCCCGAATACGTTCCTGAAAAGCATTGGCGATGGATCGCCGGCATGCTGATCGGTGTGGTCGAGTCAGGCGATGACGAGCCGTACGCATGGATGGACGAATATGGCCGCTATCGCGTCAGGCTCCTGTTCACCCGGCACAGCGGCAAGCGTGGCACGAACAGCATGCCGTTGCGTGTGCTGCGTACGTCGGCGTCGTATCAGGGCGGCCTGCACATCCCCTTGCTGCCGCGGTCCGAAGTACGCGTCGTCGCGACCCAGGGAAATTGCGACCGCCTGCTGATCGCAGGGGCGCTGCATGACCATGCGCGTCGCGACCTCGTTCACGGCAAGGAAGGGTGGTACAGCCGCGCCGTATTCCGCTCGCCATTGCTCGGCAACAAGTTGCGCTTCGAGGATTTGAAAGACCACGAGGGTATCCGGTTGGCGACGGTGTTCGGGCAGTCGTCGCTCAACATGGGCCATCTGGTCGACAGGGACAAGAACAAGCGCGGCCAGGGCTTCGAATTGACCACGCAGAACTGGGGCACGTTGCGCGCGCCGAAGGGGCTGTTCGTTTCGGCAGACGCAGCAGGTGGATCCGAGACACCGCATCTCGACATGCCCGCCGCTATCGCGCAACTCAAGACAGCATTGCAGCGCGTAACAGACCTTGCGGCTGCGACGACGCAAGCCAAGGCCGACCCTGCGGACCGTGCGACGCAGGCGGCGCTGCTCGACGGCCTCGATCAGCTTCGCGACGCGGGGCTGCTTGCGAGTGCTCCCGGCGGCATCGCGTTCGTGACACCGAAATCACTGCAGCAATCGACGGGCGAGAACGTGATCGTCACCGCAGGCCGGGACATGGACGTGAGCATCGTCAGGCGGCTGCGCATGGTGGCGGGTGACCTGATCTCGCTGTGTGCGCACAAGCTCGGGCTGAATTTTGTCGCAGCGAAGGGCAAGGTCATGATGGCGGCGCTTACGGACGGGATGGACTTGTTCGCGAAGCAGCAGCTGCGCGTCGCGAGCCAAAGTGCGGATGTCCAAGTGTCGGCCAAGTCGAAGATCACACTCAACAGCGGTGGAGCTTCGCTCGTAATCGAGAACGGCAACATGACATTTCACTGTCCCGGCGCCTTCACGATAAAGGCGGCGTCATTCTCGTTTCACGGGCCGAACAACGTCACGACACCATTGCCGTCGCTACCGCAGGCCAACCTGAAGATTTCCGACCGGTACTCGTCGTCCCACTGAAGCCATGATCATCAGCCCTCCCTTCCTTCCCGTATCGGGCGCGACGTCTAGTGATGCGTCAAAGACGGACGCTATGATGGACGTCGTCGATCAGTTCGAGATTGGTCATCATGGGGTCTATCCCGTTGCCTTCGACCGGCGCTTTCACTGTGGCATTCACCTGGATCCGGGCGAGCAGCACGAACCGGTGCGGGCAATTGCTGACGGCGAGGTGGTCGCGTATCGCGTTTGCAAAAGCGCTCTGTCTGATGGCGCGAAAGATCCGACTGGACAACCGGCGCTGAACTCGAATGCGGGATTCGTCTTACTCAGACATAAGACCGAGACAGGACGTGGGCGAACGATCACGTTCTACTCACTATATATGCATTTGCTGGACATGACCGAACAGGAGTGGCTTGCTCCCCAGCCAACCGATCCGCCGGCCGAGGGATCGATGAGTGCCCTCCCCAAATGGCTGCTCGATACGGCGGGCGGCAAGGACGGAGTCGTTCAGCCGGGCGGCGCAAAGAAGGTGTACCGCAAGGACATGCTCGGATATGTCGGTCAGCATCAGGGGGTGCGGCATCTGCATTTCGAAGTTTTCATGTCCGATGCTGATTTTACAGCCTGGTTTGATCACGACGGCCATCAGGTTCAACTGGGTGAGAAAGATCCTGTTCAGCCTGCGTCGAGCGACTACTGGGGACATTCCTATTTCATCATTAAGGGGCCACAGGATTTTGTCGCGCAGCCGGCGGGTATGACGGACGACTGGTTTCCGCGACTGCCAGGCGGCTCAATTGGTGAGCAAGACATCCTTTATGTGGAAGCGTGGTTCAACAAGGGGCGGCGCTATACATGCGCGTGGATCGACCGTGGTAGCAGCGGCAACGTTATCCTGCTTACACAGGTTCCGGTTGCTGACCCGTACGACGGAGAAACGGAACAGTATGAATATGATCTGTATGATCGAGCGGTAGCACTCTATTCAGAGTGTCCGAGCGATGGCTATGAAATGCTGCGCTTTGGGCGAATTCTTTCAAGTGCGGTGGTGCCGGGAGAAGCTCCTGCTACTTGGGTCGCAGTGCCCATCGATGAGAATGGCACGCAAGGATATGTCAACATCGCTGCTGACGAGATCATCAAATTGTCGGACGCCGACTTTCCATTCTTCAAGGGCTGGCAAAAAGTTGACGAAAGCAATACGCCGTTTAATCAGGACGGGTTATGCGGATACGATGAGCTTTGCCGTCTGACCGGCGTTGCTGATCCACAGGCAACGTCCGGAATGATCCAGCCGCTCGAATACGACAATAACAACGACGATAATGCCAACCAGTTGCTCGCAGGCTATGTGCGGAATGCAGAGGGTGTGCGCACAAAGCTCAGAGGGTTGGTGTTCAACGCGCGCAGCGAGTGGGATCCCTTGTACAACGACGATCGCTATAAAGGTCTGAATGGACCAGATGGATTCTTTGGCAAGCAGAAAGATACCAATCCAGGTGGCTATGCCTCGTTTATTAAGTTCCTCGGGAATTTTCAGTTTCTGGACAAGTTGCCGTCCGAATCGTCGCTAGCAGATCAGAAGTTCTGGTATTTTCATCCGCTTGAATTTATTCGGCACTTCAGGAAGTGCGGGTGGCTCAGTAAGAAGGAGATGCTTCAGCTTATACCGGATCGCGTTATTAGAAAGCCCGGGTCGCATAATTCGCCCTCTCAGGGAGTATGGGAATCGCCAAATCCAGATTATGCTTCATCTTTGCTTGATAGATTTGGACTGGGTTTGAACAATTCGATGAGGAAGTTCAAGCTTGATACCCCTAGTCGACAGGCGTGTTTTATGGCAAATGCCACACAGGAAACAGGATGGTTCCGCTATCTTGCGGAAGGGAATCGCAACGATGGTGCGACAGATCTGCACGGTGGTTGGTTTGGTCGGGGTTTTCTGCAGTTGACAAATCCTAACGGAAATATGGGTGGCGGAAATAATAATTATTATAAATATTTTAAATTTATTGGTCGAAACCCGCGTTTACCACCAGGGGAGCAGGAGGTGCGGTGGCGAAATGAGATTGCAAGAGATGTTTGTCATGCGAGTCATAGTGCAGGCGCTTATTGGGTTTGGTCCGGAAAATCAATGCCAACGGCGAACAATCCGGCGCGACCACGGGTGGATAGTGCGAATAAATATGCAGACGAGATGAGTGTGAATGAAAGAAGGGCAATCCGAACAAATGCCGGTGTTAAGGTGTGGTATTACAACCAGTCCTTTGCGAATTGTGCTGCGGCAGTGAATTATCCGGGGGCTACAGGCAGGAATCCACCAAACATGAATGGTCTAGTAGATCGGTCGACGTCGTTCATTAATGCGCTAATGGTTCTGGCTGATATTGTGGTTTTCAAGGGCCCAAATCAAGAGGATCTAACGTGGCCGGAAAATTTCACAAGGCGGAAATTGTCGTGAGAAATGTATTTTTAGCGTTGGTGGCATTTTTTTGGCTCGATGGAGCTGCGATAGCTGAGTTGGATTCTAATGGTCGATCCAATTATAGAGATAATATATTTCTATTGGAGAGTCGGTGTGGGTATATTCTCGGTGAAAATATATCGTCAAAAACGGTTGATTCGTCTATGAGTGTAAATAATGGAATTGTGTCATTTGATTTTTATCTTGTGATGAAGCTGGATGGGTCTGCTATACGCGGTAAGCTATCGTTTAGTTGCTTTGTGGCTGGGTCGAGTGTGTCAAGTTCGAGTGTTGCGAATAAAACTACCGCAGTCGACGAAATTGCTTTGGAAGATTCTGGCGGACGATATGTGCGCAATATCGTATGGCAAAGGAAATATGAAGGAAAGGGGTGGGATGGAACTGTTGCCTATGTTAATTCGGTATATGGAGATCGGGAAAGAATGCGTGTTCCTGATTATTTTTTAATATGTCCTAATGCAATATATTTTCCGTGTTTCTCGTTTGAGGTTGTGGGGAGGGGGCTTGCAAAAAAGGAAAGCGATCGAATTCCTGTGGTGCTTGGCGGAATTGAAGTTGTTGCCTTGCGATCGACAGTTCCTGAAACAAACGAAAGGGATCGATAGACTTTAATTCTCCATTAATTTGTCCGTGCGCTTGGGTGCGCGGTGTGCCGGGAATTCAAAAAACCCTACTCAACTAGATAGCCGATATATGCAATCTCCCATTCGCAAAGGTGACAAGCTCGAACATGGCGGCGAAGTCACCAGCGGCTCGCCATGGACGATGTTCATGGACAGGCCGCTTGCACGTAAAGGCGACGATGCGACCTGCGACTTGCATGGTCCGACTGTGATTGACGAGGGCGCCGACAAGTATCCCGATCGCGACGGGGAGCTGTTTGCGCTGGACGGCCATCGCTGCGCATGTGGTTGTCGATTGATTTCGTCGTTACCGAACGTCCACTTCGAGTAATGCCGGTCGATCTTTCTCCCGCCGGACGCCCCAGCGCGTATCCGCCCAGGATGCGCTTCTGGCCGTGGGCATTAACTTGGTTTGTCTGTAATGTGTTCGGTCCGCTGGTTATTTTGCTGACGTGGCCGAAAAGCGAACCCGCGAGTGGCCTTAGGTTTTGGGGCTTGATTATTGGGGTGCCGAACGGACTGTTTCTGGTCCTGCTCGGCTTTGGTCGCGCAGGCTACGAGGGGCTGTGGTACCGCGCATACTGGCGCAACCATCATCGTGACCGCTGGCTTGCGAAGAAGATCGGGTTCGCGCAGCGACCGCTTTATGTACTCGGCGCAGGCTATTGCCTGCCTCTTGGCGGGACATCTTTGTTCGACGTTCTGAGAGGGAAACGCTCCATCATGAAGGTGCAAGCCCCGCGGCACGGCTCAGGAAAAGTTTTGTGCAATCGCTTTGACGACGACGACCCGCTACTGGACGACCCGTCGAATGAGCCGCCACTGGACGCTTCATTCATGGCGGA
The DNA here is from genome assembly GCF_905400185.1 of Burkholderia sola. Lineage (NCBI taxonomy): Bacteria > Pseudomonadati > Pseudomonadota > Betaproteobacteria > Burkholderiales > Burkholderiaceae > Burkholderia > Burkholderia sola. The sequence continues at coordinate 1,842,868 of NZ_FR989676.1, forward strand.
TGAAGAGGAAACCCCAACTGACAATGCTGCCGTACCGAAGAAGGCCGATCCAGTTGTGCAGATGATCCGCGTTGCGCTTGAGCCTCTCGCTGGAAGCATTCACGCATTAACTCGATACGAAAGGGCATATTGGCCCCAAGTACGCGTATTGACCGAGTCGGACGTCGCGAACATGCGTTTGACCCAGGTTCGCGCTGCGATGCATCTGGCGGCGCTTCCGCCCTTGGAAGTCCGGGCCGTTCCGGCTACCGACGGGTTGCTTGTGGCCGATGTATGGCTCGATGCGCATGAATCCCGTCCGCTCCTCGTCATCGCTACGGCGTGGTACGACGATGATATCGATGAGAGCCTCGCCGAGGGATGTGTGGCTGCGTTGTTCGATGCCGGCTGTTTCGGGCTCCCGCATGAGGTCAGCAGAAAGGCTGCGCTACATAGGCCCGTTGCAGGTGATTCCGCTGAATCAGGATATGGTTTCGCGAACGCCGCCATCTGGGGCAAAGCCGATGCCGCGTCGGTGACGCGCGCGTGGATAACGCGGCCGGTTGAAAACTGCGTCCCCGCTTTGAACGCTGCAGGGTTTGTGATTGCAGCAAAAGACGCCGCGCAGACTCGGCTGGATCGTATCGTTGGCGACATGCGGGCAGCGAACGGTCTGCTGGCGATCGCTGCGGCGATCGAGTCCGGTGCCAGTGACGGACCGCAACTCGTCGTCGATGGCTCGCACTCGGCCATCCTCCATGTCTTACCCCAAGATCAAACGGCTTCAACGCATGTCGATATCCAAAAATAACCTGCATAACGCGCAGCCTCAAGCGGCGTTAACCGAAGAAGCTCACAGCCGGGTCGCAGTCTGGGGGCTGCCTCTTGCCGCGTTGGTTATTGCCGTTGCAGCGCTTGTGCTGGCTTGGTTCCAGGGCGAGCGCCTCGGCGTTCCCGATGGCACGCCTCGCACACTGGCATTAATCGGTATTCCGGTATTGCTGGTTGTCATCGTGATCATTCATCTGATTGCGATATCGACTGGCGCATATGTGGGCGCTGCCAAACTGTTTCGTCTGCAAACCGGCGAGAAGGAGGCTGCTTCAACGACGGGACAGCAGATCAAACGCGATGCCCGTCTGCAACGCCTGTTCGAGGAACTACGGGTATCGCAGGGCCGGCGCTGGCGATACCGCTCACCGTGGCTGATGGTGAGCGGTGCGGATACGTTGGTCGATCAGGTCGCGCCCGGTCTGAAGCGCGCGGGCGTGATGCCGGTTGGCAATGCGATCCTCGTGCACGGGGCACCGGACGGCATCGACGCGGGCGTGTGGCGCCGGCAGATCCGTAAGCTGCGGAGCAAACGGCCCGTCGACGGCGTTGTGCACGTCACGCACGTGGAAGAGCGCGATATCGAATTGCCGCGCGTACTTGCTGCACTGGCCGCCGATATCGGCTGGGCCGCGCCTGTCACCGTGCTGCACGCCGTGCCCGCGCAGGGCGATCGACCCGAGACGTTCGAGGCGATCGGTGCATTTCTGGGGGCGGCATACAAGAGGGAGCAGCCGGCGCTGGACTTACGCGATCAGCTTGCCACGATTGAGCGCTGTACGGCGGACGCGGGCGTGCAGCAATGTACAGCGCCCACGCGGGTCAGCTATCTAGCCGAAATCTCGCAATACATCGGGACACAGCTCGAACACATCGTTACCGGCTGGCAAGCGCTCTTGGCATCGCAATGGCTGCGCGCGCCGCTAGCAGGTGTGATGTTCGCTCCGGTATTTGAGGCGACAGCGGCGATGCCGACGCCGGTGCCGATCGCCGCGGACGCGAGCACAAGGGTGACGAACATCCCGATCGAGTTCCCGCCGCAACCGGCTGCACTGCTACCCGCGTGGCGCGCTATCGCCAACCGGCGACGCATTGGCCGGCGGGTCGGATTCTACTGGCCGGATGTGCTAGCGATGGGCGTGACCATTGCGGCGATAGCGTGGTGTGCATGGATGACCGCATCGTTCATCGGCAACCAGCGACTCATGCGCGAAGCGCAGGCGGCAGCGCGCGCAGCGGTCGATGCGCGGCCGCAGACCACAGCCGCCTGGCGCGCGCAACTGGCGTTACAACAGTTGATGGAAAGGCTCGAATACCGGCAGCAGCATGGCGCCCCGTGGTACCTGCGGGCCGGCTTGTCGCGAAATGACGATGTTCTCGGCAGTCTCTGGCAACCGTACCGACTCGCTGCGACGCGTAACTTGCAGGTGCCCGTGGTGCAAACGATCGGGGAAGTGTTGAAGGCAGCAGATCAGGCACGCGCCGATAGCCTGCAATCGCAGGACACGCGACGTAGCACCTACAACGCGCTCAAGACTTATCTGATGCTCGGCGAGCCATCGCGCACCGAGCCCGCATTTCTGAAGCGTACGCTCGTCACCCTATGGGCGCGGCCTGTCGAGATGCCGCTCGGCGAGCGTGACGATACTGGCAGGCGGCTTGCAGGCTTCTACGCCGAGCACCTGAAAGCGCATCCCGAATGGCGGATAGCGACGGACGATCGCATCGTGACCTCGACCCGCAACATGCTGGTCACGCAAATGGGACTCGCGTCGGCGGAGGACACGGTGTACCAACGTATCCTCGACGAAGTCAAAAACAAATACGCCGACGCGTCGCTCGAAACGCTGCTGAATGGCGCAGATGCGCATGGAATGTTCAAGGCATCACAGACCGTCCCGGGGATCTATACGCGTGCGGCGTGGGACGGCATGGTCGCCTCGGCAATCGACAAGGCGTCGCATGAACGCCGGATCAGCGGTGACTGGGTGTTGTCCGGCTCGCAGATTTCGCAGAGGATCGGCAATACGCTCGCGAACGGTATGACCCAAACCACGGCGATCGACGACGAGAAACGCGCAGCCGAGGAACTGAAGCAGCGATTGACGGCCCGGTATTTTGGCGAGTACACGGCGGCATGGCAGCGCATGCTCAATAGCCTGCAGTGGCAACCGACGTCCAACCTCGGTGGCGCGATCGAACAGCTTTCTCGACTGGCGGACGCGCAGACGTCCCCGTTGATCGCGCTGATGAAATCCGTGCAGTATCAGGCGCAAGCGGGACGGCCGTCGCAGGCGCTGGCCGACACCCTGGTGAGAAAGGCGCAGAACCTGATCGGGGCCGACGAACAGGCGGGGGCGACCGTCATCAACCCGCTCGACAAGCCGTTTGGTCCACTGCTGGTGCTGATGGGCGATACGGGCACGTCGTCTGCCGCGGAAAACGGGAAGCGCGCCACGCCAGCCGACATCGCGCTAAGCGGTGTCAGCTTGTCGCGCTACCTGACGGCAGTCACGACGATGCGGCTGAAGCTGCAGCAGATCGCGGGCAGTCCGGACGCTCAGGTAATGGCGCGCTCGCTCGCCCAGACCGTGTTTCAAGGCAAGTTGTCGGAATTGTCCCAGGCGCGCAACGACGCGGCGCTCACGGCCGCGAGCCTGGGTACGGCGTGGGCGGGCTTCGGCGATACGGTGTTTGCGCAGCCGCTCGAAACCGCATGGCAGACGATCCTGCAACCGGCTGCCGCGAGCTTGAATGACGCATGGCGAGCCGGTGTTGCCGCACCGTTCAACGCAGCGATGAGCGGCCGTTATCCGTTCTTCGATACGCAGGCCGATGCGTCCTTCGCCGAGTTCGGCCGCTATGTACGACCCGATACCGGATTGATTTCGCGCTTCATCACGACGCAACTGGCCGGCGTGATGAAACTCGAGGGTGACTATTGGGCGCGCAGCGAGCTCGCACCGCAGGCGTTGCAGTTCGACCCGACATTCCTGAGCGCCGTCCGGCAGTTGTCGACGGTTGGGGTACAGCTTTACCCGCAGGCCGATGCGGGGCAGAAATTCGAAATGATGGCGTTGCCGACGCCGAACGTGACGCGATCGGAACTGTCGGTCGACGGCATGCGGATCGTCTATTTCAATCAGCAGGAGCGCTGGACCCCACTGGCATGGCCCGGCAACGGCCTGAACGGGCACGCGAGGCTCACATGGCAGACGCGCGACGCAGGCCTGCGACAGGCATTTGATTCGGCCGGCGATTGGGCATTCCTGCGTCTGCTGAGCGAGGCCGACATCAAGCCGCTCGATGGCACGCGCTATCGGCTTACATGGAACACGGGGAGCAGCGAGCCGTTGTCGTACGTATTGCGTACGCGGGTCGGCGCCGGGCCGATCGACCTGCTGAAACTGCGCGGGTTCCGCATGCCGGATCGCATTTTCGTCGTCGGCAAGGCGGGTGCCGTGCCGACGATGCCGCTTCTGCCGCCGCTGCCACCGGATTTCCAGCCATGAGTGAAGACAAGAACAATCCGACGAAGCCTGCAGGAAGCGGTGTCGGTGCGGATGACGATCGATACCTGCGCTACTTCGATGCGGAGATGCGTTATCTGCGCGAGGCGGGGAAGGAGTTCGCGAGGTCCCAGCCACAAGGCGCCCGCCGTGTGGGAATGACGATGCCTGGCGCGCGCCACGACAGTGTCGAGCAGACCTACGAGGGTTTCGCGTTTCTCACGAGCCGGCTGCGGATGAAGCTCGATGACGCGGCACCGGAAATCACCGATCCACTGCTCGATCATCTGTGGCCGCATACAGGCCGTACGATTCCGTCGCTGACCATCCTCGAGTGCGTGCCGCGCACCGGCGAGGCGCGGATACTCGATACGTTGCCACCAGGGTTGCAGGTACGTTCGACACCGGTCGGTCCGGACGGGACGATATGTGTCTATCGAACCACTCGGGCGATACACTTGCTACCGCTCAACGTGCGCGAGGCGGGCGCGCGCATGCGCGAGGACGGCCTTACGGTAATCCGGCTCGCGTTCGACCTGCTGCACCGCGAGCAGCGGTTGGTGGACGACCTGTCGCGTATCCGGCTATACCTGCATGGCGACCGGCCGACTGCATCGGCGCTGTACGCGGTTTTCACGCGCCAGGTGGAGTCGATCGGCGTGCGCATGCCGCGCCTGCTAGACGGCCAGCTACAACTGCGCCCGGCGATGACGATCGAGGCGGCGGGCTTCGGCGCGCACGCGCGACTGTGGCCGACCGACCTCGATGTACGCGACGTCGATCTCGACCGCGAGCAGACGATGCTCGAATATTTCGCATTCCCCGAAAAGTTCCACTTCGTGGATTTGTGCGGTTTCGACGCGGCCAGCGTGCCGCCGGGCGAAACACGTCTTGAATTCGAAATCGTGATTCGAGACCGGATCCCCGGTGACGCCACGTTCTGTGCGGACAACATCCGGTTGTTCTGCACGCCGGTGATCAATCTGCTCGAACTGGACGCGCAGGCAATCCGTCCCAATGCGCATGACCGCGACTATCCGGTGCGCGCCCCGGCCTCCGCAGGCGAGCACGTCGAGCCGTACGATGTATTGTCGGTGGTGGCGACCGATCCGCGCACCGCCAGGCAATACCCGTATCAATCGATCAAGGTATTCCGGCACCGCGGCGGGATGATGCGGCACGAGTCGCCGGATCGGTACTACCACGCTTCGAATCGGCAGGGTGTAACGGGCCAGCGCGAGATGGTCGTGACGTTGGGCGGGCATCTGTGGGCGGAACCGGGCAGCTTACCGGACGGACACGTAACGGTCCGGGTATTGGCAAACAACGGGCGCTTGCCGCGTATGGCGCTGCGCGAATCGATGGTTACCACGCCTGCTTCGACCTTCAATGGTGTCGAGCGCGTGCACAACTTGACGGCCCCGACGATGCCGCTGTATCCGCCGCGCGGCGGCGATTATGACTGGCGGGTGATTTCTCACTTCAATGGCGCGGGCACAACCGAGCTGAACATGATGGACGCGAATGTGCTGCGCGGCGCGCTGTCGTTGTACGACTGGAGGCGAGATGACGATAACCGGCGACGCATCGACGCGATTCGTCACGTTTGGCTCGATGAGGAAACGGAACGGGTGGGGGCGCGCGTCGACCGTATCGTGAATGTGAACGTGGGTATCGAGCCGTCGGGTTTTGCCGGGTCCGGCGACGTCGCGCTGTTCGGCGACGTACTCAGTCGCTTCGTCGGCCGCTATGCGTGCTTCCATTTTGCGGTGCGGCTCGTGCTGTATGAAGGCGTGGGCGGCCCGAGCCGGCGCTATCCATGCACGATCAAGACGGGAGACTGGCTGTGACACCGCGAGCACATCCGATGATGCGAAGCATTCGATTGGCGGCTGCTATTGCGATGACGGCCGCGTTGCTGTCTGGCTGCGGTATGTGGCAATCGACGAAAGAGACGATCGGCGGCATGACACGCGCGATTTTCGTCACGAAGGTCAAGCAGATGAACCTCGTGATCGAAAGCCGTGCCGCACTCAACGAGAACGAGCAGGGACAATCGCTACCGGTCGTGATGCGCGTCTATCAGTTGAAGGATGCGAAGGTCTTCGAAAACACAGCTTACGTTTCGCTGCTCAATGACGACAGTGCGTTACTGAAGGCCGAGCTGCTCGACAGCATGGAGATCACGCTCGTGCCTGATGCCTCGATGGCTCTGTCTGTGCCAATGGCAGCCGACGCGCAAGCTGTGGGCGTGGCGGGGTTCTTCCGCGATGGGCGCGGTGCCGAGTGGCAACTGGTGATTCCGAAGTCGCAGTGGAAGAAGACGGACCCCGTCAAGTTGGTCGTGACCGGCAACCGGATGGAACTGGTGCCCTGAACGAGGGAACGCGACGGGGGCTGGCATGGCGCGTGACATGTGGGGTTTGCCGTTTGGGATTCGAATTGCACACGCCGCGAGGCCGAGCGCTGACGCCCGCGCCTGAATGGCAATACGCCATCACTCCGGCAAATCCCGCTGACTTACATCCCACTCGATCCCGCCCGCATTGAGTTGCTCGATCTTCTCCATCCGCTGCCGCGCCAGCTCCGGCAGCCGGTTCGTCACGCCGATCACCAGCGCTTCGGCGAGCGCCAGCGCCGGCACGTTGGTCTGCAGCATCGCGAAAGGGCGGCCCTGGATTCGCAGCACGATCTCCGCGAACTCGCCGATCGGCGAGCGCCATTCGTCGGTGATCAGCAGGATCCGCGCGCCGAGCCGGTGCGCGGCCTGCGCGAAGCGGATGCTGTCCTTCTGGTAGCGACGAAAGTCGAAGATCACGAGCACGTCGTTGCGCCCCATGTCGGCCAGCGCGACGGACGCGAGATTCACGTTCGGCTCGACGGACTGCACATGCGGCCGCGCATAGGCGAGCGTGAACGAGAACAAGGATGCGAGCGGCGCCGTATAACGACCGCCGCCGCAGAACACGCGCACGTCCGGATCGGCCAGCACCGCCACGGCCGCATCGAACGCGGCCGCGTCGAGCCCTTCGATCGTGGTCGCGAGCGATTCGGACAGCCGCTGGAAAATCGCCGCATGGCTATCGCGCATGCCCGTTTCCGAGTGAAACGCATCCATCCGCGCGAGCGGCGAATTCATCGCGGTGTCGATCTCGTCGTGCAGCGCCTGCTGGAACGACGAGTAGTTCGGAAAGCCGATCCGCACGACGAAGCGGAACACGGTCGGGTCGCTGACTTCCGCCTGCTTCGCGAACTGTGCGATGGGACCCAGCCCGAGGCTGGGGTAGCGATCCAGCAACGCCTGTGCGACCTTCTGTTCCGACGGCGTGAAGCTATCCATCTGGGATAACAGCAACGCCCTGATGCTCGTCCCCATCGGGCACTCCGGCTCTCTATCTGAATTGAACGACCAAACGGCGGACGGGCGTCCGCCGACAACTGCACGCATGTTAGCCGATTGACGTGCGGCAGGCCGCGGGCGGTCCGAAATTAGAGGGACGCATCACTCGTCCAGTGAATCCGTTCATATATGTAATAAAACAAACATTTACCAACGACGACAGTCACGCTTATTCGCTTTAAATTCAGTGATTACCCTAGGTTTTGGTGGAAAAAAGCGAGTGCTATGATCGCGGCCTCGCTGAAATGTATCGTTCATTACATGCCGGATTGGCCGCGTCGATACGCGCTTGCGCGTCGACGCATCCCGGCATGGCCCAGTTTATTCGTCTGGAGGATCCCGTCATGAGGCGGCTGGTAATACTCACCCTGTTGTCGGCGATGAGCGTGTGCGCGTTCGCCGCGTCGGACCCGGCGGTCGAAGCGAAGAACGGCATGGTCGTATCGTCGCAGCACTTCGCGTCGCAGATCGGCGTCGACATCCTGAAGGCAGGCGGCAACGCGGTGGACGCGGCAGTGGCCGTCGGCTATGCGCAGGCCGTGACCAACGCGTGCTGCGGCAACATCGGCGGCGGCGGTTTCATGACGATCCACCTGGCCGACGGCCGCGACCGCTTCATCAATTTCCGCGAGACCGCGCCGGCCGCGGCGTCTGCGAACATGTATCTGGATGCGTCGGGTAACGTGATTCCGGAGCAGAGCCTGTACGGCTATCGCGCGGTCGGCGTGCCGGGCACCGTGGCCGGCCTCGATCTCGCGCAGCGCAAGTACGGGAAGCTGACGCGCAAGCAGGTGATGGCGCCGGCGATCCGGCTCGCGCGCGACGGCTTCGTGCTGACGCGCGGCGATACGGACATCCTCGATACGACGGTCGAGCGCTTCAAGAAGGATCCGGAAGCCGCGCGCATCTTCCTGCGCCCGGACGGCACCGCGTTGCAGCCGGGCGATCGCCTGGTGCAGAAGGACCTGGCCCGCACGCTCGAGCGCATCGCGGAGCAGGGGCCCGACGCGTTCTATCACGGCGAGATCCCGAAGATCGTGGAGGCAGCGGCCAAGCGCGGCGGCGGCGTGATCACGGCGGCCGATTTCGCGTCCTATCGCGCGCAGGACATGTCGCCGCTGACGTGCACGTATCGCGGCTACGAGTTCGTGTCGGCGCCGCCGCCGAGCTCGGGCGGCGTGACGATGTGCGAGACGCTGAACATCCTCGAAGGGTATGACCTGCGCAAGCTCGGCTACCACTCGGCCGCGGCGGTCCACTACATGACCGAAGCGATGCGCCATGCGTACGAAGACCGCAACACGCTGCTCGGCGATCCGGACTTCATCGACAATCCGATCGCGAAGCTCACGAGCAAGGAATACGCGGCGCAGATCCGCAAGAGCATCCATGCCGATACGGCGACGCCGTCGGTCGACGTGCAGCCCGGCGTCGGCGTGCACGAGAAGCCGGAAACGACGCATTACTCGATCGTCGACCACGACGGCAACGCGGTGTCGACGACCTATACGGTCAACGGCCGCTTCGGCGCCGTGGTCATCGCGCCGGGCACGGGTTTCTTCCTGAACGACGAGATGGACGATTTCACCGTGAAGGTCGGCGCGCAGAACCTGTTCGGCCTCGTGCAGGGCACGCGCAACTCGATCGCGCCCGGCAAGCGTCCGATGTCGTCGATGGCGCCGACGATCGTGAAGAAGGACGGCAAGGTGTTCATGGTGGTCGGTTCGCCGGGCGGATCGCGCATCATCACGATCACGCTGCAGACCGTGCTGAACGTGATCGACTACGGGATGACGCCGCAGGATGCGGTCGCCGCGCCGCGCATCCATCACCAGTGGCTGCCCGATGCGGTCTATTACGAAACCTACGGCCTGTCGCCCGACACGCTCGCGATCCTGCGCAACATGGGCTACAAGATGGTCGAGCAGACGCCGTGGGGCGCCGCCGAGCTGATCATGGTCGGCCTGCCGGGCACCGAAGCGGCGAGCCGCCAGAGCTCCGGGAACGATTCGTCCGTGTCCGGCAACGTGCGGGTCGGCTTCATCTACGGCTACAACGACCCGCGCCGTCCGGCGGGCGCCGCGATCGGCTACTGACCGATCGTTTCATGCCGAATCGCTGCCGCCGGCGTTCGCGTTGCCGCGAATGCCGGTGCGCGGCGGCGGCGCGTCCGTCGGCGGACATCCGCCAGCCTGAGCGGCCCGCGCGCCTTTTTCCGTCAACTCGATCGCCATGCGGCGAATTCCCTCATGAACAAACGAATGTCCGCGGCAGGCTGGATCCTGCTCGCGATGGCAGCCGGCATCCTGATCGGCTACCTGATCTATACGCAGCTTCCGGACAAGCAGTCGGCCGCGGAAATCGCCGGCTACATCTCGCTCGTGTCCGACGTGTTCCTGCGGCTCATCAAGATGGTGATCGGCCCGCTGGTGTTCTCGACGCTGGTCGTCGGCATTGCGCACATGGGCGACGCGTCGTCGGTCGGGCGCGTGTTCGTGAAGGCGCTCGGCTGGTTCGTCACCGCGTCGCTGATCTCGCTGCTGCTCGGCCTGCTGATGGCGAACCTGCTGCGGCCCGGCGAGAACCTCGGCCTGCCGCTGCCGGACATCGGCGCGTCCGCGCATCTGGCGACGTCCAAGTTCACGCTGAAGGATTTCGTCGGCCACATGGTGCCGAAATCGATCGCCGAGGCGATGGCGAACAACGAGATCCTGCAGATCGTCGTGTTCTCGATGTTCTTCGGCATCGCGCTGGCCGCACTCGGCGAGCGCGGCAAGATCCTCGTCGCCGCGATCGACCAGCTCGCGCACGTGATGCTGAAGATCACCGGCTACGTGATGAAGCTCGCGCCGCTGGCGGTGATGGCCGCGATGGCGTCGACCGTCGCGGTCAACGGGTTGTCGATCCTGCTGAAGTTCGCGGTGTTCATGGGCGACTTCTACGTGAGCCTCGTGCTGCTGTGGGCCACGCTCGTCGCGGCCGGGCTGCTGTTCCTCGGCCGCCGCGTGTTCAAGCTGCTCCTGCTGATCAAGGAAGCATTCATGCTGTCGTTCGCGACCGCGAGCTCGGAAGCCGCATATCCGAAGATCCTCGACGCGCTCGACCGTTTCGGCGTGCGCCGCAAGATCTCCAGCTTCGTGATGCCGATGGGCTATTCGTTCAACCTCGACGGCTCGATGATGTACTGCACGTTCGCGTCGCTGTTCATCGCGCAGGCGTACAACATCCACCTGTCGCTCGGTACGCAGATCACGATGCTGCTGATCCTGATGCTGACGTCGAAGGGGATGGCCGGCGTGCCGCGCGCGTCGCTCGTCGTGATCGCCGCGACGCTGCACCAGTTCGACATCCCGGAAGCCGGACTGCTGCTGATTCTCGGCGTCGACACGTTCCTCGACATGGGCCGCTCGGCCACGAACGCGGTAGGCAACTCGATCGCCAGCGCGGTAGTCGCGAAGTGGGAAGGCGAGCTGATGTCGGAGTCCGAAGCGAACGCGCATGCCGCGCATCTCGATGCCGAACTCGAACGGCAGAACCGCGCTCCGGCCTATGGCGCCGGTCAGACCACGTCGACCTGATGCTCAGCCCGCCAACGCGTCGTCGATGCACGCCGCGAGCACCATCGCGGCGGCGTTGCCGGGCGTCGAGCCGAGCAGTTGCGGCGCATAGACGCTGTCGCCGATCTCGATCGGTCGCCCCGACAGCGCGCACACGCCGCGCTTGCGCGTCGTGAACAGGCGCCACTTCTGGTAGCCGTAGTGTCCGGTGCAGGCGTCGCACCACGAAATCATCACGGTGTCGGCCGTGGGCCGTTCGAGCACGCTGATGGTCGGCTTGCTCGTCGCGTCCCACGACGGCAGCCGGTCGCGCGTGACGCTGCGCCGCCGCGGCTCGCCCCACGAGACGGACGGCATGTCGAAGCTGCCGATTGCGGCGACGGTCATGAGCCAGGGCATTGCACGGTTGTTCATGTTTCTGTTCCTCGAAACGTTACGCGGTGCCGCGACGCGCGGCATCACGACAGGCGGATGCGCGGCTGCACCCAGCCGTTGATCCGTTCGGCGATCCACAGCAAGGTCGCCTTGGAGAAGCCGTGCAGCGCCTGCTGGTGCCGCCGATAGAGCATCAGGTGGCTGAACTGCGCGAAACGCCCCTGGATGAAGCCACCGCGGAAGAACCCGAACTGCCCGAGCGTGCCGAACGCGTCGTAATCGCTGATCGACACCAGCGCGCCGAAATCGTGGAACGCGAACGGCGGAATCGGCGTGCCGTCGAGCCACGCGGGCAGGTGCTTCGCGAGATGCTCGGCCTGCTGCGTCGCGACCTGCGCGGTCGGCGGCAGCGGCCGTTCCTGGCCCTCGAGCTGCAGGCTCGCGCAATCGCCGATCGCGAACACGTGTTCGTCGCCGCTCGCCTGCAGCGTGGGGCTGACGACGATCTGGTTCGCGCGGTTCGTGTCGAGTCCGCCCAGCCCCTGCATGAAATCGGGCGCCTTCACGCCGGCCGCCCAGACCATCAGGTCCGCTTCGGCGAACGAGCCGTCGCCGTAGTGGAAACCGTTCGCGTCGGCCGACGTGACGCGCGTCGACGTCAGCACGCGAAAGCCGATCTGTTCGAGCCGCCGCTGGGCCGACGCGGAAATCCGCGGCGGAAACGCGTTGAGGATGCGCGGGCCGCTTTCGAGCAGCGTGAGCTGCAGCCGCTCGCGCACCGTTTCGTCACCGTACGCCTGCGCCACTTCCAGCAAGCGGCTGAGCTCTGCCGCGAGTTCCACGCCCGTCGCGCCCGCGCCGACGATCGCGACGCGAAACGGCTCGTCGCGCGCGATGCTGCGGAACACGCGCATTCGCAACGCTTCGTTGAAGGTCTCCGCCTGCTGCTGGCTGTCGATGAAATAGCAGTGCTCGCGCACGCCGGGCACGCCGAAATCGTTGGCCCGGCTGCCGAGCGCGAGGATCAGCACGTCGTAGTCGAGTTCGCGTGCGTCGATCACCACGTCGCCGTCCTGCGAGCGGATCTCGCCGAGCTGCACGCGGCGGCGCGCGCGATCGAGCCCCTTCAGTTCGCCGGGCTGGTACGTGTAGCCGTGGTCGCGGGCATGGGCGAGGAAGATCACCTGTTGCTGCTGGACGTCGCGCGTGCCGGCCGCGATCGTGTGCAGCATCGGCTTCCAGATGTGCGTCGGACTGCGGTCGACGATCGTGATCTGCGCCCGCCCGGACCGGCCGAGACGCTCGCCCAGACGGGTCGCGAGCTGCAGCCCGGCGATCCCGCCGCCGACGATGACGATACGTGTAGGGGTTGTCATGGATAAATCATCACGTGATGAATAAGGTATGATCCTAGCGCTTCCCGGCTCCGCGTGTCAACGGAGCGGGGCAAGCCGCCCGATTCCGGGCCGGGAAACCGGCGCCGGATACGGGCATTCGAATCGTTCAAGGAGCAGGAAAAACGTGGCAGAAGTCACTGAGCGCGCGCCGTCGAAGCGGCGTACGCGCGGACGGCCGTCGGCGGATGCATCCGTCGGTCCGGACGTGATATTGCGGGCCGCGCGCCGCACGTTCGCGAAGCGCGGCTACGACGCGACGAGCGTGCGCGAAGTCGCGCGCGAGTTAGGGATCGACGCGGCGCTGATCGCCCATCACTTCGGTGCGAAGGAAACGTTGTGGCTGGCGGTCGTCGAGCAGATCGTCGAGCTGGCCGAACCGATGTTCGACGCGCTGCGCGCGTTGCGCACGTCGCCGCTGCCGCATCGCGACCGCGTGCGGCGCGCGCTCGAGCTGTGCGTCGATCACGAATTCGCCGAGCCGGATATCGGCATGTTCTTCTCGACCGCGGCGACCGAGGAGGGCGCGCGGCTCGATCGGCTGCAGGAGCGGATCGTGCGCCCGTATCACGACGCGATGTTTCCGCTGATCGCGGACGCGGTCGAGGCCGGCGCGATCCGTCCGGTCGATCCGAACGTGCTGTTCTTCATGATCGCGAGCGCGATCGGCACGACGGTGTCGTACAGCCACATGATGCTGGAGTACACGTCGCTGCCGACGCGGCCGGAGGCGTTCCGCGAGGCCGTGCTCGGCGTCGTGTTCAACTTCCTCGGCGACCGGGACTGAGCGCCGCGCGCGCGATGCGCGCGGTCACGTCGCCGCAACCAGGCCCAGTTCGTGCACCGCGTTTCGCGCGGTGTCGCGCAGCGCATCGACGAGCGGCGACGGCGTACGGTACGCGAGCGCCACTTCGTACGCGAGCGGGCTGCCCGCATCCTTCAGTTCGCAGAACGTAATGCCTTGCGGATGCATTGGCACGAACAGGCGCGGCATCAGCGCGACGCCGATGCCGCCGGCGACGAGCCCGGCCGTCGTCTGCATCTGGCGCGGCTGCTGGACCACGCGCGGCGCGAAGCCCGCCTGCGCGCACGCCGTCACGATCAGCGCGTGCATGCCGGGCCCGTGGTGCGCGGCAAACATGACCCACGGTTCGTCCGCCAGCTCGGCCAGCGCGATGCGGCGGCGGCGCGCGAGCCGATGCCCGTCCGGCAGCGCGGCCACCATCCGGTCGCGCAGCAGCGGCTCGACATGCACGTCGCCGGCGTCGGCCACCGGCAGCACGACGAGGCCGACGTCGGTGCGGTCCTGACGCAGCGCAAGCACCTGCTCGGCGGTCGTGCCTTCTTCCAGCTGGAAATCGACGTCGGGATGCCGTTCCTGGAACGCGCGCAGGATCAGCGGCAACAGCGCGTTCACCGTGCTGTCGACGAAACGCAGCCGCAGCGTGCCGCCGAGGCCGGCGCCCGCCCGGCGGGCCACGGCCACCGCGCGCTCGGCCTGTTCGAGTGCGCGCCGTGCTTCGAGCAGGAACGCTTCGCCGGCCGGCGTGAGCCGCGCGCCGCGATTGTCGCGTTCGAGCAAGGCGACGCCCAGTTCGTCCTCGAGCTTGCGGATCGCCGCGCTGAGCGGCGGTTGAGCCATGTGCAGCCGTTCGGCCGCGCGGCGGAAGCTGAGCGTTTCGGCCACTGCGATGAATTGCCGGAACTGGCGCAGATCGATCATGCGATACCTTCCATGTATCAGTAGATCATCGAATTCGTATTTTACCTATCACTCCGAGCTGCCCAGAATGTCCCTGTCGTCAACCGTCGATACTCAGGAGGACAGATCATGACGGGCAATGAACAGCAACGCACGGCAATCGTCACGGGCGGGTCGAGCGGGATCGGTTTCGCGATCGCGAGCCGGCTGGTGCAGGACGGGTATCGCGTCGCGATCGTCGGGCGCGATGCGGCGAGGCTGGAGGCCGCCGTCGAGCGTCTCGGCGGCGCAGCGATCGGGCAGGCCGGCGATCTGAGCGTCCGGCGCGACGCGCAAGCGGTGGTCGCCGCGATCGTCGCGCGATGGCCGCGCATCGACGTGCTGGTCAACAATGCGGGGCGCACCGGGCGCGTCGGCGCGGATACCGAAGCAGGGGAGGCCGAGGCCGTATGGGATGCGGTGCTCCATGCGAACCTGAAAAGCCTGTTCCTGACGACGATGGCCGTGCTGCCGCACCTGGCCGACCGTGCCGCGCGAATCGTCAACATCGGCTCGATCGCGGCGCGCGCCGGCAGCCTGTTGCCGGGCGGCCTCGCGTATGCGGCCGCGAAGGCCGGCGTCGAAGGCTTCACCGTCGCGCTGGCGCGCGAACTCGGGCCGCGCGGCGCGACGGTCAATACGGTCGCGCCCGGCTATATCGCCGGCACGCACTTGTTCGGCGATAGCGGGGTCGCGCCGGCCGTCGCGGCGATGATCCGCGCGCAGACGCCGGCCGGCCGCGCCGGGCAGCCGGACGACGTCGCCGATGCGGTCGCGTGGCTCGCCGGGCCGCGCGCATCGTTCGTCACGGGCGCGACGATCGCGGTGAACGGCGGCTGGCGCGTCGGATGATGCATGGCGCGCGCGGCCTGCGTGTCATTCGGAATCGATCGGCGGCTTGTCGCCGAGCCAGCGCCGCGCGCCGGGCCCGTTGCGGCCCGCGCGGTCTTCCGGGTTGGTCAGCTTGCAGCGTTTCAGGGACAGGCAGCCGCAGCCGATGCATTCGTCGAGGTTGATGTAGAGCCGCTGGAGCTCCTCGATGCGGCTCGCGACACGCTGCTTCCACCCGCGCGACAGCCGCTGCCAGTCCTTGTTGCTCGGCGCCGTGTCCTCGGGCAGGCTGACGAGTTGCTCGGCGATCTCGTCGAGCGAATAGCCGATCTTCTGTGCGAACACGATGAATGCGATCAGCCGCAGCACTGCGCGCGAATAGTGGCGATGGCTCGAGCCGTTGCGGTGCGACTTGATCAACCCGCGCATCTCGTAGAAACGCAGCGTCGACGCCGGCACGCCGCTGCGCGCGGCCACTTCGCGGATCGACATCAGCGGCCATTGCGGGGTTTCCTGGATACCCATGACACCCTCCGGGAAAGCTTGACTTGAAGTTAACTTCAACTTTTATGCTACGCGGCAGTTTAACCCGTCGCGAGGCATCATGCTCTCCTTTTCCCTACGCAGGACGCCGCCTTTGGGCGCCGCCTGCGCCCTGTTGCTGGCGTTGTCGGGTTGTCACGACGGCAAAGGTACATCGTCGGCCCAGCCCCTTCCCGAAGTTGGCGTCGCTACCGTCGCGCCGCGTACCGTCCGCCTCGCGGACGAATTCAACGGACGCGTCGAAGCGGTCGACGCGGTCGAGCTGCGGCCGCGCGTGAGCGGCTATCTGCAGCGTGTCGCGTACAAGGAGGGCGACGTGGTCGCGCAGGGCGCGCTGCTGTTCGAGATCGATCCGCGCCCGTACCGCATCGCGCTCGACCGTGCGAATGCGCAGCAGCAGCGCGCCCGCGCGGCCGCGAGCCTCGCGAACGTGCAGCTCAAGCGCGTGCAGACGCTGATCGAGGCGCATGCGACGTCGCAGGAAGAACTCGACAATGCGCGCGCCACCGCCGAGCAGGCGCGCGCCGATCTGCAGGCGGCCGATGCGGCCGTGGCCGACGCGAAGCTCAATCTCGGCTTCACCGAAGTGCGCGCGCCGATCGCGGGCCGCGTCGGCCGCGCGGTCGCGACCGTCGGCAACCTCGCGCGCGCGGACGACACGCTGCTGACGACCGTCGTGTCGCAGGATCCGGTCTACGTGTATTTCGATTGCGACGAGCAGAGCTACCTGCGCTACAACGCGCGGCGCGCCGATCCGGCGCATCGCGCGATCGGCGCCGATCCGGTGCGCGTCGGACTCGCGAACGAGACGGGCTTCCCGCATGCGGGCACCGTCGATTTCCTCGACAACCGGCTCGATCCGCAGACCGGCACGATTCGCGCCCGCGTGCGGCTGCCGAATGCGGACCATACGTTTACGCCGGGCCTGTATGCGCGCGTGCAGCTCGTCAGCGGCCGCGACCAGGATGCATTGCTGGTCGACGACAAGGCCGTGCTGACCGACCAGGATCGCAAGTACGTGTACGTGCTCGGCCCCGGCGACAAGGCGCTGCGCCGCGACGTGGCGATCGGCCGCGAACTCGACGGCGAGCGGATCGTCGAGAAGGGGTTGCAGGCGGGCGATCGCGTGGTGGTCGACGGCGTGCAGCGCATCTACTATCCGGGCGCGCAGGTGAAGCCGAAGGCGCTGCCCGTGCGGGCGGTGGACTCCGGCGCCGGTACGCAGGCCGTGGCCGATGCCGGCACGCCTGCCTCGCGATAACGGGAGCCACGTGATGGATTTCTCCCGATTCTTCATCGACCGGCCGATCTTCGCGGTCGTGCTGTCGATCGTCATCTTCGCGCTCGGCCTGATCTCGATTCCGATGCTGCCGGCCGGCGAATATCCGGAGGTCGTGCCGCCGAGCGTCGTCGTGCGCGCGACGTATCCGGGCGCGAACCCGAAGGAAATCGCCGAATCGGTCGCCGAACCGCTGGAAGAGGCGATCAACGGCGTCGAAGGCATCATGTACATGAAGTCGGTCGCCGGTTCGGACGGCAGCCTGCAGGTCGTCGTCACGTTCCTGCAGGGTGTCGATCCCGATACAGCCGCCGTGCGCGTTCAGAACCGCGTGAGCCAGGCGCTGTCACGCCTGCCCGACGAGGTGCGCCAGTACGGCGTGACCACGCAGAAGCAGTCGCCCACGCCGCTGATGTACGTGAGTCTCTACTCGCCGGACAACAGCCGCGATTCGCTGTATCTGCGCAATTACCTGACGCTGCACGTGAAGGACGAGTTGTCGCGCCTGACCGGCATCGGCGACGTCGGCGTGTACGGCTCCGGCGACTACGCGATGCGGCTGTGGCTCGACCCGAATCGACTTGCGTCGCGCGGGCTCACCGCGAGCGACGTGATCGCGGCCGTGCGCGAGCAGAACGTGCAGGTGTCGGCCGGCCAGCTTGGCGCGGAGCCGTCGCCGAAGAAGAACGACTTCCTCGTGTCGATCAACGTGCGCGGCCGGCTGCGCACGGTGCAGGAATTCAGCGACATCGTGCTGCGCAACGGCGACGACGGCCAGGTCGTGAAGCTGTCCGACGTCGCGCGCATCGAGCTCGGCGCGGGAGACTACACGCTTCGCTCGTATTTCAACGACAGGCATTCGGCCGTGGTCGGCATCTTCCTGTCGCCGGGCGCGAACGCGCTCGACGTCGCGAAAGCCGTGTATGCGAAGCTCGACGAGCTGTCGAAGCGCTTCCCGCCGGGCGTCGCGTATCGGCCCGTGTGGGACCCGACCGTGTTCGTGCGCGAATCGATCCGCGCGGTGCAGCACACGCTGATCGAGGCCGTCGTGCTGGTCGTGCTCGTCGTGATCCTGTTCCTGCAGACGTGGCGCGCGTCGATCATTCCGCTCGTCGCGGTGCCGGTGTCGGTGGTCGGCACGTTCGCATGGCTGTACCTGCTCGGCTACTCGATCAACACGTTGACGCTGTTCGGGCTCGTGCTCGCGATCGGGATCGTCGTCGACGATGCGATCGTTGTCGTCGAAAACGTCGAGCGCAACATCGCACGGGGCCTGAGCCCGCGCGATGCCGCGCACCAGGCGATGCGCGAGGTGTCGGGGCCGATCGTCGCGATCGCGCTCGTGCTGTGCGCGGTGTTCGTGCCGATGGCGTTCATGTCGGGCGTCACCGGCCAGTTCTACAAGCAGTTCGCGGTGACGATCGCGATCTCGACGGTGATCTCCGCGATCAACTCGCTGACGCTGTCGCCCGCGCTTGCCGCGAAGCTGCTGCGTCCGCACGGCGCGCCGAAGGATGCGTTGACGCGCGCGCTCGATCGCGCGTTCGGCTGGCTGTTCCATCCATTCAACCGTTTCTTCGAGCGCAGCTCCGATCGCTATCACGGCGTCGTCGGTCGCACGCTGAAGCGGCGCGGTGTGGTGTTCGCGGTCTATGCGATGCTGCTCGCGGCGACCGCGCTATTGTTCAATGCGGTGCCCGGCGGTTTCATCCCGGTGCAGGACAAGCTGTACCTGTTCGCGGGCGCGAAGTTGCCGGAAGGCGCGTCGCTCGCGCGAACCAGTGCGGTGACCGAGCAAATGACGAAGATCGCGCTCGGCACCGACGGCGTCGAGATGGTGCCGGCGTTCGCGGGGCTGAATGCGCTGCAGGGCGTGAACACGCCGAACATCACGAACTCGTACGTGATCCTGAAGCCGTTCGACCAGCGTCATCGCAGCGCCGCGCAGATCAACGCGGATCTGAACGCGCGCTTCGCGGCGATCGATGGCGGCATCACCTATGCGCTGATGCCGCCGCCGATCCAGGGTCTCGGCAATGGTTCGGGCTACTCGCTGTATCTGGAGGATCGCGGCGGCCTCGGCTACGGCGAATTGCAGAAGGCGCTCAGCGCGTTCCAGGCCGCGGTCGCGAAGACACCGGGAATGAGCTATCCCGTCAGCTCGTACCAGGCGAACATCCCGCAGCTCGAGGTGAAGGTCGACCGGCTGAAGGCGAAGGCGCAGGGCGTCGCGCTGACCGATCTGTTCAATACATTGCAGGTGTATCTCGGCTCGATGTACGTGAACGACTTCAACGTGTTCGGCCGCGTGTATCGCGTGATGGCGCAAGCGGATGCCGGCCACCGGCAGACGGCCGCCGACATCGCGAACCTGCGCACGCGCAACGCGAAGGGCGAGATGGTGCCGATCGGCTCGATGGTGACGGTCGGGCCCGCGTACGGACCCGACCCGGTCGTCCGCTACAACGGCTATCCGGCCGCCGACCTGATCGGCGACGCCGATCCGAAGACGATGTCGTCGTCGCAGGCGATCGCGAAGCTGCAGCAGATCGCGAAGGACGTGCTGCCGCCGGGCATCACGCTCGAATGGACCGACCTCAGCTATCAGCAGGTCACGCAGAGCAACGCGGCGATCGTCGTGTTCCCGCTTGCCGTGATGCTGGTGTTTCTGGTGCTCGCGTCGCTGTACGAGAGTTGGACGCTGCCGCTCGCGGTGATCCTGATCGTGCCCGTGTGCATGTGCGCGGCGCTGTTCGGCGTGTGGCTGTCCGGCGGCGACAACAACGTGTTCGTGCAGGTCGGACTCGTCGTGCTGATGGGGTTGGCGTGCAAGAACGCGATCCTGATCGTCGAATTCGCACGCGAGCTCGAGATCCAGGGCAAGGGCGCGGTCGAAGCGGCGCTCGAAGCGTGCAAGCTGCGGCTGCGTCCGATCGTGATGACGTCCGTCGCGTTCATCGCGGGCTCGGTGCCGCTGCTGATCGGCAGCGGCGCGGGCAGCGAGGTGCGGGCGGCCACCGGCGTCACCGTGTTCGCCGGGATGCTGGGCGTCACGCTGTTCGGGCTGTTCCTGACACCCGTGTTCTACGTGGCGATCCGCAAGCTCGCGGGCGGCACGCCGGCCGTCTGGAGCGAACAGCACGGCACCCTCGAAGGAGAAAACCGATGAGCGCCGCTTTCCGTCTTTCCGCGCTCGCGATGTCGGTGACGCTGGCCGCCTGCGCGGTGGGCCCCGATTTCAAACGGCCTGAAACGGCCACCGCCGCGCGGTTCGTGCGCGATGCTCACCCGGCGACGCAGCGCGACGCGGCGCCGGCCGATGCACAGCCAGGTATACCGCCCGATGCATCGGCGGCGGCCGATGCCGCGTTCTGGCATGGCTTCGGCGATCCGGCGCTCACGCTGTTGATCGATGCGGCGCTCGCGGCGAACCAGGATCTACAGGTCGCCGTATCGCGCTACGACGCGTCTAACGCGTTGCTGTCACAGGCGACGTTCGACCGCTATCCGACGCTCACCGCGAGCGGTCAGATCGGCCATCGGCTGACGAGCAAGGACCAGGCGTTCGGCGCGCCGCGCAGCCAGCGCGATACGCCGATATCGAGCGTCGGCATCAATGCCGCGTGGGAATTCGACCTGTTCGGCCGCGTGCGCCGCTCGATCGAGTCGCAGCGCGCGGAGACGGCGGCCAGCGCGGCCGACGTGCGTGCGGTGCGCGTCGCGATCGCGGGCGAGGTCGCGAGCACGTATGTCGACCTGCGCGGCTCGCAGGAGCGGTTGCGGATCGCCCGCGAGAACGCCGACAACCAGAAGCAGACGCTCGCGCTGATCAATGCGCGCGTCGGCGCGGGACGCGGCTCGGAGCTCGATGCGGCGCGAGCACGCGCGCAGTACGAATCGACGACATCGCGGATCGCCGTGTACGAAGCCGCGATCGGCGTCGACGAGCATCGGCTCGCGGTGCTGACCGGGCGGACGCCGGATGCGTTGATCGGCCGGTTCGACTGGCCGAAGACGGCCGCGCCGGTGCCGTTGCCGGCGCTTGCCGTCGACATCGATCCCGGCATGCCGGGCGACCTGCTGCGCCGCCGTCCCGATGTCGCGGCCGCCGAGGCGCGGCTGCATGCGGCGACCGCGCGCGTCGGCGTAGCGACCGCCGACCTGTTTCCGCGCTTCACGCTGTCCGGGCTGCTCGGCAGCGCGACGAGCAGCTACGGGTTCTTTCGCGCGGGCAGCGACACGAACCTGATCGCGCTCGGCATCGACTGGTCGTTCCTCGACGTCGGCCGCGTGCGTGCGCGGATCGCCGCGAGCGACGCGGAAGCGGCCGGCCAGCTTGCGCAGTACCGGCAGACCGTGCTCGGCGCGCTCGAGGAAACCGAGAACGCGTTGCTGCGTGTTGCCCGAACGCGTGACGAGACCGCGCACCTCGTGCGCGCGGCCGACGACAGCGCGCGTGCCGCACAGCTCGCGCAGGCTCGCTTCTCCGCCGGCGCAATCGACTACTACGAAGTGCTCGACGCGCAGCGGACGCTGCTGCAGGCGCAGGATGCGGCGGCCGACGGGCGGATGCGCAGCGCGGCGTCGACGGTCGCGTTGTACAAGGCGCTCGCGGGCGGCTGGCCGGCGGGCACGGGCCAGGGCCCACAAGGCCCGCTCGCTCGGTCGGGGAAGTAATGCGAGCAGTGCGGCGCGGCGGTCGTGGCGCCGCGTCGCGCGACGAAACGCTTGCCTTGCCGATCGGTGGGCAACGCCTAGGCGATTGCAGGCGCATGAAAGGGCCGTCGTTCTCGCGGTAAAATTTAATTGCAACTGCAATCAAGCGAGAGGAACGACCTGACATGAACGCAACCGAACCCGATCTGTGGTTCTCGTTCGTCCGCGCGCACCGGACGATGATCCGCGAGATCGAGCGTCGCCTCGCGGCGGCCCGCCTGCCTGCGTATGCGTGGTACGACGCGCTGTGGGGGCTCGAAAGCGGCCCCGACGGTACGCGCCGCATGCACGAACTGGCCGACGTGCTCGCGATCGAGCGCTACAACCTGACGCGGCTCGTCGACCGACTCGAACAGGAGGGGCTCGTGACGCGCACGCGTTCGGCGGACGACGGCCGTGCCGCGTTCGCGAGCATCACCGACAAGGGGCGGACGCTGCGCAAAAAGATGTGGAAGGTGTACCAGTCGACGGTCGCCGAGCTTTTTCTCGACCAGTTCACCGGCAAGGAGCGGGCGGCGATGGCCGCCGCGCTCGATCGTGCGACCGCTGCGGCCCGCGACGCGGCAGCCGACGCGAAGTAGCGGTATCCGGCGTACCGAGCGGCCGTGCGCCGCGCGGGCGCACCGGGTCGCACAGTCCGCATGTCCCTCCTTCGAGTACTGGCATGTCCCAACGCCGTCGTTTTCGGCATAGGATTGCAATTGCAACGATTGTAGTTGCAACGATAACCCGATGACAAGGACCGACATGACCTCGACGCACGCTCTCACGTTCTATACGGCCGACACGCCGAACGGACACAAGATCGCGATCTACCTCGAAGAGGCCGGGCTTGCCCACGATCGCGTGCAGGTGAACCTGTCCGCCGGCGAGCAGCGCAGCCCGGCGTATCTCGCGATCAATCCGAACGGCAAGATCCCGGCCATCGTCGACCACGACACGGGGCTCGCCGTATTCGAATCCGGCGCGATCCTCAGCTATCTCGCCGCGAAGACGGGTTGCCTGCAGCCCGAAACGCTGGCCGAGCGCACGGCGGTCCAGCAATGGCTGCATTTCCAGATCGGCGGGATCGGGCCGATGCTTGGCCAGCTGTGGTGGTTCCTGCGCGCATCGAAGACGGGCAATGCGGAAGCGATCGACCGCTACCGGAAGGAGGCGCTGCGTCTCTACGGGGTCGTGAACGGCCGCTTGTCGGAATCGGCGTATCTCGCGTCGTCGCGGTATTCGATCGCCGATATTGCGGCGTTTCCGTGGCTGCGCACGGCGGACGAGCTCGATCTCGACATTGCCGGTTTCCCGTACGTCGAGCGCTGGCTTGCCAATATCGCCGCGCGGCCGGCCGTGCAACGCGGCCTGATCGCATGCCGCGCGTCGACGGCCGAGGCGGCGCACTGACATCGCATCGGCCGCGCCGCGTGGACCATGGTCGCAATAAATCGCTTCGTGTTATCCAGTCGAACGAGAGCGCCGCATGCGGACGGCGTGCGGCGTCGTTCGGGCTGCTCGCCAGCGTGTTCATGCACGACGGCGCGCCGTGCGTGGTCGCGCGCCGACGATTTCAGCGCGAGCCGCTGAGCGTCGCGTAGCGGCCGCACGGCATGGACGGCGATCCCTCGGCGCGGGCCGTCCAGGGTATCGCACGAGCCGATGCTTAGCATCGCGGCCGGCTGCCTACCGCGGCCGCCGCGCGATCATTACGCTCGGGCGATCATCCACTCTGTCCGGAAGGTCGCCATGTCCCGGCTCGACTACACACTGCTCGGCCCCTGCCTGCTCGCCATCGCGCTCGACGCGATGGGATTCGGGCTCGTTTATCCGATGATGTCCGCGATCTTCAGCGATCCGCACGCGGGCATCCTGCCGGCCGACACCGGCGCGCATGCGCGCAATTTCTATCTCGGCCTCGGCTACGGGATCTACCCGCTGTGCATGTTCTTCGGCTCGTCGCTGATGGGCGAACTGTCCGACCGCTACGGCCGCCGCCGGATCCTGCTGCTGTGCGTGCTCGGTCTCGCGGCCGGCTACGCGATGATGGCGGCCGGCGCGTGGCACGCGAGCATCGCGCTGCTGCTGGCGGGCCGCGGGCTCACCGGCCTGATGGCCGGCTGCCAGGGCATCGCGCAGGCGGCCATCACCGATCTCAGCACGCCCGACACGAAGGCGTACAACATGAGCATCATGTCGCTCGCGTTCAGCGCGGGCGTGATCGTCGGCCCGGTGCTCGGCGGCGTCACGTCCGACCGGACGATCTCGCCGCTGTTCGACTACGGCACGCCGTTCGTGCTGGTCGCCGCGCTGTCGCTGATCTGCGCGTGCTGGACCTGGGCGTCGTATCGCGATTCCGCCGCGCCGCGCGGCGATACGCGCATCGATCCGCTGCTGCCGCTGCGGATCATCGGGGAGGCGGCGCGCCAGCGCAACGTCGCGTTCCTGTCGATGGTGTTCTTCTTGATGCAAGTGGGCTACGGGCTCTACCTGCAGACCATCATGCTGCTGTTGCAGGCGAAGTTCGGCTATACGAGCGCGCGGCTCGGGCTGTTCAGCGGCGTGATCGGCATCTGCTTCGTGTTCGGCCTGCTGTGCGTCGTGCGACTGATGCTGCGCGTGTGGCGCGTGATCGATATCGCGAAGACGGGCCTGCTCGTCGCCGGGCTTGGCCAGATCCTGTCCGCGTTGTTTCCGCACGAACCGATGCTGTGGGCGCTCGCGATGGTCGTCGGCTGCTTCGACATGGTTGCGTACACGACGATGTATACGGCGTTTTCCGACGCGGTCGGCGACGATCGGCAAGGCTGGGCGCTCGGCGTCGCGGGCTCGGTGATGGCGGTCGCGTGGGTCGTGACGGGCGCGCTGACGAACCTGCTACCCCTATTCGGCGAGACGGGGCTGCTGCTGATCGGCGGCGCAGGTTTCCTGCTCAGCTTCGCGATGATGGTCGCGTATGGCCGCACGCGGCCGGGTGCGCGAGCGGCAATGTTGTCGTAGGCGGCTCGCACGTACGTTAGCCTGCCCGCGGCGACGATCCGCTGGGCCCACGGACATCATCGCGCGATCTGCGCGGCGTGCCGTCGTGCGCGCGAGCTGGAAGGGGGCGCTGAGCGCGGTGCACGCATCGGTCCGTTGGCGGGCGGTAAGCGGCAGACGAGTGCGCGGGCGGCGAGCATGGCCGAATGCATTCGCATCGCCACGGCATGATTTCGTTATTCGAATGATGTCGCCGAATGGCGGCCAGACGATAGGTTGACCGTAGCGCGGCTGCCGTAGCGCACGATTCCGTGGCGCGGACGGCGCCGGCTCTCGCGCACGGTCCGGCTCCGGACCTTCATCGACCGGGGAGCCGGACCGCTGCTTACCGCCACGAACCGTCGACGTAGACCCACACCGGCCCCTGCCGGCGCCAGTAGCCGGGCATCCAGCGACGTCCGGGGCGCCGTGCGACCCAGCGGCCGGACACCCATATATAGCGGCCATGCTGCCAGCGCCAGTAGCCGTCCGTCCATATATAGCCGTGCGGCCGTGGCGGCGGCGGGCGACGGTCGTGGCGTGCCGCCGGGGGTGCGAAGCCGGGGCGATCCGCATACGGCGGCCCGCCGGGAACGCGGTGCGGGCCGGATGGCCGGTACGCGGGCGGGGCGGGCTGGGCCGAGGCGGCACGCAGCCAGCCGGTGCCGGCGAAGGCTGCGGTCAATCCGATGGCGCGCAGCAGCGAGCGTCGATTCATGGCGGTTCCCGTTCTGTATCCAAGACCGCCTTACATTAGCCTGCCGTCAGGCCCGCCGGGTTACGCGGGCGGTCAAGGCTGTTACCGAGTGTCACGGCAGGCGCGAGCCGCCTTCCCTTTCTGCCGGCCGACGGGATCTCGCCGTGGCACTGCGCCGCCCGCTGTTGACGGGTCGGCGGGACGTTTCGGAGGCAGATCGGCCAATATTTGAGATTGATTTGGGTAACAATTACCGATTTTGGGGTGCCGAACCGAATCCGTTTGTTGTTTCTATGCAACCGTCAAGACGATGACATGTAAGAATGGTGCGATGAAAGCCTCCAAAAAGGGCTCGTCAAGAAGTCAAAAACAAACGTTAAAACAAATACTTATGACGCGTCCCCACTTTCATTATTTCTAGTTCTGGAAAAGCTTATTTCTTTATTTGCGGATCGCTCCCCTAGGGTACACCCCTAAACTCACGGTTCCCAAACGGGCAACTATCCGGGCGCCGCCAGCAGGACCGATGGCGCTCCCGGGCGGTTGCAGACCGTTTATGAACAAGGTCGCGAGACCTGCCTCTTTTTAGAAGGGAGCTCCACGAATGAACAAGACTCTGATCGTTGCAGCAGCTGCAGCATCGTTCGCTACCGTCGCTCACGCGCAAAGCAGCGTCACGCTGTACGGCGTGCTGGACGCAGGCATCACCTACACGAGCAACGTCCAGCCGGCACTCGGCCAAGCTGGCAAGTCGCGTTGGGCGATGGGTTCGGGCATTGACCAGAGCCGTTTCGGCCTGCGTGGCTCGGAAGACCTGGGTGGCGGCCTGAAGGCAATCTTCACGTTGGAAAGCGGCTTCAACATCGGTAACGGCCGCTTCGCGAACGGCAACGGCGGCATGTTCAACCGCCAGGCTTTCGTCGGCCTGTCGAGCCAGTACGGCACGGTCACGCTGGGTAAGCAGTATGACGCAACGCAAGACTACCTGGCACCGCTGACGGCAACGGGCTCGTGGGGCGGCACGTACTTCGCGCACCCGCTGAACCTCGACCGTCTGAGCACGAACGGTGACGTCGCACAGAACAACACGATCAAGTTCACGAGCGCGAACTACGCTGGCCTGCAATTCGGCGGCACGTACTCGTTCTCGAACAACACGAACTTCGGCAACAACCGTGCGTACAGCGCAGGTGCTGCATACCAGTTCCAAGGTCTGAAGCTGGCTGCTGCATACTCGCAAGCGAACCTGGGTGACGGCACGAACGCAAACGGCGCGACGTCGTCGGCGATCGGTGGCATCGCTAACCAAGGCCGCGTCCGCACGTACGGTGCTGCTGCTGGCTACGCATTCGGCCCGGCACAAGTCGGCGCTGCATGGACGCAAGCACGTCTCGACAACAACGCAGTTGCTGCAGGCACGCTGCGCACCGACAACTACGAAGTCAACGCGAAGTACAACCTGACGCCGGCTCTCGGCCTGGGTGCTGCTTACACGTACACGAACGCGAAGATCAACAACGGCAGCACGCACTGGAACCAGTTCGGCCTGCAAGCTGATTACGCACTGTCGAAGCGCACGGACGTCTACGCACAAGCTGTGTACCAGCGTGCAGCGAAGAACGGCATCGGCGCGTCGATCTACAACGGCGACAGCTTCAACAACAACCTGCCGAGCTCGTCGATCAACCAAACCGCAGCAACGGTTGGTCTGCGTCACCGCTTCTAAGCGTGACGGGCGGGGTAACCCGCTCCGCAGCATCGAAAAGGCGCCTTCGGGCGCCTTTTTTTTGTATGCGGAAGGCGATGACGATAATCCGGATCGTCTGGATGCAAAAAAGCGAGGCCCGTGCCTCGCTTTTGTCGTTCTGCGCGCGTATGGCGGGGCGCTGGCCGGCCGTTAGCTCAGCGCGTGTATTCGCCGTTGGCTTCCGGCTGGAACACGATCGCGGCGACCTTCATCAGCTTTTCGGCGCCGCTGGGCTGCATTACCTTGACCATCTGGCCGCGCTGCGTGCCCAGCAGCGCCATGCCGACGGGCGAGAACACGTTCAGGCGCCCGCGTTCGAGGTTGGCGGCGTCCGGATAAACGATCGTCCACGTGGCCTGTTCCTGAGTTGCTTCGTCGAGCAGCGTGATTTGCGAGTTCATCGTGACGACGTTCGCCTTGATGGCGTCGGGCTGGACGATATCCGCGCGTTCGAGCAGCGTGTCGAGCATGGTCTGGAAGCGCGGGTTGTGCTCGGCGTGCTTTTCGAGGCGGGCGACGTCGAGTTCGGTCAACTGGTAAAGGCGTTGTTTCATGGTGGTTCTCCAAATGATCGGCAGGGGCAGGCGTGGCGTGCCTATGAGGATCGCCCGGAGCCTGTCTAACCTGGCTCCGGGTGGAGACCGTGCGGTCAGATCAGGCGCCGGGCAGGGGCGAGCGGCGCCTGGGCCGTGCGTCGAGCGAGGGGATGCGCCGGCTGGCTGGCGCGCGCGCACACGCCGGCCGGGCCGGACGGCGAAACCGAAAGGGACGTGAGCGCGTACATGGTGGATGGAATATCGACTGGCGAATAAAACCTTACGATTCTACAACACAACCTTCCGGGCATGTGATCTGACTGTCGGCGTTTCGTCAGCGATTGTTGTGCAGGTGAGGCAAGTTGGAGCGGCCCTGTTCCGAAACAGTGGGCGATCTTTTCCAAAAACGCAACGCTGTATGTTCAAACTAAGGGTTTCCCCTTGGGGTGGCGAGCACTACACTGGATTCAATCGCTTCAGACAGTCCTGCCGAGGCGACGTCAAAACAGAATATTCCGGAGGTAAATCATGAAGTCGATCATCTACGCAGCCATCGCCGCATCCGTCCTTGCCGCTCCGATCGCATCGTTCGCGCAATCCGAGCAGGGGTTGACCCGCGCGGAGGTCAAGGCCGAACTCGTGCAACTCGAGCAGAACGGCTACAAGCCGGTGGCGAGCGATTCGCAATATCCGAGCGACATCCAGGTCGCCGAGCAGCGCATTCAGCCGAACCAGCCGATGCTCGCGCAAGCCGATACGAGCGGCTACGGCGCCGTGGCAACGGGCGCCGCGCAAGGCGGCCGCCGCGTGACGCGGGAAGCGCCGAATCCCGTGAATTCGGTCTACTTCGGTAATTGATTGAACGTCCCCGGGTCTGCCCGAGCGCACCGCTGAATTGACGAGACGCGCGCCGGTCGCGCGCGTCGTTCGCCCGCAGGAGCAGAACCTCCGTCGCCGCATGCCGGCGGCTTTCCGCCCAGACGCTGACGCGTTTGGGCCTTTTTTGCTGGGCGGATCAGGCGGACGTGACGTTGGGCGTGCCGTGGATGTAGTGTTCGAGCTGGCTGATCGTGAACTGCTGATCGGCAATCACGCTCTTCACGAGGTCGCCGATCGAGATCAGGCCGACCAGCTTGCCGCCGTCGAGCACGGGCAGGTGGCGCATCCGGTGCTCGGTCATCAGCGCCATGCACTCGTCGGTGGATTGCGACGGTTCGACGTAGCGCACCTTCGCCGTCATGATTTCCTCGACGCGGGTGGCTTTCGACGAACGGTCCTGCAGGACGATCTTGCGCGCGTAATCGCGCTCGGTGACGATGCCCGCAATGTCGTCGCCGTCGACGACCAGCAGTGCGCCGATGCCCTTTTCCGCCATCAGCTTGATGGCGTCGTAGACGAGATCGGTCTTCGTGACGGTGTAGATGGTGCGGCCCGAATCCGGCTTGGCCTTGAGAATCTGCGCGACAGTCGTGCTCATTCGCTTTCTCCGTGTGCAGTCGATGCAGGGCAGTCGGGGCGTGATGCGCGTCACCCGGTGAGCCCAGTATAGCCGGGCGGGCGGCGGCAGTCGCGTGACGTTTCCAGATTAGCGGTAAACTCCCGTCACGCACCATCCACATAACTCCTACATTCCTGAAGTTTCGATTGAATTCATGATGTCTTCGCGTCCCCAATCGCCCACGCCGGGCAATGGCCAGGCCGACGAGTGCGTGACGCTCGTCGCCACCGCGTCGCTGCCCACGCGCTACGGTACGTTCACGTCATACGCGTTTCGCGTATCGGGCAGCGATGCCGAACATCTCGCGCTCGTGATGGGCGACGTGACGGGCGAGCAGTCCGTGCTGACCCGGCTGCATTCCGAATGCCTGACCGGTGACGTGTTCGGCTCGTACCGCTGCGATTGCGGCGAGCAACTCGATCTCGCGTTGCGTTACATCGCGGCCGAAGACCGCGGCGTGCTGCTGTATCTGCGCGGCCATGAAGGCCGCGGCATCGGCCTGAGCAACAAGATCCGCGCGTACGCGCTGCAGGAGCAGGGGCGCGACACCGTCGAGGCGAACCTCGATCTCGGGCTGCCCGATGACGCCCGCGAATACGACTCGGCCGCTGCGATCCTGCGGATCCTAGGCGTGACGTCGGTGCGGCTGATGAGCAACAATCCGAAGAAGTTCGATACGCTCGTGAAGCACGGTATTCCCGTCTGCGAGCGCGTGGCGCTCGCGGTGCCCGTGCGCGAGGAAAACGAACGTTATATCCGCACGAAGCAGACGAAGTTCGGGCATTACTTCGAAGAAAACGAGTAACCGGAGCGGGCGCGACGGCGCCCGTTGTTCGTCATCTGTTTTCCGATCGTTGCAGGTACAAGCGACGATCGCGATTTCCCCCTCATTCGTTCTAGTGCCGCGCTTATGTCATCAGCTGCGTTGCGCGCGGCGTCCGCCCGTTCCGCGCCGCCCATGACGATCACGCCATCGAAGTTCGAAATCGAACGCCCGACGCTGCGTCGCTGGCGATCGGCGGACGCGCGACCGCTCCCCGCAGTCACGCCGGCGCGTAACCGCTCACGCGCATCTGCCCGTCAACGCCACGTGCCGTTCTGCAACACGATCCGGTAGCCGTCGGCATCCTCGAAAGTCTGGCCTGATATTTCCCAGTACGGATTGAACGACGTCACCGGCATGAAGCCGTGTGCGGTCGCGCGCTCGCAGGCGGCTTCCCATTCCGGACGATCGGGCAGGTAGAACACGATCAGGTCCTCGGGCGTCGGCGACGGCGCAATCGGATGGTCGGGGCAGTGCGTGAACTCGAAGTGATAGTCGAGGCCTTCGCGTCCGAGGATCACGCCGGAAAAGCCGTCGTGATCCTCGAAGCGCGCCAGTACCGATAGATCGAGGGCGTCGCGATACATGCGCTCGGTGTGGGCGAGGTTGCTGACCGGGCGGGCAATGCGCAGATGGGCGTGCAAGAGGGCCTCGGCGGGAAGTGGCGGGCCGCTCAATGATAAGCCGGCCGATCGCGATCGCGCGAGGCGAGCGAGTCTTGTTTCCCGCGATACTCGCCGTATCGAACGATATCGATTCGGCGCGGCCAAACGGATCGAATGGTGTCGAGCCTCATCTCGCGAAAGAAAAAACATGACGCTTGTCGATCCAGTATGGGCACTCCGCGTTGCTGCGGCCACTCGTCAGCAAGACCTTCGAAGGCATGCGTTCGACAGCGCCTGCCGCACGACGCGCGGATACGCGCATGCCGGGCGGGAGGTGACGAATGGATAAGCCCGATCTTCGTCGACCTGTTGCCGGACCTTATCGTCAGTCGCGATGGGCGGCCGGACTGGAGGCCGGTTTCGGATGGGCGGCAAAGGGGACGTTGGTACTGGCCGGCTTGGCGATGGTCGCGTTGGCGGCGCTGACGGGCGATGTCGGTGCCCTGACGGACCTGCCGACGACCCGGAAGGGTTGGCTGTACCTGCTGTTGGCGCTCGTCGCGGCGGTCGCGCTGATATTTGCGGAGCATCACTACCGGCTGCGACCGACCGGCGTGCGTCCGGCGGGCTAGTCAGGCGGGGGAGGCGATGCGGCCCCACAAACCGTTCGGGCAATAAAAAAGCCCGCTGCTTGAGCGGGCTGAATCCATGTTTGGAGACATGGAGGAGACAGAGGTAAATTTAAGGGAAAACCCGGACGTTTGCAAGCCCTCGTTGTATCCGCACAACTTGCCGCCGCGCAGACCGCCTGGCGGCGGCGCGCGGCACAGCCTTATTCATACGCTTCCGGCCCGTGCGTGCGTCGCAAACGCGCCGAACCGCTCCTGCGCGACGGGCAGCGCGTATTTGCTGCGCATCTCCGTTTCGATCCATGCGCACGCCTCGCGCGCGCAGTCGGTCAATGCGTGCCGCGTCGCATGCCCGTCGATGTCGTAGACGAAACGCACACCGACCTCGTCATCGTCAACCTGTCGTTCAAGCTGATTGAGCTGCAGTTGCGGCCCGTGCTGGTGGGACAGCGCGCGCAGTTCGTCGAAGTGATATTCGAGCCAGTCCGCGAAGAACAGCGCGTCGCTGTGGCTGGGCAGGCGGAAAGCCGCGCTGCGCGACGGGCGCGCCGCGATTTCGCCGGCCGCCTCAGGCGGTTCGCGATCCGACGCGACGGGCGCGTCGACCGGCGCGAGCGGGTGCCGAATCTGCCGGTACGGCTCGCGATCGCGCAATGCGTGCCACAGCAATTCGTCGCCGGCGGCGCCGGACGGCTGCATCGTCAGGTCGTGCCGGCCGTCGCCGACCGCGGCGATGTCGCGGATCACGAGGCGCAGCGAGCACAGCGGCTCGTCCGCGACCAGCAGGGTGGCCGGCCGCGGCAGCCCGCACACGAGCGGCGCGGCGCCGGTCGCACGAAACACGAGCCCGCGGCGGTCGAGCCGCACGAGCGGCAACGGCCTGGGGAACGACGGATAGGCGACCGCGATGCGGGCGCCGCTGGCGCTCGTCAACCCGGGCATCATCGCGCGAAAGACCTGGGACTGGTCCACGTTGGTTCTCCTTCGTTACGATGCCACCCGGACGGAAACGTGCGTTCCGGCTCAGGCGGCGATAGCTTGCCGGGCGGCCTGCCCCGGCTCGATTCCTAGCGCGGCAAACGTTTGCGAGTCGATATCGATCCAGCACGCGACCACCAGACGTCCGTCGACCTGCTTCGGCGGGCCTGCGCGGTGCGCGTGTATGCCGATCCGGCGGAACAGCCGCTCCATGCTCGCGAACGTCACGCCGATCAACTGGCGCGCGCCGAGCTGCGCCGCGCATTCGACGACGGCCGCGAGCATCGGGCGCACGGCCCATTCGGCGTTGCCGGGCCCGCCTTCGTCGTCGGTCGCCGCGAACCGGGACAGTTCCCAGACGGCGGCCGATTGCGGCAGCGGCATGTCCTCGGCGACCAGGTCGGCGAACAGCGACTTCAGCAGATACGGGCGCGTCGTCGGCAGCAGGCGCGCACATCCGCACATGTCGCCGGCGGCGTTTCGCGCGAACACGTAGACGGTATCGTCGCGATCGAACTGGTCACGCTCGAAACTTTCGTTCGCCGACGGGAGCGCCCAACCGAGCTGCTCGACGAACACGCGGCGCCGATAGCGCCCTAGGTCCGCCGCGAGTGCGTGCGGCAACCGCCCTTCCTCGTGAACGAAGGTCTGCATGGATGTCCTCGGATCTGTGCTTTTGTATGCACGCATTACAGCGCGCGGCACGAGGAGCCTGTAACTGGTAACTCTTACAGGGTGGCGGCGTAAAAGACGCCATTTGCGCGGTGGTAACGGTTTCTTGATCGACGGGATTGAAAACCGGGGCGGTTTTATTTATAAAGAGCGCCAGTCTTGCAAAATAGTCAGAGGAATGCGCGGCCAGTTGTCACTGGAGCGTCGGACCGGCATGATAGGCGTCGTTGGGCCCGAGCAGGGCGGACGCGACCGCGGCAGGCCAGTCGAGGGTGGCGAGCCGCGCGGCGAGCGCGGCGGCCGTGCGGAACATGCCGATGTCGGCGCCCTTGGCGTCGATGGCCATCACGTTGCTGCGGACGTCGCCGCCCGCGATCACGAACGCGCCCGTCGCGCGTTCGAGGTACCAGTCCCAGCCGACCGTCACGTAGGCGACGCCGGCACCGGCCGCGCGATGCCATTCGGTATAGCCGGCAAGGCGGGCGTCGATCGCGTTGTCGCGCAGTTCGGCGAGCAAAGAAGGGTCGAGGCCGCTTGCGACATGGTCGAGTACAAGTGCGGCCAGTGCGCCTTCTGACAGGCGTACGTAGCCGTCCGGGGACGGGCCGGGGACAGGGTGCAGCAAGGGTGAAGTCATGCGCGGAATGTATCAGCCTCGAAAGGGTGCTGGAACCTGACAAGTATGACAGCGTGACGTTGTCGGAGAAAGAATGGAACTGCGCTGGCAGGATGCCTACCAACAATTCAGCGCCGCGGAAGACGAGCAGCAGCTCTTCCAGCGGATCGCCGCCTATTCCAGGCGGCTGGGATTCGAATATTGCTGTTACGGCATTCGCGTACCGCTGCCCGTTTCGAAGCCGGCGGTCGCCATCTTCAATACCTATCCGGATGGCTGGATGGCGCACTATCAGGCGCAGAACTATATCGAGATCGACTCGACGGTTCGCGACGGCGCGCTCAGCACCAACATGATCGTCTGGCCGGACGTCGACAACCTCGACCCGTGTCCGCTGTGGCAGGACGCGCGCGATTTCGGGTTGTCGGTGGGCATCGCGCAATCGAGCTGGGCGGCGCGCGGCGCGTTCGGCCTGTTGAGCATCGCCCGTCATGCCGACCGGCTGACGCCGGCTGAGATCAACATGCTGACGCTGCAGACGAACTGGCTCGCGAACCTGTCGCATTCGCTGATGAGCCGCTTCATGGTGCCGAAGCTGTCGCCCGCGGCGGGCGTCACGCTGACCGCGCGCGAGCGCGAGGTGCTGTGCTGGACGGCCGAGGGCAAGACCGCATGCGAAATCGGCCAGATCCTCAGCATCTCGGAGCGGACGGTCAACTTCCACGTGAACAACATCCTCGAGAAACTTGGCGCGACCAACAAGGTCCAGGCGGTCGTCAAGGCGATTTCGGCCGGGCTCATCGAAGCACCTTGACGTGACGTCGTGCGACGGCGGCGCCGGATGCCGCGTCCGCCGCGCCGCGGCTCACTCCATCATCGGCTCCGCTTCCTTTGCGGTCCAGCTCACGCTGGAAATGCTTTTCTCCATGCTCATCCGGCTCGCGATCTGCTCGAGCTTCTGCTGATCCTTCGGATGCAGCTTCAGCGTCGCGGTCACCTTCAGCCGGTCGGGCTGCTCGGGCACGTCTTCGCTCGTGAGGCTCTGGAACGACAGCGGCTTCGCATACATCGCGTTCGACAGCAGCGTGCGGATGTGCACTTCGTCGGCGGCGAGGCAGATCACGGTGATCTGGTATTCGCGCACAAGGTCGGCGTTCGACACGGGCGTCGCGTTGATGGCCTGGCTGACGCCGCGCAGCACCGTATTGGTGAGCAGCACGACGGCCGTGCCGGCGAGCGCGGGCACGTAGTGGCCGGAGCCGGCCAGCACGCCGACGGCGGCCGAGCACCACAGCGTCGCGGCCGTGTTGATGCCCTGGATCGAGCCCTTGTCGCGCATGATCACGCCGCCGCCGAGAAAGCCGACGCCCGACACGACGTACGCGGCGATCTGCGTGACGCCCGCGACGCCGTTGCCGGTGAGCACGCCGAGCGTGACGAACAGGCACGCGCCGCTCGCGACGAGCGTGATGGTGCGCAGGCCGGCCGTGCGCTGGCGCATCTGCCGCTCGAGGCCGATGGCGACGCCGCAGGCGAACGCGGTGAAAAGACGGAGTGCGAAATCAAAAGTCATGGTTGTCCTGCCGTGCAAGAAGCGCATGCCGGCGCGCGTCGCCGCGGCGCAAGGCCGAACGCGACGCGGCGATAGCCGTCATTGCGCGGTACTGTACCGCGCGAATGCGTCATTCAGTGTGAAACGGGGGAGCGTGCGGCTCGCGGAACGCGAGCCGCGGCAGGAGAACTGCGGCGGACAGGCGTTCAGGCGGCAAGCGGCGCACGCAACGGAGTGCTGCAACTGTCCACGATGGTTCCTGAAGGAAGAATGGGCGGCATTCTAGTGGGCGGCGCGCGCTCGCGTCAACCGCCTGCGGCGGCGCTACTGCGCCGAGCCGATCGTGCCCGTCGCGAGCGCGAGCGCGGCGGCGGCCGACAATGCGCCGGCATAGCTGTCGACTTCCGCGTTCCGCGCGGCGAGCAGCTGGCTTTGCGCGATCGTCGCATCGGTGACCGAGCCGACGCCATTCCGGTACGCGGTCAGTGCCGCGTCGTAGCTGGTTTGCGCGGCATCGACGAGCGCCTTCGCGGCGTCGTGCGACGCCAGGCTCGTCTGCACCGCGTTCTGTGCGGCGACGACTTGGCGCACAGCTTCCTCCTTGGTCCGCGTGAGGCGCGCGGAGGCGCTTTCCGCGTCGTTGCGCGCCTGCATCAAGACGGCGGAGCGCAAACCGCCGTCGTACAGCGGAATCGTCACGCCGAGGAACACGCCGCCGCCGTAGCGGCTGCCGTTCAGGTTGACGGTCGGCGCCTGGTCGCCGATCGCGGGCAGCGCGGAGATGGACGTGCCGCCGCTCGCATACGACGTGGACGCGGACAGGAAGATCTTCGGCATGAACGCGGCTTCCGCCGCCTTGATCTTCGCGCGATTGGCCTTTTCGACCGCGAACGCGCCCTGCAGATCGGGGCGGCGCGCGATCGCGTCCGACACGATCGCGTCGACCGACGAGCCAAGCGCGGGCGGCAGCGTCCGCTTCGGCAACGCGGCGATCGTCGGCTTCGACAGCGGCGAGATGCCGAGCGCGGAGACGAGTGCGAGATAGCCGTCGCTCTCGGCGCCGTTCGCCTGCACGAGCGCGAGGTTCGCCTGCGCACGGTTCTGCGTCGCCTGCGCGAGCTCGACGACCGTGCCGACGCCGTGCTTGAGCCGCGCGCGGGACGCCGCGAGGATCGCATCCGCGTTCGCGAGGCCCTGTTGCGCGCTGAGCGCGCGCGAGCGGGCGGCTTCGTAGCGGTAGTACGAGACGGTCACGTCGTGGATCACCTGCTGATGCACGGCCGTGAATGCGACGTTCGATGCAATCGACGCCTGTTCGGCCGCTTCGACGCGCGCCGCGCGGCCGCCGAAATCGAACAGCAGCCATTGCAGCGACAGCGCCGAAATCGTGCCGTGCGCGGTGGTGTTGCTCGACGAATCGCCGAGGATCGTCGACGTCGAGCCGTGGTTCGCCTGGTACGCGCCCATCGCCGTCGCCGACAGGCGCGGCAGATAGGCGGACTTGGCGAGGCCGACTGCGAGCGCCGCGTTGCGCGCGTCGTTCCACGCGATACGCGTCAATGGATTCGAAGATTCCGCGAGATCGATCAGCTCGGGCAGCGTGTACGCATGCGCGGCATCCAGCGCGGCCGGCGCCGGCGCCGACACCGACGCGAGCGCCGGCGAGGCAGGCAATGTGTAGTCGTGCGCGCCTTGTGCGGACGCGCGTGGCGGCGCCGCCACGATGTCGCCCGCGGCCGACGTTTGCGGCTGCCACGGGCGGTCGGACGCCTCCGGCGCCAGATCGATCGACGACGTCGCGCAGCCGGCCAGCGCGACGGCGGTCGCGAGCGCGGCAGCGGCGATCGACGCGGCCGGCGGTTCAGGTGGGCGCATGAGGGGCAGGCTCCTTCGGTGTGGCTTGACGGGCGGCGTCGGCGATCTGCGCGAGCCGCGCGTCGATCAGGTTCAGTAGCGCGTCGCGCGTGGGGTCGGCGGGGGCGATGTCCGACGGTGGTGTCGGGGCATTCGTGCGGGGCGCGGTTTCGTCGTCGCCCGGCGCAGTCACGCGCGAGAGTTGCGCGCCGATCGCCGCGTCGCCGGGCTTGCGCTCGGCGAGCAGGAACAGCGGACCTTCGATCGCCCCGAGTTCCGCGAGTGCGCGCCGCCGTGTGGCCAGCCACGTCGCGGCCGGCCGCACCCACGACGGTTCGTAATGGATCAGGCCGAGCTCCTGCGAGATCGCGCCGTGGCGCGCGAACGCTTCGGCGGCCAGCGCGCGCCGTTCGGCCGGCTGCGCGATCTGCGCGACGCGCCGCCACTGGTCGAGCAGCGTTGCGAGCGCCGCGTCGATCTGCTTGCCGATGCTGACCGGCCAGATGCGCGTGAACACGAGATACACGACCACGTTGCCGAGCAGGATGCCGATCGTGCGATCGCGCGCGAGCGTCAGGTCGAAGCCGGGGCCCGCGCCCTGGATCGCGCACAGGAAGAACGCGAACGCGATCTGGAAGCCCGCGTACGCGATGCGCGGCGATCCGAACGCGACCCATGCGGACAGCCACGCGCCGGCGAAGACGAGCGCCATCAGCTCGCCGATCGACGACAGAGACGGGACGACGAACACGAGCGCGGCGGTGCCGATCAGCGCGCCGACGATGCAGCCGGCGATGCGCAGCGTCAGTTTCTCGACCGTTTCGGCCGTCGAGCCGAGCGACACCATGTAGCAGGTGATGAAGCAGGTATGGATGCCCGACCAGTCGAGCTGCGAGTACAGCAGGTAGCAGAACATGGCGGCTACCGTCGTTTTCAGCGCATAGCGGATGTGGTCGGGATTGGTGCGCGCATCCGGCAGGAAGAAGCCGCCGCGCGGGGCGGGCGGTGTGGCGGGTTCCGCCGGTTTGTCGGCGGCGCGCGTGTCGGCGGTATCGGCCGGTGCGGCCGCCGCGTCGATCGCGGGCGGTTGCGCGAACTGCGTGATCGCCGTGTGCAGGTCGGTCGCGACGACGCGCGCGAGCGGCGGCAGCGCATCGGCGGCCGGCAGCGCGAGCGTCACGTCGACCGGATAGCCGCCCCGTTCGAGGATCGCGGCCATCTCGTCGAGCGTCGTCGCGATCGGCGTGGCGAACGCGTCGGGCAGCCGCGCGTCCGCTTCGCGATCCGCAAGCGCGACCGCGACGAGCAGCGCGGTGCTCGACGCGACGGCCTGCCGCAATGCGACGACATCGGCGCCCGACGACGAACCTTCGAGCTTCGACAGCTTGAGCCACGTGAGCAATGGCTTGTCGCCTTCGCGCAGGCTGGCGTCGAACGCGGCGCGCGCGTCGTCGCCGCCGCGCAGCCGCCGCGCGGCGAGCCGCAGCCGCTTCGCGAGCTGAGCGTGCGCGAGCTTGCGCGGCGACGGCGCGATCAGCAGGTTGACGACGATCGCGACGCCGACCGGGATCGCGACCATCAGCCATGCATAGAGCAGCGCGCGCGTCGCGGCTTCGCCGACCGGCGCCAGGCCGAGTTCGTCGAGCCCGAAGCCGACGATCATCGCGAGGATCGCACCGACCGGGCGCAGCTTGCTCGCGGACGTCAGGTACAGCAGGCCGACCGACAGCACGGCCATGCATGCGACGCGCAGTACCGAATACTCGATGCTGAAGATCGCGGCGCCGATCACGAGCGCGATCACGACCGTGACGAGCAGCAACATCGCGACCGCGAGCACGACGCTCGTCACGCGATCGGCGCGGTTCAGGAAGAACACGACGTACGCGGAAATCGCGGCTTCCGGCGTGCCGTATCCGCTCGTCACGAGCGCGACGAGCGCGCAGATCAGCGCGACGCGCACGGACATGGCCGCGCGCCCCGGAAACGGCGCGAGCAGCCGCAGGACTTCGCGCGGGCCCGGCGTGCGGACGTCAGCGGCAGGCTGAGCCATGCCGGACCTCGACGATCGCGCTCGCGCCGACACGCACGAGCTTGCCGTCGGGTTCGTCGAGCTTCACGCGCACGGGGAAGCGCTGCGCGACGTGCACCCAGTTCACCGAGTTCTGCACGATCGGCAGCGAGCGCGGCAGGTTGATGCGCGCGCTGTCCGCGATGCCGGCGCCGATGCCGACGACCTTGCCCGTCATCGGGCGGTTGCGGTCGATCATCGAATAGACGGTCGCGCAGTCGCCGACTGCGATGCGATTGAGCGACGTCTCGCGGAAATTGCCCACCGCGAACCATTCGCTCGCGTCGATCAGCGTGAAGATCGACTGGTTCGGTGCGAGGGTTTCGCCGGGGAGCACGCTCAGGCCCGTCACGAGCCCGTTGTGCGGCGCGCGCACGACCGTATCGTCGAGCGCATGCTGCGCGCGGGCCAGCGCGGCTTCGCGTGCATGCAGCGTCGCGATCGCGTCGGCATCGTCGCCGATCGTCTGCGCGGACGCGCGCTGCTGCTCCTGCGCCTGCGCGAGCGACACGGACGCGTCGCGCTGGCGCACCTTCGCCTGGTCGAACTGCTGCGCGCTGACGTAGCCCTGCGCGGCGAGCGGCGCGAGCCGGTTCACGTCGCGCGTCGCGAGATCGTAGTTCTGCGTCGCGCGCTTGACCTGCTCGGCAGCGACGGATGCGTTCGAGCGCTCGCCGATCAGCGAACGGCGGCGCGTGTCGAGCGACGCGCGCGCGAGTTCGAGGTCGGCCTGCGCCTGCGCGACGGTCAGCCGGTACGGCACGGGATCGATCACGTACAGCAGCTCGCCTTTCGCGACGCGCTGGTTTTCATGCACCGCGAGCTGCACGATGCGGCCGCCGACCGGCGACGCGACGTGCACGACGTCGGCGTCGATCGACGCGTCGTCGGTGGACGGATAGGCGGTCGTGCGGTGGTACGCGTACGCGAGCGCCGCGATGCCGAGCGCGACGATCGCGAGCGCGATCACGCGGCCTTTGACGGAGGGGCGGGCGATGCCGGCGGCCTTCATGCGAACGGCCCCGTGCCGGTGAGCCAGACGATCACGGCGACCACGAGCCCGATCGCGGTGCAGACGGCGAGCTGGTAGGGCACCGTCGCGGCCCAGCCGGTCGCGACGAACACGCGGTGCGCGACGATCGCGCCGACGATGCCGACGATCGCGCTGACGAGCCACAGCGGGAAATACGCGCCGAACAGCACGTAGGACGGTGCGCCGCGCGATGCGCAGCCCGCGAGCGGCAGGACGGGCGCCAGCACGGCGGCGACGCGCAGGGGCGCGCGCGGCGTTGTTCTTCTCATGGTGTGACGAGCTCGACGTTGGGGGTGGATGCCGGGCGCGGCGCAATGCGGATCGTCGCGACCGGCCGGGCCGCGACGACGATTCCTGAATACGGAGGCGATCATAAATCAGCGCGATGCGGACCGCCAGCGATCCGGCACGTAGGCTGGCCGTGGCCGCGTGGTCGGTCATGCCGGACGGTCCGGCAGTGTGTGTCGGCATCGATGATCGGACCGTCGCGATTCTGCCAGCACCCGCTC
The DNA here is from genome assembly GCF_905400185.1 of Burkholderia sola. Lineage (NCBI taxonomy): Bacteria > Pseudomonadati > Pseudomonadota > Betaproteobacteria > Burkholderiales > Burkholderiaceae > Burkholderia > Burkholderia sola. Next base: position 1,883,846 of record NZ_FR989676.1, read on the forward strand.
GCGTAGGGTTGCTAACGGACTGTAAAGGATCGTCAGATGAAATCGCGCAGCGGAATTTGCCATGTCGACGCAGCGGCAATCGGCGCGCAAACCGTCGATTGCCGCCTGGACCCATGCAAATCTGGTCGGTCCGGCTGACCCGCGCGCAGCCTCGACGAGCAGGTCGACGAGAGCGTGGTGCAGCACGCCCGGCAGGCTGTTCGCTTTCGCGATCTGCGTGAAAAGTTTGACGTCGACGAGAACGAAGCGCATGGCGTTGCGGCGGGAAGGTGGCCGAGTGGCGTGCGCAGCCGCACGGCGCTGCGCCGCCGGCCGCGACCCGTCGTCGCGGCCGGGATCTGTGTACCATCGTGCGTAGGGCGCGACGCGCCGCACCGGGCATCACGGCCCGCGCGACGCGCGTCGGGGAAGCGGTACTGCAACGAAGGTGAACGTTCCATGCGAAGTTTCTTTGTCCGGTTCATTGCAATCGGCGTGCTGTTCCATCTGTACGTCGGGATGCGGATCATTCCCGATGCGTTCGCGTCGCCGCTCGCACGCACGGTCGCGGCGCTCGTGCTGGCGAGTTTCGTCGTGTTGATTCCGGTCGGCATGTTCTCGCGCCGCTTCGACGAAGGGTGGGCCGCGACACTGGTCGGATGGGCCGGCGCGCTCGCGATGGGCTTCTTCTCGTCGTTGCTGGTGCTGACGTTCCTGCGCGAAATCGTGCTGCTCGGCGTGTTCGCGTGGCGGCATCTCGGGCATGACGGTGCATGGAGCCGCGCGGCGCCCGACACGGCGCTCGGCGTGCTGGCGGCCGCGGTGCTCGCGACGGCGATCGGATTCGTCGGCGCGCGTCGCACGGCGGCGGTCAAGCGCGTGTCGATTCCGGTCGCCGGGCTGCCGGCCGCGCTCGACGGGCTGACGATCGTGCAACTGTCCGACATCCACGTCGGGCCGACGATCAAGCGGCCGTACATCGAACGGATCGTGCGCGCGGTCAATGCGCTCGACGCCGACCTGGTGGTCGTGACGGGCGACGTGGTGGACGGTTCGGTCAAGCGCCTGCGCGAACACACGGCGCCGCTCGGCCAGATGCGCTCGCGGCACGGCACCTTCCTCGTGACGGGCAACCACGAGTACTACGCGGGTGCGCATGCATGGATCGACGAGTTTCGTCGTATCGGGCTGACGGTGCTGCTCAACGAGCACGTGCTGATCGAGCACGGCGGCGCGCGGGCGGTGCTCGCGGGCGTGACCGATTTCACCGCGGGCGGCTTCGATCCCGCGCATCGCAGCGATCCTGAGCAGGCGCTGGCCGGTGCGCCGCGCGACGTCGGCACGAAGATCCTGCTCGCACACCAGCCGCGCAGCGCGGAAGCGGCGAATCGCGCGGGCTTTACGGTACAGTTGTCGGGGCACACGCATGGCGGCCAGTTCCTGCCGTGGCCGCCGTTCGTGCGGTTGCAGCAGCCGGTGATCGGCGGGCTGAACCGCTTCGGCGACATGTGGCTGTATACGAGCCGCGGCACCGGCTACTGGGGGCCGCCGAACCGTTTCGGCGTGCCATCCGAGATCACGCTGATTCGGCTGACGCGCGGCTAGCCGATAGCCGGGAGGCGGCCGTCGCGCGATACGAATGCGCCTCGCGGCGCGCGGCGGCTTCCTGTCGGCCTTTCGGCGCGAATGACAGCGCATGGCGGCGCGCGGCGCCGTTGGCTAGTATGCAGACATGCATCTTTCGCTCCGTTCCTTGCCCGTTCCTGCCGACATGTCGATCCCCGATCTCTTCGCCGATACGCCCGTGCCCGACGTGGACTGGTACCCGGACTGGCTTGCGCCGCCCGACGCCGATCGCGCGCTGGCCGCGCTGCTCGACGAGGTCGCGTGGCGGCAGGACACGATCCGCACGCCGCGCGGACGCGTTCCGTTGCCGCGGCTCACCGCGTGGCAGGGCGAACCGGATGCCGTCTACGTGTACTCGGGGATCCGCAACGTCCCGGAGCCGTGGACGCCGGCCGTGCTCGGGCTGAAGCAGGCGATCGAGGCGACCTGCGGCGTGCGTTTCAACAGCGTGCTGCTCAATCGCTATCGCAACGGGCTGGACAGCCTCGGCTGGCACGCGGACAACGAACCCGAACTCGGCGACGCGCCGGTGATCGCGTCGGTGAGTCTCGGCGCGATGCGCGTGTTCGATCTTCGTCATCGCGCGACGGGCGTCACGCATGCATACCGTCTCGTGCATGGCAGCCTGCTCGTGATGCGCGGACGCACGCAGGCCGAATGGCAGCACCGCGTGCCGAAGGCGCCGGGCGTGCAGGGCGAACGCGTGAACCTGACCTTCCGGCGCGTGTCGATGGCGGGCGGATAGATCGCGCCCCGTTTTCTTGATCCACGAAAGCTGGATGCAAGCAATCGGCCGCGCGTGCGGCACGTTGCCGCACGAACGCGATGCCGGCCGGCGTGACCGGGCGCAGAGGCCCGTCCCGTATGGGTTTCAGATAGATTTGATCGACCGCCCGGTTCCGATAGGTGAGTGAAACCTCTGATGGTGCGTCGCAACAATCCTTGAATAAACTGTCGAATGACAGAAATGCGCCGGCCTATCGGCGCGACCCTTTCGACATGTCTCCGTGCGTGGCCGACGCAGCGCGCAACGGGGCAGGAGCAAAACGCGTGACCGTACTCGACCCTTCCTTCGCACCCTCGCTGCACGTCTTCGAGCAAGACGGCGGATGGCAATGGGCGCTGACGGTGAAGCGGGCGACCGGCGTCGGCGTAAAAGTCGTGGCGTTCAGCCGCGAAGGCTTTCGCGGCGAAGCCGAGGCATACGCCGCCGGCCAGCTTGCCCGCGCCGAATATGACGCCGCCGTGACGGCCTGACGCCGTCGCGGCGATCCCGCCCGAGGATCGTCTTCCTCTGCGCCGTCCGTTACGGGGCGGCGCTTTCCCCACTGCCTTGCATTTTTCGCTTTTCGCTGGTGGCGAGAGGCGCCTGCCCGCTGGCGTTCGCCGCGCCACCTGTCCTTGCGCCGACGATGCGACGCGCGTGGCGAAAGCCTGGACGCGGGCTCGCGACCCGCCGGCAAGCACGCACCGCGTTTGGCGCGAACAAGCCTGGAAAACGCCGAGCCATATCGTAATAAGATATGACGTTATTGCATCCGCGGGACGATGACGTCCCGCCTTCCTGAAAGGAGCTATCCGTGCAACTGACCCAGTTAGGCGGGCATGTCGCCCAATCCGGCGTCGCCGAACGGCAAAAACACGCGCAGGCGCTGATGTTCGGGATGGCGAACATCGACGAGTACGTGTCCGGCGGCGTCTGCTACGATGCCGCTGCTTATGTCCGCTATCTGCTGCGCGCCGACGCGATGATCGCGCCCGGCACGCTGCTCGACACGATCGGCCAGCTGTGGAAGACGCGCTTCAACTTCGAGACCGGCAATCAGTGGGACGGGCGCGCGAGCATTCCGGCGGGCACCGCGGTCGGCTTCGCGCGCGGCACCAATGTCTTTCACGCCGCGATCGCCGTCGGCGGCACCCGGATTCGCGGGATCAACGGCGGCCTGCTGGGCGCCGGATGGCTGCATCCGGTCGATCTGGCACGCGTGCTGCAGCCGGATCCGGCCGGCGGCTTTACGTACGACCGCACGACCATTCGCGTTTATCTGTCGCGCCTGTAGGCTGTCCGGCGTCGAAGCTCACGCTTCGGCCATCGTTGCCCGACCGCGTGCCGCGTGCCGCGCGGCCGCCTTTCCGTCGTCCGGCGATTTCCGCATGGCGTCGCGCCGTCCAACGCTGCTATCCTCTCGACCTTGAATGACGCGTCATGGTGCGTGGATGCGCGTGCTGCATCGCGGCGCCGCGCAGCGGTGCGAGCCCACGCGCGCACTGAGGTAGCATGACTGAATCTCCACGGCGATCCATGACCTGTTTCGTGACTGATTTCCTTCCGTCCATGTCCACATGGTCAAGACAACGATGAGCGATGCCCCTGAGCCGGCGGTGCCTGGCGACGACGAGTCGTCGGGCGGCGGCGCTTCGTCCTATCTGGTGCCGGGGCTCGAACGCGGGCTGCGGATCCTCGCTGAATTCTCCGCGCGCGAGCCCGTGCTCGGCGCCCCCGAGCTGTCGAAGCGCATCGGCATTCCGCGCACGACCACGTTCCGCCTGCTGCAGACGCTCGAGGCGCTCGGTTTTCTCGAACGCGTGAACGGCGACCGCTATTTCCGGCTCGGCGTCGGCGTGCTGCGACTCGGCTTCGAATACCTGAATTCGCTCGAACTGACCGATCTCGGCACGCCCGTGCTCGAACGGCTGCGCGATTCGACCGGCCTGTCGACGCACCTGCTGATCCGCGACCAGCGCGACGTGGTGTTCGTCGCGAAGGCGCAAAGCAATGCGTCGATGTTCGGCTCGGTGAAGGTGCACGTCGGCACGCGCCTGCCCGCGCATGCGACCGTGCACGGCCACGTGCTGATGGGCGACCTGACGCGCGATGCGCTGCGACAGCTCTATCCGGAGAAGAAACTCGAACAGTTCACCGAGCGCACGCCCGGCACCGTCGACGAGCTGTACGAGCGCGTGCGTCATTACGCGCGGCTCGGCTATGCGGTCAGCGAGGCGGCGTTCGAGAGCGGTATTTCCGCGGTGACGGCGCCCGTGCGCGATCATTCGGGCTCGATCGTCGCGGCGATCACCGCGACGGTGCCGCGCTCGGAGATCGGCGAGGCCGGCGAGAAGGAACGGCTCGTCGAAGCGGTGTGCGGCGCGGCGGTCGACCTGTCGCAACGGCTGAACTATCGTCCGCTCGAAAGCGACCCGACGTTCGCGCATGCGCGCCACAAGGTCGCGATGTTCTGACGTTCGCGCATCGATCCGGCCGCGGCGCGCGGCATCGCAACGAAGAGAGCGGCCCGCGGGCTGCTCTTGTCGTTTTCGGGCACCGCAGGCGCGGTGCCCGAGTTCACTCAGAACGAGTGATGAATGCCGGTCAGCACGATCACCTGGTTCGCGGTGCTCGACACGCCGGCCGTGAAGAACGCAGCCTTTGCGCCGCCCGAACCGTGTTCGTAAAGCACGTTCGCATACAACTGCGTACGCTTCGACAACGCGTAGATGTCGCCGAGTTCGACCTGCGTCCAGCGGCGGCCGGCCAGCGTCGTGGTCGCCGCGCCGCCCGCGATCGTGTTGAACGCGCTGCTGCGGTAGTTCACGCCCGCGTCGTAGCTTTGGAACGTGTCGGAAAACCCGTTCGACTGCATCTTCACGCGCGTGTAGAGGCCATGCACGAGGAAGTCGCCGATCTGGTACGACGCGCCCGCGCCGATGTTCTCGACCTTGTTCGCGAGGTAGCCGTTCGCGGTGTTCTGCCCCTGGAACGACGTGATGCCCGTCTGGCTGATCAGGATCGAGCGGTCGTGCTCGTTTGAGTAGACGGCCGACGCCTTGAACGGCCCGTTCGCATAGTTCAGCGCGACGCCGACCGATTTGCCGGTCGAGAAGTTCGTCGTGTTGCCGAGCGCGAGCGTCGCCGCGGCCGAGAAACCCGCGAAGGTCGGCGAACGGTACTTGACCGAATTGTTGTACGGCACGTTACCGGTTGCGGCGAGCGCGTCGATGTTGCCCGGATGGAACGCAAACCAGCTCAGCGCGAGGTACGCGGTGCTGAGCGGATCGAGATAGTCGAACGTCAGCGGCGTCTGGCGGCCGAGCGTCAGCGTGCCGTAGCGCTCGGCACTGAGGCCGACGAACGCCGCGCGGTTCCAGATTGTGTTCGCCGTCGCGAACTGGCCGTTGTTCGTATAGAAGCCGTTTTCCAGCTGGAAGATCGCCGACAGCCCGTCGCCGAGATCTTCCTTGCCCTTCAGGCCCCACCGGTCGGGCTGCGTATTGCCCTGGATCATCGCCCACTTCGCGTGGCCGCCGACGTTGTTCACGTAGGCGACGCCCGCATCCATGCTGCCGTACAGCACCACGCTGCTCTGCGCCCACGCGCCCGACGCGGCGCCCATCCCGATGACTGCTGCTGCTACCGCATGCTTGACCATTTGATCTCCTGACTCTCCAACCTGATGAATACGTGTTGTGACGGCCTGCGCGGGGACGGCCGGCCGTCGCGCATGTTCATCGCCGAAAGGACATTCTTATGTTCCATATAAGGAACAACGTGCCTTTAATGGAATGGAGTATAGAGGGGGTGTGCGCCCGATCAAAAATAAATTTTTCGGGACGGATGAGCGCCGGGCCGACTCCCGGCAATCCTGCGTGACGTCTCGAAAAAGCCGATAAATCCCCGTCACATAACAAAAAATTACATTCGACAGAGTAGGCGAAGGGAGCGGTCGAGCGAGGTGTCGGTGTTTTCCCTAGGACATGCAGCTTTTTATTTTACTCGTGGAAAGTCGCTCCTATAATCACCATCCATAAACTGACGTTCCTAATATGGAACAAATGGGAACAAACCGAGAGTCGATCAGAAGGAAGGGTGCGAGATGTCTGAACAATGGGTTTGCGCCGGCCACGCCGGCGCGCTGTCGGAAGACACGCCGATCGAGTTCAAGCGGACCGACGGCGTGGAAATCGGGATCTACCGCGTCGGCGACGACGTGTATGCGCTCGAGAACGTGTGCCCGCATGCGTACGCGCTGCTGACGCAGGGGTTCGTCGACGAGGGCACGGTGGAATGCCCGCTGCACGAAGCCGTGTTCGACATCAAGACGGGCGCATGCCTGAAGGGCCCGGGCGGGCGTGCGCTGAAGCAGTACGCGGTGCGTCTGGCCGGTGAAGAAATCCAGATCAAGGTGGAATGACATGAAAGAAGCGACCGTCAATTTCAATCCCTTCCTGAAGCCGTGGGTGGCGCCGCAGCCGAACAACGTCGCGGGCAAGGGGCAGATCGAGATTCCGGGGCAGGTCGAGAACCAGGTCTGGCAGAACCGCAAGGCCGAACCGACGCAGTACGAGAACGACCTCGGCGATGCGCTCGAACGCGTGTTCGAGAGCGGCGCGACCGAGCTGGACGACGTCGTCGCGGGCCTGAACCGCATCGGCTTTCGCGCGCCGGACGGCACGATTTGGACACCTGAGCGTTTCCGCGCCGAAATGGCCTCGCTGGCGGAATGAACGCACCGACCGCGCCGCGCGCCTGAGCGGCGGCCCGACGACAACCGCATCCGGAGCACACTGATGACGTCCCCCGACCAACACGAAACCCAACACGACGCGGTCCGCGACTATCTCGACCGCGGCATCAAGAACTACTGGTATCCCGTCGCGCCGAGCTGGCAGGTGTCGAACGCGCCCGTCGGCCTCACGCGCCTGTCCGAGCAGATCGTGCTGTGGCGCGATCACGAAGGAAAGGTCCACGCGCTGGAAGATCGCTGCCCGCACCGCGGCGCGCGCCTGTCGCTCGGCTGGAACCTCGGCGGCAACATCGCGTGCTGGTATCACGGCATCGAAGTAGACGGCGGCGGCACGGTCAATCGCGTGCCGGCCGTGTCGAACTGTCCGCTCGAAGGCACGAAGTGCGTGAAGTCGTATCCGGTCGAAGAGAAGGCCGGCGCGATCTTCCTGTGGTTCGGCGACGAAGCGCACGGCGAGCCGGCCGCGCTGAACCTGCCGGAAGAGCTGGTCGCCGATGAATACGCGCACTTCCTGTGCGTGTCGAACTGGAAGTGCAATTACCAGTATGCGATCGACAACGTGATGGACCCGATGCACGGCGCGTATCTGCATGCGACGTCGCACTCGATGGCCGAAGGCGACAAGCAGGCCGACATGCGCGTGCGCAAGACGGACACGGGCCTGATGTTCGAGAAGATCGGCCAGCGCGACGTGAACTTCGACTGGGTCGAGCTCGGCGAAACCGGCTGCCTGTGGATGCGCCTCGCGATTCCGTACAAGCAGAAGTTCGGCCCCGGCGGCAACTTCGGGATCATCGGTTTCGCGACGCCGGTCGACGGCGACCACTGTCAGGTCTACTTCTGGCGTACCCGCAAGGTCGGCGGCTGGCAGCGCGACGTGTGGCGCTTCATGTACCGCAACCGCCTCGAGGGCCTGCACTGGGACGTGCTCGAGCAGGATCGCTACGTCCTCGAAAGCCTCGCGCCGCATGCGCGCGATCACGAATACCTGTACCAGCACGACGTCGGCATCACGCGCGTGCGCCGGATGCTGCGCCAGCGTGCGCAGGAGCATCTGTCCGCGCTCGACGCGCATCGCGCGGCCCACGCCGCTTCGGAGCCCGCGAATGGCTGAGCTCGCTCCCGTCGTGGCGCTGCCCGGTCGCCGCGTGCTCGTCACGGGCGGCGCGCGCGGTCTCGGCGCCGCCTTCGTGAAGGCGCTGGTCGAGGCGGGCGCGCAGGTCGCGTTCGGCGACGTGCTGATCGAAGAGGGCCGCGCGCTGGCCGCGCAGCTCGCGCAAGCCGGCCACACCGCGCATTTCTTCGCGCTCGACCTGGCTGACCCGGCCAGTATCGACGCGTTCGTCGCGCAGGGCGCGGCGGCGCTCGGCGGCATCGACGCGCTGATCAACAACGCGGCGATCACGAACTCGGGCGGCAAGCTCTCGACGGAGCTCGACGTGTCGACGTGGGATGCCGTGATGAACGTGAACGTGCGCGGCGTGTGGCTCGTCAGCAATGCGGCGCTGCCGCATCTCGCGCAATCGGGCCGCGGCGCGATCGTGAACCTCGCATCGGACACCGCGCTGTGGGGCGCGCCGAAGCTGCTCGCCTACGTCGCGAGCAAGGGCGCGGTGATCGCGATGACGCATGCGCAGGCACGCGAATTCGGCGCGCACGGCGTGACGGTCAACGCGATCGCGCCGGGGCTGACCGAAGTCGAGGCGACCGCCTGCGTGCCGGCCGAACGGCATGCGTTCTACCTGCAGGGCCGTGCGCTGGCACGCACGCAGGTGCCCGACGACGTGACGGGCCCCGTGCTGTTCCTGCTGTCGGACGGCGCGCGTTTCGTGACGGGTCAACTGCTGCCGGTGAACGGCGGCTTCGTAATGAACTGATTTGAAGTTTTCACTCGAAATGAAGGAGAGGACGATGGCGGACGCCGATCTCGAACGCAAGTCGTGGGACCAGCCGGAAGGCGCAAGCTTCAACGACTGGATGGAAGGGCGCGTCGCGCGCTACGCGACGCGGCGCTACGACTGGGACGCACTGAAGTTCCAGGCCGACTACGACCCGAAGTACCGCCGTGCGCAGATGCGCTATGTCGGCACGGGCGGCACGGGCGTCGCGAAGGACGTCAACACGGTGCCGGCCGGCAACTTCACGTTCTCGACGATGGTGATCCCGGCCGGCAACATCGGCCCGAGCCACATCCATATCGACGTCGAGGAAATCTTCTTCGTGCTGCGCGGCAAGATGAAGGTGATCTGCGAGCGCGACGGCGAGACCTGGGAAGCGATCCTCGGCGAGCGCGACCTGATCTCGGTGCCGCCGGGCGTGTATCGGACGGAAATCAACATCGGCGAGGAAGATGCGCTGATGTGCGTGATGCTCGGTTCGTCGAAGCCGATCACGCCGACGTATCCGCCCGATTCGCCGCTCGCGAAGATCAAGCGTTGAGACGGAGCCGGTGAAGCAATGAGTGTCATCGACAAACGCGAACGTGAACGCGACCGCACCGCGGCGTTCGCCGCGCTGCTCGGGCAGTTTCCCGAGCAGCGTTGCGAAGCCGGCGCGGCGGGCACGATCGGCTACCGGGAGGCCGGCGCGCAGCACGCGGGCCGCACGCTGCCCGTCGTGCTGCTGCACGGGATCGGCTCGGGCGCCGCATCGTGGGTCCGCCAGCTCGACACGCTCGGCGCGTCGCGCCGCGTGCTCGCGTGGGATGCGCCCGGTTACGGTGTGTCGACGCCGGTGCGCGGCGCGTCGCCGGCCGCCGCCGATTACGCGGCGTCGCTGAACGCGTGGCTCGACGCACTCGGCATCGAACGCTGCGTGCTGGTCGGGCATTCGCTCGGCGCGATCATCGCGGGCGGGTTGGCGCGCGTGATGCCCGCGCGGATCGCCGGCCTGCTGCTGATTTCGCCCGCGGGCGGCTACGGCGGCGCACCGGCCGACACGCGCGAATCGCGCCGCGACGCGCGGCTCGCGATGCTCGCGGAACTCGGCCCGGCCGGGCTCGCCGAGCAGCGCAGCGGCAACATGCTGTCCGGTTTCGCGAACGAGGAGGCGCGGGCGTGGGTGCGCTGGAACATGGCGCGCATCGTGCCGGCCGGCTATGCGCAGGCCACGCATCTGCTCGCGAACGCCGATCTCGCGGCCGATCTCGCCGGCTTTCGCGGCCGCATCGCCGTGGCCGTCGGCGCGAACGATGCGATCACGCCGCCCGCTGCATGCGAGCGGATCGCCGCGGCCGCGCACGTCGGGCTGCAGGTGATTCCGCAGGCAGGGCACGCCGGTTATGTGGAAGCGCCGGCAGTCTATTCCGCGCTGATAGACGGCTTCTGCCGCCAGTGCGATGGTCAACGGGGGCGGGAATGAGCGAACCGTTGCAACACCAGCAGGACGCGGACAATGCGAAGACCGAAGCCGGCTACGTGGTGCCGGGCCTCGAACGCGGGCTGCGCATCCTCGCCGAATTCTCGCCGCGCGAGCCCGTGCTCGGCGCGCCCGAGCTGTCGAAACGGCTCGGCATTCCGCGCACGACGGTGTTCCGTCTGTTGCAGACGCTCGAATCGCTCGGCTTTCTCGAACGTGCGGACAAGGATCGCAACTACAAGCTCGGCATCGCCGTGCTGCGGCTCGGCTTCGAATACCTGAGCTCGCTGGAATTGACCGATCTCGGCCTGCCGGTGATCGAGAGCCTGCGCGATGCGACCGGCTTCACGACGCATATCGTGATTCGCGACGGCCGCGACGTGGTGTTCGTCGCGAAGGCGCAGAGCCAGTCGCCGGTGTTCAGCTCGATTCGTGTGAACGTCGGTACGCGGCTGCCCGCGCATGCAACGACGCACGGCCACGTGCTGATGGGCGACCTGTCGCTGAACGAACTGCACGCGCTGTATCCGGAAGGCGCGCTGAACCGGATGACGAGCGCGACGCCGGAGACGGTCGACGCGCTGTACGAAGTGATTCGCGAGGATGCGCTGCGCGGCTACGGCGTCAGCAATTCGTCGTTCGAGCGCGGGATCTCGGTCGTCACGGCGCCGGTGCGCAACGAGACGCAGAAGATCGTCGCGTGCATCACGGTGACGGTGCCGAGGCCGGAGATCGACGCGGCGCTGATCGCGGACGGGCTGATCGACAAGGTGCAGCGCGCGGCGGCGGAATTGTCGCGGCGGCTCAATTACCGCTCGGATGACGAGCACACGTTCATGAAGGCTTTAGGACTCCGATGATTGAGATCGATCTGACCGGGCAAGTAGCGGTGGTGACGGGCGGTTCGTCCGGCATCGGCCTCGCGACGGCCGAACGGTTCCTGCAGGCCGGTGCGTCGGTCGCGATTTGCGGCCGCGATGGCGAACGCCTCGCACGCGCCGAAGCGGTGCTGCGCGACAAGTACGCGGATGCTCAACTGCTGACCGCACGCTGCGACGTGCTCGACGAAGCCGACGTGACTGCATTCGCGCAAGCGGTGTCCGCCCGTTTCGACCGCGCCGACATGCTGGTCAACAACGCCGGCCAGGGCCGCGTGTCGACCTTCGCCGACACGACCGACGACGCGTGGCGCGAAGAACTCGAGCTGAAGTACTTCAGCATCATTCGCCCGACGCGCGCGTTCCTGCCGCTGCTGCGCGAGGCGGCCGCGCCGTCGATCACCTGCGTGAACTCGCTGCTCGCGCTGCAGCCGGAGCCGCACATGGTCGCGACGTCGTCGGCGCGCGCCGGCGTGCTGAGCCTCGTGAAATCGCTCGCGACCGAACTCGCGCCGCAGCGCATCCGCGTGAACTCGATCCTGATCGGCATCGTCGAGTCGGGGCAGTGGCGCCGCCGCCATGAAGCGCAGGCGCAGCCCGGCGAAAGCTGGGAGGACTGGACGAGCGCGCTCGCCCGCAAGAAGAACATTCCGCTGAATCGCTTCGGCAAGCCCGACGAGGCGGCCTGGGCCCTTTTTTATCTCGCAACGCATCTGTCGTCCTACACGACGGGCAGCCATATCGACGTTTCTGGAGGCTTTGCACGCCATGTCTAAAAAAACCACGGTTGGCGAGCTGATTGCCGCCTTTCTCGAGCAGTGCGGCGTGAAGACCGCATTCGGTGTCATCTCGATCCACAACATGCCGATCCTCGACGCGATCAACTCGCGCGGCAACATCCGGTATGTCGGTGCACGCGGCGAAGCCGGCGCCTTGAACATGGCCGACGGGCTGGCCCGCGTGTCGGGCGGCCTCGGCGTCGCGTTCACGAGCACCGGCACGGCGGCGGGCAACGCGGCCGGCGCGATGGTCGAGGCACTGACGGCCGGCACCGCGCTGCTGCACATCACCGGGCAGATCGAGACGCCGTACCTCGACCAGGATCTCGCGTACATCCACGAAGCGCCCGACCAGTTGTCGATGCTCGACTCGATCTCGAAGGCCGCGTTCCGCGTGCGCACGGTCGAAACGGTGCTGCCGACGATCCGCGAAGCCGTGCGCGTCGCGCAGACCGCGCCGACGGGCCCCGTGTCGGTCGAGATTCCGATCGACATCCAGGCAGCCGAAATCGAATGGCCGGAAGACCTCGCACCGGCGCACGTCGCGGTGCGCGAGCACGACGAAGCACGCGTCGCGAAGCTCGCCGACGCGCTCGCGGCCAAGCGCCGCCCGCTGCTGTGGCTCGGCGGCGGCGCGCGCCATGCACGCGACGAGGTCGAACGCCTCGTGAAGCTCGGCTTCGGCGTCGTGACGAGCGTGCAGGGCCGCGGCGTGCTGCCGGAAGATCACCCGGCGACGCTCGGCGCGTTCAACGTGCATGCGTCGGTCGAGGCGTTCTACAAGACCTGCGACGCGCTCGTCGTGGTCGGCTCGCGCTTGCGCGGCAACGAAACGCTGAAGTACAAGCTTGCGCTGCCGCAGCCGTTGTTCCGCGTCGATGCCGATGCGCTCGCCGACAACCGTGGCTATCGCAACGCGCTGTTCGTGCACGGCGATTCGAAGCGCGTGCTGGCGGAGCTGGCCGACCACCTCGAAGGCCGTCTGTCGGTCGATCCGCAATTCGCGGCCGATCTCGCGGCGGCCCGCGAGGACGCGGTGGCCGATGTGGCGAAAGGCCTCGGGCCGTACAAGAAGCTCGTCGACACGCTGCAAGGCGCCGTTGGCCGCGACTACAACTGGGTGCGCGACGTGACGATCTCGAACAGCACGTGGGGCAACCGCCTGCTGAAGATCTTCGAGCCGCGCGCGGGCGTGCATGCGCTCGGCGGCGGCATCGGCCAGGGCATCCAGATGGGCATCGGCGCGGCGCTGGCCGGTTCGGCGGCGAAGACGGTCTGCCTCGTCGGCGACGGCGGCCTGATGGTCAACGTCGGCGAACTGGTGACGGCCGTGCAGGAAAACGCGAACGTGATGATCGTGCTGATGAACGACCAGTGCTACGGCGTGATCCGCAACATCCAGGACGCGCACTACGGCGGTCGCCGCTGCTTCGTGCAACTGCACCAGCCCGATTTCGCGCAGTTCTGCGCGAGCTTCGGCCTCACGCACTACCGGATCACGTCGCTCGACCAGGCCGAAGCGATCGTCCGCGAAGGGATCGCGAAGGAAGGGCCGGTGATGGTCGAGGTCGACATGCTGTCGGTCGGCTCGTTCGCGTCTGCGTTCGCGGGCCCGCCGGTCAAGAAGGAAGCGCCGACGGAGCGCCAGTATGCGTAACGGGCACAAGCGGGCACCCGTCGACGTCGCGATGATCGGCTTCGGCGCGATCGGCGCAGCCGTGTACCGCGCGGTCGAGCACGATGCGTCGCTGCACGTCGCGCACGTGATCGTGCCGGAGCATCAGCGCGACGCAGTGCAGCGCGAGCTTGGCAGTGCGGTGGAGGTCGTGTCGTCGGTCGACGCGCTGGCCCGCCGCCCCGGGTTCGCGCTCGAATGCGCGGGCCACAGCGCGCTCGTCGATCACGTCGTGCCGTTGCTGAAGGCCGGCACCGACTGCGCGGTCGCGTCGATCGGCGCGCTGTCCGACCTCGCGCTGCTCGACGTGCTGTCGCAGGCCGCCGACGAAGGTGGCGCCACCGTGACGCTGCTGTCCGGCGCAATCGGCGGCATCGACGCGCTGGCGTCGGCGAAGCAGGGGGGGCTCGACGAAGTGCTGTACGTCGGCCGCAAGCCGCCGCTCGGCTGGCTCGACACGCCGGCCGAGGCGCTGTGCGACCTGCACGCGATGAGCGAGGAAAAGGTGATCTTCGAAGGCACTGCGCGCGACGCCGCGCGGCTGTATCCGAAGAACGCGAACGTCGCGGCGACGGTGGCGCTCGCGGGCCTCGGCCTCGACGCGACGCACGTGCGCCTGATCGCCGATCCGGCCGTCGAGCGCAACGTGCACCGCATCACCGCGCGCGGCGCATTCGGCGAGATGTCGCTGGAAATGAGCGGCAAGCCGCTGCCCGACAACCCGAAGACGTCCGCGCTGACCGCGTACAGCGCGATTCGCGCGCTGCGCAACCGCGCGGCCTGCTGCGTGATCTGAGCGGACCATCGAGCGTCCGCCCGCGTCACGGTGAGGGCGGATGTGCAGAGACAGATTTGTGGGACTTGTGACATGACTCCTTTCGATACGAGCCTCGTGCCCGACGGCAACATCCTGATCGGCGGCGAGTGGCGGCGCGGCCGAGGCGCGCCGTACGCGAGCATCTATCCGGCCGACCAGTCGCTGAACATGGAAGTGTCGACGGCGAACGCGGAAGACGCGGCCGACGCCGTCGCGGCCGCCGACGCCGCATGGCGCCGCGCCGACTGGGCCGGGCTGAAGCCGCACCAGCGCGCGCAGGTGCTGTACCGGATCGCCGACCTGATCATGCAGCGTCACGAGGCGCTCGCGAACCTGCAGCGCCGCGACAACGGCAAGCCGATCGCCGAGACGCGCGTGCTGGTGGCCAGCGCGGCGAACACGTTCCGCTATTTCGCGGCGTGCCTCGAAACGCTCGACGAAGAGCTGACGCCGTCGCGCGGCGACTACCTGACGATGAGCGTGTACGAGCCGATCGGCGTGATCGCGGCGATCACGCCGTGGAACTCGCCGATCGCATCCGATGCGCAGAAACTCGCGCCGGCGCTGGCCGGCGGCAACGCGGTGGTGCTCAAGCCGGCCGAGGTCACGCCGCTCGTGTCGCTCGCGTTGGCGCGCATTTGCGAGGAAGCCGGCGTGCCGAAGGGCGTGCTGAGCGTGCTGCCGGGCAAGGGCTCGGTGATCGGCGACGTGCTCGTGCGTCATCCGCTGGTGAAGAAGGTGTCGTTCACCGGCGGCACCGAAGTGGGCCGCGGCATTGCCCGCATCGCCGCCGAGAAACTGATGCCCGTATCGCTCGAACTCGGCGGCAAGTCGCCGACGATCGTATGCGACGACGCCGATCTCGACCACGCGGTCAACGGCGTGCTGTACGGGATCTTCAGCTCGTCGGGCGAAGCATGCATCGCCGGGTCGCGGCTGTTCGTGCAGCGCGCGGTGTACGACGCATTCATGCAGCGGCTGGTAGCCGGCGCACGCAAGCTGCGCGTGGGCGACCCGACGCGGCCCGACACGCAGATGGGCCCGCTGATCACCGCGAAGCATCGCGAATCGGTCGAACGCTACGTCGCGCTCGGGCTGGAAGAAGGCGGTCGCCTGCTGTGCGGCGGCGAGCGGCCGTCGGGCGACGGGCGCGAGGACGGCTTCTTCTATCAGCCGACGATTCTCGAAGGCTTGTCGAACAGCGCACGCATCTGCCAGGAGGAAATCTTCGGGCCGGTGCTGGTCGCGATGCCGTTCGACGACGAAGCGTCGCTGATCGCGCAGGCGAACGACAGCGTGTTCGGCCTCGCGGCCGGCATCTGGACGCGGGATTACAAGCGCGCGTGGCGCATCGCGAGGGCACTGGAGACGGGCACCGTCTGGATCAATACGTACAAGCTGTTCTCGATCTCCACGCCGTTCTCGGGCTGGAAGGAGAGCGGGATGGGCCGCGAGAAAGGGCGTCTCGGCATCCGCGAGTACATGCAGCAGAAGAGCCTCTACTGGGGCTTGAACGACGCGCCGCTGCCGTGGGCGAACTGAGCGAAGGGGAATGACGCAATGAGCATCTTGGGAATCGAGCAGATCACGTACGGTGTCGACGATCTCGCGACGTGCCGGCGCTTTTTCGCCGACTGGGGCTTGAAGGAAGTCGCGCATGACGACACGCGTGCGCGTTTCGAGACGCTGAACGGTTGCACCGTGCTCGTCGTGACGGCCGACGATCCGTCGCTTCCGCCTGCGTTCGAAGCGGGGCCGACGTTGCGGGAAGTCACGTGGGGCGTCGCGACGCGGCGCGAACTCGACGCACTGCGCACGAAGCTGGCCGGCCAACCCGGCTACTACGCGCAGGACGATGCGGTCGGCTGTATCGACCCGAACGGGATGGCGATTCGCGTCGAAGTCACGCGCAAGCGCGCACTCGACCTCACGGGCTCGCCGTCGAACGTGTGGGGCCAGACGCTGCGCGTCGACCAGCCGAGCCCGATTTACGCGCGCGCGGAGCCGGTCGAAGTCGGGCACGTCGTGTTCTTCACGAACTGCCTCGACGCGCAGGAAAAGTTCTATCACGAACTGCTGGGCTTCGAGACGTCGGATCGCTATCCGGGCCGCGGCGCGTTCATGCGCTGCGCGCCGCACGGCGGCCATCACGACCTGTTCCTGCTCGCGCTGCCGAATGGCAAGCGCGGCCTGAACCACGTCGCGTTCACCGTGCGCGACATCCACGAAGTGTTCGGCGGCGGCATGCACATCGACCGCTGCGGTTGGGAAACGCAACTCGGCCCGGGGCGTCATCCGGTGTCGTCCGCGTACTTCTGGTATTTCCAGAACCCGGCCGGCGCGCTGATCGAGTACTACGCGGACGAAGACGTGCTGACGCCCGAATGGCAACCGCGCGAATTCGAACCGGGCCCGACCGTGTTCGCCGAGTGGGCCGTCGACGGCGGCCTCGACGGCAACACGCGCCGGCAGAAGAACGCGAAGGCGCCGGAAGGCAAGTTCATGACGGAGCGCAAATCTTGAACGAAGCAAACACACAGGAGCAGGCCGCGCCGGGCACGGTCGTCGTGATCGGCGGCGGCCAGGCGGCCGGCTGGGTACTGAAGACGTTGCGCGCGCAAGGGTACGCGGGCCGCCTCGTGATGATCGCCGACGAGCCGCACCTGCCGTACGAGCGCCCGCCGCTGTCGAAGGCCGTGCTGGCCGGCGACGCCGACATCGAAACCGTGCGCGTCGTGCGCCCCGATGAATTCGACGCGCTGAACGTGGAAGCATGGCAGCCGGAACGCGCGGGCTCGATCGATCGCGCACGCCGCGTCGTGACAACCGAAAGCGGCCGCGAGATCGAATACGACCGCCTCGTGATCGCGACCGGCGGCACGTCGCGCCGCCTGCCGGACGCACTCGTGAGGACCCCGAACCTGCACTACCTGCGCACGCTCGACGAAGCGGCCGCGCTCGGCGAGAAGCTGCGTGCGAGCCGGCGCGTGCTCGTGATCGGCGGCGGCTGGATCGGCCTCGAAGTCGCGGCGACCGCGCGCAAGCTCGGCGTTGAGGCGGTCGTGGTCGAAGGCGCGCCGCGCCTGTGCGGCCGCTCGGTGCCGCAGGTCGTGTCGGACTTCCTGCTCGACCTGCATCGCTCGAACGGTGTCGACGTGCGGCTCGGCGCGGCACTCGCGTCGCTCGATGTGGAGCCTGGCGACGCATCGAAGGTGCGCGCGACGCTCGCCGACGGCACGACGATCGACGCCGACTTCGCGGTGGCCGGCATCGGCCTCGCGCTGAACGCGTCGCTCGCGAGCGATGCGGGGCTCGCGGTCGCCGACGGCATCGTCGTCGACGAATACGGCGCGACCAGCGACCCGGCGATCTTCGCGTGCGGTGACGTCGCGAACCATCACAACGGCTGGCTGAAACGGCGCGTGCGGCTCGAATCGTGGGCGAACGCGCAGAACCAGGCGATCGCGGCGGCGAAGGCCGTGCTCGGCGAGCGTGCACCGTACGCGGAGATTCCGTGGTTCTGGTCCGATCAGTACGACGTGAACCTGCAGATCCTCGGCGATCTGCCGGCCGATGCGCAGCTCGTCGTGCGCGGCGATCTCGCCGCGCGTCGTGCGACGCTGTTTTTTGTGGGCGACGGGCATGTGAGAGGTGTCATCGCCGTGAACAACGCGCGTGAGCTGAAGCTCGCGCGCAAGTGGATGAACCAGGGCCGGGCTGTGGATACGGAAGCCCTGGCAGACACGACCCAAGCGCTTGCCTGACCGGCTCGACCGGAAAGAGACCCAGGAGACACCCCGCATGAGCACTTTCGACAACGTCGTGGCCGGCAGGGCCACGATGGAAGCTGCCGCCTCCACGCCCGGCGCGATCATCGCGCGGCTCGAGCGGCTTCCGGCCAACGCGATGCAGATCCGCGCGCGCGTGCTGATCGGCACCGCGACGTTCTTCGACGGCTTCGACGTGATCACGATCGCGGCGACGCTGCCGCTGCTGATTCACAAGTGGGGGCTGTCGCCGACGCAGATCGGCATGCTGATCGCGTCCGGCGCGATCGGCCAGCTGATCGGCGCATTCCTGTTTCCCGCCCTTGCGGAAAAGCATGGCCGCGTGAAAGCGATCGCATGGAGTTCGGCCGTGATCGGCATCACGAGCATCGCGTGCGGTTTCGCGCCGACGTTCGAGATATTCGTACTGCTGCGGATTCTGCAGGGGCTCGGGCTCGGCGGCGAGTTGCCGGTCGCGGCCACGTACATCAACGAGATCACGCGCGCGCATGGCCGAGGCCGTTTCGTGCTGCTGTACGAGATCGTGTTCCCGATCGGCCTGCTCGTGTCGATGGCGCTCGGTGCGTGGCTCGTGCCGCGCTTCGGCTGGGAGATCATGTACTTCGTCGGCGGGCTGCCGCTGATCCTGTCGCTCGTGCTCACGCACCTCGTGCCCGAATCGCCGCGCTGGCTCGCGTCGCGCGGGCGGCTCGCGGAAGCCGGGCGCGCGGTCGGCGTGTTCGAAGGATCGGTGCGCGGCGAACTGCCGCCGGTCACGCAGGTGGCCGCGTTCGACGAGATGGTGCGCCAGCATCCGAAGCGCCGGATGAGCGACCTGTTCAGCGCCGCATATCGCAAGCGCACGCTCGCGGTGGCGACGTTGTGGGCGACCTGCGGGTTCATCCAGTACGGGTTGTCGACATGGCTGCCGACGATCTACAAGAACTTCTATCATGCGCCGCTGCAGCTCGCGCTGAACCTCGCGGTGATCGGCTCGGTGATGGGCGTGCTCGGTTCGCTGGCGTCCGCGCTGCTGGTCGACAAGCTCGGCCGCAAGCCGGTGATCGTGTGGTCGTTCGTGTTGTGCGCGCTGTCGCTCGCGCTCGCCGGCATCTATCACGCGTCGTCGGTGTACGTGGTCGCGATCTTCTGCTCGCTGTCGCTCGGGCTGATGGCGTCCGGGTTCATTACCGCGTACGTCTATACGCCCGAGCAGTATCCGACGAGCATCCGCGCGTCGGGCTGCGGGCTCGGCAGCGCGTGGCTGAAGATCGCGTCGTTCGCGGCGCCGATGATCGTGCCGCACGCGATCATCGGCGGAAACCTCGCGCCGGCGTTCTACCTGATCGGCGTGGTGCCGCTGATCGCGGCGCTGACCGTGCACTTCGTCGGAATCGAGACGAAGGGGAAGGTGCTGGAGGCGCTCGAGGCGTAAGCGGGGCCGGCAGTAACGGATGAGGTGCTCAGGCCCGGGGATGTTCGCCCGGGTCTGTCCATTTCGCGGCGATTCGGTCGTTCGATGTCGAGCGTTGCAAACGGGCGCCATGGTTGCCGCGCGGCTCGCGTGGTCTAATGAACGGTCCCGATTTTCATCAGACCGCTGCCATGCCCCTGTTCGAACCCGTCACGCTGAATACCTCCCGCCTCGTGCTGCGGCCGCTTCGCGACGCCGACGCGCCAGCCTTCTTCGAGATCTGGTCCGATGCGGAAGCGATGCGCTATTTCTCGTTCTCGCCGATGACGCAGATCGAGCAGGCCGAGGCGCGCGTCGCGCGCAACGTGCAGACGTCCGTGAGCGGGGAGAGCCTGACCTGCGTGCTCGAACTGCGGGAAACCGGCGAAGCGCTCGGCGAGTGCGTGTTGTTCCACGCTAACGCGCAATGCCGACGCGCCGAGATCGGCTTCAGCCTGCGGCGCGCGTTCTGGCGCGGCGGATACATGCGCGAAGCGGCGTCGGCCATGATCGATCATGCGTTCGACACGCTGCGGCTGAACCGGCTCGAGGCCGATATCGATCCGCGCAACGTCGCGTCGGCGCGGCTGCTCGAACGGCTGGGTTTCGTCCGGGAAGGGCTGCTGCGCGAACGCTGGATCGTCGGCGACGAAGTGTCGGATAGCGCGCTGTACGGGTTGCTGGCGCGCGACCGCGGCTGATGCTGCCGCGGCGGCAGTCCATTTTCCGGCGGAGACGATCGCGCACGCGCTGATGCACTCGCGCGGCGCAATCGGATTCGGCCCGCCAAGTTCGATTCGACGGTCGGCGGATGAGGTTGTATTCACAACTTCGCGAGCCAGCCCTCGGCCTTGTCTTTCCCGCGCAGCGTTGCAATCCTTCGGTCGGCGACGATTACGTCAACGCTCGCCCGGCCGCCACGTCGACAGGCACTTCGCGCTCCAGTGCCTTGGCGGCGAGTTCCCCGACCCAGTCTGCATCGGCGGGATCGACGACGCCATATTGATCCGGCGGAAAAAAAGCATAGTGATGAGCCGCCGCAGCCAGGCGCTCACATTCGGCATGAGACAGCAGGTAGGACGTCACGGTCAATGGCGCCGCTGGTCCACTCCATCTCAATCCGATGCGGATATGGGTGCGTGGCGCAAATGCGATTGCCAATTCTCGCCGCGGGATCAATCGTTTCGTCTCCGAGGGGAACGTTGGCGGCGCGCCCCAACCGTCTGCCGCAATTCGATGATCCAGCACCAGCCAATGACCGGCGGACGTTCGGGCCAGGATCCATTGTCTGACTCCGGTCATGCTGGATTTGAGCTTGCCGTCGATCCATTCCTCGACGTAGAGGGGTTCCGGATCGTAGTCGTCCGACCACACGACGATTGCCGAGCATAGCGTATGGCGCTCCAATTCGACATGCCCGTTCGACGGCATTTCACGCCAGTACCGCTGTCGGGTGCCGTACGTCGCGACGCACCAGTTCAGGCCGATCCACGCTGCGATGAAGAGCGCCGTGACCCATATGACGGTGACGGCTGTTTCGCTAACCGCACGATCCATATCGAAGGCCGGATCGACCGTTCCGCGGTATGCAAGCATACCCAGCAAATACGCGAGCATCGGGATCGCAGGCCCGACTGCGACCGGCATCACCAGAATGGCGAGCCAGCTTCGGACATGCACGCTCCCCACCGACTTGGCGCGCGCACGCTCCTCATCGCTCATTGCCGCGACTTCCCGCGCGGCGATGTCGTCGCTTGGGGTGTGGAACCGCTCATACGTATTCTGGCATTTGGGCATTCGACGGAGCGTTCGGTGAAAGAGGGCGATAAAGCAGGGATTGCCTCGAGGAACTGATTCTTGCATACGTTGGGGTCGGTTTTCATACGGATACGTGTGCGTTCCGTACGTCAACAAACCGATGCGCTGCGGCCGGTGCGAAACCATGCCGCGGATTCCGTATGCGCAGGTCGCCGGAGTCGAGCGGTAGTGGATGAAACGGCGCCAGGAAGACGCCGACGCGCGCGGACTATCGTGAGCGGATGACTTGCCGGATTCACGCGGCGAACGTACGCTTGGCCGATACCGCGACCGACCCACAGGTTCTCGACCATGCAAGCCCATCCTTTGCGTCTTTCTCCCGGCGACGATCTGCGCGGCGCCATCGAGGCAGCGCTACGCCAGCACGAAGCGCATGCGGCCTTCGTGATCCAGGGCATCGGCAGCCTGAGCGTCGCGCGGTTGCGCTTCGCCGGCGTCGATCAGCCGACCGAGCTGCGCGGCGACCTCGAAATCCTGACGCTGGCCGGCTCCGTATCGCCGGACGGCGCACACCTGCATATGTCGATCTCCGATGCAGCCGGCCGCGTGACGGGCGGCCACGTTGCGAGCGGCTGCGTGGTGCGCACGACGGCCGAGATCCTGCTCGCGCTGCTGCCCGCGCATCGCTTCTCGCGCGAGCCGGATGCGGGCACCGGCTTCAACGAACTGGTGATCCGTCGCGAGTCGGGCGGCGACGCCGCATGAATGGCAGCGGCGCTAGAATCGCCGCTCATCGAAGACTTTCCCGTTACCGCTCATTCCGCAACGCGCAATCCATGGACGACACCGAAATCGAACAGAAGGCGTGGGACATCGTCCGGGCGTGGCTCGAACGCGCGACGCCCGAGCAGTGGCACCGGTTCGCCGCACGCTCCAATTACGATGGCAACGGCCGCGCGTTGCGCTGGCTGCTGGACAACCGCAACGTCGATCGCGCGACCGCACTGCTGATCTACTGGAATCTCGGCGCCGCGTGGTTCGTGCAGTATGCGAACGAAAGCGATCTGGGCGACGCGTCGTATCAACTCGATACGTTCCGGCTGCTTCGCGACATCGAACGACGTTATGCCGACGGCTATTACGCCCATCACGGCATCTGGTTCGATCCGCACGACTTCGATGGCGCGGGGCCGGACGATTATCCGGACGTACCGGTCGCGCGGCCTGTGCCGGCGCTGATGCTGCAACCGACCGACGGACGCGAGTACGTCGATCTCGACGAAGCGGACGGCTATGACGAAGGCTTGCCGTTCGACGTGGTCGAGCGGCTGCACGCGCTGTACGACTGACCGAACGGGCGCGTCCGGTCGCCGACGCATGAAAAAAAGCGCCGCGGCCTTTCGGCTTGCGGCGCCTGTCAGTGCGCTGCGACGTCGACCGCCCGTCGCAGCCCGACTGCGTGCTTACACCTGCACGGTGTCGGCGACTTCCTTGAAGTCCTCGATCTGGTCGAAGTTCATGTACTGGTAGATCTTGTCGCCGTTCGCGGTGAGCACACCCATGTCGGCCATGTACTCTTCCTTGGTCGGGATCTTGCCCAGACGCGAGCAGATCGCCGCCAGTTCAGCGGAGCCGAGGTACACGTTCGTGTTCTTGCCGAGGCGGTTCGGGAAGTTGCGGGTCGACGTCGACATCACCGTCGCGCCTTCGCGCACCTGTGCCTGGTTACCCATGCACAGCGAGCAGCCCGGCATTTCGGCCCGTGCGCCGGCCGTGCCGAACACGCCGTAGTGACCTTCTTCCGTCAGCTGCTTCTGGTCCATCTTGGTCGGCGGCGCGACCCACAGCTTGACCGGGATGTCGCGCTTGCCTTCGAGCAGCTTCGACGCGGCACGGAAGTGACCGATGTTGGTCATGCACGAGCCGATGAATACTTCGTCGATCTTCGCACCGGCGACGTCGGACAGCGTCTTCACGTCGTCCGGGTCGTTCGGGCAGGCGACGATCGGCTCGTGGATGTCGGCGAGGTCGATCTCGATGACCGCCGCGTATTCGGCGTCGGCATCCGGCGACAGCAGCTGCGGGTCGGCGAGCCACTGTTCCATCGCGGCGATACGACGCTGCAGGCTGCGCGGATCCTGGTAGCCCTGCGCGATCATCCACTTGAGCAGCGTGACGTTGCTGTTCAGGTACTCGATGATCGGTTCCTTGTTCAGGTGCACCGTGCAACCGGCGGCCGAACGCTCGGCCGATGCATCCGACAGCTCGAACGCTTGCTCGACCTTCAGGTCGGGCAGGCCTTCGATTTCGAGGATGCGGCCCGAGAAGATGTTCTTCTTGCCTTGCTTGGCGACCGTCAGCATGCCTTGCTTGATCGCATACAGCGGAATCGCGTTGACGAGGTCGCGCAGCGTGACGCCCGGCTGCATCTTGCCCTTGAAGCGGACCAGCACCGATTCCGGCATGTCCAGCGGCATCGTGCCGGTGGCGGCCGCGAACGCGACCAGGCCCGAACCCGCCGGGAAGCTGATGCCGATCGGGAAGCGCGTGTGCGAATCGCCGCCGGTGCCGACGGTGTCGGGCAGCAGCATGCGGTTCAGCCACGAGTGGATCACGCCGTCGCCCGGGCGCAGCGCGATGCCGCCGCGCGTGCTGATGAAGTTCGGCAGCGTCTGGTGCGTCTTCACGTCGACCGGCTTCGGATACGCGGCGGTGTGGCAGAACGACTGCATCACGAGGTCGGCCGAGAAGCCGAGGCAGGCCAGATCCTTCAGTTCGTCGCGGGTCATCGGGCCCGTGGTGTCCTGCGAGCCGACCGAGGTCATCTTCGGTTCGCAGTACGTGCCCGGGCGCACGCCCTGGCCTTCCGGCAGACCGCACGCGCGGCCGACCATCTTCTGCGCGAGCGAGAAGCCCTTGCCGCTGTCGGCCGGCTGGTGCGGCAGGCGGAACAGCGTCGACGGCGCGAGGCCGAGCGCTTCGCGCGCCTTCGCGGTCAGGCCGCGGCCGATGATCAGCGGAATGCGGCCGCCGGCGCGCACTTCGTCGAACAGCACGTCGGACTTCACCTGGAATTCGGCGATGACCTTGCCGTCCTTCAGCGCCTTGCCTTCGTACGGGCGCAGTTCGACCACGTCGCCCATTTCCATCTGCGACACGTCGAGCTCGATCGGCAGCGCGCCGGCATCTTCCATCGTGTTGTAGAAGATCGGGGCGATCTTGCCGCCGAGGCACACGCCGCCAAAGCGCTTGTTCGGGACGAACGGGATGTCTTCGCCGGTGAACCACAGCACCGAGTTGGTGGCCGACTTGCGCGAGGAGCCGGTGCCGACCACGTCGCCGACGTAGGCGACCAGGTGACCCTTTTCCTTCAGCGATTCGATGAACTTGACCGGGCCGCGCTTGCCGTCTTCTTCCGGCGTGATGCCCGGGCGCGCGTTCTTCAGCATCGCCAGCGCGTGCATCGGGATGTCCGGGCGGGTGGTGGCGTCCGGCGCCGGCGACAGATCGTCGGTGTTGGTTTCGCCCGTCACCTTGAACACGGTGATGGTCAGGCTTTGCGGCACTTCCGGACGGCTCGTGAACCATTCGGCGTCGGCCCAGCTCTGCAGCACGGCCTTCGCGTGCGCGTTGCCGTTGTCGGCGAGTTCCTTCACGTCATGGAACTGGTCGAACATCAGCAGGGTTTTCTTCAGCGCGTCGGCGGCGACCGCGGCCACGGCTTCGTCGGACAGCAGCTCGATCAGCGGCTGGATGTTGTAGCCGCCGAGCATCGTGCCGAGCAGCTCGGTGGCGCGCGCACGCGAGATCAGCGGGCAGGCGGTCTCGCCCTTCGCGACGGCGGCCAGGAAGCCGGCCTTCACGCGAGCGGCTTCGTCGACGCCGGCGGGCACGCGATGGGTGATCAGCTCGAGCAGCGTCTGCTCTTCGCCGGCGGGCGGGTTCGTCAGCAATTCGACCAGTTCGGCGGTTTGCTGAGCCGTCAGCGGCAGGGGAGGAATACCGAGCGCGGCGCGGGCGGCCACGTGAGCACGAAAGTTTTCAAGCATGGGGAGACCTGCTGATATTGCGTTTGAGGGGAAGGCCTTGCCGGCACTCCGGGGCTATTCCAGGCACTGCTTTGAGCGGGATTCTAATCTCAATGGTCTGGAACGTCAAATGTCTTATGTCTTATATAAGACTTGGCAATGCGAAAGACGGGAGGCGCGGCTGCATGGCGGAGCCGGCCTTGTCGGGCGGGCCGGCGGGCGGATGGAGGGTGTCGGTTCAGGTCGTCGGTATCGCACGTATCTGCACAATCCCGCAGGAAACGGTACACACCGGGCGCGTTCGGGCCGCTACGCTTGCCGTCACGCAGCTTGCAATCGGGTGGCGGAACGGGAGGCGGAAGTCGTCGCGCGCCCCGTCGATTCGGCCCGGGCGGTAGCGCTTCCCTTGACTCCGGCGATCCACCACATGCACTCCAGAAACGCGATTTTCCTGATGATGGCGCTCGTCGCGTCGCCGGCCGTTTACGCGGCTACGCCCGGCGACGAAGCGGGGGATGCGGCGAGTCGGCCGGTCGCGCTGGTCTATCGCGGTCCTGCCGCGTGTGACGGGTGCGCCGAAACCATCGCCACACGCCTGCGGGAATCGGACCAGCGGTTCCGGGTGATCTACGTGGGGCCGGCGGAAAAGCTCAGGATCACGCCCGCCGCGCTGGCCGGTGCGGCGCTCTATGTGCAGCCCGGCGGCGGGCAGGACATTCCCGGCGCGGCAGCCAGCATCGGCCGAAACGAAATGCGGGCCGTGCGGCGATACGTCGCGAACGGCGGCCGATACCTCGGGCTGTGCATGGGCGCCTACCTGGCCGGCGCGCAGGGTTTCGGGCTGGTTGCCGGCGATATCGACTCCGAGGTCGACCGGCCGGGCTCGACGCTTCACGGCATCGCCGACACGGTGACGCCGGTCGTCTGGCGCGGGAAAAAGCGCTGGATCTACTATCAGGACGGCGCGAGGCTGCCGGTCGCGCCGATCGGCTCCGGCGGGATCGTGCTGGCGATCTACCCGAACAAGGACATCGCGGCTGCCACTTACCGCTACGGCAAAGGGCGCGTCGGCCTTGCCGGCCCGCATCCGGAGGCCGATGAAAGCTGGTATCGCCAGAACGGCCTCACGAACCCGGACGGCGTGGTGCCGGACATGGCGTACGACCTGATCAACGCGACGATGAAGCCTTAGCGGAGGGGCCGCGGCGCGCGCGGGTTCATTTATTTCCGCTTGGCGCGATACGCGTCGAGATTTTTCCGTGCCTGTGCACGGATTGCGCGCTGCATGAAGGGCGTCCAGCCGAGCAGCGCGCCTTTCATCCCGATCGCCTGACGCGCCCAGCGCCACAGGTCGAAATGGTCGCGATGCTCGACGATGCGTCCGTCGCGAAACCGGAAGCGCGCATCGATCCGGTTGACCACCATCCGCCCGCTCGCGGCGAACCGGTAGCGCGCGCTCCACGTCGCGCGCCCGGCCTGGTCGTCCGCGGCGACTTCGCCGAACGTCAGCGAGAACTCCTGGGCTCGCGCGACCAGCATCCGCCACATGTCGCGCGCAAGTTCGCCGCGCAGTTCGCCGAATGCGGGATCGCTGAACACGATGTCGTCGGCGTAGCACGCGAGCATCGCATCGATGTCGCGCTGCTGGAAGGCCGTGTAGAAGCGCTGGATCAACGCGGTGTTCGGATCGGTCATGTTGGGCGTAACGGGGCAGGGAGGGGCGGACGATGACGTCCGTCGAAACGTCGATCGGGAAAGTAGCGGCCGGCAGCGCAAACCGGCGCCCGAGCCTGCGACTTCGGGCGCGCAGGCTCGCCCACGGATGATACGCGTCAGCGGGCCGCCATCGCGACGTTCCGATCGTTCCGTCCCGTCACCAGGCAGCCCGACATGAAGGCCTCGCTCTGGCTGCCGGCGGCGGCTTCGCCAAAGCCGCGACCGAGCGCGTCGGCCTTCACCTGCGCGGCGCCTTGCTCGCACGCGAGCGGGCTGGCGTCGCGGCCCTGCGCATGCAGGATCGCGCGATCGCCGATGAGATAGGCCAGCAGTGCAAAAACAGCGATATGTACGGCGCGTCTCATGGTTCGTCTCCTCGTCGCTCAAGCGTAACGCGGACACGTTCGACGAAGCACTTGGGGCTTCCCCCGGTAAACGTCTGCTGAAAGCGGTAGCGGGGCGGGACGATCCTGTCCTGTTTTTCCGTCGCCGCCGCCCGGCGGGCGGGCAATGCGCGGTAGTTTGACGAATGTCAGGGTACGGGCGGGCGGCGGCGGTCGCGCGGCCGTTCAAAGCGATAGCATGAATGCATGATTTGACGAAACGCGACGCAGGGTCAACGCGTCAGGTCCGGCAAGCACGCAGGTGTTGAATATCGCTGTCGAAATAGTGAGGAATCCAAATGTTGAACGTCTCTTCCGTCCTGATCAGTCTTGCCCCGATGTGGGCGATCCTGCTGCTGGCGTCTTCGGCGGCCGCCTATTTCGTGTTCTGGCGCAAGGCCATCAAATAAGCGCTGCGCGACAGCGTGCGCACGATGCGCACGCGTGACGCGCCTTTCCGTCATTGCACCGCCGTCACCGGCACGTTCGAAATTCGCACCAGCCGCGCCATCACGCTGCGCCGGAACACCGACATCAGCGCGTGCAGCGGATCGCGTCTCGGCGCGGCGACGACGATCTCGTCGCACCCGGTCTCGGCCGCCACGGCCGCGATCGTATCGGCGACCGGGCCGACCTTCATTACGACGCTGAATTTCACGTCCGCATCGCGCAGGATCCGCTCGGCCATCGCGAGATCGTCGGTCGCGAATCGTGTCTCGATCGCGCGCAGCCGCGACAGCGGGTGATAGGCCTCGAGCCGCGTCGATTCCAACGGCGCCTGCACATTGATCAGCACGACCTCCGACGCGCAGCGCTCGCGATACAGGAACGTCGCGTGACGAACTGCCTGAAGCGAGCGGGGCGAATGGCCGACCGGAACCAGCAGCTTGAGCATGGACGATGAACCCGGAAACGAAGTGCTTCCAGCGTAGCGGGCGGCCGGACGAAGCGATCTAAAGAGATCGGTCGGCCGTATAAAAATGTCGTTAACGTGCGCGGTCCTGTGACGCACCGATTAAAAATATAAGAAATTTAAGTTTATGCGCATAAACGGCAGCGAGCGGCGACGCCGGCCCCGCCCGGTCGTCGCCGGCTGTCCGAAGCATCGCGATTCAGTCGAATCCGCAATGAATTGCGCCGCAAAATATCGGAGGTCGCCCGGATCGCGTCGCGTAGAGTAGAGCGGCGGCCGCCGCCGGGCGGCGCGCCATCCGATACCGCTTCCCAGGAGACCCCGCATGCCGCACGGCGCCCCGCAGTTTCTCGCTCCCGCTTCCATTCCCGTCGATCCGGTCGTGCGCCTGTCGGCCGGCGAGCTTGCGTCGGCGATCCGCAGCAAGGCGGTTTCGTGCGTCGAGACGATGCGTGCGTATCTCGACCATATCGAGCGCGTGAACGGCGCGGTCAACGCGATCGTCGCGCTGCGCGACCGCGACGCGCTGCTGGCGGAAGCCGCGGAAAAGGATGCGGAGCTGGCGCGCGGCGCGTACCGCGGCTGGCTGCACGGGATCCCGCAGGCGCCGAAGGATCTGGCGATGACGAAGGGGCTGCGGACGACCTACGGCTCGCCGATCTTCCGCGAGAACGTGCCGCAGGCCGATTCCGTCGGCGTCGCGCGGATGCGCGCGGCCGGCGCGATCTTCATCGGCAAGACCAACACGCCCGAGTTCGGGCTCGGCTCGCACACGTTCAACGAGGTCTATGGTGCGACGCGCAACCCGTACGACCTGACGAAGAGCGCGGGCGGCAGCAGCGGCGGCACGGCGGCGGCGCTCGCGTCGCGGATGCTGCCGGTGGCGGACGGCAGCGATTTCGGCGGGTCGCTGCGCAATCCGGCCGCGTTCTGCAACATCGTCGGCTTCCGTCCGTCGCAGGGCCGCGTGCCGCGCTGGCCGGGCGTCGACGTGTTCATGCAGCAGCTCGGCATCGAAGGGCCGATGGGCCGCACCGTCGGCGACGTCGCGCAACTGCTCGCGATCCAGGCCGGCTACGACCGCAACGATCCGCTGTCGCTCGCGGAAGATCCGGCCGTGTTCGCGCAGCCGCTCGACGCGGACCTGCGCGGCAAGCGCATCGCGTGGGTTGGCGACTGGAACGGCTATCTCGCGACCGAGGCCGGCGTGCTCGCGCAGTGCGAGCGGGGGCTGGCGACGCTGCGCGAGATCGGCTGCGACGTCGATGCGGCGCTGCCGGCGTTCGCGCCCGACCGGATCTGGCGTCTGTGGCTCACGCACCGGCACTTGTTGTCGGGTGGCGGGCTGCTCGCGCACTATCGCGACCCGGCGCGCCGCGCGCTGCTGAAGCCCGAGGCGATCTACGAGGTCGAGGGGCTGCTCGCGATGCAGGGCGCGGCCGTGTTCGACGCGAGCGTCGAACGGACCGCGTGGCATCAGGCGGTGCTGAGCTTCTTCGACCGTTACGACTTCATCGCGGCGCCGACCGCGCAGGTGTTTCCGTTCGACGTCGACCAGCGCTGGCCGAAGGAGATCGCGGGCCGCGCGATGGACACCTACCATCGCTGGATGGAAACGGTCGTGCCGTGGACGCTGGCCGGCTGCCCGGTGATCAACGTGCCGGTCGACTTCAACGACGCGGGATTGCCGATGGGGATGCAGCTGATCGGGCGTCCGCGCGCCGATCTCGCCGTGCTGCAGCTTGCGCACGGCTACGAGCAGGCGGCCGACTGGGTCAACCAGCGGTTGCCGGCGTGGATGGCAGCGTAACGGCGTCGCCGGCAGGCAGTGGCGGGCGGTAGTGGCCGCATGACGAAGCGGGCGGCGATGCGCTGCCCGTTTTGCTTGGCATCGCTCGACACGAAACGCGCCCGTGGAGGTGTTTCGGCGCGCTGCCTGCGCACGCCGGAGCCTGCGTCCATTGACGCAACCGGAGAAAGAATGCCGGTACGCGCATCACATCGCACCGCAAACATGGACGAATCGGCGCGACGACGGTCGCCGGCCGCGGAATTGCAAGCGGCGGCGCGCGGTGATTTCGTTTCGATGTGTTTCAGTCGTTGCGGCGGCGCGCGACGCGCTTCGACAATATCGCCTCGACCATTCGGGCACGAGGGAAAAACATGAAGCACATTCGCGCGACGGGCCGGCATCTGGCCTCGGCAGGCATCGCGTTCGGCATCCTGGCGAGCGGCGCCGCACACGCGCAGCTCGACCTGCAGTCGATCGGCGCGTCGCTGCTCGGCGGCGGGCAGCAGCAGGCGGCAGCGCCGGCGCAGGGCGGTGTCGCGCAGTTGCTGCAGGCCTATGTCGGCGCGAACCAGCAGGTGCTGAGCGGCCAGTCGTCGCTCGCATCGGCGATGGGCCTGACCGGGGCGGCCGGGCAGGCGCAGCAGGCCGCGAGCCAGTTATCCGGCGGCGATGCGCTGTCGCCGGCCACGCTGTCGCAGATGGGCGGCGCGCAGCAATCGGTGTCGCAGGCGCTCGGCCAGGCGTTCGCGAGCGGCGGCGCCACGCACGGGCCGATCGACAAGCAGGCGTTCAGCAACGGCCTCGCCTCGCTCGGGCAGGGGCTCACGCAGTATTCGCAACTGCAGTCGGGGCTCGGCAATCTCGGCTCGACGAGCGCGGCGTCGCTGCTGCAGTCGGGCCTGAATCCGCAGAACATGCAGGCCGCGACGTATATCGCGCAAAGCGCGCCGGGCCAGTTGCAGTCGCTTGCCGCGACGCTCAGCCAGGCCGTGCAGTTCGCGACGAGCCAGGGCATTTCGGTGCCGTCGGTCGCGTCGTCCGCGCTGAAGCTGCTGCCGTAACGTCGTGCGGGTGCGGCGGCGATGCGTGGCCATCATCGCGCACGCCGGCCACGAACGATAGGCCCGCACAACATGGGGATTTCGCGCGATGCTATCGTGGCGGGTCCCTTTCATCGGTGCCGGTTCATGACTGACTCGTTCGACCTCTCGCGCTATTTTTCCCGCATCGGCTACGACGGCCCGGTCGAGCCGACGCTCGACGTGCTGCGCCGGCTGCATCTGCTGCACCCGCAGGCGATTCCGTTCGAAAACCTCAATCCGCTGACCGGCACGCGCGTCGCGCTCGACCTGTCCGCGATCGTCGACAAGGTGATCGAGCGCCGCCGCGGCGGCTACTGCTTCGAACTCAACAAGCTGTTCTACACCGCGCTCACGACGATCGGTTTCCGCGTGACGCCGCTGATCGCGCGCGTGCGCTGGATGCGGCCGCCCGAGATCGTCACCGCGCAGACGCACATGCTGCTGCGCATCGACCTCGACGGCGCGGCGTGGCTCGCGGACATCGGCTTCGGCAGCGCGACGCTGACCGCGCCGCTGCGCTTCGCGCCGGGCGAGCGGCAATTGACGCCGCATGGCGCGTTTCGCGTGGTCGATGCGCCGGTCCACGGCGAATTCGACATGCAGTTCGAGATCCCCGACGGCTGGCACACGACCTACCGCTTCTCGCTGAAGCCGGCCGAATGGATCGATTACGACGCCGCGAACTGGTTCACGTCGACGTATCCCGAATCGATCTTCGTGAACGACCTGATCGCGTGCCGCGTGCTGCCGGACGGCCGCGCGGCGCTGGTCAACACCGTGCTGACGCTGCGCGACGCGGCGGGCGCCGGGCGCACGGTCACGTTCGACACAGCAGCCGACTGGGCCGCGTGCCTGCGCGACACGATCGGCGTCAATACGGCGGGATTCGATCTCGACGCGCTGTTCGCGCGGCTCGCGGCGCGAGTTGCGCGGTAACGCGGACATACGAGGCACTGCAAGCGGCCTGCTCGCGGGCCGCGCGCCGATTCATTCCAGTCGTTTCACCGCATCCGCATTTGACTTTTGCTAGATTGCTAGCATACTAGTCCCATGACCGACGAAGAAGTGAAGCAATTCAACGTGTACCTGCCGCTCTCCCTGATCCGGCAGGTCAAGCATCGCGCCATCGAAACGGAGCAATCGCTGTCCGCGCTGGTGGCCGACGCGTTGCGCGCGTACCTGGCCGCGCCGCCGCCCGGCGCGGGACCGTCCAACCAGGAGGAGTGACATGTCATCCGAGCGAATCGAAGCCGTGTATCTGACCACGCACAACCGGGGCAAGTCGGCGAAGTTCTTCCAGGCGCTGGGCTTCACGCTGGAATTCGAAACCGATCACCAGTCGGGCCAGTTGCGCAGCGGCGACGGCCCGTTCCTGTTCATCGCCGAAGTGCCGCCGAGCGAAAAGCCCGACATGCAGGTCGTGATCAAGGTCGCCGACGAGCAGGCGGTGCAGCCGCGGCCGATCGTCGATGTCGTCGCGCCGTTCGAGGATACGCACTGGGGGACGCGCGACATGACCGTGCGCGATCCGGACGGTCGCGTGTGGCGCCTGCAGGCGCCGGGCAAGCAGCTCGCGTGAGGTCGATATGACGGTTATCCGCGAAGACGATGCGCCCGACAGCACGGCCGCGCGCGTCGCGCTGTGGCGTGCGCTGCACGTCGAACTCGACGCGCCGCCGCACGTGCTCGCCGACGCAATCGGGTTGCAATTGCTCGCGCCGGCGCCCGGCTGGCAGCAGCGCGGCGACATGGATCCGCAGTTCACGCGGCCGTTTCGCGCGTCGATCGTCGCGCGGGCGCGCTTCATCGAGGATCTCGTGGCCGAACAGGCGGCGCGCGGCGTGCGCCAGTACGTGATCCTCGGCGCGGGGCTCGACAGCTTCGTGCAGCGCCGGCCGGACATGGCATCGCGCGTGACCGTGTTCGAAGTCGACCCGCCGGCGCCGCAACGCTGGAA
Organism: Burkholderia sola; assembly: GCF_905400185.1. Taxonomy (NCBI): domain Bacteria; kingdom Pseudomonadati; phylum Pseudomonadota; class Betaproteobacteria; order Burkholderiales; family Burkholderiaceae; genus Burkholderia; species Burkholderia sola. Next base: position 1,917,328 of record NZ_FR989676.1, read on the forward strand.
GCAGCGCCGCCTGGCCGAACTCGGCTTCGGCGTGCCCGACTGGCTGCGTTTCGTGCCGGTCGATTTCGAGGCGGAGCAGTCGTGGCGCGACGCGCTCGTCGGCGCGGGCTTCGATGCGGGCCAGCCGGCGGTCGTGGTGTCCACCGGCGTCAGCATGTACCTGACGCGCGAAGCGAATGCGGCCGCGCTGCGCGAAGTCGCGTCGCTCGCGCCCGGTTCGACGTTCGCGATGACGTTCCTGCTGCCGCTGGAAAATGCGGATCCGGACGTGCGCCCCGGGCTGGAAATGGCCGCGAAGGGCGCGCGGGCGAGCGGCACGCCGTTCATCAGCTTCTTCATGCCGGAACAGATCCAGGCGCTTGCACGGGAGGCCGGTTTTGCGAAGGCCGAACACGTGTCGGCCGCCGAGCTGACGCGCCGTTATTTCGTCGATCGCATGGACGGCCTGCGGCCGCCGAACCGCGCGGAAGAATTGCTCGTCGCGACGGTCTGACCCGTCGCCTTCGTCACGCGCGTTCGAGCACGGCCATTTCCCGCACGACCACGAGCAGCACCGCGAGGCTCGTGCCGCCGGATGCGCGTAGATCCGCGAGCAGGTGCTCGTAACGCGCGAGCGCGGCCTCGCGGCGCACGCGCCACGCGCCGACGATCGTGTCCGGCGTGGTCGAATCCGGCGATTCCGCGAGCGCGCTCGTCGCGAGCGTGCGCTTGAGCCGCGCGACTTCCGCGAGCGCGGCGGCGCGCGCGAGCATGTCCCAGTGCGTCGGCGTCGGCAGGTTCGCCGCGCGTTCGCCGATCCACCCGTAATTGAGCAGCGTGCCGAGCGAGAAATAGACGCCCGCGACGAGTTCGAGGCTGCGATTGCAGGTCGCCGCCACTTCGGCGATGTCGAGCAGCGCGGCCGAGATGTCGCCGCTTGCGACGCGTACCGCAAGCGCGCTGTCGACGCCGGCGTCGACCAGCACGCGCTGCCGCTCGGACAGCGCTTCCAGATCGTCGGCCGGCAGCAGCGACGGCAGTTGCGGCGCGATGCGCTGCACCGCGTCGCGGCAGCGCGCGATCAATCCGGCGACGCCGCCGTCGGCCACCGCGCCGGACTGCAGATGCCGCAGGAACCACAGCGCCGCGCGCTCCAGCAGCCGCGCGACGTCGACGAACATGCGGGCCTGCACGTCGTCGGCGACGCGATTGTCGAGCGCGTCGATATCGCGCCACACCGCATCGAGGTCGAACACGTCGCGCGCCATGATGCACGCGCGCACGATGTCGCCGGGCTGCGCGTCGGTTTCCTCCATCAGCCGGTGCACGAACGCGCAGCCGACGCGGTTCACGAGCGCGTTCGTCAGATGCGTCGCGAGAATCTCGCGGCGCAGCGGATGGCGGCGCATCGGCTCGCTGAAGCGCTGTTGCAGCGGCTTCGGGAAGTAGTCGACGAGCATCGCGGCCACCAGCGGATCCTCGGGCACGTCGGATTCGAGCAGCGCGTCGTAGAGCCACATCTTGCTGTACGCGAGCAGCACCGCGCGCTCCGGCGACGTGAGGCCGAGCTTCGCGGCCTGCCGCTCGGCGACTTCGTCGTCGGTCGGCAGGAACTCGATCACGCGGTTCAGGCGGCCCGCGCGCTCGAGCCAGCGCATCAGGCGCGCCTCGGCGTCGAGCAGTTCGACCGCATAGCGGCCGGCGATCGACAGCGCCTGCGTCTGGTAGTAGTTGTCGCGCAGCACGAGCAGCCCGACTTCGTCGGTCATCTCGGCGAGCAGCGCGTTGCGCTGCTTCTCGGTCATCTCGCCGTCGGACACCACGAGCCCGAGCAGGATCTTGATGTTGACTTCGTGATCCGAACAATCGACGCCGGCCGAGTTGTCGATCGCGTCGGTATTGATGCGGCCGCCGCGCTGCGCGAATTCGATGCGGCCGAACTGCGTGCAGCCGAGATTGCCGCCTTCGCCGACGACCTTGCAGCGCAGGTCCGCGCCGTTCACGCGCACCGCGTCGTTCGCGCGGTCGCCGACCTGCGTGTGCGTTTCGCGCGCGGCCTTCACGTAGGTGCCGATGCCGCCGTTGTACAGCAGGTCGACCGGCGCCTGCAGGATCGCGCGGATCAGCTCGGTGGGCGGCAGCGCGTGCGCGTCGATGCCGAGCGCGGACTGCACGGCCGGCGACAGCGGGATCGTCTTCGCGGTGCGCGGATACACGCCGCCGCCCGGCGAAATCACCGACGTATCGTAGTCGGCCCAGCTCGAGCGTTCGAGCGCGAACATCCGCTGGCGCTCCGCGAAGCTCGTTGCCGGGTCGGGGTTCGGGTCGAGGAACACGTGCCGGTGATCGAACGCGGCGACGAGCCGGATATGCGGCGACAGCAGCATCCCGTTGCCGAACACGTCGCCCGACATGTCGCCGACGCCGACCACGGTGAAATCGGTCGCCTGCGTGTCGATGCCCATCTCGCGGAAGTGCCGCTTCACCGATTCCCACGCACCGCGCGCGGTGATCGCCATCTTCTTGTGGTCGTAGCCGACCGAGCCGCCGGACGCGAACGCGTCGTCGAGCCAGAAGCCGTATTCGTGCGAGATCGCGTTCGCATAGTCGGAGAAGGTGGCCGTGCCCTTGTCGGCGGCGACGACCAGGTACGGATCGTCGGCGTCGTGGCGCACCACGTCGGGCGGCGGCACGATCGCGTTGCCGGCGAGGTTGTCGGTGAGGTCGAGCAGCCCGCGCAGGAACGTCTGGTAGCACGCGATGCCTTCGCGCATCCACGCTTCGCGATCGCTCTGCGGCGGCGGGTTCTTCACGACGAAGCCGCCTTTCGAGCCGACCGGCACGATCACGACGTTCTTCACCATCTGCGCCTTCATCAGCCCGAGCACCTCGGTGCGGAAATCCTCGCGGCGATCCGACCAGCGCAGGCCGCCGCGCGCGACGCGCCCGCCGCGCAGGTGCACGCCCTCGACGCGCGGCGAATACACCCAGATCTCGAACATCGGCTTCGGTTCGGGCAGGCCGGGCACCTTCGCCGGATTGAACTTGAACGACAGGTACGGCTTCGATTCGCCGTTCGCGTCCGCGAGGAAGTAGTTCGTGCGCTCGGTCGCGTTGATCACGCCGAGGAACTGGCGCAGGATGCGATCCTCGTCGAGGTTCGGCACCTGGTCGAGCGCGCCTTCGATCGCCTTCAGCAGCCGTTCGGCCTGCACGTCGCGCGTGTCGCCGATGCGCGGATCGAAGCGCAGCAGGAACAGCTCGACGAGTTGCCGCGCGATCGCCGGATTGCCGGTCAGCGCGCGTTCGATATACGCGTCGCTGAAGGTCGAGCCGACCTGCCGCAGATATTTCGCATACGCGCGCAGGATCGTGACCTCGCGCGCGCTCAGGTGCGCGCGCAGCACGAGGCGGTTGAAGTCGTCGTTCTCGATCCGGCCGCTCCAGATCCGGTCGAACGCATCTTCGAACAGGCCTTTCACGCGCTCGATGTCGAACTCGGTATCGTCGGCGAGTTCCAGCCCGAAATCGTGTACCCACGCGTGCGCGGCGTCCTGCGTCTGGATCCGGTATGGCCGCTCCTCGTCGACGCGCACGCCGAGATGTTCGAGCATCGGCAGGCTGCGCGACAGCGCGATCGGGTCGCCCGCGCGATACACCTTGAAGCGGAACGCGCGCGGCTCGGCCTCGATCGGCCGGTACAGGTTCATCGCGAGCTGGCCCGAGTCCTTCACGCGCTCGATCAGCTCGATGTCGCGCACGGCCGTGCGCGCCGGATAGTCGTCGCGATAGCCTGCCGGGAATGAATCGGCATAGCGCTGCAGCAGGCGGTTGCCTTGTTCTTCGCCGAATGCGTCGAGCAGCGCGTCGGCGAGATCGTCCTGCCAGCGGCGCGTGACCTGCACGAGCCGCGTTTCGAGTTCGCGCGTGTCGACGTCGGGCATCGTGCCCGGTTCCGCATGCACGACGAAGTGAATGCGGGCGAGCGCCGATTCCGACAGCAGCGGCGTGAATTCGACGTTCACGCCGTTGTACGCGTCGACCAGCAGCTTCGCGATGCGGCGGCGCAGGTCGGTGTTGTACTTGTCGCGCGGCACGAACACGAGGCACGACACGAAGCGGTCGAACCGGTCGCGCCGCACGAACAGTCGCGTGCGCTGGTGTTCCTGCAGGCGCAGGATGCCGAGCGCGATGTCGTAGAGCCGGTCTTCGTCGGCCTGGAACAGTTCGTCGCGCGGATAGGTTTCGAGCACCGTCACGAGCGACTTGCCGAGATGCCCTTTCGGCAAAAAGCCCGCGCGCCGCACGATGTTCGCGCACTTGCGGCGCACGATCGGAATCTCGGTGTACGAACCGAAATAGGCGGTCGATGTGTAGAGCCCGATGAAGCGGCGCTCGCCGGTGACCTTGCCGTCGGCGCCGACGAGTTTCACGCCGACGTAGTCGAGGTAGCCGGGCCGGTGCACCGTCGCGCGCGAATTCGCCTTGGTCACGAAGATCGGCCAGGCGCCGGTGATGATGTCGGCGGCGGCCGGCGGCAGCGGCGTCACGTCGGCGGCGCCGGACGTGCGCAGCGATTCGCGCAGGATCCCGAAGCCCGAGCCCTCGATGCCGCGCAGGCCGAAGCCCGTGCCGTCCGATACGAGCGCGTAGTCGCGCTGACCGAGGAACGTGAAGTGATCGGCGGCCATCCATTCGAGGAACGCGCGCGCCTCGATGTCCTCCGCGGTCGATTCGCGCGCCTTCATCTCCTTGATCGTCGCGCGGGCGATGTCGACGATCTTCGGCCAGTCCTCGACCGACGCGCGCACGTCGCCGAGCACGCGCGCGATGTCCTCGCGCAGCGTGTCGAGCAGCGCGGCGTCGCCGCAGCGGTCGACTTCGAAATGGATGAACGACGCGAGTTGCGACTGGCCGTCGCCGGACGTCGCACCGCCCGCGTCGACGCGCTCGATGCCGCCGCCGGCGCCGCGCCAGATGCGGAACACCGGATGCAGCGCCGAGTGCAGCGCGAGCCCGAGACGGTTGATGGCCATCGTCACCGAGTCGACCAGGAACGGCATGTCGTCGTTGACGATCTCGATCACCGTGTGGTCGGAATGCCAGCCGTGCTGTTCGAGGATCGGGTTGTACACGCGCAGGCGTTCGCTGCCGGGCACGAATTTCTGGGCGGTCTGCCAGTGCGCCATCGCGGCGCCGTACAGGTCGGCGATGCCGCGGCTCTGCAGATCGTCGGCATCGACGAAATCGTAGTAATGACGCAGGAAGGGTTCGACGATCCGGAACGTGGCGTCGGGCAGACGAGCGCGCGCGAATTCGACGACATCGGAGAGCAGGTGTGCGACGACTTCCTCGTTCTTCGCTTCCATGGCGGTCTCCGTCGGGTGGCCATTGGCTGCTGCGTCTGTTCGGCATTATGCGCCGATTGCGTGACAAAGCGATGTGCGGGCGCACAACGGAGGCGAGTGGAGGCGCCGGCGTGCGGCACGCGTCGCAGGCGCTGCGGTGCAGGGCTCAGTGCAGGGCTCAGCACAGAGCGGACGGCGCCGACGCGACGCCGCCGTCGGTGCTCAGCGCTCGTCGCTCCACAGCTTCCCTGCCGTCGCCCAGTTCTCCTTCTTCACGTCGGTCAGGATGATGTCGACCGAGCCCGGCGTGCAGCCGAGCGTGTCGCACGTGACACGCGTGATTGCTTCGACGAATGCGCGCTTCTGCTCGACGGTGCGGCCTTCGAACAGCTGGATATTGAAAGTCGGCATGACACAGGCTCCGGTTGGGATTGAACGATTGGGTGGGGTGGATGCGCGGTCAGTCGCGATATGACGGATCGATCCGGTCGAGCCGGCGCAGCAGCGCCGGCCATTCCAGTTCGCCTTCGATCGCGCCGCCGTCGCGCAACTGTTCGGCGGTGCGCTCGGCGATGGCCGGCTCCGGCAGCACGAGCGGCCCGCCGCCTGCTTGCGCGCGCACCTGGATGTCGCACGCCTTGATCAGCGTATCCATCAGCACGTACGCTTCGGCGACGGTCCGGCCGACCGTCAGCGTGCCGTGGTTGCGCAGCAGCATCGCGGATTTCGCGCCGAGGTTCGCGGTCAGCCGTGCGCCTTCGGCCGGCGAGAACGCGAGCGCTTCGTAGTCGTGGTACGCGAGGTCGCCGTGAAAGCGCAACGCGTGCTGCGACGCCGGCAACAGCCCGTCGCGCTGGATCGACACGGCGATGCCGGCCGTATTGTGCAGGTGCATCACGCAGACGGCATCGGCGCGCGCGGCGTGCACGGCCGCATGCAGTGCAAAGCCGGTCACGTTGACCGCGTGCTCGCTGTCGCCGATCCGGTTGCCGGCGAGGTCGATCTTCACGAGGTTCGATGCGCGTACCTCGTCGAACGTGAGGCCGAACGGGTTGATCAGGAAGTGGCCGGGCTCGCCGGGCACGGTCGCGGATAGATGCGTGTAGATCAGGTCGTCCCAGCCGTTCAGCGCGACGAGCCGGTACGCGGCGGCGAGGTCGACGCGCAGCCTGCGTTCGGCGTCGGAGATCGGGCCGCCGGGCTTCACGGCGTCAGGACGGTGTGCGAATGACATCGGGTGCTCCGAGGGTGAGGCGGCGCGCGACGACTACGGTCACCCACGCCGCGAGCGCGAACGGGGCTGTAAACACCGGGATGCCCGCGCGCATCGCGAGCCACTGGATCAGCGCGGCGAGTGCGGCGGCCGCGAGCGCCGCACGCGGCCCGCGCGACATCAGCGCGAGTGCGGCGAGCGCGCCGTTGAAGCCGAGCAGGCCGCCGGCGAACGACGCGTCGCTTGCGCCGAGCGCGGTCAGCAGCACGGTCGACGCGATCGCGCCGCCGAGCGCGAACGCGGCCGCGCGGCGTGACGCGACGGCGAGGGCGGCGACGACCAGCGCGCCGGCCCATGCGCCTTGCGCGAAGGTGGTCTGAGCAACGCCCGACAACAGCGCGCCGGTTGCGGAAGCGAGTGTCGGCACCGGGGCGGCGGTCGCGCCGTCCGCATGCTGCAACGCGACAAACGGCAGCCACAGCGCGGTGACGACCAGGCACGGGCTCGAATACGGGCACTGGCGCCAGCGGGCGAGCGACGCCCGCATCGCGCGTTGCGCGAGCGCCGCGCCGATCGCGACCAGCGGCACCAGCGCGACGGCGGCGAGTTGATGGGGCGCGAACAATACGGCGATCAGCGCCGCGAGCGCGCCGTTGAAGCCGTGCAGCCCCTGTTCGACGTCGCGGCGTTCGGCGCCGGCCAGCACGGCCGTCATGCTGGCGGCGGCAGAGCCGACCAGCGCCGCGCATGCGAGCCGCAGGTCGTTCAGCGCGAGCGCGGCGAGCAGCAGCGACCCGGTGAGCGCATTCGCCTGCAGCACGATCTGCCCGATGCCGCGCAGCAGGATGCGCAGGTCGATCGACGGCGAAGCGGGGCGGGCAGTAGGCATGATCGCGGCGGAACAGGATGAGCCGCGAGCATAGGACATGCTGCGATGCACCGGAATAGGGAATTCCGGATAGTCAGGATTTGTGGTCGATGCCCTGAAGCGGGGCATCGCGAGGTGCGGTGCGCGTACTCGGGATGTGTTGTTAGCGTTTTCGCGAGATTCTGGCGATTCGATATCAAATTTGCGCCATCGCTATTGCTTTCGCGTGCACGCGGGGTTGCCGAGGGGGGACCCATGCGCGTCAGTTTCAACGCTCTAGCGACCGGGCCGCCGAGCTGGACTCAATCGACGGCGGCATTCCGGATAGCGACGATTTGTGTGACGATGCCCCGACGCGGGATACCAAGGAGGTGGAACGATGCGCGAAGTACGTTGGGCGTCGCTCGAAGGCGACGGAGTCGAACATCTGACGTTCGACCGGAGTGAATCCGGCATCGTCGTCGAAAGCGCGGTGGTCGGCCAGCGGTATGGCCGCGCGTACGGGCTCGCGTATCGCGTCGAATGCGATCTGCAATGGCGCGTGACCTACGCGGTGCTCAAGGTGATGGGCGGCGGCACGCTCGAACTGCGTGGCGACGGGGCTGGGCACTGGCGTGACGGCTCAGGCCGCGAACTGCACGAGCTCGACGGCTGCATCGATATCGACATCGCCGCGACGCCGTTCACGAATTCGCTGCCGATCGGCCGCCTCGGGCTCGCGCGCGGCGAGCGGCGGCCGCTCGACGTCGCGTACATCTCGACGCCGGATCTGAAGGTCATGCCGGTCAAGCAGGCTTATGCGTGCATCGAACCGGGCCGCCGCTACCGCTACGAAGGGATCTTCCGGGATTTCACCGCGGAGATGGACATCGACGACGACGGGCTCGTGATCGACTACGAAACGCTGTTCGAGCGACTGCCGCCGCTGCGCTGATCCGCGGCTCCCGTTCTCGTGGCCGGCGCCGCTGCCGACGCGGCGGCAACCGCGGGCCGTTCATGCGCGGCCGCGAACCGGTCGATCCGCGACGCGATCATGTCCGGATGGCGCAGCACGATCCAGTGCGTGCCGTCGATTTCCTCGCGCACGTGCTCGCCGAGCCAGCGGTCGAGGTCGACCGACATCTCGGGCGTCACGTAGCGGTCGCGCAGCGGAACGAGAATCTGCACCGGCGCCTGCGCGTACCGCTCACGCGGCTTGCGGGCCCGGGCAAGGAAGTTCGCGCGGTACATCTGCATCCCGTTCAGCGCGTTCTTCAGTTGCACGGGATCGCGCTCGGCGCGCACGCGTTCGGTGAGCTGCAGCCAGCGCGGCCACAGCGCGGCGCCGCCGAGCCGCCATACCAGCGACGGCACGAGCGGCAGATGGAAGAACCCGATGTACCACGACTTCAGGCTCTGCTTGAGCCGCATCTTCGCGCGGAACACGTGATCGAGACACGGGCCGGAGATCGACGTGTACGACGCGATGCGGCCGCGGAACGCGGGGTCGGTCACGGCCTCCCAGCACTGGATCGAGCCCCAGTCGTGGCCGACCAGATGGAACGGCCGGCCGCCGCAGGTCGCGTCGGCCACCGCTTTCAGGTCGCCGGCGAGCCGTTCGAGCGTGTAGTCGGCACGGCGGCGCGGCGCATCGGATGCGCCGGCGCCGCGCACGTCGTACGCGATCACGCGGTAGCGCTTCGCGAGCCGCGCGCGGATCGGCGCCCACACGGTCGCCGAGTCCGGGTAGCCATGCACGAGGATCAGCGGCGGCGCGCGACGCGACCCGCTGACGTAGACGGCGAGTTTCACGTCGCCGGACCGGACGGTCAGCATCTCGTGAGCGCGCGATCGCGTCATGCCTGCGCTACCGAATGCAGCGGCACGCGGCGCGGGGCGGCTTGCGCCGCATAGCGCGCGTTGGTCGCGTCGATGTTATCGAGCAGCGTGTCGAGCTCCTGCAGGTACTGATGGTTGTCGTGATCCCACGGGTGGAAGCCCGGGCGGAAGTAGTCGAGCCATTCGCGCGCGATGCTCGGGAACACGCCGTTCTTCGGGCTGTACAGATACTTCACGAGGCGCCACATGCCGTCGAACTTGCCGTGTTCGCGACGGTGCGCGCGCATCAGCCGCACGTGGAAGTCGAACACGATCGCCCAGAAGAATACCGTCGTCGTCAGCATCGTGCCGGTGCGCAGCAGGTAGCTGCCGAGGCCCGGCTTCATCACGGTGCGCCACACGTCGTAGGACACCGCCTTGTGCTCGGTTTCCTCCATCGCGTGCCACATCCACATCTGCTGGTAGCCCTCGACCGAGCCGTCGATCCGGTGCTCGTGGCCCGACAGCAACTGGTTCGCGAGGATCGCCGTGTAGTGTTCGAGCGCGATCGTGATCGCCAGCTGCATCGAGTGCGGCAGCACTTTCTTGAACCAGCCGAGGATCGTCCACAGACGCTTGTCGAGCTTGTGCGCGGGCAGGCCTGACGCCTGCAGCAGATCGTTGTATTCGATGTGCTCGCGCGTGTGCATCGCTTCCTGCCCGATGAAGCCGATGACCTGCTTCTTCAGCTCGGGATCCTCGATCCGGTCGCGGTAGTGGCGCACCGAATCCATGAAGAAGCGTTCGCCGGCCGGGAACAGCAGCGACAGCGCATTCATGAAGTGCGTGACCGGCACGCCCTGCACATGCCAGTCCTTCGCGCGTTCGGGCGGCAGCGCGAAACGGATGTCGCGCCGCACGGGCATCATGTTCGGTGTCGTCATGATTGTTCTCCCTGATTGCCTGCATTGTTGTAGGTGGCGTGCACCGGTGCCGGCGTGCCGCGTGCGGCACGGCGGGCTTTCGCGGCCTCGCGGCGCGTCGCGAGCACGACGAGCGCCTGGTACGCGGCCGGCAGGAGGCGCGCCATCCAGTCCGCGCCCTTCGCGTCGCGGCCGATCAGCACGCGGCGCTTGTTCTTGCGCACGCCGGCGAGGATCGTGCGCGCGGCGTCGTCGGCGGTCGTGATGAAGAACTTCTCGAAGCTGTCCTTGCCTTGCTGTTCGCTCTCGACGATGAAGCCGACCATGTTCTTCGCGACGCGGCTCGACTGCGCGATGTTCGTGCGGATGCCGCCCGGATGCACGCAGGTGGCCGACACGCCGCACTTCATCATGTCGAGTTCCTGGCGCAGCGATTCGGTGAAGCCGCGCACCGCGAACTTGGTCGCGTTGTAGCCGCTCATGCCCGGCTGCGCGAAGATCCCGAAGATGCTCGACGTGTTGATCACGTGGCCGTCGCCCGATGCCTTCAGGTGCGGCAGGAACGCCTTCGTGCCGTGCACGACGCCCCAGAAGTTGATGTTGACGATCCACTCGAGATCGCTGTAGTCCATCCCTTCGATCGTGCTCGACAGCGCGACGCCCGCGTTGTTGAAGATCAGGTTGACCTTGCCGTGCGCCTTCGCGGTGTCGTCGGCCCACGCGAACATCGCGTCGCGATCGCCGACGTCGAGCACGCGCGTCGATACGCGCACGTTCGGCGCGATCGCACCGACGATTCGTTCGGTTTCGGCGAGGCCGACGCCGTTCTTGTCGGCGAGCGACACGTGGCAGCCGGCCTGCGCGAGCTGGATCGCGAGTGCGCGGCCCATGCCCGAGCCGGCACCCGTGATCGCGGCGACCTTGTTGGCGAAATCTCTCATGTCGATGGCTCCTTGTCTGGCTCAGGCCGCTTCGGCGGACGTGGAAGCGGAAGCGGCCGGCGCGGCGGCGGGCCGCGCGGTCGTGTCGTGCGGTGCGCGATACGCGTGGTAATCGGCGATCGAGAACTGCGCGGTGGCCTGGCGGAAGCGCCACGTGAAGCCCGGCCACAGCGTCGTGTTCTTGCCGGTGCGCGGGTCGAGGTACCAGCTCTTGCAGCCGCCCGTCGACCAGATCGCCTTCTTCAGCTTGCCCTGCAGGTCGTCGTTGTACTGCGCCTCGACGAGCGGGCGTACCTCGATCGCCTCCGCGCGCTCGCGGCGCATCGCCTGCAGCGCGCCGAGGATGTATTCGATCTGCGACTCGATCATGAACACCATCGAGTTGTGGCCGAGGCCCGTGTTCGGGCCGACGATCATGAAGAAGTTCGGGTAGCCGGGCAGCGTCGTGCCGAGATACGCGTGCGCGCCGTCGCGCCACGCATCGACGATGTCGAGGCCGCCGCGGCCGATGATCGCGCCGCGCGGATACGGGTCGGCCACCTGGAAGCCGGTGCCGTAGATCAGGCAGTCGACTTCATGACGCTTGCCGTCGGTCGTCACGACCGCGTCGGCTTCGATGCGATCGATGCCGGTCGTGATCACGTCGACGTTCTTGCGCGACAGCGCCGGGTAGTAGTCGTTCGAGATCAGCACGCGCTTGCAGCCGAGCGTGTAGTTCGGCGTGACGGCCTTGCGCAGTGCCGGATCGGGAATCTGCTTGCGGATGTGACGCAGCGCGAGCTTCTGCACGTTCTTCATCAGCGACGGATGGATCGCGAAGCCGAGCACGCGCGATTCGAGCATCCAGTAGATGCCGCTGCGCACGACCTTCTGCGTGAACGGCAGCGTGCGGAACAGCCATTTCTCGACGCCGGTCAGGTTGCGGTCGGGCTTCGGCATGATCCACGGCGGCGTGCGCTGGAACAGCGCGAGCGACTTCACGCGCGGCGCGATCTGCGGCACGAACTGGATCGCGCTCGCGCCGGTGCCGATCACCGCGACGCGCTTGCCTTCGAGCGGGTAGTCGTGATCCCACTGTTGCGAATGGAATGCGCGGCCCTTGAAGGTCTCGACACCGGGAATCGCCGGCAGTGCGGCGCGCGACAGCCCGCCCATCCCGGACACCAGCACGCGCGCCGACAGCCGCTTGCCGTTCGCGAACGTGAGGCGCCAGCGTTGCGCGGCTTCGTCGTACTCGGCGCGCTGCAACTCGTGATTCAGCCGCAGGTGCGGGCCGACGCCGAAGCGCTGCACGCAGTCTTCCAGATACGTGCGGATCTCCGGCTGCGGCGCGAACATGCGGGTCCAGCGCGGGTTCGGCGCGAACGAGAACGAATAGACGTGCGATTGCACGTCGCATGCGCACCCGGGGTAATGATTGTCGCGCCACGTGCCGCCGACCGACGCGGCCTTCTCGAGGACGACGAAGTCGGTCACGCCGGTTTGTTTCAGGCGGATCGCCATCCCGAGGCCGGCGAAGCCGGTGCCGATGATGGCGATGTCGATGGCTTCATCCCGGCCGTCAGGGCCGGGTGGACCGAAAGGCAACGTGCGAGCATTCATCCGGGTGTCTCCGATCTGGCTCATTTTTTAATGTTACATTGGTTGATGTAACGATAGTGGGTGAACCCGGAAACCGCAAGAGGCTAGAAGCGACGCTCTAAGGGCAGGAAATCAAGCGGGGAAAGGCTGAGCGGGGTTTGGAACGGTCCCGTTTCCGCCATGCGGGATGCGCGGAAAAGGCCGTCGGCAGGGCGGGAGGCGCTGGCGATCAAGCCGCCGGCGCGCGGCGGCCTGTTTGAAACGGTATCAGGGACGGATCGATCGAGCGGCCGTCTCATGGAAAACCCCGGCCACGATCGTGACCTGCGCTAGCGCATAAAGGCCCCAGATCAGATAGTCGATGCCCGGAAAACCGCCGAGGAACCGGCCGACGCCGATCAGCGTGTCCGAGCCGACGAAGATCAGGCTGCCGGTCGCGACCAGCGGGCCGCGCGTGCGGGCGGCGAGCGCGAAGCTCGCCATCGCGCACAGCACGAGCATATAGACGGCGACCGGCGCCAGCAGCTCGCCGAGGTGCGGGAAGAACGCCACGTAGAACGCCGGCGCGGCGATCCACAGCCCGACGAGCGCAACGATGCGCCAGCCACGCGGCCGCGCGCGCCACCGGAAGAAAATCGCGCAATAACACAGGTGCGTGAGCAGGAACGCGCCGAGGCCGAACACGAACGACAGCGGCCAGTCGGGCAACGCGAGCAGCACGTCGCCGAGCACGGCCGTCGCGAGTGCCGCGCACAGCCACGCGCGTTCGCGCGCCGCGCCGCAGGTGCCGCCCGCCGCGAGCAGCAGGATGCCCATCGCGGCCTTCGCGGCGGCCTGGCCCGGATAGGGCGCCGCGGCGAGCGACAGCCCGTACAGGAGCGCCGCCGCGATGGCGAGCGGCCAGAGCCGGCGGTAGGTGGCGGGAAGCGTGGCGATCAAGGCGGGTGTCTCCGGTTTGTTGTTGTCCGCGGTGGACGATGGGCCGTTCACCGCGTGGCTGCCGGCCATTATCCGGAAGAACGGGTGCGCGAAAACCGGCGAACCCTTCTAGGAAACGACGGCGACCGCGGGCGACGCCGCCACCGGACTTTTTTCGCGCGTTGCCCCGGCTGAACCGGGGCAACGGTTCCGATTCGGCTTGCTACGATCGCCGCGGTATTACCGTTGTCGTTGTCGATGTCCCGCCTTGCTTCGCGACTGGATGCGCGAGCCGGTACATGCCCGATGAATCCCCGCCGTGCCCGGCCCGCGCGCTCAGTCGAAGCGGGGCGGTCCGGCCATCACGAAAACAGGTCCGACCATGACCGAACTTCTCCACGGCGACGGCGCGATCCGTCGCACGACGCCGTACGGCTCGTCGATCGAAAACACCTACGCGGGCGTGCTGTCGTTCATGCGCCGCAACTACTCGCGCGCGCTCGACGGCGTCGACGTCGCGATCTCCGGCGTGCCGCTCGACCTCGCGACGACCTATCGCTCCGGTGCGCGGCTCGGGCCGGCCGCGATCCGCGCGGCGAGCGTGCAGCTCGCGGAGCTCAATCCGTATCCGTGGGGCTTCGATCCGTTCGACGATCTCGCGGCCGTCGACTACGGCGACTGCTGGTTCGATGCGCACAACCCGCTGTCGATCAAGCCGGCGATCGTCGAGCATGCGCGCACGATCCTGAGCTCGGGCGCGAAGATGCTGACGCTCGGCGGCGACCACTACATCACGTATCCGCTGCTGGTCGCGCACGCGGAGCGCTACGGCAAGCCGCTGTCGCTGATCCATTTCGACGCGCACTGCGATACGTGGGCCGACGACGATCCGGACAGCCTCAATCACGGGACGATGTTCTACAAGGCGGTAAAGGAAGGACTGATCGATCCCGCGACGTCGGTGCAGGTCGGCATCCGTACGTGGAACGACGACTTTCTCGGGATCGAGCGGCTCGATGCCGCGTGGGTGCATGACCATGGTCCGCGAGCGGCGGTCGAGCGGATCGTCGAGATCGTCGGCGCGCGGCCTGCGTATCTGACGTTCGATATCGATTGCCTCGATCCGGCGTTCGCGCCGGGGACGGGGACGCCGGTCGCGGGCGGATTGTCGTCCGCACAGGCGCTGGCGATCGTGCGCTCGCTCGGCGCGGTGAATCTGGTCGGAGCGGATGTGGTGGAGGTCGCGCCCGCGTACGATCACGCGGACATCACGGCGATCGCGGCTGCGCATGTGGCGTGCGATCTGCTGTGTTTGTGGCGGCAGAAGAAGGTGGCGGGGGCGCTGCGTTGAGCGCGTGCCGCTCTGGACACGAAAGCGGCCGGTGGGGCATCGCGCCCGGCCGGCCTGCTGATGGATGGGGCCGCGAGCGTTACTTCGCCGCCAGCGCACTCGCCACGGTTTTGTCGACCCATGCGTTGTCGGCCACGCTCAGCTTCTGCGGAATGAGCTTCGCCGCGTAGAACGCATCGGCGACACCCTGCTGCGCGGCGACGATGCGCTCATCGATCGGCACCGCACCGAACGGCACCCGCTTGATCCATGTTTCGACGAGTGCCTCGGGCAACCCGACCTTCGGTGCAAGCAGCGCGGCCGTGTCGGCCGGATGCCCGTTGACCCACTGGCCGGTTTCGCGCGCCTGTTTCAGGATCGCGCCGACCACGTCGGGATGCTGTTGCGCGAAACGCCGCGTCGCCTCGTAGAAATTGTTGGTCGCCGCGAGCCCCGCGTAATCGGACAGCGTGCGCACCTTCAGCGCGTTCTGCGCGGCCGCGTAGTACGGATCCCACACGGCCCACGCATCGACATTGCCGCTTTCGAACGCGGCGCGCGCGTCGGCCGGCGCGAGATACACGGGATGGATTTCGTCATAGCGCACGCCGGCTTTCTTCAGCGCCTCGAGCAGCAGGTAGTTCGCACTCGAGCCTTTCTGCAGCGCGACCTTCTTGCCGCGCAGGCCGGCCACCGTCCGGATCGGCGAATCGCTCTTCACGAATACCGCTTCGTTGTGCGGCGCCGGCGGTTCCGCGCCGACATAGACGAACTGCACGCCGGCCGCCTGCGCGAACACGGGTGGCGGCGCGCCGGTGTAGCCGAAGTCGATGCTGTTCGCGTTCAGTGCTTCGAGCAGTTGCGGGCCGGCCGGGAATTCGAACCATTGAACGTCATAGCCGAGCGGCTTGAGTCGCGCTTCGAGCGCGCCCTGCGCCTTGACGATCGACAGCAGGCCGGCCTTTTGATAACCGATGCGCACGATTTTGTCGGTGCCGCCTTGCGCGAATGCCGACGCGGCGGACAGCGCAACGAGCGAGACGGCGGCGGCGCGGGTGATCCAGCGGGTGAAACGAATCATCGAACGAACTCCATGCGAGGCATCTTCGGGGAGCGGCGGGCGCCGCTCGGTTGGAAGAATCGTCGCATGGGCGATCGCGCCCGCAAACGAAGCATTGCCGATATGGATATGACGGCGGCCGCCCTATGCTTTGGCGTCGTGGCCTGCCGGATCGGACGACTCCGTCGTGCCGGAATGCGGCGAAACAGGTGAACGGGCGTGTCATGCAAAAAGCCGGTGGGCACGTTGCCCGCCGGCTTTTTATGACCGTCTGCTGATATCGACAGTAGCGTGGCCTTTAACCGCGCGTATCGACCCAGTTGCGTGCCCAGCGTGCCGAATGCGCGATCGCCTGCGCTTCGCTCGCGAAGTAGTCGAGCGAATAGAACTGGTAGCGGCCTTCGTCGCGCGTGCTATCGGCGCGTTCGAGCAGCAGGTTGGATGAAAAGCTCCCGTCGGGCAGGCGATGCGCCGAGGGTTGGACGGCATAGCCGTTGTACTGTTGAATTCGTTGGTTGTGCATTTTAATTTTAATGATGATCGAGTGCGCGCGTGCCGTGCGAAATGCGCACGGGTATGCCGATTCAACGCCATTGCGAGCGGAATCTGACGCAGTCGGAAAGCGAAAAATAAGGCGTTGCGGCCGGAGGGGGGATGAAGTGCAACGAGACGTGTGGCGCCTGGCAAGCTGCTCACTGAACAAAGGCAGCTCAAGCCGATCGCGCCAACTTTAGGAGACGAAGCTCCGTGGGGATGTCGCTGCGACCCGGCGTCCGTCGACGGACGCCGGGCCCTTCAAACTTTACAGCGGCTTGATGTTGGCCGCTTGCAGACCCTTCGGGCCCTGCTTCGTTTCGAAGCTCACTTTTTGGTTTTCAGCCAGCGTCTTGAAGCCGTCGGCACGAATTTCCGAGAAGTGAGCGAACAGGTCGTCGCCGCCGTTGTCCGGCGTGATGAAACCAAAGCCTTTGCTGTCGTTGAACCACTTGACGATACCGGTATCCATGAAGATTCCTTGAGAAAAAAATAGAGATTTGCTCTGTTGAAGAGCGCGTGAAGCGTCAAGGAGGGAGAGGACAACGAATACCGCTGGGGAGGAGCGAGCAATTGATGAACAGCAATCGGACTTCTTGGACTTCGATGCGTACACTAACCGCCGGGCGGGCTTGCGTCAACCGATAACTTGTAACTGTGTCGCGGCACGCGGGGTTACCGTGCGGGGAGCGATGCGACGCCGTCCGGCTGGAATGCGCGCCGAGCGGCGCGCCTGGCCATTCGCCGACCCATGCGGACCGCGGTTGCGACCGGCAATGGCCGTCGGCGCTGCCGCGAACCGACTACGCACGCGTCGCGGCGACAAGCCGACGCCTGCATGACGGCCGCGCGGCTATCCGTTGTCGCCGTCGCCTTGCGTATCGCTCGTACCGGACTGCCGCGCCGCTTCGTCGCTGAGCTTCTTGTCGAGGATCGTCGCGACCCGGCCGCCGAGATACGCGCCGGCCGCGGTTTCGAGCGCGCGGTTCGTCTCGCCTTCGACGAACACGGCCGCGAGCGGGCGCAGCCGCCAGATCGCGTCGACCAGTTCGGGCACGTCGGTGGCCGGCGGCAGCGTGCCGGCGTCGTAGCGGTCGAGCCGCTTCACGACGAGATCGACGAGCAGCCGCGCGATCGCGTCGAAATGCGGCCGCGCGAGGCTGATCACGTCGAGCAGCTCGCGCGGCGGAATCCCTTCCTTCGTCATCGCGGCCGCCGCCTCGAGCAGCGCGGGGCTTTTCGCGACGAACGACAGGCCGCGCCGTTCGAGCAGCCCGAGCTCGGTCACGCGCGACAGTTGCGTGGTCGCTTGCGGGCCGAACATCTGAGCGAGTTGCG
The DNA here is from genome assembly GCF_905400185.1 of Burkholderia sola. Classification (NCBI taxonomy): domain Bacteria; kingdom Pseudomonadati; phylum Pseudomonadota; class Betaproteobacteria; order Burkholderiales; family Burkholderiaceae; genus Burkholderia; species Burkholderia sola. Next base: position 1,935,158 of record NZ_FR989676.1, read on the forward strand.
CGAGCGAATAGGTTTTCGGCAGCTCGTGCGACCAGCGGCCGCCGATCGCGTTTTCGAGGCCGAGGATCGAGCGCAGGTCGTGGCCTTCGTCGATCGCCTTGATCAAGTCCTGGATGTTCGACAGCGTGTAACCGCGCGCGAGCAGATGGTTGATCAGCTTCAGGCGCGCGACGTGCGTGTCGTCGTAGATGCCGACGCGTCCGCGTTTCTCCGGCGGCGCAAGCAGCCCGCGATCCTGGTACGCGCGGACGTTGCGCACGGTGGTGTCGGACACGCGCGCGAGTTCGTCGACCGTGTACTCGTTGCGGGAATCCGGCGCGGCCTCGTCGGGCGTGGAATGAGTCTGTTTTGACATGCGGTGATTTTAGCGCGCCGCGGCAGGCTCGGGCGAGGCGGGGCGCGTGTTCGCGCCGTCGCCGAGCGGGCGCTGCATCAGCGCCGTGTCGATCCAGCGGCCGTGCTTGAAACCGACCGCTTTCAGCAGGCCGGCCGGTTCGAAGCCGAACGCGCGATGCAGCGACGTCGAGCCGCCGGTGCCGCCGTCGGCGATCACCGCGATCATCTGCCGCCACGGGCCGCTTTCGCAGCGCGCGATCAGCGCCTCGAGCAGCGCGCGGCCGATGCCGCGCCCGCGCTGCGTGTCGTCGATGTAGATCGAATCCTCGATCGTGAAGCGGTACGCGCTGCGCGTGCGGTACGGCGTCGCGTACGCGTAGCCTGCCACGCGGCCGTCGCATTCGGCGACGAGATACGGCAGCCCGTGGTTCAGCACCGCGTCGCGGCGTGCGCGCAGTTCGGCGGCGTCGGGCGGCGTTTCCTCGAACGACGCGACGCTGTGGTGAACGTGGTGCGCATAGATCGCGTGGATCGCGTCGAGGTCGGCGTCGGTCGCGTCGCGCACGACGCAGGCGGTGGCGGTGGACATGGCGGCAGGGCCTGAAGTCAAAACGCTACTATGCCGGCCGTCGACGCGCGTGGCAAAGCCCGTTTGCGGTTTCGGCGGCTTACAGCCGTCCGTCCGCCGCATGAACCGCATCGGCGATCGCGTCGGCGACGCGCTGCACGCGCGGCGACCGGCGTACGTCCGGGTGAACGACGAGCCAGATCTCGCGCTCGATGTCGCAGCGCGGCGCGTTCGCGAGTTCGACGAGCGGCGCGCCGGCGTGCGCGGCCGGATCGTCGACGAGAAACCGCGGCAGCAGCGCGACACCGGCCCCGGCTGCGCAGGCGCGATGCTGCGCGGCGAGGTCGTTGGCGATGAACGCAAAGCGACGGCCGGCCGCGAAGCGTTCGAGCCATTGCTGCTGCGGCGTTTGCGCGAGCGCATCGTCGTAGCCGATGAACGGCCAGCTGTCGGGCGTCGCGTTCGCCCATTCCGGCGTCGCGCACAGCGCGAAGCGCATCGTGCCGAGCCGGCGCGCGGTGAGCCCCGGCTCGCTCGGCCGCGACAGCCGCACCGCGAGATCGGCTTCGCGTGCATACAGGTTCGCCGCGTGCATCTCGCCCATCAGGTCGATCCGCAGCGCCGGCCATGCGCGCTGCGCACGGGCCAGGCGCGGCGCGAGGAAATGGCTGGCGAACACCGGCGACGCCGATACGCGCACGATGCCGTCGAGCGCGGCCGCGCCCTGTGCCGCACGCGCGAACGCATGCGCGTCGGCTTCGAGGCGCGCGGCGTGCTCGGCGAGGTGCAGTCCTTCGTCGGTCGGCGGCCAGCCGCGCGGCAGACGGTCGAACAACCGGATCCCGAGCGCCGACTCGAGCGCGTCGATGCGCCGCGCGACCGTCGAGTGCTGGACCTGCAGCGCCCGCGCCGCGGCCGACAGGCTGCCGCCGCGCATCACCGCAAGGAAGTAGCGGATGTCGTCCCAACTCATCGGCAGCGCGGGCGTCGCGGCAGAATCGTAATCGGTCGAATTTTGCACAGTAAGTGGGCGTTCAACGTGAATTCCGTTCGATTATGCACGATGGGATGATTGTGTCACTTCATTCGATAGCGAGGAACGTCATGATCCAAACAGCCAACGCCATCCGGATCGGGATCGACCGTTACGGCGACGCCGGCGTGCTGCGCCGCGTCGATGCGCCCGTCGCGCCGCCCGGCGCCGGCGAAGTGCGGATTCGCCAGACCGCGATCGGCGTGAACTTCGTCGACATCTATTTCAGGACGGGTGCGCACGCGTTGCCCGCGCTGCCGGACGCGCTCGGCGTCGAGGCGGCCGGCGTGATCGACGCGGTCGGGCCGGGCGTGACGGCGCTCGTGCCCGGTCAGCGCGTCGCGTATGCCGGCATGCCGACCGGCAGCTATGCGAGCCTGCGCACGATGCCGGCCGAGCGCGTGCTGCCGATTCCCGGCGGGCTGAGCGACGAAGCCGCCGCGGCCGGGCTGCTGAAGGGGATCACCGTCTACATGCTGCTGCATCGCGTCCGGCGGGTCGGCGCCGGCGATACGGTGCTCGTGCATGCGGCGGCCGGCGGCGTCGGGCTGCTGGCGACGCAGTGGGCGCGTGCGCTCGGCGCGCGCGTGATCGGTACCGTCGGATCGGCCGCGAAAGCCGCGCTCGTGCGCATGCACGGCGCCGAAGCGGTGGTCGATTATCGCGAGGAGGATTTCGTCGCGGCCGCGCGTGCGTTCGGCGGCGGTGCGGGCGTCGACTACGCGATCGACGGAATCGGCGGCGACGTGCTGACCCGCACGCTCGGGGCGGTGCGGCCGTTCGGGATGGTCGCGAGCATCGGGCAGGTGGCGGCGATCGGCGCGCGGCAGACGTTCGATCTCGACGAACTCGGGCCGGCCCGTTCGATCGCGCTGGCGCGGCCGAGCGTGCTCGGTTTCATCGCGCGCGACGTCGGCGCGTATCGGGACGCCGCGCGTGCGACGCTCGACCGGCTGGCGGGCGGGATGCACGTCGAGATCGGCGCGCGGCTGCCGCTCGAACAGGCGGCCGATGCGCACCGGTTGCTGGAGTCGCGCGCGACGACGGGCGGGGTCGTGCTGCTGGCGTGACGGCGGGTGCGGATGGAGCGCGTCGCGCTCCGCCGGCCGCTCAGTGATGCTTGCGCAGCGGCGCATCCTCGACGAACCATGCGAACACGAACGCGATCGCGATGATCGCCGCAGCCACCAGATACACGACGTGCAGCGAACCGGCGAACGCGTGCAGGTACGCGTCGCGCACGGCATCCGGCAACTGGCGCACGGCGGCCGGGCCGAGCGCGGGCGGCAGCTCGGTGCCGGCCGGCAGCGCGTGCATCATGCGCGACTGCAGCCCGTGCGAGAACAGCGCACCGAACCCGGCGACGCCGAGCGAGCCGCCGATCGACCGGAACAGCGTCGCGCCCGACGTCGCCACGCCCATATGCCGGAATTCGACGGTGTTCTGCACGGCGAGCGTCAGCACGGGCATCACCATTCCGAGCCCGATCCCGAGCAGCGCCATGTACGCGTACATCGTATGCAGCGGCGTATCGAGCGTCAGCGTCGACAGCAACGCCATCGCGATGCCGCCGGTCAGCGTCCCCGCGATCGGAAACGGCCGGTACGAGCCGAGCCGCGAGATCAGCCGCCCGCTGACGATCGACGTGACGAGCATCCCGCCCATCATCGGCAGCAGCTGCATGCCGGCCTGCGACGGCGTCGAGCCTTTCACGACCTGCAGGTAGAGCGGGATGAACGTCACCGAGCCGAACAGCGCGATGCCGACCACGAAGCCGATCAGGCTGACCAGCACGAAGGTGCGATGACGGAACAGCTCGAGCGGCATGATCGGTTCGGCCGCGATGCGTTCCTCATAAATGAAGCCGCCAATCGCGACGAGGCCGAGCACGAGCGTCATCCACAGCTGCGGCGACGTCCACGGCAGCAGCGAGCCGCCTTCGCTCGTGAACAGGATCACGCAGGTGAGGGCGGTCGCGAGGAACGCGGCGCCCATATAGTCGATCCGGTGCTTCACGTGCGCGGTGTGCGGCCGGAACGCGGTGCCGATCACCGCGAGCGCGAGCAGGCCGAGCGGCAGGTTGATCGTGAAGATCCAGCGCCATGAAAGATGCTCGACCAGGAAGCCGCCGAGCAGCGGGCCGACAATCGTCGCGAGGCCGTAGACGCCGCCGAACATCCCCTGGTAGCGCGCCCGGCGATCGGGCGGAACCAGATCGCCGATCGCGGCCATCGTGACGACCATTAGGCCGCCGCCGCCGAGCCCCTGCAGCGCGCGCAGCACGATCAGCTGCGTCATGTCCTGCGCGACGCCGCACAGCGCGGAGCCGGCGAGGAACAGCACGATCGCGGCCTGCAGCACGATCTTGCGGCCGTACAGGTCGCCGAGCTTGCCGTACAGCGGCAGCACGACGGTGGACGACAGCAGGTATGCGGTGACGACCCAGGACAACTGGTCGAGCCCGCCGAGTTCGCCGACGATCGTCGGCAGTGCGGTCGACACGATCGTCTGGTCGAGCGCGGACAGCAGCATGACGAGCAGCAGCGCGGCGACGATCAGCCCGGTCGGCGCGTCGCGGCGGGCCGCGTCGGCGGCCGGCCGGGTGAGGAAAGTGTCCGTTGTCATCGAGATATCTGCCATGGCAGGGAATTGGATCGAAATATAGTCATGGATGATTGACTAGTCAATTTCTGCCCAGCCTCGATATGTTGCAGTCGTAACAGGAGGTTGCCCGTCCGAAAAATTGACCACGGTCAGCGTCGATGCAGGGACGGACTCAAGTTTTTTGCAGGCAAACCGTAATACAGAGGGCCGCGGACCGATTGCCGCGGCATTTTTCATCGCTCACGTGCCGTCATGAACCTGAACGCCCTGTTTTCCCGTTTCTCGATCCGTACGCGGATTTTCTCCACGCTCGGCCTCGTCGCCGCGCTGCTCGTCGTGTCGGGGCTGATCGGCCTCGCGGGCATGCAGAGCTCGAACCGCGCCCTCGACGAGGCTTACACGCGGCAACTGGCCGCGAAGACCGCGCTGTCCGCGGCGAGCCTGAACCTGACGATCGTGCGCACCACGCTCGACCGCGCGCTGCTGCATCCGGAAGCGGCGGAGGTGCCCGAGCTCGTCAAGAAGGCCGAGGGTTATTTGGCGAAGGCCGACACGGCGTGGCGCAACTACGCGGCGATGCCGCACGGCGACGACGAAGGCCCGCTCGCGAGTCGCCTCGATGCCGCGCGCCAGGCGCTGATCGGACAGGCGCTGAAGCCGATGATCGATGCGATTCGCGAAGGGCGGCGCGACGAAGCCGACCGGTTGCTGATGACGGTCGCGCCGCCGCTGTCGGTCGCGCTCACGCAGGCGACCGACGCGCTCGATGCGTACCAGGCCGCGCGCGGCAAGGACGTGTACGACACTGCGCAAACCTATTACGGCTGGATGCGCATGGGCGCGATCGCGGGCATCGCATTTGGGCTTGCTGCGTGCCTCGGTTGCGCGATCGGCCTGCATTTCGCGATCACGCAACCGGTGAATCGCCTGCTGTCGCATTTCCGCCGGCTGTCGGACGGCGATCTCACGTCGGAAGTGCACTGGTCGTCGCGCGACGAGATGGCCGAACTGGTCAACGGCGTGACCGGCATGCAGCGCAGCCTCGCGGATACGGTGCGTCAGGTGAGCCAGGGTTCCGAAGCGATCTCGACGGCGACGCACCAGATCGCGGCCGGCAACACCGACCTGTCGCAGCGCACCGAGGAGCAGGCGTCGGCGCTGCAGGAGACGGCCGCGAGCATGGAGCAGCTGACGGCCACCGTGAAGCAGAACGCGGACCATGCGCTCGAGGCGCAGGCCTGCGCGGACAGCGCGAGCGAGATCGCGACGCGCGGCGCGACGGTCGTCGGCGAGGTGATCGGCACGATGAACGAGATCGACCGCAGTTCGCAGAAGGTCGCCGACATCATTGGCACGATCGAAGGCATCGCGTTCCAGACCAACATCCTCGCGCTGAATGCGGCGGTCGAGGCCGCGCGCGCGGGCGAGCAGGGGCGCGGCTTCGCGGTGGTCGCGGGCGAGGTGCGCACGCTGGCACAACGTTCGGCGTCCGCGGCGAAGGAAATCCGCACGCTGATCGGCGAATCGGTCGAGCGTGTCGCGACCGGCTCGCGGCTCGTCGGTACGGCCGGCGCGACGATGCAGGACATTCAGCAGGCGATCGGGCGCGTGACGGGCATCATGACGGAGATCGCGGCCGCATCGAGCGAGCAGCGCGACGGGATCGAGCAGGTGAACCGCGCGGTGTCGCAGATGGATCAGGTGTCGCAGCAGAACGCGGCGCTCGTCGAGCAGGCGGCCGCGGCGGCCGCATCGCTCGAGGAGCAGGCGGATGGGCTGCGTCGCGCGGTGGGGGCGTTTCGGGTGGCTTGAGCGTGACGAGGTGAATTGCCGCGGACCTGTGGGCTGATGCGACCTGTTTCGCGGGTTGGTCGATGCTCTCGTCGGTGATCCGAGCGCGCAGTCTGTCTAGAAACAAAGCCCCGCTAGCGGGGCTTTGTTTCTTATAAATCAAAAACTTAGGTTGTAACCCTTAAAACAAAGGCAATCTGGCGCGAAGCCAATCCCACTTGGAGGGAGGGATCATCAGATGTTTTTTTATATTCGATTCATCGGTCAAGTCGATATAGCGAACCAGGTTGCCCTCGTAGCGCAGGGGCGGGTGAGAGCTATCTCCGTGATACCAGTTGACGGAGAAATATCGTCTCGCAAGAAGCTCGCCATTTTCACTAAACACGCTTAGTTCGATGTTGTCGTTGGTCGCGTCCTGATCATTCCCGCCAGTGCCACACAGCTTGAATCGATACCAAACGCCATTCATGTTTTTTTTGCCGCCATCCAATGTATCCGCGCGATCATAGAAATCGCATCGTCCGTAGGCGGGGCGACTGAAATGAATGATCAAACCTGCGCATATGTAAATGGCAATGGTCAGGCCAATGTATCTGATGGCTCTATTCGGCATATTTCACCAAGATTAAGGTCGATCGGATTATTCAGCTTAAAATAGACTGGCTTTGAATATATCATGAAGTCTCGGCCTCTGTGATGCCTCTCTCTCCAGCGACTGTAATCTGCGTTGTAGATCGGAAAGTAAACGTCGGGCCTTTTGAATTTTCCGAACATGCTTCTTCGGGTGTCGACTGGCTTGATATTTTTTGACCAAATATCAATGTCGAATTCTCGCCTTGGCGATCCTGATCCGGTGAGAAGCGACCCTGTCGCAATGATCACTCCATGTTTGTTCCAGTGGCCTAAATATTGTTTTCCGTTGAATGAGTAGTTGTCTTTCACGTAAACATAGATGTGCGTAATTTTCCCCGTGGTGCTTGGGCAATAAAAGGTGCTTGATTTTTCATATTTGAAGTATTTTTCACTGGAAATTTCGACGTTTCCAATGGCCGCATAAATATTAAAATTGGCCAATGCCCCTGTGAGATCCGTCGGGGAAAGGTTTTTCAGGGTGTCAAAATTACCTATTTTAGATAGTTGAAATTGCCAATTGTTGTGAAATTTTTGAAAATTTCCTATAAACGACGAGGTGTTGAAATTGAATGTCGAATTTCTGTCAAAAAATAGCTCTTTGACAAAGGACTTCGTGATGTCTGTTGCTGTGCGTATGGAGCGCTCGCTGTAAATATCGCTCTCAAGAAGTTTCTCGTATTTTTCCCTGACATTTCCGAATTTCAACACCCAATCAAGGGTAACGTCATCGTTATTCATCGGCTGGACCGACGTTGGATCGTCATTGTAGGTATGCGCCGCGCCCGCAAACCAGATTCGCGCAAGCCTGGCTGAAACCTTCCAGCCGAGATTGTCCATCGCAATCGGCACGTCCTGGAGATCGAAAGGCGGCGGGTTTTCGCAAACTTCCGACTCCGACTCCGCCTGCGTCGGCGGTTCTTTGGTTCTTGCCTGATCGGTTTGCGGCGGCGGTCGAGGTGGCGCAGGAGGCTTCGGGGCATTCGAAGGCCCGGAAATCGCTTTCGGAGGCGGTGGCGGCGGCTTTTCGCCCGGTGCAAGCCGGTCGATCGATACGCTCCTTTGCGTATCAAGCGGAACGCACCCTTGGGAACCCTTGTATTCCCTCAACTCCGATCCGAACAATCCCTTTGTCGGTTTGTAGTACGGCAGTTTTTTCACGTCGGCCATGGGCTATTCCGTTTGCAACGAATGGCCCGGAATCGTAAACGCCGGCTGCAAACGGACAAACCGTCAGGATGGCCTTAACAGGTCGAAACGAGCGTGGACAAGGGTCCGGAGCATCGAGAAATGTGCCCGATTGTGTCAACGGCCCCGATATCGAAGAGTGTCCCCGAAGCGGACAGGCGTTCGCCCGCCCGCCGCGTCAACCCGCGGCGTCCGCGAGTTGCGCGGCCGCGCGCGACGACGCGACGATCAGCAGCTTCATCGTCGCGCGCGTCGCGCCGACGAACAGCTTGCGCGCGGCACGCGCGTCGAGCGTGTCGAAGTCGACTTCGGTGAGGATCACGCACGGCGCCGACTGGCCCTTGAAGCGGTAGATCGAATCGAGCAGCACGTCGCCTTCGCGATACTCAGGGTTGCCGAACAGGTCGTACTTGCCGGTGAAGCGCTTGATCCGGTGTGGGCCGAGCTGGTCGAGCGGCGCGAGCACCGAGCCTTCGCGGCCGCGGTACGACAGCACCGCGATGTCCTGCTTGCGGAAGCCGAGTGACAGCGCCTGCGTGATCGCGCGCTTGGTCGCGTCGATGCAGGCTTGCGCCAATGCGTCGCCCGACGCGCCGTCTTCTCCGTATGCCGACACCGACGGATCGGAGCCGTCGAACGGGCTGCCCGAGCGCAGTTCGGCCGCGAGCGGCTCGACGCGGCCGACGACGTCGCGCACGAAGTCGAGCAGGTCGCGCGGGCTGCGGTAATTCGTGAGCGCCTTCAGCGTGACCCAGCCGGGCAGCGCGACGGGTTCGCGCATGTACAGGTTCTGCAGCGGATCTTCCAGCCACCACCATGCGGCGTTCGGCGCGAGCAGGCGCTCCAGCGCGGCCGCCCACGGCGCATGGAAATCCTGCCCTTCGTCGACGATCAGCACGTCGAAGCGCCAGCGTTCGGGAATCGGCGCTTGCGCGAAGCGCGCCTCGAGCCGTTCGAATTCGCCGGGTACCTGGAAGTCGGGCGTATAGCCGCTGTCGCGCGCGACCCAGTCGCACAGCTGGTGGTAGTTCGCGATCTTCGCGCCGGGCGGCGCGATGCGCGCGATGTAGTCGGCGAGCGGCCGGTTGAAGCAGACGTAGAGCACGCGCTGGCCGCCCGCGACGGCGTCGCGCATCACCTGCACCGCGAGCTGTGTCTTGCCCGACCCGGCGGTGCCCGTGATGCGCAGCCGGAACGGCGTGAAGTCGAGCTGGCGTGCCCATGCGGCGAGCCCGCCCGACAACCGGGTGACGAGCGTGCCGGCCTGCCCGACGAGCGCGCTCGTGTCGGGCGTGAGCGCGAGCTCGTCCGCGAGGAAATGGTGGAGCTTCGGCGCGTTCGGAAAGGGTTCGTCGTTCTCGGGCAGGATCTGCAGGATCACCTGCGCCAGCTGCGCCTTGCGCGACGCATCGACGATGCGGTCGGGCGCGACGCCCGCGATCGACGCGTCGCGGATCGCGTAGTCGGGGCAGTACAGCAGCGCCTCGACGCCGTAGACGCCCGCGCCGAGCGCGGCCGTCAGGCGCCGATGCAGCGTTTCCTGCGTGCGCGCGAGCTGGATCGGGACATTGCGCTCCTTCTGCAGGTAGACCTTCACGAGCCCTTTCGGGGTTTCGCGCAGGAAGCCGGCCTTCTGTTCGATCAGCAGCACGCGGCCGGCCGGGCTCACGACGACGAACGCGGCTTCGCCGAACACCGAGAACGCCTGGTCGGCGCGCGTCCAGTGGACGCCGTGATACACGGTGTAGCCGTCGGGCAGCGCGTGTTCGAGCGCGGCGAGCGTTTCGCGCTCGCGTTCGGCCGCGCCGGTCGCGGCGAGGCTTTTCCAGTCGTCGGGGATGAGGCGGGCCATGGAGTCGTGCGCCGGATGCCGGCGTGGGCGTGAACGGGTGCGGCTATTGTACTGAGGAACCCGTTCATGCCCGCGGCGCCGCGCGTGCGTTGGCCCTTCGACGGGCGGCCGGCCCGGCGGACGTCAGCCGCGCGCGAGCCGCTTCGCGAGATCGGCGCTGAGGATCGCCATGCGCGCGGGTTTTTCGTAGCACACCACGTCGAACGCGCGGATCACTTCGCTGATGTCGGCTTCGCTCGCGCGGCCGGTGAGCAGGTCGCCCGTCAGCACGAAAATCGGCGCGCCCGGGTTGTCGGACGTGCGCACGGCCTTGATCGCGGTGGCGGCCGTGCCGTCGTCGAACAGCCATTCGGTCAGGACCGCGTCGAAGGCCTGGCCCTGCAGCGCGTCGACGAACGCCGCGAGGCCGTCGAACGCGGCCGTCGCGAAACTTTGCCGTTCGAGATAGCGGCACAGCTCGGTCGCGCTGACGCGATCGGGATCGATCACCGCGACGACGAGCTTGTCGCTCTCCGCGCGGCGGGGGTAGATCTCGATCTTGTGCACGTCGTACGCGTTCTGGTACAGCACGCCGGTATGGCGCAGCACGCGCCACCGGCCATTCTGTTCGTACGCGACGAACTCGGGGCGCGCGCCGGCTTCGAGCGGTGCGCCGATCCAGGCGGTGCACGGAATTTCTGCGACGCCCGCATACAGGACGGCTTCCTGCGAATAGGCGCCGACCATGCCGGGGTCGAGCGTTTGCGCGCCGAACAGCTGGGCGGCGGGCTCGCCGTACGCTTCGGCGACTTTCTTGATCTGCGCGAGCGTCCAGGGGCTGCTGCCGCGCAGTTTGCGGTGGCCTTGCGAGAAACTCAGATCGAGGATGCGGCACAGCTCGGTGGTCTGCTGGCGCTTGCCGATGCCGTTGCGGGTCATCAGCTCGCGCACGCGCTCGGCAACCGCGAGGGAATCCGTGGTGATTGCTTCAGTGGTCATGCTACGGGAACGGATCGTGACGTTCAGAACGACGCCTTGCGGCAGTCTCGGCGGACAGTCTTCATGACGTCCAATGGCGAGCCGACCGGCCACGCACGGAAAAGATAACTTTACCGCAAAATGGTCGCCATTCAGTGTGGTGAAAGGTGCGTTTGTGTGAAAGGTGTGTCATGAAGTTACGTTCGGCCTGCCGCGGCGCGTGCGCGAAAAGGTGCGTTCGGCAGCTCCGCGTCGGGATTGCTACGGACGGGAGGCGATTCCGCACGAGGCGGCAGGTAATCGCCGCGCCATGCACCAGCGCGGGGCGCGTCCTTGCCCTGACCGAGGTATTCGCCCCATTTTTGAAGGATATCGCGCGACGGCCGCTGACGCCTTTGCAGGACGAGCGATTGACTGTTTCCTCTAGTGAAACCAACGTGGATACACTTTTGGGCGTCAGCGCAACTGCGTGCTACGATTTTTGCCGTCTCAAAAAAGTGTTGAACCGATGCAGAAGAAATTCTTGATGCGCGGATACGAAATGAACTGCGAGCCGCACGTGACGGAGGCCGGCAAATACGCCGCGCAGGTCGAGGTCACGAAGGTGGGTTTCAGCCGTGAGGCTGCGTTCCGTAAGCTGGGTGAGTTCGAGACCGAAGCCGAAGCGGTCGCGTACGCGAGACAATTCTCCGAAGAGTGGCTGAGTCGCTATGCGTAGCGCGGCGCGTGCGCATGCCCGTGCCCGTGCAAAGACGGCATCGGGTTGACCGGTGCGGCGCCCCGAACGGCCGTCATTCCTGCCTGAAGATTGCGAATGCGTTCGGAAATTTGTAGATTGACGACTCCTGTTGTGAGGTATCGATCGTCCGAAGGCAACGCAATTGGAGACTGCGAATGTCCACTTTGTGCATGCAGACCGTCGTTCACGGCAAAACTGTCCAGATCGTGCTGTCGCCCGAGCGGCGTACCGCCAGGATCGACATCGTCGATGACGAAACCGGCAGCTATCCGCCCCGCACGATGAGCATCGAGCGGTACGTCAATGCCGGCATGGCCGCCGACGAAATCGCGCGGCATGTTCTCGAGGTCGTCGCGATGTCGATCGAGCAGCTTGCGAGGCTGCAGCCGTTCGACCGCACGGCAGGCACCCAAGCGCGCTATTCGCACTGACGGAGCTTGCATGGCGGCGGCGCCCGTGGAGATCGAGACGCCCGCCTCAATGGCCGTGTGGTTGATCCAGCGCTGCCATGTCGCCGTGGCGCCGATACGGATGGATTGCGCGTTCGCGCTACGCCGGCATATACATGAACGGCTCGCCGTCCTCCCGCTCGACGGACAGCAGCCGCTGGAGCTGATCCAGCGCGAACAGCCGTTTTCCATCCGCCGCGGCTTCGGCGATCGCCGCGTCGACCAGCTTGCGCGCCCGCGCAAGGATCACGGAGCGCTGACGCGCGATCTCGAGCACCATCCGTTGTTCGACGTTCTGCCGATTCGATTGCTTGTCGCTCAGGTGGCGCCAGCGATCGCGAAGCTCGGCCCAGGTGATGCGCTGAAATTCCGGAATCGTGTTCGGCAGCGTGCCTGCCTCGGCCGGCTCGGGCTGCCCGCGCAACGCGCAGCGCAGCGACGCGCGCGCACGCCATTCGTCCGAAAACGGCGCATACACGTCGCGCGTGCGCCCGATCGGGTTGGCACGCTCGATCTCCTTGTCGAGCAGGTAGCCGAGCCGCCGGAGCGCGGACCCATGCGCGAGCATGTCCGGATCGAGCACGCGGATGCGGCGCGATGCGTCCGCGACGTGGGCTTTCAACTCCCACAGCGTCAGGCGAAGGTGCTGCACTTCGAGGATCAGGCGCTGTACGTCCGCGTAGGTGCACTTCGTCCACCATTCGGTGAGGTCGTTCAGCTTCGGGGGATCGAATGGGGGGAGGATCATTTTTACTGCGATGATACTGTATGGATATACAGTTTATCTCGCGGCGGTCCGGGGTCGTCAAGCCGAAAAAACAGGGCCGGTCGATCGCGCCGGATCGGCCGCTGCTCGGGTAGCCGGAAGCGATTGCCGCAATTGCTTGTTGACCGGCGCCGACCGCGCATGACATGGCTAGATGCCCGACATGGAGCGGGCATGGTTTGCCGTTGCATTGGCAGTCCTGATTGAATAAAAAACGCCGAATGTTTGAGAGGACGATTGCATCGAGCGTCGAGCCCATTCGAAGCAGCCGTTCGCGTTGCGCTCCGCGGCTTCGCATCGTCGAATGGAATTTCCGCAACGGCGTTGGGTGTGGGCGCGCCGGTGTCGGTCGACGTTTTCATCGCTACCGGTATCGATGCGCAAGCGACGGCAACCGTCAATGCAATGCGCGGCTCCGGCGCCGTGGCTTCGGCAGACCCGCGCGACCGCCGTCGGCGTCAATGCGATGGTGGGCCTCGACGGGATGGCCGAATGACGGTTTCCCGCCATTTATCGCTTCATGCGACGACGTTGCCGCGATAAGCTTTGCCGGCCATGCATTGACACTCGACAGAAAACAATGACCACCACCTATCCGCTGCACGACGCATTGAGCCACGCCGATACGGCGTTTCCGCCCGAAGCCGACGTCGTGATCGCCGGCGCCGGCATCATGGGCTGCGCGGCTGCTTACTACCTCGGCCTGCGCGGCCTGAAAGCCGTCGTGCTCGACAAGTCGCGCATCGCCGGCCAGCAATCGACGCGCGCGTGGGGCTTCGTGCGACAGCAGGGACGCGAATCCGCCGAAGTGCCGCTGATGATGGCCGGCATGCGGATCTGGGAAGGCCTGGAGCAGGCGCTCGGCTTCGATCTCGAATGGCGGCAGGGCGGCTGCCTCTACATGGCGGACAACGAAGACGACTGGGCGTCGTTCCAGGCGTGGCTCGCCGTGGCGCGCGAGCACGGGCTCGACACGCGCACGCTGACGCGCGCGCAGATCGACGAACGCGTGAATGGGCTGTCGACGCACGCGCGTACCCTCGGCGGCTTGTATACAGCGACCGACGGGCAGGCCGAGCCGCGTCGCGTGGCCGCCGCCTTCGCGGCGCGCGCGACCGAGGCCGGCGCGCGTTTCTTCGAAGGCTGCGGCGTGACCGCGATCGAGACGGCCGGCGGTGCGGTCGTCGGCGTCGCGACCGAACGCGGCACGATCCGCACGCGACGCGTAATCTGCGCGGCCGGCGCGACCAGTTTCCGGCTACTCGACGGCGTCGGCATCCGGCTGCCGCAGCAGGCCGTGCGCGGCACCTGCATGCGCACCAACGTGGTCCCGCCGGTGACGGCGGCGACGGTGTGGGGCCATGGCCTCGGCATCCGGCAGCGCAAGAGCGGCGCGATCAATCTCGCCGACGACATGCAGGTCGACGTCGATCTGACGCTCGGCCATTTGCGCGGATTGAGCCTCTTCTGGCCGCAATTCTGGTCGCAGCGCGACAAATTCCGGCTGCAACTGGGTGCGTCCGCGTGGCGCGACGTGCTCGCCCGCATCAACGGCTCGACCGGGCCGATCGAGCCGCGCGATCCTCAGCCGCAGCCGAATCGCACGCATGCGCCGCACGCGCTCGCGAAGCTCAAGGCGATCTTTCCCGCGCTGAAGGATGCGCAGATCGTCGAGGCGTGGGCCGGCCTGATCGACGTGTTGCCCGACGGCATCCCGGTGATCGATGCACCCGGCACGCCATCGGGGCTCGCGATCGCGACCGGGTTCTGCGGGCACGGTTTCGCGATGGGGCCGATCGTCGGCCGGCTGCTCGCCGAATGGATCGACACGGGCGCGCCGTCGCTCGACCTGTCGGCGTTTCGCGCAAGGCGTTTCGTCGACGGGACGATGGTGCGGCCGCGCAGCATGCTGTGACGGCCGGGCGCATGCGTTCCCGTCGTAGAATCGAGCCCGCATCCTTCAGGAGATTCCCCGTTGGCCACGCCATCCGATCAGCGCCGCTCGTTGCGCATGCGCCTGCGTCGCGCCCGCAATCCGTGGCAGGCGCCGCGTGCGCGCACGTTGTTCACACGCCCCGCGACGTCGCCGCGGCGCACGCTGCTGTTCCGTCTCGGCGCGGTCGTGCTGTTGTGCATGCTTGCGTTCCTCGTGCTGTATCTCGATCGCGACGGCCTGCGCGATTCGACCAAGAGCACGCCGATGACGGTCGCCGATCTCGTGTACTTCACGATGGTCACGGTCGCGACGGTCGGCTACGGCGATATCGTGCCCGTCACGGCGCGGGCGCGCCTGCTCGATGCGTTCTTCATCGTGCCGATCCGCATCGGCATCTGGTTCATTTTCCTGGGCACGGCGTATCAGTTCGTGATCCAGCGCGTCATCGAGGAATTCCGCATGAAACGCCTGCAGAAGCAACTGTCCGATCACATCGTCGTGTGCGGTTATGGCCTGTCGGGGTCGATCGCGGTGCGCGAGCTGCTGGAAAGCGGCGTCGATCCGGCGACGGTGATCGTGATCGATTCGCAGCAGCAAGCTCTCGAGGCGGCGACGTCGCTCGGCGTGACCGGATTGCTCGGCGATCCGGCGCACGAGGATCTGCTGCAGCAGGCGCAGGTGCGCGCGGCGAAGGCCGTGATCATTTCGGTGACCGACGATCCGACCGCGATCCTGCTGACGCTGTCGGTGCGCAGCATCGCGCCCGATACGAAGATCGTCGTGCGGATCCAGGAGAACCTGTACCAGCGGCAACTGCGGCAGGCCGGCGCGGATGTGATCGTATCGTCGACGAAGATCGGCGCGCTGCTGCTGGCGGATGCGGTCCATAGCCGCTACATCGTGCCGTTCGTCAACGACATGCTGTCGACGCGCGGGCGCGCGACGCTGCTGGAGCGCGAGGCGTTGCCGCATGAAATCGGCTGCCTGACGAACATCGTGCCGGGCGCGATCGTGATCGGGCTCGATCGCTGCGGGAAGATTTATTCGTTTTACGAGGATCCGCCGTGCAGGATCGAGGCGGGCGACACGCTGGTGGTGATTCAGTCGGCGCGGATTCCGGATCCGGATGTTTGAGGGCGTTTTGAGTTTTGATAACTCAATGGATTGACTGTTTTTATTTCAGCTGAATTGCCGGATATAGCCATCCTGGCCTGCAACGATATCCGGAGTCGGGCCGCAAGGGCTCCATTCTTTCAAAACACTGCTGCATGTCCGGTGTGTTCGCCCGTTGCGTGGACGAGACGATTTCCGCCGAGCGATTTTGCTCGATACAGTGCCTGGTCGGCAACCGAGAGCAAGTGGGTAAGCGAAGCCGTCTCATGATCCGACTCGGCCAGGCCAATGCTTACGGTAGCGCGAATGCGATTGCCGTCAGTGCCATGCGATATCGCCGCGAACCGGTTTGCGATGGTCTCTGCCACCGTTCTTGCGCGGTGGGTGTCGTAACCTGGCAGCAGCGCAGCGAATTCTTCGCCGCCGATGCGCGCGAGAACCACGCTCGTCTCTGCGTCGACAACGGATCGAACCGTATCCGCGAATGACTTCAATACCTCGTCGCCGGTTTGGTGCCCGAAGCGATCGTTAATTCTCTTGAATTGATCGAGATCAAATGCAAGGAGAGCGACAGGTAGCCGACGTATCCCGTGCTCGTGGATAACCCGGTCTCCCTCTTCGAAAAACAGCCGGCGATTCCCCAGGCGAGTCAAGTAATCGGTACGGGACTCCTGCAAGAGCTCGCCATGAATTTCTTCCCGTGTCAGGCGGAGCAACGTCATCGGCAAAATAACGGAATAAAGGACCCCTTCGTACATGGTGATTTTGCTGGCAATCGATTGTGCGCCGGCTCCAAAGACCGAGATCAGCCATGGCAGGGCGAATGCTCTGGTGGCATAGAACAGGGCGTGGATTCCCGTCACCGCCACCGCGACGCGTCGGGATTGAACCGCTGGAATGCCATCGCGTCGCGTGAGCTCGAAGGCCGTCATGGCGGAGACGAGCGCGATCGGGATTGCGCTGACATAGAGCCAGATGACCGTCTGAGAGGACGCTGTAGAGGCTGTCCATGTCAGCCCCATCAAGAGAAGCAAACCCGTTGAGCTTTTGACATACCGTCGGCCATTGAACATTGCCACGGCGTGCAGAACCAGCAGATAGCCACCCAGAATCACGAGGTTGCTCACGGCGGCGCCAGCGGCGCCCAGCAGTTCGCGCCGAAATGTCGCGAGTGCGCAGCCGCCACCGAGTGCCGCATATCCAATCGCCAGCATTCGCAGTTCGTTGCCGCGCTTGGGATGTGAAATATGTTCCCAGTACGTCATGGCGGAACTGGCAAGCAACGTTCCGATCGCCAGCAGGTAGAGGGTAGCTAGATCGACTGTCATTGCCGACGCCAAGGCGAGTCCCCGCCACGACGAGGAAAGGTTGAGGGAATACCGAGATAACGGCAGACGCGTCGAATTCTTGAAAAAAGTCCGGTCCGGATCGCCAGCGGCGAAAACCCGCGTTTCCGACAGGGGTGGTCAGGCGTCGCGAGGAGGAGTCGGGCCAGCCCCCCGCTAACGAAACGCCCGCATCTGCCCCGTCATCATCTGCAGCATCTTGTTCGCGGCCACCGACAGCTTGCGTCCCACGCGCGTGACCATGTGCGCCTCGGCGTTCTCGAGGATCGGATGCGCGATGTCGATCGCGAACAACTCCCTGGCCTGCAGTTCGGCCGTCACCGCGAACGCCGGCATCACCGCGATGCCGAGCCCCGATTTCACGAACTCCTTCAGGATCGCGAAGGAATTGGTGGTGACGACCGGCGTGAGCCGCACGCGCTCCGCGTATTCCACGGCCTCCATCATCTGCCGCGTGCCGTAGGACGGGTGGGTGGCCGCCAGCGGGTAGGTGGCGAGCTGCTGCACCGTCAGCACCTTGTGGCTGCGGCGCGGGAAGTCGGGGCCGACGATCGCCATCATCGGCTGTCGCTTCGACGCGCGCGACACCAGCTTGGGCTCGGCGGGCGGGTTGTAGACCAGGCCGATCTCGCCCTCGTCGTTCGAGATCTTGCGGATCACGTCGTTGGTGCTGCCCACGTCGAGGTTGACGCGGATCCCGGGGAACTGCCGGCAGAACTGCTGCATGGGCCCGGCCAGCAGGTCCGACACGAAGCCCTCGCCGAGCACCAGGCTGACCTGGCCCGTCTTCAGCCCGCGCAGCTCCTGCAGGCGCGAGATCAGGTCGTCGCGGTGCGCGAGCTGCTCGCGGAAATACTCGATCACGCAGTGTCCCGCCTCGGTGGGCGTCACGCCGCGCGCGTGGCGCTCCACCAGGGTGGCGTCGAGCTCCTTCTCCAGCAGCCCGATCTGGCGGCTCACGGCCGACGGCGCCACGTCGAGCCAGTCCGCCGCGGCGCGAATCGTGCCGCAGCGCACGGCCTCGTAGAAATAGACGATCCGGCTGTCGGTCAGGGTATCGCTCATGATTCGGGTGTTCTAAAAAAGAGAACAATATCAATATTGGCGTTGATTGATTATACGGGTCGCCGGACCGAACATCGTTGCCATGCAAGGCGGGTGCAAGCTGATGCGCCGGCCTCGAACCAACAGCTATCGGGAGTCGTCGGATGAAAACGGTGGGCGTGATCGGTCTGGGCAACATGGGGCGCGGCATGGCGGGTTCGCTGCGGCGCGGCGGCTACACGGTGCTCGGCTACGACGCGGCGCCCGGCGTGGCGCTCGCGCTGGCCGGGCAGGAAGTGCTGTCGGCGCGCGATTCGGTGGCCGGGATCGCGCGCGACGCCGACGTGCTGCTGCTGTCGCTGCCGACCTCGGCGGTGGTCGAGGCGGTGGTGCTGGGCGCGGGTGGCGTGCTCGAGAACGCAAAGCCGGGCAGCATCGTGATCGACACCACCACGGCCGATCCGGACAGCACGCGGCGCGTGGCGGCAGCCCTGGCCGAGCGCGGCATCGGCTTCGTCGACGGCCCGGTGAGCGGCGGCCCGAAGGGCGCGGCCACCGCCACCATGACGATGGTGCTGGGCGGCTCGGACAGCGATATCGCGGCCATCGAGCCGATCCTCGCGGCGATCAGCGCCAAGCGCGTGCATGTGGGCCCGGTGGGCGCCGGCCACGTCACCAAGCTGCTCAACAATCTGCTGACGGGCGTGCACTTGCTGGTCGCCAGCGAGGCGGTGCGCACCGCGCGCGCGGCCGGCGTCGATCCGGAAAAGCTAGTCGACGCGCTCAACGGCGGCTCCGGCCGCAACAGCGCGACGCTGACCAACTACCCGACCTGGATCTTCAACGGCAAGTTCGATTCCGGTTTCACGATGAAGCTGATGCGCAAGGACGTGCGGCTCGCGCTGGGGCTGCTCGACCAGTTCGGCAGCGTCGCGCCGGTGGCGCGCGAGGCCGCGCGCGTGTGGGCCGCGAGCGAGGGTTCCGTCGCCGACGGCGAGGACTTCAACCGCATCGTCGACTTCGTCGATCCTGCCTGAGGCCGGGCAGCCCGCGCCACGATTCCGCTCGACCCACCTATACGGAAACCCGACATGACCCAGCACGCAGATCAGTTGCTTGCCGCCTTCGCCCATTTTTTCCCCGGTGCCGCCACGATCGGCTCGTATATCGACGGCGAACTCGTCGCCGGCCAGGGCGACACGATCCAGCTTGACGATGCGGCGACGGGCGAGGCCACGCTCGCCTATCGCGACGCCGGCGCAGCCGTGGTCGACCATGCCGCCGAAAGCGCGCGCCGCGCGCAGCGCGAATGGTGGGCGCTCACGCATGCCGCACGCGGTCGCGTGATGCAGGAGGTGGCGCGCGCGATCCGCGCCGAGGCCGAGGCGATCGCGAGGCTGGAGGCGCTAGGCTCGGGCAAGCCGATCCGCGACTGCCGGGGCGAGGTGGCGAAGGTCGCCGAGATGTTCGAGTACTACGCGGGCTGGACCGACAAGTTCTACGGCAGCGTGATCCCGGTGCCGACCTCGCACCTCAACTACACGCGCCGCGAGCCGGCCGGCGTGGTGCTGCAGATCACGCCGTGGAATGCGCCGGTGTTCACTTGCGGCTGGCAGGTGGCGCCCGCGGTGGCGATGGGCAACGGCGTGCTGCTCAAGCCCTCGGAGCTGACGCCCTTCACGTCGCTGGCGGTCGCCAGACTCGGCGAGCGTGCGGGGCTGCCGCGCGGCCTGGTCAACGTGCTGGCCGGCTTCGGCCACACCGCCGGGCAGGCCGCGATCGCGCATCGCGTGGTCAGCAAGGTGGTGTTCGTCGGTTCGCCGGCCACCGGCGCGCGCATCGCCGAGGCCGCCGCGCGCCGCGTGCTGCCCTGTGTGCTGGAGCTGGGCGGCAAGTCGGCCAATATCGTGTTCGCCGATGCCGACCTCAAGCGCGCCGCGCTGACCGCCCAGGCGGCGATCTTCGCCGGCGCGGGCCAGAGCTGCGTGGCCGGCTCGCGTCTGCTGGTGCAGCGCGCCGTCTACGACGAATTCGTCGCGATGGTGGCGGCCGGCGCGAAGAAGATCCGTGTCGGCGCACCGCTCGACGAGGCGACCGAGGTGGGCCCGATCAACAATCGCAAGCAGTACGACCACGTGATGTCGATGATCGCGCGCGGCGTGGCGGCGGGCGCCACGCTTGCCAGCGGCTCGGCCGAGCGCGTCGGGGAAGGCCGCGGCGGCTACTTCGTGGCGCCCACCGTGCTGGCCGGCGTGTCGAACGCGATGGACGTGGCGCGCACCGAGATCTTCGGGCCGGTGGTGGCGGCCATCCCGTTCGACACCGAGGAGGAGGCGATCGCGATCGCCAACGACACCGACTTCGGCCTGGCCGGCGCGGCCTGGACTACCGACGTGGCGCGTGCGCATCGCGTGGCCGCGCAGGTGAATGCCGGCACCTTCTGGGTCAACGGCTACAAGACCATCAACGTGGCTTCCCCGTTCGGCGGCTACGGCATGAGCGGCTACGGCCGCTCGAGCGGGGTCGAGGCGCTGTACGAATACACGCAGACCAAGAGCGTGTGGGTCGAGACGGCCGAAGCGCCGCCCACCGCGTTCGGTTATTTGTAATCACCGGCCCGCATGCGACGGCAGCCGGGCTTCAAGGGGAGACTCGTCATGGAACACGCACTGGGTATCGAGCGCCGCGAGCTGGGCGGCGCGGCCACCGCCAAGGTCCTGCTTTACGCGGCCGGCATCCTGCTGGTCGCCGAATGGATCGGTTCGTTCACGTTCAAGCTCGGACCGGGCAAGGTCGTGCTGCTGCCGATGATCTGGGCGCTGCTGCTCGGCGCCGCGGTCGGACTGGCCAGCGCGCGCTGGAACAGCAGCGCGCGCCTGAGCGTGCCCGACCAGTTTTTCGCGGCCGCGATCCTGCAGCCGGCGCTGTTGCTGTTCGTCTCCAAGCTCGGGTTGATGGTGGGCAGCGCGCTGCCCAAGCTGGCGTCCGCGGGCTGGGCGCTGGCCTTCCAGGAATTCGGCCACTTCGTCGGCACCATCCTGCTCGGCCTGCCGCTTGCGTTGCTGCTCGGCATCAAGCGCGAGGCGATTGGCGCGACCTTCTCGGTGGGCCGCGAGCCGAGCCTCGCGATCATCGGCGAGAAGTACGGGATGGATTCGGCCGAAGGCCGCGGCGTGCTGGCCGAGTACCTGACCGGCACAGTGTTCGGCGCGGTGTTCATCGCCGTATTCGCGGGTTTCGTGAGCAGCCTCGGCATCTTCGATCCACTCGCGCTGGCGATGGGCTCGGGCGTCGGCTCGGGCAGCATGATGGCGGCCGCGTCGGGCGCGATCGCCGCGCAGCAGGACCCGGAGACGGCGAAATCGGTGCTCGCGTTCGCCGCGGCCAGCAACCTGATCACCACCACCATCGGTACCTACTTCACGCTGTTCATCTCGCTGCCGCTCGCGGTCTGGGGCTATCGCGTGCTGGAGCCGCTGATCGGACGCACCACCAAGGCATCGGCGCAGCCCGAGGCGGCCAGCCCGTCGCTGGGCGACGTGCGGACCGAGGCGCCCGCGCTCGGCTACGGCGGCAAGCTGCTGGCCTGGATCGTGACGGCCGCGATGGCGCTGGTGTGCGACTGGATCGCCCACGGCACCACCCCGCTGGCGGGACTGCCGGGCATCGCGATCATGGTGTGCGCGACGATCGTCGGCGATGCGCTGGCGCGTGTGACGGGGCGGCGGATTCCGGCGGTCTGCTGGGTATCGGTGGTGGCGATGTTCCTGACCTCGCCGTGGTCCCCGTGGGCATCGCAGATCGCCGCGCTCAGCTCGCACAACGATTTCCTCGGCGTGACCACGCCGATGCTGGTGTTCGCGGGGCTGTCGATCGCCAAGGACATCCCGGCCTTCCGCCGGCTCGGCTGGCGCATCGTGCTGGTGTCCTTCGTGGCCAATGCCGGCACCTTCATCGGCGCGACCCTGGTGGCGCAGCTGTTCCATATCTGATCCGATGCGTCGCGGCGCGGCCCGCCGCCGTGCCGCGACGCAACGACCGACAAGAGCGCTTCCTTCCGCATGACACTGATCGATTCCATCGTCGCGTACGCCGACGAACTGACGGCGATCCGCCGCGATATCCATGCCCATCCCGAGGTGGGCTACGACGTGTTCCGCACCGCCGAACTCGTCGCCGAGCGGCTCGAGCAATGGGGTTACGCCGTCACGCGCGGCGTCGGCCGCACCGGCGTGGTCGGCACCTTGAAGCGCGGCGGCAGCGCGCGCGCGATCGGCCTGCGCGCCGACATGGATGCGCTGCCCGTGCACGAGGCCAACACCTTCGCGCATCGTTCGACGGTGCCCGGCGCGATGCATGCGTGCGGCCACGACGGGCATACCGCGATGCTGCTGGGGGCCGCGCGCCATCTGGCGCGGCATGGCGAGTTCGACGGCACCGTGCAGTTGTTCTTCCAGCCGGCCGAGGAGGCGGGCGGCGGCGCGCGCGCGATGATCGAGGACGGCTTGTTCGAGCGTTTTCCGGTGGATGCCGTGTTCGGGCTGCACAACTGGCCCGGCATCGCGGCCGGCGATTTCGCGGTGCGGCCGGGGCCGCTGATGGCGTCGACCAGTCTGTTCCGGATCGACTTGCGCGGCGCCGGCTGCCACGCGGCCATGCCGCACCTGGGCCGCGATCCGGTGTTCGCGGCGGGACAGGTGCTGAGCGCCCTGCAGGGCATCGTCACGCGCAACCGCAATCCGATCGACGGCGCGGTGCTGTCGGTCACGCAGGTGCATGCGGGCGAGGCGATGAACGTGGTGCCGACCGATGCGTGGCTCGGCGGCACGGTGCGGACCTTCTCCGAGGCGACGCTCGACCTGATCGAGACGCGCATGCGCGCCGTGGCGGCCGCGACGGCCGCGGCCTTCGATTGCGAGAGCGAGGTGGATTTCCAGCGCCAGTATCCGGCCACCGTGAACGACGCCGGGCAGACGGCGGTGGCGGTGACGGTGATGCGCGAGCTGGTGGGCGACGCGCATGTGAACGCAGCCGTCGATCCGACCATGGCGGCGGAGGATTTCTCGTTCATGCTGCGCGAGAAGCCGGGTTGCTATGCATTCCTCGGGAACGGGGCGGGCGATCATCGCGAGCATGGGCATGGCGGCGGGCCTTGCCTGCTGCATAACGCCAGCTACGACTTCAACGATGCGTTGTTGCCGGTGGGCGCGAGTTATTTCGTGAAGTTGGTGGAGCGGGTTCTGGCGCGGTAGGGACGCGGTGGCGACTTTTCGGAGGCGATCGCCAACTTGGCGGCACCTCGTTCGCCGGTATCGGGCAACACGGCGACGAATTCCTCATCGCGTAGCGTGTGGCGAGATCGTTGCTCCGCCGCGTATGCGCGCGGATGCATCGAACATCGACCGAAAGCGCATGCAGTCACGCGTTCGAGCGCATGTCCGGACCTGCGCCGACGGCATATCGACGGGGGCAGCGAGCGCGGCCGCGTTTGACGCGAGCGTGACGCGAAGGCCGCGACGAAGCGATGATGATGCAAGTCAAGCATGGTTGCCCGGCTCGATCGCGAGGGGTAGTCGGCCGTGCTTTATCTTCCTCTCGCCCTTGGACAGTGGCGGCCCCGCGACAGCGCTGGATGTGTGTTCGCGGCAGGTGTTATATTGCGCGCGCATGCGCCCCGACCGATGAGCCAACACAATCAGTATCCGCGGACCGGCGCGCCATAGAAAGACAACAACGACGGGTCCGTCGCGCCACCGGTACAGCCTCTTCGTGACCAGCGCCAGGCCCATGGGTCTATGCACCGAGGGGATCGACATGAACCGGGTCTATCGGCTGGTCTGGAGCCGTGGCTTGCGTGCTCCGCAAGTGGTATCCGAACACACGAGGGCATCACACGGCGGAGTCGACGCCGGTCATGGCGCCACGCCCGCGCGCCGCTGCGCTTCCATCGCTTCCGTCGTTTCGATCGGCGTGTCGCTCGGCCTGGCCGGCGCGGCCGTCCCGGGTTGGGCCGTCACGTGCTCTTCCGGCACCATCGCGAATTGCAGCGCCCCCGGCGGCGCCGGCATCCCGGACCGAAGCGGCAACGGCGGCAGCGGTAACGGCGGTGGCGGGGGTTCCTCCACGTTGGGCGGCGGCTCCGCCACGGTCCAGGTTCCCGGCGGCCCCACGTCGGGCGGGACCGGCGGCACCGGCGCGACGAATGACAGCGGGCAGGGCGGCGTCGGCGGTGCACCCGCGGTGGTGCTGGCCGGCGATGCGGTGGTCAACGCGAACGCGCAAGGCGGCGCAGGTCAGGCCTTCGACGGATTCAATTTTGCCGGTGGCGCGGGCGGCGGTGGCGCGGGCGTGTATTCGACCGGCACCAGCGTGACCGTCAGCAACGGCGTGACCGTGCAGGGTGGCAGCGGCGGGAATGGCGGTGCCGGCACGTCGGGGCCTGCGTCGAACGGCGGCGGTGGCGGGGGCGGAGGCGGTGGGCTGGTCATGGTGACGCCGGCGGCCGACGTGATGAACCAGGGGACGCTCGTCGGCGGAAACGGCGGCACCGGGGGCGGCGGCGGAAACCCGGGCGGCGGAGGCGGGGGCGGTGACGGGCTGCTGACCTTGGGCCCCGGTTCGCAGGTAACCAATCTCGGGACCGTCGTCGGTGGCGTGGGCGGCGTCAGCGGCGGCGGCGCAAGCACGGCCGGCGCCAGCGGCGCGGGCGTCAACCTGGCTAGCGACTTCACCGTGCTGACCAACGTCGGCACGATCACCGGCGGCGCCGGCAACGGCGGGGCTGCCGGTGCCGGTGTCATCGCCAATGGCCGCGATGTCGTCGTCAACGGCGGCACGATCGCGGGCGGCTTGTACGCGGACGGCGTGACGCGCGCATCAGCCATCCGGTTCAACGGCGCGAACAATACGCTGCAGTTGGTCACCGGGTCCAACATCGTCGGTAACCTCGAGGTGACGGCCGGGGCGACGACCACCATCACCGCGGGCTCCGCGGGGCTCTCGTTGTCCAACCAGGTCACGCTCGGCGATGCCGCGTCCCGCGTGACCTTCGATTCCACCACGACCGACCTCGTGGTGTCAGGCGTGATATCCGGGGCGGGCAACGTCGCGGTGCGCGGTGGCCGAACGATCATGCTGACGGGAGACAACACCTATACCGGCGGCACCACGATCACCGCCGGCACGCTGCAGATCGGCAGCGGCGGGACCACGGGCTCCGTCGCCGGCGACATCGTCAACAACGGCACGTTGGCGTTCAACCGCAGCGACACGGTGTCGTATGGCGGCACGATCAGCGGGACGGGCAGCCTCATGCAGGCGGGGACCGGCACGCTCGCGATATCCGGCGTCGCCGGCTATGCGGGGAGCACCACCATCAATGCCGGCACGCTCGCGCTGATCGGCGCGGGCAGCGTTGCTGCTTCCAGCGGAGTCGTCGCGAACGGCACGTTCGATATCTCGGGGACGACCGCGGGGGCGACGATCAACGCGCTGACCGGCACGGGCACGGTCGCGCTGGGCGGCCGCACGCTGACGCTGGCCAATGCGGCCGGTACGTTCAGCGGCGCGATTGGCGGCACGGGCGGGCTGACGGTTGCGGGCGGTACGCAAACGCTGTCGGGCGCCAACGGCTTTACCGGTGCAACGTCGATCAACGCCGGTACGCTGGCGTTGACCGGTTCGGGCAGCGTCGCCGCGTCCAGCGGCGTCGTCAACAACGGCACGTTCGATATCTCGGGGACGACCGCGGGGGCGACGATCAATGCGCTGACCGGGACGGGCACGGTTGCGCTGGGCGACCGCACGCTGACGCTGGCCAATGCAGCCGGCACGTTCAGCGGCGCGATTGGCGGCACGGGCGGGCTCACCGTGGCGGGCGGCACGCAAACGCTATCCGGCGCCAACGGCTTTACCGGTGCAACGTCGATCAACGCCGGCACGCTGGCGTTGACCGGTTCGGGCAGCGTCGCCGCGTCCAGCGGTGTCGTCAATAACGGCACGTTCGATATCTCGGGGACCACCACCGGCGCGACGATCAATGCGCTCACCGGCAGCGGCACGGTCGCGCTGGGCAGCCGCACGCTGACGCTGGCCAATGCGGCCGGCACGTTCGGCGGGACCATCAACGGGACCGGTGGAGTGACCGTCGGCGGCGGTACGCAAACACTGTCGGCGGCGAATGCCTACACGGGCACCACCACGGTCAATGCCGGCACGCTGGCGCTGACCGGCGCCGGCAGCATTGCCGCCTCGAGCGGCGTCGTCGACAACGGCACGCTGGACATTTCGGCGACCACCTCCGGCGCCACGATCAACACGCTCACCGGCAGCGGCACGGTCGCGCTGGGCAGCCGCACGCTGACACTCGCCAATGCGGCCGGCACGTTTGGCGGAACCGTCAGCGGCAGCGGCGGGCTGACGGTTGCGGGCGGTACGCAGACGCTGTCCGGCGTGAACACCTATACAGGCGCGACGACGGTTAACGCGGGCACGCTCGCGTTGTCGGGCGCCGGTCGGCTGGCATCGTCCACGGCGGTCACGCTCGCCGGCCCCGTGGCCGCGCTCGACCTGTCCGCGGCCGGCAGCCAGACGGTCGCGCATCTGTCCGGCGTGGCAGGCAGCCGCGTGGTGCTGGGCGGCAGTGCGCTCACGCTGTCCGACGACTCGTCGCAAACCTTCGGCGGCAGTCTCGTCGGCACCGGCGGCCTGGTCAAACAGGGCGCGGGCATGCTGACGCTGAACGGTGTCAGCAACGCGTTCTCCGGCACGACGACGGTGGCGGGCGGCACGTTGGCCGTCGGCGACGCGGCGAATCCCGCCGCGGTGCTGGGTGGCAACGTCGTGGTGAATTCGCTCGGCGCGTTGCGCGGCCACGGCACGATATCGGGCGACGTCAGCAGCAGCGGCGTGGTCGCACCGGGCGGCTCGATCGGAACGCTGTCGGTGGGCGGCAACTATACGCAGGCGGCCGGCGGCACGCTGTCGATCGAGGTCAGCCCGACGGAAGCATCGCAACTGCGCGTAGGCGGCGCCGCGACGCTCGGCGGCACGTTGGCCGTTCTGTTCGATCCCGGCACCTATACGGCCCGCCGCTACACCGTGCTGAGCGCGGCCAACGGCGTGACGGGCCATTTCGCGACCGTCGGCACCACCACGGCCGGCGCGAATCTCGGCGCGTTGCAATCGTCGGTGGACTACGGCGCCAACGCGGTCGACCTGCTGCTCGCCGAGCCGACGGGGCCCGGTACGCCGGCCGGCCCGACGATCATCGCGCCGACCAGGACGTCGATCTACTCGGCGCTCGGCACGATGGCCTTGCTGCAGGCGCAGAGCGCCAGTTCGACGCTGCTCGGGCGTCTGGCGGCCCCGGAGGACGATGCGTCCGGCTCCCGCAACGTGTGGGCCGTTGCCAGCGGTTCCAGCACCAAGGTGGGCGGCACGAGCGGCGCGCCGGGCTTCCTCACGCACGCGTACGGGTTCCTGGCGGGCGGGCAGGGACGGCTCGGCGACGCCACCGTCGGTGCGGCCGGCGGCTACACGCACACCGCGCTGTCCGAAGACACGACAGGCGCATCGGGCGCCATCGACACGCTGCGCGTCGCGCTGTACGGCGCGCAGCCGATCGGCGCGGTCAACCTGTCGGCCACGCTCGGTTACGGTCTCGATTTCCTGTCGCAGAAGCGGCCATTCGGCAGCGCGGGTACCGCCGAAGGCGACCATCTCGGCCACGAATTCACCGCCGCTACGCAGGCCAGCCTGCCGATGGCGGCCGGCGGCTTCCGGTTCGCGCCGCACGTCGGGCTGCGGTATGCATACGTGCGCGGCAGCGGCTTCAGCGAGGACGGCGCCAACGGCCAGAACCTGCACGTCGGCCCCGACAGCGCGAGGAGCCTGCAGCCGTACGTGGGTGTGTCGCTCGCCAAGGCGTTCGGCGATGCCGTGCGCCCGGTCGACGTCCAGCTGCGCGTCGGCTATGCGCACGAGGTGCTGCGCGACAGTCGCGTCGTCCAGGTGCAGAGCCAGGACGGGACCGTGTTCGCGGCGCCGGGTACCGATCTGCCACGCTCGTTCCTCACCACGGGCGCCAGCGTCACGCTGCAGGCCGCCAAGACGACCACGGTATCGCTCGGGCTGGATGCGACGATCAATACGGGCCATGTGTCGGCGCAGTCGGCATATGTGCGCGTCAATTCCAGGTTCTGACCGCGTGGGAACAGGGATGGTGAAACGGGTCTTTCGATGTGGCGGGTTGTCCCTCGTCTTCAATCGATCGATGAACCGTCGTCAATTTCCTATGCTTCGCAGGTAGAACCGCACGCCGTGCAGGCGAGCCCGGCACGGCCACATGCGTGCCGAGCCGGTGTTGCACGGCGGAATCATTTTCCGTTGAATCCCCGCGCGCTTGCCGATGCCCGACAACGCAGGCAGCGATCGGAAGCCCCATCCGGCGCGGCGCCGAATAGCCTCACGTCGTCCATCGCGACGGTTCCCCCGGCCCCGCTTCATTACCCGCCACGTGCGCCGTATCGGCGCTGTAACGTTTTTGGCGCGATTTTCCCGTGCCGGATGCCCGGCATCGCCGCGGGCCGTCCCGACAACGCAGTCGCGAGACTGGCACGTTGTTCGCTTCACCGGGGGGCGGTAGGAACGATAGTCGCCATGCACTCCTGATCGTCCGACAAATCGACGCGCATGCGTCGCGGGGCGTCCGAAACACGGCACGTTCGCTCTGCGCCGCCAGCCGATGGCGCACCCCGATCCGGACGCGGACCGCTCGATCATGACGAGCGCAACGCGCACGCAGTGACGAGTCGAGCATCGGCTGTCATCCCACCTCCTACGGGGAGAGAAAAAATGTCGGCCAAGCCAATCCGGACCCTACGAGCGTTTCTGATCGTCTTTTCCGTTTGCCTGATGACGTTGGCACCCGGGCGGGCGAGCGCGTTGTCGAACCAGTTGCTGTTGCTGCTGCCGGACAACTTCACGTTGCCGGACCCGCGTGTGTCCGCATGGCTCGATTCCGCGGCGGAGGAGGGACTGCAGATCTCGCTGATCAGCGACACGCAATTCAAGCAGGGCGGCACGTCGCTGCAGCAGTACCAGGGACTCATCCTGCCTGACCAGGTGCATACGGTCGCCGACGATACGCTCGTGACCGCCATCCAGAGCTATGCGTTGAACGGCGGGCGCGTGATGCTCGTCTATGATTTCGGCGTACTGAACGCGACGGGATTCTATCCGGCCGGGCAATCGCGTTTCAGCTCGATGGCCGGCGTCAACTACGTGCTCTACGACACGCTCGGCGGGAACATGATCGGCCTCGGCAACGTGACCGGCATGGGCAGCACGTTGCGCGCGCTACAGATTCCTCCGGGGAAGTCGATGGCATGGCCGGGCTCGACGACGGCGGCGACCGCGTTGGCCTCAACCGCGTCGACTACATCGACCGGCTCGACGACGAACCCGTTGCTCTACCTGCAGCCGAGCCCGTCGAACCCGGGCGGGCTTGCCGGTTACAACCATCAGGCGTATTTCACGTACAAGACGGTCAACGGGCGCATGACCGGCGTGCCGCTGAATCTCGGGCGCGTGTCGGCCGGCGCAAAGGTCGGATCCGGATCGTACTCGCCGACCTCGACGATGCTGTCGCCGGTATCGACGGCGGTGAAGGGCGCGACGTCGTTCGCGACCGCGTCGCCCGCCGCGACGACCGACGTGCTCGAAGGCATCTCCGGCTACGTATACGGCTTCCTCACCTATCCGAGCTACGTCACGCAAGGCACGTATACCGGCACGACGCTGCTGACGTCGCCGAACTTCGGGCTCGTCGCCGGCTATCAGGCGTATGGAAACGGCGGCGTGATGTTCGTCAACCTGCCGCTCGCGTATCTCGACGGGCAAACCGACAGCATGCCGATCCACGGCTTCCTGCATTACTTCACGACGAACATCCTGTCTATGCCGCACCTGTCGCTGCAGCCGCGGGCGCAGGCCGGGATGGTCCTGAACTGGCACTTCTGTGCGCGAGATCAGATTCAGCCGGCGCAGTACCTGAAGAATTACGGCGTCTGGAACAGCGGCCCGTATTCGATCGTGATGACGGCCGGCCCTGACGACGTGACGATCGGCGACGGTCTCGGCATCAACCTGACGAACAATACGCAGGCGAAACAACTGGTCGCGTTCCTGCTCAAGCGCGGGCACAAGGTCGGCAGCCACGGCGGCTGGGCGCACGACTACTGGGGGGCGAACGCGAGCGAAACCAATGCGAGCACGTTCACGCAGTATCTGGTGCTGAACCACAATGCGGTTCAGTCGGTGACGGGCAAGCCGGACGTCGAGTGGGCGGCCCCGGAAGGCAATACGCCGACGTGGGCGGTGAACTGGCTCGAATCGAACGGCTACTCCGGCTACTACTTCACCGGCCATACCGGCAATGCGCAAACGCGTGCGTATCGCAACGGTTCGCTGCTGAATCCGGGCATCTGGGCGTTTCCGGTGATGCCGTTCGGCAAGTATGCGACGTTCGAAGAGTTCCAGGAGTTCGCGGTGCCGACGACGGACGTCCAGAACTGGTATCTGTCGCTGATGGATTTCGTCGTCGCGAACCGCACGAGCCGGTTGATCTACATGCACCCGCTGGGCGCGTCGTGGTATCCGAACGTCGTCACGACGATTCTCGGCTACGCGTCGTCGCTGGCGACGACCGGCCAGTTCAAGTGGTTCACGATGGATCAGCTCACGCAGTTCGACCGGCGCCGTCTGCTCGTGAACTGGACGGCGACCGATACCGGCACCAGCTGGACGTTCAGCGCGACGCAGCCGACCAGTCTGCAGGACATGACGTGGCTGTTGCCGAAGAGCACGTACCAGTTGCCGAGCGTGAAAAGCGGCAGCGCGACGGTCGTGAGCACCGATCCGGTCAACTGGCTGGTCATCGCGGGCTCGGGCAAGTCGCTGACGTTCACGAGCGCGAAGGTGCACTGACGCGCGCCGGCTCCTTTGCCAACGGGGAACACCATGAAGCGAGCTTCGTTTGCGCGTGCGCTGCGCATGCTGGCCGTATCGGCGAGCATCGCGCTGATGTTCGGCGTGTCGTTCGCACAGTCCGCGCATCGAGCGCCGCGCGGGTTTGCACGGCCGCCGCTCCATCTGCATGGCGCCGCGAAACGGAATCCTGTGGGCCTGTCGCCGCAGCAGATTCGCCGTTTCTACGGGTTCGACGCGTTGCCGGCGCGCGGCTACGGTGGCGACGATCAGATCATCGCCATCGTCGATGCGTACGACAATCCGAACGTCGAGGCGGATCTGCGCTTGTTCAGCCGCACGTTCGGCCTGCCGCCGTGCGCGTCGCCGCGCTGCTTCACGAAGGTGTACGCGACGGCGGACAAGCGTCCGCCGCCGCCGGACGCACTGTGGGCACTCGAGAGTTCGCTGGACGTGCAGTGGGCGCACGCGATCGCACCGAATGCGCGGATCGTGCTGGTCGAAGCCGCATCGAGTTCGCTCGATGACCTGATGAGCGCGGTCGCACTCGCGACGCGTCCGGCACCGGGCGGGGTCGGCGCGAAGGTCGTGTCGATCAGTTGGGGGAGCGGCGAGTTCCTGGCCGAAACGCAATTCGACGGGCAGCTCGCCAGCGCGAACGGCGTGTCGTTCGTCGCGGCATCCGGCGACGGCGGCAACGGGGTCGACTACCCGGCCGCGTCGCCGTATGTGCTGAGCGTCGGCGGCACGTCGATCGCAACCGATGCGAGCGGCGCCTATGTCGACGAAACGGCGTGGGTCGGCAGCGGCGGCGGGCAGAGCGCCGTCGAGACGGCGCCGACGTATCAGTCGAACTTCGGACTGCCGTCGAATAGCCTCGGGCTGCGCGGCCTGCCCGACGTCGCCTATGACGCCGACCCGGCGTCCGGCTTCGCGGTCTACGATTCGTACGGCTATGCGGGGCAGGGCGGGTGGTTCGTCGTCGGCGGCACGAGCGCCGGCGCACCACAATGGTCCGCGTTGATCGCGATCGCGAACAGCGTGCGCATCGCGCGCGGCAAGACGACGCTGAACGCGGTGAGCGCGATCCAGAGTGTGCTGTACGGGCTCGCGTCGAGCGCCTACGCGACGAACTTCCGCGACATCGTCAGCGGCTCGAACGGCGCATGCGGCACGCTTTGCACGGCGGCAACCGGATACGACTACGTAACCGGTCTCGGGCGCCCGATGGCCGCCAATCTGGTCCAGGCGTTGATCGCCGCGCCGTGACACGGGTAAGGCCGCGGAAGAGGCAGGCGGGCTCGATCACGCTGACGGCTGGTCGACATCGCCGTTAGCGCGAATGGACGATTCCCCTCGCACCCTGTAATAGCCTTCGATCGACACGTCCGGATCCCGGCTCCGGGCTACGCGCCAAACGGCGCGCGACTGTCCATGGAGCGCCGGCCGGTCCACCGTTCAACCGCCCGCTAGCCGCTTTCCTCGCTGACAAACATCCCCCATTTTGAAGAGCACCTTCCTGCCGCGAGGGGCTAACAGTAAAAAATCGGCTCATTACACTGCGCCCGTCGCATCGCCGAGCAGTCTCGACGCGGCACAGACGCAGCGCGCAAGCGTTACGACCGGCAAACGAAAGATTTGGGGGTAAATCGTCATGAACAAGCGTTGGGGGATCGTCGCACCCGCCGCGTTGCTTGCTGCAGCCGCTCATGCGCAGAGCAGCGTGACCCTGTACGGCAAGATCGAGGACGGTATCAACTACACGAGCAACGCACGCGGCCACGGAACCGTGCAACTGCAAAGCGGCTATGACTACGGGAGCCGCTGGGGCATCAAGGGCACGGAAGACCTTGGCGCGGGCTACCAGGCGATTTTCACGCTCGAGAGCGGTTTCGACGTCAACACCGGCAAGATGAACCAGGGTGGTCGGGAGTTCGGCCGCCAGGCCTTCGTCGGCATCGCGTCGGATCGATACGGCACGCTGACGTTCGGTCGCCAGTATGACCCGAGCGTCGATCTCTTCTCGCCGCTCACCGCGAACGGCAACTGGACGGGCTACCTGTTCTCGCATCCGTACGACAACGACAACACCGACTACTCGTTCCGCGTGAATAACGCGGTCAAGTACGTGTCGCCGGTGTGGCACGGCGTGACCGCGGAGGCGATGTACGGGTTCAGCAATCAGGCGGGCGGTTTCGCGAACAACCGCCTGTATGGCGCCGCGCTGCAATACCAGCAGGGCGGGCTGACGGTCGGCGCGTCGTATTTGAAGATCAACAACGCACGCAATGCCGATTCGACCGGGGCGATCACCGGCGACAACACGTTCGATGCGTCGTCGCAGCAGAACATCGGTATCGGCGTGAATTATGCGTTCTCGAATGCGCTCGTGGGATTCACGTATTCGCACGTCGACGTCTACGACCCGACTTCGAACGCGTATTTCACCGGCACGACGCAGCCGGCGGGCGGTGCATGGAAATCGTGGAAATTCGACAACTTCGAGGTGAACGGCCTCTATCACTTCACGACTGCGTTTTACGTCGGCGCGGCATACACGTACACGCAGGCCCGCGTCGCGTCGACGGTCGGCGCGTTCAATCCGAAGTGGCATCAGCTGAGCACGAAGGTGAATTACGACTTGTCGAAACGCACGTCGGTATTCGTAGAGGGCGTCTATCAGCATGCGATGAACGCGCACACGGGAACCGACTTCGATTACGCGTACATTCCGGGCGCCGCCGATATCTCGTCAGGCCCGAATCAATATGTCGCACGTATCGCGCTGCTGCATCACTTCTGATGCCCATGCCCCGTTCGACACGACGCGCCGGCGTTTCCTGGCGCCGTGCGCGATCACAGCGGAAGCACGGAAGTCTGCTTGATCTTCTGCATCGGAATCTCGGTCTTCACGCTCTGCACGCCTTCGATCCGGGTCAGGTGGTCGATCTGGAGTTGCCGATAGGCGTCGATATCGGCGGTCACGACACGCAGCAGGCAATCGCAATCGCCCGCCATCAAGTGGCACTCGAGCACCTGTGGAAGACGCTGAACCGCTTCGGTGAAACGGTCGACGGTTTTCGCGTCCTGGCTCGTCAGCCAGATGCGGACGAAGACGGTCAACCCCGCGCCGATCTTCGATGCGTCGAGCAGCGCCGCGTAGCGCTCGATGACGCCAGCCTGTTCCAGCTGCTTGACCCGACGCAGGCACGGTGACGGCGACAGTCCCACCTTCTGCGCGAGTTCCACGTTCTGGATTCGTCCGTCTTCCTGAAGCACGTTCAGAATGCGACGGTCCATTTCGTCCAGTTCGATGACGGCCATTGATCGGACCTATTCGGTTGAGGCACGCGGTGCCCGGGTTTTCGGGTTTTGAAGCATGGAATTGCTAAATCGCGCCCATCTTAAGGCGAACACGCAACCTGAAATTATTTTTTCTACGATAAATTTTTGCCCGTAGCAGCCGGGACGGTCCCGCTGCCGATCAAGGGGCAAACGATGAGCACCGATTCCGTCCAGCACTTCGAATTCGAACAAAATCCTCACCCCGTCGCGGCGGCCGAGCGCGCCGCGCTGCTCGCCAATCCCGGTTTCGGCCGGGTCTTCACGGATCACATGGTGACGATCCGGTACTCGGCGGACGAAGGGTGGCATCACGCGAAAATCGGGCCGCGCGAGCCGTTCCGGTTCGATCCGGCGACGCTCGTGCTGCACTACGCGCAGGAAATCTTCGAGGGCTTGAAAGCCTTCCGGCTGCCGGACGGCGGCGCGGCGTTGTTCCGTCCCGATGCGAATGCGCGGCGCTTTCGTCATTCGGCCGAGCGGCTCTCGATGGCGCCGTTGCCGGAGGCGATGTTCGTCGAATCGGTACGTGCGCTCGTCCGCACCGATCGCGACTGGATTCCGGCGTTCGACGGCGCGGCGCTGTATTTGCGGCCGTTCATGATCGCGACGGAGGCGGTGCTCGGCGTAAAGCCGTCGCCGGAGTATCTGTATTGCGTGATCGCGACGCCGGTCGGCGCGTACTTCAAGAGCGGCGCGTCGGGCGTGACGCTGTGGGTGTCGGAGCAGTACACGCGGGCGGCGCCGGGCGGCACGGGCGACGCGAAATGCGGCGGCAACTACGCGGCGAGCCTGGCCGCACAGGCGGAGGCGACTCGCGAAGGCTGCGAGCAGGTGGTGTTTCTCGATGCGGTCGAACGCCGCTGGATCGAGGAACTGGGCGGGATGAACGTGTTCTTCGTGTTCGACGACGGATCGATCCAGACGCCGCCGCTGAACGGGACGATTCTGCCTGGCATCACGCGCGCGTCGTTGATCACGCTGGCTCGGGAACTGAATTACACGGTGCGGGAGGAGGGCTACACGATCGAGCAGTGGCAGGCGGACGCGCGCAGCGGTCGGCTGGTCGAGGCGTTCGCCTGCGGCACGGCGGCGGTCGTGACGGCGATCGGCCGGGTGAAGGGGCGCGCGTACGACTTCACGATCGGCGAAGGCGGCGCGGGGCCGGTCACGTCGCGGCTGAAGGGGGCGCTGCTCGATATCCAGAACGGGCGCGAAGCCGATCGCCACGGCTGGGTGGACCGCGTGTTTTGAGTTCGGCACGGCGGCCATCGCGTGTCGTGGCGGCCGTCCTGAAAGCCGCGGCCGGCATGCCGGCCGGAAGCAGCCGTGCCGCCTCCTGGAATGCTTTGATCATGTCAGCTGTTTCGTTGTCACGCGCCATGGACCGCTTGTTCATTGTCGACCCCGGTCTTCACCGGCTGCTGGGCGGTGTGCGCGCCGCACTCGCGAGCGTGCTCGTCGGCGCGCTCGGCATTGCATCGGCGCTGCATCTCGGTCTCGCGATCACCACCGGCGCCGTGGGCATACTGTTCGCGATGATCGCGCCGCTCTTCCTGCGCGATGCTCGCCGGCTGGACTGGTATGAATCGCTGGCGTGGCAATACGGCGTCGCATGCGCGAGTTTCGCCGCGGCCGCCGTCGCGAGTGCGTGGCCAGCGGTCGGCAAGGCGGGTTTCGTGATCGTCCTGTTCTGTTCGATGCTGTGCCAGACTCAAGGGCCGCGCACGATCGGATGTGCGTTCCTGGCGATCGCGATGTACTACCTTGGCCTCTATCTGCATCCGGCCGCGCTACAGGTCGGCCACATGCTGGCGATGTCGATCGCGGGCCCGGCGGGCGTCGTGCTCGTCTGCCGGATGCTGTTGCCGACGCATGCGGCGCACACGCCCCGGCTCATCGCGCGCTCGGTATCGCTGCACGCGGCATGCATTGCGCGAAGCGCCGTGTCGGACGCGGGCGAGTTCGATGCGATGGCGCATTTGCTCGCGTTGAACGAAGCCGCCATCGCACTCGAGAATCATGCGTCGACATTCGGTGAACGCGACGCGCGTGCATTGCACGCCGCGCTCGTCGCATTGGAGCTCGCAGCCGCCCGGCGCGTGCTGAACCACGACCGGACGGATGCCGCCGCCGCGGCGCTACGCGCGGCGATTGCGCGCTTCGATGCCGTCGCCGGCGACGTGGCGGCGCGCAGGACCGCCACACGTCCGCCCGCGTCCCCGCCGCATGCGCGTGCGGTTCGGTGGGGCGCCGGCTGGCGCACGCTTGCATGGTTGCCGGCGATCCGCGCCGTGGCGGCTGCGTGCGCCGCGATGTTGATCGGCGAGACGCTGTCGTCGGAGCGATGGATGTGGGCGGTGCTTAGCACGTTCGTCGTGTTCTTCGGCACGTATTCGTGTGCGGACACGATCTATCGCGGCACGCAACGTGTCGTCGGCACGCTCGCCGGCGCGCTTGCGAGCGTACTCGTCGTCAGTGCCGTTCATCATGCGAATGCAGTCGTGGTCATCGTCATGGGCGTGTGCGTGTTTGCCTGGGCGTACCACATCCTGCATGCCTACGGGCGCGGCGTATTCTTTTTGACGGTGCTGATCGGCGTCGTCTATGCGCAACTGGGCTTCGAGATCGGAACGCTTGCGGAACTGCGTATCGGCGAGGTGTTGATCGGCTGCGCGGTTTCGCTCGCGGCGGCGATGCTGGTGATGCCACTGGCGGCGTCGCGCCACATCGCGATGCGTTCGCACAACCTGTTGGCGGCGCTGCGCGAACTCATGCACGAGCGCGACGATGGCACGCGGCCGGAGGCGGCGCAGATGCGCGCGGCCGATCGCCGTTTTCACGACGTGCGTATGGCGATCAGGCCGCTGGCTGCGTGGAGCATGTTCCGCGTATCCGGCGATGCGCGACGGTTGTCGGACACGCTGCTGTCTTGCTGGCTGCATGGCCGGATCGTCGCGACGCTCCTGCCTGCTGAAGCCGACGGCTCGGTTGTCGGATTCGAACGGCATTCACGCGCAGCCATCGTCACGCGAATCGATGCGTTGATGGACGATCTGGATCACAGTCGCTCGATGCGACTCGACGCGGCCGCGAACGTGGGGCACGGAACGCTCGCGATATCCGGTGATCGTCCGTTACCGGCCCATCCGGAACTGGCTCGGCTCGACGCGAAGCTGACCGAACTCAACCGGGCATTCGAGCACGCGCTGTTCGGAAAAGTGACGGGCGAGGAACGGTGGCGGAGATAACGGCGGCGCTCGCATCGCTCGCGCGTTGAGCGCTGACACGCATTCTGGTGCGCTAGGGTCTGTTTACATATGGAACGCGCATGCGTTGCCACGAGAACGGCCGCTCGCGAGAGCGGTCGTTCTCGTGGCAACCCCAAATTAAAAAATCATTCCACGGGAATGCCCGAAATCGCCCGTATGGCGGCGTCGCTCGTCGCTTGTTTGGCTCGGCCAAACGGCGCTCCTCACTCCTTGCCATACGCCCCGGAGGAAGTCCCCTTGGGGGACGAGCGATTTCGGGCATTCGCATGCGCGTTCCATATGTAAACAGACCCTAGGAATCGACGGATCTCGCGCATCGGGCTGCCGACTGGCTATCGTTGGCGGCACCCGCTATCCGCCGATCGTTCGGACGGTCGTTCAACGCATCGCCCCGCCAGCAACGTTCGCGCCACCGATATGCGGGAAAGCGGTAGCTTTTCACGTGCGCTCGAGCATCTTGATCGCTGCTGCGGCGGCTCCCGCACGGGTCTCGACATGCAACTTCCGGAACAGGTGTTCGAGATGCTTGTTGACCGTGCGCGGGGCGATGCCCAGAATGTCGCCGATATCGCGGTTCGTCTTGCCGTGCGACACCCACAGCAACACTTCGGCCTCCCGCATGGTCAGGCCGAAGCGTTCGGCGAGCGCATTGCAATGCACCGTGTCGTCCCTTTCCTTGAGGATAACGATCCATTCACCCGGCTCCGGACCGAGCGTCGCACTGGCCGAGCGGCGTATCTGGCCCGAGCCGAATTCATGCACGGCGTCGTCCTGGGCGCCGCGCGCGAGCCAGTCGATGAACCAGGCGCGCAGCGGCGCAGGCAGTTTCGGCGGCGCCTCGGTATCGCGCGCGTTCGTGGTTTGCGCGGCATCGAAGCGGTCGTCATGCGCGGCCGTGTATGCAGCGATATGATGCGCAGCCTGAGGGCTCTGCCACCGAATCGTGCCGTCCGCGCCGACGATCAGCGCCGCGCGCGTGTCGAGCGACAGTGCGGCCTCCGCATACAACTGTGCGCGTGAACGCCGCACGTGGGCGCCGATGCGTGCGCACAACTCCTCGGGCTGCACCGGCTTGGTCACGTAATCGATGCCGCCCACGCGAAAGCCGCGTACGACGTGCTCGCTTTCCGTCAATGCAGTCATGAAGATGACGGGCAGATGCTCGTGCCGTCCGTCCTGCTTGATGCGCACACAGGTTTCGAAGCCGTCCATGCCGGGCATCATTGCGTCGAGCAACACCACGTCGGGCGTCACGCGCGCGAGGCGCTTGAGCGCGTCGTCGCCGGACAGCGCGACGATCACCGCGTAGCCGTGCGCCTGCAGCGTATCGGAGAGAAAGGCGAGGTTCTCCGGCGTATCGTCGACGATCAATATCATGGGCCGTTCGCGCAGCCACACGGCCGGAGCCTCGACGATCGGGGAGGCCGCGATCGGGGTGTGCGCGTCATGCGTCCGCGCCGCGCGCGAGTCGGTCAAGTTCATGCTCGAGTTCCCTTAGCTGAAAACGTTCCGCCAACGAGCGCAACGCGTCGATTTGATCCCGCAACGCGGGCCAGGCCTCACGGGCGGCGTCGAGCTGTTCGATCACGCCCTGTACGTAGCCGACTTCGAGATGCGCATGCAGATGCTCGACGAGCCCCCGCGGCCACACGGCGGCCGTGAGCGGCGCTGTCGCGACCGGCGCGCTCGCGCCGGTATCGGACGCGATCCAGTCGAGTGCAAGCAGTTGCGCAAGCTTGTCGAGCAGCAGATTCACCTGCAGCGGTTTCACCAGATAACCCTTGCATCCGGTCGCGCTCGCGCGATCGCGGTCGTCGGCGAACGCGTTGGCGGAGAGCAGCACGATGGGTGCGCTCGACAACTGATTCTCGGAGATCAGGCGGCTGGTTTCGTAGCCGTCCATCAACGGCATCGAAATGTCCATGACGATCGCGTCCGCCGTGTGCATCGCCAGCCAGCGCAGCGCATCGGTGCCGCTGGCCGCTTCGGCGACGTCGAAGCCGAGCGGCGTCAGCAATTGCACGACGATATCGCGCTGGTCGTCGAGGTCGTCGACCACGAGAATGGTGCGGCGCGCACCCGTATAGCCGCGAATCGACGCGAGTTCGGTCGGGGTTTCTGCCGCCGCGTCGACGGCCGGGGCGAACAGGCGTACCACGAAGCGCGTGCCGTGGCCGACTTCGCTGTCCACTTCGAGGCTGCCGCCGAGCGCGTGCGTGAGCAGGCGGCAGATCGTGAGTCCGAGGCCGGCGCCGTGATCGTACGCATGGGCCGCTTCGCCGCGTTCGAACGGCAGGAACAGGCGCTCCATTTCGGCGGGCGGGATGCCGGGGCCGGTATCGATCACCTCGAACTTGAGCGTATCGAGCCCGTGACTCACGCGCAGCGTGATCGTGCCGCTCGACGTGAAGCGGATCGCATTGCCGATCAGGTTCGTGAGGATCTGGCTCATGCACTTCTGGTCGGTGCGCACGGTGGCGGGCAGCCGGCCGGCCGTCTGCACATCGAAGGCGAGCGCCTTTTCGAGCGCCTGCGGACGGAGCATCGACGTCAGATGCGCGACGAAATCGGCGAGCGATACCTTGGCGATGTTCAACTGAAGCTTGCCCGCCTCGATGCGCGCGATGTCGAGCAGACCGTCGACGAGCGCGAGCAAATGCTCGCCGCTGCGATGGATCGTGCGCACGGCGTTGTAGCGCGTGGGCGTGAGTTCTTCCTTCGCCTGCAGCAGCAACTGCGTGTAGCCGAGAATGCTGTTCAGCGGCGTGCGCAACTCGTGGCTCAAGCCGGACACGTAACGGCTCTTGGCCTGATTGGCCGATTCCGCGGCGGCGGTCGCGCGCTTGAGCGCCGCGTCGGTTTTCTGATGCGCGTCGATTTCCAGCATCAGCAATTCGTTTTGCCGCTGCGATTCTTCCTGCGTGACACGACGGTTTTCGCGCTCGAGCACGAACCACCAGGCCGCGATGCAGCCCACCAGCGAGAGCGCGAGAAAGATATTCAGAAAACTGCCCGAGAGCGCATGGCCGATCGACGGTCCGGCGGCGCTCATCGACGTCGCGCTCTGCGACCAGATCAGATAGAGCACGCTCCCCAGCACCGCGAGCATCGCGAACACGAGGCTCGCATAGTGGATCAGGCGTAGCGCGGCGGGGCCGAGTCGCGCACCGGGCAGCACGCGATGCAGCGCGCGGCCGGCCTGCGACGCGAAGCGCGCGTGCGGCTTGCAGCGGTCGTGGCAGCGCGAGTCGAGCGAGCAGCACAGCGAGCAAATCGTGCCGCCATAGGCCGGGCAGTACGCCGTATCGTCGGGTTCGAAGGTGTTTTCGCAGATCGCGCAGCGCAGCGAGGTGGCGTCGCCGGTCGGTTGCGCGGCGCGGGCAATGTAATAGCGACCGCGTGTCAGTACCGCGAGCACGGGCGCGCACGCGAACGCCGCGCCGAACGCGATGAACGACGACATCGCCTGGGCGAGCGCGCCGAACAGGCCGCTATGCGCCAGCATCGCGACGGCGGCCGCGATCAGCATCGCGCCGACGCCCACGGGGTTCACATCGTAGAGGTGCGCGCGCTTGAACTCGATATGTCGCGGGCTGTAGCCGAGCGGCTTGTTGATGACGAGATCGGCGAACAACGCGCCGATCCACGCGATCGCGATGTTCGCGTAGAGCGACAGCACCTTGGCGATCGCATCGAACACGCCCATTTCCACGAGCAGCAACGCGATCATGACGTTGAACACGAGCCACACCACGCGGCCCGGATGGCTGTGCGTGAGCCGCGCGAAAAAATTGGACCACGCGAGCGAGCCCGCATAGGCGTTGGTCACGTTGATCTTCAACTGCGAGACGATCACGAACAGCGTCATCGCGGGCAGCGCCCAGCTCGCGAGCCCCAGCGGATCGAGCAGCAGATGATAGGCGACGAGGTACATCTGCGTCGGCTCGGTGGCGTGGCTGGCATCGACTTCATACTGGAGCGCGATGAAGGCGAGCAGGGCACCGCCCAGCATCTTGAGCGCGCCGGGCACGATCCAGCCAGGCCCCGTCGAGAGCAGCGCGAACCACCAGCGCGTGCGGTTCTTCGCGGTGAGCGGCGGCAGGAACCGCAGATAGTCGACCTGTTCACCCACTTGCACGATCAGCGCGAACACGACCGTCGACGCCTGACCGAAGGCGATCAGGCTGAACGCGCGGCCTTGCGGCGCGAAGCCCGCGAAGGTGGTCCATTGCGCGATCAGGTCGGGATGGCGCCACAGCACGGCGGCGTAGGGCAGTACGAACAACACGAGCCACAGCGGCTGCGTCCAGCTTTGCAGGCGGTTGATCAGCGTGATGCCGAACATGACGATCGGAATCACCACGAGCGAACTCACGACGTAGGCGATCGCCAGCGAAATATGGAAATACAGCTGGAGCGCCAGCGACATGATGGCCGCTTCGAGCGCGAAAAAAATGAACGTGAACACCGCGTACAGCAGCGACGTGACCGTCGAGCCGATATAGCCGAAGCCCGCGCCGCGCGTGAGCAGGTCCATGTCGACGCCGTAGCGCGCCGCGTAATAGCTGATGGGCAAACTGGTCAGCCAGATCAGCACGGAGACGGCCGCGATGGCCCAGAACGCGTTCGTGAAGCCGTAGTTCACGACGAGACTGCCGCCGATCGCCTCCAGCACCAGAAACGACACCGCGCCGATCGCCGTATTGGCCACGCGCAGCTCCGACCAGCGCCGGAATGAGCGCGGCGTGAAGCGCAGCGCGTAGTCCTCGAGGGTTTCGTCGCCGACCCACGCGTTGTAGTCGCGGCGCACCTTGACGATGCGTTGGGTACCGGGCGCGCCCATTGACGGGTGACTCTGGGACATGACGATGATCCGAATTGGTGCGAAAGCGGCACGAGCGGGGCGTGAACGGCACAACGGCGGACCACGGCGCCCAGGATCGCCCTGCAATGCAAATTACATTCCAGTACGTGCGCCGGAAATACGTCGATTGACGTATTTCGATCGTCAAATTGGCTTTCTACATTGCGTCCAACCTCGACCCAGCCCGCAGCGATCCGCGCCGGGCGCCCGATAAGGAGAACGTGATGTCCGCAGACGATCGACTCGATGACGAAGCCCGGATGCCTTCGCCGCTGCGCCGGAAAATGCTCGGCGGTCTCGCCGCCGCGCCGCTGATGGCGTTGGGCCTGCCGCGCGGCGCGTTGGCGCAAACGCCGCCCACGGCGAAGGTCAACACCACGGGCCTCGCGGTCACGGATACGACCGTGACGGTCGGCCAGCTCCACTCGGCCACGGGCACGATGGCGATTTCCGAAACCGGCTCGATCCAGGCCGAGCGCCTCGCGATCGAGCAGATCAACGCGATGGGCGGCGTGCTCGGCCGCAAGGTGCGGATCATTCAGGAAGACGGCGCGTCCGACTGGCCGACCTTCGCCGAAAAGTCGAAGAAGCTGCTGGAGAACGACCACGTCGCGGCCGTGTTCGGCTGCTGGACTTCGGCCTCGCGCAAGGCGGTGCTGCCGGTGTTCGAGAAGGACAACGGCCTGCTGTATTACCCGACCTTCTACGAAGGCCTCGAACAGTCGAAGAACGTGTTCTACACGGGCCAGGAAGCGACCCAGCAGATTGTCTGGGCGCTCGACTGGGCGTCGAACACGAAGAAGGCCAAGACCTTCTTCCTGATCGGTTCCGACTACATCTGGCCGCGCACGTCGAACAAGATCGCGCGGCGCCATATCGAACAGCATCTGCATGCGAAGGTGGTGGGGGAGGAGTACTACCCGCTCGGCACGACCGAGTTCGCGTCGCTGATGAACAAGATCAAGCTCGCGCGCCCGGACTGCATCTTCGCGACCGTGGTGGGCGGCTCGAACGTGGCGTTCTACAAGCAGCTCAAGGCCGCGGGCATCACGCCGCAGAAGCAGTTTCTGCTGACGCTGTCGGTGACCGAGGACGAAGTGCTCGGCATCGGCGGCGACAACTTCGCGGGCTTCTATTCGTCGATGAAGTACTTCCAGTCGCTCGATACCGACAACAACAAGAAGTTCGTCGCGGCATTCAAGGCGCGCTACGGCCAGAAGTCGGTGATCGGCGACGTGACGCAGGCCGCCTATCTCGGCCCGTGGATCTGGAAGGCCGCGTGCGAGCGCGCGGGCAGTTTCGACGTGGACAAGGTGGTCGCGCATTCGGCCGGCATCGAAGTGGCGAACGCGCCGCAAGGCTATGCGAAGGTCGATGCGAACCATCACCTGTGGAGCCGCTCGCTGATCGGGCAGGGCCAGGCGGACGGCCAGTTCAAGGTCGTCGCGCAGTCGGAGCAGCCGATCCAGCCGAATCCGTTCCCGAAGGGCTACATGTAATCCGTCAACCGCAGCGGCGCGGCGGCCGATGACGCCGCCGCGCGAGGAGCGTTCGATGTCCGCTACCGATATTTTCAACATCACGCTGATGCAGGGCTTCGCCGGTCTGAGCCTCTTCAGCGTCCTGCTCCTGATGGGGCTCGGGCTCGCCGTGATCTTCGGCCAGATGGGCGTGATCAACATGGCGCACGGCGAATTCATGACGATCGGCGCGTATACGGTCTACCTGTTTTCGTGGTTTTCGCAGAACGTCTGGCACGCGCTCACGCCCGTGTATTTCTTCTTCGCGATTCTCGCGGCGTTCGCGCTGGCCTTCGCGGCCGGCTGGCTCGCCGAATGGGCGCTGATCCGCCATCTGTACAAGCGGCCGCTCGACACGCTGCTCGCCACCTGGGGCCTGAGCCTCGGCATGCAGCAGGTGTTCCGCTCGACCTTCGGGCCGAAGGAGGTGAGTCCGGCGCTGCCCGACTGGCTGATGGGTTCGTGGGAGCCCACGCCCGGCCTCGACATTCCGGTGAGCGGCATGT
Source organism: Burkholderia sola (assembly GCF_905400185.1). Taxonomy (NCBI): domain Bacteria; kingdom Pseudomonadati; phylum Pseudomonadota; class Betaproteobacteria; order Burkholderiales; family Burkholderiaceae; genus Burkholderia; species Burkholderia sola. The sequence goes on from NZ_FR989676.1 coordinate 1,980,001, forward strand.
TCGTGATGGGCCTCGCGCTGCTGATGACGGGCGGCCTGCTGCTCGCGCTCTATCGGTCGCGCTGGGGCTTGCGCGTGCGCGCCACGGTCGCGAACCGGCCGATGGCGAACGCGGCGGGCATCAACACGCGGCGCACCGACCGCATGACGTTCGCGATCGGCTGCGGGATCGCGGGCGTGGCCGGCGCGGCCTTCACGGCGATCGGCTCGACGGGACCGACGAGCGGCTCGCTGTATATCGTCGATTCGTTTCTCGTCGTGACGTTCGGCGGCGCGGCGAGCCTGCTCGGTACCGTGGCGTCGGCGTTCGGCATCGCGCAGATGCAGTCGATCAGCGAGTTCTTTCTGTCGGGCTCGATTGCGCGCGTGCTCACGCTGCTGACCGTCGTCGTGATTCTGATGCTGCGTCCGCAAGGCCTGTTTGCGTCGAAGGTGCGGCGAGTTTGAGCGTGCGTTCATGCACAAGCGTCATTGACAGCTTCATTCGACTGGAGAGAGGGACATGGAACCCATCCAATCCGCGGCGAGCGGCGTATCCCCGCGATCCGGCCCGGGCGCGCCGCCGGCCGGCTGGCGCGTGCGCGTGGCGCGACTCGATGCGTCGGGCTACGCGGGCATCGTGTTGCTCGCGCTGCTGATCGTGGTCGTGTTTCCGCTCGCGCTCGACACGTTCCGCCTGAACCTGATGGGCAAGTACCTGACCTACGCGTTCGTGGCGATCGGCCTCGTGATCGCGTGGGGCTACGGCGGCGTGCTCAGTCTCGGCCAGGGCGTGTTCTTCGGCCTCGGCGGCTACGCGATGGCGATGTTTCTCAAGCTCGAGGCATCCGATCCGGCCGCCACGCACACGCAGACGACGCCCGGCATTCCCGACTTCATGGACTGGAACCAGCTCACCGCACTGCCCACGTGGTGGAAGCCGTTTCACTCGTTGCCGCTCTCGATCCTCGCGGTGCTCGTCGTGCCGATGGCGCTCGCGTTCGTGATCGGCTACGCGATGTTCAAGCGGCGCGTGGGCGGCGTGTACTTCGCGATCATCACGCAGGCGGTCGCGCTGATTCTGTCGGTGCTGATCATCGGCCAGCAGGGCTATACGGGCGGCGTGAACGGCATCACCGACCTGCGCACGCTGCTCGGCTGGGACATCCGCACGGATCACGCGAAGCTTGTGCTGTATTTCGTGAACGCCGCGTTGCTGATCGGCGCGCTGCTCGCGTGCCGCTGGGTTCAGCGCAGCAAGCTCGGCACGTTGCTGCTCGCGATGCGCGACAAGGAAGACCGCGTGCGCTTCTCGGGCTACGACGTCGCCATGTTCAAGGTGTTCGCGTTCTGTTTCGCGGCGATGCTCGCGGCCATCGGCGGTGCGATGTTCACGCTGCAGGTGGGCTTCATGTCGCCGTCGTTCGTCGGCATCGTGCCGTCGATCGAAATGGTGATCTACGCGGCCGTCGGCGGGCGCATGTCGCTGGTCGGCGCGGTATACGGCGCGATTCTCGTCAATCTCGGCAAGAGCTGGTTTTCGGAGAGTTTTCCGAACCTCTGGCTCTATCTGATGGCGGCGATGTTCATCGGCGTGGTGATGGTGTTTCCGAACGGGCTGGCGGGTCTGTACGACGAGCATGTGCGCCCGCGCGTGCGGCGGCTGCTCGGCGCGGCGAACGAGGAGGCATGAAGCATGAGCAATACCGACTTTCTGCTCGCGATCGAAGACCTGACCGTGTCGTTCGACGGCTTCAAGGCGATCGATTCGCTCAATCTCTATCTCGAACGCGGCGAGCTGCGCGTCGTGATCGGCCCGAACGGCGCAGGCAAGACCACGCTGCTCGATCTCATCTGCGGCAAGACGAAGGAAACGGCGGGCAGCATCAAGTTCCGCAACGAGGAAATCACGCATCTCGCGGAATTCCGCCGCGTGCGTAAAGGGATCGGCCGCAAGTTCCAGACGCCGTCGATTTACGAAAACCTGAGCGTGGCGCAGAACCTCGAAGTGTCGTTTCCGCGCGGACGCAGCGTGTTCGGCGCGCTCGCGTATCGCGAGGACGCCGACGTGGCCGATCGCGTGCGCGACGTGGCCGATGAAATCGGCCTCGCCGGCACGCTCGATCTGGAAGCGGGGCTGCTGTCGCACGGCCAGAAACAGTGGCTCGAAATCGGCATGCTGCTGATGCAGGACCCCGAACTGCTGATGCTCGACGAGCCGATTGCGGGCATGAGCGTGCGCGAGCGCGAACTGACCGCCGATCTGCTCGACCGCATCTGCCGCAACCGCTCGATGATCGTGATCGAGCACGACATGGCCTTCGTGGAGCGCATCGCGCACAAGGTCACGGTCATGCATCAGGGGAAGATTCTCGCGGAAGGACCAATGGCGCAGGTGCAGGCCGATCCGCGCGTGATCGACGTGTACCTGGGCCACTGAGCCGGCAACCGAACGACAACACGGAGAACACATCATGCTGGAAGTCGACGATCTCGTCGTCAGCTACGGTCAGAGCGAGGTGCTGCACGGCGTCGGCTTTGCCGTTGCGCAAGGCGAAAGCGTGGCCGTGATGGGCCGCAACGGCATGGGCAAGACGACGCTGTTCAAGGCGCTGATCGGCATGCTGCCCGCCAATCGCGGCACCGTGCGCGTGGCCGGCGCCGACGTCTCGAAGGACGAGAGCTACCGCCGCGTGTCGAAAGGCATCGGCTACGTGCCGCAAGGGCGGCAGATCTTCGCGTCGCTGACCGTCGAGGAAAACATCCAGACGGGCCTCGAAAACGCGCAGAGCCAGCGCGTGCCCGACGAACTTTACGCGTTGTTTCCCGTGCTGTTCGACATGAGAAAGCGCAAGGGCGGCAATCTGTCGGGCGGCCAGCAACAGCAACTCGCGATTGCGCGCGCGCTCGCGACCGACCCGAAAGTGCTGTTGCTGGACGAGCCGACCGAAGGCATCCAGCCGTCCGTCATCAAGGACATCGCCAAGGCGCTCAACCAGATTCGCACGAGCCGCCATATCGCCATCGTCGTGTCGGAGCAGGTGTTGAGCTTCGCGCTCGACGTGGCCGACCGCCTGTTCGTGATCGAGGGCGGGCGCTTCGTGCACCAAAGCACGCGCGATGCGGGCGACACCGACCGCATCCGCGAATATCTGTCCGTCTGAGCGCGGCGCGGCGCGGCGTTCGCGCGCCGCGCCGTATGTCAATCCGCGAACCCAGGAGCGAACGCCATGCCCGAGACTCTCATCAAGGTCGATCTGAACCAGTCGGCTTACGAAAACGAACAGGTGCACAACCGCTGGCACCCCGATATTCCGATGGCCTGCTGGGTCAAGCCCGGCGACGATTTCATCCTCGAAACCTACGACTGGACCGGCGGCTTCATCAAGAACGACGACAGCGCCGACGACGTGCGCGACATCGACCTGTCGATCGTGCACTTTCTGTCCGGCCCGGTCGGCGTGCATGGCGCGGAGCCCGGCGACCTGCTGGTGGTCGACCTGCTCGACATCGGCGCGAAGGCCGATAGTCAGTGGGGCTTCAATGGCTTCTTTTCGAAGACCAACGGCGGCGGCTTTCTCACCGATCATTTCCCCAGCGCGCAGAAATCGATCTGGGATTTTCACGGGGTGTACACGAGCTCGCGCCATATTCCGGGCGTGCATTTCGCGGGCCTGATTCACCCGGGCCTGATCGGCTGCCTGCCCGACCCGGCACTGCTCGAGACCTGGAACGCGCGCGAAACCGGCCTGATCGCCACCGCGCCCGATCGTGTGCCGCCGCTCGCGAATCCGCCGTTCGCGGCCACCGCGCACATGGGCAAGCTCGCGGGCGACGCGCGCGACCGGGCCGCCGCGCAGGGCGCGCGCACCGTGCCGCCGCGCGAACACGGCGGCAATTGCGACATCAAGGATCTGTCGCGCGGCTCGAAGGTGTTTTTCCCCGTGTACGTGGATGGCGCGGGCCTGTCGGTCGGCGACCTGCACTTCAGCCAGGGCGACGGCGAGATCACGTTCTGCGGCGCGATCGAAATGGCCGGCTGGGTGCATATGCGCGTGAATCTGATCAAGGGCGGCATGGCGAAATACGGGATTCGCAACCCCGTCTTTCAGCCCAGCCCGATCACGCCGACCTATAACGATTACCTCATTTTCGAGGGCATTTCCGTCGACGAGCAGGGGGGCCAGCATTATCTCGACGTCACCACCGCGTATCGCCAGGCGTGCCTGAACGCGATCGAGTACCTGAAGAAATTCGGCTATTCGGGCGCGCAAGCCTATTCGCTGCTCGGCTGTGCGCCGGTGCAGGGGCACATCAGCGGCGTGGTGGACATTCCGAACGCGTGTGCGACCTTGTGGCTGCCCACGCAGATCTTCGACTTCGACATTCGCCCGAATGCCGACGGCCCGATCCGGCACATCCAGGGCGGCGTCGATCTGCCGTGTTCGCCGGATCTCGCGAACGCGTGACCGACACACTGAAATGACGCAGGAATAGGAGGCCGTCATGCCAATCTACGACTTCGAATGCGCGAGCTGCGGGCCGTTCTCCGTCATGCGTCGCATCGCGGATCGCGAGAAACCGTGCCGCTGTCCCGATTGCGGCGCCGAAGGCGGGCGCGTCATCAGCGCGCCATCACTGGCGTTGATGGGAGGTACGCGCCGCGCCGCACACACGACCAACGAACGTGCCGCGCACGCGCCGCGTCAGTCCGGCGACGGGCCGCCACTATGCCATCGCGCCGGTTGCAGTTGCTGCTCGGGCGGCGCGTCGAAACTCGCAGGCACGGCGTCGGACGGCCTCAAGCGGCCGGCGGGACGGCCGTGGATGATCAGCCACTAAGGTGTGCCGCGCGCGAGCCGATGCGCGGAAGCAGCGGCCATCGCGCGCGGCGTCAACGTGTACGTGTTAGAGGAGGAAGCGTCATGCGACAGGGTGATATTTCGAGTAGCCGCGACTGTGTGGGCGTCGCGGTGGTCAACTACAAGATGCCGCGTCTGCACGCGAAGGCGGAGGTGCTCGACAACGCGCGGCGTATCGCCGACATGGTGGTCGGCATGAAGCAGGGTTTGCCGGGCATGGATCTCGTGGTGTTTCCCGAGTATTCCACGCACGGCATCATGTACGACCGCCAGGAGATGTTCGATACGGCGTCCGCGATTCCCGGCGAAGAGACGGATATTTTCGCGGCGGCGTGCCGCAAGGCCAACGTGTGGGGCGTGTTCTCGATCACGGGCGAGCGCCACGAGGAACATCCGCGCAAGGTGCCGTACAACACGCTCGTGCTGATCGACAATCGCGGCGAGATCGTGCAGAAGTATCGGAAGATCATGCCGTGGACGCCGATCGAAGGCTGGTATCCGGGCGACCGCACCTATGTGACGGATGGGCCGAAGGGCCTCAAGATCAGCCTGATCATCTGCGATGACGGCAATTATCCGGAGATCTGGCGCGACTGCGCGATGAATGGCGCGGAGCTGATCGTGCGCTGCCAGGGCTATATGTATCCGGCGAAAGAGCAGCAGGTGATGGTCGCGAAGGCGATGGCGTGGATGAACAACACCTACGTGGCCGTGGCCAACGCCACGGGGTGGGACGGCGTGTATTCGTACTTCGGCCATTCGGCGATCGTCGGGTTTGACGGGCGCACGCTCGGCGAATGCGGCGAGGAGGAAATGGGCGTGCAGTATGCGGAGCTGTCGCTGGGCATGATTCGCGACGCGCGGCGCAACATGCAGTCGCAGAACCATCTGTACAAGCTGCTGCATCGCGGTTATACCGGCACGATCCATTCCGGCGATGGCGCGAATGGCGTCGCCGAATGTCCGTTCGGCTTCTATCGCGACTGGATTGCGGATCCCGACGCCACGCGTCGCCGTGTCGAAGCGCTCACGCGCGCAACACCCGGCACGCCGGAATGTCCGATCGACGGAATTCCGCACGAAGAGTGAGTATGCGCGCCGTGGGCGTCGGGTGCTCATTGTGCGGTGGGTGCGGCACGCCATTCAGGTTTTGCCGCAGCAACGAAGTCTTCGATGAGTCGCGCAACTTCGGTCGGCGCCTCTAGCGGCGCCAAGTGGCCGACGCCAGGAAGAATATGCATGGTCGCTTGCGGAATACGCGGCAGCAGTTCCGTTCGCAATGTGACCACGCGATCCACCTGGTCCAGTTCCCCGGAGAGGACGATCGTCGGTACGTCGATCGAAGTTACGGCCGCACTGATATCTTCGCGCATCGCCACCTCCGGCCAGGCAGCTTTAGCCTGCGGCCCAGCCTTCAGGCTATCCTCGATGACCATTTCGCGGCAGGCGGTGTCGAGCGGTTTGGCGGTAAGTACGTGGTCGATAACGAATTCGACCGACTCGCGCGATTGATAGGCGCCCGTCAGCGTCGCACGTTCTTCCGCGGAAAGCAGCATCGGCGATGGTGGCGATGGCGCGACCAGCACAAGGCCTTGAAGCCCGTTCGGCCGTCGCGACGCGATGAACTGCGCGACCTTGCCACCCATCGAATGACCGACGAGTACGTAGCGTTGCAAACCCAGTGTCTCGATGACGCCCTCGGCGTCGGCAGCGAGATCGGCGATACCGTAGCCATCCGCCGGCGCATCGGACTTGCCCCAGCCCCGATGGTCAGTGGCGACGGTGCGATATCGGCTCGATAACAGGTCTGTCACGCGTTGCCATGTCCGCGACGAGCCGCCGTAGTAATGCAGGAACACCAGGGCCGGGTCGCCCTGGCCGGCTTGGGTCACGTGGATTCGCGTGCCATTCGCTTCGATTTCCATTTGCGCTGCCTCTTCTCGGTTGGATGGATGAATCGTAGTGTCGCGCCTGCAATTTGATAATTGCACGCGGGATAGCGGCAGTCGATAATGGTGTTATCGAATCAGGCGGGGGCGAAAATGGACCGATTGACCAGCCTTGGCGTGTTCGTCGCTGCTGTCGAAGAGGGCAGTCTGGCCGCGGCCGCGCGGCGCTTCGGATTGTCGCCGGCGATGGCCGGAAAGCACGTGAGTGCGATCGAGGCTCAACTGAACGCGCGACTTCTGCAACGCACCACGCGGCGCTTGAGCCTGACCGATATCGGCCAGACGTACTACGCTCGCAGCAAGCAAATCCTGGAAGCGTTCGAAGACGCCAACCGGGAAGCACACGATTCGCAACGCACGGCGCGCGGCGTTCTACGCGTTGCGGCGCCTGTCACGTTCGGTGCGATGCACTTGGGCGAGGTCACGGCCCGCTATCTCGAGGACCACCCTGAGGTCAACGCGGAAGTGCTGCTCGGCGACCGCTATGTCGATCTCCTGGAGGACGGCATCGACGTCGCCATCCGAATTGGGAAGCTGCAGGACAGCGCGCTCGTTACAAGTCGCATCGCGCCATGTCGAATGGTCATATGCGCGTCGCCCGCGTACATCGAGCGGCATGGAATGCCGCGTAAGCCGAGTGATCTGGTTCATGCACAGCGGCTCGTCTTCAGCGAGGCCGTCTCGGCCGGGGATTGGACATTATTCGATGCGAAAAACCGCGCGCATGTCATCGAAGGGCCCTGTCGAATCGCTGCCAACAACACCCAGATGCTTCTGTCTGCCGCGTTGGCGGGCGCCGGCGTCGCGTACGGCCCGACTTTCGTCTTCGGGGAGCATGTGCGACGTGGCGAGCTCGTCGCGCTACTGCCAGGCTACCGAGCAACCGAGTTGACGATACAGGCGGTCTACCCGAGTGCTCGGCGCATCCCGCTCAAGGTTCGACGGTTCGTCGACTACCTGACTGCAGCGTGCGGCAACGAGCCGCCTTGGGATCGAAGTTTGAAAAGGTAGGATGGCGACAAGCCGCTACGCGCGATCGGCCAGCCCGGTTCAGGTAGAAGCGGTTCCGAGTGCCGACATCAAGTAATCGATCACTACCCGGACTCGCGTCGGTACGCGTCGACCGGCGGGATAGACGAGATGGGTTGCCATGCGTTCCGGCTGAAACTCGGGCAGGAGGACTTCGACTTGCCCGGTATCGATTTCCGCTCCGAAGAGCCATCGTGGCGCCTGGGCAATGCCGAGCCCGTGCAGTACCGCGGCGCGCACCTGCTCTGCGTCACCCGTAAAGAAAGACCCCTGAGGAACGCGATGAACGGTTTCCCGCCCGACCTTGAAGCGCCAAGGGCGGCGCTCATGGTTTCGAGCGAAGACGACGCCTGTATGTCCGTCCAGATCGGCCAGCCGGGCAGGCCTGCCTTTAGCGGCGATATAGCCCGGACTGGCCACGAGCAGCGATTCCGTTTCCGATAGTTTTCTCGCTGTCAGCGAGGAATCCACCAGCGGCCCGTGGCGGATTGCCAGATCCACGCCTTCCCCGACCAGGTCGACCTGTCGTTCGGATACGGATAATTCGAGCGCAACGTGCGGATATTGCCGAAAGAACCCGGGAAGGAGCGGCGTCACGCACAGGCGGCCGTAGGCAGGCGCGGTCGTCAATCTCACCAAGCCTTGCGGAGATTGCTGTCGCGTCTCGACCGACGACTCCAGCGAATCGAAGCCCTCCATCAAGGGCTTGGCCGATTCATAGAACGCTTGGCCCGCCGCGGTGATCACCACCTGACGCGACGTTCGCAACACCAGTTGAGCACCGAGATACTGCTCCAGCGCGGCAATCTGCTTGCTTACGGTTGGTTGTCCAATGCCTTCCTCTCGCCCTACGGCGGAAAAACTGCCGCATTCGACTAGTCGGACAAACAGGCGAATTGCATCCAGACGATCCATGGGTATTCGTATCGATCCATTCTGTATTGGAATCGATGGTATGCCGGGAGGCTGCGTTTCGGCAACGGGCTTACTTGTTTAAGTTACGGCCTGTGCAGTTACCGCCATCGCTGTTTATCGCTGGAGAAACGCGTCATGAAAGCTATCTGCGTTACCGCTGAACGCTCGTTGGAAGTTCGTGATATCCGGCCGCCGAGCCGGCCGGAAGCAGGCCATGTGCTGATCGACATGGAGGCATCTGCAATCAACCATGGCGACAAGATATTTTTGCGTGCGCGTGCTGACGATGGCAAAGCGCTGCCGGCGAGCCAGCACGGTGTGTGGGGCGCATCCGGTGCCGGGACGGTAGTGGCGACGGGTGCCGGTGTACCAGAGCGTTATATGGGGAGACGTGTCGCTGTCTACCGCTCGCTGAACCGTAGCGCGTACAACCTCGGGTTTTGGTGCGAAAAAGCGCAGGTGCCTTACACGAGTTGCCTGATCTTGCCCGAACACGTCAGCGCACGGGACTATTGCGGGTCGCTGGTCAACGTGATCGCAGCCTATGCGTTTCTCGAAACGATTACCGAGGCCGGGCATCGCGGCGTGATTGCCACGGCGGGGAACTCGGCAACCGGGCTGGCGCTCGCGGCCCTCGCTCGTCAGAGAAATATGCCGGTCATCTCCATGGTGAGGAGCCAGGCTGCGCAAGAGGCTCTGCAACGCGATGGTGTCGAGCATATCGTGCGCGCCGATGAAGACTTTACCGACACACTTGGAAAGCTGTCATCGGAGCTTGGAACGACGACCGTATTCGATGGCGTGGGCGGTGCGCTGACCGGCCAGCTGGCAACCTGTCTGCCGATGCGCTCGTCCGTATATTTCTACGGCACGATGGCTGGCCCCGTTCCGTTTCCCGTGTCGGCGCCGCTCTTCATGATGAAAGATCTGTCGATGCAGCGTTTCAGCAATTTCGAGAGCCGCACGGTGCGAGAGCATGAAAGGCTGGTGGCTGCGCTGCATGCGCTCGAGAGCGTGATCGGCGATCCCGTGTTCAGGACGCGCGTCGGTCAGGAATTCAACTTCGATCTGATCGACGACGCCATGACGTACGAGTCCGTCGACGGACGAAAGGCGATACTGGCGAGCCGGTCGTGAAGCATCGATGGGGCGTATCGGTTATCAACTTCACAAGAAAACGCGCGCGGTCACAAGGCTCGCGCGCAAACTCGGAGAATGGTTCCCATGCGGACAATTCAGTTACCGCTCGACGCGACGGTATTGGCTACCCCGGCACAATCGCGCCGGTACTTCTGCATCAGGCGCGCCTGCGCCGAATCGATATCGTCGGGATAGCTGCTCTCGTCTCCGGACGACGGGTCGTAGCCGACGGATTCCAACTCGTTCAGTTCGTTGACGAGCTGTCGGTGGGAGATCGGGCCGTTCGCGTGCACGAACGGATAGTCGTGGCATTGCGCCGACGTGAGCTTCGTCTCGGCATGCGCGGAGACGCTCGATGCGAGCATGGCGGCGCAGACGAGGTAACGGATGGGATGATTCATCTTCGGCTCCTGGATAGCGTTGAATAGAGGCCGTACGGCAGGATGCCTGCGTCGGCCGCGGGACGAAGATTAGGGACAGCGGACTATCCAAACAGCAGCGCGAGGATGAAACATGTTTTAGGAAAATCCGCATCGGGTCATGCATTGGCTGCCGCATGCACTGAAAGTTAAAGAATCCTTCATGCCTGTGTTCCCGGATGGTCAGGCGCAGCGGCGTATCGTCGAGCGATGGATCATTCGATGCCGCGCATCGCGCGGTGCGCACTGGGGGTAATGCAATGAAATCGACCGTCATGACGGCTGGACTGATCGCGCTGGCGTGTTCGTCGCTGCCGGCGTTCGCGAAGGTGCAGGGAACCGGGCTCGCGATTGCCGATGTGACGCTCGCGCACGCAAATGCCGAACATGGAGATCGTGCGATCGATGCCGAGCGCAATCTCGCGTCGCATCGCGCGGACAGATCGAGCACGCAATCGCACCAGGGCTGAGATGCCCGACGTTCGAATCGATAGCGCAAGCCGCTACGGCTATCCGGTGACGCCGCCGGACGCATGAACGCGCGATTCCGGCCGAGCAACGAACATGACGGGCGCCTTGCCGATGGCAGCGCGCCCGTCATGTTCGTTTACGAGCCGAAGAACGGCACGCAGAAGTCGGGCGGCCCGACACAATCGTCTGGGCCGTCGGGCGGCGCGGAGGCGCACCCGGACAACATGACGCTGACAGCCATCGCGACGAGTGCGATACGGGCGGAACGAGCGAGCAACGGACGAAGTTTCATGAAGTTTGAGCAATTCGGTGGGCGGCTGGCGGCGCTGCCGGCGTGAGCCGGGCACCCCGCCCGGCCGCACGGTCGCGCGCATCAATGCGAATAGAGCGTGGAGTTCAGGTACTTGAGTTGTCCGTCCTGTTCGGCGTGCACGAGCTCGGCATGGACCTCGGCGCGCGTCTTTTCATGAATCGGCTGGCCGTAAGGCGGCACCCATTGGCCGGCAGCCTGAGTGCCTGGCACGCCGTCCTTGGTGGCGGCCGGGGAGATCTGGACCGGCCGGCTGCCGGTCAGTGCAAACGCGGGAACGGACAGCGTGCCGATTGCGGCGAGCAGGGCAGTGGCGACGATGTTGGCGGTTTTCATGTCGGGAGTCCTCATGATGATTGAACGGGTTCATCCACCGGCGCGGCGTGTCGGTGTCGCGCACGGGTTGAGGACAAGCATAGGCGGCGGACATTAGCGGATCGGCATACGCAACGTGAAAAGAAATTCATGCATCGGCGCGCAGTCGCGGCGACATCAAACCGGCATGCCGTGAAGCGTTCCGCGCGGTCGGGCAGACGTAAAAAACGGCACCCGTCATCGCGACGGGTGCCTTGAAATACGACACGCCTCGTCCGTGTCGCAAGGGAATCAGTTCGCTGCACGGGCCGGCGTCGCAGCCGGTGCTTGCGTACCGGATGCGGCTTCATCGGTCGACCACCCGCCGCCCAGCGCGGCGATCAACCCCACCGCCGCCAGTTGCCGGCGCGTGTCCAGCGCCAGCATCGCAACCTTCGTATTGAGTTCGGTGGTCTGCGCGGTTACCACATCGAGATAGCTGACGACGCCGTCCCGATAGCGCGACATCGACAACTGCAACGTGCGTTCGGCCGCCTCGAGTGCTTCCTGCTCGCGATCGGCTTCGTCGCCGAGGTGATGCGTGAGTGCGAGGTTGTCTTCCACCTGCTGGCACGCGTCGAGCACCACCGCGCGGTATTTCGCGCCGTTCTCGGCCAACTGCGCGCGCGCCTGGTCGGTGAGCGCCTGGCGCCGGCCGCCGTCGAACAGCGTCAGCGCGAGGCTGGGCCCGATCGACCAGATCTCGTTCGGCGCGCGGAGCCATTGGCCGAGGCCCGAGCTTTGGTAGCCGCCGACCAGCCCGAGCGTGACGTCGGGGAAGAACGCCGCGCGCACCACGCCGATCTTCGCGTTGGCGGCGGCCATGCGCCGCTCGGCGGCCGCGACGTCGGGTCGCCGCTGCAGCAGCGTCGCGGGAATGCCGGCCGGGATCGTCGGCAGGTACGCCGCGTTCAGGTTCGGCGTCAGCGAGAACGACGACGCCGGTACGCCCGTGAGCGTCGCGATCGCGTGCTCGTCGAGCGCGCGCCGCGCCCGTATGTCCTCGGCCGACGCCCGGGCCGAATCGAGCTGCGTCTGCGCGCGCGACACGTCGAGATCGGACGCGATGCCGCCCGCGTGCCGGCTCATCGTCAGGCGCAGCGCGCGCCGGTAGGTGTCGATCGTGTCGGCCAGCAACCGTTGCTGCTGATCGAGCCCGCGCAGGCTGAAGTACGCGCTGGCGAGGCTGGCCTGCAGGCGCAGTTGGACCGACGCGAGATCGTCGGCGCTGGCCCGTGCGTCGGCGCGCCCGGCCTCGACTTCGTTGCGGACTTTCCCCCACAAGTCGAGGTCGTAGTCGAAGCCGGCGTCGAGGGTGTTGTCGCCATAGACGTTCGGCTGGTTCGAGCCGCGCAGCGGCCGCGTGGCCGATTGGCGGTTGCTCGAGACCTGCGCGCCGAGGCCGATGGTCGGGAACAGCCCCGAGCGCGCCTGATCGAACAGCGCGGCCGCTTCGTCGTGGCGCGCCACGGCCGCGGCCACGTCGGGGTTGGCCGCGGCCACCCGTGCCTCGAGCCGGTCGAGCACGGGGTCGCGAAACGCCGTCCACCAGCCGTCGCGCGCGATGCGGTCGGCCGGCTTCGCGGCCTGCCAGCCGCCCGCTTCCTTGAAGCTGGCCGGCAGCGCCGTTTGCGGCGCGTGATAGGCGGGCGCGAACGAGCACGCGCAGAGGAACGCGACGCCGGCGAGCATCGCGCAGAGCCGAAGCCGGTTAGCCATGCGCACGCTCCGTGTTGCGCTTGGCAGACGCAACGGTGGGGGCCGGCGCCGCGAGCCTGACCGGGTCGCCGTCGGCCAGCGAATCGGGCGGATTGTCGATCACGCGATCGTCCGGCGCGAGGCCGGTCGCGATCTGCACGTGCGTGCCGAGATCGGTCGCGATCGTCACGGGCTTGAATACCGCGCGATCGTCCTTGCCGACCACGGCGACCTGCAGGCCGGCCTGCCGGAAGATCAACGAGCTGGCCGGAATCGTCAGCACGTGGGTGCTGCCGGCCGGTAGCGCGAAATGCACTTCGGTGTATTCGCCGGGGATCAGCTTGCCGTCGCGGTTGTCGACCATCAACTGGACGAGCAGCGTGCCGGTCGAATCGGCGATCGCGTCGTCGGTATCGGCGAGCGTCGCCTGGAAGGTCTCGCCCGGATGCTCGGGCACGGTCAGCGTGGCCGTCATGCCGGGCCGGATCGCGGCGGCCTCGTTCTGCGGCACGCTCACGTAGACGCGCATCCGGTGGACGTCGGACACCGCAAACAGCTCCGGGCCGGCGCCGCCGCCGGCCGAGATCAACTGGCCGATGTCGGTCTTGCGCGCGGTGACGACGCCGTCGAACGGCGCGACGATGCGCTTGAACGCCTCCAGCGCGTCGAGGCGCCGCACGTTTGCTTCGTTGGCGGCGACGATCGCCTGCTTGGCCGCGAGGTCGCTGGTCTTCTCGTCGGTTTCCTGCTGCGACACCGAATCCTGCGCGAGCATTCTGGTCCAGCGCGCGGCCGTGGACGCGGCCAGCTTCTCGTTGGCGAGCGAGCTCTGCAGGTCGGCACGCGCCTGCTGCAATTGCTGGTCGAGTTCGGGCGTATCGATCAGCCCGAGCAATTGCCCCGACTTCACGTGCGCGCCGATATCGGTGTACCACGCATGCAGGTAGCCCGACACCTGCGCGTGGATCGGCGCGCTCTCGAATGCGGACAGATGGCCGGGCAGCACGAGCGTCGCGCCGTCGCCGCCGGCCGACGGCGTGTACGCGACCACGGTCGGCACCGCCTGTTCGGCGGACCAGGTCGTCATTTCCTGTTTCGCGTGCGCGCGGCCGACGATGCCGGTCGCCACGATGCCGACCGCGATCAGCGCGGTGAGCGTGGCGACGAGCTTGAGGTTGGGCAGCCGTTTCGGCGACTTGATATCGATCTCAGTGGACATGGGAGGCTCCGGACGCGGAAAGGGAGGAAGCGCGGGACGCGTCGTGCTTCAGCGCGTCGCGCCGATGCACGAGGCTGAACACGACGGGAACGAAGAACAGCGTCGCGATCGTCGCGCACGCAAGGCCGCCGATCACCGCGCGGCCGAGCGGTGCGTTCTGCTCGCCGCCGTCGCCGAGGCCGAGCGCCATCGGCGCCATGCCGATGATCATCGCGAGCGCGGTCATCAGCACCGGGCGGAACCGCGTGAAACCGGCTTCGAGCGCGGCGGCCAGCGCGTTGCCGGTGTCGGCCAGGCGTTCGCGCGCGAAACTGACGACGAGGATCGCGTTGGCGGTGGCCACGCCCATGCACAGGATCGCGCCGGTCAGCGCCGGCACCGACAGCGGCGTATGCGTGGTGAACAGCATCCAGACGATGCCGGCCAGCGCCGCCGGCAGCGCCGAGACGATCACGAAAGCGTCGGCCCACGAATGGAAGTTCACGACGATCAGCAGGTAGATCAGCACGATCGCGCCCACGAGGCCGAGCAGCAGGCCGGCGAACGCGCCGTTCATGGTCTGCACCTGGCCGCGCAGCGTGACGGTCGAGCCCTTCGGCAGATCCTTCGCGGTGGCTTTGACGATGTCGTCGATGTCGGCCGCGACCGCACCGAGGTCGCGCCCCTGGGTGGTCGCGTAGATGTCGAACAGCGGTTCGATGTTGTAGTGCGACACCACTGCGTTGCCGACGCCGCGCGTGATCGTGGCCAGGCCGCCCAGCAACTGGGACTGGCCGTTCGCGCCGGTGACCGGCAGGTTCCGCAGCGCCGACAGCGTGGTCATCCTGTACTGCGGCGTTTGCGCGACGATCGGATAGGACACGCCGTTGTGCGGGTTGAGCCAGTAGGTCGGGTCGACCTGGCTGGTGCCGGCCAGCGTCGCGACCACCGAGTTCGTCACGTCCTGCTCGGTGATGCCGAGCTGGTCGGCGCGCGTGCGATCGACCGTCACCGTGAACTGCGGATAGGTGCTGGCCTGCTGGATGCGCGGATCGGCGACGCCGGCGACCAGCCGCAGCTTGCGGTACAGCTCGCGCGCATAAGCGAGATTGGCCTGCTGGTTCGGGCCGGCCACCTGCAGGTCGACCGGCGCCGGCGCGCCGAAGTTGAGGATCTGGCTGACGATGTCGGCGGGCAGGAACGAGAACGTGGTGCCCGGATAGGCGCGCGGCAGGCGTTCGCGCAGCGTGTGCACGTAGTCGGCGGTCGGCGCGTGATCGTGCGACAGCGAGATCAGGATGTCGCCGTCCTGCGGCCCGAGCGTGCCGCTGTTGTTGTAGGTCAGGTTGATCCCGCTGTTCGGCAAGCCGATGTTGTCGATCACTGCACGCAACTGCGCGGGCGGGATCACGCCGCGAATCGTGTTCTCGATGCGGTCGAGCTCGGCGGCGGTTTCCTCGACACGTGTGCCGACCGGCGCACGCACGTGTAGCGCGATCTCGCCGGAATCGATGGTCGGGAAGAAATTGCGGCCGAGCGACGGGGCGAGCAGGAAGGACGCGGCCACGATGCCGAGGAAGGCGACGACGAACGGCTTGCGGCGCGTGAGCGCGAGGCCGAGCAGGATTCGGTACGACGCGCGCACGGCTTCGAAGCGGCGCTCGAACGCACGCTGGAAGCGCACCAGCGGATTGCGCGACGGCGGGACGTCGTGCGCGCCGGCATGGCCCGCGTGCGGATCCATGACCGCGGCCAGTTCGCCCGACGCGTGACCGGCCGATGCGTGCGGCTTGAGCAGGTATTGCGCGAGCATCGGCACGAAGGTGCGCGACAGCACGAACGACGACGCCATCGAGAAGATCACCGCCTTGGCCATCGGCACGAACAGGAAGCGCGAGATGCCGTCGAGCATCAGCATCGGCACGAACACGATGCAGATGCACAGCAGCGAGACGAGCGCCGGCATCACGATCTGTTTCGCGCCGTCGACGATCGCGGTGCGCGTGTCCTTGCCCTGTTCGAGGTGCCAGTTCACGTTCTCGATCGTCACGGTCGCATCGTCGACCAGGATCCCGACCGCGAGCGCGAGGCCGCCGAGCGTCATCACGTTGAGCGTTTCGCCGGTGGCCGCGAGCAGCGCGATCGCCGACAGCACGGCCAGCGGGATCGACGCGGCGATGATCAGCGTCGAGCGCCACGAGCCGAGGAACAGCAGGATCATCAGCGAGGTCAGCGCGGCGGCGATGATGCCTTCGCGCGCGACGCCGCTGACGGCGCCGTTCACGAAGGTCGACTGGTCGCCCATCGTGACGAGCTTCAGGCCCGGCGGCAGCGTCTGTTCGACCAGCGGCAGCTTCGCCTTCACGCCGGCGATGATGTCGAGCGTCGAGGCCGAGCCGTTCTTCAGGATGCTCATCAGCACCGCGCGGTGGCCGTCCACGCGCACGATGTTGCCCTGCGGCGGATAGCCGTCGCGCACATGCGCGACGTCACGGACATAAATCGTCGTGCCGTCGACCGACTTGATCGGCAGGTCGTTCAGCGCGTCGAGCGAGAGCGGGCTGTTGTTGAGCTTGATGTTGTATTCGAAGCGGCCGATCTTCTGCGTACCGGCCGGGATGATCTGGTTCTGCTGCGCGAGCGCGTGCGCGACGTCCTGCGCCGACAGCCCTTTCGACTGCAGCGCCTGCGGGTCGAGATCGATCTGCACTTCACGTGTCTTGCCGCCGTACGGCGTCGGAATCGCAACGCCCGGCACCGACAGCAACTGCGGTCGAATGAAGTTGACCGCGTAATCGCCGAGCTTCTGTTCGTCGAGCGTGTTGCTGGTCAGCGCGATCTGCAGCACGGGCACGGTCGACGCGTTGTAGTTGAGGATCTGCGGCGGCGTGGTGCCGGGCGGCATCTGCTTGAGCACGGTCTGCGAGATCGACGTGACCTGCGCGGTCGCCGTGCGGATATCGACCGTCGGCTGGAAGAAGATCTTCACGATGCCGTAGCCGCGGAACGATTGCGACTCGATATGCTGGACATCGTTGACCGTCGTGCCGAGCGTGCGCTCGTAGTACGTGATCACGCGTCCGGACATGTCGTCCGGCTGCAGGCCCGCGTAGTTCCAGACGACGCTGATCACCGGGATGCGGATGTCCGGGAAGATGTCGATCGGCGTTCGGACCGCCGCGAGCGGGCCCGCGATCAGGATCAGCAGCGCCAGTACGACGAACGTATAGGGCCGGGCGAGCGCGAGCCGGACAATTTTCAGCATGAGGTGCTGCTCCGTTCAATATCGTCGTGAAGAAGAGCCGGATGTGCGCGTCGTCGGGAAAAACCCGAGGCGCAACCGATGAGCGCATTCTGCGGAGCGGCCACTAACAGCCGGTCGCAAAAAAGATGAAACAAGTTTTAAGGAGCGGGTGGGCTTAACCGGGCAGGTGGCCGCGAGCCGCGGATCGTCTTCGACGTCGGGATGTGTGCCACGGCGTGCGCGATGCCGGGGGGATCAGGCGGCGGCAAGCTGCGTGGCGGCGCGGTCGGGTGTGCGATAGGGGTCGATCACATAGCCGATGAAGCTGCGCACTTTTCCAGCGCTTTCTAAAAAAAGATTCATGCGCAGTTCACGAATCTTCAGCCGGTTCAGATGTACCGAGGTCGATAATGGGATCGCGTCATTCCGGCAAGGACGACAAAAATGACACAACCGTTGAGCATCAAGATGATCGAGGAGCGCGGCAAGCTCGTGGTGCTGATGTCGATCGAACGGGGCGCAGCCGTGCTCGATCCGGAAGACGTGGACGCAGTCATCCAGTACTTGAGTCTGCTGCGCGCGTCGATGCAGCCGGCGGTGCCGGAGCGTCCGCCACACGGGCAGCAATTCGTGACGGAAATGGATCCCTGCTGGTATGCCGAGCGCCATCCGGTGCAGGGCGGCGTGGTGCTGTTACTGCGTCATGGCGGGCTCGGTTGGGCAAGCTTCGCACTACCGCCGTGCAGCCTCGAACGGTTGCACGCTTCGCTGACGCAACTGCTCGAGGACGAGCGGCGAGCGATCAGCCTGCCGCACTGAATCTGCTTCGCGAACGTGCTTGCATGCAGCGTCGTTGCGACGGAGTGATTCGGTAGCAGCCAGTGCGTGAACGCCGCCTCCCGGCACGGGCCGCGGCGCGCGCTATCCGCGCCCGACGAACGGCATCGCGGTCGCCATGATCGTCATGTTGAGGATGTTGGTATCGAGCGGCAGATTCGCCATCTGGACGACCGCGTTCGCGACATGCGCGACGTCCATCCGCGGCTCGGGCGCCAGGCTGCCGTCCGCTTGCGGGACGCCTTGCGTCATCCGTTCCGTGAGCGACGTCGCGGCGTTGCCGATGTCGATCTGGCCGCACGCGATGTTGTATCGGCGGCCGTCCAGCGCCAGCGACTTCGTGATTCCGGTTACCGCGTGCTTGGTGGCCGTGTACGCGATCGTATCGGGGCGCGGTGCGTGCGCCGAGATCGAGCCGTTGTTGATGATCCGGCCGCCCTGCGGCGTTTGCGTTTTCATCAGCCGCCACGCGGCGCGCGCGCACAGGAAGACGCCGGTCAGGTTCGTCGCGACGACGCTGTTCCACACGTCGAGTTCGTATTCGTCGAGGGACACGACCGGGGCGTTGCGCCCGGCATTGTTGAACAGGACGTCGAGCCGGCCGAACCGTTGCGCGATCTGCGCGAACGCGTGGTCGACCGACGCTTCGTCGGTGACGTCGACGGGAAACACTTCGGCGTCGCTGCCGGCGGCGCGGATCGCGTCCTGCGTGTCGCGCAGCGACGCCTCCGTGCGCCCGAGCAGCGCGACGATGAAGCCGGCCTGGGCGAGTGCGAGGGCCGCGGCGCGACCGATGCCGGAGCCGGCGCCCGTGACGGCGGCGAATTTCTTCGAGACGGACATGGCGTGATTTCCTGCGGGTCGAGTAGGGGAGGCAGGCGACGAACGATGTCATCGCCACTTCGGCAATGTAGACGAAATGCGGCGGGTACGGATTCAGGCGACGCCGTCAAGCGCATCGGATGCCATGGTTTTCGCTGAACGCGGAGCCGAGCAAGCGGCACGGCGGGACAATGCCCGCCGGCCGTCACTTCACGCACTCCAGCGCATACTTCAACCCCTGCCCGAGCAACCCGCGCCAGACGTCCCACGTATGCCCGCCGTCGACGATGCGCAGCTCGGCCGGGTTCTGCGCGCGGCGCAGGTGCGTGTACAGCACGCTCGATTCCGCCTGGATCGTCAGGTCGTCGTCGCCGGCCGCGATGAACATCGGCACGCGCCAATTGCGCGCGAAATAGCCGCGCAGCAGTGCCGGGTAGTTCAGCTCGTGCCACACGCGCGAATCGAACTGCCGGTCGCCGAACACGCCGACGTAGCGCGCGGCGGAATTGAGCGGCGGCTCGTTCGCATAGATCGCGGGGCTCAGCAGCATCGCGCCGCAGAACAGCCCCGGTTCGAGCAGCGAGAAGCGCAGCGCGCCGAAGCCGCCCATCGACACGCCGCCGATCGCGCGGCCCGCGCGCTGGTTCGACACCGCGAAGTGCGCTTCGACTTCGGGCAGCAGGTCGTTGAGGAACGCGCTCTGCATCTTCTCCTTGCGGTCGACGTACCAGTCGGTGCCGCCCTGCGGCATCACGATCACGACCGGCGGAATGTCGTGGCGCTCGATCAGCGTGTCGGCGGTGGCCTGCAGCCGGCCTTGCGTGACCCAGTCGTTCGCGTTGCCCGCGTTGCCGTGCAGCAGGTACATCACCGGGTAGCGCGCGCCTTCCGGGTTGTAGCCGGGCGGCAGGTAGACCGTGTACGACCAGTCGCGCTTCAGCGACGCCGACCGGAACGTGCGCAGCACGACGCTGCTGCCCGGATTGACGGGCGGCTCCTGCGCGGTCGATGGCGTCGTCGCGGTCTGGACGGCCGGCGGCGCGGGCGATATGGCCGGCGCGGCGGCAGGCGCGGCCGACGGTGGCGTGGCGTGGGCGGTGGCGATCGCGCCGGCGATCAGGGCGAGGGCGAATGGAAGGGCGAGTCGGCGCATGGCGAATCGTTTCAGGAGTGGCGCCGGCTATCGTAGCAGCGGCGCATGACGGCGCGGCGCGTCATGGCCGCGAACCGAACGGCAGCCGCGCGACGAGCGGCCCGTAGAGTTTGGCGACGAGATACAGCAGTCCGATCGCGACCACGTCGGCGGTCAGGCCGAGCGGCACGTCGAGATAGCCTTCGGTCGCCTGGTAGAGCAGCGAATCGACCGCGAGCGAGATGCCGGTGCCCGCGACGAAGCACAGCAATCCCTGCCGGCCGATCGTGCCGATCCACGGCATCGCGTGCGCGACCTTCTTCATCCAGCCGAGGTGCACGAGCTTGGCGGCGAGCCACGCGATCGCGAGGAAGTTCACGAGCCGTAGCGCGCCGAGGTTCTGCTTGATCGACGGATCGGTCGGGAACGGCTCGATGCGCAGCCGGTAGTACGCGCCGGCCGCGACGATCGCGAGCGCCGCGGCCGTCAGCAGCCAGCCCTGCGGCTTCGGCGCGAGGGTCTGGTAGACGGGCTGGCAGCGCGCGATCACGCCGAGCACGAACAGGAATTGCCACGCGAACGGGTTGAAATCCCACGGCGCGCCTTCGACGGTCGGCAAGAAGCGTGCGACGTGCGGCGCCGCGTACCACAGCGATCCGCTGAACGCGAGCATCAGCCAGGGCTGCGTGCGCGCGAGCGGCAGCGCGAGCGGGACGAGCAGCGCGAAGAACGCGTACATCGGCAGCACCGACGCGAGGTAGGGCTGGCGGCGGAACAGCAGGATGTCGCGCAGCGCGGCGAGCGGCTTGTGCAGCAGCCCGTCGAGATCGTTGGTCGGCATGTTCGGGCCGTCGATCGCGAACGCGTTCAGCACGGCGGTGATCAGCAGCATCAGGCCGGCCGTCACCAGGAACGCGCGGTAGATCTCGAACGCGCGCCGGATGAAACGCTGGCGTGCGGCGGCCTCGTCATGCCGCTCGGCGAGCGAGTTGTACGCAATGGCGGTCGCGAAGCCGCCGAGGAACACGAACACCTCGGCCGCGTCGCACAGCGCGTACGCGTGCAGCGTCACGCGCGACAGGATGCTGCCGCCGATGTGGTCGACGACGATGACGAGCAGCACGAGGCCGCGGAAGAAATCGAGCTCGGCGTAGCGGCCGGCTCGGGCCGGCGCGGTCATCGGGGCGCCTTTCGGCACGGGCCGCGGGCGCGGCCGGTACGCGCCGCGCATGAATCGGGGTCAAGCATGACTTCGTGAAGAAATGGCGAACGGATGCGCATTGTGCCATCGATGCGAAGCCTTCCGGGTTTACGCGAATGGCGGGCCGGCCGGCCGCTACCGACAAGCCCGGTCAGGCCGTCCGCGCAAGGGGCAGTTGGACGAGCGCAACGCTTTGCGCGCGACGACCCGCACCCGATGGACGGGCGGTTTGCGTCGTGACACCATTTTGTCCTCACGCGGCCGCACACCGCGTCGTCCGCCCTGCGGGCCACACATACAACAGATCGAACAATTCGCCGGGCGCATGGCCTGCCCGGCCCCCGGCTCCGGAGATTCGTCATGAGGAAGCACGTCATTTTTGTCGCCGCGCTCGCCGCCTTCGCCGCGCCGGCCTTTGCCGAGACCAGCGTGACGCTGTACGGCGTGATCGACGAAGGCTTCAATTACACGAACAACGTCAACGTCAATGGGGTCGGAAAGACCAATTACCAGCTCGCAAGCGGCTATGCTCAGGGCAGCCGGTGGGGCCTGAAGGGCAGCGAGGATCTCGGCGGCGGGCTGAAGGCGGTCTTCACGCTGGAAAACGGTTTCGACGTGAACAACGGCCGGCTCGGCCAGGGCGGCCGCATGTTCGGCCGTCAGGCGTTCGTCGGGCTGTCCGAGTCGCGCTTCGGCACGCTGACCTTCGGCCGTCAGTACGATGCCGTCGTCGACTATCTCGCGCCGCTGACCGCGAACGGCAACTGGGGCGGCACGCTGTTCTCGCACCCGTTCGACAACGACAACACGGACAACTCGTTCCGCGTCAACAACACGGTCAAGTACGCGAGCGCCGACTGGAACGGCCTGACGTTCGGCGGCACGTACAGCTTCAGCAACAGCACGGGCTTCTCGAACAACCGCCAGTACAGCATCGGCGCGCAGTATTCGCTGGCCGGGCTGCAGGTCGCGGCCGCGTACCTGCAGGCGAACAACCCGGGCATCGGCAACGCGGGCGCGATCGCGGCCGACGACGCGAACTTCGTCGCCGATCGGCTGCGCATCTTCGGCGGCGGCGTCAACTACACGTTCGGCCCGGCGACGGTCGGCGTCGTCTATACGAAGACCGACGTGAAGAACCCGGTATCGACGGTCTACCTGCCGGCGTCGACGTTCGCCGGCCTCGGGCTGACCGCGACGAAGTTCCAGAACTTCGAGATCAACGGCAAGTACCAGCTCACGCCCGAGTTCTACCTCGGCGCGCAGTACGTGTATACGGACGGCAAGTACGACGCCGCGGCCGGTTCGTTCAAGCCGAAGTACCACACGGTCGGCCTGATGGCCGACTACAGCCTGTCGAAGCGCACCGACGTGTACCTGCAGGGCGCATGGCAGAAGGTGGGCGGCGACAAGACGGGCACGGCAGCCGACGGCGGCTATGTCGTCGGGACCGACGGCCCGTCGGCGTCGTCGAACCAGTTCGCGGTGCGCGCCGCGATCCGCCACAAGTTCTGAGGGCGGCGGCGCCGGGGCGAACGGCCCCGGCACGGCCGTCGTCAGTCCGCCCGGTGCGGGCCGTCGAGCGTTTCCGCGAGCCAGTCGACGAAGATCCGCACGCGCGGCGCGAGATGCCGGCCGGTCGGAAACACCACCGTCACGGGCAGCGGCCCCGCATTCCATTCCGGCAGCACCTCGACCAGCGAGCCGTCGGCGAGCAGCGGCGCGAGCCCGTCGCGCGGCGCCTGGATCAGCCCGAGGCCCGCGAGGCAGCACGCGAGATACGCCTGCGAGCTGTTGACCGACACGACGCTGTGCATCTTCACCGTGTGCATCTCGCCCGAATCCATGTCCGTATATTCCCAGTCCAGCTCGCGGCCCGTGCGGCTCGAGAAATAGCCGACCGCGACGTGGTCCGGCAGATCGTCCGGCGAGCGGGGCAGGCCGTGTCGCGCGAGATACGCGGGCGACGCGCAGTTGATCTGCGCCATTTCGCCGACGCGCCGCGCGACGAGCGACGTGTCGGACAGCACGCCGACCCGCACCGCGCAGTCGATGCCGTCCGCGACGAGATCGACGAAGCGGTCGGTCGTGCTGATCGCGATGCGCAGGTCGGGATAGCGCGCGTGGAAATCGGGCAGCGCCGGAATCACCTGGTTCAGCGCGAACCGCTCGGGCAGATCGACGCGGATCACGCCGCGCGGCGACGCGCCGGCATCCTCGAACAGCGTCTCCGCATCGTCGAGGTCGGCGAGCAACTGCACGCAGCGCTCGTAGTAGGTCGCGCCCTCGGCCGTCAGCGCGACGCGCCGCGTCGTGCGTTGCAGCAGGCGGATCTTCAGGTGCTTTTCCAGATACTGGACGGCATTGCTGACCGTCGGGCGCGGCAGCTGGAGCTGCTCGGCCGCTTTCGTGAAGCTGCCGAGATGGGCGACGCGCGCGAAGACGCGCATTGCTTGCAGATGGTCCATGCGGGCGAGAACCTTGGCGGGAACGGGAACAAGGCTCCATTGTTAATCACCGTCGAATGGTTTGGTGGGGCGTTTCGCGTTTATCGCGCGGCGTCGTGCGGCCAGAATCCGTTTCATCCACTCACCATTCGAAGGAAACGGACATGGACAGGCGTCAACTGGGCCGCACGGGCCCACAGGTTTCGGCGATCGGGCTCGGCTGCATGGGGATGTCGGATCTCTACGGGCCGGCCGATCGCGACGAAAGCATCGCGACGCTGCACGCGACGCTCGACCACGGCATCACGCTGCTCGATACCGGCGACTTCTACGGGATGGGCGACAACGAGATGCTGATCCGCGACGCGCTGCGCGGCCGGGCGCGCGACCAGGTGGTGATCAGCGTGAAGTTCGGCGCGCTGCGCGATCCGGCCGGCGGGTTTGCCGGCTACGACGCGCGGCCCGCGGCGATCCGGAACTTCGTCGCGTATTCGTTGAAGCGGCTCGGCACCGACTACCTCGACATCTACCGGCCGGCGCGGGTCGATCCGGCGGTGCCGATCGAGGAGACGGTCGGCGCGATCGCCGATCTCGTGAAGGCCGGCTACGTGCGCCATATCGGGCTGTCGGAAGTCGGCGCGGACACGATCCGCCGCGCGGCCGCCGTCGCGCCGATCGCCGATCTGCAGATCGAATATTCGCTGCTGTCGCGCGGGATTGAGGCCGAGATCCTGCCCGTCTGCCGCGAGCTCGGCATTGGCGTGACGGCCTACGGCGTGCTGTCGCGCGGGCTGCTGGGCGGGCGCTGGACGGCGGCGCGGCAGGGCGAGCGCGATTTCCGCGCGGCGAGCCCGCGCTTCCAGGGCGAGAACCTCGCGCACAACCTCGCGCTGGTCGACGCGCTGCGCGCGATCGCCGACGAGAAGGGCAGCAATCCGGCGCAGGTCGCGATTGCGTGGGCGCTGTCGCGTGGCGCCGACATCGTGCCGCTGGTCGGCGTGCGCAAGCGCACGCAACTGCAGGACGGTTTGCTGGCGACAGAATTGCAACTAACGGTCGAAGCGCGTGCACGCATCGAAGCGGCGGTTCCCGCCGGGGCGGCTGCCGGTGAGCGCTATCCGGCCGCGCAGATGGCGCACCTCGACAGCGAGCAGGGCCGGGGGTGATGCATGGGGCCGGGTCGGGGCCCCGAAGCCCCGTCCGGCGGGCCCGAGCCAGCCTCAGGCAAAGCCAGATGGCGGGCGGCATGGCGGGCAGGCACCATCGGCGCCGTACTCAACGGACGGAATGCCGCCATGTCAATTCATACGCTGACGATCATCGTGCTGGTTTTCCTGCTGGCCGGCGCGGTGAAGGGGATGATCGGGCTCGGGCTGCCGACGATCGCGATGGGGCTGCTGACGCTCGCGATGCCGCCGTCGGCCGCGGCGAGCCTGCTGCTCGTGCCGTCGTTCATCACCAACGTGTGGCAGTTGTGGCTCGGCCCGTCGTTCGGCGCGCTGCTGCGCCGGCTGTGGCCGCTGCTCGCCGGCCTGACGGTCGGCACGCTGACGGGCGGGCTGCCGGCGCTCGCGGCCGGCAGCACGTGGACGCACGCGGCGCTCGGCGTCGTGCTCGTGCTTTACGGGGTATGGGGGCTGGCGGCGGCGCGATTGCCCGCGCCGGGCCGCCATGAAACATGGCTGTCGGCCGTGGTCGGCTACCTGACGGGCGTCGTGACGGCCGCGACCGGCGTGTTCGTCGTACCGGCCGTGCCGTACCTGCAGGCGCTGCGGTTGTCCAAGGACGATCTGATCCAGGCGCTCGGGCTGTCGTTTACCGCATCGACGATCGTGCTCGGCTTGCAATTGCGCGTGACGGGCGCGCTGCAGACGGTCGATCTCGGCGTGTCGGCGCTCGCGCTCGTGCCCGCGCTGGCGGGAATGGCCGGCGGGCAATATGCGCGGCGCGTGATGAGCGAGAAGATGTTCAAGCGTTGCTTCTTCGTCGGGCTGATCGCGCTGGGCGCGTCTATGGCGGGATCGCGTTGGTGGTGAACGCGGGCCCGGGCACTGCATGATCCCGAAGCCGGCTTCGGCAACCGGCTTCGGGAAGGGGCGCGGGAGCGCGGTCTTGGCGCTTACGCCGGATCGGCGTACCTCAGCGTCCACCCGACCGTGCGGGTCGCGCCTGCGCCGAGCGCGAACGGTTTCGTCGTGCATGCGAAGTTCGAATGCAGCTGCCCGATCGGCGTCGTCGACAGCGGATTCGTCGTGCCGTTCGCGGTGTCGAAGGCGGACAGCGCGCAGTTGTCGAACCCGGATGCCGCATAGCGCGTCGCCGCGCTGTTTGCGTACGTTACCGACACGCCGTCGCCGTTGGCCTGCGTCGACGCGAAATCCGCGAACGACGTGAAGTCCGTCTCGACCGCGAGGTTGCCCGCGAGCGTGCCCGAACTCAGCGTATCGCTGCGCGAGATCGTGCCGTGCGCGAACGTCAGCACCGTGTGCACCTGCAGGTCGAGATCCGTCGTGTACGCGGTGTTCTTCGACGCGACGCGGAACTTCGTCGTATCGAACGACACGATCACCTGGCCGTTGCTTTGCTGCACGTTCAGGTTCTTGTAGTACGTGACGGGAATGTAGGTCTTCGCGTTGTACGTCACCTGCGGCACCAGCAGCGCATAGCCGAGGTCGGTCGTGCCGTAGATCAGCTTGTCCGAGAACGGCACCGGGTAATACGGCGTGTACGCGTCGTAGTCGGGCGCCTGGCTGAGGTTCAGGTTGATCACGCGCCGGCCGTCGCGCACGGTGAGCAGCGCGGCGCTGTACGGATGCGCGGCATCGCCCGGCTGGTTGTACCAGGTGAGCGTGTAGCGCGGCAGCGCGTCGAGCCACGCGCGGTAGTCCGCGTCGGCCATCGGCGCCTGGCCGCCGAAGCCGAGCTTGTTCCACCACGCGTTCACGTACAGGTACTGGTGCAGCAGGCTGAAGTTCTCGCCCATCACGCGCGGCTTGCCGCGATACGTGTCGGTGCCGCGGCCCTTGACCCACATGTTCACCGACGGTGTCGGCAGCGACGGGTCGTACCAGTACGTGTCGAAACGACGCGCTGCCTGGTAGATGAATGCATACGCCACCTGTTTCTCGCGATCGGTCAGCACGCCGGCATTGGCCGCGGCCGTCAGCACTTCCATGAACGCGGAATCGCCGTACGGCCCGATCGAGCGGCCATAGTTGAAGCCCTGGCCGTCGGCGTTCAGCTGCGGCAGGATCAGGTCGACCGACTTGCGCAGATAGCCCTTCAGCTCCGCCGTCAGATTCGCTTCGTTGCCCATCTCGAACGTGCGCTCGACCACTTCGCCGATCAGCAGCGTGCTGTAGCGGTCGAAGCGCGCCTGGTCGTAATAGGTCGTGTGCGTGTTCGATGCTTCGTCGGAGAACCCGCCCGACGAGTCGTTGCGGATGTGGTTCGTCAGCGTGTACAGCAGCGCGTCGCGTGCGCTCATCGTCGCGACCGCCGGATCGGTCTTCGATGCGAACGACGGGCTGCTCCAGCCGAGCTTCTGGCGCAGCCCGGCAATGCCGTAGGACACCGCATAGTAGTTCTGCGCGGTGTTGAGCGACGCGATGTCGATCGGCGTGCCGGCGGCCGGGCAGGTCGTGGTCTTGCCGCTCGCATCGGGGCCGAACATGTCGCAGAACGTGAGCCGCTGCTGCAGCGTCGCCAGCATCGCATCGCTGAAGACTTCGTTGAGCATGCCGTGCGCCTTCAGGTTGTTCAGCGCGACGAGGTAGTAGTACTCGCCCCACGAGGTATTCGCATACGCGTAGTTGCCGCCCGACTGCGCCATCATCGCGGTCGTGATCGTCTGGTACGTCGCGAGGTAGCTCGCGTATTGCGGGTCGTTCTTCGACTTCATGTCGATCAGGATGTAGGACAGGCCGAGCGCGAGCTTGCCGGGCAGGAATTTGTCGCCGGTATTCGTGTCGAGCACGTGGACGGGCGTGCCGTCGCCGAGATCCATCACCACCTGCGTGAAATCGGGCGATTTCCGGATCAGGTCGAACAGCGCGCGCATCTGGCCCATCATCGTGAGCGGGATGTTCGTGCCGGCCGGCACGCGGGTGTCGGGCGCGCCGTAGACGAGCGCCTGGAGCGAGTTCGCTGCGAGCGCGGGCGGGGTGGACGTAGGGGGCGACGACGGCGTGTCGGTCACGTCGTTGCCGCCGCACGCGCTGACGAGCACGACGGAAAGGGCGCCGAGCGTGAATCTGCTGCGCGGATGCATGGTGTCTCCAATTTTGAATAGTGATGAAACACGGGCACGTGTCGCCGATGCCGCGCTCGGTACCCATACCGGGCGTCCGCCTTGCAAACCCTGATCCCTGAAGACGGACGGCCTGAATCGCAAATCGAGCAGGCAAGCGTTCCCCCTGCACGGGCCGTGACCGGCGTCGCGCTCGAGCATTGGAAAACGTTTTCCAAATTTAGGCATCGATCGGCGCGATGTCAATGAACTTTCACATCGGATGCGCCGGTAGAAACCCGAATGGAGGAAGCCGGGGCGTGCGAGAGGGGAATCGGAATTACGCGTAAATCGTCGGGATGTTTATCTTGATGATCGCGTGGTCATCGTGCGAAAGAAAAGCTTTGAAGCGGTGAGGGCGAGCATGGGCGGGAAACGGGTTCTCGGTGCATGAAGAGAGAAAACGTTATCTATAAGAATCGGAATGCAGTAAGCCGCTCCCGGCCGCCCGCCGCCGCATGCGCCGACCCGCCGTTTCGACGACGTTCAAAGCTGCTTCTCGATCGCCGCCTTGTCGATCACCGACCACACCTGGCGGATCTTGCCGTCGTGAAACTCGTAGAACACGTTTTCGGCGAACGTGACCTTGCGGCCGTCGACGGCGAGCCCCATGAACGTTCCTTTCGGCGAACACGCGAAGCGAAGGCGGCACGCGACGCGCGGCGGCTCGCACACGAGCAGCCGGATGTCGAAGCGCAGATCGGGAATGTCGCGGAAGTCCTGCTCCAGCATCGCGCGGTAACCGGCGAGGCCGAGCGGCCGGTCGTTGTGGATCACGTCGTCGGACACGTATTCGCCGAGCGCCGTCCAGTCCTGCCGGTTCAGGCAGTCGATATACGCGCGATAGCGGGTGGCGAGATCGGTATCGGTCATGGCGATGTCTCCGTAGGTCGATGGGACGAATCGAATGCGGCGCGCGTTACGGCGGCGGCGCGTCGCCCGACAGGAACGCGACGAACTCGCGCGTGTACTTCGGCAGCGCGTCGAACGACCGCGCGCAGAGCGTCAGTTTCCGATGGCTCCACGGATCGGACAACTCGACGAGCCGCACGTCCATCGTCTGCATCGCGCGCTCGGCCGCATGCCGCGACACGATGCCGATGCCCACGCCGCTCGCGATCATGCGGCAGATCGCGTCGAAGCTCTTCAACTGCACGCGATAGCGGATCCGCTTGCCGAGCGCGCGCGCCTGGTCGGCGAGATGCACCTGCAGCGCGCTGCCGTCGGTGAGGCCGATGAAGTCTTCGCCGGCGATGTCGTCGAACGCGACCGCGCCGTACGACGCGAGCGGATGCGTGGCCGGCACGACGACGATCAGCCAGTCTTCGCGGAACGGCTTCTGTTCGAGGCCGCCGAGCCCGACCGAATCGGCGACGATGCCGACCTCGGCCGTCTTGTTGCGGATCGCATGCACGATCTCCTGGCTCGAGCGTTCCTCGACGCTGATCGACAGCTTCGGATGGTGCGGCAGGTAATCGGCCAGCGCATCGGGCAGGTATTCGCTCAGCGACGCGGTGTTGCACAGCAACCGGATATGGCCGCGCAGCCCCTGGCCGTATTGCTGCAGTTCGCCCCGCATGTGATCGATCTGCTGCAGCACGGTGCGCGCGTGGTGTTCGAGCGCGCGGCCCGCGTCGGTGGCCTGCGCGCCGGACTTGGTCCGGTGCAGCAGCGGCACGCCCAGCTCGTCCTCCATCCCGCGAATGCGCTCGCTCGCGGCCTGCAGCGTGATGTGCGTTCGCTCGGCGCCGCCCGTGATCGTGCCGGCTTCGCAGATGTTCAGGAAGAGCCGCAGGTCGGTCAGGTCGAAGCGCATGATGGGCGGAGGGATGGCTCGGGGAATGGCCGATAAGTTAGCAGGAACCGCGGCGGCGGTCTCAGGGCCAGCCTGAGACCCGGTTCGCCGCTTCCGCATTTTCGGGGCGCGATCGACGCCCGATCATGGACGCACATCAACCGCGGAGCCCGTCATGCAGATCGATTCGTCGTGGGGCGTGTCGTTCAAGATCGCGCTGCATCTGCTGTTCCTGTGTATCGGCGTCGCGTGGGCCGGTGCCGAATTCGTCGCATGGTTGCGATGAATGTCGTCGCGCGACTATCGAAACAAATGAACCATAGTTTTTTGCGACGAAAATTCTTCCGTTTTTCTGCGCCCAGACCATCAAGTTTTTCCGGATCGGACCGTATTACCGGTAGCGAATGCCGGCCGGCATCCGGTCCGTGATCGTTTGTCATCATTGTTTGCATCCGGTTACACGTCGGCCGTTCCGTTTTTGAGATGCTTGAAAGATTGTCAAACCGGAGTCGGATCGTCCATGAAAACGCGCGAGATTCACCGCAAGGCGGCGTGGCTGTCGGGCCTGGCCGCCGTGCTCGTCATGGCCGGTTGTGCAAATACGCAGTCCGTTCCGCCGAGCGACACGCTGGCGGCGCAGCCCTCTGATTCGAGCTCGTCCGCCGCGGCGCCGCCGGCCGCCACGATGCCGGCCGCGCCGATCCTCGTCGCGCGGAAATATATCGTGAAACGCGGCGACACGCTGACGGGCATCGCCACCGCGAACGATTGCAGCGTGGCCGACTTGCGCACCTGGAACAAGCTGGCCGCGAACGGCAGGCTGCGCATGGGGCAGGTGCTGCGGATCGTCAAGCAGCAGCCGCTGCCGCCCGCGGGCGCGGCCGGCACGCAGGTCGTCGCGAGCAATGGCGCGGCGGGTAATCAGGGAACTGCGCAGGCCACGTCGCCGGCCAGCGCGTCGACCGCGAACGACCGTCAGGTCGTCAAGGAAACGAAGCGTCATGCGGGCGGTGTCGCGCTCAAGTGGCCGGCGACCGGCAAGATCGTCGAAGGGTTCCGGCCCGGGCAGAACCGCGGCATCCAGATTGCCGGCCGGCCGGGCGACCCGGTCCGCGCCGCGGCTGATGGGCGCGTGATGTACGCGGGCACCGGCCTGAACGATTACGGCAGCCTGATCATCGTCCAGCACAACGCGGATTTCCTGACCGCCTATGCGCACAACCGCAAGCTGCTCGTGAAGACGGGCGACATCGTGCATCAGGGCGATGCGATCGCCGAGATGGGCGACCTCGACAACTCGCGCGTCGCGTTGCTGTTCGAGGTGCGACGCGACGGCAAGCCGGTGAATCCGATGCCGTACCTGCCTTCGTCGCAAGGGTGAAGTCGGGCCGTTTCGCTGGAACGCGGCGGCGGTCGCTGCTACGCTAAGGTTTGTTCATGCGAATCCCGCTATCGCGGGGCCGACGGGCGTCTTTCGGGGATGCGCGGCGAATGCCGTCGCGGGCCGGCCGTCGGCGTGAACGGTCGCGCGTCGCCGACGCGCGACAGTGTCGCTTCGCGCCACCGTTTCCGACAGAACAGACCTCATTCATGGAACACTCTCCGACACGCCGCTCGCTGTTGCTTGCCGCCGTTGCCGCGCCGTTCGTTGCCGCGTGCACGTCCGCGCCGGTCGCCGACCAGGGGCGCGCCCATACCGCGCACGCCGAACTCGCCGCGCTCGAAAAAGCCTCGAACGGGCGGCTCGGCGTCGCCGCGCTCGATACATCGAACGGCGTGCGCATCGCGCACCATGCGCGCGAGCGCTTCCCGCTGTGCGGCACGTATGCGGTCATGGCCGCCGCCGCGATGCTCGCGCGCGGCTCGCTCGACGCATCGCTGCTGCCGCGCCGCATCCTGTATCGCCGCTACGAAATCGTGTCCGGCTCGCCGATTACGGAGAGCCACGTCGACACCGGCATGACGATCGCGCAGCTGTGCGCGGCGATGCTGCAGTCGGGCGACAAGGGCGCGGGCAACCTGCTGATGGGCGTACTCGGCGGCCCGCAGGCCGTCACGGCGTTCGCGCGCGAAAGCGGCGACACCACCTTCCGTCTCGATCATTGGGAACCCGAACTCAACAAGGCGGCGCCCGGCGACGAGCGCGACACGTCGACGCCGGTCGCGATGGTCGACACGCTGCAGCGGCTGTTGCTCGGCGACACGCTGCGCGAACCGCAGCGCGCGCAACTGACCGAATGGATGGTCGGCGGCGCACGCGGCGCGACCGGCATCGCGGCGGGCGTGCCGCCCGGCTGGCGTGTCGCCGACAAGGCCGGTACCGGCGGCTTCGGCACGACGACCGACATCGCGGTGCTGTGGCCGCCGTCGCGCGCGCCGATCGTGATGGCCGTATCGTTCACGCTGCCGCAGGCCGATGCCGCGGCGCGCGCGGACGTCGTTGCATCGGCGGCGCGCATCGCGGCGGGCGCGCTCGCCGCGACGGCCTGAGTCCCCGGCGTCTCGCGCGAAGCCGGCGTTTGGCTTATCGTGTCGGTCAGCGCGCGCCGGCGTCGGCGCGCGGTCCTTCCGCGTCGTTTTCCGTTCCCGTTTCCCGTTCGCCATGCGCCGACTTCCGCCTCTGCACGCGCTGCAGATCTTCTCGACGGTGGCTCGCCACCGCAGCTTCACGCGCGCGGCCGAGCAGCTGTGCATCACGCAGGGCGCGGTGAGCCGGCAGATCCAGACGCTCGAGGCGCATTACGGTTTTCCGCTGTTCAGGCGGCATGCTAAGGGCCTCACGCTGACGGCCGAGGGCGAGCAGTTGTTGCCGGTGGTCGACGAGAGCTTCGCGCGGATCGAGGACATCTCGATGAAGCTCACGCGGCAGCGCACCGATCTCGCGCTGAAGGTGCCGACCTGCGTGATGCGCTGGATGCTGCCGCGCATCATGCGCTTCCAGGGCGAACATCCCGATCTCCACGTGCAGATCACGACCGCGTGGCAGCACGTCGTCGATTTCTCGAGCGAGCCGTTCGATGCGGCGATCGTCTACGGGACGTCGCCGGGCCCTGGCGTCGTCGCGCTGCCGCTGTTCGACGAGCGGCTCACGCCCGTTTGCGCGCCCGAGTTGCGGCAGGCGTCGCCGCTCGCCGCGGTCGGCGATCTCGCGCGCCATACGCTGCTGCATCCGACGCGCGACCACCGCGACTGGCGAGCCTGGCTCGACCATGCGGGCGAGCGTGGCGTCGATCCCGCGCGCGGGCCGACGTTCGACACGCTCGATCTCGCGACGAACGCGGCGATGCAGGGCTTCGGCGTCGCGATCGGCGACGTGACGCTCGTCGACGACGACGTCAGCGCGCGCCGGCTCGAACGGCCGTTCGACATCGTGCTCGAGACGGGCGCACGCTACTTCTTCGTCTATCCCGAAAACCTCGGCAGCCAGCAGAAGATCCGCGCGTTCAGCGACTGGATCGCGCGCCACCGCGACTGACGCGCGGCGGTTCCAGCGGTGGCTTCTACTGGTAAGTCACGACGGCGATCATCGGCGCGCGCGCGTTGCCCGGACGGTCAGGTAAAACGATTGCGCGGGAGGCCTGCGTAAAGGTCGTGGTCTTGATCGTGCGCAGACTGGCCGCGTCGACGAACGCGACATGTCCGCTCGCCGGGCGCGGGCAGTCGGGGCGCACCTGCGCATGCGCGGCGTTGGCCGTGTCGAGCGCGAACGAGCAGGGCGGCTCGACGATCATGCCGGTGAAGTGGATGATGCCGCCCGTGCCGGCGGCAAATGACGAGGACGAGGCCAGAAGCGAGGCAGCCAGGGCAAACGAGGCGGCAAACGAACGATGCTTCATGACAGGCTCCAGAGAGGAAGCGCGTCGCAGCGAGGCCGCTCGAATGGCAGTCCGTCAACGCTGCGGTGCTGTATGCGTAAACGGCAATTTCATCGAACCTCTTGAGTGAGAAACCGGAAATAACGACGACGAGCAAACGACGCCATGTTCCTTCAATCAATTTATCTCAAAATTGAGCGGCCGCAAGTCGGGGTATTGCCGATGACGTAGGCTCGGGGGAAGCGTGCCAATGGATGCGGGATTTGCAGATAAATCGTTGAGGGCTCAACGATTCGTCCAATCCCCAGGATGACGATTCGCCAAAGGAAAACGGCCGCTCGTGTGTGACGAGCGGCCGTTTGCGTCGGAGTGAACGACGCTGAGGTCAGCTTGCGCGTTTGCGCACCGCACCCACGACGACGAGCAGCACGATCGCGCCGATGATCGATGCGATCCAGCCTGCGCCCTGACCCGGCGCATACCAGCCCGCGGCGCGGCCGATGTAGCCGGCGACGAGCGAGCCGACGACGCCGAGCACGACCGTCATCAGGATGCCCATCTTGTCGTCGCCGGGCTTCAGTGCGCGGGCGAGGAGGCCGACGATGAGCCCGACGACCAGGGTTTCGATGAATTGCAGCATGAACGCCTCCCTATTGCTGTTGAGCTGTTGACGAAAGGAAATGGACTCGCGCGGCGCGCCGGGGTTCCCTGCGGCGGCGAACCGGCGCGCGGCGTGCCGAGTATCGCACGTCGCCGCGTCGCGCGGATGTCAGGGCCGCCGCGGCCGCGCGTCGTTCATTGCGCGTCATTCATTGATAGTCGAGCAGAACCTGCGCCGCGGCATGAACCGAACCGCCGCCGACTTTCGCACCCGTTTGCAGGTAGGACGCGCGGAGCCGAATCGAAGGCGATCCGCCGGTGGCCTGGTTGTAGTTCGTCACGGTGTGCGATTTTCGCAGCACCAGCGGCTGGCCCGTCGTGGCGTCGGCGATCTGGATCCCGACGCCGATGGCCGTGGCATCCGGGCGCAACTGCATCCCGCCGGGTGTGTCGGCGACCACGTCGTCCAGCGGGGCCAACTGGTAGCCGATCCGGTTGTAACCGGCCGGGCAGTTGTTCAACTGCACCTGAAAATCCGTCGCGCCGGCGGTCGAACCGACGCCGTTGAATTCGCGATGCTGCACGGGCGGTAGCGTGACGGTCTGGTCGGGAATCGAGCACGTTCCGTTGATGAAGCTGACCTTGGCGGCCAGGTTGACCGGGTTCGACCCGCCGAGGAGGCCGGACTTGTAGTAGATCGTGTAATAGGCGCTGGCCAAGCCCGAATTGAGCGACCCGTCCTGCGGCGGCCGGCTGTCGCGAAACAGCGTGATTTCGAGCGTGTTGCGCAGTGTCGTCTTCGTCGACGCGACGGCGACGTTACCATCGACGATCATGCGTGTCGACAGGCCTGACACGTTGGTTTCCAGGTCGGGGCCGTCGGACGCCCACACGCTTCCTTTGGGATACATCGCGATGCTCGTGATTTGGCAGGTGCTCTTGCCGCAAACGTCCTGCGGCGTGAAGTAATGACGGGCGACGACGGTGCCGGGCGTGGCGTTCCCGGGGCTGGAAAGGGTTGCCTGCCCGAACGCATTGAGGGCGGCCGCGTCGGTCGCGAATGCCGCGCATGCAAGGAGAAGCGTCGCGGCGGCCGCGACCATGCGGGATGCGCGTCGGGTAATGTCGGCGCGCGCGTCGCGCGTGCGCGCCATGCCTGCCGGGATCGTGACTCGGGTCAACGCGGGCGATTGGCGAAAGTGGGACATAGGGATTCCTTACTGAGTGTCGGCGGTCGTCGAATCGGGGCGGCACATGCTCGTCACGGTCTGGATGCCCGGCGCTTGCCGGTGGTGTTTTGCGACCGGCAGGTCGTACGCGATCCGGCAGATCGAGCCGGAATCGGCGCCCCACCGCACGGTCAGCGAGCCGCTGTCGTTGAGTCCGCGCGCGAAGATCTTGCTCGCCTGGCCGACGACGCCGACTTCCTTGCCGGTCTCGTCGTGCACGGCGGCGCCGAACGGCAGCGGCGTGCCGTCGGCCTGGCGCGCCTGAACGAGCGCGGCGCGGCCGGTGTCGGTTGCAAACCGGATGAGCGGCACCGCGCCGGCGCGCGGTGCGATCTGCCGGCTGGTTTCCTTCAACTCGACATCCATCGAGATGCCCTTCGGATCGAGCGCGACCGTATTGAGGCTGTATGGCGTCAGGTACGGCACGACCGCGTAGCCGTTGCCGTCGACCTTGACGCCCGCCGCGTTCGTGATGCGCGCGCCGGCCGCACCCGGCGCCTCGACGATCGCGAACGTTTCGGATACCGGCTGCGAGAACGTGATGCCGCCGCGGTGCACGACGAGCGCGCCGCGTACGCCGAGCGAGCCTTGCTGGAACTCCGTGCTCGCGCCCGCGCTGGCGCTGACTTCCGCCAGGCGCGTGCGGTATGTGACGTTGGCGCTGCCGTCCGTGGTCGAATTCGTTCCGGACGCGTGGTTCGCGCTGACGCTGTACGACAGCGCGTGGTCGTCACCGACCGATCCGGACAGCGTCGACTGCAGCCGGGTGCGGCCGAGCGTGTCGCGCGACACGTTGCCCGAGACGGTCATCGGGCGCTCGCGACCGAACGGGATCGTGACGCTGGCGTAATAGAGCGTGCTCATGTCGCCGCCGGCATTGCGCTGCCGCGTGGCCGTCAGGCTGTAGGACACGTTGCGGAACTGGTTCGTATAGCCGACCGAATAATTGACGTCCGAGCCGGGGCGGTTCCAGTAGTTGACGGCCGATGCCGTCGCATTGATGCGTCCACCGGTCGTGCCGAGACGCTGCGTGAGCGCCAGCGACGCGCGATGGCGCTGGCGCCAGACCGACTGGGCCGAACGGCCGTCGCGCGCGGCATCGCGCGCCTGCATCGCGTCATTGAGGCCGAAATAGCCGTCCGTCGAATAGCGATACGCGGCGAGCGCGATGTCGGTGCCGGTCGAGTCGACCGACTTCGCATAGCTGACGCGCACGCTCGAACCGCTGTAGCGCTTCGCGCCGGGGATCGTGGTGAGCGCATGCGTGACGTCCGCGCCGAACGCGCCGAACGTCGTGTTGAACGCACCGCCCAGCATCGCCGACACGTAGCCGCCGGCGAGTGTGACGCCGCCATAGGCGGTCAGCAGGTTGGTCAGGCCGCGCTGGTACGTGACCTGCGTGAACAGCGGCTGGCTCGAGCCATGAGGATTGCGCAGCGTGCCGGCGACGAAGCTGTAGCGGCCGATGCCCGGCCGCAGCGACATCGGCACGGCGGCATAAGGCACCGAGAACGAGTGCACGGAGCCGTCGGCCTCCTCGACCGATACCTGCAGGTCGCCGCCATATCCGGTCGGGTACAGGTCGTCGATTTCGAAATTGCCGGGCGCGACCGTCGTCTCGTAGATCGTCACGTCGTTCTGGCGGATCGTCACCTTCGCGTTGCTGTTCGCAATGCCGCGCACCACCGGCGCGTAGCCGCGCAGCGAGTCGGGCAGCATCCGGTCGTCGGTCGACAGGCGCACGCCGCGGAATTGCGTCGAGTCGAACAGCTCGCCCGACGTGTAGCTTTCGCCGATGACGAGCTGCGACGACAGCGACGGCAGGTCGCGCTGCAGATAGGTCGCGAGGCCCTGGTACCGGCTCTCGCCGCGCGACGACCAGGAATAGGACCCTTCGTGGCGAAAGCGCCAGGTGCCGAGGTTCACGCCGCCGTTCAGGCCGAGATAGCCTTGCGTTTGCGCGGTGTGGCCGCTGGCCTTCGACGTGTAGAGGTTGAAGTTGTAGCCGAGCAGGCCGACGGTTTCGCCGGAGGTCCATTGATCGGGGCTCACGTAGCCGCGTGCCTTGCGCGCGAGCGACGCCTGCGGGATCGACAGCCGCAGCGTCTGTCGCGTGAAGTCGAATGCGGCGCTGGCGCCCGGCACGACTTCGTCGAGTCGCAGGCAGGCGTCGTCGCCGTCCAGTCGCGCGACGACGTCCGGCGCGAGCTTGCCGAAATCGACGCCGACGCGCTCGAGCAGCGCGCGGTCGAAGCATGGACGCGCGTCGCCCGAATCCGGCGCGGCCACGAAGCGCACGTCGTAGCGGCCGATCCAGTCGGGACCGACATGCACGTCGGCGGTATACACCCCGGGGGCCGTCACGTTGCGCCGGGCGAAGCGCGACACGTCGAAATCCCTGCCCAGGCGATTCTGCATGAACGCGCCGTCGAACTCGACTTGCGCGAGCGTGCCTTCCGCGGCAGCCGGTGTCGTCGCGCGGCCATCGGCGGACCACGCGGCGACGCAGGCCGCCACCAGCAGATGGATCGGCTTGACGCGTGGCATGTCGGCCGCGCCGTGGCACGGCGGTCGAGTCGGGGTCATGCGTAGTACTCCACAAAGTTTCGGATCGAGCGGGCGCGTTCGGCGGGGGGCAGGCGCACCGGCGTGCGCGTTGCGCGACGCAGCGCTGCGGCGGCGCGTGGCAAGTTCGGGAGGCGTGCCGGTCGTCGGGACGGCCGAAACGGCGATGGACGAAAAGAGGTGAAGCGGCCGGCACGCGCCGTTGGTGCGCGTCGAGGGCCTCGGTCGAGTTACGGTGCGATACCGACCGGACGTTCGATGTCGGTTGCCCGGCCCCAGTCGTTGATGCTGCCGAATTCGACCGTCGCGCCCGCGGCTGGTGCGCTGGCGAGATCCTTGATCGGGAACCGTTGCGTGCTTCGGGGCAGCACGTAACCCATGCCTGCGTCGTGCTTGCGCCCGGCCGACTTCAGCAGCACGTTGCCGAAATTGACAACGAACGGCGTCGGATTGCTTGCCTCGAGCGCATAGCCTCCGTCGATGCGAACCACGTGCCAGTCGAGCTGCATCGGTGCGTCGTCCACATTGCCGGCCAGTCCGGCGGGGCGATACATGATCTTGATGCGTGAGCGGAACGCCAACTGTATGCGGTTGCGATCTTCTTCCGCGGACGCCTTCGGCGGCACTTCGAGCACATTCAGCCAGAACAGCGATTCCCGATCGGCAGGAAGCGGTTCGCCGGTATGCACGAGACGCAGCGCCTGGCCATTGCCGGCTTCCATCCGGAAGACCGACGGCGTCAGCGTGAACGGCACGTCGATGTTCTCGGGCAACGCGCGGCTGTCGCCTTCGTCGAGCCACGCCTGCACCAGCGCCGGACGCTTGCTGTCGTTCGTGAGCTGGATCGTGACTTCGCGCTCGCTGGACGGGAAGATGACGCGCGTGCCGGCGATCACGACGCTCGCATCGGCTTGCGACGCGAATGCGGTGACGGCGAGGGCCAGCGTACGGAGGAGCTTCAACAGTTTCATGGGCGTGCGGACTCGGATCGTTGGGGCAGGGAGCAGGCGGATGCGGCGGTTTCCGCGCCGCACGGCGTGACGCTTGGAGATCGCCGGGGCGGCGACCTCCAGGTCTCGTCCTTACTGGTAGATCAGCGAGTACTCGACACGCGACTTGACGTCGCCGGCCTTCACGGCGCCCGAGGCGTAGTATTCGGCGAAGTAGTTCAGCTTCGCCTTGCCGTCGGCATCGATGGTGGCCATCTCGGTGCTCGCGCCGGTTTGCGCGCCGACCGGAATCAGCTTCTGCTGCGAATCCAGCACGTTGATCTGGACGCCTTCGGCGGCCTTGGCGCCCGTGTCGATCGTCAGTCGGCCGCTCGACTGATCGACGTTCGTGCCGTTTTCGAACATGACGCCGACCTTCACCGGATTGCCATCGCCGACCGCGCAGCCCTTGAGCGCCAGCGAGAACGCGCTGCGACCGGCGACGGCGCCGACATCGGCGAGCGCGGTGGTGCTGACCGGCGGCAGCGGGACGGAGAGATCCGAACCGCCCTCGACGCTGCATGTCGACGCGATGACGTTGCCGTAGAAGTTGACGGTGCCGTCCGCCGCGTAGGCCGCGGACGAACCGGCTGCGCTCGCGACGGCGAGCAGGAACGGGATTGCGCTGCGCTTGATGATTCGCATATTTAAATCTCCAAATAAACTTCGGTTTTCGAAAGCGCGGGTTGAATTTAAATCTCAGGATGGCGCGTTTCGGATGAAATTATGCGATTTACGTAAGGATTTTGTAATTTGACTGGTACGAATGGATTGGGATTTCTTCTAGTACACGTACTAATTTTTGAAGAAGCCGGCAGGCAGGCGGAGGGACGTGGGGGCCGGCAGGAGGGGCTCGCGTGGGCGGGCATGCCGATGCCGGAAATCGGTCGAGGGGCCGATTTCGGTGGTCGCGCTATTCGAAGCGGGCTGGAACTGGAATGACCGGCCGACGGAGCATGACGGCGGCCGGCCTATCGCGTCGCGTTCGGGTCATGTCATGCGACGCGCGCAGGGTCGTACTTTCGCCGAGCGCCGCGCGTCAGGCCGCCGGCGCGTCGATCGCCGGGTCCAGACGGCGGTAGCCTTCGGTCGCGCGCAGCAGTGTGCGCGTGTAGTCGCGCGCCACCTGCCCGGCGCGCACGTCCTCGATCCGGAGCTGCTCGACGATCTCGCCATGCTGCATCACCGCGACCCGCTGGCACAGGAAGCCGATCACCGCGAGGTTGTGGCTCACGAGGATCATCGTCAGGTTGCGCTCGCGATGCAGGCGGCGCAGCAGGTTCAGGATCTCGGCCTGTACCGACACGTCGAGCGCGGAGGTCGGTTCGTCGAGCAGCAGCACGCGCGGCTCGACGATCAGCGCGCGCGCGATCGCGACACGCTGGCGCTGGCCGCCCGACAACTGGTGCGGATAGCGGAAGCGGAACGCCGGGCCGAGCCCGACCTCGGACAGCGCGCGGGCGATCCGCGCATCGGCGTCGCCGATCGCATGGATCGACAGCGGCTCGCGCAGCGTCTGGTCGACCGTGAAGCGCGGATGCAGCGACGCGTACGGATCCTGGAACACCATCTGTACGTGGCGGCGGAACGCGCGATCCGGTGTGCCGCCCACTGGGCGGCCGTCGATCGACAGGCGGCCGGATGCGAGCGGCACGAGGCCCGTCAGCGCACGCAGCAGCGTCGACTTGCCGGAACCCGATTCGCCGACGAGTCCGAACACTTCGCCGTCGCACACCGCGAAGCTCGCATCGCGCACGGCATCGACATGGCCCGTACGGGTCGGAAAACGGATCGAGACGTGATCGACGTCGATCATCGTGTGGCCTCCTGTTGTGCCATCGCGGCGCTTGCAGGCGAAACGGCGTCGAGCCACGCCGGATCGCGCTGCAACACCGGCAATTCATCGGGCGGGTTCGCGAGCGGCGGGTTCGCCGCGAGCAGCCCGCGCGTATAGGGATGAGATGCGTCGCGCAGGTCGCGCGCGGCGCAGGTCTCGACCACGCGGCCGGCATACATCACCGCGACGCGATCGCAGAACGACATCACGAGCGGCAGGTCGTGGCTGATGAACATCAGCCCCGTGCCGTGCCGCGCGATCATCGCGTCGAGCACCGCGAGCACCTGCATCGACACGGCGACGTCGAGCGCGGACGTCGGCTCGTCGGCGATCAGCAGGCGCGGGCCCGTCGACACCATCATCGCGATCATCACGCGCTGGCCCATGCCGCCGGACAGCTCGTGCGGATACGCATCGGCGACGCGCGCCGGGTCGCGGATCTGCACGGCCGCGAGCGCGTCGACGATCCGCTCGCGCAGCGCGCGGCCGCGCAGGTTCGGCTCGTGCCGCCGGAACGCTTCGCCCATCTGCTTCGCGACCGTCATCACCGGGTTCAGCGAATACTTCGGGTCCTGCAGGATCATCCCCATCTGGCTGCCGCACAGGCGCCGGCGTTCGCGCGGCGACATCGCGAGCAGGTCGTGGCCCGCGAAGCGCATCGTGCGGGCCGAGCAGCGTGCGGCGTCGGGCAGCAGGCCGAGCAGCGCGCGGCCGGTCAGCGACTTGCCGGAGCCCGATTCACCGACGATGCCGAGCCGTTCGCCGGGCGCAAGCGTCAGCGACAGGTCGCGCACCGCGTCGGTGACGACGCCGTCGTGGCCGCGAAAGCCGATCTTCAGGCCGTCGATCTCGCAGAGCGGTGCGGCCGGCGCGGCGGTGGAATTCATTGGCATGTCACGCTCCATGACGCGGATCGAAGACGTCGCGCAGCCCGTCGCCGAGCAGGTTGAACGCGAGACTCACGAGCAGGATCGCGATGCCGGGCAGCGTCGCGACCCACCATGCGTCGAGCAGCACGTTGCGGCCCGACGCGACCATGAAGCCCCACTCGGGGCTCGGCGGCTGCGCGCCGAGGCCGAGAAAGCCGAGGCCCGCGACGGTCAGGATGATGCCGGCCATGTCGAGCGTCGCGCGCACGATCACGGACGACATGCACAGCGGCATGATGTAGCGCAGCAGGATGCGCGGGCCCGACGCGCCTTGCAGCCGTGCCGCGTGAATGTAGTCGGCCTGCGCGATGCGGATCGTCTCCGCGCGCGCGAGCCGCGCGTAGGCCGGCCACGCGGTGATCGAGATCGCGACGACCGCGTTGATCACGCCGGGCCCGAGGGCGGCCGCGAACGCGAGCGCGAGCACGATCTTCGGGAACGCGAGCGCGATGTCGGTGATGCGCATCAGCACGCTGTCGACGAAGCCGCCGCAATAGCCGGCCGTCGTGCCGATCAACAGGCCGATCGGCACGACGATCACGACGACGAGCAGCGCGATGCCGAGCGTCAGGCGCGACCCGGCGATCAGCCGCGACAGGATGTCCCGGCCGAGCTGGTCGGTGCCGAGCCAGTGCGATGCGGAGCCGGGCGGCAGCAGCCGGTCGGACAGCACCTGGCGCAGCGGATCGTGAGGCATGATCAGCGGGCCGACGATAGCGACGACGATCAGCGCGACCAGGATCGCGAGCCCGAACAGGTTGAGCGGATTCGTGGCGAACCGGCGCCAGCGGCGGTACGCGAGGCCGAACGCGGCTTGCGAGCGCGACGCGGGCGCATCGGACAGCAGCCACGCGCGCAATGTGAGACGCTCGGCATTCATGATTGGACGACCTTCGGCATCGGCGATGAAAAAAGCGGGGTGAAAGCGGTCATGTCGGGGCGGTCCTTTAGCGTGCACGCGGATCGAACACGCGGTACAGCGCATCGGTCAGCAGGTTGACGGTGATGAACATCGCGCCGATCACGAGCGTCGCGCCGAGCACCGCGTTCATGTCGGCGTTCAGCAGCGCGCCGGTCAGGTATGAGCCGAGCCCCGGCCACGCAAACACGATCTCGG
Source organism: Burkholderia sola (assembly GCF_905400185.1). Taxonomy (NCBI): domain Bacteria; kingdom Pseudomonadati; phylum Pseudomonadota; class Betaproteobacteria; order Burkholderiales; family Burkholderiaceae; genus Burkholderia; species Burkholderia sola. The sequence continues at coordinate 2,023,171 of NZ_FR989676.1, forward strand.
TCAGCACCGAGCCTTCGAGCAGGTTGCTGTACGTGAGCGCGATCACGGTCAGCAGCGGCACCGCGATGTTGCCGAACGCATGCCGCCAGATCACGCGCCGCTCCGAGAGGCCCTTCGCGCGCGCGGTGACGATGTATTCCTGGCTCAACTGGTCGAGCATGAACGAGCGCGTCATCCGGCTCAGGTATGCGACCGAGTAGTAGCCGAGGATCGCGGCCGGCAGCGCGATGTGCGACACCGCGTTGCGGAACACGTCCCACTCGCCGGCGAGCGCCGCGTCGAGCAACAGGCTGCCCGTGCGCGGGTCGACCATTCCGTCGTACACGGGATCGAGCCGGCCGGGCCCGCCGACCCAGTGCAGCCGCGCATAGAACAGCAGCAGCCCCATCAGGCCGAGCCAGAACACCGGCACCGAATTGCCGATCAGCCCGACGAAGCGCGCGATGTGATCGATCGGGCGGTTGTGCTTCACCGCGGCCGCGACGCCGAGCGGCACGCCGATCGCGATGCCGATCAACGTCGCGATCGTCGCGAGTTCGAGCGTGGCCGGAAACACGCGCCTGATGTCGTCGAGCACCGGGTTCGCGGTCAGCAGCGACATGCCGAGATTGCCGTGCAGCACGTCGCGCGCGTAGATCAGGAACTGCGTGACGAGCGGCTTGTCGAGGCCGAGTGCGATGCGCTCGGCCGCGTACGCTTCGGCGGACGCGCGATCGCCGAGAATCGCGAGCACGGGATCGATCGGCACCTTGCGGCCGATCACGAACGTCAGCGCGAGCAATCCCGCGAACGTGACGGCGAGCGTGAGCGCCCAGCGCACCACGCGCAGCGCCCAGCGTACGGCCGGGCGCCGCGCGGGCAGCGTGCGCAGTGCTTCGAGGGAGGAGGCGGGAGTCGACATGCGGCGATTCTTATTGCTTCTTCAGGTTGCGGTACGACACGAGATCGTTGATCGGCCCGACTTCGAGCCCGCTCACGCCGGGCCGCGTGGCGACCTGCGCGACTTTCTCGAACATGATCACGAACGGCGAGCGCGCGAGCATCGCCTTCTGCATCGCCTGGTACCGCTGCGCGCGTTGCGCGGCGGTCGGCTCGGCGAGCGCGGCGTCGGTCTCCTTCGTCAGTTGCGGAATGTCCCAGCTGTTGCGCCAGGCCAGCATCTTATAGCTCGATTTGTCGCCGTTGTCCGGATTCCATGCAAAACCCTGTGCGTTGCTGTGCGGATCGATGTAGTCGGCCGACCATTCGCCGATGTAGATGTCGTGCTGGCGTGCGCGGTATTTCGCGAGCGTCTGCTTGTTGTCGCCGGGGATCAACTGCACCTTGACGCCCGCCTGCGCGAAGTTCGCCTGCACGGCCTGCGCGATCTCCGTGTACGGATAGTCGTTGCGCACGTCCATCGTCACCGAGAAGCCGTTCGGCACGCCGGCCTTCGCGAGCAGCGCCTTCGCCTTCGCGACGTCGAGCTTGTACGGGTTCGAATTCAGCGTGCCGAGGAAGCCTTCGGGCAGGAAGGTCTGGTGCACCTTGTAGGTCGTCTTCACGACGTTGGACTGGATGCCCGCATAGTCGACCAGCCACTTCAGCGCTTCCTGCACGTCGGGCTTCGCGAGCGTCGGGTTCTTCGTGTTCAGGCCGAGATACAGCAGCGTCGCCTGCGGCGAGGCCGATACTTTCGCCTTGCCGGATTTCACGACCGACGCGAGATCGTCGGGGCTCAGGTCGCGCGCCGCGTCGACGTCGCCGTTTTCGAGCAGCAGGCGCTGGCTCGCGGCTTCGGGCACGTGACGCAGCACGATGCGCTTCATCGCGAGCGGCAGCCGGTAGCCGTCGAAGCGCTGCAGCACGATGCTGTCGCCGGCCGCCCACTTGACGAGCTTGTAGCCGCCGGAGCCGGCCTCATTTGTCTTCAGCCACGCGTTGCCGAAATCGTTGCCCTGCTGGTGCGACAGCAGCAGCTTCTTGTCGAGCACCGACGCGGGCCACGAGCCGAGCACGTTGAGCACGAAGGTCGGCGCGTATTTGTGGTCGGTCGTGATCGACACCGTCTGGTCGTCCAGCTTCTTCACGTTCGCCGCGACGTTGGCCTTCGTGAGCCCGATGCCGGTCAGCACCGCGGCCGGGCCCTTGTCGAGCAGCACCGTGCGCTGGATCGACCACGCGACGTCGTCGGCCGTCAGCGGGTTGCCCGAGTGGAACTTGAGGCCCGCGCGCAGCTTGAACGTATAGGTCAGCCCGTCCGGGCTCACCGTCCACGACTGCGCGACGTCGCCGTTGAATTTCGACGGATCGCGCAGGTCGACGCGCACGAGCCGGTCGTACGTGTTCGCGACGTATTCCTCCGGCACCAGCTCGTAGATCTCGCCGGGGTCGAGCGTCGTGAATTCGTCGAGCAGCGTGGCCATCACGAACATGTCTTTCGGCGTTTCCGCGCGGGCGGCGGAAAACGGAACGGCGGCGAGCAGGGACGCGGCGGCCAGCGCCGCGACGAGCGGGGAGGTCGGGAATTTCATGGGCGCTTCTCCATCTGTCGTTTGAGTCGTTGAACGTGAACGTGCATGAAAAAGGGGGCGTGCGGCGTCGTCACATCAGGCGCCACGGGCCGCTCGCCGCATTGTCGATCGGCGGCAGCGCGTGCGAACCCGGCAGCTCGTAGTGCCACCATTCGCTGTCGATGTGCGCGAAACCGGCCGCGTGCATCACGCCGAGCAGCAGCAGACGGTTGCGTTGCACGGGCTCGGGCAACCCCGCGTGAAAGTGGCCCGATGCGGCCACCATCTCGTCGAAGCCGGTGCCCATGTCGAGCGGCGCGCCGCTCGGGTCGACGAGCGTCAGGTCGATGGCGGTGCCGCGGCTGTGGTTCGACCCGCGGCCGAGATCGGCGACGAAGTTCGGGTCGGGCAGGAAATCCCACAGCACCTGCTGCGCCTGCGGCGGCCGGTATGCGTCGTAGAGGCGCAGCGTGAAGCCGGCTTGCGCGGCGACGTCGACCGCGCGGCGCAGCGCGGCTTCGGCCGGCTCGAGCAGCAGACAGTGCGCGTGGCGGTAGATCGGCTTGCCGGTCAGGTTGCGCTCGGTCGCGTAGACGAGATCGATCTCGACGCGATGCGTGGCGGGCGTGATTTCGACGAGGCGGTGCGGGTTCATCGGCGGTCCGGTTCGCTCAGGATTCGAATTGGTCGAACGTGCGCTGCAGTTCGCGGTTGCGCGCGACGCGCCGGTCGATCGCGGGACCGAGGCGGTCGACCACGGCGGTGATCAGCAGGTTGAACAGGCAGGTGAGCGGCGCGAGCGAATCCCAGAACTGGCCGACGTCGGTCTTCACCTGCAGCAGATCCGCTGGCCATTCGCGCGCCCATGGGCAATACAGATCGGTGACCAGCGCGAACGGCTGGCCGCGCTCGGCGGCGGCCTGGCAATAGCGGCGCGCGCTGCGCGAATAGGCGCGCGTATCGGTGACGATGCAGTACGGCCGTTCGAACTCGGAATTCAGCGAATCGACGTACGAGCCCGACTGGCCGTCGGAATAGAACACGCGCGGGCGCAGGTATTCGAGGTAGCTGCTGAACGCATTGCTGATGCCGCGCGTCGACTGGATGCCGAGGATGAAGACGGCATCGGCATGCGCGATCCGGTCCGCGACCTGCGCGAACACCGGTTCCTCGGCGAGCCGGTACACGTGGCGGATCGCGTCGAGTTCGCGGTCGAGCGATGCGGCGAGCGTGCCGGCGCTGCGCTCGCTGTCGCGCGCGTCGGCGGTCGTTGGCATGGCGGCGGCGCGGCGGTACTCGTCGAGGCGGTCGGTGATCATCCACGGGCGGTCGCCGCCGCCGCGCAGTTCGCGTTTCAGGTCGTCGAGATTCCGGTAACCGACGCTGCGCAGGAAACGCCCGACCGAAATGCCGCTGGTGCCGGTCTGCTGCGCGATCTGGTCGGCGGTTTCGAGGCCGAGCCGATCGAGATTCGCGAGCATGTAGCTGGCGATGCGTTTCGCGGTCGGCGTCAGCTCGGCAAAGCGGGATTCGACGGTGTGGGCGAATGCGCAGGTCATCGGGCTGTTAGATCGTTGTCATTTGATGATTCGATGTCATCTATCTGACAAAGCCAAAATCATCGGCGCCAGCGAATAAAAACTATGGGGTGGTAGGAGGCGATAGGGCGGTGCGTGCGCGCAACGACTGGGGCCGCCACGCCCTGTAGTGTGAAAATATTCCTGACAGGGATATTTCGCGTTTATTTGTATCAGAGATAATTTGCGTTTATGCCTGTCAGAGATATACTGCATGGATTGCATAGAGGACCCGCGCCGTGAATCTCATCGTCAATACCCCTGCTCAACTGGGCGAAATCCTGTCGTCCGCGCGTCAGGCCAAGGGGCTGACGCAAGCCGAGGCGGCGGCACGCATCGGCGTCGGCCAATCGCGGCTGTCGTCGCTGGAAACGATCCGCACCGAAAGCCTGTCGCTCAAGCAGTTGCTCGAACTGACCGCGCTGTACGGTCTCGAGCTCAGCATTCGCACGAAGGACGGGCGCGACGCTGCCAACGTCGAGTGGTAATCGATGGGACGCAAATCGCACAGCCGCGCGCTATCGATCTGGGCCAACGGCGTGCGGGTCGGCATCTGGCGGATTCCCGCGCGCGGCGACATGGAGTTGCTGTACGACATCGGCTGGAAACAGTCGGATGCCGGCCGCCCGCTGTCGCTGTCGCTGCCGTTCGGCATCGGCCCTGCGCCGTTGCGCGGCGAGCGCGTGAACCACTACTTCGACAATCTGCTGCCCGACAGCGACGCGATTCGGCGCCGGCTTGCGTCGCGATTCGGCACGGCGACGACCGAGCCGTTCGATCTGCTCGCCGCGCTCGGCCGGGACTGCGTCGGTGCGGTGCAGTTGCTCGGGGAGGATGAAGCCCCGACCGGCCATGACCGGATCGACGGTACGCCGTTGTCCGACGACGACGTGGCGCGCGTACTCGATCAGGCGAGCGGGGCGGCGGGCGGTGCGCAGGACGACGACGACTTCCGCCTGTCGCTGGCCGGCGCGCAGGAAAAGACCGCGTTGCTGTTTCACGACGGGCGATGGATGCGTCCGCATGGCGCGACGCCGACCACGCATATCCTCAAGTTGCCGCTCGGGCTGGTCGGCAACAAGCGTGCGGATCTGACGACATCCGTCGAAAACGAGTGGCTGTGCCTCGCGGTCCTGCGCGCGTTCGGCTTGCCGACGGCGGATGCCGACATCCTGCGTTTCGGCGAACACAAGGTGCTGTCGGTCGCGCGCTTCGATCGCGTGCTGCATCGTGATGGCGGATGGCTGTTGCGCTTGCCGCAAGAGGATTTTTGCCAGGCGCTCGGCGTGCCGCCGCATCTGAAATACGAATCGCAGGGCGGCCCCGGCGTGCCCGATCTGGCCGGCATCCTGCGCCGGTCGGAAACGGCGCAGGCCGACCTCGACACGCTGTTCGCCGCATTGGTGGTGTTCTGGATGCTCGCCGCACCGGACGGGCATGCGAAGAACTTCAGCCTGCGCCTGCTGCCCGGCGGCCGCTTCCACCTGACGCCGCTCTACGACGTGATGTCGATCTGGCCGGTCGAGGGAGATGGCGCGAACCAGTGGTCGTGGCACAAGGCGAAGCTCGCGATGGCCGTGCACGGCAAGCGCAAGCACTACGCGATGCGCGACATCACGCGCCGGCACTTCACTGCGATGGCGGAGTATTGCCTGCTTGGCGATATCGCTACGCCGATTGTCGAACGACTGATTGCGATGACGCCGCACGTGATCGAATCGGTCGGCGCGGCGCTGCCGGCCGGGTTTCCGGCAAGGATCGCCGAACGCATTCTCGGCGGATTGCGCTTCGCTGCGCAACGGCTTGCCGACATGCCGCGGGAGTGACCCGGTCCAGGTCCGGGCCGGGCAGGTGAAAGCACGCGCATCCGCATTTTCCTGTTCCCGTCGATCGCATTGAGTCGCCATCGTGCGGCGCGCCTATCGATCTCTTCTCGTCGCCATTCATCCATTGCTGCATCGCAATAATTACAAAAAATTAAAATCGATCAGTTTTAGTCATTAATTCAGGTTAATAATTCATTTAATTTTTAGATGAATATGGATTTAACTTGCGTCACGGGATGTTCGATTTTCGGTAATTCGAAAAACGGCAAGTGTTCCGTAGTGGAAATTCTCTCGATTGCAGAAATGAAGAGGAAATCATGACGAATCTTTCTCGACGCAGGATGTTGACGAGTACGGCCGGCGCCATTGCCGCGGCGGGTATTGCGGTAACGGCGAAGGCCGCTTCGTTCGGTAACCCGGACAGCCCGCCGGAAGGCGCGGTGAATGCGCGCAACCGTCAGAGCCTGACCGACCCGGGGCCTAAAAATCCGGCCATCGCCAATCAATTCCCGTCCTTTCAGGATCCGCCGGCTACCGATATCAACGGGATGCCGTTATTCTGGGCGTCTTTCAATAATGCGCATAAGCGCATTCAGAATGGCGGATGGGCGCGCGAAGTCACGCAGGATGATTTCGCGATTTCCGAAACCATCTCCGGCGTCAATATGCGGCTGACGCGCGGCGGCATTCGCGAGATGCACTGGCACCAGCAGGCCGAGTGGGCGATCATGCTCGACGGCCGCTGCCGGATCACGGTGCTCGACGAACTCGGGCGGCCGTCGGTGCAGGACGTCAAGACCGGCGATCTCTGGTATTTCCCGCCCGGCCTGCCGCATTCGCTGCAGGGCCTCGGCAGCGACGGCGCCGAATTCCTGCTCGCATTCGATAACGGCCGCGCATCGGAATTCAACACGCTGTTGCTGACCGACTGGATCGCGCATACGCCGCCCGACGTGCTCGCGCTCAACTTCGGCGTGCCGGCCGACGCGTTCAGGAACGTGCCGCTCGACAACCTGTGGATCTTCCAGGGCGACGAACCGGGCCCGCTCGCGGACGCGCAGCGCGCGTCGGCCGCGTCGGCCGGTGCGCCGCCGCATCCGTTCGTGTTTTCGCTCGGCGACATGAAGCCGGTCAGGAAGACGCGCGGCGGCGAGGTGCGGATCGCCGACAGCACCAACTTCAACGTGTCGACGACCGTCGCGGCGGCGCTCGTCACCGTGCACCCGGGCGGCATGCGCGAGCTGCACTGGCATCCGAACGCCGACGAATGGCAGTACTACCTGCAGGGCGAGGCGCGGATGACCGTGTTCGACACGGGGCCGAAGGCGCAGACGGCCGACTTCCGCGCGGGCGACGTCGGCTATGTGAAGAAGAGCCTCGGCCACTACGTGCAGAACACCGGGCAGACCGACCTCGTGTTCCTCGAGATCTTCAAGACCGACCGCTATGCGGAGGTGTCGTTGTCCGACTGGCTCGCGCACACGCCGCCGAAGCTCGTCGAAGCGCACCTGAACATCGCGCCGGACGTGATCGCGCAGTTTCCGCGCAATCGTCCCGACGTCGTGCCGCTGTAATGTCGCCGGCGTCTTGCCGTGGCCGGCACGCGGCATGCCGGCCACGGCGGGCGCGATCCGCAATCAGCCGTCCTTATTCGAACGGAATACTCACATGATCCCCGTCCCGAGCAAACCTGCCGGTGGCTTCGCGCTGCCGAGCCGGTCCATCGAGCCTATCGACGGCGCGGCGCGCGCCGCGCTGGAAGGGCGCCGCACCGGCGTCGCCGCGCTGCTGCCGTTCGTCGGCCCGGCCGTGATCGCGTCGATCGGCTACATGGATCCCGGCAACTTCGCGACCAACATCCAGGCCGGCGCCGCGTACGGGTACCGGCTGCTATGGGTCGTGCTGGCCGCGAACGCGATCGCGATGCTGTTCCAGGCGATGTCGGCGAAGCTCGGCATCGTGACCGGCCGCAATCTCGCCGAGCTGTGCCGCGACCGTTTCCCCGCGCCGGTCGTGTGGGGCATGTGGATCGCGTCGGAGATCGCCGCGATGGCCACCGATCTCGCCGAATTCCTCGGCGGCGCGCTTGCGTTCGGGTTGTTGTGCCACCTGTCGCTGCTCGCGGGGATGATCGCGACCGCGTTCGCGACCTGCGCGATCCTCGCGCTCGAAAAACGCGGCTTCCGGCCGCTGGAAGCGGCGATCGCGGCGCTGGTCGGCGTGATCGGCGCGTGCTATCTCGGCGAACTGCTGATCGCGCCGCAGGACTGGCATGCGGCCGCGTTCCATCTGGTGGTTCCGCAGATTCCGGATCATGCGGCGCTGACGATCGCAGTCGGCATCATCGGCGCGACGATCATGCCGCATACGCTGTATCTGCATTCGGGCCTCACGCAGGATCGCACCGCGCCGCGCGACGACGGAGAGCGGCGGCGGCTCGTGCGTTTCTCGAACCGCGAGGTCGTGATCGCGCTGGGGCTCGCCGGATTCGTGAATCTCGCGATGGTGATGATGGCGTCGTCGGCGTTTCACGCGGCCGCGCCCGGCATGACCGACATCGGCGACGCCTATCACACGCTGATCCCGGTGCTCGGGCCGGCGGCCGGCGCGCTGTTTCTCGTCGCGCTGCTGACCTCCGGCGTGTCGAGTTCGGTGGTCGGCACGATGGCGGGGCAGGTCGTGATGCAGGGCTTCATCCGCCGCCGCATGTCGATCTGGGTGCGGCGCGCGGTGACGATCGCGCCCGCGTTCGTGGTGGTCGCGCTCGGCTGCGACGTCACGCGGGCGATGGTGGCCAGCCAGGTCGTGCTGAGCTTCGTGCTGCCGATGCCGATGATCGCGCTGCTGATGCTGTCGGCGCGCAAGGACGTGATGGGCGCTTACGCGATGCGGATGCCGCTGCGGATCGTCGCCGGCGCGGCGACGGTCGTGATCGTCGGGCTGAATGCGTACCTGGTATGGGCGGCATTCAATTGAACGGGTATGCGCGTTCTCGTCCCGTGACGTGTGCGCGGCACGGTATCCGACCGATGGCGGTCATTGTCGATCGCGCACGGCCCGGCGCCAGCGCCGCGGCGCGCGGCGATTACCCGCACGGCGGCGTGGCCGCACGCGCGGGCAGCCGCGATTACTTCGCGAGCGTGCGGTATGACACGAGGTCGTTGATCGGCCCGATTTCCGGTCCGGTCGCGCCGGGGCGCGTGGCGACCTGCACGACCTTCTCGAACATGATGATGAACGGCGAGTTCGCGAGCACGGCCTTCTGCAGCGCTTCGTAACGCTGCGCGCGCTTCGCGGGCGACGGCTCGACGAGCGCGGCCTCGGTGTCCTTCGTCAGTTGCGGAATGTCCCAGCTGTTGCGCCACGCGAGCATCTTGGTCGGCGACTGGTCCGAGTTGTCCGGATTCCACGCGAAACCGCGCGCGTTGCTGTTCGGGTCCATGTAGTCGGGCGACCATTCGCCGACGAAGATGTCGTGCTGGCGCGCACGGTACTTGCCGATCGCCTGCTTCGCGTCGCCCGGAATCAGCTTCACGCGGATGCCGCCCTGCGCGAAGTTCGCCTGCAGCGCCTGCGCGATCTCGAGGTACGGATAGTCGTTCGGCATGTCCATCGTCACGTCGAAACCGTTCGGCAAGCCGGCCTTCGCGAGCAGCGCCTTCGCCTTCGCGACGTCCTGCTTGTACGGCCGCGCGTTCGACGCGCCGAGGAAGCCTTCGGGCAGGAAGGTCTGATGCACCTTGTAGGTCGTGCTGACGATGTTGCGCTGGATGCCGTCGTAATCGACGAGCCACTTCATCGCCTGCTGCACCTCGGGCTTCGCGAGGTTCGGGTTCTTCGTGTTCAGGCTCAGGTACAGCAGCGCCGACACCGGCCACGACGCGATCTTGATCTTGCCGGCCTTCGACAGCGCGGCGAGGCTGTCGGGGCTCAGGTTGCGCGCGGCGTCGGCGTCGCCGTTCTCCAGCAGCAGCCGTTGCGCGGACGCTTCGGGCACGTGGCGCAGCACCACGCGCTTCATCGGGTACGGCGTGCGGTATTTGTCGAAGCGCTGCAGCACGATGCTCTCGTTCGGCGTCCACTTGACGAGCTGGTACGGGCCCGAGCCCGCGTCGTTGGTGCGCAGCCAGCCGCTGCCGAAATCGTTGCCTTGCTGGTGCGACAGCAGCAGCTTCTTGTCGAAGACCGAGGCCGGGCACGCGCTCAGCACGTTGAGCACGAAGCTCGGCGCGTACTTGCGGTCGGTTTCGAGCACGACGGTTTGCGGATCGACCACGCGCACCTTCTGCGTCACGTTCGCCTTCGTGAGGCCGAGATCGGCGAGCACGCCGGCCGGCCCCTTGTCGAGCAGGATGGTCCGCTGCAACGACCACGCGACGTCGTCGGCGGTGACCGGGTTGCCGGAATGGAACGTAAGGCCCGGGCGCAGCTTGAACGTGTAGGTCACGCCGTCGGCGCCGACCGTCCACGATTGCGCGATCTGTCCGTCGAAGCGCGTCGGGTCCTTCAGGTCGACGCGCACCAGCCGCTCGTAGGTGTTCGCGACGTATTCGGACGGCACCAGTTCGTAGATCCCGCTCGGGTCGAGGGTCGTGAATTCGCCGAGCTGCGTGGCGACGACGAAGATGCCGGGCGGCGTGGCAGCCTGCGCCGGCAGCGCCGGAACAAGCGCGACGAGCGCGGCGCTGACGAACAGCCGGGACAGCAGGTGCTTCATGCGGGCTCCTTCGAAAGGGAATCGTGGTGCGATTCTCTCATCGACGGGCACCCGGATGAAAATATTCGGCAGGCGCGCCGGGTGGCGCGCAGCGGCAGGCAGGCGGGAGGGCCGGGCGGGCGCCCGGCGCCGGAGGGCGTCAGATCGCGCAGCGCGCGACCGCGAAGCGCATCGCTTCCTCGGCCGGTTCGTTGCCCGAGCCGCGCACGACCTTGATCACCGAGCCGTTGCCCGACGGCGTCAGCGTGACGAAGTACGAATTCGAGCCGACCGCGATGTCGGTGACGCCGTTGTGCTGCGATTGTTCGGTGCCCGACAGGCGGCTGTCGAGGCAGTTCGCGACCGCGTAGGCTGGACGTTGCGACGACACGTAGATCATCGGCGCGGCGCCCGAGCCGGCCGAATCGGACGAGGGTGCGGAGCCGCAGGCGGCGAGCAGGGCGGCGGGAAGAAGCAGCAGGAATCGTTTCATGATCGGTCGTCGGGTGTCTCGTATCGAGGCTGGGGCGCGGGGGAGCGAAACGCGAAGCTTCGCGACGAAACCGCCTGGAATCGGGCCTTTTTGACGGACGACGACACGGCAGGCGGCTGACGACGGAGTATACCCGCAGCATTTGACGCCGTTGGCGCGTTGAAACGATTCGATACAACCGGCGCCCGCTGTCGGACGGGCGCTCGCTTCGGTTGTCGTCGCGACCGGCGGATCGCCCGGTCGTCGCGCTGTCGGCGCGAGGCGCGCCGCTGCCGCGCATGCGGATCAATGCGCGCCGGCCGCCGCCGCATCGGCATCGCCGCCGCCCGAGCGCACCGGTTTCGTGATCCAGATGAGCGGGATGATCGCGACGAAGATGATCGCCGACACGTAGAAGATGTCGTTCAATCCCATCACGGCCGCTTGCGAATCGACCGACGCATTGAAGAACGCGAGCGCCGAATCGGGGCCCAGGTGCAGCAGCGAACGGGACGTGTCGAGCTGTTGCGTGAAGACCGGATTGGTGACGCTCGCCTGTTCGGTGAGCCGCACGTGATGCAGGATCGTGCGGTCGTTCCACGCATTGCTGATCAGCGACGTCCCCACCGCGCCGCAGAACGTGCGACCGAAATTCGACAGGCCGGCCGCGGCCGGAATCTTGTCGGGCGGCAGCCCGGACAGGATGATCGACGTCAGCGGCACGAAGAACATCGCCATCGGAATGCCTTGCAGCAGCGTCGGCAGCACGAGATCCCAGCGCGACACGTCGGTGTAGAACGTCGTGCGCATCATGAACACGACAGCGAAGCCGACGAACGCGAGCGTCGCGATATAACGCGGATCGGTGCGCGGCAGCAGGCGCCCCATGACCGGCGTGAGCAGGATCGCGAACACGCCGAGCGGCGCCGTGGCGAGCCCCGAATCGACCGCGCGGTAGCCGAGATAGCCCTGCATCCATTGCGGCAGCAGCACGAGCGTGCCGAAGAACATCCCGTACGCGACGGAGATCGCGATCGTGCCGCCCGCGAAGTTGCGTTGCGTGAAGAGCCGCAGGTCGACGATCGGGTTGGCCTCGTTCAGCTCCCAGATGAGGAAGAATGCGAAGCCGATCAGCGCGACGATGCCCAGCGCGACGATCACGGGCGAATTGAACCAGTCGAGATCCTTGCCCTTGTCGAGCATGATCTGTAGCGAGGCGACCCACAGCACGAGCAGCAGCAGTCCGACCGTATCGATCGGCAGGCGGCGCGTGGCCGATTCGCGATCGCGGAACACGAACCACGTGACGGCCGCCGCGAAGAAGCCGACCGGAATGTTGATGTAGAAGATCCACGACCAGTTGTAGTCGTACGTGATCCAGCCGCCGAGCGACGGCCCCGCGATCGGACCGACGAGCGCGGTCATCGACCACAGCGCGAGCGCCGTCGACGACTTCTGCCGCGGCCACGCGCCGAGCAGCAGCGCCTGCGACAGCGGCGCGAGCGGTCCCGCCACGGCCCCTTGCAGAATTCGCGCGGCGAGCAGCGTCGGCAGGTTCGGCGCGATCCCGCACAGCCACGACGCGAACACGAACAGCAGGATCGACGTGACGAACAGGCGCACCTGGCCGAAGCGCTGCGTGAGCCAGCCGGTCAGCGGAATCGACACCGCGTTCGCGGCCGCGAAGATCGTGATCACCCACGTGCCTTCGTCGACCGACACGCCGAGGTCGCCCGAGATCGTCGGGATCGCGACGTTCGCGATCGACGAATCGAGCACGTTCATGAACATCGCGAGCGATACCGCGATCGTGCCGATCGCGAGCTTGCCGCCCGACAGCGGCGCCTGGGGTGACGGAGATGACATGGTGTTCCTGCGTGATGGAAAGTGGCCCGCGGGGCGCATGCGCCGATGGCGACCGCGCACGGGCGTGCGGCGGCCGCGCGTGCGGACACGCGCGACGTGCGCGCGGCCGGCCAAGCGGAGGGCCGCTCGCGCGCGGCGTGCGGTTCAGGCGTTCGATCGGATCGGCGAAGCCGTGACGGCTTCGGCAAGCAGGCAGGCCGGTCAGGACGGCGCGACGCGCGTGACGCGTCGGCGGGCAGCGCTCAGGTGGCTGCCGTCGCGTGTGTGGTCATTTTTCATCGGCACAGGCTAACGATGCGGCGAACGGCGATCAACGCTTGCGCGCTCATTAATTCCTTTCCTGCGCTGCAATAATGCAGCGGACGTGCATCGATTGCCGGTCGTGCCGAGTCGACTACGACGCGGCCCGCCACGCAGTAAAGACTTCCGTCAGGAATTCGACGAACGCACGCACCTTGCTGTCGAGTGTCGCGCGCTTCGGGTACAGCGCGTGCAGCTCGACGTCGTCGGTGCGGTGCCAGTCGGGCAGCACGATTTCGAGTTCGTTGCTCGCGAGCCGCCGTGTGGTGAAGTGGGTCGAAATCAGCGCGATGCCGCCGCCGCTCGCGGCCTGGCGCAGCACCGTGACCGATTCGTTCGAGATCAGCACAGGCCGCACCGGCACGTCGGCGACGTCGCCGGCCGCGTTGGTCAGGCGCAGCGTCAGGCCGGGCGTGTCGCGGCCGACGAACAGGATGTCGTGATCGGCGAGATCCTGCGGCGTCTGCGGCCGGCCGGCGCGGTCGAGATAGTGCGGGCTGGCCGCGAACTTCGCGTGCGACCAGCCGAGCGAGCGCGCGACATAGCCTGAATCCGTCAGCACGCCGGTGCGCAGCGCGACGTCGAAGCCGTGTTCGACGAGATCGAGCGCGCTGTTGTCGTAGATCAGCACGAGCTGGACCAGCGGGTAGCGCCGGCGAAATTCGGCGAGCGCCGGTTCCAGTTCGAACAGGCCGATCGCGTAGGGCACCAGCACGCGCAGCGTGCCTTCGGGCTCCGTGCGCAGCGCGCGCACCTGACGGTCCGCATCGAGCAGGATCTCCTCGGCGCGCAGGCAGCGTTCGTAATAGTCGCGTCCGGCTTCGGTGACGGACACGCGACGCGTCGTGCGGTACAGCAGCTGGACGCCGAGGTCGTCCTCGAGCTGCCGGATCTTGCGGCTCACGCGGCTGAGCGGCATGTCGAGTTGCGTGGCGGCGGCCGTGAAGCTGCCGCGCTCCACCACGCGCAGGAATATCCGGATGCTCTCGAGGTCCATGCGATTCGTTTCAGTGTTCGACATGCGCGCATCTTACCGTCGCGGGCCGGATCGCCGCGGGTCGAGCCGATTATCCCGCCCGGCGCAATAACGCATCCCGCCGCTGCCCCGTAGTGGCGGCCGGCGCGCGACCGTATGCTCGCCGCATGAAATTCGCATTCCCCAGCATGCCGCCGCTCGCGGCCGTCCGGGCCGCGCTGCGCGACGCGCGGCCGACGCTGCCGCCCGGCGCGCTTGCCTTCGCACTCCGCAATACGGCCGCGTCGCTGCTCGCGCTCTATATCGCGTTCCGGATGAATCTCGACGATCCGATGTGGGCCGCGTCGACCGTCTGGATCGTCGCGCAGGGCAGCCGCGGGATGGGGCTGTCGAAGAGCCAGTACCGGATTCTCGGCACCGCGATCGGTGCGGCCGTCGCGCTCGCGCTGACCGGCGCGTTCGCGCAGACACCCGAATTGTTCCTGCCCGCGCTCGCCGCGTGGATCGGCTTGTGCGCGGGTATCGCGACGTTCCAGCGGAATTTCCGCGCGTATGCGGCGGTGCTCGCAGGCTATACGGCCGCGATCGTCGCGATGGACGCGGTGTCGGCGCCGCTGCACGCGTTCGATATCGCGGTCGCGCGGTTCCTGTACGTGGTGGTCGGCATCCTGTGCGGTGCGCTGTTCGAAACGGTGTTCGCGCCGGGCACACCGCTGGAGGATGTCCGGACGCGGCTCGCGCGCTATCTCGAGCGCGCGGTGGCGCTCGGCGCCGGCGCGCTGCGCCGCGAGCCGAACGGCGCGGCCGTGCACCGGCTGTTCGCGGAGGCGCTCGAACTCGACACGGCGGCCGAATATGCGGCCGCCGGCGCACCGCCGGTGCGCAACATGATCGGCCATGTGCGCGCGGCGGCGCTCGGCGTGCTCACCGCGCAGGCCGCGGGGCAAGCGATTCGCGAACACGCGGCGCGCGGCGGCGATGCGCCGGAACCGCTCGTCGACGAGGCGGCAAGCGTGCTCGACCGGGTCGCCGTGTCGGGCGATGCGGCGCACGAGATGGCGGCGCTGCGCGCGCGCGTGGACGATGCACTGCGTGTCGAAGCCGCCGTGCCGGCCGGCCCGGACACGTCGCGCCTGCTCATGCTCGACCGGCTGTCGGCACTGCTCGGCGGGTTCGACCGCGCATTCGCGAGCCTGGCATTGTTCGACCGGCCGGTGCCTCCCTCTGCACGCGTGCGTTACGCGTTCCACCGCGATCCGGTGCTCGCGTGCCACAACGGCATTCGCGCGTTCATCGCGGTGCTGGCCGCGTCGGCGATCTGGATCTTCACCGCGTGGCCGTCAGGCGGCGGCTTCGTTGCGATCACGGCCGTGGTGAGCGCACTGTTCTCGACACGCCCCAATTCGGTGCGTGCGATCGTCGGTTTCATGAAAGGCACGACATGCGCGGCGGTCGCGGGCGCCGTCTGCAACTTCATCCTGCTGCCGGCGGTGTCGGGCTTCGAGATGCTCGCCTACATTCTCGGCATGTTCCTGATCGGCACCGGGGTCGCGATGCGTCATCCGCGCACGGCCGCGATGGGCAGCGCGTTCTCGATCTTCTTCTGGAATTTCACGTCGCCGGACAACACGACGCGCATCGGCGACGCCGCGTTTCTGAACAGCGCGCTCGCGACGCTGCTCGGCATCGCGTTCGGCGCGCTGGTATTCGCGCTGGTGTTTCCCGGCGATCCGGGCACGAGCCGACGGCGTCTGCACCGCGCGGTGCGTCGCGATCTGGCCGGCATCGCACGCGATCCGCGTGCATGGTCCGCAAGCGCATGGCTGAGCCGCACGGCCGACCGTCTCGGGCGCGAGCTCGGTTTCGCGGGCAGCCTGCCGCAGACGCTGATCGAGCGCGACATGCGTGACCTGCTCGCGATCTGGGGGCTCGGCGACAGCCTGCTGTCGCTTGCCGAACTGGCCACGCGCGAGCCGGCCGCGCGCCGCGCGGCAGCGGTGGTGCGTGGGCGCATCGCGCAGGCCGATTTCGCGCGGCTCGAGCAGACGTGTGCCGCGGCGGCCCGCCTGTTGCGGCGTCGCGTGGCCGCGCGCGACGGCGACGCCGCGCATGCATTGCTGAGCGGCATTGTCCTGCTGCGACGGATCGCGGACGCGGCCGCCGAACATGGCGGCTTCCTGCGCGGCCGCCGCGATTGAGCGGCGCGAGTCAGGCGAAGCGGGTCAGGTGAGTCGGTACGACGGGCCGGGCGTCACTTCGGCCGGCAGCGGCTCGCGGTTCAGTTCGAGCAGCGTGCGCTCGATCTGTCGCGTCATCGCATCGAGCGCGATCAGCGTATAGGCGACGAACACCGTGACGAAGAGTGTCGCCGCGCCGATCGAATCGACGAGACCGAACGGCAGCAGCACGTCGTAGGAAAACGGAATCGGCGTCGACGCGATGCGCTCGCAGCCGCTCACCATCGCGACGAGTTTGTCGAGATGCGCATCGAGCATCCACAGCCAGTGCTCGCGCGGACGAACGATCATCGTCGTGCTCCGTCAGGCAGCGATCGACGCCGGCGCGGCCGCGCGATGCAGCAGCACGGGTACCGACTTCGACGTCGGCGTGTTGCACACGTCGCCGACGCTGTCGAGCGGCACGAGCGGGTTGGTTTCCGGGTAGTACGCGCCGATGCAGCCGCGCGGGATGTCGTATTCGACGAGCAGGAAGCCGTTCGCGCGCCGCTCGATGCCGTCGTGCCACACCGTTTCCATGTCGACCCATTCGCCGGCCGCGAGGCCGAGCATCGCGAGATCGTCGCGGTTGACGAACACCACGCGGCGCTGGCCGAACACGCCGCGATAGCGGTCGTCGAGCCCGTACACGGTCGTGTTGTACTGGTCGTGCGAGCGCGTCGTCATCAGCGTCATCAGCCGTTCGCCGTGCAGCGCGCGGGCGCGCTGGATCGGCGTGTCGGTCGGCAGCGCGTGCGCGATGAAGTTCGCCTTGCCCGTCGGCGTCAGCCATTCGCGGTCGCGCGACGCGACGCGCAGGTGGAAGCCGCCGGGCCGCGCGATGCGCGTGTTGTAGTCGTAGAAGCCGTCGAGCGTCGCCTCGATCGCATCGCGGATCTTCGCGTAGTCGTCCTTGTACGCGAGCCAGTCGATCTTGCCGCTGCCGAACAGCGCGTGCGCCATGTGCGCGACGATCGCGGGCTCCGACATCAGGTTCGGCGACGCCGGCTTGTTCATCCCGTACGACACGTGGACCATGCTCATTGAATCCTCGACCGTCACGCCTTGCACGACGTTGTCCTGCAGGTCGATCTCGGTGCGGCCGAGCGTCGGCAGGATCAGCGCGTCGCGGCCGTGGATCAGGTGGCTGCGGTTCAGCTTCGTCGTGATGTGCACGGAAAGCGCGCAGCGGCGCATCCCTTCCCACGTGCGCGGCGTGTCCGGCGTCGCCATCGCGAAGTTGCCGCCGAGACCGATCAGCACCTTCACGCGGCCGTCGAGCATCCCTTCGATCGTTTCGACGACGTCGTAGCCGTGGTGGCGCGGCGGTTCGAAATCGAACACGTGGCCGAGCCGGTCGAGGAACGCCTGCGACGGTTTTTCCTCGATGCCGACCGTGCGGTTGCCCTGCACGTTCGAATGGCCGCGCACCGGGCACAGGCCGGCGCCGGGGCGGCCGATGTTGCCGCGCATCAGCATCAGGTTGGTCAGCATCTGCACCGTGGCGACCGAATGCTTGTGCTGCGTGATGCCCATCCCCCACGTCGCGATCACGCGTTCGCTGCGCGCATAGCGCTGCGCAAGCGCGTCGATCTGCTCGTACGGCACGCCGCTTTCGGCCGTCAGCGCGGACCAGCTTTCGGCGCGCAGATCGTCGGCGAACGCATCGAAGCCGGCCGTGTGCTCGTCGATGAACGCGGTGTCGAGCACACGCGGCGCACCGGCGGCGCGCGCGGCGTCGTCGAGTTCGAGCACGCGCTTGGCCATCCCCTTGATCAGCGCGAAATCGCCGCCGATGGTCGGCTGGATGAACGTCGATGCGATCTTCGTGCCCGACATCGTCAGCATCTCGAGCGGGCTTTGCGGATCGGCGAAGCGCTCGAGGCCGCGCTCCTTCAGCGGGTTGATCGACACGATCGTCGCGCCGCGCTTCGCGCACTCGCGCAGCTCGCCCATCATCCGCGGGTGATTGGTCGCGGGGTTCTGGCCGAAGATCAGCAGCATGTCCGCATGCTCGAAATCGTCGAGCGTGACCGTGCCCTTGCCGACGCCGACCGACGCCGGCAGCCCGCGGCTCGTCGCCTCGTGGCACATGTTCGAGCAATCGGGGAAGTTGTTGGTGCCGTACAGGCGCACGAACAGTTGATAGAGGAACGCCGCTTCGTTGCTCGCGCGGCCGGACGTGTAGAACGCGGCCTGGTTCGGGTCGGGCAGCGCGCGCAGATGGCGCGCGATCAGCGCGAAAGCATCGTCCCACGCGATCGGCACGTAGCGGTCGGTCTGTGCGTCGTACGCCATCGGGTCGGTGAGCCGGCCGTGCTGTTCGAGCTCGAAATC
Organism: Burkholderia sola; assembly: GCF_905400185.1. Lineage (NCBI taxonomy): Bacteria > Pseudomonadati > Pseudomonadota > Betaproteobacteria > Burkholderiales > Burkholderiaceae > Burkholderia > Burkholderia sola. The sequence goes on from NZ_FR989676.1 coordinate 2,041,929, forward strand.
CGATTGTTCGAGCAGTTCGGTCACCGTGTGCGCGGCGAAGAATTCGGGCGTCACGCGCTTGCTCGTCGCTTCCGCGGCCACGGCCTTCACGCCGTTCTCGCAGAATTCGAACGTCGACGCGTGCTGTCGGTCCGGCCATGCACAGCCCGGGCAGTCGAAGCCGTCCGGCTGGTTCTGGCGCAGCAGCGTACGGTAGTTGCCGCCGGCGACCTTTTCCTTGATCAGGTTGATCGTGACGGCTTTCAGCGCGCCCCAGCCGGCGGCCGGGTGGGTGTACGGTTCGATGCGCGCGGTCGCGGATTTCTTTTTCATGATGCAGGTGTCGGGGTCGATGCGTGCAGAGTACGCGCGGCACCCGTGCGGCTGTGTGTACACCTGTTCACTTCAAAAAAGAGTACAGTTCCGGCCATTCATCCCGTGCGGATCGCAACTGTGTTGCTGAAGGGAAATTGAAAGGGGAAGCGCGTGAAGCGTTACGAACAACTGGCCGACGATCTCCAGGCGCAGATCGAGCGCGGCGTGTACCGGCCCGGCGAGCGGATTCCGTCGGTGCGGCACGCGGGCCGGCAACAGCAGCTCAGCGTCACGACCGTGCTGCGCGCATACCTCGTGCTGGAAAGCCGCGGCCTGATCGAAAGCCGGCCGCAGTCGGGCTACTTCGTGCGGGCGCGTGCGGCAGTGCCGGCCGAGGCCGAGCTGCATATTTCCGCGCCGGCCGCCGAGCCGTCGGCCGTGGACGTGAGCCGGCTCGTGCTGTCGACGCTGCGTTCGATCGCGCGCGACGACGCGGTGCCGCTCGGCTCGCCGTATCCCGACGCGTCGCAGTTTCCGGTGCAGCGTCTTGCGCGCTATGCGCAGGCGATCGGGCGGCGGCGCACGCGCTGGGGCGTGATCGACGACCTGCCGCCCGGCAACCAGGAGCTGATCCGCCAGATCGCGCGGCGCTATGCGGAGCGCGGGGTCGCGGTCGAGCCCGGCGAGATCGTGATGACGATCGGCGCGACCGAGGCGATCAACCTGTGCCTGCAGGCCGTCGCGAAACCGGGCGACACGATCGCGGTGGAGTCGCCGACGTTTTACGCGATGCTGCACGCGATCGAGCGGATGGGCATGCGTGCACTGGAAGTCGCGACGCACCCGGGCGACGGCATCGATCTCGACGCGCTCGAGCGGATCCTCGCGCGCGAGCGCATCGCCGCATGCATGGTGATGCCGAATTTCCAGAATCCGCTCGGCTTCCAGATGCCCGATGCGCGCAAGCGCGCGCTGGTCGAACTGCTCTCGAAGCACGGCGTGCCGGCGATCGAGAGCGACGTTTATCACGAGCTGCACTTCGGCGACACGGCGCCGAGCGCGCTGAAGTCGTTCGATCGCGACGGGCTGGTGCTGCATTGCGCGTCGTTCACGAAGAGCCTGTCGCCGCGCTACCGGATTGGCTGGGCGATGCCGGGCCGTTACCGCGACCAGGTCGAGAAGCTGAAATTCCTGAACACGCTCGCGACGCCCGCGATCGAACAACTCGCGATCGCCGAATACCTGAAACACGACGGCTACGATTTTCATCTGCGGCGCATGCGCAAGCTGTATGCGCAGCAGGCGAGCCTGATGAGTGCGATGGTGCGGCGTTTCTTCCCGGAAGGCACGCGGCTGTCGCAGCCGCAGGGCGGGTATGTGCTGTGGGTCGAGCTGCCGCCGCGGGTCGATGCGATGAAGCTGTATACGCTCGCGCTCGCGCAGCGGATCACGCTCGGGCCCGGGCATATGTTCTCGGCCGGCACCGATTACCGGCATTTCATCCGGCTCAACTACAGCTACCCGTGGTCGCGGCAGATCGAGGATGCGCTGAAGGTGCTGGGGCGGCTCGCGTCGGAGTGCGCGGCGCGGTGAGCGCTGCCGGCCGGCGGATGCGGGTACATGCGCAGCGGGAACGCCGGCAGCACTGCGATCAGGTGGTCGAACAGGTCGGCCTGGATGGCCTCGTAGTCGACTCACGTCGTCGTATCGGTGAAGCAGGGCAGTTCGAGCGGAATGCGTGCCGCGAACGCAGGTCGATCGGCTCCCGAATCGGCTCACCTTTGTGAAGGTATCCTCTGCATCGAGGTGAAGGCCGCTGGTGAACCCGCATCACCGCAAGCCGGCGTGCGAGCCGGTTGCCGGATGCGGCGTCTACAGGAACGCGATCGGCCCGAAGCCATGACGGCAGGCCGTCGCGTTTCGATGCGCGCGGTCGGCGATCCATGCAATCATGCGGACGTCGCAGGCGTCGTCGGTGTGCCGCGCGCGTTGGCGTGCGGCTCCTCCGGCAACGGTGAGCGACACGCGACACCGTTGCGCACCCGTTCGTGGCCCGTCATTTCGACTTCACGCATTTCACGCATGCAAGATTCCAATGAAAGCCGTCCGTCGCGCGTGCGGCTGCTGAAAGGCCTCCTCCCGATCCGTCGCGCGGGTGCCATCCGCGACATCTTCGCGGGCATGTCGCTCGCGTCGATGGACATCCCGCAGGTGCTCGGCTACGCACGCATCGCCGGCATGCCGGCCGTCACGGGGCTCTACACGGTGTTCCTGCCGCTCGTTGCGTTCGCATGCTTCGGCGCGTCGCGCCATCTCGTGGTCGCCGCCGATTCCGCGACCGCGACGATTTTCGCGAGCCGGCTGTCGTCGATGGCGCCGGCCGGCAGCGCCGACTATGCGGCGCTCGCCGGCATGGTCGCGTTGCTGACCGCCGCGATGCTGCTGCTCGCGCGCATCTTCAAGCTGGGTTTCCTCGCCGATTTCCTGTCGCGCACGGTGCTGGTCGGTTTCCTCGCTGGCGTCGGCGCGCAGGTGTCGATCGCGATGCTCGGCGACATGCTCGGCGTGGCCGTGCCGTACCCGGCGTCGCGCAGCCTCGCGCAACTCGACTACGTCGTCATGCACCTGGTTGACGCGCACCGGCCGACGCTCGCGCTCGCGGCGCTCGTCGTCGTCGCAATTCTCGCGTGCAAGCGGTTCCTGCCGCGCGTGCCGATGCCGATGATCGCGGTCGCGGGCAGCATCGCCGCGAGCGCAACGTTCGGTTTCGCCGCGCACGGCATCGCGGTGCTCGGGCCCGTGGCGGGCGGGCTGCCGCCGCTGCGCTGGCCGTCCGTCACGTGGCAGCAGTTCCTCGATCTCGTGCCGGTCGCCGCTTCGTGCTTCGTGATGATCATCGCTCAGAGCGCGGCCGCCGCGCGGGTGTTCGCGCAGCAGTACGGCGAGGACGTCGACACCAATGCCGACATCCTCGGCCTCGCGGCCGCGAACGCGGCGGCGGCGCTCGGCGGCGCGTTCGTCGTCAACGGCAGCCCGACGCAGACGGCGATGGCCGACGGCGCGGGCGTGCGCAGCCAGATCGGGCATCTCGCGTTCGCTGCGGTCGTCGCTATCGTGCTGCTGTTCTTCAGCCCGTATCTGCAGTATCTGCCGCATGCGGTGCTGGCCGGCATCGTGTTCACGATCGCGCTCGGGCTGATCAACGTGCGCAGTCTCGCCGCGATCCGTCGGGAGAGCCCCGGGGAATTCACGCTCGCGCTGGTCACGGCCGCCGCCGTCGTGACGGTCGGCGTCGAGCAGGGCATCCTGCTGGCCGTCGCGCTGTCGCTGATGCGGCACGTGCGCCACAGCTACCAGCCGCACACGATGGTGCTCGAACCCGTCGCCGGCAACGGACGGTGGCAGCCGGTGCCCGCCCGGCGCGGCGCGATGACGGCGCCCGGGCTGATCGTCTACCGGTTCGGCGCCGACCTGTTCTTCGCGAACGATCATCTGTTCGCTGCCGAAGTAATCGAACTCGTCGATGCGGCGCCGGTGCCGCCGCGCTGGTTCGTCGTCGATGCGGGCGCGATCACCGACGTCGACTATTCGGCCGCACGGACCTTGGTCGATCTCGTCAGGGCGCTGCATGTGCGTGGGATCGGCGTGCTGTTCGGGCGCGTGAACCGCTATCTGCGCGCGGACATGGATCGTCACGGGATCACCGAGGCGGTCGGCGCGTCGTGCATCTTTGCCACGCTGCATCAGGCGCTGGAGGCGGCGGGCGCGACGCCCGCACCGCAGGAGCCGGGCACGGTGTAGGGCCTGTACACGCCGATAACGGGCCAGCCCCACGAACGATTTTTTCCAAACACGGGAACGTGCGTTATTAGCGTGAACACGCTCTTGCTCAGCAGCGCTACGCGACCGCGCGCAGGCGTGCGAAACCGTTGCGCAGGCAACGGGCCAGTTCCGCCGCGGCCGCCGTGTGCTGGCCGCGCGGCACATGCAGGTTGATCGAGAAATTCGGCAGCGCGGGCAGGCCGCTGCCGGCCGGCAGGATCTCGAGGTCGGCCGGCACGGTGGACGCGAGCCACACGGTTACGGCCAGATCGGCGCGCACGGTCGCGGCCGTGGCATCGAAGCTGCCGTTCTCGAACACGGTGCGCCACGCGCGATCGCTGCCGCGTAGTGCGTCGAGCACCGTCGGGCGGAACGCGCAGGTCTGCGCGACCATCGATACCGGCAGCGGCGAGTGCCGGTGCGCGGTGCCGCCTTTCGCGCCGACCCACACCAGCCGGTCGACGGCGATGCATTCGCCGCGCGACGATCCGACCGGCGCCTCGATCAGCGCGACGTCGAGATCACCCTGCTTGAGCCCGCGCCGCAACTCCGGCGATGCCGCGCACACGAGCGTGAGCGCGACGTGCGGATGTGCGTGCGCATAGCTTTTCAGGATCGGCGCGAGACAGGTGCCGACCAGATCCTGCGGTGCGCCGAGACGCACCGGGCCTTCCACCGCACCGGCGCTCAGGTCGGCGAGCAGCGCATCGTGAACGGCGAGCAGCCGGCGCGCCTGTTCGAGCAGCCGCTCGCCGGCCGCCGTCAGCAGCAGGTTGCGATGCTCGCGGACGAACAGCGGGCCCGACAGCATTTCGAGCCGCGCGACCTGCTGGCTGATCGCGCCTTGAGTGAGGTGCAGCGCGTGGCCGGCCGCCGTCATGCTGCGATGATCGGCGACGGAGACGAATGCGCGCAGCAGCGCGAGATCGAGATTGCGAGCCATGCTTCGCATTATGGATGCTAATGGAAGGCATAAAAATCTTTCGCTGTCGTAATGGCGCAATCGCAGGTAAAAACGGGGCTTCAATGACGACAACCGGGAGCCCTCGTGCCGCTTCACGACTATCTGCCGCTGGTGCTGTTCGTGATCGTCTCCACCGCGACGCCGGGTGGCGCGACGACGCTCGCGACCGCCTCGGGCGCCCATTTCGGCTATCGGCGTTCGCTGCCGCTGATGTCGGGCATCGCGGCGGGCCTCGCGTCGATGGCGGCGGCGGCCGCCGCCGGGCTCGGCAGTGTGCTGCTCGCGCTGCCCGCGTTGCAGCTCGCGATGAAGGCGGTCGGTTCGGCGTACCTGATGTGGCTGGCGTTGCGCATCGGACGTGGCGGCAAGCCGCGGCTCGATGTCGACGTGCACCGGCCGCAAGGGTTCGTCAGCGGCGTGTGGATGCTGTGGCACAACCCGAAAGGCTGGGCGATGACGCTCGGCGCGGCCGCGTCGTTCGCGGCGCTCGCGTCGGGGCCGGCGCGGCTCGGTGTGCTGCTTGGGGTGGCGTTCGGCGTGGCCGCGATGGCGTCGTTGTCGCTGTGGTGTTTCGCCGGGCTGCTGTTTGCCCGCGTGTTGCGCACGGAGCGGCAGTGGCGTTGCCTGAATGCGGGGCTCGGCCTGTTGCTCGTGGCGTCGATCGTGCCGATGTGGTTGCCGTAACAGGAAACCGCGCACGCGGTGCGGCGCGGCGCCCGTTCAGCGCGAACCGGCCGGCGCGTTGCCGGCCCGTCGGTCGCCGCCTGCACCGGCCGATCGCAACGGCAGCCGCAGCGTCGTCACGAAGCTCGCCGCATGCAGCGCGCACAGCAGGCCGAACGCCCACGCATACGCGACGGCCTGCGTGCCGCCGGCCGACGTCGCTTCCGCGTGCAGCCGCCACGCGAGAAACAGCGTGCAGAGCGTCGTGAACGTCGGGCCGCCGAGCCGCTGCACGATATTGAGCGACGTGGTCGCCATCGGCAGGTCGCGGCGCTCGACCGACGCATACGCGGCGGCGATCGACGGCGCGCCGATCGCGCTCTGGCCCATGCCGCGCAGAAACAGCGCCGGGACGAGCACGAGCGGATCGTAGCCGGTCAGCGCGACGAACACGAACGGCAGTGTCGCGGCGAGTGCGAGCAGCGCGCCGGCGGCGGCCAGCCGGCGTACGCCGAACCGGCTCGTCAGCGCGCCCATCGACGGATAGGTGACGAGCATGCCGAGCCCGAGCGGCGCGAGCAGCCAGCCCATTTCGCCCGGCGAGCGCCCGCACGCCTGGATCAGGAACACGGGAATCAGCATCTGGCCGGCATACAGCGCGCCATTCGACAGGAACTGCGTGCCGGCTGCGGCGCCGAACACGCGCGAGCGAAACAGCGCGAGATCGATCAGCGCACGCTCGCCCTGGCGGCGCTCGAAGCGCAGGAACGCGACGAGCAATAGCGCCGAACCTGCGACCGCCGCGATGCCGGGCATCGAGCCGATCCGCTCGACGCCGTACAGGAACAGCACGAGGCCCGGCGACAGTAACGCGAGGCCGATCCAGTCGAGTTCGCGCCGCGGCGCGTCGTCCCGGTCGCCCGGCAGGAACCGCGCGGCCAGTGCGAGCGCGAGCGCGCCGACGGGCAGGTTCACCAGAAACAGCCAGCGCCATGACGTGTGCTGCAGGATCGCGCCGGCGACGACCGGCCCGAGGATCGGCGCGAGCAGCACCGGCACCGCCGCGTAGCCGATCACGCGCGCCATCTGCTGGCCGGCGACGCGCGCGATCATCATCTGCGCCATCGGCGCGAGCAAGCCGCCGCTGACGCCTTGCAATACGCGGAACGCGATCAGCGACGGCGCGGACCATGCGAGCCCGCACAGCGCCGACGTCAGCGTGAACGCCGAGAAGCACCACAGGTACAGCGCCTTCGCGCCGATGCGATCGACGAGCCAGCCGCTCAGCGGCAGCACCAGCGTCAGCGCGAGCAGGTAGCCGCTCGTCACCCACTGGATCGTCGACAGGCTCGCATGCAGGTCGGTCGCGAGGCTCGACAGCGACACGTTGACGATCGTCGCATCGAGCTGTGACAGCAGCGAGCCGAGCGTCGCGACCGCGCTGACTTTCCAGATCGACGGATCGAGCCGGCCGGCCGCGTGGCCCGGCGTTGGCTGTCTGCGTGGCTCGCTCACGCGCCGCGCCGGTCGAGCAGCGCGACGATGTCCTGCGTCGTGCCCGTCTCGCCGAGGCGCGGGAACAGCCGCTCGACGCTGTTCGCGTGTGCGTCCGCGTTGAGGTCGGTCATCGCGTCGACGGCGAGCGTCACGTTGTAGCCGAGTTCGTGCGCCTGCCGCGCGGTCGATTCGACGCCGATGCTCGTCGCGACGCCGGTCAGCACGATCTGCGTGACGCCGGATGCCTTCAGATGCGCGTCGAGACCGGTGCCGGTGAACGCGCCCCAGGTCCGCTTCGTCACGACGTGGTCGCTTGGCTGGCGGTTCAGTTCGGGCACGAGTTCGGTCCAGTCGGCGGGAAGCTGCGCCGTGCGCGGCGGTTGCTCGGTGCGGCCCGGTGCGCCGCCCGCGACGTTGACCAGCACGACCGGCAGCCCTCGACCGCGGAAGGCGTCGAGCAGTTCGCGGGCGTGGGCGATCACCGGTGCGACCGGGTGCGCGGTGGGGAGGGCGACGATGCCTTTCTGCAGGTCGATGACGACCAGCGCCGTGTTCGTGTCGAGACGGGTTGCGCTCATGATGGGCTCCGGGGAAAGGGCGAGGAAAGCCGTGCGCGAATGCTGCGTGGCGCACGGGCCGGGTTTATTGGTCGCCGATGCGGCGGATCAGCGGGATGGCCGCGGCAAGCGTGTCGATGTCGTGCGGGTCGAGCTTCTCGATCGCGGCGCCGAGCCACTTGTGTTTCGCGGCGTTGCGCTTGCGTCGTGCGTGGAGGCCGGCGGCGGTGAGTTTGAACAGGATCTGGCGGCCGTCGGTCGGATGCGGTTCGCGCTCGACGAGCGCGTCTTCCTCGAGGCTCGCGAGAATCGCCTTCATCGACTGCGGCTTCATCGCCTCGGCGCGCGCGAGATCGGCGGTCGTCATCGGCCCGTGCCGTTCGAGTCGCGCGAGCGCGCTCGTCTGCGACATGCCGAGCCCTTCGGAATCGATCTCCGAGCGCAGCCGGCGGATGAGCTGGCCGACCGCGAGGGTCAGGTCGGCGGCAACGGTTTCGGCGGAAACGCCGGGTTTGCGTGGCGGGTTCATGCGGCGAATCATAGAGCACGACAGTTAGACTTGCAAGTTTAACTGTCGAATTGATCGCTGGCCGGCGTTACTATCCGATGCGCGATTACGTGCGTCGATGCGCGACCGGTACGACTTCGCTGTATCGCGGGGTTGCGTTTTCGTGCAGCAGATCGCCGAGGTACTGGCCGAGTTCGTCGGCGGTGAGCGCCGATGGAATCTGCAGATTGGCCGGGCGCCGCTTGCCTTCGGCGCCGAGATCGAACACGGCCCAGCGGCCGTCCGTGCGCACGACGGCGAGCAGCCGGCCGAAGGCGTTGAAGCGGTATTCGTGCTGCATCGCGTCGCTCCGTTAGCGTGAACGCGCCGGCTGCCCGTGTGTGTTTACTGGATCGAGCAGGACAGCCAGCGATGGATTTTGATTGCGTCGCTCGACACGCCGGCACGCGTCGGCGCGCCGAGCAGCACGACCGTTTCGCGGCGGCCTTTCACGCGCATGCGCATCACGACGCCGTGCCCCGATTCGTTGATGAAGCCGGTTTTCTGCAGCCGGATCGGCAGGCGGCGGTAGCGCACGAGCGGGTCGGAATTCACGTACACGAGTTCGCCGTCGCCGGGGCGCACGGTGGTCGACAGGTCGGTCGAGAAATAGCGGATCAGCGGATCCTGCGCGGCCGCGCCGACGAGCCGTGCGAGATCTTCCGCCGTCGACACGTTGCGCGGCGACAGGCCGGTCGGCTCGCGGAAGTGCGTACGCCGCATGCCGAGCCGGCGCGCTTCGCGGTTCATCGCCTTCACGAACGCCGCGCGCCCGCCCGGATAGTCGCGGCTCAGCGCGGCGGCTGCGCGGTTCTCCGACGACATCAACGCGATATGGAACATGTCGCGGCGCGACAGTTCCGAGCCCACCTGTAGGCGCGAGCCGGTGAACTTGATCGTGTCGCGGTCGCGCGCGGTCACGCGCAGCACGCCGTTCAGCGGACGATCGGCGTCGCGCGCGACGACGGCCGTCATCAGTTTCGAAATCGATGCGATCGGCCGTACGGTTCGCGCGTTGCGCGCGAGCAGCGGGGTGCCGGAATCGACGTCGAGCACGTAAGCCGCGCGCGAATGCAGCGACGCGACCGCGCGCGGCGTATAGCCGCAACTGGCGAGCAATTTCGGTTTCGCGGGCGCGGGCGGTCGCACGGCGGTCGTGCGTTTCGCGCGCCGCTGCTGCGATGCGGGTGCCGCGTGGCGTTGGGCCGCTTGATGCGTCACGCGCGAGCGACGACGCTTGACCGCTTTTTTCTTGCGATGGGGTGTCTTCTTGACGGCCTTCGTATGGGCATGCGGCTGCGCATGGGCGGCGCGATGCGGCTGCACGCGTTGCGCGGACGCATGCGCGGCGAATGCGAGCAGCAGGAACGACAGGGCGAGGATCAGGGTGGTCCGGGCGCGAGGCAGGCGCGCGATGAGGCCGGTCAAGCGAAAGTCTCCTTTTCACGCGCGATGCGGCTGCGCGGAATGCATGGGCGGTCAGCGGGTGCGGCAAATTATACGGTCGATCGCGGGACGATGACGATTGGATGACGCGCAATGACGCGTGATACGGGATGATTTCGGTCTTTTTTGCGCTGCCGGGCAAGCGGTGCGCGTCGCGTGAAAGGCGGGCAGATGCACGGTTCAGCGCGGCCAGTTCCGCCGCGACACGACCGCGAAACTGATCGCGATCGAACCGGTCACCGCGCGCGGCGGCACGTCTTCCAGCGCATCGCCGAAGCGAAAGCGGCGGCTGCGCCCGTCCGTGCGTTCAGCACGACGCTTCGGTGCGCGCGCAGCGGCGGCAGCAGCGCATTCGCTTGCATCTGCGACATCGGATGACGGCTCGGCCACGCAGTCGGCCGCTGGATCGACGGACATGAAAGTAAGTTCCGGGAAGGGCATGTCCGTATTGAACGCCATTGCATTCGATCGGTAAAATGAATCTTTCGATCGTTATGATTCCATTAAAGAATGGAACTGAAACTGCTACGCACGTTCCTGACGGTGACCGAGCTGTGCCATTTCAGCCGTGCGGCCGACGCGCTGCACATGAGCCAGCCCGCGCTCAGCAAGCAGATCGGCGCGCTGGAGGCGAGCCTTGGCGGCAAGCTGTTCGAGCGCGGCCGGCATGGCGCGGAACTGACGCCGTTCGGCGAACGCTTCCTGCCCGACGCGCAGGCGCTCGTGCGAGATGCCGACGAAATCCTGGCGCGTGCGCGGGAAGCGACGAGCGGTCAGCGCGGGCACTTGCGGCTCGGCATCTGCCTGTCCGTGCTCACGCTCGTGCCGAAACTGATCGCCGAATTTCGTCGTCGCAATCCGGGTGTCGCGGTGACGCTGAGCGACCTGTCGTCGTCCGAACAGACGCGCCGGCTGCACGCCGGCAAGCTCGACGCCGGTTTCCTGCGCCTGCCCGCCGACGAAGGCTTGTCGTCGTTCAAGGTGACCGACGAAGCGCTCGCGCTCGCGGTGCCGCCGCATCTCGGCTTCAAGCGCGTGCCGGCCAATCTTGATGTGCTCAACGAGATCGGCTTCATCGCGCTGCAGCGCGCGCGCGGCCCGGGGCTGGCCGCGCAGATCGATCGGTGGTGCGTCGAGCGCCGCTTCGTGCCGCACGTGATGCAGCAGGCGGAGGACGTGCAGTCGGTGCTGACGTCGGTCGCGGCCGGCGTCGGCGTCGCATTCATTCCGTCGAGCGCGCAGTACCTGCTGCGCGACGCGACGGTGCTGCCGCTCGACGGCCGGGACGCGAAGTGGCGCGTGGGGCTCGCGTGGCGGGCCGAGCGCGACGATCCCGTCACCACGCGTTTCGTGTCGTTCATGCGCGCCGCGCTCAAGGGCGCGTGACGCGGCGTATAGTGCTCGCGATGGTTGTCTCCATGCATGCCGGCCCGACGCCGGCCGACCAACCCGAACCGATGACTTCAGAATCCGACGAATCCCCGCTCGATCCCGCACTCGTCGCCACGCTCGCGACGCTGAACGAAGTCGCGAGCGATCCGGCCGGCAAGCCGTGGTCGCTGCCGAAGATCGCAAAGCGTGCGCAACTGCCGATGAGCACGCTGCGCCGTGTGCTGACGCAGCTCGACGCCGCCGGCCTGAGCGCGACGACGCTGAACGAGGACGGTACCGGCAGCGCTGCGCTGACCGACGAAGGGCGCGCGGTGTGCGCGCAATTGTTCGGCGCGAACGATGCGCAATGATTGAAAAACGGGCCGCTGATACGGCCCGAGGCATACGGATGGCTCGACGCGGACGTCGCGCCGGCCCGTTCGTCGCTCGCGAGCACGGGCCGGCACGTCGTCATCGGCGCGACATCAGAACCACTGCTTGTAGCGACGCACGTAGATCGTCTTGACGATTTGCGCGAGCACGATGTAGCCGACCATCGTCGCGGCGAGCCAGAGCCAGTAGGTGCCCGGCAGGTGCATGAAGCCGATCGCGTCCGCGAACGGCGAGAACGGCAGCCAGCAGCCGATCGCGATCGCGGTGACGGTCGACAGCAGCACCGGCAGCGACGCGGTGCTCTGCAGGAACGGGATCTTCTGCGTGCGCAGCAGGTGCACGACGAGCGTCTGCGATACGAGGCTCTCGATGAACCAGCCCGAATTCATCACGATCTGGCCGCTCGCGCCGCCGTTCAGGTGATACAGCGCGCCCGCCCCGAACACGGTCCACATCAGGATGTACGTCGTGATGTCGAATACCGACGACGTCGGCCCGACCCACAGCATGAAGCGGCCGATGTTGCCGGCTTCCCACTTGCGCGGCTTCTTCAGGAACTCGGGATCCATCTTGTCCCACGGCAGCAGCATCTGCGACGTGTCGTAGATCAGGTTCAGCACGAGCAGCTGCGTCGCGAGCATCGGCTCCCACGGCAGGAACGCGCTGGCGACGAGCACCGAGAACACGTTGCCGAAGTTCGAGCTGGCGGTCATGTTCAGGTACTTCAGGATGTTGCCGAACGTCTCGCGGCCCTTGATCACGCCTTCCTCCAGCACCATCAGGCTCTTTTCGAGCAGGATGATGTCGGCGGTTTCCTTTGCGATATCGGCGCCGCTGTCGACCGAGATGCCGACGTCCGCGTCGCGCAGCGCGGGCGCGTCGTTGATGCCGTCGCCGAGGAAGCCGACCGTGTGGCCGTTCGCCTGCAGCGCCTTGACGATGCGCGCCTTCTGCAGCGGCGTGAGCTTCGCGAACACGGTCGTGCGTTCGACCGCCTGCGCAAGTGTTGCATCGTCGAGCGCTTCGATCTCGGTGCCGAGCATCGGCTTGGCCGGCTCGAGGCCGACCTGGCGGCACACCTTCATCGTGACGGTCGGGTTGTCGCCCGTCAGCACCTTCACCGCGACGCCGTTCTCGCGCAGCGCGGCGAGCGCCGGCGCGGCCGATTCCTTCGGCGGATCGAGGAAGGTCAGGAAGCCGCGCACGACGAGGTCGCGCTCGTCGGCGGTGCGGTATTGCGCGCGTTCGTCGCCGCGCGGGATCGTGCGCGTCGCGAGCACGAGCACGCGGAAGCCGTCCTCGTTGTACGCGGTGGCCTGTTCGAGCAGCCGCTTGCGGGCGACGAAGTCGAGCGGGCGCACGCCGTCTTCATCCTGCACGTGCGTGGACACCGCCAGCATTTCCTCGACCGCGCCCTTGCAGATCAGCAGATGCGTGCCGTGCGTATCCTCGACGACGACCGACAGGCGCCGCCGCACGAAATCGAACGGCAGTTCGTCGATTTTCTTGTAACCCCGCGGCTTCACGCGGTCGCCGATCTCGTCGGCGCGCGCGACGACCGCGATGTCGATCAGGTTCTTCTGGCCGCTCTGGTGGAAGCTGTTCAGCCAGCCGAGCCGCAGGATGTCCTCGTTCTTGTGGCCGGACAGGTCGAGGTGGTGTTCGAGGATGATCTTGTCCTGCGTGAGCGTGCCGGTCTTGTCGGTGCACAGCACGTCCATCGCGCCGAAGTTCTGCACCGAGTTCAGCCGCTTGACGACGACCTTGCGGCGCGCCATCGCGACCGCGCCGCGCGCGAGGTTCGCGCTGACGATCATCGGCAGCATCTCGGGCGTGAGGCCGACGGCCACCGCGAGCGCGAACGTGAGGGCGCTCAGCCAGTCGCCCTTGGTCAGGCCGTTGATCATGAATACGATCGGCACCATCACGAACATGAACTTGATCAGCAGCCAGCTCACGCTCGCGACGCCGCGGTCGAAGCTCGTCTCGATGCGCTTGTGGCTCACGACGTTGCGCGCGAGCGAGCCGAAGTACGTATCTTCGCCGGTCGCGACGACGACGGCCGTCGCCGTGCCGCTGACGACGTTGGTGCCCATGAAGCAGACGTTCTCGAGATCGAGCAGCGATGCCGGTGCGTCGTTCGCCGCGCCGGCTGCATGCGTGCTCGCGGATTTGCCGGCCACCGCGCCGAGCGTGTCGTACTTCTCGACGGGCAGCGCCTCGCCGGTCAGCACGGCCTGGCTGATGAACAGGTCGCGCGACGCGAGCAGCCGCACGTCGGCGGGGATCATGTCGCCGGCGGAAAGATGCACGATGTCGCCCGTCACCACTTCGCGCATCGGCACCTCGCGGCGCGCCGGCTCCGACGTGTCGGTCACCGCGCGCTGCACGGTCGCCGTCGTGCGGACCATCGCCTTGAGCTTCTCGGCTGCGCGCAGCGAACGGAATTCCTGCACGAAGCGCAGCAGCGCGCTGATCGTGACCATCGTCAGCAGGATGGTCATGCCGACGTAATCGCGATCGTCGGGCGCCGCAAAGTAGACGTCGGTGCAGAAGCTGATGGCGGCCAGCACCAGCAGCACGTAGACGAACGGGTTGTGGAACGAGAGCAGCAACTGGCGGGTCCAGTGCGGCGGTTTGTCGTGCGCGATTTCGTTCGGGCCGTAGCGTTGCAGGCGGTCGGCGGCCTGGTCGTAGGTCAGGCCGCGTGTGCTGGTGCGCAGCGACTTCAGCGTGTCTTCGAGCGGGCGGGCCGCTTCCTGCGCGGCGCGCATGATGCGCGGGTCGTTCTGCTGGCCTGCGCCGGCCTTGATGAAGCCGCGCTGTTTCTTGTGCGAGGTGTTGTGTCGTGTCGTCATGAGTCGCTCCTTGCGCACGAGGCGGCGGGCGGGGAGCGGCCGTGACGTTATCGACGCACGAGCGCTCCCCGCCGCGTCGCGTCAGGCGCGATCGGCTGTGGGTCGGTAAAGGCGGGAACGCTCGCCGGCGCGCAGCATGCGGACGGCGTGTCGATGCGCAGCGTTGCACCGGCGAGCGGTAATCGACTACTGTCGTCTGAGTTCATCTGCACTCCTGTCGGTTGCGGATAGTCGGCACGGGCGATCGGCAGCGGCGCGCGCAACGAGGCGCGCGGCCGGACGGCACGCGAACGGCGGGCGCACGCGGCCGGCGCCGCGCGCAACGCGAACGCACGCGCACGACGGCGCGTCGCGTGCATTCGACAACATCGAAAATTCGGGCGGGAGATCTGGCCGATAGTCAGGCCGGAAGGGCGCCGCATCCTGCTTCCCGGGATGCGGCAGAAGACGAGGCTCTGCGCGTTTTCCTCAGGCAGCAGTCAAGTTGGTGATGCACCAACTACAACTCGCATCGGTGTTCACAGAACACTCCATGTAACTAGACGGGGGCGATGGTAATGGCTCGCTGTGCGAAGCGTCAACCCTTTTGTCAGGCGTTATTTCGAGATAATCGATCGCGCCAGTGCGCGTTCGCAGGCGTGTGCGACAGCCCGTCACGAAACAGCCGCGCGCATCCCATGTCGGCATGCGCGCGGCCGTGTCGAACGAGGCGCCGGTTACTGGTTCGCAGTCGCGACGGCGGCCCCTGCATCGAGGATGCCCGAGCCTGCGGGCAGCGCGGTGCACGACGTGCCGGCCGCGAGCTTCGCCGCGCGCGTGCCGCCTTGCAGCTTCTGCAGGATCTGCGCGGGCGTGAGGTTGCCGTTCACCGACAGCATCAGCGCGGCGACCCCCGTCACCTGCGGCGCCGCGAGGCTGGTGCCGTTCGCGGGGCCATAGGTGTCCGAGCCCGGCGTCGTCGTGCCGGTGTTCGACGTCGACAGGATGTTGACGCCCGGCGCGCTCAGCGCGACGTCGGCGCCGAAGTTGCTGAACGACGCGCGGCGGCCCGTCGCGTCGGTCGCGGCGACGGTGATCACGCCGCGGCAGTTGGCGGGCTGGTCGAGCCCGGTCGACAGGCCGTCGTTGCCGGCCGCGACGACCACGGTCACGCCCTTCGCGGTCACGTCGTCGATCGCCTGCTGGAACGTCGTGCTGCAGGCGCCGACCCCGCCGAGGCTCAGGTTGATGATCTTCGCCGGCCGCGGGTTCGTCGGTACGCCGACGACGTTGATGCCGGCTGCCCAGCGCATGCCGTCCGCGATGTCGCTCGTCACGCCGCCGCACTTGCCGAGTACGCGCACGGGCAGGATCTGGCCGAGCCACGATACGCCGGCGACGCCGGTGCCGTTGTTGGCGGTCGCGCCGATCACGCCCATCACGCGCGTGCCGTGCCAGCTGCTGTTGCTCGGCTGGCTTGCGCAGTGATAGTACGGGCCGTTGACGTTGTCGATTTCCTGCTGCGTGACCCAGTCGCCCGGATCGGTTGCGTCCGGGCCGCGCGTCAAGCCGTTGTTGCTGGTGTTGACGTTGCTGATGAAGCTGTAGCCGGACAGCAGGTTGCCGACGAGATCGCCGTGCGGCCGATAGCCGGTATCGAGCACGGCCGTGACGACGGTCGGCGAACCCTTGGTCACGTTCCATGCCGGTGGCAGGTCGATGCCGGCGGCCGGGTCGGACAGGTACCACTGCTGGTTGTAGAGCGGATCGCTCGGCGTGTCGCGGATCTGCATCGGGTGATCCGGCTCCGCGTAGTCGACATCGCTGTCGGCCGCGAACGCCTGGGCGAGCGCGGCGGCATCGGCGGCGGCCATGCGCTGACCGAGCGACAGCACGGCCGCGCCGCTCGAGATCGTTCGTTCGACCTGCACGTTCACCGGCGTTTGCCCGACCGTGCTCGCGTACGCGCGTGCGTTGCCGGTCACGGGCGCCGTCCAGCGCGTCATTGCACGCTGGATCACCGCATCGAGTCGCGAGCCGTTGTCGATGGTCGCCATCGCGCGCGTGGCCGTCAGCGTTTTCAGCTTGACGATGAGGTGATCGACCGGCGGCTCGACCGGTGCGGTCTGCGCGGCCATCTGTACGGCGGCCTCCTGCGACGTGCACGCATTGCCGCCGGACGATGTGGGCGGGGCGGTCGGGGTGGGTGCGGGAGCGGGCGTCGGAGCGGGGGCCGGTGTCGGTGTCGGTGCGGGGGACGCGTTGGACGAAGAAGGGTTGCTGCCATCGCCGCCGCCTCCGCCGCAACCGGCGAGGGGCAGGAGAGCGGCGGCGGACAGCATACCGGCGAGCATGCGCGCATGGGCGGGGCGCGCCAGCGCGAAATTGAAGCGTTTGGCTTTCATGTTGAAAGTCGATCCTCGAAGATAACCGTCGTGCCGGCGGTGGTGCCTGGTCCGGCGCACACCGGACCTTGTTTTTGTTCGGCGCACGCAGCGCTGCTGCGACGCGCCATACATTGGGTAACGGCTGATGAGGCGGCTTCTTGAATATGTTTTGTGTGAAAAAGGGGCGAGACGCAAACGATTGCGATGCTGTCTTGCAGCATGAACGCGCGTTTGGAACGAGTGATCTGTTCATCGGGTGCAAGATTGCAGGCGGTCGACCCGGCGAAACGTTCGGCACAGGCGCTTTTGCGCGCCGCGGAAACGATTTTCTCGGTGAGGCCGCGACAGCGGCCGCTTGACGCTTTCCCCGATGCGGCGCGAATTTTGTTGGGCGTACGATCGCGATTCGATCAACGTTTCGTCAGGAGAAAAGCATGGATCGCCGCTTTCGTTGGCTGGCCGTTGCGCTCGCGTGCGCGCTGGCGGGTACCGCGCACGCGCAGGCCCTCACCGGTACGCTGAAGAAGATCAAGGACACGGGCGTCGTGTCGCTGGGTATCCGCGAATCGTCGGTGCCGTTCTCGTATTCGGACAACCAGCAGAAGAACATCGGCTATTCGCGCGACATCGCGTCGCGCATCATCGACCGGTTGAAGACCGATCTGAACCTGCCGAACCTCGCGGTGAAGGAAATCCCGATCACGTCGCAGAACCGGATTCCGCTGCTGCAGAACGGGACGATCGACTTCGAATGCGGGTCGACGACGAATACGCTCGAACGGCAAAGGCAGGCCGCGTTCTCGAACAGCATCTTTCTGTACGGCATCCGTTTCAGCACGCGCAAGGATTCGGGCGTGAAGGACTTCGCGGACCTGGCCGGCAAGACGGTCGCGACGACGGCCGGCACGTCGGACGAACGTCTGCTGCGCAAGCTCAACGAAGAGAAGGCGATGAACATGACGATCATCAGCGCGAAGGATCATGCCGAAGCGTTCATGAACGTCACGACCGGGCGCGCGGTCGCGTTCGTGATGGACGAACCGCTGCTGTACGGCGAGATCGCGAAGGACCGCAATCCGGGTGCGTATACGGTCGCGGGCACGCCGCTCGTCCACGAAAATTACGCGTGCATGATGCGCAGGGACGATCCGGCGTTCAAGCAAGTGGTCGACGGCGTGATCGCGAAGATGCAAACCTCGGGCGCGGCCGAGAAGCTGTACGACCAGTGGTTCATGCAGCCGATTCCGCCGAAGGGCGTGAGCCTCAACTATCCGCTGTCGGCGGAGATGAAGCAGCTGTTCAGGAATCCGACGGATCAGGCGCAGTACTGATTCGGCCGTCGCAACGAAAAACCGCCGGCAGGTGCCGGCGGTTCGAGCGCAGAGCGCCGAGCGGCGCGAAGCGCGTCAGGCCTTGATCTCCGGGCCGCGCGCGGCGGGTGCGGCCGGTGCCGCCGACGGCATCGGCGGCCGTGCCGGGGCGATGACGAGCACCGGTTGGGGAGCGGCCCACGCCGGTATCGCGAACCCGACGGGCTGCGGCATCGGCATCGCGAACGCGTTGGCGAGCGCAATGTGCTGCAGCGCCATCATCTGCTGCTGCATCGCGACCATCTGCGCCTGCGCCGCCTGCATCCGGTACTGCGCGGCCTGTATTTGCCGCAACGCCGCCGCGGGCGGCACGCCGCCCGACGACGACGTCTGCATCTCGAAGCTCGCGCCGCCTTGCGGGCTACGCCAGCGCCACGTGCTGACCTTCATCGGGCCGACGGCCGTCTGGACGACGCGCGTTTCGGCTTTCACGGGCACGGCCTGCCCGTCGACATTGACGAGCATCGGTTGGGCGGCCGCCGCCGCGCCGGCCTGCCCGGCCAGCGCGAACGCGGGCACCAGCGCCAGCGCGCCCGCCGCCATATACGAACGGAATCGCATCTTCGTATCTCCATCAAACGAGACTGAATCAACAATGACGTACGGCTCACGGAATGAGCCATCCGAGACAATGCGACCGTCGGCTTAAATCAACATTAAAACTGCCGTCGGTCGGCCCGATCCGCGCATTCCATGATGCGCCGCCATCGGCATTCAACCTCGCCCGCGCCAGGGTAATCCTGTCGCCCGGTGCAACAACGGGCACAATACGGAATTCGCCACCACCGCACGCATGTTCGACATCCGAACACTGCGGTGCGGCACTGCTGCCCGACCTCCTTCCCGGTCCTCATGAACGCCACGCCCACTCCCGCGCGCGAGTCGAATTCGCCGCGCTTCCTGCTGTTCCTGATCTGCCTGTTCGCGTCCGCCGGCCAGCTCGCGATCGATATCTACGTGCCCGCGCTGCCCGACATGGCCCGTTCGTTCGCGACCACGCCGCAGGCGATCCAGTCGAGCGTGTCCGGCTACATGGCGGCCTACGCGCTCGGCCAGTTGATCTTCGGGCCGATCGCGGACGCCTACGGACGCAAGCGCGTGCTTGCGTTCGGGCTCGTGATCTACACGATCGGCTGTCTGCTGTCGCTGGGCGCGTCGAACCTCGAGACGTTCATACTCGCGCGCTGCCTGCAGGGCTTCGGAATCGCGACCACCAACCTGCTGGCGAAGGCGATCATCACCGATTCGTTCTCCGGCCAGGCGTTGATGCACGCGTTCACCTACATGTCGATCGCGTGGGGGCTCGCGCCGATCATCGCGCCGGTGATCGGCGCGCACCTGCAGGAATGGTTCGGCTGGCGCGCATGCCTCGTGTTCCTGCTGGTCTACTCGCTGGCGATGTGGGCGCTGCTGTGGCGCTACCGCGAAACCTTGCCGAGGCCCGTGCATCTCGAGCCGCGCACGTTGATGGCGAACACGGGCAAGGTGCTGGCGAGCCCGGTGTTCCAGAGCTGTTTCCTCGCCCAGGGGCTGTGCTACAGCATCCTGCTGGTGTTCAACATCGTCGGGCCGTTCATGGTGCAGACCACGCTGCACAAGCCGCCGACCTTCTTCGGGTATCTCGCGCTCGGCATCGGCCTCATGTATTTCCTCGGCGGCCTGTCGAACCGGATTCACGGCCGCGGGCTGCCGAGCGCCGAGCAACGGCTGCGTATCGGCGCGCGCGTGATGGCGGGCGCGTCGATCGCGATGCTGGTGCTGGCGCTGACCGTCGGCCTGCGCGTGTGGACGCTCGCGACGCCGGTGCTCGTGATGGGCTTCTGCGCGGGCGCGATGTATCCGACGCTGATGGCCAAGGGCAATTCGCTGTTTCCGCATATCGCCGGCCTGACGAGCGCGATTCTCGGCTGTGCGCTGCTGCTCGTGTCGTCCGCGATGATGGGTCTGGCCGGTTTCGTGTCGATTCACGTGCTGACGCCGCTCGCGGTGTTCTTCGTCGCGTTGTCGTTCATCGTCGTGTGGATGGTGACGAAGCTGCTGCGGTATCTGTCGCAGCAGCAGGCGGCGCCGGTGGTGTGCGGGCGCGGGGAGGCGGCGTAAGCGCGGATGGTGATCGACTCATGAACCGGATCCTGCTGAATCGCGTCGCCCGGTCCGACGCCGCCGATCTGATCGCCGGCAACCGCGCGAACCGGAGCCATCATCTGCCGTGGGTCGATTCGTTCATCGACCAGGCCGGGTTCGATCAATGGTTCGCCCGCTGCCTGACGGGGCCGAACGTCGGATTGGTCGCGCGCGAGCGGGCGTCGGGCGCGGTGGTCGGCGTGGTGAATCTCAACGAGATCGTCGGCGGGGTGTTTCAGAGCGCTTATCTTGCGTACTACGGAATGGCGGATTTCAGCCGCAAGGGGTTGATGACGGACGCGTTGCGCGCGGCGATCGACGTCGCGTTCGGCGAACTCGGGCTGCACCGGCTCGAAGCCAACATCCAGCCCGGCAACCATGCGTCGATCGCGCTGGTTCGACGGCTCGGTTTCCGGCAAGAGGGATTTTCGCCGCGCTATCTGCGCATCGGCGGCGAATGGCGCGACCACGAGCGTTGGGCGTTGCTGGCCGACGACGCGCGCGAAGCCGGCGCCTGACGGTCGATTCTCGTCCCCCTCGCATCGCTTACAGCGGATGGGCGGCCCCGGCCTGCTGCAACAGCGACACGGCCACCGGATCCGGCAGTCCGTTCGAATCGATCGCCCCGGCTTTGCCCAGCGCGACGAGATCGCTGTCGACGCCCGGTTGCCCGACCACGAACGACGTGGTCAGGAACGCCGGCGCGGCGAGCGTGACCGCATAGCGCTGCTGCAGGTTCGTCACCACGGCCGATTGCGCGGCCTGCACGGTGTCCGGGCTGTTCATCGCCCGCTGGTAGCGCAGGGTGCCCTGGAAATTGCCGATCAGCCCGGCCGTGTTCGTCCCGAGTTGCGCCGCGAGATAGACGAGCATCAGCTCGGTCTCGGGCGTCGTGTTGAAGGTGCCGCCCGCATAGGCGAGCGAATGCAGGCTCGCGCCGCCCGACGCCACGGTGATCACGCATGGCAGCGCCGCGTTGAGCGTCACATGGTAGTTGCCGCCGCCGTCCGTCAGCGTCGTTGCCGAGCCCGCCGCGCAGTTGACCGTGACTTGCGCGCTCGCGAGCGCGTCGCCCGTCGCGGCCGTGCCCGACAGCGAGACGGTTTGCGTGTTGTCGTTGAAGCACGCGTCGACGCCGAAGCAGGCCTCGCCGTTGCAGGCGGGGAGGGCGGCGAGCGTTGCGACGCACAAAACGCCCAGCGCGGGGCGGGTGAAGCGCGTAAGGCGAATGTTCATGGTCGCGGGCAATCCGAGAGAATGAGGCAACCGGTGCGCGTGGGGGAATGCGGCGCTGTTGTCATTCTATGTCGTGATCCGGGGAAAGCGAATACGGCCGGCCGATAAGACCGCCTCACCGCCTCACCGCCTCAGCGCTTGCGCGCACCCGGCTTCGCGAACGCGCCGCGCACCTCGAAGCCGATCGCGTCGGCGACGTTGCCGCGCGCATCGACGAGTTCGAGCCGGTGTCGGCCCGGCCACGGCAGCCACGCGACGCGATCGGCATGGCCGATCACCTTGTCGTCGAGCCGCCACGCGAACTTCGTCGCGTGCCCGGCCGATCGCTCGAACCAGATCCGCTGGTTCTTCGGCGGAATGTCGGGGTCGATCGCGAAGATCGTGCCGTCGGTCGGCGCGCCGATCGTCAGCGGCGCACGCGCACCGTCCTTGCCTGGCGCGACGGGCGCCGCGAGCCGGATCGTGTCGACCGCCGTGCCCGCGATGAACCATTCGTTGCGGGCCGGCTCGATGTCGCGCTCGAACGCGATGCGGCGCGTCTCGACGCCGGCCGGCGCGCGCGGCGCACGGCTCGGCAGGTCGCGATGCAGGTAGCCGACGACGGCCGACCACACGGGCGACGCGCCCGTGACGCCCGACACGTCCCACATCGGCGAGCCGTCCGCATTGCCGACCCACACGCCGACCGTATAGCGCGACGTGAAACCGATCGTCCAGTTGTCGCGCATGTCCTTGCTCGTGCCGGTCTTGACCGCCGAGAAGAAGCGCGTCGCGAGCGGGTTGTCGAAGCCGAACGTGCGCACGCGTGCGTTGTTGTCGGACAGGATGTCGGTGACGACGAAGCTGGCCGCGTCGCTGAACACGCGCGTGCCGGCGTCCATCCGCGCGGGCGCCGAGGCGCCGGATGCGCCGGATGCCGGCGTCGGCGCCGTGGCGGGCAGGTCGACGACCTTGCGCGCGACGCCGCCGTTCGCGAGCGCGCGGTATGCATTGGTCAGCGACAGCAGCGTGACGTCCGCACTCCCGAGCGCCAGGCTGAAGCCGTAGTAATCGCCTTCCTGCGCGAGCGGCAGGCCGAGCGCGGTCAGCGTGCGCGCGAAGCGGTGCGGCGTGACGAGCACCAGCGTGCGCACGGCCGGCACGTTCAGCGAGCCGCCGAGCGCGCTGCGCACGCTCACCCAGCCCTTGAAATCCTTGTCGTAGTTCTGCGGAATGTAGAGGCCGCCGCCGGCGGCGAGGTTGATCGGCGCGTCGTCGAGCAGCGACGCGGCAGTCAGCCGCTTCTCGTCGATCGCCTGCGCATAGAGGAACGGCTTGAGCGTCGAGCCGGCCTGGCGCGGCGCGAGCACGGCATCGACGTCGCGCGCGCTCGACAGCGCCCCCGACGAGCCAACCCACGCGCGGATCTCGCCGGTCGCGTTGTCGATCACGACGACCGCGCCGTCCTGCACGTTGCGCCGATGCGCGGGTGCGTTCAGTTCGGTCAGCGCGCGCATCAGCGTGTCGCGCGCGAAGCGCTGCAGCGGCGCATCGAGCGTCGTGCGGATCTGCGCGCCGGCCGCCGGCTTGACCTCGGCCGCGATGCGTCGCGCGAAATGCGGGGCGAGGGCGGCGCCGTCGTCGCGTACGGCGTTGGCCGGGCGCGCGGTGACGAGCTGCACGTAGCCGTCGAGCGATGCGCACGCCTGCGCGGCCTGCATGTCGCGCAGGATCCGGCACGCGCGTTCGGCGATCTTCGCGGGCGCCGCGTTGGGCGCACGCACGAGTGCGGCGGCGATCGCGGCCTCGCGCGCGTCGAGGCCCGACGGCGCCTTGCCGAACAGCACCTGCGACAGCGCGCCGAGCCCGATCGTCTCGCCGCGAAACGGCACCAGGTTCAGGTACGCCTCGAGGATCTGGTCCTTGCGCCAGCTGCGTTCGAGCCACAGCGCGTTCACGGCCTGCGTGGCCTTTTGCGGCAGCGAGCGCTGGCCCGAGCGGCGCGGCGAATCGCTGAGCAGGCCCGCGAGCTGCATCGTCACGGTCGACGCGCCGCGCGTGCGCTCGTTCCACAGGTTGCCCCATGCCGCGCCGGCAATCCCGCGCCAGTCGACGCCGCTGTGTTCGTAGAAGCGCTTGTCCTCGGACACGACGATCGCCTCGCGGAACGCGGGCGATACGTCGGCGAGCGACACCCAGTCGCCGCGCCGTTCGGTGCGGTCGATGCGCGTACGCTGCAGCGGCGTGCCGTCGCGCGCGAGCAGCACCCAGTCGGAGCTGCGCCAGTTGCGGCGCACGTCGTCGTAGCCGGGCAGCGCATGCGCGACGAGCGGCGCGGCCAGCACGACGGCGACGAATACGCGGCCGGCGAAACGCGCCGGCCGCGGCAAAGCCAGATCGATCATCGCTTGCCCGGTTACTTGCCCGCGTCGGCCGGCTTCACGGTCATCGGCGGGTTCGGCCACAAACCGTACACGGACGGCGCATACAGCGCCTCGACGCGCGTCGGCGGCAATCCGAACGTGCCGACGTTGTTCAGCCGCACCGTGTACTCGACCGAGAATTTGCCCTTCGGCAAATAGTCGTAGTACGCGCGATAGCCGTCGAAGTCGCGCTCGATGAACGCCGGCCACGCGCCGTCGGGGGTTTTCTCGCCCTGCGTCGCGGCTTCGGAATCGCGGCCGAGGCCCGACCCGAGGATCGTCGCGCCGGCCGGAATCGGATCGTTGACGGCGACCCACGTCATGTCGCTCTGCGCGTCGATGTCGAGATGGACGCGCACGACGTCGCCGCGCGTGAGCACACCCTTGACGGCTGGCGACACGGGCGTGACGGTTTTCGTGATCCGGTAGCCGGCCGCGAACGGCGCGCGCAGCGGCACCGCCGCGAGGCTTTCGACCGTGGCCCACGGGCGGCCCGTGCCGTCCTGCGTGACCGACAGCGTGGCCGGCCCCTGCGACGCACGCGGCCACGGCATCAGCACGCTGCGCGCGGCGGCCGCGCGGGTCGCCGGCGTGGCCGACGCAGGCGCATCGGCGGGCGCGGCCGATGCCGCTTGCGACCACGAGATCGAACGCTCGTCGCCGCCCAGCGCCACCTTCGTCGCGCCGGCGACCGGCGTGCTCTCGTAGGTCCGCGAGAAGCGCTCGACTGCGAGCAGGCCGAGTGCGTTCGACGTCGTCGTCTGCCATGCGCCTTGACGTTGCAGCGCGAGCAGGCCGGCGGTCACGCGCGGCATTTCGTCCTTCCATGCCGGGTCGCCCGCGAATTCCAGCGCGAGGCGCGCGGCGTTGGTCTCGTTGCTGGTCATCAGCCACCACAGGTCGTCGTCGCGCGCGGTCGAGAACACGAGTTGCGTGCCCTGGTAAGTCAGGCGCGCCCGCAGGATCTGGTCGACCTGCGCGCGTTTCTCGTCGCGTTGCGGGATGTCCTTCACGCGCGTGAGGATCGCGTGATAGTCGATCACCGCCGAGGTCGGCCACTGGTTCGGCGCGATCTCGATCGAACCGAGCATGCGGCCCTGCGCGGCGCCGTAGCGCGACAGCGCCTCGATCGCGGCGAGCTTGCGCAGGTCGCGATCCTGGCGCGGCGCCCACGCGTTGCGCTCGAGGCGGCCGTCGACGAAGCGCGCGAGCCCGGCCTCGAGCTGCGTGCGCAGGTCTTCCGGCAGCGCGAAGCGCGGATCGAGGCGGCTGGCTTCGTCGGACACCACGAGAAGATACGACGACAGCGTCGGGCTGCCATGATGCGAATCGTCGGACGACGGCGGGAAGTAGCTCGCCAGCCCGTCGCTGTCGAGATAGACGGGCATGCGCGCGATCAGCGCCTGCCATTGCGCGGGGTCGCGCAGCCCGATCGCACGCGACGTCTGCTGTTCGAGGCAGCGATACGGATAGCGTTCGAACCAGCGCCGCACGCCGGGCAGGCCGTCGGCGAGCTTCGACTGCAGCGACACGGCGATGCCGCCGCGCGGCACGCCTTGTGCGTTGCTCACAGCGCCGGCCGGGGCCGCGACGGGCACCGTCAGCGTGCCGTCGACCTGCGCGAGCGTCGCCTGCTGCACGGTCACCGGCAGCGCGGGCACGACCTTCTGCGCGACGGCCAGCGCGTCGGACGCGCGCTTGCCGCCTTGCTCGGCCGCCTCGATGCGCCAGTTCAGCGCACCGGCCGCATCGAGCGCCTGTTCGGGCACGGTGATCGTCCACGCGACCTCGGTCGCCGCATTCGCGGCCAGCGACACGGTTTGCGGTGCGACGTCGAGGCCTGTCACGCGCGGCGTCACGACGACCTGCATCGCGCGGTCGGTCGTGTTGCGCAGCGTGACCTGCGCACGGAACGCGTCGCCTTCGCGCACGAGCGGCGGCAGGCCGGAGATCAGTTGCAGATCCTGCGTGCTGCGGATCGACGTGCTGCCCGTGCCGAAACGGTCGGGGCCGACCGCCGCGATCGCGACGATCCGGAAGCGCGTGAGCGCGTCGTTCAGCGGCACCTCGACGGTTGCGCTGCCGTTCGCGTCGAGCGTCACGCGCGGGTTCCACAGCAGCAGCGTGTCGAACAGCTCGCGGGTCGGTGCGCTGCCGCCCCCGCCGCCGGCCGGCACGGCTTTGCGGCCGAAGTGGCGGCGGCCGACGATTTCCATCTGCGCGGTGGCCGTCTCGACGCCGTACGCGCGCCGGCGCAGCATCGCGTCGAGCAGGTCCCAGCTGTTGTTCGGCATCAGTTCGAGCAGCGCCTCGTCGACGGCCGCGATCGCAATCTGCGTGCCGGCCGGTGCCGGCTGACCGTTCGGCAGCGTGACCTTCACGTGCGCCTGCGCCTTGCTGCGTACCGTGTAGCGGGTCGCGTCGGTCGTCACGGTCACGCCGAGGCGATGAACGCCCGTGCCGACCTTGATCTCGCTGAGGCCATAGCGGAACGCGGGCTTCGACAGGTCGACGAACGCGGTCGGCGCCTCATAGTGGCGGCCTTCGCGCCAGAACGCGCGCGCCCATTCGACCGGCGCCTTCCAGCCCCACGTGAAGAACGAGTACCACGGCACCTCGCGAATCCGCCCGCGCAGCGCGAGTACCGACACGTAGACGTTCGGCCCCCACGATTCGCCGACCTTCAGGTCGACGGTCGGGTTCTTGCCGTTCAGCTCGACGATGTGCGTTTCCATCACGCCGCCGCGCTCGACCGCGACGAGCGCGGTCGCGTAGCGGAACGGCATGCGCACCTGGAAGCGGGCCGTTTCGCCCGGTTCGTACGACGTTTTCTCGGGGATCACGTCGATCCGGTCGGTGTTGTCGCCGCCGAACCAGAGCTCGTCCTCGCGCGTGACCCATACCGACGTCGACGCATTCGACGTTCGGCCGTCGCCGTCCTTCGCGACCGCGATCAGTTGCACGTTGCCGGCCTGCTCGAGCGTCGCGTCGCAGGCCATGCGGCCCTTGTCGTCGGTCTTGCCCGAGCACAGCACGCCGAGGTCGCGCGTATCGCTCTTGTTGTCGTACGCATAGAAGCCGCCGACCATCCGCTTGCGCGACGACGTCGTGATGCGCGCGACGCCCTTGATCTCGATCGGCACCGACGCGCGCGGCTTGCCCTGCAGGTCGACCGCCAGCGCCTGCACCGGCACGCGCTGGCCGACCGACACCCAGCGGCCGGCCTTGATGCCGGCCACCACCGCGGCCGGCCACAGGATCGTGTCGCCGCGGATCGTCTGCACTTCGCCGTTCGGGTCCGCGAACGTCGCCTCCAGCGCGATACGCTTCGGTGCGTCGACGTCGGGCAGGCCCTTGAGCGTGACCGAGCCCGCGCCGTTGCGGTCGAGCGTCAGCGGCAGCTTGTCGGCGATCAGCTTCGTCGCGTCGGGATCGTTGCTCGACGCCGCCGCCGACGCGTTGTCGCCGTCCTGCGCATCGTCGTCGGCATTGCCGTCGCTCGTGTCGGGGCGATACGGCGTGAAGCTGAAATCCTCGAAACGATCCGCGAACGGCGGCGATGCCCACTTCATCAGCGCCGACACCTGCACGGGCAGGTTCGATGCGCCGCCGCCCGACACGTAGTCGATCTGCACCGCGAGCGGCGCTTCCTTCACGGCGACGAGCGGGCTCTTCTGCGCGTCGCGCGCGCCGATCGAGCCTTTCAGCACCGGCAGGCGGAACGCCTCGACGCGGAAGCTGCCGCTGTAGTAGGTGGCGCTCGGCGCATCGTCCGGGCCGCCTTCGAGCTCGACGCTGTATTCGCCGAGCTTCGCGGCGGCCGGCAGCGTGAACTGCGAATCCGCGCTGTGGTCGGCCGCCCACGTGAGCGGCAGTTTGTACGTCTGGCCGGTGCCGAGATGGCGGATCGTCACGCGCGTCGGGTATTGCGACGGGAACGCGAGGCTCTGCAGCGTCTCGGTGCGGATGAAATGCTTCATCGACACGGTTTCGCCGGCGCGCAGCAGCGTGCGGTCGAACACCGTATGCGCGCGCACGGTCGGCGCGCTGTCGGTGTCGGTCGGCACGTTGAAGCGCCACGATTCGATCCCGCGGTTCCAGCCCGAGCTGACGAACGCCATGTCGGGGCCCGTCTTCGGATCGTCGACGCGCGCCGACACGAAGTAGTCGCTAAAGCGCTGTTCCGACGAGCTGCATTCGCGCTTCGGCTCGAACGGTCCGTCGATCTTCAGCAGGCCCTGCGCGTCGGTCTTGCCGGCCGCGATTTCGTCGCCGTTGCAGTCCGACACGCGGATCTGCGCATTCGGCACCGGCTTGCCCTTGTCGAGCGTCGTGACCCACACGAGGTTGTTTTCGCGGCCCTGTTTCAGGTGCACGCCGAGGTTCGTGACGAGCACGGCGGTGCGCACGTACATGCTCGACGGCTTCGCGAGCAGCGAGCGGCCGAGCGCGGGCGACGCGAGTTCGAGCACGTAGAAGCCAGGTTTCTCGATCGGCACGCCGACCACTTCGAACGGGCGCAGCGCTTTCGGATCGGCCTTCGGCAGCGTCAGCACCTGCGCGCCGGGCTCGCCCGCGAGCAGCGACAGCGAGCGCACGTCGATACGGCGGTTCTTCGGCGCGGGCTGCTTTTCGCCGGCCTCGAGCGGCACGTAGACCGGGCGTTGCCCCTTGCGCTCCAGCAGGCCGGGAATCTGGTCGTCGACCGAGCCGGCCGTCATCGACCAGTTGTCGAAGCGATCGACGGTGCGCATCCATTGGCGGATCGCGGTGTCGTTCTCGACCTTCAGGTTCGCGAATTGCGCGCCGCCCGCGTTGAGGCCCGCGATATGCAGGTCGGCCTCGACGTTGCGCAGCGTGACGGGCACCAGCGCGGGCGTGCCGGGCTCGGCGAAGCGCTCGACGATTCCGAAGGTGCCCGACGAGAATTTCGCGAGCGGCGGCATCGGCGCGGTGCGCGTCGCGAGCGGGAACAGGTCCGCGTTGGACAGCGGCCGGTCGGTCACGTCGTGCAGGCCCGACGGCAGCTCGACGGTGAGAGCCGCCTGCGCGGGCAGCGGCGGGTTGAACGTGACGGTCGTCACTTCCTCGCTGTGATCGTCGGCCGCGAAGGTCGGCGACAGCGAACCGTCGGGGCCGCGCAGCTTGATCGCTTCGGCCTGCTTGCGCGCGATCGGCGCGTTGAACGACAGCGTGAGCGGGCGCAGCGGCGTGCAGGGCGCCTTCGCGTTCTCGCGTTCGCACGAGAAGCTCGCCGCGAACGGTGCGCGCACGGTGAAATCGAAGCGTCGTTCGGTTTCGTTCGCGATGCCGCTCGGGCTCGCGACGCCCTTGCCGTACACGAGCTGCATCTTCGCGCTCGCCGGCAGCGCCTGCGAGCACGACAGCGTCAGCACGCGCGCGGCCTCCTTCTTCAGCCCGAAATGATCGAGCAGCGCGTTGCGCGTCTCGTCGTCGGCCGCCGTGACGGGAATGCGGTTGCCGATGCCGGCCGCTTCGCACCAGATGTTCGCGAGCGCCGAACGCGGCTCGGCCGGGCCGTTCAGCTTCATCACGAAGACCTGCCGCTCCTCGATCTCGCGGGAGCCGGGGCGCACCGACACCGGGAACGGGCCGCCCGTCTGGAACGTGAAGCGACGCGGGCCGCTGACCGCATTGCCGGCGACCGAGCGCAGCGTGTCGTTGAGCGCGACCGAGCAGCGTACGCCGGGCGGCAGGTCGCTTTCGAAATCGTAAACCCAGGTCTTGTCGTCGAGCCAGTGGCCCGAGCCGCGCGCGGCCGTCGAATCGTTGCAGGTCACGCGCGCCGGATTCGGCGCAGAGGCCGAGCCGAACGCGACCATCGGTTCGTCGAACTTCACGACGCTCTGCCGGACTTCGGTGACGGTGCCTTGCGGCGACACGCTCACCGTGCGCGCCGCGCCCGCATGCAGCGACAGCGCGGCGGCGCCGCCGAGCGCCGCGACGGCGCCGATGCGCCAGAGCAGCCGGGTCGTGTGGTGGGTGTGGTTCGTTTCTTTGTTGTGCTTGTCGTGCTGCTTCATCGCTCGATTGCCCTCGGAGGGAAGCTTTCTGTTTGATTGCACGGGATTCTAACCGACCGCCGCGCGCGCGCAGCACGGCGTGCAGGTGCAGTGTGTGGTCGGCGCGCGACACGGGCGTGCCCGCGGCAGATTTGTCGCGCCGACGACACAAAATTGCAGCGAAATATCGATTGTCGCGGATTGCGGAACATTTAATGGACTATAAAAAGATTGTTCGATCCGATTTGTGCGCGTACATTTCAGGGCCGCGCCAATGTTTGAGAAATATCAAGCGTGGTTTTCCCGAATCCGGTGTTCGAGAGAAGGAAACATGCACAACGACAACACCCCCCAATCGCGTCGTGACAACGACGCAGCCGTAACCGGCATCACGCGGCGTCAATGGCTGCAGGGCGCACTGGCGCTGACGGCGGCGGGCCTCACCGGCTCGCTGGCGTTGCGGGCCCTGGCCGACGATCCGGCCACCGCGCCGCTCGATACGTTCATGACGCTTTCCGAAGCATTGACCGGCAAGAAAGGGCTGAGCCGCGTCACCGGCGAGCGCTATCTGCAGGCGCTGCAGAAGGGCTCGTTCAAGACGGCCGACAGCCTGTCGCAACTCGCCGGTGCGCTCGCATCCGGCTCGCTGAATCCCGACCAGGAATCGCTCGCATTGACGATTCTCGGCGCGTGGTATCTCGGCATCGTCGACAACGTCGTGATTACTTACGAAGAAGCATTAATGTTCAGCGTGGTGTCCGATACCCTCGTAATCCCTTCGTATTGCCCCAACAAACCCGGCTTCTGGGCCGAAAAACCGATCGAGAGGCAAGCCTGATGGCCGATACCGATACGCAAAAAGCCGACATCGTCGTCGTCGGATCGGGTGTCGCCGGCGCGATCGTTGCACACCAGCTCGCGATGGCGGGCAAGTCCGTGATCCTGCTGGAAGCCGGCCCGCGCATGCCGCGCTGGGAAATCGTCGAGCGTTTTCGCAACCAGCCCGACAAGACCGATTTCATGGCGCCGTACCCGTCGAGCCCGTGGGCGCCGCATCCGGAATACGGCCCGCCGAACGACTACCTGATCCTGAAGGGCGAGCACAAGTTCAACTCGCAGTACATCCGCGCGGTGGGCGGCACGACGTGGCACTGGGCCGCGTCGGCGTGGCGCTTCATCCCGAACGACTTCAAGATGAAGACCGTGTACGGCGTCGGCCGCGACTGGCCGATCCAGTACGACGACCTCGAGCATTACTACCAGCGCGCCGAGGAAGAGCTCGGCGTGTGGGGCCCGGGCCCCGAGGAAGATCTGTACTCGCCGCGCAAGCAGGCATACCCGATGCCGCCGCTGCCGTTGTCGTTCAACGAGCAGACCATCAAGAGCGCGCTGAACGGCTATGACCCGAAGTTCCACGTGGTGACCGAGCCCGTCGCGCGCAACAGCCGCCCGTACGACGGCCGGCCGACTTGTTGCGGGAACAACAACTGCATGCCGATCTGCCCGATCGGTGCGATGTACAACGGCATCGTCCACGTCGAGAAGGCCGAGCAGGCCGGCGCGAAGCTGATCGACAGCGCGGTCGTCTACAAGCTCGAGACTGGGCCGGACAAGCGCATCGTCGCCGCGATCTACAAGGACAAGACGGGCGCCGACCATCGCGTCGAGGGCAAGTATTTCGTGCTCGCCGCCAACGGCATCGAGACGCCGAAGATCCTGCTGATGTCCGCGAACCGCGATTTCCCGAACGGCGTCGCGAACAGTTCCGACATGGTCGGCCGCAACCTGATGGACCATCCGGGCACCGGCGTGTCGTTCTACGCGAACGAGAAGCTGTGGCCGGGCCGCGGCCCGCAGGAGATGACGTCGCTGATCGGTTTCCGCGACGGCCCGTTCCGTGCGACCGAAGCCGCGAAGAAGATCCACCTGTCGAACATGTCGCGCATCAACCAGGAGACGCAGAAGATCTTCAAGGCCGGCAAGCTGATGAAGCACGAGGAGCTCGACGCGCAGATCCGCGACCGTTCCGCGCGCTACGTGCAGTTCGACTGCTTCCACGAAATCCTGCCGCAGCCCGAGAACCGCATCGTGCCGAGCAAGACGGCCACCGACGCGATCGGCATCCCGCGCCCCGAGATCACGTATGCGATCGACGATTACGTGAAGCGCGGCGCCGTGCACACGCGCGAGGTCTACGCGACGGCCGCGAAGGTGCTCGGCGGCACCGACGTCGTCTTCAACGACGAGTTCGCGCCGAACAACCACATCACCGGCGCGACGATCATGGGCGCGGATGCGCGCGACTCGGTCGTCGACAAGGACTGCCGCACGTTCGACCATCCGAACCTGTTCATCTCGAGCAGCTCGACGATGCCGACCGTCGGTACGGTGAACGTGACGCTGACGATCGCGGCGCTCGCGCTGCGGATGTCGGACACGCTGAAGAAGGAAGTCTGACCGTGCGGAAATCTACTCTCACCTTCCTCCTCGCCGGCTGCCTCGCGCTGCCGGGCCTCGCACGCGCGGCCGATTCGGCCGATCCGGCGCAAGTCAAGCGCGGCGAATACCTCGCGGTCGCGGGCGACTGCATGGCGTGCCACACCGCGAAGGGCGGCAAGCCGTTCGCGGGCGGCCTCGGCATGCCGGTGCCGATGCTCGGCAAGATCTATACGAGCAACATCACGCCCGACCCGGACACCGGCATCGGCAATTGGACGTTCGACGACTTCGAGCGCGCGGTGCGGCACGGCGTGTCGAAGAACGGCGCCAACCTGTACCCGGCGATGCCGTACGTGTCGTACGCGAAGATCAACGACGACGACGTGCAGGCGCTGTACGCGTACTTCATGCACGGCGTCGAGCCGGTCAAGCAGGCGCCGCCGAAGAACGAGATCCCCGCGCTGCTGAGCATGCGCTGGCCGCTGAAGATCTGGAACTGGCTGTTCCTGAAGGACGGCGTCTACCAGCCGAAGCCGGCGCAGAGCGCCGAGTGGAACCGCGGCGCGTATCTCGTGCAGGGCCTCGCGCATTGCAGCACGTGCCACACGCCGCGCGGCATCGCGATGCAGGAGAAGTCGCTCGACGAAACGGGCGGCAGCTTCCTGTCGGGCTCGGTGCTCGCGGGCTGGGACGGCTACAACATCACGTCCGACCCGAACGCGGGGATCGGCGGCTGGACACAGCAGCAGCTCGTCCAGTACCTGCGCACCGGCAGCGTGCCGGGCCTTGCGCAGGCGGCCGGCCCGATGGCCGAGGCTGTCGAGCACAGCTTCTCGAAGATGACCGAAGCCGACATCGGCGCGATCGCGACGTACATCCGGACGGTGCCGGCGGTGGCCAGCGGAGACGCGAAGCAGTCGCGCTCGTCGTGGGGCAAGCCGGCCGAGGACGGCCTGAAGCTGCGCGGCGTCGCGCTCGCGTCGTCTGGCATCGATCCGGCGCGGCTGTATCTCGGCAACTGCGCGACCTGCCACCAGATGCAAGGCAAGGGCACGCCGGACGGTTACTATCCGCCGCTGTTCCACAACTCGACGGTCGGCGCACCGAATCCGACCAACCTCGTGCAGGTGATCCTGAACGGCGTGCAGCGCAAGGCCGGCAGCGAGGACGTCGGGATGCCGGCATTCCGCCACGAGCTGTCGGATGCGCAGATCGCCGCGCTGACGAACTACGTGACCGGGCAGTTCGGCAATCCGGCCGCGAAGGTGACCGAGCAGGACGTCGCGAAGCTGCGCTGACGCGGCATGCGACGAAGCAGGGCGACAACGTAAAAGAGGAGGAGCACAGCACATCGGGCGGGCCCCGATGCCGGTTGTTGCAGAGCGGGGCGGGCGGCGCGATTGGCCGCTCGCTCCGGTTCACAGGCAATCCGGTGCGTGCGGTTGCGCGCGCATCGTTTTCGTTGATCACACCATGACACCGAATCAACCGTTTCTCGCGTCCCAGCGCGATGTGCTGCTGCTGCTGTCCCGAATCCTGCTCGTGATCCTGTTCGTGATGTTCGGCTGGAAGAAGATTATCGACTTCTCCGGTACGATCGCGTTCATGGGCAGCGAGGGCGCGCCGGCTCCGATCATCTCGGCGGCGATCTCCGTCGTGATGGAGCTGTTCGTCGGGATCGCGATCCTCGTCGGCTTCCAGACGCGGCCGCTCGCGCTGCTGCTTGCGCTGTATACGATCGGCACCGGCATCATCGGCCACCACTACTGGACGATGACGGGCGGCGAGCAGATCAACAACATGATTCATTTC
This sequence comes from Burkholderia sola, assembly GCF_905400185.1. Classification (NCBI taxonomy): domain Bacteria; kingdom Pseudomonadati; phylum Pseudomonadota; class Betaproteobacteria; order Burkholderiales; family Burkholderiaceae; genus Burkholderia; species Burkholderia sola. Next base: position 2,076,113 of record NZ_FR989676.1, read on the forward strand.
TACAAGAACATCGCGATCTCGGGCGGCTTGCTTGCGCTCTGCGCGGCCGGCCCCGGACGTTTTTCGATCGATCGCGGATAAGCGACCCGAGGCGCGTGCATGGGGCGCGCGACGGACGGTCGAGACTTCGAGGGGGCATCATTTTGCGACTCAAATACTTCGCATGGCTGATTGCGGCCGCCACGCCGGCGGCTGCGTTTGCGCAGACGAGCGTCACGCTGTACGGCCGGATCGACGGCGGCATCGAATACCTGAACCACATCGCGAAGCCGAACGGCGGCAGCGGGACGCGCTGGAGCGCGGAAAGCGGCGACTGGGGCACCAGCATGTTCGGGCTGAAAGGTGTCGAGGATCTCGGCGGCGGGATGTCGACCGTCTTCAACCTGGAAACCGCGTTCCAGGTGATGAACGGCCAGACGGGCGGCGGGCGCATGTGGTCGCGGCGCGCGTACGTCGGGTTGAAGAGCAACACGTGGGGTCAACTGCAGGCCGGCCGCAACCTGTTCATCGACAGCGACGGCGTGTGGGAATTCGATCCGTTCGTGCAGCAGGCGTTTTCGTCGGCGTCGCTTGTGCGCGGCCGCAACTGGCAGCAGAGCAGCAACAACATCGAATATCACAGCCCGGTGATCGGCGGCTTCGACGTGCAGGCGCAATATGCGTTCGGCAACCAGTCGCGCGGCTTCAACTACGGCGCGGCCGACGATTTCGGCCGCTCGGACGGGATCATGATCTCGTACCACTCGCCGGTGCTCGACGTGCGCGGCATCTACGACGAACTGCGCGACAACAACGGCAAGTTCAGCAACATCTTCACGGCGTCGCGCGAGTACTTCGTCGGCGCGAACGTGAAGGTGTCGAAGTTCAAGATCCAGGGCGCGTATACGCACTACCAGGCGCCGGATAGCCCGGCTGGTGTCGCCGATCGTGCGGATCATTACTGGCTTGGTGCGACCTACTCGGCGACGCCGCAGTGGGCTGTGACAGGCGGCGGGTATTACGTGAAGGTGGGTGATGGCGGTGGAGACGCGTCGCACGATCCGTCGGGGCACGCGATCATGTACGTGCTCGGCACGACGTACAACCTGTCGAAACGGACGTTCCTGTATGGCACGGTCGCGTATGCCCGCAACGGCGGGAATTCGAACTTCTCGCTGATTGCGTCGCCGCGGGATGCGACGTCGGGGACGAGCCCGATGACGGGCGAGTCGCAGACGGGGGCGTATGTGGGGATGATGCATACGTTCTGAGTGTAGGCAACGCCAGATACGCAAAAGGCACGGGTGATGAACCCGTGCCTTTTGCGTTTACAGCGCTTGCGAAGCGTTCTGGCAAGCGTGCTGATGTCGGTCGGCGGAATCAGAGGCATCGTATCGGTTATGTGGCCGCGACATGTCGCTCTGCCATCGGTTCGCCGGCTCGGGCGTGGCTTACATACGTATCGCGTTGCGGGTGCAGTACACGCGCGATTGCGTCACACTTTCTAACGTTTGTGGACCGGAAACTTCAAGGCAAACGTCGGTTGCCCGATTTATCGCCGTCTGACTGATGCCAGCTACGGCGGGCACTTTCGCTGCAGACGTCGAATGCATCCCCCGACGGGCCGCGTGCCTATACTGCCCCGCGACATCGTTGTACTCGAAAGCATCACGTAAGCTCCCGTATCGATGAGATACCAATCGGCCGCCCGGCACCGCCCGGCGGCCGTTTTTGTTACTACACGGTACGGGGTAGCTTGATGGTTTCCGATCTCCTGAACAAGGCGCTGCGCACGCAATACGTGCAACACGGACGCATTGTCCGCCTCGATACGCCGCTTGGCGAAGACGGGTTGGTCCCGCTGTACGTCCGTGGGCGCGCGTGTCTCGGGAGAGACTTCGAATTCACGATCGACGCAACGTCGACGCGACTCGAAACGATTCAGGCGAAGGCGCTGATCCGGCAATCCGTGACGCTGTGGATTCGGCAAATGGACGGCAGCGAAATGCCAATTCACGGCTATGTGACTGCATTCAGTCGCCTGGGCGGGGACGGAGCCAATACCTACTACCAGCTCCGCTTCAATTCGTTCCTCGCGCTGCTGCGGCTCGGCAGTGACCGGCGCGACTGGATCGAGACTCCCGCGCAGCAAACCGTGTCCGATGTGCTTGGGAAGTATCCGCAGGCGGCCGGCAACTTTACTTGGCAACTGCGTCAATCGTTGCGCTCGTATTCTCAGCGGATGCAATGGGAATCCGACTGGAACTACGTCCATCGTACATTCGAAGAGCTTGGTCTTTTTCCGCGTTTCGATATCGCGCAGGACGGCAAGTCGCACAAGGTCGTCATCATGGACGATCTTTTCTCGGTTCCCGAATTGAAGCAAAAGACCATTTTGTTCAGCCGCTCGGTGCAGAACGAAGAATTCGATGGTCTGAGCGAGTGGATCGATTCGCAGGAAATTCAGTCGGCCGAACTCGACACAGGCACGTTCGACTACAAGCGCCCGGATCTTTCGAAGCACGTCACGATGCCTGCGTTCGATCTTGACGATGTACCGGGGCTGGGTGAGCAGTACGAATACACCGGGTCGCATACGTGGTCCGATCGCGACATGGGCGAGGCTCAGGCAAACGTTGTCACCGAGGAATGGCGCTCACGCGCGCAACGCTTCTACGGTGTGGGCGCATTGCGTTGCGCATGGCCTGGCCGCTATGGGGTGCTGAACGGGCACCCGGTGCACGATGCGCAGCCGGATCAGGATCGCGAAATGGCAATTCTCTCGGTGAACTGGCTCATTCAGAATAACGTGCCGGGACTCGAGAACCTGATGCGTTTTCGCAGGAGCCTGCGCGCTGAAGTCGAGCAAGCGCGCGCGAGCGGTGCGGGTTCGTCCGTACGCCATGACGACGGCGGCGTGGGATTCTTCCACGTCGAAATCGAGGCGCAACGGCGCCGCGTCGCGTTTCGTAGTCCGTTCGAACACAAGAAGCCGATCATGCAGCTTCAGACGGGCATCGTCGGCGGTCCCGAGGACGAAGAGATTTATACGGATGCGATGCTGCGTGCGAAGGTGCGGCTGACGTCCAATCGACTCAATGACGGCGACCAGAACGTGTCGGCGTGGATACGTGCGGCGATGCCCGATGCGGGCCACAAGCGCGGCGGCATGTTCCCGCTGCGCAAGAACGACGAAGTCTTGATTGGCTTCATCAACGGCAATTGCGATCGTCCCGTGATCCTGTCCAGAATGCACGGCGGCGAAAGCATGCCCGAATGGCACACGCACGGGCTGACTTCGGGCTTGCTGTCGCGCGAGTACGGCGGTGAAGGTTATAACCAACTGATGATGGACGACGCCAGTGGGCAGAACCGCGTGCATTTGTACTCGACGAGCTATAGCTCGCATTTGCACCTGGGCTATCTGATCCAGCACTCGGGCAACACGCGCGGCGCGTTCATCGGGCAGGGTTTTGACCTCAAGTCATTGAGCTATGGTGCGGTGCGGGCCGAGCAAGGGCTCTACGTTTCGACGCAACCTGCCACGACCCAACCGCTGAGTGTGACGGCAGCGTCCGAACAGCTTACCCGCGCCGAAGCGATGCTGGCGACGACGTCGAAGGCGAGCCAGACGAATCGCGCGCAGAGTCAACAAGACGGCCACGATGCACTAAAAACTTTCACGGACGCAACGCAGCATCCGGTGGCCGGCACGACCAAGGGCGGTCGCACGGCCGGCGGCGGCACGGGTAACGCGAACGGCTTTGCGAAGCCGATCATGCTGTTGTCCAGTCCGGAAGGCATTGCTGCATCGACGCAAGGGTCGGCGCATATCACGGCAAACAAGCAAACCAACGTGGTTGCCGGGGAAGACATCAACCTTGCAGCCGGTCGGGCGTTGCTCGCCAGTGTGTTGGAGCAAATCAGCCTGTTTGCGGAAAAACTCGGTGTCAAGGTCTACGCGGCGAGCGGCCCGATAGATCTCCAGGCCCAGAACGATTCGATGAGTTTGGCCGCCTCGCAAGATGTGAAGATTACGGCGGGCAAGAAGATGTATCTGTCGGTCGATGAGATCTGGATCGGCGCGAATGGCTCGTATATCAAGCTGACGGCGAACATGATCGAGAATGCAACGTCGGGCCAGATTGTAGAAAAGTGCGCGAATTGGGAGAAAGCAGGAGCGGCAAGCGGCACCTTGCAAAACCCGCTGCATTCGTCGCCGGTATCGGTCGACGGCGGGCGTTTTACGCTGTTCTCCGGTTGAGTCGCGCGGCCGGTATAGCGGCAACATAAGAAATTCTGAAAACCGAATCCGAGTCGGGAATCATGACCAAAACGACCCATAGGAAGAAGCACCCTCCAGCAGCCGCGCCGCAATCGGCCCCGAAACCAACGGAACCTGCGGATACGCCGCTGAGCTGGGCGTATCCATTCACGCCGGTAGGTAAGGCCGACGCGGCCGACCCGATGACGTATTTCAAGGCGCTGGCGAAGTGCGAGAACGGTTTTTATCCGCTAGGCGTCAGCGGCATGTGGCACGGGGGCGTGCACTTCGCCGACGGCAGCGCCGAAATGTTGAAGCAGGACAGCGGCGTGCGTGCCATCGCGGACGGCAAAATTGTCGCGTATCGGCTGAACACGCAATACGAGGAAACGACGTACCCGAACAACCTGGGTCTGGCGCACTACTCGACCGGCTTCGTATTGGTTCGACATGAGCTGAAATTACCGCCGAAACCGGCACCGAAGGACCCTGCGAAACCGGCTCCGGCTTCGGCTCCCGCGCCGGCATCGACTAGTGCTGCGCCTCCTGCACCCGCTCCAGCCGATAACGCGCCGTCCAACACCAAACCGGCGAACGACAAACCACTCGTGTTTTTCAGCCTGTACATGCATACGATGGATTGGGCGACCTATCAGAAGGCGATTGAGCAGGCCAAGGCGAACCCGAAGCCCGATCCAGAGCTTCCCACGCCGATGTCGTACTGGGAAGGCGATCGCTATTATCGAGTCGGCGATAAGGCGAAGGACCAACAATCGGTGCCGAAGGCGCCTGTGCAGTCTCCCGCTACGCGTGCCGATGGGGCAGACAATCTGCCGATCAACAACACCAGCCCGAACGAACCGATACCGACCGATAGCGATCAAGATGTGGCCCTACCGGCTCCCCAGACGGGATTGCGCATTCGGGAATTGTCAAACGGGAAGTGCAAGATTCTCGGGATACTGCCGACTGGGGCCGAAGTGATTGCCGGTGACGGCGATCCCGCACACACGGATTGGATCAAGATCAAGGCCATCAAATCGGGCACGATATTGCCTGCCGAAGTGGGCAAGCCGGTATCCCCCCAAGCGCCTTGGGGCTACGTGTTCAAAGGGGAACTGGATGCCGTTGTCGATCCGAAGCCGCTCGACACGGTTGTGATCCTGAAGGTGCCGCAGCGCATCAAGGCAGGCGAAGTCGTCGCGCATGTCGGCCAGTATCAATGGCCCATGAAGGCGAGTCCGATACCGCCGAAGCCGAACTACCCAATGTTGCATCTCGAAGTATTCGCGGGCGCGGATTTCAAAGATTTCATGGACCGAAGCCGCGCGCGTGCCAAAGAACTGAACGATAAAAACAAGCCGCTTCTGGAAATAGAGCCGGGGGCCAAGCTGGTCACCGAAATTCCCGCGCCCGATCAGAAACTGACGCAGGCGGGACTGAAGCTTGTACCGCTGGCCGATGCAAAGGGTTCGCGCTGGGTCAAGGTGCAGCCCAAGAGCGTGACAAATGTGCCCGCGAAGGGCAAGCAGAAGGCCACGCAGAATTTAGCAAACGTCGGGAACCCGATATGGGTAGAGAGCAGTCTTGCGAACACGATCAGTACCGCGAATGTGTCAGGCTGGCAGAACTTTCCGCTAGACGTTTCCAAGGCAAGCGGGCCGGGGGCGGATTTCCGGGACGTGCTTCGTCGTGCTGAACTCGACAAGCTTGGCGAGGGTAACGTTGCAATCGACGACAAGGGCCATCATTGGTGGAACATCACGATTGGTTCGAAGGATGGCTCCGAATGGAGTAGCCCCCTGAAACGCCGGACACAGTCACCCACTTACAATAACGGGTAGGCATAGGACTGTGTTTTTGACTAACACTAGGCAGGAAGTGATGGAAGTGTTGACGGGCCCGGAGCGTCGGCGGCGCTGGACGGCGGAGCAGAAGCTGGCGATGGTTCGCGAGAGTTTCGAGCCGGGGAAATCGGTTTCGATGGTCGCGCGCCAGCACGGCGTGAATCCGAACCAACTGTTCCACTGGCGCAAGCTGTACCAGGATGGGAGCCTGTCAGCGGTCAAGGCCGGCGAGGAAGTAGTCCCGGCCTCGGAACTGGCCGATGCACTCAAGCAGATTCGTGAGCTGCAACGGATGCTCGGCAAGAAGACCATGGAGAACGAGATTCTCCGCGAAGCAGTCGAGTATGGCCGGGCAAAAAAATGGATAGCGCACTCGCCCTCGCTGCCGGAGGACGACCAGTGAAACTGGTTTGTGAAGTTCTCGGCGTGTCGCGCTCGAACGTATCGGCACGACTGTCGCGTCCGGCGACGTGGCGCGATGGCCGTCAATCGAGGCAGAGTGACGACGCGGCCGCGGTCGAGGAGATCCGCCGGGTCATTGGCGATTTGCCCAGCTATGGCTATCGCCGGGTTTGGGGCATCTTGCGCAACGAGCGCGTTGCAGTCGGACTGGCGCCGTTTAATGCCAAGCGAATCTATCGCGTCATGCGCACACATGGGCTGCTGATGCAGCGCCGACCGATTCCACCTCGGCCCCAACGTCGACACGACGGCAAGGTAGCCGTCGAGCGCAGCAATCAGCGATGGTGCTCGGACGGCTTCGAGTTCCGCTGCGACAACGGCGAGCCGCTGCGCGTAACGTTCGCGCTGGATTGCTGTGACCGTGAGGCGATGAGCTGGGCGGCTACGACGGCAGGCCACAGCGGCGACATCGTGCGCGACGTGATGCTGGCTGCAGTGGAAAATCGGTTTGGCATCGAGTTGCATACGCCGTCCGAAATCGAGTGGCTGAGCGACAACGGTTCGGGCTACACGGCCGACGACACGCGTCGGTTCGCAGTGGCCATCGGCCTGAAGCCATTGACCACGCCGGTATGCAGCCCGCAAAGTAACGGGATGGCCGAAAGCTTCGTGAAGACGATGAAACGCGACTACGTCGCCTTCATGCCGAAGCCGGACGCAGCGACTGCTGCACGCAACTTGGCCATCGCGTTCGAGCATTACAACGAGAAGCATCCCCATAGCGCGCTGAAATACCGCTCGCCTCGCGAGTTCCGGCGCTCGATGGATTCAGCAACCTTAGTGTGAGGCTGTGTCCGGTATTACAGGGTCAACTCCACCGAACTGAAAGGCTGGGTGTGCGACACTGGCCACCTTAACGTACAGTTTCGTAGTCCTTGGGAATGGCCGGGTTTCGAATTGGCCGATAACGGTAGTGTTGGCCCTGCCGACATGTTCAAACGCCACATCCATACGACTGAGCAATATCTGGCGGACGAGGACGGCACGGAGTTTATGGGGGAAGCGGCGAAGGTTAACGCTGGCGAACTCATCACGAAGATCGAAAAGGCGATCGATACGAATCACGACGGGACGGTGTCGGCGCAGGAACTGAAGCACGCACTGGATACGCGCTGGATGGCCGAAGCGGTCTCGCACCTTATAGTGCGCAATGAAACCGAATGGGGCGGTGGCCTCGGCAAGTGGGAAGATCTCTCCCCGCTCATGAAGACGCAGAAGGAGATGTGGAAGACGGAACTTGACCGACTCGCGAAGCTTCAGTGGTGGGAGGAAATCAAGGGGATTGACGGTTTCCCCACAGACCTTTCGCCTTGGCACTTTCATCCGATTGGATTGATCGGGAATTTTCTGGTAAGCGGAGGATGCGATTGTGCTGGTTCTCGACTTGAGCTATCAAGCATGCGGAAAATTGCGACAACCTGTGGTGACGCAAAAATTAACGAGTACCTTGATTCTATAAATCAGGCATTTGTCGATTACAAGATCAATACATGCATGCAGCGCGCTTATTTCATATCTCAAATACTTACGGAAAGTGGCGAGTTTAAATATACCCGGGAGCTGTCAAAGAATAATGCTCCGCTTGAGTATGACCAGTGGCGAGGTCGAGGGTTGATTCAACTCACGCACAAGGAGAATTACCAAGCCTATCAAGATTATTCTGGCGAAGACGTAACATCCGGGATGCCGGCGATTGAGAAGGTCGAGAAGGCGCCGCATTCGGTTTTATCGGCAGCTTGGTTTTTTGCTATTCATGTAAATTTGCTTAAACCTAGCGAGGAAGATGATTTAATTTGGGCTTCTCGAATTATTAATGGTGGATTTAATGGGTATGATCATCGATTGAGCTATCTCAATCTGGCTATCAAGGCTCTTGGGCTAGAGGCTTGCACGAAGCTGAATCGGGCAGGTATATATAAATTTGAGGAGAGTCGTGCCTATAACGAGAAGCGTGCGTCATTTGGTTGGGGTCATTGGCACGATCCCGGTTCGGCAGTCTCGGGTACGTCAAAGGATAAGGACGAGGCCATTAAGGGATTTAGGCGATACCTTGATCTTGATGATGCGGCAGGTAAGCCGGTGGATAAGCACGGCAAGCCAAAGGATCAGAATTGGTATCACATTGCCGTTGTGCGCCCACATGCTGAAGCGAGACTTTTAGCACTGATGGCATCCTAATTAAAGGTTGGGTCATGAAGCAAAAAAACGTATTTAGTATACTATTTGTCTGTGCGTTGACTATGTGTGCCCACTCTTCTTTGGCGCTATCTGGTGAGAATAAAATAGTTGGCGACTTTGAAGGAATCGGAAAACCCGGAATTTTCACATCCGAAGCTGCGCATAATGGGTTGAATATTCAATACTACTCGCCTTCTTTGGGGCGATCGCTTTCGTATAGGGTTGAGAGTTTTGATGAATGCAGCATGATGGGTATATATATAATTCCGCATACAAACCTATTGGCTGTTGATGGAAGTTGCTCTAGTCAAGGAGGGCAGATATATCGCTACATCTACAAGTGGAGTGCCAGCGAAAAAAATTGGTGCTTGATCCGGCAAGTCAATGGTGAAAAATCTGATATTACGTCTGGAATGGTGGTGCCAGTAGAGGATGTTTTGCGGGTAAATGGATGTGCGACTATAGGAAAAAACGACTCGCTGACGTACAAATCGAAGGATCAAGTGCGGAGCGAAATTCGCAGTGAATTGGATGATTTTAAGAAGGCTGCCCAGCAACAGTCGTCGCTAGAGAAGTATATCGCCGAAATGCCGGATTTTCGTGTGGCTGAGCTTGGGTCATATATCGATGCTGGCAATGTTGAAGACATCAATAATTTGGCATTTTATTTGGGGAAATATAAGAGAAGTGGTGATGCGGTGGAGGTATTGCAGTTTTTGGTGAAAAAATTCCCAAGCCGAACCGTGGCTAGATTGAATTTGGCTGATGCATATTGGGATATTGACGCCAAAGAGTTGGCGGCTCTGGAGTATCGTGAGTATAGGCGGCAAATGAATGAAAAAGGGATTTCCGCAAAAATCCCCCCTCGGGTCCTAGATAGGATGAAGTAATTTATTTTTCAACACTTTAAAAATGTGATGAATCTAATTCGAGTTGGTGACGGCACCGACCACGGCGGTAAGGTTGAAACTGGATCATCGACCATGAAATTCGATGGCCGTTACGTCGCTCGTAAAGGCGATCGCGTGTCGTGTCCGCAGCATCCCAACGTGTCACCGAACCTCATCGAGGAAGGCGATGAATCGATGAAGGACAACGGCATTCCGATTGCGCGACACGGCCACCGAGCGACGTGCGGCTGCCACCTGATTTCGAGTCTCGCGTAGCGCTATAGCAGCGGCACGATGCTAGTCCGCATCGGACAGCGCACGATCACGGAGCCGTCGTTCTTCGACAGGACGACGAGCTGGGTGAAGCTGTTGGCGGGCGCGTAGCGCGACAGGTACAGGTCGAGCAGCAGAATCAGCGTGCCCATGCTGTTTTCAATGAACGCGCTCTCATCTGCCGCCATCACAATTTCGAAGCCTCTCATTAGGGCCGAATGCGGCTTGATCGCCAGTAGTCTCTCGACGACGTTTCGCTTGACGAACGAAATCGCCCCGACGTGTTCGGCGCGTCGGTCGCTCGGTGCAAGCTGGCGCATGAGTTTCACGAAGTCCGGCCATCCCTCGCGTGTCAACTGCGCCAGGTTGGCTGTCGTCAGTGCGAGCACGCGCCACTGCGCTTCCGACTCACGGGACGCGCTATACGTCGGTGTCGGCTGTTTCAGCAGCGTAATCCTGCAAGGCACGTGATCGTTTTCGTTTTTCAGATCGCCCTTGAGGGAGCCGATCCGCATCCGCGAAGGCCAGTCGCGATTCGTGCAGGTGAGGTCGGCATTCAATTGCAGCGGCGTTTTCGCCACCGCTGTCCCGTCCGCGCGTAGCAGTACGAGCGACGTTTCACGTCCGGGATGATGGATTGCCGCGTAGGGATCGTGGCGCGTGATCCAGAATCGTTCGCCGGCCCCGACGCCCCATGCATTCAGCGACGGAATAGTGGTCCCGTCTGACGGATCGCGAACCGCATCAACCGAATAGATGCCGCGTATGTCTGGTCGGCTCGGTTTCGGCACGACGGGATAATCCGCGGCGATTTCGCCACGCGACGACTTGACACCCATATGCTTGAACAGGTTCACGATTGGCGTACAGAACAATCCGATGTTGTCCGCCGATAGCGGGGTGAGCGCTTGCGCGATGCGTGAATCGGCGTGCATGCCTTCGATCGCCAGATGCAGTGTTACGCGCCGCGCGCGGTTCATTTGGAGAGGTTTGAGACATCGGCGTAAATGAATGTCGACAAAATCGAACTTGTCCGGAAATCCGACGTATTCCAGCAGCGGTTGAACCAGCGGCGAATTGTGCGACGGCGGCAGCAGCATATCGTCCGGGCCGAACCCGACCGGAGTGACCGGTATCCCCGCAATTGGCATCCACCGTCCGCTGTCGTCCGCTTCGACAAATGCGCCACGGACGCGCAGCAGGACCGTATCCAGCAGCGCGACGACGGTCTGGCGTTCTCCAGCGAAATGGACGCGCAGCGTGTTGGGCGAAATCGCGCCGAGAGGCGAGGCGGCTACCGTCGGCTCAATCGTGATGGAAATGAAGCTGGTTGTGTTCGGCGGCAATGCGATTTGTGCCGGTGCGACGGTGCTGCGCGAGAATCGAGCGTTTGCGATGCGGATCGGCGCAAGCGTTACGTCATAAGCGGTTCGAAAGCGAACTTCCCCGCCGCGCGACGTGAGCTCCATGCCACGCGGCAAGACGACCGGCTTGCCCGGTAATTCCTTGATCGGATCGAAGCGAGCGATCGAACATGCAGGGAACGGTCGCAAGTAGTGCGGGTGCAAGACATGAAGCAGCGCTTCGGTGAACTTCGGTGCGCCGTCGTCCAGGTTGGCCCGGATTTCGGCTGCAATCAACGCGAACGCCTGCATCATCCGCTGGATGTGTGGGTCTTCCGTCTGTCCGCCTGTAAAGCTCAGGCGGGCGGCAATTCGTGGATACTCGTTGGAGAAGGTTGCGAACTGATCCTCCAGTTTCGTCAGTTCCTGTTCGTAGTAGCTGCGCAGCTTGTCGTGCATATCCAACGTCGTCAGGCCTCTGCAGGTCACGACGTGCGTCGTATTGTCCAACGGTCATCGTAGTCGAATCTTCATCCTCCGAGTTTCTGCAGTCCGATAGTCCGAGGCCAAAATATGAGTCTGACGAGATTACGGAAACTGCACGACGGCGGGACAAACCGCCTGCGTTCGCATGCGATTGATATTCAGTAACTGATATTGACGGGTTTTGGCATCAGCCGTGGTTCCTTGAATCTCGACGTGAATATGTTTCGCAATGTGAACTTCGAGGGGCGGCTCGTCGAGATAAAGCCGTGACGGCAGCCGCCGACGCGGGACAAGATCAGCGGGTTGATGTCGGCAGCGGGATGCCGACGGTCTTTAATCTGGAAAAACCGCGTTCCAGGTGATGAGCGGTCAGACGGGGTACTACGCGAAGGTGGGCGACGGCGGCGATGCGTCGTACGATTCGTCGGGGCACGCGATGATGTAAGTGCTCGGCACGACGCGCAACCTGTCGGAGCGCACGTTTCTGTACGGGGCTATTGCGTACGTGCGCAACGGCTGCAATTCGAATTTCTCGCTGCTCCCGAGGCCGCGTGGCGCGACGTCGAGTACGAGCCCGATGACGGGAGAGTCTCAGACGGGCGTGGGGATGATGCATACGTTCTGAGTGTAGGCGCAGTGCACGCAAGGCACGGGCGAGGGCAGCCCGTGCCTTGTTGCGTTTGCGGCTTTGCCGAATCATTGTGACGTGCACATCAGCGCCGGCGCGCAGATTGAGGTGCGCCGGGCCTGCCTGCGGGCCGCTATATGGCTCCCGCGCATCGCTTGTTCATCTTTTCGCCGCGAGTCTTATAGCTGGCGTTACGCGTCGTGCTACCGATAACGTAGCTGGAGGGATTCACATTTTCTGACGTTTATGGGCTGAAAATTCTGCGACGGCTTGGCTGTCCCGGAGGATGGAAGTGGTTTTGGCTGAAAACACTATCGTGCAAATCAAGAACAAGGTACTGGTCTATGTTACGTGGCGAGACCGACTGCTCACGTTTACCCAACCGAAGTTCCCGGAAGCCGGGAGGCAAGTGGTTGCCGGCACGATGAACCACGGCGAAGTGCCAATAGCCGCCGCGCTACGCGAGCTACGCGAGCTTCGCGAGGAGAGCGGTATCAGCGACGCTCAAGTCGTGCGTGTCCTCGGCGATTACTTCTGTTCGATGAAGAAATTCGGAAGAAGTGAGATTCAGCATCGGCATGTCGTGCATGTCATGGTGAGTGACGCCATTGCAATGAAGGCGCACCGGACGCATTTCGAGGTCGACTCAAGTCCCGGTGGTGAGCCTATTGAATTCCGCTTCCAGTGGTTTCTCCTTTTTGGAGAGGAATTCACGCTGATCGGTGGGCACGATTTCTTCTTACCCATGCTGAAACACTTCATGCGCGAGCATCAACATGCGCGGTTGAACAGAACTGAAACATGAAGGTTTGCATCGTAGGCCCGTCGGGTGCGGGGAAAACGACTATCGCTCGGGAGTTGGCTCGGAGGTTCGATACTGACGCGTATGAATTCGACAACGTCTATTGGGACAAGAGCGGTGAAGAGTATGTGAAGAACTCGGATCAGGCGATGGCTGACGCTATCGCGACGATCATCGCCGAAGCCGGCTGGTTCGTCGAAGGCGCGTACGACAAGCGGATGTATCCGCTGCTCGCCGAGTGTTCGCTGATCCTGAAGGTCGAAGTCCCGTTCCGTGTGCGAGTGATACGCCTGATCAAGCGCTTCATCGGGGCGACGGTGACCGGAAAGTTACCTAGGGAGACCTTCAGGAACACCATCGGATTGATCAAGTTTTCGTTCCGCTTCGATAAGCGGCTCAGCGATTTTCTGTCCGCGGACGCAGTGCTTTCGACGAAGGTCGTTTCAGTCTGCGACACATCATCGAGCATTGAGGCAATACGTATGGCCGGTCTCTGCTGACGCTATAGCAGGCCCGCGCTGATCCATCGCGATCCGATCGGCGCCGTGCATCAGAACTCGCACGCCTCGCTCGTCGTCAGCACCGCAAACGGGCCCGCCAGCGTCGCATTGTGATGCGCGACGATCCGCTCGGCCGGCAACGCAGGTGTATCCATGCAGGTATGCGCATCGGCAACGAGCACCGCGCGAAAGCCGAGATCGCCGGCCGCGCGGCACGCCGTGTCGACGCAGTACTGCGTCTTCATCCCCGCGATCACGATCTCGCCGATACCGGCCGCATGCAACCACTCGGCGAGCCGCGTGCCCGCGAAGCAACTTGGGCGAGTCTTGTCGAACACGATGTCGCGTGCGGTATCGATCGCAAGCTCCGGCAGCAACGCGGCCAGCGGCGCGTCGGGCGCAATCGGCGAGCCGGCCGGGCCGGTGTGACGCACGGCGAACACGGGCGCGCGGGCTTCATGCGCGCGACGAATCAGCTGGTTGACGTTGGCCAGCACGCGTTCACCGTCATACGGACGATCTGGACCATGAAACAACCCGACCTGCATGTCGATGACGAGCAGTGCGCGTTTCGGGAAAGGGACTTCGGACATTGCGTTTCTCCTGAGTGGCCGATGCAGACGGAGAAACGGAAAGACCCCGTCCGGAACCGGCGGGGCCTGTGGGAATCGGTGACGCTACGATCTTGCGCGCACTCGCCGCACGGACCCGCCGAAGGCGGTCGTGCGCGTGGTCGTCGAAAGGGTGATCGTGGCGTTGTGCATTGAATGATCATGCCCGATGCGCGGGCGCGGCGTCAATGACGTACGTCACGCACCCACGCATCGGCCACCGCTCAATCCAGCGCCTTCCCGGCCTTCTCGTCCATGCAACGAATCGCGAGCAGCGTGAACACGCCACACCCGATCGCATACCACGCCGGCGCATTCGGATTCCCGGTCGCCGCGATCAGCCACGTGACGAAGAATTGCGCGAAGCCGCCGAAGATTGCGACGCCGACGCTATACACGAGCGCACCGCCCGTCGCACGCACCGCACGCGGAAACAACTCGCCGAGCATGGCCCCCGTCGCACCGATGTTGATCGCATGCACGATCGACAGCGCGGCGATGATCGACAGCAGCGACGCGGCGCCCGGCCAGCGGTTCAGCGCGATGAACGCCGGGTAGATCGCGGCCATCAACACGATGCGCGTCCACCAGACGATCCGGTTGCGCCCATACACGTCGGACAGGTGGCCGCCGATCGGCGTCACGAGCATCAGGATCGCGCCAGCGACGCAGCCGGCCGTCATCGACAGCCACGTCGGCAGGTGCAGCACCTGCACGCCGTAGATCGCCATGTAGAACACGATGATGTAGTGGATCGACGTGCCGCCGATCGTTACGCCGAGCCCCGCGAACACGGCTTTGCCGTGATGGCGCAGCACGTCGGCGAGCGGCAGCGACGCAACGGGTTCGTCGTGCGCGGCGGCGGGCGAGGGTGCCGCCGCCGGCACTTCCTCGACGGTGCGGCGTAGCCAGTAACCGAGCGGCACGAACAGCGTGCCGATGATGAACGGCACACGCCAGCCCCAGCTTTCGAGTTGCGCGGCGCTCAGCGTCGACGTCAGCGCGACGCCGGTGAGCGCGCCCGCGAGCGCGGCGAGCCCCTGGCTCGAGAACTGGAACGACGCATAGAAACCGCGACGATGCTGCGGTGCCTGTTCGAGTAGCAATGTCGTCGAGGCGCCGACTTCGCCGCCCGATGCGAACCCTTGCAGCAGCCGCGCGAGCACGAGCAGCAGCGGCGCGGCGATGCCGATCTGCGCGAAGGTCGGTGCGACCGCGATCGTCGCGGTGCCGAGCGCCATCAGCAGCAGCGTGAGGATCATCGCCTTCTTGCGGCCGGCGCGGTCCGCATACATGCCGATCACGAGCCCGCCGAGCGGACGCGTGACGAAGCCGACGCCGAAGCTCGCGACCGCGAGCATCAGTTGTCCGAACGACGAATGCACGGGAAAGAACAGCTTGCCGATCAGGATTGCGAAGAAGCTATAGACCGTGAAGTCGTAGAACTCGAGCGCATTGCCGACGGCGGCGGCCGCGATCAGCCGGCGTTTCTTCGCGGCGGCGCGGGCGTCGACCGGCGTGCCGGCGAACGGAAGGGCGGACGTTTCCATGGGGTTCCCCCGGGTAGGCACGAAACTGCATGGTGAAGGATCGTCAGGCCGCGAGCCAGGCTTCGGCGACGCGGACCCAGTAGCTCGCGCCGATCGCGAGGATGTCGTCGTTGAAGTCGTAGCCGGGGTTGTGCACCATGCAGCCGCCCTTGCTGCCGATCCCGTTGCCGATGAACGCGTAGCAGCCGGGGCGTGCTTCGAGCATGAACGCGAAATCCTCGCTGCCCATCAGCGGCGCGGCGTCGGTTTCGACGCGTTCGGCGCCGAGCATCTGGCGCGCGATGTCGGCCGCGAACGCGGTCGGTTCCGCGTGATTGACGAGCACCGGATAGCCGTAGTCGTAGTCGACTTCCGCGGTGACGCCGAAGCTCTCCGCCTGGCCTTTCGCGAGCGCTTCGATACGGCGCGCGAGCAGCGCGCGCACGTCGGCGTTCAGCGCGCGCACCGACAGTTTCATCACGACGGTTTCGGGAATGATGTTGAACGCCTCGCCGGCCTGCACGCTGCCGACGGTGATCACGGCCGCATGCTGTGCATCGACCTCGCGCGCGACGATCGTCTGCAGCGCGACCATGATGCTGCCCGCGGCCGACATCGGATCGCGCGCGAAATGCGGCATCGCGCCGTGGCCGCCGACGCCGCGCAGCGTGATCGTCACGCGGTCGGCCGACGCCATCGCGGCGCCGGTGCGGAACGCCATGTCGCCGGCCGCGCGGCCCGGCATGTTGTGGATCGCGAAGATCGCGTCGCACGGGAAACGGTCGAACAGGCCGTCGTCCATCATCGCCTTCGCGCCACCGAAGTTTTCCTCGGCGGGCTGGAAGATCAGGTTCAGCGTGCCGGAGAACCGGCGCGTGGCCGCGAGGTGGCGCGCCGCGCACAGCAGCATCGCGGTGTGGCCGTCATGGCCGCATGCATGCATCTTGTTCGCGTGGCGGCTTGCGTACGGCAGGCCGGTGGTTTCCGCGAGCGGCAACGCGTCCATGTCGGCGCGCAGGCCGACCGTGCGCGCGCCTTGCCCTTCGCGCAGCACGCCTACCACGCCGGTCTTGCCGATACCGCGATGTACGTCGTAGCCCCAGCCGGTGAGCAACTCGGCGACGAGATCGCTCGTGAGCGTTTCTTCGAATGCGAGTTCGGGATGGGCGTGGATGCGGCGGCGCACCTCGACGAGTTCGGGGGCGATCGCGGCGATGCCGGGGATGACGGGGTTCACGGCTGGCAGCATGGTCTCTCCAGTGGGGCGGGTGGGGCGTTTGACGCGCATATGACGACCAAGCATATAAATTTCTTTTGCGTACCAGAAGCTGCTAAATTGCTTTGGTGCACACCGTCGGTTGTCGCTCGGGAATACCCTGAACCCCTGCGCGGCACGGCGCACAGGGTTTCCACGGATCACGCATTGCCCCATGAAATACCATCAGCTGAAAGCGTTCGTCACCGCCGCGGAGGAAGGCAGCATTCGTGCGGCCGCGCGGCGCCTGAACGTGTCGCCGGCCGCGCTGACGAAGGCGGTCAAGGAGCTGGAGATCGCGCTCGGCGTATCGCTCGTCGTGCGCACCGCGCGCGGCGTGCAGCTCACCGCGTTCGGCCAGCAACTGCAGGTGCGCGCGCGGCTGATCGTCGCGGAAATGCAGCGCGCCCGCGACGACATCGAGCAGGCGCAGGGCGCGATGACAGGCTCCGTCGCGGCGGCGATCACGCCGGCGGCGGCGGTGACGATTCTGCCCGACGCATTCCGTGCATTCCGGCGCCGCTTTCCGGTGGCGCGCGTCAATCTGGTCGAAGGGTTTCCCGGCGTTGCGCTACCGCGCCTGCACGACGGTTCGCTCGATTTCGCGGTGGCCGTCGTCGTGCCGGAGCTGCTGGCGGCCGAGTTCGATCATGCGGAGCTCTATGCGAGCCGCTCGCTGATCGTCGCGCGCAAAGGGCATCCGCTCGCGTCGGCCACGTCGCTCGCCGATCTCGTCGAGGCCGACTGGCTGATGAATCCGTCGCCGGAAAGCTCCACGCAGGTACTGTTCAACTCGTTCGTCGCGTACGGATTGCCGGTGCCGGCGCGTGTCGTCGAGTGCCCGAGCTTCGGTCTCGCGCACAGCCTGATGACCGGTTGCGACCTGATCGCGTCGATGCCCGAGCAATTGCTGCAAGGCGAGTGGGCACGCGATCAGCTCGCGGTGCTGCCGATCCGCGAGCGCTTGCCGGGCGTATCGGTGCAGGTCGTCACGCGCCGCGACAGCCCGCTGACGCCGGCCGCGGCGATGCTGCTCGATTGCCTGCGCGATTCCGCGCGACGCAAGGGATTAAGGTGAGCGCGCGCCCGCAAGGATCACGTAGTGATCCTGACGATCATGGGCCCGGCATGTGCCGGCCGCGCGCCATTCGGGCGCACCTTGCGCGAGCCGGTATCATAGCGGCCGGCCCGGCGCTCCGGCCGGCCGCCAACCACACCGCCATCCGGCATCCAGCAATCAGAGGCATCCCATGACCAGTGCAACCCAATTCGACAACGTATCGGTCGTCAAGCGCGCGAACGTCTATTTCGACGGCAAGTGCGTGTCGCATACCGTGCTCTTCCCGGACGGCACGCGCAAGACGCTCGGCGTGATCCTGCCGTGCGCGCTCAACTTCGGCACGGATGCACCCGAATTGATGGAAGTGCAGGCCGGCAAGTGCCGCGTGAAGCTCGACGGCAGCAGCGAATGGCAGACCTACGGCGCCGGCGAATCGTTCTCGGTCCCGGGCAAGAGCCGCTTCGACATCGAAGTGCTCGAGACGCTCGATTACGTCTGCAGCTACCTGTAAGGCGCTTCCCGCGCGGCAAAGAAAAAGCCCCGCCGAAGCGGGGCTGGTCGCAAGCGGATGGCGCAAGGCCATCCGAAGCGCCTGTTCTCGTTACTGCGTTACAGGCAGGCGTTGATGTCGCCGGCGGACGCTGCGTCGCCACGCACGCCGACCCACGTTTTCGCACCCGGCTTCCACGACGGACGAACCATCGCGGCGGCGCCGTTCGGCGGCTGCTGGCCCGGTGCATACACGTCGGTCGCGAGGCCATTGGCCAGCACGTTCTGCGAGATCACCTGTTGTTGCGACTTGTCGGCCCAGGTCTTGGCGATGCACGCCGACACCTCGGGCGCGTCTTTCTGGCTTTGTCCCACGTTCTGCACGGCAGGTTCGGCGGCATGAGCAGAAATTGCCACGGTCAATGCGATGAGCGGTAAGTATTTCACGTTCACGTTATCTCCCTCGAGTCGTGATTGATTGAGTGGGATGCGCAGCAATGCTGCGTGCAAGTGAGATTCCATCCTGCAAGCACGGTTCCGGCCATTCCGAAACAAGTTGTTAACGCGCTTGCCAAATGGCGGCTCGGATGCTGCGCATGTTGCTGCGGCGCGGCATGCGTCGTGTACGGTTCGACGTCATGCGTGGCGCGGTCCGCGCGCTGCCCGATCGTGGTGTGGTGAAGTGACGGCCGCGGCTGGCGGGATGTCTGTGCATCCCGCGCCGCGACGCTTTATCTGATGACGAAGTGGAATGGCTGATGGATGGCCCCGTCGCATGAGCACCATGATGACAAACTTTCGTCTGCCGAATTGTTAACCAACTTTAAACGCAGGAAGGCGGCGGGGAAGCGATGCGCGGCCGGGCGAACGCCCCGCATGCGGTTTGTGTCAGCTGGCCTTGCGCGAGCCGACGTCGCGCAGGTTGACCGGAACGACCGGACGGAAGCGCTCGCGCTTCTGTTCGTCGTCGAAGTGCTGGAGCGCCGGCTTGATCAGGTCGCTGCGCGACACGATGCCCGTGACGCGCAGCGATTGTTCGTCGGCGACCACCGGCAGGCGTTCGAGGCCGAGCATCGCGAGGCGAGACGCGACGACGCGGCACGTTTCGTGCGCCAGCGCGACGGCCGGTGCGCGGTTGGCGAACGCGTCCGAGATCGGCGTGTCGGCGCCGGCTTGCGCGCGCTGCGCATCGAGCATCGCGCGATCGACGAGGCCGAGCAGTCGCCCGTGCTGCACGACCGGATACGCGCGGTGCGTCTGCCTCGCGCCGAAGTATTGCGCTTCGACGGTATCGAGCGTCGTTGCGCCGTCGATCGCGACGAGCCGATCGGCCGACGTCATCACTTCGCCGATGTCATGCCGTTCGAGCGGATCGACGCCGTATTCGCGATAGATGTGATAGCCGCGACGTGCGATTTTCTCCGTCATGATCGAGCGCTTCATCACGATGGTCGCGAAGCCGTGCGCGACGAGCGTCGCCGCAAGCAGCGGCAGCAGCGCGTTGGCGTCGTGCGTGAGGCCGAACGCGAACACGATCGCGGTGAGCGGGGCGCCGAGCGTCGCGCCGAGCGTCGCGGCCATGCACACGAGCGGCCACAACGCCGGATCGCCGCCCGGCAACACCGGCGACAGCACGGTGCCGAGACCGGCGCCGAGCATCAGCAGCGGGGCAAGCACACCGCCCGACGTGCCCGAGCCGAGCGCGATCACCCACATCACGGCCTTCACGATCAGCAGCGCGAGCGCGATCTTCAGCGCGATGTGCTGGTGCAGCAGGTCGCCGATCACGTCGTAGCCGACGCCGAGCGCGCGCGGCTCGAGCCAGCCGCCGACGCCGATCACGATCGCGCCGAGCGCCGGCCACCACATCCAGTGCACGGGCAGCTTCGCGAATGCGTCTTCGACGCGATAGAGCGCCGCCGACAGGCCGCACGCGAGCATGCCCGACAGCAGGCCCGCGACGATGCACGACAGCAGCGCGACGGGCGTCGGCGCGGCCGTCGTCAGCGGAAACAGCGGATCGACGCCGAAGAACACCGCGCGTGCGAAGCCGGCCACCGCGCATGCGAGCGCGACCGGCAGGAAACTGCGCGGACGCCATTCGAACAGCAGCAGTTCGACCGCGAGCAGCACGGCGGCCACCGGCGTGCCGAACACGGCCGTCATGCCGGCGGCCGCACCGGCGACGAGCAGCGTCTTGCGCTCGGCGGCGGTCACGTGCACGCATTGCGCGATCAGCGAGCCGAGCGCGCCGCCCGTCATGATGATCGGGCCTTCGGCGCCGAACGGGCCGCCGCTGCCGATCACGACGCCGGACGACAGCGGCTTGAGGATCGCGACCTTCGGCGACATCCGGCTCTTGCCGAACAGGATCGCCTCGATCGCTTCGGGAATGCCGTGGCCGCGGATCTTCTCCGAACCGAAACGCGCCATCAAGCCGACGATCAGCCCGCCGATCACCGGGACCGCGATCACCCAGGCGCCGAGCGTGTTGTTCGCGGGCGAATGGTCGGCGAACGACAGTTGCTGGAAGAAGAACAGGTTCGTGAACAGGCGGATCAGGCTCAACAGCACGAATGCGGCGAGCGTGCTGAGCAGGCCGATCCCGGCGGCGAGCAACGCGATCCTGGGCAGGCGTTCGTTGGTCGAGAAATCGCGTTTGTGTGGTGCGTTCATCGGAGTGGCAAGGGTCAGTAATCGATCTGGGGAACCAGGAACGTGCCCTTGAGCGACTTCAGCTCGGCACGATGCATGGCCGCGAGACGGGCAAGCAGCGTTTCGCCGGCCGGCTCGAGGTGGACTTCGACCTGGCGGCGGTCGGCTTCGCTCGGCTTGCGCTTCACGAGCCCGAGTGCTTCGCAGCGCGTCACCAGCGCGACGACGCCGTGGTGCTGCGCCTGCAGGCGTTCCGCGAGTTCGCCGATGGTCGCCCATTCGCGATGCGGATAACCCTTGATGTGCAGCAGCAGCAGGTATTGCAGCGGCGTCACGCCTTCGCTTTGCGCGGCGCGTTCGGAGAAGCGCTCGAAGCGGCGCATCTGGTAGCGGAACTCGGACAGTTGCTGGAAATCGCTTTTCGTCAGTGCGCGTCGGGTATCGGTCATCGAGGTCATTCGGGCAGTCGGTTACGGTGACGATTAATATATCACAATGTGATATAAATGGCCGAAATCGGTCGGATTGGCTGCATTCCGCGTTCCGCCGGCGGCTACATGTGGTGCGCGCTACGCGGCTTCGAGCATTTGGGTCTGCTGATAAAGGCCCGTGACGAGATCCGTCTGCGTAATGATGCCGACGAGCCGGCGTGATGCATCGACGACCGGAATATGGTGGTGGCCCGAATGCGTGAACAGCGGCACGAGCGCGGTGATCGGCATCGTTTCCGGCACCGACGCGACGTCGCGCGTCATTACCGACGCGACGCTCGCGGGCTGGCCGCCGAACGATTGCGGCAGCCGCGCGGACAGGCGCTGCCACAGCGGGGCCGGATGGCGCAACTGGCGCGTGAGGTCGGCGCGCGTGACGATGCCGATGAGGCGGCCTTCGCCGTCGACCACGGGCAGCGCCTTCACGCGGTGGCGGTCGAGCAGCGTGAGCGCGGCCGTGACCGACGTCGACGGCGCGACCTCGATCGCATGCTTCGTCATCAGGTCGGCGCACTTCAACTGGCCGAACGTGCGCGTATAAGCCTGCATTTCCGTTTCGCGCAGCAGCGTTTCGAGATCGTCCGGATCGACGTCGAGCCATTCGCTGCGGCGCTTCAGTACCGCATCGAGGTCGTCGCGCGTGAAGCCGCCGCGCGCCGGTGCGGCGCCCGCCTGCGGTTTCGCTTCGGGGCGCACGCCGCCGTGCGGGTAGCGGTGCCCGGTCAGCGCGTGGTAGAGGAGCGCGGCCGACAGCAGGATCGCCGATTGCAGCGCGATCGGCTGCAGCACGAAGCCGAAGCCGAGCGAATGAATCGCCGGGCCGCCGACCACCGCGGTGAGCGCGACGGCGCCCGACGGCGGGTGCACGCAGCGCAGCGCGAACATGCCGCCGATCGCGCAGGCAATGGCGACCGCGGCGGCCGTGATCGGATCGGCGATCCATTGCGCGCACGCGACGCCGACGGTCGCCGCGACGAGATTGCCGCCGACGATCGACCAAGGCTGTGCGAGCGGGCTCGCCGGCACCGCGAACAGCAGCACGGCCGACGCACCCATCGGCGCGACGAGCAGCGGCACGAGGCCCGGCACGCCGGGCAGCAGCCGCATCGTGACGCCGACCGTCGCAATGCCCACGAGCGCGCCGGCGCACGCGCGCAGGCGCTCGCGCCAGCCGAGGGTCATCGGATGGGGAATGAAACTGTGCAGCCATTGCCGCAACGTGCGGCGCGACGGGGAGGAGCCTGACGACATGGATGGTGAGCGGCAAAAGGACGGCGCCGGGGCGCGGTGACAAGCGTCGAATTATATCGTGTTGTGATATAAATTGCCGCGCCGCATCACGCCGTTGCACGCGCACGACGTACAAGTCTTGCAAAATCCTTTCATCGCATGAGAGCTTGCGCGCGCATCACCGCGCAAATTTGTCTGCAGCGGCGTACAATTCGGCGCAGTCAATTCCCCCGTCATGCCAAAACCCTGTCCTCGATGCCCGCTCTCCCGCCTTCTCCCCGGCACGGTGATCGATTCGACGCGGTTCGCGGCCGCGTTCCGTTGCCCCTCTGACGCGAGCGCCGCCGACGCCTCCCCACCGACTCTCCCCAAGCCAATTCAATGGACATGCTCGAAAACATGCGCCTGTTCGTGCGCGTTGTCGAAGCCGGCAGTTTTACTGCGGTCGCGAAGGAAATCGACGCGACCACCGCGCAGGTGTCGCGCGCGGTCTCGAACCTCGAAGCCCACGTACAGACGCGCCTGCTGCATCGCACGACCCGCCACCTCGGCCTGACCGAAAGCGGCGAACGCTATTTCGAGCGCGCGAAATCGATCCTCGCGGAACTCGACTACGCGAACGCGGAGGCGCGCAACGCGCTGCTGCGGCCGAGCGGCAAGATGCGCATCCATGCGATGACGGGGCTCGGGCAGAGTCATGTCGTGTCGTCGATCGTGCGCTACCAGGCGGACAACCCCGACGTGTCGGTCGAGCTGACGCTCGCGCAGCGGATGCCGAATCTGGTCGAGGAGGGCTATGACGTGTCGATCGTGACCGCGTCGCAGTTGCCCGATTCCGGCTATGTCGCGCAGACCTGCGGCACGAGCTGCAGCGTGCTGGTCGCGTCGCGCGAATACCTGGCGCGGCACGGCACGCCGCAGACGCCCGACGAGCTGCCGAACCACGTATGTCTGCGCCTCGACACGCCCGCGTCGCCGGCCGGCGAATGGCGGCTCGAACGCAGCGACGGCGAGGAGACCGTCTACGCGCTGCAGCCGGCGCCATTCCAGGTCAACGTGCCGGATGCGCTGTGCGTCGCGGTGCGTGCCGGACGCGGGATCGCGTGCGTGGCGCTGTATACGGTGCTCGACGATATCCGCGAAGGGCGCCTGATCCGCGTGCTGCCCGAATACCGGCTGCAGACGGTGAGCGTCTATGCCGTCTATGCGACGCGCCGTTATCTCGATGCGAAGATCCGCACCTTCCTCGATCACCTGCGCACGACGCTCACGCCCGCGCTGGAGAACGATCTGCGCGAACTCGACCGGCTGACGACCGAGCACGCGCCAGCCGGCCGTCAGCGCGCGTAACGGTGCGCCGTCGCACGGCCGCGACGTTCATGCGGCCGGCGCGATGCGGATCCGCTCGAAGCGGCCCGCGAGCCACGTGTACGCGGCAATGCCGATCAGCCCGTGCGCGGCGACGAACCACAACGCGCCGGCGAACGAACCCGTGCTCGCGACGAAGTAGCCGATCACGAGCGGCGTGACGATCCCGGCGATGTTGCCGAGACCATTGAAGACACCGCCGCTCAGCCCGACCATGCCTTCCGGCGCCGTGTCGGCGAGCACGGCCCAGCCGACCGCCGCGAGTCCCTTGCCGAAGAACGCGATCGTCATCAGCGCGATCACGACCGCGTTCGACGATGCGCCGTTCGCGAGCACGAGCAGCGTCGCCATCGCCATCCCCGCGACGAACGGCGTCTTGCGCGCCCGCGACGGATGCATGCCGCGCCGGATCAGCCAGTCCGACAGCAGGCCGCCGAGCACGCCGCCCGTGAACCCGCAGATCGCCGGCAGCGCGGCGACCCAGCCGGCTTCCATGATCGTCATCCCGCGCCCCTTGATCAGATAGATCGGGAACCACGTGATGAAGAAGTAGGTGAGGGCCGTGATGCAGTACTGGCCGATGTAGATCGCCCACAGGTTCCGGTGGCGGAACAGTTGCGACACGTCGCGCCACGACGCGCGCGGCCGCTCGCGCACGCGGTTCGCCTCGAGATCGACGAGCGCGCCGTGGGCGCGCAGGTAGTCGCGCTCCGCGTCGGTCATGCGCGGGTGGCCGTGCGGTTCGCGATACCACGCGAACCACAGTGCGGCGAGCGCGATGCCGAGCAGCCCCATCCACAGGAATACGTGTTCCCAGCCGAGCGCATGCGTGAGCCACGCCATCGCCGGCGTGAACAGCACGACGGCCATGTATTGCGCGGAATTGAACAGCGCGGACGCGGTGCCGCGCTCGGCCGTCGGGAACCAGCAGGCGACGATCCGCGAATTGGCCGGGAACGCCGGCGATTCGACCAGGCCGAGCATGAAGCGCATCACGAACAGCGCGAGCGTCGCGGCCGCGCCCTGCACGGCGAACCCGCCGACCGTGCCCTGCAGCATCGTGAATATCGACCACAGCAACAGGCTCAGGCCGTACACGCGCCGCGCGCCGAAGCGATCGAGCAGCCAGCCGCCCGGAATCTGGCCGATCGCATAGGCCCACGCGAACGCCGAAAAGACGATGCCGAGCTGGACGGGCGTGAGTCCGAGGTCGTGCGCGACGCCGGTGCCGGCGATCGACATCGTCGCGCGGTCCGCATAATTGATGACGGTGACCGCGAAAATCAGCGCGAGGACCGCATAACGGACGCGGCCGATCGTGCGCGACGCGGCGGACGATGCGGCGAGCGCAGCGCCGCTGGATCGATTGGACATGCGTGTCTCCTGGCCTTCGTCGTGCGAAGGCATCGGTGTTGTAACGGGAAGGGGCGTGCCGCGCTCAGCGCGTGACGCTGGTCGGCGGGCGCTGGCCCGCGAAGCACGCGGCGAGGTTCGCGAGCACGATGCGGCCCATTGCCTCGCGCGTTTCGTGCGTGGCGCTCGCGCGGTGCGGCTGCACGACCACGCGATCGAGTTCGAGCAGCGCGGCCGGCACGTGCGGTTCGTTCGCGAATACGTCCAGCCCGGCGCCGGCGATCGTGCCGTCGGCCAACGCGCGCACGAGCGCGGCCTCGTCGACCAGCTTGCCGCGCGCGACATTGATCAGGAATCCTTTGGGGCCGAGCGCGGCGAGCACGTCGGCCGTCACGATCACGTTGCCGTGATCGGCCGACGCCGCGATCACGAGCACGTCGCTGTCGCGCGCGAGCGCGGCGAGGTCGGGCACGAAGCGATAGCCGCTGTCGCGATGCTCGCGCGGGCCGAAGTAACTGACGGGCATCCGGAACGCCTGCGCGCGCTGTGCGATCGCGCGCCCGACGCGACCGAGCCCGACGATGCCGAGCCGCTTGCCCGTGACCTGCGTCGCGAGCGGCTGGGCCGTCTTGCCCCAGCGGCCGGTGCGCACGATCCGCTCGCCGGCGCCGAGGTCGCGCAGCGTCATCAGGATCAGCCCGAGCGCCATGTCGGCGACGTCGTCGGTCAGCACGTCCGGGGTGGTCGTCACGTGGATGCCGCGCGCCCGCGCGCGGTCGAGATCGACCGCGTCGGTGCCGATGCCGCTGATCGCGACGATCTCGAGCGCGGCGAGCCGGTCCATCAGTGCGGCGGACAGGCCGTTCGCGCCGCCGGTCACGACGCCGCGAATGCGCGGCGCCACGCGATCGAGCAGCGCGTCCGGTTGCTCGGCCGCATACAGTCGATGCACGGTGTAACGGGCGGACAGTTCGGCGTCGATGGTGTCGGGGAGCGGCTGCGTCAGCAGGATGTCGATGGTCATGAAAGTCTCGGTCGTCGTGCGCGACGTAGGCCGCGCATCAGGTGGAACCGAGTATAGAAATCGCATCGATATCGGTCTAACATCAAAAGACTATCGATTGATTCAAGATTTGAATGATTGAACTACACCAGCTTCGCTGCTTCGTCGCGGTTGCCGAGGAACTGCATTTCGGCCGGGCGGCCAGGCGGCTCTTCATGACCCAGCCGCCGCTCAGCCGGCAAATCCAGTTGCTCGAGCACGCGCTCGGCATTGCGCTGCTCGAGCGCAGCAGCCGGCAGGTCAGCCTGACCGCGGCCGGCGAGCGCTTCCTGCGCGACGCGCGGCACATCCTCGAATTCTCCGCGCGCGCCGAGCAGGCCGCGCAGCGCGTCGCGCACGGCGGGGCCGGGCGCATCACGCTCGGTTTCACGGCCGTCAGTGCGTACCGGATGATCCCGGTGCTGCTCGCGCATGCCGCGCATGCGTTGCCGGACGTCGACGTCGAATTGCGCGAGATGGTGTCGACCGTGCAGATCGACGCGCTCGCGTCGCGGATGCTCGACGCGGGTTTCGTCCGCCAGCGCGCCGCGCGCCAGCCGCTCGAATACCGGCTCGTGCAGCGCGAACCGATGCTCGTCGCGGTCGCGGAAGGCGCGCCGCTCGCGGCCTACGCGCAACTCGGCCCCGACGAGCTCGACCGACAGCCGTTCATCGCGTATTCGCCGAACGAGGGCAAGTATTTCCACGACATGATCTCGGGGATGTTCGCAGGCGCCGGGCGGTTGCCGAACTACCTGCACTACGTCGGCCAGACGCATACGATCCTCGGCCTCGTGCGCGCGGGGCTCGGCGCGGCGCTGGTGCCGGCGTCGGCGCGCGAGCTTCATGTGGACGGCGTGGTGTTCCGGCCGCTCGCGGGCGCGAACGTGGCGGCCGAGTTGTATCTCGCATGGCGCACGGACAACGACAATCCGGCGCTGCCGTTGTTCAACGCGATGGTCGAGCGGTTTCTGACCGGCTGCCCGGACGACGCGGGCGTTTAGCGGCGCCCGCTCGCATGAGCGGGGCGTCCTTCAGCCTTCAAAAGTCTGTCGTCTGATGATTCGGTCCGTAGGTTCGAATTATTTCGGCGACGTCTGAAACGCACGAGAAACGGCGATCTTTCATCCAAAATTGCGCCGGAACCCACCCGTATACCACCCATCATTTCACCCCGGACAGGGGAAACCCTCATTTTTCTCTCATCGGTCGTCGTATTACTGTATCGATACACTAAATCGATACAGTTGCGTCGCGAGACGCACTCGCAAAGGAGACGGCTCATGAGTACCTATACCCGGCGGCGCTTTCTGCAGACGGTGTCCGCCACCACGCTCGCGGCCGCGGGCAGCTTGCCGGAGACCGTGCGCGCGCAGCAGCCGGCGGTCACGCTGCGCTGCTCGTCGTCGATGCCGGCCGACCAGAACGCCGCGCACTACGTGTGGTACCAGCGTCTCGCCGCGAACCTGAAGGCGAGCGTCGGCGAGGCGATTCGGGTCGACTACTTTCCGAACAGCCAGCTCGGCAAGGAAAGCGACGTCGTGCAGCAGGTCAAGATCGGCGCGATCGACATGATGATCGCGGGTTCGTCGATCTGGGCCACGATCGCACCGGAGCTCGGGATGCTCGATCTCGGCTACCTGTTCGACAGCTACGCGCACGTCGCGAAGGCGCTCGACGGCCCGGTCGGCACGAGCCTGAACGCGCTGCTGCAAAAGCGCGCGGGTTGCTCGGTGCTGACCTGGGGCTCGCATTTCGGCGGACGCTGCGTATTCACGAAGCAGCCGGTGACGGCGCTGCCCGGGCTGAAGGGGACGAAGCTGCGCGTGCTGCCGACGCCCGCGTGCATGGATACCTTCAAGGCGATGGGCGCGGTGCCGACGCCGATCCCGTTCGGCGAGCTGTACATGGCTGTGCAGACGGGCGTCGTCGACGGCCTCGAACACGATCCCGCCACGGTGCTCGCGAGCCGTTTCGACGAGATCGTGAAGTCGTGCTGGCAATCGCACCACGTATTCGCGGCGATGACCGTCGTGATGGGGCGACGTGCGCTCGACCGGATTCCGGCCAACCTGCGGCCGGCGTTCGACCGCGCGGTGGCCGATGCGACCGTGCAGCAGCGCGCGATTGCTGCGCAGAAGGCCGCGCAGGCGGAGCAGGCGCTGAAGCAGCGCGGCATGGCGTTTCACCCGCTGGCCGAGGGCGAGCACGCGGCGCTGCGGCAGACGATGCAAGACCGCCTGTATGTGGCGTTCGCGAAGCAGTATCCGGCCACTGCGCCGCTCTTTCCGGCGATCGCCGCCGCGCGGGGTTGAGCGATGGACATGCATTCCGTCTCGGGCGCCGCGCCGGCGCCCGCCGCAGGCCGCCCGGCGCATCGCGCCGCCCGCGTGCTGGATGCGGTGCTGCGCTGGATCGAGATCCTGTCGGCCGCGGTGCTCGCCGTCGACGTGCTCGTCGTGTTCGTGTCGGTCGTGTTCCGCTATTTCCTGCACGACCCGGTCGACTGGGCCGAAGAAGTGGCGAGCGCGCTGATGATCGTGCTGGTGTTCTTCGGCGCGGCGACGGTGCTCGGGCGCAGCCAGCATGTCGGCATCGACGTGTTTCGCGGCCTGCTGCCCGCACGCTGGCAGGGCGCGTTGACCCAGGCCGGCCACTGGATCGTGGCGGCCGTTGCGCTGAACCTGCTGGTGTCGTCGAGCCAGTTGCTCGCGGATTCGTACGACCAGATGACGACGGGCGGCTTGCCGGGCTGGATCAACGGGTATCCGATGATGTTCGGCGCGCTGTTCATGACGGTATTCGCGCTCGCCAATGCGCTGAACGCGCCGCGCCGCCGGGTGATCGGCACGTTCGCGTGCTGTGCGGCGCTCGCGGCCGCCGTCTACGGCTGGAACGCGCTGTGGCCCGCGCATGCGGTCGCGCCCGGCACGCTGCTCGTCGCGGGCTTCGTCGGCGGGCTGGTGCTCGGCGTGCCGATCGGATTCGTGCTGGCGTTTTCGGCGCTGCTGTATTTCCTCGCGGATCCGACGCTGCCGCTGCTCGTCTACTCGCAACAGGTGATGGCGGGGGCCGATCACTTCGTGCTGCTCGCGGTGCCGTTCTTCGTGCTGGCGGGGCTGCTGATGGAGTCCAACGGGATGTCGGCGCGGCTCGTCGAATTGCTGCTGCGGATGTTCGGACGCGTGCGGGGCGGGCTCGGCCTGATCGTGATCTTCGCGACGGCCTGCTTTTCCGGCGTGTCGGGCTCGAAGCTGGCCGATATCGCGGCGGTGGGCGGCGTCGTGATGCCGGCCGTGCGCCGCGCGCGGCAGGACCCGAACGAAACCGCCGCGCTGCTCGCATGCAGCGCGGTGATGGCCGAGACGATTCCGCCGTGCGTGAACATGATCATCATGGGCTTCGTCGCGAACATCTCGATCGCCGGGCTGTTCGTCGCGGGGATCGTGCCGGCGGCCGTGCTCGCCGCGTCGCTCGCGGTCGTGACGGTGATCACCGGACGCAAGATCGACGTGGCCGAGGTATTCGGCGAGCGTCGCGCGTGGCTGCCGCTCGCGGGCGGCGCGCTCGTCGCGCTGGTCATGGTTGCGATGATCGGCAAGGGCATGACGTCGGGGATCGCGACGTCGACCGAAGTGTCCGCGTTCGCGGTGGTCTATGCGCTCGTCGTGGGCTGGCTCGCGTTCCGCGAACTGACGTGGCGCTCGGTCGGCCGCGTATTCGTGCGCGCCGCGTCGATGGCGAGCGGCATCCTGTTCATCGTCGCGGCGGCGTCGAGCGTGTCGTTCGCGCTGTCGATCGAGCAGATTCCGGCCCTCGTCTCGGGCACAATGACGGCGTTTGCCCATCAGTACGGCGCGACGATGTTCCTGCTGCTGTCGGCGCTGCTGATGATCGTGTTCGGCGCCGTGCTCGAAGGCGCGCCCGCGCTGATCATCTTCGGGCCGCTGCTCGCGCCGATCGCGCTGCAGCTCGGCATCCATCCGCTGCATTTCGGCACGGTCGTGGTGGTGGCGATGGGGTTCGGGCTGTTCGCGCCGCCGGTCGGGCTCGGGCTGTTCACGACGTGCGCGATCACGGGCACCGAGGTCGGCCGCGTGGCCCGGCCGATGGTGAAATACCTGCTGGTGCTGTTCGCCGCCCTCGTGGCGCTGATCTTCGCTCCGGCGTTTTCGTTGTGGCTGCCGGCCCATTTCGGCCTGTAGCCCGTTCCATGCAAGACGACATGAGTACGATTCAGGACGTGGCCCGTCATGCGGCCGTTTCGGTCAGCACGGTTTCGAACGTGCTCAACGGACGCACCGACCAGATGAAGCCGGCAACGCTCGAGCGCGTGAAGGCGGCGATGGATGCGCTGCAGTACCGGCCGAGCACGCTCGCGCGCCAGCTCAAGACGGGGCAGACGCCGCTCGTCGGGCTGCTGGTGCCGTCGATGGCGAACCCGATGTACGGCTACATCGCACGCGAAGTCGAGGCCTGCGCGCAGGAACGGTATGGTCATCGCGTGCTGATCGGCAACACGTACCGCGATGCGCGCAAGGAGGCGTCGTTCTTCGACGATCTCTACGCGCATGGCGTGCGGCGCGTGATCGTGATCTCGTCGCTCGCCGACGAAAGCCACCTCGAGCGCGCGGCCGAACGCGGGATGACGGTCGTCAGCTACGACCGTCGCGCGACGCCCGGCGAGCAATCGAAGGTCGATCACGTGACGGCCGACAACGAGGCGGCCGCGCGGCTCGCGACGCGCCGCCTCGTCGACGCGGGTCATACGCGGCTCGCGTTCGCGACCGTGGCCGGCATCACCGTGAGCCGCAGCGACAAGATCCGCGGGTTTTTCGCCGCGGCAAGCGAGGCGGGCGGCGCCATGCAGGCCCGCGTGCTCGACGGCGGCCCCGCGAACGAATACGGCGACTCGGTGATCGTCGATGTCGGGCGTGCGCTCGGCGCCGAGCTCGCGGCCGATCCGGCGCGGCCGACCGGTATCGTCGCGGTCAACGACCTGTTCGCGCTCGGTCTGATGGCCGGGCTGCGCGACGGCGGGCTGCGGGTGCCGGACGACGTGTCCGTCATCGGGATGGACGGTCATTTCCTGTCGGCGATCTCGTGGCCGGCGCTGACCACGGTGCAACTGCCGGTCACCGAAATGGCCGGCGAGATGGTGCGGCGCGTGATGCGGCAGGAGGGCGACGCGCCGTCCGCACCAGGGCAATGCGTGTTCGCGGACGTGACGCTCGTCGAGCGCGCATCGGTCGCGCCGCCGCCGCCGGATGCGGCCGGTACGAGCGGAGGTCAAGCATGACGCGCGTCTACGTCACGCATCCGACCGGGATGATCGACCACTACTTCGGCGCCAAGGCGTTGCGCGCGCTGGGCGCGCTCGCGGACGTCACCTGCAACCCGCACGATCGCGAACTCGGTACGGACGAACTGATTGCCGCCGCGCAGGGATGCGACGCGATCATCGCGTACCGGCAGACCCCCGCGCCTCGCGAACTGTTCGCGGGGCTGCCCGCACTCGCCGCGTTCCTGCGTTGCGCGGTCGACATCCGCACGATCGACGTCGCCGCGGCGAGCGCGTTCGGCGTGCTGGTCACGCAGGCGAGCCCCGGCTTCGGGCCGGCCGTCGCCGAGTGGGTCGTCGGCGCGATGATCGACCTCGCGCGCGGAATCGGCGGTTACGCGGATGCCTACCATCGTGGTGCACCGCCGGTGCCGAGGATGGGGCGCGAACTGCGCGGCAGCACGCTTGGCCTGATCGGCTACGGGCAGATCGCGCGTCATCTCGCACCGATCGCGACGGCGCTCGGGATGCGTGTGCTCGTCAGCGATCCTTACGTGCGGATCGACTCGCCGCCGCTTGAACAGGTCGATTTCGCAACGTTGCTGCGCGACGCGGATTACGTCGTCTGCCTTGCGCCGGCCACGCCGGCCACCGCGAACCTGATCGATGCGGCGGCATTCGCCGCGATGAAGCCGGGCGCGTATTTCATCAATGCGTCGCGCGGCGAACTCGTCGACGAGCAGGCGCTTGCGGACGCGCTCGACGGCGGCCGGCTCGCCGGCTGCGCGCTGGATGTCGGCCGCGCGGCGGACCAGATGCCGCCTCCCGCGCTTGCCGCGCATCCGCGCGTCATCGCGACCCCGCACATCGGCGGACTGACGCTGCCGGCGATCGAACACCAGGCGCTGGAGACGGTCGACCAGCTTGCCGCGCTGCTCGATGGACGGGTGCCGAACGGCGCGGTCAACGCCATGCAGGCGACGCGGCTCGCGCGCTGGCGCAGGTCGAGCGCATCCGTCGGCCAGGGGCTGCAATGACGCGCGACGGGGCAGACGGCATGCGGTTCCCGGATGCGTGCGATTGCCATATCCATATCTACGACGATGCGTATCCGCTCGCGCCGACGGCGACGTTTCGGCCGCCCCATGCGCCGGTCGATGCATATCGGCGCATGCAGGGGGCGCTCGGCCTCACGCGTGTGGTCGTCGTGCAGCCGACCGGCTATGGCTTCGACAACCGCTGCACGCTCGACGCATTGGCCGCGTTCGGTTCGCGCTCGCGTGGCGTCGCGACGTTGCCGGTCGACGTGCCGGACGCCGAGCTGGAACGTCTGCATGCCGCCGGCATGCGCGGCGTGCGGTTCATGATGCTGGCGGGCGGCACTGCGCAATGGGGCGATCTGGAGCGGATGGCCGCACGGATCGCGCCGCTCGACTGGCATATCGATCTGCAGTTCGACGGTCGCACGCTGTGCGATATCGAACACGCGCTATCGCGGCTGCCGGCGCGCGTGGTGATCGATCACACGGGCAAATTCCTGACGCCCGTCGCACCGGATGCGCCGTCCTTCCTCGCACTGCGCCGCCTGCTCGATCGCGGCCACGCATGGGTGAAGCTGTCCGCGCCGTACGAGACGTCGCGATCCGGCGCGCCGGGCTACGACGACGTCGCGCGTCTTGCCGCCGTGCTCGCGCGCGGCCATTCGGCGCGCTGCGTGTGGGGCAGCAACTGGCCGCACCCGAACGCATCGCCGGTGCCCGACGATGCGCGCCTGCTCGGCTGGCTGCGCGATTGCGCGGCCGACGACGCGACGGCTCGCGCAATCCTGGTGGACAACGCGGCTGCGCTCTACGGATTCCACGCCGATACGCGGCGCGATGACGCGACGTAACGCGCTGTCGATCCGGACGCATTGTGCGATTGCGACCCGGTGACGGCGGCGTGAAGCGAAGGAGGGCGGAAGGGACGGGAAGACGTGCACGCGGCCCGGCGGAGAGGATTCGCCGGGCCGCGCGCATCGGGACGTCAGTGCGTGAACGACAGGAACAGATAAGCGGCGAACAGCGCGACGTGCACGACGCCGTGCAGCACCGTCGTGCGTCCCTGGCTCAGCGTGAGCGTGCTGACCAGCAGCGTGAGCGCCAGCAGGACCGTTTCCATCGCGCCGATCCCGAGCGTGAGCGGCTGGCCGACCCAGATGAATACGGCGGCGACGGTCGGGATCGTGAGCCCGATGCTCGCGAGGGCCGAACCGAGCGCGAGGTTCATGCTGGTCTGCAGGCGGTTCGCACGCGCGGCGGTGACGGCCGCGAGCCCTTCCGGCAGCAGCACGAGCGCGGCGATCACGATACCGACCGCGGCTTCGGGCGCGCCGAGCTTCAGCACCGCATGCTCGACGGCCGGCGACAGCAGCTTCGCGAGCAGCACGACCGCGACGAGGCTCGCGAACAGCAGCACCATGCTGATGATCGCGGTGCGGTTGCTCGGTGCGGCGGCATGCACCGCTTCGTCCGCGCTGTCGTGCGCGGCGAGGAAGTAGTCGCGGTGGCGCACGGTCTGCACGAACACGAACGCGCCATACAGCACGAGCGACGCGACGCCGGCGAACGCGAGCTGCGATTTCGAGAAGAACGGGCCGGGCGCGGCGCTCAGGTAGTTCGGCATCACGAGCGACAGCACCGACAGCGACGCGAGCACCGCGAGCGCCTTGCTCGCGCCGCGCCCCTGGAAGTCCTGTTCGCCGTGCTTCCATGCGCCGACCAGCAGGCAGATGCCGACGATGCCGTTACAGATGATCATCACGGCGGCGTACACGGTGTCGCGGGCGAGGCCCGATTTTTCCGGGCCGGCGCCGAGCATCACCGACACGATCAGCGCGACCTCGATGACGGTCACGGCGACCGCGAGCACCAGCGTGCCGAACGGTTCGCCGACGCGGTGCGCGACGACTTCCGCATGATGGACGGCGGCGAACACGGCGCCGGCCAGCGCGGCGGCGAACACGGCGATGACGAGGCCTTCGGCCGGCACGACGCGCGACAGCGCGAGTACCAGCCACGCGGCAAGCGGGGCCCAGAGGGTCCAGCGCGGGAGCTGGTTGGACGAGAGCGGCATGAGGGATTCCTTATGCGAGTGGCGGCGCGCGACGCGCCGTCACGGGTTGACGAAGCCCGGCCGTACTATCCGCCGAACGAGGACGATGAAACCGATGGGTGGCGGCACGCAGCGGTGCCGCCCTGGGTTCGCTGCCGCGAGGCGGCGACGGCGCGGGCGGGCCGAAGCCCGTCGCGGGATGAAACGATTCGATGCGGTTGCCCGCTGACAGCGCGACGAACATCACGTGGCGACGCGCGGGCCGGAGCCGCGATTCGACCCCGAAAGGGAGCGACGGACGGCGGTGATGTCGCGACACGCGTTTCCCCTGGAATCCGGCGATTTGTCGAATTTTATCAGGCGATCGGGGGGCACTATCTCATATTCGAATCATTACATTGACCTTTCGGTTTACAAAAAGTGCCCCGGCCTGTCGATTTTTTGTCGTTGCAGCTTCCGTAACGGTGTCTTGCACGACACATTCGGGCTCGCCCTGACATAAATCTACCGACCGGTCGGTTTATAATCGCTCGCACTTCCACTTCATGACGGATCGCAAGCGATGGCTGTTTCCTCTGCACATTCGGTGAATTCGGGCGCGCTGGCGCCGTCGGCCGTCGTCGGCGTGATCGGCGCCGGCGCGATGGGGGCGGGCATTGCGCAGGTCGCGGCCGCGGCCGGCCATCCGGTGCTGCTGTACGACCTGAACGAAGCGGCCTGCGACAAGGCGCTGGCGGGCATCCGCGCGCAGTTCGCGCGGCTCGCGGAGAAGGGCAGGCTCGAACCGGCGCAGGCCGACGCGGCCGGCAACCGAATTCGCGCGGTGCGCGCGCTGGCCGATTTCGCGGGCGCCGCGCTGATCGTCGAGGCGGCGGCCGAACGGCTCGACGTGAAGCGCGAAATCTTCGCGACGCTCGAGCGTCATGTCGACGACGCCTGCGTGCTGGCGACCAACACGTCGTCGATCTCGATCACGTCGATCGCGGCCGGGCTGCGCGTGCCGCAACGCGTCGCCGGCCTGCATTTCTTCAACCCGGCGCCGCTGATGGCGCTCGTCGAGGTGGTCTGCGGGCTCGCGACCGCGCCCGAGGTCGCGTGGATGCTGCATGCGACCGCCGCCGCGTGGGGCAAGCAACCGGTGATGGCGAAATCGACGCCGGGCTTCATCGTGAACCGCGTCGCGCGGCCGTATTACGCGGAGGCGCTGCGCGTGCTGAACGAACAGGGCGGCGCGCCGGCCACGATCGACGCGGTGATGCGCGAAGCGGGCGGCTTCCGGATGGGGCCGTTCGAGCTGATGGACCTGATCGGTCACGACGTGAACTTCGCGGTGACCGAGTCGGTGTTCCGCGCGTACTTCAACGATCCGCGCTACACGCCGTCGCTGATCCAGCAGGAGCTCGTGAACGCGGGCTTTCTCGGGCGCAAGTCCGGGCGCGGCTTCTACTCGTATGCGGACGGCGCGACGCCGCCCGCGCCCGACCTCGAACCTGCACGTGACGCGCCGGCCGACGTCGCGCTGTTCGCGCAGGACGGCCCGGCCGCCGCGCTGCATGCGCGCTTCGTCGAACGCATCGCGACCGCGCGGCGCCACGACGCGCATGCCGACGCGCTGCTCGCCGTGGCCGGCCGCGCGTCGATCGCGTTGACCGACGGCCGTACGGCGACCGCGCGCGCCGCCCGGACGGGCGTGGCGGATCTCGTGCTCGTCGACCTGGCGCGCGATTACGCGCAGGCGGGGCTCGTCGCGCTGACGCGCGCGCTCCAGTGCAGCGACGCCGCGTATGCGGACGCGGTCGGCCTGTTCCAGCACGCGGGCTTTCGCGTCGTCGGCATCGCGGACGTGCCGGGGATGGTCGCGATGCGCACCGTCGCGATGCTCGCGAACGAGGCGGCCGACACGGTGAACCAGGGCGTGTGCTCGCCGGCCGATCTCGATCTCGCGATGGAGAAGGGCGTGAACTACCCGTGCGGCCCGCTCGCATGGGCCGATGCGATCGGCATCGGCCGCGTGCATCGCGTGCTGTCGAACCTGGCGGCGAGCTACGGCGAGGACCGCTATCGCGTGTCGCCGCGTCTTGCCGCGCTGCACGCGGCCGGCCGCACGTTCCGGTCGTGACCACCGCGTCACCTCGAACACGACAACGACATCACTCCATTGGAGGAGTACCCCGATGACTCACCCGACGCATCCCGCCGCCGCCCTCGAGCCGATCGAGACCGCCAGCCGCGACGAACTGCAGGCGCTGCAGCTCGAGCGCCTCAAGTGGTCGCTGCGCCACGCGTACGACAACGTCCCGCACTATCGGCGCACGTTCGATGCGGCGGGTGTGCATCCGGACGACCTGAAGTCGCTCGCCGATCTCGCGAAATTCCCGTTCTCGACCAAGAGCGACCTGCGCGACAACTATCCGTTCGGCCTCTTCGCGGTGCCGCGCGAGCAGGTCGTGCGCGTGCATGCATCGAGCGGCACGACGGGCAAGCCGACCGTGGTCGGCTACACGGCGCGCGACATCGACACGTGGGCGAACGTGACCGCGCGCTCGATCCGCGCGGCCGGCGGCCGCCCGGGCGATACGCTGCACAACGCGTTCGGCTACGGCCTGTTCACCGGCGGCCTCGGGATTCACTACGGCGCGGAGCGGCTCGGCTGCATGGTCGTGCCGATGTCCGGCGGGCAGACCGAGAAGCAGGTGCAGTTGATTCGCGATTTCGAGCCGAAGATCATCCTCGTCACGCCGTCGTACATGCTGAACCTGATCGACGAGATGGTGCGGCAGGGGATGGACCCGGCCGAATCGTCGCTGAAGATCGGCATCTTCGGCGCCGAGCCGTGGACGCAAGCGCTGCGCAATGAAGTCGAGACGCGCGTGGGCATCGACGCGCTCGACATCTA
Organism: Burkholderia sola; assembly: GCF_905400185.1. NCBI lineage: Bacteria > Pseudomonadati > Pseudomonadota > Betaproteobacteria > Burkholderiales > Burkholderiaceae > Burkholderia > Burkholderia sola. Next base: position 2,114,118 of record NZ_FR989676.1, read on the forward strand.
CGGGTTGTCGGAAGTGATGGGCCCGGGCGTCGCGTGCGAATGCGTGGAGACGAAGGATGGCCCGGTGATCTGGGAAGACCATTTCTACCCGGAGATCATCGATCCCGTCACCGACGAAGTGCTGCCCGACGGCAGCCAGGGCGAGCTCGTGTTCACGTCGCTGACGAAGGAGGCGATGCCGGTGATCCGCTACCGCACGCGCGATCTCACCGCGCTGCTGCCGCCGACCGCGCGCGCGATGCGCCGGCTCGCAAAGATCACGGGCCGCTCCGACGACATGCTGATCGTGCGCGGCGTGAACGTGTTCCCGAGCCAGATCGAGGAAATCGTCGTCGCGCTGCCGCAGTTGTCGGGCCAGTTCCAGATCACGCTGTCGCGCGACGGTCACATGGACCGGCTCGACCTCGCGGTCGAATTGCGCTCCGAGGCGGTGGCATCGGTCACCGATGGCGATCGCGCGGCGCTCGCGCGCGAGCTGCAGCACCGGATCAAGACGATGGTCGGCGTGTCGTCCGGCGTGACGGTGCTGGCGGCCGGTGGTATCCCCGCGACCGCGACCGGCAAGGCGCGGCGCGTGATCGATCGCCGCCAGGCCGCCTGATGTCGATGTGTGCCGTTCTACCCGAGGAAACCTGTTCGATGGATGAATTGAAGACCCTGGCCGTCGCGGTCGATGCGCGCGGCATCGCGACCGTCGCGCTGCAGCGCGGCGACGTGCTGAACGCGTTCGACGAGACGATGATCGCGGAGCTGACCGACGCGTTCGCGACGCTCGGCCGGCGCGACGACGTACGCGCGATCGTGCTGCGTTCGGATGGCCGCGCATTTTGCGCGGGCGCCGACCTGCAGTGGATGCAGCGCGCGAGCGCGAACGACGCCGCCGCGAACCTGCGTGACGCCGAGCGGTTCGCCGCGATGATGCGCGCGATCCGGCAGTGCCCGAAACCGACGGTCGCACGCGTGCAGGGCCACGCGTTCGGCGGCGGCGTGGGCCTGTGCGCGGCGTGCGATATCGTGATCGCGAGCGACCACGCGCGTTTTTCGGTCAGTGAGGCGCGCTTCGGAATCCTGCCGGCCGTGATCGGCCCGTATCTGGTCGAGGCGGTCGGCCAGCGTCAGGCGCGCCGGCTTGCGTTGACCGCGACGCAGCTCGCGGCCGCCGAGGCCGTCGCGATCGGCCTGATCCATCAGGCCGTGCCGCTCGATGCGCTCGACGACGCACTCGAGCGGACGCTTTCGGAACTCGGCCGCAACGGCCCGCACGCGCTGATGGAGATCAAGCGCTTTTTCGATGCGATCGGCGAGTATCCGCCGTCGGACGAACGCACGGCGTTCACCGCGCAGACGATCTCCCGCGTGCGAGCGACGCCGGAGGCGAAGGAAGGCTTCGCGGCCTTCTTCGCGAAGCGGCCGCCGGCGTGGGAGACGGGCACCGAATAAGGCCGCGCGACGAACTTTCACGACGATCGACGGCGGAACCGGGCCGGCCGCATTTTGCATCTCGGGCGCGGGCGCTTGCACTACAATGCGTGACCCCCGGCGCGCTGCCGGCCCCGTCCCGACCGATGCTTCGCACGATGATCGTCAATCGCCTTGTCTCCGAGATCCTGTTCGGCTTTACCGGCCTGATCGGCATCATCAATCCGATCGGTATCGCGTTCCTGTTTCTCGAACGAACCGAGGCGCTTACCGCGCACGAACGGGATCTGCTCGCGCGGAAGGTCGCGTTCAATGCGTTCGTCGTGCTGATGGTCGCGTTCTTCGCCGGCACGCCGGTGCTGCATTTCTTCGGGATCTCGATGGAAGCGCTGCGGATCGGCGGCGGCTTCGCGGTTGCCGTCGCCGGCTGGCAGATGCTGAACGAACCGGACGGTCCGGGTGGCGGCGACACGCCGGTCAAGCCGATCGACGCGAACGCGATCATGACGCGCGCGTTCTTCCCGTTGACGGTGCCGCTGACGGTCGGCCCCGGCTCGATCGCGACCGCGATCGCGCTGAACGCGAACCGCACGCACAAGCTGTCGGAATTCATGCTGTCGAGCATCGTGTCGATCGCCGTGTCCGTGCTCGTCGCGCTCGTGATCTGGCAGGTCTACAGCCGCTCCGCGCTGCTCGCGCGCTACCTCGGTAGCGAAGGGACCAAGGTCGCGAAGCGCGTGTCGGCGTTCCTGCTGCTGTGCATCGGCGTGCAGATCATGCTGACCGGCTTCTCCGCGTTCCTGCAGCCGATCGCCGACCAGGCCAAGTAACCGGGGCCTTCCGGTTCGTCCTTCGAGGTCCGTCCTTTCACGCAGCCTGCATGCGGCGCGCGGTCATACGCGTTCGCGGCATGCGGGATACCATGCAACGTCTGGCGGATGCGCGGCGCGCATCCGGCCGCAACCCCCAACTTGAGTGGCGAGGCGTGCAATGGAATACGTGAAATTCGGGTCGACCGGGCTGGATGTGTCGAAGCTGGTGCTGGGCTGCATGACATTCGGCGAGCCGTTGCGCGGCACGCACCCGTGGACGCTGCCGGAAGCGGAAAGCCGCCCGATCATCCAGCGCGCGGTCGAGGCCGGCATCAACTTCTTCGACACCGCGAACATGTATTCGGACGGGACGTCCGAGGAGATCGTCGGCCGCGCGCTGCGCGATTTCACGAAGCGCGACGACGTCGTGATCGCGACGAAGGTGTTCTACCGGATGCGGCCGGGGCCGAACGGCGCCGGCCTGTCGCGCAAGGCGATCATGACCGACATCGACCAGAGCCTGAAGCGGCTCGGCACCGACTACGTCGACCTCTACCAGATTCACCGCTGGGACTACGGCACGCCGATCGAGGAGACGCTCGAGGCGCTGCACGACGTCGTGAAGGCCGGCAAGGCGCGCTATATCGGCGCGTCGTCGATGTTCGCGTGGCAGTTCGCTAAGGCGTTGCACACGTCCAAGCAGAACGGCTGGACCCGCTTCGTCAGCATGCAGAACCACCTGAACCTGCTGTATCGCGAGGAAGAGCGCGAAATGCTGCCGCTGTGCGAGGACGAACGCATCGCGGTGATCCCGTGGAGCCCGCTCGCACGCGGGCGCCTGACGCGCAACTGGGACGAGTCGTCGGAACGGCAGCAGAAGGACGACGTTGGCCAGCGGCTCTACGACGCGACGGCCGACGCCGACAAGGCGGTCGTCGAGGCCGTCGCGGCGATCGCCGCCGCGCGCAACGTGCCGCGGGCGCAGGTCGCGCTCGCGTGGGTCGCGCAAAAGCGCGGCGTGACCGCGCCGATCGTCGGCATTTCGAAGCCGCGGCAACTGGACGATGCGCTCGGCGCGCTCGCGCTGAAGCTGACCGACGACGAGATCGCCACGCTCGAACGCCCGTACGTGCCGCACGCGGTGGCCGGGTTCAACTGAGCGGCGGCGCGGGCGACACAGGCGTCGGCGCGATCACCGCGCGGTAGCGAGCATTGGATAGGTGAACAGGCCGAAGTGCACGACGTTCAGCCCCGCATGCGCGAGCGCGGCGGCGAGCAGGCCGCCGCGCCGCCACGCGAGCCCGTAGCCGACGCCGGCCACCGTGCCCAGCACGATCCATGGCCAGCCGCCGGCCGCATGCGCGGCGCCGAACAGCACCGCGCCGGCCGCGAGCGCGACCCACGGGCCCCATGACCAGGCGCGGAGCACGCGGGTCAGCCCGCCTTGCACGTAGCCGCGGAACAGCGCTTCCTCGGCGAGCGTCACCAGCAACAGGTTGTTCGCGAGCCACAGCCAGCCGGACGGCGGCCATTTGGGCGCCCAGCCGACCATCCCGAACGCGAGCGCGCCGACCAGGCACGCGGCAGCCGTCGCGACGGCCGCCACGACGCCGGTGCGCAGCGCGCGCGACAGCGCGACGTCGGGGGCGACCCACGGCAGCATCCACAGCAGCCACAGGCCGACGAGCGGCTTGTCGAAATTCAGGTACATCGTGAACGGCACGGCGTCCGGCGTGAAGCGGATCGGCCCGATCACGCGCGGATTATGGAAGCCGGGAATCAGGTGCAGGCTCAGCGCGATCGCGAGCGCGGCAAAGACGACGTGCGCGGCGATGCGCACCGCGAGCGGGCGCCCGGGCAGCACGCCCCAGCCGGCCGCGATCAGCAGCGCGAACGGCGCCAGCGTGATCGGCGCAAGCTGGCCGAACGCCAGCGCGCCCGCATAGCCGAGCGCGGCGAGGCCGATGCTCAGGCCGTGCAGCGGGCGATGCCATGCGAATGCGGCGGCCGCGAACAGGGCGATCCAGATCGTGGCACACGGAAGGAGCGAAAGGGACATGACGGGAAACGAATCGGCGGACGAGACGCCGCGCATCATACAGCAGGCGCCGTGACATGCCGCCGGGCAACGGGCCAGCCGCGTGTCAGCGGCCGGCCGTCTCGGTGACGCCGCTGCGGCCGGGGATGTCGACGCTGTTGCGCACGCGCATCCGCCGTCGGTACCAGAACGTCCACAGCAGCAGGCAGGCAAACACCGTATAGCCCATGACCGGCGACACGACGAGCACGCGCTCGACCGGCCAGTTGACGACCATCCACCAGCGCAGCAGCATCTCGATCGTCATGATGGCGCCCCACACGAACGTCATCAGCCGCAGCATCTGCCGCAGGCCCGGCTGCGCGTCCCAGACGGCTTCGAAGTGTGCGGCGCCGCCGTCCATCTCGCGGGCCACGGTGGCGCGGGCCAGATAGTAGATCAGCGGGCGTTCGCGGAACAGCGACAGCAGGAACACGATGCCGATCGTGCCCGACCCGATCGATTCGCGCATCAGCAGCGTGCGCGGGCTGCCGCCGAACGCCATCCCGACGATCGACAGCGTGATGCCGAGCAGCACGATGGCCGCCACCGCGTCGACACGGCGCGAGCGGATGAATTCGACGATCGACCAGACGATCGGCGGAACCGCCGACGCGTACAGCGCGCCGGTTTCGCCGAAATACGGATGCGCGACCCGATAGGCCACCCAGGGCAGCACGAGGTTGACGAAGAGTTCGAGAATCAGTCCGGCTCGCGGTTTCACGGTGCGCTAGTCCACGCAGGTCGGGGCGGACGCGCGAAAGGCGCCGTTGCCCTTGTTGCCCCGAAAAGGGTTCGGCCCAGTATATCGAAGAATCGTGCGCGGTTGCGGTGTCGCCTGCCGCGACGGCGATCCGCCGGACTCGCGTGCGGCGGCCGGCGGATTGATCGGCGCACGCGGCAGCAGGGCCGGGGGCGTCCTGCACGATCGCGCCGTGGTGTCGTGTCGTGTCGCGGCACGTCGTCGATCGGGATGCGTTGGCGGTACGCGAGCCTGCGCGGCGCGGCGTGAATCGACGCCGCGGCCGCGCATGCCGTGCGGTCAGGAGACGGCCGGCTGGACGATGATCTTCACGTTGCGGTCCTTGTGGTTGACCAGTTCCTCGAAGCCGCGCGTGACGATGTCGCCGAGCGCGATGCGTCCGGTGATGAGCGGCTGCACGTCGATGCGGCCGTCCGCGATGAAGCGGATCACGTCCGCGAATTCGCCGTTGTACGCGAGCGAGCCGATCACTTCCTTCTCGGTCGACACGATGTCGAAGAAGTTGAACGGCGCCGGTTCCTCGAAGATGCCGACCATCACCGACTTGCCGGCCTTGCGGATCACGTCGATCGCGAGCTTCGCGGTGGTCGTGTGGCCGATGCACTCGAACGACACGTCGGCGCCGTAGCCGCCCGTCAGCGCCCTGACTTCCGCGATCGCGTCGGACGTCTTCGGATCGATCACGACGCTCGCGCCGACCTCCAGCGCCTTCTGCTTGCGCGCGGCCGACATCTCCAGCGCGATCACGCGCCCCGCGCCCGCGGCCTTCGCGCACATGATCGTGCACAGGCCGATCGTGCCCGCGCCGACCACGACGACGGTCTGCCCGACGATGTTGCCGGCTTTCTTCACCGCATGCAGCCCGACCGCGAGCGGTTCGATCAGCGCGCCGGCCTCGGTCGGGAAATTATCGGGGAGCTTGTACAGCAGTTCGGCCGGCACGTTCACGTATTCGGCGAACGCGCCGTCGTTCATCAGCCCGGTGAACGCGAGGTTCTCGCAGATGTTGTACAGCCCGTGCCGACAGTACCAGCAGGTGCCGCAATGCTGGCACGCGTCGGCCGTCACGCGGTCGCCGACCGCGAAGCCCGACACGCCCGCACCGAGTTCGGCGATCTCGCCGCTGAACTCGTGGCCGAGGATGCACTGGCCTTTCAGGCCGGTCAGCGGATGCGGCGCGTCGACCGGGATGAACACAGGCCCGGCGACGTATTCGTGCAGGTCGGAGCCGCAGATGCCGCACCAGTGCACGCGGATCGTGACCCAGCCTGCGGGCGGGCGCTCCGGAACGGGAACCTGTTCGACGCGGATGTCGTGGCGGCCATGCCAGACGGCGGCTTTCATGCTGGGCGGGGTGATCGATGCCGGTGTACTCACGTTGCTGTCTCCGTCAGGTTGTCGTCGGGCGTGCGGCAACGCTGCCGGTGCGCCCGTCGCGCGATTGCGCGATCGACCGGTATGCAGGAACGGGGCCAGCGTGAATCGGGGCTGTGCGTGGCGGTCGGAAGATGCCGGTACGCGCACTGCACCATGTCGCTTTTCGCCGTCCGGTAAAGGTTCGGAAGAAATGGCGGGTCGAATTTGCTGCGATAGCGAAGCGGCGAGTCGAGTGAGACGCCGGGACGTTCGTCTCAGCGCAATGAGACGAATCGCGAGACGAACCGCCACGGGCAGCGTTGCTCGATCCGCAGTCAGGCGAGCACTTCGTCGACGGCAACCGTCGCGAGCGCCGTGAATCCCGCAGCGCGGTACAGCGGCTGGCCGGCTTCGGTCGAGATGAGCCATACGCGCTGCGCACCGCGGTGCCGCGCGTGCGCGACGATCGCGGCGAGCAGCTGCGTCGCCAGGCCGCGACGCCGGTATGCGTCCGCCGTCCCGACGCGGTCGACGACGATATCGCGCGGCGACGCGAAACCATAGCGCGCGGTGGCCGCGATCTGGCCGTCGATGCGGTGCGCGAACAGGACCGCGGCCGGATTCGGCTGGAACGGCGGGAAGACGCCGCTGGCGTTGAACGCCGCGATGGCGTCCGGCGTGTCGCAGGCGAGTGCTCGCGCGAGCGCGTCGTCGCCGGACAGCCCGTCGATATCGGCGGCCATGAAGTGCTCGTCGGTCAGCCGGCGCGTCCTGCCGTGCAGCGCGGGCGGCAGCGGGGCCGCGCCGTAGCGCGTGATCCACGCGCCGACGGCAAACGGGCCGGCGCCGGCGACGGGCGCACCCTCGATCATGAAATGCTCGAACGGCCGGCCCATCGCGTCGTCGAACTGCACGACATGGCCGTCCGGGCCGTCGTACAGCGGCGCATCGCGCCGGTCGCGCGCGGCGCAGTATCCGGCGATGAACGCGCGTACGGCCGCCTTGCGGCGCGGGAAGGCGGACCACGCCTCGTCGAGCGGAAACAGCGTGGCCGGGGCGGGGGAGGCGGTCGGCATGCGTAGGTGCGCAGCGTTGTCGGGGGCGAGGCCAACAGCTTAAATCAGGACGCCGTCGGGCGTCGCGCCGGCCATTGTCGTCATCGCCGAAACGGATCGTTGCGCACGCTACCCCTTTACTTGAAGTTAACTTCAATTTGTATCATGTGCGGCAGTCCGATTGCGCTCGCGTCAGGCATCCCGTTGCACGCTGCCGCTTCGATGGCGGTGACGATGACCGAAGCGCCGGTCGCGGCCGATGCCGCCATGCCGCCATGCCGCCGTCGCGCGGCTGCCGGCGCGGCGATCGGTCTGTTCCTGCGGCGCGAACCGATGGGGCGGCGCTGAGTGCTGCGCCTGCGTCGGTCCACCTGCACGGAAATCCGTCAAGCATGCTCGACATCATGGAAAGCCTGATCTGCGAAGAAGACCGATCGTGCGATGTGCTCGCGTCCACGCTCGACGGAGACGATGCGCCGCCGTCGCGCGACGGCGTGGTCGCGCATCCGCTCGCGCCGATTCCGGCGCACGCGACGGCCGCGGCGTCGCCGTTGCGCCCGCAACTGTTCGTCACGGTACTGGAGGCGGGCGACGATGCACTGCTGGTGCGATGGGTCGAGAGCGGCCGCTGTCATTACGGCGAGCAGCGCTGGCGCCTGCGCGTCGCGTTGCAGCCCGGTCGCTGCGCGCTCTCGGGGCAGACGATCGAGCCGGGCGAGCCGGTGTTCCGGCCGGTGCGGCGGCCCGTGCCGGCCAATGGCGACTAGATGATCCACCCGGCAGCGGTGTCGGGTATGGACGGTTCGGCGTGTGATGGCGCGCCGGAGGACGGCGACGCACGCCGTCCGGGCGACGACGTTACTTCTTCAGATCGTGCCGGTACTGGATGAACCCGGCGTTGTTCGCGAGCTTGTCGTACAGCGCACGTGCGGTCGTGTTGGTTTCGTGCGTGAGCCAGTACACGCGGCTCGCGCCGGCTTCGCGGGCCCGTTCGTACACGGCCTCGATCAGCGCGCCGCCCGCGCCTTGCCCGCGCGCGTCGGGCGCCGTGTACAGGTCCTGCAGGTAGCAGTACGGCCCTTCCGTCCAGCACGAGCGGTGGTAGATCGCATGCACGATCCCGACCATCGCACCGGACGCGTCGAACGCGCCGAGCACGAACATCGGCTCGGCCGGGTCCATCAGGCGCGCCCAGGTCGTCGCGAACACCGCGCCGCTCAGCGCGGTGTCATAGAACGTCTGGTAACCCTGCCACAGCGGACGCCACGCGGCTTCGTCGGCGGCGACGAGCGGGCGCACCGTGACGCGCGTGGCGTCGTTTGCGCGGCTGGCCGCATCGCGCGCGGCGGCTTGCGCGTGGCGGATCGCGGTGAGCGACTGGCGCTGGTTGCCTTCGGCGTCGAAGTTATCCGGGGCGAGCCACGCGTCGAACGCGGCGCGGACGTCCGGCCATTCGCCGTCGATGATCGAGAACCACGCGGTGTCGCGATTGCGGCTGCGGTAGACGATCGCCTGCCGGAACGTGCCTTCGTAGCGGAAGCCGAGGCGCGCAGCCGCCTTGCGCGACGGCGCGTTCAGGTCGTCGCACTTCCATTCGTAGCGCCGGTAGCCGAGCGTGTCGAACGCATACTTCATCAGCAGGAACTGCGCTTCCGTCGACACCGGCGTGCGCTTGAGCAGTGGCGAGAACGTGACGGAGCCGACCTCGATCACGCCGTTGGCCGGATCGATGCGCATCAGCGCGAGCGTGCCGACCGCGCGGCCCGTGGCGCGATCGATCACCGTGTAGTGGAGCGGATCGGCGCTCGCCTGCGCGCCGCGCGCGTAGTCGCGGTAGCTGGACGCGTCGGCGTACGGGCCGTGCGCGAGATAGGTCCAGTCGCTGCCGTCGGGCGCTTGCGCGTAGGCGGCGTACAGGTCGGCCGCGTGGCGCTCGGCGTCGAGCGGTTCGAGTCGGCAGTAACGGCCTTCGAGCGCGATGCGCTCGGGGCGCGGACGCGCGGACCAGTCGGGAACGGGGTGGCCGATGGGCTGCTGGAAAGCGTTGGTGAGCGTGGGCAAGGTCGATCTCGCTTCGGTTGTCGGCCGGCGACATGCCGGCATGCAGACGATCGTAGTCCCGGCGAGGTACCATGAGAAGCGCCAGAGTATGGCAAATTTATGGTGCCATGAGCGGTGGCCGTCAGGCGTATGAGCGCTTACCGGTGCGCCACCGCCCATCCGTCCCGTTCCCGCCTTTCACGCTGCAATGTTCCGATGACGACTGCCTTTCCTTCCGCCGACGCGCCGTTGCTACCGCTCGATGCGCCGCTGGCGCGCGCGCCCGGCGCGCCTTCGCTGCAGCGCCAGTTGCTGCGCCGCGTGCGCGACGCGATTCTCGGCGGCGCGATGCCGGCCGGCACGCGGCTGCCCGGCACGCGCGCGCTGGCCGAAACGCTCGGCGTGTCGCGCAATACGACGGCCGCCGTGTACGAGCAGCTCGTCGCCGAAGGCTTCCTGCAGTCGGACCGTCGCGGCACGCGGGTCGTCGGGCTGTCGCGGCCCACGCCGCCGCGCCGGCGTGCGGCGCCGCCGGCCGTCGCGCAGCGGCTCGGCCGGATTCGCCCGAGTCTCGTCGGCACCGGCGAATCGGAGGGCTTCCGGCCGGGCGTGCCCGCGCTGTCGCATTTCCCGGTGGACGCGTGGCGGCATGCGATCGACCGCGCGTTGCGCCGCGCCGGCCGCGACCTGCTGGCGTACGGCGATCCGCTCGGCGAGCCCGCGTTGCGCGAATCGATCGCGCGCCATCTGGCCGTCACGCGCGGCGTGCGCTGCGACCCGGAGCAAATCGTGATCACCGAGGGCGCGCAGGGCGCGATCGCGCTGTGCGCGCAGTTGCTGACGAATCCGGGCGATACGGTGTGGGTCGAGGAGCCCGGCTATCGCGGCGCGCGCACCGCGATGCAGGCGGCGGACCTCGACGTCGTGCCGATGCCGGTCGACGCGGAAGGGCTGCGCGCGGAACCGGACGACTGGCGCGAGCGACCGCCGCGCCTCGTCTACACGACGCCGTCGAACCAGTTCCCGACCGGCGCCGTGCTGTCGATCTCGCGCCGGCTCGCGCTGATCGATGCGGCGCGCCGCCATCGCGCGTGGATCATCGAGGACGACTACGACAGCGAATTCCGTCACACCGGCGAGCCGATCGGCGCGATGCAGGGGCTCGCGTCCGATTCGCCGGTCGTCTATCTCGGTTCGTTCAGCAAGACGATGTTTCCGGCGCTGCGGATCGGCTTTCTCGTGCTGCCCGACACGTTGCTGGCCGCCGTGCGGCCGGCGCTGCCGGAGATGCTGCGCGGCGGGACGCGCCACGTGCAGCTCGCGCTGGCCGATTTCATCGAGACGGGCGAGTACGGCCGGCATCTCGGGCGGATGCGCCGGCTGTATCGCGACCGGCGGCGTTTGCTGCTCGCCGCGCTCGACAGCAGCCTGAGCGTGCCGCATCAGGTCGAGGGCGGCCCGTGCGGGCTGCATCTCGCGTTGCGGCTGCCGGCGCGTTATCGCGATCGCGCGATCGTCGAAGCGGCGCGCGCGCATGGCATCGGGCCGTTTCCGCTGTCGGGTTTCGCGATCGATGCGGCGCGGGCCGGCAACGGGCTCGTGCTCGGCTTCGGCAATACGTCGGCCGACGCGTTCGAGCCGATGTTGCGGATGGTGTCGACGATCGCGGAGCGGGTGGGCGCGGGTGGCGCGTGATGGTATGGTTTCTCGATTTCAACTGCTTGCTGCCCGATCGTGATGACGCTCCGCCCATCCCTGCTGTTCGCTGTGATTGCCTGCACGTCGTGGGCGACCGTCGCCGCTCACGCGCAACCGACGCGCGACGGCTTCGTCTGCGATACCGACAAGCATCACATCGTGATCGACCACGCGGCGGATCGCGCATTGCGCTACCGCGCATGGAACAAGCTGCATCCGGTCGACGGGAAGCCGGACGTCGACGTGCGCGGCGGCACGGAAACCACGGGCGGAACGAATCCGTGCGTGAGCACCGACTGGTCGTTCAAGCGCGGCAATATCACGTACGAGGTATCGGACAGCGCCGCCTGCACCGACGGCAAACCGCCGCGCGGCGCTTACGGGACGGTCTCGGTGACAATCAACAAGGAATTCGCCGCGCGTTACTGGTGCGTCAAGTAACCGGTGCTTTAAAACACCGAAAGGCTGCGCCGTCAGCAAAACATTCAATATTTTAAAAAATCGGCCGATATCCTGATATTGAAGTTTCCTGAACGCGCGACGTGAATCGAAAGTCTTGCTTTTTCGATCGTAAGGGATGTTCAATGTCGCTTGCCACGACACATGCCATGAGCGACGATTCTGCCCCGTGACAAGCGGTTACTTTTTCATGATGAATGGATAGTGGAGGACGAAGGCCGGCGCAAGTCGCGATGCGTCGCATCGGCCATGTGCTCCTATAAATAAAAATGCCGATCCGATGAGATCGGCCGCAGGCATCCGAGCGCGCAATCACCGCGTGTGCCGTCTGCGACATCGTACAGAGCCAGATGAAACCCGATTCAAGCCACTATTGCTTCCCGAATCTGCTGGAAGCGTTTTTTATCGTCGTCGTGCTGAACCTGGTCGAGTATTTGACGAACTCGATTATCTGGTCGCTCGGCCGCAACGCAGGGCTTCAGACGATGGCGATCGCCAGCATCGGAAGGGTGCTCGCGAACGGGCTCTTATTTACGGTGCTGCTTCATCACAGCAAATTGACCTACCGTAGCCTGCTGCACGACAGCGTGGATTCCTGGCGAACGACGATCAGGCGATTTCTCGTGCCCGTTTTGCTGATCACACCGGCATTGCTCGTGGCGATGAGCGTGCTTGAAGTCGGCGTCGGGCAGTTTTTCCCGTGGAGCGGAAGCCGGGAGGACGCCGACGAGGTTTATGCGAATGGCGGACTCGGCCTGATCGTATTGACCTGCGTGATTGCGCCGCTACTCGAAGAGATGTTGTTTCGCGGCGTGATGCTGCGCAGCTTCTTGCGACAGTACCCGGAGGGAACGGCTATCGCGCATTCGGCCGCCGTGTTCGGTCTCGCACACTTGAATGTGTATCAATTCGCGCTCGCATTCGGACTCGGTTTGTTGATCGGAAAGCTCTATGCGGCTACCCGATCGTTGTTGCCGGGAATGTTGATTCACGCCTGCTACAACACCGCGGTGGTCATCGTCGCACTGAAATCGCCGTTCGTCCTCACCAGGGAGAGCCTGCTCGAGATCTGGCCGACGTCCTGGTGGTTCGGCGCGCTCGCGTTGGGCGGCGTCGGCGCATGGGGGCTGGTCAAGTCGGTGGATGCGCTGCGAATGGCGCCCGCGCGTACGGCAAACGACAACGGCGCGAACTGAGCGCGCGTCATGATGGTTTCTACAACGAGAAAACGAGGTAAAGCATGCGGGGCAAGCAAGTCTGTCTGGTGGGTCTGGCGAGTACGGTGTTGATGCTGGCGGCGTGTGGCGGCGGCGATGACGGTGGCGCGGCCAAAACGGGCAGCAACGCATCGAACAACGATACGGCGGGAACGCCGACGGTCACGCCGCCCGCCACGCCGGCGCCGGGCGCGCCTGCCCAGCCGTCCGCACCCACGGCCTGCCGACCGAACGGCCGCTTCAGCTATTCGGGCGCGGCGTCGCCGGTTGCGGCGAACAACGGCCAACTGGCGGTGCTCGTAGTGCCGAATTTGCCGAGCGAGTGGGCGAAGAACCGCAACATGACGGCGGACAATGTGCCGGCGACGAGCCTGGTTCAGCAGGGAAGCGGCGCGTTTACGACGCTGGCGTCGTCGGCGGCGGCGACCGACTGCCTCGGGCTCGACCACGGGGCCGTGACCGAGATCCAGGGCGTCGGCACCGATGTGGCGATCGGCCGGTGGAATCGCGCGATGGACACCGACGGCAATACCTATACCGATGCGCAGGGCGTGCACTACGCGGTCGGCACGCCGCTGTCGTTGCCCGCCACGGGCGCTCCGCTTTCGTGTACGCAGGTAATCTCCGACACGGTGGCGAGCAACAACGGCGGCGCGGATGGGACGCTCGTTTCGGCTTCGGCCATGCTGGATCCGGTCACGCGCATGCTCACCACGCTGAACCTGTCGATCCAGCTCGGAAGTGCGCAACACGGGCTGACATATACGCAGGTGCCGTTGAACGGTGTGTTGAAGACCACCGGGCCCGCAACGATTCAATCGATCGTTGTCGGACATGACGCGGCCCAGCCGCTGGTCGCCGTCGGTTACACGGCTGCGTTGCCGAACACGCAAGGCGTCGGCGGGGTGGCGGTATTGTCGTGCCACTGAACGGAGCGGGTGCCGGCTCGTCGACGGATGCGGACCGATGACGGACCATCCGCGCTTCGCATGCTGTCTGTCGGTGATGCGCGACAGGCTGATGATTGCCCGCAGACCGTCACGCTGACGCCGGCACGCGCACCGCTGCGTGGTGGATATTCGGATTGACGAACCGCGCGCTTTGTTCGAAACGAACGCCGTCGCGGTTCCGCCGCCACGGCGCCTCCCGGCATACGGGTTTCGATTCGTGTGTTCCAACCGGCGCGTGCGCTATAAATGGTTGGGTGTACCGGTGCTTGTCGGGCGCCTGCGCGTCTCGCGCAGGGTAGCGTCGCGGCTGCCGGGGGAGGTGGCACCGTGGTTTGCCAGACGCTTGCTCGCGCCGTGCTTCGCACCGCGTTGATCGGGGGCGTGTTTGCCGGATGTTGGCCGCCGCCCGCCGCCGTTGCCGGCACCCTCGCACCGCACGCCGCACCACCGGCGATGAAGGTGCGGCCGCCCGCCGCGCCTTACGCGATGCCGGTCGATTTCCCGGCGATCGTCGAGCGCTACGGCCCGGCGGTCGTGACCATCGTGGCCGCCACACCCGATCCGCAAACCGGCGGGCCGGCCTTTGCCGCCCTCGATCCCGACGATCCGCTCGCCGCGTTCTTCCGGCACGGTGCGGCGCCGCCCGCACAGGCGGCGCCGGCGTCCGATACGCCGCGTGCGGTGTCCGGCAGCGGCTCGGGCTTCATCGTCAGCGCCGACGGCCTGATTCTCACGTCCGCCCACGTGGTCGACGAGGTGACCGACGTGACGGTGCGGCTCACCGACCGCCGCGAATTCAAGGGGACGGTGCTGGCCGTCGATCCGCAAAGCGACGTCGCCGTGCTGCGCGTCGACGCGACGAAGCTGCCGTTCGTGCGCGTCGGCGATTCGTCGAAGGTCCGCGCGGGAGAACCGGTGATGACGATCGGCGCGCCGGACGGATCGGGCAACACGGTCACGGCCGGCATCGTCAGCGCGACGTCGCGCCGGTTGCCGGACGGCAGCGCGTTTCCGTTCTTCGAGACCGACATCGCACCGAACCCGGACAACTCGGGCGGTCCCGTGTTCAATCGCGCGGGCGACGTGATCGGCATCGCGGTGCAGGTCTATACGGGCACCGATCGCTACGCAAGCACGACGTTCGCCATCCCGATCGCATTCGCGGCAAGGATGCGCGCCCAGTTGCGCGCGCAACAGCAGGCGCAGATGCAGACGCAACAGCAGGCGCAGCAGGCCCAGGCGCCTGCGCCGTCGGGCAATGCGCTGGGCGCGGACGTGCAGGACGTCGGCGTCGGGCTGGCCGCGGCGTTCGGGCTGCCGCGTCCGGCAGGCGCGCTCGTCAACGGCGTCGCGCCCGGCTCGCCGGCCGCCGCGGCGGGCCTGAAGCCCGGCGACGTGATCGTGAAGATGGGCGACAAGACCATCGGTCGCTCGGCGGAACTGGACGACCTGGCCGCCGCGCTGTTGCCCGGCGCAAAGGCGCCGCTGCGCGTGATCCGCAACCGTGCGCCGGTGAAGCTGACGATCACCGGCGCCGACGACGCGGGCATGAGCGCGGCCGCAACGGTCGGCATGGCCGCACCTAAGTCCGCTGGACGGCCGGGGCCGGGGCCGGCCGCCGGCGAGCCCGGCGACGGCGGTGCCAGCGGTGACCGCGGCGATCGCCTCGGGCTGACGATGCACGCGCTGAGCGACGCCGAGCGTCGGTCGACGGGGCTCGCGATCGGGATGATGGTGGACGCGGTGCACGGCCCGGCCGCGCGCGCAGGCATCCTGCCCGGCGACGTCGTGCTGGAACTCAACGACACGCTGCTGGAGACGCCGGACGACGTGCAGACGCTCGAAGCGAGCGGCGGCAGCGTGATCGCCGTGCTGATCCAGCGCAACAACGCGCGGAAGTTCGTCTCGGTGCGCGTGCGGTAGGGCGTTGACGCGGCTGCTAGCGTCCGCCTAACATCGTCCGGTATCGCTGGCGGTCCGCCACGCATTCAGGAGCCATTCGGCATGAAAACGGCTTGCTTCATCGTAGTAGTCCACAGGCGCAGGGTCCGGTAGCGGCACCGCGCCGGCACCCATGCGCCCCCGACTCGTTCGGGGGCTTTTTTTTGTGTTGCGCACGGCCGTGCGGCCCGTGCGCGGGAGGGCATCCGCTTGTCATCGAACCTGTCGACCGCTTCCGATCCGGCGTCGCCGCGACACGCAACGTTGATCCTGTTGTGCGCGTTGTCGGTGCTGCCGCTGAGCCTGTTCCTGCCGTCGCTGCCGGCGATCGTGCGCGACCTGCACACCGACTATGCGCTCGTCGCGCTGTCGCTCGGTGGTTATGCGGCGGTGGCCGCGTCGCTCGAATGCGTGACGGGGCCGCTGTCCGACCGGTTCGGGCGGCGGCCGATCGTGCTGACGAGCGTCGCGATATTCGCGCTCGGTTCGCTCGGCTGCGCGATGGCGACCGATATTCGCGTGTTTCTCGGCTGCCGGCTGATGCAGGCGGCGATCACGTCGGTCTATCCGGTGTCGATGGCGGCGATCCGCGATACCGGCGGCGGGGCGCGCGCGGCGAGCCGGATCGGCTATGCGGCGATGGCCGCCGCGTTCGCGCCGATGCTCGGCCCGACGCTCGGCGGCGTGCTCGATCAGACGGTCGGGTGGCGCGCGAGCTTCTGGCTGCTCGGCGCGGTCGGCAGTGCGCTGTTCGGCTGGTGCGCGTTCGATCTCGTCGAAACCCATACGCGCCGGCCGTCGAGCTTCGCGCAGCAGCTTCGTGCGTATCCGGCGCTGCTGCGTGCGCGCCGTTTCTGGGCCTATGCGCTGTGCATGGCGTTTTCGACGGGCACGTTCTATGCCTTCCTGGCCGGCGCGCCGCTCGCCGCGAAAACGCTGTTCGGCATCGCGCCGGCGGAGATCGGCTTCTACATGGGGACGATCACGGCCGGTTTCGTGGGTGGCAGCTTGCTGGCCGCGCGGGTCGCGCGCCGCTACGCGCTGGCCACGACGATCCTGTGCGGGCGGGTCGCGGCGTGTGCGGGTCCGCTGACCGGCCTCGCGCTCGTGTCCGGCGGCGCGACGCACGCGCTCGCATGGTTCGGTCCGTGCGTGCTGGTCGGCATCGGCAACGGGCTGAGCAATCCAGGCGCCCATGCGGGCGCGGTGTCGGTGCGCCCGGAGCTGGCAGGCAGCGCGTCGGGGCTGGCCGGCTCGATGACGATCGGCGGCGGCGCCGCGCTGTCGTCGCTGACAGGCGCGCTGCTGACCCCGCGCAATGCCGGCTACCTGCCGCTCGCGATGATGCTGCTGTCGGCGGCGATCGCGCTGGCGGCCGCCGTGTGCGTGCGGGCGTTCGACGGGCAAGACGCCGGGCGGTGAGCGCGGGTGCGCCCCGGTACCGGCGCGCGGCCGAATGACGGACAATCCGCCGCATGCCGGGAGACGACGCATGATCCGCGCGCCGCGTGTCCCGGCGAGCGCAAAGGGCGACTGGACGAGGATGCGATGAGCGACTTTTCTGATTTCCAGCGGGACATTGCCGACGCCGCGAGGGCGACCTTCAGGGCGCTGCGGGCGTTGCACCCGGACGAGCATTTCTATGCGTTTGCGCTGTACACCGACAGCGGCGCGATGACGGTGGTGCCGGCCGCCAATTCTGTCGAAGGGCTGCGCCGAATCCGCGCGCAACAGGCGGTGGCGGACGACGATCCGTGGTTCGTGTGGGGCGTGTCCGAATGGGCGTACGCGGCGGCCGAGGCGTCGCCGTTCAACGCGATCTGCGGCAGGCTCGCCGACGAAGTGCTGAGCCCGCAGTTCGTCCAATCGCGCTTCAGCGAATTTTCCCGGCAACTGCACGTCGACATGATCGCGGCATTGCGGCTGCTCGATCGCGACGGCGTGTTCGGCACGGGTGACGACAGGGCGGCCATCACGCTGTTCGTGTCGATCAGCGACGACGACGCGGCCGAGGCGCTGGAAAACGCATCGGCGAAAGCGCTGAATCCGCCCGCCGTCGCCGACGCGTTCCTGCGCCGCTACGACTGACCGGCATCAGAATCTCGCACGGCGGCCCGGGCACGCGGCCGCCGCGCATGTCGCGTTACGGCTTCGCGCCGACCACGAATTCGAACGTCGCGATGCCGTCGACGCCGCCCGTCACGCGATCGCCCGGCTGCAGCGCGCCGACGCCGGCCGGCGTGCCGGTGAAGATCAGGTCGCCGGCCTTCAGCTCGACCGAGCGCGACACGTACGCGATGACGTCGGGCACGGGCCAGATCATGTCGGCGAGGTCGCCTTGCTGGCGCGTGTCGCCGTTGACCGCGAGCCAGATGCGGCCGGTCGCCGGGTGGCCGGTGGCCGTCGCCGCGCGCAGCGCGGTCACCGGGCCCGATGCGTCGAAACCCTTCGCCCAGTCCCACGGCCGGCTCAGCTTCTTCGCTTCGGCCTGCAGGTCGCGGCGCGTGAGGTCGACGCCGACGCCGTAGCCCCACACGTGCGACAGCGCGTCGGCCGGGTCGATCGACCGGCCGTCCTTGCCGATCGCGACGACCAGCTCGATTTCATGGTGGAGGTCGTTCGTCAGCGGCGGATAGGCGACCGTGCCGCTGGCCGGGACGATCGCGTCGGCCGGCTTCGTGAAGAAGAACGGCGGTTCGCGGTCGGGGTCGGCGCCCATTTCGCGGGCGTGGTCGGCGTAGTTGCGGCCGACGCAGAAGACGCGGCGCACCGGAAAGCGCGCGGACGACTGTTCGACTTCGACGGAAGGACGCTCAGCGGCGTCGATGACATAGGCGGACATCGGATTGGCCTCGTTCGGTAGGAAGACGGACGACCGGCGCGTCGGCCGGCATGCGTGCAACGATACCCGACGCGCGTGCGCGCGGATGCGACGCAACTGCGTTTTACCGGGACAAAACTACGCGTCGGCGGCCGGCTGCGCGTCGTCGGCGGCGGGCAGCGCGGCGTTCGCGTCGCGGTACGCCTTCGGCGACACGCCGACCCGCGCACGAAAGCGCCGTGCGAAATAGCCTTCGTCGCGAAAGCCGACCGAGCGTGCGATGTCCGCGATGCGCCGGCTGGTATGGGCCAGCAGCGACTGCGCGAGCGCGATCCGGCGCTCGGTCACGAGATCGGTGAAGGTGCTGCCGGTTTCCTTGCGCACCAGGTGCGCGAGGTAGTTCGGCGACAGAAACGCGGCTTCGGCGGTCGCGGCGAGCGTCAGGTCCTCCCGGGTCAGGTTCGCCCGCACGTGGCGCAGCACGCGGGCCAGTGCGTCGCGCCGGCCGGCGCGCTGGGCGCCGCGTTGCGCGAGCTTGTCGAGCGCGCCCGCGTACTGCGTGCAGACGAGCCCGATCAGTTGCAGCAGGTAGCCGCGCAGCAACGTGGTCGAGCCGAACGTGCGCACGCGATCGGCGTCGAGCATGCACAGCGCGAGGCGGCGCGCTTCGTCGTACGTATCGCCGGTCAGGATGAAATCGACGTGCTCCTGGAAGCGGAACGGCGTCAGCTCGGGGAAGCGGTGCGCGGGCACGTCCTCGAGATCGAGCGGATCGACGTCGAGATCGGCGCGCAGGAACGCCTGGCTGAAGTTGATCACGATGAAATGCGCGCCTTCCGGGTGCGGAATCAGGTGCTCGCGGTGCGGCAGCACGAACGCGAGCGCGCCGCGCGGAAACGGTCGCGTGACGCCGCCGATGCGCTGCTCGGTGTCGCCGCCGAGATTGAACTGGATCTGGAAATACGCGTGCCGGTGCGGCTCGGTGATCGCCTGGCGCGACGCCTGGTCGCGGATGTAGAAATCGAGCCGGTCGCTGCGTTCGGGCATCCCGTACAGGCGCGGCGGGGCGGTGGAGGGCATGAAGGATTGTGCTGTTCGTGACGCGGTGGAGCCGCGATGGTACAGCGAACCGGGCGCGACGGGGACGGGCGCGGCCCCGCGCCTACCTGGTCAGCCCGTCGCGAGCGGCGCGACCCGGCGCCGCAGTTCGGGCACGACGTCGGCGTCGAACCACGGATGGCGCTTGAACCATGCCTGGTTGCGCGGCGACGGATGCGGCAGCGGCAGGATCGCGGGGCCGTAGTCGCGCCACGCATGCACGGTGTCGGTCAGCGTCGCCTTGCGCGCGCCGCGCAGGAAATGCCGCTGCGCGTACTGGCCGATCAGCAGCGTGAGCCGGATCGACGGCAGTTCGGCCAGCAGCCGGTCGATCCACAGCGGCGCGCATTCGGGGCGCGGCGGGTTGTCGCCGCTCGCGCCGCGGCCCGGGTAGCAGAAGCCCATCGGCACGATCGCGAAGCGCGTCTCGTCGTAGAAGGTGTCGGCGTCGACGCCGAGCCAGTCGCGCAGCCGCATGCCGCTCGCGTCGTCCCACGGGATGCCGCTCGCATGGACGCGCGCGCCCGGCGCCTGCCCGACGATCAGGATGCGTGCGTCGCGATGCGCGCGCACGACCGGGCGCGGGCCGAGCGGCAGGTCGGCTTCGCATGCACGGCACGCGCGGATTTCGGTGAGCAGCACGTCGAGCGGCGCGCGCGTTGGTTTCGGCATTGATTCGGAGCGGGGATGAGGTGGCAACGCGGTGTCGCCCGAGCGGCACGAGCGGCCGGCGGTCGGCGGCCGCGCCGCCTCCGGGGCGCCAGCGGGGACCGGCTGCACTGCGCGGTGCGCGCTACGGCTACGCGCTACGCCAGCGACAGACCCGCCGCGCCGCCTTCGGCGACCGCAGCATCATACAACGCGGTCTGCGCGATCGCCGCGGCGATGCCCGCGTCGTCGTGCGAACCGTCGAGCATGCCCCAGCGCCGGTATTGCGACAGGAACCACTGGCCCTCGCGCGGGTCGGGCCGGTTCACCGCGCCGCCGTCGTGAAAGCGGATCGGCAGCGGCGGCGTCGCAAACGGCCCCGCGCCGTAGTCGCCGAGCAGGCGCGGCGCGATCAGCCGGGCCGGCACGCCCAGCGCGTCGGGCGACGCGAGCCAGTCGGCCGCCTCGCGGCGGTGCGCGGCGCTGTCGAGCCACGCGCATGCGTCGACGAGCGTGCGGACCAGCGCACGTGAGGCGGCCGGATACAGTGCGACGAAATCGCGCCGGGTCGCGAGCACCTTCTCCGGGTGATCGGGCCAGATCTCGCTCGTGACGGCGACGGTGCGGCCTGCGCCGCACGCTTCGGCCACCGCGTGCCACGGCTCGCCCGCGCAGAAGCCGTCGAGCTCGCCGCCCGCGAGTGCCGCGACCATCTCGGGCGGCGGAATCACGACGCTGCGCACGTCGCGCAGCGGATCGACGCCGTGCGACGCGAGCCATGCGTTCAGCCACATCGCGTGCGTGCCGGTCGGGAAAGTTTGCGCGAGCAGCGGCTTGCGGCCGAGCGTCGCGAACGCGGCGCGCACGCTGCCGGTCTCACGGTAAGCGTCGGCGAGGCCGCGCGACAACGTGATCGCCTGGCCGTTGCGGTTCAGCACCATCAGCGCGGCCATGTCGGCCTGCGGGCCGCCGATGCCGAGCTGCAGCCCGCAGACGAGCCCATACAGCGCATGCGCGGCGTCGAGCTCGCCGCTGAGCAGCTTGTCGCGCACGGCCGCCCACGACGGCTGGCGGCTTAATTCGAGCGTGAGGCCATGACGCGCACCGAGGTTCAGGCGTTGCGCGACGATCAGCGGGGCCGCGTCGCTGAGCGCGACGAACCCGAGGCGAAGATGCGCGCGTTCCGGCGCGGCGGGAGGAGAGGTATTCATTGGACTCATGACTGGGGTGACGCGTCGAGCAATTGTCGCGCGACGTCGACGATGCGCAGGCCCTGATCCATCGCGCGCTTGCGCAGCGCCGCATAGGCGTCGTGTTCGGACAGCTTGCGCTGGTCCATCAGCACGCGTTTCGCGCGGTCGATCAGCTTGCGCTCCTCGAGTTCGCGCTCGACGTCGGCCAGCCGGCGGCGCAGCGCGTCGTCGTGCGAGAAGCGCGCGAGCGCGACTTCGAGAATCGGCGCGAGGCGCTCGGCCGACAACCCTTCGACGAGATATGCGCTGACGCCCGCGCCGACCGCCGCGCGGATCAGTTCCTGGTCGGCGTCGTGGCTGAACATCAGCACGGGGCGCGGCGCGGTTGCATGCATGACCGCGAGTTGCTCGAGCGTGTCGCGCGACGGCGAATCGGTATCGATGATCACGACGTCGGGGCGTTGCTCCTCGACGGCCGCCGGCAGGCGCGCGGGCGTCGCGACGTCGTTCAGCATCTCGTAGCCGAGGCGCGCGAGCGCGTCGCCGAGTTCGCCGATCGGCTTGTCGGTATCGGTGACGAGCAGCACGCGCAGGCGGGCGGGGGCGGACGAACTCATGAGGCGGGCAACAGGAGCAGTGATGCGTCGGTGCAACCGGCGAGCGATGCAGGCAGGCCGCACGCGCGGCCGGGGCGAAAGGAAACGGGGAGCGGCTGAGGCCGCGCGATGCCGCGCATGTCAGGCGGCCCGCGCAAGCGCCGCGTCGGCTGCCGCGTCCGCGTCCTGCGCGGCCGCTTCGCCGATCGCGCCGCCGACGAGGATCACGGCCGGGCTGCCGAGCCGCGCCGCTTCGACGCCGCGCGCGAGCGTGCCGAGCGTGCCGGTCCAGCGGCGCTCGTCGGGCGTGCCGGCCCATTGCACGGCTGCCGCCGGCGTCGACGCGGGGAGCGCGGCGAGCAGGCCGGCCGCGATGCTGTCGACGCGGCTCATCCCCATGTAGATCGCGAGCGTGGTGCCGGTCGCCGCGAGCCGTGCCCAGTCGGGTTCGCCATGGTCCTGGCGGTGCGCGGTGACGAACGTGACGCCCTGGCAGTGCTCGCGGTGCGTGAGCGAGATGCCGAGGCTCGCGGCGGCGGCGAATCCCGACGAGATGCCGTTGACGATCTCGACCGGAATCGCGGCCGCGCGCAGCGTCGCGAGCTCTTCGCCGGCGCGCCCGAACAGCAGCGCGTCGCCGCCCTTCACGCGCACCACGTGCGCGCCGCGCAGCGCGTAGCGACGCATCAGCTTCTCGATGAACGCCTGCGGCGTGGAGCGGCAGCCGCCGCGCTTGCCGACGCGGATCACGCGCGCCTGCGGCGCGAGTCCGACAATGCCGGGCGCGACGAGATCGTCGAGCAGCAGCACGTCGGCGGCGGCCAGCGCCTTTACCGCCTTCAGCGTGAGGAGATCGGGGTCGCCGGGGCCGGCGCCCAGCAGCGTGACTTTGCCTGTCGTCATTGTCGTATTCCTGTGCCGCATCGCATCGCTGCGGCGGTCTGATGTCGCGTTGTTGCGCGGCGGCGGCGGGCGGTCGAAACGCACCGGCATCCGGCCGTGCCGTGCACGGGGGGACGCCGTTGTCCTGTCGGACCCGCCGTGAAGGGCGGGCAGGGTTTTGCGGGGACTGCCCACCGGCGCCGTTGCCGGTGATGCATAGCGTTCAGCAATATCCGGGCCAACCGACGCAACGCGCGGTCAGCGCATGCCGCGATGCACTGCGCGATGGCCGCACGCGTGCATGCGCATGCCTCACATAGGCCATCGCCATGTCGCATCGGTGTGCATCGTGCGCCGTCCGCGCGCACCGCGATGTCGCACGGCGACAGTGCTGCAGCGCACCACATCTGTGCCTCGGTGCATCGCGACGGAGAGCGCGCGATGCGTCGCCTCGCGTCGCGTGCTGTCCGGCAAGCCTTGTGCGACGAGGCTTTCGGCCGGATTCGTGCCGATATGGCACGGCGTTTGCGTAAGCTGGTTCGGGCGGATCAACGGCGATTCGCCCGCAGTACCGAATACTGACGCGCCCGGCAACGGGCTTCATGGGCAACGGCGTCCTACGCATCGGGTCTCGACGAGACCGGGTGCGCAGGACGCCGTTTTTCGTTTGGGCGGACGACATGACCGACAAAGCTACCCGTATCGATCTCTTCAGCCTCCGCACCGCGCCGATGCGCGCGTTCCATCTGACGTGGATGGCGTTCTTCGTATGCTTCTTCGCGTGGTTCGCGTGCGCGCCGCTGATGCCGCTGATCGCGCGCGAATTCCATCTCACGGCGGCGCAAGTCGCGAACATCAACATCGCCGCGGTCGCCGCGACGATCGCCGTGCGGCTGCTGGTCGGCCCGATGTGCGACCGCTTCGGCCCGCGCCGCGTGTATGCCGGGCTGCTGCTGCTCGGCGCGATTCCCGTGTTCGCCGTGTCGTTCACGCACGACTACCTGTGGTTCCTGATCTGCCGGCTCGGCATCGGCGCGATCGGCGCGGGCTTCGTGATCACGCAGTACCACACGTCGGTGATGTTCGCGCCGAACGTGGTCGGCACCGCGAACGCGACGACGGCCGGCTGGGGCAATGCCGGCGCGGGCGCGACGCAGGCGCTGATGCCGCTGCTCGTCGCCGCGGGCCTGATGCTCGGCTTCGGCGAGGATTCGTCGTGGCGCATCGCGCTGGTCGTGCCGGGCGTGGCGATGCTCGTGATGGCGTGGGCGTACTGGCGTTTCACGCAGGACTGCCCGCAAGGCGATTTCGTCGCGCTGCGCAAGCAGGGCGTAACGATCGACAGCGGCAAGAAGGGCGGCTGGGCGAGCTTCTTCGCGGCCTGCGGCAACTACCGCGTGTGGATGCTGTTCGTCACGTACGGCGCGTGCTTCGGCGTCGAGGTGTTCATCCACAACATCGCCGCGCTGTACTACGTCGATCACTTCAAGCTGTCGCTGAAGGACGCCGGCTTCGCGGTCGGGATGTTCGGGCTGCTCGCGCTGTTCGCCCGCGCGCTCGGCGGCTGGCTGTCCGACAAGATCGCCGCACGCCGCAGTCTCGACGTGCGCGCGACGCTGCTGTGCGCGCTGATCATCGGCGAAGGGCTCGGGCTGATCTGGTTCTCGCATGCGCAAGGCATCGGCATCGCGCTCGTCGCGATGCTCACCTTCGGCCTCTTCACGCACATGGCGTGCGGCGCGACCTACGCGCTGGTGCCGTTCATCGACCGCAAGGCGCTCGGCGGCGTCGCGGGCATCGTCGGCGCGGGCGGCAACGTCGGCGCGGTCGCCGCGGCTTTCCTGCTGAAGGGCGTCGGCGATGTGCAGCACACGTTGAGCCTGCTCGGCCTTGCCGTGACCGCGACCGCGTTGTGCGCGATGGCCGTGCGCTTCAGCGAAGAACACAAGGCGCGCGAAGCCGAGCTGCGCGATCGCGCGCTGGCCGCCGCGAGCGCCGCGAACTGATCGACCGAAGGAACCGTCATCATGAAACTCATCGTCATCGGCCACGGCATGGTCGGCCACAAGCTCCTCGAATGCGTCGCGGCGCAAGCCGGCGTGGCCGGCGCGCTGCAGGCCACCGTGCTCGGCGAGGAGCCGCGCCCGGCCTACGATCGCGTGCATCTGTCGGAATTCTTCGCCGGCAAGTCGGCGGACGAGCTGTCGCTCGTCGAACCTGGCTTCTTCGCGCGCCATCCGCAATTCGACCTGCGCCTGAACGCGCAAGTCGCATCGATCGACCGCGCCGCGCATATGGTCACGCTCGCGTCGGGCGAAACGCTCGCGTACGACAAGCTGGTACTCGCCACCGGCTCGCGTCCGTTCGTGCCGCCGGTGCCGGGCCGCGATCGCGCGGGCTGCTTCGTGTACCGGACGATCGAGGATCTCGAAGCGATGCAGGCGTGCGGCGCGCACGCGAAGCGCGGCGTCGTGATCGGCGGCGGGCTGCTCGGCCTCGAATGCGCGAAGGCGCTGCGCGACATGGGGCTTGAAACGCACGTCGTCGAATTCGCGCCGCGCCTGATGGCCGTGCAGGTCGACGACGGCGGCGGCCGGATGCTGCGCGCGAAGATCGAGGCGCTCGGCGTGACCGTGCATACCGGCAAGAACACGCTCGAAATCGTCGACGGCGACGAAGGCGCGCACCGGATGGCGTTCGCCGACGGCTCGCATCTCGATACCGACATGATCGTGTTCTCGGCCGGCATCCGTCCCCGGGACGAACTGGCCCGCGCGTGCGGGCTCGAGATCGGCCCGCGCGGCGGCATCGCGATCGACGACGCGTGCCGCACGAGCGACGCCGACATCTACGCGATCGGCGAATGCGCGGCCTGGAACGGCATGGTGTACGGCCTCGTCGCGCCCGGCTACGACATGGCGCGCGTGGTCGCGAAGCAGCTCGCGGGCGACGCGGACGAAGCGGCGGACGCCGCGTTCGCCGGCGCCGACATGAGCACCAAGCTGAAGCTGATGGGCGTCGACGTCGCGAGCATCGGCGACGCGCACGGCACGACGGCCGGCAGCCGCACCTACCAGTACGCGGACGAGCGCCGCCAGGTCTACAAGAAGCTCGTGGTGTCCGACTGCGGCAAGTTCCTGCACGGCGCGGTGATGGTCGGCGATGCGGCCGAGTACGGCACGCTGCTGCAGATGATGCTGAACCGCATCGAGTTGCCCGAGTCGCCGGAATTCCTGATCCTGCCGTCGTCGGACGGCGCGGCGAAGCCGGCGATCGGCGTCGATGCGCTGCCGGAAGGCGCGCAGATCTGCTCATGCAACAACGTGTCGAAGTCGCAGATCTGCGCGGCCGTCGCAGACGGCGCGACGAGCCTCGGCGCGCTGAAGACGTGCACGGGCGCCGGCACGTCGTGCGGCGGCTGCGTGCCGCTCGTCACGCAGATCATGAAGGCCGAGATGAAGAAGCAGGGCCTCGCGGTCAACAACCATCTGTGCGAGCACTTCCCGTATTCGCGCCAGGAGCTGTTCCACCTGATCCGCGTCGAGCGCATCACGACGTTCGACGCATTGCTGCACAAGCACGGCCGCGGGCTCGGCTGCGACGTGTGCAAGCCGGCCGTCGCGGGCATCCTCGCGTCGTGCTTCAACGAGTTCGTGCTGAAGAAGGAGCACGCGGGCCTGCAGGATTCGAACGACTACTACCTCGCGAACATTCAGCGCGACGGCACGTATTCGGTCGTGCCGCGCATGCCGGGCGGCGAAGTCACGCCGGAAGGGCTGATCGCGGTCGGCCAGGTCGCGAAAAAATATGGCCTCTACACGAAGATCACCGGCGGCCAGCGCGTCGACCTGTTCGGCGCGCGCGTCGAGCAACTGCCGTCGATCTGGGAGGAGCTGATCGCGGCCGGCTTCGAATCGGGGCACGCGTACGGCAAGGCGCTGCGCACGGTGAAGTCGTGCGTCGGGTCGACGTGGTGCCGCTACGGCGTCGACGATTCGGTCGGCCTCGCGATCGACCTCGAGAATCGCTACAAGGGGCTGCGCGCGCCGCACAAGATCAAGTTCGGCGTGTCCGGCTGCACGCGCGAGTGCGCGGAAGCGCAGGGCAAGGACGTCGGCATCATCGCGACCGAGAAGGGCTGGAACCTGTACGTGTGCGGCAACGGCGGGATGAAGCCGCGCCACGCGGAACTGCTTGCGTCCGATCTCGATCGCGACACGCTGATCCGCTATATCGACCGCTTCCTGATGTTCTACGTGCGCACGGCCGACCGGCTGCAACGCACCAGCGTGTGGCGCGACAACCTCGAAGGCGGCCTTGATTATCTGGCCGACGTCGTCGTGCACGACAAGCTCGGGATCGCGGCCGAGCTCGAAGCCGACATGCAGCACGTGGTCGACACCTACGAGTGCGAATGGAAGCGCGCCGTCACCGATCCCGACACGCGCAAGCGCTTCCGCCACTTCGTGAACAGCGACGCGCCGGATACGACCATCGAGTTCGTCGAGACGCGCGGCCAGATCCGGCCCGCGACGCCCGGCGAGCGCGGGGGCGGGAAACCCGTGTCGATTCCCGTCGTCGCCGAACCCGCAACCGTTTGACTCTGACCGACACCAGCGTCTTTTCCAAGGAGCCCATCATGAACGATCGTCTTCCGCTGTCCTGGACCCGCGTGTGCCCGCTCGACGACATCGTGCCGAACACCGGCGTATGCGCGCTCGTCAACGGCGAGCAGGTCGCCGTGTTTCACGTCGCGCATGCCGAGGAAGGCGGCGTGTTCGCGATCGACAACGTCGATCCCGTGTCGCAGGCCGCCGTGATGTCGCGCGGGCTGATCGGCAGCCTCGGCGAGCGCGTCGTCGTTGCATCGCCGTTGTACAAGCAGCACTTCGACCTGCGCACCGGCGAATGCCTGGAAGCGCCCGAGAAATCGGTGAGCGCGTATCCGTCGCGGGTCGAGGACGGCTTCGTATGGATTGCGGCCTGAGCGCCCCGGAGCACGCATGACCGCCACCCCCGTCAAGAGCGTGTGCCCGTACTGCGGCGTCGGCTGCGGGATGGTGCTGCACGTCGAGGATGGCGAAGTCGTCAAGGTGTCCGGCGACGCCGACCATCCGACCAACTTCGGGCGGCTGTGCACGAAGGGTTCGTCCGCGCACGTCGCGCTGCGCCGCTCGGGGCGGCTCGACCGTGCGTTCGTGCGCCGCGCCCGCGAGGACGACCTCGTGCCGCTGCCGGCGCGCGACGCGATCGCCGAGACCGCGCGGCGGCTGCGGGCGGTGCTCGATACGCACGGGCCCGATGCGCTGTCGTTCTACGTGTCGGGGCAGATGTCGATCGAGGCGCAATACCTCGTCAACAAGCTCGCGAAGGGCTTCGTCGGCACCAACAACATCGAGTCGAATTCGCGGCTGTGCATGGCGAGCGCGAGCACCGGCTACAAGCAGTCGCTCGGCGCGGACGGCCCGCCCGGGTCGTACGAGGATTTCGATCGCGCGAACCTGTTCTTCGTGATCGGCGCGAACATGGCCGACTGTCATCCGATCCTGTTCCTGCGGATGATGGATCGCGTGAAGGCCGGCGCGAAGCTGATCGTCGTCGATCCGCGCCGCACCGGCACCGCCGACAAGGCCGACCTGTTCCTGCAGATCCGGCCAGGCACCGATCTCGCGCTGACCAACGGGCTCTTGCATCTGCTGCATGCGAACGGGCGCACCGACGCCGAGTTCATCGATACGTACACCGAAGGCTGGGACGCGATGCCCGCGTTCCTCGCCGACTACACGCCCGAGCGCGTCGCCGAGATCACGGGGCTCGCGGAAGCCGACATCCGCACGGCCGCGCAATGGATCGGCGACGCGCAGGAATGGATGAGCTGCTGGACGATGGGGCTCAACCAGAGCACGCACGGCGTGTGGAACACCAACGCGATCTGCAACCTGCATCTCGCGACCGGCGCGATCTGCCGCCCGGGCAGCGGGCCGTTCTCGCTGACCGGCCAGCCGAACGCGATGGGGGGACGCGAGATGGGCTACATGGGGCCGGGGCTGCCGGGCCAGCGCTCGGTGGCATCCGATGACGACCGCCGCTTCGTCGAGAACCTGTGGCACGTGCCGGCCGGCACGCTGCGCAAGGACACCGGCAACGGCACGATCGACCTGTTCGAGCGGATGGCGGCCGGCGACATCAAGGCATGCTGGATCGTCTGCACGAACCCGGTCGCGACCGTGCCGAACCGGCGCAACGTGATCGCCGGGCTGCAAGCCGCGGAACTCGTGATCGCGCAGGACGCGTTCCTCGACACCGAGACCAACCGCTACGCGGACATCCTGCTGCCCGGCGCGCTGTGGGCGGAGGGCGACGGCGTGATGATCAATTCCGAGCGCAACATGACGCTGATGCGCGCGGCGGTCGCGCCGCCCGGCGACGCGTTGCCCGACTGGCGCATCATCGCGGAAGTCGCGCGCGCGATGGGCTTCGGCGATGCGTTCGACTATGCGTCGGCGGCCGACGTGTTCGACGAGATCGTCCGTTTCTCGAATCCGGCGACCGGCTACGACCTGCGCGGCGCGAGCCACGCGGCGCTGCGCGATGGGCCCGTACAGTGGCCGGTCGCGCCGGGCGCCGCGCGCGAGCGGCACCCGATCCGCTACCTGAACGACGGCGTGAACCAGGCGCTGCGCCCGGCAGCCGGCGGCAACGACGCGCCGCGCCTCGCGTTCCCCACGCCGTCGGGCAAGGCGCGCTTTTTTGCGCGGCCGCACGTCGATCCGGCCGAGTTGCCCGACGACATGTTCCCGATCGTGCTGAACACCGGGCGGCTGCAGCATCAGTGGCACACGATGACGAAGACGGGCAAGGTCGCGATGCTGAACAAGCTCAACCCGCGCCCGTTCGTCGAACTGCACCCGGACGATGCGAGCGCGCTCGGCATCGCCGCGAAGGACAGCGTCGAGATCCGTTCGGCGCGCGGCCGCGCGGTGCTGCCGGCCGTCGTGACCGACCGCGTGCGGCGCGGCAACTGCTTCGCGCCGATGCACTGGAACGACGTGTACGGCGACGATCTGTGCATTAACGCGGTGACGAACGACGCGATCGACGCGGAATCGCAGCAACCCGAACTGAAATACTGCGCGGTCGCGCTGACGCGCGTCGACACGGACGCGTTCGCGTCGACCGCCGACGACACGGCGCGCACCGACGCACGCGAGGACGATGCACCGCCCGCGCCCGTGCCCGCGATAGCGCCGATCACGGCCTCACAGGAATCCGACATGGCAGACATCGACACTTTCGCGGCCGCGCTCGGCGTCGCCGATTTCGCGCCGCCGCCGCTGACCGACACCGAGCGGCTGTACGTGGCCGGCCTCGTCAGCGGGTTGAAGGCGAGCGCCGGCCGTCGCGAAGGCAGCGTGCCCGTGCTGCCGGCCGGCGCGCCGTTGACGCCGCCCGTGCGGTTCTGGCTCGACGGCATGCTCGCGGGGCTGTTCAGCCGCTCGCTGCCCGCGCACGCCGCGGAGCGTGCCGCGCCCGCGCTGCCGCCCGACGCTGCCGCGGCCGGCGGCGTGCGCATCGTGCGCCCGCGCCCGAAGGTCACGTTGTTGTGGGCGTCGCAGACCGGCAACATCGAATCGTTGACCGACGATTACGCGACCAAGCTGATGAACGCGGGCTTCGAGATCCGCACCGCGTGCATGTCCGACTATCCGGTCGCGTCGCTGGCCGGCGCGCAATACGTGCTGCTGATGACGAGCACGTTCGGCGACGGCGATGCGCCCGACAACGGCAGCGAGTTCTGGGACGCGTTGCAGGGCGGCAGCGCCGCGCGCCTCGACGGCGTGCATTTCGCGGTGCTCGCGTTCGGCGACCGCAACTACGACCAGTTCTGCGGCCACGGCCGCCGGCTCGACGCGCGGCTCGCGGAACTCGGCGCGGCGCGCCTGTGTGCGCGCGTCGATTGCGACGTCGAATTCCAGCACGATGCCGATCAATGGCTCGAGCGCGTCGTCGCGCGGATCAAGGAGGCCGATGCCGCGCTGCACGCGGTGCCGGCCGGTGGATTGAGCCCGTCGGGGCTGCTGCCGACGAAAGCGCATCCGGCGCCGTCGAAACTCGTCGCGAACCTGCGGCTGAACCGGCCGGGCGCCGCGAAGGACACGCGCTACGTGTCGCTGTCGACCCAGGGCGCGAACCTCGAATACGAAACCGGCGATGCGCTCGGCGTGTGGCCGACCAACTGCCCGGAGCTGGTCGACGAACTGCTGTCCGTCACCGCGCTGAAGGCCGATGCACCCGTGTCGGTGCCGGGCGTCGGCGATATCCGGCTCGGCGACGCGCTCGCGCGCCACTTCGACATCACGCGCCCGCATCCGGACACGCTGGCCTTCATCGCGTCGCGCAGCGCGAACGGCGCGCTGAAGTCGCTGCTCGGCGACGATCGCAAGGCCGACCTCAAGCAATGGTTGTGGGGGCAACAGCTTGCGGACGTGCTGCACGAATACCCGGTCGAGCTGTCGGGCGCGGAGCTGGTCGGCATGCTCAAGCGCATGCAGCCGCGCCTGTATTCGATCGCGTCGAGCCCGAGCGCGCACGCGGGCGAGATTCACCTGACCGTGTCTGCCGTGCGCTATCACAACGGCCGGCGCGCGCGCAAAGGCGTCGCGTCGACGTTCCTCGCCGATCGCGCGGACGACAGCCGCGTGCCCGTGTTCGTGCAGAAGTCCGCGCATTTCCGGCCGCCGGTGAACGGCGACGTGCCGATCGTGATGGTTGGTCCCGGCACCGGCGTCGCGCCGTTCCGCGGCTTCCTGCACGAGCGGCAGGCGCGCGGCGCGCGCGGGCGCAACTGGCTGTTCTTCGGCGAGCAGCACGCGCAGACCGACTTCTACTACGGCGACGAGCTGAGCGCGATGCGCGACAGCGGGTTCCTCACGCGGCTCGATCTCGCGTTCTCGCGCGACCAGGCCGACAAGGTCTACGTGCAGGACCGGATGCGCGAGCAGGGCGCCGAGCTGTTCGCATGGCTGGAGGAAGGCGCGCACTTCTACGTGTGCGGCGACGCCGCGCGGATGGCGAAGGACGTCGATACGGCGCTGAAGGCGATCGTCGCCACGCACGGCGGCATGTCGGACGAAGCCGCGAACGACTACGTCGCGCGGCTTTCGAAGGCACGGCGCTATATGCGGGACGTGTATTGACCGGGCGAGCGACGGGCGTCTTGGGGCGCTTGCCGCTCCGCCGTCAGCTTGGAAACGCTAACCACATGAATGGCGGGGCGATTAATCCGTCGCGCGCTCGATGAGCCTATACGATGTTTCGCTGACGAGGAGGCCATGGTCATGAACCGCTGGTTTCTTCCCACTGCGCCAGAAGCTCGGCCGGAATTGCCGTGACGACCTCAGCGTAAGGCTTGCCGACGAACCGCTCCGCACGCTTGAGCAATACGGGAATCGGGCTGCTGGGTTCGTGGGTCTCGAACCATGTTCGCGCCGTACGAATCAGAGTGAGCGCGGCCTGGCGGTCTGCGGGTGAGGATGTCGGTCGGGCCGTGATGTGGTCGTTGGCAGCAACCGTTTTGTCATTCGCCGGTTCTAGTTGCACCGACGCATCGCTCTCTGAGGATGCGTCGTGGACTAGAGCAGGATCGGGGGCTTCTTCCATCTGTTCGGGGGTGTTCGCCGACACCGTGACACTCAGCTTGCCGAGCAGCCGAGTGAGTGACGCCAGATCGGGCAGATATCCTTCGAGATGACGGGCGCACCACGCATCGACTGCAGCGAGATGCGCAATCGCATCATCGAAACCCGTCATCACCTCTGGCTGCACCGCGTGCACATCCAGCAACTGCTGCGTAACGGACTCGGGCGCGAGCGCATCGGCGGGGCGAGGGTGCGCAAAAGCACGCTCGACATCGCGCACCTGCAGTCGCGCCAGCGTCGACTTCGAAAGCACGATCTCGCGCACGTCTGCGAGCAGTCCTTCCGGATCGGCGAGGGCCTGTATCGCATTCATCCGCACTTCACTTGCGGCGCCGTGCCCACCGTCGATATCGGGCTGGGGATGGACGTGTTCGGCAAATGCATCGAGCCACGCGGCCAGCAGTTTCGTGCCATCCGCGAGACCTGCGGCACCGGCGAGCCGCGTGCGACACCGCGTATATAGCACGGCGACCCGAATGTCTTTCGTCCGCACCATGAGCCGTCGGCAGTCGCGCTCGAGCTCGCTCCAGTTGATGGGATCGGGTGCGCCGACGAACGCGCCGTACTGCACATCCTGCCTGGGTGCCGCACGCGCGAACAGCACGACGAAATCGTGGTCGTATTCGAGGTCGGGGCCGCAGGGCATGGAATCGCTCACGGGCGCGAGCCAGTCGTGATGCGGCGTGTCCTTCGCGGTACCTTGACCGGATACGGACCGTCGGGTTGATTGCTTTTTGCTCATGGTCGATTGTCGGATTCAGCCGTGCGCCGTTCGAAATGCCGTACGTAACGCTCGGGCTCGAACCGCATGCCGGTAATCGGCCGGTCGGGGTTCGGGCGGCCAAGCCACCCGGACCATCCGATGCGTTGGCGGCCGCCCATCACGGCCGGCGGCGCGCTTTCGGGCTTGATGCGCAGTTCAAGTTCCCATTCCAGTTCGTAGCCGACGAATGCCCGCACCCATTCGACGAGGCGCGGCAGATCCTCGCCCTGCGGTGTGAAGCGCAAATACGCGTCGAGATCGATGGGGCCGATCACGATGCGGAACCGGTGCTGACGGTCCGGTGCCACTCGACCGAGCATCGCGGCTTGCCCCATCGTCGCGGCGGGACCAGGCCGGCCCATGCGTCCCTGATCGGCCGCATCGATTGCGATCCAGTGGAACACGTGCTCGTCGATCGCGACCGGCACGCCGAAGTAGTGCTCGAGTGTGGCGCGCAGGCCGTCCGCGTCGCGCGACTCGCGGACGAGATGCGCGGACGCCGCCAATCGCGCGTGCGAGGGCAGGGGGCGCCGCGCGATTTCCGCGGTGTCGTGGCCCGTGAGGCTCGCAATGTAGAACGAAAACCGCTCGTCGTCTTTCCGGTCGAGGCCGGCTGTCGACTGTGCCGATGCCCACGCACGATAGAACAGCGTCAGGAACCGGTGATGGAAGATGTCGAAGAAGTCGACCGTCGTCGTGTCGCGACGGCTCTCTTCGCGTTCACGCGCCCATTCGGTCACATGGATCGGCAGGGGCCCGTTCGGACCGAGCATGCCGAGACCGAAGAGCCGTACCTTGAGCCGTCCCGCCGCTTCCTGGACGCTGGCGATTTCGCGCGGCGCGAAAGCGAGACTCGGTTGTTGTCCGAGCCGGAACGGCTCCGACCGTGGTCGGCGGGCAGTGCCGACGGGGTCGACCGCGGGATTCGCGCCGATGCGCCGCAGCAGTGACAGGAACCCGAAGCGCCACGGCTCCATTTGAAGACTCTCCAGCAGGTCGGGCGAGAGCGTGCTGTCGCGCACGAGCGCCGGCAAGGTAGCGCGTTCCATCACAGCACTCCGCGGGTCCCGGTGCGCACGGGCCAGCGTGCGATACGGCCGCGCTGCATCGAATGCAATTCGGTCTGCGTGAAGCTGTTGATCGATACATGCCGCGCCAGCCAGTGCTCGAGAATCGTACCGAACAGATAGGGGCTCACACCGGAGAAACCGGTCTCGTCGACCGTGACCGCACACTCGATGCCACGCCCGAACGTCATTGGGCCGGTGCCCGGCAGCTTGCGCGTGACCGCGCGAGTATTGACGCCGACGAGGCTTTCGATCTGCAGCAGCTGTTCATCGTTGTCGTTCGACACGGTCAGGCGCAGCAGGTCACGTATTCCCTGCCCCCCGTCACGATGATCGAGACCTTCGAGCGGCAGGTAGTTGAAGTTGAGCTGGCGGATCAGGCGCCACGCCATTTCTCGTTCCGCATACGGCGCTTTCGGCGGACTCGGCGGGCGAATGAGGCCAATACTTTCGACTGGCGTGGACGCGTCGGTTGTGAGGTCGCGCACGCCATTGCGCGGCACGAGCGTGGCGAGATCGCGGTTCGTCAGCAGCGCGGCGACCGACAGAAAACGAATGTTCTCGCCATAAGGCGCCTCGTTCTGATCGACCAGCGAGAGAAACACTTCGGTGCCGACATAGGGCGTCCGTGTGCCGTAACGGCGCGCTGAATCCGACACGATCCGTCGTTCGCGCCGTGTCGAGAAATACCGGCCGTGATTGCCTTCGTCGTTGTTCAGCGTCTGATAGAGCGGACGGAATTCCAGTTCGTTCGAGGTTGCAGCGACCTGTCCATGCACGGTCTCGACCGAGAACACTTCGTAATCGAGCGGTGCGAGCCGGGCGGGCACCAGATGAGACTCGGTCTCGCGGGGAGAAATCTCGATGCGGTCGGTATGCCGTTTGAAGAGATTGATGACTGGCGTGCAGAACAGCGCGAAGCGCGACGCGTCGACGAGGTTCGTGAGCAGGCCCGGCGCTCGGTCGAGCAGCACGACGATTTCGACCTCGCGACCGTTCACGCGAGACAGCCCTTGCGCCAGACCGTTGAGTGCGAAGAACCAGAATCGTGCGGGGCACGCGAAGTATTCGTGCAGCAGGTTATGGCCGTGAAACTTCGTCCAGGTCAGTGGCAGCAAGTTCTGATCGGTGCGCAAGCCCTCGTGTTCGATCGCGCCGTGCGTCACGGCGGCGGGAGCGCCCCCCGGTGCGCCGAACTTGCCCGGCGCGGCAATCACGGACGCGACGCCGGCGACGTGCAGCAGCTCGAACAGGTGAGAGGCGACCTGTTCGTCGCCGGCCAGATACACGGGCAGCCGATCGAGCCCCTTCAGATCGGCGATGAGCATGTCGCTTGTCGTCGCCAGCCGCAGCCGTAATGCGCCGCGCACCTGTCGGTCGGGTGGAACATAGCGGTCGAGCGCCGGGATGTCGGGCGGAATGCCCGTCAGGCGCGCATCGGTGATCGTGAGCGGCCAGAGCGTGACGTCCTGGCCACTCGTAAACTGGCAGGCGGTTTTTTCGCCATCGGGAATCCGCGCCTTGAACGACGTGCCGCGCGCGATACGGTAGCCTGCGGCCAGATTGCCTTCGGCTTGGCCGGGATACAGGCGCGCGACCGCGATCGACGGCGTGGGCGCGACGTAATTCGGGTAGATCACTTCCAGTAGCCGCCCGGTGAAGCGCGGAAACTCCGCATCGAGCTTGAGCTGCATGCGCGCGGCCATGAAGCAGAACGACTCGATCAGGCGCTCGACGTAGGGGTCTGCCACTTCGCCGGCCTGCATGCCGAGCCGGCGCGCGATTTTCGGATGCGCCTGTGCGAACTCGGTGGCGAGTTCGCGCATGTAGACAAGTTCCTGGTTGTAATAGTCGAGTAGCCGCGGGTCCATAGGAAAGGTCTCGTTGTGTCGTTGTGCCGTGCCTACCCGGCGCGCATGCCGGTGATCTGGATCTCGCTCGTCTCGAGATCGAGCGAGCTCTGCACCATGAATTCGAGCGGATACGGGTCCATGTGAACCAGGCCGCGCACGTCGAACGCGAGCACATTGTGATGACCGCTGGCGTCGTCACCTTGACGGGGCGACACCACCAGCGAATCGGCGATCAGCCGCGGCTCGAAATCGGTGATGGCCCGCCGGATCATCTGCTCGATGTCGTTCCATTGGCGCGACGCGAGAAAAGTGCCGGCGAGCGGCGGCACGCCGAAATTGACGGTGGACGCGGCCGCCTGCGGATAGTGCGCGCGCTCGATCTGGTCTTCGATGCTCGTCGTGTTCAGCAGATAGGCGAGATCGCGCTGGACGATATCGCGCATCTGCTTGCGCGTGACGGCGTATTCTTCGGGCGCTTCGACGAGTCGAAGCGGTGCGTCGTCCCGCAGCCGGTCCAGCAGGGTCGGCATCAGGTGCGCGTTTGCCTGCCTCGGTGGGCGGGGAACGGCCGAGTTGCCCCGCACTGGACGCTGTTTGCGCTCGGTCATCGACCGATTCTCCGGTAGTGGTGGCCGCCACACACGAGCCAAATTACGCGCGGGCCAGCTCGAAGAGACCGAAATCCCCGCGATTCGTTGTTCGGGGCGTGACTGGACGGCTCTGCGGCTGCAAATGGCATCTTCATGCTTCGCTCTCGCGTACAGGCGCGGACAGCGGGCTGTCGACCGACAGCGCGTGATGCTCACGCCGGGTGAGCGCGGGCGGCAGAGGCGGTGCGCGGTGCGCTTGCGCCGCATGGAATTCGGCCGGCGCAAAGAGGCGTAACACTTCCGGAACGGATTCGACTTCCAGATCGGGCATCAAACTCTGCTCCAGCTGTCCGAACGCGTCCTCGAGATTGTGTTTGCCAGATAGCAGCACTTCAATGGAACCAGCGCTGGCTGGATTTGCCGGTGTCAGCTGTACGTCGTGCAAATCGGGCATCACTGACGCGACAGGCGTCGCAGGGGAGTCGAGCTGTTCGCGCCATGAGTCGGACAGGGCGGTGTGCGGGTCCGTTAGCGCGCGCCAGTACTGCGCGTGAAGCGTTTCGACGAGGTCGTCGGTGCGTTCAGGGGCCGGCGTCGCAAGCGATCCGCCGCCGAGCTTCTCGCGGACGCCGTTTCCGCTGATACCGTGGCTGCCAATCAGATCAAGGATCGACTGACCGCGGCCAGCGAGACCCGACGATTCGAACGGGAGTGCGGCTGCGCCGTCCTCCTGCTTGTCGGGACCGCGCGGCGCGTTACGCAACTCGGGCTCGGCAAGCGAGGTGTCGAGTCGACGGTGCCACGGCAAGCGGAATGAGCGCATGGAAGAGTCAGTGATGGCGGATTGCGCATTTTACTCATGGATGTACGTAATTGGACGATTTTAAATGGGCCGATCGATTTGAAAATATTATCGAGATGAAATCTCCAAATAATAAATTCATGTGATGCATGGATTGCGCACGGCGAATATTGGGATGGTTGGGGTTGGCGGGTGATTGTAAAAAATTTCGTTCACGTTTAATTTCGTATTTTATCAATTTAATCAATTGGTTAGTAGGTTTGTCATGTGGGTGGTTGCCTCTCTCGTTCGGTACGTGGGACGAACGCGGAATATCTTTGATTGGCTGGGTGCTTGCCCGTTTGAGTGGATTGACGGCGGAGAAAGTTAATTGAAATAATGTTCGGCCTGAGAGGCTTGCACATTATTTGTGTGCGAAGTGCGTCAGTAGACCAATGCCGCATGAACAGGATTCCTGATCGCTCCGGCCAGAGCCGGGAAAATATCGAATCAACAACAAGAAGGTTCGCATGACGATTTCACGCCAGGCGCTGTTCGGCAAGCTCGGGGTTCAGCTCTACCGCAGCATCGAATCGGCGACACGGTTCTGCAAGCTGCGCGGCAATCCGTACGTGGAGCTCGTCCACTGGTTGCATCAGCTCCTGCAGCAACCCGATAGCGACCTGCATCGCATCGTGCGGCACGCTGGCATCGATCGCGACGCACTGGATCGGGATTTCGCAACCGCGTTGGCCGCGCTGCCGGCCGGTGCCAGTTCGATCGGCGATTTCTCGTGGCACATCGAGACGGCGATCGAACGCGCGTGGGTGCTCGCGACGCTGAGTCACGGCGATCGGCGAGTGCGCGGCGCGTGGCTCGTCGCTGCGCTTGTTTCGACCCCCGAGTTGCGGCGCGTTCTGCTGTCAATCTCTGTCGCGTTCAGCAAGATTCCTGTCGACGGGCTGGGCGACAAATTGCCCGCATGGATCGACGGCTCGCCGGAAGCCGCCGATGCGCCATACGATCACAGCGACTTTTCGGCGGCAACGCCGGGCGAAGCGTCCGGTGCAATTCCGGTCGTATCGAAGGGCGGTTCGCTCGACCAGTACTGCGCAGACCTGACAGCGCGCGCTCGCGCGGGCGAGATCGATCCGGTCATCGGCCGTGAACTCGAGATTCGCACGATGATCGACGTCCTGTTGCGCCGTCGGCAGAACAACCCGCTGATCACGGGGGAGGCCGGCGTCGGCAAGACGGCCGTCGTGGAAGGGCTTGCCCGGGCAATTGCATCGGGCGATGTGCCGCCGAAGCTGGCCGACGTGCGACTGCTGTCGCTCGACGTTGGCGCATTGCTCGCTGGCGCCAGCATGAAAGGGGAGTTCGAAGCGCGCCTCAAAGGGCTGCTCGAAGCCGCTGCAAAATCCCCGGCGCCGGTGATCCTCTTCATCGACGAGATTCATACGCTGATCGGCGCGGGCGGTCAGGCGGGTACGGGCGATGCCGCCAATCTGCTGAAGCCCGCGCTTGCGCGTGGCACGATCCGTACGATCGGCGCGACGACCTGGGCGGAGTACAAACGCCACATCGAGAAAGATCCGGCGCTTACCCGACGCTTCCAGGTGCTGCAGGTCGCGGAGCCGTCCGAGGCTGCCGCGGTCGATATGGTACGCGGGCTCGTGCAAACGTTTTCGCGGCATCATGGTGTCGTGGTGCTCGACGAAGCGATCCGCGCGGCGGTGACGCTCTCGCACCGTTACATTCCGTCGCGTCAGCTGCCGGACAAGGCCATCAGCCTGCTTGACACCGCCTGCGCGCGTGTGTCGCTGTCGCAGCATGCTGCGCCGCGTGAACTGGACGATGTGCGCCAGCGCTTCGCGGCCGCACGTGCCGAGGAAGCGTTGCTGGTGCAGGAAGCCCGTATCGGCCTGGATACCGACAGGGCGCTGACGGCCGTGCGCGCGCGCATCGATACGTTGGCGAGCGAAGAGTCGGCAATCGAACATCGCTGGCGCGCTCAGGCGGCTGCCGCACAGGCGCTGCTCGCCGCACGCGAAGCCATTGAACCCCACGACGGCGAAACCCCGCAGGACGATGCGGCAGCGCTTCCGAAGCTGCGCGAACTCGAACGCGCGCTCGCGGCGCTGCAAGACGATGCGCCGCTCGTCTTTCCCGAAGTCGACGAGGCGATCGTCGCGGCAATCGTGTCCGACTGGACCGGCATCCCTGTCGGCCGGATGTTGACCGACGAGGTCGCCGCGGTGCGCACGTTGCCCGACACGCTCGAGGCACGCGTGATCGGCCAGGTCGATGCGCTGCGTCAAATTGGCGAACGTGTGCAGACTGCACGCGCAGGTCTCACGGATCCGAAGAAACCACTCGGGGTGTTTCTGCTCGCCGGCCCCTCTGGCGTCGGCAAGACGGAAACCGCGCTGGCGCTCGCCGAAGCGCTGTACGGTGGTGAACAGAATCTGATCACGATCAACATGAGCGAGTATCAGGAGGCACACACCGTCTCGGGCCTGAAGGGCGCGCCCCCGGGTTATGTCGGCTACGGCGAGGGCGGAGTGCTGACCGAGGCGGTGCGCCGCCGTCCGTATTCGGTGGTACTGCTCGACGAGATCGAGAAGGCCCACCACGACGTGCACGAGATGTTCTTCCAGGTATTCGACAAGGGCTACATGGAAGACGGCGACGGCCGCTATATCGATTTCCGCAATACGACGATCCTGCTCACGAGCAACGTCGGTTCCGAACTGAGCACGAGTCTTTGCGCCGATCCGTCGCTTGCGCCGGATCAGGACGGCCTGCGGGCAGCACTGACGCCTGAACTCCTGAACACATTCCCGGCGGCATTCCTCGGGCGCGTGACAGTCGTGCCCTACCGGCCACTTGCCGACGGTGCGCTCGCCAGCATCGTCCGCCTGCATCTGGGCCGGGTCGTCAAGCGTATGGCCGACGGCCATGAAATCGCGCTGACGTACGACGACGCGGTCGTCGATTACATCGTCGGCCGCTGTCTCGTGCAGGAAACCGGCGCACGCGTGTTGATCGGATTCATCGAGCAGTACGTGCTGCCCCGCTTGTCGTCGCTGTGGCTCGAGGCCTTCGAGGCGAAGCAGACTCTGTCGCGTATTTCGATCGGCGTGGTCGATCCGTCCGGCGCACCGGGGCAGGCCCTCGCGTTCGACGCTACCGCCCTTCATTAAGACGAGCCGGTTCGCTGAGCTCGCCGTCCCACCACCACTGTTCAGGAGTTTCATTCATGGCCGCTTCCAGCAGTTCGCAGAAATTCATTGCGCGCAACCGTGCGCCGCGTGTGCAAATCGAGTACGACGTCGAGGTCTACGGCTCGGAGAAGAAGGTCGAGCTGCCGTTCGTGATGGGCGTGCTCGCCGATCTGTCGGGCAAGCATCCG
Organism: Burkholderia sola; assembly: GCF_905400185.1. Classification (NCBI taxonomy): domain Bacteria; kingdom Pseudomonadati; phylum Pseudomonadota; class Betaproteobacteria; order Burkholderiales; family Burkholderiaceae; genus Burkholderia; species Burkholderia sola. The sequence goes on from NZ_FR989676.1 coordinate 2,155,310, forward strand.
GCCGAGCCGCTGCCAGCGGTATCGGACCGGCGCTTTCTCGAAATCGACATCGACAATTTCGACGAGCGCATGAAGGCGATCCGGCCGCGTGTCGCGTTCGCCGTGCCGAATACGCTGACGGGCGACGGGCAGATGATGGTCGACATGACCTTCGAGAGCATGGAGGATTTTTCGCCTGCCGCGATCGCGCGCAAGGTCGAGCCGCTGCGCCAACTGCTTCAAGCGCGCACGCAGCTCGCCAATCTGCAGACCTACATGGACGGCAAGTCGGGTGCCGAGGCGCTCGTCACGCAGCTGCTTCAGGACCCGGCGCTGCTCAAGTCGCTGGCCGCGGCGCCGAAGCCCGAGCGCCATGCGGACGAAACCGCCGCACAAGACGGCGCGAACTGACCGACGAACCGATAAAGGATGACCATCATGGCGAAACAGGAAGCACGGGGCGCAGTGGCGCAGACGAATACCGAATCCGATTTCACTCAGCTGCTGGAGCGCGAATTCCGACCCAAGACCGACGACGCGCGTGAAGCCGTCGAACTGGCCGTTCAGACGCTCGCCGAGCAGGCGCTGGCTCAGACGGCAACGATCAGCGACGATGCGTACAAGAGCATCGCGGCGATCATCGCGCAGATCGATCACAAGCTCTCCGAGCAGATCAACCTGATTCTGCACCACGACGATTACCAGGCGCTCGAATCCGCGTGGCGTGGCCTGAATCACCTCGTGTCGAACACCGAAACCGACGAGCATCTGAAAATTCGCTTCATGGATGTCTCGAAAGCCGAGCTGCATCGCACGATGCGTCGCTACAAGGGCTTGGCCTGGGATCAGAGCCCGCTTTTCAAACAGATCTACGAAGAGGAATATGGTCAGCTCGGCGGCGAACCGTACGGGTGTCTCGTCGCAGACTACTACTTCGACCATACGCCACCGGACGTCGACCTGCTCGGCTCGATTGCGAAGGTCTCGGCTGCCGCACACACGCCGTTCATCACCGGTGCCGCACCGTCAGTTTTGCAGATGGAGTCGTGGCAGGAGCTCGCGAACCCGCGTGACCTGACGAAGATTTTCACGCAGAACCTCGAATACACCGCGTGGAACTCGATGCGCAACACCGAAGATGCGCGCTATGTGGGGCTTGCAATGCCGCGATTCCTCGCGCGCTTGCCGTATGGCGCGAAGACCAACCCGGTCGACGAATTCGATTTCGAGGAAGACACGAACGGTTCGGACCATGGGCGCTATGGCTGGGCGAACGCGGCGTACGCGATGGGCGTCAACGTCAACCGCTCGTTCAAGCAGTACGGCTGGTGCTCGCTGATTCGCGGTGTCGAATCGGGCGGCACGGTCGAGAACCTGCCGACCCACACGTTCCCGACCGACGATGGCGGCGTCGACATGAAGTGCCCGACCGAAATCGCGATCTCGGACCGACGCGAGGCCGAGCTGTCGAAGAACGGCTTCATTCCGCTCGTGCACCGCAAGAACACCGATCACGCGACGTTCATCGGCGCCCAATCGCTGCAGAAGCCGGCCGAGTATCACGATGCGGACGCGACGGCCAACGCGAACCTGTCCGCGCGCCTGCCGTACCTGTTCGCGTGCTCGCGGTTCGCGCACTACCTGAAGTGCATCGTGCGCGACAAGATCGGCGCGTTCAAGGAGCGCGAGGACATGCAGCGTTGGCTGAACGAATGGATCATGCATTACGTCGACGCCGATCCGACCAACTCGTCGCAGGAGACGAAGGCGCGCCGGCCGCTTGCGGCCGCTGAAGTGGTGGTCGAGGAGGTCGAGGGCAACCCTGGCTACTACAACTCCAAATTCTTCCTGCGTCCGCACTTCCAGCTCGAAGGGCTGACCGTCTCGCTGCGGCTCGTGACGAAGCTGCCGTCGATCAAGGAAGCGGCTTAACCATCCGGTAGGTCCAGCAGGGGCGGACATCGAACGCCTTTGGTGGACGATGATCGCCCGGTTTCAAATCATTTAATAAAAGGAGTACTACGCATGGCGCAAGACATTTTCCTGAAGATCGACGGCATCAACGGTGAATCGCTCGACGACAAGCACAAGGACGAAATCGAAGTTCTGACCTGGGAGTGGGACATCCAGCAGGAATCGACGATGCACGCCGGTAGCGGCGGCGGTGCCGGCAAGGCCACCGTCAAGGACCTGACGTTCGAGCACAACATCGACCGCGCCAGCCCGAACCTGATGAAGTACGCGCTCACGGGCAAGCACATCGACCAGGCAACGCTGGTGATGCGCAAGGCCGGCGGCAACCCGCTCGAATACCTGAAGCTCACGATGAGCGACGTGATCGTCACGCGCGTGAAGCCGTCGGGCAGCAAGAACGACGCGGAAAAGAGCCGTGAATCGGTGTCGCTGTCGTTCGCGAAGGTCAAGCAGGAGTACGTCGTGCAGAACGCGCAGGGCGGCAGCGGTGGCGCCGTGACCGCGAGCTTCGACATCAAGGGCAACAAGGAAGCGTAATCGCATCGATGCCTCGCAACCGGTGCAGGCGAATCGTCTCCGTCGGTTGTGGGGCGTCCCACATTGGGAATAAGGGTTCATAGCTGCATGCGCTCGATACCGACCGTCGCCACACTTGTCTGCGCGCTCGCGCTTTCCGCTTGCGCAAGCAGTGGCGAGCCGAAGCCGAAGGAGCCGATTCGGCTCGATATGCGCGTGAACGCGCTGCCCGATGTCAATCCGGACGACCGGGGAAGGGCTGCGCCGATCGTCGTGCGCGTTTACGAACTGAAGAACGACGGTGCCTTCGAGGCATCCGACTTTTTCACGCTGCAGACCCAGCACAAAACGGTGCTGGCCGACGACGTGGTGAAACGCGACGAGTTGCAGTTGCGCCCTGGCGAGCACCGGACGTTCGTGCGCCGGCCCGATTCGGCCACGAAGGCCATCGGCGTGATCGCGGCTTATCGCGACTTGCCGAATGCGGTGTGGCGAGCAGTTTATGTGATGCCGACCGCACCGGACAAGGCGTGGTACCGCCTGTTCACGCCGAAGCTGAAACTGACCATCGATCTCGAGGCCAAGGCCGTCAAGATCACGGAAGCGAAAAAATGAAACACGTCGCGCAACAAAACGGACGGCACGCATGAGCTGGTACGCCAAGGTCGCCTGGCAGGAAGGGCTGTTCTTCCGCCCGCAGCTGTTCCAGCAGCAGGACCGCTATTTCGAGAAATACGCGCATCAGCGTGCGGCGCCGCTGTCGCCGTTCTTTTTCGGCTTCACGCACTACGCGCTCGACCATGAAGCGCTGGCGCTCGGCAAGGTGGTCGTCAAGTCGGCGGCCGGGGTGTTCGCCGACGGCACGCCGTTCGATGCGCCGGGCAACACGCCGTTGCCGCCGCCGTTGACGATTCGGCAGGAGCATCTGGATCAGGTCATCTATCTGGCCGTGCCTGTCCGGTTGCCGAATTGCGAGGAGACCACCTTCGACAACACACCCGATTCGCTCGCACGTTATCAGGTGTTCGACACGGAGCTGCGTGACACGAACTCGATCGGCCTTGCGCCCGAATCGGTGCAACTGTCGAACTTGCGAGTGCGCCTGCTGCCTGAAAAGGAGTTGGGCGATGCATGGATCGGTCTCGCACTCACGTGCGTGAAGACGATTCGCGCGGATGGCAGCATCGCGCTCGACGACACGCTTGTGCCGCCCGTATCCGGTTACGGCGCGAGCGATCTGCTCACGAGTTGGGTGACAAAGATTCATGATCTCGCGCGCTTGCGCGCGAATGCGCTGGCGCAGCGCCTGGCCGGAACCGATGACACCACCGCGAGCGCGGCGACTGTTACCGATTACCTGCTGTTGCAGATTCTCAACCGCTACGAGCCGCTGCTTCAGCATCTGCTGCGGGTGCCGGCGACATCGCCATCGGACGTATACGCGCTGCTGATCGGCATGGCTGGCGAGTTGTCGACGCATCTGCGCACCGATACGCGCCGTCCGCTCGAAACGCATCCGATGTATCAGCATACGACGCCGCATGTGTGCCTGAAGCCGGTTGTCGACGACACGCATCGGCTGCTCAACGCCGTGCTGGTGCGCAGCGCGCAGAGCATCGCGCTCGAGGATCGCGGTCACGGCATGCGCAACGCGGTGGTCGATCCGGTCGACATGCAAGGGTTCACCGCGCTGGTGCTGGCCGTGCATGCGGCAATGCCTGCGGATGCGCTGAAGCAGCAGTTTCTCGCGCAGGCGAAGGCGGGGCCGTCGGACAAGCTGCCGAGCCTCGTGCGCAGTCACTTGCCGGGTATTGGCCTCGAAGCGTTGCCGGTGCCCCCGCGGCAGATTCCATTCAACGCGGGCTACATCTATTACGAATTGACTCAGGGCGGGCCGCTTTGGGAGGAAGTCGTGCGGCATGGCGGCGTTGCGTTGCATGTCGCGGGGGAGTTTCCGTCGCTCAAGCTCGAATTGTGGGGCGTACGGGCATAAGCGCGTCCGTTGCGAGAGAGCTAGATAGCTAATTGGCCCAAGCTCTTAACTAACTCGAATCTGGAAAATGAAAAATATCACCAAGCGGTCTCCGAACCCAACTCAGAAAGAACTCATACGGCGCGGTATCGGACTGGCTTGGTTGATTGTGGTCGTAGGCTATTGCTTTGTCTTATTTGTAGGTGTGGGATCGCAGTCGTTTTGGGGGGGCTATGGCCTTATCGTGCCACCGTTGCTAGCGGTCGGTTGTGCGATTGTCTTGTTTGTACGCGGCGAACCGGATATCGCCGGCGGAATCTTTCTTGGTCTTGTATATGTTTTTTGTGTATTGATTGTTTCGGTGGGTATTTTGTTTTTCTATTTCATTAATAATCCGCCTCAGCTCGTCAACGGCTGGAAATGAATCGGCGGATAGGCGTCGATACCCGAACGCACTATAGGTAAACCGCAGCTCAAGTGATTCAATGGAGATGTCGGAATGGCTTTGTTTGATGCACCACGGACACTATCAGTCTCAGGCGCGGCCCTGCCGCTGTATGCGGGACAGTCGATCCTCACTCCGGTGAAACTCACCGGTGGCGAGACCGTTGGCGAACTGTTCGAGTACACGCTTGAGCTGAAAACTCCGGATGCGCTCGGGTTTTCGCAGAGCATCGCGGCGAACGTCAAGCTCGACACGCTGATCGGTACGGAAGTGACCGTATCGATTCAGCTCGAGGGCAAGGGCCGCTTCATCCCCGGCTTGGCCGGCAATGCTGGCATGGCCAATCTCGGCGCGGGCGCACGCGAGATTACCGGTATCGTGAGCCATGCGACGCTCGTGCGCGAGGATGGTCGTTCGATCGTGTATGCACTCACGCTGCGGCCATGGCTCTGGCAAGCAACCAAGAATTGCGACTGTCGTATCTTCCAGGACATGTCCGTGGTCGAGATCACTGATGCGGTGCTCTCGTCGTATCCGTTCCCGGTCGAAAAACGGCTCACCACGCCGCGGCCGAACAACGCATGGCCCAAGCGTGACATTCAACGCCAGCACTTCGAAAGCGACTGGACGTTCCTGCAGCGCCTGTGGGAAGAGTGGGGCATCTACTACTTCTTCGAGCATGGCGAAGGCAAGCATCGCCTTGTGCTGTGCGACTCGATGGGCGCGCTCAAACCGCTTGGTGACGCGTATGCCGCGCTTCGCTACGAACCGCCGACCGGTCGACGGCTTGACGAGGAACACATTCAGGACTTCTCGGTCTCCCACGCGCTGACCGCAGGTGCGGTGACGAGCGTCGACTACGACTATACGTTGCCGCGTGCGGACCTGAAGGTGACGCGTGAGGATCCTCGCGATACGGGGCTTGCCCACCAGGAGCACTACACGTGGGGTGATTACGCACAGCCGCAGGCTGGTGCGGCTGGACTCTCGGGCGATCACAACGAGCCGCGCACGGAAGCGGAGTACCTGACGCTGGTGCAGATGGAGGCTCGGCGTTGTCAGGGGCTGAGGGCCTACGGCAAAGGCAACCTGCGCGGCATGGTGGCAGGCCAGACGTTCGTGCTGTCGCACTATCCGCAGGATGCGGCGAATCGCGAGTATGCGGTGATCGCCTGCAAGCTGACGATCGAGGAGATTGGCGAAGCGTCCGGATCCGGCCAGCGATACCGTTGCGAGGCGGATTTTACGGTGCAGCCGACAATTGAACCGTTCAGGCTGCTGCGTACGATTGCAAAGCCACGTGTGAACGGCGTCGAATATGCCGTCGTGACGTGTCCGGAGAATCAGGAAATCTGGACTGATGCGTACGGTCGGGTGAAGCTCCAGTTTCTGTGGGACCGGCTTGGCAACAACGACGAGCGTTCAAGTTGCTGGGTGCGCGTGGCCGGTGCGTGGCATGGCGATCAGTTCGGCGGAATCTTTCTGCCGCGCCGGGGGCATGAGGTCGAAGTCGCTTTCGTCAACGGCGATCCGGACTTACCGATCATCGTGGGGCGTGCGGCCAATGCATTCAACATGCCGCCGTTCGCATTGCCGAAAAACCAGACGCTTGCCGGCTATCGCAGCCGGGAGGTCGGCGGCCGTCGGGCGAATACGCTCGCCTTCGACGACACGAACGGAAAAATCCAGGCCCACCTGTCGAGCGACGAAGGCACTTCGCAGTTGAATCTCGGGTATATCACGCGCATTGCCGGCAATGCTGGGCGGCAGGATGAGCGTGGTCGAGGGGCTGAATTGCGAACGGACGGCAAAGCTGCGGTTCGGGGGGCCGAAGGGCTATTGCTCACGACCTTCAGTCGACCAGCCGCCAATGGCGACGCATTCAGCGTCGACGAGATCGATGCGCAGCTTTCCGAGTCCCAGGAGCTTGCAGAAGGGCTTGCACACACTGCTCAGTCCGTTCATGCGCACGATGGTGAACAAACCACCATTGTGACGTCTTTGAAAGCACAGGCGAATGCTATTCGGGGCGGCGGCAAGCTGAATCAGTTCCGGGACCCTCAGCTTGTACTCGCCAGTCCCGCCGGCATCGTTGCGAGTACGCCGGAACAGATTCATCTGAGCAGTGGCCGTGCTGCCGCGGTGACTGTCGGTACCGACATGTCGGTCAGCACGGGCGGTGGCTTGTTCGCGAGCATGCGCAAGGCGTTACGGTTGTTTGTCTATCAAGCCGGTATGCGCTTGGTGGCCGCGGCAGGTGACATCGATCTAAAGGCGCTGAAAGACAGTATTAACCTGCTCGCGAAACTCAATGTCACGGTCGTTGCCGACCGGATTCGCATCAGTGCTCAGCAGGAAGTGGAAATAAGCGGAGGCGGTAGCTACACGCGCTGGCGTGCCGGTGAGATCACAAGCGGTACAAACGGGAGTTTCGAAGTGCATTCGGCTGGGCGCATATTCACCGGTCCGGACAACAAGAGCAGCCCGCTCGTGCTCGACGCCCCGGAATTGCCGGAAAACCTGCACTTCACGCTTGGCGCGCTACCTGGGGCCGCGAACCGGTACGTGGACGAGCCGTACGAATTGTTCAAGGGAACCGCAAAGATCGGAGAGGGCGTGACCGACGAGTTCGGGCGCGTGATCGTCATGAATCATCAGCCGGGAACAAGCGCGTATCGCGTCAAACTCAGCAACGGCGGTGAGTTCAATCTTAAGGTGCGCGATGCGCTTAATCACGATCCCGAGCATGTCGATCTGCGCTCGAATCGTGGCGAACGCGTGTGACGTGTGCTCGAAACGCTACGGGACAACTATATGGCCGACGACATCAAGACGCATAATCCAGTTGATATTGCAATCGACGAAGCTGGGCGTAGGGCGCAAGGCACCGTGCAATGGCTGCTGGAAAAGCGCGAGAAGAATCCGATTACTTACGGCAACGCATTGGATTTCTTTGTATGTGGCCGCGAAGGCTTCGAAAGAATCGAGAAGGACATCCGTGACGCCAAGGCAACCGTGGATATTGTCTGCTGGGGGTTCGATCCGGCAATGGAACTCGTCCGCTCTGGGGCGGAATGGAAGCGTGGAAAAACATACGGTGAGTTGCTGCATGAAGTCACTACTCGAGCGCGGAATCCCGTTCGCGTTCGCTTGCTGATTTGGTATGACTTGCTCGCATCGACCAAGCAGAACAACATGCCTGGTTACACCGATGCGAAGCACGGACCACTTGGATCGCCATACGCAAATCACGCTCGCCACGATTACTGCGTGAAGTGGTGGCAGGATCATCTCCCTTCGTCGCAAAGGGCGCAAGGAAGAAACCCAAATCTACAGATCGTTTTGCGAAGTATTTCCAGATCAGATGTCAAGGCTTTAATCGATCAGGCTCCAAAGGAGCAAGATCCACCCGCGTTCGAATGGTATAACCCCGTAGACGAGGCCGGGCTTCTGTGGAATTTTCCGACGCATCACCAGAAGCCGATACTGATTGATTACGAGCATGAAGGAGGCCTTCATGCCATTGGATATGTCATGGGCCTCAACTCCGTGACGGACTACTGGGACAGCGAAAACCATCGAATCGACGACTCGCTGCGCGAGACCTGGTCGGCAACAAATGTCGATGGCGAGCACGCGCAAGCAAAAGCTACGCAGAATCCCGGAAATCGAACTGGTACGGGGCAATACAAGCATGCGAGGCCACTGCAAGATTACGCTTGCCGGGTAGTCGGGCCGGCGCTCAAGCGTCTGCACCAGAATTTTGAGCAAGGCTGGAATTTGTTCGCGCCCAAAGACTGGAAGACGAAGGAGTTGGCAGCGTTGCCACCTCGGATCCCCACCTTGCCGAAAAATTCACGGCAGGCTGTACAGATAGTTCGGACTCAGGCTCACGAGCGGGAAAAAAGCATCAAGGAGCTGTATTTCCAGGCGACAAGCTACGCACGTAACTACATCTATATCGAAAATCAGTACTTTTATTACCCGGAATTCGCGCGTCATTTGAAGGATCAGCGAGAAAAGTTCTGTGATGCTTGGGATCGTCTGTCCAAGAAGCCGATTGCCGAAATTCCTAGGCTCCATCTGTTCATCGTCATTCCACATCCGGAGGACGACGGAATGGTGCCGCGTACCTTTGACACATTGACGGAACTCGGTCACGGAAAAGCGATGCCGAATCAGGCCGATTTGGTGGATTCCGGAAAGATGAGTCAGGACTATAAAAGAGCAAAGTATGTTCAATACGACCTGAATCTCAAGGATGAACACGGAAATCCGCTCAAGGTCAAGGCAAGGCACAAGGTGCTCGATCGTCCGAGCGTGGAGGCGTTGGAGGGCACGCTTGGCCTGAAAGTGAGCGTGGCGCGACTGCGCACAAGCGGGATGGTGGGAGGGAAGATGGCGTATCGCGAGATTTATATTCACTCGAAGCTGATGCTGATCGACGATGTATTCGTGACACTCGGGAGCGCCAACCTGAATCAACGAAGTATGTCGGTGGATAGCGAAATCAATATTGCTGCGACTGGGGAGGAGTGGGTGGCGAAGTTGCGTGAGCGGGTGTTTGGATTGCAATCGGGGGGGCGAATAAGTGGGGCGGGAGAAAGAGATTTGTTGTCGGAAGTATTCGATAAATGGAATAAGCAAATGGAAAAGAATGCTGATCTGAGGGAGCGCGAAAAACCGATGAATAGTTTTTTGCTGCCATTTGAGGACTATCGATCTACAGCGACCATGCACGCGGGAGTCACTGTTCCGTCGTTGAACGAACGAGTGACGGTGTGATAGGAGATGCCGATGACTGTTGCGATTGGCCTTGTACGTTTTCTTTGTGCCGCTCTGTTCGTGCATGCTATCCACGCGCATGCGGGGCCATTGACCACCTTGACCAACAAATTGATCCCCGCCATGTCTGACCAGCCCCGCTACGAGAAACTTCCGTTGTTTAATCCGCACCGCAAGGAATTCAAGTGCGTATATCAGGATCAGCACGTGCCGCCGATCGATCCACAGGCAGAGCAGTGGTTCCAGCAGGCGTTGGCGCTCGACGATCCGGACGTGTACTACAAGCGGCGCGATTACGCGAAGATTTATCGACTATACGAGCAGGCGGCCGAACACGATCACTGGAAGGCAATGCTGAATCTCGCGGGATTGATTTTGAGCAGCTATCCGGGCGTGCCTGAGCGTAATCCGGAAGTAGCGATTCGTTGGCTGGAGAAGGCGATGACGCTAGGTGTGCCGGATGCGTACGATCAGATGGGTGTGTACCACCAGAGGGGGCTGGTCAAAGGCGGAAACGCCACCAGTGCTTATGCGTTCTTCCAAAGAGCAGCTGATATGGGAAGCCCGTCCGCCATGACGTTCCTAGCCAGCAAGCTAGCCGGGACATATGACGATCCGGGGGGCGAGTTCTGGGGGAATGAACCCATTGCGACGCAGATGCTTGAGTGTGCTTTGGCGCAAGGGCATGGGGATGCCGCCAATAAACTCAGCTACATTTATGCCCGATCGATGACGCCATCGGCGAAGCGACGTGCACTAGAGGTGCTGCACGAGGGGGTGAGGCTTGGAAGTTCCAAATGTGCTAGCAATATCTTTACCGAATTCGATGGATTTGATTTGACCGACGGTAGCAATCTTGTCGGTTACATCGATCAAGCCCGCGCCCAGCGGTATAGCAAGATTGCCCGAGTCTTGGAGCATTACCGGGGTCGTCTTAAGCTCCCGAACCTAGACAAGGTTCTTCCGCTCCCGCCGGCGCCGTTGCCGAAATGGGATGGCGACGTTAAGACACTGATCGATGCAGCCAAGGCAGTGACACCACCTCCGAAAAAAGACCCGGCATCCAAATTGGAAGGTCGAGCCCGCATGCCTGAGGGGCAGGGTGTCATGTCGCTAGCGCAAAGTCCGTATGCCGTGAACGGTGACAAGGTGGTGCCGGAAAGTGGCTACTGGATGGCGCTCTACGGCTTGTCGACCATGCGTAAGGACCAACTGAAATTTGCCCGCGACGGTCACCCCGAGCGCTATCGGGCCGGTGAGCGTTTCGACCCGCCGCACGTCAACTGGCTGGAAGCCGAACAGGTGCAGTGGCATTACCTGGGCGAATCTCGACCAGTGCCGCCGAGTCGATCGGTATTTCTGGCGCAACTGCGTGATGCCGGATTTTTGCGTCAACTTGAGACGCAGCCTGAGAAGTTGTCGTGCCACGGATCGGAGCGATGCCCGCAAACGGGTATTTGGGAGGCAAGCGTCGGAGTGGATCATCCGCTCGCGGCCTTGTACAACCGCTGGGATCAGCAAGCATTCGTGCCGGAGGGGCAGCCGTTTCCGAAACCAGTTGATCGTCACTTGGAGATTGACCCAGTGCATGTGCAGTGGGTCTTCATGGGGAGCCCCAATGCACGGACGGACGACGGTTTCGAAAGGATTGCGCTGTGAGCAAATCCGGAACGAGTGTGGTCGGGCGGCGCTTGTGCGTTGTGGTCACGAGCCTTTGCTTGTTCGCGGTCAGCGTGCAGGCGGGGCCGCTAACTACCGTGACCAACAAATTGACTGCCGCGATGTCTGACCAGCCCCGCTACGAAAAACTTCCGCTGCTTAATCCGCACCGCAAGGAATTCAAGTGCGTATATCAGGATCAGCATGTGCCGCCGATCGATCCACAGGCAGAGCAGTGGTTCCAGCAGGCGTTGGCGCTCGACGATCCGGACGTGTACTACAAGCGGCGCGACTACGCGAAGATTTATCGACTATATGAGCAGGCGGCCGAACACGATCACTGGAAGGCAATGCTGAATCTCGCGGGATTGATTTTGAGCAGCTATCCGGGCGTGCCTGAGCGTAATCCGGAAGTAGCGATTCGTTGGGTGGAGAAGGCGATGACGCTAGGTGTGCCGGATGCGTACGATCAGATGGGCGTGTACCACCAGAGGGGGCTGGTCAAAGGCGGAAACGCCACCAGTGCCTATGCGTTCTTCCAGAGAGCGGCAGATATGGGAAGTCCATCGGCTATGACTTTCCTTGGCGACAAGCTGGGCGGTACCTATGATTCGCCGGACGGCGATTTTTGGGGAAATCGGCCAATCGCCATAGAGATGTTGCAATGTGCGGTGGCCCAAGGGTACGGAAATGCCGCTTATGAGTTAGGTTTCTATCAGCAAAGTGGCTATTCTGTTGAGGCGAAAGTGCAAGCGTTGAGAACCTTCCACGAGGGTGTGAAATTGGGGTGTGCAAAATGCGCTAATAATATCGCATCAGAATTTCGCGGATTTGGATTGGCTGATGGTGAAAATTTAATCGGATATGTTGATCAGTTTCGTGCTCGACGATACAAAGTGATCGGTAATGCGCTCGAGCACTACCAAGGCCGTTTGAAGTTGCCAAACCTCGACAAAGTCCTACCGCTTCCCCCGGCACCATTGCCGAAATGGGACGGTGACGTTAAGACACTGATCGATGCAGCCAAGGCAGTGACATCACCTCCGAAAAAAGACCCGGCATCCAAATTGGAAGGTCGAGCCCGCATGCCTGAGGGGCAGGGTGTCATGTCGCTAGCGCAAAGTCCGTATGCCGTGAACGGTGACAAGGTGGTGCCGGAAAGTGGCTACTGGATGGCGCTCTACGGCTTGTCGACCATGCGTAAGGACCAACTGAAATTTGCCCGCGGCGGTCACCCCGAGCGCTATCGGGCCGGTGAGCGTTTCGACCCGCCGCACGTCAACTGGCTGGAAGCCGAACAGGTGCAGTGGCATTACCTGGGCGAATCTCGACCAGTGCCGCCGAGTCGATCGGTATTTCTGGCGCAACTGCGTGATGCCGGATTTTTGCGTCAACTTGAGACGCAGCCTGAGAAGTTGTCGTGCCACGGATCGGAGCGATGCCCGCAAACGGGTATTTGGGAGGCAAGCGTCGGAGTGGATCATCCGCTCGCGGCCTTGTACAACCGCTGGGATCAGCAAGCATTCGTGCCGGAGGGGCAGCCGTTTCCGAAACCAGTTGATCGTCACTTGGAGATTGACCCAGTGCATGTGCAGTGGGTCTTCATGGGGAGCCCCAATGCACGGACGGACGACGGTTTCGAAAGGATTGCGCTGTGAGCAAATCCGGAACGAGTGTGGTCGGGCGGCGCTTGTGCGTTGTGGTCACGAGCCTTTGCTTGTTCGCGGTCAGCGTGCAGGCGGGGCCGCTAACTACCGTGACCAACAAATTGACTGCCGCGATGTCTGACCAGCCCCGCTACGAAAAACTTCCGCTGCTTAATCCGCACCGCAAGGAATTCAAGTGCGTATATCAGGATCAGCATGTGCCGCCGATCGATCCACAGGCAGAGCAGTGGTTCCAGCAGGCGTTGGCGCTCGACGATCCGGACGTGTACTACAAGCGGCGCGACTACGCGAAGATTTATCGACTATACGAGCAGGCGGCCGAACACGATCACTGGAAGGCAATGCTGAATCTCGCGGGATTGATTTTGAGCAGCTATCCGGGCGTGCCTGAGCGTAATCCGGAAGTAGCGATTCGTTGGGTGGAGAAGGCGATGACGCTAGGTGTGCCGGATGCGTACGATCAGATGGGCGTGTACCACCAGAGGGGGCTGGTCAAAGGCGGAAACGCCACCAGTGCCTATGCGTTCTTCCAGAGAGCGGCAGATATGGGAAGTCCATCGGCTATGACTTTCCTTGGCGACAAGCTGGGCGGTACCTATGATTCCCCAGACGGCGATTTTTGGGGAAATCGGCCAATCGCTATGCAAATGTTGCAGTGTGCAGTTTCGCAGGGATATGGTGATGCTGCCTATGAGTTAGGATTTTTGCAATCGAGTGGATACTCTGACGAGGCAAAAAAACTCGCACTGAAAATATTCCATAATGGTGTAAGGCTTGGTAGTGCGAAATGTTCAAATAAACTATCCGTCGAGTTCAATGGAACGTACCTAAAAAATGGGAAAAGTCTTGCAGAACGTGTCGACAGGGACCGCGCGGAACGTTATAGCAAGATTGGCGATGCCCTGGAGCACTTCCAAGGCCGTTTGAAGTTGCCAAACCTCGACAAAGTTCTACCGCTTCCCCCGGCACCGTTGCCGAAATGGGATGGTGACGCCAAGACACTGATCGATGCGGCCAAGGCGACGACACCATCGTTCAAGAAGAATGCGGTGCCGCCTCTTGACGGTCGAGGGCATATATCGCGGGACGTCGACACATTACCGGTCGATCACGGTCCTTATACCGTATCAACGACTTATGAACTTTTCACAGTCGATCGACTTCTTGTTTCTAATTGACTTCAATGGAGAAAACATGTCCCGACAGATCATTGTGGTCAGTGACACGCTGGCACCTCACGGCGGCGAGATATTAACGGGAAGTAGTACGGATAGTATTGAAGGAAAAGCCATTGTTCGTAAATTCGACCTCGTCCGTTGCGCAGAGCACGGCGTGAATCGAATCGAGGAAGGGGACGAAACTTTCCTGGTCGATGGAGTGCCGGTTGCTCTCGAAGCACATCATGCTGGTTGCGGATGTGTGCTGGTGAGTCGATTGAAAACCATATCGGTATCTTGAATTAAATAAATTCGTATTGTTATGTAAGCGTTATTAAAAATCGATGTTTCTTTATGACTAACCAATCAAGCGAGGCCGTGGCGCCCCTCGTCGATCAAAAGCCATCACCGGATAATCGGCAAGAAGCTCCGGGAGCCATGGCCATCCCGTTGCCGAAAAGGCTGTTGGCCGTCCAGAGCGCACAAAACCCGTTGCTTGAAGCAGCAAGTGCACTCCTGCGTGCGCAGGCGGATATGCCGGAACATCTTGAACCTGAGCAGATACTTGCACTACACATGCTCCTCGATCAGGAAGTGCGCGTATTCGAGAAACTCTGCGAACAGGCAAACATCCGGCGAGATCACATGATCGGCGCGAGCTACTGTCTGTGCACGGCACTGGACGAAGCCGCAACACAAACCGCATGGGGCCAGGAGGGTTCGGCGGCAATCGAATGGATCCACGATGGGCTTGCAACCACTTTCCACGGAGATCTCAAGGGCGGCGACAAGGTCTATCTTCTGATTGGGCGCTTGCTGGAAGATCCGGATGAGCACCGGGACCGGGGGTGTCAGGATTTCCGTGTTCAAGGCGGGTTGAGTAATTACACGGAAGGCCGGACGAATCGATCTGCGTAAAGGATAGCGAATTGGTTCATGGCGGTCTTCCAGTCATGAGCTGCACTACCCCAATTCGCCGTGATGTTGCGCAGGGCCAGCCAGATGAGTTTGGTGGCTGCCTCGTCGGTCGGGAAGTGCCCGCGGGTCTTGATGATCTTGCGCAACTGCGAGTTGATATTTTCAATCGCGTTTGTCGTGTAGATGATCTTGCGCACGCCTGGCGGAAAGGCAAAGAACGGGATCACGCGATCCCAGGCGTTGCGCCACGCGCTACTGACGGTTGGGAATTTCTGACCCCACGGACCATCGGCAAACGCATCGAGTTCGGCCTGGGCCGCTTCCGCGCTGGGCGCGGCGTAGATCGGTTTGATCGCGGCGGCCAACCCTCGGCGGTCTTTCCAACTGGCGTAATCGAGGCTGTTGCGGATCAGATGGACGATACAAGTTTGCAGTGTGGTCGCCGGAAACACCACCGCCAAGGCCTCGGGCATACCCTTGAGACCATCGGTGACAGCGATCAGGATGTCGTGAACGCCGCGCGTCTTCAGGTCATTGAACACCTTCATCCAGAACTTGGCCCCCTCGGTGTTCTCGATCCAGAGGCCCAGAATGTCACGGGTGCCGTCGGGCAGCACGCCCAGCGCCAGGTACACCGCCTTGTTGCGCACGACGGCGTCTTCGCGAATCTTAACCCGAAGGGCGTCGAAGAACACGACCGGATACATCGGCTCAAGCGGTCGGCCCTGCCAGGCAGTCACTTCGGCCATGACCTCGTCGGTCACGGAACTGATGAAGTCGGGCGAGACCTCCGTGCCGTATTGCTCCAGCAGGAAGCCCTGAATCTCGCGCACGGTCATGCCCCGGGCATACATGGCAACGATCTTGTCGTCGAAGCCGGTGAAGCGCCGTTCGTGCTTGGGTATCAGGATGGGTTCGAAGCTGCCGTCGCGGTCGCGAGGCACCTCGATGCGAATCGGGCCGTCTTCGGTCAGGACAGTCTTGGCACCTCGGCCGTTGCGCTGATTTGTGGCGTTGGCCGGCTTGGCCGCACCGGCAGGGTAGCCGAGATGATGACTCATCTCACCGCTCAGCGCTCGCTCGATCAGCGCCTTCTTGAGCGCCAGCGTCGCGGCATTGATGGCTTCGGCGGTCATCGGACCGTTGCCAAACTGCTCAAGCAGTTCGACCGGAATCGCCGGCAGATCCACCGGCTGGGCTTTCGATTTGCGAGGCATACACTCTCCTTGAGAGCATGTTATGCCTTAAACACGAAATTCCTGACAGGCCCCCGGGACCTCCTTCAAGTGATCTACCGCATTCTCAGCCTCGGTTTCCAAGGCCGATACCGGGACATGACCGACGGCAAGCGCAAGCACGACGCGATTCGTCAACGGCTCTACAACGTGATCACGTCTCAGCGCGAACCCGTGCCGCTGACGCTATCGCCCCACTGGCAATCGCCCGCGACAGGCAAACGCTTGTCGTTCACCGATTTTCCGGTATGGATCACCGTCACGATCCTGTCGGTCATCCTGCTCGGCCTGTTCGGATGGTTCAAGTACGAACTGTTCAGCCGCAGCGCGGACGTCCAGAAGCAGATTGCCGACATCGCCCGCATGACGCCGCCGCCTGCACCGCCTCCACAACTGCATCTCAAACAGTTGCTCGAGGACGAAATCGCGGCAGGCACGGTAAGCGTCGTCGAGGATGCCCGCCACAGCGCCGTCACGTTCCGCGGCGACGCCATGTTCAAGCCCGGTGGCGCTTCGGTTCAGGCATCGATGAATCCGCTGATTTCGAAGATCGCCACAGAGATCGCCAAGGTGCCGGGCAAGGTCACGATCATCGGCTACACGGACAACGTGCCGATTCGCAGCCGACATTTCGCATCGAATCAGATGCTGTCGGAAGAACGCGCCACCCAGGTCATGCAGATGCTGCAAACCGCCGGCGTGCCGGCGAACCGGCTCGAAGCCGTCGGCAAGGGCGATGCCGATCCGGTCGGCGACAACCGCACCGCGCAGGGGCGTGCGCAAAACCGGCGCGTCGAGATCGACGTCGCACGCTAAGCCAGATCCGTTTCCGGAATAACACATGAAGAAGTTCCAGTTCCTGTCGTTTCTGGCCTCGCGCCAGTTCCTCGCGTTCCTCGCACTGATCGTCGTTTCGCTCGTGATCTGGTTCGTCGGCCCGTTTTTCGCGTTCGGCGGGCTCAAGCCGCTCGCCGGCGCCGGCATCCGCGTGCTGCTGATCGCGCTGTTGCTCGCCGGTGTGCTGCTCTGGCTCGTGGGCGTGTCGACGAGCATCGTGTTCATCGCGTTGCTGTGCCTGCTGATCTGGTATGCGGCGCCGCTGCTGTCGCTTGGCCATACAACGCCGTTCGAGCCCGTGTCGGCCCGACTCACCGCGATCGCACTGATCGTGGCGGCTTTTGTCCTCTTCTGGATCGTCCGCGTGTGGCAAAAAATGCGCGAAGACGATGCGTTCATGAAGAAGATGCTGCGCATGGATCGCCGCAAGAATGAGTCGCCCGCTGCAGCCCGCCTGCGGAAAATCGAAGGGATCGTGACGAGCGCGCTCGTGCGCCTGCAATCGATGCGTACCGGCGCGCGTGGTCTTGGCAAGCTATTCCAGGGCAAGCGCTATTTGTACGAACTGCCTTGGTACATCACGCTCGGTTCGCACGCGTCCGGCAAGACGAGCGTACTGATGAACGGCGGGTTGGCGTTTCCCGTTGCCGAGCAGATGCAGCGCGCGGCCGGGACGCCTGTCGGCGACGCTGCCGCGGTGGACTGGTGGTTGACCAACGAAGCTGTATTGATCGACACGGCCGGCTACTACACGCGTCATGGCACGTCGACGGCTGATGACGTCGGCGCGCCCACTGAGGAAACGGGAAAGCCCGCAACCCGCGTTCCGGGCAAGGCCGGCGCCGATGCCGAGCCGGCTGCGGATGGTGCTGGAGAAGATGAGAAGCAGAACGAGGCGTCGCACTCGAAAGCCGCTGCAACGTCGATGGCCAGCGGCCATGTCGTGTCGCCTGGCCCGGGTACGGGCGAACGCCGACAGAAGGTGGATCGTGCGGAGTGGCTCGGATTTCTGGGCATGCTGCGCCGGCATCGTCCTCGCGCACCGATCAACGGCGCGTTGCTGACGATCGATCTTGCGACGTTGGCAAGCGCCGACGAACAGGCGCGCGTGGCGGAGGCTGCCGCGTTGCGCGCGCGGCTGGCGGAACTGAGGCAGGAGCTGGGTATTCGTTTTCCTGTTTATGTGGTCGTCACGAAGATGGATCGTCTGACAGGCTTCGCCGAGTATTTCGGCGCGCTGACAGCCGAGGGGCGGGCGCAGGCATGGGGCTTCGCGCTTCCGTATGGCAAGGAAACCGTTGCGAAGCAAGGGCTGCGCGCGCGCTGCCATACGGAACTCGCCGAACTTGCGCAACGGCTCAGCGCTTCGATCGATACGCATTTGCAGGACGAATACGAATCGCACAAGCGCCGATCGCTTGCCGCGTTGCCCGAGGAGTTCGCCGCGCTGCTCGGACCGCTGCTCGAGATGATCGACCGCGTGTTCCTCGATTCGCGTTACGACGACACCCAGCTCCATTCGACGTTGCGCGGCGTGTATTTCACGAGTGCGCGGCAACGGGATGGCGAGCTCGTTGCGAAGCGCAACACAGTCGTTCAACGTCTTCTGTCGACTCAGAAACACGCGCCCGTTTCACCCGCGCGCGCCGAGGGCAATCAGGGTTTCTTCTTGCACGATCTCCTGACTCGCGTCGTGTTCCCTGAAGCGCATCTGGTGAGCCCCAACCTGCGCTGGGAATATCGTTACCGCCTCTCGCGCCTGATCGGCCACACATTGGCGCTGGTGTTGTTCGTGTGGTTGGCAATCGGACTCCGCGCGAGCTTCGGCCACAACAGCGACTATCTCGATGCGGTTGACCGCAAGGTGCAGGCGCTTGCGGCGCGCGTCACCCAGCTCTACAAGGCACCCAAACCGGAGGCCGTGCCGGACACGCTGACCGACGCGCGCGATTTGCCGACCTTCCCCGGTCTGGACCTGTCGAATCCGGACAGCACGTGGCGCTACGGTCTCTACACGTCGGCGGACATCGCCACCGAAAGCCGCCATGCGTATGACGTGCTGGAGGACAACCTGTTGCTGCCGCAGATCGTGCACCGCCTGGAAGACGTCATGTCCCGGGCGATCGCCAGCAAGGACCCGAAGGCCGCCTACGATGCGCTGCGCGTCTACCTGATGCTGTACGACAAGGCGAAGTTCAACGCGGATGACGTCAAGGCCTGGGTGCTCGACGACTGGGCGAAGACCGACAGCGCGGCTGCTTTCGGTGGACGTGTGTCGATGATCGACCACGTGCAGCAGCTTTTCTCCGGAGCGCGCGTGGTGCAGTCGCCGCTCATCCGCAACGATGCGCTGGTGCAGCAGGCGCGCGCGTTTCTCGATGGCAGCAACGCAACCGATCGCCTTTACCAGCGCGCGAAGGCAGCCATGCTCAAGGAGGCGCCCGACGAATTTACGTTGCTGCGCGCGATCGGCCCGCAGGCCGGCACGGTGTTCACGCGAGCGAGCGATGCACCGTTGTCGCGCGGCGTGTCGGGGCTCTTCACGTTCGAAGGCTATCGGAATCTGTTCGACAAGCGATTGCCGGAATTCGTGCAAATCGCGCGAGACGACGATGCGTGGGTGATGGGGCGCTCGTATCTGGCGGGTTCGTCGGATTCGGCTCAAAAAAAAACGGCTGAGATCGTGAGCAGCGCGACTGGCGCGGACGATGCGTTGACCGACGCGGTCCGCCGCGAATACCTGATGGAATATGCGCAGCAATGGGACGCGTTTCTCGACGACATCCGCACCGTGAGCGGTACGAGCCTTGCGTTCAATCTGAAGGTGCTGCGCAGCTTCGCGGCGCCCGATTCGCCGCTCGTGCGGCTGGCCCGCGCGGCCGTGCGCGAGACGACGCTCACGCAGCCGCTCGCTGCGTCGGACGGTTCGCTGCTGCAGCGGGCCGCCGACCAGCTCAATCAGAAGGCGGACAAGGCGTCGGGTATTCGGGCGTCGGAGCGCGTTGAACGGGAACTCGTCGACAATCACTTCGCGGCGCTGCGCGAGGTCGTGACGGGGAGCGTGGATGCGCAGTCCGATACGCAGCCTGTCGCCGCGCGGGCGGACAAGACGGGGCTGGATGGCGTCACCAACCTGCTGAACGACTATTACACGGCGCTCACCGTCGCCGACAATGCGTTGTCGAACAACAGCATGCCACCGGCGAGCGACGTCGCCGCGAAATTGAAAATGACGGCCGACACGATGCCCGCGCCGTTCCGCGCGGTATTGCTGCAGCTCTCGGCCGACGGCTCGCGCGAAGTCAATCAGGGGATTGGCCACCTGCTGTCGCGCCAGATGCAGGCGGTGGTCGGCGATACGTGCCGGCTGATCGTCGAGGGCAACTATCCGTTTTCACCGGACAGCACGCGGGACGTCGGCATCGACGATTTCACGCGGGTATTTGCGCAGGGCGGCTTGATCGACGACTTCTTCACGAAAACGCTTGCCCCGTTCGTCGACACGGCCGCGAAGCCGTGGCGCTACCGGACGCTGCCTGGCGCAGCCGAACCCATGCGGGGGCCGGACCTGGAGCCGTTCGAGCATGCGAAGGCCATTCGCGATGTCTTTTTCAACGATCCCGGCCACAAGCAACTGACATGGAAGGCCGACATCCGGATTCCCGAGCTTGACCCGACGATCATGAGTCTGTCGCTCGACATCGACGGACAGACTGCGCTCTATCAACACGGTCCGGTCGCGCCTTTCACGGTCACGTGGCCGGGGCCGCGCGGTGGCGTCCACACGGAAATCACGGCCAGCCCGCGGATTCGGCCGGACACGTCGACGATCGCAGCGGACGGACCGTGGGCGTTGATGCGCCTGCTCCAGAAAGGTCGCGTGGTGGACACGGCGACGCCGGGCCGTACGCGCATCGCGTTCAGTTTCGACGGTCGACAAGCGGCGCTCGACGTCGTAAGCGCCGGGAGCGTCGCGAATCCGCTCACGAGCGACGTGCTGAAGACCTTCCGGTGTCCCAGCACGATGTCGACGTTCAACCTGCCGGACAGCGGCCCGCCGCCGGGGTTGCCGCGAGGCATGTTGCCGGCGAGCACGGAAAGCGCCTCCCGCTGAATCGGAAGGAATCGATCGATGACTCTTTCGACATCTTGCCCGCAGGGTGACGCAAGGGCTGTGGCGTCGCTGCCTGTTGCCGCACGTCTCGAGGCTGCCCGGCAAGCGATCAACCCGCTACTCGAAGCGTCGCGCGTCCTGTTGCAGGCGTTGGCCGATACGCCGGAAACGCTCGATGCCGATGCGATCGCACCGCGGCGTCGATGGCTGGGGCACGAAGTTCGCCTCTTTACCTGGATCTGCAATGCGCTCCCGGTCCGACCCGAGCATGTCCGTTCCGCAAGCTATTGTCTGTGCTCCGCGCTCGACGAGGCGGCGATGCGGACGTCTTGGGGAAAGGGCGAAGCAACCGGCGTCGAATGGCAGGACAACTGCCTGGCGAGTGCGTTCGGACATGATCGTCAGGGCGGCGACCGTGTTTTCCGACTGATCGACGAGACAATGCGCGATCCGCGTGCGAACCTCGATCTGATCGAGCTATACCAGAACGTACTCGATCTCGGCTTTCGTGGGCGCTACCGGTTTGAAGCCGGGGGGCAAAAGCGCCTGCAGGTCATTCGCGAACACGTACACGACGTGGTCACGACGGGGGGACACGGCGTGAATCGCGTCAGCAAGCCGCCGAAACGTCAGCGACAGACGGTCGATCCGTGGGTACGTCCCGTTTCGGTGCGTCGATCGCGAGCGAGGTTCGCCGGAGGTCTCGCCGTCGCGTTATTGCTGGGGGCCGGGGGCTACGCCGCGGTGGACCGGTGGGTTCACGCGAAATCGAGGCGACCGGCGTCGACGCTCGATGCACTGGTTCGCAATCTGGAACTGCGGCTGCGCGATGAAGTCGCGGCAGGGAATGTCGAACTGATTCGCGACGCCGGGCGCCATGCGGTGACGCTCCGATTCAGCGGAATGTTTGGGCCCGGCGACGCAACGGTCGCGCCGTGGGGCGCTTCGGTCGCGGCTTCGGCAGGCCGGGAAATCGCGACCGTGACCAAGGACGCGACCGTCCGAGTGGCAGGATATGCGGACAGCACACCGATCAGTTCGGCACGTCAAGCATCCAACTACGCGCTTTCCGAAGCACGTGCCCGGCACGTCGCCCAGATTCTCGCTGCGGCAGGCGTGCCGGCGCCGCGCATCATCGTCGAGGGAAATGGCGATGCCGATTCGCTGGCGGACAACGTTACCGCGTCCGGAAGGGCGAGAAATCGTCGTGTCGAAGTGACCATTACGAATTGACGTTCGATTGCGAGCGACAATTTCAGCCCTGAGCAGGCGACGAGTGCATGTCCAGCAAGATCACGGGCACAGCCGTGTTCGCGGGCCCAGTCACCGACTACCTTCTCGCCGAGGGAGGGAGAAGTCAGGGGCTCATGTAGTGGGAGCTGTTTGAGGACCCTGACACATTCAAACAGCCCCCGGCCTTTCATCTCATTGGCGTTTCTTATTGCTGCCGTTCCCACGCACGCGCCTGCTCGGCGCGCACGAACGCTTCCGACGAGGCCGGCAGCAGGTTGCGGAACGCGCCGCCGTCGCTGTCGATCACGTCGACCATCTTCGCGATCATTTCCTCCGGGTCGTGCTGTTCGAGCGGGAACGTCAACCGCTCGGGCGTCACGGTATGCACGGCCGGATCGTGCCAGCGCCGCGTCGTTTCCATCATCCGGTCGTTGAAGCCGGTGCGATACGGGCCCGGGTTCACGACAGCGACGCGGATGCCGTGCGGCGCCAGCTCCGCGTGCATCGCCTCGGCCACCGATTCGACCGCGTGCTTCGACGCGCAGTACGCGCCGGTGAACGGCCCCGTGATCAACCCCGCGATCGACGACACGAACACGATCTTGCCGCGTTTGCGCGCGAGCATCCCGCGTGCGATCTGCTGCGTGAGTTCGAGCGGCCCGAACACGTTCACGTCGAACAGCTCGCGCACGATCTCGATCGGCAGGTCGACGAGCGCGCCGGCTTCGCCGACGCCCGCGTTGTTCACGAGCACGTCGATGTCGAGTTCGGCGGCGCGCGCGCGATCGTAGGCCGACGTGACGTCGAGCTTCACCGCGCGCAACGCGGTGTCGCGCTGCGCGGCGGCGTCCGTCAGGGCGTCGATCTCGACGGCCGTGCGCACGCCGGCCGTCACGTCGTGGCCGCGTTCGGCGAGCCGCAGCGCGACTTCGCGGCCGAAGCCGGTGCCCGCGCCGGTGATGAAGATGCGTTTCCGTGTCATGTGCTTACCTCGTGGAGTGAAGGGTTGCCTGAAAAAGGTCGCGGCAGTGCTGCGCGATCGCGGCGTCTTCGTCGACGCTGCCGCCCGAGATGCCGATCGCGCCGACGCAGCGCCCGTCGCCGTCGACGAGCGGCTCGCCGCCGCCGAACGTGACCAGGCCGCCGTGACTGTGTTCGATGCCGCGCAGCGGACCGTCGCCCGACATCGCACCCAGCGCACCGGTCGACGTGCGAAAGCGGACGGACGTCAGCGCCTTGCGCTGCGCGAGGTCGATCGCGCCGAGAAAACAGTCGTCGGTGCGCACGAACGCGAGCAGGTTCGCGCCGGCATCGACGACGGCGATCGCGACGCCGGCCACCTGCAGCGACGCGGCATGCGCGAGCGCAGCGTCAATCGTGCGGCGGGCGACGGCGAGCGGCAGCGGAAGTGAGGCAGTGAGCGGGTTCATGCGAGGCTCCGAGGAACGACAGCGCCAGTGTAGGCAGTTGCGGTATATGGGAGAATCCGTATTCCGCTCGAAGCAGTTTCAAGTTTTTCTAATGATGAACAGACGATGAGCAGACGATGAGCAGACGCGATCCGATGGCCGGCCTGCACGTGTTCATGACCGTTGCGACGGCCGGCAACTTCACGCGGGCCGCCGCCGCGCTCGGCCTGACGCCGGCGGCCGTCAGCCTGGCGATCGGGCAGCTCGAGGGCGAGCTGAGCGTGAAGCTGTTCAACCGCAGCACGCGCGGCGTGAGCCTCACCGAAGCCGGCCAACGCTACCGGCGGCAGACCGAGCCGGCATACCGGCAGGTCATGCAGGCACGGGACGAACTGAAGGATGCGCGCAGCGAGCCGAACGGGCTATTGCGCGTGACCGCGCTGCCGCTCGCGCGCTTGCTCGTGATCGCGCCGGTGCTCGCCACGTTCCGCGAGCGCTATCCGAAAGTCCGGCTCGAAATTCGCTACGAGAACGAACTCGTCGACATCGCGAAGGACGGCTTCGACGCGGGGATTCGCCTGGCCGATCGATTGCAGCCGGGCATGATCGGCGTGCGGATCGCGCCTGCGCTGACGTGTGCACTGGTCGCGTCGCCCGGCTATCTGGCGCGGTACGGTGCGCCGGAATCGATTGCGCAGCTCGAGCATCATGCGTGCGTCCGTTTCCGGTTCTCGGAAAGCGGACGCCTGCATAAATGGCTGCTGCGCGACGGGCGACGCGACGTCGATCTCGATCCGGACGGCGTGTTCGTGACGAACGACGACGATGCGGTGATCGACGCGGCGCGCGCCGGTGTCGGCATCGCGTTCGCGTTCGTGCGCGAGCGGATCGAGCAGGACCTGCGCGACGGCACGCTCGTCGAGGTGCTGCCGGGCGCGTGCCGCACGCTGCCGCCGATGTGGCTGTACTACGTGAATCGCAAGCACATGCCGGCCAAGCTGCGCGCGTTCATCGACGTGCTGCGCGAGCGCGAAGGCGCGGGTGCGGCGTAAGCACGTCGGCCGCTCGCTGCAGCAATGGACCCGGCGGCGCATGATGGCGGCTCCCCCCACGAAGCCATGGAGTCGCGTGATGACCGTATTCCCGCATTTTCCGATTCGAACGTTCGTGATTGCCGCCGCGCTGGCGACCGCCGCGGTGTGCAGCGCAGCGGCCATCGGCCAGACGTCGACGGTGCCGGCCGGCACGGCTGTCGCAACGCCCGACAACGCGGTGCTGCTGACCGTGTTCCTGAAACACGACCAGTCGCGCCCGCTCGCCGAGTTGAATGCGCAGCTTGCGAAGCAGGGGTTCTACAAGGCGTTTCCGCCGCCGGGCGTCGAGGTGGTGAGCTGGACGGTGACGATGGGAGTCGGGCAGATCGTCGTGCTGCGGCTGCCGGCGTCGCGGGTGCGCGAGGTCAATCGTGTGCTCGAGGATACGGCCTGGGGCGCGTACCGCACGGAGTTCTACCCGACATACGACTACAAGGCGATCGGGATGGGGGAGCATGAGCGGGCGAAGTAACGCGCGGTGGCGTATGTCCGTACCGGCGGTGCGCCGCGGAGGGGCGCAGCGAATCGGCCCGCCGCCATTCCGCACCGCGCCGCGCCCTCGCGTTTTCGTCCTCACCCGGCGGGCTCGGCGCGGTAAATTCCACCGAAATGCATCACAAGTCATTCATCCGATGAAAAAACGACCTCCGTTGCCGGTATGATGCGCACCTTGCGTTCGTGGGACGCACGGTTTCTTTATGCGTTTCGATGCGCGAGAAACCACAAATCCGCACAAAGGCGACGTGAAAGATTCTGTAATATAAGTTCCGTATACTCGTAAGTTCTGATCCAGGCGCCACGCCCGTCTTCGGCCGGCCGCCCATGCAGAACAACCAGACAGGTCGCCGCCCGGCCAACCCGCGCCGCGACACGCTATGCACCACCACTGAACACGTTATGTCTTCCCGCCACCCTGGTTCGCCCGGTCGTGCCGAGGCGGTGATCGCCCGTGCCCGGGCGCTGATCCGCCACGAGCGCGTGCTGTCGCCGCTGCTCGCGCTCGGCATCGGCCTGCTGCTGATCGTGGTTTTCCAGCATCTGTCGGAATCCGTCGACTACCGCTCGGTGATCCGCCAGTTGCGTCACATGTCCGTCGGCGAGTGGGGCGCGTCGCTCGCCGCGACGGCCCTCAGCTACCTCGCGCTCGTCGCCCGCGATGCCGTTGGCCTGCGCTATGTCGCGGCCAAGGTGCCGCGCGTCGCGTTGTGGATCGGCGCGATCGCCGGTTCCGCGCTCGGCAACGCGACCGGCTTCGGCGCGCTGACGGGCGGTGCGGTGCGCGCCCGCGTGTACGGCGTGTCGGGCGTCACGCCCGCCCAGATCGGCCGGATGACGGTGTTCACGAGCGGCACGCTGGCGCTCGCGATGGTGCTGATGACGGCGGTCGGCATGGTCTGCGTGCCGGAGGCGCTCGCCGCGATGCTGCACGTCGCGCCCGGCGTGCTCACGTGGACGGGCGCCGCGTTGCTCGTCGCGCTCGCCGCGCTGGTCGTGCTGTGCGGCAACACCGCACGCCCGGTCGTCACGCGCTTCAAATGGCTGTCGTTCGACGTGCCGGCGCGGCGCGATCTCGTCGCGCAGGTCGTCTACGCGGTGCTCGACGTCGTTGCCGCAGGCCTCACGCTGTGGGTGCTGCTGCCGGCGGCGCCCGTCGGCTTCCCGACCTTCATTACCGTTTACGCGGCCGCGTTGCTGCTCGGGATGATCGGCCATACGCCGGGCGGGATCGGCGTGTTCGAGGCGGCGATGGTCTTCACGCTCGGTCGCGAAGTGCCCGCGCACGCGATGGTCGCCGCGTTGATCGCGTATCGCGCGATCTACTTCGGCGTGCCGCTCGTGCTGTCGGCCGGCCTGCTGGCCGGTTTCGAGGGCCGCGCGCTGCGGCGCCGGCTCGTGACGCGGCAGGCCGTGCGCGTGTCGCAGCTCGCGCCGGTGTTCCTGAGCCTCGTGACGTTCGCGGTCGGCGGGATGCTGGTGATCTCGAGCGCGACGCCCGCGTTCTGGCACCGGATCGCGATCCTGCGCCACATCGTGCCGCTGTGGGTGCTCGAAGGCTCGCAGGTGATCTGCAGCGTGCTCGGCGTCGCGCTGCTGTTCGTCGCGCGCGGGCTGCTGCGCCGGCTCGACGGCGCGTGGTGGATGACCTTCGCGTTGACGCTCGCGAGCCTCGCGCTGTCGCTGGCCAAGGGCCTCGCGTTCGTCGAGGCCGGCGTCCTCGGCACGCTGCTCGTGCTGCTGCTCGTCAGCCGTCGCCGGTTCAACCGTCATTCGTCGCTGCTCGCCGAGCGCTTCACGGTGAGCTGGTTCGTGTCGGTGGCGATGGTGCTGATGCTGGCCGTGTGGGTGCTGTTCTTCGCGTTTCGCGACGTGCCGTACACGCGCGATCTGTGGTCGCATTTCTCGTTCGATGCGCGCGCGCCGCGGGCGCTGCGCGCGACGCTCGCGTCCGGCGTGTTCGTCGCGCTGTTCGCGCTGTGGCAACTGCTGCGCCCGGCGCCCGGGCGTTTCGTGAAACCCGCGGAGCAGGACCTGATCGACGCGGAGCAGATCATTCGCGCGCAGGAGTGCAGCGACGCGGGCCTCGCGCTGATGGGCGACAAGTCGTTCCTGTTTTCCGAATCGCGTCGCGCGTTCCTGATGTACGCGAAGAACGGCCGCACGTGGGCCGCGCTGCACGACCCGGTCGGCCCGCGTGAAGAGTGGCCGGCGCTGATCAGCAAGTTCATCGCGCTCGCACACGCGCACAGCGGCCGCGCGGCGTTCTACCAGGTGCGCGCGAACGCGTTGCCGCTGTATCTCGACGCGGGGCTCACGCTGATGAAGCTCGGCGAGGAAGCGCATATCGCGCTCGACCAGTTCGACCTGAAGGGATCGAACCGGTCGCACCTGCGCTACGCGCTGCGCCGCGGCGACAAGGATGCGCTGACGGTCGAGGTGATCGCGCCGGGCGACGTGCCGGCCGCGCTGCCGGCGCTGCGCGACATCTCCGACGGCTGGCTCGACAGCCGCGATGCGCGCGAGAAGAGCTTCTCGGTGGCCGCGTTCCACGACGGCTATCTGTCGACGCAGTCGGTGATGCTGGTGCGTCAGGCCGACAAGCCGATCGCGTTCGTCACGTTCATGACGACCGACCTCAACACCGAGGCGACGGTCGGCGTGATGCGCCATCTGCCCGACGCATCGCCGTACGCGATGGAGTATCTGTTTACGCAGCTCGCGCTGCATCTGAAGGAAGCGGGGTTCCGCAAGCTGAGCCTGGGCATCGCGCCGTTCTCGGGGATGGGGGCGGCGAAGATGCCGTCGCCGTTCCACCGGCTCGGCCTGATGGTCTGGCGCTTCGGCGGCCGCTTCTACAACTTCCGCGGCTTGCGCGCTTTCAAGAGCAAGTTCGAACCGCACTGGGAGCCGCGTTATCTCGCGGCCTCGGGCTCGGTCGGCGTGTTCGTCACGCTCGCGGATCTGTCATTGCTGGCTGGAGGTCGGCGTTCATGATGTCGAAGAAGTTAATCGCGCGGGCGGCAGCCGCCTGCGCGGGAATGATGCTGGCCGGCGCCGCGTGCGCCGCGCAGCCGGCCGCAGTGAAAGCAGAAACCGTCTCCGGCGGCCGCTACGGGCCCGTGACCGTGACCCGGCCGAGCGGGCCGCTGCGCGGTTTCGTCGTGCTGTTCTCGCGTGAGGCCGGCTGGCATGCCGCCGATCAGCAGGCGGCCGACGCGCTCGCGAAAGCCGGCGCGATGACGGTCGGCGTCGATTCCGGGCGTTACGCGGCGAATCTCGCCGCGAAGCAGGAGGCCTGCCACCACCTCGACGGCGACGCCGAGGCGGTCAGCCATCAACTCGAACGGCTTGCGCAGTCGTCGCGCTATTTCACGCCGATCGTCGCGGGCATGGGCCAGGGCGGCGCGATCGCGAAGCAGATCCTGTCGATGGCGCCGGAGAACACGATCGCCGGCGTCGTCGCGGTCGGTCCGGCCGCGAAGCTCGATCCGCGCTTCAAGCCGTGCCCGCCCGATTCGACGATCGTGCGCCGCGCGATGCCGGGTTTCGTCGAAACGGCTGCCGCGGGCGACACCGCGAAGCTCGTATCGCTCGTCACGTCGCACCTGCGCGACACCAGCAGCAGCGACGAACTCGACGTGTCGGACCTGCCGCTCGTCGAACTGCCCGCCAAGGGCGGCAGCGACCGGCTCGCGATCGTGATCTCGGGCGACGGCGGCTGGCGCGATCTCGACAAGACGATCGCCGAGGCGCTGCAGCGCGACGGCGTGTCGGTGGTCGGCATCGACGCGCTGCGTTACTTCTGGAGCGAGAAGCCGCCCGCGCAGGTGAGCCGCGATCTGGCCCGCGTGATGCGCACGTACACGGCGCGCTGGCATGCGAACCGCGTGGCGCTGGTCGGCTACTCGTTCGGTGCCGACGTGATGCCGTTCGCGTACAACCGGCTGCCCGCCGACCTGCGCGACAAGGTCGCGGTGATGTCGCTGCTCGGCTTCGCGCCGTCGGCCGATTTCCAGATCCGCGTGACCGGCTGGCTCGGCATGCCCGCGAGCGACAAGGCGCTGAAGGTTGCGCCGGAAATCGCGAAGGTGCCGCCGGCGCTCGTGCAGTGCTTCTATGGCGCGGAAGAGACGGACACGATGTGCCCGGCGCTCGCGAACACGGGTGCCGACGTGATCAAGACGCAGGGCGATCACCACTTCGGCCGCGATTACATCGCGCTCGAGAAGAAGATCCTCGGCGGGTTCGGCAAGCCGGCGGCGGCGCGCTGAACGCCAGCGGCGCCCGCGTGACGGCGGGCGCCGGCCGGTTTTGCTTCCGGTTCATCGTACGGGCGGCCAGCGAGCCGCCCGTTTCATTTTCCGGGCTGCGCTGCCGCGTCCTGCGGCGGCATCGTCGTTCTCGCATCGCGCTGATAGAAGCCCGGAAACCGGTCGAGCTGCCGCCGTGCGGCCGTGAGGTCGGTGTCGTCGCCGAGCACCGCGCTCGAAAACCCCGTGCGTTCCATCAGCAGCAACTGGTCGACCAGGACGTCGCCGGTTGCGCGCAGGTCGCCGGCGAAGCCGTAGCGCTTGCGCAGCAGGTAGGCCTGGCTGTATGCGCGGCCGTCGGTGAACGACGGAAACTGCAGGTCGATGCGCTCGGCCTGCGCGATGCGCGCGGCGAGCGGCGGCAGTGCCTCGTCGTTGCCGATCGTCAGCGTCGTCGCGCCGTGCTGCTCTGTATCGTCGGCATGGTCGGCCGGCGTCAGCAGCCGGATGCGTTCGTTTGCGTTCGCGATCTCGTGGTTCATACGGGTTCTTCCTGATGACGCGCGGCGTTCGCGGCGGCCTTGAACGGCTCCGTTCCGACGCGGCGCACCGTGTCGATGAATCGTTCGCAGCGGCCGTTCGCGTCGACGCGCGCGTCGAGATACGCGTTGACGATCGCGTCGACGACGTCGACGATCTCGTCCGCCGAAAACGACGGGCCGATCACCTTGCCCGGCCGCGCGGGGCCGCTTGCGATCGAGCCGTCCGACCCGCCGAGCGTGACCTGGTACCACTCCGCGCCGTCCTTGTCGACGCCGAGGATGCCGAGGTGGCCGCTGTGATGATGGCCGCACGAGTTGATGCAGCCGCTGATGTGCAGGTCGATGTCGCCGATGTCGTGCAGCAGGTCGAGATCGTCGAAGCGCTCGGCGATCGCGTCGGCGACCGGAATCGAGCGGGCGTTCGCGAGCGCGCAGAAATCGCCGCCCGGACACGCGATCATGTCGGTCAGCAGCCCGACATTCGCGCTCGCGAGCCCGATCGCGCGGGCGTTTTCCCACAGCAGGAACAGGTCGTCGACGTGTACCCACGGCAGCACGACGTTCTGCGTGTGCGTGACGCGCGCCTCGCCGGCCGAGAAGCGGTCGGCGAGATCGGCGAGCGCATCGAGCTGGTCCGGCGACGCGTCGCCGGGCGCCTGCAGGCGGCGCTTGAACGACAGCGTGACGATGCGCAGTGCCGGGTCGCGATGATCGGCGACATTGCGGGCGAGCCAGCGCGCGAACGCCGGATGACGGCTCGCCTGCGCGGACACGCGCGCGTTGGCGTCCGCGAGGTCGAGCGTGCGCGGCTTCAACCGCGGCGGGACGAACGACGCGGCGACGCGATCGAATTCGGCCTGCGGGATCGTGTGCGGGCCGCCGTCGTGGACGACGATCTGGCGGAACTCTTCCTCGACGTCGTCGATGTAGCGTTGCCCTTCGGTCTTCACGAGGATCTTGATCCGCGCCTTGTACTTGTTGTCGCGCCGCCCGTAGCGGTTGTACACGCGGACGATCGCCTCGATGTAGTTCATCACGTGCTCCCACGGCAGGAACGCGCGCAGCAGCATCGCGATCGTCGGCGTGCGGCCCATCCCGCCGCCCACGCTCACGCGAAAGCCGAGCGCGCCCGCGTCGTCGCGCACGAGCTTCAGCCCGACGTCGTGCCAGTCGGTCGCCGCGCGGTCTTCGGTCGCGCCCGTGATCGCGATCTTGAACTTGCGCGGCAGGAACGCGAATTCCGGATGCAGCGTCGTCCACTGGCGCATCACTTCGGCGAACGGGCGCGGATCGGCGATCTCGTCCGGCGCGACGCCCGCGCGTTCGTCGCACGAAATGTTGCGGATGCAATTGCCGCTCGTCTGGATGCCGTGCATGTCGACGGTCGCGAGCAGGTCCATCACGTCGGCCGCCTTCGCAAGCGGAATCCAGTTGAACTGCACGTTGGTGCGCGTCGTGAAGTGCGCGCTGCGGGTCGGCAGGCGCAACGTGCCGAGCAACGCCTGGGCGTCGCACGCGGCGCGGTAGGTGGCGTCGTCGGGTACGTCGTAGTCGCGCGCGATCCGCGCGAGCATGCGAAGCTGCGCGCTCGACAACTCGCCGTACGGCACCGCGACGCGCAGCATCGGCGCGTGGCGCTGCACGTACCAGCCGTTCTGCAGGCGCAGCGGCCGGAACGCGTCCTCGCCGAGCGTGCCTTGCTGCCAGCGTTCGAGCTGGTCGCGGAACTGGGCGGCGCGGCTGTGCACGAGCGCCCGGTCGAAATCGGTATATCGATACATGACGTGATACGCGAGAGGCGCCACGGCGAATGGCGCGCGGCGCGGGAAGGCGTTGCGACGGATGTCAGGCAACGGAAGACAGCGTAGGGAACGCGATGCGGCGCGACAAGCAGCAGATCGGAACAAAAAAGGCGCAGCAGATGGCCGGCGGGGCGCCGGCGTGGGCCGGGCATGCGCGCATGCCCGTGGCCGAGGTCATGCGTCGACGACGAGCGCCGGATCGAGCGCGCGAATGCGCTGGTCGATGAAGTAGCCGCCGCCTTCCTGGTAGCGCAGGAACAGGCGGCCGCACGCGCGACAGCGGCTGACGGCGCAGCGGTTGTACGGGAAATGGCGCGGCGCGATCGGCGCGTCGTCCGACGCGTAGCGCGTGCCGGCCGGATGATATTCCGCGTAGGTCGGCTCGGGTTCGCCCGGCGGGATGAGCGTGGCCACTTCGATCAGTTGGGTGTCCGGCAGCGACAGCGGCAGGGTCGTCCAGCCGGCGAGCGAGGTCTTCGTGCACGTGCACGGCAGCGTGACGTGCGCCGCTTCGGCCGTCAGTTTCAGCAGCGCGTCGTGATCGAGGTAAGGCAATTGGCTCATGGGCAATCGGGAAAGGGCGGCGGGACCTGCAATGTAACCCGCGTACGGATCGTCTGCATGGCCGTGACGCGGCCGGCGCAGCGCGCGTTGCGCGATCAGCCTGCCTTGCGGACCGACGGCTGCGCGACCAGTTCGCCGAGCACGCGGATCGCGCGCTCGATGTCGCGGCTCCACGGATGGCCGAAGTTCACGCGTACGCAGCGCTCGAAGCCGTGCGCGGCCGAAAACAGCGGGCCCGGTGCGAAGCTGATACCGCGTGCGATCGCCTGGCGATGCAGCTCCATCGCGTCGATCGCGTCGGGAAACGCGAGCCACAGGAAATACCCGCCGTCGGGCCGCACCCATTCGACGCCGGCCGGCAGCCAGCGCCGCAGCGCGTCGTCCATCCGGTCGAGCTGCGTGTGCAGCGCGCCGCGCAGCTTGCGCAGGTGCCGGTCGTAGCCGCCGTGCTCCAGATAGTTCGCGATGCCGGCCTGCGCGGGAATGCTGGCCGACAGCGTCGTCATCAGCTTGAGCCGCTGCACCTTCTCCGCGAACCGGCCCGCGGCGGCCCAGCCGATCCGGTAGCCGGGCGCGAGCGTTTTCGAGAACGAACTGCAGTGCATCACGAGGCCATGACGGTCGAACGCGCGGGCGGGCAGCGGATAGTCCGGGCCGAAATGCAGTTCGCCGTACACGTCGTCCTCGATCAGCGGCACGTTGCGCGCCGCGAGCAATTCGACGAGCGCGCGCTTTTTTTCGGCGGTCAGCGTGACGCCGGTCGGGTTCTGGAAATTGGTCATGAACCAGCACGCGCGGATGTCGTGCCGGTCGAGCGCGTTCGCGAGCGCATCGAGATCGAGGCCCGTGCGCGGATCGACGGGAATCTCGACCGCGCGCAGGTCGAGCCGCTCGATTGCCTGCAACGCCGCATAGAAGCCCGGTGCTTCGACGGCGACGACGTCGCCGGGGCGCGTCACCGCCATCAGGCACAGGTTCAGTGCTTCGAGCGCGCCGTTCGTGACGACGATTTCGTCGATCGGCTGCGAGATGCCGGTCGCGAGATAGCGCCGCGCGATCTGCTGGCGCAGCGCCTCGTTGCCGGGCGGCAGGTCGACGACCGTGCTCCACGGGCTCACGAGCCGCGTGGCCTGCGCGAGCGACTTCGCCAGGCGCGGCAGCGGAAACAGCTGCGGCGCCGGGAATGCGGAGCCGAGCGGCACGATGCCGGGCTGCGTGGCCGCATCGAGCACGGAGAACACGAGGCTGCTGATGTCGACCTTGCGCGTGACGCCGGCGCGGCTCGCGCGGCGTTTCGTCGTCGGGCTCGCGGCCGGCTGGGCGCCCGGCGCGACGTAGTAGCCCGAGCGTTCGCGCGCGCGGATCAGTCCCCACTGTTCGAGCAGGTAGTACGCGCGAAACACCGTCGACTGGCTGACGCCATGCTGCGCGATGATCTGCCGCAGCGACGGCAGGCGCGTGCCGACTGCAAGGTTGCCGTTGCGGATGTCGTCGGCGATCGTATGGGCGAGGGTTTCGTAGCGTTTCATCGGCGTGGGCGGAGCGCGTCGTCGCCGTGCGCGGGCCGGAGCGGCGCCGCGCCGGCGGGCGCGGCACATTGTCCGATGCGCGGCCTGAAAAGGAAAGGCGCGGGTGTGTCGGCCGCGCCGTCCCGCTGCGTCAGGCCGCGTTCGGCTCGGCAATCGGCCCGCCGCTGCCGCGCGGCGGCGGCGGCACCGGCTCGACCTTGCCGACCACGACGACGCACAGCCCGCCGGCCACCGCGAGCGGCGCCACGAACGAGCCTGTCGCGATCGACAGCATCACGTCGGTGAAGGTCGTGATGAAGATGCCCGCGAAATTGCCCGCGCAGTTCCGGATGCCGCCGCGCGATGCGACGTGCGCGGGCGTCGGCGCGACCCCCACACGGGCCCCTGTAATTGGGGGACGTTCGGCCGTGAGGCCCGCGAATATGCGCGATGTGCGGCTTGTTCCGATTGCGTGACCCTGCGTTTTATGGTCTCGTTGCGGGATATCGCATCGACTCAAAAAAGGACAGTCGGATGCAGGCGGGCGATTCACGCGGGGTCCGATTGATCAGGGGAATCGGCGCATGCGCGCGCGCCCGCGGCGCCGTGCGCATGCTGCTCGTCATATCGATGCTGGGCTGGCTCGCGCCCGCTCTGCCGGCCTTCGCCGTCTCTCCCGAAACCGTCAACGACAACGTGCTGCGCGTGCTGGCCTGGCCCGGTTACGCGGATAGCGATATCGTCAGCGCATTCGAGACGCAGTTTCATGTGCGTGTCGAAGTGACGCTGGTCGATTCCGACGAAGCGCTGTGGACGCGGATGCACAGCGCGTCGCCGCCGCCATACGACGTGCTGGCCGCGAACACGGCCGAGATCCAGCGCTATGCGCATGAACGCCTGCTCGCGCCGATCGACCTGACGCATATCCCGAACCGGCGGCGGCAATTGCCGAATTTCCAGCAGCTCGCGACGATCGGCGGCCTCGTGCAGGACGGCGCGTCCTACGCGATCCCGTTCACGTATTCGTCGATGGGACTGATCTACGACCGCAAGCAGGTGCCGGCCGCGCCGCGCTCGATGCGCGAGTTGTGGAACCCGCGCTATCGCGGCAAGGTGCTCGACTTCAACAGCGCGCAGCACAATTTCTCGTTCACGGCGCTGGCGCTCGGCTATCCCGATCCGTTCCGCCTGTCGCCCGCGCAGACGCTTGCCGTGGCCCGCAAGCTGATCGACTTGCGCCGCAACCTGCTGACGTACTACACGCTTCCCGAGGAAGCGACCGCGCTGTTCATCCAGCATCGCGCGGCGCTGATGTTCGGCAACTACGGCACGCAGCAGGTCGAGCAGTTGCGTCGCGCCGGCGCGGACGTCGGCTACGTGATCCCGGACGAAGGCGCGCTCGCGTGGCTCGATTGCTGGGCCGTCACGCGAGGCGCGCGACGGCCGGAGCTTGCCTTCGCGTGGATCAACTACATGCTCGAACCGGCGATCGGCACGCTGCTGACCGAGCGTCAGGGGCTCGCGAACACGCTCGAGCCGCGCGGCCTGGATACCGGGCGCCAGCATCTCGTGTGGCTTCAGCCCGTGGAGGACATCGCGCGCCGCGAGTCGCTGTGGAGCCGCATCGTGTCGGGCGATCGGCCGGAGCGGTTCGCAAAATGATCCGGCTCGGGCTCACGTCGAAGCTGTCGGTGCTGTTCGCGTGCATCGGCGTGATCGCGTCGGGCACGACCGGCTACTACGCGTATCGCGCCAACCGCGCGATGCTCGTGCAGGAAGCGCAGCACAGTCTGCTGATGTCGACGCAACTGCTCGGGCAGCGCTTCACGACCGCGCTCGCCGACGTTGCGGACGACGCGCTCGTGCTCGCGCAGTTGCCGTCGTCCGCGGCCGTCGCGGGCGGCGACAATGCGGACAACGCGCGACGCATGCGGCTCGAGCAGGTGTATTACAGCTTCATGAGAAATCATGCGGAATACTTGCAGATCCGCCTGATCGCAAGCGGGCATTTCGGGATCGAACGCATTCACGTGGATCGCGATGCGCGCGGCATCGTCGTGCTGCCCGAAAGCGCGTTTCAGGAGAAAGGGCAGTTCTCCTACGTATTCGATACGCTCGCGACGGCGCCCGGCCATATCTACCTGTCGCCGATCGTGATCAATCACGAGACGGGATCTCATGCGGCGCAAGGGCTGCCGATCCTGCGCGTCGGGACGCCGGTGGTCGACGCGTCGGGCCAGACGGTCGGCGCGCTCGTCGTCGATGTCGAACTTTCCCGGGTGTTCGACCGGATCGAACGCGATCTGCCGGACGACTATGCGGTCTATCTCGCGAACGAGTGGGGCGATTTTCTCGTGCATCCCGATCCGGAACAGGCGTTCGGTTTCGATCGCGGCCGGCGCGTGCTGATGCAGGACCGTTTTGCCGTCACGCGCGTGCTGTTCGACGGCGGGCGCACGAACGTGACGCTCAATGGACTCGCGCAGCCCGATCAGGCGCCGGGCCAGATGTTCGCGTTCGTGCGCACGCCGTTCGGGCACGACGAGGGCAGCCGCTTAGTCGTGCTCGGGATGGCGCGCCCGCTGGCCGACGTGCTCGCGCCGG
Organism: Burkholderia sola; assembly: GCF_905400185.1. NCBI lineage: Bacteria > Pseudomonadati > Pseudomonadota > Betaproteobacteria > Burkholderiales > Burkholderiaceae > Burkholderia > Burkholderia sola. The sequence goes on from NZ_FR989676.1 coordinate 2,192,072, forward strand.
ACGGCATGCTGGGCGAACGGATCGTCAGGATGGTGCTCGTGTCGAGCGTGCTGGCGGTGATTCTCGCGATCCTGTTCGCGCGTGCGATCACGCGGCCGCTGCAGGCGCTCGCGCGCGCGGCGACGCACGTGTTCGACGATTCGGCTGCCGAACGGCTGCCGGTCGCGCGGGCCGACGAGATCGGCGTGCTCGCGCGTTGTTTCGACAGCATGCGCGTCGAGATCCGCACGCAAATGGCGATGCTGCGCGCGAAGCAGCAGGAGCTCACGCATCTCGCCGGTCACGACCCGCTGACCGGCCTGCCGAACCGCCTGCTGTTCATGGAGCATCTCGATGCGGCGATCCGGCATGCGGCCGCGGCGCGCGAGGGGCTGGCGGTGATGTTCGTCGATCTCGATCGCTTCAAGCAGATCAACGACCAGCACGGCCACTCGGCCGGCGATCGCACGCTCGTCGCGGTCGCGAAGCGGTTGAGCCAGGTGCTGCGCGGCGACGACATGGCTGCACGGCTCGGCGGCGACGAATTCATCGTGCTGATTTCGGACGTGCATTCACCGGCGGTGATCGGCGATGTCGCGACGCGCATCCAGATCGTGATGGCCGAGGAGCTGGAGTTCGACGAAGGGCGCATGGCCGTCGGCGCGAGCATCGGCGTCAGCGAGTTTCCCGCGGACGGCGCATCGGCCGAGGAGCTGCTCGTCAAGGCCGACGCGGCGATGTACGCGGCGAAGGCCTCCACGCAGTGCGTGTGCGTGCGCTATCAGGATCTGGTCCGCGGCGGCGTGCCCGACGGGACCGACCGTGCCGCATCGAGCAGCAGCGGCTGACGGCGGGGCGAAACGCGACGAGCCCGTCGCGGGACGGGCTCGTCACGGGCGCGGGCTGCACGCGCAAGGCGCGCAGCGGCACGCTTAGTGGCCGAAGTAGACCGAGTCGCGCGGGCTGTGTGCGCGGCCGACCGGTGCGCCGCCTTCGACGGTCGCGGCGGGCTGCGCACCGAAGCCGCTGTTGTCGATGCCCTGCACGCGGGCTTGCGCGGCCTCGAGGTCGGCCGGGTAGTGCGGGCTCGCCTGGCTGGGCTTGTAGCCGGCCTTTTCGAGCTGGACCAGTTCGTTGCGCACTTGGGCGCGGGTCACGGTGCTTTGCGCGAATGCGCCGAACGAGGCGGACAGGGCGACGGCGGCAACGACTGCGGAAACGAGCGATTTCATGATGACCTCCGATGTTTATTGGCTTTCCGCGTTCGACACCATGTCGTCAGCGGTTGATTACATCGTAGGCGTCGGCTCACCTAGGGTAAACGTGACTTTCAGCGAAAGATCGTTGCTTTACGGGTAATAATTCGACGCAAACGCGATCCGTCCCCATGCTGTATTGCGAGAATGGCAAGCAATCGCGGGAGAAGTGGGGGCGGGGGCTGGGGCCCGCGCCGGACGGTAAACGACGGGGCGAAGAGCTCACGGTGGAACCGCAGGGCGACAGCGCTGCCGGATCAGACCCCGTCGTCGTCGATTTCCTTGCGCTCGCGACGTTCCTCGTTACCGCGGCGCGCGCGCAGGCGCTGGCGCGACAGGACGGCGATTACCTGCTGGGTCGGCGCGCCGGACGGCAACTCGTTGCGGATGCGATCGGGCACCATCGGCAGGCCCGCGCGCTGTCGGCGCAGCGCCTTGGCGATCGCGCGGCGGCATTCGTCGCCGTGGCAATCCCATTCATCGCGGATTCTCTGGCAATAACGACATTGTTCCATCCGAATAGTCTAACGCGTCTTCGGGAATGGAGCAGGGCGTGGCGCCGGCCGGATGACGCGCTGGGCGGTCGACGGCCCGCGGTACAGGCGCGTCGCAGCTTTCGGAACCCGTGTGCGATCCCGCTCGCGCCCGACGTATGACCATCGAACCGGTTCAATATAATTCAACAGAACTGGCCGCCTCATGCGCGGCGTGCATATCCCCGAACGAAAGGAAATCCGATGACGCTTGCCCAGTTGCAGGCCCTGGCCGCCGTGGTCGAACTCGGCTCGCTGACGGCCGCGGCAGACCGGCTCAGCCGCAGTCAATCCGCGATCAGCCACGCGCTGACGGAGCTGGAGGACATCACGCAGGTCAAGCTGCTCTGGCGCGACCGGCAACCGGTCGTCCTGACGGCGGCCGGCGAACGCCTGTGGCCGTATGTCCAGAGCGTGGTGCGGGAAGCGCAACTGCTGCGCCAGCAGTTCAGCCTGTCGCGCGGCAAGCTCGAAGGGAAACTGGTGGTCGCATCGCTGCCCAGCGTGTCGCTGGCGTTCGTCGTGCCCGCGCTCGAGGCGTTGAAGGACATGCACCCGGGTGTATCGGCGGTGCTGCTCGAAGGGACGGACAGCGAAGTCGAAGGGTGGATCGACGACGGGACGGCCGACGTCGGCGTGGTGGCCGGCACGAAGACGTTCGCGCACCACCTGCCGCTGCTCGACGAGGATTTCGTCGCGGTCGCGGCAGACGATCTGTTCGCGAGCCGCAAGAGCGTGTCGGCCAGGCAACTGGCCGCGGCGCCGTTCATTTTCTCGAAGGCGGGGTGCGGGCCGGTGATCGCGGATTACTTCGCGCGCGGCGGCGTGCCGCTTCGGGCCGCGTTCAACGTCGTCGAGATGCGCACGATCCTGTCGATGGCGGAGGCCGGCATGGGCGTGTCGATCGTGCCGCGCATCACGCTCACGTACACGCCGTTCGGCGGCCGCGTGCTGGCGCTGTCGCCACGGCTGCATCGCTCCGTGCGACTGGCGTGGAATACCGCCGGCAATGCGGTTGCCGATGAGTTCGTGCGGCTCGTCGACGCGCAGCGTCCGAAGGCCGAAAAGACGATCCGGACGCGCGCGAAAAAGGGCAAATAGCGAGCGGCGAACGCGATGAACGGCGCTCATGGGCGACGTGCAGTTTATTCATGCTGACGATGGCCGGGATGCAATACATTGTTCCTACCTCGTCATCGATCCCGAAGGAGTGTGCCGTGCCGGCCCCGCCCATCCTGTTTGCGTTCGGACTCGTGTCGCTCGGCATGGCGCTGACGCCCGGACCGAACATGATCTATCTGGTGTCGCGCTCGATCTGCCAGGGCCGCCGCGCCGGGCTGGTCTCGCTCGGCGGTGTCGCGCTGGGATTCGTGTTCTACATGGTGTGCGCGGCAGTGGGCATCACCGCGCTGCTGATGACCGTGCCGTATGCGTACGATGCGCTGCGCGCGGCCGGCGCGCTGTATCTGGCCTACCTCGCATGGCAGGCGCTGAAGCCGGGCGGGCGCTCCGCGTTCCAGGTCCGGCAGTTGCCGCACGACAGTCGCGTCAGGCTGTTCATCATGGGCTTCGTCACGAACCTCGCGAACCCGAAGATCGCGGTGATGTATCTGTCGTTGCTGCCGCAGTTCATCGTGCGGGGGCACGGCAGCGTGCTCGCGCAATCGCTGGCGCTCGGCTGCGTGCAGATCGCGGTGAGCGTCAGCGTCAACGCGCTGATCGCGTGCGCGGCCGGTTCGATCGCGGGTTTTCTCGCGGGACGGCCGCGCTGGGCGGCGGTTCAGCGCTGGCTGATGGGCACGGTGCTGGCCGGGCTGGCCGTGCGGATCGCGCTGGAATCGTGAAGCTAGCGCGCGTCGATCAATGGTTCCGGGAATCGCCGGCAGCGATCCGGCGTTGTGTCGACGGCACCCGGCATCGTCACCCTTGGCAATTGCTCTTCGCTCCCTTGGCGATCGGCACGGGCTCGGTCGTGTCACGACGCCGTCCGCGCGTCGCGAGCCAGCAAAGGATCGAGCCGCCGCACACCATCGACGCGCCTTGCCAGAATTCCGCCGACAGCGGCGCGTGCAACAGCGTCGCGGCGAGGGCGGCGGCGAGCACCGGCGTGAAGTACGATGCGCCGACGATGACCGTCACGTTGCCGTGCATGATGCCGGTGTTCCAGGCCGCATAGCCGAAGCCGAGTGCCGACGCCGCCAGCACGAGATACGCGACCGCACGCAAACTGAACGTCATGCCGCCACCGCCTTCGATCGCGAACTTGATCCAGAGCACCGCGGCGACCAGCATGAAGAACGGCGTCACGCCGTTCTTGCCGTCGGCGATGCGCGCGGTCACCGTGCAATAGGCGGCCCAGATCAGCGCGCCGAAGAACGCCAGCCCGTAGCTCAGCGGATTGTCCGCGACGTTGCGCAGCATGCCGGCCGGATCGAGCCCCTGGTCGCCGCCGAGCACCCAGCAGATGCCGAGCATCGACAGCAGGACGCCGGGCACGACCAGCAGGTTCGCGCGCTGCTTGTTGAACACGATGGCGGCGACGAGCGTGAGGCTCGGCCACAGATAGTTGACCATCGCGACTTCGACCGCTTGTCGAGCGTTGCTCGCATAGCCGATCGACAACGACAGGCACACCTCGTACGACACGAACAGCAGCCCGCCCCACAGCAGATAGTTTTTCGGGAACCGGCTCAGGTCGGGGAAGCCGATCGAAAACAGCAGAAGCACGGACGCCACCGTATAGATCATCGCCGCGCCGCCGGTCGCGCCGAGGTTTTCGCTGACCCCGCGCACGAGCGCGACCACCGACGCCCATAACAGCACCGCGCCGAGCCCGACGAGCGTTGCGTTGTTCTTGCGTTTGATGTTTGCTGCCTGTTTCAACATGCTGATTCGATTTCGGATGATTCGGGTCGGCTCGCGCATGCCGTCATCGCGAGCAGCGATACAAAACGGAGATTTCGCCGGAAGCGCGCATTTTACGGGGGCGCAGCCGTCGCGGCGATTCAGCCGGACCGGCGTGTCCGGTCGATTCGGTCGTGCGAGCCGATCACGCGTCGTCGATACGCCACGGTGCACCGATTTCCGACAGCGCACGTCCGATCGAATCGAGCATCGCGTTCCGCGTCGGGCCCAGCGTCGTGACAAGGAGGAAACCGGCTGCTTCGATCGACAGATCGATGAGCGGCCAGCCGTTGGCCGCATCGCGAATTTCAAGCCGTCGTTCGTGTGGATCGACGTCGATGTCGATGTCGACGTCGCCATGCGCTTGTCGCAGCACATTGGCGATGGCGTCGAATGCGTCGGCCGAAGGGGGCGTGTGAATGCGGTATTCGAAACTCATCTGCGTGGACCGGTGTGCGAGGCGGGCAGTCTAACCCGCGCCGTGCTTCCCGTCCGTCGACTGTAACGCATCGGGCGCCCACCGCAGCGGGCGCCCGATGCGTCGATCACCGCTCGCGCCGCTTCTTGCTCAGCTCGATCGTCTCGAACAGCTCGTATTGCGCGGTCGGGTGCTGGTCGGCGCCCGGCGCGTGGTAGTAGCGCATCGTGATCGTCGTGTGGCCGCCCGGCTTGCCCGGATCGTGATCGAACACCGCGATCCCGTAGCCGGTGCCCGTATCGCGGCGTGCGGACCAGATCGCATCCTCGAGCGCATCGGCCGGCTGGCGCACGAACGTGTTCGGCGCGGTGCCCGGCACCGGCCGGTTCGGCTTCGTGAATACCTTCGCCTGCGCAAAGCCGGTCGACGGGTTTTCGCCGTACACGTCGAGCGGCGCGCTGGTGCCGCCGCCGCCGAGGATCAGGTGGATCGTGCCGTGGCTCGTGTCGAACTTCGTGCGGTCGGGATCGTTCGAGCCGACCGGGCGCGGCTGCAGCGTCTCGACCACTTCGCCGGTCTTCGCGTCGACGCCCGCGCGGTGATTGCAGCCGCGCACCGGGTAGCTGCGCTCGTAGTCGTGATCGTGGCCGCACAGCACGAGATCGACGCCGTAACGGTCGAACAGTGGCAGCCACGCTTCGCGAATGCCCTTGTCGGACCCGTTGCCCGTCTTCGACGAACTGAGCGCGTCCTGGTGCATCTGCACGACGATCCAGTCGATGTCGTCGTCATGCGCGGCATGGCGCAGCGTGCGTTCGAGCCAGCGCGTCTGCTCGCCGTTGCTGTAGCCGCGCACGTAGAACGACGTGCCGGGCTCGATCGGCGGTCGGCCGGTGCTCGCGGCCGGCACGAGCGGCGCGGGGCCGCCGACGAACGCGGCGGCATCCTGGTACACGACGTCGTCTGCGTCGAGCGACACGAACAGCACGGAGCTCACGCGGAAGCTGTACCAGCGGCCCGGGAAATGCGTGCCGTTTTCCGGCAGCGTATAGCGTGCGAGGTACGAGTCGAGCCCTTGCGGGCCGTTGTTGAACTCGATCTCGTGATTGCCGGGGCACGGCATCCACGGGCGATTCGCGGCCGACGTCTGGTTGTTGTTGCCGAAATCGCGCCACACCTCGGGCTGGTGCGCGGGGTTCAGGTTCGCGTAGCAGAGGTCGCCGTTCAGCAGGTGAAACAGCGGCTGGAACTGCTCGACGGCCTGCACCGCGAAGCGGCTCTGCGGCGACGACAGGACCCACGCACCGTTCGGCGTCGCGAGATCGCCGTAGCTCGTGAAACGGAACGGCGCCCGGCCGCGCGGCGCGGTCGAAAAATTCGCGGAGAACGGCTGTGCGGCGTTGCTGTCGTTGTCGGCCGTGATTTCGTAGCGGTAGCGTGTGTCGGGCTTCAGCCCGTGCACGCGCGCGTGATACGCAAACACGGTCTCACCGTTCAGGCCGTCGGTGTACAGGCGCTGGACGCCGTGCACGGTGCGCGGCGGCTCGCCGTCGGCGACGATGCGCGCGCGCGGATTGACGGCCGCGGCGAGCGATGCCCACGAGATCACGACTTCGGACGTCGGGTCGTTGCCCCACGTCAGGTGAACCTGTTCGGGCGTGCCGTCCGGATTCGACGCGGCAGCGCGGGCGGCCGCGAGCCCGCCGGCGGCGGTGGCGAGGCCGGAGACGCCCGCGAGTTTCAGGAAGCCGCGACGCGACACGGAAGCGGCCGGCTCGTTCGGCTGATCAGGGGAGGTGTCCTGGTTCGACATGGTCGGTGTGTTCGTTGATGGGACGCGAGAGGGGAGCCGCACGGCCATGCGCGAGCGCGGCCGGGGCGTGGGCCGGAAACGAGCGGGATCCCGGTCGCATGCATTGTCGAAGGGCAGTTTTGCCGCGTTGTGACAGTTCGCAACCCGGCGTGTGCGCTGGCCGATACATAGGGCCCCGCGCCGCGCGGCCTCCGTGAAAATTATTCGCCGATGTCGCGACGGATTTCTCCCGCCTGCTCCGTTTAACGCATGAACGACCGCTTCCGGTCAATGCCATTACTTCGGAGTCTTTCATGAAACTTTCTGTTCCATTGCGATGGGCTGCCGGCTGCATGGCTGCGTTCGCGACGTCCGCCGTATTCGCGCAGGCCGTCATCGTCGCGCCTTTTGCGCCGCCGCCGCCGCGCGTCGAAGTGATGCCGGCGCCCCGGGCGGGCTACGTCTGGGACCAAGGGCACTGGCACTGGCGGCAGGGCCGTTACGTGTGGATTCCGGGCCACTGGCAGATCGTGCGGGTCGGTTACCACTGGGTGCCCGGGCATTGGGCGGCGCGCGGCCCGGCCTGGCGCTGGGTGCCGGGCCACTGGGCCTGACGGGCCCTGACGTGCACGCCGCCGCGCGTCGAAGCGATGCGCGCGCGGCGGATTCTTCATGCAACCTCATGAGTCGAAGCGATGCTTTTTCGAACCATCGTGATACTGGCGGCCGCGGCCCTCGTGCTGGCCGGCTGCGTCGTGGTGCCGGCCCGTCCGGTGTATTACCGGCCCGCGCCGGTCGTCGTATATTGAGCGCGCCGGCCGACGGTCGCGCGGCCGGCAGACAGGATCGACATGCGGCGCGAACCGGATGTCGATGAAACCGGCACGGCCGATGCCGTGTGCGACGCCTGGCGCGACGCGCGCGGAGATCCCGAACCATCGGAACCGTCGGCATGGCGCCGTCCGGCGATGGCCCGACGCATGCAAGGAGAGCACGACGATGAGCTTCAGCCGGGCGGCGGGTCCTTCTGCCGTGACAATGCGGCGCCCGCGCGCCGCGCAACGGAGCAGGCGGCGTTGAACGATCGCGGCGACCGCGATCCGGACGCGGAACTCGTCGCGCGCGTCGGCGCACGCGATGCATCGGCGGTGCGCGTGCTTGTCGCACGCAAGCTGCCGCGGCTGCTCGCATTGGCGACGCGCATGCTCGGCGACCGGAACGAAGCCGAGGACGTCGCGCAGGAGACGTTCTTGCGAATCTGGAACCAGGCGCCGCGCTGGCGTGAAGGCGAAGCCCGCTTCGACACGTGGCTGCATCGCGTCGTGCTGAACCTGTGCTACGACCGGTTGCGCAGCCGGCGCGAGGAGCCCGGCGACACGCTGCCCGACGTGCCCGACACGCAGCCGGAGCCGGCCGTGCATGCGGAACTGCGTTCGCGCGACGCGCGCGTGCGGCAGGCGCTGGCCGCGTTGCCGCCGAGGCAGCGGGAAGCGCTGGTGCTCCAGTACTATCAGGAAATGTCGAATGGGGAAGCGGCCAACCTGATGGGCATCACCGTCGATGCGCTGGAAAGCCTGCTCGCCCGTGCGCGGCGCAACCTGCGCGCGCAACTGGCCGGCGACCCACCTAGCGAGGACAAGCGATGACACCCGAACGATTTCGTACCATCGTCGCCGCGTATGGCTCGGACGCGCGGCGCTGGCCGCAAGCCGAACGCGCGGCGGCCGAAGCGTGGGCGCACGCGCATCCGCGCGACGCACTGAACGCGCTCGACGAGGCCGCCGAGCTCGACGCGTGGCTGATGCAGGATACGGTGGCGCCGCCCGCGCCGGCGCTGGTCGAACGTATCGTCGCGACGGCGCCGCCGCCGCAACGCGCGCGCCGCCGCGGCCGCGTGTGGTGGTCGGGCGCCGCGTTCGCAGGCGTCGGGCTGGCCGGCGCGCTGGCCGGTGCGGTGGCCGTGTCGATGCTGATGCTCGGCAGCGCGCCGATCGCGCAACACGAACCGGGCTACCTGACGACGACGTTCGGCGGCCCGAGCATCGACGGAGCCGACGAATGACCGAACGCGGCTGGAAATTCACCCTCATCGGCTCGGTCGTGCTGAACGTGTTCATGCTCGGTGCGATCGGCGGCGGCGCGTATCAGTGGTTCTCGACCCATCGCGACCTGCACGCGGCCGGCACGCCCGCATCGCGCACCGCGTTGCGTTTCGCCGCGGATGAATTGCCCGATGCGCGGCAGCGCGAGTTCGCCGCCGCGCTGAAGGCGGCGCGCAAGAGCGGCCGCGATTTCGCGCGGGAAGGGCGCGACGGCCGGATCACCGTGCTCGACCTGCTCGCGGCGCCGCAACTCGATCGGGCGGCGATCGATGCGGCGCTCGACCGCACGCGCGCGGCCGACACCGCGATGCGGGCGCAGATCGAGCGCAGCGTCGTCGATTTCGCGGCGACGCTGACGCCCGACGAGCGCGTGAAGTTCGTCGACGGCTTGCAGCACAGCGGAAACTGGCGTCTGCCGCCGAGGCTGCAGAAGAAGCCGGACGCATCGGCGAGCGAGTAAGCCGAATAAACACCGCGCGCGCGGGCGGCATGCAATCTGCGTGTTGCTCGCGCGTCATGCGTGTGCCGCTTCCGATGAATCGCGCGGTCGTTATCCATCGACAACGCACGCCGCCGCGCTGCGAGACTTTCGCCCGGCGTTTCCCCGATCACAAAAAATATTTCCCTTCCCGCGACGGATTTCTTGGTGTGCTTGCGTTGAACGTGAGTATGCACCGCAAGAGAGCCCGTCATGGACCACCCGAACGACGCCACACCGGCCGCGATCGCGCTGAACCGCTTCGGTCTCGGCGCGCGCGCCGACGAAGCCCCGCCCGCCGACCCGAAGGCCGCATTGCTCGCCCAGTTCGACCGCTACGACGCAGGGCCCGCCCCATGGGCGAGCGAGCCGGACGCGATCATGCTCGCCACGCGCTTCGCGAACACCCGCAACGCGATGACGAGCGACGACCCGACCGCCAAGCGCGCAACCGAGCAATCGATTCGCCGCGACGGCTACGACGCGTATCGCAGCGCCGTCGCCGCGCGCATGAACAGCGCGCTGACTACGTCCGCGCCTTTTGTCGAGCGTCTCGTGCATTTCTGGGCGAACCATTTCGCGGTATCGGTCGACAAGGGGCAGGTGGCCGCGTACGCGGGCGCGTTCGAGCGCGACGCGATCCGCCCGCACGTGCTCGGCCGTTTCGAGGACATGCTCGTCGCCGTCGAGCAGCATCCCGCGATGCAGGTGTTCCTCGATCAGGCGCGCTCGGTCGGCCCCGACAGCCCGGCCGCGCTGCGCGCGCAGGCACGCAATCCGTCGGCGAAGCGCGGGCTCAACGAAAACCTCGCCCGCGAGATCATGGAACTGCATACGCTCGGCGTGCGCACCGGTTACACGCAAGCCGACGTGACGGAATTCGCGCGTGCGCTGACCGGCTGGAGCATCGCCGGCGGCCGCGGGCCGCAACCGGGCGATGCGGCGCCCGGCGCATTCGTGTTTCGCGCGAATCTGCACGAACCGGGTTCACGCACGGTGATGGGCCGCACCTACGATCAACCGGGCGAAGCGCAGGGGCGCGCGGTCCTGCACGACCTCGCGCGATCGGAGGCGACGGGCCGGCACATCGCGTTCCAGCTCGCCCGTCATTTCGTCGCCGACACGCCGCCGCCCGCGCTGACCGACCGGCTCGCGCGCGCATTCGACGCGAGCGGCGGCGACCTGCCGACCGTCTATCGCGCGCTGGTCGACGCGCCCGACGCGTGGTCGCCGGTCAACCGCAAGTTCAAGACGCCGTGGGAATGGGCCGTATCGACGCTGCGCGGGCTCGGCTGGCGCGACACCGCTGATCTCAAGGCCGCGCCGCTGCTCGCGCAGCTCGGCCAGCCGGTGTGGCGCCCGGGCTCGCCGGCCGGCTACGACGACGTCGCCGCGAGCTGGGCGGCGCCCGACGCGCTCGTGCGCCGCGTCGAGATCGCGCAGCGTCTGGCCGCGCGTACGGGCGACCGGCTCGATCCGCGCACGCTGGGCAACACGCTGCTCGCCGGTTCGATGAGCGCGCCGACCGCGACCGCGGTCGCGCGCGCCGAAAGCGCGACGACCTCGCTCGCGCTGCTGCTCGTGTCGCCCGATTTCCAACGGAGATGACCATGACACTGTCCCGCCGACAATTCCTCCGCGTGGCCGCCGCCGGCGCGGGCGCGATCCTCGTCGCGCCGCGGATCGTGTTCGCGAACGTCGAGACCGACCGGCGCTTCGTGTTCGTGATCCAGCGCGGCGCAGCCGACGGCCTGAACATCGTCGTCCCGTATGCGGAGCCCGCGTATGCGTCGCTGCGCGGCCCGCTCGCGATCGACGCGGCGGCCGCGACGCGACTCGACGGCACGTTCGCGCTGCATCCGTCGCTCGCGCGGACCGCGCAGTTGTACCGAGACGGGCAGGCGCTGTTCGTCCATGCGATTGCGTCGCCGTATCGCGACCGCTCGCATTTCGACGGCCAGAACGTGCTCGAAACGGGCGGCCGCGCACCGTACCAGGTGAAGGACGGCTGGCTGAACCGGCTCGCCGCGCTGCTGCCGGCGACGCGCGACAACGCGATCGCATTCGCGCCCACCGTGCCGCTCGCGCTGCGCGGCACGGTGCAGGCCGCGTCGTATGCGCCGTCCGGTTTGCCGGCCGCGCCGGACGATCTGCTCACCCGCGTGTCGGCGCTCTACGAAGCCGACGCGCAGCTCGGCCCGTTGTGGCAATCCGCGATGGAAGCACGCGGCCTCGCCGGCGACGCGCATGCACGGCAGGACCCGGCCGGCGTCGGCAAGCTCGCCGCGACGTTTCTCGCGCGCGACGACGGGCCGCGGATCGCGATGATCGAGACGGGCGGCTGGGATACCCATAGCGCGCAGAACGCGCGGCTCGCGAATCAGTTGAAGGCGCTCGACACGATGCTCGCCGCGCTGCGCGACGGCCTTGGACCTGCGTGGCAGCAGACCACGGTGCTGGTCGCGACCGAGTTCGGCCGCACGGCCGCGGTGAACGGCACGGGGGGCACCGACCACGGGCAGGCGTCGGTCGCGATGCTCGCGGGCGGCGCGGTTGCCGGCGGGCGCGTGATCGCGGACTGGCCGGGGCTGCGGCCGGGCGACCTGTACGAAGGGCGTGACCTGAAGCCGACCGCGTCGCTCGACGCGCTGATCGCGGGCGCGGCCGCCGACAGCCTGCGGCTCGATCCGCGCCGCACCGCGTCCGCGTTATTTGCGGAAAGCGGCGCGACACGGCCGATGAGCGGCCTGATTCGTGGGGTCGCGTAACGTGGCGCATGCCGCGCGCGGCCCGATCAACCTATTACACAACAGGGAGAATCGACATTGAAGATCCAATCCGTTTCGCTGGCCGTGCTGGTGAGTGCGAGCGCCATGCTGATGTCCGCCTGCGTAGTCGAGCCCGTGCGGCCGCCGCAGCCCGCGCCCGTCGTCGAGGTGGCGCCGCCGTCGCCCGCACCCGGCTATCGCTGGGCGAAGGGGCATTACCGGTGGGCCGGCAATCACTGGGCGTGGGTGCCGGGGCATTGGGTGGCCGTGTACTGACACGGCAAGCGCATCGACGTGCTGCTGTGCGGCGAGATCGACGTGCCGGCCACAAGCGATCGTGCGAAGTGCCGCAGCAACGGCGGTCTCGGCGGGCTCGACCTCGTACGCTGAGCGGCGCAACGCAGCCTAGGGCGTGTTCACGCTAATAACGGGTTTGCGAACGTGCCTTTCCGCCCGCAGTGCAAGGAGTAAGGAGCGCCGTTTGGCCGTGCCAAACAAGCGACGCACGACGCCGCAATGTGGGCGGAAAGGCACGTTCCCCTGTTTGGAAAAATTCATTCGCGGGGCCAGCGCAAACCCGTTATTAGCGTGAACACGCCCTAGTCCCACCCGATCCGGTGCTTCTCCTCCGTCTCGCGATGGCGCCAGTCGTCGTCCGCGTGAAGATACTGGCTCGTCGTCGTGAGCGATACATGGCCGAGGTTGTCGCGCACGAGCCGCAGGTCGACGCGGCCATCGGCCATGTGCGAGCCCGCGCTGTGACGCAACCAGTGCGCGGATGCCTGTTCGAGCACGCGCGCCGCCTGCTCGCCGGCCTCGCCATTCGCACGTAGCCGGTCGGCCGCGTGCCGGAACACCTGCTTCACGATCCGGTGCAGCGCCGCACGCGTGAGCGGCTTGCGCGTCTGGCCGACCGGCAGCACGAGCGGCGTCGGTTCGCCGTCGAGCGGCAGCGCGGGCAGGCCGTGCGCACGCCGGTAGCGCGACAGCTCGGCCATCATCTCGTCGGTGGCCGGCACGAGCCGCCGCCGGCCGCCTTTGCCCGTCACGTCGAGCCACCAGCGCGCGTGCCCGTTCGCGTCGCGCCGGCAGAAAAATTGCCCCATCGTCGTATCGGCCGCTTCGGTGATGCGCAGCCCGCCGAGATACAGCAGCGTGAAGAGCCACCGCGCGCGATCCGCATGGAAGCATGCGCGTGCATCGTCGCGCGGCATCGCGGCGATTGCATCCTTCACCGATTGCCACAACGGCTGCCCGAGATGGCGCGTGACGCGCGGCGCGGGCCGGCGCTGCCGCTGACGCGACAACGCGAGCGGGTTGCCGGCCAGATAGCCGGCCTGCACGAGCCACGAGAACATCACGTTCAGGATCACCAGCGCCTGCCGCTGGCTCGCTGCCGACAGCGGCCCGTAGAACGGCCGCCAGCGCGGATCGTCGCGCGGATGCTTGCGGCCGCCGTTCGCGCACCATAGCTCGGCCGGCGCGGGCGCGAGCAGGAACTGCCGGTACACGACGAGATCCTCGTGCGTGAGCGACGACAGCGGCTTGCCGCATGCGATCACGGCCCACAGCAGCAGGCGTTCGGCTTCCTTGCGGTAGTTCTGGAACGTGGTCGGCGTATCGACGAAGCGCGCGAGCCACGCACGCACGGCGTCGAGGTCGTTGGTCGCGGCGATCTGCGGATGCGCGCTGCCCGACCGATTGGTGCCTGAGCGTCCGTCGAGCGCGGCCGGCACGGTCAGCGTATCGATCGGCAGCGGGCGGAGTGCAGTGTCGGGCGAAGCGGATGCGGTCATGCGAAGGAAACGCGCTGCGCGAATCGCACGGGCGTGGCCGGGCGCACGACCGCAGCGCACGAAAGCGTATCGGGAAGCGCCGATGGTACACGATCACCATACGGTGAAGCCGCCGTCGACAGCGATCGCCCGGCCGGTGACGAAGCGCGCGGCGGAACCGGAACACGGTAACGTATCGGCTCGCACGCGACATCCGATAAACGACGGCAGTCGAGCACGTTCAGTAAGGTGTTTGTGAACCTTCTCACCGGGCGGTTCGTCTAATTGGCCCTCCAACGCTCGCAGAGGCATACCAGATGATTCACAAGATTCGAACGCTGCTCGGCGCGGCCGTCATTGCCGGCAGCACGCTCGTCGCCGGATGCCAGACCGACGCCGCTGCCATCGCGCCGAGCGCGGCGCGCCCGGCCGACGGCACGCCCGTGACGAAGACGGTCTATGTCGCGCCGCAGTCCGCGCGCTGCACGGGCGTCGCGCCGGCGGAGTGCCTGCAGGTGCGCAGCAGCCCGAGCGAGCCGTGGAGCCTGTGGTATGCGGGAATCGAAGGGTTCGCGTACCAGCCCGGCTACCTGTACACGCTCGAAGTCGACGAATACCGCGTCGCGCGGCCGCCGGCCGACGGTTCGTCGATCCGCTGGGTGCTCAAGCGCGTCGTCGAGCGCAGCCAGGTGAACTGACGGCCGCGATCACGCGGAAGGGCGCGCCGCCGCACCGGCCGGCGGCGCGGCCGTATCGATCCGCCGGAACACGACCGACGACAGCAGCGTCACCGCGCCCATGCACGCGAACGACAGCATGAACCCGTGCGCCATCGAGCCCCGATAGGCAGCGAACAGGTTGACGAGCCCGCCGCCGATCGACACGCCCAGCCCCATCGCGAGCATCTGCATCATCGTGAACAGGCTGTTGCCGCTGCCGGCATCGGCATGCGACAGCCCCTTGAGCGTCACGCCGTTCATCGCGGCGAACTGCATCGAATTCGC
Source organism: Burkholderia sola (assembly GCF_905400185.1). NCBI lineage: Bacteria > Pseudomonadati > Pseudomonadota > Betaproteobacteria > Burkholderiales > Burkholderiaceae > Burkholderia > Burkholderia sola. Next base: position 2,207,081 of record NZ_FR989676.1, read on the forward strand.
CGCGCCGAACACGATCAGCAGCACGCCTTCCAGAACAGGCGCGGGCCGCGCCGACACCAGCGCGAATCCCGCGATCGCGAAGCCGACGATCCCCGTATTCACGACCAGAAACGCCGCATAGCCGAAGCGCTTCACGAGCGGCGCGATCCAGCGTTTCGCGACGACGCCCGCGATCGCGGCCGGCAGCATCATCAGCCCGGATTGCAGCGGCGTATAGCCGAGCTGCACCTGCATCAGCAGCGGCAGCAGGAACGGCACCGAACTCGTGCCGATCCGGCACAGCAGGTTGCCGAGCAGCCCCGAGCCGAAGTTCGGCTCGCGGAACAGCCCCAGCCGGAACAGCGGCTGAGTGCGGCGCCGCGCGTGGGGCAGGTACGCCAGCGCGCTCGCCAGCCCGAGCCCGGCGAGCCCGGTCGCCCACGCGGTGCGGTGCGCGGACATCGGCGGGTCGATCGCGAGCGACAGCGCGATCATCGCGGCCGACAGCAGCGCACAGCCGACGAAGTCGAACGGCGGCGGCTGCGTCGCCTGGTCGTGCGGCAGGTAGCGTTGCACCGCGATGAAGCCGATCACGCCGACCGGCACGTTGACGATGAACACCCAGTGCCACGAAATCGCCTGCGTGAGCCAGCCGCCGAGCGTCGGCCCGACGATCGGGCCGAGTTGGCCGGCGATCGACACGAACGCGATCGCCGCGACGTACTGCTCGCCCGGCACGCGGCGCAGCACGGCGAGCCGCCCGATCGGCAGCAGCATCGAGCCGCCGATGCCCTGCACGGCGCGCGCGACGACGAGCTGGCCGAGCGTGTGCGACGCCGCGCAGCCGATCGACGCGACCACGAACACGAGGATCGCGACCGAGAACACGCGGCGCGTGCCGAACCGGTCGGCGAGCCAGCCGGAGGCCGGCGTGAGCATCGCCATCGTCAGCGTGTAGACGACCACGACGGGCTGCATCGCGAGCGGCGACGCATGCAGGCTTTGGGCGATCGACGGTAGCGCGGTGTTGACGATCGTCGTATCGAGCGACTGCATGAAGAACGCCGCGGCGACGATCCAGAGCAGCGCGGAATGTGTGGGTTCGCGGGACATGGTGAAATCGGTGGTACGGAAGACGGGCGCCGGCGCGGGGTCGCGCGGCGGCCGCCGGGCCTCAAGCGCTCGATGGTACCGATTCCGCCGGTCATCGGGAAGCGGTCTCGCCGACCGCATCGAGGGCATGTTCGTCGTCGGCGGGACGCTGCTCGACGTGGCGCAGGCGCGTTTGCGCGGTCGCGCGGCGTGCCGCGCGTGCGTCGTGGCGCTTGGCGATGAACGGATGCTCGACATAGCGGTAAGTCAGCAGCGAACACAGGACGGCAACCAGCGCGCATGCGAGCGCGAGCGCCCAGATGCCGGAATCGCCAGCCGAATTGATCGGGAAAACGAACTTGTTGAACGCATGAATGATCATGTACACGATCACCATGTGGATCATGTAGATACTGAAACTGGCGGTGCCGAGCAGCGCGAGCGGCCGGGTGTCGAGCAGGCCGTAGAACGTGTTCCCGCTGGCGATGCAGAGAAACACCGGGAGCAGCGGCAGCGCGCCTTCGATCGAATAGCGTTCGGCCGGGGACGGCGACATCGCGAGGATCAGCAGCGCGACGGTCGCCGCCGGTTTCGTCGCGAGCCGCGCGCGGATCGCGGGGTGCCGCGACACCTCGTAGGCCACCGCGCCGAGCGCGAACAGCAGCGCCATGCCGCCGGGCGGCCCGAACAGCGCCGCGCACGCCGTGACGATCGCGAGCGCGAGCAGCTTGCGCCACGCACGTGTGGCGACGAACCAGGCGAGAAACGGAACGGCGACGTAGAACCGCCATTCGTAGGCGAGCGTCCACCAGACGCCGCTCAGATACGGCGTCCGCTCCGCTCCGTTGATCGGGAACGCGCCGAACCAGCCGAGCGAAACGGTCTTGAGCAGGTCGGCCAGCAACTGCGTCGGTGCGCCGACGGCGTTGCGGGGAAACCAGTAAAGCGTGCAGACGACGATGACGGCCGCGTAAAACAGATAGAGCGGCGCGACGCGTCGCACGCGTCCGACGAAGAAGTTCCGCACGTCGAGCGCGCCTCGGCATGCGCGTTCCCAGAACAATAGCCCGGTGACCATGAAGAACATCGCGACGGGAATCGTGCCGAGATTGCGCAGGAAATCGGTGCCGGCACCCCAGACGCCGGTCGACAGCAACGCCTGGTTGCACGCGAAATGATGGAAGACCACGGAGACGGCCAGCAGGCCGCGGAAACCGTCGAGATTGCGATAGCGCATCGACAGCGACTTGTCGACGGCCGACCGGTAGAACGGCACGTGTCGCGCGACGAGCCACGCGATGATCGCCACGGCCGCAACGCATGCCGGGAAGTAGAGTTTGTCGGGTGTCGGGGAGAACAGGGTTTCCAGAGAGGGCGTAACAAAGTCCACTGAAGAGCGTCTCGTGTCTTGGATCGGGATGTCAGGCACGGATGGTCGGATGGTCCGCGTCGATGCAAGGTCTTCTGCGCGCTTCGCACGGCTTTCGATCGCCGGTCTTGTGATCCGATGGTATCAAACGATTGCGAGCGTCGCGGGCGATGTGGCGGCCCGTTGTGCAACACGATGTTTCAGGGCGAATCGATGCGGGCGCGTACTCGTCGTGCTGGTCGCCTGCGGGGCTCGCCTCGCAAATCCTGTTCCTCGCCGGTCGGACATTCGTCGTCGTCAATGGCACGCGACTGGCCATTCGGCCGGCTTCCCCGTCGTCCGGCGCGGGCTTACCTTGAGCGACAGCAGTTCGATGCGTCGGGCCAGCGGCGGAAGAAGGGCGGATTCCTGCCGTCCGTTGCCGCTGGTCTACGCCGACCCGGGATCCGTCCGGTCCTGAAGGTGATAGCAATGCTTGCAATTTACCTTCATGGCGCTATCATTGATAGCAAATCTGGATGGAGGTACTCATGGCAAATCTTCTGGTGCGTAACGTGGATGACACTATCGTTCAAAGCCTGCGCGAGCAGGCCGCGGCTAATGGCAGGAGCGCCGAGGCCGAACATCGAGCCATTCTGGCCGAAGCGCTCGGCCGACCGAAGCGGCGCACATTCGCGCAAGTGCTGATGAGCATGCCGGAGGTGGGCGAAGACGCGGATTTCCAACGTGTTCAGGATTCAGGCGAGGTCACGCGTGTTTTTGATTGATACGAACGTCATCAGCGAAATCAGGAAGGGCAGGCGAACCAACCGCGGCGTGCGGGCGTTCTTCAGGCAGGCCGAAGCCGAAGCGAGCCCGCTTTACCTGTCCGTCGTGACGGTGGCCGAGCTGCGGCGCGGCGTCGACCTGATCCGTCATCGCGGCGATCACCCGCAGGCGTCGGCGCTCGAGGCCTGGATGGCGATGATCGTGTCCGGCTATGCGCCGAACATCCTACCGGTCGATATCGAGATCAGCCAGATGTGGGGGCATTTGCGCGTGCCCGATCCGACGCACGAACTCGACAAGCTGATCGCGGCCACCGCACTGATCAATGATCTGACGGTCGTCACGCGCAACGTCGACGATTTCGCTCGCACCGGCGTTCGGTTGTTGAATCCGTTCGACTAGCGCCGGGGGCGGGCTCGATGCCGCGTGCGACGCATTCGCTGTTCGCGCCGGGCACCATGGCGCTGTAGACCGACATGCTGGGTTTGTGGTGGTGACACGAATCGGAGCCGCAGTAAAAGCGGGCGGTCAGCAAAGAACGAGGGATGCATTCAAACGGGCTGTGTCGACTCAAAACCTCCGTCATGGAACGCGTCCGAAGCGCTCGTGCTTGTGCGCCGCATCAAAATAACTTGACGAAACGTCCGGTACCGCGTAGTGTCCGAGACCGAAGTCATCAAGAAGTCCGATTGCTCATCATTGGCCGTACACCGTGCGGCAGTCGTTGGTCTCTCCCTCTTTGATTCTTTCTGTGCCCGTCGCGGGCGCATGTTCAATTATTTGTATTAAGGAAGTATTTGTGGATACCGGTACCGTCAAGTGGTTCAACGAAACCAAGGGCTTTGGTTTCATTTCCCCGGACAACGGCGGCGACGATCTGTTCGCCCATTTCTCCGAAATTCGCGGCACGGGCTTCAAGACCCTGGCCGAAGGCCAGAAGGTCAGCTTCGAAGTGAAGCGCGGCCCGAAGGGTCTGCAAGCGTCGAACATCACGCCGCAGTAAGCCGCATCGGCAGCGGTCGCCAAGCGGCGGCCGATGCCGAATGGAGTATCGCGCGGGCGCCGCATGACGGCGGCCTGTGCGTTCCGATGCGCACGACCGATGCATCGCGACATTCACGATGCATCGGTCGTGACGCCTCCCTCATCGCATGCGTGAACCGCATGCGACGCAACGCCCTCGCGAAGCGCACGTCGTTTCGCGAGCGCATCACCGCTTCAACGCATCAACCCGAGCAGACCGCCGCCATGCCGTAGCTGGCGCGGTCCCGACTTGCGCGGCGCTGCTGGCGCCGCAGCCACCGACCGCCCGAACGTCGCAACGCGCCGGGCTCCGATCGCAAGACAGGCCCGAGGCCCGTCTGAACGAACCGATCCCGGCTGCCTGCCGGCCGCCGTCCCGTTTGCGGGAGCGGCGCCGGGCAGTTGCCGCGGCCGCGGTCAATCACCTTGTCTGGAGGAATTGGTTTGGCAAAAGAAGAACTGCTGGAACTGGACGGAATCGTCGACGAAGTGCTGCCGGACAGCAAATACCGTGTCACGCTGGAAAACGGCGTCGTGGTCGGCGCGTACGCGTCGGGCCGCATGCGCAAGAACCACATCCGCATTCTCGCGGGCGATCGCGTGACGCTGGAACTGTCGGTGTACGACCTCACCAAGGGCCGCATCAACTTCCGGCACAAGGACGCGAATTCCCCGCGTCCGCCGCGAAGCGGGCAGCCGCGCCGCTAAGCGGCCAGGACCGGTGCGCAGCAACGCGCACCGATCGCCAACTGTCCGGCCCCGTGGCCGGACGAACCGGATGAACGGCGCACGGTGCGCCGTTCGTCGGTCGCCAGCGGCGCCATCGCGCCGCGGCGGCTACTTCTACCTCTCCCGCCTTTGCCGGCGCCGCGCGTGTTCCTCGCTCAGGCGGCCGCGTCCCGCAGGCAATCCTCGATCGCCATCGCGAAATACAGCGAACATTCCGGCATCGGTTACTGCCCGCCATTCGGTATCGTCACGAGCCGCGCGTTCGGATCGCATGCGACAAACGTCGCCTGCATCGCTGAAACCGCACGGGCCGACGACCGACCGTGCACGCTGCGACGCCGTTCGCCCGCGGCTTTACGCGCGGGCTGGCGTGGCAGTACATCGAGGAACTGATGCCGGCGCTGCTGCAGAGACGCGCCGAGCACCGGACGCGCAAGTGTGGCGGGAAGCATCGTCGAGCGAAGGGCGAGCATGCAGTTGACGCGTCATGCGGCCCGCTGCACGCTGACTGCCGATACCATTGCGCCCGTCAGTTGAACCGCCGCGCCGGCGAACATCGCCACGCGCAGGCTGGCCGCGCCGCCGTGCGCGGCTGCGAACGCCGTGCCGAGCACCGCGATCCCGAGCGTCGCGCCGGTCATGCGTGCGACGTTGACGAGTGCGCTCGCGGTGCCCGAGCGCGCGGCGTCGACCGCGCCCACCGCGACGGTCATCAAAGGACCCGTCGCGACCCCCATCCCGAGCCCCGTCAATGCGAGCCCGATCTCCGCGCCGAGCAGACTCGACGAACCGGCCGATGCGCCGATCGCGACGAGTCCGCTCGCGATCACCGCGACGCCGCCGGCCGTCGCCGCCCGCGTGCCGACGCGCTCCGACAACCGCCCGGAGCACGGCGACACGGCGACGAACAGGAGCGCCATCGGCAGCAATGCGAGGCCCGCGCCGGTCGAATCGAGGCGGCCGGTGCTCTGCCACGTCAGCGGCAGCAGGAACAGCACGCCATACATCCCGAACGTCATGCCGGTGGTCGCCGCGATCGCGCCGCGAAACGCGCTGATCCGGAAAATGTCGAGCGGCACCAGCGCGGATTCGCCGTGGCGGCGCTCGATCGCGACGAACGCAACGAACGACGCAACCGCGACGCAACCGGCGATCGAACATGCGACCGGCGCCTCGCGGAACACGATCGCCGCATACGCGAGCGCGCCGAGCGCGAGTGCGCCCGTGACTTGCGCCGCGCCGTCGAAATGCCGGCCGTGCGGATCGGACGACTCGGGCACGGCCGGGATCGCGAGCAGCATCGCGGCGATGCTCAGCGGCACGACGACGAAAAAGATGCTGCGCCAGCCGAAGTGCCGGATCAGCACGCCGCCGAGCGTCGGCCCGATCGCCATCGCCACGCCGTTGCACGCGGCCCAGATGCCGAGCGCGCGGCCGCGTTCCACCGGGTCGCGCCACACGACCCGCACGATCGCGAGCGACGCCGGCAGCAACAACGCCGCGCCGACGCCGGCCAGCGCGCGTGCGGCGATCAGCACCGACACCGACGGCGCGAGTGCGCACAGCAGCGACGCGATGGTGAAGACGGCCGTGCCCGCCAGGAAGACGCGGCGGCGGCCGTACAGGTCGGCGAGCAGTCCGCCGGTCAGCAACAGCACCGCGTACGTGAGGTTGTAGCTGTCGACCACCCATTGCAATGCGCCGACACCGGCATGGAAATAGGCGCCGATCGCGCGTGTGGCGAGATTGACGACGGCCGTGTCGATCTGGGCGACGAGCACGGCGAGGCACAGCGTGAGCAGGGTCACGCCGCGGCGTTTGACGATGCGGCCGACGAGCGCAGAAACTTCTCCGGGACGAGTCATGGGCGACATTCCTGGGCGGGCGATCATGCGAGCTTAAGCGCCGCCTGCTGCCAGCATGGTGTCAGCAGGGCGAGGGCAGCGACGCAAACGGCATGCCAGTCTGCTCGTCAGCTCGGTCTGCCGCGTCACGCCCATTTCCCACAACACCGGGGGCAAATTAACCGCGCGGGGCTGTGGTGGGGCGCCGTCGTTTTGGCAGAATTCCGGAGCGACAACCTTTTTGCGTGAGATGCAGCACCAGCGACGCTTTGCTGCGGGTCAGCTTGAACATGGCCTGCAGCGTCGTCCGAGACCTGCGGCCGGCAATCGGAATCGCGTCCCAGGAAAACGGCGGCCGAGCGGCCCGCTTGCTGATTGATCGGCACCGGCGGCGCGAGCGGCGCCCCGCATGCCGCGCCGGTCACGTTCTTTCGTGCCAGCGCGTCACGGACCAGCGCGTGCAGCGCGGCTGGTTCGCGGCGCCATCGCACGCAAGCCTGCCATCGGCGGAGCTCAAGCCTCCGCGTTTTTTGTCGGGACGGCGGGATTGGCCGTCGCGGGGGCAGGCGGTCGGCACGACCACAGGCCGGAACGTTGCCGTTGCGATGCCGAAAACCATTCAGCTACCGGATTGACGAATTGGTTTGCTTTATCGCTATCGGCATACTGAGGGCACTATCGGCAATGCGGAATTGCGATGATCGGCCTCGTGGGTCGCCAATTTTCTGAAGCATGCCACGGAGTTTATTCGGCTGACGGATTTTATTTAGTACGTGTCCTAGTGATAAATTTGTTTCAAACTGAAAATTATCACCTCAATCTCAAAATTAGAATGAAAAGGCGCATCGTCATGCATTGACGCATTGATTCCATAAAAATAGAATCCGTCGCCAGTCTAGGGGGTTTTTGCTTCGTCCCGAGTTTTACTTTCCTGCATCGTGCGTCCCAACTGACGATGGCGATTCGCTTCGCTTGCGGGTTTTTCTTTGGTCTAGTCGCATTCGGGTTTTCGGTTTACCACATCTGATCGAATTTAAATCCATCCTGTATGGATTTGTCGTGTCTATTCGAATTTTAATGATGGAGGCGCATCAATGGATGAAACAAAAGAATCCCGAGCCGCAACGGCATCGAATGTCTATTTTGGTCCTTCCGCGCAGAGAAAATGGCTGAGACGCGGTGCGCCGCGCGACGTGGACGTCGTTCTGCTGACTCATCCGCGCGATAGAGCCGATGTCGAGCGGATGTTTCCGTGGGCGGGCATGCTCGACGGCGACGCACTCGCTGATCTGCTGGACTGTCTGCAACCCGTCTATGGCGAGATCATCGAGGCGAAAGGCATCAACATCGGAATCCTTTTTTTGCCGATTCTCGCGGAAGACATGCTCGATCCGAGAAAGCGTGCATCGAGTCGCAGTCGCATGGAGAAGGAGGGGTTGACCAAGGCGGCCGCGATGGGCGCACGACATGTCTGCCTGGGCGGCCTGACGGGGGCGCTGACGAATTACGGCCGCCGCATCGAAGCACGTTCGAAGGAACTCGGTATCGAATTGACGACCGGCCATGCGGTGACGTCGGTCTCGATCGTCCGGCAGATCGACAAGGCACTGTCCGAGTCGGGATTGAGCGGTGGCGATGCGGTTCTCGCCATCCTTGGCGTTGGCAGTGTGGGCGCGGGAGTAGCGAGGCTGCTGGCGCACTCGCCCCGGGCCACGCGACCCGCGGAGTTGATCCTCGTCGACACGCTGCAACAGCAGGACAGGGTTCGCGCGATTGCAGACGAAGTGATGGCATGTTCACCGATGCGGGTATCGGTAGAGGTGCTTCCGACGCGTTACGCGTTGCCGGATGGCAGCCGGTGCTACCGCGATGCCAACGTAATCGTCAGTGCGGTCAGCACGCCATCCATCCTCGATATCGACCTCGTGCGCGCCGGCACGATCCTGATCGACGACAGCCAGCCATATTGCTGGGATCGCAACGCAGCGTGGGCGCGCGTGCGGGCACGTGGCGACATCCTTCCGTGCGACGCAGGGCTCGTCGATGCAGGTGCGACCGCATATCGGTCGTTCTTTCCGTTCGATTTCGCCGATGACGTCGGACACGGCAGCGTCGTCTCATGGTCGTGCCTGGCCGAGGGGGTATTACGCGCCAGTCTGCCGCAGCTCGCAAGCAATATCGGCGAGGCCGATGTGGCACAACTGCTCGCCTACGAGCGCGCGTTCGATGAGCTGAAGTTCGGAATTCCGTCCCTCCAATGCGGAAAGCATGTGCTTGATGTGACCGCTTTCCGCCGTTTTCTGCGCGATGGGGACGGATTGTCCGGCGAGCGAGGAGGCCGTTCGTGAAGACGATCCCGATCTATCGAGGATGCAATCGCTGCGGGATGCCGTTGCACTACGACGCGCTGATGAATGGCACCGACGTCGACAAGACCGTAGCGTCGGCGCTATGCGCACACTGTTCGGGCATGCAATCCGATCGGCGCCGCCGCGAATACGAACGAGACGCCGATCACGAATGGTTGCTCGATGCGATTATTTCCAGCGCCCACGGCGAACGAACCTGGCGTCACAAGGCGCTGTCGGTCGCGAAACGCTTGCCAATCGTCGGTGACGGCGGTCTCGGGACGGCGGCCGCCATGCTCGATTCGATTCCGGCACGCGAACCGCGTTCGACGTATTCCGCGATGGTGCTCTACAGCGGCGGCAAGGACAGCACCTACATGCTGGTTCAACTGGCGGAGAAAGGATTGAATGTTTGCGCGTGGATGCTGGATCCCGGTTACCAGTCGCCGCAAACACTCGAGAGTGCACGGCGCGTCACCGCCAAACTCGGTATTCCGCTTGTGATCGAACGTCCGGATAAAGCGCTTGCGGATACGCTGTTCCGATCGGGATTTTCGATCGACGGGAACTCGGATGTCGATCTACAGAAGGGAGCCATGACGTACGGCTCCGCGTGCTGGCCGTGTTTTTCGCTGATCGCGGTCAGCGCAAGCGCCTTTGCGAATCGTCATCGCATTCCGCTGTGCTTCATCGGCACGCAGAAAGGGCAGAACCGGTTGAATCTGGAGGGTGCGGGCGTGTTGTCGGCGCAAGCCTTGCCGAAGGTCAACGATCTCGTCGCCAGGTTCGTGCAGCCGTTCCGCAAAGCGATCCCGGATCACGCGGCTTCGCTCGATGCGGATCCCGACAAGATCGGGTTTCCGACCGTGCTCGTGCCGTACTACGAACTCGTGCGCAAGCCCGAGAGGGAGATCCAGATTGCGCTTATCGATCGATATGACTGGATCCGCCCGAAAAATACGGGCGCATGCAGCTCGAATTGCATGATCAACGAGTTGGGCCGGGCGGTCATGCGTTCGAGATTCGGTTTCGATCTGTATCAGGTCATCGACGCGAACGAACGTCGGCTCGGGTACGCGCCGGATCAGGCGGCCGCGGGCTCGCCGGATCCGGCCATCGTGCGCCTCGGCGCAACCATGCTCGGCTTGAGCGAGCAGGAGGCCGCCGAACTCGGCGTGAAGATTAGGCAGGGTAATCACGATGCGTAACCTGAGCGAAACCGAGACCTACTCCTTTGCCGATCACATTCTGAGTCGCGCCGTCTTCGCGCTGTCGCGCGTCGTGGGCGTGAAGAACATCACGCGGCCGTTCTGGAATCGCTGGCGGGCGGCGCTGTTCGACCAGAACACGCTCGATCGCTTCCTTGCGGCGATAGACGGTCTTTCCGACTGGCCGACGGAAGGCATGGACTTCCTGCAAGCCGAGATTCGGCAGGTCGAGGCGATGCTGGCTGGGATGTCTGGCGACGATGCCATTGCGCACTACCGGCGGTTGTCGTTCCTCGCCCATCTGGTCCAATGGGGCTGCCTGCCGCTTTCGGAGGCGAAGACGAGGGCCTATCGGCACTGTCGAGACTTCTACATCGAGGCCGAACGCCGGGCATTTGGTGGGCGATTCGCCCGTATGCGCATCGACTGGCAAGGCAAACCGATGTGGGCGAACCTGCATTTGCCGGAACCGAGCTTATCGTCGGGGCCGATTCCGTTGGTCGTGATCGTGCACGGCATGGACGACGTCAAGGAAGAGCATCTTGCGAGCGAGCTATTGTTTTCCGAAGCGGGTTTTGCCGTGTTGTGCATCGACGGCCCAGGGCAAGGCGAAACATTTCTGCTCGATGGCGCGACGTGGCCGGAGAACTTCGACGAGGCGATCGTCGCGGCCGTCGACGCGTTGACCGACTATCCGGGAATTGACACGGAAGGCTATGCCATTGCCGGTATCAGTTGGGGCGGCATGTGGGCTTACAAGATTGCAGCAGTCGACTCGCGTGTTGGAGCGATTCTCGATCTGGGCGGCCCGGTCGATGCGCGCCAATTCAACAAGCTGCCTTTCTTCCTGAAAAGCAAGTTTTGCCAGATTCTCGGCATTACGTCGCTCGACGACGCCCGGGATTCGGTCGACCACTTCGCCATCCGCGACGTCACGATGCTCGGAAAGATCCGTGCCCGTGTCCACATCGTTCATGGCGGCCGCGATCCGCTGGTGTCGGTCGCAGACAAGACATGGCTGCGCGATACCCTGAACGAGCTCGGGCGAACCGACGGCGTCAAGCTGACGTTGTTCGCCGATGGAGACCATTGCTGCACGCAATACGTGACGGAAATCCGGCGAGCTGCAGCCGCGGAGTTTTTCGATGCCTACAGGCAGCGAATCGGCGCTCGATGCCAGTCGGGCCATCGCGCGCCGACCGCGTAAGCGTTCATCGCATACAACCGCGCCACATTCGGTTCTTTCACTATGGAACGCATCACGCTCATGCCCCGGTGGGTCGGGTACGGCTTCGTTTGCGCGTGCTTCTTCGCCGCGGGCTGTACCAAGTCGCCGGAAACGTATCACGGCTATGTCGAAGGGCAGTTTTCCTATCTGTCTGCGCCATACGCGGGAAACCTGAAGACATTGCGCGCGGCGCGCGGCGATCGTGTCGAATCGGGCGCGGTCGTCTTCGAGATCGGCGCGCCGGACCTGGAACAGGCGATCAAGCGTCAGTATCACCAGTGGCAATCGTCGCTGAACGTACTTGGCGACCTGCAGCAGGGCAAGCGCCCATCGGAAATCGATACGGTGAAGGCACAGATCGAACAGGCCCGGGCGAGCGCCGCCCTTTCAACGCAACGGCTCGCGCGTGCAGAAGACGACTACCGGATACAGGCGATCTCGCGCGATCAGCTCGAACGCGAACGTGCGGCAGCCCGGGTGGACAAAGCACGAGTCAGCGAGCTCGCCAGTCAACTGAGGACGGCGCGTTTGCCGGCACGCGACGGTCAACTGCATTCTCAACGACAGAGCGCGGACGCACAGCGGGCCGAATACGAACGGTTGCAGACGCAATACCGGCAACTGTCCGTGGAGGCCCCCGGCGAGGGCGTCGTCGTCGATACGTTCTTCACGCCGGGCGAGTGGGTCGTCGCCGGCAACCCGGTAGTCAAGATTCTGGTCGATCGCAATACGAAAGTGCGCTTCTTCGTGCCTGAGGCCGCGCTGGCCAATTTACACGTCGGTCGTGTCGTGAGGATCGCATGCGACGGCTGCGAACGCGGCTATACGGCGACGATCAGCCATATCGCGTCGGACGCGGAATATACGCCACCGGTCATCTACAGCAACGATGCGCGTTCGAAGCTGGTGTTTCTCGTCGAGGCGCGGCCCGATACCGTTGCCGCGCGGAGTCTACATCCCGGCCTGCCGATCGAGGTGACGCCATGAACCGTGCGATGCCGCTGATCGATGTGCGCGATCTGAACAAGCATTTCGGCACCCGGCACGTCGTCAAGAACCTGAGCCTGCAGGTCGGCCGCGGCGAGATATTCGGCTTTCTCGGTCCGAACGGGAGTGGCAAGACAACCTCGTTGCGCATGATGTGCGGATTGCTGACGCCGGATTCCGGCAGCGGAACCTGTCTCGGATTCGACATCCTGACGCAATGCCGGGAGATCAAGCGACGAGTCGGCTACATGACGCAGCGTTTTTCGTACTGGGACGATCTGACGGTGCGGGAGAACCTCGACTTCGTCGCCCGGCTGTATGCGATCGACGCGCGAAAGCAACGCGTCGCGCGAATTCTCGCCGAGATGGGTCTGGAGTCGCGCGCGAGCCAGCTGACCGGCTCGTTGTCGGGCGGCTGGAAGCAGCGGGTGGCGCTTGCCGCTGCGCTGTTGCAGTCGCCGGAACTACTGCTGCTCGACGAACCGACGGCCGGTGTCGACCCGGGCGTGCGCAGGGTGTTCTGGGAGGAACTGCACCGTCTGGCGGCCCGCGGTATTTCGGTGCTCGTCAGCACGCACTATATGGACGAGGCCGAGCGTTGCCACAAGCTGGCCTACATCTCGTACGGCACGCTGCTGGCACACGGCGAGGCCGGTGATCTCGTACGGAGGCACGCGCTCCATACCTGGTCGGTGTCGGGGGGCGATCTCGTCCGGCTGAACGACCGGCTCAAGGGCCGGCCGGGCATCGAACAGGTGATTGCGTTCGGTCGTGCACTGCACGTATCGGGACGCGACGAGGCCATGCTTGCGGCGAGTCTCGCAGCCGTCTGCGGCGATGGTGTCGAGGTTCACAGAATCGCGACGAATATCGAGCACGTTTTCCTGCATTTGATGAAGGACGCATCGGGGGAGCCCGGCTGATCATGATCGAATTCTCGATTTCCCGCTGGTGGAGCATGGTGACGAAGGAATTCCTTCAGATCCGTCGCGATCGCGTGACGCTCGGGATGATCGCCGTGTTGCCGATCGTGCAGCTGGCGCTGTTCGGTTTTGCGATCAACAGCGACCCTCGGCATCTTCCGACGATCGTGCTCGCTGACGACACAAGCGAATTTTCGCGATCGCTCGTCGCCGGTATGCGCAACACGGGATATTTCGATGTCCGGGGCGGCCTGTTTTCCGAACGGGCGGCCCGTGACGCGCTGCAAAAGGGCACCGTGCAGTTCGTAGTCAGCGTGCCGCACGACTTCTCGCGCCGGCTGGTGCGCAACGAGCGTCCGGAAATTCTGGTCGAGGCGGATGCGACCGATCCCGCGGCAACGGGAAATGCGATCGCCGCGTTCAATACGATGACGCAGACGGTGTTGAACAAGGATTTGACGGGGGCCTTGGCGACAACTGCGTCACCGCAAATATTCTCGGCCCGCGTGCACCGGATCTACAATCCGGCCGGCATTACGCAGTACAACATCATCCCCGGATTGATGGGCGTCATCTTGTCGATGACGATGGTCATGATGACGAGCCTCGCCATCACGCGTGAACGTGAACGCGGAACGATCGAGAACATCCTCGCGTCACCGGCAACCTCGATCGAGGTGATCTGCGGAAAAATCGTGCCGTACATTCTGATTGGCCTCCTGCAATGCACGATCATCCTGCTGGCGGCCCGGTTCGTGTTCGGCGTGCCGTTTGAAGGCAATCCTGTAACGGTCTATTGCCTCGCATCGTTGCTGATCGTCGCGAACCTGATGGTTGGCATCGCTATTTCGTCGGTCGCACGCAACCAGTTGCAGGCGATGCAGATGACGTTCTTCTATTTCCTGCCGAGCGTCCTGCTCTCCGGATTCATGTTTCCGTTTGCAGGCATGCCGGGCTGGGCGCGTCTGCTCGGCAACGGATTGCCGTTGACCTATTTCAACCGGGCCATTCGAGGTGTCCTTCTGAAGGGGAGCGGATGGAACGAAGTATGGCCCGATGCCGCGACAATGGTCGTTTTCGCGCTGGTTGCGATGACGGTCGGCCTGCTCGCGTACCGAACCACGCTCGATTGAACGACGATGGCACAACGAACCTCTCCACGCCGCCGCGCCTGCCGTGCGATTGCGGTCCTGTTGATCGCGGTTGCCATCGTCGCGGTGCAGGGGTGCAGCCATCCCGCGTTTATCCCACGCTCCGCGGGCGAGCTGGCATTGCCTTCCACCTTCATGGGAATGAGTGCCAGGTCGATCGATCGCAATGACGCGGGTGTGCGTGGCGAACCCGATCCGCGTTGGTGGCGGCGCTTTGGCTCGCCGGCGCTGGATGCACTCGTCGAGCAGGCGATGCAGGATAGTCCGTCCGTAAAGAGCGCGGAGTCGCGGTTGATCGAGGCCACGAAGTATCTTGCGGGACAACACGGTGCCAGTCGCTATCCGCAGATCGACCTCGGCGCGTCGGCCAAAAGGGAGCAGTTGAATACCGCAGCTGCCGGCTTGCCGATGATTCCGAACCCGTCCCCGTTCATGCTCTACAACACGAACGTGAACGTCCGATACGACTTCGATTTCTTCGGTGCGCAGCGCCATCGGATCGCGGCGAAACGGTACGAAGCGGCTCTGAGACAGCATCAGGCAGACGCTGCACGCTTGACACTGGCCAGCAATATCATCGCTGCGGTGGTCCGGGAAGGGCGGCTGCGCGACGAAATCGAATTGACCGACGCAGTGTTGCAGAACCGGCAAGCCGTTCGGCAGATGCTGCACGAACGGCATGAAATCGGCAGCGTCGCGTATCGGGAAACGATCGATGGCGATTCGGACGCTGATCGAATCGAGGCAGAACTGGCGGTATTGCGCGCGGAACTGCTGCAGGTTCGGTTTCAACTTGCGGTCTATGCCGGTGTTCCATCGCCCGTATCGCTGCCGCAGTTTCGCTTGGACGATTTGCAGTTGCCGCAGGATCTGCCATCGGTGGTTCCGTCGGAGCTTGTGCGGCAACGGCCCGACATTCTCGCAGCGGAGGCGAGCCTGCATATAGCCGGCGAGCTGGCCGGCATTGCCACGGCCAATCTTTACCCGCGGATCGAATTGGATGCGCGCATTGGGTCGTCACCGCTGGTGCTCGGTCAGTTGTTCGCCGGCGGTACGACGATCTGGAATATCGGTGCTCAGCTCAGCGCACCGGTTTTTCATGGTGGAGAATTGCGTGCGGCGCGGGATGCGGCGGTTGCCGCTTACCATGCCACGTTCGAAGACTACCGGAAGGTCGTGCTGGGCGCGTTGCAGAGCGTCGCCGATGCGATGACCGAAATCGATCGCGATGCGACCGCGCTGCAGGCCCGTAGCGCGGTCGCGCGACGGCAACGGACCGTTCTGGAGATGACCCGTCGCCAGTTCGATAACGGCAGTTCGGACCGGCTCCGTGTGCTACGGGACGAGTATGCATACGACCTGACGCGGATCGAGGTCGCTCGCGTTCGCGCGGCGAGAATGGCCAGTACGGTTTCGTTCTTTGCCGCCGTCGGTGGCGATGCGTCTCGTCCGGATTGACAGTCCGGACGCCGGGCGGGGGGCCAGAGTCGGCGAGCGCCGACCCGCGCCGTCCCGCATCCGCTCGCCGCTGTCGGAATCGACGCTCTTTACGCGTGCCGGTCAATCGGGTCGACACCGGATCGATTGCGTCACGCATCGCCATTGGCTTAAGATCGTCGGGAGACCATCCCACGACCATCCCACGCCTTCAGCGTCAATGAAAAAGAGCCTAAGCCTGCGGGTCGCCGTCATCGCGTCGGCGGTTGCCGTGTACAGCATCTACATGCACGTCCAGCAGTTGATCAGCGGCTGCATGTGGGTCAGGGGCCATCAGCGCTGCAGCTTCGAAAACAGCACGAATTTCCAGGGCTGGATGGATCTGGACTTGATGATCACTTGTTGCTGGGTCGCCGCGGCGGTGGTCGGGTGGATTTCCGTTGCGCAGGGCACGAAGAAACCGGGTTAGCCACGTCATGCAGGTGCTGCCCGATTGAACGGGCACGAAATACCGCTCGACCGGATCGAATCCGTCAATCCGTGACAACGCGCATTCGCTGACGAGTGGAGACGGTGCGCTCGATGCATTCGCGTCCCAAACGAACGCTGATTCCGCTGCCGGCGGACGAGATCATGCTGATCTCCGGCGACAGGCGTTGCATCGCGCGCTGCGCGAGGGGAGGTTCCCGTGCAATTTCCAGCAGGATCGGTGGTCGCGCTCAGCTCGGCCGCGGCGACGATGTTCTCGATCGGCATGCTGTTTCTCGGCTACTGGGGATGGCACGAAGCATTGCCCTGGCGGTTCGGCGACTACGTCGTGATCGTTCCCGCGCTGGCCGGGTTCGCGTGCCTCGCCAGCGTGCCGTTTCTCGCGACGTCGCCGATGAAAACGCCCGACGACGAGTCGCGAATGTTCGTCGCGCGACGCGTGTTTCTGTGCGGCGCGAGCGCGGTGTGGTGTGCAATCGTCGTGTCGCTGTTCGTGTGAGAACGGGGTGACCGGACGGTTGCCGGCACAACCGCGCGAACCCATCCCGAAACGTCTTACGTGAGGCCGAAACCCGCGGTTTTCATGCTGTCGTTATCGCTTTGCTTTCCCCGGTCGCGTGCACTAGATTCGAAGCGTTCGTCCGTTTCCGAGCGCGAGGTGAAGCCATGACGCCGTGGGAGATTCAGGGCACCGAAATGATCAGTTGCAATTGCTCATACGGTTGCCCTTGCCAGTTCAATGCGTTGCCGACCAACGGCAGCTGCGAAGCGATGGGCGCGATTTCGATCGACCGCGGCCACTACGGCGACGTGGTGCTCGACGGCGTCAGGATCGCGGTGGTGTTTCAATGGCCGGGTGCGGTTCACGAAGGGAAAGGCAAGTGCCAGCCGATCGTCGACGAGCGCGCGAGTCCGGCGCAGCGAGACGCCGTGCTGAAAATCATGACCGGTCAGGATACCGATCCATTCGCGACGATGTTCTCGGTGTATGCGTCGACGCTCGAGCACGCGTTCGATCCGATCTTCACGACGATCGATTTCGACGTCGATGTCGACGCGCGGCGGGGCCGGATTCACGTGGACGGTGTGTTCGATGCCGCCGGCGAACCGATCCGCAATCCGGTGACGGGAGACGAGCACCGTGTGCGGATCGACCTGCCGCACGGTTTCGAATACGAGCTGGCCGAGATCGGTTCGGGAACGGGGCGCTCGCAGGGCAACATCGAGCTGAATCTCGACGGAACCTATGCGCAATTCGCTCGGCTGCATCTGAACAACCACGGGCTGATCCGGCATCGCGTCGCGGCATGACGCCGGTCGATACATGGCTCGCGCGCGAGCGCGCCGTCACGCTGCTCGGCATGGCCGCGCTCGTCGGCCTGTGCTGGTTTTACCTGTGGACCGGCGCGGGAACCGGCATGTCGGCACGGGAGATGACGACCGTCGCGCTGTTTCCGCATCGGCTGGCGGATGGCATGGGCAGCATGGATCCGTCTCTGCCGACCGTGATCGCGATGTGGTGGGTGATGATGATCGCGATGATGACGCCTGGCGCCGCGCCGCTCGTGATGCTGTACCGGCGCGTGCTGCGGCAGCACGGCAACGGAGCGGCGGGATCGGCGTTCACGTCGGTGGCGCTGCTGGCCGGCTATCTGACGACATGGCTCGCGTTCTCGATCGGCGCGGCGTTGCTTCAGGCGCTGCTGCAGCCGGCCGGGCTGATCTCCGCGATGATGCTGTGGTCGAAGAGCGCACTCCTTTCCGCCATCGTGCTGGCGCTGGCCGGGCTCTATCAATTCTCGCCGCTGAAACGCGCGTGTCTGCGGCAATGCCGTGCGCCGGCGGCGTTCCTGGTTGCGCACTGGCGTCCGGGCGTTGCCGGCAGTTTCCTGCTGGGCGCGCGGCACGGTGTGGTTTGCGTGGGCTGCTGCTGGTTGCTGATGGCGCTGCTGTTCGTCGGCGGCGTAATGAATGTCGTGTGGATCGTCGCGTTGTCGCTGTTCGTGTTCGTGGAAAAGGTCGTGCCCGGCGGCGATCGTATCGGCCGCGTGCTGGGTGTCGTGCTGATTGCGTGGGCCGGTGTGACGTTGATCGTGTGATGCGCGGCACCGGCTGGCGGCAGAAACACGCCGGGTGCGACGGGAGACGCTCGATGAAGATCCGCTTTCACACTGTCGCCATGTCGTTTGCGATGGCGGTCATTGCAATGCCGGCGCTCGCGGGCGGCGACATGTCGGGCATGAATTCAGGCGATGCGAGCATGTTGGCGCAGGATTCGAAAATGACCGATGCCGAAGTCAAGGAAATCGACGCCGGGCGCAGGCGCGTGACGCTGAAGCATGGCGCGCTCGACAACATCGGGATGCCGCCGATGACGATGGCATTCAGGGCCGGCGACGCGGCGATGATCCCGTCGCTGCATGTAGGCGACAAGGTTCGGGTTCGGGTGGAAAACGTCAACGGCACACTGACGATCGTGAAGCTGGTGAAGCGACCGTGACGACGATCCGGCGTGCGCACGGGTGGGCGCCGTCGGTTTTTCCCTTCTTGTGCTACGTAACGCAGGGCCGGTGTTACGTCAGTGTTATCGGAATGCCTGCCCGGGCTGAGCCGGGCAGCACGATCCGCATCCGATGCGCGCTTCCCCGCCGCGCGGCGTGGACGTCCATTGCAAGGCGACTGTGAAACTGTGAAGGAGGCCGATGGAAATGGCACGGTAGATGCTTGGTGGAGTGATCGGCTGAATAGCGAACGGGGGCTTCCATGCAAGATCACTTCATCACGGCGAATGTTGCACTCGCCGCCGTTGCCGCTGCGTGTGCACTCGCGGGCTGCGGCGGTGGGGACGTTACGGCACCGACGCCGGCAGGTAACACTATCGGGACGAGTACGAGCGGAACCAGCGGAACCAGCGGGACTAGCGGGACTAGCGGGACTAGCGGGACTAGTGGGACTAGTGGGACTAGCGGGACTAGTGGGACTAGTGGGACTAGTGGGACTAGTGGGACTAGCGGGACTAGCGGGACTAGTGGGACTAGTGGGACTAGCGGAACGAGCGGAACGAGCGGAACCAGCGGCACACCCGGCACGAACGGCATCATCAGTTCCGCCGGCGCAGTCGTGCTGGCCGCAGGGGCGACGCTCGGCGACGTGACGTTGCCCGGGGTCGGCAAGGCCGCGACGGCCGGGCCGGCCGACACGGTCACCGGCGTCGGCACGATCATCCGCGATACGACGAATGCCGTGAGCAACGGTATCGGCCAGATCGGCTTCACGCCGAACCCTGTCGGCGGGACGGTCGCGGGCCTCGGCACCCTCGTCGGCTCGACCGGCAACCCGGTCAACGGCCTCAGCGAAACGGTGAAGGCGCTCGGCGCCGGCCCGCTGTCGCCGCTCGCGCCGTTCGCGACGCCCGTCGGCGGCCTGCTCGACACGGTGGCCGGCGGCCTGAAGTCGGGCGGCACCATGCTCGGCTCGGCGCTGTCGTCGGGCCCGGTCCAGCAGGCGACGCAAGCGATCAGCACCGCGATCACGCCGGTCGTGACGACGGCGGGCCAACTCACGCAGCAGGTCGGCACCGCAACCGGCCTCGGGCAGCCGGTCGCGGGCCTGCTCGGACAGGTCGGCGGGGCGATCACGTCGGCCGGATGGCAGGTGACGTCCACGTCGCCTCAGCCGATCGTCGGCGCTGCCGGCAGTCTCGTCCGGGCGGTCGGCAACACGGTGACCAATGCGGGCGGCCTCGTGAACCCGAGCGGCGCGAATGGCGCGGCGCCGATTGCCGGTCTGGTGACGAGCGTGGTCGGCGGCATCCCGGCGACCGTGCACAACGGCTCCGCGACCAGTACGAGCGGCGGCGGCTCGTCGCTGGGCGGTCTCTCCAATCCGCTCGCGCCAGTGACGTTGCTGGTGGGCGGCCTGCTCGGCGGCGTGGCCGGAAAATAGCCGGCCCGTGCCGCGTCATACGGGAACCCGGCCGAATGACCAGGGAAGGACCGCCATCGGCGCTCACGGGTCCCGCCCGGGACCATCGGACAATCCCGAAACCGTGGCCCGCTACCTGCGCGTGTCGCCGGGCTTCGACGCCGGCCGCGCGAGCCCGCGCGCCGGCAGCGGCGTCGACATCACGATCGACGTGCGCGTTTCGCCGTACAGGTTGATGCGTTCGATCAGCTGTTCGAGATGGGCCATGCTGACGGCGACCAACCGCATCACGTACGAATCCGCGCCCGTCACGTGATGGCATTCGACGACTTCGGGAATCGTCTCCAGCAGCTTGAGGAACTTCGCTTTCGCCGGTTGCTGCACCGTGATGCCGATCAGCGCGCTCACCGGATAGCCGGCCGCGGACGGATTGATCCGCGCGGTGTAGCCTTCGACCACGCCGGCTGCTTCGAGCCGCTTCACGCGTTCCGTCACGGCCGGCACCGACAGGTGGACCTGGCGCGCGAGCTCCGTATAGCTGAGGCGTCCGTTGTCCTGCAACAGCGCCAGTATCTTCCAGTCCAGATCGTCCATCGCGGCGGGAGTTTTTAAGGTAGAGCCGCCATTTTTCCTCAAAAACCGCATTCAGCGGGGCGCGGATTTTCCCTACGATGCCTGTTCGAGCCACTGGATGTGGGAAAGGAGCAGGCGATGTTGTTCATCAAATCCGTCGTGATGGGGCTGTCGATCGCGGTGCCGGTCGGCCCGATCGGCATGCTGTGCATTCAGCGCAGCCTGAGCCGCGGCTTCCGGGCCGGATTCGCGACCGGCATCGGCGCCGCGTGCGCCGATGCGATTTACGGGCTGCTCGGCGCGCTGGGCGTCGCGGGCATCGTCACCGCGTTCCCGATGCTGACCGTCGGCCTGAAGATCGGCGGCGGCGCGTTTCTCGTGTGGCTCGCATGGACCATCGCGCGCCAGCCGCCGGCCGCACCGGTGGGGCAGCGCGAGTTGCCGCGTACGACCGTTCTGCGCGATTTCCTGACGACGTTCGGACTCACGCTGTCGAACCCGATGACGATCGTGTCGTTCGTCGGGATCTTCGCGGCGCTCGGCCCGTTGCCGGGGGCGCGGGAAGGCGCGATGTGGGCGACCGTCGCGTGGATGGTGGCCGGGGTGTTCGTCGGCTCGGCCACGTGGTGGCTGTGCCTGAGCAGCGCGACCGCCGCGCTGCGCGCGAAGCTGTCGTTCGCGTTCATGCACGGGCTGTCGCGCATGTCGGCAGCGGTCGTCGCGGTATTCGGCGCGATCCAGCTGGTCGCGGGCGTACGTGGCTTGATCTAGGCGCGCGGGGCAGCGCGGGTCGAGCGGATCGCGTCGACCGTCGTCCGGATATGGGCGAGCAGCTCGAGCATCACCGTTTTCCGGAAGTACTGGTTGATCGCATGCTGACGACGATATCGGACGGCAGCGCCTCGATCGCGTGCCGAACCGACAGCAGATCGTCGACGAGCCGTGTCAATGCGTCGGGTTCCCATGTGTCGAGCGCAACGGCGATGTCGTCCGGCCAGAGGCCGAGCGCATCGATGCCGCAGCATCCGGCGACACAGTGGATCTCCAGCGCGTCGATCAACGGCATGACGGCCGCCAGATGCGGATCGACGTCGATCGCCTGCGCGTGGCCGCCGGCAAGATCGCCGCAGGCGATCCAGCGATCCGGGCCGATGCCGATGTCGTTCTTGTGTGCGTTGCCGTTCATTTTCGCTCAATTCGATGCGTGCAAATGCAAGTGCGCATGCACGAAGCGCGCGATTTCCTGGCTCAGCTCGATATCCTCCGGCGCGCCCATGAACCCGCCGTGCGGCATCCCTTCGAATATGTGCAGTTCGGTCGGCACCTGTGCGCGGCGCAACGCGCGATGCAGCCGCACGGCGTTCGACAGGAACAGGTCGCGCGTGCCGCTCTGGATGAAGGTCGGCGGGAAGCCGGCCGCGAAATCGCCGAACAGCGGCGACAGATACGGATGGGCGAGATCGGCGCCGTTCGCGTAGAGCAGGTTGTTCGCCATCAGCGGCGCCGGCAGCACGACATCGACGAGCCGGTTGGTTTCGAAGCTGTCGCCGGATTCGGTCAGGTCGGCTTCCGGCGACAGCAGCACCAGCGCGGCCGGCAGCGGCAGGCCCTCGTCGCGGGCGCGCAGCACCATCGCGGCCGCGAGATTGCCGCCGGCCGAACGGCCGCCGATGACGACGTTTTCCGGTGCGTAATGCTTCAGCACGTAGGCATAGGTTGCGACGCAGTCGTCGAGCGCGGCGGGATACGGATGCTCGGGCGGCATCCGGTAGTCGACGCCGTAGCATCGAATGCCGAGCCGGTCGGCCTGCATTTGCGCGCCGGCACGGCACGCGGCGCCGCCGCCGACGATCAGCGCACCGCCGTGCAGGTCGATGATTGCGCATGCGCCGGACGGCACCGCTTCGGGTGTCGCGACGTGCACGTCCGCAGCGCCGACCCGGATCGTCTCGACGCCCGAACGCAACGAGCCGGCGAACTGCGCGACAGCGGTCGCGTAATGCGCGTCGGCGCTGGCCTTCACGCGCATCCATGCGTCGATGTCGTCGACGGCCGGCATCGCGTGCAGCGCGTTCAGCGGCACGCCGTCGTCGCCGGTCAGGCGTTGCAGCGCGGCGCGCGCTTCATCGCTGATCGAGGTCGGGAAGGGAACGACACGGCTCGGCAGCACGACGCCGTCGGGTTTGTCTTTCATCGCTTGGGTTCCGTTCGGGGCGTCATGCGGGCGAAGGCCAGTGGCGCAGCATCGCGTCGAGCGCATCGAGGCTGCGCGACCACGACGCGTCGGCATCCGGTGCGCTGTGCGAGAAGCCGCCGGCGTTTTCGAGCGTCACGTAGCCCATGAAGAAGCCGCCGAGCAGGCGGATCGCATGCGCGTGCTCGGCATCCGGCAGGTCGTAGCTGCGCAGCACCGCCGACGTCATCCTGACGAGCTGCCCGCCCGCGCTCGCGGCGGCGCGCTCGGCGCTCACCGGATGGCGCGCGGCGGCGAAGCGGCCCGGATGCGCCCGTGCGTAGTCGCGATAGACGTTCGCGAGCGCGGCCAGCGCGTCCTTGCCGGTGCGGCCGGCAAGCGCGTCGGCGGCGCGATCGGCCAGTTCCTGCAGCGCGAACAGCGCGATGCGGCTCTTGAGATCGTCGAAGCTCGGGATATGGGAATACAGGCTCGCCAGCTTCACGTCGAAATGCCGCGCGAGCGCCGCGCCGGTGAGCTGCTCGAAACCGGCTTCATCGGCGAGTTGCGCGCCGGCTTCGACGAGTTTGTCCACGGTAAGGCCGGCACGCGCCATGACGAATGCTACGAAGATTAGTCAAAAACCTAATTCTATTAGCTTTCGTCGCGATGTCAATTTCATGCGCGTGCCGGCGTGGCGCGTTGCGCCGATGCGTGGGGCCGTCAGAACGTATAACTGACCTTGCCGAACGCGGTACGCCCGAGCGTGTTGTAACCGTACGCGGTCATGTACTGCCGGTCGAACAGGTTCGACAGCGATGCCGACACCGTCAGGTGCGAATTGATCCGGTACGACGCGCGCAGGTTTACCGTCAGGTACGACGCCAGATACTGCCGGTTGGCCGGATCGTCGAACGTCGAGCCGCCGTACAGCAG
Organism: Burkholderia sola; assembly: GCF_905400185.1. NCBI lineage: Bacteria > Pseudomonadati > Pseudomonadota > Betaproteobacteria > Burkholderiales > Burkholderiaceae > Burkholderia > Burkholderia sola. Next base: position 2,231,262 of record NZ_FR989676.1, read on the forward strand.
CGACGCGCCCGTGCTCAGCGCATGCAGCTTCAGTTCGTCCCACGTGTGATCGACGTTCAGGCTGACCGTTTGCCGCGGCCGGCGGCTCAGCCACGTCCGGTTCGTTTCGTCCTGCGGATTCAGGATGCCGACCGCGACGCTGATCGGCGTCGAGCGGCCGATCGTGCCCTTGTACGACAGGTCGATGCCGCGAATATGCGAGCGGCCGATGTTCATCGGCGAGAACGTCGCCGGGTTGTACGCGATCAGGTTGTTGACGCGCGTGTCGTAGATCGCTGCGGTGAACGTGCCGTACGCGGTGTTCGCGTCGAGCGCGGCCTCGACCGACGTGCTGCGTTCCGGGCTGAGGTTCGGGTTGCCGTAGCCGGGGTAGTACAGGTCGTTGAACGTCGGCAGCCGGAACGCGTTGCCGTACGACATGCGCGCCGTGTAGACCGGCGTGATCGCCCACGACAGTGCGGCGTTGCCGGTGTTCACCGCTTGCCCGGCGATGATCTCGTGACGGCCGGCGACGAACATCGTTACGCTGCCGAGCGTCGCCGATTGGTGCAGCGAGAACGCGGAATCGTTGCGCGTCGGCACGCCGCCGGGAATGTCGACCGGCAGGAACGCCTGTTCGCGGGTGAAGTCGTACGCGAGCTTCGATTCGCCCGACAACGGCAGGCCGAACAGGTGGAATCGGTGCTCCTGATGAGTCAGCGACGTCGACGTGCTGATCCGCTGCGAATTGATCTGGTCGGTCGCGAGGGCCGGGTCGTCCGCGTAGATGAACTGGCGGTCGTTCGCATAGCCGAACGACTGGTCGAACTGCGTATCGGGCGTGATGTCGAGATGGAACGCAACGCCCGTCGTCAACTGGTGGTCGAGCTCGCGATTCGCGTAGCCGCTGTTGTCGTAGGACAGATCGGAGCGGTGATACAGCGCGAACGTCGAGATCGACCAGTTGTCGCGCGCATAGCCGAGCCGCGCGTCGAGATCCTGCGCGTGATACGGATTGCGGCCGTCTTCGTGGCCGTAGAAGAACGGCCGCGTCGCATCGATGCCGGCCGTGTTGTAGTCGTGCAGCCCGAGCGAATAGGTGAGGCCGCCGAGCGCGGCCAGCGGCCCGGTCGACGGCACCGTTCCCGACGTGCGGAACTGCGTGTCGAACGTCTTGTTCGAGCCGCCGCCGGCCGACACGGTGGTCCGGTTCGGCTGGTTGGCGGCGCGGCGCGTGAAGAGTTGCACGACGCCGCCCATCGCGTTGTTGCCGAACGACGCGGCGGCCGGGCCGGAGATCACCTCGACGCGCTCGAACGCTTCGGTCGGCAGGTCGGCCCACGGCGCGATTCCGGTGGTCGGCGAGCCGATCCGGATGCCGTCGATGAACACGGCGACCTGACTCGCCGACGAGCCGCGGATGCTGACCGACGCGGACGAGCCGGGCCCGCCGTTCTGCGCGACGGTCACGCCCGGCAGCGTCGCGAGCGCCTGCGTGATGCTCGGGTCGGCGGGCGACAGCCGGTCGAGGTCCTCGCGCGTGAGCACCTGGGTCGACGCATAGCGTCGGTCGAACGATTCGGGCAGGTGCCGCGTGTCGGTCACGCTGATCGTCGGCAGGTCCGCGCCGGGCGCGGGCGCGGCGGGCTGCGCGAGCGCCGTTTCGCCGGCCGCGTGGGCGAGCGGGGAAAGCAGCGCGGTGGCGGCGGACGTGGCGAGCAGGTGACGAATGTTCATGAGGCGGCGGGACGAGGCGTGTGACGTGTACGGCGATCGCGGGCGGAGGGCGGGCAGGTGGCGCATGCCGACGGCGCGTCGGTGCGACGCTTCGGGTCGGGAAGCGGATTCGGGAACGATGGACATCTGACGGATCCTGAGGTCGGGTCGTCCATGCAACGGGCGACCGCCGGGGGCGGTGCCGCGCGCATCGGGACACCCCGCCCGGTGCGGCTGCGTGGACCTCGGGTCGATGGCAGGTCTCCTGGCTCGCGGGTCCTCATCCGTGCAGGCCTTCCCGGTTTCCCAGTGGCATGCGGTGGCACGGATTCGCCGCTCACAGTTGCGGGGGCAGCCGCAGATTCGGGGCGTTGCCCCTGCTGCGTTCCCTTTTGATCCCGTCTCCGGGAACCATCAGCGCGCAAGGGTAATGGCGGGCGGTCAGGGACGTCAATCGTCCGGCCGCGCGCGGGTGCGAAAAAACGTCATTGCCCGGCGGCGGCTTTCCGAATCCTTTCGTTCGAGGGGCGCGGGCCGTGTTTCAGGTCTGAAGAAACGGCCGGATTCGAACGCGTCCGGTCGCGCCGGAACCGGCGGCCGTCGTTCCGAAGGCCGACGGCCGGCGCGTGTCGTTATCGATGCGTGCCGCGACGCTCAGGCCGGTGCCGACACCAGCGCGCAGAAGTTCTCGAGATCGACGTTGCCGCCGCTGATCACCACGCCGACGCGCTTGCCCTGCAGCGCATCCTTCATTCGGCGCACGGCGGCGAACGACAGGCAGCCGGTCGGCTCGACGACGAGCTTCATACGCGTGGCGAAGAAGCGCATGCAGTCGACGAGTTCCGCGTCCGTCGCGGTGAGGATGTCGTCGACGTCGCGACGCAGGATCGGGAACGTGAGGTTGCCGAGGTGCTGCGTCTGCGCACCGTCGGCGATCGTGCGCGGGGTGTCGATGTGCACGATCGTGCCGGACCGGAACGATTGCTGTGCATCGTTGCCGGCTTCGGGCTCGACGCCGTACAGCTTCGCGTGCGGCGACAGCGCACGGGTGGCGAGCGCGGTGCCCGACAGCAGCCCGCCGCCGCCGAGCGGCGTGAACACCGCGTCGAGCGGGCCGACTTCGTCGAACAGTTCCTTGGCCGCGGTGCCCTGGCCGGCGATCACGTCCGGGTGATCGTAGGGCGGCACCAGCGTGAGCCCGTGCTTCTCGGCGAGATCGCGCCCGATCTGCTCGCGATCCTCGGTGTAGCGATCGTAGGTCACGACGTTGCCGCCGTAGCCGCGCGTCGCGGCCATCTTCGCGGCCGGCGCGTCCTGCGGCATCACGATCGTCGCGGGAATGCCGAGCATGCGCGCCGACAGCGCGATCGCCTGCGCATGGTTGCCCGACGAGAACGCGACGACGCCGTGGCGCCGCTGTTCCGCGTTGAAGCGCGACAGCGCGTTGAACGCGCCGCGGAACTTGAAGGCGCCCATGCGCTGCAGGTTCTCGCACTTGAAGAACACCTGCGCGCCGAGCGCGTCGTCGATCGTCCGCGACGTCATCACCGGCGTGCGGTGCGCGTGGCCTTCGAGCCGGGTCGCGGCGGCGGCGACGTCGCCGTACGTGGGGAGAGCGGGAGAGTTCATGGTTGCTGGAGGATTGAAAAGTCAGTCGACTGGAATGCGGGGGCGCACCGGGTCACTTCGCATCGTTGTAGACGGTGGCGCGCGACACGCCGAGATGCTGCGACACGATCTCCATCGCGCGGCGCACCTCGAGGAAGCCGTCGGCCTTCAGCGTCTGCATCAGCTCGCGGCGCTGGTCGGTCTTCAACTCGCGCGGCGTCGTCGCAAGGCGCGTCGCGAAGGCGTCGATGCGCTGCCGGATCGCGTCCGCGCCGGCCGGGTCGAGCGTGTCGACGACGGCTTCGCCGTCCGTGCGGCAGAACTGGTTCAGCATGCCCTGGAAGCCGCGGAACAACGTGACGTCGGCATTCAGGCACAGCGCGGCCACATAGCGCCCGGTCGAATCCTTGATGCCGATCGACGTGCTTTTCGCGGTGCGGCCGTCGGCGAAGCGGTTCGGGTAGTTCGCGAGCACCTGCGGGAAATCGTCGTCGGCGATGCGCGCGAGGCCGAGTTCGGTCGCGGGATCGCCGACCGCGCGTCCGGACAGGTTGTTGTGGATCGCGAGGATCGCGTGCTCCGGCGTGCGCAGGTCGTGCACGACGACCTCGGTGAACGGCGCGAACATCTCGCCGAGTCCTTCGGCGATGCGCTGCACCTGTTCGATCAGCGATGCCTGCTCCGACAGCAGCGGTTTGCGGGTTGTACTCATGCGTGATCCTGGTGTGTCGGGGTGTCCGTCGTTTCCGGCCGCGTGATGTCGGCCAGCAGCGGGCGCGCGATCCGGACGTAGTCGGTCGCGTCGAGCACGACCGAGCGATCGAGGCGGCCCGCGTTGAACGCGATCTCGGCGTTGCGCTCGACCAGCGCGGGATCGACGACGAGCGCCACGTTCGTATCGAACACGAACGGCGGTACGGCGCCCATCACGCAGCGCGTGACGGCGGCCGCGACGTCGGGCGACGCGAGCGTCGCCTTGCGCCGGCCGACCGCATCGGCGACCTTGCGAAAGTCGATTTTCAGATGGCCGGGAATCACCGCGAGCGCGGCGCCGTCGCCGCCATCCTTGAACGTACAGAGCATCGCCTTCGCGCCCTGTTCGGGGCGGGTGCCGCGCAGCGCGGCGATCGCGCCGGATTTGCCTTCCGCCGGATGCTCGAGCACGCGAAAACGCGCGCCGGATGTCGTCAGCAGTTCGCAAAGCGTGTCGAAAACGGGAGAGTCGTTCATGTCGCTCCAGGCAGGCCCACGCGTCGAGGCGCACGGGTCAAATAATCGTCCAAGTATAGACGTTTTGTCATTGATATGACAAAGGGCGGCGGGCATCGTGGCGCCAGTGTGCGCGAAGCGCGCCGATTCTTCAGCAGCCGAAAGGGAATTTCATATTGCGGGATGCAGGCCGAATTCCTGCCGCCGCGTTTTACCGCCGCTTGAAACCGTGTTTTGCATCGCAAAAACGACTGGCTATCTAATTGAAAAACAAGAGAAATTTATATCTTATGTCTTATATAAGACTTGGCCGAAAACGCGTGAGACAGGATTACTATTGAGTCCATGCAGTTCGCTTCGTCACACGCGGCGGGCACGCTGAACCCCTTTACTCAATGCGCTTCGTTCCCAGGAGATAGACATGTCCCAATATCAAGACGACATCAAGGCAGTGGCTGGCTTGAAGGAAAACCACGGCAGCGCGTGGAATGCCATCAGCCCCGAGTATGCGGCCCGCATGCGTGCCCAGAACAAGTTCAAGACCGGCCTGGACATCGCGAAGTACACCGCGAAGATCATGCGCGCCGACATGGCCGCGTACGATGCCGATCCGTCCAAGTACACGCAGTCGCTGGGTTGCTGGCACGGCTTCATCGGCCAGCAGAAGATGATCTCCATCAAGAAGCACTTCAACAGCACCGAACGCCGCTACCTGTACCTGTCGGGCTGGATGGTCGCCGCGCTGCGCTCGGAGTTCGGCCCGCTGCCTGACCAGTCGATGCACGAAAAGACCTCGGTCAGCGCGCTGATCCGCGAGCTTTACACGTTCCTGCGCCAGGCCGACGCCCGCGAGCTGGGCGGCCTGTTCCGCGAGCTGGATGCCGCGAAGGACGCGACTGCGAAGGCGGCGATCCAGCAAAAGATCGACAACCACGTCACGCACGTCGTGCCGATCATCGCCGACATCGACGCCGGCTTCGGCAACGCGGAAGCGACCTACCTTCTGGCCAAGCAGTTCATCGAAGCGGGCGCGTGCTGCATCCAGATCGAAAACCAGGTGTCGGACGAGAAGCAGTGCGGCCACCAGGACGGCAAGGTCACGGTGCCGCACGAGGATTTCCTCGCGAAGATCCGCGCGATCCGCTACGCGTTCCTGGAACTGGGCGTGGACGACGGCATCATCGTCGCGCGGACCGATTCGCTGGGCGCGGGCCTGACCAAGCAGATCGCCGTGACGAACACGCCGGGCGACCTGGGCGATCAATACAACGCGTTCCTCGACTGCGAAGAACTGTCGGCCGACCAGCTGGGCAACGGTGACGTCGTCATCAAGCGCGACGGCAAGCTGCTGCGTCCGAAGCGCCTGCCGAGCAACCTGTTCCAGTTCCGCGCCGGCACGGGCGAGGCGCGTTGCGTGCTCGACTGCATCACGTCGCTGCAGAACGGCGCCGACCTGCTGTGGATCGAAACCGAAAAACCGCATATCGCGCAGATCGGCGGCATGGTCAGCGAGATCCGCAAGGTGATCCCGAACGCGAAGCTGGTGTACAACAACAGCCCGTCGTTCAACTGGACGCTGAACTTCCGCCAGCAGGCCTACGATGCGATGAAGGCCGAGGGCAAGGACGTGTCGGCTTACGACCGTGCGCAGTTGATGAGCGTCGAATACGACGAAACCGAACTGGCCAAGCTCGCCGACGAGAAGATCCGCACGTTCCAGGCCGATGCATCGCGTGAAGCAGGCATCTTCCACCACCTGATCACGCTGCCGACGTACCACACGGCTGCGCTGTCGACCGATAACCTGGCCAAGGAATACTTCGGCGACCAGGGCATGCTCGGCTACGTGGCGGGCGTGCAGCGCAAGGAAATCCGTCAGGGCATCGCGTGCGTGAAGCACCAGAACATGTCAGGTTCGGACATCGGCGACGATCACAAGGAATACTTCAGCGGCGAAGCGGCGCTGAAGGCAGCGGGCAAGGACAACACGATGAACCAGTTCTGATCATCGTCAGATCCGCAGCACGACGCCAGCTCCTCGGGGCTGGCGTTTTTTTGTCTGCGCGATCGCCGTGCGTTACCCGTACATGGCCTTTACGACGTACTGCGTACTGGCTCGTCGACACCACGTCGATCGGTTCGAAATCGATGAAACGCCCGCGGCGGTTCATCATCTCGGCGCACATTGCGCTGGAATTTCTCGTCATTGCGAACGCTGTCGAACAGCGTGCGCACGTATTACCCCGGATTGCCGCGCGCACCGTTTTAAGCAGGGGCGTGCATCGGGTATTCGAACGGGATGTTTGTGTACACAACCTAATTCAGGGTTTGCCTGAGTAGCGAAAACGCTAACTCGCACGGCGCGGGTTCGCGTGGTTCGTGCGCACGGCCGGCAGGTTGAAATTGCCGTTCGTGCGAAACCCTTGCGGGGCGGTCGTCGCGCTCGTTTCGTCCCCAAAGCGCGCGGGACGACGCCGTAAAAAGCGCCTGTCTGCAACGCGCATGCCGGCACGTCGTCACAATTGTTTCTTGTTGCAACGCAACGCCTCGTCAATAACGGCGATGGTATGCTGGCCGGCATGGAGTTGTATGGCAGGTTGCTTGCATGGCGAAACTCGTGTTCGCACTTTCTAACGAGACTTCATTTTCTCTCGCCCGCATCGCGGCATCGACGCGCGCTCCGCTCGCGCGTCCCGTCCTGCGCGCCGCATCTTCCTGCGCTCCGCACGCATTCCCCATCTCGCGGGCTCGCCCCGCATCCCCATCCCCGCCCAATAATCTGGAGACATCCTCATGTCGCAAAACACTTTGGCCGAAGCGACACACGGCCCGCTGATCGCTCCGCCGGCCTTCGTCAAGCATCGCAAGCTGATCGACTGGGTCTCGCGCATCGCGGCGCTCACGGAGCCCGAGCGTGTCGTGTGGTGTGACGGATCGCAGGAAGAATACGACGCGCTGTGCCAGGCGATGGTCGACCAGGGCACGCTCACACGCCTGAACCCGACGAAGCGCCCGAACTCGTATCTCGCGCAATCCGATCCGTCGGACGTCGCGCGCGTCGAGGATCGCACGTTCATCTGCGCGGCGTCGCGCGATGACGTCGGCCCGACCAACAACTGGATCGAGCCGGCCGAAATGCGCGAGACGCTCAACGGGCTGTTCCGCGGCGCGATGCGCGGCCGCACACTGTACGTCGTGCCGTTCTCGATGGGCCCGCTCGGCTCGCCGATCGCGCACGTCGGCGTCGAGTTGTCCGACAGCCCGTACGTCGCGGTGAACATGCGGATCATGACGCGCATGGGGCGCGACGTGTACGACGTGCTCGGCGAGGACGGCGATTTCGTGCCGTGCGTGCACAGCGTCGGTCATCCGCTCGAAGCCGGCCAGCAGGACGTGCCGTGGCCGTGCAATCCGGTCAAGTACATCGTGCACTTTCCGGAAACGCGCGAGATCTGGAGCTTCGGCTCGGGCTACGGCGGCAACGCGCTGCTCGGCAAGAAGTGTTTCGCACTGCGCATCGCGTCGACGATGGGGCGCGATCAGGGCTGGCTCGCGGAACACATGCTGATCCTCGGCGTGACGTCGCCGGCCGGCAAGAAGTATCACGTCGCGGCCGCGTTCCCGTCCGCGTGCGGCAAGACCAACTTCGCGATGCTGATCCCGCCGCAGGGCTTCGACGGCTGGAAGGTCACGACGATCGGCGACGACATCGCGTGGCTGAAGCCCGGCCGCGACGGCCGCCTGTATGCGATCAATCCGGAAGCCGGTTTCTTCGGCGTGGCGCCGGGCACGGGCGTGAAGACCAACCCGAACGCGATCGCCACGCTGAAGGAAAACGTGATCTTCACGAACGTCGCGCTGACGGAAGACGGCGACGTGTGGTGGGAAGGGCTGACCGACACGCCGCCCGCGAAGCTGACCGACTGGCAGGGCAATCCGTGGACGCCCGAGATTGGCAAGGAAACCGGCCGCAAGGCCGCGCATCCGAACTCGCGCTTTACCGCGCCGGCCGCGCAGTGCCCGTCGATCGACGACGACTGGGAAAACCCGGCCGGCGTGCCGATCGACGCGTTCATCTTCGGCGGCCGCCGCTCGACGACCGTGCCGCTCGTGACCGAAGCGCGCGACTGGGTCGAAGGCGTGTACATGGCCGCGACGATGGGCTCCGAGACGACCGCGGCCGCGGTCGGCCAGCAGGGCGTCGTGCGCCGCGATCCGTTCGCGATGCTGCCGTTCTGCGGCTACAACGTCAGCGATTATTTCGCGCACTGGCTCACACTCGGCAAGCAGCTCGAAGCCGCCGGCGCGAAGCTGCCGAAGTTCTATTGCGTCAACTGGTTCCGCAAGGACGCGAACGGCAAGTTCGTGTGGCCGGGCTTCGGCGAGAACATGCGCGTGCTGAAGTGGATGCTCGATCGTCTCGAAGGCACGGGCGGTGGCGGCGAGCATGCGTTCGGCGTGTCGCCCGCGTATGAAGATCTGCACTGGGACGGCCTCGATTTCACGCGCGATCAGTTCGATGCGGTGACGTCGATGAACGCCGACGAATGGCGCGAGGAACTGAAGCTGCACGCGGCGCTGTTCGATACGTTGAAGCTGCGCTTGCCGGCTGAAATGACCGAGACGATGAAGAAGATCGAGCGGCGTATCGGCGGCTGACGAGCGGCATCGACGTCACCACCTGAAAGCGGCATGAACGCCCCGGGCCATCCATCGCATGGCCCGGGGCGTCGTCGTTTCTGGCGCTCGGCCGGGTGTCAGCCGAGATCGAGCGCGTTCGTCAAATCGCCCGGCGGCGTCGCGCCGCGCGCGGCGAACGCGTTGTTGCGCAGGACCACGCCGTCGAGCGGCGCGAGGCCGTGCACGCGGCTGATGAAGCGCAGGATCGAGTTCGTGTCGTACAGCGTGTGATCGACGAAGCCCTTTTTCGCGAACGGCGAGATCACGAGTGCGGGAATCCGCGAGCCGGGGCCCCAGCGATCGCCGACCGGCGGCGCGACGTGATCCCACCAGCCGCCGTTCTCGTCGTGCGTCATCACGATCACGGTGTTTTCCCATTGCGGGCCGCGCCGGATATGGTCGATCACGGTCGCGATGTGGCGGTCGCCCGATTCGATGTCCGCATAGCCCGCATGCATGTTCAGGTTGCCTTGCGGCTTGTAGAACGTGACGGCCGGCAGGCGGCCCGCGTCGATGTCGGCGATGAAGTGGTTGGTCGACGGCTCGTCGCCGAGCCCCGCGTCGCGCAGATGCTTGCGGCGCGCTTCGGTGCCCGGCGCGAAGTTCACGAAGTAGTTGAACGGCTGGTGGTGGTACTGGAAGTCGGGCACCATGCCCGTGTCGCGATGCTCGAGCGCATACTGCCATGCACCGCTGTACCACGCCCAGTCGACATTCTTTTCCGACAGGCGGTCGCCGATCGTCGCGTAGCCCTGCGGCGGCATCACGCGATGGTCGGCCGGATCCGCATACGCGGCGTTGCCCGGATCGGGCGGCGGCACGTAGCTCGGCTGGTACGGCGGCGCCATCGTGTTCACACCGTAGCCGTCCGGCGTCAGCGGGCCGTCGACCGCGAATTTCGGCGGACCGTCGAGCGCGGACGCGGGCGAATCGTCGGCGAGCTTCAGGCGCGTGCCGGCCGGGTCGTCGCCTTCGACCTTCGACAGCAGTTTCGCCGCATGCGGATGCTTGTGCGCGTCCGGATACAGTGGCGGCTGCGCGGAAATCAGGAACATGTGGTTCATCCACGAACCGCCGAAGGCCGCCATGAAGAAGTTGTCGCACAGCGTGTATTGCCGCGCGAGATTCCACAGTCGCAGCGTGTCGGCCGAATTGCGGTAATGGCCCATCACGAGGCCGCCCGAATCGGCCCACGCGGCGAACTGGTTGTTGCGGCCGCCCGCGATCTGCATCTGGTTCTGGTAGAAGCGATGCCACAGGTCGCGCGTGATCACGCCGTTCGGCAGCGGCTTGCCTTGCGCGTCCGAAATCCGGAACGGCGCATTCGGCAGCTTGTCGATGTCGCGCTCGGCGATCGCGTAGCGCTTGCCGTCCACTTCCTGCGCTTGCGGCACGAGCCCGCCCCAGATCTTCGGCAGCGCCGGCAGCGGCGTCTTGCCGTCGCGATCGAGCTGCTGCGCGTGTTCGGGCCGCACTTCGCTCAGTGGATACCGCACGCCCGGGAAATCGCCGTACAGGTTCGCGAAGCTGCGGTTTTCCGCATAGATCACGACGATGTGGCGCACGCGCTGGCGCAGCGCTTCGTCGATGCGCAGGTCGGCGGCCGAACGCGGCGCGTTGCCCGCGGTGGTTTCGCAGCCGCTGAGCGCGACACCGGCGCCGAGTGCGGCGAGGCCGCCGAGCACACGGCGGCGGTCGGGATCGGCGGGTAGGTCGTCGGGGCGATCGGGGGTGTCGTTCACGTCGTGGGCTCCTCGGATGGGCGGGTGGGCATTGTCGTTCGATGCGCGCCGGCGCCGCACGGGCTGTCGCGACGCGGGACGGGATGAGACGGCCGGCCTCGCGCGCGGCGGCGCGAGGCGACTGTCACAAAAATGTCATGCACGCGACTATAACGCGGCAAGGGGGCGGATGAAAGCCGTTCGTCCGACGATTCGACGCTGCGCGGCGAGCGGCGCGACGCCCGCGCACGAACTAGACTGGAATCGAGGGCGGTGCGTCACGGCGTGCCGCCCGGGCGAGGATCGCCCGGCAATGCCGACGACGGTGTTGTCGAGGCGGCATCGATGCGACGAACGACGCGAGACGGCGAGGCGACGATGCGCGGATGCAAGTCGTTTTCGCATGGCGGCCGCGTACCGGTTGCGCGCGTGCCGGCGTGAGCGCACGCCGCGCAGCGGAGATGGCAGGCCCGATGCGATGGACAGGAAATTCGACTACCCGGGATTGCTGATCGCGGCGGGCTTCTTCGTGCTGTTCGCCGCGCAGTTGCTGATGCTGCACCCGACGTCGACGCCGATCGCGTACAGCGATTTCCACCGGCTCGTCGCCGCGCGGCTCGTCGACGATCTCGAGGTCGGCCCGGCGTCGATCTCGGGCGCGCTGAAGATGCCGCAGGCCGGCGCGATGCTGCCGGCGTCCGACGCGGCGGTCGTGCAGCAGGTTGGCGCGCCGTGGCGCTTCACGACCAGCCGCGTGACCGACGAACACCTGATCGACACGCTGACCGCCGCGGGCATCCGCTATCACGGCACGCCCGACACCGGCTGGATCGCGTCGCTCGCGTCGTGGCTGCTGCCGCTGATGCTGCTCGTGTTCGTGTGGAACATGATGCTGCGCAAGCGTGGCGGGCTGCAGGACTTCACCGGCATGGGCAAGAGCCGCGCGCGCGTGTACGTGCAGCAGGAGACCGGCATCACGTTCGATGACATCGCGGGCATCGACGAAGCGAAGGCCGAACTGCAGCAGCTCGTCGCGTTCCTGCGCAACCCCGATCGCTACCAGCGGCTCGGCGGCAAGATTCCGAAAGGCGTGCTCGTCGTCGGCGCGCCGGGCACGGGCAAGACGCTGCTCGCGCGCGCGGTGGCCGGCGAGGCGGCCGTGCCGTTCTTCTCGATCAGCGGCTCGGCGTTCGTCGAGATGTTCGTCGGCGTGGGCGCCGCGCGCGTGCGCGACCTGTTCGAGCAGGCGCAGCAGAAGGCGCCGTGCATCGTGTTCGTCGACGAGCTCGATGCGCTCGGCAAGGTGCGCGGCGTCGGCCCGATGTCGGGCAACGACGAGCGCGAACAGACGCTCAACCAGTTGCTGGTCGAGATGGATGGCTTCCAGGCCGGCTCCGGGGTGATCATCATGGCCGCGACGAACCGGCCCGAGATCCTCGATCCCGCGTTGCTGCGCCCGGGCCGTTTCGATCGTCACATCGCGATCGACCGGCCCGACGTAAACGGCCGCCGCCAGATCCTCGACGTGCACGTGAAGCGCGTGAAGCTCGCCGCCGACGTCGATCTCGGCGAGCTCGCGTCGCGCACGCCAGGCTTCGTCGGCGCCGATCTCGCGAACGTCGTCAACGAGGCCGCGCTGCATGCGGCCGAACTCGGCAAGCCGGCGGTCGCGATGGCGGACTTCGACGAGGCGATCGACCGCGCGCTGACGGGCCTCGAGCGCAAGAGCCGCGTGATGAACGAGCAGGAGAAGCTGACCATCGCGTATCACGAAGCCGGCCATGCGCTCGTCGCGGAAAGCCGCGCGCATTGCGATCCGGTGAAGAAGGTGTCGATCATTCCGCGCGGCGTCGCTGCACTCGGCTACACGCAGCAGGTGCCGACCGAGGATCGTTACGTCCTGCGCCGCAGCGAGCTGCTCGACCGGATCGATGCGCTGCTCGGCGGGCGCGTGGCGGAAGAACTCGTGTTCGGCGACGTGTCGACCGGTGCGCAGAACGACCTCGAACGCGCGACCGCGATGGCGCGCCACATGGTCATGCAGTACGGGATGAGCGAGAAGATCGGGCTCGCGACGTTCGACGACGGTGACGCGCGCCAGGGCCTGCCCGGCGCATGGCATGCGGGCGACGGCCGCTGCAGCGAGCACACCGCGCGGATGATCGACGACGAGGTGCGCACGCTGCTGGCCGATGCACATGCGCGCGTCGCGGCGACGCTCGGCGAACGTCGCGACGCGCTCGAACGCATCGCGCGACGGCTGCTGCAATGCGAGGTGCTCGAACGCGACGCGCTGCAGGCGCTGATCGACGCGCGCATCGAACCGTCGTTGGCCGCGTCGGCCTCGTCGGGCGACGACGCCGGTGCGCGCGGCGGCGCGATCGAAACGGAGCAGGCGTCCACCGTCGAGCGCGATTTCGTCGCGTACGGACGGTCGCACGAATCCGATCGCTGAAGCCGCTGCGTGGACCGGCGCGCGCCGATATTCCGACGTCGCACGCTTTCTTTATGGTCTTTCTTTATGGTCCTTCCCACCACGACGTCGCGCTGAGCGACGCGCACGTATCAGTCGAACGGCGGCGCGCTCGAATGCATGACGACGGGGCGTAGGCGCGCGTCAGCGCGTCAGGATTCGGTCGCGGCCGCGACTTCGGCCGCTTCGGTGAGCGCTTCGAGAAAGCGCGTGCGCCACCAGTGCACGTCGGTCTTGCGCATGATCGCCATCAGCGCCGCGTGACGCTGGCGGCGCTCTTCGAGCGGCATCGTGAGCGCGCGCTGGATTGCCTGCGCGGTGCCTTGCGTGTCGTACGGATTGACGAGCAGCGCGGCCTTCAATTGCTCGGCCGCGCCCGCGAAGCGCGACAGCACGAGCACGCCCGGATCGGCCGCGTCCTGCGCGGCGAGGAACTCTTTCGCGACGAGGTTCATCCCGTCGCGCAGCGGCGTGACGAGGGCGACCCGGCTCGCGCGGTAGAGGCCCGGCAGGCGCTTGCGCGCGACGGTGCGGTGAATGTAGCGCATCGGCATCCATTCGAGCTCGCCGTAGTCGCCGTTGATCGCGCCGCACAGGCTGTCCATCTCGCGCCGCAGGTCGTCGTACGCGCCGAGATCCTCGCGGCTCGGCGCGGCGATCTGGATCAGCGTCGCACGGTCGCGGTTCTCCGGATACTGTTCGAGCAGCTCGCGGAACGCATGCACGCGCTGCGGCAGCCCTTTCGTGTAATCGAGCCGATCGACGCCGACCAGCAACTGACGGCGCGAATACTCGTCGCGCATGCGTTCGAACATGTCGAGGCCGTCGCGATCGCGCGCGAGCGATTCGAACTCGTCGACGTTGATGCCGATCGGGAACGCGCCGGCCGACAACGTACGGCCGAACGCGCGCAGCCGGCCGTCCGGCAGCCGCGCCGCACCGGCTTCCGCTTCGACGTAATGCTCGAAGTGGAGCAGATCCGATTCGGTCTGGAAGCCGACGAGGTCGTACGCGAACAGCGAGCGCATCAGCCATTCGTGTTCCGGGATCGCGGCCATGATCGGCGGCGGCGGCATCGGAATGTGCAGGAAGAAGCCGATCGGATTCGTGCAGCCCATCGCGCGCAGCTCGGCCGCGAGCGGAATCAGCTGATAGTCGTGGACCCAGATGACGTCGTCGGGCCGCAGCAGCGTGCGCAGCTTGCGCGCGAACAGCTGGTTCACGCGCCGGTAGCCGTCGGCGAAGCGCCGGTCGAACTGCGCGAGATCGAGCCGGTAGTGAAACACCGGCCACAGCACGTTGTTCGAGTAGCCGAGATAGTAAGCGTCGTAGTCCTGCGGATCGAGATCGACCGTCGCGAGCTGAATGCCGCCGACGTTCTGGATCTGCACGTCGTCGCCATGCGTGGGGCGATCGTCGCCGCCGCGTAGCTTGCCGCTCCAGCCGAACCAGACGCCGCCGGTTTCCTGCAGGCTGTCCTTCACGGCGACGGCAAGCCCGCCGGCCGCGGCTTTACGGGGATCTGCAATGCGATTGGATACGACGACGAGTCGGCTCACCAGCTCTCCTGACGATTGTTGGGGAAAGGTTCGTGCGGCCAGGGCGCGACAGGCATACGCCGCCATCGGCGCGCGGTGCGCGATACGACGGGGCCGCATGGCGATCGGACGGGAGTCAGGGGCACGCGATTCGCCGTCCGGTCGAAAAGTGCTTTTTTAGGATACTCGTCATTCGTGCGTTTTAAAAGTCCGGGTCGACAAACGGCGCGCGCGAACCTGTCGCGCGGTATCCCATGACGGCGGTGCGGCAACGGGCGATGCCCGAGCGGGACCGAAATTTGCTGCACGCTGTGACGCAGTGGGCACAAGGCTGTGCGGCGAGCGGCGCGAATGACGCGCGATCGTACCGACGCATGCGCATGCGTGCATGACGGCATGCGCATCGTCGTCTCCGTCGCGTATGCCGTCACGCGGAAGCCGGTCGGCGGTCGCCAGTGGCGCATGTCGGCTTCGTGCGCGTGCAGCCAGTTCGGATTCGCATCGGTAAGCGGCCCGCGGCGGGCGCCGCGAGCCGTACCGCGGTTAGAACGTCGTGCGCAATCCGGCCATCACGCTGCGGCCGCCTTGCGGTGCAAAGCCGCGCACGACCGACGTCGAGTAGCGGATCTCCTGATTCGTCAGGTTGTCGCCGCGCAGGTACGCGAGCCAGTGCGTCGGGCCGACGCGGAACTTATACGTCAGCATCACGCCGAGCGACGTGTAGCCGTCCGTCGAGAAGTCGTCGTCGGGCACCCGATGCTGCGACCACGCGTGCGTGACCTGCGCACGCGCACCGAACGGGCCGTAACCGTAGTCGGCCGCGAGCGTCGCGCGCAGCGGTGCGATGCGCGGCAGCGGCTGGCCCGTGTCGACGTTGCGCGCGTGCGTGTAGTCGGCCGTCAGTTCGAGATCGACTGTGTGGCCGCGCCGCGCGAACGCGCGCCATTTGCCGTCCAGCTCGATGCCGTAGAACTCGGCGCGCACGCCGCGATAGATCGCCTCGTTGAGCGAGCCGTCGGCGCCCGGCGCGACGGGCGCGCCGTCGTCGTCCACCACGCGGCCGGTGTTGTATTCGGTCAGGTAGTTCGAGAAGCGGTTGTAGAACACGCCGACGCTGCCGCGGTTCGGCCCGCTCGCATAGCGCAGCGACAGGTCGGTCGACACGGCTTTTTCCTTCGACGCGTTCGGGTTGCCGATCAGGAACTGGCCGGTCGCATCGTGCGGGCCGTTCGAATACAGCTCGTAGAAGGTCGGCGCGCGTTCGGTGTACGCGACGTTCGCGGCGACGGACCAAACCGGCGTCAGCGAGAACAGCGCGCCGGCCGACAGGCTGCCCGCATTGAAGTCGCGCGGCTGCGCGCCCGCGAATTTCTCGATGCCGGCCGGATCGGGATCGACCTTCACG
Source organism: Burkholderia sola (assembly GCF_905400185.1). Lineage (NCBI taxonomy): Bacteria > Pseudomonadati > Pseudomonadota > Betaproteobacteria > Burkholderiales > Burkholderiaceae > Burkholderia > Burkholderia sola. The sequence goes on from NZ_FR989676.1 coordinate 2,247,591, forward strand.
TGCTCGAAGCGGCCGCCTAGGCTCAGCTTCAGCGCGGGGACGACCTGCCATTCCTCGAGGCCGAACAGCGCGACGCTGTTGGTGCGCGTGGACGGCACGAGCATTTCGTCGCCGAGCGCCGAGAACGTGTTCTGGCCGAACTGCACGCCGATCGCGCCTTCGAACGGGCCGATCTTGCGATGGCGCGCCTCGATGCGCGCCTCGTAGCCGCGGTTGCGGAAGGTGGTCGCCGTCTCGCCGTTGTCGACTTCCTTGTGGCGATAGTCGGTGTACGCGAAATCGAATTTCAGCTTCGTGAACGGCCCGCTCAGGTTGCGCACCTCGGACGCGAACGCGAGGCGTTCCTGGCGCATCCGCAGCCGCACGTCGCTTTCCGCGACGGAGCCGTAGTTCGATTCGTAGCCGCTGTACGAGAGACCGGCGAAGCCGTCCGCCCACGTGTACGACGCGCCGACCGCGCCGCCGTGCACGCGCCCGTCGCTGTTCGGTACGTTGCCTTCCGGCTGCGGCGTGTCGGGGCCGTCGATCGCGCGTTGCTGGCTGCTGCGCGCGTAGCCGGGAATCCGCAGCTTGCTCGTTTCGCGGTCGAACGCGTCGACGTGGAACGCGAAGCGGCCGTTGCCGCCTTCGACTTGCGCGGCGCCCGCGCGCACCGAATTCGCGCCGCCGTAGCGCGCGTCGAGCGCGCCGGTCACGCCTTCGATCGCTTCGCGCGGAATCCGGTTGTCGATCGTGTTGACCACGCCGCCCACCGCGTTGCCGCCGTACAGCAGCGCGGCCGGGCCGCGCACGATCTCGACGCGCTCGATCGACAGCGGATCCTCGGGCACCGCATGGTCGTACGACAGCGACGACGCGTCATACGCCGCGACGCCGTTCTGCAGCAGCCGGATCCGGTCGCCGTCCATCCCGCGGATGATCGGACGGCCGACCATCGGCCCGTAGGTGGTGGTCGACACGCCGGGCAGCCCGTTGAGCGTTTCGCCGAGCGAATCGGCCTGGCGGCGCGTCAGCGCCTCGCCGGAAAGCTGGACGGTCGGCGCGATCAGTTCGGTGTCGCCGAGCGGGTTCGCGGTCACGAAGATCGGCGCGAGCGGCGCGGCGGCAGGCGTATGGGTGCCGGCCGCGGCGGGCACGTCGGTCTGCGCGTGAGCAGCGGCGGCGAACAGGATCAACGACAGGGACGAGAGCGGGCGAAGCGGTAAGCGAGGAAGGTCGCGCATGGTCGGTGAATCGGTTGGAATCGGATCGGATAACGAGCGATGCGGGTCACCGCTGGATACGATATATTGTTGCGTCATTGACGCGCAATGACCCGCTGGAACATGGCTCGGCGAGGCCCGGCCACCTGGGTTGAAACGGCGTCAGGCGGACGAGCACGCAAAATGATATGTTATATCATTTCAAATTCCAAGCTGAATGGCGGGACTCCGTCGGGTTTCTGTCGGATCGGTGAAATGGTCGCGTGAGCGGCGGGGCAGCGTGCGGCCGCCGGCTCGGGCTGTCGCGTCGGCCGTCGCATCGTTCCGATGCGTTGACGCGTATCAACGTGCTCCGATACCGAAACCGGATACTGGTTTGCTCATCGACCAGACAGGAGCAACGCATGACCCAGACCATGAAAGCGGCCGTGGTACACGCGTTCGGCGAGCCGTTGCGCATCGAGGAAGTTCCGATTCCCGCACCGGGGCCGGGCCAGATTCTCGTCAACATCAAGGCGTCGGGCGTCTGCCATACCGATCTGCACGCGGCCGACGGCGACTGGCCCGTCAAGCCGTCGCTGCCGTTCATCCCGGGCCACGAAGGCGTCGGGATCGTCGCGGCGGTCGGCGCGGGCGTCACGCACGTGCGCGAGGGCGATCGCGTCGGCGTGCCGTGGCTCTACACGGCCTGCGGCCATTGCGAGTACTGCAGCACGGGCTGGGAAACGCTGTGCCATGGCCAGCAGAACACCGGCTATTCGGTGAACGGCAGCTACGCGGAATACGTGCTGGCCGATCCCGATTACGTCGGCCAGTTGCCCGCGCAGGTCGCGTTCGACGAGATCGCGCCGATCCTGTGCGCGGGCGTCACGGTCTACAAGGGCATTCGCGTCACCGACACGCGGCCGGGCCAGTGGCTCGCGATCTCCGGCATCGGCGGTCTTGGGCACGTGGCCGTCCAATATGCGCGTGCGATGGGCCTGCACGTCGCGGCCATCGACATCTCGCCCGACAAGCTCGCGCTGGCGCGGCAACTGGGCGCGCACCTGACGATCGATGCGTCGGTCGACGACCCCGCGAAAGTGATCCAGAAGGAAATCGGCGGCGCGCACGGCGTGCTCGTCACGGCCGTGTCGCGCAGCGCGTTCGCGCAGGCGCTCGGGATGGTCCGTCGCGGCGGCACGGTCGCGCTCAACGGCTTGCCGCCGGGCGATTTCCCGTTGCCGATCTTCTCGACCGTGCTGAACGGCATCACCGTGCGCGGGTCGATCGTCGGCACGCGGCGCGATCTGCAGGAGTCGCTCGATTTCGCGGCGGACGGCCTGGTGCGCGCGCACATCCATCGCGACCGGCTCGCCAACATCAACGACATCTTCGCGAAGCTGCGGGAAGGGAAGGTCGACGGCCGCATCGTGCTGACGGACATGCATTGATGCGGTGAACAGGCGCACGCCGCCGCGCGACGGATGGCGTCGCGGCGGCGGCGTGACGGTCATCCTCGTATCACGGCGCGAAGAATACGTCGGTGCGGTTCGTCAGGTTGCCTGCATTGGTCTGGACGAAGAACGGATGGAACGACGACGACGGGCGAACGTCGAGCCCCTGATAGTCGCCGATGAAGAACCCTTCGGCGTTGGGTGCGAGCTTCATGTCGAACGGGCCGCCGACGCGCCGCTCGTCGGCGAACGTGGCGCCGGCGTCGTGCGAGATCTTGCGCCAGAAGCCGGTCGGCAGCGTCGTCGTGTTGCCGGCCTGCAGGTCGCGGAAGTCGTAGTACGTGACCATCACCGCCCCCGTGTTGTCGACGCGCACCGACGGATTGAACGCGGGGCGCCCGGTCGGCGTGTTCACCTGTTGCGGCGCGCTCCAGGTCGCGCCGCCGTCCTTCGAGGTCGATAGCGCGATCTCGTCGTACGTGCCGCCGTTGAAGCGGCTGTCCTGCCACGCGACGTAGAGCTGGCCCGATGCCGGGTCGATCGCCGGCTCCGGAATGATGTCGCCGGTGCGCACGGGTTCGCCGGTGTTCGGATCCGTGACGCCGACCGTCTGCAGCCCCGCGATGATCCGCGGCTTGGTCCACGTCGCGCCGTCGTCGGTCGACTTGACGAACGCGACCTTGCCGGCCGCCTTGTTGAACGGCGGCTGGATCAGGTCGAAGAAATCGTAGAGCGTGCCGCTCTTCGGATCGACGACGATCTGGTTGCCGATCGTCTGCTGGCGCGACGGCACGTCGACGATGACCTTCGCGGCGCTCCACGTCTTGCCGCCGTCGGTCGTCTTCGAGAACAGCGTCGGCCCGCGGTACGCCGCCGTGTGCAGGTTCGCGTACGGATTGCCGTTCGGCAGCTCGAGGCGGTCCCATACCGCATACGCGGTGCCGGCCTTCACCGGGTTGGCGGTCACCGATTCCTTGTCGTTGAAGAACTGCGTCGTCGGTTCGTCGTTCGCGATCAGCACGGCCGGGCTGCTCCATGTCTGGCCGCCGTCGGTCGACACCGACGCGCCGACCGCGTTGGCGTTGTTCGACTGGTTGAACGAGATCGATACCGAATACGCGGTGCCGTCCGGCCCGAACGAGACCCACGGATCGGACGCGCGCTCGTACTTGAGCCCGCCCGGCGCGCAGGCGCTGAACGGCTGCGGCGTGCGCGCCCACGTTGCGCCCGCATCGAACGTGTAGCCGGCGACGAGCCCGTGGGCGCCGCCGTTCGACCAGCGGTCCTGCTGCCACACGCCGATCATGTTGTTCGGGTTCGCCGGGTTGACCGCGAGCCACGGTTCGACTTCTGCATTCACGTAGTTGGTGCCCGGGCCGCCGATGGTGCACGCGGCGAACGTGCTCGGGCCGGACACGACGACGGGGTCGGCGTGCGCGGCGGCAGCGGCGGCCAGCGCCATCGCGGCGGACAGGCGGGTGACAAGCGGATGGGACACGATCATGCGTCGCATGGACGACTCCTCGGTGAGGTGCGGGGGCGATGGCGGGGCACGACGAGGCAATGCGAACCGAAGCGCGGCCGATCGTGCCGCGCACGTCGTGACGTCCGGTTCAGCGTGCCGCTTCAGTCATCGCAATCCGCGTGCGCTGGATGCCGCCAGCGCTTCGGTTAAGACTCCTCTTCGTTTTCAATGCTTGTCGGGTGTGTCTGCGATGTCGACCCGACGGGAACGCCAGTCAGGGCATGCGACGAATGTGTCGAAGTGGATTGCAATGTAGGCGATTCGAATGTCGCGCGACAGGCGGTTTTTTGTAACAGGACGTAGCCGGAAAGCGTTGCCGGAAGCGGGTGGCCGGCATGCAAGATTTGCCGTTGCGGCGGCATGAAAATCGAATCGAAAACGCGAATCGCAATCGCTTGCGATGGATGCCGGCGCGAGCCGGTCGCCAGCGCGATGCGCTGCTCAGCGCTCTGCCGGAAACCGTTCCTGCAACGCGTGCAGCCAGCGCGCGACGACGTCGAGTTCGTCGTCGGAGAACCCGTCGCACAGCTTGCCGTTGAGTTCGCGCAGCAGCACGCGCGCACGCTTGAGCGCCGCGTGGCCTGCGTCGGTCAGATAGAGCCGCGTTGCGCGGCCGTCGTCCGAATCGGCGTGACGCGTGATGAGGCCGGCCTTCGCCATCCGGTCGGCGAGCCCCGTCATCGCGGACGGCGCGAGCTGCAGCGCGGCGCCAACTTCGCCGATCAGTGCGCCGTCCTGCTTCGCGAGGCAGAACAGCGCGCCGGCCTGCGCGGCGCTCGCGCGCGTGTCGGTTTCGGCGTTGCGGTCGATCCAGCGCTGCACGCGCCGCTGGCCGATGTTCAACATGAAAAACAGTCGTCGGTCTTCGCTCAAGCTGGGTTCCCGGCTGCAATGGAAAGGGACGGACGGCTCGCGCTGCGCGGCGTGTCGATTGCCTGCGCGAGCCAGTCGGCGACGTCGGGCCACAGCACGGCGCCGGGCCGGCTGCGAAAGAAGCCCATGTGCCCGACCGGGCCGCTGCCCGCCGCGCGCGGATCGATCTGACGGCGTTCGACCTTCGCGCGGGCCAGATAGCTTACCAGCAGGCCGATCGCGGCCGGGTTCGCCCACGGATCGTCGTCGAAGCCGAGCGCGAGGATCGGCAACTGCTGCTTCGAGAAGCGCTCGGCCGCGCCGAGCGTCGGATCGTCGAAGAAGTAGCGCGGCAGCGTCGTCCAGCGGCTCCATTCGCGGAACACGCCGGCCGGTAGATCCTCGCCGAGCCCGAGCCGCTTGCCGGGTACGTAGCCGAGCAGCGCGGACATCAGCGGGCCGAGCACGCGCAGGATGAGCCGGACCTTCACGCGTTCGGCCGCCTGCGCGATCAGCCGCGTGCTGCCCGCATGCGCGGCGACCAGCACGGCCGCGCGCAGATGCGGCGTCGCGCCGGACAGCCCGATCGCATGTCCGCCGACGCTATGGCCGACCGCCAGCAGCGGCAGCCCTTCGTAGGCGTGCCGGGCCCATGCGGTCGCGGCGCCCACGTCCAGCTCCATCCAGTCGCGCATGCGGGCCCGCAGCGCGCCCAGCCGCGCGGGCCGCGATGCGCCGATGCCGCGATAGTCGTAGGTCAGCGCCGCGAAACCGCGCTCGGTCAGGAAGCGTGCGAAGCCCGCATACAGCCGCTCGGGCACGGCCGTTGCCGGATGGATCAGGACCAGCGCGCGCGGCGTCGCGTCCGGCGACCACAGCGTGCCGTGCAGCACATAGCCGTCGGCCGCGGAAAACTCGATGGGTTGGGAGGTCATGGCCATCCTCGATCGGGCAGTTATTTCGTATGCGAAATATAGTTCATGATTTATTTCGTGTGCGAAATATATATCGAGGAATCGTTCGAAATTCACGAAGCGGCGGCCGGCGGCGAGCCCCGCTCATGGACGAATGCTTCATAAAACATTCGCATCTTTACATAGAAGAATATTGCGTTTGTGTCATGAAGTGGATCGACGTATCTTCACCGGTTCCATCCGTCTCGCCGGCGGTTTCGCACGGCGGACGAAACGGACAAAAGGGCGCCGCGGTCGCGCGGCTGCCCGCCAACCTTCCGGGAGATCATGTTGTTGAGCCGAATCGTCACGGCGCTCTTGCTGGCGCTCGCCGCGCAGCCGGGCATCGCCAAAGACACCGTCACGCTGCGCGTCGGTGAACAGAACTACTTCAACATCCAGGCGTCGATGGAAGCGTCCGGCGTGCTGAAGGACCTGCCTTACACGATCGAGTGGAAGCACTTCCAGGCCGCCGCGCCGGTGGCCGAAAGCCTGAACGGCAACGCGATCGACATCGGCTTCCTCGGCGATTCCGCGCTGCTCACGCTGGCCGCGCGCGGCGCGCCGGTCAAGGTCGTCGCGGTGTCGCGGCAGAGCCTCGACGGCGTCGCGATCCTCGTGCCGAAGAACTCGCCGGTGCGCACCGTGGCCGACCTGCAGGGCAAGACCATCGCGGTTTGGCGCGGCGCCTGGAGCCAGCAGCTCGTGCTGCGCGCGCTCGAACATGCGGGCCTGCGCGCCGATTCGGTGAAGTACGCGTACCTGATGCCGATCGACGCGACCAACGCGCTCGCGAACGGTTCGGTCGATGCGGTATCGCTGTGGGAACCGTTCGTCAGCACGCTCGCGTTGCGGCAGGGCGCGCGGCCCGTGACGACCGCGCAGGGGCTGATGCCCGCGCTGAGCTTCGTCGCCGCGAACGAGCAGGCCGCGTCGGGCAAGCGCGCCGAGATCACCGATTTCCTGCGGCGCGTGGTGGCCGCGCGCCAGTGGGTCGACAGTCATCCGCGCGAGTACGCGGACCTGTGGGCGAAACGCGCGAATCTCGAACCCGACGTCGCGTATCGCTGGCTCAACAATGCCAAACAGCGCGTCGGCCCGGTCGACGAAACGGCCGCGAAGGATGCGCAGAACACGGCCGACTTCCTGCACAAGTCCGGCGTGATTCCGGCCGCGTACGACACGTCGAAGCTGCTCGACCGCTCGTATGCGGGTGCGTTCGCGCAGAAGACGGCAGCCGCGCAGTGACCGTGCGGCCCGCTTCACGATTCCCGCGATTTCCGCGATTCCCGATCGACATACCCAAGGACACCCCGACATGCCAGTCGACATCATCGGCATGATCACCGCGACACCCGGCGCGGAGGTCGACGTACCGGGCGGCGCGGCCGTCCAGCCCGACTACGTGCGCCGCTTCGCGCAGGCGCACGAGGCGGCCGGCTTCGACCAGATCCTGGTCGGCCATTTCAGCAACGCGGCGGACGGCTTCATCGTCGCGTCGTTCGCGGCCGCCGCGACCGAACGCATCCGGCTGCTGCTCGCGCACCGGCCGGGCGTGATCGTGCCGTCGGCCGCCGCGCGGCAGATCGCGACGCTCGACGTGTTCAGCGGTGGCAGGCTCGCGCTGAACGTGGTGTCCGGCGGCGACGATGCGGATCTGCAGCGCGACGGCGATTTCGTGCCGCACGATGCGCGCTATCGCCGCACCGGCGAATATCTCGACGTGCTGAAACAGATCTGGCGGGCCGATGCGCCGGTCGATCACGACGGCGCGTTCTATCGGCTGCGCGGCGCGTCGCCGGTCGTGAAGGGCGCGCAGCGGCCGCACGTGCCGATCTATTTCGGCGGCTCGTCGCCGGCCGCGCTCGCGGTCGCCGGTGAGCATGCGGACGTCTACATGACGTGGGGCGAGCCGCTCGACGCGGTGCGCGAGCAGATCGCGCGCGTGCGTGCCGCTGCCGCGCCGTTCGGGCGGGCGCCGCGCATCAGCGTGTCGTTTCGGCCGATCATCGCCGATACCGAGGCAGCCGCGTGGGAAAAGGCCGAGGCGATCCGCGAGCGCGTGCGCGCGGCGCGGATCGCGAACGGCCAGCCGATCGCGGGTCACGCGCCGCAGAATGCGGGCTCGCAGCGGCTGATGGCGGCCGCCGCGCAGGGCGACGTGGTCGACGAGCGGCTGTGGATGGGCGTCGCGAACCTGACCGGCGCGCGCTGGAATTCGACCGCGCTGGTCGGCACGCCCGAGCAGGTCGCGCGGGCGCTGGGCGCGTATTATCGGCTCGGCGTATCGACGTTCCTGATTCGCGGTTTCGATCCGCTCGACGATGCGCTGGCTTACGGGCGCGAGCTGATTCCGGCGATTCATGCGCATGTCGCGGAACTGGACCGGTATCGGGACGCGGTGTCGGCGTAGGCGAACAAGCAGTGAGTCGAATCGCCCCGGCATCGCCGTCACGGCATGCCGGGGCGAGTGCATTGAACGCTCAAAACGACGGCAACCCCGGCGGATTGGTCTCCGCCCGCGCGATCGCCTCGCTCTGCAACCCCCAGCGCGCGAGTGCCTGTCCGTAGCGGCCGTTGCCGATCAGCGCATTGGTCGCGAGCGTCAGCGCGGGCGCGAGCCCGCTGCCGCGACGCGTCGCGATCGCCACATCCGCATTCGCCGGCCAGCCGGCATTGACGACGCCGACACGGCGAATTTTGCCGCTGCGCGCGGCCTCGTACGCGAGCGACGCGTTCGGGTTCAGCTCCGCATCCGCGCGGCCCGACAGCAGCGCGACGCGCGCGGTCGCATCGTCGTCGAAATAGAGCAGCTCGGCCGGCTTCAGCCCCTGCGCGACGTTGCGCTTGCTCCATTCGAACAGGATGCGCTCCTGGCTCGTGCCGGCGCCGGTGATGATCCTCAAACCCGCGACGTCCTTCGGCTCCGCGATCTTCGCGATCGGGCTGGCGGTGCGCACGTAGAAGCCGTGCAGCCCGAGCCGGTAGGTAGTGAAATCGTATTTCTCCTTGCGCTTCTCGGTCACGCCGACGTTCGAGATCACCGCGTCGTACTTGCCGGACGTCAGCCCGAGCGGCCAGTCGGCCCACGCGATCGGCAGCAGCACGAGCGTGCGGCCGAGCGCGTCGGCGACGAGCTGCGCATAGTCGGGATCGGCGCCGACCACGGTGCGCGCGTCGGTCGCATAGGTCGACACCGGCGGTGCATGCGGCGAGATCGCGACCGTGAACGCACCGTCGCGTACCCAGCGATAGCCGCTTGCCGCGCGGATGGCCGCGTCGTCGGGGCCGGCGCGTGGGCGGCCGGCCTGGCGCGGATCAAGATCGGCGGTAGTGGCCGCCGCGCGCGCCGCATGCCGCGGCAGGCCCGATGCCGCGACCAGCGCGGCCGTGATGAATCGGCGTCGATCGGTCATCGCGCGGCACCTCGCAGGTGGGAAGCGGCGCGCATCACAGCACCCGCGACAGGAACGCACGGGTGCGCGAATGCGACGGCGCGTCGAGCACGACGGCGGGTGGCCCGGCCTCGACGATGCGCCCGCGTTCCATGAACAGCACGTTGTCCGCGACTTCGCGTGCGAAGCCGATCTCGTGCGTGACGATCACGAGCGTCGTGCCCGAGCGCGCGAGTTCCTTGATCACGTCGAGCACTTCGTTGACGAGTTCGGGATCGAGCGCCGACGTCGGTTCGTCGAACAGCAGCACCTTCGGTCGCAACGCGAGCGCCCGCGCGATCGCGACGCGTTGCTGCTGGCCGCCGGACAACTGGCGCGGGTACGCATCGGCCTTATCCGCGAGGCCGACCCGCGCGAGCAGCGTGCGCGCCGTGTGCTCGGCTGCGTCGTGCGTCACGCCCGCGACGGCGACCGGCGCTTCGACCAGGTTCTCGAGCACCGTCAGGTGCGGGAACAGGTTGAAGTTCTGAAACACCATGCCGACGGCCGTGCGCCGCTTCAGTACGTCGCGTTCGTTCAATTCGTGCAGCACGTCGCCGTCGCGGCGATAGCCGATCAGTTCGCCGTCGATGTCGATGAAACCGTCGTCGACGCGTTCGAGATGGTTGATCGTGCGCAGCAGCGTCGACTTGCCGGAGCCCGACGGCCCGACGATCACGGTCACGCTGCCGCGCGGCGCGACGAACGATACGTTGTCGAGCACGCGCTGCATGCCGAACTGCTTCGACACGCCATGCACGGCCACTTCGCCGCCGGTGCGCGACACGGCCGCCGCGGTATCGGCGCGGCGCTCGTCGACATGCGCGCTCGATACCGCACGACGCGACGCGACACGCCGCCACAGCCCGCCGATCCGCGCGAGCGCGAACGTGACCACGGACGGCGGCGGATTGCGCAGCGCGCCGCGCGCATAGTGCCGCTCGACCTGCACCTGGATCGCGGACAGCGCGGTCAGGATGATCAGGTACCAGACGGTCGCGACCATCAGCAGCGGAATCACTTCGAGGTTGCGGCGGTAGATCACCTGCACCGTGTAGAACAGCTCCGGCATCGCGAGCACGTACACCATCGACGTGCCTTTCGCGAGCGAGATCAGATCGTTGAACGCAGTCGGCAGGATCGCGCGCATCGCCTGCGGCAGCACGATCCGCGACGTCTGCCGGCCGCGCGGCAGCCCGAGCGCGGCGGCGGCTTCGAGCTGCCCCTGGTCGACCGCGAGAATGCCGCCGCGGATCACTTCCGCGGAAAACGCCGCGTGGTTCAGCGTGAGGCCGAGCACGGCCGCGAGGAACGGGCTGATCAGATCGGTGGTCGGCGTGTCGAACCACACGATGTCGGTGAACGGCACGCCGAGCCGCACATGCTCGTACAGGTAGCCGAGGTTGTTCAGGATCAGCAGCAGCACGATCAGCGGAATCGAGCGGAACAGCCACACGAAGGTCCAGGCGCTGGCGGACAGCAGGCGCGAACGCGACAGCCGGGCCAGCGCGACGAACGCGCCGAGCACGAAGCCGAACACCGCGCCGAGCAGCGTCAGCACCAGCGTGCGCGCGAGCCCCGACAGCACCGGCGGCGACAGGAACCATTCGGCGAACACAGGCCAGCCCCACTGCGGATTGCCGAGGATCGAATGCAGCGTGATTGCGATCAGCACGAGCGCGAGCACGGTGCCGGCCGTGCGCGACCGGTGGCGCGCGGGCACGATCCGCACATGCGTGCCGGGCTCGCGTGTGCCGGGGGAAGAGAGCGGCGGCAGCGCGCCGCCGAGGTGGGTCGTGTCGCTCATGTCGTGGGAATCCTCGAATCGATCGATCGGGCAGGTGCACCGCGCCGCGCACGGGCGGCGCGGCGGCGTCAAGCGTGCGCTTCGGCGGCCGCTTCCTGTGCGGCGCCAGGCGTCGCGTAGCGGCTCGCCTTGCGCGGCAGACCGAGGTGGTCGCGCAGCGTGGCGCCGGGCAGGTCGCGGCTGTAGCGGCCGCGCGCCTCGAGCACCGGAATCACGAGCTCGATGAAATCGTCGACGCCCTGCGCCTGCACCGGAAAACCGAGGATGAAGCCGTCGCCGGCGCCCGCGTCGTGCCAGCGGATCAGTTCGTCGGCGACGTGCTCGGCCGTGCCGATGAAGTTCGGGCGCGGCGTCGCGACCGCGAGCGCCGTCTCGCGCAGCGTCAGGCCTTTCTGTTTCGCATCGGCCTTGATGCGGTCGGTGGTCGAGCGGAAGCTGTTGCGGCCGAGCTCGCCGAGTTCCGGGAACGGCGCGTCGAGCGCGTACTGCGTGAAATCGTGGTGATCGAAATAGCGGCCGAGGTACGCGAGCGCTTCGTCGATGGTCAGCAGGTCGCGGATCGCCTGGTACTTGTCCTCCGCTTCGGCGGCCGTGCGGCCGACGATCGGCCCGACGCCCGGGAAGATCTTCACGTCGTCGGCCTGCCGCCCGTGCTCGATGGCGCTCTGTTTCACGCGCCGCGTGAACGCGGCCGTTTCGTCGATCGACGGCGAATGCGTGAACACGGCATCCGCGTATTTGCCCGCGAGGCCGATGCCGGTATCGGACGAGCCGGCCTGGAAGATCACCGGCTGCCCCTGCGGCGAGCGCTGGATGTTCAGCGGGCCCGCGACCTGGAAGAAGCGGCCGTGGTGATCGAGCGTATGCAGCTTGTCGCGGTCGAAGAAGCGGCCGGTCGCGCGATCGCGCACGAATGCATCGTCGTCCCAGCTGTCCCACAGACCCTGCACGACGTCGAGATATTCGTCGGCGATCTCGTAGCGCAGTTCGTGATCCGGGTGCGCCTTGCCGTAATTCTTCGCAGTGCCTTCGAGCGGCGTCGTCACGACGTTCCAGCCCGCGCGCCCGCCGCTGATCGCGTCGAGCGACGCGAGCTGGCGCGCGACCGTGAACGGTTCGCTGTACGACGTCGAAATCGTGCCCGCGAGCCCGATCTTCTTCGTCGCGACCGCGAGCGCCGACAGCACGGTCAGCGGCTCGAAGCGGTTCAGGAAGTGCGGGATCGATTTCTCGTTGATGTAGAGGCCGTCCGCGACGAACGCGAACGCGACGCCGGCGGCTTCCGCCTTGCGCGCGACGCCGATCGCGAAGTCGAGGTTGATGCTTGCGTCGGGCGGATTGCTCGGATGCCGCCACGCATTCATGTGGCTGCCTGCGCCTTGCAGCATCAGGCCGAAAGGGATCGATCGTCGGGTCGTCATGATGAGAGCGTCACGCGTTCTGGTCAGGGGAGAGGGAGCGGTCGGCCGCGAAGGCCGCCTGCAACGGCGTGGTGGACAACGCGCCGCCGAGCCATTCGGCCGACGCGAGCCGCGCCGCATAGTCGGATACCGGCGAATCGATCACGAACGCGTCGACGTCGAGCCGCCGGCTCAGTGCGTCGAGCGCACGATGCACGCGCTCGGGCGTATCGGCCAGCACCGTCGGGCGCAACTCGTCGATCCGGTAGTCGGACGCGCCGCTTTGCCGCGCGAATTCCGCGGCGGCCTGCGCGCTGCCGAGATTGAAGCTCTGGCCGCCCGCGAACTGCAGCTTGAAGATCTTCAGCGGCCCGATCAGCCGCTCGGCCTCGTCGCGCGTCGGCGCGGCGACCGCGTACAGCGCGACGAGCGGCTTCTCGCCGCCCGCGCTGCGGTACGCGTCGAGCGAGCGTTCGAGATTCGCGTCGTCGCCGTTGAAATGGCCCGCGTAGCAGAAGCGCCAGCCGTTGCGCGCGGCGAGCGCGCCGCTATCCGGCGAGCCGCCGAGCAGGAGGCGTTCGGGCAACTGCGGCGGCACCGGCATCGCGACCGCGCCAGCGAGCGGATGATCTTCTGCCACGCCCCAGCCGAGAAACGCGTCGAGCTCCGCGAGCTGCCCCGCGAAATCGGGCTTGCGCGTCTTGTCGTGGAACCACTGCAGCGCGCGTGTGGTCAGCGGCAGCCCCCCGGGCGCCTTGCCGATGCCGAGATCGACGCGGCCCGGCGCGAGCGCGGCCAGCAGCTTGAACGTCTCGGCGACCTTGAACGGGCTGTAGTGCTGCAGCATCACGCCGCCCGAGCCGATGCGGATGCGCGACGTGTGCGCGAGCAGGTGCGCGACGACGATCTCCGGCGCCGAGCTCGCGAACCCCGGCGTGCCGTGATGCTCGGCGACCCAGAAGCGTTCGTAGCCGAGCTGTTCGGCGCGTTGCGCGAGCGTCGTGGTGAAGCGCAGCGCATCGGCGGCGTTCGCGCCGTCGGCGATCGGACTCTTGTCCAGCAACGAAAGCGAATAAGACATGGTGAGCGGCGTTCCTGCGTGAGCGTGGATGGACGGTTGCGGGCGCTCAGCTTTTCGGCAACCCGGGCGGATTCGTGCGCGACTGGTCGATCGCTTCGGACGCGAGGTTCCAGCGGTCGAGCACCTGCTGATAGCGGCCATTCTTGATCAGCCCGTTCAGCGCGACGGTCAGCGGATCGGCGAGGCCGCTGCCGCGACGCGTCGCGATCGCGATGTCGGCCGTGCGCGGCCAGCCGCCGCTGATCGCGCCGACGAGCCGCGTCTTGCCTTGCTGCGCGCTTTGATACGCGAGCACCGAGTTCACGCTGAACACCACGTCGGCCCGGCCCGACTGCACGGCGACGATGCGCATCGCCTGGTCGTCGTAGTACTGGATCTGCACGGGTTTCAGCCCGTGCGCGACGTTGTCGCGGTCCCACGCGAGCAGGATCTTTTCCTGGTTGGTGCCGGCGTCGGTCACGACGCGCAGCCCCGCGACGTCCTTCGGCTCGCGGATCGACTGGATCTTGCTGTCGTTGCGCACGTAGAAGCCGACCTGATCCTTGCGGTAGGTCGAGAAATCGAACTTCTGCTTGCGTTCCTCGGTGACGGTCACGTTCGAGATCACCGCGTCGACTTTCCCGGATTCGAGCGCGAGCGGCCAGTCGGCCCACGCGAGCGCGACGATCTTCAGCTTGCGGCCGAGGCTGTCGGACACGAGCTGGCCGACGTCGGCATCGAAGCCGATCACCGTGCGTGCGTCGGTCGCATACGAACTGATCGGCGGCAGGCTCGGCGCGATGCCGATCGTCAGCGTGCCGGGCTCGGCGAACTTGAACGACGCGGGTACCGCGCGCTCGACCGCCGCATCGGCCGCGCCACGCGGGCGGCCGCGCTGCTCGGGGCTCAGGTCGAAGGTCGCGGCGGCCGCGGCCATCGCGGCGGCGAAGGCGCTCAGGCCGATCAGCGCGGCGGCCAGCGTGCGCACGGCACGGGATGAAAGCGGTACGGCTCGATGCATGAAAACGTCCTGTCGTGGAAGCGGGGAATCGTTGAAAGCGGAACGGGTGCCGTGCGATCAGCGCGGCAGTGCCGCTTCGGGCACGGGCGCCCACAGGTCGGCCAGCGTCGACGTGCGCGACGGATCGACGAGATCCTTGCCGAAACGCAGGTGGAAATACGCTTCGGGATCGATCGACGCATCGAACAGCCGGGTGTAGCCGGTGCGGTCGTACAGCGCCCACGCTTCGGGCTGGCGAAAGCCGGTCGTCAGGTAGAGACGGCGATAACCCTGCTGTGTGGCGCGCAGTTCGAGCGCTTCGACGATGCGCCGCGCGAGGCCCTGGCGGCGCAGGTCGATGCGCGTCCAGATGCGTTTCAGTTCGGCGGTCTGCGCGTCGTAGCGCTTGAACGCGCCGCCGCCGATCGTCTCGCCGTCGCGCAGCAACAGCACGAACGCGCCTTCGGGCGGCGCGAACAGTTCGGCCGGGTAGCGCGCGAGTTCGTCGCGGGCCGACGCGCGGCTGTCGGGGCGGTATGCGTCGTAACGGGTCGAATACTCGTCGATCAGTGCGTCGATCAGCGGCTGCGCGCGGACGTCGAGCGGCGTCGTGTCGATGATGCGGTCGTTCGTGGCCATGGGCATCGCGAAGGGCGCGCGATGCGGACGTTCCTGGCGGGGTGCGGGCACGCGGCCCGTCCGGTCTGTTCCGTTATCGCGACGCAGTTGTCGTGATGGCGGCGGCTGTCGTGCTTCGTGCGATGCATCGGGCGCGCCGCCGCCGTTTTGAACACGTTAGCGGCGCGGCCGGCAAAGACGAACGAAGCAATTTCGATAAGGATTTCGACGAAGGTGGAAGAAGGCTTGCAGGAGAAGTGGGGTGGGGCGAACGGGCGGGGTGGCGGCCATGCCCGTTCGAGGTGTGTAAGACGTGGATGATCGCCGAGGATTGGCGCGGTGTCGTCGTTTCGACGGCCGACTGGTGAGGCCGATTCGAGGCTGGCTCGTCAGGATCGCGAGCGCTCGGCCGAGGCCCGCCGCCAGCGTGGCGACGGGTTCTCCCCGAATTGTCGGGTCAGCGCGGGGCGACGATCGACGACGACGACGGCGTTCAGGCTGCCGCCGCCTGAGGAATCGCGTCCTGCCGATCGCCCCCCAGGATATCGACAAGACTGGTCAGCATCCGCGCCAATTCACCCGTCATCAGCGTGAAGTCCGAATCGAAGCGTTCATCGTCATTCTGCGCGGTCGGGTCCGCCGCCTCCTTGATCACGTCGAGCGGCGTGACGCGCTTGATCGTCAGCGACGGTGTCAGCACGAACGAGATCCGGTCATCCCAGGTCATCGCGAGGCGCATGCACTGTTTGCCGGCTTCGATGTGCCGGCGCATGTCGTTCGCTTCCAGCGCGTGGCCCACGTATCGCACCGTGGCGCCGCCTTCACCGGTCGAACGCAACTCGGCGTCCTGATCGACGGTGAATCCGCCCGGCGCGTCGCCGGACAGCAGCCAGTCCGTCATCGCGGCGACCGGCGAACGCGCCACCTGAACGCCGGCGAGCGGCAGTTGGTCGATCGATTTGACGAGCAGGCTGCGAACGTCGTCGGCAAGCGCCTGCGCAGCCGCATCGATGACGAGCCAGCCGTTCGCCGTGTCGATCCACACGCGGGTATCGCGGCGAATGCTGAACGCGCGCGGCAGCAGTTCGTCGGTCACCTGTTCCTTGAGTTCGCGCATTTGCTTGCGGCCGACCTTGAAGCCCTGCTGCTCCTCGATTTCGAGCGCACGCGCTTTGGTCACTTGATTGACGACCGACGCCGGCAGCAGCTTCTTTTCGGCACGAAACAGCAGCAGCATCTGCCGGTTGTTCGAATACACGAGCGCGCCGTCGTCACGCGGCGACGCCCATCCGGCGCGCTGCATTTCGACGCTGCTGCCCGGCTGGAACGGGTGGGGCGCCAGCCATTTTTCCATCTGGTCGGCGGTAACGGCCCAGGGTGCGGGAAGACGGTGAAGCTGAAGGTTCTTGAACCACATAGGCGTACGGGCAAAGCGCGTCATTCTATATGACGGGGAGGGTTGCCGGCCATGAACGGTCGTGAGCCTGCAGCGACAAGCCGCCTGGCGGGCCACTCGACCTCCGAAAGCGGACGGCCACGCACTGCAGGACCGCTCGTTCGTTTTTGAGCTTGACGCCGGCCTTACTCGAATTGCAATCCTTGCTTCCGGTCTGGCAAAGCATTCGTTACGGCCGACCGCTCATTTTCTTGAAGATCAGCGGCATTGCGTCCGCATCGAGCGCGGCCATGTCCACGAGTCGCAGCGACTTCACCATCTCCAGCGTCGAGCGCTTGTACTTCTGGAAATGCGGCGATTTGATATGCGCATCGTAAGCGTCGCGGCTGGCATAAATTTCCAGAATCCTGATGTGCGTCGGACTGTCCTTTTGAGCGGTCGGGAAAATGCACAGCACTCCCGGTTCCGCGCGTACCGACACCTCAGCCTCCTCGTTCAGAACGCGCTGATATTCGTCGAGATGCTGATTGAATATTTCGATTTCCGAGATTCGGACCAACATTTTCGGCTCCTGCGCGTGGACGTTACCGTGCTTGCCCAACCACAGCAGCACACACATCATCACGAGCACGAAGATGACAGGGCGGCGATATTCGATGAACGGGCGGTTCATAGATCGATCTGCGTTCGACGTTCGTCCACGGACGGCACTTCGGATGGCGGGGGCGCGTGCGCGACGTACCGCCATCCGTTTGCTTCGCTCAGTGCCGAGGCGACGAGATCGTCGGCGGATGGTCCGGAAGCGGCGGCACGATGCCATCAACCAGATGCGGGACATACGGCGCTTCGAGCGCAGCGATTTCGTCCTGCGTTAGTGCGAAGTCGAGCGCGCCGATTGCGGTGGCCAGATGCTCGGGCTTCGTCGCGCCGACGATCGGCGCCGTGATCCCGGGCTTCGCCAGTAGCCACGCCAGCGCAACGTGCGCCCGCGGAACGCCGCGAGCCTCGGCGATGCGCGCCACGACGTCGACCACCTTCCGGTCCTGGATTTCAGCGTTCCGATACATTGCCAGTGCAAAGGCATCGTTCTGCGTGCGGTGCGTGGTTTCGCTCCAATCGCGCGTCAGCCTGCCACGCGCCATCGGGCTCCATGGAATGACCCCGACGCCCTGGTCGGCGCAAAGCGGCAACATTTCGCGCTCCTCCTCCCGATAAAGGAGGTTGTACTGCGGCTGCATGGAGATGAAGCGTGTCCATCCGTTGCGCTCCGCGATGTGCTGCATCTTGGCGAAGCGCCATGCTTCCATGGACGATGCACCGATGTAGCGGGCCTTGCCCGACTTCACGATGTCGTGCAGCGCCTCCATCGTTTCTTCTATGGGCGTGCCGTGGTCGAAGCGGTGGATCTGGTAGAGGTCGACGTAATCCATCCCGAGCCGGCCGAGGCTGTCGTCGATCGACTGAAGCAGCGCCTTGCGCGACAGAAACCCGGTATTGGGCGCGTTACGCCACGGAAAGAAGGCCTTGGTCGCGACGACGATCTCTTCGCGCCGTGCCATGTCGTTGAGCGCCCGGCCCGTGATCTCTTCGGAACTTCCGCCCGAATAAATGTTGGCAGTGTCGAAGAAATTGATGCCCGCTTCGAGGGCCTGCCGAAAAAACGGACGAGAGGCCGCTTCATCCAGTGACCAAGGCTGGGGCAGGCGAGTCGGCTCGCCATAGCTCATGCATCCAAGGCAGAGACGAGAGACTTTCAGGCCCGTTCGGCCCAGATTGACATATTCCATATTCACCTTGAAGGGTTTGGGACGACACGGCACCACTGGACATACCGCGCAAAGCCTGTGGCTCGCGGTCGACCTTGCGCAATCACCACACGAAAAACACGGATCGACTTCGGGGTAGACGCTGCCGAATCGTCAAGCGTCGCGCGACGCAAACAGCGATTCCCAGCCGACGAACGGGCCGAGCGGAATGATCTCCCAGTCGATCAGGCCGACCTTGGCAAGCGGAAACTCGGCGAGCGCCTGCCTTGCAGCGTCCACCGAATCGCTCTCGGCAATGATGGCGACGCCCGGGCGATCCTGACGGAACGAGATTTCGCGCACGAAGCCGTTTTTATAGAGATGCCACGCATGGCGCGCTTCTTCGACGAGGTGAGGTTGATAGGCTTGCGGGCTGGCGCCGGGCAGCGGGACATCGAGGCAAAGTAATTTCATCGTGCGGCTCCTGACTTGAA
This sequence comes from Burkholderia sola, assembly GCF_905400185.1. Lineage (NCBI taxonomy): Bacteria > Pseudomonadati > Pseudomonadota > Betaproteobacteria > Burkholderiales > Burkholderiaceae > Burkholderia > Burkholderia sola. The sequence continues at coordinate 2,266,513 of NZ_FR989676.1, forward strand.
CTGGCCGGTCACTTCGGCGACGCGCTCGCCAAGATGGGCAGCCGTTTCCATATCGCTCTGGATGGGCGTGATGTCCGGCGACGCGTCATCCGATTGCGCCATGGCGCCGAGCCAACCGCCGACACGATTCTTCTCCTGCGGCTGCTTCGCGGTGTGGCCATAGCCACTGTCATAGAGGACGGTAATGAGCATTCAGGTCTCGCAAGGTTCGCGGCAGTGGCGATGCTCGGCATTGTCGCCACCGTCAATCGTTACGAGAAGTTCCGACAGGGTTGAACCACCCTCAACTGGAAGTTTAGAATCCTCCTGCGCAGCAACGACGAGCGCGATGACCGTCATGGAGAAAATGTGGATTCTTCGCAGCGTGTTCGAGCCATCATTTCCCTGGTCCAGGCCGTGGATGCGGGAAGTTTTGCGGCGGCGGGCCGGCAATTGGGCGTCACGTCAGCCGCCGTGAGCAAGAATGTGGCGGGCCTCGAAAAAGCATTGGGCGTGCGGTTGATGAATCGCACGACCCGTTCGCTCAAGCTGACTGAAGAAGGGGAGGCGTTTCTCCGCCACGCGCGCATCGCGCTCGAAACGCTGGATGCAGCGATCGATTCGGTTGCCGCGCAGCGCGCGGTGCCGACCGGGCGCGTTCGTATTTCGACAAGCGCGGCCTTCGGGCGCGACCATGTACTGCCGGCGTTGCCTGCGTTGCTCGCGCGTTATCCCGGCCTGTCGGTCGAAGTCGACTTTGACGATCGGGTCGTCGATCTTGTCCGGGACGGTTACGACATTGCGGTCAGAGGCGGCAACATCCCGGACTCCGCGCTGGTGACCCGCCCGGTTTGTCGCTTGAATACCGTGCTGGTTGCGTCTCCCGACTATCTGGCGCGCCATGGCGTGCCCGAGACACCGGATTCGTTGCGCGTGCACCGACTTATTGCACGGCGATTCCTGAGCGGTCAGGTCGCGTCGTGGAATTTCAACGGTGACGACAAAAGCATCACGACGCTCGATCCGTCCGGCAAAGCGACGCTGACGCTGTCCGCACCGGAATCCCTGGTCCAGGCGGCATGCGACGGCGTTGGCATTGCCGAGGTCGGCGTTCATCTTGCGTGGGATCGGTTGCGTTCCGGTTCGTTGAAGACAGTCCTCCAGCAGTTTCACCATCCCGGAACATACGAGATGGTGATGCAGTACCCGCACCGGGCACTCGTGGCGCCACGGGTGCAAGTCACCGTGAAACATCTGCTGGACGCACTCACGGCAGATAGCAAACTGCATGTGCCTATGGACGCGTTGGATGCCTACGCCGCATAGAGGTGAGCCGCGTTTCGTTGGTATCGAGGCGCGCGTTGTGCTCGTCGGCGCGAAACCGTGATGCTGCTGCACAGAATCGTGGCGGCGTCGAGCACGAGGCAATCGACGGTTGCATCAAGATTGATGACAATGGAAACCAGTCGAACAACGGGGAAAAAACAATGATGACTTCCGGCGACGGCCTGACCGGCCCGGCGCGGCTCGTGCGACTCGCCTCCTGGGCGATTGCGATCATCTTCGCCGTCTTTCTGAACATGCTCGGCAGTCTCGTGATCCGCGACATGGCGTTCGCCCCGAGGGGCGGTCCGCCGGTCATCGAGCAATTCGCCGATGCGCCGGTGAAAGCGCGGCTGGACGCGGCGCGGCGCCAGTTGCGGGCGCAGCGCGACGCGCTTGCCGAGAAGGCCGACACGATGGAAGTGGCGCGCGGCCGCGCCGCGAAGGAATACGCGGCCGAGAAGGAAAGCTTCCGCAACTGGCTGGCCACCCGCGCGGTGACAGGTGACGGGACGAGGGACCCGGACATTCTGGCGAGAACGCGCACGCTCGATACGCTCCAGGCCGTGGTGGTCAACTGGCAGCATCAGATCGATGCGATCGGCGACCAGCAACGGGCACTGGCATCGCAGCAGGCTCAAGTCGACACGCAAATCGCCGAAGCGGACGCAGCCGCCGAACGGCGCTTCGACGACGCAACGCGGCGCTACGAGATGCAGGTGTTCGGGCTGCGACTGGCGCTGACGCTGCCGATCCTGCTGGTTGCGACCTGGCTGTTCATCCGCTACCGCAAGGCGCGCTACTGGCCGTTCGTGTACGGTTTCGGCCTGTTTGCATTGAGCGCGTTTTTCATTGAACTGGTGCCGTACCTGCCGAATTTCGGCGGCTATGTGCGGGTCGTGGTCGGTATCGTGCTGACGGTATTCGCCGGCCTTTACATGATGAAGGCCTTTCAGCGCTATGCCGAGCGCAAACGGCTCGAATTGCAGCAGGATCGAGGCGAACGCGCGCGGACGATCGGATACGAAAAAGCCGTCCGGTCGCTCGAGAAAAAGCGCTGCCCGTCGTGCGACAAACAATGGAATCTCGGCGGCGACGATTCCACGTTCTGCGTGCATTGCGGATTGAGGCTTTTCAACGTATGCGAATGCGGTGGCCGGAATTTCTTCTTTTTCCCGCATTGCCATCAATGCGGCGTTGCGCAGGGCAATGAGTCGCCGGTGTCATCCGACTGACGGTCCGCGTGTACGCACCGGCGTTGGCGTACGACGGTCCCGAACACGCGAGTCGCGTTCCTCACTCGATGACGCGCGGCGGCGTCGACAATTCCGCCAACTGAAACAGACAATCCCCGCGCTGGACCTGCGCGGGCACCCGCTTGCACACCACTTCGCCGTCGCCGTTGAACCGGTGCAGCACCGGTTCGCGTAACGGCGTATCGGGGAAATGCACCCACGCGGCCGGCTGGCCGGCTTTCACCTGGTCGCCGAGTTCGACGAGCGGCTCGTACAGCCCGCGCTCGTACGCATAGACGAAATGACGATCGCCGTCGACGCGCATGAAACGCGTGACGGTCGGCGGCGCGTCGGGCACGAGCGCGCCATGCAGCAGGCCGATATAGCCGAGGTAATGCAGCAGCCCGTGGCGGCCGAGCCGGATCAGCGACGGATCGGCCATGCCGGCGCCGCCGAGTTCGGTGACGATCGAGATCGCGCCTTGCCGACGCGCGGCCGATGCCGAATGCACGGGATTCGGCGCGTGCAGCAGCGCGTTCTGCAACCCGAACGCGACCAGCAGCCCGTTGAGCTTCTCGGCTTCGTCGGCATCGAGCGGATCGATCGCGAGCATGTTGCCGCCCTGGTACAGCAGCGAGCTGCCGCCCGAATGCAGATCGACCAGATACTGCGCGCGCGACAGCAGCGCGTGCTCGATGTAGTGAGCAATCATCTGCGTCGGCGTGCCGGTCGGGTCGCCGGGAAAACTGCGGTTCAGGTTGCCTTCGTCGAGCGGCGACACGCGCAGGCCCGCATCCGCCGCCGGGAAATTCGCCATCGGCAGCAGGATCAACTGGCCGCTGACCATGTCGGGTTCGATCTCGCGCATCAGCTGCGACACGATAATCTGGCCTTCGTACTCGTCGCCGTGGTTGCCGGCCATCACGAGCGCGACCGGGCCGTCGCCGTTGCGGATCGACGCGATCGGAATCGGCAGCCAGCCGTAGGCGGAGCGGTGCACGGAGTGCGGTAGCCGCAGGTAGCCCGCGTGCTTGCCTTGCGCGTCGAGATCGATTTCGCAGTGGATGGGATTTCGCGGAGAGGAAGAGGCGGTCATGGCGGTATCGTTCGATGAACGGAATCTGCCATCTTATAGGGGAAACCGGCCGCGCGCGGCGGGCGGGGCGGGATCGACCGCGAGACGCGCGGCCGCGGCCGGGCGCGTTGCCGTGCGTTGGCGGCCCTCCACGCGCGGCCGCGCGATGTTGCAGCGATGAACGCATGCCGGTGCGCCAGCCGGCTGCATTCGCGCGTCGCGTTTCGCGCCGATCCCTTGTCGCGACAGGGCCGGCGCGTACGACCGGCTTACCGGCCGGATGTTTCAGCTTCGAGACGTCCTTCTTCCCACAGTGCCCAGAAACGGCTGCCGGCGCGATACGGATTCGCACGCCGCGCGGCGTGATCGGCGACGCCCTGGCGAAACGCGCCGTACAGCGTGAGCGGCGGATTGTCGATGCATGCGGCATCGTACGCGGCCGGCATCCGGCGGTCGGACACGAGCCGGCGGATCAGCGATGCGCCGTCGATCACCGCCTGTTCGTCGATGATTTCGGTTCGCGCGAGGACGTCGACGGTATTCATGGCGAGCTCCCTGAAACGTTCTTTCCCCATCAAGGAGCAATAAGAATGCCAGCCGGTAAATACCGCGCTCGGCCTCGATCGTGCGGGCTTCTGCCGTCATCGTGCGGGGCGCCGGACGGCGATGTTACGGAACACGTCACGTGACATGCGAACGCGCGGCGTCACGTGCGAACCCGCAAAGCGTTTCGGAATTGAATCGTCGGGAGGCGGCGGCAGGCCGGGAAAGGGCGGAGGCGCGGCGCGCGTCGGCGGCTCAGGTCGTGGCGGCCGGCGCCATGCGGCGGCTGCCGCTGCCGCTCGAGTAAAAGCAGTAGATGCCCTTGCCGGCCGACTTCGCGTCGTACAGCGCGCTGTCGGCGTGCTGGATCAGCTCGTCGGGCGAGCCGTGCCCGTTGTCGAGCGCGATGCCGATGCTGATGCCGATGCAGACGGTCTCGCCGATCGACAGCGCGTACGGCGCGGAAATCTGCCGGATGATCCGCGCGGCGAGGATCGAGCACGCCTGCATCGTCGTGTCGTCGATCGCGACGACGAATTCGTCGCCGCCGATGCGTGCGGCGAGCTCGCCCGGCGGCAGCGTCTTGCCGAGCCGCTCGGCGACCTGGGTGAGCACTTCGTCGCCGGCCTGGTGGCCGAAGCGATCGTTGATCGACTTGAAGCCGTCGAGGTCGAGATACATGACGGCGAGCGCGGGGCTCGGCAGCCGCGGCCGGCGCGCGAGCATCCGCTTGAGCGCCGCATGCAGTTCGTGGCGGTTCGGCAACCCCGTCAGCGCGTCGTGCCGCGCGAGGTGCCGGATCTGTTGTTCGGTCTGGCGGCGCGCGGTGACGTCCTCGACGATGATCACCGCGTTGCCGTCCGGCACGCGGTGGCGCGTCAGTTCGAGCTGGCGGCCGTCGGCGAGCACGATGTCGAGCGGCCCGGACTCGGCGCGGTTCAGCCATGCATCGCACTGCGCGGCGAGGCCGGCGCCGCCGGGATCGGTCACGGCATGCGTGCCGAGCGCGGCGACCACGGCCGGCAGCGGCGTATCGAGCATGATCTCGCGCGGCGAGCCGAACAGTTGTGCGGTGCGCCGGTTCGCGACGATCACGCGGCTGTCGCCGTCGATCATGCACAGGCCGTGCGGCATGTAGGTGAGGGCGGCGTCGAAGCGCGCGACGAGTTCGGCGTTGCGCTGGCGCGCGGCGATCAGCGCGACGAGCACGCGGTAGTGACGCTGCACGACCGTACGCATCGCCGCCAGATAGATCGCGAGCGGCGGCACGAGCAGCCACGCGCCGGTTCGCGGCGCCAGCAGCGCGCCGACGCCGATCGGCAGCACGCCGAGCACGACCTGCGTCATCGCGAGCCGCGGCAGCGCCGAATTGCGCGACGCGATTCCGCCGAACACGCCGCCCGCGACCATCACGGACAGCGTGCCGAGCTCGACGTCGGCGGCCTGCACGCAGCCCATCACGCCCAGGCCGAGCACGAAGCACGCGACGAGCGACACCGGCGCATAGCGCATCGCCCAGTACTCGATGCGATCGTCGCCTGCGTCGCGCCGCACCGTGTAGGCTCGTACGATCGACAGGCGCGCAATGAGCAGGCCGACGTCCAGGACGAGCCACGCGAGGCACCACAGCTGCTGCAGCCGCATCAGTGCGACGGCCGCGACGAAACCGCTCCCGAGCCCGGACAGTGCCATCGGGCGGATGTCCTCGAACAGCGTCACGAGCATCGACGGACGCAGCGCGGCCGTCACGCGGTGGTTGCCGGAGGGGGGAGTGGCGAGAACGGAGTTCAGGAGAGACGCCCTGACTGCCATGATTGTCGACCTCGACACGATGTTGCGATGGCTGGCGGCTCCGCACGGCACGTGGCGGAAGCCCGGCCGAGCCGGATGCGCACGACATTACCACGAAAAACCGGCGTCGCGGGCCGGTTGGCGGCGCCGCGCATCGTCTCGTGCTCGGGTTGTCAGCCCCGGCGGCGGGGGCTTGCGGAGGCGGCGGCGCGAACGCAGCGTTCGTTGCGAACGGAACGATGTGCGGCGGCCGCCGAAGCCGGCGCGACTGCCTCCGCCGCAAGCAAACCGCAAACGAATCGCCGCTGCGACCACCCGCCGCAGCCCGGCTGAAACCCGTTATAAGAATTCCAATAAGTATTTCATGCGGGAAATACTATAGGCGATATATCCAAAACAATGCCAGAATGCGCGCCGCTCCGGACGCCGCGACACCCGATCGCCGTCCGAGCCGCCTCAGGAGGTTCCCCCCAAATGAAAAACCACGGCCTGTCACGGCGGGGTTTTCTGAAAGCCAGCGTGCTGGCGGGCGTCGCGGTGTATGTCGCGCCCATCGGCAGCCGCGCGTTCGCGGCGCTCTTCGAAGAAAAACTCCTCACGCCCGTCAAATGGGATAGCGTCACCGGCATCCCCCAATTCCGCATCGACGGCATCGCGAAGGTCACGGGCTCGAAAGTGTTCGCCCGCGACGTGCGCGCGGCCGACATGCCGCACTGGCCGCAGCAGCAGTCGCACGCGCTGATCCTGCGCGTCACGCAGGCCGACCGCACGTACGAGGGCTTCGACCTGTCGCTGCTCGGCGACGAGCTGAAACCGGACCGCGTGGTCACGGCCGACGATCTCGCGCGCGACGGCGTCGCGTTCCCGGCGTTCTACGGCGACGACATGCTGTTGCCGGCCGGCAAGACGCCCGCGTATCTCGGCCATGCGGTCGCGATCCTGATCTATCACGACTTCGCGCGCTTTCGCTTCGCGAAGAACGCGCTGAAGTTCCGCGACGACGTGATCCGCTACGGCGCGGTCACGGGCCCGCTCGAGCGCGATCCGTGGGGCACCTTCCGCTACGTGCGCGTGGGCGGCAAGACGGCTTATGACGACGACGTCTATTCGAGCCTGAAGGACGCGCCGATCTTCCCGAGCATGATGCGCAAGCATCTGCCGGTCTGGCCGGACGGCAAGGAGCACGGCAAGCTAGACGAGCAGGGCATGTTCCTCGCCGGGCAGATCGCCGCCGAACTCGACCAGCCGTCGGCCGACTGGCTCGTGTTCGACCGCGAATACAACACGCAGTCGGTCGACACGGCCGCGCTCGAGCCCGACAACGCGAACTGCTGGTACGACGCCGCGACGCAATCGCTGCATCTCGTCGTGCCGACCCAGTCGCCGCTGGAAGTGTCGGAGAACGCGGCCGCGATGGTCGCGAAATGCCGCTTCCCGGTGAAGAAGCTGTTCGTGCATCCGTGCTACACGGTCGGCTACGGCTCGAAGGATCACTTCAACGTGCCGTTCTACGGCCTCGTCTGCGCGCTGTACGCGGACGGCCGCCCGGTGCGTTTCGCGAACGATCGCTACGAGCAGTTCCAGACGTCGCTGAAGCGACACGCATTCAAGATGCATTACCGGATCGCGGTCGACCGCAACACGGGCCTGCTGCAGTCGTTCAAGGGCGACTTCGAGGCGAACGGCGGGGGGCGCTCGAACTTCTCGCCGTCGGTCGCGATGGTCGGCGCCACGGCCGCGCAATCGATCTACTACTTCCCGAAGAGCGACCTCGCGGCCGTCGCGATCGCGTCGCGCGCGATCGACGCCGGTTCCGCGCGCGGCTACGGCACGCTGCAGAGCATGGCCGCGACCGAGATGGCGGTCGACGAGATCGCCGCGCAATTGAACATCGACCCGATCGACTTCCGGCTGCGCAACGCGCTGCGTTCGGGAATGAAGAACACACAGGGGGCGATTCCCGCCGGCGCGCTGCGCGTCGACGAAGTGCTCGAGCGCGCGAAGCAGCATCCGCTGTGGACGCGCCGTGCCGCGCGCAAGGCCGAATTCGAGGCGGCGCATCCGGGCAAGCGCTACGGCGTCGGCTTCGCGTGCGTGCAGAAGGATTTCGGCACGGGTGCGGAAGCGTCGTTCGCGAAGGTCGAATTCGACGCGCACGGCAAGGTATCGCTGCAACACACGGCGGCCGAGATCGGCACCGGGATGTCGACGTCTCAGGCCGTCGCGGTCGCGAAATGGCTCGGCCGTCCGGCGACCGACGTGCGCGTCGCGCTGACCGAATGGCCGGACCTGCCGGTCGAGACGAGCGGCGACCCGTACCTGATGTCGCAGGCCGATCAGGACCGCCTGAGCGCGAACCCGCGCTGGTCGCCCGGCTATGCGTCGCCGTCGAGCGCGACGAACTCCGCGTACTACTTCACGCACAGCACGCGCGAAGCCGCGCGCGCCGTGTTCCGCTACGGGCTGTGGCCGGCCGCGATGTCGATCTGGACACGCGGCCTCGGCGGCGGCCAGGCCGCGCCGTACACGATCCGCATCGAGGACGCGCGCTGGGTCGACGGCAAGCTGACCGCCGACGGCCTCGAGCCGCTGACGTTCGAGCAGCTCGCGAAGCAGGCGCATGCGCTCGGCCTGCCGACCGGCGCCGTCGTGCACGTGTTCAACCGCTGGCAGTGGACCGACGCCGAATTCGAAGTGGGCGGCGCGGTCGAGCGTCTGCCGATCGACGGGCTGTCGCTGCGCGTCGGCGCGCCGAAGACCGGCGACGACGGCCCGCTGCCGGGCACCGCCGCACCAGCCGGCGCGACCGCGCTGCGCGGCACGCTGCCGCCGACCGCGAACGGCTATCGCGTGCTCGATCGCAAGCGCGTGTTCATCCCGCCGACGAGCCGCAACAACGCGGCCGTCACGTACTACACGGCGGTGGGCACGCTCGTCGAGCTGGCCGTGCACGAAGCGACCGGCAAGGTCGAGCTGCTCACGCATCACTCGATCATGGAATGCGGGAACCAGATTTCGCCGCAACTCGTATCGGGCCAGTTGCAGGGCGGTCTCGCGATGGGCATCGGCCATGCGCTGCACGAGTATCTGCCGCTCTACGAGGACGGCCCCGGCAACGGCACGTGGAACTTCAACCGTTACCGGCTGCCGCGCGCGTCCGACGTCGCCGTATGGACGCAGACGGGCGACGTGCTGCCGCCGCTGTCCGAGACCGATCCGCCGAAGGGCGTCGCCGAAGTGGTGATGATTCCCGTCGTCGGCGCGATCGTGAACGGCATCGCGCACGCGATCGGCCATCGTTTCACCGACCTGCCGGTGACCCCGCAAAAGATTCAGGAGGTGCTCGCATGACGACCGCCCAAACCGCGGCTTCGGCCGCGAGCGCCGGCGCGGCTTCGGCCGCTTCGGCATCCGTGCCCGTCGCACCGGCTGCACTCGCTGCGGCGCCCGTCGAGCGTCCGCTCGTCCGGTTCCAGCAGAAGCCGCTGTCGCTCAACATCAACGGCAAGTCGGTCGGCCCGATGCAGGTGCCGGAAGGGCTGATGATGATCGAGTTCCTGCACGAGTACCTGGGCCTCACCGGTTCGCGGCTCGGCTGCGGGCAGGGCATCTGCCACGCGTGCGTCGTGATCGTCGACAAGCCGGACGGCACGAGCGACGAAATGCGCACGTGCATCACCGGCGCGCACTTCTTCCACGGCCGTTCGATCCGCACGATCGAAGGCCACGCGAAGCGCAATGAAGCCGGCGAGGTGGTCGAGCTGTCGCCGATCCAGCAGAAGTTCCTCGAGCACTTCAGCTTCCAGTGCGGCTATTGCACGCCGGGCTTCGTCAACGCGGCGACCGTGCTGATCGAGCGCCTGAAGCGCGAGCCGATCGCGAAGGCAGACGTGGAACGCACGATCACCGACGCGCTCGACGCACACCTCTGTCGCTGCACGGGCTATGTCCGCTACTACGAAGCCGTCAAGGACGTGGTGCTGACGACGCCGGGACTCGTGAAGGAAGCGCCATGAAACGCACATTCGCTCATCGTGCCGCGCGGGCCGCGGGCCTGCCCGCGCTCGCGGCGTCCTTCGCGCTGCTGCTCGCCGCGTGCGGCGGCCACGACGCGCCGGCGTCGAGCGCGGCGTCCGGCGCGCCCGGCGCCAACGCGGTTGCGCGCGGGCGCTATCTCGTCAAGGCCGCCGACTGCGCGGCGTGCCACACCGCGAAGGACGGCGCGCCGTTCGCCGGCGGCGCGGCGCTCGAATCGCCGTTCGGCACGTTCTACGGCTCGAACATCACGCCCGACAAGGATCACGGGATCGGCGGCTGGAGCGCGGACGATTTCTACGCCGCGCTGCACGACGGCAAGGCGCCGGGTAAGCGCCTGTATCCGTCGATGCCGTACACGTCGTACCGGCAGCTCACGCGCGCCGACGCCGACGCGATGTACGCGTACCTGATGACGGTCAAACCTGTCGCGCAGGAAAACCGCGCGCACGACCTGAAGTTCCCGTACAACCTGCGCTTCGGCATGGTCTTCTGGGACATGCTGTTCCTGAAGGACAGTCTGCCGGATGCATCGGCCGGACAATCCGCCGACTGGCAGCGCGGCCGCTATCTCGCGGGCGCACTCGGTCACTGCGCGGAATGCCACACGCCGCGCGCGTTCACGGGCCAGCTCGACGGCGCGAAGCCGTTCGCGGGCGCCGCGCTCGGCCGCGTGGCCGCGCCCGACATCACGCCGGCCGGGCTCGCCGCGCGCGGCTGGACGGGCACCGACCTGCAGACGTTCTTCGGCGTCGGCATCGCGCCGCAAGGCTCGGCGTTCGGCGAGATGTATCCGGTCGTGCATCTGAGCACGCAATACCTGACGAAGGACGACCTGCGCGGACTGTCGACGTACCTGCTCGGCGATACGCCGCCCGCGCCGCAACCGGTGAAGTCGGTGTCGGCCGATGCCGCGCAACTGGCGGCCGGCCGCTCGGTGTATCTCGCGGTGTGCGCGGGCTGTCACGGCTTCAACGGCGAAGGCAAGCCGCACGTGGCGGTGCCGATGAACGGCAATTCGACGGTGCGTCAGGCCGACTCGCGCAATCTGCTGGTCGCGATGCTCGACGGCATCGGCGAGCAGAAGTTTGCCGGCTTCGAAAACCTGCAGCCGATGCCGGGTTTCGCGAAAACGCTGAGCGACGACGAACTCGCGCAGCTCGCGAACTATCTGCGCGCGACGTGGGGCGGCCAGCCCGCGAGCGTCACGCCGGCCGACGTGAAGGCGATGCGTTGAGTCGCGTCCCGGGGTAGTGCACCACGCGCGAGCAGCCGGCTTCCGGTGTTCGCGCGCGATTTCGCGCCTCTTCCTTGCGGCGGCGCGTCAGTAGCCGCCGCCACCGCCTCCGCCTCCGCTGCCTCCCGCGCCGCCGTACCGGCTCATGCCCGGTCCTTGCGACGTACCGCTGCCCGACGACGTACAGCCCGTGGACAGCACAAGCACCAGCGCCGCGATCAGCGCCGCAGCCAACGTTGCCGATTTCATTGCGATCTCCTTGCTGCGCGCAGGCAACAGGAAAGGCGGTTCGCGTGAACCGCGTCTGCGCGATGACAAGACGTTTCGGCGGGGCGCTTATTCCATGCTTTTTGCGTATCGCCGCGGCGGTGCCTGGATCAACGATAGACGAGATCGGCGCGGCGATTCTGCGCCCACGCTTCCTCGTCGTGGCCGAGCGCGACCGGCTTTTCCTTGCCGAGGCTGACAGCCTCGAGTTGCGTCGCCGGCACGCCGAGCGTTTCGAGCGCGCTCGCCACGGCCTGCGAGCGGCGCTGGCCGAGCGCGAGGTTGTATTCGGACGTGCCGCGCTCGTCGGTGTTGCCCTGGATCAGCACGCGCCGCGCGGGATGGCTGCGCAGGTAGTCGGCGTGCGCCTGCAGCAGCGACTGGAATTCGGGCTTCACCGAGTACTGGTCGAAATCGAAGTAGATGCTGCGCTTCGCGAGCGGGCTGTTCGGATTGTTCAGATCGTCGGCCGTCACCGTCGCGACGGTTTCACTCGACGGCGTCGGCGCCGCGCCGGCATTCTCGGGCGTCTTCGCCGCGTGGTGGCAACCGGCCAGCAGGACGAAAGTTGCCAGGACCGCAATTCGCTTCATTTTGCTCATCGTTCTTCTCCAGCGGTTGACTGCGTTGAAAGCGGGGCGCGTGCCATTCGCACGCAGCCGTCCGGTCGCCATGGCGCGAAAGGTCCGGCTCCGTTGCCGTGATGCAGGTTCGTAAGCCGGTGGTGCGCCAGATGAAAGAATGTTGCGGGCCGGAACGCCGGAGCGCGGCGTCGCTGCAAACAGATTAGGAAAAATGTCACAACGTGCCCAGTTTCTCCGCATTTTTTGCGCAAACGCGACAGCCGGGAGGCATTCTTGCTTCCGCGCCTGGGGTGCGGTACGCGACGCCCGCCACGGCGAAAAAGGCCGCGCAGAGCGCGCGGCCTTGCCGGTGCCGGACACCGCGATCGGGTGATGGAGGAAGCGCTCGCCGAATGCAGTCGGTCAGCCGCGTGACGGCGCCGCCCGCACGCCGCATCGTCAGAACTTGTGGCGTAGCCCCAGCGCGACGACGGCCTGATTGCTGTTCGCGGAAGGCGTCATGGTCCAGACCGTCGCGTTGAACGCCGGATTGCCGTTGCCGCCGCTCACGCTCTGGTAAGTGCCTTCGAGATACGCATCCGTGCGCTTCGACAGCGCATAGTCGGCCTGCGCGACGACCTGGTTCCATTTCGGGCGGGTCTGTCCCGTGCGGGTGTCGAAGCGGCCAATCGTGTACGTGTACGCGGCGGCGACGCTCAGCGCGCGCGTGACGAAGTAGCGTCCGTCGATCGAGAAGTTGTCGAACACCAGCGATTCGCCCTTCAGCGGCGCGATGTTGCCGCCCTGGAGCACGCCCGTCACGCCGTCGGTGGTCGAATGCGACCACGCGGCGCCGACCGAGTGCGGCCCGAACGCGTAACGGCCGGCCATCGCCCAGATCTGCTGGTTGCCGCCCGTGATGGTCGCCGAGCCGTCGACCGTGCTCAGCGCGCCGTCCGGATTCGGCGCGTTGCGGTCGCGGCTGATCTTCAGGTAGCCGGCGCCGAGCTTCAGCGGCCCGTTCGCGTACGACAAGCCCGTGCTCCACACCGCGTTGTTGGAGAACTGGCCGGGCGTGTTCGAAAACCCGATCATCGCGCCGAAGGTCAACCCGCGAACCGTCGGGCTCGTGTACTTCACCGCGTTATTGATGCGCAGGTTGCGGTTCGAATCGTCGTTGTCGTACGGGTGGACCGCAAGGTTGCCGCCCCAGCCGGGGCCGGACGCGCCGAGCGGCGTCACGAAATCGAGGATCAGGTCGTACTGGCGGCCGAAGGTCAGCGCGCCGGCCGTCCTGGATTCCACGCCGAGCCACGCCTGGCGGCCGAACAGATCGACGCCTTTCTGCGACAGCTTGCCGGTGGTGCCAGAGAAGCCGTTTTCGAGCGAGAAGACCGCGGCCAGTCCGCCGCCGAGATCCTCGCGACCGCGCAGCCCCCAGCGCGACGCATTCAATGCGCCGCTCGTCATCGCGACGCCGCCGCTGCCGGGCGAGCCGGCACCGCGCGTGCGCTGGTTGGTGGAGTAGGTGATCGACGTGTCGATCAGGCCGTACAGCGTCACGCTGCTCTGGGCAAGCGCGACATCCGACACGAAGCCGGTCAGGCAGGCGGCAATGACGGTCCCCGCGACGCGTGTGCCGGCATGCTGGTTCGTTTGGCAGGAATGCATAGGCGTTTTGTTGTTGTTGGGCCGGCCTGGCGGCCGACGGATCGAGCGGCCATTATTGGAGATCGTGCGGCGGTCGATTAAGGCGTTGCACAGGAAAGGTCCTCTGCCCAATCACTCGGAATCGCGGTAGGGCGACTTGCGGGGAGACGGTCGGGAAGGAGCGGCTGAGACGGTGCGTAGGGTTCGGCGCGCCATCGCGCGACGGTGGTGTGCCGAACGTCTAGACCCGGCCCGAACGCTCGCCGTAGAAATCCCGAGACCGGAATCCACCACGATCGGACGCGATTCCACCTGGAACGACATGGAGCAGGGCAGAATAGGGCGCGCGTGGCGCATGCCGACCGCTGTCGGCAGCGCGCCGATTCACGAAAACCTGTCGAGTCTCCATGGCGTTTCCGATGTCCCCTATCTTGCGTCCCATCCGGTTGGTGTCCCGAACGACGGCCGGTGTTGCATTCGTCGTCAGTCTGCTGTCGGGCTGCGCTGCGCTGTCTTCATCTGCGCCGGTCGACCCTCAGCAGCAGTTCGTTGCGGAGCAGCGAAATGCGAACATGCGATACATCGACAGTCTCGCGGCGTACAAGCCCGTTTTCCAGAATCCCGGCAACTATAGTCGAGCGCAGGTGCTGGAAAAGTACGACGCGGTTCTCTATCAATACTCGCTCGCTGCGGTGAGCTGGGTTCGCGCAATCTATCCTGCCACCCGGCAGACGTTGCCGCCATCCCTGCAACCATTGCCTGCACCGTCCGGGCCGCTCAGCCTGGCGGACGTGAACCGACACTACGAACACGCGCTCGGCATGAACGCCGGCATGTGGGAGATCAGCATGGCCGCGGATTTCGGCAAGCCGTCGAAACTGGCGGTGCCGCGATATGACGGGCCGTTGCTTTTCATGCCGTTCGCACCGCCTTTGCCGCCGCTGCAGGATGTTCGCGATCCGCAGTTCGCGCGGCTGGTGACCATGACGAAGAAGCTGGACGACGCGCAGAAGGCGGACCTCGCTCGACAGAACGCGGCGACCGCGAAACAGATGGCGGAGAACGCCGCGATGCACGCGGCAAACCATCCGCCCGGCCCGAATCCGCTGGACTCGATCGATCCGCGGACCGGGTTGCCGTATCCGGCACCGCAACAGGACACGCAGCGCTGGTGCACGATGATGGGCAACGGTGTGGGTGGTCGGGTGCCGTGTTGAATCGAGGCGGACGACGGCGGGCTGATCCGATGTGACGTGGACGTCATGGTGATCGTCCCAGTCGCGTTCGTCGCCGGCGCTCCCAAGGGTGCGGACAATCAACCTACAGGCCAGAACACGACATTAGGATATGGCTGCCACAATCGATGTCATACCCGGGGTAACCTTGATTTCCGTGGAGTTCTCCGGTTAGAGCGCTCTAGACTGCATGCGGGTTTGCGACCCGCCCCCACTAAATATTGGTTTAAAATCAAATGGTTGTTGTCTGGGTGCCATGCCGGCGGGTTCGAGGCATACCGTCAAACCAACCGTTAATAGGAAATGAAAGCGCGCGAGTCTCCCGCAAGGTGATGCACCGTCATCGCGGCGCATGTCGGGTCAGTTGCCGACGCGAACCAGGCGAACTTCGTAGCAGCAGTCGCGTGGCGCGTCGGCGGCACCGTCTCGGTGACGAACCAGGCGCAATTCGAAGATCAGCCTTTGCGATATGAGCGCGGCCACTACCTTCTTGCCATGACACGTTCACGCAGGTTCAGCAATCGATGCTATATCAGGATCGACGGCCGATCTGGAATGAGTGTCGGACTGACCTTCGCCGCGACCATCCCCGCGTTGTAACGTGGTAAAGCGATTTCTGCCTCCTGCCCATGGTGGAGTATTCACAACAGACTCGTCATCAAATTGTAGGTGTACCCCGTTCTGGCAATGTCCGGGCGATCTGTGCAAGGCGTCGCAGGGGAGTTAATACGAGCTAGCGATTACGCCGCTGTCTTGAGCGAAGGCACGGGCGCGGCGCCCGCCGCGTCATGCCCGGCAATCGCAAGCGCGAGCACGGGATTCAGGCTGTCCACCATCGCGCTGGGAATCAGGATCGTCGCGCCGCGTTCCTTCGTCGTTTCGTAGATGATGTTCATCGCCCGCAACTGAAGCGCACCCGGATGATTTTCGTAGACCTGCGACGCTTCGACGAACTTGGCGGCGATTTCGGCCTCCGCCGAGCCGAGGATCACCCGTGCCTGCTTTTCGCGCTCGGCTTGCGCCTGCCGCGACATCGAATCCTGCAGCGCGACCGGGATCGCGACATCGCGGGTCTCGACCGAGCGGACAGTCACGCCCCATTCCACGGTCTTTCTGCCAATCTCGTCGCGCAAGTGCATGTCGGCCGCCTTGCGATCCGACAACAATGCAGCCAGCATCGATGCCCCGATCATTTCCCGCAGGGAGGTTTGCGCAACGCGGTCAATGGCTTGCCGGTAGTCGGTGATGGCGAGCGCGGCTTTCTGCGCGTCATGGACGTGCCAGAAAATCACGGCGTCGACGTTGACAGGAACGGTGTCTTTGGTCAGCGCTTGTTCGGCGTTGAAGGCGGTGGTTTGAATACGTTCGTCGATGATCGCGACAACGTTGTCCAGGATTGGAATGATCATGAAGAAGCCGGCGCCCTTGACGCTTTGCAACTTGCCAATCCGAAGGATCACGAACTTTTCCCAGACGTTGGCGACCCGCACGGACAACGCGATCAGGACCGCGACGATAAAAAGGGAGACCGCGAGATACAGGTAGCCCCACGCGCCGGCGGCGAATGCCGCGAGGACGAAGGCAGCCGATAAAACGAGTGTGATGGGATTCATGGTGAGGCTCCGTTTGGGTGACAACGGCCTGCCGGATGAGCGATGAAGCACGCCGCATCCGGATCGTCTTGGGCATTCTGGCAACGGGGACAGAGGCCCTTGATGTGAGTGTGCGCGCCATTGCAGTGCCGATCGGTACGGTGCCGTACCTCGATCGTGCGCGTTGTGCCTGACGGACCGGATAGCGAGGCATCGGGCGATCCGGGGTGTGAACGGCGGGCAGGTCACCACGAAACGTGCCCCGCAGACTGTTCTTCAGCGTACCGACTCGTCGGGCCGCCGCGACGCATGATGACGTTCGTCGTCATTTTCTGTCGGGAGCGGTTCATGAAATATCCGGTTTATATCACGCATCACGGGAATCCCCGCTATCGCGGCGCGCTTCCGGATTTTCCGGAAATCGATGTGGAGGGCGACTCGTATGGCGAGTTGCAGGCGGCCGCGGCGCGACAGGTCATGGCCTGCTATGACCGCTCCGCGCGTCTCGTGCCGCCGCCGACCACGGACATGGCGATATTGCAGGCGTCGGATGTCGACCGGGGTAACGGAATCTGGCGGTTCTTCGATATCGACCTGACCGGCGTGACCTCGAGTTCCGTGCGGATCGCGCTGTGCCTGCCGAAGCGCATCGTGCGCGACATCGACATGACGGCGAGCGCGCTGCGCATGACTCGCGACGCGTTCGTGTCGATGGCGTGCGCGAACGCCGCCGACCGATCCGCGCAGCATCGCGACGTGCGTTTCGAACCCGTCGCGAAATCGCTGTCGGAAGCGGGTTGATGGTGCGACGCACCGGGTATGACGCCGGACGGGTGGTGCGGTCATTGGGGAGAAGGTGCGTTGAAGATTCACGTTGTGCGTGTTTCGCGACGCCGGACATCGCCATGGAGCAATTCACGGCCGATTCGCGAGGAGTTCTTCGGCGATGAACGGCTGGCGCAGCATGCGGGAAGTCTGGCGCGTGCGCAGAAGGTAGTTCCCGGGGCGGCCTCTGGCCCGTCTCTGGCGACGCGGCTGAAGGACAACGCGGATCATCTGCTGAAGGCGTACCGGAACACCGTGGCCGCAGACGCGCGCGGCGAAGAAATCACGCCGGCAGCGGAGTGGCTGCTCGACAACTACTATCTCGTCGCGGAGCAGGTGCGGCAGATCCGTGACGATCTTTCCCCGCGCTATTATCGGCAACTGCCCAAGCTCGGCAACGGGCCGTTTGCCGGTACGGGCCGTTTGCCGGTTATCCGCGCGTGTTCGAGATCAACTGGTCATTCGTCGCCCACACGGACAGCCGTTTCGATCCCGATATGCTATGCCGGTTCATGCTTGCCTATCAGGCCGTGGAACCGCTGACGATCGGCGAACTGTGGGCGGTGGCGATCACGTTGCGGATCGTGCTGATCGAAAACCTGCGGCGACTCGCAGATCAGATCATCGACGACCGGCGCGCGCGGCTCGCCGCCGGCGAAGTGGCGGTGCGACTCGTGGACGACGGCCGGCGCCACCGCGTGGTCGTGACGCTGGGGGCGGCGCAAGCGGTGCTTCTGTGAGGCGACAGGTCGGCATCCGCGCCGGTACGTTAGCGGACGGACTGCGCGCGATGTACCGTCCATCATGAACCGACGTCCCGCATTTCATCGGGATGTCAGCGCATGGGCTTCCGTGCGTCGTGCCGGATCGGACGGCGCGGCGGCAACCCGAGGGGATGATCATGAGAAAGCTACATTCCGTGGCAGTCGAGATGGCGATAGTCACGTTGACGATTGTCGTGCTGGCGGGTTGCGGCGGTATGTCTCGCCGCGGAACGGATACCGTGATCGGGGCGGGCGTCGGTGGCGTCGCCGGCGCGGTCCTGACGGGCGGCAGTGCGTTGGGCACGGTGGGCGGCGCGGCCGTCGGCGGCGTTGTCGGCAACCAGGTCGGGAAATAGGCCGGCCGAACGGTAGGGAATCGGCACGCGCACTCGCCGTCACGGCGAAGCGCGTGGATACGTGCGTGACCCGGAGTGCGACCGGTATGTCGGCATTTCTCCTGAACGGCGGGCTGAGGCTGTCCTGGTGGCAGCTTGCGCGGGTCGTGTTCGCGCTCACGCACGTCACCATCATCAGCGTGACCGTGTACCTGCACCGTTGTCAGGCGCATCGGGCGCTGGATCTGCGCCCGTGCGTCAGCCACTTCTTCCGGTTCTGGCTGTGGTTGACGACCGGCATGCTGACCATGCAGTGGGTCGCGGTGCATCGCAAGCATCACGCGAGGAGCGAGACCCCGGAGGATCCGCATAGCCCGCGAACCCGTGGCCTCGCGACCGTGCTGCTTCGCGGCGCGGAACTGTACCGGGAGGAAGTGCGGAACGAGGAAACGCTGCGCCGGTATGGATCGGGTACGCCCGACGACTGGCTCGAGCGCCACGTCTATGCCCGCTATCCGAATCTCGGCGTCGGGCTGCTCGCCGTGATCGACGTCGGGTTGTTCGGGCTCCCCGGCGTGGCGGCGTGGGCGATCCAGATGATGTGGATTCCGTTCTGGGCCGGCGGCGTGATCAACGGTTGCGGCCACTTCGGCGGTTATCGGAATTTTGCGACGCCCGATGCGAGCACCAACATTTTCCCGCTGGGCATCCTGATCGGCGGGGAAGAACTGCATAACAATCACCACGCATACGTGACGTCCGCCAGGCTGTCGAACCGATGGTTCGAGTTCGACATCGGCTGGCTGTACATCCGCCTGCTGGCGGCGTTGAGACTGGCGACCGTTCGGCGCGTCGCTACGAAGCCGCGCCTGCTCCCGAACAAGGCAGTGGTCGACGACGCAACGCTGCAAGCGGTCATCCGCAACCGCCATGCGGTGATGGCCGCCTATGCGCGCATGCTCGAACCCGCCTGCCGGCGAGAACTGCGCCGTATCAAGGAGATGAGCCGCGACGACAAACGCACATTCGCGCTCGCCATGAAGCGCTGGTTGCGCCAGGCCTGGGGCCATCGGGGCAAGCCCGATCTGCGGGCGCTGACGAGCCCTAATGCGAACCGGCGAATGCGCGTGTACGTCGATATGTACGAGGCGTTGCTCGAGCTATGGACGTGGTCACACGCGTCGCACGAGCAATTGCTGGTTCAGTTGCAGGATTGGTGCCGTTGCGCGGAGCAGAGCGGCATCAAGGCGATTGCCGATTTCTCGATGCGTCTGCGCCGGTATGCGTGATCCCGGCACGCCGGTGACCCGCCATGCGGGACCGGTCTGCCACAGGGTGCGGCGCAAGCGCCGCTCATCTCGCCCGATTGTCTGGACGCGAATAACGCCACTTGCTCGCATTGGAATTGATGCCGGCATCCTGGCGGATGCGCTTTTCGGCGCGTTCGACGTCGGCACGGGCCAGATTATCCCGCTGCTTTTGCCGGGTCGCGTCATCGCGCCGATCGATTGAGGTGCCTGAGTGATATTTCATGAATCGCTCCTGAGTGAGGTGTGCTCGCGTCGGGTCGGATGCGGCGGACGGATCAGATCGCCGCAGGGGCGATCTTGCCGTCCACGATGTCCTTGCCGAATTGCATTGCCAGGTCGAGTGCGAGCGCCGCCGTTTGCGGAGCGCCATGCTCGAAAATGGTCGAGTAACGCGGTGCCGTTGCGGAGGTCGCCGGAATCGTGTCGATGCGCACGATTGAAGCAAAACGCTTCGGGCCGGGAGCGTGGGGATCGCCGAACGGCGGGAAAAGCATTTGTGAATAGACGCGGAGTTCATGTCCGCGATATTCGAGAGTGGGGATGGTCATGATTTGCTCCTGACAGAGCAACGATTGGCGCCGAAGGATTCAAGGGCGCCGATGCCTTGACAACAAACCGGCAGGTATCTTCAGTGTGCGCGTTCGTCAATGGTTTCGCAATAACAATATCGGATGCCGAAGCATATTTTCGATACGGGTCAATCACCGGGTTGCGGTGCGGTTGCGGAAGAATCTGCTTCCAAATAGTCGATACCGTACAGACCGACGCGCGTCTTCCGGTTCACGATGAACTCAACACCGAGGAGGCCGCCGTGTGCATCCCACTTTCACTCGAGGTCGTCGAGACTCTCAAATCGCTTGATCGAATTCCGGATTCCCAGGCTGATATTCCACGCGCCATAGCCGATGAACTATTGGCTCACGGGCTTGCATACGAGTCGCGCACCGGCGGTTCGATCAACATGACGGCGGCAGGCCGTCTGTGGCTGAATCGGTGTGCGGACTAGCGCGCATGCGTCGACCAGGCGAGACCGGATTTTGTCCTGTACAGCGATTCATGGACCCATGAGGCAATGATGAAAACCCAATCTACACGATGGTTTGCGCTGGACCAATACGCGCCCGTTCGCGACGGATGGTATGAAGTGCGACTGGTGAGCGGCGACACGGCGTTTGCGAAGTTTGGCGATGGCGAATGGACGGAAAAGCCGATGCTCACCTTTACGCGCTGGCGAGGCTTGCGCTCCGATCCGGACAAGTCGGGCGACGCAGTGGATGCGACCGCAGATGCGACCGCGGCGAAAGGTGTCCGGGACGCGTGGAACGCGTTCTTTCCCGGCGTGGGAAACGAGCAGCACAAGCCGCTTGCCGCTGCGCATGGCGACCACCACCCCCGACGCATTGCGGCATCGTGACGGTCAGTCGGGAAGCGGGTATCGCCGGATGTTGCCTGCACGCGCGGTCAACATCCAGTGAATCCGCATCACGTAGCCCGATCGCGCGGCGCTACGGAACCGTTCGCGCGAACCCCCTACGGCCGCTTCCTGAATTGCTCTTTCGCGTCACCGAATGACGCTTGTGTCTTTCCGACGACCTGCTCGACCGTGCCCTGCATTCTGGTCGATCGATTTCCCATGATCCTGCCGACCATTTCCTTCAGTCTGCCTTTCGCTTCGGCGATGCGGCCTCTCACCTGATCCCCGCCCGAACCGGCATGCACTCGATGTACGGTAGCGGGCAGAGCGGTGCAGTGCTTCGTCATAGACTGTACGCCGATCCTCATGACAATCGGAGCGTGGCCATGGCGCATACCGCAATCGAGGGAGATTTGCGTTCACTCGAACGACTCATTGCACGCGTCACGCTCGGTGAGCCTGCGCCATGGGCCCTCTGGCGAATGCGGCTGGAATCGATTCTGGAATTCGGTGACCTGACGCCCGCGGAACGCAAGCATTTCGTCAGCATCATCGCCCTGATCCTCATGCTCGAGCGTCGAGCGGGCAAGCCGAACGCGCATTGAGCAGACGAGAATGTGGATGTGACCCATACAGGCGGCAAGTTGAATCCCACGCCATTCGACCCGCCGGGCGCGCCGGCCGCGATGCCCGTCAGTCCGCTGGCGGGCCAACTCGCGCCATACGCGCTGTGGATCGACGTCCCCCGCCTCGTGACCGCGTACTACACGATATGCCCGACCCGTCCATCCCGGCGCAACGTGTGACGTTCGGCACGTCTGGACACCGGGGCTCGGCGTTGACCCGCAGCTTCAACGAGTGGCATGTCCTTGCGATCGCGCAGGCGGTCTGCCGGTATCGACGTTCGCACGGCATCGATGGTCCGTTGTTTCTCGGCATCGATACGCACGCACTTTCCGAACCGGCGCAGGCGAGCGTGCTTGAGGTGCTGGCTGCCAATGGCGTCGAGGTCATGCTGGCGTCGCCGGGCGAATACACGCCTACGCCGGCCGTGTCGCGCGCGATCCTGAAGTACAACCGCGGACGCAGTGCCGGATTTGCCGACGGCATCGTGGTGACGCCGTCGCACAATCCCCCGGACAACGGCGGCATCAAGTACAACCCGGCTACCGGCGGCCCGGCCGAAGAGACTGTCACCCGATGGATCGAAACAGCGGCGAACGATCTGCTCGAAGCGGGGCTCGCGGGCGTGCGCCGCGTCTCGTTGTCGAAGGCATCGGATGCCGCCACGACGCACCGGTACGACTTCCTCGCGACGTATGTCGATGACCTGGCTAGCGTCATCGACATGGACATCCTGCGCGGCGCGCCGATCCGACTCGGCGTCGATCCGCTCGGCGGAGCCGGGGTGCACTACTGGCGCGCGATTGCCGAGCGTTACCACCTGAATCTCGCGATCGTCAGCGAGGAAGTCGACCCGACTTTTCGCTTCATGAGCGTCGACTGGGACGGACGGATCCGCATGGATCCGTCGTCGCCGTATGCGATGCAGACCCTGATCGCGCGGAAAGACCGGTTCGACGTCGCGTTCGCGTGCGATACAGACCACGACCGGCACGGGATCGTCACGCGCGGCGACGGCCTGCTGCCGCCCAATCACTATCTCGCGGTGCTCGTCGATTACCTGTTTGCGCATCGGTCGAGGTGGCCCGCGCGCGCGGCGGTCGGCAAGTCGGTCGTCTGCAGCGGGATGATCGATCGTGTCGCCCGCGCATGCGATCGCGAAGTCTACGAAGTGCCCGTCGGCTTCAAGTGGTTCGTCGGCGGAATACTCGACGGCACGCTGGGCTTTGCCGGCGAGGAGAGTGCGGGGGCCACGTGCCTACAACTCGACGGGCAACCCTGGACGACCGACAAGGACGGCATCGTTCCCGCATTGCTGTCCGCCGAAATGACGACCCGAATCGGCCGCGATCCGGCGGAGCTTTACCGAGGTCTGGCGCACCAATTCGGCGCGCCCGCCGAACGGAGGGTACAGGCCGCAGCCACACGTGAGCAGCGCGCATTGCTGGCGCGGCTGACGCCGCACCAGTTCACGCACACCGAACTGGCGGGAGAAGCGATCGTCCAGATACTCGATCGGGCGCCAGGCAATCGGGCCACGATCGGCGGCATCAAGGTGATGACGAAACACGGCTGGTTCGTTGCGCGGCCGTCGGGTACCGAAGATCTCTACCGGATCTATGCGGAAAGCTTCAACGGAGAGGATCACGTGGCGCGCATCGTGTCCGATGCGCAGTCGATGGTCGACGCGGTGATCGAAGCCGGCACGTGCGATGCGGGTGGCGGCTCGAACGCCTGATACGCGCACGGCCCGCCCAATGATCACGCCAGCAGTTTCAGCGCGCGATCGCAGACGTTCTCGACCGTGAAGCCGAAATCGCGCATCAGCTCGTCGCCCGGCGCCGACGCGCCGAAGCTCGCAATGCTGAGCACGTCGCCACGATCACCGACATAGCGGTGCCAGCCCTGCGATACCCCCGCTTCGATCGCTAGCCGCGCGCCGACCGACTTCGGCAGCACGGCGTCCTGATACGACTTGGGCTGCGCGTCGAATAATCTCCAGCAAGGTAGCGACACAACCCGAACCGCGACGCCGCGCGCGAGCAGTGCGGCGTGCGCTGCCAGCGCGAGCGCGACTTCCGAGCCTGTCGCGATCAGGATCAGCGTGGGGTGGCCGTCGGGGGCGTCGGCCAGCACGTAGCCGCCGCGCCGCAAGCCCTCGGCCGGCGCGAACCGAAGGCGATCGATCGTCGGGACGTCCTGGCGGGTCAGGACCAGCGCGGTCGGCTGCTCCCGTGCTTCGAGCGCCACCCGCCATGCGACGGCCGTCTCGTTGGCATCGGCCGGTCGAATCACCAGCAGGCCCGGGATCGCGCGCAGGCTGGCAAGCTGTTCCATCGGCTGGTGCGTCGCACCGTCCTCGCCGACGGCGAGGCTGTCGTGCGTGAACACATAGATCACCTGCAGGCGCATCAATGCGGCGAGCCGGATCGGCGGACGCATGTAGTCGGAAAAGATCAGGAAAGTCGCGCCGAACGGCAGGATGCCGCCGTGGGTTGCCAGGCCGTTCAGGATCGCGCCCATCGCGTGCTCTCGCACGCCGAAATGCAGATTGCGGCCGCTGCGGCTCCAGCCGCCGCCATCGGAGCCTTGCCGGTCGAGCGCGTTCACGCCGGTGGCCTCGAAATCGCCGAACCCGGTCAGCCCGGTAAAAGTGGAAGGATTCAGATCGGCGGAGCCGCCGACGAGCGAAGGGACGCGGGAGGCAAGGGCATTCAGCACCTTTCCGGATGCAACCCGCGTCGCAATGCCTTTCGGATCGGCCGGAAAGACCGGGATATCGCGATCCCACCTGTCGGGCAGCGTGCCGCGCATCGTGTTCAGCAGCGCCTCGGACAGCTCGGGAAACGCGCGCGCATAGGCTGCGAACATTGCGTTCCAGTGCTCTTCCCGGGCTCGCCCCTCCGTCAGTGCACGACGAAAATGCGCGAGCGCTGGTGCAGGGATATGAAACGCGGGGTCGGGCGGCCAGCCGACGTTGTGCTTGGTCAGGCGCACCTCGGCGTCGCCGAGCGGCGATCCGTGAGCCTGGTAGGTATCTTGCCGGTTGGGCGAGCCGTAGCCGAGATGCGTGCGCACGAGGATCAACGACGGACGCAGTTGCTCGGCACGCGCGTTGACCAACGCCGCGTCGATGGCGGCCAGATCGTTGCCGTCGTCGACCGTTTCGGTATGCCAGCCGTAGGCGTCGAACCGTTGCGCGCGATCTTCGGTGAAGGTGATCGCGGTACCGGCGGACAGCGTGACCCGATTGTCGTCGTACAGGCAGATCAGCTTGCCGAGCCGGAGATGGCCGGCCAGCGATGCGGCTTCCGCTGCGACGCCTTCCATCAGGTCGCCGTCGCTGACGAGCGCGTAGGTGTGGTGATCGACGATCTCGAAGCCGGGGCGGTTGTAGCATGCAGCAAGCTGTGTCTCCGCAATCGCCATACCGACGGCGTTGGCGAAGCCCTGGCCGAGCGGGCCGGTTGTCGTTTCGACGCCGGGCGTCAGGCCGCGCTCCGGATGGCCGGGCGTGAGGCTGCCCGATTGCCGGAAGCGACCGATCTGGTCGAGTGGCAGGTCGTAGCCGGTCAGGTGAAGCAGACTGTACAACAGCATCGAGCCATGTCCGGCCGACAGGACGAAGCGATCCCGATCAAGCCACGCCGGATTGGCGGGATGATGCTTGAGATGGCGCATCCATAATGCATAGGCCATCGGTGCTGCGCCCAGCGGCAAGCCCGGATGACCGCTCGCCGCTTTCTGCACGGCATCGATCGACAGGAAGCGCAGCGTATTGATGCAAAGCGTATCGAGTGCCGCATCTTCGGTTGGCGGGAAAACGGCTGAGGTCATGCAGTTGCTCCCTGGCGTCCGGTCACGGGATATCCCGTACGGCATGGTGGTTGCGTTGGCTACCCGTTGCGCGGGTCTGCGTTACCGGTCTGCGTCATCGGTCTCCGTGCCAATAGCCGTGCTTGCCGTAGAAGTCGTGCAACTCGATTTCGTAGCTGCGATGAACGAGCTGCGAATCGTCGTATAGAGGGCTCCGGCGGATTGCATCGCGCGTGAGCGTGGTCGATACCGTTTCCGTTGACCAGTCCACCTGGTCGAGCCAGTGGGTCGCGACCAGCACTTCCTTGCCGGTCGACCACCAGCTCGACGTGTCGATCGCCAGGTAGCGGATCACCCACGCTTCGTCGTCCTAAATGAAGTCCGACACGTGGCCGATATGTCCGTCCGTGGCTTCGAGCCGATATCTGTCGACCTCGCCGGTGCTGTGCAAATGCGTATCCGCCGGTGCGCTGGGCGGCGCGGTGCCCGAGAAAAGCGGATCGCCCGCTTCAGGGTCCTGCGACGGCCCGGCGGGATCGAAAGCCGGGTACGCGCCCATTCCCCAAAGGTTCGGCCCGCCCCAGTAAGTCGGGTAGTTGTAGTAACGCAGGATCTCGATTTCGTGCTGGCGGGATACCGGCTTGTGCGTGTCCACGTTCGGGCTGTCTCTCACCTGCTGTTGCGTCAGGCTGACGTATAGCGTGCGGGTTTCAGGGTCGGCATGCGTGACGGAATACGGCGAAACCAGCACCTGCCTGTCGTGCAGCCAGTCGCCCGTCTCGACGACGAGGTAACGGATGCACCAGTTGTCATCGTCGAAGTAGGCCTGGTGGATGTGCCCGATATCGCCGTCCTTCGCTCGAACCGTGTCTCCGTGCAACCTTCGAATGCTTCGCAACATGATGTCCTCGCCAGAGCGATGCCCGGCACGTCGGTGATCCGGCTGAACTGCCTGCCACACCGTGGCATCCAGTCGTTCATCCGTCGGTGCGGAGCGATTCCTGCCGATCGCGTCTCCTCGGATGGCCGGCATGGTTGAAACGCTACACGCGACGAATGGCCGATGCGGTACGAAACCGTACAAAGCGTGCACCGGTTCGAGCACGGGGGGCTATCCGGCGGCGAGCCGTCCTTCCCAGCACGTCGCGGAACATCCTCTCGGTCTTCGTCGTCGGGATCGCGAAGCAGTGAGGATCGCCACGTCGACGGGCTGCCGGGCGACCGAGGCTGCCGGATTCGGTTCGTGTCTCAACGCAGCCGCAGCGGTATGAACAGCGAGATGCCCGGTGCCGGTGCCGGCGCGTAAACCATCGGAGGCGCGCCATACGCATACTCCTCGTCGCCGTTATAACCTTCGTGGCCGCCGTTCCGGTAATGGTCGTAGTGGCGACCACCCTGATGTCTCATGCGCGCGTGATTGCTCTGGTCCCAACCGTGATTCATTCTCTCCGCATGCAACTGCGGTGCGGCGAAAAGGCAGCCGATCGCGACGATCAAGCCGACGAGTCGCATGCCCGATCTCGGCGCCATTATGTTTCGACGTGCATGTCCGATAGAAACGTCCATCATGTTCTCCTGTGTACGGTCGATCAGCGATCCGCTGGTCCGTGACTGACATGGATAGCCGGTATCAGCGGAAGGTCCGGAACTATTGTTTCTTGATCAGGTGACGACCATTGCCACGGAAAATCGCATCCGCGCTCCGCTTTTGCGTATCGGACATGCTGTCATATAGCGGTTGAAATGCCGTGGTCAGCTTTTTGACGCCATCGGCGTGCGCGTTGGCAACATCGCCATAGGAATGGAGGTCGTCCATCGCGCTCATGGTGCTCGCGTGATCGCTACGGATCTTCCTGAGCGATTCCATCGCGTTCGCGTTATCGCGCATGACCTGCGCGACTGGCTGCCACAGGGATTCCTGGCCAGGTGTGATGCCAAGTCGCTGGTGCAGGCTGTTGATGCGCCCGTCGACCGACTTTTGGGCCGCGACGGTCATGACGTGGGGCTGTGATTGATCCGGTGCGGGGCCGGCGGCAATCGAGAGCGGGGAGAAGACGGCTGCGCCGAGGGCGACTGTCGCCGCCACGGCGAACGCGCCGGCAATCTGTCGGGGGAGGGCGAGACGAGCGAGTGTCATGGCGGATCCTGGTAAAAAATCGGGAAGGAGTCGACGTACCGCGACGCATCCGGTCGGCGGCGGATTCGGTCCGATAGCCCAGCTCTACGCGGGATGCGGGGGCTCAGTCTGTCCGATGCCGAACGGTTTGCCGGTCCACCTGGCGAGTGGAACCGGAATGGCCTTGCGCTTGCGCGGACCGGCATGCGCGCTTGTCGGCGCAGTCCGGATGAGTCGAGATCATGGCCGATCTGGCAGCGACGCAAGCCGCGCGCGTGCCCGGTGGAGTTTTCAAATCGGGCCTGTGCTGGCGTCGTGACCGGCTGCATTCCACGCTGGCGTGTTGCCGGCACGCAGCCCGTCGAATCCGGGCCGGCCTCGTCCGGCTCTCAGCGCCATGGAGGCGGTTATGCGCAGCAGGTATCGAGAGCAGCATACGAATGGCGCCAAGAGCGAATGCAACGTCGACGAGGCCGTCTGGGGGACGTTCCCCGCCAGCGATCCGCCGGCGATAGGCGGTGTCACCGCGATGATTGCCACCCCGGCCCATCGAAAGCATCACCGGAAGTCGTCGCAGATCAAGCACCGTTAACGCAGGTTGCGCGGCGCTGATCGGCGCTTTGCGTGACAAGGACCCATCGAGTTGTCACCCGTATTCAGCGATATCGATGAACGCAGTGGTATCTGTCGGAGCGACGGCAAGCTGATATTTCCGGTGTGTCCAGGTGCGGAACCGTACCGACTTCCGATGCCGGTGCGCGCAGCGTTCTCTCGTGCGTTGAGTGTCAATGTCGAGACTGTATACACCATGAATATTCCCGGATCTTGTCCAAGGAGGACATCATGAGAATGCTCAACACCCCGAATCGATCTGGGGATGATAGCAACGGGGGCAAGCTTGTCGAAGGCGATACCGGCGATGAATCCGGTCATATGGTGACGACTGCGGATGCGCTGAAGGGCAGCAGGATCATCGCGTCGGACGGCGAGGATATCGGGAATGTTTTCGACATCGTGCTCGACTTGCACCAAGGCAAAATTGCCTACGCGGTTGTTTGCAGCGGAGGAACGGGCGAGATGCTTTGCGCCATTCCGTGGAGTGCGATGGAATACGATACCGACGACAAATGTTTCCATCTGGACGTGACCGCCGCCCACGTCAAGGGCACCCCGGGCTTCGACGACGAGCATTGGCCGGTGATGACGCAATCACAGTGGGGATTGTCGCTTCACCAGTACTACAACCGGACGCCGTACTGGGTGGTCGGATGAGACGAGGTAGGGCAGGACTTCCATCGCACCGGCAGTCGCATGGTCACGGAATCGAGCATTTGGAGTCGTTCGCGCCGCGCTGCGGTGCAGAGGCGGCTAGAGTCGCTTCAGATCGGGCAGCAGGCGATCGAATTCGCGCTTGACCACGCCGTAGCACTCGCACACGCGCTCTTCGAGCCCGGGCCGGTCCAGCACCTCGATATGGCCGTAGTTGTAGCGGATGAGGCCCGCGTCCTGCAGCTTCAATGCCGCTTCCGTCACGCCCGACCGGCGCACGCCCAGCATGTTGGCGATCAGTTCCTGCGTCATGCGCAGCTGATTCGAAGGCAGGCGGTCGAGGCTGAGCAGCAGCCAGCGGCACAGTTGCTGATCGATCGAGTGATGCCGGTTGCATACCGCGGTCTGAGCCATCTGCGTGATGAGCGCCTGGGTATAGCGCAACAACAGGCGTTGCATCGCGTTGCCGCGCCGGAATTCTTCTTTCAGGATGCTCGCGTCGAGCCGGTAAGCTTGCCCCGCGCTTTGCACGACGGCGCGACTCGGGGTCGTTTCGCCGCCCATGAACAACGACACGCCGATCATGCCTTCATGCCCGACGATCGCGATTTCAGCGGACGAGCCGTCCTCCATCACATACAGCAACGAAACGATCGACGTGGTCGGAAAAAAGACGTGATGAAGCTGGCCACCCGACTCGTACAGCACTTTTCCCAACGGCATCTCGACGAGCGTCAGGTGTTCAGCGAAGTGGGCGCGCTCGTTTTCCGGCAGCGCGGCAAGCAGGTGATTTTCGGTAAGGGGCGGGTTGTCCTGCATGTGTGGCTCCTGCGCTTGCGTCCGGCTGACGAACGAGCATCCGGCCGATGTGGGCGCTGCGGGAATCGGCGGAAGGCGGCAATGTGTCCCTTTTATCGATGAACGCGGGGTGGCCGTTCGAATACGAGCCTACCTTCGAAAATTATAGTGCCGACACATGTCTCATCAAGGTGCGCGCAATCGCGCGCGCTCGATACGGAACCGATATTTCACGGAGCGTTTGACGGGAAATCGCGGTCGCCAGGCCTACTCCGCGTCGACCGCGAAACGGTGTGCCGCGATGACTCGCGCGCGTCCGGTACGTTGCCAGACAAGCTCCGCGCACGAGCACGCCTATGTGCGTATCAGGCGTGTTGAACTCTGATCTGCCGCCGCGCCATCGGATCGACGTGTTGGCCGGTTGGTTCACCCAGCAGGACTTGAGCGTGAGCGCTACAGCGCCGTCAGCTTCGTGATCTTCGTTCCCTCGAGCGTCACACCGGCCATCAACCCGCTGTTCGTCAGGACGAACGCTTCGATCGGCGCGGTCGCGGTGCTGGTGTCGACATTGCCGTTCGCGCCGACTTTCAGTACCGCCACCGATGCGTCGCCGCCCACCGACCAGCCTTCGCTGTTACGGAAGCGATCAAGCGCATCCGCGGTCATGAACAGGAAAATGGTGGCTTTCGATTGCGCGCCGATCTGCAGCCCGATCGAGCCGGTCGTGGTGCTGTAGTACCCGACCGTGCTGCCGGCAACGCGCAGCGATCCTTCACCGTACTGGCCGCCGAGGACGAAGCCGGCCGCAATGACGGACGGGAATACCAGCACGCCGCGTGCCTTGCCGACGAGTTCACGCGACCCTTTGGCGGTCGTGTAAAGGCGTGCAAGGGTCGAGTCGACGCCTGCATCGATGGTGCGGCGTTTGTCGGCCTGGTGGCCGCTGGCGTCGGATGTGCCGGTCGTCGTGCAACCCGAAACCGCAAGGGAAATGGCAAGGATGGATCCCGGCGTACCCAATATGAATGTTCGTCTCAGCATCGTCGTCTCCTGGTTGTTGATGGCGTTTCTGACGCTACGCCAGGGCGGCTGCGGACGCGGTACGACAGCGTACAAAGACGCAAAATCCGCCCTGGCCCGCGTCTCGTTCAGCTTTGCAGCACGCGAGCCGTGTGGGCGGAATGTCGACTGTCGGCGCGCGTCACGTCCGGCATGTCGATTTTGGCAAGCCGACAACAAGGTTGGCCCGTGTCGGTCAATGTCGTGCAACCGGTCCGGCAACGTATGTCAAACCTCGTTGCGGAGAATCGCGATGGCGACAACGTGCTTCCACCGGTCCGCCACCGCAAGCGTCCTTCATCGTACAGACACGCAACCTCGTCTACAGGAGGATGTCTCCCGCGACCATGCATTCGTGCGCGATCTCTTCACGAACATCGACGTGGTTCACATCTGTGGAGAATGATTCCGTCATTCGTCTCCGGTCGATCAAACGAAGCGCCACACTCGAATGCGACTGGTAAGGAGAGCAACATGCGTTCATCTATCTATGTCGGTCTTGCCGCCATTGCAACCATGCTTGCCGGATGCCTCTGGGTACCCGGCGACGGCTATCGTGGTGATCGAGGCGGGGGGTATGGCGGCTCGTACGGTGGTGGTCACGAAAGCGGGTGGAATCAACGCGGCCCTTCCCGTGACCACATGAATCACTCGGGGCGTGCCGATGACCAGGGGGCGCATGGGTCCGGGCAACGGGAAGGATGGTAGGTCGGCTGCGGTCATCACGTGAACCCGGCCGGTCAGGTTCCTTGAGGCCCGTTTCATCATGTCCGATGTTACGGCTTCGCAATGGACAGCCGTTCCGGCACAGTTCAATCGGCGGCACGCCGCACGCGTTCGCGGTGGCGCCCTGGTCAATCACTGCGGGTGCCAAACCAAGACTGGTGCGCGGCATGAATAGCAGATTCGCTCATGCAATCAACAGGTGGCGCGCCGCTCGGGACGTTTATGGAATACGACAAGGATCCGTCCGCAACACTCAGCAGCGATGTCGATAGCCAGGCCGACTCGTGGCTGACGAAGCTCGGACCTGGACTGATCACCGGTGCGGCGGACGACGATCCGAGCGGCATCGCCACCTATTCGCAGGCGGGTGCGCAATTCGGCTTCGACATGCTGTGGACCGTCCTGCTGACCTATCCGCTGATGGTTGCCATTCAGGTCGTGAGCGCGAGGATCGGCCGGGTGAGCGGCCATGGTCTCGCGACGAATCTGCGACGTCATTACCCGCGGTGGCTGCTGTATGGCACCGTCATCCTCCTGCTGGTGGCGAACACGATCAATATCGCGGCCGACCTGACGGCCATGGGCGCAGCCGTCAACCTGCTGGTCGGCGGCCCCACGCGGGCTTACACGGTCGTGTTAGGCGTGTTTTCGCTGGTGTTGCAGATGTTCGTGCCGTACCGCAGGTATGTCCGTATCCTCAAGTGGCTCACCCTGGCGCTGTTCGCCTACGTCGGCGTGATCTTTGCGGTCCAGATCCCATGGGCGACCGTGGCGCTGCGCACGGTACTTCCGCACGGCTCGTGGAGCACCGGCTACATCACGACGGTAGTCGCCGTGTTCGGCACCACCATCAGCCCGTATCTGTTCTTCTGGCAGGCATCACAGGAGGTCGAGGAACTGCAGGCGAAGGAGGGACAGCAGGCGCTGACGAAAATGCCGTCGCAAGGGCCGGAAAACCTGAGCCGCATCCGCCTCGATACGTCGATCGGAATGGCATTTTCCAATCTCGTTGCGTTTTTCATCATTCTCACGACTGCGGTCACGCTGCATGCGCACCATATCACCGATATCCAGACGTCGGCGCAGGCCGCCTCCTCATTGAAACCGATCGCAGGGCAGTTTGCGTTCCTGCTCTTCAGTCTCGGCATCATCGGCACGGGGCTGCTCGCGCTGCCGGTGCTGGCCGGGTCGGCGGCCTACGCGATGGCCGGCACGTTCAAGTGGAAAAACAGCCTCGCGCTCGAGCCGCAACTGGCGAAACGGTTCTACGCGATCATCGTGCTCGCGACCGTCGTGGGCCTCGCGCTCGATTTCACGTCGATCGACCCGATCAAGGCGCTGTTCTGGAGCGCGGTCATCAACGGCGTCACGTCGGTACCGATCATGGTGCTGATGATGCTGATGGCGTCGAACCCAAAGGTCATGGGCGCCTTCGTCACGCCCGTGCTGCTGCGGTGGGTGGGATGGCTTTCAACCGGTGTGATGGGCGCCGCCGTGATCGCGATGTTCGTTTTCATCTGAGCATCGGCTCCGATCGTTCATTCTCGCGGCCCGGTACGGCGCCGTACCGACTTCGTATCCCGGCACCGCGCATCGTTGCAACTCGCTCTCCCTTTACGATGCACCGGGCGCTCAGCGTGAGCGGCAGGTGCGCAACGGGTAGGGCGGCCAGAGGCGACACCTGTCCGGCACGTAACCGTTCATATCGCGTGACCGGTGTGTGCCGTCCATCACGGCGAGCCGGCGATCCGCTCCGGCGTCCCGCGAAATGAAACCAGGAGGGAATCATGACGATATTAGACCCGACCCATCGGCCATCGACCAGCGATACGGGTGCGGCGATTGTCGGCAGCGGGGCCGGCGACGGGCCCGGCCCCAACGTGATGGAAGCCGATACGCTCAAGGGAAACAAGCTCTTCACGTCCGACCGGCTGGAGATCGGGAAGATTTCAGACATCATGCTGGACGTACGTAGCGGCCGGGTTGCCTATGCCGTGCTGTCAAGCGGGGGCTTTCTCGGCATCGGCGGCAAACTTTACGCCATTCCGTGGAGTGCGCTGACCCTGGACACGGACGAAAAATGCTTCCGGCTCGACGTTACCGCGGACCACGTGAAAAATGCGCCCGCGTTCGACAAGGACCATTGGCCGTCGATGGCGGATGAGCAGTGGGGTTCGTCGCTTCACAAGTTCTACAATCGGCAGCCGTACTGGTCAGCGACCCCAGACGCCGCCACGAATCGTCCGCCCACACATTAAAACACCCTCGCCAGCCGGTAAAAATATGGATATCTGATGATTTTTATCGAATACCGATTCACCGGTCGGACGGTGTCATCACCTGACGGCAACAGATAGCAGCAGCATCCACAGATCAGTTACGTATTGGAGCTCTACCATGAACAAGGATCAAGTCAAGGGAACTGCGGAGAAGGTCAAAGGCAAGGTGAATGAGGTCATTGGCCGTGCCACGCACAACACGAAACAGGAAGTCAAAGGCGATCTCCAGCAAGCAGCCGGCCAGGCGCGCAAGAATCTTGGCGACGCCAAGGAAGCTGTCAAAAAAGCCTGATTGGACACATAGGCTTCACGAGGGGGGCTATTCCCCTCTCGCACGGTGCTTCACGCATCGTGCCAACCTCACTGCGGCTACTACCGTACAGACATGCGCTGTCGGATGCGAGAACGTCAAGTTTCGTCCTTCGCGCATCGGGTTCCCGGCCCCCGTCGCGAGGCGCGTCTTCGAACCGATAACCGGCTCAATCGCGCAAGTCTTTGCTGCGGAAAAACGTCGGGTATCGCTGGAAGCTTCGCCCGCGTGGCTCCGTGGCCCACAAGCCGCGCAGCAGATCAGGTCGGCGTCTAACTTGAGGGGAGTTGCCATGTACAACATTGTCTGGCTCGTTGGAGCCGTGGTCATCGTTCTGTTCGTCCTCGGCTATTTGGGATTGAGATAGGGCATCTCGTTTACGTGCTTGTCACGCGATGGCTGGTCAACGACCGCGATCAAAACGATCCAGGTCGCGACAGCCATCGTTTATCGCAGGAAGCAAAATGAAGACGCTCAAGATCATCGGCTATGCGGGACTCGTGGCCGTCGCGATCATGCTGCTCGTCGCAATGTGCGCGATCCTGGAGGACGGCATGATTTCTCACGATGCGCAGCGACCGGGACTGACCGGCAACACGCTTTCCATCCCCGAATCGCCGAATCGCCGAATCACTTCGGTTAAGTCGCCCGCTACCGGCTGACCGTTCCCGACTTGTCTTGAGTGACCCCGGCATGCGGAGGGTGCAGGCGCATACGCCATTGTCGATGTCCGCATGGATCGAAAATCGGCATGCCGTTTTCAATCGACGCTTGAGACCAAGACAGCGTCGCAACAGGCAATCTGTGACCGCATCCCACGATGCGACCGCATCACTGCCGTTCCCGCATGGGTACGGCAGCGTACCGACTCCCGGGCTGCTCGCGTATAGGGTAGGTTGAGTTGACTGGTACGCATGCCACGACAGTTCGGATGTGTTCTCCAGCCGCATGCCCGGTACGCGCACCGAGCACACATCGACACAGGGGGAGCCTCGGCACGGCACGTCGACGAGCATCGTACATCCGTCGCGCTTCCAATGTCATCTCGTCGACAGCAATGGATACCGGAGCCGAAAGCGGGTGCTGCTCGAGGCGATGCGCAGTGTGATACGGCAATGATCCAGGCTGGGCATAGCGCGGAAACCAGCGCGCATTTCAGCCCGAAACGCTGCTCGAATCGAGAATGTTTCGGCCCGAATGACGGCGGGCGATTGCAGGCGAAGCGCGCATCGTCCCGGCTCGGAACAGAGTCCGATCGGCGCGCGCTTCGCACCGTCACGCTGGCCGGCGACGCTCGCCGGCAATTCGTGCAACGAATACCGGAGCTGATCATGACACCTGTTTCTCCCAGCAATCCACTTCCGAGCAACGGCAGCGGCGCCCGCATCATCGGTCGCGCAACCACCACAGGCGGGCCTGGTCCTGATGTCATGGCGGCTACCACGCTGACCGGCGATAACGTCTTGTCATCCGATGGCAAGGAGATCGGGAAGGTCGTAGACATCATGCTAGACGTTGGCAGCGGCCGGATCGCGTACGCCGTGCTGTCGTGTGGCGGTTTCCTCGGGATAGGCGACAAACTTTTCGCGGTGCCGTGGAGCGCGTTCACCCTCGATACCGGCAAGAAATGCTTCCGGCTCGACGTAACAGAAGAACGGATGAAGAGCGCATCCGGATTCGACAAGGACCATTGGCCTGCGGTGGCGGATTCGCAATGGGGCGGGGCGCTTCATTCGGGTAATACGCCGCCGATGTAGCGGCACGTCAGGAGGAGGCTCTGCCGGCATTCCGCCACGCACGCGCCAGCGTGACTGCGGAATGCGGTGAGCGATTGCTGCTTTTCAGATTCTGCCGTATCGCGTGCATCGCTCGATGCGCTCATCGCGACGGGCGGCAGGTCATCCATCCAGCAGCTGTGACCGGAGCATTCGCAATGAACAAGGATCAAGTCAAGGGCGTCGCGGAGAAGGCAAAGGGCAAGGTCAACGAGGAAATTGGCCGAGCCACTGGCGACACGAAGCAGGAAGTCAAAGGCGATGCCCAGCAAGCAGTCGGAGAAGTGCAGAAGAAGTACGGCGACGCCAAGGAAGCGATCAGGCAGCAGGCGAAGCAAGCGAAGAAGACGCATTGATCGCTGTGTCGGCCGCGACAGATGGATGCCGCGATACTGCGGCATCCATCGCCGCACAATCGCCGCAGTCGGGCGTTACCTCGTATCGCGGATTGCAGGACAGAACGTAGAGGCGCGGATTCTGCGCAGGTTTTTCACCCAATGTATTGGCGCCGGGCATGCCCGTGCGCGCCGCGACGCGCGGCGACATCCGCCAGCCGCGTCGACGAAAGAAATGTCTCGCGTGCGATCAGCCTAACGCGCATGCCGTCGCGAGCCGGAGCAAATCGATGAGTGCATCTGCCGGAAGCCCAACCAGCCACGCGCTACGCAAGGTGGCGCTGATGGCGTCGATGCTGATGGCGTGCAGCCTGCCATGCCTGGGAGGGACGCCTGTGGACGGTGCGGACGACGTGGCCAACTTGCGAGAGGCTTACCGGCAACTGATTCCCCGGCTCGATCACAACCAGTTCGAGCGCCCGTTGTATCTCGACTCGGAGGAATCGTCTTCCACGCTCAAGGGTGAGGTCTACGCGGTGATGGCCTACCCGTTCGCGACCGTCAACGGCGCGTTCAATGACCCTTCGCGAGGCCCGTTGAACTGGTGCGACGCATTAATCCTGCACCCCAATATCAAGTATTGCCGTACTGCCGGCGGCGGCGGCAATACGCTGATCGTGAACGTCAGCAAGAAGGAAGTTGCCGAGGAGCTCAGCATGACTTACCAGGTGCAATTCGAATACGACGCGGCGACCACCGGCCCGGGATACCTGCAGGTCAAGCTCCATGCGGACCGGGGACCATTGAATACCCGCGATTATCGGATTGCGCTGGAAGCGGTGGCGCTTGGCGACAATCGCACGTTTCTGCATCTGACCTATGCCTATAGTTACGGCGTGATCGGGCGTCTTGCGATGAAAACCTATCTGGCCGCCTTCGGTCGCGGCAAGGTTGGCTTCACCAACATCGCCGATCCGTCCGCGGCTCAGGCGGAATACATCGGCGGGATGCGCGGCCTCATGGAGCGCAACACGATGCGCTACTACCTGGCCATCGATGCGTATCTCGGCGCGCTGTCCAGCCCGCCCGACAAGCGACTCAAGCAACGCCTGACCGACTGGTTCGACGCCAGCGAGCGATATCCGCGACAACTGCATGAAATGGATCGGCAACAGTACATGCAGATGAAATATGACGAATACTTGCGGCAGCAGACCGAGCAGTAGCGCTGGGGATGAGCCTGCGAGATACGCGCGCGCCGGCGCCGGCGCACTGCGATTCGTCATGGAAGTCGTTCCGCAAATCGGAGGTTGGCGGTGCGGTTCGGCTTCGAGTGATCGGACGCACGTTCGGATCAAGCGCCGGGGTCCATGTGGCCAGAGCGCGCAGGACGACTCGGGATGCGACCCGTTACATCGCTTACGGTCGGGCCGTCGTCACCGAAACGGAGCGCCACCATGAATGCAATCACACGGGTTCTATCCGCCGCGCTTGTCGCCGCGGCATCAGCCTCGCTGTTGTCGGATCGCAAGACGGTCGGCATGCACCTGCGCGACAAGATCGGCAGAAAGATCGCGGATTGGAGCGTGCCTGTCCAATCGGGGCACGTGGTACGGGTGACGAGCACGGCGGACCTATCAGGTTCGCGCAAACTGCCATGAGAAAAATCATCCTCAATGCACTGGCCGCATTCTTTGCGGGCGGAGTCTGGCTCGCCCCCGCGCCGAGCCACGCGTATGCGCTAGACGCGCAGTTCGACTGTAAAACCAACGCGCACGCGTTCATCGTGCGCCTGTTCAATCACGGCTATATCGATCGCGATCCGATGCGGGTCGAACAGAATTCGATCAACGCATTCCGGCCTACCAGTGACGCCGCGCTCACGGTGTTCGGCTTCAGCGTCTATGCCGTATTCGCCTATGAGCAGTATGACGCGCTGTTCAGGCAAGGAAGCGGCCACCCTCTGCCGGGCTCGATTTACGGCGTCGTCGTCAAGGCGCCGATCGATTCGGTCGAAGAGCATTCTCGGCTTGCGGGCAGCAAGGCCGTCGCGCATCAGGTCATTCCATTTATTCTCACAGCCATCGTCTGCGCAAGGCCCTGAGACTGGCGCTGCACAAGCCGCGCTAACGGTGCTTGATGTCACGTGGGGAAACCCTTGACGGCGATTTCATGGAGCACCCGTTCGTCACGCGCGGGTTCGCCGCAACCGCGCCGAACCTTTAGATCGCAAACTCGGACATCGTCGTCGAGCGAAACGCGCACCAGAAGACGCCGGTAGGTCGTGGGACGGTACGATCGACAGCGTCAACGACGTGCGATCTGTCCACGAGAGATGGTTCACCGAGATCTGGTTGCCAGTGTCAATGCTCGAGTCCCAGACGGCGCGTCATGGAGCCACATGGTTCGCATTCCTATTCGATTTTACATAAGGTGAACTAGCGACATTGTCGATTGTAGTAGCTAAGTTCAAATGTCCGCTTCTGGCTAAGTTCAGATGTCCGTTTTTCGACCCATCGTAAGCTGACCGGCTGCCGGTTGTCCGGCGCCGGAGGCTGCGATGGCTGCAACGGAACGGATCACGATGACGATGCGCGAACTGGACAGGTTCAAGGTCATTCAGGACGTGGCGGACGGCAAGCTCAAGCCATGGCGTGCGGCAGAACGGCTGGAGCTGACGACCCGGCAGGTTCGCCGGCTGGTCGCCAGGCTGCGGGAACACGGGCCTCAAGGTCTCGTGTCGGGACGGTATGCGAAGCCAAGCAACAACCGGCTGGACGCGGTAATTGTGGACCGGGCGCTGTCGATCATCCGCGATCGCTACGCCGATTTCGGGCCGACGCTGGCCTGCGAGAAGCTCTGGGAGTGTCACGGCATTCGGCTGGCCAAGGAGACGGTCAGGAAGCTGATGACGGAGGCTGGCCTCTGGATTCCGCGTCGGCAGCGTCCGCCGAAGGTTTATCAGCCGCGAGCGCGCCGGGCGTGCCTCGGTGAACTGATCCAGATCGACGGCAGCGATCATCGATGGTTCGAGGAACGGGCGCCGGCCTGCACGCTGCTGGTGTACGTCGACGACGCGACGAGCCGGTTGATGATGCTGCACTTCACGCAGACCGAATCGACCTTCAGCTACTTCGAGGCCACGCGGGCGTATATCGAACGCCATGGCAAGCCCGGAGCGTTCTACAGCGACAAGGCCAGCGTGTTCCGCAACGTGAAGCCAGGCAAGACCGGTAACCGTGTGACGCCGTTCGGCCGCGCGATGTACGAGCTGAACATCGACACGTTCTGCGCGAACAGCAGTTCAGCCAAGGGGCGCGTCGAGCGCGCACACCTGACGTTGCAGGACCGATTGGTCAAGGAGATGCGATTGCGCGGAATCAACACGGTGGCCGACGCCAACGCTTACGCGCCCTCCTTCATGGCCGCCTACAACACACGCTTCGCGAAGCCGCCGAAGAGTGACTTCAATGCGCACCGGCCGCTGCGGGCCGACGAGAGTCTGGACTTGGCGCTGACGTGGCGCGAGCCGCGGAAAGTAACGAAGTCGCTGACGGTGCAGTACGACCGGGTGCTGTACTTGCTGGAGGACACGCCGGAGAATCGGAAGTTGATTGACCGGCAGATCGAGGTGTGGGAGTACCCGGATGGACGGATTGAACTACGGGCTGACGACCGGGTGTTGGACTACAGACAGTACGACCGCCTAACCGAAATCGATCAAGGCGCCGTCGTTGAGCACAAGCGCTTGAGTCATGTGCTGCAGGTCGCGCAAGCGCTTCAGGCGCAACGCGATAACAGCCGAATCGGTAAAGCGCCGTCACGGACACATCGCGGCGACTCAACCCGGACCAATCGAAACGACCCGCAAGCGGGAAAGAAGAAGCAACGCGAGATCACGCAGGCCGACGTCGAGCATGTGATCGTGGAGCTGGCGCAACGTCGGCAAACCGCAAAGCCGCCAACCAAACCTGGCCGTCGGTCTGCAAAGGCTAGTGAAACAAACGTAAGCGCCCTGCCCGTTCAGGCGCCGACCTTCGACACTGCGTAATGCTCAAAACGAGGAAAAAGACGCAGCAAAACCAACCTAAAAACCGGACATTTTTAAATAGCTGGAAGGTGGACATCTGAATCCGGGTAGGGGTGGTCTTGATTTCCGTGCGCTTTTCCGGTTAGACGCCTTTAGGCCTGGCAAGGCCTTGCCTTGCGGCCCTAAATATTAATTCCGATAAAACAATGGCTTAGTGTCTACCCTCCGCTATCGAAGCAGGGGGTGTCTCCGGACGAGGTGAATCGAAGATGAGAGGTCCCTTCACCGGCGGCGCCAGTTCACCCCGTCGTTAGGCGCTCCGACTGGTTGACGGAATGGGGTTGTCGGCAGCGATGCTCGGCAAGATCCGCTTTGCGTACAGTGACACGGGAAAATTGAAGGTGCCGCGCAAGTTGATGCCTTCGATATGAGTTGGGGCGATTCGCCGGAGTTGCTCGGTCGCGATCGGCTGCCTCCGACTAGCTTCGATGTTCTCCAGGGCTCGTTGCATGTGGGTGGTGTTCCAGGCCATCAAGATGTTCGAGAGCAGGGTCAACGCCGATGACACTGCCGCGAGCGATTCTTGGCGCCGAGCTAGCTCCACCGGAATGCGACCGATGTGAATTGCGCGTTGCACGGTATGCACCGCTTCTCCCCGATTCAGGGCATGTTGCAACTCCGACCGGAAAGAGGCATTTGTGAAGTAGTCGATCAAAAAAATACTTCGGAATAAGCGGCCGATGTGAACGCCGCCATCGTACACAGCCTGCCCTCGAGCAGCTGATCCGAATCTGGCAATCGCTTCGATAGCCGTGCATTGGCCAGAGCGAATCGATGCGGCGATCCTCACGAACTCGTCCCACATGTCAACGATGAGACCGAGTCGGACGTCCCGATCCGTGACCCCTGCGAGCCGCGCCGGCACCACCTGACTGCGAGGCACGTGCAGACGTCGGTCACGAAGGTGTGACAGGCGAGGGCATAAATCAAAGCCAAGTGCCCGGGACACGCCCATCGCGAAATCGGTGTAACCGTGCGTATCGACGGCGAGTTGAGCGATGTCCTTGGTTGCGCTTTGCCGGACGACGCCCTCGATTGCTGCGCCTGCTTGTCGCTCATTCAGGATGATGGGCTGGTCGTAGAAAATGCCCCAACGATCCAGCACATGCGTGTACATCCCGATGGATGCAGTCCGGCGACGTGGATCCGCACGCGCTCGCCAAATCGTCCCGGTTGTCTCCAGCGACATCATGTCGGACGACGCTAGATCGGCTCGCCCCCAGTGGGCGGCGATCGGGTGTTCGTGCATGAATTCAAGGACGGCGTCGGCCGCTGTACGCAGCATTCGTTCGTCCGCGAGACGCTTCATCATTTGGCGAATCGCCTCAGTTGACACTTCCGGGACCATCCGAGAAATATCAGCTGCCGTCAGCGAGGTGCCGTGAGCCAGTATCGCCGAATACACCATCAGTAACTCGGTGCGTGACCGCGGCTCGCGTCCAAGCAGGATCCAACTGAAGCGTGTCGCACTATCGATCTCGAGGATGATCTCAGGAAATTGGCCTGGCGGATGAGCTTCGAAGATCTGACGGCGAAGTTGATCGGCTTCTGCGTCTGGATCCTGCGCAGCAATCGGGTCGAGGTGGACGGCAGTGTCAACCCGGATCGAACCATTGACCACGGCATCATCGAGTGATGCGAGGCGCTGTTCGAGCTGTTCAAGGATTGGTCCGAGAAATTCGTTCGGGTCTTGGGGCAGGCCGAGGTGTCCATAGTGATTGTTACGCTTTGCCTTCCACTGCTCGGCCGAGATCAGCATATGCGACTGACTTCTGAACGAGAAGCTGTGGTTGATGAAAACCGAGCCGTTGCGCAGGGCGACGCGGAGCGCAAAGAGGGTGGCCCACTCGAAGGCAATCATGGCCCGCAGCCGATCGTAGCCATCGATCGCCTCGCGCCACGCCCGCCCAAGCCTGATATTGACTCCGTCGGGCAGAAGATAAGCGCGGCGTCGATATAGCACACGTAACAACGAGAGGGCATCGATTACAGGATGAGCACCCTCGGCCTCGAACGGCAGCTGCACGATCCGATTCAAAAGGTTACGGGCGTAGTACCGCTTTCGGACCAGGCACTGCCGGATCTGGCTCCGACGGCTGGTGGGATGCGGTTGCAAAACATCATCTGCAAGCAGACAAAGCCTCTCACCGAGCTGTTCGCGCGAGAGGGTTTCATCATTGGCGAGTGCTTTGACGGCAAGCGCGAACTCGCGGAGTTGATCCGCGGCCTTCATCCGCATCGCATCCACTTCGCGTGACGTGTCGTTGACAACCTTCAGTACCCACCGCCGGAGCATCTCGAGTACCTGATCAGTCGCAATACAGAGGGAATACCGCATGAAACAGGCGGCTTCGATTCGTCGGTTTTGGGGTTCGATTCGCTTGCTGATTGATGGCGGGCGACTTGCACACCGGCGGGCGTAGTGGCGCACCATGGCATCGTTGCATTCAACCGGCCAACGCGTTGCCACCTCGTGCATCGTGAGCAAATTGACTTTGTCGAGGATCTCGCTCATCTGATGGGTCGAGTTACGCAACGGGACGGCCCACAGCCATCGCTGGAGACTTGAATGTTCGCCATGGGGCAGTGCCAGAATTCTCGCCCAACTCTCGAGTTTTTCTATACCGACAACATGCTCGAGCGCGCCGTGCAGTTGCCCCTCGATGTCGCGTACGGCCTGGACGACAAACTGCCTGAGCATGCGTTCCGGTGGTATCACGATGCGATGGTCGTAGAACCAACGTTTGAGATCGTTCGTCAACTGGCCGCGTTCCGGGCGGCCGGTAAGCTGTTCTTTGAGCCAACGGATGACATACCGACGTTGATGTTCCGCGATGGAGCGAAAATTGATGGTGTCCCGAGCAAATCGCTGGTGGTCGGATAAGGTCTTGAGGTTGCCATCGTAAAGTGAACGTAACGTGCCGAGGTCTGGCGGCTTTACATTCAGTTGTCGGCCAAGATGTCGCCATAGAACCGTGGGAATCTGCTTGTACGAGCCGAGCGGCCGGCCGGTCATGCGCAGAAAACCGATGTGCAACGCGACCGCAAGCCGAAAGAGATCGGTGCGTCTTGAATCAATGGCAACACGCTCCCGCTTGGAAAACGTGAAGAATGTGGCGAGCTCGAACTCGCTCAGCTCGCGCGGCACCTGCCGGATCCCGAGATATGCCAATCGCCAGTGGTCCATCAGCCACTCCGCATCGATGACGAAAGCGGCCCAGCGTAGCGAGGTAAAAAATGAGGTGCTACGGGGAAAGTCGGGATGGCGGCTGCAGGTGTCGATCGCCTAAGAATGGTGTCGGAACGAAAACGAGCCGAGGCGCTCAAGCTGCGCGAGCAGTCGTCGTTGAGACCAGGTGGCGTGCTTCAACAAGGAGCTTGCTCGATGCAGAATTTTCTTGCGACCCTAAAACGTCGCTAGTTCACCTTATGTCAAATTTTAAATAGCCATGATCACCCTCTATGGCGCGGGTTCGGCAATCTCGAATACGTCCATACGCTGAAAAATCTGCCAATCGGGCGCGCCCCCAACTGCAGCGCGCCCACCCTCAACCGACCATCAAACCGCCATCACCGTCACCGACTTCGTGACGAGATACGGCTCCAGCGCTTCCGGCCCGCCTTCCGACCCGTAGCCCGAATCCTTCACGCCGCCGAACGGCATTTCCGGCCACGGCGTCGCCGGCTGGTTGATCCACAGCATCCCGACTTCGAGGCGTTGCGTCAGCAGATGCACGTTCGCGAACGAACGCGTGAACGCGTAGCCGGCCAGACCGAACGGCAGACGGTTCGCCTCGGCGATCGCATCCTCGAGCTTGTCGAACCCGCGAATCGCCGCGACCGGGCCGAACGGCTCGTTGTTGAACACGTCCGCTTCGAGCGGCACGTTCGCGATCACGGTCGGGGCGAAGAAGTTGCCTTCCGCGCCGATCCGCTCGCCGCCGGTCTCGATGCTCGCGCCGACCTTGCGCGCGTTGTCGACGACCGACGCCATCGCGGTCAGGCGTCGCGGGTTCGCGAGCGCGCCGAGCGTCGTGCCTTCGTCGAGACCGTTGCCGATCTTCAGCCCTTCCGCATGCTTGACCAGCGCGCGCGTGAATTCGTCGCGGATGCTGTTGTGCACGAGGAAACGCGTCGGCGAAATGCAGACCTGTCCCGCGTTGCGGAACTTCGCCCCGCCGGCGGCCTTCACTGCGAGCGCGACGTCCGCATCCTCGGCGACGATCACCGGCGCGTGGCCGCCCAGTTCCATCGTCGCACGCTTCATGTGCTGGCCCGCGAGCGCGGCCAGCTGCTTGCCGACCGGCGTCGAACCCGTGAACGTGACCTTGCGGATCACCGGGTGCGGAATCAGGTACGACGAGATTTCAGCCGGATCGCCGTACACGAGACCGATCACGCCCGCCGGCACGCCCGCATCGACGAACGCGCGCAGCAGCGCGGCCGGCGACGCCGGGGTTTCTTCCGGCGCCTTCACGAGGAACGAACAACCAGTGGCGAGCGCGGCGCTCAGCTTGCGCACGACCTGGTTGACCGGGAAATTCCACG
Source organism: Burkholderia sola (assembly GCF_905400185.1). Taxonomy (NCBI): domain Bacteria; kingdom Pseudomonadati; phylum Pseudomonadota; class Betaproteobacteria; order Burkholderiales; family Burkholderiaceae; genus Burkholderia; species Burkholderia sola. The sequence goes on from NZ_FR989676.1 coordinate 2,311,431, forward strand.
GCGTGAACGCCGCGACCGGGCCGACCGGTTCCTTCACGACCGTCTGCTGCGCACCGAGATTGCGCGGCGGCACGATCCGGCCGTACACGCGGCGCCCTTCGTCCGCGAACCATTCGATGATGTCGGCCGCCGACAGCACTTCGACGCGCGCTTCGGTGAGCGGCTTGCCCTGCTCCTGCGTCATCAACTGCGCGATCGCGTCGGCGCGTTCGCGCACCAGCGCGGCCGCCTTGCGCATCGTCGCCGCGCGTTCGTGCGCGGGCACCTTGCGCCATGCTTCGAAGCCGCGCTGCGCGGCGGCGAGCGCACGGTCGAGATCGGCGATGCCCGCGTGGGCCACCTTGCCGATCGCCTTGCCGGTCGCCGGGTTCACGACGTCGATCGTCTTGCCGCTCGCGGCGTCGACCCACTCGCCGTCGATCAGCAGTTGCGTATCCGTATAAGTCACGTTAGCCATCCAGACACCCCTACATTGCGTCGATAAAACGCGCGCGGCCGCGAACGGCCGCACGCCGGTTGACAGAAAAAGCCAAGCCGCCGGGGCAGGCACGCACCCGGCGGCGTCGACGGCAGGCACGCCGGCCCGCCATCGTTGCGCGGCGCACCGCGTTCAGTGCGCGGCCGCCGTCGCCTTGCGGAGTTTCGCGACGTCCGCCGCCTGCACGGCCGGCGCGCCGTTGTTCCAGCCGGCGCGCATGAACGTCAGCACGTCGGCGATCTGCCGGTCGTTCAACTGGTTCGAGAACGCCGGCATCGGATACGCGGACGGCACGCCGCCGATCACGAGCGTGTCGCTGCCGTTCAGCGTCACGTTGATCAGCGACGATGCATCGGCCTCGAGCACGTTCGGATTGCCGGCGAGCGGCGCGAGCAGCGGCGCGTAGCCGCGCCCGTCCACACCGTGGCAATGCAGGCAGTAAGCGTTATACACCTTCGCGCCCGGATCCGTTGCCGGTCGGCCCAGCGCGGCCTGCGTCGCCTTCGGATCGTAGCGGTACGGCGGCGCGCCCGTGCCGCCTGCCGCCGGCAGCGATTTCAGGTAGCGCGAGATCGATGCCAGATCGTCGTCGGTCAGTTCCTGCGTGCTGTGGTTGATCACGCTTACCATCGAGCCGAACGCGGTCGCGTGCTGGTTCGCGCCGGTCTTCAGGAACTGCGCGACGTCGGCCTCGTTCCAGCGGCCGAGCCCGGTGTTGTGCTCGCCGGTCAGGTTCGACGCGAACCAGTTGTCGATCGACGCGCCCGACAGGAACGCCGCGCCGCTTTCGTCGAGCGCCTTCTCCTGGAAGCCGACACCGCGTGGCGTGTGGCACGACCCGCAGTGCCCGAGCCCCTGCACGAGATACGCGCCGCGGTTCCACATTGCGTCCTTCGCCGGCTTGTCCGCGTATGGCGTCGTGTCGAGGAACACCTTGTTCCACAACGCGAGCGGCCAGCGCATGTTGAGCGGCCACGGGATGTCGGATGGCCGGTTCGCCTGCTTCACCGGTTCGACGCCGTGCATGAAGTACGCATACAGCGCCTTCACGTCGTCGTCCCTCAGCTTCGCGTACGACGGATACGGCATCGCCGGATACAGATTGTGACCGTCCTTCGCGACGCCCTTGCGCAACGCGCCGGCGAACTCGGCTTCGGTATAGCCGCCGATGCCGGTCTCCGGGTCGGGCGTGATGTTGGTCGTGTAGATCGCGCCCATCGGCGTGACCATCTTCAGGCCGCCCGCGAACGGCGTGCCGCGCGGCGCGGTGTGGCACGCGACGCAGTCGCCGGCTTTCGCGAGATACGCGCCGCGCGCGACGAGTGCGCTGTCGGCGGGCGCCGCTTGCGCGGCCTGCGCGGCCGTGCCGGCCAGCAGTGCGGACAGCGCGAGCAGCGACGCGCGGAGTGCATTCGGGTTCAGGGTGAGATGTCGCATGGTCGTCCCCTCCTCCTCAGGCCGTTTTCAGCTGGTTGCCGACCGGCAGCTTGCGCAGCCGCGTGCCGGTCGCCGCGAAGATCGCGTTCGCCAGCGCCGCCGCGGTCGCGGCCGTGCCCGGCTCGCCGATCCCGCCCGGCGCCTCGCCGCTCTTCACCAGATGGACTTCGATCGGGGGCACCTCGTTGATTCGCATCATCCGGTAGTCGGTGAAGTTGGTCTGCACGACGCGGCCGTCCTCGATCGTGATCTCGCCGTACAGCGCGCCCGTGATCCCGAAGATGATGCCGCCCTGCACCTGCGCCTCGATCGTGTTCGGATTCACGACCATCCCGCAATCGACCGCGCACACGACGCGCTTGACCTGCACTTCGCCGCCGTCCACCGCGACGTCGATGACGATCGAGAAGAAACTGCCGAACGCATGCATCACCGATACGCCGCGCCCTTGCCCCTTCGGCAGCGACGCGCCCCAACCGGCCGCCTTCGTCGCGACGTCGAGCACGTTGAGCGCGCGCGGCGTCTTGTCGAGCAGCGCGCGACGGTATTGCACCGGGTCGGTCTTGGTCTGCACGGCCAGTTCGTCGATGAAGCTTTCGACGACGAACGTGCTGCGCGTCGGCCCGACGCCGCGCCAGAACGCAGTTGGCACGTGGCGCGGCTCCTGGCGCACGTAGTCGACGAGCTGGTTCGGCAGGTCGTACGGCAGCTCGGCCGCGACCTCGACCGCGTCGGGATCGACGCCGTCCTTGACCGCGGGCGGAGCGAAGCGCGCGAGAATCGACGAGCCGACGATCCGGTGCCGCCACGCGACCGGCTTGCCGTTCGCATCGAGGCCGGCCGAGAGCGTGTCGTAGTAGCACGGCCGGTACATGTCGTGCTGGACGTCTTCCTCGCGCGTCCAGATCACCTTCACCGGGGCATTGACCTGTTTGCCGACCTTCACGGCCTGCCCGATCATGTCGGTCTCGAGCCGCCGGCCGAACCCGCCGCCGAGCAGATGGTTGTGCACGACGATCTTGTCCGGCGACAGGCCGGTCAACTGCTGTGCCGTGTCCCGTGCGCGGGTTGGCACCTGCGTGCCGACCCAGATATCGCAGCCGTCGCCGCGCACGTGCACCGTGCAGTTCACGGGCTCCATCGTCGCGTGCGCGAGCAACGGCTGTTCGTAGACGGCGTCGACGCGCGTCTTGGCGTTCGCGAACGCGTTGCCGACGTCGCCTTCCTTGCGCGCGACCGCGCCCTTGCCGTTCGCCGCCGCCTGCGCGAGATCCGCGAACAGGTCCTTCGTCGACACCTTCGCGCCCGCGCCTTCGTTCCACTTCACGACGAGCGCCGATGCGCCGCGCTTCGCGGCCCACGTGTGGTCGCCGACCACCGCGACCGCGTTGTCGACGCGCACGACCTGGCGCACGCCGGGGATCTTCTTCGCCGCCGTGTCGTCGACGCTCGCGACCGTGCCGCCGAACACCGGGCTGTTCACGATCACCGCGTACAGCATGCCGGGCAGGCGCACGTCGAGCCCGAACTGCGCGGTGCCGTCGACCTTCTCCGGCGAATCGAGGCGCTTCGCGGGCGTGCCGATCAGCTTGAAATCCGCCGGCTGCTTCAGCGCGACGTCCTTCGGCACCGGCAGTTTCGCCGCGGCGTCGGCCAACTGGCCGTACGATGCGCGCCGGCCGGTCGGCGGATGCTGCACTTCGCCGTTTGTCGCGCGGCAACTGGCCGGATCGACGTTCCATTGCTTCGCGGCCGCCGAGACCAGCAGCGTGCGCGCGGTGGCGCCCGCGCGGCGCAGCGGTTCCCACGCGTAGCGCACCGACGTCGAGCCGCCGGTGAGCTGGCCGCCGAGCAGCGGATCGAGGAACAGCTTCTCGTTCGGCGGCGCATGATCGAGCGTGACGCTCGACAGCGGCACCTCGAGCTCTTCCGCGATCAGCATCGGCAGCGCCGTATAGACACCCTGCCCCATCTCGACCTTCGGCATCACCAGCGTGATCTTGCCGGCGCGGTCGATCTGCACGAATGCGTTCGGGGCGAACACGCCCGACGGTGCGGGCTCGGCTGCGTCGCCGCCGATCACCGAGCGGCGCGCATCGTCGCCCGCCGCCGGCAGGCTGAAGCCGAGCAGCAAGCCGCCGCCGGCCGCCGCGCCGAGCGACATGCCGAGTTTCAGAAACCCGCGGCGCGACACACCGGCGCCGACCCTGCCTGCTTCGAGGAGTCCTCGCGACATGTCAGGCCTCCTTCGCGGCTTGTTTGACGGCCGCGCGAATGCGGTGGTACGTGCCGCAGCGGCAGATGTTGCCGGCCATGGCCGCGTCGATGTCGGCATCGCTCGGGTTCGGGTTCGATGCGATCAGCGCGGTGGCGGCCATCACCTGCCCCGACTGGCAGTAGCCGCACTGGACGACGTCGAGCTCGCGCCACGCCTGCTGGACCTTGTGGCCAGCCGGCGTCGCGCCGACGGCTTCGATCGTCGTGATCTTGCGGCCCGCGACGGCGGCGACCGGCAGCACGCACGAACGCGCGGCCACGCCGTCGAGATGCACGGTGCACGCGCCGCATTGCGCGATCCCGCAGCCGAACTTGGTGCCGGTCAGGCCGACGACGTCGCGCAGCACCCAGAGCAAGGGCATGTCGTCGGGGGCGTCGACCGAGCGGGTTTCGCCGTTGATGTTGAGGGTGATCATTCAGCCTCCGGGGCCGTTGTATTGGGGAGCGGCGCGAACGATGCGCGCCGCGTCATGGGGGCGTCGCCGTTGCGTCGTGCGCAACGGGTGCCGCGCGGCCCGGGTGCGGGCGAGCCGCGGCGGTGGTGTTGCGTGCTTGCGTCGTTACTCGGCCACGTCGATGGCCGACAGCACCTTGATGACGGGCGGTGCGGTGAACCAGTCGGCCGACTTCGTGCGGAATTCGCCGAAATACGGGCTGGCGAGATGCGCGTCGAACGCCGCCTGGTCGTCGTAGATCTCGTACAGATGCAGGGTCGGCGCGCCGTCCTGCTCGCGGAACAGGTCGTAGCGCCGGTTGCCCGGCTCGGTGCGTGTCTTCGCGACCATGCCGCGCAGTTCGGCCTCGGCGGCCTGCGCGTGTTCGGGTTTCAGGAACAGCGAAGCAATCACGTGAAGCGCCATTTTCTACTCCTTTGAAAACGGAAACGAGCATGCCACAAGCCGGCGTCTCGCGACGCCAGCGTGCAGCGGTTGTCTGTCGCCGAACGGCGGGATCAGGCCAGTTCGTCCGGGCCGACGCGCACGACGACCTTGCCGAAATTCTTGCCGGCCAGCAAGCCGATCAGCGCTTGCGGCGCGTCGGCGAGATCGGGCACGACGTCCTCGAGCGTCTTGACCTTGCCCTGCGCAACCCACTCGCTCATGTCCTTCAGGAACGGCGCATAGCCGGTTGCATAGTGATCGAGGATGATGAAACCCTGCACGCGAATGCGCTTGCGCAGGATCGCGCCCATCAGCGCCGGCACGCGGTCACGGCCGGTCGACACGGCCTTGTCGTCGTAGGCCGCATCGTTGTAGTGCGCAATGATGCCGCAGACCGGCACCCGCGCATGGTCGTTCAGCAGCGGCCACACTGCGTCGAACACCGCGCCGCCGACGTTCTCGAAATACACGTCGATGCCGTTCGGGCACGCGTCCTTCAGCTTCGCGGCGAACGCCGGATCGCGATGGTCGACGCACGCGTCGAAGCCGAGCGTGCCGGTCACGTACGCGCACTTGTCGGCGCCCCCCGCGACGCCGACCACGCGGCAACCCTTCAGCTTCGCGATCTGGCCGACCACCGCGCCGACCGCACCGCTCGCGGCCGCGACGACCACGGTTTCGCCGGCCTTCGGTTCGCCGATCTTCAGCAGCCCGGTGTATGCGGTGAAGCCCGGCATGCCGAGCACGCCGAGCGCGTACGACGGGTGCGCGAAATCGCGGCCGAGCGGGATCAGGTCGCGTCCGTCGGACAGCGCGTAGTCCTGCCAGCCGGCGCCGGCGACGACGAGATCGCCTTCGCGAAACGCGGGCAGGTTCGACGACACCACGCGGCTGACCGTGCCGCCGACCATCGGCTGGCCCAGTTCGGCCGGCGGCGCATAGGACGGCGCGTCGCTCATCCGGCCGCGCATGTACGGGTCGAGCGACAACCAGACGGTGCGCAGCAGTACCTGACCGGGGCCGGGAACCGGCACGTCACCGGTTTCGGCGCGGAAGTTGTCCGGCGTCGGTGCGCCGACCGGGCGCGAATTCAGGACGATCTGGCGGTTTGCGATCTTGCTTTGCGGCATGTGTGCCTCCGTCAACAGGAATGAACGTGCTTCGTGGGCACGATCGGATCAGGGATGGACCAGCGGGAAGTGCGCGTCTGCGGCGGCATCGGCAAGCAGGCCGGTGCGGTCGCAGGCAGGCGGTGGGAACGATCGGGACAGCGTAACGCGGCGTGAAGCGTTCGTCATGAGTGATTGAGTAGACCAGTCGTCTAGGGTCAAGGCAAAAACAAGGCGCGCCGGTGCGCGCCCGGACTACGACTGCGCACCGTCGGATGCGGCCGGCGGCAGGCTCAGCATGCGCCGCGTTTCGGCCATCGCCCTTTCGAGCGGCTGGCGGTTGCGGTGAATCTTTTCCAGCAGTGTCGCGCCCAGCCACAGCTCGTACAGGATCGCGGCCGTGTGCGACGGATCGTCGACGCCGCTCAGCGAACCGTCGGCGAGCCCGGCCTCGATGCCGCCCGCGAGCCGCTCGATGATCTGGCTGGTGCCGCGCCGCAGCACCGCGCGCATCGCTTCCGACAGATCCGACACTTCCGCGCCGAGCTTCACCGCGAGGCACTTGCCTTCCGGATCGTCCGCGCATTGCGTGTGCAGCCAGTTGCCCCAGTACGTCATCAGGCGCTCGGCGCCCGTGCCGGCCTGCTGCTTGAGCAGCTTGTCGAGATGCGCGAGATAGCCTTCGAAATACGATTCGAGCAGCGCTTCGCCGAATGCTTCTTTCGAGCCGAAGTAATGGTAGAACGAGCCCTTCGGGATGCCCGCTGCAGCGAGAATCTCGTTCAGACCGACCGCCGAGAACCCCTTGTGGAGCATGATCGGCTTCGCGATGTTCAGGATGTGCTGGCGGACTTCGGCGCCTGAAGATGCATTCATGATGGCGTATGGTAGCAACGATTAGACCGGTCGTCTAGTAACGTCGAGCCGGCATGTTGAGCGGCACTTTACCCGATCCCAGTCGTGCGCCCAATGCCCGGCCGGCGTGCTGCTCGCCCGCGCGTGCCGTCTGCGCGTGGCGCGTCATGTCGACGACTCGGTTTCGCCGTCAGCGCGGCGCTTCGTCGGCACGCTTTCTCGTGCGCGCCCGCCGCTCGCTCCGCTCGACGGCCGGGATGGTCTTGACGCCGCGCAACGGCGGCCGGCGCACCCGCGCCGCCATCTCGCGCCTCAGCGCGTCAAGTTCGGCGCTGCGCGCCGCGTCGGCCGCCAGTGCGCCGTCGAGCTGCCCCTGAAGCACGCCGCAGCGATGCAGCGCGTCACCGAGTTGTGCCTGTAGCGCGGCCGCTTCCTTCCGCTGCTGCGCGTCGCGCTGTTCCGCGCGCGATGTCGCCGCGTCGAGTTCCTTTTGCAAGCGCACGGTCGCGAGCCGCTCGCGATCGATTTCCTGAAGCGCCCGCTTTTCCGATGCGCGCAGCCGCTCTTCGGCGCGCCCGGTGTCGTCGCGCAGCCGGTCGAGCTGGGTGGTGAAGTCCGCACGGGCCTGCGCGAGTGCACGGTCGCCCTCCGCGTTGTCTGCCTTCAGGCGTTCGATATCCGCTTGCATTGCCCGCCGCGATGCATCGTCCGCCGCTCTTGCCTGCTCCAGTTCCTGAATGCGGACCTGCGCAGCCAGCAGCGCGGCCGTGCGTTGCTCCAGCGCGGTTTCGGTGCGGGCCAGTTCGGCTTGCAGCGTCGCCACTTCTGCTTGCGCCGCTGCCCGCTCGGCCTCGACTTCCGCGCGCAGCGCGTCGAGTGCGGCGGCCGCGTCGGTGCTCGACCGGTTCCATAGCGCCGCAACCAGTTCGCCGGCCGCCGCCTGCAGATCGGCCGGCAGGTCCGGATGCTCGATGCGCACACGGCTCTTTTCCCGCAGCTCGGCCCAGAACTCCCCGAGAACGGCTGTCGGCGTGCTCATGCTGCCCTTGCGCACGAGCTGGTACAGGCGGTTGGCCGTCGGCGTGATGCCGAAACGGAAGAACAGCAGTGCGCAGGCTTCGCGGTACAGCTCGCGGGTTTTCGGGAAGTCGGCCTTGAGGCGCTCGATTTCGGCGGTCAGGCGGGGTTCATCGGCGGCGAGGTCGGACATGGCGGGCTTCGAAGGAAATTTCGTAAATAATATAACGTAAACCGTTAAATACCCAATTTTTCAGGGTTTAGATTTGACATTATTTCTATAATGTTGAATCGTCGGCTTCGGGCGGCCCTCCCCGATCACAGCGTTGAATCTTCCCGCCCAGCCCGCCTTCGCGTCGAGCATCGCGCCCCGTTGCCCCGCTATCCGGCCGCCTGTCACGGACCTGCCATCGTCGACCGGTAGCGTTCGAGCTTCCCCCCGTTTTCTACAGACGAACCCGCCATGCAGCGCCCGTCGCGCGCCACGTCCCACGTTTACACAGCCACGTCCCGCGCCCTCGCCGTCAGCCTCGCGATCAACCTGCTGTTGCTCGCCGTCGAGGCGGCGGCGGCATGGTCCGCGCATTCGTCGGGGCTGCTCGCGGACGTCGCGCACGCGGCGATCGATCTCGCAGCCGATGCGCTGCTCCTCGTCGCCTGCCGGTTCGACGCGCGCCTGCCGCCGGAGCGCCGCCCGACCTACGAGCCGCTCGCGCTCGCGGGCCTCGGCGCATTGCTGGCCGTAACCGGTGCGCAGATGATCTGGCATGCGCTGACGCGGTTCGATACGCCGCCCGTCGTGCAGCCGGGCGCGACCGCGCTTGCGCTGGTTGTCGTCACGCTCGCCGGCAAGGCCGTGCTGTCGTACTGGATGCTGCGCAAGGCGCGCGAGACCGGCTCCGCGCTGCTCGAGGCGAGCGGCTGGCACGTGCGGACCGATGCGCTGTCGTCGTTGCTCGCGGCGCTCGCGATGAGCGCGGCGCTGGTCGGCTTCGGCCGTCTCGACGACCTCGCGGCGCTCGCGATCGGCGCGCTCGTGATCCGCACGGGCGCCGGGTTCGTCCGTCGCGGCTGGGCGCAGTGGCCGGCATGGGCGGATTGGGCGAATCGCTCGACGCGCGGGTCGTGAACGCCGCGGGTGTCGCCCAACGCCCGATTCGCGCCCATGCCTGTACGATCGGCCCCGCGTAACAGGCTATCGTTTGTTTTTCGTTGATACAGGCTATGATTTGTATTTGTACAATACATGCCATAAACTGTATTTTCCGATTACAAACGATCGCCTGTCATCTCGCGGAGCGCCCGATGGCCTTTCCAGTCCAGACCCTGACCCAGTTGCGCCCGATACTCGTCGGCTTCCGGAAATCCGCGGGACTCACGCAGGCGCAACTGGCCGCCCGCCTCGGCATCACCCAGCAATCCTATGCCCAGCTCGAAGCCAACCCGTCGGCGGTCAGCATCGAACGGCTTTTCAAGGTGCTGAATGCGCTCGGCGTTCGGATGATGCTCAGCCCGGACGAACGGGATGCGCCGGCGGAAGCGGCCGATTCGGCTTCCGGCGCCGAGCCGCCGGCGCGCCGCAAGCCGGTCGCGAGCAAGCGCGGCGCCACGGCCGCCCAGGCCTCGACCGGAGCCGCGGCCGACGCCGCGCGGAAGCGCCCGGCAGCGACGACTCGCGCCAGGCCACGCGTGTCGAAGCGGGAGGACTGGTGACGATGGCCGGACGTGCCCGCCACGACCGGCTCGACCTGTGGATGAACGGCATTCCCGTCGGGTACTGGGAAATCCGCCGCGGCGTCGAACGTCTCGTCTACCTGCCGGACTGGCTCGAGGATCCCCAGGGCCGGCCCCTGTCGTTGTCGCTGCCCTTCACGCCCGGCAACCAGCCGCACCAGGGCGCGATCGTGGCCGACTACTTCGACAACCTGCTGCCGGACAGCGAGCCGATCCGCCGCCGCATCGCGCAGCGTTACCGGCTCGGATCGACGGCGCCGTTCGAATTGCTCGCGTCGATCGGCCGCGACTGCGTCGGCGCGATCCAGATGCTGCCGCCGGGCGAGACGCCGGTCGATCTCGAGGCCATCGAAGGCGCGACGCTCGACGACGCAGCCGTCGCCGACGTGCTGCGCCACGCGACCGCCGCGCCGTTGCCCGGCCGCGCGGAGCCGGACGCCGACCTGCGCCTGTCGATTGCCGGCGCGCAGGAAAAGACCGCGCTGCTGCGTCGGCGCAATCGCTGGCTGCGGCCGTCGGGCAGCACGCCGACGACGCACATCTTCAAGCTGCCGCTCGGGCGTGTCGGCAACATGCAGGCCGACATGCGCACGTCCGTCGAAAACGAATGGCTGTGCTCGAAACTCGTCGCCGCGTACGGCCTGCCGGTCGCGCCGTGCGAGATCGGCCGGTTCGACGACCAGAAGGCGCTGATCGTCGAGCGCTTCGACCGGCGTCCGTCGCGCGACGGCTCGTGGATCCTGCGATTGCCGCAGGAGGACATGTGCCAGGCGACCGGCACGCCATCGGGAGCGAAATACGAATCGGACGGCGGCCCCGGCATCGAGACGATCATGGGCATCCTCGCGAACTCGGCCGAAGCGTCGCGCGACCGGATGAATTTTTTCGTCGCCCAGCTCGTGTTCTGGGTGCTGGCGGCGATCGACGGCCACGCGAAGAATTTCAGCATCGCGCACCTGCCCGGCAATGCGTATCGAAGCACGCCGCTGTACGACGTGCTGTCCGCGCATCCGATCATCGGCACGCGCCGCAACCAGATTCCGCCGCGCCGCGCACGCCTCGCGATGGCTGTCTGCGGGAAGAACCGGCACTACGTGATCGGCGAAATCCAGCCGCGCCACTGGATCGCGCAGGGCCGCCGCGTCGGCCTGACTGAAGACGACGTGCGCGTCGCGATGGCGGCCGTCGCCGCACGGACGGAGCCCGCGATTGCCGAAGCCGCTGCGCAGATCCCGGCGGATTTTCCGGCGGACGTGGCCGACGCGATCTTCGACGGCATGCGTCGGCACAGCCGCAAGCTCGCGGCGGCCGATCCGGCGTGATCGAAGGCATGCGCGGCGGCGTAACGGCCGCCGGCGCCAGGTCGTTCAGCCGGCGTCGCGAGCGCGGGCGAGTGCCGCCAGGTTGCCCTCGCCGAACCCGTGGTGCCCCTTGCGCTGCACGATCTCGAAGAAGATCTCGCCGGGACGGCGTTTGACGAAGGTCTGGAAAAACAGCCTCGGCACGCCGTCGCTGCCGATCTCGCCGTCGACCAGCACCGCGCGGCCGCGCAGCGCGTCGAGATCGACGCCGTGCCCCGGCAGCCGCGCATCGACGTCGTCGTAATAGCGTGCGGGCGGCTCGATGAACTCGACACCGTTCGCACGCAGCGCATCGACGCACGCCAGGATGTCGTCGGTGGCCAGTGCGACGTGCTGCACGCCCTCGCCCGGATGGTCGGGCAGGTACGCATGCATCAGCTCGGTGCGCCGCGTACCTTCCTCATAGACCGGAATCCGCACCGCGCCGCACGGCGACACCATCACGCGCGATTCCTCCGACACATGCCAATGCGCGTCGATCTGGTGGATCTCGCGGAAATGCAGCAAGTCATGGTAGAAATCCAGCCACTCCTGCATGCGGCCCGCGCCGACGGTTTGCGTGAAGTGGTCGACCTGCTGCAGGCCGACGCCCGCGCAATCGAGATCGGTATGCGCGGTCGCGATGTCGATCGGTCGGAAATCGATGTCGAAGATCGAGATGTCGCCGACGCCGCCGCGCTGGCCGTCCCGCCCGCGCCACCGGTCGACGAAATACAGGTGCGAATCGCCGATGCCCTGGATCGCCGGAATCTTCAGTTCGCCGACGCCGACCTTTTCGCCTTCGAACGCCCACGCACCGAGCTGGATCGCGCGCTCGAACGCGCGCCGGGCGTTCGCCACGCGCAACCCGATCGCGCACACGCCCATCCCGTATTCCTCCGCATAGCGCGCGGCGAATGACTCGGGTTCGGCGTTGATCAGGAAATGCATCTGCCCCTGCCGGTACAGCGTGACGTTCTTGCTGACGTGCCGCGCGATCGCCTTGAACCCGAACTGCTCGAAGCGCTGCGCAAGCGCGTCCGGCACGGGCGCCGCGAATTCGACGAATTCGAGGCCGGCCATCCCGAGCGGATTGGCGGCCGGATCGGCGACGGGCGGCGTATCGCTGGATAACGGGTGGGAATTGCCGGGCATTCCAGTCTCCGGGGGCATGCGGTCGATGGGGGAATGGTGCCTGTCGCGTGCGGCATGCGCGGCCGATGTGGCGGCCGCACTTCCGCCCCGGACGGGCGAGTTGTCGATGCTGCAGATTTTAACCAGATCGTTCACGGCGGCACACCCCGGCCGAACGGGATATCGACACGCCGCCTAGTGCAAACCCGAAAATCGTTCGATAATCGCACGAAATTGAACGATAATCGCGCGCATTATCCGATTGGCCAATTGCCGCCGTGCGGCGCGCGCCCTATTCTCCGTTCACCCATCGACTTCAATGCAGCATCGGACGCGGCGCCGCCACGATTCCACGATGCGCCGTGCCAGGAGACACCGCCATGACCCCTACCTTCGACACCCTCGACGCCGCCGCCGGCGCGCGTGCACGCAGCCAGGCCCGCAAGGCCGCGATCGGCAGCTTCGTCGGCGCCGTCGTCGACTGGTACGACTTCCTGCTGTATGGAATCGTCGCCGCGCTGGTATTCAATTCCGAGTTTTTCCCGAAAGTCAGCCCGACGATGGGCACGCTCGCGGCGTTCGCCACCTTCGGCGTCGGCTTCCTGTTCCGGCCGCTCGGCGGCATCGTGTTCGGCCACTACGGCGACCGGCTCGGCCGCAAGCGGATGCTCGTGCTGACCGTGATGCTGATGGGGCTGTCGACGGTCGCGATCGGCCTGCTGCCGACGTTCGCGACGATCGGCTGGTGGGCGCCCGTGCTGCTGGTGCTGATGCGCGCGATCCAGGGTTTCGCGGTCGGCGGCGAATGGGGCGGCGCGGCGCTGATGGCCGTCGAGAGCGCGCCGAAGCAGAAGAAGGCGTTCTACAGCAGCGGCGTGCAGGTCGGCTACGGCGTCGGGCTCGTGCTGGCCACCGGCATCGTCTCGATCCTGAGCCATACGCTCGGCGAGGCCGCGTTCAAGTCGTGGGGCTGGCGCCTGCCGTTCGTGTTCAGCATCGTGCTGGTGCTGATCGGGCTCTGGGTGCGCAAGAACATGGACGAATCGCAGGAGTTCGTCGACAAGGTCGAGCACGGCAACCGCAAGCTGCGCCTGCCGGTGCTGGAAGCGCTGACGCGCCACCCGAAGGCGTTCCTGCTGATCGTCGCGCTGCGGCTCGCCGAACTGTTCACGATGTACATCGTCACCGCGTTCGCGCTCAGCTATTCGACGACAAACCTCGGCATGTCGCGCGACCTGTTCCTGAACATCGGCCTGCTGGTCGGCGCGGTGAGCTGCGTGACGATCCCCTGCTTCGCGTGGCTGGCCGATCGCTACGGCCTGCGCCGCATCTACCTGATCGGCGCGCTGATCGGCCTTGCGTCCGCGGTGCCGTTCTTCGTCGCGCTGGAGTCGCGCTCGATCGCGTGGATCGTGATCTTCTCGATCCTGCTGGCGAACGCCGCGCACGACATGGTCGTAAGCGTCCAGCAGCCGCTGTTCACCGAGCTGTTCGGCGCCGAATATCGCTACAGCGGCGCCGGCGTCGGCTATCAGTTCGCGAGCGTCGTCGGCGGCGGGTTCACGCCGTTCATCGCGGTCGGGCTCGTCAGCGTGGCCGGCGGTTCGTGGCACCTCGTGGCCGGCTATCTGGCGGCCGGCTGCCTGATCTCGCTGGTGGTCGCCGCGCGGATGCGGGCGGCGCAATGATCGCCTAACCGGATGGCCGACCCGATTCACGGTCGGCCACGCGGCCGGTCATGCGACCATGCCGGCCGACATTCGACGTGCTGCAATTCGACCTGCTACATCGCGGGCGCGACGTCAAACACTGTCAGTTACGCGCGCCGATTCCCCTTTTCCCCCTCCGAACATTCCACGCCGCGTGCCGACCAATGGCATCATATGGGCCTACGTCAGTCACCGATACGCCCCCATATCATGTCGAATCTCATCGTCCACGGCGGCACTCCGCTGCGCGGGGACATCAAGCCGTCCGCGAACAAGAACGCCGTCCTGCCGATTCTGTGCGCCACCCTGTTGACCGATCAGCCGCTGCGTCTCGTCGGCGTGCCGGACATCACCGACGTGCGCAAGATTCTCGATATCTTCCGCACGCTCGGCAGCGACGTGTCGGTCGATTTCACGACGGGTCTGCTCGAGCTTCACCATCGCAACACGACGTTCGATCCGGCCGTCCATCGGCTGCCCGAGGCGATGCGTTCGTCGATCATGCTGATTCCGCCGCTGCTCGCGCGCTTCGGTGTCGCGCGCCTCGAGAACGACGTGAAAGGCTGCACGCTCGGCGTGCGCGAGATCGATCCGCACGTCGAGGTGTTCGAACGTTTCGGCGCGCACATCGAACGCACGCCCGATTCGCTGATCGTTCGTACCGACGGCCCGCTGACGGCCAACGATCACTGGCTCGACTACGCGTCAGTGACGACCACCGAGAACTTCGCGCTGTGCGCGACGGCCGCGAACGGCACGTCGACGCTGATGAACGCGGCCTCCGAGCCGCACGTGCAGGAGTTCAGCCAGTTCCTCGCGATGATCGGCGTCGCGATCGAGGGCATCGGCACGTCGCGGCTTTGCGTGACGGGCGGCGGCAAGCTCGGCGGCGGCGAGTTCCGCTTCGCCGAGGACTTCCATGAAATCGCGACGTTCCTCGCGCTCGGCGCGATCACCGGCGGCGACATCACGGTGCGCAATTCGTCGCCCGAGCATTTCCCGCTGATCGACCGCACGTTCGCGAAATTCGGCGTCACCGTCACGCACCGCGATGGCTGGTCGCGCGCGGAGCGCGACGGCCCGCTGCGCGTGCGCCGGCCGTTCACGCAGAACATCCTGACCAAGGTCGAGGCCGCGCCGTGGCCGTACCTGCCGGTCGACCTGCTGCCGATCTTCATCGCGCTCGGCGTGCGTGCGGAAGGCAGCGCGATGTTCTGGAACAAGGTCTACGACGGCGCGCTCGGCTGGTCCGGCGAACTGTCGAAGTTCGGCGCGCACGTGCTGCTGTCCGATCCGCACCGGCTGATCACGTTCGGCGGGCTGCCACTGACGCCGGCGCGCGTCGAGAGCCCGTACATCATTCGCGTCGCGATCGCGCTGCTGATGGTGGCCGCGAGCATCGAAGGCCGTTCGGAAATCATGAACGCGCTGCCGATTCGCCGCGCGCATCCGCATTTCGTCGAAAACCTGCGTTCGGTGGGCGCGAACGTCGAGTGGACGAGTAGCGAGTAAAGTCATGACGGATGCGGCGCGCGTAACGGTCGCGTCGCATCCGGTTCTCGCGCTTTTCATGCCGTATCGGTCGCTTCCATGCGCGGCCGCGCAGCGCTCTGCCATCGGCCGCCATCTATTCACGTCAGCACACTGCGTGCTGCTTCACGCTTCTTCCCGCAGTCTGCGCCAGACTGGCGATGCATCGTCGGAACGTCTACTTCCGCGACCCGTCGGCTTTTTCCCGCTCGCGGAAAACCAGATTCAGACCTGTCCAATTGCCGAAACGTGAGCCCCTATCCGGCGGGCAAGGATCGCGGATCAACCGATCTCCCGTTCCCCCACCAGTCGCGCGATAATCGCCCACTCCTGCGCGAACATCGCGCGCCATAGCCCATTCGTGATGACGAAAAAGCCCGAACTCGACCGACGCGACTGGATTGCCGGCCTCGAAAAAGGCCTGATGATCCTGGAGGCTTTCGACAGCCAGCACGCGCGCATGACGCCCACGCAGGCCGCCGCACGCACGGGCCTCACGCGCACGGCCGCGCGGCGCTACCTGTTGACGCTCGAATCGCTCGGCTACGTGTACACCGACGGCAAGCTGTACGGCCTCACGCCGCGCGTGCTGCGGGTCGGCTGGTCGTACTTCGATTCGGCGCGGCTGCCGCGCACGGTCCAGCCTTATCTGCAGCAACTGAGCGCGTCGCTGAACGAATCGGCGTACGTCAGCGTGCTCGACGGCTGGGAACTCGTGTTCATCGCCCGCAACGGCGTGTCGCGCGTGATGACGACGGGTTTCGTGCTCGGCGCGCGCGTGCCGGCGCCGCTGACGTCGCCCGGCGTCGTGCTGCTCGCCCATCATCCCGATCGCGAAGCCGTGCGCGCGTGGCTCGACGAGACCGAGCTGCCGCCGTTCACGCCGCACACGATCACCAACAAGGCGCGGCTGCTCGAACAGGTCGACCATGCGCGCGATGCCGGCTACGCGGCGATCGAGCAGCAACTGCAGGTCGGCGTTCGCGGGATCGCGGTGCCGCTGAAAAACCGTCACGGCGAAGTCGTCGCCGCGCTGAGCACGAACATGCCGATCGGCGCGGAGACAACCGACGCGGCCGTGCGACGTGTGCTGCCGCATCTGCAGGAAGCCGCGCTCGCGATGCTCAACGTGCTGTAGCGACCGACGCCGCCGTCACCCGATCCGCCACCACCGCGGCAGCAGGTTGCGCACTTCGCGCCGTCGGTAACGGTCGTCGATCAGATGCACGACGCCCTCGTCTTGCTCGGTGCGGATCACGCGCCCGGCCGCCTGCACGACCTTCTGCAGCCCCGGATACAGGTACATGTAGTCGTAACCGTTGCCGAAGCGCGCGTCCATCGCGCGCCGCATCTGCTCGTTGATGTCGTTGACCTGCGGCAGCCCGAGCGTCGCGATGAACGCGCCGATCAGCCGCTCGCCGACCAGGTCGACGCCTTCCGAGAACGCCCCGCCCAGCACCGCGAAGCCGACGCCGCGTCCGCCCGCGTCGAAGCGCGCGAGAAACGCGTCGCGCTCGCTTTCGGCCATGCCGGGCGCCTGCGCCCACACGGGGACGTCCGGATGGCGCGTCTGCATCAGCGCGACCACGCGCCCGAGGTAGTCGAAGCTGCTCAGGAAGCCGAGATAGTTGCCGGGCCGTGCCGCGTATTGGGCGGCGATCAGGTCGGCGATCGGTTCGAGCGAACGATCGCGGTCGCGCCAGCGCGTCGACACGTGGCTCGCGACGCGCACCGTCAGCTGCTCGGCGCGGAACGGCCCGTCGACGTCGAGCCAGCCCGTATCGCCGGGCAACCCCAGCGTGTCGCGATAGAAATGGAACGGGCTCAGCGTGCCCGAGAACAGCACGGTCGCACGCGCGGCTTCGTAGCGCGGCGCGAGGAAACCGGCAGGGATCACGTTGCGCACGCACAGCGTCGACTGGACGCGGCGCCGACGGCCGGCCGTCGCGACGCCGTCGAGCGCCGGCTGCCGCGGCATCGGTTCGCCCTGCAGCGTCGCGTCGAAGATCGACGCGCTGTCGAACGCCTCGGCCAGCACGCCGAACTGGATCGCCTCGAAATGAAAACGCAGCAGCGCGTCGCCGTTCGCGCGCGGCGCGTCGGTCAGGTGTTCGCCGATCGCCGCGACGAGGTTCTGCACGGCCGACACGATCGGGCCCGGCACGTCGGGATAAGCCGCATAGCGCTCGGCCTGCGCGCGATTGAGCGTGCCCCACGCGCGGGCGAGCCGGTCGAATGCCTTGCGCAACGCGGCCGGCGCGGCTTCGCGCGCGGCCGCGAACGCGAACGGATCGAGCGACGCGCTGTACATCTTGCGGGCGCGGTCGAGCAGGTTGTGCGCTTCGTCGACGAGCACGCCGACGCGCCACTGGTTCTGCTGCGCGAGCGTGTGCAGCATCGCGCTGCCGTCGTAGTAGTAGTTGTAGTCGCCGATCATCATGTCCGACCAGCGCGCGAGTTCCTGCGCCAGGTAGTACGGACAGACGTCGTGCGCGAGCGCGGCGGCGCGCACGGTATCGCGATCGAGCAGCCCGGCCTCGATCGCCGCGTCGCGCGCGGCCGGCAGCCGGTCGTAGAAGCCTTTCGCGAGCGGGCACGATTCGCCGTGGCACGCGAGGTCCGGATGCTCGCACGCCTTGTCGCGCGCGACGAGTTCCAGCACGCGCAACGGCAGCGCGGGCGTGCCGGCGCCGAGCGTCGTCGCCGCTTCGAGCGCGAGCGCGCGGCCGGGCGTTTTCGCGGTCAGGAAAAATACATGGTCGAGCTCGCCCTCGCCGCATGCCTTCAGCAGCGGGAACACGGTGCCGAGCGTCTTGCCGATGCCGGTCGGCGCCTGCGCCATCAGGCAGTGTTCGTTGCGCGCCGCGCGATAGACGGCCACCGCCAGCTCGCGCTGGCCGCTGCGGAACTGCCCGTGCGGGAACGCGAGCGCGCGCAGCGCCGCATCGCGCGCGGCGCGGTGGGCCGTCTCGCGTTCGGCCCAGCCGACGAAGCACGCGCACTGCTCGGCGAAGAACGTCGCGAGCGTGGCGGCATCCAGCGTTTCCGTCAGCACCGTCTCGCGCTCGGACACGATGTCGAAATACACGAGCGCGACGTCGATTGCCTTGAGGTCGCGCGCGTCGCACATCAGGTGCGCATAGACCTTCGCCTGCGCCCAGTGCAGCGCGCGATGGTTGGCCGGCATCGCGTCGAGGCTGCCGCGATAGGTCTTGATTTCCTCGAGCCGGTTCGCCACCGGATCGTAGCCGTCGGCGCGGCCGCGCACGGTGAGCGTGCCCCACGTGCCCGTCAGCGCGATCTCGGTTTCGTAGCGCGCGCCGCGCTTCGACGTGACCGCGCCGTGGCCGGCGATGCCTTCGAGCGCGGTCGGCGCGGGCGTGAAGCGCAGGTCGAGATCGCCGCGCCGCGCGGTGAACTCGCACATCGCCCGCACCGCGACCACGTAGCTCATGCGGACAACCCCGCCGCCTCGGCGTGCGCGACGTCGTCGCCGGCCCATTCGACGTCGACGACGCGCACCGGCATCCGGTGGGCGAGGCAGTACGCGAGCCAGCGCGTCTGGTTGTCCTGCAGCCGGTCGCCGGGGCCCTTCACCTCGATCAGCTCGTAGCGGCGCTCGTCGGGCCAGAAGCGGACGAGATCGGGCAAGCCGGACCGGTTGCTGCGGATATCCGCGAGCAGGCGCGTGAACCACAGCCGCAGGTGCTCGGGCGGCAGGCAGGCCAGCGCTTCGTCGAGCAGCGCGTCGGTCAGCACGCCCCAGAACACGAACGGCGACTGCAGCCCGGCCTTCGTCGCGAAATGCCGGCGGATCGTGTCGCGGTACGCGCCCGAATCGAGTTGCGCGAAGCAGGCGTCGAAGGCCGCCGCGCGGCGCACGGCGAAATCGGGTGCGTGCAAGTCGGCCGGGCCGCGCTGGAACGGGTGAAAGAATGCGCCGGGCACGGCCGCGAACACGGGCTCCCAGCACAGCAGCCCGAACAGCGAATTGATCAGCGTGTTTTCGACGTAGTGGACCGGCGAAGCCGGCTGCGCCAGATGGTCGCGCACCGCGAATTCGACGCTGATGGACGCGTCGGGACGCGCAAGCACGAGCGTCTCGCGCGGCACGTCCGCGGCAGCGGTCGCGCGTTCGACGCGCTGGCCGGCACGGCGCTGCAGGCGCGGCAGCATGCGTTCGACGCGCTGACGCTCCTCGTCGCTCTCGAAGCCGCCGCGGGCGTCGAGCGCCAGCGCGAGCGCGTCGTCGTCGCGCCCGCAGCGTTCGAGCACGCGGATTCGCCGGTGGCGGCTGCCGGGCCACGCGCTGCGCGCGTATGCGTCGAGTGCGGCGCACCAGTCGGCACGGCGTTCGCATGCCTGGCCGAGCGCGAACAGCAACTTCGCGCGGCGCGTCGCGAGCCACGGTTGCGCGCAGTCGACTGCATCCAGCGCGCGGATCAGGTCGTCGAACGGCAGATCGTCGGGCCATGCATCGAGTGCGTCGCGGCACATCTGCAGCGCGAGATACGCGTCGACGTCGCCGCGCTGCTGGAACGCGCGCGACGATGGCGCGATCGGCACGCTTTCGTACTGGAACACGCCGAGATCGGCGAGCACGAATTCGCTCCAGTCCTGATGCAGATTGCCGAAGAACATCAGCCGCAGCCGGTCGCACAGCGCGCCGACCGTCACCCGTAACACCCGATCGCCGGGCTGCGCGCACCACGCGTCGAGCGGTTGCGCGACGTCGTGCGCGGGCCGCAGCCGGTCGAGCCAGTCGGCCTTGCGCTCGCTCGCATGCGCGGCGAGCGCCGGGAAGACGCGCAGCAGATCGGCCTTGGTGGACAGCGCGAACAGCTCGTCGAGCGTGAGCGCCGGCGCCGGATCGACCCAGCCGAGCGCGACGAGCGGCGCGGCGGCGTCGAGCGTGCAGCCGATCTCGTCGTACACGAGCTTGGTCGCGCGGAAATCGGACCCGTTGCGCATCAGCATCCGCACGAGCAGCGCGCGCGACGCCTGCGGCAGCGTCGCGAACTGCCGGACGAACGCATGCTCGTGCGCGTCGAACAGGTCGTCGTAACGCTCGCCGAGCCAGGCCAGCGCGCGTTCGAAATTGGTCAGGTAGTAAAACGCCGGAGGCGTCGGCGAGGCAGGCGTCACGGGGATCGATCACTGTACATTTGTACAGGTCGCAATCATATCAAATATGACGGGCAATGCCGCACGCGGCATCGCCCTTGCGCTGCCCGGCCGGTCAGAACTGGTAATTCACCGACATGTCGAACACGCCGTTGGTCGACTGCTGCGTGATCGGGCTGCGCGCCGCGCGGCCGACGAGCTGCTCGAGCGCGCCGTCCACCGTGACGAACCAGTGCTTGTTCACGAACCACACCATCGTCATGCCCACGCCGGCCGACTTGATCCCGGCCCCCGACGAATAGGCCGGCAGCCCGGAGCGCGCGGCCGCGCCCTGGTTCACGCCGAACCAGCTGTTCATGTAGCGGGAATCGGCGAACGTCACGGTCGGCCCCGCGAACCAGAAGAAGTGCTCGTTGCTGCCGGGCATCGGCATGTACGCGGAGAAATCGCCGGTCCAGCCGTTCGACCCGCCGATGCTGCGCCGGATGTCCGCGCGCAGCACGAGCGGGAAATCCTTCGAGACCACGTAGTCGGCCGCGAGCTTCATCACGGGCGCCGCGTTGATGTTGTCGAGACCGTTCAGGTGACCGAGATCGTCGGCCGACCGGCGCCCGAGGTCATAGCCGACCGACAGACTCACGCGCCAGTTCGGCCCGCGCAGCACGTTCGCGCCGAGGCCCTCGCCCGTCGACAGGAAGAACAGGTCGCGATAGCGGATGTCGAAATTCGGGCCGCCCATCACGCGATAGCGGTCGGAGCCCGCGTAGCGCGGCTGCAGCGTCATCGCGGCGCCGACGCTCACCTGCCACGTGGGGATGTTCGGATCGAAGAGTTTCTGGAGCGGTACGCCCGCCGTGTATTGCCATTCGCCGAGCGGCGAAGGCGTCTGGGCCGACGCGTCGCGGGCGCCGGCGGCGGCGAGCGCCGCGAATGCCGACAGGCCGGATACGAACCGGCGTACGCCGGCGGACAGCAACAGGCGAGCAACAGTGGTCAAGGCGGTCTCCGTCGGTTGCACGAAACGAACCTGAGGGAAAGCGCGTCGCGCTTCATCGGCTGCAACGGCAGGCAGCCTGCGGCGCGAACGTAGCATGCGCTGAATTAACGGACATCCTACGCGACGCGCGCGCAGACGCAAAGCGCCCGTTGTGGGCGGGCACTTTGCCGAAAGCCGGCACGAGCCGGCGGACGATTGCGGAATCAGAAACGCTCGACGTGATAGTCGCCGGCGAGCGCGGCCGGACTGCGGGTCGACATCATCCGCGAGAAGCCGTCGGCGAGCCGGCCGAGCGCGAGCTGCTTCTGGCTCGCGTCCCAGTGCGTGTAGGTGTCGTAGGCGGCATCGTCGAACGAAACGGTGACGGCGACCGGACGGCCGCTCGCGCGAAAGCCGATCTGCAGCACGCCGCCCGGCAATTCCTCGATGTGATAGCGGAGCGAACGCGATTCGAAATAGCGGCCCAGTACCTGAGCGATCGCGCGCTTGTCTGGCGATTGCACGTGAATGTCCATGACGGTCCTCCTTTTCAATGTTCGCGTGGCCGGTCGTGGCGCACGGCGCCCGCCCGGCATCCGCATCGGCGGCGGGTTCGACGGCGGATCGCCTTGCGGCAGCCCGTCGGGCACGGGCGGATCGACCGGGTCGTCGTGCCCGGGCGGCGGCGGATCCGGGTCGACGTCGGGTGTCGTCGGTTCGGGGCGGTGCAGCATGGATGGCGTGTTCATGTCACTCCTGCGCGGCGGCGCGCGCCGTTCAATGGCGAGGCGAGCCCTCGCAAGCGGCGTGCCTGCCGTCGCGCCGCGCCCCTTGGCCGGGCGGCTCACGCATCGTACGCCGCCATGACGAGCCACATCGTGCGCCCCTCGGCGGTCAGCTGCACGGCGAGCGCGAACGGATCGGACGGTTCGCATTGCGCGACGAGTGCCTGCTGCGCGCGTTCCGGGCCGTCGTAAACGGTGTCGTTCAGTTCGCGCACCTCGTCCTTGCCGTCGAACATGCGCCGCTCCGGCCGATAGAGCCGCGACTCGCGTTTCCACGTATCGAAACGCTCGCGCACATGGCCGAAATCGCCACCGCATACGTTCGCGTCGTAACGTATTCTTTCCCTGGCTGCATTCATCACGATGTCCTCTCGTCCATCCCGGACGCGTGCCGGCTGGTTCCGCCGGCTTGCAAACGCCGTGCCCCCGGCTGCCGCGGGTACGGTGCTTGCGGCTTCTCATCGACAAGGAGGTTCGACCATGACCGTATACTCCACCGGCCGCCGCGACGCCGTGTCACCGGCTGCCGGACTGCTCCGGCTCGCCTCGTCGCGTCCGCCGTCTGAAGACAAGACGGAGGAGCGCATCGACGAAGGGCTCGAGGAGACGTTTCCGGCCAGCGATCCGCCCGCCGTCGGCGGTGCGACGCGTATCGACCCCACCAAGCCGTCCGGCGAGCGCGAGCGTCGCGCGCCGCACGTCCCTTCCCCGCCCCGCGATCACGGCTGACGGGGGCACCCGGCGCGCGTTGCGTGGCAGCGCAGCCCCGCGTCGGCTCAAATCAGGAGCGATCTGATGAAAGTCCTTGAACGCAGATGGCATGAAATCAGTGGCGCGGCCGGCGTGGCGGCGCTCGCCGCGATCGAAAGCGCGGTGGTGCTGGCAATCGTCACGATGACGGGCATCGGTCACTGACGCCCCCGTCGCCAGGCCGCGGCTGCCGCCGTGGAAGATGTACAAGCGCGATGGCAAATTTCTCCGTCGCCCGGCAAGCCAGGTGCAGGTGCGTTACGCGCCGTGCGCGTGGCACAAGCGGTGCTCCCGTATCGTCCCGATCACGAAGGAGGCGTTCATGTATCGCGTCAACGAGATCATGTCGCGCGACGTAGTGTGCGTCGCGCCGACCGACACGATTCGCCATGCGGCCGAATTGATGCAGCGCTTCGATATCGGCGTGCTGCCCGTTTGCGACGGCGCCGAGCTCGTCGCGATCGTGACCGATCGCGACCTCGCGGTGCGGGCGCTGTCGCACGGCCATTCGCCCGATACGCCGGTGCAGGCGGTCGCGTCCAGGCCCGTGCAGTGGTGCGTCGAGGACGACGGCGTCGGCGACGTTCAACAGCGGATGGCCGACGTGCAGCTGCACCGCTTGCCGGTGCTCGACCGCAGCCTGAAGCTCGTCGGCATGGTGTCGCTCGGCGACATCGCGACGCGCGCGGGCGGACCGGCGCGCGACGAGCTGGCCAATACGCTCGAGGACGTCTCGTTGCCGCGCCGCCGCTGACCGGCGCCCCGATCATCCCGCGGCCTGCCGCCCCGGCGCACTACCCGCGCGACGAGTCTGCGCGCGGGCCGGGTTGCCGCTTCGACCAGGAGGTTTTCGATGACAACGGACAAACCGTCGCGCGACGCCGCGCGCATCGTCGGCGCGAATCCGCGTACGGCCACCGGCGGGCCGGGACCCGACGTGATGGCCGCCCGCACGCTCGAAGGCGATCGCGTGCTGACGATGGACGGCGACGACATCGGCAAGATCGCCCACATCATGCTCGACGTGCGCACCGGGCGGATCGCGTATGCGGTCGTGTCGTCCGGCGGTCTGCTCGGGATCGGCGACAAGCTGCTCGCGGTGCCGTGGAACGCGCTCGTTCTCGATGCCGAACGCGAATGCTTCGTGCTGCCCGTCGACACTGCACGTGTGCGCGAGGCGCCCGGCTTCGACAAGAGCCGGTGGCCGACGATGGCCGACCCCGAGTGGGCCGAAGCGCTGCATGCGTATTACGGCCGTTCGCCGTACTGGCTGATCGAGGAAGGCGAAACGGCGCTCGATTCGCCGCCGTACGAGGCGTCGCCGGGCAGCCCGGAAGACGGGTCGCGGCAGCACTGAACGCTATCCGAACTGTCCGCCCGAAAGCCGGTCACTGCGCGGTGGCCACCGCCTTCGCGAGTTGCCGCGCGGCGCCCAGATGCGCGTTCAGCGTGGGCAGCGTGCGGGCCGCGAATGCGCGTAGCTGCGCGTCGCGGCCCTCTTTCGCCTCGGCTTCGTAAAGCCGGACCGCCGCTTCGTGCGCGTGTGGGCCGGCCAGCGCCACATACGCCGTATCGAACGCGCGCCCGTTCTTCGCCCGCAATGCCGTCACGGCCGGGTCCACGAGCATACGCGTCTGGACCGGCACGCCCTTTTGCGCGCCAAGGTGCCGCAGTTCGTCCGCGATACGCGCGTGATCGTCGACCATCCGGCGCGCGAAGGCCTTCACGTCCGCGTTCGACGAACGGTCGAGCGCGAGTTGGCCGGCTTGCCGTTCCACCTTGCCGATCATGCCGGCCTTGTCGACGAACTCGGCGTCGATGCCGGTCGGCCGCTGCGTCATGCCGGCCTCGTCGGCGGTCGGGCCGGGGAGGATGACGCCCGGCGCGACCCGGGCGGACGAAGCCGGCGTCTGCGCGTGCGAAGCCGCGCACGCCAGGACACCGGCGATGGCCGTCAGCACGCTGCCCAGCGGCCGACGCGTGCGTTGCTCGATTCGGTTCGTTTTCGTCATCCGGGGCCTCCCGTGTGGAACGACGGAGCGGGCCGGCCGCGCGGCTTGCCGTCACGCGGGACGATGGGCCGACGACGTGAAGAAATCGGTCCACGCGCCGTGGTGCCATGCGCCCTCGGTACGCTCCACCGACAGCGCGCCGGCCGCGAGCATCGTCCGCTCCGCGAACGTGATCGTGCGCCGCGTCACATGCGCGGCCAGCACGACGCCGTTTTCGCATTGGTTCAACGCGCCATGCCCCTCCGGCGCATCGCCGCGCATCTTGCCGAGCGCGCCGCACAACGCGCCGACATAGCCGCCCACGAGCGGCACGCCGATCCACGCGAGCGGCGAATGAAGGCCGCCGAGATACAGCAGCGCGGCCCCGGCGAGCCCGACGACCGCGCCGACGGCCACGCCTTCCAGCGCGCCGAGGCCGCCGGGCCGCGCGGCGGAGTCCGCATAGACGTCGCCGCCGAGCCAGAACAGCGCGTGCTGCCCGGGCGGATTGAGAAAGAAGACCTTCACGTCGTCCCGATGGATCGCGTGGCCGCGCAACTGCTCCGCGCAGCGTTCCGCCTGTTCGAGCCGCGAGAAGCGGCCCGCGATGATGGTGTCCATGTCGAACCTCCTGCCCGGTGACGCGCAGGGTCGCGGGCGCGCGACGCCCGATCGGCCCGGCGCTGGCCCGCGCATCACGTTACTTCCGGCGAATCTGCAGCTTGTCGCGCACGCCGCTCACGCCGCTGACGTCGTGCGCGACGCGGATGGCGGTCGCGCGTTGCCGCTCGTCGGGCACGTTGCCCGTGAGTTCGACCACGCGGTCGCGAACCTGCACGTCGATGTCGCCGGAGGCCAGGCCGCGTTCGGCGACGAGCGCGGCCCTGACGCGGGACGCGAGCGTCGCATCGCGGATCTGGCCCCCGACGGCCGACGCCTGGCTCGCCAGCTTCGCACGTGTGCTTTCGTCGGCCGATGCGTAGCGGGGCGTCGCGAACCATGCACACGACATCATCAGTATGCTCGCGATCGGCACGACCGGCGTCCTGCGTCGGGTGCGTGCCGGCTTGCCGTCCGTGCCGTCGCGCCGCGGGTTTTCCGTTGCGTCCATCGCGTCTCCTTTTTCGTATGTGCTCAGCGTCACGCGACCGGCGTGCCGCGCCGTCCGTGTGCGCCGCTACTGCTCGCGCGGCTTCCCGCCGCTCCTGTCGTTCGGGTCGTCCGGTACGACGTCGACGATCACGCTCGCGAGCGTCGGCATGTCGACCGGCTTGCACAGATAGGCATCGAACCCGGCGGCCATCACGCGGCGCCGGTCTGCGTTGCCGGCGTGCGCGGTGACGGCGACGACCGGCAGATGCCCGCCGCCGTTCGGCAGGCGCCGGATCCGGTCCAGCAGCCAGTAACCGTCGCCGTCCGGCATCGCGAGATCCGACAGCACGACGCTCGGCTGCTGCCGCTCGACCGCCTCGAGCGCATCGTGCCCCGACCGCGCGGTCGATACCTGCGCGCCCATCGTTTCGAGCGCCACCGCGAGGCTCGTCCGCGACGTCGGGTCGTCGTCGACCACGAGCACGCGCTGGCCGTCGAGCGCGACCGTATCGGACATACGCTTCGCGCGTGGCGGCTGCTCCACCGGATCGTCGGCGTCCCAGCCGGCCGGCAGCGTCACCGTGACGGTCATGCCGCGCCCCGCCCCCGCGCTCGTCGCGACGACCTCGCCGCCATGCAGCTGCGCGATGTTGCGCACGATCGACAGGCCGAGCCCCAGGCCGCGCTTTGGCGACGTGAACGCGCCTTCCGGCCGGCTGAACGTGTCGAACAGGTGCGGCAGGTATTCCGGCGCGATGCCTTGCCCGGTATCGGAGACCGACAGCCGCACGCGCTCCCCGGCACGCGTGAGCGACACGTTGATGCGTCCGCCCGGCGGCGTGAACTTGATCGCGTTCGACAGCAGGTTCGACAGGACCTGGCGCAGGCGTTCGCCGTCCGCCGGAATCACGCAGGCCGGCATCGCGTACTCCGTCGACAGCACGAGCCCGTTCGCCTCGGCCGTCGCGTCGAGTTCGCGCGCGGCGTCGCGCACGATCCGCACGAGATCGACCGGCACGCGTTCCAGGCGCAGCCGGCCGGTCGCGAGGGACGACGCGTCGAGCAGGTCGGCGACCATGTGCGACAACGACCGCGCGCTGCGATCGATCGCGTCGACCGCCTGTTGCGCGAGGCCCTGCCCGTCGGCGTTGCGCAGCACCTCGACCCAGCCGTAGATCACGTTCAGCGGCGTGCGCAGTTCGTGCGACACCGTCGCCAGCAGTTCGTCCTTCAGCCGGTTCGACGCGTCGGCCTGCACGCGCGCGTCGCGCGCGCCGCGCAGCGAGCGCAGGTGGTGGCGTTCGTTGCGGCGGCGTTCGCCCGCTTCGCGCAGCGTCAGCGACAGGCCCGTGCAGTTGCCCTGCGCGTCGACGAGCGGCGACGCGGCGAAGGTGGCGCGAAAACGGCCGCCGTCGGGGCGCACGCACAGGACGTCGAGCGGCCCGACCGGCGTGCGCAGGTTCGCGAACGACGCCGGCACCGCATGCCGGCGCAACCAGCGCGGCGCGATCATCGTGACGATGTCGCGTCCGCTCGCCTGTGCCGGATCGATGCCGAAGATGTGTGCCGCGGCCGGATTCCAGCTGACGATCCGGCGCTCGGCGTCGGTCCCGACGATCGCATCGGGCGACGCATCGACCACGCGGCGCAGCAGCCCGTCGTCGGACACGCACGCGACGGACGACGGCTCGCGATGCGGCGGATACGGATCGTCGTCGTGGTCGCCGGTCCCGTGCGGACGATCGTTCGCGAGCAGCGGCTTCACCGCCGCCACCAGCACGCATTCGACGAAACCGATCGCGACGAACGCGCTGGCTTGCGCCAGCAGCGTAACCAGCGGCGCGTCGCCCCACCACAATGCGGAGATCACGCCGACGCTCGCGACGGTCGCGACGAGGCCGCCGCCGAACGACGTCAGCCATGCGGCGGCCGCCACGCCGGCATAAAAAGGCAGCGGCGCAAAGGGCGCGTGCTGGCCGACGGCCCGAATCGCCCACGCCTGCAGCGCGGACGCCAGCCCGACGGCCAGCACGACCCATGCACCCTGCCGGAACAACTCACGGGTCAGAGTCCTCATTGCGTCCTTGCATCGCGCCGGCTCCCGTCGTGCGGGGGGATGCCGCCTTTCGGCCATCCGGCATACCGTCGAGCGCGCCGGGCGAGCAGGAAAACGCCAGCAAACGACGTACCCGATGGTGGCCGCGCGCGGCGTTCCGGGCAACGGATGGCCGGACCCTCCGCCCGCGTCGGCTGCGGCCCGGATGGGTGGCTGCCGGTGTTGCCACGCGCAGCGTCGCAATGGGTCGCCGACCGCTTTTTTCATCGAGTTTCTGTAAAAAAGCGCCGGTTATCACCTGACCGACGCGTCGTGCAAGGGTGCGCGAAAAACGATGGACGATTTCTTTCGCTCGCGCCGCGCACATTGGAATTTTCTATTCCGCGGCACCTTCGCGGTCGTTTCGCTGTCGACGATAAATATTGCAATCAACGGGACGCGTGATGCCGTTTTTCAAAACGGCCCGCGAACGCTTATGGGTGAATCCGCCAACCGGACGAAGCAGCGCGCAGACGGTCGCCGGCTGTCCGGCCGGTCCGCCGCGATGCGCGCGCTGCTCGCCCGTATCGACAAAATCGCGCCCACCGGCGCGAGCGTGATGATTGCCGGCGAAAGCGGGGTCGGCAAGGATATCGTCGCGCGCCGGCTGCACGATCTGAGCGCGCGGCGCGACGCCCCGTTCGTGCCGATGAACTGCGGCGCGATTCCCGCCGATCTTGCCGAGGCACAACTTTTCGGGCACGAGAAAGGCAGTTTTACCGGCGCGATCACGCAGCGCGAGGGTTTCTTCGAAGCCGCGCGCGGCGGCACGCTGTTGCTCGACGAGGTCGCGGAAATGCCCGCCGCGCTGCAGGTGAAACTGCTGCGGGCGATCGAGTCGAACACGATCGTACGCGTGGGCGGCACCGAATCGATTCCGCTCGACGTGCGGTTCGTGTCGGCCACCCGCCACAATCCGGCCGACGCGGTGCGCGACGGCCGGCTGCGCGAGGACCTGTTCTACCGGCTCGCCGCGTTCGCGATCTACGTGCCGCCGCTGCGCCAGCGCGACGGCGACGTCGAGACGATCGCGCAGGAATTCGTCGACACGCTGAACGCGCGGCATCGCGCGCACAAGCGGCTGACCGACGCGGCGATCGCCGCATTGCGCGCGTATTCGTGGCCCGGCAACGTGCGCGAACTGCACAACACGATCGAGCGCGCGTACATCCTGGCGGACGAAGGCATCGACGTCGCCCTGCCGAAGCAGCCGATGCCGGTGGCCGACAGCACGTCGGAAGGCGCGATGGCGCTGCCGGTCGGCGCGACGCTGCACCACGCACAGCAGCGCTTCATCGCGGCGACGCTGCGTCACTTCGACGGCAACAAGCCGCGCGCGGCCAAGGCGCTCGGCATCAGCCTGAAGACGCTCTACAACCGGCTCGCGCTGATGCGCGACCAGGACGGTTCGTAAGCGGCGCGGTCGGCCGCCGCGTCAGGCGACCTTGAACTGCCCGACCGTCGTCGCGAGCGCGTTCGCCTGCGACTGCAGCGCGGTGGCGGCCGCGGTCGACTGTTCGACGAGCGCCGCGTTCTGCTGCACCATCTCATCGAGCTGGCTGACCGCGCGGTTCACTTCCTGGATCCCGCGCGTCTGCTCGTTCGCCGCATGCGTGATCTCGGAGATGATGGTCGTCACGTTCGCCACGTTGGCCACGATCTCGCGCATCGTATCGCCGGCCTGGCGCACCTGCCCGGACCCGGCCGACACGCTCGCGACCGTCGACTCGACCAGCACCTTCACTTCGCGCGCGGCCTGGGCGCTGCGTTGCGCGAGGCTGCGCACTTCCTGCGCGACGACCGCGAAGCCGCGGCCCTGTTCGCCTGCCCGCGCCGCCTCGACGGCCGCGTTCAGCGCAAGGATGTTGGTCTGGAACGCGATCCCGTCGATCACGCCGATGATGTCGCCGATCCGGCCCGATGCTTCCTCGATCTTCCCCATCGTCGCGACGACGTCCGACACGACCACGCCGCCGTGCGACGCGATCCGCGACGCGGCCGCCGCGCGCTCGTCGGCCTGGCCGGCGGCCGCCGCCGACTGACCGACGGTCGCGGTGATCTCTTCCATCGACGCCGCGGTTTCCTCGAGGCTCGCCGCCGCCGATTCGGTACGCGACGACAGGTCCTGGTTGCCCGCCGCGATCTCGTTCGCGGCCGTGCGCACCGATTCGCTCGCGTCGCGGATCTGGCGCATCACGTCGTTCAGCTTGTCGACGAAGCTGTTGAACGAGCGCGCGATGTCGGCGACTTCGTCGCGGCCGTCGGCCGGCAGCCGCTTCGTCAGGTCGCCGGCGCCCGAGCCGATCGCGGCCATCGCCTGGCGCACCTGGGACAGGCGGCGGAACGCGGTCGCGGTGATCGCGCCGATGATCAGCGACGCCACGCCGACGATCACGATCAGCGTGATCAGCGACGCGGTCAGCAGCGAGCGCATCCCGGCCGTCGCCTCGGTCTTGTCGAGCAGCACCAGCGCGTACCAGTCGGTGCCCGGCACCGGCTTCGCGCGCACCAGCTTCGCGTCGCCGCCGACGCCGACCTCGACCGGCGCGTTCGCCGCCGCGATCGACGCCACGCCCAGCGAGCCGAGTTCGGGCGACACGTCGGCGACCGGCTTCAGCGTGAGCTTGGCGTCCGGGTGGGCGACGACGTGGCCGCTGCTGTCGACCAGCATCCCGAAACTCGCCGGCGTCGGGCGGATCGACTTGACGTTGGCGATCACGCTGTCCATCGACAGGTCTGCGGCGACCACGCCCTTCAGCGCGCCGTCGCGCAGGATCGGCACCGCGAACGTGACGACGAGATTGCCCGTGCCGGCATCGACGTACGGCGGCGTGACGACCGGCTTGCCGGCCTGCGCGGCCTGCTTGTACCACGGGCGGCCCGTCGGGTCGTAGTCGGGCGGGATGCCGGTCGGGTCGGAGAAGTGGAACGCCTTGTCGGCATAGCCGGCATAGACGTTCGTGAAGCCGCCGGCCGCCGCCATCTGCTTGAACACAGGCAGCGGGTCGGGCGTCAGCGCGGCATCCTGCAGCGACGCGATCATCCGGCTGCGGGTCGCGACCCAATCGGCGATCCCGACCACGTGGCCGCTGGCGACGGAGGTCAGGTTGCGGTCGATCGCGTCGTCGTTGTACGCGCGTGCGATGAAATAGTTGATCAGGGTCGTGGCGACGAGCGCGAATACGACGATGGCGACGCACGCGGCAAGGATGCGGGCGCGAATGGACGAGAACATGGCAACGACTCGGTAAGAGAGCAGGAACGCCCGATTGGACGAATTCACCGTGTAAACGGCAAATCGGGCCACTTACTTGAGGTCGTTGTGACGATTCGATGAAACGTATGACGACAGGTGTCTGCGACTGCCAATAAATCGTCAGGATGGCCGGGTTCGACCTGCGTGCTGCCCGCCGGCTACTCCCTACAGCCGGTGGCGCGGACGTGGATCGGCGTCCGCGGGCGCCGCATCGGCCCGGGTGTCGCGGTCGAAGACGTCCTTCTGGCGCATCCGCTCGCGCAGGTGCCGGATCGCGAATACGTGGATGTAGTCGTGCACGCGCGCGCCGGACGACAGCGCACGCACTTCGTCGTCGAGCATCGCACGCAGCTGATCCGCGCCGATCGCGCGCCGTTCGGCGGCTTCCTTCAGTGAATCGAGCAAATTGTCCTTGGACATCGACAGACTCCTGACGGTCGAGGAACGAAAAGATGACGGTACTGGAAGCTTAAAGACTGGACAGACACGCGGCGTACGATGCGCCGGCGCGGGTTTGCGCGCGATCAACGGCACGTCGCGTGCCGCCGCGTCGATCCGTTTCCGAACCGTTCGCGCAGGGTTCGCGGTGCACATGGCCCGCGAACGAGACTGGATGGAAGCCTTGCCACGCCACCCCGGGGCGCGGCATGGGCGACGGGCGGCGGGTGGACCGCCGCGCGACGCCGATGCAGTGGGGAAACTTAGACCGTCCGAAATCATGCGTCAAGCGCCCCCCTGCGATGCATTCGTCGGACGAACGCGGCGGTGCGGCCGATCATCCGCCGCGCGTGTCAGCGGATTCCGATAGCGCCGCGCAATTTCCTGACAGCGACTTCAGCGCGCGCCGCTTGGCAGCGCGCCGTCGCCACACGATACTGATCACATGAACCAGGCGTTCATACCGGAACATCGCTCAGTCGGCCATCGAGCCGGCACGCGGGGTCCGGCGCAGGAGACCAACCATGGCACATCGCACCTTACCGGGCCGGGACGGCCAGCGGCGCGCGTCGGGCAACGCGCGCGCCCTGCCCGCCCGGCCCGCGTCGGCCGGCAACCGTCCGTCCGACGACCTCGACACCTTGCTCGCGCTCGCACGCGAGGCCGGATTGCTCGTCACGCTCGACGGGCAGATCGGCCGCGAAAAGTATCAGAGCGTCGCGGGGTCCGTCCTCGCGTTGCAGCGATTCGCCGCGGCGCTGTCCGCGCGCAACGCGGCCGACGCGCCGGCCGCATCGGAGCCGCGTCGCAAGGCGCGCCCCGGGTGGCCCCATGCGAATCGTTTGCGCAGTCGCACGTGCAGCGTATGTGCGCCGCTCCATGTCGTGCGTCCGCATGCGCGGGTCCGTCGCTGCACGGGCCGCCGGCACGACCTGCGATCGATTCTTCGCTCCCTCTGATCTGCGCACGTCACCGGCGCACGGCACGGCGCCGTGCATGCGCGCTATCCGCCGCGATCCGTATCGAAGCGACCGCGCGCGATGACGCGCGGCTCGACGCGGCCGCATTCCAGACCATTCGTACGGGGAAATGAATTCGACGGGGCCAGGCGGAAAGCGGACGGGGTGACTTCCACCCCGCCCGTCCTCCAAGGCAACCGTCGGTTGCCTACCCTCGTGCCAGAGAGTTTCCGGTCGGATGGCGCGCCGGACACACACGCGGCGCGGCGCCCGAACATGATGTGGCGGCGAGTGCGACAGCGATCGCCTTTCATCGCCTTTCGCACGCCGGCGCGGCCTTGGTCCCGCATGCATGCGAAGGCCAGCCGCGTCGCGGGGACGCTCCCCCACTGTCTCACGCGACATGCGCCGCGTTTCTGATGCAGGTCAATCCATACCGCTTCGATCGCGACGACACGCGATTCATTCCGCACCGCGCACCAGCAGCACCGGCACCTGCGCGAGATGCGCGACCCGCCGCGCGACGCTGCCGATCAGCCAGGCGGCGATGCCGCGACGGCCATGCGTGCCGACCACCAGCAGCTCCGCCCGCCAGTGCACCGCATCGCGCATCAGTGCATGGGCCACGTCGTCGCTGGTCGGATGCGTTTCGACGATGCCGCGCTTGGTCGGGTTGCCTGTCGCATGAAACAGCGGGCCGATCTTAGCGAGCGCATCCTCGCCCTCTGCGCGGTACGCATCCTCGAGGGCGCGCACCGGCACGACATCGGTCAGACGAACCGCGCGATCGATCACGTACGCCGCATACAGCAACGTCGTCGGCGCCGCGAAGCCGAGCCCCACGCGCACCGCGTGCAGCGACGGCTCGCTGCCGTCGACCGCGAACATCAGCCGCTGCAGCGTGCCGTCCGACGTCCGTGCATAGGCCGACGGCACGATCAGCAGCGCGCAGCGCGCGCGTTTCGTCAGCGTGTCCGACATCGCGCCTTCGACCAGCCGCAACAGCCCGTGATGCGGATTCGCGCCGATCGCCAGCACGTCCGCGTGCCACGTCGACGTATCGTTGACCAGTGCGTCGGCGACCGAGCCGCCCGTGACCGACGTGTCGACGACCACTTGTTCGACTTCGATCCCGCTGTCGGCGAACAGCGCCGCGATCCGCTCGCAGGTGGCCTGCGCGTCGCGCATCATGTCCTCGCGCGCCGACGTCAGCAGCGCGTCGATGCGCGGAATGTCGGGCAATACGAGACGCGGATTGTCGATCGCGCAAATGATGCGCAATCGCATGCCGGGACGCAGCAGCGTGCGCACGTAACGGGCGGCGGTCAGCGATTCGGGCGTCGGATCGACGGCGAGCGCGATTCGCGCGAGCGTCGGGATGGGCTGGGCAGGCTGCATGGCGAAGGTCTCCGTGCGTGCACGTCGTCGCCGGGCGACGACGGGGCGTTTCGCGCGGCGGCCGGACAGCCGCTACGGTCAGGGATCGGCGGGATGCCACGCGAAGCGCGGACAAGCAATGCGTTCGTTCAGCATAGGCCGTCCGGCCCGCGCGTGCATGATCGCGATCAACGATCGCGAACGGTCGCGCGGCACCCTGCCCGCGCGGCTTACGACTTCGTCGGCATCGACGCAGCCGGACGGTTCGCGTAGAACAGCGTGTACGCGATGCCGAGCAGCACGATCCACACCGGCCCGATCACGAGCGCGACGCGCGTATCGGGCGTGAACGCCATCAGCACGACGACCAGCACGAGAAAGCCGAGCGCGACGAACGAACCGAGCGGAAAGAGCGGCACGCGGATCGGCAGGCGCGCGATCTGGTCGGCCGACAGCGTGCGACGAAAACGCATCTGCGCGATCAGGATGACGCACCACGTCCAGATCGCGCCGAACGTCGACACCGACGTGAGCCACGTAAACACGTGCTGCGGCGCGAGATAGTTGAGTAACACGCCGATCAGCAGTAGCGCGACCGACACGGCCACGCCATACACGGGCACGCCGCTGCGGTTCACGCGACCGAGCGCGGCCGGCGCCTGGCCCTGCTGCGCGAGGTTGTAGAGCATCCGCGCGGTGCTGAACAGGCCGCTGTTGCACGACGACAGCGCCGCGGTCAGCACGACGAAGTTGATGATGCCGGCGGCGGCCGGAATGCCGAGCCGGGAGAACGTCATCACGAACGGGCTGCCCTGCGTGCCGATCTGGTCCCACGGATAGAGCGACATGATCACGAACAGCGCGCCGATGTAGAAAATCAGCACGCGCCAGAACACCGAATTCACGGCCTTCGTCAGCGACTTCTCCGGATTGCGCGCCTCGCCAGCCGTGAGGCCGAGCATCTCGACGCCGAGATACGCGAACATCACGATCGGCAGCGCGGCGATCACGCCGTTGATTCCGTTCGGCATGAAGCCGCCGTGCGACCACAGGTTCGAGATGCCGGTCGCGATGCCGCCGTTGCCGATGCCGAACGCGATCATCAACCCGCCGCCGACGATCATCAGCACGATCGTGACGATCTTGATCAGCGCGAACCAGAATTCGAATTCGCCATACAGTTTGACCGCGATGAAGTTCACCGAGCCCATCGCCAGCAACGCCGCGAGCGCCCAGATCCAGTTCGGCACGCCGGGAAACCACATGTGCATGTAGACGCCGACCGCGGTGATTTCCGCCATGCAGGTGACGATCCACACGAACCAGTAGGTCCAGCCGGTCAGATAACCGGCGAGCGGGCCGAGGTAGTCGCGCGCATAGCGGCTGAACGCGCCGGCGACCGGATTGGTGATCGCCATCTCGCCGAGCGCGCGCATGATCAGGAAGATCGCGAGGCCGCCGAGCAGGTAGGTCAGCAGGATGGCCGGGCCGGCCGTGCGGATCGCGGTGGCCGAGCCGAGGAACAGGCCGACGCCGATCGTCGCGCCGAGCGCCATCAGGTTGATGTGGCGTTCTTCCAGCCCGCGGTGCAACTGGTCTTCAGGTTGTTTCAAATTCGTCTCCTGGCAGCCGCGAGCGGGCCGCCGTCATTGTGTCGATGACCATGCGCGACCGTTCATGCCGATTTTTGGCAGCCGAAAACGAAATAATCCCCGCTGTCGATTTCCGAATGGGAAACGACACGGATGCCGCGTCAATTCGGTTGGAATTGGCGCGGATTATCCGTATTTCACGGAACAAGCCGGAAAAACGGATCGGGCCTTTCACGGAATACACCCGAACGGCCCGCGCGACGCGGCTGTGCGCCTGACGAGCGATAACGGGATCCATCGCTTTCGGCGCGAATGACCGCGCGTCGAATGTGCACAATCAAGCGCACGCAATATGCAGGCGGGATTATAGGGAGGATCGGCGGTTTCACGCCAGGCGATTTTGGGGAAAATCGCGGTGGGTGAAAGTGGTGGTTGGATTGGAGGGCGCGGAATACAACGCTAGATCGCAACGGGCGTCACGATCCCGCTCAAAATTGGGCCGTCATCTGAAATCCGACCGTCACACGCGCAGTGGGAAAACCGGACGGCTTGTAGACCGGCGTACCGGCGAACAGGTCGTAACCGTAGCCACCGAAACGCGTCGCGACGCTGCCCTTGACGCCAATTACGGCACCGGCCAACTGCGTACCGACCAACGCAACCGGCTGCGGCCCCCAAACGCGGCCGTAATCCAATCCTGCATAAATCGCCTGTCCGGTCTGTCCGATCGGCATCTGCAGCTCGTTGCGCCAGTAGAAACCGCGTGCCGCTGCCAGCATCGTTTCGCCGTCGAAACCGCGAACTGTATAGCGACTGCCGATCGTCAAGTCATCGATGTAGTACAGCGAGTTCCCGGTATATTGGCCGTGGATGCTCGTCACGTATCGGAACGGCTGCTTCGCGATCGCGAACGGCACCGACAGGTTCGCATCGAGTACCGCCATCTTGAAGCGGTAAGTAGGACCGCCACCGGCAGCGAGAATGTCGTCCTGCGCACCCAGGCCCGCGACGCCCTGTCGGTACGCCAGCGTGCCGTCGAACTGCGCCCCGTCGAAGTAATGGCGGTCAGTCAGGCCGAATTCAACGAACGTGTTGTTGCGACGCTGCTGTGGGATTTCCGTATCTTCGACGAAGCTCTGGCCGAAGCGACGGGACAAGCGGACATAGCCGCCGAATACGTCGTTCTGGCTACGGGCAAGCACTCGGGCAAGCTTGAAATCGATCGTCTTCGAATTGCCGCTTGCAACGAATGTTTGATTCACGCCAGCGATTTGCTGGTAGTACGTGTTCGTGTAGGCCGATAACGTCGCGGTCCAGTCACCCCACGGGATCGAGTAGAAGCCGTTCCAGCCGTGCGAACCAAGGCGGTTGTCGCCAAGTTCGAGGTCTTGGCTCACGCCGACGTTGAAGATGTCGTTTAGCCCGAGCGGGTTATCGATGCCGATCGACAGGTTGCCTTGCAGCTTGCCGGTCGCGCGCGTGCCCGAGTTGTCGATCGACGCCACCACAGTCCACGGTTTGCCGCGTTTCACGTCGAGCACGACATCGCTTTCGCCCGGTACGTCGCCCGGAACGATCTGCATCGAGACGTCTTGACTCTGTACGCGCTTCATCTGCTCCAGACCTTGCTCGAGGTCGCGCAGGTTCAACAGTTCGCCGTCGCGCGTCGGGAATGCGGTTTTCCATGTGCCACGCAGTTTTTCATCGGC
Organism: Burkholderia sola; assembly: GCF_905400185.1. Lineage (NCBI taxonomy): Bacteria > Pseudomonadati > Pseudomonadota > Betaproteobacteria > Burkholderiales > Burkholderiaceae > Burkholderia > Burkholderia sola. The sequence goes on from NZ_FR989676.1 coordinate 2,349,076, forward strand.
GAAGCGCACGTGTCGGATCACGCCGGGAATCAGCGAGACTTTCAACGTACCGGACGACAAATCCTGTTCGGGGAGCAGCACGCGCGTCGTGATGTAGCCGCGCGAAAGAATGTGTTGCGACAGCGCCTTGATGAGCACATCAAGCCCTTGCTTGCCAACGCACTGCCCCGTATAGTGTTCAAGCCATTCACGCGCGAACGCGAAGCGATCCATGGGCAGTACGGACGCGCCTCGCGCCTTCACGCCCTCCGGCAGCGAATCGGGAACGTCGACCGTAAAACGATCAATGCGGAAGCACGGTGTTTCGGTCGGAAGCTGTGGGTAGCCTGCGCTCGCCGCGACACTCGAACGAACCCCCGGCGCGGAAACGATTCGCTCCCGCTCCCGCGCTTCCTCCTGCTGACGTGCCTGTTGTTCGTTACCAAGCGGCTGTACCGACTGTGCCATCGCACAGGTCGATGCGATAAGCAACGACCCCGCAACAAGGCTACCCCCTCGGATTTTCTTCTTCATGTATTTGATTCTCTCGATTACGCGTACCGCGTGATCATCCAGACCCCAATCAGGATGACGACAGCGCCGACGACCTGCATCGGCCGCAACAGGTATTCGTGTAACGCGGTGAACGACAACACCACGAGCATGGAAATCGCCACCATCGCCGGATACGCGACGCCTAGCGTTGTTTTGCGCAGCGCGATTGCGTAAAGGAGGAACCCGACACCGTAGGCACCTATGGCCGCCCCACGGGCGATCCATGGCAACACGCTCGATTCACCCAGTGCGATTCCCTTGAGCGCCGCAACGCGGAGCAATATGCTCGCGAGACCACCGAAAAAGCCACTTGCGACGACGATCAGCCCGTTCACCGCGCGGCCTCCGTCACTACTTCCACATCTGGTCGGTGACTGGCGTTTGTGCGGGTGTCATCGGATGCGCCCGTGTTCCCATCAAAAATCATATTGAAACGATTCGCGCCATGGAGCGCGATCAGCACGATGGCGGGAAAGACGACCGAAAAGTTTCGCGCCTCATCGCGGTAGCCGAAGAAGAAGAACAACACCAGCACCGGCAGGAATGCCGCAAAAAAATAGATACGGTATCGATGTGGCGTCGCGCGCCACGCCGAGCCGAAGAACACCGCAAGCGGGACAAGCATCAGCGGATTTTCGAGACTTGGCGTAAAGATGCCTTTGCCGATCAGGTTGTAGAACGACAGGTAAGACAAGGGATTAAGCCAGAATTTCAGGTTATCCCACACGTGAAATTCGACGAAACCACCTGCATTCGCGTCGTAGCCGCTCATGATGAAATGGCGCGTGCTCACGCAGATCACAAGCTGCAGCACCAGCCAACCGACTCGTTTCAATACCGGAACGTCGCGCTCGTGCAGGAAAAATAGCGCGAGCGGGACAAGGAAGAACGTTTCCTTGTTCAGGGAGAAGATGGAAACCATCAACGTGCATGCCAGCATCCGCTTCTTCAACAGGAAATAGCAGGCACCGAGTACGCCGAGCAGTTCGAAAAAGTCATAGTAGTAACCGCCCTGCTGAAACGTGAGCGGATAGACGAAGCCGAACGCCGCCAGAAAGCCAACGGATCGCCCGAAGTTCAGGCCGTGTAGTCTGGCGAGCTTGTAGACCAGCAACAGCGCGAACAGCGTCGACAACACGATCGCGATGTACGTCAGGTGATAGACGAGCGCCACGATCGGTGTCCAATATTCGTCCGGCACACTTGTGAAATAGGCGTTGTGCAGCGAATCATGTCGTTTGATCGATTTGAAAAGCTTTTCCTGCTTCTCCTGCCCAAGCCGCTCGGCTATCCATTTTGCGGCTCGCGGGAACGACGAGCGATAGACATACGGCTTCGGTGCCTCGCCGTTCATCATGCCGACGAGACTGTAGCTGGTTGCAAAATCCCCTTTCTGGTCGTCACGAAAGCCCCACTTCAGCAACATGCTGTTGGTGATGTTTCCCGCGCATACGAACAGCAGCACATAGACGATGGCGAAGCGGCAGAACACCAGCACGCGGTTTCGGTTTTTTTCGGTCATAGGAACTGTGCCGCTCACGGAGCTGGCAAGAAGTGAGCGGCCAGGACGATCACCACCATGATGCAAAGCATGCTGAAGCTACCGCGATTCTCGAGAATATGGACTATCGGATCGTCGTGCATCGTGCCACGCACTGTTGCGATCCATAGACGACCGAACAGGTAGATCAACCCGATCTGCACGAACCAGAGAAGGTGCGGAACCGTGTAACGAGCTACCGTTTCCGGGGCATTGATGAACAGACCAAATACGACCACCGCAGCAAGGGAAGCACCGATGCCAAACGGCCAAAGGACTTCGAGGTCACCTACTCGATAATCCCGACCAGCCGTTGCGCTTTTTTCACTCTGGCGCAAGAACACCAACTCGGAGCAACGTTTCACGAGCGCGAGGCTGAGAAAAGCAAACACGGAGAATGCAAGGAGCCATCGACTCACCATAATTTCCGCTGCAACTGCTCCGGCGACGATTCGGTACGTGTACAGCAATGACAGAACGACCACATCGAGTAGCACGATCGACTTCAAGCGCCAACTGTACGCGGTCGTCAGGAACAGATAGAGCACGAACATGCCTGTAAATTCGGCTGACACAGCCAACGCCAATGCAAACGCCAATGTCAGCAGTACCGCTGCGCACGCGATGCCCTGACTGATCGACAACACCGCGCTCGCAAACGGACGATTGCGCTTTCTTGGATGTCTGCGGTCACTGTCCAGATCCCAAAGATCGTTGCCGATGTAGGTTGCCGACGCGCCAAGCGACATTGACAAGAACGCCAGTGCGAGCACGCCGACTTTGTCGACATCAAGGAATGCAAAGGCCGTCAGCAATGGGACGAACAGCAGCAGGTTCTTTAGCCACTGGTGAACACGCAGGGCCTTGCACCATGTGGAGAACGTTGCACGTACATTCGTGAACTCGTGTTCGATGGGAACGTGGCTGCGAACATCGGCGGCGACATCACACGAAACGCCAGCAAGTATGGCACCTCTCGCGCCGGCCCAAATCGGCAAATCAACTTTGCTGTCACCCGCATACACGAAGTCGTCGCCGATCTGCTCGCGAATACAGGCCAGTTTCGCCTCCCCCTCGAGATTCGTGTCGCCACTGGTAGCGATGACACGATCGAACAAGCCGAGATGCGTGCTCACACGCTCGGCGATCGAACAATGTGCGGCAGTTGCAAGCACGATTTTTCGACCGCTCTCGCGTTCGCGGGTGAGGTAGTCGATGAGCGACTTCCGATATGGAATTGTTTCCGCTCGAAAATCCGCATGCTCTGCGACCTCGGCCTTGAAGGCGGCGCGGCCGCCCGCGAGCCAAAAAGGCAGGCGCAGTAGGTTTGCAGGCTTTCGCTTGACGACACGTATCACGGATTCCATCAAGGTATCCGAAGTTGTCAACGTGCCGTCAAGATCGACCACAAGTGGAAATTTCCTGGTCTCTCGCATTTCTTGTGATTCAACTTAAACGGGGTGCCATACTGCACATATTCGTCATTTCGCCAAAAATTCCCGCCCCCTCAAATACCCCGGAACCTCACAATCCAAAAAAAGTAGGCGTGCCACGGCCAAATCCAATAAGCACTTTCAATCCATTGGCGATACATAAAATGCCACAAATACATTAGCTGCTACGCCTTAACGTATTCTCCAATAGTAACAAATACCTCACCCGCGTCATTTTCCAGGATGACCGTAGCCCTGGCTTCCTCATCTGGAAAATTCTGAATGATTCGACTATCCCACAATCCCGCTATGAGTGCCGCTAGGTCCTTTGCATTATCGAACGAAATTCCTCGAAAAATATCCGTAATCTCCACCATATTTATCCACGGCTGCGCCTGCCGAGGACTCATCCCACTATTTCGATACTCTTTGTATCGCTCGCCATCAAACCAGTCCGAGGCTACGATAATGCCATCAAGCATAATCATCCGTGGCGCAAAAAATCGACCCATACAGAGCGTAAAATCTTGAGGCAATGAAACCTTCGCGAAAACTGCATGTACGAAGTCCAAAACAGAGAATTTTCCTCCGTTTGCTTTGACAAAAGCGTCGTATTTCCAATCTTCCACATTCATTTCACTTCCCCTTTGGAATTTCATTGGGTCTAGCCGGTCGAACTACACCTTTCCCCACAAAGACCGTGCCGTCCGGAGCCACGTTAATGGTCGTCTCTTTAACATTCGGACGCGGTATTCCCCCGTGATCTTGCCCGGAGCCACGATACTGCATCGAGGTTCCGTCGCCGTTATACGTGGTGTACTGTCCGTCAGGTCCAGGCCGCTCTATGATTGTATGGGGTAATCCCTCGGCTTCCTGCAAAGGGGCAGGTGGCTTGTTTCGTGATTTCCCATTCGTATTAGAATTACTGTTAGCATTTTCGGCGTTTCCGCTGTTCAACATCACGTTCCCGGGCCCATAGCCGGCCCCTCTCGACTGGACCGTCGGCCCGCCCGCCCCTTCGCCAACGAATACCAATCCCGGACTCGCCGTAGGCGGCTTACCGCCACCAAACCCACTAATCGCGTTCAGCCCGTTCGCTATACCCTGAAATATCAGATCAAGCGCTGTCGTTTTCTTCCGGGGCGTGCCTTGCCCACTGGCCTCTTCAAGCGTGTCCGTATCCGTGTGGTTCCACTGGTTGTACAGGTTCACATTCGAAGCAGTAGCCGCGCCCGCTGTTCCTCCGACCAGCCCACCCAACGCACCAATGAGCAAGTTCCCTGACACCTTTCCGGCAAGGGTCGAATCCGTCGCACCAGCCACCGCATTTGCGGCCTGCTTCGTCTGATCGGCTAGCAACGCCGCCAGTCCTGCTCCAGCTGCACCCTGCGCCGCGCTCCCGACTCCGCCGCCACCCAAGCCACCGATCAGCGCACCGCCTGCTATGTGCAGATAAAGTCGGTTAGTTCCGCCTTCGTCCCAAGAATCCGCTTCGGCTTGATAGGCGGCTTGCGCCGTCGTATCGCCTGCCAGCTTGGCCGCATCGGCAGCGTGTTGGGCTTCCTTCTGCTTCATATCCGCGTAAGCGCCGATGCCTTGCGCGACGACCTGTCCTGCAGCTTGCGCAGCGTTCATCGTATCGGCTTGCTTATCCAGCAGATTCTGCACGTCCGGTGTTTTCGAAACCGTTCCGTTCAGGTTCGACGTGTCGCGGTTCAGGTTTGCCACGTCTTGCGTCTGGCCCGCCGGGTTAGTGATATTGATCGTGCCCACGCTCACGCCGCTTCGTGTGGTCGCGTTTTCACTACCACTATCCGACTGCGAAATCATCGGCGTCACGCCACCTGCGCCGCTGACCGATCCCGGTCCGATCGACTTCCCGGTGACACCAACGCCTGCGCCCGCGCTAAAACCACTGCTATCCGCGTTGTAGGTCGAATGGTTTTCGATATCCCGATAGGTCAGCGTACCGGTCGTCAGCGTGTTTTTCGACGGATCGGCTGTGCTGGCGATCGCCGCGCCCGTCAGGTCCGTATTGCCCTTGACGTTTACATTGAACCCGCCCTCACCTGCCTGAATCCCGGCCTGTTCGTTCACGGCCGCGTAATTGCCGTTCGCGTTTCCGTGCGACGAACTGAAGCTGGCACTCCCCCCCATCGTGCTGACGCTGATGCCGCCGCCCGCGCTACTTTGATGCGCGCTACTGACGGTCGTGTCCTGCACGCTGCGCATGTTCAGATTGCCGCCCACGTCCGCAGTGACGGTGCGGCCCGATACGGTCGAGCCGATTACATTCGTATCACCACCGCTAACAAGCGTCACGCTATTCGAACCGGTTACGTGCGAGTTGTTCTGCATCACCGCATCGCTGTTGCCGTCACCATGTGCGCGCGACATGGCGGCCGACACCCCGATACCGTTCGTGCCGATCGACACGCCGACGCTAGCGCTCGATGACGAATTCGAACTGCGCGTCGAATCGGTGTTCGTCGTGTTCTGCACGTCAATCTGATTCTTCGCGGCCAACAGCACATCGTTGCCGGAAACGTTCGAACCGGCCACCGTGATATTGCCACTACCAGGCGCGCCGTTGCCGGTCGCAATCAGCGATGTAGTGCCGCCAGCGCTGACGCTCGATCCGCGTTGCGTAGCCTGGTTCTCCGACGTATCGAGTCTGCTATGACTCGATCCGACGCTGACTTGAACGCCGATACTCGGTGTACCACCGCCCGCAAGCGCACCGCCTGTCAAACCGGCCACACCCATTGCTGCATTACCTGCCGCTGCAATCGCATGCAGGGCCGTCGCCCGACCGTCGCCGCTTCCGCTCTTCGCTGCCTGCGCTTGTTGGTAAGCGCCGTTGATCGCATCGCCAATGCTACCCGACAAGCCGAGCGTGACGCCACTGCTACTGGTTGTCTCGCTATGGGTCCTGTTGCTGGTATCGGTTGCCGAATCGATCACGACATTCGACGCTATGCCGGTCAAATTCTTCCGGGCGATCAAGTCGCTACCTGTCACGTGCAACGTATCGCCAGCCTTGATAGTCAAATCGCCATTGAGCGAGCCCACCGTGCTCGCGTTGTTCGTGACAGAAGAAGCATGATCCGTATCTTTCTTCGTTTGCGTGCCAATACTCACGCTCAAGCCGCTGGTTCCAATACCCGAATGCGTTTCGTGATAGTAGCTGTCCTGCGTAACCGTATCCTTGGACGTGGTGATATTGACGTCGTTCGCCGCCGAGAGATTGACATCGTTCGTCCCTACCACCGTGCTACCTTGAACGGTCAGGTCACGGCCTGACTGAATGTTGACCGTATTACCCGACACGGTGCTGCCGACACCGACATTCGCCTGCGTATTCTGCATCGAATCGGTTTTCGTGCTGCTGACGAAGCTGCCGCGTTGGACCTGCACCGACTGGTACTTGTCGTGTTCCTCGCGGGCCTCGTTCACCGTGACGTTGCCCGTTGCAACGATGTTCGCCGCACCAGTACCGTTCTCAACACCGTTCGTCATGCCCGCCGTCAGCGACGAACCTGTCAGCGTGACGTTGCCTTTCGACACATCGGTGCTCGCCGCCCCGAGCGCCGCATTGCCGCCTGCCGTGAATTGCGTGCCAACAGCGTGCTCGTCGTAGTTGTGATCAACTTCCTTACGCGTCTTGCTGTCCGCCGCCACATTGTCGAGCTTCGCGGTATCCGTGACCGTCGTTGCCGTCAAATTCCCGCCTGCAAGCGCAGACAAGTCTTTTCCGGCGGATACAGTCGCGCCCTTCAGCGTCATGTCGTTGCCGCTTTGCATCCCCAAGCTGCCGCCTGCGGTGATGCCGTTCGTTACGTTCTTCGTCGTGGATTCTTCCCAATGATGCTGATCATTCAGATACATCGATTGGTTCGTCGTGGACTGAACCGTATCGACGTTGATATCCCGACCCGCCGTCACCAGTGCATCGCCGCCCGCCGACAAATTCGCGCCGTGAATGCTCAAATCGCGCGCGGCGTGAACGGACAGATCACCCGTTGCCGCAATCGTGCCTTGCTGGCCAATCAGACTCGTACTGACCTTGCTTGCGCCCGACGTGCCGGTTGCGCCAACTGTGTCGACCAACGTTGTATTGACAATATCGCGACCGGCCGACACTGCGACCCGATTGCCGGTAATCATCCCCGACGCATTCACGACATCATTGCTCGCCGAAACGACCGTCGTGCCGTTCGTGCCGCTGCTCGAAATCGCACCGCCACGATTCAAAATATCCGTCGCCGTCAGGACCGTTTTCGTTCCGCCCTTGATCACGCCGGAATTCGTTGCGCTACCCGTCGCATGAATTTCCACATCGTCCGCCGCGATCAACGCGCCAGTCGGTTGCAGGTCGTTCGCGTGTGTCTGCGCCATGTAGACGACAGGCGCCAGCACGTGCGTCGTGCTGCCGTTCGGCAACGTTACCGTCTGATCGACCAGCCATACGATATCGCTCGTCAGCGCATCCATCTGCGCGGCCGTCAGCGCCATCCCCGGCACCAGGCCGAACTCTTTTGCGTAGTTCGCCCCGTTCGTCATCAGCGCACGATATTCATCCTCGGCACTCGCGTAGCCCGGCAAGAACGTGCGCCCCGTCAGTTGCGTGATCTGATTGCGCACCATCTGCTGCTCGTACATCCCGTCACCCAAGCGCTTCTCGATACTCGCCGGATTCAGGTTCAACTGGCCGAGCATGTAGTCGCTCGAAATGAAGTTCGTATAGCTCGTCAGGCGTGGATCGGTCACGATCAGATACGGCTGGCCAGGTGCGTCGTGAATCGAATAAAGACCGCTCGTCGGCAACGTGATCGGCAGTGCGCCCGACGCATTCGCGACCGATTGCTGTGCGCCAACCGGTGTCGATGAGCCGCCTGCGGCTCCAACCGGCGTCAACTTGCCACCGGATACGCCCTCATTGGTCGAATTATTTCCAAGCGTGCCGCCGGTTGCGCCAGTCGAAGAATTCTGCGCGGCAACGTTCTGGTTGTTGACATCCTTTGCGTCGATGATCACCGACTGGTTGGCGATGATCGTGCCGCCCGTGCCGCCGATGGCAACCGGTGTATACACCTTCGAAGGCTGAACGATCGTGCCGCGATCCTGCGTCGTATCCTCGTTCCACGCGTACATCGATACGATGTTGTCGGTCTGATACTGATACAGCGTCCGCCCGACGTTGTTCACGACCGTGCCACCGTAGCTGCCTGAACCTGCACTGCCGGACACATCCGAATCGCCGATCTTGATCGACCCGCCCGCCGCAATCGAACTGTATTCGTTGTTGATCGTGCCGACGTTCTTCATCACGATGTTGTTGCCTGCCACGAGTTGCGCTTGCTGCGCCTGGCTTGCAATCTTGTCCTGCTGAACCGTGGTCGTCGTGTCGCGCCAGATTTCGACACGCTGATAGCCATTGTGGCCATCGCTACGCGTCGTGTATTCCGTATCCGGAACGTAGTTGACGTGCGGATCGTACGCATCCCAGTAGTTGACCGTCACCGTACCGTCCGCGTGGGTCGTCAGCGTGTTGTAGTAAATCGTCTGCTGCTTGCCGTTCACGTTCACGACCAATACCTTGTCGGTCGCGTTCGGTCCGGACGTTTCCGATACAACCTGCGAAGGGCTATAGGTGGAGGTGAGCGGCGTCTTGTAGCCGTTCACCCACATTGCCTGCGAGCACCCGCCGTTCGGGTCCGCATTCATCGTCGCGCACACGATGTACTTCTGACGCTTGGTTTCGTGTTTACTCGTCGTGCTCGTGGTTTCAGTGGTCACCACCGGAGCCGGACGCGTGTTCGTGAACGTACCAGCCGCGAGTTCGATACTGCCTTGTGCTTCGATCGTGGACTGATCGTTCAAGACATTTTGCGTACGGTTCGCGAGAAACCCGTCCGCGTCGCGCTGACCGTTCGCGGCGATATTGATGTCGCCAACGCTGAAGACATTCGCGCCGCCCGTGTTCGACAACTGGTTGGACGCGTACAAATTCACCCGTTCGGCTGCGGCGATCACCGCCGCTGCACCGGTATTGGTGATCGTGCTCGCATTAGCGGTCACTTCACGGCCGATGATCGTCGCGGTGTTGTTCAGCGTCGTGCTGTTGGTCGTAACCGTATCGCCTTCGATGCGACCTGCGTTATCGATCGTGCCGCCGTTGGCATTGATTGTCGTCGTGCCGGAATTCAGATCGGCGCCCGCTTGGTTCTCCACGGTCGCGGCATTCACCGTCAGCGCGCCGTTGGCATCCAGCACGCCTTGGTTCGTCAGCTTACCCGACGTGGAAAACGTGAGGTCGCCGTTTGCGTGCAGCTTGTTCGCCATGGTCTGCGTGTAGTCGCTACCGAGCGTCACCGCACCGTTTCGGCCTGCTACGATCGATCCGTCACCGCTCAACGCGCTCGCGGTCAACGTCAGGTCCTGATCGCTGCCGATAACGCCGTTCTGGTTGGCAAACGTGCCGGTCTGGATTGAAATACTGCCGCCGCTGCCTGCGTCGTTGCCGATTTTTCCGGACTTGTTGTCGATCGACGCCGTGTTCAACGACAGTGCGCCGTTTGCACGAATCGATCCGGCCTGATTCGACAACGCAGCGTTTGCCGCGCTCAGCTCGAGGTTGTTCGCGGCCGACAGCACGCCACTCGCATTATTCACGTTGTTTGTGACGTTCAAGGTCAGATCGTGGCCGGAAAGCGTCTGACCGCCTTGTGCATTCGTGAGCGTTTGGGTGGTCAGCGTAACATCGCCATTACCGCCGATCGTGCCCGCTCCCGCTTTGCCGGACGCGTTCGTGTTCGTGATCGATGCACCGCCGTCGATCGTCGTTGCACCGCTGCCGATATTCGCGATACGTCCGTCGCTGTTGTCGACGTTGCTCCCCGACAGCGCGAGCGTCGAATTCGTGCCGTTCGCTTCGATTTGCCCTGCGCTGTTGTTGATCGCGCCTTGTGCTCGCAGCGACAGATTCCCGTTCGCCTGAACAAGGCCGGCTGCATTCGTGATTGCGCCGTTCGACTGTACCGAAAGCGCTTGTCCAGCCAGCAGCGATCCGCTGGAATTGTCGACGCTGCCCGCCGACACGGAAACGGCTCCGTTGCCGCCAATCGTACCGCCCGCCGTATTCGTCAGCGCATTTGTCGTCCCAACCGACAGCGCGCTCGTGCCCACGTTTTTAAGCGAGCCGCCATCATTGGCGAGACTGTCGGCCGTCACGGAAACGCCGTTGTTCGCTTCGAGCGTGCCCGCACGGTTATCGACAGCGCCTTGAGCCTTCAGCGTAATGCTGTCCGCACCGATGTAGCAGCCCGCATGGTTATCGAGCGACTGCACATCGAGCGTCGCCTGTCGCTGCGCGGCGAGCGTACCTGCGCTATTCGATACGGCTGCAGCTTTCAGGCTCAACGCGCCATTGGTCGCGATCGTGCCGCTTTGGTTCGACAAAGCGCCGGTCGAAATCGACAGCGCACCGCTTCCGGCGTGAGTAATTTTCCCGTGGTCGTTGATCAGCGTCGCGGGCGTCAGGTTCAGGTCGGTGCTGTTGGTCTGAATAACGCCGTTGCTTGAATTATCAAGTGTGTTCGAGACGGCAACATTCATTGCGCCGGTCCCGGTTTGTGTAATGGTGCCGCCGTGGTTCGATAAATTCGTCGCCCCGAGCGACAACTGCGCTGCCTGTACCGAACCCGCATCGTTGCTCAGCGTCGCGGCATTCACGGTCGCGAACTGTCCGGCCGTGATGCTGCCCGAACCGTTCGTCAACTGCGCACCCGCTTTGATCACTGCGTTTTGCGCAGCCGACAACGTCCCGCTGCCGTTGTCGAGGGATTGCGTGTCGACATTCAGATTCGTTTGCGCACTGACCGCGCCACGGTTCACGACGCTGCCCGATTGAATCGCCACGCCGCCGTTGCCACCAATGACACCGCCTTGGGCGCCAAGTGCGGTCGTACCGGCAGCATTCGTCAGTTGCCCCGTCGTGGCAATGGACAGACCGTCCGAATTCAGCGACGTCACGCGACCTGCGCTGTTGTCCAGCGAGCTTGCCGAAATATTCATTCCGGCCGCGCTCTGGATCGTGCCCTGGTTGTTCGCGATTGCGCCGCCGCGCACCTGCATCGCACTTTCAGAAACCAGCGTGCCGCCCTGATTCGCGATTGAGCCGTTCGACTGCACGTTCTGCGGACCTTGCGCCGAGATCTTGCCGCTTTGATTCGAAATGCTGCCTGCGGTCAACGTTGCGTTGGCTTGGCTCGACAGCGTGCCGCGATCGTTGATCAACGCACCCGCTGCGTTCGCATTGAGCGCGCCCTGCGCACTCGTTGTCGCATTCGAGAGGTTCAAGTCCCCGGCGCTTGCGTTCAGCGACACGTTACCGTTCGCCCTCGTCTGGCTACCCGCGAGGCTCACGGCAGCACCTGAAATCGACGCGCTCCCGCCCGCAACGTTCTGCCCGGTCGCCGTCAATTGGCCGGTGCTCGACAGATTCAGATCGCCGCTTTTCCCGACGGAACCATCGCTATTGACACCTGCGCCCAGCATTCCCGTCGAATTGATGGTGCTCGCGTTGAGCGTCGTATTCTGTTGCGCTGCGAGCGTGCCGCTGTTCGACAACGTACCGGCTGCTGAAACGTTTGCACTCTGTTGCGCATACGTCGTGCCGCTGTTTTGAATACTATTTGCGGTTGCCGTGAGATTTCCGCTCGCAGTCGTCTTGCCCGTGAGTACGAGCTGGCCGTTGGATTGCAGCGTCAGGTCGCCCGCTTGTGCCGCGATCGTCCCGGCGTTCGCGACACCGACGCCGTTCTCGTTCGATATGAGAAAGACCCTGTTCGCGTACATGCCGCCGAGCTGGCTCACGTCGATTGCGATCGCCGGTGCCGCACCATCGCCAGAGATCGGCGTAGCCGCCAGCGTGTCGTGGTTGACTTGGTTCGCACCTGCGACGACGTTCAGATTCTTTGCGTAAATGGCTGCATTGGCCTGCACTGCACGCGAAATTAAGTCAACCTGATCGACATTCGATGCATTCAGGCCAGCACCGCTTACAGAAATCAGGCCGCGCGATACGTTGAATCCACCGAGCGAGCCGTCGGCACCGTAATACGGTGTGCCGGTCGTGAGAACGGCTTTCGACGTATTGATGAACCCGCCGCCGTCAACCTGAATACCGGCACTGTTCGACAGGATCACTTCGGCGCGATTGCCCGCGACCTCAACGTAACCTCGCAGTTGCGACGGCGCATTGCTGTTGACCTGGTTGACGATGATCCGCGCAGACTGGCCCGCACCGAAATTCGGGTTGCCGTTGATCATCCCCGCCTGTTGCGTGTTGACGATCGTCGGCGAGTTGTTCAGGATCGCGCCCGGCTTTTGTACGTCGAACTGGTTGTACGTGTTCACCGACACGCCAGCGCCTGACGGTGCGGCAATATTCACCTGCGGGATGCCGCTCTGCGTCTGAATGACATGAGTGCTCGTGCCCGGAGTCGGAGCGATTTGAGCGAAACTGAATAGCGGCACCCCAAACAGCAATGCAGCAGCCATCGCGATCGGCTGCCAAACGATCCGCAAGCGCGATAGCGCGCTCACGCCTTTGGAATTCCCGGCTGCATGCGGTGAACTACCGTTTTCCTGAACGACCATCATCGCGCCCCGCGCGCGATTGAACACAACCCGATAGCATTTCTTGTTCATTCTTCGTTGACGCGCACTGCGTTCCTGCTTGCAATCCGATTTGAATTCAGCGCCAATAGGACAGAACGTAATTCACTGTCTTGTCTTGAACGCGCTTGCAACGGATAGTCAGAACGACAGCGCCTCTCATGCGTGTCGCGATTGCGAGACGGCGCTCGCAGTGGGTCTCCTCTTATCCGCTGCGCGATCCTAGCAGAAGCAATCCCCGCACACTGTCAGAAATGATTAACGCGACACGAGGAGCATTGGCCTTCCCTGCTCCTGCAGGCGGAGATATTAAAAAATGCTGAAGAATTAATATTTTTATAATGTTTTCAGATTGTTAATTCTGAGGTGGGATGCAACTTTATTGGGATAGGTGCGACGCGGTTTTAGACACAGTGCCAATCGACCGAGCGCAGCTGAATGCTCCTGATATTGTTAGCCGAACCATTGCGAGATAAGCGGAGATCGCTCCGCGAAACTCGCTTGTCGACAATATATAAAAATCAAGATGGAAAATATGCGCTATCGAGCGCCGAAACCTGCAACGCTGGCCGCATCACTTCGACAACGTCGCCCGCACCGTATATTCGCCTTCCAGCCCGCCCTGCTCGGGCCGCACGAAATACCGCGACGAATCCAGATCGGCCGGCAGCGGCTCGACCGGATAACCGTGCTTTTCCCACGCATCGAGCCCGCCCTTCAGCGCGCGGATGTTGTGGATCATCTTCTTGCGCTGCATCTTCGCGATGAGCCGCTTCGCGGTGGCCTCGTTCGGGCACACGCAATAGACGACGATCGGCCGCTTCAACACTTCGGGGTCGAGCAGGTCCGGCGAATCGAGATCGACCGGCACCGCGCCGGCAATCCGGTACGGCTCGCGTTCGCGAATCGCCTTCGGCCGCGCGTCGAAGATCAGCGGCGGCTCGTCGGACGTCATCATTTCGACGAGCTGCGGCGGCGAGATGCGCACCTGCGCGAGATAGCGGCGGAACTGCACGCGGCGCACCCAGCGGTACAGCAGGAACGTGATGAAGATCGCGAGGAACGCGTCGAGGATCGTGCCGCCGCTCGCGCGCACCCACAGCACGAACTGGACAATCTGGTCGTGAATGGCCGCGCCGCCGATCAGCCAGAACGCCGCCCACAGCGACGCGCCGGCCAGATCCCAGAACAGGAACACACCGATGCCGATCGCGGTCGTGCCGAGCAGCGGCGCCGATACGAGGCCGAGGCCCGGCAGGAATTTCGACAGCACGAGCAGCGGCGCACCATACCTTTCGAATACGTTACGTGCGAAACGCAGCGTCGTGTCGAGCGACAGCGAGAAGCGCACGAGGCCGTTCAGCAGGCGCCGGCCACGCGTGCGGCCCATGAAGAACCACAGCGAATCGGCCAGCATCGTCGCGCCGATCGCCGCCGCGAACATGCTGACCCAGGACGCCTGCCCCATCGCCGCCATCGTGCCGCCGAGAATCAGCATCGGCACGGCCGGCACCGGCACGCCGAGCTGCGTGATCAACACGCTCGCGAACACGGCCCACGGGCCGAGCGACGATGGAATTGCGATGGGAAAGTGCCACACGGCGGCGCTCCTGGAAGACATGCGGGCCGCGCGACAGGGCCGTCGGTACGGCGGCGCAACGGCCGCCGCGGCATGTCCGCGACCAACCGGTGCATCCTGCGCATTCTAAACGGGTTTGGCCTCGGCCGCGCGGAACACGGGCCGTCCGCACGGGCTTTGCGCCCGGCGTGACGCGACCGTGACGGTCACACGTCCGGGCGCTGCGCGAGTTGCGCGACATGTTCCGCGTAGTCGGGAAACTCGGCCGCGAGCGCGGCCGCGTCCGCCAGCTCGAATTCCGAGAATTCGAACCCCGGCGCCACCGTGCAGCCAACGAGCGCGACGTGCTCCGGCGACGCGCAGCGCGCGCCGAACCAGCTGCCGGCCGGCACGACCGCCTGGAACACGGTGCCCGGATGCGTGAGCGGGTTGCCGAGCCGGTGGATCGTCAGCCCGTCGCGCGCGTCGAGCACCCACACTTCGATCGGATCGCCTGCGTAGAAATGCCAGACCTCGTCGGAGCGGATGCGATGCCACGACGAATACGCGCCGTCGCACAGCAGGTAGTAGATCGCGGTCGACGCGGCACGTGGCGCGCCGTCGGCCGGACGCACGACCGAATCGGTCGCGCGGTAGGTTTCACGGAAATAGCCGCCTTCGGGATGCGGCTGCAGGTCGAACTGGCGAATCAGGTCGGTCGCGGAAATCGGCATGGCGGATGACGTCGGTAAGGGTGAAAACCGGCATCCGGCGGGGTTGCACGACCCTCATTCTTGCGATCGCGTGCCGCCGGATGTCCCTGCGTCGATCGCCGCGGCCATGCGCGCGGCGAACAAGCGGACACCGGCCGATGCTGCCAGAACTGCGTGCCGGGAGGCAACCGCCGACGTGCAATCACGCAC
Source organism: Burkholderia sola (assembly GCF_905400185.1). Classification (NCBI taxonomy): domain Bacteria; kingdom Pseudomonadati; phylum Pseudomonadota; class Betaproteobacteria; order Burkholderiales; family Burkholderiaceae; genus Burkholderia; species Burkholderia sola. The sequence continues at coordinate 2,364,745 of NZ_FR989676.1, forward strand.
CGTCGAACGTACCGGTGGCACGGCGCAGTACGCCGATCACGCCCATGTGCGGTCAAGCACGCGGCGCCCTGCGGCCCGCCAATGCGCGGGGCAGGCAGCGTCGACCGCCGCACCGCGTCGCTTATGCGGCCGCCGGCGTCCCGCCCTCGGCGTGCCGCACCAGCAGCACGGGCCGGTCGGCCGCGCGCAGCAACGATTCCGCTACGCTGCCGAGCAACAGCCTGCGCAGGCCGTGCCGCCCGCTGGTGCCCATCACGACCAGATCGGCGTCGGCTTCGGCCGCCGTGCGCATCAGCACCGTCGCGATGTCCTCGCCGTACGCGTCGAGCGCGCGCACCGTGCCCCGCACATGCTGCTGCGCGAGCGCGGCTTTCGCGTCGTCGAGCACCGGCGTCGCGGCATCGTTCGCGGCGACGTCGCCGTCGCGCTCGGCTGCGAAGCCGGCGTCGACGTCGACGAGCTGCGGCCGATGTTCGACGACGTACGCACACGTCACTTCGCCGCCGGACGCGGCCGCGATCCGGATCGCCTCGTTCAGCGCGAGACGCGCGCTCGGGCTGCCATCGAGCCCGACGAAAATCCGCTTGTACATGGTCCGTCCCTCCGACCGGGCGTGCGTCGCGCGTTGCGCAACCACGGCCCGTTACCGCGAGCCGGCCCGGCGCCGGCTTGCCTGCCGAACAGTCTGCCCCACGTGCCGACGCGTGCGTTGACGCGCGTCAAGCGTGCCCGGCGCGCCTGCTGCTGCCCGCCGTTTGCCGCAATTTCAACTGCCCCCATTACAAAAAACGTGTAAAACGCGCACAATTTCGTCCTGAAAATCATCGTTGCACGCAGCCGGTGCGAGTTTCCCCCCGGTTTTGCCGCGCTGCCCGCGTGCCCCGGCAGCCCGAACAACAGAATGGCCATCGAATGACCGTCAGTGGAACCCCGACGCGGGACGCCCGAGAGCCCACGCGCCTCGAGATCATGTTACGCCAGCCGCTCGCGGCCGGCGTCGTTGCGCTGTGCGCGGGCGCCGTGCTGTCGCTCGGCGTCGCGCTGCTCGTGCGCGAGCAGTGGCAAACCGCCGTTCATACGCGTTTCGAACGCCGGACCACGCACGTGACCGCGATGCTGCGGCATGAACTACAGGCCGGTGTCGCCGTGCTCGAAGGTGCGCGCGGCGCGTTCGGCCTCGTCCCGGACATGACGCCCGGCCAATGGCGCCGGTATGCGGAGACGCTCGATCTCGACAGCGGCCGCTCGCCGGTCCGGCAGATCGGCTATGCGCCGCTGACGCGCGCGGCCCGCGGCGCGCTGGCCGGCGCGAAGCCGCTGCCGGCCGATCCGCTCGCGGCAGCGACGCTCAGCGCGCCCGTGTCGAACTCGCCGGTCGTGCGCTTCGGTGCGTCCGACGCGGTGCCGCTCACGCGCGCGCTGCGGACCGGCGATATCGCGCTCGGCGTCCACCCGGCCGACGACGACGCGTCCCGCGACGCCCGCACCCTGACGCTGTTCCTGCCCGTGACGAGCTCGCCGTTGGCCGCCGCCACGCCGTCCGGCACGCGGGAAGCCGGCGTCGACGGGATGCTGTTCGCGGCGCTGAGCCCGCGGCGCCTGGTCGAGCGTGCGCTCGACGCGGAACGCGGGATCGATCTGTGGATGACCGCCAGCGGCGATTCGCGCGCGATCGTCAGCGTCGAGACGACGACCGACGAAGCATCGGCGTCGCCCGACCTGATGCGGCGCACCGATGTGCTGAATTTCGGCGGCACCGCGCTGACGCTCGCCTATTCCGCGGACGGCCGGCCGAGCGCGACCGGCGCGCAGCGTGCGGCCGGCACCGTGCTCGCCGCCGGGCTGATCGCGTCGTTCGGGTTCGCGGCGCTCGTCCATGCGCTACTGCGCGGCCGCGCCGATGCGGGCGCGAGCAGTCGCGGCAGCCTCAACGAAGCGCGGATGATGGGCATCATCCGGTCGTCGATGGAAGCGATCATCACGATCGACGAGAAGCAGACGGTCGTGATCTTCAATCCGATGGCCGAGCAGGTGTTCGGCGTGTCCGCAATGGAGGCGATCGGCGCGCCGCTGTCGCGCTTCATTCCCGAACGGTTCCGCGCCGCACATGCGAAGCACGTCGACCAGTTCGGCGTGACGGGCGTGTCCGAGCGGCAGATGGGCCGCCAGCGCGTGCTGTTCGGGCTGCGCGCCAACGGCGAGGAATTCCCGATCGAAGCATCGATCTCGCAGATCCGCGACGCGTCGGGCAAGCTGTATACGGTGATGCTGCGCGACATCACCGAGCGGCTGCGGGCCGAGAACGCGCTGAAGCAATCGCGCGAGGAATTGCGCGAACTATCGGCGAACCTGCAGAACGTGCGCGAAGAGGAAAAGACCCGCATCGCGCGCGAGCTGCACGACGACCTCGGGCAGCAGCTCACCGCGCTGAAGATGGATCTGTCGGTCGTCGAACAGCAACTGCGCATGCCCGGCCGCGCGCAGCCCGACGCAGGCCTGCAGACGCATCTGCAAGGCATGCGGCGGCTGATCGACGCGACGGTCGCGTCAGTGCGGCGCATCGCGGCCGACCTGCGGCCGGTAATGCTCGACGACCTCGGCCTCGTGCCCGCGATCGAATGGCTCGCGAACGATTTCACGAACCGCTACGGGATCGATGTCGAGCGCCACATCGAAACGGGCGGCCTCACGTTCACCAGCACGGGCGCGACCACGCTGTTCCGGATCGTCCAGGAAGCGCTGACGAACGTCGCGCGCCATGCGGATGCGACGCGCGTGGCGTTGCGGCTCGACATCGAGGAAGGCTTTTGCGTGCTGCGCGTCGCGGACAACGGCCGCGGCGCGGCGCCCGGCGGGCCGGCCCACGAGGACAAATCGTTCGGCCTGATCGGCATTCGCGAACGCGCACACATGCTGGGCGGCACCGTGACCATCGATACCGCGCTCGCGCGCGGTTTCTCGATTACCGTCTCGTTTCCGCTCGGCACCGTTCAACAGGACACGCTCATCACATGATCAAGGTGCTCATCGCCGACGACCATACGCTCGTACGCGACGGTCTGCGGCACATCCTCCAGAACGCCACCGGATTCGAGGTGGCCGGCGAAGCCTTCGACGGCCCGTCGACGATCGCGCTGGTGCGGGCGACGCCTGCGCAGGTACTCGTGCTCGACTTGTCGATGCCGGGCCGCAACGGCGTCGAACTGATCAAGCAGATCAAGGACGAGAAGCCCGCGCTGCGCGTGCTCGTGCTGACGATGCACGCGGAGCAGCAATACGCGGTGCGTGCGTTCCGCGCGGGCGCGTCCGGCTATCTGACGAAGGAAAGCGCGAGCGCGGAGCTGGTCGGCGCGGTCACGAAAGTGGCGTCGGGGGGCGTCTACGTGAGCCTCGCGATGGCCGAGCAGTTCGCGCAGAGCCTGAACGAGCCGGCCGAAACGCTGCCGCACCAGCGGCTGTCCGACCGCGAATTCGACGTGTTCCGGCGGATCGCCGCCGGCCAGACGCTGACCGAGATCGCGAACGCGTTGTGCGTGAGCGCGAAGACGGTCAGCACCTACAAGACCCGGATCCTGGAAAAGATGCAGATGCCGCACGAAGCGGCGCTCGTGCGTTACGCGATGCGGCACAAGCTGCTCGACGAAACGGACGACGTGTAACGGACGACGTGTAGCGGACGACGTGTAACGGACGACGTCTGGCCGGCGTGGTGCGGGCCTCGGCAGGCCCGCGCATGACGCGTTACTTCGCGGGCACCGGGCACGCGAGGTCGCCTTCCTCGCAGGACAGATAGCCTTTCAGCGTTTCGGTGCGCACTTTGGTCAGATCGTCGAGGCAGGTCGATACGACCATCGGGTATGCACTGCCGCCCTCGGCATTCGCACTCGAGAAATGGCATTCGGCGTCGCGGTACGCGATCCACGCGCGCTGCGCGTCCACGAGCTTGTCGGCGAGCGGCCGCGCGCCGCGCAGGCGCGCGGTGACGGCCTGGTAGATCCGGTTCAGTTCCCCGTCGGATTTCTTGTACGCGCGATCGGCACACGCCGTCATCGTCGCCTGATCCGTCGCGTCCGCACAATTCGCCTGCGCATGGGCGACGCTCGCCACCAGCGCCAGCGAGCCCAGCAGACCGGTCAAGACACGCATGGATGCTCCTTTGTTGTTCGTTGAAGTGTGGAACCCGGCGCCTTGTTGCGCCCCGTGTGCATGGGCCGCGCCACCGCGGCGACATCGACCGCGATGCTAGCGCACGCGCGGCGGATTGTCAGCGGGTGCCGGGGTGACGCCCGAGACGCGATTTCGCCGGTTGTCGTGTTTTCCTGACGGCGAAAGCATCCGATCGCTGCGCATCATTGAGAAAGCCCGCACTCGGAACTGAACCGAGTGCGGGCTTTCTCGACAAACCTTCAGCCACGGTCCCCAAGGGCCGCGACACAACGGCCGACTTAGTGGCCGAAATACACCGACGAGCGGTCGCTGACGGCCGGCACGACCGCGCGCTGGCCCGACTGCGACGTCGCGATCGGGTTCGAACCGTAACCGGTTGCGTCGGCTTGCGCGCCCGTGTTCTGCGCGGCGGCGATCTTGGCCTGGGCGGCCTGGATGTTTTCCGGATAGTTGATCCAGTCGTTCGGGTTGTACCCGGCCTTTTCGAGCTGGACCAGCTCGGCGCGCACTTGCGCGCGCGTCAGCGGCTGTTGGTTCGATTGGGCGAACGAGACGACCGGTGCAGCCACGAGGGCGGCCAGTGCAACTGCCTTGATCAGCGATTTCATGATGCGTTACCTCCAGGATTGTTTTGTCAGGCGCTTCGGACTCGGGGTCGTTGCGCATGAGTAGAAGTCTAGGAGTCGCCGCTATCAGGGTAAATACTTAAATCGCAAATTCACTGTTGACCGAAACCGTACAATCGCGCGGGAATAACGTGATTCATCAGACGATTATCGACGCTCGCACACCGAATGCCACTCTTCGGCATCCGGCACGCTCGGCAGCGCGTCAGCGCGGGCGATCGGTATCCACCGACGCCATCTGCCTGTCGAACAGCAACGCCTTGAGGCGCACGCGATCGTCGGCATCGATGTCGCCGAACGCCGCATGATGCAACGTCAGCGCTGGGGCCGCCGGGTCGGCATGCACGGCCCGCACCGTGCCGTCGAGCGCCAGTTGCTCGACGCGGCCGCCGGTTTCGTACGGAAGCAGCACGCGCAACGGCTCGCCGGTGGCCGCGAGCGGCCGGTCGACGGCGATCGACAAGCCGCTCAGGCTGATGTCGTGCACCATTCCGATGCCTTCCGCCCCCTGCGCCGCGCCGCTGCAGCGGGCGGCGATGCGCACCGGCACGCGCGGCTCCGCGCGCGCACGCAGCCGGTCGACGAAGCCGGGCGGCGACAGGATCATGAACGGCGCGGCGCCTGACGCCTGCACCGATTCGACCGTCGCGCCGAAACGGAACACCGCGGCAGCGCCGATCGCCACCGCTTCAACGTCGTCGCCGCGTGCGAACTCGAGCACGGCGGCGGGTAGCGGTTCGACGAACAGCGCGCCCGACGCACCGACACCGATCAGCCGGCAGCGTTGCAGCGCACGCGTCGTGCCGACCCGGCGGCGAATGCCGATCGCCGCGCCCGCCGACAAGCCCATGCGCGTGGCGGGCGCGCCCGCCGCCCCGGGCACGCTCGGCTCGATGCCGCTGCCCTCGCGTCGGCGTACGGGGTGGAAATGGTCGAACAGGAACGCATGCTGCGCGGCATCCTGCAGCGTCGTGCCGGCCGGCAGCAGCGCGGCACCGTCGGCGTCGTAGAGGTCGAAGCCGAGCGGGACGCCGGCGGAAAGATCGTCGCGCGCGAGCGCGACGTAGTCGGTGGAAAGCCGCATCGGAGAAGCGCGGAGCGACCGCGCGAGCTATCGTGACAACTTGATTACGGCAGCATCGCGCGGAATCTGAATGGCTTCGTTACTGCGACGCACCCGTGGCATCGGGCGACGCCGGGACCGGCACCGGCGGTGGCGGAGCCGGCACGGCCGACGGGGCGGCGCCGACGCCGGTGCTGCTTCCGCTCGTGATACTGGCGCCTGCCGGTGGCTGCGCAGGCTGCGATGCGCTCGCCGACAGCGCCGCAGCCGACGCGGCCACTTCGGACGCCGGCACCCATTCCTCAACGATGCCGCCGGACGCGGCATCCGGCGCCGATGCAGCCGAAGCCGCCGACGCCGCCTCTTCGTCGGTCTCGGCCGGACGCTCGATACGCTGTGTCCTGACCGGCGTGGGCGCCTTCTTCGCCTCGGGCGGGAACCACGTGTCGAACAGGTCGGTCACGCGCTCGCGCAGCGATCCGAACCAGCCCGGCGACGGCTCGGTATCGAATTTCGCCTTCGTATCGACGATCCGGGCGCGCTGCGCGCGCTGGAAGAAATCGCCGACGATCGGCAGCGCGCTGTGCGCGCCCTGCCCCCAGTAATCGCTGCGCAGCGTCACGCGGCCGTCGTCGAACCCGACCCACGCGCCGGCGACGAGGCCCGGCTGCATCAGGATGAACCAGCCGTCCGCGTTGTCCTGTGTCGTGCCGGTCTTGCCGGCCACGTCGCCGCGGATCCCGAAGCGGGTGCGGATGCTGCCGCCCGTGCCGCGCGTCACGACGTCGCGCATCACGTCGAGCAGCGTCTTGTCGGTTTCGGCATCGAGCGCACGCTCGGGCGGCGCCGGTGCGTATTCGGCGAGCACCTCGCCCTGGCGGTTCTCGATGCGCGTGACCATCTGCGGCTCGACGTACAGCCCGCCGTTCGCGATCGTCGCGTACGACGCGACCATTTCCTTCAGCGTGACCGGGCTCGTGCCAAGCGCGAGCGACGGCACGCGTTCGAGCGGGCTTTCGCGCACGCCCATGTCGCGCGCGAGCCGCGCGACGGCGCCCGGCCCGACCTTCTCCATCACTTGCGCGGTGATCCGGTTGCGCGACAGCGCGACGGCGTCGCGCAGCGTCATCGGCTTGCCCGTAGGCGGCGCGTCATCGTTCGGTCGCCAGATCTCGCCGCCCTTCAGCGGAATCTCGACCGGCTGGTCGATGAACGTGTCCTCCGGCTTCATCCCGCTCGCGAACGCGGCGCCATAGACGAACGGCTTGAACGTTGAGCCCGGCTGGCGCCGCGCCTGCGCGACGTGGTCGAACGGCTCGCGCGTGAAGTCGCGGCTGCCGACCCACGCGCGGATCTGCCCGTCGCGCGGATCGATCGCGAGGAAGCCGGCCTGCACGTCGGTCTTCGCCTTGCACAGCGCATGCAGGAAGCCGCGGTCGGCCGCGAGCAGCTTCATCGCCGCCGCGTCGTCCTTGCCGGCGTCCTGCGCGGCCTTGTACTCGGGCGATTCGCGCATGAAGGTGCGGAACACCTCGTTGTCGGTGCCGCAGCCGTCGCGGCCGCTCCACGCGTTGTTCGCGATGCCCTGCAACTGATTGCCCTGCAGCGTGAGCGCCTGCGTCGCCATCTGCTGGAGCCGCGAGTCGATCGTCGTGCGCACGATCAGCCCGTCCGAGTAGATGTTGTAGTCGTTGCGGTCGGCCCACGCGATCAGCCACTTGCGCAACTGCTGCGCGAAATGCGGCGCCGGCCCGGGCGGCTCCTTCTGGCGCTCGAAGTCGATGCGCAGCGGCCGGCGCTGCAGCTGCGCGAACTGCGCCGGCGACAGCTTGCCGTACTTCACCATCTGGCCGAGCACCGTGTTGCGCCGTTGCAGCGCGCGCTCGGGGTTCAGCACCGGGTTGTAGTAGCTGTTGCCCTTCAGCATCCCGACGAGCGTCGCGCTGTCGAGCACGTCGAGTTCGTCGGCCGACTTGTCGAAATAGGTGCGCGCGGCCATCTCGACGCCGTACGCGTTGTACAGGAACGGCACCGTGTTCAGGTAGGTCTCGAGGATCTGGTCCTTGCTGTAGACGGCCTCGATCTTCAGCGCGGTGATCGCCTCCTTCACCTTGCGCGTGAGCGTCGGCGCGCGGCCGATCTCGTCCGGGTACAGGTTGCGCGCGAGCTGCTGCGTGATCGTCGAGCCGCCCTGGCGGCTGCCCGAGAACGTATGGAGCGCGGCCGACGCCGTGCGCTTCCAGTCGAGGCCGTGGTGTTCGTAGAAGCGATGATCCTCGGTCGCGATCAGCGCGTCGACCATGTGCGGCGAGATCTGCTTGAGCGACACCCATTCGCGGTTCGACGGCTTGAATTCGGCCAGCAGCTTGCCGTCGGCGGACAGCACCTGCGCGGGCTGGTCGACGCGCGCCTTGCGGATGTCGCCGATGCCCGGCGTGAACGGGATCAGCGCGACCACGTACACGGCGAACAGCGCCGGCACGGCGGCGGCGGCGAGCAGCGCGCCACGGCGCGTCGGGTGGCGGACATGGCGCCACGCGGTGGCGGCGAGAGGCTTGACCCGCGCGACGGCGGCCGCCGCGACGGGTTGGGCGCGCGCGACCCATCTGGCACAGAAGGCACGCACTGACGGCACGTTTCGGCGATTCACGCGGGTGGAGCTCGGCTGAAAAGGCTGCATCGTACCAAACTCGCGCGGCCGTCCGGCCCGCGGCGGCCTTGGGCTGGCACACGCGGTACGGTGTTACGACGGCGCTCACGCAAAAAAAGGCGCGTGTCCGGCAATCGGAGCGACGCGCCAAACCTGGTACCACAACCGGAACGCCGCGCGACGGCGGCGTGCCCCGCGCCGCGGCTCAGCGCACGAGAAATCCGTACGTGAGCGGATCGCGCTCGTCGACGATCCAGTTCGCGAACCCGCAGATATGCGCGCTGCCTTCCACTTCCGGGATCACGGCCGGGATGTCGCCGACCGTCGTTTCGCGCAGCACGCGGCCCTTGAAGACCGTGCCGACGATCGATTCGTTGACGAGCGTGTCGCCTGCCGCGAGCAGCCCGCGCTGGTAGAGCTGCGCGACGCGCCCGCCGGTGCCGGAGCCGGTCGGCGAGCGGTCGACCTCGCGATCCGCGAACACGCAGCAGTTCGCCTGCGTCGAGCCCGCGTGGCGCGGCGCGTTCGCGATGATCGTGCCGTAGATATGGTTGATTTCCGGGATCTCCGGATGCGCGACCGGATATTTCGCGTTCGCGGCCGCCTTCACCTCGGCGCCGAAGCGAATCAGTTTCTCGACTGCCGATTCGCGCACCGGCAGGTCGAACGGCGCGCCGTCGACATAGAAATAGAACGCGCCGCCATACGCGATGTCGCCGGTCACGGTGCCGAACGACAGCGTGTCGACCGACACGTCGCGCTCCCAGATGAACGACGGCACGTTGACGAAGCGCACGGGCCCCGCATGCTCGCCGTCCCACCGGACGAACGCCTCGATGAAGCCGCACGGCGCGTCGATGCCGACTCGCGTCTCGGGCACCATGCGCTGCACCCAGCCGAGTTCGACGGCCGCGGTCGACAGCGCGATCACGCCATGTCCGCAATGGTCGCTGTAGCCTTCGTTGTGCACGAAGATCACGCCGAAATCGGCGTTCGGCGACACGGGCTCGGTCAGATAGCCGCCGTACATGTCGGCGTGGCCGCGCGGTTCGAACATCAGCGCGCGGCGGATTTCGTCGGCGTGTTCCTTGAGCCACGCGCGGCGCTGGACGATCGTGTCGCCGGGCAGGCGCGGCAGCCCGCTCGTGACGATGCGGAACGCCTCGCCGCCGGTGTGCACTTCGACGGTGGACAGGGATCGGGAAATTTTCATGGGGGATCGGGTGCGTTGAAACGAAGGACGGCGGCCGGGCCGCCGTCCGGTGACGGGCCGTGCGGCAATTACTTCGCGTACGGTTCCGGCAGGCCGTTGCGGATCACGTAGACGGTGGTCGGCGCGCCTTTCAGGTCGCCGTTCGCGTCGAACGAATAGGTGCCCGCGACGCCCGCGTAGTTCGTCTTCGCGAGCTGCGCGATCAGCTTCGCCTTGTCGGTGGTCGTGCCGGCCTTGACCATCGCATCGGCGAGCAGCTTCATGCCGTCGTAGTAGTTGACGCCGTAGACCTGCGTATCGGTGCGATAGGCGTCGTGGTACTTCTTCAGGAATTCGCGCCCGGCCGGCGTCTTCTCGAGCGCGACGCCGCCCTGCGCGCAATAGACGATCGACGCGGCCTCGCCCGCGACCTTGCCCATGTCGGCCGAACAGATGCCGTCGCCGCCGAGCAGCTTCGCGCGCAGGCCGCGCTGCTTCATCTGCTTGGCCATCGGCGCACCCTGCGCCGCATAGCCGCCGAGGAAGATCACGTCGGGGTTGGCGGCCTTGATCTTGGTGAGAATGCCGAGGAAGTCGGTGGCCGACGAATTCGTGTATTCCTGGTCGACGATCTTGATCCCGTTCGCCTTCGCGACGTTGATGAACTGCTCGGCGACGCCCTGCCCGTACGCGGTGCGATCGTCGATCACGGCGGCGGTTTTCGCGTTCAGCGTCTTCGCGGCGAACGTGGCCATCGTGCCGCCGAGCTGCTCGTCGCTCGCGCCGATCCGGAAGATGTTCTTGAAGCCCTGCTTCGTCAGCGCCGGATTCGACGCGACCGGCAGGATCGGCACGCCGGCCGTCGAATACACGCGCGACGCCGGAATCGCGACGCCCGAGTTGTACGGGCCGAGCACGGCGACGACGCCCTTGTCGACGAGGTTCTGCGCGACCTGCACGCCGGCCTTCGGGTCGGCCTGGTCGTCTTCGGAAACCAGTTTGAACGTCACGGTCTTCCCGCCGACCTTCACGCCGGCCTTGTTGAGCTCGTCGATCGCGAGCCGCGCGCCGTTTTCGTTGTCCTTGCCGTTGGCGGCCTGCGGGCCCGTGAGCGGCGCCGAATGGCCGATCATCACGACTTCCTGCGCATGCGCGGAAGTCAGCGCGCCGGCGGCCACGGCCACCGAGAGCGCGGTCATGAGGTGTCGCATGGTGTCTCCTGATTGGTTTTGTGTGAAACCAATGTAGGACACGCGTGGTCACATCGCAAGCAATTTCAAAATAATTATCGGGATTTTGGTCACATTGAAGACCAAACCACTCCCATCATTTTGGCGCAATGTCGCGCCGCACGCGGCGAATGTGCTGTTCGACATAGAACGCGGCCGCATCGGCATCCCCGGACACGATCGCCTCGTAGATCAACCGGTGCTCGGACACGTACAGCCGGATCCGGCCCCCGTCGTAGATGCCATCGTCCTTCAGCCGCTTCCACAGCGGCTGGTCCATCGTCTTCGCGACTTCGTCCGCGATCTTCACGATCAGCGCGTCGCCGGTCATCAGCGCGAGCTGCCGGTGGAACAGCCGGTCGCTCTCGTTCCACAACGCGCGCTGGTGCGGATCGTCGACGTCGGTGATGGTCTCCATTTGCGCGAGATAGCGCTCGGCGCCGGGGTCGGCGCGGCCATGAGCGGCCGCGCGGCGCGCGATCGCGGGCTCGAGGATCAGCCGCACGTCGAGCGTCGACGTCGGACTGAAGTCGGCCTCGGACGCCGCGTGCGCGTCGCCGCGCTGTGCGAGCACGTCGAGCGGGGCCGCGACGACGTAGGTGCCCGAATTGCGCTTCGTGAACACGAGCCCTTCGTTCTGCAGCGCGCCGAGCGCCTCGCGCACGGCCGGCCGGCCGACCTGGAACAGCGCCGCGAGCTCGCGCTCGGACGGCAGCCGCGATTCGGCCGCGTAGCGCCCCGCGCGGATCTCGTCGCGGATCTTTTCGGCTACCTGCTCGTAGATCTGCAGCGGCCTGAAACCGCCTTCGAGTGAGTCGGGACGCGCGGACATCATCGTGTGGCTCCTGCCCGTTCGCGGGCGTGGATCTGGAATGGGTTCGCACTATACCGGAGCGGCGCGGGCAGCGCGGCAGCGGCGAGCCTTCTGGCCAGATATTAGAACCAAAATCACCGGCACGCTTTATTTTCTGGGTTGCCGACGCGCCAGCAAGTGGTATAGATTCGATCCACACTGCCCTGTGTCACGGTACCGGCAGACCTGCGGCGGGCGCGGCATGCGTCCGCCGTCCACGCTTACTGACCGCCAAGACGTACACGATGACCGCCTTCTCCCCGATTCCCGTTTTCGATGCGGCCGACACGGCCGCGCTGCTCGACTATCCGGCGCTGCTCGCCACGCTCAGGCAAGCGGTCGTCGAGTACGCGGCAGGCGACATCGTCAGCCCCGAACGCCTGGTCGTGCCGCTGCAACGCGGCGGCGTGATGCTGTCGATGCCGTCGAGCGCACACGATCTGGCGAGCCACAAGCTCGTGAACGTGTGCCCCGGCAACGGCGCACGCGGGCTGCCGACGATTCTCGGCCAGGTCACCGCGTACGATGCGACGACCGGCGAAATGCGCTTCGCGCTCGACGGCCCGACCGTCACCGGCCGCCGCACGGCGGCGATCACCGCGCTCGGCATCCAGGCGCTGCATGGCGACGCGCCGCGCGACATCCTGCTGATCGGCACCGGCAAGCAGGCGGCCAATCACGCGGAAGCGCTCGCCGCGATCTTTCCGGACGCGCGCCTTCACGTGCGCGGCACGAGCGCGGACGGCGCGGCCGCCTTCTGCGCCGCCCACCGCGCGCATGCGCCGCAGCTCGCGCCGCTCGACGGCGACGCGATTCCCGATGCGATCGACGTGGTCGTCACGCTGACGACGAGCCGCACGCCCGTCTATCGCGACGCCGCGCGCGAAGGCCGGCTCGTGGTCGGCGTCGGCGCGTTCACCGCGGATGCCGCGGAGATCGACGCGAACACGGTGCGGGGCAGCCGGCTCGTCGTCGACGATCCGGCCGGCGCGCGCCACGAAGCCGGCGACCTGATCGTCGCGCAGGTCGACTGGCAGCACGTCGCGTCGCTCGCCGACGTGCTGAACGGCACCTTCGCCCGCGGCGGCCCGCTGCTGTTCAAGAGCGTCGGCTGCGCCGCATGGGATCTGGCCGCGTGCCGCACCGCGCGCGACGCACTGGCCGCGCGCCGCGCCGGCTGACCCGGCCGCGCAACCGTTCGCGCCGCTCGCGCGGCATCGCATCGTCGGATTCACACCGGCGATTTCCCGTACGCGGTGTAGGAAACGCCCTACACCGCGTCGAAGCGGCCTACACGAAGTTCCAATTCGGCCGATTTCAATTTCGGCGGCGCAACACGATACTGCCGGCATGAATGCCAGCCTGTCACCCGCCGCACTCAGGGTGTTTCTCGTCGATCACGCGGTTGCCGTCCGCCAACGGATCGCGCTGCTCGTCGGCGCGATTCGCGGCGTCGCCGTCGTGGGCGAAGCGGAAGACGGCCAGGACGCGTGGACGCATATCCGCAGCAGTCGCGCGGACGTGGTGATCGTCGACGTGCGGCTCGCGGACGGCAGCGGTCTCGACCTGATCGGGATGCTGTCGAAGGCCGCGCCGCGCATCGTCACGATCGTGCTGACGAACCACTCGGCGCCGGCATTCAGAGAGGCATGCGCGACGGCGGGAGCCGACTACTTCTTCGACAAGACCGTCGAATTCGACACCGCATGCCGTGTCATCGAATCCCTGGTGCACGCTCGCGTGCGCCGCCCCTGACGAGCCGGAGCGCCTCATGTCCACCGCCACCGCCTTCGCCGACGTATCCGTCGTACCCCGGCCGACGATTCCGCCGCGCCCGGCCGCGCGCGCCGACGCCGCCAAGCACCCGGCCGCACGCTGCTCGGCCTGCGCGATGCGCTCGATGTGCCTGCCACCGCACCTGACGCCCGCCGAATACGGCCGCCTCGACGCGATCATCTGCACGACGCGGCAGGTTCGCCAGGGCGACGCGCTGTTCCGCACCGACGATCCGTTCCAGAGCATCTACGCGGTGCGCGCGGGTTCGTTCAAGACGGTGATGATGCATCGCGACGGCCGCGAGCACGTGACGGGCTTCCAGATCGCCGGCGAAACGCTCGGGATGGACGGCATCGGCAGCGGCCAGCACTGTTGCGACGCGATCGCGCTGGAGGACAGCGTGGTGTGCATCATCCCGTTCGGCGCGCTCGAAGCCGCGTGCCGCGAGATCAAGCCGATGCAGCACTTCCTCTACCAGATGCTGAGCAGCGAGATCGTCCGCGAATCGAGCCAGATGCTGTTGCTCGGCACGATGTCGGCCGAGCAGCGCGTCGCGCATTTCCTGCTGAACCTGTCGTCGCGGTTCGAGGCGCGCGGCTATTCGGCGACCGAATTCAACCTGCGGATGACGCGCGAGGAAATCGGCTGCTATCTCGGGATGAAGCTCGAAACGGTCAGCCGGATGTTCTCGCGGTTCCATCGCGACGCGCTCGTCGAAACGCGCGGCAAGCGTGTGCGCATCATCAACCCGCAAGCGCTCGCGCGAGTCTGACACGCGGCGCCGCGCTGACAGGCGCGGCGTCACCGCATCGCGTCGCCGGTCGCCGCGTCGCGCAGCGCAACCGTTGCGGCGCCTGCCTGCCACGCGAGCAGCGCCCGTTCGGCCTGCGCGAACGCGAGACGCAATGCGTCGTCCACGTCGGCCCCGACGCACGGCGGCAGCGACCGGAGCGTCGCGTCGCGCATCACCAGTTCCAGCCGCACGTCGTACCGGCGCGCGCCATCGGCCGCCGTGCGCGATTCGATCGCGAGATGGCAGCCTTCGATCCACGCGCGAAACCGCTCGAGTCGCACCAGTTGCGCGCCGGCTTCGGCCTCGACCGCAGCCGAACCGGTGAATCCGAGGCAGGCGATCTGCATGCCCACGCCCATGTCGTCTCTCCTGACGGGGCCGCCCGCTCGTCGACCGCCTTGCAAGTGCCGGCCGCCTCACGATGGGGCGGCCCGTGTTTCCCGTGGCGCGGCGCGCATTGTTCGATCGCGGCCGGCCGATTGTCTGCCCGCGCCCGACAGGCGCGGGACCGTTCAGACGTTGAAGGTCTGCGACGCCTTCATCTCGATCCACGTCATGCCGGCCCGCAACCCTTCGATCATCGCCTCGCGCTCCGTCGGATACGCGTGGCTGTGCTCGAACGTATGATGAAACCGCGCGGCGCCGGCGCCGTGCTCGACCGACACGCGGCAGCGGAATTCGCCCGATTCGCACGGGCGCGTCTCCACTTCGACCGACCAGTCGCGTTCGTGAATGTTGCCCTGCAGTGTCATGCGCCCTCCTGCGGTATCAGCCTTCGAGCCGGAAGTGCCCGCTGTGCAGCAGCACCGGCCGGCCGCCGATTTCCTCGAGCATTCGTCGTGCCATCGCCTCGATGGCCGACCGGTGCGCGTCGAATGCGCCCAGCAGATCGCGTTCGAGCAGCGACTGCGCGCCGAAATGGTCTTCCAGCGCCTCGGCCGTGACCGCGCACTGAACGCAACGCCCGTCGACCAGCGCCGAAAACGCGACGACCAGATCGCGCGCGCAATATTCCGGCGGCTCGGACGGGAAAACGATGTGCATCTGTCGGTCTGTCATCGTCGTGATGGCTCCATGACGAGAGCATAGTGGCGCGCGCGGCCGCGCGCTTGACCCACGTCAACAGGCTCGCTGCACCGCACGATCGCGGTGTAGCCGCGCGCCGCCGCTTCCTCTGCTTCAGCCGGCGTCGGGCTCGATCGCCGCGCCGCGCTGCGCGAGCAGCTCGCGCAGCACGCTGCGGTGGCAATGGTTTTCGTCGTCGCAGTAGCAGCCGATCGAGAACGCAGTCGTCGCCGACAGCGCGGCCAGCAGGTCCAGCACCTTGGCCGGATCGCCATGCGCCATCTCCGCGCGGAAGTGGCGCTTGAACGCGTTCCATTCGGCGTCGGTTTCAGCGGCCTGCGCCTGCGCGACGAGCTCGGGGCTCGGCGACAACGTCGGCAACCATACATCATAGTAGTTGCGCGACGCGAATTCCGCCTTCGGTACGCCGCGCGGCGGCCGCCGCACCGTGCCAATCCGCAGGCCCTCGCCGGCCGCGCGCGGCGTGCCGAGCTGGATGATCCGGATGCCCATGTCGCTCCTCTGCTCCCCTGCATTGCGTACGATCCCGTGATCGTACCGCCGCGCCCGCCCGTGGGTCATCCGCGCCTCGCACATGACGGCCGCCCAACAAAAAACCGGCTGTTCCCGCGACGGGAAACAGCCGGTTCTTCAGCGTTGCGCGCCGGGGCGCGCCGCGTTCAGACGCCGCTCTTCAGTACCTTGCCGATCGCGTCCGCGACGATGCCGACGTTCGAGTCGTTCAGGCCCGCCACGCACATCCGGCCCGAGCGCAGGATGTATACGCCGTGCACCTCGCGCAGCGCGTCGACCTGCGTTTCGGTCAGGCCCGTGTACGTGAACATCCCGCGCTGCTTCACGTAGCGCGTGAGCGCTTCGCCGCTCACGTGGTCGCGCAGGCCGTCGTGGATCGACTGGCGCATCCGCGCGATGCGGCGGCACATCGCCGACAGCTCCTCTTCCCACTGCTTGCGCAGCGCCGGCGTGCCGAGCACGGCCGCGACGACCTTCGCGCCGTAGGTCTGCGGGTTGCTGTAGTTCGAGCGCACGGCGCCGGCCAACTGGCCGAGCACGCGCTCGGCCGCGGCCGCGTCCTCGCAGACGACGCTCAGGCCGCCCACGCGTTCGCCGTACAGCGAGAAGTTCTTCGAGAACGAGTTCGCGACGAGCGTCGGCACGCCGCGGCGGGCCAGTTCGCGCACCGCGAACGCGTCCGCGTCGAGGCCCGCGCCGAAGCCCTGGTACGCCATGTCGACGAACGGCAGCAGCCCGCGCGCCTCGATCACGTCGATCAGCTTCTCCCACTGGCCTTCGTCGAGATCGACACCGGTCGGGTTATGGCAGCACGCGTGCAGCAGCACGATGCTGCGCGCCGGCAGCGCGTCGATCGCCGCGAGCATCGCGTCGAACTTCAGGCCGCCCGTGGCCTCGTCGTAGTACGGATACGTGTTCACCGTGAAGCCGGCGCGCTCGAAGATGAAGCGATGGTTTTCCCAGCTCGGATCGCTGAGCCACACCTGCGAATCCGGGAAATAGCGCTTCAGGAAATCGGCGCCGACCTTCAGCGCGCCCGAGCCGCCGAGCGTCTGCAGCGTCGCGATGCGGCCGGCCGCGCGAGCCGGGTGATCCGCACCGAACACCAGCGCTTGCACGGCGTCGCGGTACGCGGCCAAGCCGACCATCGGCAGGTACGGCTTCGGGCCGCTGTCGCGCTGCAGCGCGGTTTCGGCTTCGCGCACGGCGCCCAGCACCGGAATCCGGCCTTCGGCGTCGAAATAGATCCCGATGCTCAGGTTGACCTTCTGGTCGCGCGGATCTTTCTGGAAGTTCTCGTTGAGCGTCAGGATCGGGTCGCCCGGGTACGCGTCGATGTGTTCGAACATGGCTTGAATCGGTCTCGTTTGGAAGAATGGTCGGTCGTGGCCTGCGTCAGCGTGCGGACGCACCGTCGTGCACCGCAAAGCCGGCATTCTTCTGACGGAAGCGATACCCGATCGCGAGCACCGCGAGCCATACCGGGATCAGGTACACCGACAGACGGAGATCCGGCGTCAGGTACATCACGACGAGAATGCCGGCCATGAACGCCAGGCACAGGTAATTCGTGAAAGGATAGCCCAGACTGCGGAAGGAAGTCTGCTCCCCGGCAGCACGCTTGGCCTGGCGGAACTTCAGGTGGATCACCGTGATCATCGCCCAGTTGATGATCAGCGCCGACACGACGAGGCCCATCAGCACCTCGAACGCCTTGCCCGGCATGAAGTAGTTGACCAGCACGCACACGCCGGTCGCGAGCGCCGATGCGCCGAGCGCGGCGAGCGGGATGCCGCGCTTGTTGACCGAGCACAGCACCTTCGGCGCGTTGCCCTGTTGCGCGAGGCCGAACAGCATCCGGCTGTTGCTGTACACGCCGCTGTTGTAGACCGACAACGCGGCCGTCAGCACGACGACGTTCAGCACGTTCGCGACCAGGTTGCTGCTCAGCGCGTGGAAGATCAGCACGAACGGGCTGCCGCCGGTGACGACCTTCTGCCACGGATACAGCGACAGCAGCACGGCCAGCGCGCCGATGTAGAAAATCAGGATGCGGTAGATGACCTGGTTGGTCGCGCGCGGAATGCTGCGCTTCGGATCGTCGGCTTCGGCCGCGGTGATGCCGATCAACTCCAGCCCACCGAACGAGAACATGATCGCGGCCATCGACATCACAAGGCCGGACACGCCGTTCGGGAAGAAGCCGCCGTGCTGCCACAGGTTCGCGACACTCGCTTCGGGCCCGGCATGGCCGCTCACGAGCAGCCAACCGCCGAAGCCGATCATCCCGACGATCGCGGCGACCTTGATGATCGAGAACCAGAATTCCGTCTCGCCGTACGACTTCACGCTGGCCAGGTTCAGCAGGTTGATCGCGACGAAGAACACCAGCGCCGACACCCAGGTCGGCACGCCGGGCCACCAGTACTGCACGTAGATCCCTACGGCCGACAGCTCGGCCATGCTGACGAGGATGTACAGCACCCAGTAATTCCAGCCGGACAGGAAGCCGGTGAAGTGGCCGACGTATTTGTTCGCGAAGTAGCTGAACGAGCCGGCGACGGGCTCGTCGACGACCATCTCGCCGAGCTGGCGCATGATGAAGAACGCGACGATGCCGGCCACCGCATAGCCGAGCAGCACGGACGGGCCGGCCATCTTGATCGTCTGCGCGATGCCGAGGAACAGCCCCGTGCCGAGCGCGCCGCCGAGCGCGATCAGCTGGATGTGCCGGTTCTTCAGCCCGCGCTTCAGGCCGTCGCTCTCGTTTCCAGAAACCATGTCTTCTCCATTCTGCCCGCCTCCGCCGGAAGCGGTGCGGCGCGCCTCGGTGTGCCGGGCGCTGTTTTGCTGTGCCGGCGGCCGTTCGTGGGGGCGCCGGGTTGGGGACTGCAATTTTCGCGTGCGGCGGCAACCGATTCGCGTCAGCGCGCCGGTCAGACTGGCCGCCGACTCGCCCGCTCACGCCGCACTGCTGCGGCCGCACACGAAAATCCGGCGTCAGTTTAGCGTCGCGACCGCGAAATCGGGTTGCGTAACCCGCTCATGCAAACCCTACATTATGAGATAAGATTGCATCCGGGAGACGAATGAGGAAACAAAAATGCCTGACCCGGTTCTCGATCGTATCGATCGTCAGTTGCTGTCGGTGCTGCAGGAGAACGGCCGCGCGTCGAACCTCGATCTGGCGAAGGCCGTGGGGCTGTCGCCCGCGCAGACGCTGCGACGTCACCGCCGGCTGGAGGAAATCGGCGCGATCCGGCGTTACGAAACCCGGCTCTGCCCCGACACGCTCGGCTTCGGCGTCACCGCGTTCGTGCACGTGACGATGGAGCGCGGGCATATCCGCGATTTGTCGAAATTCCAGAAACTCGTGTCGGATCTCGCGCAGATCCAGGAATGTTTCTCGGTGACGGGCGACATCGACTACGTGCTGAAAGTCGTCGCGCACGATCTGAAGGGGCTGTCGCGATTCCTGCTCGAGACGCTGATGCGCATTCCCGGCGTGAGCGGCGTGCATTCGAGCGTGTGCCTCGACGAGATCAAGTGCACGAGTGCGATGCCGGTGGAGGGCTGACCTTCACACGTGGATTCTCGGCGGCGCCATTCGCGCGCCCGGCATCCGCAGCACGTGGTCGCCCCGAATAGGCTCGAATCCCTCGTCGGCCTATTCCCACCTCGCGTAGCACACCTCGCAGCTCATCCGCATTGCATCGAGCGCTACGATCTCATGTTCGTATGCGCGCGGCCCGCTACGAGCCACGGGCGGATTCAATCAAAATTTCGAATACGTCCGATGGACAATAATCGCCCTTCTGGCGACCCTAGAGCATTCCTCAAGAACTCAGCTTGATCCTTGAGAATCCATGTAAAGGGGTGCTGACGGATGACCAATTTTTTCGACAAAAAACCGTACGACTTCGACATTGACGACAGTGAGAATTGGGTTTTGGTACATTCCGGCGCCATCACCAATACCAACCCCGGCTCAATGGTGTATGTGTCAATCAACACGACTCCCATATGCTCGAATATGAGTAACAGAGAATTCCGAAAGCTGATCATGAAGGCTCGTGATGCAGCAATCTCTCTAATACTACAGCGCATTGAGGGCGTCACAGCTTGGGACAAGGCTGAACAAGCGCGGGCTCGACTCTACTTCGGCCGCTCCGACAATGATGTCAGATCAGTCCTTGCCGCTGGCTTGCCTAGACTACTTAATGCGATGCGGGCGCTCGTGCCGGAGAAGATCGTTCGATGGGACGACTCCATGAACAGACGTCTTACCTGCAGTGTAGTGCCCGACAGCGGTAACAACATCGCAGGGGTATGCAAGCCGGACTCTGAGAAGCGGATCATCGCCATCTATTCAAAATTCTGCACAATTTCAAACGGAGACCTATGGACGGCATCAAAGGTTAAAACACTGATCCATGAATGCACGCACTATGTCGACACATTCAATTCCGGCGACATCATATATTCCGACACAGAATCAGGGCTAAGGGCTTTTGCAGAAAGCAATGCCGACGTCGCCATTAGAAATGCGGACAGTATTACGGGATACATCGCAACCTTCGACAAGAGAATCATGGAATGAGAGTCCATATCAAAGCCGTATTTTCCGGTATCTCACGGGTGATTGCACTGTCGGCATGCGCCGGCATCTTTCCAGCACATGCATGCACGATTGGGGAATCGGTGCGAATCCCGTTACCGCTCAACAGCGTCGACGTGACCAATGCTGACAGGCTGAAAATCGCAAATGCTGTAATCGAGGCGCGAAAATGGCCGGATGCAGAAATTCAGGCCGTTGTCATATCCGGTGCATATACGACGGAACGGAACCGCGAGCGCCTGAAGACCGAGCGAGCCAAGATCGCGAGCGAATATCTGAAGCAACTTGGAATCAGGAACGAACACATCATCATCGACAAAAAAACTTTCACCGATGCCATGGTGCGGAACAGCGACGGAACACTAACCCTGTACCAGATCGACATCGAGCTAACCCCCCTTTGCCGAGGCGGGTGTCAAAGGCTTTGCGACGACCCGCGCGTTACGCCCCGAAGCAAGGCGATTCTGTGAGGGGCAATGACGATTTGTCGGCTGCGCGCGTACGTACACGGCGTCCGAACGGGGCCATCTTGGCGTTTGCTCACCGCACCGCCTCGAACGCACTGATCAACAACGCCCCGCAAGCAATCACCGTGCACCCTGCCGCCCGGCGCGGCGTCAGCCGCTCACCGAGATACACGCGCGCGATCAGCGCCGCGAACACCACGCTCGTCTCCCGCAGCGCCGACACGGGCCCCATCGGCGCACGGTCCATCGCCCAGATCACGATGCCGTACGCGAGCGCCGCGAACACGCCGCCGCAGGCAGCCTTCGCGGTTTCGCCGACCGCCTGCGTCAACCGCAGCGGCCCCGCCCGCAGCCGGTAGTACACGGCCATCAGCGCGCCCGTCAGCACGAACATCCACGCGGTATAGCCGACCGTGCTGCCGCTCTCGCGCACACCGATCCCGTCGACCACGCTGTACGCGGCGATCGACACGCCAGTCGCAAACGCGGTCGGCAGCACCTGCATCATCCGGTGTTTCGCGCCGCGCCCGCGCTCCAGCCCGATCGCCAGGATGCCCGCGCAGATCAGCACCAGCCCGCCTTGCGCACCGACGTTCAGGTGCTCGCCCGCGAACGCCGCCGCGCCGAGCGTGACGAGCAGCGGCGCCGTGCCGCGCGCGACCGGGTACGCGACGCTCAGGTCGCCGTGCTCGTACGCACGGACGAGCAGCAGCGTATAGACGACGTGGATCACGGCCGACGCGACGACGCAGAGCCAGCTCGCCGGCGCGATCGGCGCGGCAGTCGGCAGGAACAGCAGCGCGAACAGCCCGATCGCGATCTGCAGCACCGTGGCCGAGCGCAGCCGGTCGCCGCTGCTGCGCACCAGCGCATTCCATGACGCATGCAGGAATGCCGCGCACAGAACGGCAAACAGAACGGGGATCGGCACGCTGAAACCTCGCTGACGGGTCGGAGGCCGCGCGGTGCGCGGCAGGCGTCCATCGTATGAATGCGTCACCGGATTGTCAAAAAAGCGACGCACGGCGCGCCGTCAACGATCCGGCCGCCGGCTCTCCATCGCCCGCCCCGCATCGCTTGCGCCGCAAGCAGCCGCCCAGCCGCGACATGTGACGCGAGATTGAGGGCGGCCCGCCCCTTTCCGTTCTCTTTCGCCTCGCGCCGCACCGTAATGAAACCGATACCGGAGCGCAACCGTCGCGAAAACACTCCGTCCCCATATTTTCATACGCGGCTGTTCCAATGCGCGTGCTCCCTCACGAGCTTCGCGCCGAACCGACACGGCGACGGGGCCGTTCTCCACCATCGAAGACCTTACCCTGGAGTTTCCCGATGTTCCGTCAAGCCTTGCTCGTCACCGCCTGCGCAGCCGCAGCGCTGGCGCTGTTCGCCTGTGGCGGCAGCGACGATTCCACGCCGACGCCCGCCGTGTCGTCGCAGGATGCGCTGCAGACCGCCACGCCGATCAAGCACGTCGTCGTGATCTACGGCGAAAACATCTCGTTCGACCACTACTTCGGCACCTATCCGAACGCGACGAACCCGTCGGGCGAACCGGCGTTCACCGCGAAGTCCGGCACGCCGACGTCCAACGGCCTGACGGGCACGCTGCTCACCGCGAACCCGAACTTCACGAACACGGCCAACGGCACCGACGCGGCGAACCCGTTCCGTCTCGACCGCACGCAGGCCGCGACCGCCGACCAGAACCACGCGTACACGGCCGAACAGCAGGCCGAGGACAACGGTCTTGCGGATCTATTCCCGAAATACACCGGCAAGGGCTCGTCCGGCGGCGCCGGCGCATTCGGCACGAAGGGCCAGGTGATGGGCTACTTCGACGGCAACACGGTGACCGCGCTGTGGAACTACGCACAGCGCTTCGCGATGAGCGACAACACGTTCACGACGGTCTATGGCCCGTCGACGCCGGGCGCGCTGAACGTCGTCGCGGGGCAGACCAACGGCATGCAGATCGTCAAGACGTCGAAGCAGCCGTCGACGCTCGCCGCGACTTCGTACTACATCAATGACGGCCAGGGCGGCCTCACGATGATCAACGACGTCGACCCGGGCTTCGACGTGTGTTCGAGCACGACCGACCAGGCGATGATGACCGGCAAGAACATCGGCGACCTGCTGAACGCCGCGAAGATCACGTGGGGCGGCTTCATGGGCGGCTTCAACCTGTCGACGACGAACGGCAACGGCACGACGGGCTGCGCGCGCAGCACAGTCGCGACCGCCGTGAATGCCGCGACGGCCGACTACATCCCGCACCACAACTGGTTCCAGTACTACGCGTCGACCGCGAACCCGCAACACACGCGCCCGAGTTCGATCGCGGCGATCGGCTCGAGCGTCGAGACCGACGGCAAGACGGCCGAACCGGCGAACCACCAGTACGACACGGACGACTTCTTCGCCGCCGTGAAGGCCGGCAACTTCCCGTCGGTCAGCTACCTGAAGGCGCCGGCCGCGCAGGACGGGCACGCGGGCTACTCGGATCCGCTCGACGAGCAGGCGTTCGTGACGAAGGTCGTCAACTTCCTGCAGCAGCAGCCGGACTGGCAGAACACGGCCGTGATCGTCACCTATGACGACTCGGACGGCTGGTACGACCACGTGTACACGCCGCCGACGCACGCGTCGTCGGACCCGGTCGACCAGCTCAACGGCGCCGGCAAGTGCGGCACGGGCGGCACCACCGGCGTGAACGGCGCGACCGTGAACGGCCGCTGCGGCCCGGGCGTGCGCATTCCGCTCGTCGTGATCTCGCCGTACGCGAAGCAGAACTACGTCGATCACACGATGCTCGACCAGGCGTCCGTCGTGCGCTTCATCGAGGACAACTGGCTCGGCGGCCAGCGTATCGGCGGCGGTTCGTTCGATGCGACGGCCGGCGACCTGCGCAACCTGTTCGACTTCACGTCGAAGCCGAACACGACGCCGCTGTATCTCGACCCGACGCTCGGCACCGCATTGAGCGCGGCCCCGGCGATCTGACCGTCACGGCCTGACCGCATGGCCGGCGCATCACGCGCCGGCCGTTTCCATTTCAACGCGTCGCTTCGTGCGACGCCCGTTTTTTCGACCGACAGCATGACAGCTCGCCCCGCGTTTCCGTCTCCCGATGCCGCCGGCACGCCCGCGCCGCGCGCTCGCTCCCGCCTGCTGCGCCGCGCGGCGTTCGCGCTCGGCGCGGCCGTGCTCGGCTATGGCGCGTTCGCCGTCGCGTTTCCCGCGCGGGTGCCGACGGCGATCGGCACCGTGGTCGCCGACTGGACCGGCGCGAACCCGCATCCGGTCGTGCTGCAGCGGCCCGCCGCGCAGCCGCTGTCGGCGGTCGCGCAGCTCGGGCGCGCATTGTTCAACGATCCGTCGCTGTCGGCATCGGGCAAGCAATCGTGCGCGTCGTGCCACAGCCCCGATCACGCGTACGGCCCGCCGAATGCGCTCGACGTGCAGCCGGGCGGCCTCGCGATGACGCAGCAGGGCTATCGTCCGCCGCCGTCCCTGATGTACCTGTACCGCCAGCCGAACTTCAGCATCGGCCCCGATGCCGGCGAGAACGACGCGGCGCCCAGCGTCGCGCAGCAGGCGACGGCGGCGGCCGGCGTCGTCAAGGCGCAGAAGGTGGCCGGCACGTCG
The DNA here is from genome assembly GCF_905400185.1 of Burkholderia sola. Lineage (NCBI taxonomy): Bacteria > Pseudomonadati > Pseudomonadota > Betaproteobacteria > Burkholderiales > Burkholderiaceae > Burkholderia > Burkholderia sola. The sequence goes on from NZ_FR989676.1 coordinate 2,389,429, forward strand.
GCAGCGCCGCAACTCGTGCCGCAGGGCGGGATGTTCTGGGACGGCCGCGCCGATACATTGCAGCAGCAGGCGTTCGGCCCGCTGTTGAATCCGGTCGAGATGGCGAACGCGAGCGTCGACGATGTCGCCCGCAAGCTCGCGCAGTCGTCGCATCGCGCGCAGTTCGAGCAGTTGTTCGGGCCGCGCGTGTTCTCCGCCCCGCAGCTCGCGGTGTCGGAGGCGATGTTCGCGATCGCGCGCTATCAGGTCGAGGATCCGTCGTTCCATCCGTACGACAGCAAGTACGACCGCTGGCTCGAAGGCCGCGCGCGCCTCACGCAGGCCGAACTGCGCGGGCTGCGCCTGTTCAACGATCCGGACAAGGCGAATTGCGCGGGCTGCCACCTGTCGAAACCCGGCAAGGACGGGCTGCCGCCGATGTTTACCGATTACCAGTACGAGGCGCTCGGCGCGCCGCGCAACCGGGCGCTCGCGCAGAACCGCAACCCGGCGTTCTACGATCTCGGCGTGTGCGGGCCGTTCCGCGACGACCTGAAGGACCAGACGCAGTATTGCGGGATGTTCCTGACGCCGACGCTGCGCAATTCGGCGACGCGCCGCGTGTTCTTCCACAACGGCGTGTTCCACACGCTCGATCAGGTGATGGCGTTCTACAACGAGCGCAGCATTTCGCCGCAGAAGTTCTATGCGCGTGGTGCGGACGGCAAGGTCGACGAATACGACGACATCCCGCCGAAATATCGCGCGAACGTCGACGTGACGGACGCGCCGTTCGATCGCAAGCCGGGCGACAAGCCTGCGATGACGGCGCAGGACATCAAGGATATCGAAGCGTTTCTCGGCACGCTGACGGACGCGCCCGCGCAGCACTGAGCGCCGGCCGCGCGCCGCGCCGCATCAGCAGCGCGCGCGGATGCACAGGAATGCCGGCGCCAGCGACAGCTCCGCATGAAGCCGTTCGGATACGGCTTTCATCTCCGGCAGCGGCCTCGGTTCGACGAAGCGGTCGAGCCGCCAGCCGCCGTCGGCGACCGCGTTCAGGATGTCGCCGAGCGGCCGCCGCCACGCTTCGACGTACGGCCTCGGTTCGCCGAACCCCGACCAGTGAAAACCGAAGCGCGACGTGTCGAAGTACGTGCCGTCGCCGCGCGTGCGTTCGTCCATCCAGTCGCGCATCGGATGCGCCATCGAGAACACGAGCGTTCCTCCCGGACGCGCGACGCGCCGGAATTCGCGCAGCGTCGGCGCGAGATCGCGCACGTAGTCGAGCGCGAGCGAGCACAGCACCTTGTCGACCGACGCATCGGGCAGCCACGCGAGCGGCGCTTCGAGATCGCCTTCCCTGACGTCGACCGGCAGGCCCGCGCAGCGCGTTCGCGCGAGCGCAACCATCTCCGGCGTCACGTCGAACGCATGCACGGTCGCGCCGCGACCGGCGAGATGCGCGCTGCAGATGCCGGGCCCGCAGCCGGCGTCGAGCACCGTCAGGCCGTCGACGTCGCCGAGCAGCGCCATCGTTGCCGGACGCTCGTAAAGCGCGTTGTGCGCCTTCGTCGGCGCGAGATCCGCATAGCGTTGCGCGAAGCTCGCGTACGCGCGGCGGCCGGGCGGTTCGTTCGGTTCGGTCATGCGGCATCCGTCGGTCGACACTGGGCAGGCCGATTCTGCCCGATCGGACGACGAATGGCGACTGCCGTCACGCTTGCGTCAGGACAGGCTGTCGAGCAAGCGATACCACGCGACGCCGGCCGCGATATAGAAGCGCTGCAGCCCGTGCAACGGGATCGGCCGGATCGGCGTGACCCGGAACGGCAGCGGCAGTTGCGCATCGCCCGACAGATGCGCGGCCAGATGCTTGCCGAGCGTCGTCGCCATCGCGATGCCGCGGCCGTTGTAGCCGAGCGCGATCGTCACGCCCGGCGCGGGCTCGTGCACGTGCGGCAGGAAATCCGCGGTGATCGCGACGCGCCCCGCCCAGCGGTAGTCGAACCGGACACCCTTCAGTTGCGGATACAACAGCGTCGTCGCGCGTTCGAGATGTCGCCAGTCGCTCGGCGCGCGCGGGTCGGCGAACGGGCCTCGGCCGCCCATCAACAGGCGCCCGGCCGCGTCGCGGCGGAAGTACAGCAGCAGACGCCGCGCATCCGATGCGACCTCGCCGCCGGCGAGGATGTCGCGACCGAGCGCTGGCGCGAGCGGTTCCGTCGCGACGATGAAGCTGTTCGCGGCGATCACCGACTGACGCAAGCCAGGCCACAGCCCGTCCGTGTAGCCGTTGGTCGCGATCACGACGCGCTCGGCCGACAGCGTCGCGCCGCCGGACGTCGCGATCCGCCAGCGGCCGTCGGCGCGCGTCAGCCCGACGGCGCGGGTCAAGCCGTGCACGACCGCCCCGCTCGCCTGCACGGCGCGTACGAGGCCGCGCGTATAACTGAGCGGCTGCACGCTGCCGGCGCGGCGATCGATCCATCCGCCCGCATACGCCGGCGTGCCGAGCCGCCGCGCGACGTCGTCGCGGCCGAGCACGTCGACCGGCGCGCCGCGCGCCGCCCATTGCTGCGCACGGCGTGCGACCGTGTCGAGCATCGCGGCGGTCGGCGCCGGCTGGATCCAGCCGGCGCGACGCGCATCGCAGTCGATTCCGTGCCGCGCGATCAGGTCGAACACGGTATCGGCCGCGCCGCCGACGATGCCGGCAAGCTGCTCGCCGGCCTCGTCGCCGAATCGGCGGACCAGTTCGTCCGGGTCGTATTTCAGCCCGGGAATCACCTGCCCGCCGTTACGGCCCGATGCGCCCCAGCCCGGCTGCGCGCCGTCGATCACGCGGACGTTCACGCCGCGTTCGGCCAGGTGAAGTGCGGTCGACAGGCCCGTGAAGCCGGCACCGACGATCGCCACGTCGCACGACACGGACGCGTCGAGCGCGGGCGTATCGGCCGCCGGCGCGGCGGTCGCTGCCCACAGCGAATCGGGCCACGGCGAGTCGGGCCATCCAGGTGCCGCGTGCGTTGCGCTCATGTTCGATCCGGGTGGTCGGCGCCGTCCGACGCCAGCAGGCGGCGCAGGAATTCCTGCGTGCGGGGATGGGCCGGCTGCGTGAGCACGTCGCGCGCCGGCCCGCTTTCGCAGATCGTGCCGTCGTGCAGGAAGCACACGCGATCGGCCACCTCGCGGGCGAATGCCATTTCGTGCGTGACGACCACCATGGTCATCCCGTCGCGCGCGAGCCCGCGCATCACGCCGAGCACTTCGCCGACGAGCTCGGGGTCGAGCGCCGACGTCGGCTCGTCGAACAGGATCGCCTGCGGCGCCATCGCGAGCGCGCGTGCGATCGCGACGCGCTGCTGCTGTCCGCCCGACAGTTCCGACGGATACGCATTCATCCGGTGCGAAAGCCCGACCTTGTCGAGCAGCATGCGGGCCTGCTCGCGCGCTTGCGCGGCCGGCATGCGCCGCACGTGCACAGGCCCTTCCATCACGTTCTCGAGCGCCGTGCGGTGCGCGAACAGGTTGAAACGCTGGAACACCATGCCGACCCGCATCCGCAGTTCGTGGATCCGTTTCGAATGCGCGTCGACCTTCACGCCGTCGATCGTGATCGACCCTTCGTCGTACGTCTCGAAGCCGTTGATACAGCGCAACACGGTCGACTTGCCGGAACCGGACGGCCCGATCAGGCACACGACTTCGCCCGCCTGCACGTCGAGGCTCACGCCCTTCAGCACCGCGTGCTGCTGAAACCGCTTGTGTATCGAATCGATCCGGATCATGCGCCCCTCCTCAGTGCGAGCCGCTTGCCGAGCCGGTTCACGCCGAACATCAGCGGCAGACCGAGCGCGAGATACAGCAGCGCGACGAGCGTGTAGACGCTCATGTTCTGGAACGTCGACGACGCGATCAACTGGCCGGCGCGCGTGATTTCCGCGACCGTGATCGTCGACGCGACCGACGAATCCTTCAGCAGCATCACCAGCGTGTTGCCGTACGGCGGCAGCGCGATGCGGAATGCCTGCGGCAGCACCACGCGCCGCATGATCATCGGGCCGCGCATGCCGATCGCGTGCGCGGCTTCGATCTGGCCGCGGTCGATCGCCTCGATGCCCGCGCGGAAGTTCTCGGCCTGATATGCCGAATACGCGATGCCGAGGCCGAGCACGCCGGCCTGGAACGCCGATAGTTGTATGCCGAGATCAGGTAGCACGAAGTACATGTAGAACAGCTGCACGATGATCGGCAGCCCGCGGATCACGTTGACGATCGTGCTGCCGGCGGTCGACACGGCACGATTGCGCGACACCTTCAGCAGCGCGAGGATCAGCCCGAGCACCGAGCTGAGCACGAACGCGCAAGCGGTGATCTCGATCGTGACCACCGCGCCCTTCAGCAGGATCGGCAGAAAATCGATCGCGTTCTGAAAAAACATGAGGTCTCCTATGCGACGTCCGGACAGACCGCCGCTGGGGATGCCCGCGACGCGCGGGCGATACCGGTCGGGAATCGAGCGACGACGCTCAGCTCATGTGCCACTTCTGCAGGATCTGCTGCAGCGTGCCGTCGGTCTTCATCTTGCGGATCGCGCCGTTGAGCTGTTCGAGCGTCGCGGTGTCGCCCTTGCGCACGATGAAGCACACCTGCCCCTTCACGACGCTCTGGTATTCGGGCACGAGCCGCACCTGGCGATTGACGCCGTGCTCGATCTGGTACGCGACGATCGGCTGGTCGGCGAAACCGGCCTTGATGCGCCCGAGCGCGACGTCGCGCATGATGTCGGCGATCGAATCGTAGGTCCGGACTTCCTTGAAGATGCCCTTCTTGTTGAGCGCATCGACGAACGCCGTGCCGACCTGCGCGCCGACCACCTGGTCCTTGAAATCGTCCATCGACGTATAGCGGCCCGGATCGTCGGCCTTCACGATCAGGCCTTCGCCGAACGAGTAGACGGTGTCGGAGAAATCGACGACCTGCTGGCGCGCGGGCGTCTTCAGCATCGCGGCCGAAATGATGTCGATCTTCTGCGTGGTGAGCGACGGGATCAGCGCGGAAAACACGGTCTGCTGCACGTCGACGCGAAACCCGGCCGACTTCCCGGCTGCCGTGATCGCATCGACCATCATCCCCTGGATCGAATTGCTCTTGACGTCGAGAAACGTGAACGGCACGCCGGTGGCCGTCGCGCCGACCTTCAGCGTGGGCTCGGCCGCAACGGCGCCCGCCGATGCCGTGGAGAGTGCGATACAGATGGCGAAACCGGCGGCCAGTGCGCCGAACCGCTTGATGAACGGAACCATGGTGACTCCTTCTCGAATAATCCGGGCGCCGGCCGGTCGCTGATCGACACTGCGACGATGACTTGATCTTAAAACGAATCAAAAACATCGCAAACAGATTTTTGCGTATCGATATTCGATACGCTATGATGCGATATCGAATCGATTCCGCCCTTCGCCATGGAAACGTCGCCCGACCAAGCAAACGATCTGCTATTCAACCAGTCGCTGGAAAAAGGGCTGAACGTGCTGCGCGCGTTCAGCGCGAAGCGGCGCACGATGACGCTGGCGGAAGTGGCGGACGCGGCGGGCATGACGAAAAGCTCCGCGCAGCGGATGGTCTATACGCTCGAGAAGCTCGGCTACATCCGCAAGCATCCGGTCACGCGGCGCTACCAGCTCACGCCGCACGTGATGCGGATCGGCTTCAACTATCTGGCGGCCGATACGTTGATCGACGTCGCGAATCCGTTCCTGTCCGAGCTCACGAACCTGACCGGCGAAACCACCAACCTCACCGAGCCGGACGAGGATGAAATGGTGTACGTCGCGCGCTTCGTGTCGACGAAGTTCGTGCCGATCCACATGCCGATCGGCAGCCGTATCCCGATGTACTGCACCGGCTCCGGGCGCGCGTTCCTGAGCGCGTTGCCGCCGGACGATGCGCGTGTGCGGCTCGACGGCATGGCGCGCACGCCGCATACGCCGCGCACGGTCACGGCGCTCGACGATCTCGTCGCGCTGCTCGACAGCGCACGGCGCGAAGGTTATGCGACCAACCAGGAAGAACTGTTCATCGGCGACATGTCGATCGCGGCGCCCGTGCTCGGCAGCCAGGGGCAGCCGGTCGCGGCCGTGCACGTGGTCGCGCCGACAAGCCGCTGGACGTTCGACGACGCGCGTCGCAAGCTCGCGCCGGCGGTGATCGACTGCGCGCGCGGGATCAGCAATTCGATTCGGACGCTTGAATAGCGGCAGCGAAATGGCATACGGCGCGCCGTTGCATCGCGCAACGACGTTCGATCGCTACTGCGGCTTCGGCGGATGCTCGACCCGGTAGGTACGGTTCGGGCGCGATACGAATTGCTTCGCCGCAGCGTCCAGTGCCTTGCCGTGATACAGATCGATGCACTTCAGGAAGTCGAACTTCACATCCCGGACTTCGGATTCGACAATCGGATTCCGATAGTCGCGCGCCAGATACTTCGCGACCAGCGCGTGAATCACGTCCGGCGCACGTTCCATGTCGTAGTAGGTCCAGTCGCGCAACGCGCTGGCGCTGCTGCCGATGTCCGTGCTCGCGCCGGGCTCGTGCTTATAAGCGGTAGCCAGGCACTCCGCAAGCACCATGTCCTTGAAGTTCTGGAGGTAAATCCGTGAGCCTGCTTCAGGCGACTGCTGTGCGACGTCCTTCGCCACGACCATCGCCGGTTGAAACGCGATGCACGCCAACGCGGCAGCGATCCAGATTCGCCTCATGACAGGCTCCAAAATTTGCGCGATCGGTACGATACCGCGCACCCGGTTCGTTGAAGTAACTTGGCCGCGCCCCTGGATTGTCGCCTCCATCGCCATCCGCAGTCGTGCCTCGATGATCGGATCCAACCCCGACGCGGAAAAGTATTGCCGACTGTCGCCGACAGCCTCTTCGTCCATCCCCTGGTTTTCCCCGATCCTGTTCGCCTTGACTCGGCTCCGCCGATCGACAAAACTTCGCACATCACCAGTGTGATCACAGATCGCAGATCAAACCCAGGAGCCACGCCTTGCCGCCCCGTATCGTCCCGCCCGCACTGAAAGCCATCGAACAGGAAACGATGGCCGACAAGGTCTACCAGCAACTGCGCGAAGCACTGATGAGCGGCCGCTTCGCGCCCGGCCAGGCGCTGAGCCTGCGCAGCGTGGCCGAGGCGGTCGGCTCGTCGACGATGCCCGTGCGTGCCGCGCTCACGCGGCTGCGCGCCGAACGCGCGCTGGTAGACGGCCCGAATCGCGCGCTCGTCGTCCCGCCGATGACGCTCGACATGCTCGACGAACTGCGCGACGTGCGGATCGCGCTCGAAGGCTGCATCGCCGAGCGTGCGTGCGAGCGGATGACCGACGCGCAGATCGCGGCCGTGCGCAGGACCTGCGAGACGATGCAGGCACACGTCGAGGCCGGCCGCTCGCGCGCCTACCTGCAAAGCAATTTCGCGTTCCACAGCGCGATCTACGCGCATGGCGCCAGCGAAAACACGCTCGCGATCGTCGAGAACCTGTGGATGCGCGTCGGCCCGTTCCTCAACATGGTCGCGCTCGACATCCCGCACATGCGGCGCTCGATGGATGCGCACCGCGCGATCGTCGATGCGCTTGAACGTCGCGACGGCGCGGGCGTGCGGGCCGGCATCGCGCTCGACATCGGCGGCGCCGCGCACGATCTCGCCGAGACGCTGCGGGCCGAACAGACGCCGCGGACCGTGAACGCGAAGCCGTAGCGGCCGCTTGCGACGGCCGCCCGACACGCGAGCGGCCGCCATCCCACTACATCAACGATGGAGACAACCCGGCATGACAGCTTCCGACCTGCTGAAACCCTATGACGGCCTGCGCGTCCTCGTGACGGGCGGCGCGTCGGGCATCGGTCTCGAAATCGCCGACGCGTTCGCCGAATGCGGCGCGCGCGTGCACGTGTGCGACGCGTCGCAAGCCGCGATCGCGGCGCTCGCCGACCGGCCGCCGCACGCCGCGGCCGGCGCGATCAGCGCGACGCTGGCCGACGTATCCGACCCGGCCGCCGTCGAGCGCGTGTTCGCCGACGTGTCGACGCGGCTCGGCGGCCTCGACGTGCTGGTCAACAACGCGGGCATCGCCGGCCCGACCGGCGGCATCGACGAAATCGACCCCGTGCAGTGGGAGCAGACCGTCGCGATCAACCTGAACGCGCAATTCCAGTTCGCGCGCCGCGCGGTGCCGCTGCTGCGCGAAGCGAAACACGGTGGCGCGATCATCGCGCTGTCGTCGGTCGCCGGCCGGCTCGGCTACGCGTTCCGCACGCCGTATGCGGCGACCAAATGGGCGGTGGTCGGCCTCGTGAAAAGCCTCGCGATCGAACTGGGGCCGCTCGGCATCCGCGTGAACGCGATCCAGCCCGGCATCGTGCGCGGTCCGCGGATGCGCCGCGTGATCGACGCGCGCGCGCAGCAGCTCGGCATCGGCTACGACGAAATGGAAAAGCGCTATCTCGAGAAGATCTCGCTGCGGCGCATGACCGATCCGTCCGAAATCGCCGCGACCGCGCTGTTCCTGTGCTCGCCGGGCGGGCACGGGATCACCGGGCAGGCGATCTCCGTCTGCGGCAACGTCGAAGTGCTCTGACGCGTCCTGCATCGTTCATCGAAAGGAATCCATCCGTGGCCAACGCTCGCAAAGTCATCATCACCTGTGCGCCGACCGGCGCGATCCATACGCCGTCGATGTCGCCGTATCTGCCCGTGACGCCGCACGAAATCGAAACGGCCGCGGTCGCGGCCGCGCAGGCCGGCGCGGCGATCCTGCATCTGCACGCACGCAACCCGTCCGACGGCAAACCGACGCAGGATCCGTCCGTGTTCGCCGAGTTCCTGCCGCGCATCAAGGCGCAGACCGACGCGGTGATCAACCTCACGTCGGGCGGCAGCCCGCACATGACGGTCGACGAACGGCTGCAGCCGGCGCTGCATTTCCAGCCCGAGGTCGCGTCGCTGAACATGGGCTCGATGAACTTCGGGTTGTATCCGATGCTCGAGCGCTTTACCGAGTTGAAGCATCCGTGGGAGCGCGAACATCTCGAGAAAAGCCGCGATCTCGTGTTCAAGAACACGTTCGCGGACATCGAGACGATCCTCACGCGCTGCGGCGCGAACGGCACGCGGTTCGAATTCGAGTGTTACGACATCTCGCACTTGTACAACCTCGCGCACTTCGTCGACCGCGGGCTCGCGAAGCCGCCGTTTTTCGTGCAAAGCGTGTTCGGCCTGCTCGGCGGGATCGGCGCGCATCCGGAGGACCTGATGCACATGCGCCGCACGGCCGACCGCCTGTTCGGCGGCGATTACGTGTGGTCGATCCTCGGCGCCGGGCGCAACCAGATTCCGCTCGCGACGATCGGCGCCGCGCAAGGCGCGAACGTGCGCGTCGGGCTCGAGGATTCGTTGTGGATCGCGCCCGGCAAGCTCGCGGAATCGAGCGCCGCGCAAGTCCTGAAAATGCGTCAGGTGCTCGAAGGCCTGTCGCTCGAGATCGCGACGCCGGCCGAGGCGCGCGCGATGCTCGCGCTCAAGGGCGGCGACGCGGTGAATTTCTGATCGCCGGGTCCCGCCCTCAACACGAGCATCCGCAAGCGCAGTGACAAGGCGCCGGCCCGAGCCGGCCGGCGCCAGGACGCCCTTGATCGCCCCGCTCCGTTCGAGCGCCGCCGGCGCGGCTCCGTCGACTGCCCATCCGCTGCCTTGCCGCAGCGGCATTTGCCGAACGCGGCGCGCCGTGCTTGCCGTGCGCGCCGGTTCGCCCCTTACCGGAGTCGTCCGCATGTCCACTCATCACGCTCAGGCCTTGTCGTCCGCCGCGACCGACGCGAACGCGTCGCTGAACCGGCTGCTGTTCCGCAAACTCATGCCGCTGCTGATCGCCGCGTATGTGATCAGTTTTCTCGACCGCACCAACATCGCGTTCGCCAAACATTCGATGGGCGTCGATCTCGGCATTTCATCGGCCGCGTACGGGCTCGGCGCGGGGCTGTTCTTTCTCACCTACGCGCTCTTCGAGATTCCGAGCAACCTGATCATGCATCGCGTCGGCGCGCGCTTCTGGATCACGCGGATCATGATCACGTGGGGCGCGCTGTCGGTCGCGATGGCGTTCGTGAGCGGCGAGACGTCGTTCTACGTGATGCGGCTGCTGCTCGGCGTGGCCGAAGCCGGCCTGTTTCCCGGCGTGATGCTGTATCTGACGTACTGGTTCGGCCGCGAGGAGCGTGCGCGTGCGACCGGCTATTTCCTGCTCGGCGTGTGCATCGCGAATATCGTCGGCGGGCCGCTGGCCGGCGCGCTGATCGAGCTCGACGGCACGCTCGGCTTCCACGGCTGGCAATGGCTGTTCGTCGTCGAAGGCATTCCGGCGATCCTGCTCGCGTTCGTCGTGTGGACGCGATTGCCGGATCGGCCGAGCGCCGCGCCGTGGCTCTCCGCGGAAACCAGCCGCGCGCTCGAGCGCAAGCTGGCCGCCGAGCAGGACGCAGGCGTCGCCGCGCACGGCGGCCATGCGTTCGGCGCCGCACTGCGCGATCCGCAGATCTGGCTCGCGATCTTCGTGTACTTCTGCCATCAGTTGACCATCTACACGGTGATCTTCTTCCTGCCGGGGATCATCGGCGCGTCGGGGCGCCTGTCGCCGGTCGCGGTCGGGTTGCTGACGTCGCTGCCCTGGCTCGCCGCCGCGCTCGGCGCAGGCACGTTGCCGCGCTTCGCCCGCGAATCGCGTCATTCGCGGCGGATGCTGTGTGCGGGGCTGGTGATCATGGCGGCCGGGATGGTCGGCGCCGCGCATGCATCGCCGTTGGCGGGGCTGCTCTGCGTGTGCGTGGCCGCGTCGATGTTCTTCGTCGTGCAGTCGATCGTGTTCACGTTTCCGGCGTCGCGGCTCGCGGGCAGTGCGCTGGCCGGCGGGCTCGGGCTCGTGAATACCTGCGGTTTGCTCGGCGGCTTCGTCGGGCCGACCGTCGTCGGCGCGATCGAACAGACGACCGGCAATGCGAAGAACGGGCTGACGCTGCTCGCGGCCGCGCTCGTCGTCGCGGCGTTCGCGAGCCTCGCGTTGCGTCACGGGCACGAGCGCGCCGACGTGCGGTCGCGCGGCTGAAGGCCCGGCTGGAATCAAGCTGGCGGGAGGCGGGTTCCCCCCGCCCCTCGCGCCTCACGCCGTCGGAACAGGTACATTCGCGCGACGAACACAACGCCCGCGAACAGCAGCGTCGTCACGCAATATCCTATGATGTCGCGCACGGCGAGCCCCGCGATGGCGCCCCGCTGCCAAGAGCCGATCCCCATCATGCATGTGCGAGACCGTGAGCCGACGAACGCCCGTCTCGCCGCTTCTCTTTCGGCAACCCCTGCCCCCCGAGGGCATGTTCACGCCCTAGCGCAGCAGCGCAACGTTCTCGTCGATTCGACGCTGAATGTCCGTCAGCGTGTCTTCTGTGATGATCCCCTCGTAGCGGCGCTTCGCAATGGCCGAGAACTGGCTGGCCACTCCGCACATTGCGTCGATCATGTCGCCGGCAGCCGCTGCGGAAAGCTCCGCTTCCTTTGCCAGTCCGACCAATGCCGCCCGGTCGACCCGCAGCGCCTCGCCCATGACGTCCATTTGGTGGTAACCGCCCGGTCCCTCGCAGAATGTCACGTCGTAGGCCGGCGCGAGTTTCCACTGGCCGGATCGCGACATGACGTATGCGAAGTTTTTCGGATGATCGTCGCGATTGTTGAACGCGACATTGAAGACAGCCCGTTCCAACGCCCGCGCCTTCTCGCGTACGTCGTTGGTGCACATGTGAGTCGCGCGCAAGAAGTTCACGTAGTCCAGCGCACCCGGCGTTTTGTAGTCGGCACCGGTAAAGGCGGCAACGCTTTGCATGGGCACGCGCAGACCGTCCCGTCGATCGAAACGCCTGGACGCAAATGCCGCCATCCCGTCAGGCAAATCGAAATGCAGCGTGTCCGGGGTCTCGATGCCGCACATGCGCAAGCACTCGGCGTAGACCATTTCGATCGCGCACACCTCGGGATGCTCTTGCCGGGCCGGGAACTTGACCAGCCATGCTTCAAAACCCGCCACCGCGGCCGTGGTAAAAACGCCGGACTGCGGATCACGATAGACCAGGGCCTTCGGCCTGGCACCTTGCGGAGAGCCGCCCACCTGCAGCAGTTGATGAAGGAATTCGCCGCCCTCACCATTGAGGACTTCCTGTACCTCGGCCGCGAGCCGGTCGAGAGGAATATCCGGCTGCGGTGCCTGGATCTCGAGCGCGACCGGCTCGAACGACAGGGCGCCCATTGCGTGGTTGCCAATGTAAGCCAACCGCTCCAGCGGCCCGATGCGTGCCGCGTTGAGACCGCGGCGTTTGAACCAGCGGTCCATGAGCAACATGCCCCATCCGTCGGGCAGCGCGTCATAGACTGGGCCGGGCAATCCCAGCTGGTGGGACGGAAAGTCCTTGCGCAGCCTCGCCCCATGCAATGGGAGCGCATAAGACGACAGTTCCAGCCCCCTCTTGCGCGCGTCATCGCTATATTCGAATACGATCAACGGGCGCCCCGTGATCGCCGTCGTAGAAACCATCGATCCCCACAGCCAGTGCTCCCCCCAGCCGTCATAGTAGACATCGATCCGCTCGATCATTTCTGGTTGCCCCTCTTGACGCGCTGACGTTTGGCACTTTTTTCATACCGGTGAACGTCTTCCAGGCTATCGAGCTTCGGCAGGAACAGTCCTTCGAGTTCCTTGCTTCGTCCCAGGACCATGGCTACACGAACTACCGTCTCGAGGCTCACATTGCGTCCGGCTTCCAGATTGGACACGGTATTGGAACCCACGCCGGCACGCGCGGCTACGTCGCTCTGCGTCAGTTGCAACGCCAGCCGCTCCGTGCGAAGCCTGGCGCAAAGCAGCGTGACGATTTCATTGGGCTTGCGAAAACTTAATTCCAACATAGGGGGGCTTCCGGCGTGATATCTCTCGTAACTCACAATATCACAGAGTTATAGAAGGGATGTACTTAGAAAATATAATTCCCTGATGTTGTATCTTATGGGGAGAATTTCCCGGATAATCCCCTCTGAAACGGAAGTGATGCGTCAGCGATGCATGCGCTTCCCGTACCCACCCGTCGCCCTCCAGATACGCCACGTCGTGGATGGATCGCCGCGCGCATCGATGCGTACTCGAGCCCTGGCGTGAGCCCGCTAGCGAGCAACCGCCTCCGGCGTGCCGACGGCCGCGATCGCGGTCGCTCGCCGCTCCGCCAGCTTCTGCGCAAGCCGATACGCGACAAGCGAACCCGCCACTGCCAGCAACATCGGCACGAGGCTGTCGTGATTCGCACGCGTGAATTCGAGCATCAACACGACGGCCGTGATCGGCATCTGCATCGATGCGGCGAGAAACGCGGTCGCACCGATCAGCGCGCATCCGCCGAGCGATGCGCCCGGCCACACGGCGCTCCACAATCCGCCGAGCACGACGCCGAGCAACGCGCCGTTCGCGAGACCCGGCGTCAGCAGCCCGCCTTCCGCGCCGGCCCGCAGGCTGCCGGCCTCGATCAGTACCTTCAGCACGAGCAGCGTCGCGGCGAAGCCGATCGTCAGCGTGCCGTCGAAACCCAGCGCCGCCGGGCCCTTGCCGTTGCCGAGCAGTTGCGGAAACCCCATCGCGAGCACGCCGATCACCGCGAAATTGAGCAGCGCGAACACCGGCAGCCGCCAGTCCTTCGGCGCGTTCGCGCGCGCGCGGCTCGTGAGCCGCACGAAACCGTACGCGGCGAAACCGAACAGCGGCCCGCAGACGATCGACCATGCGACGAGCGGCGTGCTCAGCACGAACGCCGGCACCGTGTACTGATGCTCGTTGCCGAGGCCGATCCATGCGACGACCGCGGCGATCGCGGACGTCACGACCGCCACGATCAGCGCGCGCAGTTCGAACGTGCCGAGCAGCACCTCGAGCACGAAGATCGCGCCGCCGAGCGGCACGTTGTAGACGGCCGCGAGCCCCGCGCCGGCGCCGCACGCGACCATCAGCCGGCAGTCGCAGGGCGTGAGCCGCGCCGCATGGGCAAACCGCCCGGCGAGCAGCGAACCGATCTCGCGCGGCGCGACTTCGCGGCCGAGCGGCGAGCCGAGCGCGACGGTCACGATCTGCAACAGCGCGTGAACCGTCGTGCTGACGAACGGCATCCGCGGATCGGCCGCACGCACCGCCCGACGGATGCTGACGAGCGGCCGGCCATACCGGTAAAGCGCCCACCAGCCGCCGCCGGCGACGATCCCGCAGACGGTCAGCACCGCCAGCCGACGCAGCGGTTCGGCCGCGGTCACGCCAGTGAGGAAGCTCTCGGACCCGATCACGTGCGCGACGCTGTAGCCGTACGCGACGTGCTGGATCGCATGCAGCAGCAACGCGAGCAGCATGCCGCCGAGACCCGCGCCGATGCCGGTCAGGACCGTGACGACGGCCATGCGCGCGAACGGGCTGGCGGTCGGCGAAGCAGCAGCGGGAGCGGACGGAAGATCGAGGCGCATGGGGTCGGCGAACGAAGAGGAAAAAGGACGGCGCGCAAGTGGCACGCCGTCGTCAGGACCGAATCGTAGGCCCGCGCCTCTCATGAGACAAACGTATTTTTCGAATCGACTGATGCATTTCATGAATACCCAGACCGGGGAGCCGCGATCGCCCGCCTTCCCGTCAATCCGGATACGTCACGCGCTCCGGTTCGCGCCGCATGATGACCTTCCCGTGGCGCATCGACAGCGTGGCCTTCGCCTGCCGGCGTACGGCTTCGTAGTCGCTGTCCGCGTCGAGGACGACGAGATTGGCCGGCCGCCCGACCGCGATGCCGTAGCCATCGCCGAGATGCATCGTCGTCGCGCTGTGGTCGGTCACGAAGTCCAGGCAGCGCTGCAGGTCCTGGTAACCCATCATGTGGCAGATATGAAGGCCCGCGTCGAGCACGCGCAGGATGTTGCCGTTGCCGAGCGGATACCACGGGTCCTTGATCGAATCCTGCCCGAAGCACACGTTGATCCCGGCACGGTCGAGTTCCGCGACGCGCGTGACGCCGCGCCGCTTCGGAAACGTGTCGAAGCGCCCTTGCAGATGGATGCTCTCGGTCGGGCACGAGATGAAGTTCAGTCCCGCCCGCTTCAGCAGCCGGAACAGCTTCGAGCAGTACGCGTTGTCGTACGAACCCATCGCGGTCGTGTGGCTCGCGGTGACGCGCGCCCCCATGCCGCGCACGCGCGCCTCTTCCGCGAGCACTTCGAGAAAGCGCGAATGCGGATCGTCGGTCTCGTCGCAGTGCACGTCGACGAGGCAGCCCGTGCGTTCCGCGAGATCCATCAGGAAGCGGATCGAGCTGACGCCCTGCTCCCGTGTGTTCTCGAAATGCGGAATCCCGCCGACGACGTCCGCGCCGAGTTCGATCGCCTGCTCCATCAACGCGCGGCCGCCGTCGAACGATTCGATGCCCTCCTGCGGGAACGCGACGATCTGCAGGTCGATCAGCCCGCGCGCCTCGTCCTTCACTTCGAGCATCGCCTTCAGCGCGGCCAACGTCGGATCGGTCACGTCGACGTGCGTGCGCACGTGCTGGATCCCGTGGTCGCGCAGCATGCCGATCGCCGCATGCGCGCGTGCTTTCGTGTCCTCGTGCGTGATCGTGGCCTTGCGCTCGGCCCAGCGCTCGATGCCCTCGAACAACGTGCCGCTCATGTTCCACGCGGGTTCGCCGGCCGTCAGCACCGCATCGAGGTGGATATGCGGTTCGACGAGCGGCGCAATCGCGAGCCGGCCGCCGCCATCGATATGGTCGGGGTTCGTCGACGCGATCGGTGCGGTTTGCGCATCGATCCGCGCGATCTTGCCGGCATCGACGCCAATCGTGAACAGGCCGTCGCGGCCGCGCAGGCGTACGTTGAACAGGTTCATGGGGGCCTCTTGTCGTATGCATTGACACGGCCGCGCGATCCGAGTCGGCGGCCGTGTGGTCCGGGCAACCAGTATGGAGGAAAAGCAGCGATGCGCGCACGTACCGTGCATGTTGCATCGACACGACAGCCGGGCCGGGCAGGACAGCAGCCGCGGGCCTGCCGTCGCGCAAGAACCGCCGGCCGGCGCGGGCGCATCGCGTCGTGTCGGTTTTGTGAACGACTCTTGCAGGATCCGGAACAGTGCGCTCGCGGCCGCCCGGCCCTTGCGCGCGCCGCGCATTCCTATACTGGCGCCGAACTTTGGTTTCCCGTCCCACACGCAGGAGCTTCACCTTGAAAAAAACCCTGATCGCCGGCGCGTGCGCCGCCGCCCTGTTCGCGCCGCTCGCCCACGCGCAAAGCTCGGTCACGCTGTACGGCCTGATCGACGCCGGCATCGCCTATACCAACAACGTGAACGGTGCGTCGCAGTGGCGCATGGCGACCGGCACGATCAACGGCAGCCGCTTCGGCCTGCGCGGCACCGAGGATCTCGGCGGCGGCCTGAAGGCGCTGTTCGTGCTCGAGAACGGCTTCAACGCGAACAACGGCGGGCTCGGCCAGGACGGCAAGCTGTTCGGCCGGCACGCATATGTCGGCCTCAGCCAGGCCGGCTACGGCACGCTGACGCTCGGCCGCCAGTACGACACGATGGTCGACTTCGTCGCGCCGCTGTCCGCGACGTCCGGCGATTTCGGCGATACGGGCTTCGCGCATCCGTTCGACAACGACAACCTGAACCACTCGCTGCGTATCAACAACGCGGTCAAGTACACGAGCGATACGATCGCGGGCTTCAAGGTCGGCGCGCTGTACGCGTTCTCCAACTCGGCGAACTTCAGCGCGAACCGCGCGTACAGCGTGGCCGCGAGCTACACGAACGGCCCGCTGAAGCTGGCCGGCGCGTACCTGCAGATGAACGGCACGAAGGGCTCGACGAGCGCGAGCCCAGGCGCGACCGATTCGGCCGAAGCGAAAAGCCTGAACCAGGGCGGCTGGTCGATCGGCTCGGACCGCATGCGCAGCTACGGCGGCGGCGTCAGCTACGTGTTCGGCCCGGCGACCGTCGGCTTCGTCTACACGCGCTCGCAGTACGACAACACGGGCGCGTTCGGCTCCAGCGGCCAGATCGCGTTCAACAACTACGACGTGAACGTGCGCTATGCGGTGACGCCGGCCGTCAGCGTCGGCGCGGCCTATGTGTACACGGACGCCAGCGTGTCGAATCCCGACAGCAAGCACGGCAGCGATCCGAAGTGGCATCAGGCCAACCTGCAGGCCGTGTACAAGCTGTCGCGCCGCACCGACCTGTACGCGGAAGCGATGTTCCAGCATGCGTCGGGCCGCGGCTACCAGGCGTTCATCAACACGTCGGGCGGCGCATCGAGCACGGCGAACCAGGTGGTCGGCACGATCGGCATGCGCACGCGGTTCTGACCGGCATCGCGCGACGTCGTCCGCCTGCAGGAGCCGTGTGCACACACGGGTTCAGTAGCCGCGGGCGACGCCGCCAATGTTGTTGCTTCTGGAACGCAGCCCTCCTGGAATCGGGGTGTTTGCACGCGGACTCGCTCCGTAGACTGACGTCCAAGGTCGGCGCCGCGCGCAGCGTGTCGATCCGGCCACCCACCCCTTATTCAGGAGAACCTCGTGAAATCGCTCGTCGTTACCGCCGCCGCTGCCGTCCTGCTTGTCGCACCGGCCCTGTCGTTCGCCCAGCAGGCGAAGTCGCCCGTCACGCGCGCGCAGGTGCTGCAGGAGCTGATCGACCTCGAATCGGTCGGCTACAACCCGGCGCGCGGGGAAATCGGCAACTATCCGGACGACATTCTCGCGGCGCAGGAACGACTGCAGGCGAAGCGTCTCGCCGAACGGAAAGCGGCGCGGGCCGCCTACGGCCCGACCGGCGAGCCGGCAACCGAATCGGGCGCGGCGGCCAAGCCCGCGCTGTGACGGCGCGCGTCGCTCGCATCCAGCATGGATGGCGAATGACGCGGTTCCGGCATGGGCATGAAGC
Source organism: Burkholderia sola (assembly GCF_905400185.1). Lineage (NCBI taxonomy): Bacteria > Pseudomonadati > Pseudomonadota > Betaproteobacteria > Burkholderiales > Burkholderiaceae > Burkholderia > Burkholderia sola. Next base: position 2,407,470 of record NZ_FR989676.1, read on the forward strand.
AACCCGCCGCGCGCCGATGCGCGCGCGGGGTCAAGGCGGCTTGCGCTCAGGCGGCCTGCGGTTCGCGATCGATCGCGTTCAGCATCTCGACGTCGCGCGCGATCATCGTCGGCACCTGTGCACGCAGCATCTCGACCCAGGTCCGCACCTTCGCATCGACGAAGCGGCGTGACGGGTACAGCGCATACACGTTCATCTTCTGCAGGATATGCGCGGGCAGCACGCGGACGAGCGAGCCGTCGCGCAGCGCGTCGATCGCCGAATACAGCGGCAGCATGCCGATCCCGATGCCGTCGCGGATCGCAAGCGCGAGCGATTCGGCGGTATTGGTCTGCACGGGCCCGGCGACATGAATCTGCTCGACGCCTTCGGGTCCTTCGAGCACCCATTCGTGCGTCGGAAACGCCGGCGTACACAGCGTCAGGCACGCATGCGCGGCGAGATCCTGCGGGCGGGCCGGCACGCCGTGCCGTTTCACGTAGTCGGGCGATGCGCACAGAATGCTGAACGTCGAGCCGAGCAGGTGCGACACGAGTTCCGAATCGGGCAGCGACGACGCGGTGACGACGGCCGTGTCGCTCGTGCCGTCGAACAGGTCGGGCATGCGCTGCGACAGCGACAGTTCGATCGACACGTCCGGGAATTGCGCGTGATAGCGCGTCAGCGTGGGCAATACATAGTGATGACCGACGCTCGCGAAGCTGTGCATGCGCAGCACGCCGGCCGGGCGCTCGTGCGCGCAGCTCGCCTCTTCTTCCGCGCGGTCGACGTCGGCGAGGATCTGGCGGCAGCGCCGCAGATAGCTTTCGCCGGCCGACGTGAGCGCGAGACGGCGCGTCGAGCGATTCATCAGACGGGTGCGCAAACGCGCCTCGAGCTCCGACACCGCACGCGACATCGCGCCCGTCGTCGAATTCAGCGATTGCGCGGCGGCGGTGAAGCTGCCCGTCTCGACGACGCGCGTAAACACCCGCATGTTTTGTAGGGTATCCATTCCTGTGAGCGACCTGTAGCGGAGCCGCCATTTTCCTCCACTGGATGCGACAGATTGTTACTCGGGCTGCAACTATCGTTTCCCCGCAACTGCGTTAATGCGCGGGCGCCGCGCTCCTACAATCGGCGCCTCACCAGTCGAACGGACCCGTTCGGACGCACCGCGGCACCTCGCGCGGGCGGCCTTGGGCCCCTTTTCATGAAGCCACCACCTGCGATCGCGCGACCTTCCATCGAACCGGCACGATGGAGGCGATGGCTCGATCCGCTCGGCAATGCGGCGCGCGACTGGGTCGTGACCGACGGGCTGATCTGGCTGCACCTCGCGAAAACCGTGCTCGCGGCGCTGCTGGCGATGGGCATCGCGATGCGTCTCGAGATGTCGCAGCCGCGCACCGCGATGACCACCGTGTTCGTGCTGATGCAGCCGCTGTCGGGGATGGTGTTCGCGAAAAGCTTCTACCGCGTGCTCGGCACGGCGGCAGGCCTCGTCGGCGCGCTCGCGCTCGGCGGGCTGTTCGCGCAGCAGCCCGAGCTGTACATGGCCGGCATCACGCTGTGGATCGGCGGCTGCATTGCGCTCGCGGTGCGCAACCGCCACTTCCGCTGGTACGGCTTCGTGCTCGCCGGCTACACGGCCGCGCTGATCGGCCTGCCGGCCGTGATGACGCCGCAGACGCTGTTCCAGTCCGCGCTCACGCGCGCCGCGGAAGTCGCGCTCGGCATCGCATGCTCCGGCGCGGTCAGCGCGCTGATCCTGCCGTTGAGTTCCGCGAAGGCGCTGATGCGCTCGTTGAGCGCGCGCCACGCGACGTTTGCGGCGTTCACGGCCGGCGCGCTGTCGGGCGACGTCGCGCGCGGCGATTTCGAGCGGCGCTTCGCCGATTTCGTCGACGACATCGTCGGCTTCGAAGCGAACCGTGCATTCGCGTCGTTCGAGGATCCGCACATTCGCGCGCGCAGCCGCCGGCTCGCACGGCTGAACAGCGAGTTCATGAACGCATGCACGCGGCTGCATGCGCTGCACCAGCTCGTCAAGCGGCTGCGTGCGAATCAGTCGGACGCGGTGCTCGACGCGCTGGCGCCGCACGTCGACGCGCTCGCACTGCGCTTCGCCGCATTGCGCGACGAACGCCAGCGCGGCATCGCGCCGGCCACCGGCGCGCTGCTCGAACTGCGCCGCTTCCACGGTGCATTGCCGAAGGCCGCGCGCGCATCGCGGCGAGCCATCGAGGAGCACGCGGCCGGCGGCCTGCTCGACTTCGATACCGCGATCGAACTGCTGTACCGGTTCATCGGCGAATATCTCGGCTACGTCGACACCTATGCGTCGCTCGACCAGGACGATCACGCGTTCGAGCGCTCGGTCACGCATTACGCGGTGAAAACCAATGCGTTCTTCGTCGGTTTCGCGTTCCTGCGCACGGTGGTTGCCGTCGGCGCGATGAGCGCGTTCTGGATCGCGTCCGAATGGCCGAGCGGCTCGCTCGCGGTGATCGCCACCGCGATTGCGTGCGCGCTCAGCTCGACGTCGCCGCGCGCGCCGAAGTTCGTCGCGCAGATGGGCGTCGGCGCGGCGTTCGCGACCGCCGTCGGCTACATCTTCCTGTGCTACGTCTATCCGAACATCGACGGCTTTCCGCTGCTGTGCGCGGCGCTCGCGCCGGTGCTCGGCCTCGGCGCGTTTCTCGCGATGCGGCCGGGCCTGTCCGGCTACGGGATCGGCTTCGCGGTGTTCTTCTGCCTGCTCGCGGGCCCCGACAACACGATCGCGTATACGCCCGAAGTGCTGATCAACAACGGGCTGGCGGTCGTCGTCGCGATGCTGGCGTGCTCGCTCGTGTTCGCCGTCGTGTTCCCGACGCACATGCCCTGGCTCACCGGCCGGATCGCGCACGACTTGCGCCGCCAGGTGACGCTTGCGTGCGAAGGCGCGCCGGACGGCCTCGCGCAACGCTTCCAGTCGAGCACGCACGACCTGATGGCGCAACTGCGTACGCTGCTGGTGCGCCGCACGCGGCAGCATCGCGATGCACTGCGCTGGATGCTGTCGACGCTCGAGATCGGCCACGCGGTCATCGACCTGCGCGACGAGCTGCACATGTTCTGCGCGGCGAGACCGCCGCAGACGCTGCGCTGGACCGGTTCGATCGAGGCGGTGCTGCTCGAACTGCCGCGCTTCTTCGACGATCCGACGCCCGCCCGCCATGCGCGCACGCTGAAATCCGTGAATCTCGCGATCCGCGCGGCTCAGCACGCGCTGCAGGCGTGGTACGCGGTGCCCGACGCGCGTCGCAACATGCAGCGGATCGTCGGCTGCCTGCACTTCATGCGCAGCGCGCTGCTCGACAAAGACGCGCCGTTCAACCGGCACCGCCATTGAAGATCGATGCGCGCGCAACGGGATCCTTGTTCCGGATGGAAATAAGCTCTACAGGCGCGGTGATTAATCTTTAAGCAGTGCGAGCCTATAGTTTCCTCACTGCCAGCGAGACTGGCACTCACCCAGGAGAAACAAAATGAAGCCGCTGCACCTCGCCCTCGTTGCCCTGTCGCTCACCGCTGCCGTCGCTCACGCGCAGCCGGCGCCGGCAGACGCCGCACCGCAACAGGCGAACCGCGCCGAGGCGATCCAGGCCGCCGGCCGCGTCGATCGTGCGCAATCGAATCAGGAAGACCCGAACGCGTGCGTCGGCCCCGTCAGCTTCTGCAACATCTACTTCGGCAGCTGAGCATGACGCCGCGTCGTCACGGCCAGGCCCGCATCGCCCGCACCGCATGCATGACGTGCGCGGACGGACGGCGGTCCGGCCGATCGCGGCCCGGCCGATCGCCGCATCGCCGTCCTACACCACGCCGCTTCGATTGAAGCGGCGCGTGCCGTTTCAGGCGCCGCGCCCCGGCCGCCAGCCTACTTCGCGCAACGCATCCAGCAAGCGCGCCGGCCCGAGCCCTTCGACCCGCACCCCGCGCGACGCGACGTCGCCGCCCGCAACCAGCGCATTCACGATCGCTTCCTCCACCGCTTCCGCCGCCGCGACGAACAGCGCGGAGATATGATCGTTGTTGACCATCCGCACGTCGGTGGTCGGCGTGCCCTTGCTGCCGTAGTTCACCGCCGGCAAGCCGGCGTTGCCGGTCGCGAACGCGAGGAAGATGTCGCCGCTCGAATCCTCGGTGCCGCCGCCGACGCGGGCGAGCCCGACACTCGCGCGCTGCGCGAGACGCGTGCATTGATGCGGCAGCAACGGTGCGTCGGTCGCGATCGTGACGACGATCGAACCCATGCCGGCCTCGCCTTTCGCTTCGGCTTCGCGAAACGGCGAATGCACGTGCCGCAGCACTTCGCCGACCGGGTAGCCGGCCACGCGCAGCATCTCGCGCACGCCGTAGTTCGCCTGCACGAGCGCGCCGACGGTCCAGCCGCCCGCATCGCTCGCCAGCACGCGGGACGCGGTGCCGATGCCGCCCTTGAACTCGTGGCAGATCATGCCCGTGCCGCCGCCCACGCCGCCTTCGGCGACCGGCCCCGACTGCGCGGCTGCCAGCGCGCGCTGCACGTGCGCGGCGTTCACGTGCTGCCCCCAGATGTCGTTCAGCAGTCCGTCGTAGGTCTCCATCACGACCGGCATGCACCAGTACACGCGGCCGGCCGCCGCTTCGCGTTCGTTCGCGACCAGCGCGTCGCGCACCGCGCCGACGCTGTGCGTGTTCGTATAGGCGATCGGCGTGGTCAGCAGGCCGGCTTCGCGAATCCATTCGAGCCCGGTCGCGTCGCCGTTGCCGTTCAGCACGTGCACGCCCGCGAAGCACGGCGAATCGTGCGCGGCACCCGCGCGCGGCTCGATGACGGTGACGCCGGTGCGGATCGATGCGTCGCCGTTCTCGACGTTCAGCGTGCAATGTCCGACCCGCACGCCCGGCACGTCCGTGATCGCGTTGAAGCGGCCCGGCGTGCCGAGTCCGATGCGGATGCCGAGATCCCTCGTGCGCATGATGCGATTCCTCCTGTCTTTCGATGATTCGGTGTATCGGTGATGCACGGAGTCGAGCCGATGCTCAGAGCGCGCGGAATGCCGCGCTGTGGCGCGCCCATACGACGTACATCACGAGCGCCGCGACCAGCAGCCCCGCGATGATGATCAGGTCGGTCGGCTTCGTCGCCGTCGCCAGCGTCGTGTAAAGCGTATACGCGGCGCCCGCCACCGCGACGAGCGGCGTCACGGGCCACAGCGGCATCCGGTAATGATGCTCGACGTCGCGGCGCACGAACCGGCTCGCGAGCGCGGCCAGCCCCACGACGAGGTAGATCAGCAGCAACAGGTCGACCGTGAATGCGGTCAGTTCATCGAGGCTCGACACGAACTCGAGCCCGGCCGACGGTATCGCGAGCGCGATCGTCGCGAGCCACGGCGATTCGAGGCGCGGATGGATCGTCGAGAACGCGCGGTTGCAGGTGCGCGACCACAGCGCATGCCGGCCGCTGCTGTACAGCAGGCGGCCCATCGCGATCACGATCGCGATGATCGCGTTGAACACCGACAGGAAGATCCCGCCGCTGACCACGCGCGACACGGCCGGATTGCTCAGCGAGCGCACGACATAGCCGATCGGATCGGCGCTCTTCGTCAGTTCCGTCAGCGAAGGCGCGCCGAGCACGATCGCGGTGAGCGGCACCAGTTCGACGGCGAGGATCACGAGCAGCGAATAGATCACCGCCTTCGCGACGTTGCGGTTGCCGCCGCGCAAGTCCTCCGCGAGATAGGCGGCCGAGCCGAAACCGTTGTAGCAGAAGATCGCGGTGCCGATCGCGGGCACGATGGCCGCGAGCGTGGCCGGCACGAGCGCATTGCCGCTCGCGACGACCGGTGCGATCAGGACGTCGGCGCCGCGATGCGGCGACCCGAAACCGAGCCCGGCGATCAGCATCAGCACGCCGATTTCGACGACCAGGAACGCGCCGGTGATCCACGCATTCGTCTTGATGTTCAGCATGCCGAGCAGATAGCTGAGCAGCACGATCGTCAGCGCGACCGACTGATTGCCGAAGTGCGTGCCGAGCGCGCTGTTCAGGTACGGCGCAGCGCCGCTCGCGAGCACGGCCGGGATGAACACGCTGACGGACAGCACCGTGATGAAGGTCAGGTAGCCGGGCAGCGTGCCGAACACGCGCTTGGCCATCACGTATTCGCCGCCCGCGCTGCGGTGTGCGGCGCTGAGTTCCGCATAGCAGAGCGCGAATGCCAGCGCGAGCACGCCGCCGAGCACGAACGACAGCACCGCGCCGCTGCCGGCCTGCTGGATCGCGAACGGCGCGATCACGAAGATCGAGCTGGCCGGGGTCACGCCCGATACGGTGATCATCACAGCGTCGCGCACGCTGAGCGTCTGCGACAGCGCGCGCGGCGCGTCTTCCGTTGCAGAGGCCGCTTGCAGCGTGCCCGTCGATTCCGACATCATCGCCATTTCGTGCTCCTTTGTTCCTTTGCCGCCTTTTTTTGAACACCCATACTCGGGCCCGATTGATTGCGTGGCAGTCTAGGAAGCCAATTTCAGGACCGCTATTCCCCCTTCGTGTTACGCCCTTCCGGTGGTGGTATGGATCGTCTCTTTTCCGAAATCGCGATGCACCAGGCGCTCGGCCGCGCGATCGATCATCTCGGCCAGCCGCGCTTCTGGCGGTTCCTCGTGCTGCTGCTCAACGAAATGGCGCCGTTCGACAACGCGCTCGCGACCGCGATCGGCCGCGACGGCGTGCCGCTCGTGCTCGACGAATACGACACGGGCGGCGCCGACACCGCGTCGCCGGTGCCGCTTTACCTGAACGGGTTATATCTGCTCGATCCGTTCCTGCAGGCCGCGCACGACGGGCTCGCCGACGGCTGCTACCGGCTCGAGGAAGTCGCACCCGACCTGTTCCGGCAGAGCGAATATTTCCTGAGCTATTTCCGCGACGCGGTCGGCGACGACGAGATCCAGATTCTCGTGCGACCGAACGCCGACACGCTGCTGTCGCTGTCGCTCGGTGCGTCGACGCGCTTCGACGTCGAGCCGCTCGGCAAGCTGACGGCCGCGATGCCGTGGGTGCTCGCGGTCATCCGGCAGCATTGGCGGCTGGTGGGCGATGCCGCGCGCGCCACGCCCGACGCGGACCTCGGTGCGCGCGTCGAGCAGGCGCTCGCGCGCTTCGGCGCGGGCGTGCTGACCGATCGCGAGATGGCGATCGCAAGAATGGTGCTGCGCGGCAATTCGTCGAAGGCGATCGCGGAGCGGCTCGCGATTTCACCGGAGACGGTGAAGGTGCATCGGCGGCACCTTTACGCGAAGCTTGGAATCTCGTCGCAGCCTGAGCTGTTTTCGCGGTTCATTCGGGCGCTGGGGGAAGACGATGCAGCCGGTTGAGCGGCGCGCACGCCGTCAACCGGCGACGCCCCGGCGGGCCGCCCTGCGCGGGCGCCTCGCGACGGCGAAACGTCAGCTTCGCGCCGCGCGATTGCATTCACCTGCCCGACTCGACGAACCCGCCATCGGGCGCCGGGTGCGGCACATACCAGCCGAAATACACCTCGGCCTCGACAAGCCGGCCATCGCGCACGCGCAATCGTTCGGCATTGCGGAACCGCCTGTCGGCGGTCGTCACGGCTTCGTACACGACGTACACGTATTCGCCGTGCACAGCGACGTCGACGAACTCGAAAGCGGCGAGTATCGCGCTGTTCGGCCAGCAACGTGCGAGATACGCATCGCGATCGAGTCGGTTGTCGAGCGGGCTCGTGAAATGGAAATCCGGCGCGATCAGCGCTTCGATCGCGTCGCGGTCCTTGTCGACATACGCGCGATAGCTGGCGCGCGCAACATCGCCTGGATCCTGAAGCATCGTCGTCCCTCCCGGAAGGATCGGCGCGAGCCCGGCTCGCGCTGACGAAGATATTCCGGCGGAATGCGCGCGATGTCATCCACGCAAACCCGTATCGGGGTCGTTGCCGCCGCAACTCACGCCCGGCGCGGGCGCGGGGACGGATGCCGAATACCCGGGCACGACGACGATCGTCGCGCCGTTGCGCGCCGCGTGCGTGCCGCCGATATGCCCCCCATCTTCTCGCAGCACCGCCAAAAACCGCCTATCGTGAATAAGGCGCTCCGTTCGCCGCCATTCGCCCCGCCGCGGCTCGCGCGGGCCGGCAGCGACGGCGCCGTGCTCCGGCACCATTCATCGCGATTCCGGCGCACGCTCGCCCGTGCACGCAATCGCGGCCGCCCACCGGATTATCAGGAGGCACTCATGAAAGCCGCGCTGCTCGTCAGCTCCGCCCTGCTCGCCATTGCGTCAGCTTCGGCCACGGCCCAGGGTTCCATCACGAAGGAAGAAAACGGCGCACTCGTCGCCGCGAACGGGATGACCGTCTACTCGTTCGACAAGGACAAGCCCAACGCCGGCACCAGCGCCTGTTCGGGCCCATGCGAAACCCTCTGGCCGCCGTACAAGGCCAGCGCGACCGACGTACCGGTCGGCCCCTACACGATCGTCAAGCGCGACGACGGCAGCCCGCAATGGGCATACAAGGGCAAGCCGCTGTACTTCTACTCGAAGGACATGAAACAGGGCGAACGCAACGGCGACAACTTCAAGAACGTGTGGCACGTGGTCGCGCCTTGAGCCGGCTTGCGCCGCGTTCCGCGCGTTTCGCCGGGACGTGAAAAAGCCCGCCGCCGATCGTCGATCGGGGCGGGCTTTTGCGGCTTTGCACGTCGCGCCGGCTGCATGCGGCCGGCGCGCGCGTCAACTCAGCGGTTCGACGGGAAGCTGAACACGGTCCCTTCGCGCACGCCGGCCGACGGCCAGCGCTGCGTGATCGTCTTGCGCTTCGTGTAGAACCGCACCGCATCCGGACCGTACGCGTGCAGATCGCCGAACAGCGAACGCTTCCAGCCGCCGAACGAGTGATACGCGACCGGCACCGGCAGCGGCACGTTGATGCCGACCATGCCGATCTGGATGTTGTCGCTGAAGTAGCGCGCGGCCTCGCCGTCGCGCGTGAACAGGCACGTGCCGTTGCCATATTCGTGCGCGTCGATCAGCGCCATCGCGTCGTCGAGCGACTTCACGCGGATCACGCCGAGCACCGGCCCGAAGATCTCGTGCTGATAGATCGGCATGCCGGGTTTCACGTTGTCGAACAGGCACGGGCCGAGGTAGTAGCCGCCGTCGTGGCCGTCGACCTTCACGCCGCGGCCGTCGACGACGAGCGTCGCGCCCGCTGCCACGCCCGCTTCGACGAAACCCGTCACCTTCTCGAAATGCTGCTGCGTGACGAGCGGGCCCATGTCGACGCCCGCGCCGTTGCCCGGGCCGACCTTCATCTTCTCGATCTCGGCCTTCAGCCCCGCGACGACCTGGTTGCCCGTTTCGTCGCCGATCGCGACGACGAGCGGAATCGCCATGCAGCGCTCGCCGCACGAGCCGTACGCGGCGCCCATCAGCGCGTTCACCGCGTTGGGGATATCGGCATCCGGCATCACGACCGCGAAGTTCTTCGCGCCGCCGAGCGCCTGCACGCGCTTGCCGTGCGCGCAGCCGGTCGAGTAGATGGTTTCGGCGATCGGCGTCGAGCCGACGAAGCTCACGGCCTTCACGCGCGGATCGGTCAGGATCGTCTCGACCGCTTCCTTGTCGCCATTCACGACGTTCAGCACGCCCGGCGGCAGGCCGGCTTCGAGTGCGAGCTCGGCCATGCGCAGCGTCGACGACGGCGTACGCTCGGACGGCTTCAGCACGAACGTGTTGCCGCACGCGACGGCCATCGGCCACATCCACAGCGGCACCATCACCGGGAAGTTGAACGGCGTGATACCGGCGGCCACGCCGAGCGCCTGGAACTCGCTCCACGAATCGATCGCGGGGCCGACGTTCTTGCTGTGCTCGCCCTTCAGCAGTTCGGGCACATAGGACGCGTATTCGACGTTCTCGATCCCGCGCTGCAGTTCGCCCATCGCGTCGGCGAGCACCTTGCCGTGCTCGGCCGTGATCAGCGCGCACAGCTCTTCCGCGTGCTCCTCGAGCAGCGTCTTGAAGCGGCTCATCACGCGGGCGCGCTTCAGCGGCGGCGTGTTGCGCCATGCCGGGAACGCGGCCTGCGCGGACCCGATCGCGGCTTCGACGGTCAGCTTGTCGGCGAGCGCGACGCTCTTGTGCGATTCGCCGGTGGCCGGGTCGAACACCGGCTGGACCCGGCTGCCGCCGTCGACGCGCTTGCCGTCGATCAGGTGGCCGACGGTGGAGGTCACATTGCTGTCGTGTTTCATGTGTCTGACTCTTGCTTGAATTCGGTTATGGCCGGAAGCGAGCGCGGGCTCAATCCACTTCGTTCAGCGCGTCGGACAGCGCGTTCACGAGATTGTCGATCTCGCGCTTCTCGGCGATGAACGGCGGCGCGAGCTGGATCGTGTCGCCGCCGTAGCGCACGTAGAAGCCCTTCGCCCAGCAGCGCATCGCGATCTCGTACGGGCGCCGTGCCGGTTCGCCGGGCAGCGCGGCGATCGTCAGGCCGGCGGCCAGCCCGTAGTTGCGGATGTCCGTGATATGACGCTGGCCCTTCAGCCCGTGCACGGCCGCCTCGAAATGCGGCGCGAGATCGCGCACGCGGGCCACCGCGTCTTCCTTCACCAGCAGGTCGAGCGCCGCGACGCCGGCCGCGCACGCGACCGGGTGCGCCGAATACGTGTAGCCGTGCGGGAATTCGAGCATGTACTCGGGACCGCCCGCGGCCATGAACGTGTCGTAGATTTCCTTCGTCGCGATCACGCCGCCGAGCGGCTGCACGCCGTTCGTCACCTGCTTCGCGAAGTTCATGATGTCCGGCACCACGCCGAAGGCATCGGCGCCCGTCATCGCGCCTGCCCGGCCGAAGCCCGTGATGACCTCGTCGAAGATCAGCAGGATGTCGTGCGCGGTACAGATGTCGCGCAGGCGCTTCAGATAGCCCTTCGGCGGCACGACCACGCCCGCCGAACCGGAGAACGGTTCGACGATCACGGCCGCGATGTTCGACGCGTCGTGCAGCGCGATCAACTCGAGCAGGCGGTCGGCCAACTCGGCGCCGTGTTCGGGCATCCCTCGCGAGAACTTGTTCTCGGCCAGTTGCGTATGCGGCAGGAAATCGGCGTCGAGGCCCTGGCCGAACAGCTTGCGGTTCGGCCCGATCCCGCCGACAGAGATACCGCCGAAGTTCACGCCGTGATAACCCTTCTCGCGGCCGATCAGGCGCGTCTTCGTGCCCTTGCCCTTCGCGCGCCAGTACGCACGGGCCAGCTTCAGCGACGTGTCGGCCGCTTCCGAGCCCGACCCCGTGAAGAACACGTAGTCGAGGCCGGCCGGCGTCAGCTCCTTGATCTTGTTGGCGAGCTCGAACGATTTCGGATGGCCGAACTGGAAGGCCGGCGCGTAGTCGAGCTGCGCGACCTGGCGGCTCACCGCTTCGACGATTTCCGTGCGGCCGTGACCGAGGCCCGTGCACCAGAGGCCCGACAGGCCGTCGAAGATCTTGCGCCCTTCGCCATCGGTGTAATACGCGCCCTTGCCCGATACGATCAGGCGTGGATCGGCCTTGAACTGGCGGTTGGCGGTGAACGGCATCCAGTGCGCGTCGAGCCAGGCGGCGTCGGTGCGGAGGTTGGTTTCGTCGTGCTGCGCGGTGGTGATGTCGGTCATGTCGGTCGGCGCGGCGCGCCCCTCCTTCTCGTATTGATATTGCGCATTGTCGGGACGCCAATTAGTCTTTTGAATATCGCAATATCAATGTTCACTTGCGCAACTATGCAAGCAAAGAAACCGAAGAGCCGCGCGTTGCTCGGGCAGCTCAGCGACATGGATCTCCGCCTGCTGCGGGTCTTCAAGGGCGTCGTGCAGTGCGGCGGGATGGCGGCGGCCGAACTGGAACTGAATATCGGCATCTCGACGATCAGCCGGCACGTGAAGGATCTCGAAACGCGGCTCGGCCTCGTGCTGTGCCGGCGCGGCCGCGCGGGCTTCACGCTGACGCCCGAGGGGCAGACGGTGTACGAGGAAACGCTGCGGCTGCTCGCGTCGATGGAGGCATTTCGCAGCAGAATCGACGGGATTCACGACAAGATGGGCGGAGAACTGCACATCGCGGTGTTCGACAAGACGGCGACCAACCCGCATGCGCGCCTGGGCGACGCGATCCGCCAGTTCGCGGACGAGGCGCCCGACGTCGCGCTGAACCTGCACGTCGCGTCGATCAACGAGGTCGAACGCGGGGTGATCGACGGCAGCTACCACGTCGGGATCATTCCCGCGCACCGCAACTCCGGCAGCCTCGTGTATTCGGCGCTGTTCGACGAACGGATGCTGCTGTACTGCGGCCGCCAGCATCCGCTGTTCGACGCGCCGCACGGCAAGCTCACGTGGACGACGATCCGCCACCACGCGTTCGCGGGGCTCGGTTTCCATTCGCCGAACATGGAGCTGAGCCATCGCGCGAAGCTCACGCGCAGCGCGACCGCGTCGGACCAGGAATCGATTGCAACGCTGATCCTGTCGGGCCGCTATCTGGGCTTCCTGCCCGATCACTACGCGGAAAGTTTCGACAACAAGGGGCTGATGCAGCCGATCGCGCCGCACCGGTTCAATTACCGGTGCCGGTTCGTGAGCCTGCTGCGACGCTCGCCGCAGCCGTCGCGGGCGGCGCTGCTGTTCCAGACGTGCCTCGAAGCCGCGCATGCGGCGGTGTTGCCGGCGGCGTAGCGGCGGCTTCGTTCAGGCCCCATCGTCGGCCGCGCGCGGCTGCGCGCGCTCGCGCGTGACGAAATGGGTCGCGACGAGCGCCGCGGCAAAGCCCGACGCCGCACCGAGGCCGAGCGCCCAACGCGGGCCGAGATGGTTCGCGACCCAGCCGGCCACCGGCGCGCCGATCGGCGTGCCGCCCAATGCGACCGCGAGGCGCAGCGCCATCACGCGGCCGCGCATCGCCGGCTCGGTGGAGAGCTGCATCAGGCTGTTCGTGGAATTCATGAAGGTGATCGCGGCGATGCCGGTCAGCACCAGTGCGGCCGCGAACGACCAGTAGCCGGGCGCCAGCGCGGCGAACGTGCAGCCGAGCCCGAACAGCGCCGCGCCGATCCACAGATGACGAAACCGCGGCTGCTCGCGGCGCGCGGCGAGCAGCGCGCCCGAGATCGTGCCGACCGCCATCATCGACGACAGGAAGCCGAACCCGCGCGCATCGACGTGAAACACGCTGGCGGCCATCGTCGAAATGAACAGCGGGAAATTGAGCCCGAACGTGCCGATCAGGAACAGCATCACGAGGATCGCCGTCAGGTCCGGGCGATGCCATACGTAGCGGAACCCGTCGAGCAGGCTGCCGCGCGAGCGGCCTGCCCGCACGTTCGCGCGCAATTCGTCTTCCCGAAGCCGCGACAGCGACGCCAGCACCGCAAAGAAGCTGAGCCCGTTCGCGAGAAACGCCCAGCCGGTGCCGACCGATGCGATCAGGAAGCCGGCCGCCGCAGGGCCGACCATCCGCGCGGCGTTGAACGACGTCGAATTGAGCGCGACCGCGTTCGCGAGTTCGCGGTCGCCGACCAGTTCCGCAACGAAGGTCTGCCGCACCGGCGCGTCGAACGCCGACGCGCAGCCGAACAGGAACGCGAACACGTAAACGTGCTCGAGCCGCACGGCGCCGGTGACCGTCAGCACGCCGAGCACGAGCGCCAGCGCGCCCATCAGCGCCTGCGTCGCCATCAGCAGCTTGCGCTGGTCGAAGCGGTCGGCCGCGTAGCCGGTCCACGGCAACAGCAGCAGTTGCGGGCCGAACTGCAGCGCCATCACCGTGCCGACCGCCGATGCGTCGTGATGCGTGAGCTGCGTGAGGACGAGCCAGTCCTGCGCGGTGCGCTGGATCCACGTGCCGATGTTCGACACCAGCGAGCCGATCGCCCACACGCGATAGTTGAAGCTGCGAAGCGAGCGGAACACGCCCGCGGCCGGCACGCTCATCGCCGCTCCCGGTCGGACGCGTTGCCGCCGTGCAGTTCGCCGAAATGGCGCGCAAGGAACAGCCCCAGCACGAGGATGCCGAGGCCGAACGCCGCCGCGTCGGCCGTGATCTTCAGGTCGAAATCGCCGGCCCGGCGCACGAGCGCATAAGCAATGACGAGGTTCACGACGCCCCACACCACGTTCACGGTCGACGACGACAGTCCGCGCCCGGGCGGATGTGCGAACGGTGTCTGGAACGGCTCGCCGCGCAGCCCGCTGACGAGATGCGGCGCGGCATTCGCGAGAAACGCGCCGCCGAAGAAGTACGACACGAGATGCAGGAAGTTCATGGGCGAGCCATCCTTTCAGCGAGCGGGTCGATACGGTTTACGAACGCGCCGGGTCCTGGAATTCGGCGAGCCGCTGCAGCAGCTTCACGGCCGCCGCGAGCTCGGCCTGTTCCGCCGCCGACAGTTGCGCGTGCAGCGCGCGGAACAGCCAGTCGTCCTTGGCCGCGCGGTTCGCTTGCAGCACCTTGCGGAAACCGGGCGTGAGCGCGATCAGCGTCTGCCGGCCGTCGGTCGGATCGGGCGCGCCGGCGACCGCGCCGAGCGCCTCCAGCGTCGCGACCGTCACGCGCATCGACTGCGGGCGCACGCTTTCGGCGCGTGCAAGCGCCGATACGGTCGCCGGGCCGTCGCGATCGAGCCGCAGCAATACCGATTTCTGCGACGACGTGAGGTCGTTCGGATGGGTCTGCTCCCGCATCCGCCGCATCAGCTTGCCGACCGAGATGCGGAGGTCGCCGGCGAGACCGGCCAGGGGGAGAGTGTCGGGGGGAGACGATGGCGAGTTCATCAATTCAAGATAACACATCGACAGTCAAACTGTACAGTTTGACTGTATATTTCATCGTGCAAGGAGCCGGCTGTCGCCCCCGTTTTCGGCACGCGGTCGTGTCCCCCGTTCGGCCGCGCGATCCGCCTCTGCGATAATGCGGGCTTCCCGTTTCCACCCCGCCTTCCGCCATGACGCAGCCGTCCGCCCCGCTCTCCACCGACCTGCCGCCGATCTCGTGCCTGCCCGGCGACGCGCTGCCGTGGCTGCCGATGAGCGCCGACCTGCCGGGGCTCGCGATCAAGTACCTGCACATCAATGCGGCCGAGGACACGCTCACCGCGCTGCTGAAGATGCCGGCCGGCGGCACGCTTCCGCGCCATCGGCACGACGGCGAGGTATTCGTCCATACGCTGCAGGGTGCGTGGCGCTACCGCGAATACGACTGGGTCGCGCACGCCGGTTCGACGGTGCTCGAACCGGCCGGCTCGGTACATACGCCGGAAACGCTCGGCGCGCCGGGCGAGGATGTGATCACGCTGAACGTGATGCGCGGCGACCTCGTGCTGCTCGACGACGACGGCCGCGAAACGGCGCGCGAGAACTGCCGCGTCGCGCTGCTGCGCCAGCGCAAGCATGCGCGTACGGCGCCGGATGCGGCCACGGCGTTCGTTACGCGGTAAGACTCGAGATAGGCGTCGGCGCGATCCGCGCGATGCGGCCGCACCCGGTTGCCAGGATGGCCACCGGCGTACTTCGCACGCGTCGCCGACCGCCCCGCTCGTTATCGAAAACGCCTGAAAAACCGCCGAATATCGTCGGCCAGCAAATCCGGCTCCTCCATCGCCGCGAAATGGCCGCCGCTCGGCATGTCGGTCCACTGCACCACGTCGAATACGCGTTCGAGCCAACTGCGCGGCGGGCGGCTGATTTCCCTCGGGAAGCGCGCGAAACCGACGGGCACCGCCAGGCGTTGCCCGGGGGTAAACCGCATCGGCTGCAGCCGGTTCTCCCAATACATCTGCATCGACGAGCCAATGCAGCCGGTGAACCAGTAGAGCGAGATGCCGGTCAACAGCGTGTCGTACGAAAACCGCCGCGCGACGTCGCCGTCGCAATCGCTCCACGCACGGAATTTCTCGGCGATCCACGCGGCCAGCCCGAGCGGCGAATCGTTGAGCGCGACGGCCAGCGTCCGCGGCTTCGTCATGTGGACGTGCGCGTACCCGCCTTCCAGCGCCGCCCAGTCGCCGCGCTGCTTCAGGAACGCCTGTTCGTCGTCGGTCAGCGGCCGCGCCGCGTCGATCGGCGGTTCGTAGCTGCCGGGCAGATAGTTCAGATGGATGCCGTCGACCACGCCCTCGTGCCGCGCGCCGAGCGCGACCGACACGCCCGCGCCCAGGTCGCCGCCCTGCGCGCCGAAGCGTCGGTAGCCGAGGCCGGCCATCAATTCCGCCCAGCAGTCGGCGACCTGGAGCGCCGATGTACCGGGCACCGCAGGCGCCGGAGAAAACAGGAAGCCTGGTAGCGACGGCGCGACGATGTCGAATGCGTCGTCCGGATCGCCGCCGAACGCGGCCGGATCGCACAGGCGATCGATCAACGCATGGAATTCGAATACGGAACCGGGCCAGCCGTGCGTGACGACGAGCGGATAGGGTTTCGGGCCTGTGCCGCGCCGATGCACGAAGTGCACGCGCCGGCCGCCGACGTCCGCGACGAACTGCGGCAGCCGATTCAGCGCGCGTTCCGCCGCGCGCCAATCGAAGCCGTCGGCCCAGTACGCGGCCAGCTCATGCAGCCACGCGCCGTCTACACCCTGCTGCCACGGCTCGGCAGGCGCCAGGTTCGGCGGGCGGGTGTCGTGCAGACGTCGACGCAGGTCGTCAAGTGCTTGATCGGGTATCGCAATGTCGAACGGCTCGGCGTGCATCGTGTCTCCTCGCGAAACATGTCGACGGGATTCTGCGCGATTTTCCCGACCGGTGCTGGCGGCGTACGGCTGCGCCCGTCAGCCCGCTTCCCGCTCGCCCGCCCGCGCATCGCGCCGCAGCGCCTGCGGCGGCACGCCGAACCCGCGCACGAACGCGTCGCGCATGTGCCGGCGGTCGCGAAAACCGTTCTCCTTCGCGATCACGTCCAGCGGATGGCGGCTCTGTTCGATCATCAGCCGCGCCGATTCGAGCCGCAGCCGCTCGATTGCCTTCGCCGGCGACTGCCCGGTTTCGAGCGTGAACACGCGGCTGAACTGGCGCGGGCTCAGGTGCACGGCCTCGGCCAGCTCCTCGACGGTCAGTGCGCGGCCGAGATTCTGCCGCGCGTAGTTGAGCGCGTTCTGGATCCGGTCGGATTTCGGCGCCAGCTCGAGCATTTCCGAATGCTGCGACTGGCCGCCGGCCCGGCGCTGATGCATCACCAGCTTGTGCGCGACCGAGCGCGCGGCGTCGGCGCCGAGGTCCTTTTCCACCATCGCGAGCGCGAGATCGAGGCCGGCCGTCATCCCGGCCGACGTCCAGATCGGGCCGTCGACGATGAAGATCCGGTCGTCCTCGACGCGAATCTCCGGGTAGTGCCGCTGCATGTCGCGGCCGAACGCCCAGTGCGTGGTCGCGCGGCGCTGCGCGAGCAGCCCGGCCTCGGCCAGCACGAACGCGCCCGTGCAGATGCCGGCGATCCGCCGCGCCTGCCCGTTCGCGCGGCGCAGGTAGGCAACGACGCCGGCCGGCGCCGGCGAGGCGAGCGGATCGTTGACGCCCGCGACGATCCACGTGTCGACGCCGAGCCGCCCGCGCAGCGCGCGCGTGGCGACCGGCAGCCCGAGCGACGAGCGCACGTCGCCGCCGTCGACCGAATAGCTGTCCATCGCGTAGAACGGCGCGTCCATCCCCATGTTCGCGTACTCGAACACCGACTGCGCGGCGAGCGCCATGATCTGAAAGCCGTCGCTGATCAGAAAGCCGATTCGGTGCATCCGCGTTCTCCGGTTTCGTGCCGATTGGCCCCGATGTCCGAAATCATACCCATCTACGTCATTTGTGTCGCCGCGCTTCGAGGCCAGAATGCGTTCACGCCATCCGGCCATTCTCATCAAAACGGAGTACATCATGACGCAAGCACATCGCGGTACCGCTGTCATTACCGGCGCGTCGTCGGGCATCGGCGCCGTCTACGCGGACCGCCTCGCGCGCCGCGGCTACGACCTGATCCTGGTCGCGCGCAACCGCGACCGGCTGAGCGCCCTCGCCGAGCGCATCACGAACGACACGCAGCGCAGCGTCGAGATCGTCGACGCGGACCTCAACGACCGCGCGGCGCTCGCCGCCGTCGAAGCGAAGCTGAAACAGGACGCGAGCATCACGCTGCTCGTGAACAACGCGGGCATCGGCACGCATGCGCCGCTGCTCGACAGCGACGTCGACGCGATGACGCGGATGATCGACCTGAACGTGACCGCGCTCACGCGGCTGACCTATGCGGCCGTGCCCGGCTTCGTCGCGCGCGGCCGCGGCGCGGTGATCAACATTTCGTCGATCGTCGCGATCTCGCCGGAAACGCTGAACGGCGTGTACGGCGGCAGCAAGGCGTTCGTGCTCGCGTTCAGCCAGTCGCTGCATCACGAGCTCGCCGACAAGGGCGTGCAGGTGCAGGCCGTGCTGCCCGGCGCGACGGCCACCGATTTCTGGCAGACGGGCGGCCTGCCGCTGGAGCACCTGCCGAAGGAAATCGTGATGACGGCGCCGGACATGGTCGATGCGGCGCTGGTCGGATTCGATCGCGGCGAGCTCGTGACGATCCCTTCGCTGCATGCGGGTGACGAATGGGACGCGTACGAGGCCGCGCGCCGCACGATGGCGCCGCATTTGTCGGCCGATACGCCGGCCCCGCGCTACACTGCGGCTCGCTAGGTGTCGGCCGGGCCTGCGCCGCGCGGCGTGGCGCGCACGCCAAGCAGCATCGCGACCGCGCACGCGGCCAGCAATCCGGCGATCATCAGCATCGCCGCATCCATGCTGCCGGTGCGCGTGCGGATCACGCCGACGATCCACGGCGTGATCATCCCGCTCGATACGCCGATGCTGCTGATCAGCGCGATCCCGCCCGCTGCGCCGGCCCCCGCGAAATACGCGGACGGCACGGCCCAGAACACCGGATGCGCGGCGAAGATCAGCATCGCCGCGATCGACAGCAACGCGATCATCGCGACGATGCTCGGCAGGTGCAGCGTCAGCAACGCGAGCGCCACCGCGCCGCCGAACGCGCACGCGGCGAAATGCCGGCGGCGTTCGCGCTTGCGGTCCGAGCGCCGCGCGATCGCGATCAGGCCTGCCGCGCCTATCGCGTTCGGCACGATCGACAGCAGGCTGACGTGCACGACGTCGTGAATGCCGAATTCGCGAATCATCAGCGGCATCCAGAACAGCAGCATCAGCAACGCGGTCGTCAGCGAGAAATAGATGAACGCGAACAGGTAGGTACGCGGCTCGGCCAATACCCGCCGCAGCGAAGCAGCCGCGTGCGCGGGCGCACCGGCACGATCGGCGGCCAGGTCGGCCGCGAGCCGTTGCCGGTCGTCGTCGGACAGCCAGCGCGCGTGTTCGGGGCGGTCGCACAGCCAGAACCATGCGATCGCGCCGAGCAGGATCGCGGGCGCGCCCTCGATCGCGAACATCCATTGCCAGCCGTGCAGCCCGAGCACGCCAGACATCGCGCGCATCAGCCAGCCCGACAGCAGCCCGCCGATCATGCCGGCCACCGCGACGCCCGCATAGAAGATCGACAGCACCGACGCGCGCCGGCGCGCCGGATACCAGTACGTCAGATAGAACACCACCCCGGGGAAGAAACCGGCTTCGAACAGCCCGAGCAGGAACCGCAGCACGTAGAACTGCTTCGCGCTGTCGACGGTGATCATCGCGACCGACACCGCACCCCACAGGACCATGATCCGCGCGAACGTGCGTCTTGCGCCGAAGCGGCGCAGCAGCGCGTTGCTCGGCACCTCGAACAGCACGTAGCCGACAAAGAACAGTACCGCGCCGAGGCTGTACATCGCATCGGTCAGGCCGAGATCCTGCCGCATCTGCAACTGCGCGAAGCCGATGTTGCTGCGATCGAGAATCGACACGATGTAACAGACGAACAGGAACGGCACGATCCGGATGCCGATGCGGCGGTACAGCGCGTCGTTGCCGGGCGCGGCGGAACCGGACTCAGCCGCGTGCGCGGCGTCCGCTTGCAAGGGGATGGACATCGATCGTCTCCTCGATGGATGCGAATACGGGCCGGGCGGGAACCGCGACGCCAGTCGCCGCCGCCCACCGACGGCGACCGGCCAAAGCCGACGTTCAGCCGCGCCGCACGGATTCTCCCTTCACGCCCACCATCAGCGCCACGCCGCTCGCGACCAGCAGCGCGGCGAGCAGGTACACGGCGAGATCCATGCTGCCCGTGCGCGTGCGGATCATCCCGATCACCCACGGGCTGACGATGCCGCTCGTGATCCCGATGCTGCTGATCAGCGCGATCCCGGCCGCGGCCGCATTGCCGGACAGGTAGCGGGTCGGCACGGCCCAGAAGATCGGCAGCGCGGCAAAGACCAGCGTCGCCGCGACCGACAGGCACGCGAGCATCGCCGCGAAGCTGTGCAGGTGCAGCGTCAGCGCCGCAAGCGCGAGGCCGCCGCCGATCGTGCAGCATGCGAAGTGCTTGCGCCGCTCGCCGGTGCGGTCCGAGCGGCGCGCGATCAGCACCAGCCCCACCGCGCCCACCGCATTCGGCACGACCGTGTAGAGACTCACGGCCACGACGTCGGTCACGCCGAAGTCGCGGATCATCAGCGGCATCCAGAAGTTGAGCGTCAGCGACGCACAGGTCAGCGAGAAATAGATGAACGCGAACAGGTACACGCGCGGGTTCGCGAGCGCGGCCAGCACGCTGCGCCCGTCGTGCGCGCCGCCGTGTGCGCGGCCTTCGGCGCACAGCGCGGCGACGCGCGCCTTTTCGTCGGCCGTGAGCCAGGTCGCGTCCTGCGGCCGGTCGACCAGCAACGTGAACGCGGCGAACGCGAGCAGGATCGCCGGCGCGCCTTCGATCGCGAACATCCACTGCCAGCCGTGCAGGCCGAGCACGCCGCTCATGTCGCGCATGATCCAGCCGGACAGCAGCCCGCCGAGCACGCCGGCCACCGCGACGCCCGCGAAGAACACGGAGATCGCCGCCGCACGCCGGTTCGCGGGGAACCAGTAGGTCAGGTACAGCACGATGCCGGGGAAGAAGCCGGCCTCGAACACGCCGAGCAGGAAGCGCAGCACGTAGAAATGCGACGGCTGCGACACGAACATCATCCCGGTCGACGCGAGGCCCCACAGCAGCATGATTCGCGTGAACGTGCGGCGTGCGCCGAACCGCGCGAGCAGCATGTTGCTCGGCACTTCGCAAAACACGTAGCCGACGTAGAACACCGCGGCGCCGAGGCCGTACATCGCATCGCTGAAGCCGAGATCGTGCTTCATCTGCAACTGCGCGAAGCCGATGTTGATGCGGTCGAGAAACGACACGACGTAGCAGAGGAACAGGAACGGGACGATCCGCCACGCGATCTTGCGGAACAGCAGCGCGTCGCTGATGGCGGATTCGGATACGGAAGTCGGCGCCGAAGCGCTCGCGTGCGCGAGCGTCGCTTCGGCGGGAAGCGATTGGGGCATGTCTCTCTCCAAACGGGCCGCGCGATATCGAGCGCGCGGCAGTCTCCGAGGGCGTGCATGCGCCCTGCTTTCTTGTGAGACCGGATACGGCTGCCGGCGCCGCGGCACGATACCGCCGCGAATGCCGCAACCCTCAGTGAAACGGCGAAGCGATCGTGCGAATGCCGCCCCGCCGCGTGCGATTCACTCCTGCAGCGCGGCCCACATGTCCTTGTCGCGCTGTGCGGTCCAGATGCGCGGATGCGCGATGCCGCTCGCTTCGTCGAACGCGCGCGACACGTCGAACGGCAAACAGTGCTCGTAGATGAACACGTGGCCGAACTTCGGGTCCATCGCCTCGCGCGTGAGCGCCATCGCCGCCTTCAGGTCGAGATTGCGCTCGACGGCCTTGCGGCCCTGCGCGAGCAGCGTGGTGACGAAATCCTTCGTGTAGTCGAGGCCCTTGTTCACTTCGACCGGATTCAGCAGCGCGGGGCCGCGGCCGGGCACGAGCTTCTCGGCGCCCAGCGCGCGCAGCGCCTCGAGCGTGGCCGGCCACTGTTCGAGCTGCGCGTCGCCGCAATAGCAGGCCGCGTCGTATTCGACGAGGTCGCCCGAGAACAGCACCTTCTGCGACGGCAGCCACACGATCGTGTCGCCCTTCGTGTGGCCCGAGCCGACGTGCATGATCTTCACTTCGAGCTTGCCGAGGAACAGCGTGATCTCGCGCTCGAACACGAGCGTCGGCCAGGTCAGCCCCGGCACCGTCTCGACGCCGGCGAACAGGCGCGGGAAGCGCTCGATCTCCGACTTCATGTCCGCCTCGCCGCGCTCCACGATCATCTCGTACGTGCCGCGGCTCGCGATCACGTGCTGCGCGCCTTCGTCGAAGTACGCGGACGCGCCGAGCACGCGCACCGCGTGGTAGTGCGACAGCACCACGTGCTTGATCGGCTTGTCGGTCACGCTGCGGATCTTCGCGATCAGGTCCTGCGCCATTGCGGGCGTCGCGGTCGTGTCGACGATCAGCACGCTGTCGTCGCCGATGATCACGCCCGAGTTCGGGTCGCCTTCGGCGGTGTACGCGTACGCGTTCTCGGACAGCTTCGTCCAGGTGACTTTCTTCTCTTCCAGATCGGCTTGGGAGGCGAATGCTTTGGCCATTGTGCGTTCCGTGGCTGCGAGCCATGTGTTGAGGGGAATGAGCGGATCATCGGCTTGCGTTGAATATTTGTCAATGGCAAACGCGCTTGCTATTGTCTAATACGGGTAAACCTGCGGGCTGGCGCTGAAAACGGCGTCGGATACCATGCGGGGTTTCGTCAACGGAAGAATCATCGCGTGCAGAACCACGAAGTCAGCGCGGACGACGCGCAGCCCAAGGCGCAGCGCGGCATCCAGAGCGTCGAGGTCGGCGGCCGGCTGCTCGACGCGTTCGCGCGCCGGCGCAAGCCGCTCGGGCTGTCGGAACTGGCCGCGGCGGCCGAGCTCTCCACCGCGCAGGCGCACACCTATCTCGTGAGCCTGACGCGGCTCGCGCTGGTGAAGCGCGATGCGATCACCGGCAACTACGAGCCCGGCCCGCTGTCGCTGCGGCTCGGGCTGATGTCGATCGAGCGCCAGCCGGCCTACCGCGCGACGCTGCCGCATGCGGCGCGGCTCGCGGAAACGGTCGGCCTGAGCGTCGCGCTGTCGGTGCCGGGCGTGCTCGGCCCGACGATCGTGCGCATCGAGCACGGCGGCTATCCGCTGCACATGAACCTGCACGTCGGTTCGGTGATGTCGCTCGACACCACGGCGACCGGCCGGGTGTTCCGCGCGTTCGGCGACGCCGCGCACATCAACGCGATGGCGGCCAGCCAGGCCGGTGCGGGCGGTACGCTGGCGGGCGCCGAACGCGAGCCGGTCGTGCCGGATGCCGCTGCGCAACACGTCGAACTCGACGCGATCCGCGCGCGCGGCATCGAACGCAGCATCGACCGGCCGAGCCCGGGCGTCAGCGGAATGTGCGTGCCCGTCTTCGATGCGCACGGGCGCCTGCAGCTCGCGTTGACGGTCATCGGTTCGACGGGTTCGATCGATGTCGACTGGAACGGCCCGATCGCCGCGGCGTTGCGCGACGCGGCGCGGCAGGCCACCGCGTCGCTCGGTGCGGTGCGTGCGGAGCCGGCGCCCGCACCGGCGCCGGGCACCGCGCGCGTACCGCCCGCGCTCGCCGACGACGCGAAGGCGCAGCGCGGGATCAATGCGCTCGACAGCACCGGCGACCTGCTGCTCGCGCTGGTGTCGGCGGGCCGCGCGCTGCCGCTGCGCGATCTCGCGACGGTGGCCGGCATGCCGGCGGCGAAGGCGTTTCCGCATCTGGTCAGCCTGCAGAAGATCGGCCTGCTGAGCCGCGACGACGTCGGCTGTTTCGACGGCGGCCCGCTCGCGCAGGCGCTCGGCCTGATCGCGATGCAGCGCGTGTCGCCGACGCGCGACGCGGAAGCCGAGATCGTCGCGCTCGCCGGCGCGACCGACATGAGCGTGGCCGCCGCGACGCTCGGGCCGCTCGGGCCGACCGTGATCCGGCTGGAAGAATCGGCGCGGCCGCAGCACGTGAGCCTGCAGGTCGGCACCGTGATGTCCCTCGTCAATACGGCGATCGGTCGGGTTTTCGCGTCCGGCATGTCCGACGACGTGCTGGCCGACCTGCTCGCCGACGAGCCCGTGCGGCTCGCCGGCGCGCGCACCGCGCCGGACGACGCGGCCTTCCGCTCACGGCTCGCGGCGATCCGCGCGGACGAACTCGATTTCGCGTTCGACGCGCCGGTGCCGGGCATCGGCACGATTGCCGCGCCCGTGTTCGATCACACCGGCAGCATCCGGCTCGTGATCGCAATCATCGGCTCGTCGCGCGGCTTCCCGCGCGGGCCGGACAGCGCGCTGGCGCAGACGCTGCGCGCCGCGACGCGACGGCTGTCCTGGCGCTTCGGGTGGATCGGCCGGTAGCCGCGCCCTTTTCCCCGACGTACGTACGTTCGACTCCGCTTCTTTCTGCCCGCGAGGCCGCGCCGGCACGGCGTCGTCACGCCTGCCCGACAACCGCGGGCCGCCAATGTTCATGTTGCGCAGCAGCAACATGAATTGTCAGTAATTCTCATATAACGAAATCGCATTTCACAAAGCGGGGCCGCTTCGTTATGATTAGGGTTATCCCTAACTCGCCACCTATATGGGGCTTCGTCATGCAAACGTCTAATGTCTCCGATCGTTCCACCCAATCCACTGGCTGGCTCGCACGCGTTGGCGAGCTGCTGGCGGAAGCCTGGGCACTGCACCTCGAGAACTGCGAAGTCATCGCTGAAGCACACGCGCGCCTGCCGCGCTGAGCGGAGCTCCGGTCGCCTGATGCGCTTGCGCTGACGCGCGCCGACCGCGGCTGTTACGCGGCGTATTGGACGGGCGCGCCGGTCATGTAGAAAGAGGCCGGGGTCGTCCTTCCCGGCCGGATACGCTCACCGCATCGGAAGCGTTTCAAGGTCGTCCCGAGGCCGTGTTTCAGGCCGAAGCCGGCGCCGATTCGCATCGGCGCGGATCGTCGTCAGGCGGTTGTCCGGGCGGGAAGCCATTCTTCCCTTCGTGCGCGCGCTGGCGCCGGGCCATGCCGGACGGAAGATTCATCCGTTTTTGTGCTCCCGCGGGCCGTCTGCCCGGCGAGCCTTTCCTGTAAGCCGTTCGCCGGCTTTTCTCCGCGCCCGGGTCCGATCGCACCCGCCGTCGTTACAGCGACGGCCGCGCTCCTGTCTCTCCCCGTCACACCTGAATCGAAGGCACGTCCTTCATGCACCGCAGCGCGAACATCGAACGGCTGTGACGGATGCTCGAAATCCGGTACAGCTTTTCGCGCAGGAAGCGCTCGTAGCCGGCCGTGCCGTCCACCGCGACCTTGATCCAGTAGTCGTACTCGCCCGACACCAGATACGCCTCGAGCACCTCGGGCAGCGCCGCCAGTTCGGCGCCGAAGCGCGCCAGCGCGTCGTCTTCATGGCGATCGAGCGTGACTTCGAGAATCACGATGTCCGCATAGCCGAGCTTGCGCTGGTTGACCAGCGCGACATAGCCGTCGATGTAGCCGTCGAGTTCGAGTTGCCGCGTGCGGTTCCAGCAGGCGGTGGTCGACATGCCGATCTGTTCGGCCAGTTCGGCGTTCGACAGACGCGCATTTTTCTGCAATGCACCGAGGATCTTGCGGTCCTGATTGTCGAGCGTTTTCGGCGTGCGTTCGCGGGTAGCCATGATGAGAAGAATCTTCTACTAAAAATGGGCATTCTATCTGAACGACATTCCGGTTTCAGGTCTGTTTTGCTGGAAAACAGGAAGCCTTTTAACCGGGCCGCTTGATACATTTTCTCCATGCCTGCTGCCCGGCACGCTCCCCGCGATCACCCCCTCGCAACGGGACGCACGGCCGCAATCACGAGTTGCGGTGCCGGCCGGCAGGCATGCGATTCCCCGCCGCCCGCACGCCTATCCGACCGCGTGCGGGGCCGGTGCCTGCTTCCCCGTTCCTGCCCGTCCGTCATGTCGTTCAAGCTTTATCTGTCGTTCCTCGCTGCTTCCGTCGTCCTCATCTACGCACCCGGCCCCGTCAACCTGCTCACGATGAACCAGGCGCTGCGCACCGGCTGGCGCCGCGCGCTGCCGTGCGTCTGGGGCGGCACGCTCGCCGTGCTGCTGCAACTCGCGCTGACCGCGCTGTGCCTGAATTCGCTGGTCCACCTCGACGAACACGCGCTCACCGTGCTGCGCTGGGCCGGCGCCGCGTATCTCGTGTGGCTCGGCGGCAAGCAATGGCTGAGCCGCACGCCGGCCGGCGCAGCCGCGGCGCCGGCCGAGGCCGGCGCCACTGGCACCGGAACCGAAATCGCCGCGCCGGACACCGATACCGGGCGCGCGCTGTTCTGGCGCGGCGTCGCGACGTCCGGCCTGAATCCGAAGACGCTGCTGTTCTTTCCGTCGTTCTTTCCGCAGTTCATCAGCCCGACTGCCGACTGGAGCCTGAACCTTCAATTCCTGCTGCTCGCCGCGACGTTCGCGCTGCTGTTCGCGGGCGGCGTCGCGTCGATGGCGCTGTTCTCGCACCGGCTGAGCCGCGCATTGCAGCGGCCGGCGCGGATGCGGGCGATGAACCGCGTGACGGGCGGGCTGCTCGTCGGGATGGGCGCGATCATGGTCGGCTGGAACTGAAAAAAACACAAATTCTCTGATCAACATGTCAACCGAAACCGCTTCGCCCAGATAAACCGATATTCTTAAGAAAATTTTATCAAAACACATACTTACTTTCTTTTTTTCTCAATCAAATGCACTTCAACCTTAAACCCCATCCTTCCTATGCGCTCCGCGATCGGCTGAAAGCTTACTTTGCTAAAAAATGGCAAATCCAATCCCTTTGACCTCGCCTTTTTTGATACATATGCAGTTCGCATAATTCCATAAACAACGGAATAACTAGCAGTCACGGTCTGATCCCCTTTTCTGGGCAAGAGCTTCACAAATCCAGCTCGACCGTACTTGATTTGGCGAATCTGCACATTATCTCTTAATTGCTGACGAAACTCACCATCACTAACCAAACACTCAGCCGATACCAAGCCCTGATTCCAAAGATGACTAATTGGAGCAGAATCATGCCCATCTTTCAAATGAATAAATTGTCTGCTTTTAGAAAAAAAATCACAAGGCTCAAGATTTGCGCCAGATGCATTTAATGGAGACAATTTAACCTGATCCAAATTCAACAACTCCTTACGGGCATTCAATTCACCAATAAAATCTCTTTCATTAACTGAATTTGTTGATTTTACAAATGGCTTTTTTGATAAATATTTTTCAAAATTCGAAACAACTCGTGCATAATACCCACTGTCAATTCGATACCATGATCCAGCAAAGAGTACATAAGTTGCACCCCCATATTTTGCTTCAAATATAAAGCAGTCATATAACCGCTGACGCTGACGCTTATCCCCCTCCCCATTGACAATTACACGAATTTCGTGACTAGCCTTCAATTCTGACATATCAGCGATATCCGCCATACGTCCAGATCGAAGCTCCGAAACATAGTCTTCAATTTCAACATCCGGATATGTCGCCTTGCTCCCTGATCTAAGTCCACTCCCATAATATCCAATTTCAAATGCATCCTCCGGGTTAATCATCTCGGGAATCGCAATATGAAGACTTGACGACCTTCCATCAACCATCGATTTTAATGAATCAAAAACCTTCTTATCGAGAACCTTTACAACACTTTGGCGATTTTCCGGAACGATATAATCAATAAATTTAAAATCTCTCTCGTAATGCTTTTCACAATATAAATCAAATGCCTCCCTACACTTATCGGCAATCTTAGCAGGATCTATTTTTGCCGTGAGAGACAAAGCATCCTTCCCAACTAGCGCGCGAGCAAACTCTCTATCAGTAGGGGCTCCGCCAGCCAGCCTCAACAAGTCACTCTGCTCATCGATACCAAAGTCGCGCAGATCAGATTTTCTACTTGCCTGAATTCTCTTCTGAATAAGAGTAGTATCCAATTGAGCGACATCCACATTGCGCAAATCACTTCGAGCCACCGCATTGAGCGTCACACGCAATCCGAAATTTTTAACGTAAGAATCCGGATTAAGGAAAAGATGACCACTACCAAATGTTATCGCAAAAAATCGTTTACTCATTCGCAGATCAGAGGGGGTAACCTCCAAAAACAGGACCGCCGAGCAGTGACGATTGGTCAAATCCGGGAGATCTTCTATAGAAAATTCGCGGACAATTTTGACCCAGCTTGGCGGGGCATCTTCGGACTGCGCCGTATACAGATATCCACCCTCGCTTTCTCGCTCAATCATTGTGTGCCCCGAGCGCAAGCCATCTTTGACAGAAGCTCCTTTGTTCATTAAACGAATCGAAAGGGTACTGGATCGCCCACTTAACTTACTGGTCTCTTCGCTCTTCTTTTTCATTTTACAATCCAAAATTTTATGTGACTCTCATCATCCGAACCGAAATCAGGACATTGAGATGAAACTCCATTCTATGTCAAAAAAGGCAAATCGAAATCGGACGGATCGAGCTGTGATTTCTTGAACCGAATTGCCCGTCGCTCCTTGCAACGAGAGGATACTAGGCGCCAGTGCGATTTAACTTCGCTCAACTCCGTTAAAGAGAGTCGCCCCGATTCTGTTCGTGGTCAGTTCGAAGGTACCTTCACGCGTGAACGCGCCTTTTCCCTCTGGCGAGCCCTTGGAACTGCCAAGGACGAGTCGGCTACCTACTCTGCTTACGTGAATAGCCTAGAGTGGGCCAGTACAATCCCGCGATGTCCGAATTGCTCACTTACGGCGGCCTGTTCGCCGTGTCGATGGTCGCCGCGACCCTGTTTCCGCTCCAGTCCGAAGCCGTGCTCGCCGGCCTGCTGCTCGCCGGCCGCGAGCCCGTGTGGGCGCTGGTGCTCGTCGCGAGCGTCGGCAATGTCGCCGGCTCGGCGATCAACTGGTCGCTCGGGCGCGGCATCGAGCACTTTCGCGAGCGCCGCTGGTTTCCGGTCAAGCCGTCGGCGCTGGCGCGCGCCGAGGGCTGGTATGCGCGCTACGGCCGCTGGTCGCTGCTGCTGAGCTGGGCGCCGGTGATCGGCGATCCGCTGACGATGATCGCCGGCGTGCTGCGCGAGCCGCTGCCGACCTTTCTCGTCATCGTGACGATCGCAAAGGTCGGCCGCTATCTGGCCGTCGCGTGGCTCGTCACGCACTGACCTCCGCCCTCCCTTCGCCCGCCTGCCGGTCCGCGATGCGCGACAGCCGCTAAAGATTTCGCGAAAGTTGCCGTATTAACGGGTCCACGAGCGGTGACGCGTGCGTTCCGCCCCCTCTCACTCCACTCAGGATGTTCCATGAGACTGACCCAATTGGGCCGGGTGAGCGTCGGCGCGCGTCTGGCCGCGCTCGCGTGCACGCTCGTCGCCCTGCTGTTTACCGTGTTCGCGTGGACGCTCGCCCATTTCGCCGGCCAGCAGCTCGCCGAAGAAGCGCACCTGCGGATCGACGACAGGGAGCAGTCGATCCGCGCGATGGTCGACCTGTTCGACAAGGCGCTCACCGCCGAAGCCAACCGCTCGATGTCGCTGTTCGCGAGTTTCCTGCCGGCCGACTTCTCGCTCGACCCGGCACGCACGGTCGATATCGGCGGCGTCGCCGCGCCGACCCTCTTCGCGGGCGGCCAGCCGCTCGACCTCGATTACTCGATTCCCGACCAGTTCCTGAAGAAAAGCGGCGCGATCGCGACGATCTTCGCGCGCGACGGCGACGACTTCGTGCGCATCACGACGTCGCTGAAGAAGCAGGACGGCGCGCGCGCCGTCGGCACCAAGCTCGACCGCGCGGGCCCCGCGTATGCGCCGCTGGTCGCGGGGCGCAGCTATACGGGCCTCGCGAAGCTGTTCGGCCGGTCGTACATCACGCAGTACAAGCCGGTGACCGACGCGACCGGCCGCGTGATCGGCGCGCTGTTCGTCGGCCTCGACATCGGCGCCGAGCTCAAGCTGGTCGAAGACGGCATCCGCTCGCTGAAGATCGGCGACAACGGCTACTACTTCGTGCTCGATGCATCGCAGGGCCCGTCGCGCGGCGCCTTCGTCGTGCATCCCGACGCGGCGGGCCAACCGGCCGACAACACGCGCGCGCCCTACGCGCAGATGCTCGCGACGGCCCAAGGCCGGCTCGCATACACGTCGACCGACCCGGCCGCGCACGACGCTGGCCCGACCGCGAAAGTCGTGTCCTTCACGACGATTCCGCAGTGGCAATGGCTCGTCGGCGGCATCGCGCTCGACGACGAACTGCTCGCCACGATGCGCGCCACCCGCAACCGCTTCCTGATGATCGGCGCCGTGCTGGTCGCGGCGTTCGCGACGCTGTTCGTGATCGTCGTGCGTCGCGTCGTGAGCCGGCCGCTGGAAGCCGCCGCCCGCGCCTCCGAGCGCTACGCGGCAGGCGATCTCAGCGTGCGCATTCGCGACAGCGCGGGCGCGGTCGAGCAAGGCAGCGCGGGCAACGACGAGATCGGCCGGCTCGTGCAGGCGGTCGACGGGATCGGCGACGGCCTCGCGCGCATCGTCGCACAGGTGCGCAACAGCGCGGCCGACATCGCGCACGGCACGGTCGGCATCGCGGCCGGCAGCGGCGACATCGCCGCGCGGATCGCGACGCAGGCGAGCAGCGTCGAGCAGACGGCCGCGAGCATGGAGCAGATCACCGCCGCCGTGCAGCAAAGCGCCGAGCACGCGGCGCAAGCCAACGCGCTGGTCGCGGACGCATCGGCCGCCGCGACGAACGGCGACGCCGCGGTGCAGCGCGTGGTCGCGACGATGGACGACATCGGCCGCGCGACGCGCCGGATCGCGGAGATCACCGGCGCGATCGAAGGCATCGCGTTCCAGACCAACATCCTCGCGCTGAACGCGGCCGTCGAGGCCGCCCGCGCGGGCGAACACGGCAAGGGCTTCGCGGTGGTCGCGGCCGAGGTGCGCGCGTTGGCGCAGCGCAGCGCGGCCGCGGTCAAGGAGATCGACGCCCTGAGCGCCGAATCGTCGACGACCGTCGAACAGGGTTACCGGATCGCGGACGCCGCGCGCGGCACGATGCGCGACATCGTCGCGCGGGTCGACCAGGTCCGCACGCTGATCGGCGAGATCAGCGCGGCGTCGCGCGAACAATCGACCGGGATCGAGCAGGTGAACCTGGCCGTCACGCAGATCGGCGAAGCGACACAGCAGAATGCGACGCTGATCTCCGATGCCGAGCGCGCGGCCGTCGCGTTGCGCGACCAGGCCGCGCAGTTGTCGGACGCGGTCAGCGTGTTCCGGCTCGAACGCAACGCGTGACGGGCGACCGATGATCGACCTGGGCCGGGCGGCTGGCTTACTTCTTGTCGCCCGCCAGGTCGATCGCCTTGTCCGAGCCGACCGCATGGCGCAGCTGGAACTTCTGGATCTTGCCGGTCGATGTCTTCGGCAGCTCGCCGAAGCGCACGACCTTCGGCACCTTGAAGCCCGCGAGCAGTTGCCGGCAGTGCGCGACGATCTCCGCCTCGGTCGCGCTCGCGCCTTCGCGCAGCTCGACGAACGCGCACGGCACCTCGCCCCACTTCGGGTCGGGCATCGCGACGACGGCCGCGACCGCCACCGCCGGATGCCGGTACAGCGCGTCCTCGACCTCGATGCTCGAGATGTTCTCGCCGCCCGAGATGATGATGTCCTTCTTGCGATCCTTGATCCGGATATAGCCGTCCGGCATCAGCACCGCGAGATCGCCGGTATGGAACCAGCCGCCGTGGAACGCCTCGTCGGTCGCCTTCGGGTTCTTCAGGTAGCCCTTCATGCAGATGTTGCCGCGGAACATGATCTCGCCGAGCGTCTCGCCGTCGGCCGGCACCGGCGTCATCGTGTCGGGATCGAGCACCGTCGCGCCCGCTTCGAGGTGGTAGCGCACGCCCTGGCGCGCATTGAGCCGCGCGCGTTCCTCGTCGGAGACGGCGTCCCAGTGCGCCTGCTTCGCGCAGACGGTCGCCGGGCCGTAGACCTCGGTCAGCCCGTACACGTGCAGCAGGTCGAAGCCGATTTCCTTCATTTTCGCGATCACGGCCGGCGCGGGCGCCGCGCCGGCGACCATCGCGTGCACCGTATGGTCGATCCCCGCGCGCAACTCGGCCGGCGCGTTCGCGATCGCGCTCTGCACGATCGGCGCGCCGCAGTAATGCGTGACGCGCTCGCGGCGGATCAGGTCGAACACGGTCTTCGCGTCGAACTTGCGCAGGCACACGTTCACGCCCCCGCGCGCCGCGACGGCCCACGGGAAACACCAGCCGTTGCAGTGAAACATCGGCAGCGTCCACAGATACACCGCGTGCTTCGGCATGTCCCATTCGAGGATGTTGCTGATCGCCGCGAGATACGCGCCGCGATGGTGGTAGACGACGCCCTTCGGATCGCCGGTCGTGCCCGACGTGTAGTTCAGCGCGATCGCCTCCCATTCGTCGGCGGGCGGCGTCCATGCGTAGCCGGCGTCGCCGCCCGCCACGAATGCCTCGTAGTCGGTCGCGCCCGCGAAACGGTCGGGGTCGGCCGGCATCGCGTCGGCCACGCTGACGATCTTCAGGCCCGGCACCTCGAGCGCCGCGCGATGTGCGAGCTCCGCGTATTCGGTGTCGACGATCAGCACCTTCGCCTCGCCGTGACGCAGCATGAACAGCACCGACGACACGTCGAGCCGCGTGTTGATCGTGTTCAGCACGGCGCCGGCCATCGGCACGCCGAAGTGCGCCTCGACCATCGCCGGGATGTTCGGCAGCAGCGCCGCGACCGTGTCGCCGCGACCGACACCGGCCTGCGCGAGCGCGCTCGCCAGCCGCTTCGCGCGCGTGCAGGTCTCGCCCCACGTGCGCCGCACGTCGCCGTGCACGATCGCGAGGCGCTCGCCGTAGACTTCGGCCGCGCGGATCAGGAAATCGATCGGCGTGAGCGGTACGTAGTTGGCATCGCGGCGGCCGAGCCCGGCCTCGAACATCTGCGTCATGATCCTGTCTCCCGTGTTCTGTCGACCGGGATGCGTGCACCCCGGATCGTCTTGATGTGGTTCAATGGCCGACAGCCTAACGGGCGCTATTGTGAGCCGTCTGTCGTCGAAACGACAGAGTGCCGCTCAGGCGCTGCGCGTTATCCCTATCCTCGCAAACCCGCACCCATGCACGACCATCCCGACGCGGCCGCCCGGCCAGCCGATACGCTCCCCGAACCGGGCCCGTTGCCGCCGCTCGCGACGCTGTTCGGCCAGTGCGCGTGGTTCCGCACGCTGGCGCCCGAACACCAGGCGCTCGTGCTCGCCCAGTCGCACGTCGTGCAGTGCGACGCCGGCGACGTGATCGCGCGCCGGCTCGCGCCGTCCGCATACTGGATCGGCGTCCATCAAGGGCTGCTGAAGCTCGCGATCTTCAACGTGTCGGGGCGCGGCTGCACGTTTTCCGGCGTGCCGTCGGGCGGCTGGTTCGGCGAAGGCAGCGTGATCAAGCGCGAGCTGCGCAAGTACGAGGTCGTCGCGATCCAGCGCTCGACCGTGCTGTTCGTGCCGGTCGACACGTTTCATGCGCTGCTCGACACGAGCCTGCCGTTCACGCGCTTCGTGATTCATCAGCTGAACAACCGGATGGGCGAATTCATCGCGTCGATCCAGAACAGCCGGCTGCTCGACGTCGACGCGCGCGTCGCGCAGGCGCTCGCGCAGCTCTTCAACCCCGCGCTGTATCCGGATACCGGCCCGTCGCTGTCGATCTCGCAGGAGGAACTCGGGATGCTCGTCGGCGTGTCGCGCCAGCGGATCAACCAGGCGCTGCAGCAGCTCGAGAAGCTCGGCGCGCTGCGGCTCGCGTACAACCAGATCGAGGTCGTCGATCTCGACGCGCTCGCGCGCTTCGGCATGGAGCAGCTGTGAGCGCCGCCCGCTGCACGAAACCGTCGCCATCGCGACCGCGCACTCCGTCTGCGGAATCGGCCGAAGGCCGGCGTGCCCCAACCTGACCATTCCGCCAGTTTCGCGACAGTAACCCGTTGCGGGCCGACGCCTATCATTCGGGTTCCCTTCACCGACGCCCGATCACCGCCTGCCCCGCTGCCTCCATGTGGATCGTCAATCTCGCGCTCAGGCGCCCCTACACGTTCATCGTGATGGCCATCATGATCGTGCTGGCCACCCCGCTTGCGCTGATGCGCACACCGGTCGACGTGCTGCCCGCGATCAACATCCCCGTGATCAGCGTGATCTGGAATTACAGCGGCTTCTCCGCGACGGAGATGACGAATCGCATCACGTCCGTCCATGAACGGATCCTGACGACGACCGTCAACAACATCCAGCACGTCGAATCGACGTCGCTGCCCGGCATCGCGGTCGTGAAGGTGTTCCTGCAACCGGGCGCGAACGTGCAGACGGCGATCGCGCAGACGGTGTCGTCCGCGCAGGCGATCGTGCGGCAGATGCCGCAGGGCGCGACGCCGCCGCTCGTGATCACCTATTCCGCGTCGAGCATTCCGGTGATCCAGCTCGGGCTGTCGAGCAAGACGCTCAGCGAACAGTCGCTCGCCGACATCGCGCTCAACTTCCTGCGCCCGCAGCTGATCACGGTGCCGGGCGTGCAGATTCCGTTTCCGTACGGTGGCCGCACGCGCGTGGTCGCGATCGACCTCGATCCGCAGGCGCTGCAAGCGAAGGGCCTCACGCCGGCCGACATCGTCAACGCGGTCAATGCGCAGAACCTCGTGCTGCCGACCGGCACGGCGAAGATGGGACAGACCGAATACCGGATCGACACGAACGCGTCGGCCGATACGGTCGCCGACATCAGCAACCTGCCGGTCCAGACGATCAACGGCGCGACGACCTACCTGCGCGAGGTCGCGGCGGTGCGCGACGGCTTCGCGCCGCAGACCAACGTCGTGCGCCAGAACGGCCAGCGCGGCGTGCTGATCTCGATCCTGAAAAGCGGCGACGCGTCGACGCTCAAGGTCGTGTCGGACCTGAAGGCGCTGCTGCCGAAGGTGATCCCGACGCTGCCCGAGGGGCTCACGATCACGCCGCTGTTCGACCAGTCGGTGTTCGTCAACGCGGCCGTCCAGGGCGTGATCCACGAGGCGCTGATCGCCGCCGTGCTGACCGCGATGATGATCCTGCTGTTCCTCGGCAACTGGCGCAGCACGCTGATCATCGCGATCTCGATCCCGCTGTCGATCTTCACGTCGCTGATCGCGCTGTCCGCGCTCGGCGAGACCATCAACATCATGACGCTGGGCGGGCTTGCGCTCGCGGTCGGCATTCTCGTCGACGATGCGACCGTCACGATCGAGAACATCGAGCGGCATTTGCATCTCGGTACGCGCCGGGCCGCCCCAAGCGTGCCGAGCAGCCCCCTCGGGGGGCAGCGACCGGAGGGAGCGTGGGGGTCGTCGTTCAGTACCGACCTGCACGAAGCGATTCTCGAAGGCGCAGGCGAAATCGCGGTGCCCGCGCTCGTGTCGACGCTGTGCATCTGCATCGTGTTCGTGCCGATGTTCTTCCTGACCGGCGTCGCGCGCTTCCTGTTCGTGCCGCTCGCGGAAGCCGTCGTGTTCGCGATGCTCGCGTCGTACGTGCTGTCGCGCACGCTGGTGCCGACGCTCGCGATGCTGCTGTTCCGCCCGCAGCAGGCGAGCACCGGCCCCGCCGCTTCGACGTCGCGCTTCGCGCGCATCCATCACGCGTTCAACCATGCGTTCGAACGGCTGCGCGCGTGGTACATCGTGCTGCTCAGCATCCTGCTCGTGCGCCGCCGCTTCTACGCGCTGTGCTTCCTCGCCTTCTGCGTGCTGTCGACGGGCCTCGTGTTCGTGCTCGGCCGCGACTTCTTCCCGAACGCCGATTCCGGCAACCTCCGGCTGCACGTGCGTGCGCCGACCGGTTACCGGATCGAGGAAACCGCGCGGCTCGCCGACCAGGTCGAGCGCGTGATCCGCGAAACCGTGCCGCCCGACGAGCTCGGCGCGATCGTCGACAACCTCGGGCTGCCGGTGAGCGGCATCAACCTGTCGTACAGCAACGCCGGCACGATCGGCACGCTCGACGGCGAGCTGCTGATCGCGCTGAAGCCCGGCCACCGCGCGACCGCGCACTACGTCGAGACGCTGCGCACGCTGCTGCCGCAACGCTTCCCGGGCGTCGAGTTCTTCTTCCAGCCGTCGGACATCATCACGCAGATCCTCAACTTCGGGCAGCCGGCCGCGATCGACGTGCAGGTGCTCGGCAACGATCTCGCGAGTAACATGACCATTGCGAGCAGCCTGATGAAAAAGATCAGGCAAATCCCCGGCGCCGTCGACGTA
Source organism: Burkholderia sola (assembly GCF_905400185.1). Classification (NCBI taxonomy): domain Bacteria; kingdom Pseudomonadati; phylum Pseudomonadota; class Betaproteobacteria; order Burkholderiales; family Burkholderiaceae; genus Burkholderia; species Burkholderia sola. The sequence goes on from NZ_FR989676.1 coordinate 2,443,930, forward strand.
CACGTGCTGCAACGCAACGACGAACCGACCCTGCTGGCCGACATGGACCGTACGCGCATGCAGCAGCTCAATCTCTCCGCGCAGAACGTCGCGCAGAACATGCTGATCTCGCTGTCGGGGAGTTCGCAGACGACGCCGTCGTTCTGGATCAACCCGCGCACCGGCGTCCAGTACCCGCTGCAGATCCAGACCCCGCAATACAACCTGTCGTCGGTCGACGACCTGCTCGGCACGCCGATCTCCGCCAGCGGCCGCACGGGCATGCCGCTGCAACTGCTCGGCAACCTGGTGCAGGTGCGCAGCACCGTGAACCCGGCCGTGATCACGCACTACAACATTCGCCCGGCGATCGACGTGTACGTGAGCGTCGAGGGCCGCGATCTCGGCGCGGTCGCGGGCAAGATCGACCGCATCGTGGCCGACGCGCGCGCGACGCTGCCGCGCGGCACCGACCTCACGATGCGCGGCCAGATCGAGACGATGCGCACGTCGTATGTCGGCCTCGGCGCGGGCGTCGCGATGGCGATCGTGCTCGTCTACCTGCTGATCGTCGTCAATTTCCAGTCGTGGCTCGACCCGCTGATCATCATCAGCGCGATGCCGGCCGCGCTCGCCGGCATCGCTTGGATGCTGTTCGTCACCGGCACGCACCTGAGCGTGCCCGCGCTGACGGGCGCGATCATGACGGTCGGCGTCGCGACCGCGAACAGCATTCTCGTCGTGTCGTTCGCGCGCCAGCGCCTCGCGGCCGGCGCGCCGCCGCTCACGGCCGCGCTCGAAGCCGGCGCGACACGGATCCGTCCGGTGCTGATGACGGCGCTCGCGATGATCATCGGGATGGTGCCGATGGCGCTCGGTCTCGGCGAAGGCGCCGAGCAGAACGCGCCGCTCGGCCGCGCGGTGATCGGCGGGCTGCTGTTCGCGACCGTTTCGACGTTGCTGTTCGTGCCGCTCGTGTTCGGCGGCGTGCATGCGCGACTGGCCCGGCGACGCGCGCGCCAGGCCGGTCACTGACTTTCGCCCCACTACCCGGTTGAACTGGTTGAATTCATGGAAGAGAAACATCATCACAGCGCCGTCGGCATCCAGGTGGACGAACACGGCATGCACCTGCCGGCGCGCGCGTCGGTGTCGCGACGCGGCCGGATCGTCGTGATCGTGATCGGCGTGCTGCTGGCCGCCGGCGCCGCGCGCACCCTCGTCGTCAACGTGCTGAACCGGCATCGCCTCGACGCGGTCGCCGAGCAGAACACGCGCCAGTACGTGAGCGTCGTGCATCCGGTAGACGCGGCCACCGGCGGCAAGCTCACGCTGCCCGGCACGCTGCGCGGCTTCGTCGAGGCGCCGATCTATGCGCGTGCCAGCGGCTACGTGCTGCGCTGGCAGGCCGACATCGGCGCGCACGTGAAGCAGGGGCAAACGCTCGCCGAACTCGACACGCCGGAGCTGAACCAGGAACTCGCGCAGGCCACCGCGCAACGCCAGCAGGCGCAAGCGTCGCTCGCGCTCGCGAAGACGTCGTTCGACCGCGCGCAGCAGCTGCGCCAGCGCGATGCCGTGTCTCAGCAGGAACTCGACGACCGGCAAGGCGCGTTCAACCAGGGCACCGCGAATCTCGCCGCGGCCGACGCGAACATGCGCCGCCTCACCGAGTTGAAGGGCTTCCAGCGGATCGTCGCGCCGATCGACGGGATCGTCACGCAGCGCAACGTCGACGTCGGCGATCTCGTCAATTCCGGCAACGCCGGCCGCTCGCTGTTCACGGTCGTGCAGGCCGACCGGCTGCGCCTGTACGTGCAGGTGCCGCAGGCGTATGCACAGCAGATCAAGGTCGGCCAGCACGTGAGCGTCGCGCAGGCCGAGCTGCCGGGGCGGACCTTCGACGGCACGATCACGCGCACGTCGCAGGCGATCGACGTCGCCACGCGTTCGCTGCAGATCGAGATCACGCTGCCGAACCCGGACGGGCGGCTGCTGCCCGGCGCGTACGTGCAGGCGACGCTGCCGATGACGCCGGTCGGCCGCCTGCAGGTGCCGGCCAATACGCTGCTGTTCCGCGCCGAAGGCCCGACGGTCGCGACCGTCGATGCGAACGGCAAGGTCCGGCTGAAACAGGTGACGGTCGTGCGCACGATCGGGCAGACGCTCGAAGTCGACGGGCCGATCACGCCGAACGATCGCCTCGTCGCGAACCCGAGCGACGCGCTCGCGACCGGCGACGCGGTCGTCGTGCAGGCGCCGGCGGCGCAGCCGGCCTCGGCCGTCGCGGGAGCGAAGTCTTGAGTGCGATACGCACGCGCGTGCACCCGGCCGCGATTGGCGCCGTCGCGATCGTCGCGGCGGCGGTGCTCGCCGGCTGCACGGTCGGCCCGGATTACCGGCGCCCGGCCGTCGACACGCCGGCCGCGTGGCGGCTCGATCCGGCCGACGCATACTGGCAGCCGGCCGCGCCGGCCCGCGCGCCGCTCGATCCGGCCTGGTGGACCGCGTTCGGCGACGCCCAGCTCGACGCGCTGGAAGCCGATGCGCTGCGCAATAACCAGAACCTGAAGGCGGTCGCCGCGCGCTACGACCAGGCGAAGGCGACGCTCGCGTCGGTCGCATCCGCGCGGTATCCGGCCGTCGGGCTGAACGCGAGCGGCCAGCGCTTCAAGATCTCCGCCGACCGGCCGCAGACCAACTACGCGACGAAGAGCATGTCGACCGTGCAGAACGAGATCCAGGTCGGCGCGGCGGTCAGCTACGAACTCGACCTGTTCGGCCGCGTGCGGCGCAACGTCGAAGCCGCGCAGGCCAGCTCCGAGCAGGCGCGCGACGATTTCGCGAACGCGCGCCTCGTACTCGGCGCCGATCTGGCGTCGAGCTATTTCGCGCTGCGCGAGCTCGACACCGAGATCGACGTCGTCAGGCGTTCGATCGAACTGCAACAAAAGGCGCTCGACTACGTGAGCGCGCGCCACGACCTCGGCGCGGTGTCGGGTCTCGACCTGTTGCAGCAGCGCGCGCAGCTCGACGCGACGCGCACGCAGGCGCAGTTGCTGATTCAGCAGCGCGCGCAGGTCGAAACCGCAATCGCGACGCTGGTCGGCACGCCGGCCCCCGCGTTCTCGCTGCCGCCGCGCGTGGTGCCGATCAACGCGCCCGCGCTGCCGACCGGCATGCCGAGCGACCTGCTGCAGCGGCGCCCCGACGTCGCGTCGGCCGAGCGCGCGATGGCCGCCGCGAACGCGCAGATCGGCGTCGCGCGCGCCGCGTATTTCCCGCGCATCACGCTGTCGCCGGACATCGGCTGGGACGCGACGCGCTTCGCGGGCCTGTTCACCGTGCCGGCGCTGCTGTGGTCGGTCGGCGGGTCGCTCAGCCAGCCGCTGTTCGAGGGCGGCAAGCTGAAGGCCGGCGTCGATTTCGCGCAGGCCGGCTACGTCGCCGCGCAGGCCAGCTACCGGCAGACCGTGCTCACCGCGTTCCAGGAGGTGCAAAATGCGGTGACCGGCCTGTCGGTGCTCGCGCAGGCGGCGCAGCAGGCGTCGGCGGCCGTCGACGACGCGCGCAAGCTCGTGTCGCTCGCGCAGGACCGCTACGCGGGCGGCCTGACGCCGTTCATCGACGTGCTGACGGCCCAGCAGCAACTGCTGACGAGCGAGCGCCAGGCCGTGCAGATCCAGGGCCAGCGCGCGGCGCTCGTCGTGTTTCTCGCGAAGGCGCTCGGCGGCGGCTGGGACGGCGATGCGTCTAACGGCCCCGCGCCGTCCGACGTCGCGTCGGCGGCCCCGCCGCGCGGCGCGAGCGTCGGGCCTTGAGCCGCCCTTAACCCGGTTACGCGGACAACGAACATGAAAGTGCTGATCGTCGAGGACGAACCGAAAGTCGTCGAATACCTGAAAAGCGGTCTGACCGAGGAAGGCTGGGTCGTCGACACCGCGCTCGACGGCGAGGACGGTGCGTGGAAAGCTGTCGAATTCGACTACGACGTGGTCGTGCTCGACGTGATGCTGCCGAAGCTCGACGGCTTCGGCGTGCTGCGCGCGTTGCGCGCGCAGAAGCAGACGCCGGTGATCATGCTGACCGCGCGCGATCGTGTCGACGACCGCGTGCGGGGCTTGCGCGGCGGCGCCGACGACTACCTGACCAAGCCGTTCTCGTTCCTCGAACTGATCGAACGGCTGCGCGCGCTGACGCGCCGCGCGCGCGTGCAGGAATCGACGCTGATCTCGATCGGCGACCTGCGCGTCGACCTGATCGGCCGCCGCGCGACTCGCGACGGCGCGCGGCTCGACCTGACCGCGCAGGAATTCCAGCTGCTCGGCGTGCTCGCGCGGCGCAGCGGCGAGGTGCTGTCGAAAACGACCATCGCCGAACTCGTGTGGGACGTGAACTTCGACAGCAACGCGAACGTCGTCGAGACGGCGATCAAGCGCCTGCGCGCGAAGCTCGACGGCCCGTTCGCGGACAAGCTGCTGCACACGATCCGCGGGATGGGCTACGTGCTCGAGGCGCGCGAGGACGGCGACGTGGAGCGACACGCATGAAACGCTCGATCGCCCTGCGCCTGTCGGCGATGTTCGGCATCGTGTCGCTGCTCGTGTTCACGCTGGTCGGCTGCGGGCTGTTCGTGATGATGGAGCGCCAGTTGCTCGCCGAGCTGCGCGCGACGATCGACACGCGCGCGAAGGTCGCGCAGATGATCGTGTCGCATGCGACCACGGCCGCGCGCGGCCGCGTGATGCAGGAAAAGCTCGCCGACCTCGAACCGCCCGACGGGTCGACGCGCTATCAGGTCGACAGCCCCGACGCCGCTTTCCGCTTCGGTCATCCCGTCGACGGTGTGCCCGACGGCAAGCCATTCGGTGCGTTCCAGCAGTACGCGCTCAACAACAGCAGCTACAACGTGATGACGAAGACCGTCGCGATCGCGGGCAGCGGCGAGCGCCCGGACGTGAAGCTGATCGTCGCGTCGTCGTGCGAGCGCACGCAGCGGATGCTGCGCCGTTTCGTGTGGACGCTGGCCGCGCTGATCGCGACGGCCACCGTCATCACGCTGCTGCTGAGCCGCGCGGTCGCGCGCTTCGGGCTCGCGCCGCTCGACCGGCTGTCGCAGGACGCGGCGAGCGTGAGCGCGACCAACCGCCGCCAGCGGTTGCACACCGACGCGCTGCCGACCGAGCTGCGCGATCTCGCGACGTCGTTCAACGGCGCGCTCGAACGCATCCAGCAAACCTACGCGCGGCTCGAAGCGTTCAACGCGGACGTCGCGCACGAGCTGCGCACGCCGATCAGCATCCTGATCGGCCAGACCCAGGTCGCGCTGACGAGCCGCGACCGCTCGGTCGACCGGATGCGCCAGACGCTGCAGTCGAATCTCGAGGAATTCGAGCGGCTGCGCGTGATCATCAACGACATGCTGTTCCTGTCGCGCAGCGACCGCGGCGAACGCGCGACCGACCTGAAGGACGTGTCGCTCGCCGACGAGGTGCGGCGCATGCTCGACTTCCTCGAAATCCCGCTCGACGAGGCGCAGTTGCGCGCCGAACTGCACGGCGATGCGCGCGCGGCCGTCGATCCGTCGCTGTTCCGCCGCGCGATGACGAACCTGCTGATCAACGCGATCCAGCATTCGGCGCCGGGCGCGACGCTGAACGTGACGATCGCGCGCCGCGACGCGCTCGTCGAGATGACCGTGTCGAACCCCGGCGAGCCGATCGATCCGGTGCAGCGCGCGCACGTGTTCGAGCGTTTCTACCGGCTCGAGGAAGCGCGCGCGAACAGCAAGGAAAACCACGGGCTCGGGCTGTCGATCGTCAAGGCCGTGGCCGAGATGCACGGCGGCGGCGTGTTCGTCGCGTGCTCGGGCGGCGTCAATACGTTCGGTTTTTCGGTGTCGACGCAACCGTGGTCGGGCGGGCCGCTGCGCGCGGCCGACGCCGCTGGCCCGGCCGATTCCACCGATTCCACCGATTCCACCGATCCGCACGGCGTGCGACCGGCGCACGTGCCGCGCGCGTTGCACTGACGGCGGCGCGCACCGCCGAGGGCAGTTTTCTTCAATACGGGCCGACGCCGCGCCCGTAGTCTCGATGCGACTTTCAACATGTCGCATGGAGACACCTGATGAGCATGCTGGTTTCGATGGCCGCGTTCGCGCTCGCCTCGTCGATCACCCCCGGTCCCGTCAACATCGTCGCGCTCAGCGCGGGCGCGCGCCACGGCCTCGGCGCGAGTCTGCGCTACGCGGCCGGCGCGACGCTCGGCTTCGTCGCGCTGTTCCTGCTGATCGGCCTCGGCCTGCACGCGGCGCTCGCGCGCTGGCCCGCACTGACGACGGCCACGCAGTGGTCGGGGATCGCGTTCCTGCTTTACCTGGCGCTGCGGCTCGCGCTCGACGACGGCCGGCTCGCGGCCGATCCGGACGTGGCCGGCCCGTCGGCGGCGGCCGGCGCGGCGATGCAGTGGCTCAATCCGAAGGCGTGGCTCGCGTGCGTGGCCGCGATGGGCGCGTATGCGGCCGACGGCGACCGCGCGCAGGTCTGGCAGTTCGCCGCGCTGTATCTGGTGATCTGCTTCGCGTCGATCGCATGCTGGGGCTATGCGGGCGCGTCGCTGCGGCACCGGCTCGCGAACGCGCGGCGCATGCGCGTGTTCAACCGGCTGATGGCGCTGCTGCTCGCGGGCAGCGCGCTGTTTCTGCTCGACGTGTAGACACCGTTGCGTTCAGCGCCTCGCGCCGCGGTACTGCCCCGGCGTCGCGGCCGCGATTCGCCGAAAGGCGCGCTGGAAATGCGCCTGATCCGCAAAGCCGGCGTCGAGTGCGACTTCGGCGATTGGCCGGCCTCGGCGCAACTCGGTGCGGCCGTACTGCACGCGCCGATCGATCAGGAACGCATGCGGCGTCATCCCGTAACGCGCATTGAACGCGCGGATCAGGTACGACGGCGACAGGTCGGCCGCCGCGCAGATCGCATCGAGCGTGATGGCCTCGCGGCAATGGGCGGCGATGTAGTCGGCCGCGCGCGCGAGCTTCGCGTTGTCGTCTCCGGGCCGCGGGTCGGGCAGTTCGCGGTCGAGCGCGCCGTGCAGCGCCGTGAAGAATTCGACCGCCGCGCTCTCCTTGCCGAGCGCATCGGTGGCGGGCGACACCAGCGTGCGGTAGAAGCCGCCAAATTGCGCGAACAGATCGCCGCGCTCGGTCAACTTCGGCGAAAACCCGTGAAAATCGCGGTTCGGATCGCGGCCCAGCGAATGTTGCAGCCGCGCGAGCCACGGCACGTCGACATAGACCATCCGGTACGCCCACGCATCGGCACCGTACGGATTGCATGCGTGCACCTGCTCCGGATCGATGATCACGAGCACGCCGCGCCCGACGTGTGCGTGCGTCGCGCCGTTCACGTACGTGCTCGTGCCGCCGACGATCGCGCCCACCGAAAACGTGTCGTGCGTGTGCTTCGCGTAGCAGATCGCGCGCCCGTCGTCGACGGTGCGCGCCTCGATGAACGGCAGCGCGGTATCGCGCCAGAACGGCGACGGTACGGCGGATCGGTTGGCGGTACGGCTCACGCGGCGGGCTCCCGGTTCGAACGGCGAACGCTCACCGTACAAGACTGTGCGGCGCCGCGCAACAGCGAGCCGACGCTTCGCGGCTGGATCGCCTAAGCTTTGAATTCGGCCGCCGCGGCAGACGCGGCGGGTTCCGCGTCCTCTTCCCACCGGTACACACATGCAGATCGATCTGAAAGGCAAGACCGCGGTCGTCACCGCTTCCACCGCCGGCATCGGCTTCGCGATCGCCGAAGGGCTCGCGCGCGCCGGCGCGCACGTCGTCGTCAACGGCCGCAGCGACACGTCGGTGCAGTCCGCGCTCGGGAAACTGCGCGACGCCGTGCCCGGCGCAAGCTTCGACGGCGTCGCCGCCGACCTGTCCGACGCGGCCGGCGTCGCGCGCGTCACGCAGCACACGCCGAACGCCGACATTCTCGTCAACAACGCGGGCATCTACGGCCTGAAGGCGTTCTTCGACATCGACGACGCCGAATGGGAACATTTTTTCCAGATCAACGTGATGTCCGGCGTGCGGCTCGCGCGGCATTACCTGAAAGGGATGATCGAACGCAATGCCGGGCGCATCGTGTTCATTTCGTCGGAATCGGGCCTGAACATCCCCGTCGACATGATTCATTACGGGTTCACGAAAACCGCGCAGTTGTCGATCGCGCGCGGCCTCGCGAAGCTCGCGGCCGGCACCCGCGTGACCGTCAATTCGGTGCTGCCGGGGCCGACGATGTCGGAAGGCGTGCGCGAGATGCTGAAGGCGCAGGCTGACGAAACGGGCCGCAGCATCGACGACATTGCCGTGGAGTTCGTGCGCAGCGAACGCGCGAGCTCGATCATCCAGCGGCCGGCGACGACGGAGGAAGTCGCGAACCTGGTCGTGTACGTATGCTCGCCGCAGGCGTCGGCCACGACCGGCGCGGCATTGCGCGTCGACGGCGGCGTGGTCGACACGATAGCGTGACGGCCGGATGACGCGCTCGCGCCGCGCGTGGCCGCCGCCCTAGCGCGACGCGCGCTTGCCGGACTGGAGCGTGCCCTTGCGATCGGCGTCCATGCAGGTATCGAAGCCGGACTGCGTGACGACGCCGGCCTTGTCGAACACGACGAAGTACGCGCGGTGATCGTTGCCGTGCTCGATAAAGTAGTTGTAGCAGACGCCGCCGCCGTTACGGACCATCCAGACGCTGCGCGGGTTGCCGGCGACGCGGACGACGTCGGCGCGCGTCGCGCCGTGCCGCGACGCGGCCCGTGCAAGCGGCGTGCGCGAATACGAGAACGGCAGCCACGAGTCGAACCACGCACAGCCATGCAACATCAGGCAACTGGCGGCCAGGGACAGCGTCGCTGCGGGACGGGCCATCGGAATCAATCGCATGCTCGGGAAATCTGCTGCGCCATACCGGCGTGATCGAAAACCCCATGCTACTCGACCTTTGGGTCCGGATCGAAAAGAAATGTAGAGATCTTTATCCGAATCCCTGCGTTTGCAGGCCTTCGCGCCGGCTGAATCGTCATCAATCGTTGCAGCCGGCGCGCGCGCATGCGCATCCGCACCGCCGCACCGTCGTATCGAACCGGTGCAACGGCATGCGCGATCAGGCGATCCATTCGGCCCACAGCATCGTCAGCACCGTCATCAGCGCGGGGCCGACGAACAGCCCGATCAGGCCGAACGTCTCGGCGCCGCCGAGGATGCCGAATAGCACGAGCAGGAACGGCAGCCGCGTCGAACCGCCGATCAGCACCGGCCGCACGAAATGCTCGGCGACGAACACGACGATGAACCCGAGCGCCGCGATCGCGACGGCCCACATGGTCGCCCCCTGCACGAACAGCCAGAGCGCCGCGCCGCAGAACACGACCGGCGCGCAGAACGGCAGCATCGCGGCGACGGCCGTGACGAGCCCGAGCAGCGCCGCGTGCGGCACGCCCGCGAGCGCGTAGGCGATGCCGAGCAGCGCGCCCTCGCCGAGCCCGACGACGACGAGCCCCGTCACCGTGCCGTACACGGCCGCGACCATGCGCTCGATCAGTTCCGCGCCGTTACGCCCGAACGCGCGCCGCGCGCCCTGCAGCAACGCGCCCGACAGTTTGTGACCGGCGCGCAGGATCACGAACAGCGTGACGAGCATGAAACCGAATTCGAGCAGCACGTGCGCGAGCTTCGTGCCGAATTGCCGGCCGAACGCGATGAATTTCTCGCTATTGACGCCGTGCATCGCGGTGGCCGCATGCAGCGGATGGCCGAGATTGGCCTGCCACCATTCGGTGATCTGCGCGGCGCCGTACGGCAACCGGCCGATCACGTCCGGCAGCGGGATGCCGTTGTCCTGGATCGTGTGCAGCCACTCGCGCAGGTCGTGCGCCTGCGCGATCGCCTGGGTCGTCGCGACCGCCACCGGCAGCACGACGAGCAGCGAGATCGCCGCCGTGATGACGGTCGCGATCAGCGTCGGCCGATTGCGGAACAGCCGGTGCGATTCGAAGCACTTCAGCAGCGGCCACATCGCGATGGCGATCACGCACGCCCATGCGATGGCGGGAAGGAAGTCGCGGATCACCCACAGCGCGAGCACCAGCAGCGCCGCATACAGCGCGATGCGGGCGACCTGCTGGGCGCGCGGCCGCGCGGCGGAATCGGAAGACGACGGGACATGTGCGCCCATGGCACCTCTGTCGAAATGAAAAAATGGCGGCTCGCCCAGGCAATCGCCCGGACGAACCGCCATTCTATCCATCGGCGCCGGATCGGCGGCACGCGCGATCGATGCGCGGACCACCCGGCGCCGCGCGGACGCGCGCCGCTCAGGCCACCTTGTCGGCGATCCGGTAGCGCTCGAGCCAGTGCGCGTACGGCGCGGGCAGCGTCCACGACGGACGCTCGACGCCGAGCTGCTTGGCCGCGTAGTACGGCCAGTGCGGGTCGGCCAGGTGCGCGCGGCCGACCATCACGAGATCGAGCTGTTCCTGCGCCACCACGCGGTTCGCCAGTTGCGGCGTATCGATTCCCCATGCGGACGACACCGGCAAGCCGGCCTCGCGGCGCACGCGTTCGGCGACCGGCGCCAGGAACGCCGGCCCCCACGGAATCTGCGCGTCGGGCGTCGAGAAGCCGACCGACACGCTCAGCATGTCGAGCCCTTCGAGCTTCATCCGCTGCGTGAGCGCGATCGACTCGGCGAGCGTCTCTTCGTCGCGGCCGTCGTATTCGATCACGCCGAGGCGCGCGGTCAGCGGCAAATGCTCGGGCCAGACCTTGCGAACGGCCGCGAGCGTGTCGACGAGGAAGCGGCCGCGGTTGTCGGCCGAACCGCCGTATTCGTCGGTGCGCCGGTTCGAGTGCACCGAGAAGAAGCTCTGGCCGAGATAGCCGTGCGCGAAGTGCAGTTCCAGCCATTCGAAACCGAGGTCGCGCGCACGCTGCGCGGACGCGACGAAATCGGCCTGCACGCGGGCGATGTCGTCGTGCGTCATTTCGCGCGGCACCTTCGGCAGGTGCGCGCCGAACGGCACGGCCGACGGGGCGATGGTCTGCCAGCCGCGCGGATCGCCGTCGGCGATATGGTCGTCGCCTTCCCACGGGCGGTTCGCGCTGGCCTTGCGGCCCGCGTGCGCGATCTGGATGCCGGGCACCGCGCCGGCCGCCTTGATCGCCGCGACCGACGGCGCGAAGGCTTCGGCCTGCGCGTCGTTCCACAACCCCGCGCAGCCCGGCGTGATGCGGCCTTCCGGCGACACGGCCGTCGCCTCCGCGATCACGAGGCCCGCGCCGCCGCGCGCGATGCCGGCCAGATGCACGTGATGCCAGTCGTTGACGACGCCGTCTTCGGCGACGTACTGGCACATCGGCGGCACCGCGATGCGGTTGCGCAGCGTGACATCCTTGAGTTTGAACGGTTCGAACAGGGCAGACATCCACGACTCCTTTATTGGGTCCTGCAAAACGGGGAATGCGTCGTGCGGGGCGCACGGCGCAACGATGCGGGCCGTCGGCGGGCCGGCTGCGCCCGGCGACGGCGACGGCGAGGACGCGGCGCCGGCCGGGCCGGCGCCATGTGTTCAGCGGTGGCCGAGCTTCGCGAGCAGCGCCTCGGCCGCGGGCGCCGACGACGCCGGGTTCTGCCCGGTGATCAGCAGCCCGTCGGTGACGACATGCGGCGCCCAGTCGGCGCTGCGCTCGAATTCAGCGCCGTTGGTCTTCAGCATGTCCTCGACGAGGAACGGCACGACTTCGGTCAGCTCGACCGCCGCTTCCTCGCTATTGGTGAAACCCGTCGCGCGCTTGCCGCGCACGACCGACTCGCCGGTCTGCGGGTTCTTCACGTGGCGCAGCACGCCCGGCGCGTGGCAGACCGCCGCGACCGGCTTGCCGGCCGCGAGCGTGCGCTCGATCAGGCCGATCGAATGCAGATCCTCGGCGAGATCCCACAGCGGGCCATGGCCGCCCGGGTAGAACACCGCGTCGTAGTCGTCCGCCGACACGTCGGCCAGCTTGCGCGTCGACGCGAGTTCGGCCTGGGCCGCCGCATCGGCGTCGAAGCGGCGCGTCGCGTCGGTCTGGGCCGTCGGGTCGCTGCTCTTCGGGTCGAGCGGCGGCTGGCCGCCCTTCGGCGACGCGAGCGTCAGCTCGACGCCCGCATCCTTGAACGTGTAGTACGGCGCGGCCAGTTCCTCGAGCCAGAAGCCGGTTTTCTTGCCGGTGTCGCCGAGCGTGTCGTGCGAGGTCAGGACAACCAGAATCTTCATGATCGGACACTCCTTCGAAAATGAACGGGGGAACGGAGCCGCACGTCGGCGCGGCGCGCCTGATGGTTAGTCCGCCCGCGCGCGGCAACGTGCGATTCATTCATCCGCATGCGATATACACCTATTAGACCAGTCGTCTAGAAGTAGCCGAAATAAAACGACGGCGTCTCGCGACATGAAGCTGCCGGGGACGTCGCCGCATTCACAAGGACGGATGATAGCCTCGAATTAGACCGGTCGTCTAGAGGAACGCGTATTCGCCCCTGCCGTCGTCATGGCCTTTTCGACGGGGGGCGGAGTCCGGCATCGCCGTCGCCGCCCTTCGCCGTTTGCCCGCAGCAGCCGGCCGCTGCAGCCGCGCCGACTCCCGACGGCTACCCGCGCACAGGCCCGTCCGTGTCCCCCGCTTCGATGACTGGCGCTTCGAGCCGGTGATCGCGCACGCCGTCGTCCAGCAGCCGCAGCATCAGCTCCGCCAGCGCGCGGCCCGAGGCGTGCCCGGTCGGCTGCACGACCGCCGTGACACGATACGGGTGCGCGATATCGGGCGGCACGCCGTCGTAGACGATCAGCGACATATCGGCGCCCAGGCGCAGCCCGCTGTCGACCAGCGCGCGAAACGCGCCGCCGCCCGCGATGTTGTTGTCGACCAGCAGTGCGGTCGGCGGCTCGGCGCGCTCGAGCAGCGCCCGCGCCGCCTGCTGGCCGCCGTCGTGCGTAAACGCGCACTCGACGAGCAGCGCCGGATCGGCCTGGATACCGGCTTCGCGCAATGCCGACAGATAACCGGCGCGCCGCTGCGCGGCGAAATTCAGCTCGAGCGGCGCGCTGATCATCGCGATGCGCCGATGCCCGAAGCCGATCAGCCGGCGCGCCGCGTCGCGCGCGCCCGCTTCGTTGTCGAAGTCGAACCACGCATACGGGCCGGCCGCCTGCGTGCGGCCGTACGCGACATACGGAAACGCGCTCGCTTGCAGGTACGCGAGACGCGGATCGTCCACCTGCGTGCGCGCGACGATCAGCCCGTCGACGAGCTTGCCGTCGACGATCCGCCGATAGGTGTCCAGTTCCGCGTTCGGTCGCGCCGACGCGATGATGAAATCGAGATTGCGCTCGGCGAGCCGCTCGGTGATGCCCGCGACGACCTCGCCGAAACGCGGATCGCCGAGATCGCCGGCGCCGAACGGATAGACGATGCCGATCATGTCGGCCCGGCCGGTCGCCAGCCGGCGCGCGGTCGGATCGGCCACGTAGCCCATTTCGCGCGCGGCCTTCGCCACGCGCTCGCGCGTCGCCTCGCTGACGTCGTCGTAACCGTTCAACGCGCGGCTGACCGTCGTCCGCGACAGACCCAGCGCGTCCGACAGCGCCTTCAGATTCACCTTCACCGTCATTCCTCGCATTCGCCGATCCGCCCGGCCGCCCGAGGTCCGGGATGCGCCGACCGGGTAATTATTTCCATTGAGTAATCATTACCGTCAAATAAATATCTTTTGCGTTCCAAACCGGTTTGAAATAGCATCCAAACCGGTTTGGACATCGATGCCCACTCAGCCGTTCATTTTCACCTGCCAAGGAAACAACGACGAGATGACATACTTTCCCCTTTTCCGCCCGATCGCGGCCAAACGTTTGCTGCTCGCTGGCGGCGCACTCGCCGCCTTCGCGTCCGTCGCGCACGCGCAGTCCGGCGGCACGGGCGCGCCCGTGCCCACGCCCCATACGCAGCAAGCCTACGATCCCGAAGGCAACTTCACGATGCGCTGGACGCGCGCGGACATCCGCCAGATCGTCGCCCAGTCGCACACCGCCGGCGCCGACAAGAACTCGCTGCCGCAAGCGCTGACGATGCCGGACATCCCGCAGGACTTCCCGCTGATCAACTCGAACGTGTGGGTGTGGGACACGTGGCCGCTGGCCGACCTGCGCGCGAACCAGCTCAGCTACAAGGGCTGGGAGGTGATCTTCTCGCTCACCGCCGATCCGCACGCGGGCTACACGTTCGACGACCGTCACGTCCACGCCCGCATCGGCTTCTTCTATCGCCGCGCCGGCATCCCCGCGTCGCAACGCCCCGCGAACGGCGGCTGGACCTGGGGCGGCCACCTGTTCCCGGACGGCGCGAGCGCCCGGGTGTTCGGCACCGCGCCGATGACCAACAACGCCGAATGGTCGGGCTCCGCGCGCCTCACGAACGGCAGCAACGTCAGCCTGTACTACACCGCGACGTCGTTCAACCGCTCGGCCCCCGGCGGCGCCGACATCACGCCGCCGCAGGCGATCATCACGCGCGCCGACGGCAACATCCACGCCGACGACAAGCATGTGTGGTTCACCGGCTTCGGCGATCACAAGGCGCTGCTGCAGCCGGACGGCAACTACTACCAGACCGGCCAGCAGAACACCTACTTCTCGTTCCGCGATCCGTTCGTGTTTACCGACCCCGCGCATCCGGGCAAGACCTACATGGTGTTCGAAGGCAACACCGGCGGCCCGCGCGGCGCACGCACCTGCACCGAGGCCGATCTCGGCTATGCACCGAACGATCCGAACCGCGAAGATCTCAACGCGGTGATGAATTCGGGCGCAGTGTATCAAAAGGCCAACGTCGGCCTCGCGGTCGCGACGAACCCGCAACTGACCGAGTGGAAGTTCCTGCCGCCGATCCTGTCGGCGAACTGCGTCGACGACCAGACCGAGCGCCCGCAGATCTACCTGAAGGACGGCAAGTACTACTTGTTCACGATCAGCCACCGCACGACGATGGCGGCCGGCGTCGACGGCCCGGACGGCGTGTACGGCTTCGTCGGCAACGGCATCCGCAGCGATTACCTGCCGCTGAACGGCGGCAGCGGCCTCGTGCTGGGCAACCCGACCGACTTCTCCGCACCGGCCGGCGCACCGTATGCGCAGGACCCGAACCAGAACCCGCGCGAATTCCAGTCGTATTCGCACTACGTGATGCCGGGCGGGCTCGTCGAGTCGTTCATCGACGCGATCGGCCCGCGCCGCGGCGGCACGCTCGCGCCGACGGTGAAGGTGAACATCAACGGCACGTCGACGGCGGTCGACCGCACGTATGGACGCGGCGGCCTCGGCGGCTACGGCGACATCCCGTCGAACCTGCCGGCGACGGGGGCCGGCCACAACGACGGGAACGGCCAAGCCAATTAAGCAACCGAAAATAACCATCGTCGACAAAGGCACGAGGTTCAGGAGTCGCGTATCGCGCGTGCCGCGTGCGCGCCTCCGCTTTTTTTCGACTTTCTTTTGACCGTTGCGCATGCCGCCGTTGCAGGCGGCCTGCGCCCTCCTTTCCCGCTTCGTCCGACGAAGCGCCTCCGGCACCGCATGAAATCGACGTCTTTCCGCTTTTCCGTCCGCCTCATCCGGCTGCTGCTCGTCTGCATGGCGTCCACGCAGGCCGTCGCCGCGTCCTGCCATACGCCGGCCGACAACGGCACGCCGCAGTGGCGGCCCGCCCTCCACTACACGCCGCAGCGCAACTGGATGAACGACCCGAACGGGCTCGTCTACGCGAACGGCCGCTATCACCTGTTCTATCAGTACAACCCGCTCGGCAACGACTGGGGCAACATGTCGTGGGGCCACGCAACCAGCACCGACCTCGTCCACTGGCGCGAGCAGCCGGTCGCGATGCGCGCGAACGCCACCGAGGAAATCTTCTCCGGCTCGATCGTCGCCGATACGCTGAACACGTCCGGTCTCGGCACACCGGGCCACACGCCGCTCGTCGCGCTCTATACGAGCGTCTACAAGCCCGGCTCGGGTCACGCACCGGGCATACAGGCGCAGTCGCTCGCGTACAGCCTCGACCAGGGCACGACCTGGCAGCCGTATGCGCACAACCCGGTGCTGACGCTCGATCCGGAATCGAAGCAATTTCGCGACCCGAAAGTGTCGTGGTATGCGGCGGGCGGCTACTGGTTGATGACGACGGTCGTCGCCGATGCGCACGTCGTGAAGCTCTATCGTTCCGACGACCTGATCCACTGGTCGTTCCTCAGCGACTTCACGCTGCCGGACGTGCCGCATGCGGGCGCGCTGTGGGAAATGCCGGACCTCATACCGCTACCGCTCGACGGCGATCCGAAGCGAATCAAATGGGTAATGATCGTCAACGTGAATCCGTGGTCGATCGCGGGCGGCTCCGGGGCCATGTATTTCGTCGGCGATTTCGACGGCCGCACGTTCACGCCGGACCGCGTCGCGCCCGCCGGCTCCGATCCCGCGCACTTCCGCTGGGTCGATCACGGCGCCGACTTCTACGCGGCCGGCACGTTCTCCGGCGCACCCGGCGCCCGGCCGGTCGCGATCGCCTGGATGAGCAACTGGGATTACGCGGCAAAAGTGCCGACCACCCCGTGGCGTGGCGCGACCACGCTGCCGCGCGAACTGTCGCTGAAGGCGATCGACGGCGAGCCGACCCTGATCGTCGCGCCGGCCGCCGCGTTCGACGCATGGGCCGACGGCCGGCCGGCCGTGCATGAAGGCGACGTCACGGTCGACTCCGCTACCCGCCCGCTGTCGGCCGCCACACGCGGCATCGTCCAGCGCATCACGGTGACGCTCTCGCCGCAGCGTGCCGCGCGCGCGGGGCTGATCGTGCGGCGTTCGGCCGACGGGTCGATCGGCACCCGGATCGTGTACGACACCGCGAAGCGCACGCTGACGCTCGACCGCTCGCGATCCGGCGAAGCGAATTTCGCCGGCACGTTCAGCCGCGAGCATATCGTCGATCTGCCGCTCGAACGCGGGCAACTGCGGCTCGACATCGTCGTCGATCGCGGCTCGGTCGAAGTGTTCGCGAACGGCGGCCGCGTCGCGCTGACGGACCTGGTCTTTCCGCCGCTCGACGCGGATCGCGTGGCCGTGTTTGCCGAACAGGGCCGCGCGACGTTTTCGGGGTTGACGGTGACGCAACTGGGAACCGGCGACGATACACGCGGCGCCTGTGCGTCCCGATAGGTGCAGGTGACGGGGGCCGGTTACGGTCCCCGCCCGCCTCACCGCTCAGAGCAACCCCATCCCGCCCGACGCGATGATTTCCGCGCCGACGATGAACGCGGATTCCGGCGCGCTCAGGTGCAGCACCGTCGACGCGATTTCGTCCGGCGTGCCGAACCGGCCGATCGGCACGAGGCCCTTGATCTTGTCGGCCGTCGCGTCGAGCGTCGCCGCATCGAGCCCGAGCTTGCCGTACAGCGGCGTCTGCACCGGCCCGGGGCTCACCACGTTCACGCGCACGCCGTGCGGCAGCAGTTCCGTCGACAGCGTCTTCGCGAACGAATTGACGGCCGCCTTGCTGGCCGCGTACACCGACGAGCCGGGCATCCCGATGTGCGCGTTGATCGAGCCGTTGATCACGATCGATGCACCGCGGTTCAGCAGCGGCACCAGCGACTGGATCTGGAAATACGCGCCCTTCACGTTGGTGTCGAACACGAGATCCCACATCGCTTCGTCGCTGTCGGCGAACGGCGCGAGTTTCGCGACGCCCGCGTTGACGAACACGGCGTCGAGCCGCACGCCGGCGGCGGCGAGCGCGTCGGCCAGCGCGCGGGCCGACGCGACGCTGCCGGCTTCGTTGCGAATCGCGAGCGCGCCTTCGCCGAGCGTTTGGCGGGCCGCTTCCAGCGTGTCGGCGTCGCGCCCGGTGATGATGACCCGCGCGCCTTCGGCCGCGAATGCGCGGGCGGCCGCCAGGCCGATGCCGCTGTTGCCGCCCGTGACGAGGACCGTCTTTCCTTCGAAGCGTTGCATGATGTTCTCCTGTGAACCGGTGAGTTGACCGTGAACACAGGATGCGCGCGGCGCCGGGCCTTGCCGTACGACCGGCGCGACGAACATGTTCGAAAACGTCGAACATGTTGGCGCGAGCAGGTTCAGCCGACGACGTCGATCCCGTCGAGCAGCCGCTGCGCGAGCCGCGGCTCGCGCAATTGCTCCAGCCACCATTGCAGCGCGCGGCCGTCGCGGTCGTCGTGCCATGCGACATACAGCAGGTTCGGCTCCCGCGGGTCGGCTGTCTGCTTCTCGACCAGTTCGCCGCGCGCGAGCAGCGACGCGACGCGCCGGCGCGGCACCCAGCCGACGCCGAGCGCATCGCGCTGCGCGAGGATCTTCGCGCGCATCGACGGCACCGCGAGCACCGCCTGCCCGCCGAGCAGCCCGTACGCGCGGCCGGCCGCGCGCCGCGACGAATCGGCGACGACGACCGATCGGTGCGCACCGATCGCGTCGCGCGTCAGCACCCCGCCCACGGACGCCAGCGGATGGCGCGGCGACACCGCGAACACCCACTCCATCGCGCCGAGTTCGAACCACTTGAGGCCCGGAATCGCCGGCGGCTCGTTCGTCGCGCCGACGACCAGATCCGCGCGGCCGTCGCGCAACGCTTCCCAGGTGCCGCCGAGCACCTCGTGCGTGAAGCGCAGCGACACGCCCGAATCGAGCGCATCGAACGCGCGGACGACCGGCAGCAGCGTATCGAACTCCAGCACCTCGTCGCTGACGATCCACAGCCGGTCCTCCCAGCCGCTCGCGACCTGCCGCACGCGCTGCGTCAGCCGGGCGACGTCGAGCGCCAGCCGCGCCGCCTCGTCGGCCAGCAATTGTCCGGCCGGCGTGAGCTGCAGCCGGTAGCCGCGGCGGTCGAACAGCAGCGCGTCGAAGCGCGTTTCGAGCTGGCGCGCCGCGTGCGACACCGTCGACGGCGCCTTGCCGAGCTGCGCGGCGGCCCGCGACAGGCTGCCGGTGGCGCGGATCGCGTCGAGCAGCGCCAGTTCGTCTTCGGACAGCATGAGGTCGCTCCACGGTGAGGATGTCGTGGATCGTAAGGTACTGGCGCGCCGCGGTCCAATCGGGCGATCGCGGCTGCGCCGCCCGCTTGCCGCGAACGGTCGTCACCGCCGGATCTCCCTGTCCCTATGGCTTCAGCGCACCGCTTACCGTGCAGGCCGCAGCATGATGCCCGTCAGCGCACCCGCCACGCACAGCGCGCCCACGTACAGTTCCGGCGCGTGCGGATGCGACTTCAGCAGTACCGAGACGAACACCGGCGTGAGACCGCCGAACACCGCATAGGCGACGTTGTACGAGAACGAGATCCCGGAAAAGCGCACGGCCGCCGGAAACGCGTGGACCATCGCGACCGGAATCGCCGCGACCGCCCCGACGCAGAAGCCGCATAGCGCGTAAAGCGGCAACAGCAGCGACGGATCGACGGCGAGTCGCGACGCCATCAGCCAGTACGACGCACCGAGCATCAGGCAGCCGACGAAGATCGTGCGGCCGGTGCCGAACCGTCCCGCGATCGAACCGGCGACGATGCATCCGATCGTCAGGCAGAACGTCGCGGCCGAATTGGCCTGCAACGCAAGCGCGGGCGCGATGTGAAATTGCCTGGCGACGAGGGTCGGCGTCATCAGGATCACGACGACGATCGCGGCGGTGAGCGTCCACGTGAGGATCATCGATACCAGCACGGCTCGCCCGTGATCGCGCAGCACGGCTTTCAGCGGCACTTCGCGGGTCAGCGACCGGCTCCGCTTCATTTCGACGAATACGGGCGTCTCGTCGAGCCAGCGTCGCAGCAACGCCGACACGATCCCGAACAGGCCGCCGACGACGAAAGGCAGTCGCCACGCATACGCGCCGATCTCCGCCGGCGAATAATGACGATTGATCGTCGACGCGATCAGCGAGCCAAGCAGGATGCCGAGCGTCAGGCCGCCGGTCAGCAGGCCGCACGCATAGCCGACATGGCGCGGCGGCACGTGTTCGGCCACGAACACCCACGCGCCCGGCACCTCGCCGCCTACCGCCGCCCCTTGCAACAACCGGCACAGGAGCAGCAGCACGGGCGCGGCAATGCCGATGGACGCATAGGTCGGCAGCAGCCCCATCGTCAACGTCGGCAGCGCCATCATCATCACGCTCAACGTGAACATGCGTTTGCGGCCGACGAGATCGCCGAAATGCGCGAGCACCACGCCGCCGAGCGGGCGCGCGAGATAACCCGCCGCGAAAATGCCGAACGTCTGCAACTGCCGCAGCCAGTCGGGAATCGATGGCGGAAAGAACAATTGACCGATGACCGTCGCGAAAAACACGTAAATCACGAAATCGTAAAATTCGAGCGCGCCACCGAGCGCGGCGAGCGCGAGCGTCCGGTGATCGCGGCCGGTCAGCGGGCGATGGGATACAGCCGGAATCTGAAGCGAGTCTGGAAAGTTCATCTCGAAAAAGTCAGGAATCGGGAACCGCGCGCCAACCCGATGACGCGCTACGGATGGACAACACCCGGGCACCCCATGTCATTCCATTGCGCGTCGATTTTCCGCGGCGACTGTTCAAGGCCGCGCTCGGCAACCTCCATTTGGACTGCAGGCGGAGCAATGTCGGCACGCCGTGTCGCGAATCCGGTGCGACGCCGGGAATAAACGGCCGCCGTCGCGTGTTCCATGAGGATGGAGGGCGCACGAGCCTGCCGCTTGCGCGCGCCTCGCCCGTGCGTGACACGTTCACGCCTTCTCCTGGAGCAATCATGCGTTTTGCGGTTCTGGGCGCCGGCGCGGTCGGCTGCTACTTCGGCGGCATGCTGGCGCTGCACGGCCACGAGGTGGTTTTCATTGGCCGTCCGTTGCACGTCGACGCGATTCGCGACCGGGGTCTGCGCGTCCAGACGCGCACGTTCGACCGTCGCGTGCCGGCCGACGCGTCGACCGATATCGACGCCGCGGCATCGGCCGACGTGGTGTTCGTGTGCGTGAAGTCCGGCGATACCGCGCAAGCCGCGCGCACGTTGAGCCGCGTGCTGGCGCCGCAAGCGCTCGTGGTCAGTCTGCAGAACGGCGTCGACAACGCGGCCGTGCTGCGCGCGGAGATCGCCGGCCCGGTCATTTGCGCGGCGGTCTATGTCGCCAGCGAGATGGCGGGCCCAGGGCATCTGCTGCACCATGGCCGCGGCGATCTCGCGATCGAAGCGTCGCCGTCGAGCGAACGGCTGGCGCAGGTGCTGCGGACAGCGGCCATTCCGACCCGGATCGCCGACGACGTGCGCGCGGCGCTCTGGCACAAGTTCATCCTCAATTGCGCGTACAACGCGATTTCCGCGATCGTCCAGTTGCCCTTGGGCGAGATGTCGCATCGCGATGCGTTGCGCGAAACGATGCGTGCGGCCGTCGCCGAGTGCATCGCGGTCGCGGCGGCCGAAGGCATCCATTTCGCCGACGGGCCGGCCGCGATCGTCGAGCGCATCGAAGCGACGATTCCGCCCGGCCAGTATTCGTCGACGGCGCAGGATCTGGCGCGCGGCAGACCCGGCGAGATCGATCACCTGAACGGCGCGGTCGTGCGGCGCGGGCGCGCGGCAGGCATCGACACGCCGGTCAATCGGACGCTCCATCTGCTCGTGAAGATGCTGGAAGCAAAGACGGCCGCGCGTTCGTGACGGGCGGCGCTCGCGCGTGCGTCGCCGACCGCCGCGGCGGGTCGAGCGGCGCCGCGCGGCCGGCGCGCCCACCGGCGACATGACGTCGGCTGTCGGGGCGTCGAACCGGCCCGCCAGCCGCGCTGCCGCGCGCCGGCCGCGGCCGAACGCGCAGCGCCGATCCCCGCCGCTATTCGCGTTCGCCAGCCAGTCGAGCGAGCGCCGCGGCGATCCCCGCGCCATAGGCCGGGTCGGCCCGCGAGCAGTTGTCGATGTGGCGCTGCCGGATGTCCGCCGACACGCCGGCAAGCTGCCGTGCGGTGGTATCGAACAGGCACTGGCGTTGCCGCGCATCCATCAGCCGGAACAGGTCGCCCGGCTGCTGATAGTGATCATCGTCGACGCGATGATCCCAATGCGCGGCCGCGCCGTTCAGCTCGAGCGGCGGTTCGTCGAGCTGCGGCCGGTCCGACCACGCGCCCTTGCTGTTGGGCCAGTACGACGGCGCCGCGCCGAGATTGCCGTCGGTGCGCATCGCACCATCGCGGTGATAACTGTGGAACGGGCACTGCGGCGCGTTCACCGGGATCTGGGCGAAGTTGACGCCCAGCCGATATCGCTGCGCATCGCCGTAGGAAAACAGGCGCGCCTGCAACATCCGGTCCGGCGAGTAGCCGATGCCCGGCACGACGTTCGCCGGCGAAAACGCGGCCTGCTCCGTCTCGGCGAAGAAATTGTCGGGATTGCGGTTGAGCTCGAATTCGCCGACTTCGATCAGCGGAAATTCAGCCTTCGGCCAGACCTTCGTGAGATCGAACGGGTTGAACCGAAACGCTTTCGCCTGCGCGTCGGTCATCACCTGAATGTACAGCGTCCAGCGCGGAAAATTGCCGGCCTCGATGCTGTCGAACAGGTCACGCTGATGGGTTTCGCGGTCCCGGGCGATCAGCGCTTGCGCCTGCGCGTCGGTCAGGTTCTCGATGCCCTGTTGCGAGCGGTAATGGAACTTCACCCAGGTCCGCTCGTTCTGCGCATTGATCATGCTGTACGTATGGCTGCCGAACCCGTGCATGTGCCGGTACGATCGCGGAATGCCGCGCTCGCTCATGACGATCGTCACCTGGTGCAGCGCCTCGGGCAGCAGCGACCAGAAATCCCAGTTGTTTTCCGCGCTGCGCATGCCGGTGCGCGGGTCGCGCTTGACCGCATGATTGAGGTCGGGAAAGCGCAATGGATCGCGAAAGAAGAACACCGGCGTATTGTTGCCGACCAGATCCCAGTTCCCTTCCTCGGTATAGAACTTCAGCGCGAAGCCGCGGATGTCGCGCTCCGCATCGGCCGCGCCGCGCTCGCCGGCCACCGTCGAGAAGCGCACGAACATCGGCGTCTGCTTGCCGATTTCGGAGAAGAGCTTCGCCTTCGTGTACCGCGAAATGTCGTGCGTCACGGTGAAGGTCCCGTATGCGCCGGCGCCCTTCGCATGCATGCGGCGCTCCGGGATCACCTCGCGATCGAAATGCGCGAGCTTTTCGATCAGCCACACGTCCTGCAGCAGCGCGGGACCGCGCGCGCCGGCCGTCTGGATGTTGACGTTGTTGCTGACCGGCGCGCCGTTCGCATGGGCAATTTCGCGCGGAATCGAATCCTCTGACATGTCCTGGTTCCCCCAACGGTATGTGATTTCAGTTCATGGGTCGCGCGATCCGCCGTCGGTGCGGGCATCGCGCGTCGTGCAGACGGCCATCCGTCAGGCCGTCCACGGATAGATTGGAAATGGACGACGTATCCGGCGTTTGTCCGGTTTGTATCGGTTTGTACCGGGCTCCGTCGGCAGCCGGTTGCACCACGCGCGTCGCGCCGGCCGTCACGATGGTTCGCTGTCGGCGATCCGGTCGCCGAGCGCGCCGAGGTCCGCGTCGCCGGGGGCGGCGATCAGCGCATACGCGACTCCCGAGCGCCGCCACGTCACGACGTCCATGTTGCCGACCTGCTGACGGTCGGGCACGGTGTCCGGCCGCTCGTCCTTCATCACGCATAGCGCGACGGGCGCGCCTTGGTCGGGCAGATAGACGATCTGCACCAGTGGTTTGCGATTGAAATTCAGGCGCTGGATGCGCTTGAACGTCAGCCCGGCCGAGCGCAGGTCCGGAATCCGAATCCCCAGTCCGTCGTCCCGGCGAATCGTGTCGATCGTCTGCGCGGCGGCCGCGAAGTTCGCCGAATCGAATGCAACGGTGTCGCGCGTATAGAGCCGCTGATAATTGACGGCCGCCATGATCCACGGCGACATCCGCGCCTGCGCGACCACCGATGCGGGTGGCGGCGCGAAGCGCAGTACGGCGGCGCTGCAGAACGCGCCCGCGACGAATGCGACCGCGAGCCACGGCGCCATCATGCGAACGCGCGAGCGAACCGGCGTGGACGGCCGCCCACGTATGCCGGGCTGCGCTGGACCCGAGATTTGCCGATGATCGCCGCCGCCGACCGGCCGCGCCGACGGCGGCGCATGCGCGTGCGCGATGTCGGCGACCGTCCGGATCAGACTCTGCGGCACCGGCAGCCATGGGTGACGCTGAAACGCGCGCTGATAGGGCAACACCGATGCTTCGAGCAAGGCCACCCGCGTCGCGATCTCGACCGACGTTCGGATCGCCCGGTCGACTTCCGCGCGCTGGTGCGACGTGAGCGCTCCGTCCACGTATGCCATGAGCAGGACGTCGTCCATTTTCAAGCCCCCTGATCCTCACTGTTCGCCGCGCTTTTCACGGGTCGTTCGTGTCGATCGGCGAACAGCGCACCGATCGCCTGGCGAGCACGCGACAGCCGGCTCATGATCGTACCGATGGGCACATCGAGCACGTCGGCCGCTTCGCTATAACTGAGTCCTTCCACGCTCACCAGCAACATCACCGCGCGCTGCGCTTCGGGCAGTTGCTGCACGGCCCTGACGATCTGCGCATCCAGCGCCTGCTGCTCCAGTGTCGGCGCGGCGGGATCGGAGATGGTTTCGAGCAGGTCGTCGTCCCAGTCCATGCCCGAGCGCCGGCGCACGCTGCGCGCGCGAAGCTCGTTGAGCCAGGTGGACTGCACGATCGAGAACATCCAGCTGAGCGGTGCCGTTCCGGGCCGCAACTGATGCGCGCGTTCGAGTGCACGCACGCACGCGCACTGCACGAGATCCTCCGCGTCGTGCCGATCGCCGGAGAGGCGCAGCGCGAACGTCCACAGGCGCGGAAGCATCGCGGGCAGCATGGCGGACAGTTCGGCCGCGGTCATCGACGTCGATCTCCGCAACGTGCAAGCCGGCCGACGCGGACGAACGGCCGTATCTGATGTGTATCCATGGGTTTAGGCGAAATTGAACGGGCAACACCCCTACAGCCCACGTAAACAGCTGGACGGCGCAGATATTCCATCCGCGGTCGCGTGTCGCCCGACAGGCCGGATCACGGGGCGCCGGCCGTGCGTCGGCGGCGTGGCGCGCGATGCGCGTCAGATCACCGTGACGACCACGTCGACGTTGCCGCGCGTCGCCTTCGAATACGGGCACGTCTGGTGCGCGGCATCGACCAGCGCCTGCGCGACGTCCGCGTCGACGCCCGGCACGCTGACGTTCAGCCGGGCCTGCAGGAAGTACGCGCCGTCGGCCATGGCCAGATCGATTTCCGCATCGACGTGCGTATCGCGCGGCAGCACAACCTTCAGCCGTTGCGCGGCCAGCCCCATCGCACCGATGAAGCATGCCGACCAGCCCGCCGCCAGCAGTTGCTCGGGATTCGTACCGGGCGCGGCCGAGCCGGGCCCGGCGAGCTTCACGTCGAGGCGACCGTCGGCACTGCGGGCCGCGCCGTCGCGCCCGCCGGTGGTGCGAGTCTTGCCGGTGTACAGAATTCTGGTTTGCTGGCTCATGATCGGTACCGTGCTGGATGGGGGTGAATGAACGGAGAACGTATTGCGTCGCCGGGATGCATTAGAGCGCGCCCACGTATCGGTCATGTGTCCCGACGCCGGGCTATTGCAACGTCATGTATCCATTCGCGACGCGTACACATTGAGAAACACATCCGCCGCTCCGGGCAAAGCCATTGCCGAAACGAAGCGGGAATAACGCTTCGCCCTGCGGTGTTCTGTTGAGGCAGACAACCTTTCGGGAGTGAAACGGTGCAGAACCCGCAGCAGGAAATCGACGATCGTCCGACGCCCGCGCACACGCGCGTGCGGGCACTCGGCAGCACGGAACATCTGTTCTGGTTGCTGGACCAGAATCGGCCGACGCATTTCGCGATGGTCGCGGAGATCGACCGGCGCTTTGCGCCCAGCGCATGGCACGCTGCCTTTCAGGCGCTGCAGCGCAGACATCCGCTGCTGTCCACCTGTATCGCCACCGACGCGCAGCACAATTCGGCGTTCCATTCGGTACCCGGCGCCGTGGTGCCGTTGCGCGTGATCGAGCACCACGCGACGTCGTGGCAAACCGAAACGGCCCGCGAAATCGCGACGCGCTTCGACTGGGCGACCGCGCCGCTGGTGCGCGCGACACTGTTGCAGCGCGAATCGACGTCGACGCTGATCCTGGTCGCGCATCACTCCGTACTCGACGGCATGGGCGCCGCGTATCTGATCGACGAACTGCTGCGCACGCTGACGGGCAAGCCCGCGGCGCCGCTGCCGCTCGTGCAGTCGCTCGAGACGCTGCTCGCGGCCGACCTGAACGACGCGGCCACCCTGCCCGCGCCCGTTCCGGCGCCGGAGCCGAAGCCGTTCCGTGCGAATACGACGGCGCTGCCGCACATCGACGCCGTCGCGCTTTCAGCCGAAGCCACGCGCCGCCTCGCCGCGCGCGCCCGGCAAGCGTGCACGACCGTGCATGGCGCGATTGCCGCAGCCGTTCATGAAGCGGGCCGGCGCCTGTCGAGCGACTGGGCCGCGCGCGCGTTGAGGACCGTCACGCCGATCGACGTACGCGCTTTCGCCAGCGAAGCCGGTGTCGCCAACGGCGTGTACATCACGCAGACCGTCACGATCGACGATCACCCGCGCGGGGTCGACTTGTGGACAGCCGCCCGCAAGATCAAGCAGGACCTCGCGCCGTCGCAAACGCGCGCGAGCGTCGCGGCGGAGCTGAAGGCGCTGGATACCGCGATGGCGGCGCGACCGAGCGTCGAACACGCGGCCGGCTTCCTGTCGAACGTGCTGGCCTTCGACGTCCTGCTGTCGAATCTCGGCAATCAACCCATCGCCGCCACGTACGACGGCGTATCGCTCGACGCGCTGTGGGGTCCGTTCGTGACATCCGGATTCGCCGACGATCAGGTCATCGGCGCCTGCACGATCGACGGCGTCCTGCGACTCGCGCATACGAGCCATCGCGCCATCCCGGGACTGCTCGGCGAAGTCCGCACGATTCTCGAGCACGCCGCCGGCTGAACGGCGGCCCGGCGCCGCGCCGGTTGCGCCGATTTCAGAACGCCGCGAGCGACACTCGCTTGCGGTGCTCGACGACCGACAGCAGCAGCGCCGCCAGCCCGCATGCGGCGATGAGCGTCAGCAGCATCGTCCTGCCCAGGGTGACCAGCACCAGGCTGCCGAGCGCCGGGAATCCGAACGCGCCGACGAAGTACGATGCGACGAACCACGTGAGCACCGCGTGCCGATGCCGCGCATCGGCGCTGTTGACGGCCTGCGCCTGGACGATCGGATAGATGAGGCCGTAGCCCGTGCCGAGCAGCACGGCGCTGGCCGAATGAAGGAGCGCATGGTGCGGCACGGCGAACGTCACCGCGACGCTCAGGATCATGAAGCCGAGCAGGATCTGCGTGGTCGCATCGACGCGCATCCGGATCACGAGCGCGCCGAGCAGCCAGCGGATGACGACCACCGTGGCCGAATACAGCCCGAAGAACGTTCCGGCCTTCACGCCGGTTTCCTGCGCCATCGACATCTGGAACGTCATCAGCCCCGAGAAGACGCTCGAGCCGAGCGCGATGATCGCGATCGGATAGATCGCGTGCGTGCGGGCGATCGCCGCCATCTCGCGGCCCCATCGTGGCCGCATCGGCCGCGCGGCGGGCAGCGACGCCGGCGACAGCCGGCCGAAGCATTCCAGCATGACGGCGGCCATCGCGCACAATCCGCCGACGGTGCAGAACACCGTCCCCGTCGTCCAGTGCCAGTTGCGTATCGCGAGCGACGCGACGGCCGGGCCGCCGCCGACGCCCGCCATCTGAAACGACCCGAACCGCAGGAACCAGCGCTCGCGTTCGGTATCCGCGGTGCGCTCGGCTAGCATCATCGGCGCCGCGAGGTAGAACGCGCCCCAGCCGACGCCGACCAGCAGTCCGGGCACGACGCTCAGTGAGCCGGTGCGGTCGATCAGCGCAAACCCGACGACGCCCGCGCCGACGACGAGTGCGGCCAGCGCAGCGGTACGGGCTGTGCCGATCGAATGGGCCAGCCATGCGACCAGCGGCAGGCCGATCAACGCGCCGACCATCGCTTCGACCAGCGCGACGCCGG
The DNA here is from genome assembly GCF_905400185.1 of Burkholderia sola. Classification (NCBI taxonomy): domain Bacteria; kingdom Pseudomonadati; phylum Pseudomonadota; class Betaproteobacteria; order Burkholderiales; family Burkholderiaceae; genus Burkholderia; species Burkholderia sola. The sequence goes on from NZ_FR989676.1 coordinate 2,472,194, forward strand.
TATCGACGTCGCCTCCGCCCGCCGAACGAAAATGCATCGACAACAGGAACGTCGCGCCGTATCCGCATGCCGTCAACAGCGCGCCCAGCAGCACGAACGATGCGCCGCGCGCGGACATCGTGTGGGGATCGGCCATCGTGCCTCCTGTCGTCTCGAAATTCCGGCCGGCCTGCCGGTCCTTCAGTTGACCGCGCCATCCAGCGGAATGCCGCGCCCGCCTTCCCGATTGGGCGCCCGCCATGTATCCGGCGTATGTCGCTCGCGTATCGAAATGTATCGGAGGAAATGAACGGCCCGCGGCGATGCGTTCATGCAGGCGCGAGCGGCAGTATCACCGTCGCCTCGAGGCCGCCGGTGCTGCGATTGTTCAGTTGCAGGTCCCCCTGCATCGCCCGCGTGAGCCGGCGGGCGATCGCGAGCCCCAGCCCCGACCCCGGCGCGCGCGCCGCCGTCTGCGGCGCGCGGTACCAGGGCTTGAACACCGCCTCGAGCTCCGTCGGCACGATACCCGGCCCCGAATCCAGCACGGTCAGCATCACGTGCCGCGCGTCGACGCATACACACAGGCGGACGTCGCCTCCGTAACGCAACGCATTGTCGATCAGGTTGACAAGCACGCGGCGCAGCGCGTGCGGGAACGTCACGAGAGGATGCCCGACCCGTCCGTCGAGATCGACGGTGAGGCCCGCGTCGCGATAGCTGTCGACCAGCACACCGAGCATCTCGTCCGCGTCGACACGGCGCGGCGGCTCCGGCACACTGCATTGAAGCCGGGCGCACGCCAGGCTCGCGTCGACCAGTTCGCTCATCTCGGCAAGATCGCGCTCGATCGCATCGCGCAGCGCACCGTCATCCAGCATCTCGCTGCGCAGCATCATTCGCGTGAGCGGCGTGCGCAGGTCGTGCGCATAGGCGGCCAGCACGTGCAGCAATTCCGTCATGCGTTCCGCATGCTGGCGGTGCGCGCCGTTGATCGCGCGTGCGAGCGTCGAGATCGATAGCGCGCCGCGTTCGGCCCACGTATCGGGGAGCGCCTCGATACCTTGCTTGTCGATGGCATCGGCAAGCTCGCGCACGGTCGCATCCAGCCTGAGCATCCGCAGCCGCGACCACAGCACGGTCGCGACCAGCGCGAACAGGATCGCCACGACGGCGGCGATCAGCAGACCCTCGCTGGCCACCGCGCGCAATGCGTTCGCGAACGTCGCGCGTGCGTCGTATATGCCGGCCGCGACCAGTGGCACGCCGGCGACGAGCAGGAGGCGCACCGACCACACGACGAATTCGCGTGGATGCGGGAACACTGCGCGGGCGACGCCGCGCAAGCTGCGCGTGGCCCGCGATTCAAACACAGTCGCTGACGATAAGGTAGGAATGTGCGCCATCTTCGTTCTCCTGTCGCCGTCGCGGCGGACGGTACAGGACAGATGAAAACACGCGCACGGGGGCGTGCACCATCAAACGAGCGGCCATTCACCCCCTACGAAGGTTTAGGTTGCCGCCGCGGCAACCTAAACCGCCAGACGGTCAGCCGCGCCGGAGCGCGCGGGCGAGCCACCCTTCGAGTTCCCGCGCGTCGATCGGTTTTTCGAGGAGACACAGCGCGGCGCTCGCGCGCACGCGCTCGCGCTGGCGGACGGTGGCGAACGCCGTGACGAATATGGTCGGAATGCGCGCGCCGGCGGCTTCGATCCGCGACAGCACGTCGATGCCGTCCATCCCGGGCATCTGGATGTCGCAGATCAGGCAGCGCGTGCGCGCCACCCGGTCGGACACGAGGAATGCCGGCGCCGACGCGAACTCGCACGCGTCGCCGCCCAGCGCGCGCACGAAGCTTCTCACGGCGGCGCGCACGAACGGATCGTCGTCGACAATCGCTACGAGATCGGTGACTGAGAGTGAAAGAGACATCCGCGCTTATGGCCTGGGGAACGAGCACGCTCGCCCCATACTGCTACACAAGTCGCCAGCATACCGTCACGCCGCCGAACCGCCACCATATCTACGTATGGGTCGGCTTGCTCCCGACGGCGCCATCGCTACCGCGACGGCAATTCGATGCCGAGCGCGGTCATCTTGCGCACCAGTTCCGCGACGGAACGACACTTCATCTTTCGCATCGCCTGGCCGCGATGGATCTTGGCCGTGATCTCGGCGATGCCCATGTTGCCGGCGACCTGCTTGTTCATCAGGCCCGTCGCGACGTGTTGCAGCACCTCCCGCTCCCGCGGCGTCAGCGATTCCCAGCATTCGCGCAGATCGAGCAGCGACTGGCTGGCCTCCAGCCGCTGCGCGTCGCGGTCGAGCGCCGCGACGACCGCATCGATCATTTCCTGGTCATGAAACGGCTTCGTCAGGAAATCCATCGCGCCGGCCTTCATCGCCTTCACCGTCATCGCGATGTCGCCGTGCCCGGTCATGAAGATGATCGGCATCTGCGGGCCGCCATTCTCGACCAGCGACTTCTGGAACGCGATCCCGCTCTGCCCGCGCAATCGCACGTCGAGCACGAGGCAAGACGGCCCCGTCCCCTTCGGCGCCGCGAGAAACGCTTCGGTCGACGCAAACGCGCATACCGCCAGATCGATCGAGCGCAACAGGCTGACGAGCGCGGCACGCACGAATTCGTCGTCGTCGACGACGTAGACGACACGGCCGCTCCGATCGTCGGATGAAGTCGCCACGTTCGGCATTCTGATCTCGGGCATTGAAATATTCGCTGGTGAATTTGCTGGGACGGCCGCGTGACGGCGCGAAGGCATCTCGACGCATGCGGTGCGGCCGTCGCTCGAAGCGGGATGCCCCGTTCGCATGGTGCGGCCGGGCACGTTGCCGCGACGCATGCGGACGATGCCCCAACGATCGCCCACTCTGCCGGCATCAATGAAAACACGCGAACGCGCCAATTATTCCAGTCGCAATTCACCGATGCAACTGCGTGCGCATCGCGCTCGGCAGTTCATCGGCTTGCGCGGCCTCGTCACAGCGCATGACCGCCGGTCGTGCATCGGCGTCCGCGCGGAAACGACGCTGCATATCGACCGCGCCGACCGCGTCCGTCGGTTGCCGCTACGCGCCGACGCACCCATGGGTATCCGAATGTATCGGGCTTCGGGGCGGATACATGACATTGCAAAACGCTGCGCGCCGGACACATGCGCGATACCTCCCGGAGGCTCAATACACACACGGCGGAACCTGATACGAACACGACGCCGCGGGCCCATGCAGGCTCCCGACGCCATCAGGTGACGCGAATACGTTCCGATCCATCCTTCTTCAGGAGCCCCGCATGAACACTTCGAAAATCACGCTCGCATTCGCCGCGCTCGCGCTGACTGCATCGGCCTACGCGGCGTCCCCGGCCGACACGGTCGCCGGACATTCCGACGTGCAGGCCGCCACCCAGTGGGCGCCGCTCGCACCGATGGCGAAGACCCGCTCGGAAGTCCGCCAGGAGCTCGTGGCGGCGCGACAGAACGGCGAGCTCGACGCGCTGAGGAAACTCTATTCCGGGCATTGAACGGCAGCCCTCGTGTCGAGCCCGGCACGGGCGGGACACCGCCGGCGTCCTCGCCTGCGCCCGGGCCGTCACTGCATTTCGCCCCAGGTAGGGGGCACGCCCGTCCGCCCATGAAGCCAACCGAATTTTCAACGATGCTTCCCGACATGCTGCCGCGTCTGCGGTCGTTCGCGCTGCGTCTGAGCGGGAATCGACACGACGCCGACGAGCTCGTGCAGCGCGCATGCATTCGCGCGCTCGAGCGGGTTCATCAACTGCGGTCCGATACGGCGCCGGTCAGCTGGGTCTTCTCGATCGTCCATTCGATCTGGCTCAACGAGTTGCGGCGACGCAATCGGCGCGACCGCCTGCTGCTCGAGTGCAGCGACGCGCTGCTGGAAACGGTCGCCGATCCGCGCGCAGCGTCGGAGACCGCCGTGGCCGTCCGCCAGATCGTCGACGCCGTCGAACGGTTGCCCGAACCGCAGCGCATCGCGTTGCTGCTCGTCAGCGTCGACGGGCTGAGCTACAGGGAAGCCGCGTACACACTCGACATCCCGATCGGCACCGTCATGAGCCGGATATCGCGTGCGCGCAAGGCAATCCGCATCGCGCTCGGCGGCGGCGCAGCGCGCACGTCGCGGGACAACTTCACGGGTTCGGCGGCCGGCGGCTGATGCACGTTGCCGCGGGCAAGTCGATCGCCGCGGGTCCGCCTCGCTCGCGGCGCGTCGCGGCCATGCACGAACGGCGACGGAATAAACGCCGTGCGTGGCGTGTTCAGTGTAGGCAATCGCATCCGCCGCGGGGGATGCGACCAGGCACCTACTACTCGACACGAAATATGTCAGCACTTTCCAGAATGCTACTCGTCTATGACGGAACCGACGAGGCACAGGCCGCGCTCGCGCGATGTGCGGCGCTGTCGCACGCGCTGTCCGCGGCGGTCGACGTCGTCACCGTCGTGGATCCCGTGACCGCGAACGCGCAGACGGCCGGACTGCTCACCGGTCTCGCCCACCACCGCCTCGAGGAATTCGCGCGCGACGCACTTCAGCGCGCGATCGTCAAACTCGCGGACGACGGCATCGACGCGCGCGGCTTCGTGCGATTCGGACGCGCGGCCGACGCCGTCGCCGCCCACGCGCTGACCACCCGTCCGGACATGATCGTCGTCGGCCATCGCGCGAGCAGCGGGTTCGCGCGCTGGTGGCGCGAGCGCCCGGTTCACTTCGATCTCGCCGAGCGCCTTCGCGGTGCGGCGCTGATCGTCGTGACGGTGCCGTCCGCGTAGGGCCGCCGCTCGCGCCGCGCGCATCACGCGTCCGGCTCGGTCGCGTCGGGCACCGATACGCCGGTGCATGACTGAATGGTCGCCGCGAGAATCATGCGTTGCCGGTTGGCGGGCAGGCAAACGTCGCTCGAGCGCGGACGGAACACGCGATCGCCGCGCGCGATCGCGCTTCCCGTCAACGCGCAGACCGCCGGTTCGCGTGCGCGGCTGCGGCACCAGATCTGCTCGGTATACCGTCCCGAACGCGAGTCGCTCCATGAAACGGTGATCATGGACGACGACAGGCACTCGATCACCTCGATCGCGTCAAGCGGGGCTTCACGTGCGCGCGTGTCGTCGTCGTCGCACCGGCGCCGGCCGAAGCGGCGCGACTTGTATCGCGTGCGCTGCGCTTGCCGGCAAACATCGCGTTGCTCCAGCGAAGGATCGAGGACATTGATCAACGTGCGAATCATGATGTCCGCTTCAGGCAGGGTCGCCATCATCGTTTCTCCCATCCGGTCGTGTCGGTCGTATCGGTCGTGTGAAAGCGGACGCACGCAAGCGGCCACGGCGGTGCGTCCGGCCGTCGCTCAGGCGCCGCCTTCCGAGCGCAGCGTGATCCGGCTGTTCACCGCCGTGACGCCGCGTACCTTCCGCGCCGCCTCGACCGCCAGATGATCGAGGTCTTCGCTTTCGACCTGGCCCGTCAGCGTCACGCGTCCGGTCGACGCGTTGCCGAACACGACGATCGGCTTCCCTTCAAGCCCCTTCGTATGGGACAGTGCCTTCTGCACCGACCGCGAGAACGTGCGATTGGCCGCACGGACCGCCTTCTTCGACGTGCCGGCCGCCGGCGTCGTCGTGAGCGCGGCATCCGCGCCGGCCGTATCGGGTCGTTCGTCCGCGAACGCGCGCAGGTTCATGCCGGCGATCAGGGCGACGGCGAGGCCGCCGGTGACGACGATGTGTCGGAGTTTCATGATGGGTTCCTTGGATGTCTGGTATCGGATCGACAAGCACGTGTGTTCCGGCGACCTGCGTCGTCACGATGCGCACGCATCACGTCCGCGCCGCGTCGCGATTCCGACTCGCTGACGGGTCGGTCGAGCCGTCGTCAACGTGAATCGTGTACCGGTGAAGCGAGCATAAGGTGACGCGTCGGCGTGCTCCATAGCATCTGCAGCTAGCCGCCTGACGCGTCGGCATGAGTCGCCGCATACGTTCGTATAGGCAGCCGGTCCGTTTCCCCCCTGCCCCTTCCCGCGACGTGCACCGGTCGCGCACCGATTCACGCCCCGACACATCGCGCCCGTGCCCGCTCACATCGAAGAAACCGGCAGTGTCACCGTGGCCCGCGTGCCGCCGTGCTCGCGCGGCGCAAGTTCCAGCTGCCCGTTGTGCGCTTCAACGATGGACTTGCAGATGGACAGCCCCATGCCCATTCCGTGCGGCTTGGTGGTGAACAGCGGTTCGAACAGGCGCGCGGCCACCTGCGGATCGAAGCCGTCGCCGTTGTCGTCGATCCGGATGCGCACGAGGTTCCGCTCCAATTCGCATGTCAGCACGATGACACGCTTTCCTTCAGGTGTACCAATCATCGATTCCGCGCCGTTCATCAGCAGGCTGATGATGGCCTGCTGCAGCGGCACGCGTTCGCCGCGCATCGGTATCGCCGACGCACATCCGTCGACGCGCAGGTTCACCTTCATCGCGTCCAGCGTGCTTTCGAGTATCTCCGCCGCCTCGCGCAGCGCATCGGCGAGGTCGAACACGGCGAACACGGGCGCCGTGCGCCGTGCCCTGGCGCGCAGCGCACCGATGATGGTCCGCGCCCGCACCGTGCACGCACAGATGTGCGCAAGCATCTCGCGGGCGGCTTCGATGTTCGGCGCGCCGCGGTCGAGCCATTTCAGCCCGGCACGCGCGGACGTGTCGATCGCCGTGACGGGCTGGGCGACCTCGTGCACGATCGACGCCGCAAGCTCTCCGTACGCGGTCAGCCGACTGGTGCGGTCCATTTCGGACTGGGTTTCGCGCATCGCGGCTTCGACGCTGCCCACGCGTGCGCGCTGCGCGTCCAGCTCGTCGCGCAGCCGAAGATTCTCCAGCACGCATCCGGCATGCGGCGCAATGATCTCGACCAGTGCGGCCTTCGCCGGCGTAAACATGCCCGGCAGGTCGCCATGCTCGAGATACAGCGCACCGATCAGTTCACCATTGCACCGTATCGGCACGCAGATCACCGAGCGCGGCTTGCGGCGGCGCACATAGTCGTCCGTTCGCCAATGGTCGGCGGCGCACGCATCGCGCAGCACCAGGCCGTTGCGCAGGTGCACGGCGGCGGCAATGATCGGCACGGGCAGCCGGTCGACCGACCGCCGCTCGGTGTGCGGTCCGTTCGCGGCCGTCGCGACGGCGGCTGCCTCCCAGCCGCCGTCGCGCAGCACCGCGATCACGCCCCACGTTGCCCCCGCCCCCCGCAGCGCCGACTCGAGCAGTGTCGCGACGCGCGTCGCGGGCGAAGCCTCGTGCGCCATTGCGCGCGAGACGTCGTGCAACACGTGCACGTCGATCGACAGCAGCGATCGAGGCATGAGTTCGTCGAAGGCCGGGCCCGCTTCGGCGCCACCCGGATCGACGCGCGATTTCCATGGCGTCCGCGCAGCGAGCGCGCTGCAGACATCGTCGAGTTCGTTGTTCATGGGTCTATCTCCTGCTTGCCGGCATCGGCCTCTGCCAACCTGAAATCAACATTTCATGTAGTGAGTACTCCACAAACGAATGGTAGCAGCAGTTTCTCAAAATAAAAATGTGAAGATAGCGTTCACGCCTCCTCCATGCGTGCCGATACGTCGGACACGACTCCCACAACCCCTTGAATCAATTACCTATTCATGATTTGTTGCGAACCCGTCGAGAGTTCCGTAGAATCCCGAATTCATGTAGCGTTCCCTGTACGAAAGTTCGAGGAATGCCGCTGTTCCAGGTTTCTTTCAGGCGGCAGGACGAGGTTGCCGGCCGCCATAGGAGCGGTATGACTCAAGCAACAAAAGCCAAGACGGTGCGCGGAACCGGTGTCCGGGAGGCAGCGGCACAGGAAACCCGCGACAAGATCCTGCGCGCGGCGACCAAGGTCTTCGCGCGCTACGGCTACGAAGGCGGCAGCGTGGAGCGGATCTCCAGGCTGGCGAAATCCTATGACCGGATGATCTATTACTACTACGGGAGCAAGGAGGGCCTGTTCGTCGCGGTGCTGGAAGGCATCTATCGGCGCATGGACGAGGCGGAGCTCAAGATGGCGCCGGATCCGTCGAATCCCGTGGAAGCGCTCAAGACCGTGATTCGCTTCAAGCTGGACTACTATTGGCGCAATCCCGATTTCATCACGCTGCTCAACACTGAGAACCTGCACCAGGGCAAGCATTTGGCCAGGCTCGAACGCCGGGGCGAATATTCGTCGCATGCGGTGCAGATCGTGGCCAGGATTCTCGAAAACGGCGCCGAACAAGGATTGTTCCGCACGGAACTGAACGCGCGCGACGTTTTCCTGCTGATCATTTCGGCAGCGTATTTTTATACGTCGAACCGCCACACGTTGTCCGCGTTCCTCGGCGAGGAACTGAATGCGCCGGAGGCCGTGCGCCGATGGGAAGCGTTCGTCATCGACAGCGTGCTGCGGGTCGTTCGCAAGGATCCGCCGATCGGCGATTGAGCGTGTGCCGGCGCCGATGTCGCCCCGCGTGACCATGACGATGCAGACACCTTGAAATGAACTACGTTCGCGCCACTACCCTCGACGAAGCGCTCGGTACGCTCGCGGCGCAGCCGCGGCCGCGCATCGTGTGCGGGGCCACCGACGCATTTGCCGATATCGGGCTCGTGCCGGCGCGCTCGGCATGGCTGGATATCAGCCGCGTCGACGCGCTGCGCGGCATCGAGCTGAACGACGGCGTCGCCCGTATCGGTGCGGCCGCCACGTGGGACGCCATCGCGCGCACGGCATGGCTGCCCGTGGCGCTCACGGACGCAGCCGCGTCGATCGGCCCCCGGCAGATTCGCGTGCAGGGCACGATCGGCGGGAACGTGTGCCATGCGTCCGCCGTCGCGGACGGCATCCCCGCGCTGCTGGCGCTCGATGCGAGCGTCGAACTGGCCAGCGTGCGCGGCATGCGCCGCTTGCCGTTGGCCGAATTCCTGCTGGGCAACCGCCGGACCGCGCTGGACGCCGACGAATTGCTGGTGGCGCTGCGGTTTGCGCAACCCCGCGCGCACGCGCGTACGTCGTTCATCAAGTGCACGAATCGCGACGGCGCGGCGATCGCCGTGGTGTCGGCCGCCGCGCAGTTGCGCGTGTGCGCCGCGGGGACGATCGAGGCGGCCGCCGTTGCCGTCGGCGGCGCCTCCGACGTTGCGCGCCGGATGCAGGTGCTCGAAAATGCACTGACGGGCCGGCGGCGCGACGAACTGGCCGACGTGCTTGCAACGTCGCCGCTGGACGAGCTGTCCCCGGCCGACGACTGCCGGGCGACCGCCCTGCATCGCCTTCATCTCGCGCGGCTGGCCATCTCGCGCGCTTTCACATGCTGCATCGAGGAGAACGCACGTGGCGCATCCGCAGCCTGACCCGCTTGCCGACGTTCGCGAAACGATCGCGGGCGGCGGCCCGGCGATTTCGCCGGAACCGGACTGGTTCGACCTCAACGGCACGCGGCGCCCCCTGCCGGCGGACCGCTCGCAGCGCCTCGTCGACCATCTGCGTGCGGACCTGCGCCAGTTCGGCACCAAGGAAGGCTGCCGCCAGGGCGATTGCGGCAGTTGCACGGTGATCGTCGACGGCGACGCACGCTATGCATGCCTGATCCCGGTCGGGCAGATCGCGGGGCGCCGTGTCGTCACCGTCGAAGGTCTTGCCGACGGCACGCGATGCGGCAGCCGCCTGCAGCAGGCATTTCTCGCCCATCAGGCGGTGCAATGCGGTTTCTGCACGCCCGGCATGCTCACCGCAGCGGCGGCGGCCATCGACGCCGGCGAAGTCAGCGACCGCGCCGGTGCGCGGGCCGCGATCGACGGCGTGCTGTGTCGCTGCACCGGCTATCAGAAGATCGTCGACGCGGTGACCGAAGTCGGATGCGGCGCCGCCGCACGGTGCCGCACGCCCGCGCCGGCCGACGGGCCGTCCGTCGGCGTCCCGCTCACGCGTCTCGACGGCCCCGAAAAAGTCGACGGCAGCCAGCGATTCGGCGCCGACGACTACCCGGCCGACAGCCTGTTCGTGCGCGCGGTGCGTTGCCCGCATCACCGCGCACGTTTCGCGTTCGGCGACCTCGCCGCATTCGTCGACGCGCATCCGGGCGTGCATCGCATCCTCACCCACGCCGACGTGCCGGGCATGAATCTGCACGGCGTCGCGACGCCGTACGCGGACCAGCCGGTCCTTCCGGATACCGAGACACGCCACCATCTCGAGGCGGTCGCGCTGGTGGTCGGCGAGCGCGCCGCGCTCGCGGCGCTCGACCTCGACCGCTTTCCGGTGCGGTGGGCGCCGCTGACGCCGGTTCTCGCGATCGCCGACGCCGTGCTGGACGACAGTCCGCAGCTGCACGCCGATCGCCCCGGCAACGTGCTGATCGAGGGCGTGGTGCGCCGCGGCGACCCGGAGCGCGCGATACAGGATGCCCGTCACGTCGTCAGCGCAACGTTCCAGTCCAGTTTCGTCGAGCATGCGTACCTCGAGCCGGAAGCCGGCTGGGCGCGACGCGTGGGCAACGTGATCGAAATCCATTCGTCGACGCAGGCGCCGCATCCGCATCGCGCCGACCTCGCGCGCATTCTCGGCGTGGCGCCGGAACAGGTGCGCGTCGTGGCGACCGCGGTCGGCGGCGGCTTCGGCGGCAAGCTCGACATGACGGTCCAGCCGCTGCTCGCGATCGCGGCCTGGCATCTCGACCGGCCCGTCGCGATGGCGTTCTCGCGCGAGGAATCGATGGCCACGTCGACCAAGCGCCATCCCGGCCGCATGACGTCCAGCATCGCCGCCGATGCCGATGGGCGGCTGCGCGCGGTGACGTTCGAAGGCGACTACAACACCGGCGCGTTCGCGTCCTGGGGGACGGCCGTCGCGAATCGCGTACCGGTGCATGCAGGCGGCCCGTACGTGATCCCGCACTACGCGGCCCGCACGCGCGCGATTCATACGCACGTCACGCCGGCCGGCGCTTTCCGCGGCTTCGGCGTGCCGCAGACGACGATGTCGCAGGAACAGCTGATCGACGAGCTGGCGTTCGCGGCGGGCATCGATCCACTCGAGTTCCGCGCGCTGAATGCGTTGCGCCCCGGCGATACGCTGCCGACCGGGCAAGTGCTCGACGACAGCGTCGGCCTCGTCGCATGCCTCGATGCGCTGCGTCCGGCGTGGCGTGACGCGCATGCGCGGATCGCGACGCTGAATGCGGCGGCGCCCGGCCACATTCGTCATGGCGTCGGCGTCGCGGCGTTCTTTTACGGCTGCGGCAACACCGCATTGCCGAATCCGTCGACGGTCCGCTTCGGCATCCGGCGCGACGGCACGATCGTCCTGCACCAGGGTGCGGTGGACGCCGGCCAGGGCGCGAACACGGTCATTCCGCAAATCGCGGCCGATGCGCTGGGCGTACCGGTCGACCGGCTGCGATTCGTCGGCCCGGATACCGCGCTGTCGCCGGATTGCGGCCGCACGTCGGCGTCGCGGCAGACCTTCATCACCGGTCGCGCGGCCTTCCTTGCCGGCTCCGCGCTGCGCCACCGGTTGCTCGCGTTCGCCGGCGCGGCGTCCGATGCGCGGATTTCGTCCGATGCGCGCGGCATCGCCGTCGACGGCCATCCGGTGGATCTGCGGACGCTGCCCGTCGATGCGCACGGCTACGTGATCGCGGCCGAGGAGCGCTTCGATCCGCCGACCACGTCGCTCGATGCGTCGGGGCAAGGCACGCCTTATGCAACCTACGCGTTCGGCGCGCAGATGGCGGAGGTCGCGGTGGACTGCGAAAGCGGGCGCGTGCGGGTACTCAAGGTCGTGGCCGCGCACGACGTCGGCAGGATGGTCAATCCGACGCTGCTCGAAGGACAGGTCGAAGGCGCGGTCGCGCAAGGCATTGGCATGGCGCTGATGGAGAAGTACCACCCCGGCCGATACAACAATCTGCACGACTACGTGATTCCGACCGTGCACGACATGCCCGACGTGCAGTCGATCTTCGTCGAGGCGCCGACGGCCGTCGGCCCGTACGGCGCGAAAGGCATCGGCGAGCCGGCGCTCGTGCCGACGGCCGCGGCCATCCTGAACGCGATCCATCACGCGACCGGCGTACGCATCCGCGAAGCGCCGGCCACGCCGGACGTCGTGCGGCGTGCACTCGCGACCGGCAAACGGCCTTGCGCGCTTCGATAACGCCATCCCCTACTTCACGAACAACAACAATGACGACAACGAGAGATGCCGACGAAGCCGCGCTGCGAATCGTGCCGCGCGCGTCGTGGTACGCCGAACTCGATTCCGCGGGCAAGCGCGCGTTCAAGGCGGCGTTCGCCGGCTGGGCGACCGATGCGTTCGACTTCATGGTGTTCAGCTTCGTGCTCGCTTCGCTGATCGACCTGTGGGGCCTCGATCGCGGCAAGGCCGGCCTGTTGAGCACCGTGACGCTGATTTTCTCGTCCGTGGGCGGCTGGATCGCGGGCATCCTCGCGGATCGATACGGACGGGTCAAGGTATTGCAGGGGACGATCCTGTGGTTCTCCGTCTGCACGCTGGCAATCGGTTTCGCGCAGAACTTCGAGCAGATCTTCGTGCTGCGCGCGCTGCAAGGGCTCGGCTTCGGCGGCGAATGGGCCGTCGGCGCCGTGCTGATCGGCGAGATCGTCGCACCCGCCCATCGCGGCAAAGCGGTCGGCCTCGTGCAGAGCGGCTGGGCCATCGGCTGGGGCGGCGCGGCGATTCTCTACAGCATCGCGTTTTCGGTCCTTCCCGAGTCGCTGGCCTGGCGCAGCCTGTTCTGGGTGGGTATCGTGCCCGCCCTGCTCGTCCTGTACGTACGCAAGCACGTGCCCGAACCGGAAGTGTTCGTGCAGGCGGACGCCGCCCGCAAACAAGGCGCAGGCCAGCCGTCGGTGTGGGCGATCTTCTCGCGCGCGCACGCACGGCGCACGGTGCTGGCCGCGCTGCTCTGCACCGGCATCCAGGGCGGCTTCTATGCGATGTCGACGTGGCTGCCGGCCTTTCTCAAGATCGAGCGACACCTGTCGGTGCTCGATACGGGCGCCTATCTGTTCGTGATCATCGTCGGGTCGTTTTGCGGCTATGTCGTCGGCGCGTATCTTTCCGACTGGTGGGGACGCCGACGCAACTTCATGCTGTTCTCCGCGCTCTCCCTCGTGTCGGTGTGCGCGTACCTGACCGTCCCGCTGTCGAATGCACAGATGCTGTGGCTCGGCTTTCCGCTCGGCTTTTCGTCATGCGGCATCTTCAGCGGCGTCGGCGCGTACCTGACGGAACTGTATCCGTCGACTTTCCGCGCCAATGCGCAAAGCTTCACCTACAACTTCGGACGCGGCATCGGCGCGCTGTTCCCGAGTCTCGTCGGGATGCTGAGCCATTCGCTCGGCCTCGCGCTGGCCATCGCGATCTTTTCCGGCGCAGCCTATGGCGTGGTGCTGCTCGCCGTCCTGCTGCTGCCGGAGACGAAGGCGACGTCGCTTTGAATGCCGGACGCGGCTGCGGCCGCTAGCCGCGAACAGCCGCCGCGCGGTCGACTTCCGGTATGCTGATCCACGCGAAATCCCGGGAATCAAGGTAACCACTGCGATGGACATCGCGATCCGCATCGAAGGCCGTCACGACCTGACGGGGCAAATCTTCCGGCAACTGCGCACGGCGATCGTCGACGGGCGGCTCGAAGGCGGCGCGCGGCTGCCGTCGACGCGCGACCTCGCGAAACAGCTCGGCGTGTCGCGCAAGACGACGCTCGACGCGTTCGAGCGCCTCGTCGCCGAGGGCTACCTGACGACGCGCGCGGGCGACGGCACGTTCGTCGCCCGCGGCCTCGCGCGCGTGCCGCATGCCGCGGCAACGTCGGCGCCGTCGATCGTCGACGAGATGCCGCGCATCGACGCGGTCGATGCACGCGCGCTGTGGAACGACCTGCCCGACGCGCTCGCGATGCCCGCGCCGCAGGACGCGCCCGGCTTCGACTTTCGCGGCGGCGTGACCGACAAGACGCTGTTCCCGTTCGACGCCTGGCGGCGCTGCCTGCATCACGCGCTGCGCCAGCAGGCGCGCGGCCCCGGCCAGTACCACGACCCGGCCGGCGATCCGCAGTTGCGCGGCGCGATCGCGCGCTACGTCGGATTCAGCCGCGCGGTCGCCTGCAGCTGGGACGACGTGCTCGTCACGCAAGGCGCGCAACAGGCGCTCGACCTGCTCGCGCGCGTCGTCGTGCGGCCGGGCGACGTCGTCGCGGTCGAGGATCCCGGCTATCCGCCCGCGCGCGCCGCGTTCGCGTCGCTCGGCGCGACGGTGATCGGCGCGCCGGTCGACGCGCAGGGCCTCGTCGCGGAACGGCTGCCCGACGACGCACGGCTCGTCTACGTGACGCCGTCGCATCAGTTCCCGCTCGGCATGCCGATGACGCTCGATCGCCGCGTCGCGCTGCTCGAATGGGCGCAGCGCCGCCGCGCGGTGATCATCGAGGACGACTACGACGGCGAATTCCGCTTCGAAGGTCGGCCGGTCGAATCGCTGAAGAGCCTCGACCGCACGGGCCTCGTCGCGTACGTCGGCACGTTCTCGAAGACCATCTTTCCCGAGCTGCGGATCGGCTACGCGATTCCGCCGCGCGCGCTGCGCGGCGCGCTGGCCAAGGCGAAGCAGATCGTCGACTGGCACACGTGCACGCTGACGCAGGCGGCGCTCGCGCGCTTCATGCTCGAAGGCGATTTCGCGCGGCACCTGAAGCGCGTGCAGAAGCACTACGACGCGCGTCGCAAGATGCTGATCGCGCACCTGCGCGGCGAACTCGCGCCGTGGTTCGACGCGATCGTGCCGACCGCCGGCATCCATCTCGCCGCGCACCTGAAACCGGGGCTCGACGAAGCGGCGCTGGTCCGCGCGGCGCGCGCGCAGGACATCGGCCTGTACGGGATCTCGGCGTTTCACGTGGGCGTGCCGGTGCGCCCGGGGCTGCTGTTCGGCTATGGCGGGATCGACGCGCTGCGCATCGACACGGCGCTCGCGAAGCTGGCCGGCTTGCTCGATGCCGGCATCGCGGGCGGCCCGCCACTGGTTACCTGAATTTCCGTGGAATTGGCTATTCAAGCAGGCCAGTACGGCTCTTAAAGTGGGTCCTGTCGCGCCACCCCGGCGCACCCAACCGAAAAGGACCTGCCATGCAACCGCGCCTGAACTTCTATGCCGCCAGCCCGAATGCGATCAAGGTGATGCGCAACGCCGAGGAATTCCTCGCGAAGAGCTCGATCGAGAAGCCGCTCGCCGAACTCGTCCGCCTGCGCGCGTCGCAGATCAACGGCTGCGCGTTCTGCGTCGACATGCACACGACCGACGCGCGCAAGGGCGGCGAAACCGACCGCCGTCTCGCGACCGTCGTCACGTGGCGCGAAACGCCGTTCTTCACCGAGCGCGAACGCGCTGCACTGGAATGGACCGAGGCGCTGACGCTGGTGGCCAGCAACCACGTGCCCGACGCCGTCTGGGAAGCCGTGAAGCCGCACTTCACCGACGAGGAGCTGTTCGACCTGTCGATGCTGATCGCGACGATCAACGCGTGGAACCGCTTCGCGATCGCGTTCCGCAAGATGCCCGAGTAAGGCGCCGACGATGATCCGTTCCCCGCTCCATCGCGTCGCGCTGTGCGCCGGGCTCGTGCTCGCCGCGGCGCTGCCGGCCGCCGCTCACGCGCACGACGCCGACGACACCGTGCACGCGATCATGCAGCAGGCCGTGCCCGAAGCGCCCGGCAAGCTCGCTGTCGTCGCGACGGTCGACTATGCGCCCGGTCAGGTGTCCGAACCGCACCGGCATCTCGGCTCGGTGTTCGCCGTCGTGTCGAAAGGCGAAGTGCTGTCGCAGGTAAACGACGGCCCGCTGCGCCGCTATCGCGCCGGCGAAGGCTGGTACGAACCGCCCGGCTCGCGCCATCAGGTGTCGCGCAACGCGAGCGCGACCGAGCCCGCGCAACTCGTCGTGTTCGGGCTGACGGGCGAGCATCAGCCGCTGAAGTCGCCGATCGATCAGTGATGCCGGAACGGGCGCGGGCGCGACAGGGCCCGCGCCCGTGTGCCGCGCGCTCGCCCGCCGGTTTTCCGCCTGCGTTCGCTGTCCGGCTGTTTTCCGCCTGTTTTCCCGCCCTTTCTCGTTAGCCGCTTCCTACATTCCGGCGCGGGTGCCCTGCCCGCCGTCGCGTCGCCCCCCCCCGCTCGTCCACGCCGCTGCTTGCCGTTCCCCTGATCGCGATCAACGCACGCGCGGATCCTTCCTTGAAATTAACTAACCCATCAATTAGCGTCATCTGCATGAACGCGAAATCCGCCGTCGCCCGGCCGCGCGGGCGCCGCCCGTCGGTGGACGATTTCGACCTGCGCGACCACATGCTCGACGTCGCGACGCAACTGTTCGCCGAACGCGGCATCGCCGCGACGACCGTCGCGCAGATCGCCGCCGCTGCCGGCGTCACGTCCGCGATGGTCCACTACTATTTCACGAATCGCGAGCAGCTGCTCGACGCGATCGTCGACGAGCGGATCGCGCACGCCATCGCGTTCGTGTGGCGGCCGACCGACCCGCCCGCCGACGACCCGTTCGCGCTCGCCGCCGAACTCGTCGACCGCTTCTTCGACGTGACGGGCCGGATGCCGTGGCTGCCGTCGATCTGGCTGCGCGAGATCGTCCACGAAGGCGGATTGCTGCGCGAACGGATGATCCGCCGCATTCCGCTCGAGCACGTCGGACACCTCGCCGAACGCATTCGCGCCGCCCAGCGGGCCGGCACGCTGAATCCCGCGCTCGAACCCGCGTTCCTGTTCCATTCGATCGTCGCGCTCGTGATGCTGCCGCTCGCGACCGCGAAGCTGTGGCAAAGCGCGCGCGGCCTGCCGCCGATCGACCGCGACGTGCTGCACCGGCATGTCCGCGCGCTGCTGGATTCGGGCATGCGGCCGCCCGCTGCCGCCCCTCGCGCACGCACGCGCGCGCCGCGGAGGCCGTCGTGAACGCGGCGCGCACCTGGCCGCTCGCGCTGGGCGCGGCCGTCGCGCTGCTCGCCGGCTGCGGCCGCCAGACCGATCGCACGCCGACGTATCAAGGCTACGTCGAAGGCGAATTCGTGTACCTGTCGTCGTCGCAATCGGGCACGCTGACGCAGCTGTCGGTCGAGCGCGGCCAGGCAGTCGCCGCCGGCGCGCCCGCGTTCTCGCTCGAGGCCGTCAACGAAACGGCCGCGCTGCAGCAGGCGCGGCATCAGTTCGACGCGGCGCGTGCGCAGCTCGCCGATCTGCAGACCGGCAAGCGCCCGCCCGAAGTGAACGTGACGAAGGCCCAGCTCGCGCAGGCGGCCGCCCAGGCCGCGCGCGCCGCTGCGCAGCTCGCCCGCGACGAACGCCAGTACGCGGCGGGCGGCATCTCGAAGCAGCAGCTCGACGATGCGCGCACGGCCGCGCAGACCACCGCCGCGCAGATGCGCGAGCTGCGAAGCCAGGTCGACGTCGCGCGCCTGCCGGGCCGCGCGCAACAGGTTGCCGCGCAGGCCGCGCAGGTCGACGCCGCGCAGGCGGCCGTGGCCGAGGCGCAATGGAAGCTCGACCAGAAGCGCGTCGCCGTGCCGGCGGCCGGGCGCGTGTACGACACGCTGTACCGCGTCGGCGAATGGGTGCAGGCCGGCAATCCGGTCGTGCAGATGCTGCCGCCGCAGAACCTGAAGGTGCGCTTCTTCGTGCCGGAGGCCGCCGTCGGTTCGCTCGCGCCGGGCCGCGCGGTCGCGATCCATTGCGACGGCTGCGCGGCCGACGTGCCCGCACGCATCACCTACGTGTCGAGCGAAGCCGAATACACGCCGCCCGTGATCTACAGCAACGAGAGCCGGAGCAAGCTCGTGTTCATGATCGAGGCACGCCCCGCCGCGGCCGACGCATCGAAGCTGCGCCCGGGCCAGCCCGTCGCCGTGAGGGTGCCGTGAACGCGTCGCCGGCCCCGTATGCGATCGACGTCGAGCGCCTGAACAAGCGTTTCGGCGACAAGCACGTCGTGAAGGACGTATCGCTGCGCGTCGCGCGCGGCGAGATCTTCGGCTTTCTCGGGCCGAACGGCAGCGGCAAGACCACGTCGATCCGGATGATGTGCGGCCTGCTGACACCCGATTCGGGCAGCGGCACCTGCCTCGGCTACGACATCGTGCGCGACAGCACGCAGATCAAGCGCCGCGTCGGCTACATGACGCAGCGCTTCTCGTACTGGGAGGACCTGTCGATCCGCGAGAATCTCGACTTCGTCGCGCGCGTGTACGGGATGGCCGACCGCAAGGCCGCCGTCTCGCGCGCGCTCGACGGGCTCGGCCTCGCGAGCCGCGCGGACCAGCTCACCGGTGCGCTGTCGGGCGGCTGGAAACAGCGCCTCGCGCTTGCCGCGTGCATGCTGCACGAGCCCGAACTGCTGCTGCTCGACGAACCGACCGCGGGCGTCGACCCGGCCGCGCGCCGCGATTTCTGGGAAGAATTGCACCGGCTCGCCGCGCAAGGAATCTCGGTGCTCGTCAGCACGCACTACATGGACGAAGCCGAGCGCTGCCACAAGCTCGCGTATATCGCGTACGGCGAATTGCTCGCGCAAGGCACGTCGGCCGAGATCGTCGCATCGCAGGGATTGTCGACCCGCGCGGTCACCGGCGAGCACCTGGCCGAACTGTCCGCGCGACTGCATGCGATGCCGGGCATCGACCAGACCGTCGTGTTCGGCTCCGCGCTGCACGTGAGCGGCCACGACCGCGTCGCGCTCGACGCGACGCTCGCGCAGGTCGCGCGCGACGATGCGGCGCTGCGCATCGCGCCGATCGAGACGGGGCTCGAGGACGTCTTCATCTACATGATGAGCCGCGCGTCCGGCCCGGCCGGCGGAGCGACGCGATGAGACCGTGGGCGCGCCTGCACGAATCGTTCTCGGCCGCGCGCTGGTGGAGCATCGTGCTGAAGGAATTCCTGCAGTTGCGCCGCGACCGCGTGACGTTCGCGATGATCGTCGGCGTGCCGATCATCCAGCTCGCGCTGTTCGGCTTCGCGATCAACACCGATCCGAAGCACCTGCCGACGGCGGTGATCGCCGCCGATCCGAGCCCGTTCACGCGCAGCTTCATTGCCGCCATGCGCAACTCCGCGTATTTCGACATCGTCGAGACCCTGCCCGACGAAGCGGCCGGCCGGCGCGCGCTCGCGCGCGGCGACGTGCTGTTCGTGCTGAGCGTGCCGGCCGATTTCTCGCGCCGGCTGCTGCGCGGCGAACGGCCGTCGCTGCTCGTCGAGGCCGACGCGACCGACCCCGTCGCGACCGCGTCCGCGCTCGGCGCGCTGTCGGGCCTTGCGCAAGCGGTCGCGGCGAAGGACCTGAGCGGGCCGCTCGCGCACCTGAACGGCCGCCCGGCCGCGTTCGGCGTCGTGCTGCACCGGCTGTACAACCCCGAGGGGATCACGCAATACAACGTCGTGCCGGGCCTGATCGGCGTGATCCTGACGATGACGATGGTGATGATGACGGGGCTCGCGATCACGCGCGAACGCGAGCGCGGCACGATGGAGAACCTGCTTGCGACACCAGTGCGGCCGCTCGAGGTGATGACGGGCAAGATCGTGCCGTACGTGTTCATCGGCCTGATCCAGGTGTCGATCATCCTCGCGGCCGCACGCTTCGTGTTCGCGGTGCCGTTCATCGGCAGCCTGCCCGCGATCTACCTCGCCGCGCTGCTGTTCATCGCCGCGAACCTGACGGTCGGCATCACGCTGTCGTCGCTCGCGCAGAACCAGTTGCAGGCGATGCAGCTCGCGGTGTTCTACTTCCTGCCGAACATCCTGCTGTCGGGCTTCATGTTCCCGTTCGCGGGAATGCCGGCGTGGGCGCGGGCGATCGGCAACCTGCTGCCGCTCACCTACTTCAACCGGCTCGTGCGCGGCATCCTGCTGAAAGGCGACGGCTGGGCCGACCTGTGGCCATCGGTGTGGCCGGTCGCGCTGTTCACGGTCGTCGTGATGGGCGTCGCGCTGCGTTTCTACCGGCGCACGCTGGACTAGGCGGCGCGCGATGAAACCGGCTTCGCGTCGCGCGCGCGCCCCCCGCCCGGCCATCGCCGTTTCGCTGGCGGTCGCCTCGTTCGTCGCCGGCTGCGCGGTCGGGCCGGATTTCCGCACGCCGGACGCGCCGGCGACGCAACGCTACACACGCGGCGCACCGCCGGCGACGACGGCCGACGCCGTGCAAACATTCGCGCCGGCCGCGCATGCGCCGGTGCGCTGGTGGACACGATTCGGCTCCGAACCGCTGAACCGGCTCGTCGATACCGCGTGGCGCAACAGCCCGACGCTCGCCGAAGCGCGCGCGCGGCTCGACGAGGCGCGACAGAACCATGTGGCGCAAGCCGGCGCGACGATGCTGCCGCGCGTCGACGCGAACCTGTCCGCGACGCGCGAGAAGGTCGACATCGCCGCGTTCGGCCTGCCGGCCAATGTGCCGAACCCGGGGCCGTTCACGTTGTACGACGCATCGGTGAGCGTGTCGTACACGCTCGACGTGTTCGGCGGCAACCGGCGCGCGCTCGAAGCGCTGCGCGCACGGATCGACTACCAGTCGTACACGCTCGACGCGGCGCGCCTGATGCTCGCGGGCAACGTCGTCGCCACCGCGATCCTGCGCGCGTCGCTCGTGCAGCAGATCGCGCTCACGCGGCAGCTCGCCGACGCGCAGGCGCGGCAGTTGCGCATCGTCGAGGCGCGCGCGGCGGCGGGCGGCGTGTCGCAGGCCGACGTCCACGCGCAGCGCACGCTGCTCGCGCAGACGCAGGCGTCGCTGCCGCCGCTCGCGGCACGACTCGCGCAGGCCGACCATCGCCTCGCGATCCTGCTCGGCGCGCCGCCGGCCGATGCCGACCTCCCCGACCTGACGCTCGATGCGCTCGCGCTGCCGCGTGCGTTGCCGATTACGCTGCCGTCGACGCTCGCACGCGAGCGGCCCGACATCCGTGCGGCGGAGGCGATGCTGCATCAGGCGAGCGCGAACATCGGCGTCGCGACCGCGAACCTGTATCCGCGCTTCTCGATCTCGGCCGGCGTCGGCTCCGAACGCACGAGCGTGGCCGACATCGTGAACGGCCTGAATATCTGGAACATCGGCCTCGGTCTCGCCCAGCCGCTCTTTCGCGGCGGCGAGCTGCGGGCGAAGCGACGCGCGGCGCAGGCCGCCTACGACGCGGCGTTTGCGAGCTATCGGTCGATCGTGTTGCAGGCGCTGCAGCAGGTCGCCGACGCGATGCGCGCCGTCGAGCACGATGCCGCCGAATGGCAGGCGCGGGACACGGCCGCGCGGGAGGCGGAAGCCAGCTGGGCGATTGCCGGCGTGCGCTACGCGGCGGGCGGGATCAACGCGTTCGAGCTGCTCGACGCGCAGCGGCAGGCGCTGCAGACGACGCTCGAGCGCACGCGCGCGCAGGCCGACCGGCTCACCGATACGGCCGCGCTGTTTCAGGCGCTGGCGGGAGACTGGGCGGAGCAAACGGCCGCCCCATGAAAAAACCGGCCCGAAGGCCGGTTTTTCATACCGCATGCCGTGAGCGGCGCTCGCGCGCCGCGCGACATCAGAAGCGGTGGATCAGGCCGACGCCGACGCCGATCTGGTTCTGCTTCGAACCCGCGCCCACGCCGTCGCCGATCGACGTCGTTGCCGCGATGACCGCCGCGCCGTTGAGCGTGTTGCCGCTCGCGTGCTGATACGCCTCAACCGCGTACAGGCCCGTGCGCTTCGACAGGCTGTAGTACTGCGACAGCGTGACCTGATGGTACTTGGCCGAGCTCGAGATGCCGTTCGACTCGGTCGCACGCGTGTACGAGTAGCCTGCGGCGAAGTCCCACTGCGGCGATGCCTTCCAGTGCAGCACGGCGCCTGCCGTGTTGAAGATCGCCGTGTTGCGGAACGACGAGCCGACGCCCGGGATGTACTGGACGTTCGAGTACGACGCCGAAATATCCCACGACGGCGTGAACTGGTAACCGGCCGTCACGGCGACGCGCTGTTGCGACTGTGCCGTCTTGTAGCCGTTGTTGATCGACGACACGGCCTGTTCCGCACCGTTGCCGCTCGTGTCCAGACCGTTCTGGGCGGTCGAGTTCGCGCCCCACACACCGCCGCCGAGCGTCGAGTTGTTGATCTTCTGGTAGCCGACCGCGATGCCTGCCGGGCCGTTCAGGTACTGGATCGCCGCGCTCCACGTCGAGCCGCGGTTCGTCGCGCCTGCGACGCCGCCGAACGAGTACGAACCGCCGACCGTGAAGCCGTAGAACTTCGGCGACATGTAGACGAGCGAGTTGTTCGCGCGGTAGCTGGTATCCAGCGAATCGATATCGCCCGGGTGCGCGCCGTAGTAGCCGGTCAGCCAGGTCGTCGGGCTGTACGGCGACAGCAGCGTGTAGTACGCGGTGTACTGGCGGCCGGCCGTCAGCGTACCGTACGTGGAGTTGGTCAGGCCAACCCATGCCTGACGCGTGAAGATGCCGCCCGTCCACTGCGACGAGCCGTTAGCCGTGTTGACGCCGGCTTCCAACTGGAAAATCGCCTTCGTGCCGCCGCCGAGATCTTCGCTGCCCTTCAGGCCGAAGCGGCTGCCTGCCCACACGCCGGTGGACATTTGCACCTTCGAGTGACCGCCCGTGGTCGCACCGACTGCCGACGAGTTGTTCTGCCAGGCGATACCGTTGTCGACGATACCGTACAGGGTCACGCTGCTCTGGGCGTGGGCGGCGGTAGCGGCTGCGAGACCCGCTGCCGTCATGGCAAAAGCGACGCGCTTTTTCATTGATTCTCCGTCCTCAAAGAATGTTTCTTTTCTGGTGTGGTTTTATGACCGACACATGTGCGAGTACATGCCGACGCGATTCTGACGGATTACCGATTGTTTCCCAACATGTGCGGTCGGTCATCGTATGATCGACGCAACGCAGCGGTTCACCAAACGGTTACAAGACAGCCCGAAACGCTTGTGCAGCGGGTGTTTCCGGCATTTGCCGGTGAAAACCCTAGCTTTACATTTTTACGGGTGCAACACGACTGCCTGATGTCGTCAGACGCCTTCGGCGACAAAACGTCTTACCAATGCGCGTTCGAAGCTGACGCCGCGATTCACGCCGCCGCGCAGGATCGCCGACATTCGTGACACCCACATTTCGAGACACGAAATCATGAAAACGTTTTTAGTCCGCGTGCCGGGAACCGGACGGGTACGGTCCGGCGAACGCGGACCGGCAGGCGATGCCGGCGATCTTCAATGCCGTGGCGCAGAAGCGAGCCGCGCGGACACCGCATCGGCGAGCGCGGTCAGGCGCGCGCGAATCGCCGTGTTCGAACCGACCAGCGCGAGCGACGCCGCCATGATCCGGTAGATACGCTTTCTCGGCACCTTGGCCGGCTTCGTCGGATCGAGCCACGCCGCGTGGCCGGCCAGCAGCTCGAGCGTTTCGAGCCCGATCATGATCGGCCACAGGCACGCGAGCCGCAGCCGCACGAAACGGCGCGGGATCGCGAGTGTATACAGGCAGGCGTCGCGATACTGGTCGAGCGCGGCGCGCAGCAGGTCGACCAGCACGCCGCGCGCGCGTGCCGAATCCTCGGGCCGCATCAGGTCGGCCACCGCGAGCCCGTGCGCGCGCAGCACGTCGTCGGGCAGGTAGCAGCGGCCGATGCGCAGATCCTTCGCGCAGTCGCGCAGGATGTTGGTCATCTGCAGCGCCTTGCCGAAACGGATGCCCTTCTCGCGCATGTCCGCCAGATCCCAGTCGCGCGCGGCGCGCGTGTGCATCCCCGTCATGTCGGTCCAGAATTCGCCGACGCAGCCGGCGACGAGATACGTGTAGCGGTCGAGCATGTCGCGCGTCGGCAGCGAGGCGACCTGCCCCGACTGCTCGTCCGGAAACGTGCGCAGGTCGAATTCCATCCCCGCCGTCAGCGTCGCGACGACCTTGCGGATCGACGCGCGATCGGCCTCCGGCTGCGCGCGCAGCAGCGCGAGCATCGGCTCCATCGAGCCGAGCAGCAGGTGTTCGTGCGAATCGGTCTGCATCCGCGTCACGTCGTCGAGCGAACGCGACAGCGCCGCGCCGTCGCCAAGCCGCTCGACGTCGTCGCGCAGGTCGGTCAGCAGCGCGGCGCGCCGGTCGGGCGCGACAAGGGCCGTGTCGGCGATCGTGTCGGCCGCGCGCGCCAGCAAATACGCCAGGCCGACCGGGTCGCGCATGCCGTCGGGCAGCACGCGCAGCGTCAGGTAGAAGGAGCGGGAAACGTTCTTCAGCAGCTCGCCGAGCAGATAGGCGGGATCGGTATGGGTCGTCATGGGTCGGGAAAAATCGGCCGGCGCGGGCCCCGGACGCACACGGGCGCCGGGCGCCCGCGCCGGCCCGCGAGTCGCCGCATCGTCGCGCCAGGCGGGCGTCGGCCCCGGTGCGGCGATGCAAAATTCCCGCAAGTTTAGTGCATCCGGCGCGCGGGTTCGCTGTGACGGCCGGAATGCGGTGCGCGCCCGCCTGCCGTCACGCGCGCTACCGTGCGCACCGCCGCCCCAAAACGAAACGGAAAGGTCGAAGTAATACATATGTAATGATTCGATGCGACGATCGCGCACCGTTCGACTCCGCAGCCCGGCGCCCTGCCCGGCCGCCGGCGCGAGCGCCCTTTCCCGACTCCGTTTCGAAGGTTCATCGACATGCCCCTCAAGCGCCCGACCTCCCTGCGCTACGTCCCGTTCGCCTGTGCCGCCGCGTTCCTGCTCGCCGCGTGCGGCGGCGACGACGATCTGACGCGCGATCCCACGCAGCCGATTTCCGCGAAGGTCCAGGTGGTCGGCCATCGCGGCGCAAGCGCGCTGCGCCCCGAACACACGCTCGCGTCGTACCGCAAGGCGATCGAGGACGGCGCCGACGTGATCGAGCCCGACCTCGTGTCGACCCGCGACGGCGTACTCGTCGCGCGCCACGAGAACGAGATCTCGGGCACGACGAACGTGTCGACGCTGCCGCAGTTCGCGAGCCGCAAGGCGACCAAGACGATCGACGGCACGCAGTTGACCGGCTGGTTCACCGAGGATTTCACGCTCGCCGAGCTGAAGACGCTGCGGGCGCGCGAGCGCATCCCGCAGGTGCGCCCGGCCAACACCGCGTACAACGACCAGTTCGAGATTCCGACGTTCGACGAGATCGTCGCGCTCGCGAAACAGATGTCCGCGCAGACCGGCCGCACGATCCACCTGTATCCGGAAACCAAGCATCCGACCTACTTCCAGTCGATCGGCCTGCCGCTCGAGGATCGCCTCGTCGACGCGCTGCTGAAGGATGCGTACACGTCGCGCACGGCGACCGTCTACATCCAGTCGTTCGAGGTCGCGAACCTGAAGACGATCCGCAACCGGATCAAGTCGAGCCAGCCGAACTGGAAGCTCGTGCAGCTGATGGACGAAGCGGGCCAGCGCCCGTACGACTTCGTGAAGGCGAACGACACGCGCACCTACGGCGACCTGTCGACGCGCGACGGGATGCGCGAGATCGCGACCTATGCGAACGGCGTCGGGCCGTACAAGACGTCGATCATCGCGGTCGCCGCGGACGGCACGCTGCAGCAGCCGACGCCGTACGTGCGCCATGCGCACGAGGCCGGCCTCGTCGTGCATCCGTACACGTTCCGCCCGGAGAACAACTTCCTGCCCGCATCGCTGAAGGATGGCGGCACGCCGGCCACGCGCAATACGGCCGGCTCGGTGCGCGAGATCCAGGCATACCTGCGCGCGGGCATCGACGGCTTCTTCACCGACGATCCGGCCGTCGGTCGCACGGCCGTCGATACGTTCAAGCGCTGATACCCGGCGCCGACCCGCATCGCGACCGGGCGCCGCGCACGACGTGCCGCGCCCGGTTGCCCCGCGTCGGTCAGATCACGTTGAAGTGGTGCGTGCCGTCCCGCTTCAACTGGTCGACCAGTCCGTACTCCCAGTCGAGATATGCCTGCATCGCGGCGGCCGCATTGTCGGTGCCTTCGTACGGGCGCCGGTAGCGGTCGACGCGCGGCGACGCGAGATGCGTCTCGCCGCTCTCCAGCGGCAGCCCGGCGTCGATCCACGCGGCCGTGCCGCCGGTCAGCACCCGGATCTCGGCCGAGGCCGGCAGCAGCGCGCGCGCGTCGTCCGCCGCGAACCGCGCGAGCAGGCTCGATCCGCACGTGAACACGTAGCGCTTCGCGGGCGGAATCGCCGCCAGCGCGTCGCGCAACTGCGCACGCACGGCAAACCATGCGCCCGGGATGTGACGCTTCACGTAGTTCGCGCTGGCCGTCACGTCGACGATCGCGAGTTCGCCCGGCGCGGCTTCCTTCAGCCAGCCGGCGAGCGTCGCGGGCGACACGTCGGCTGCGGGCGGCGTCGCCGGCACGTCGCGCGGCGGCTGGCCGCGCTCGGCGAATGCCGCGGCACCGGCCGGTTCGACGACGCGCACGTCCCAGCCCATCTGCGCGAGCCACGATGCGGTCATGTCCGCGCGCACGCCGTCGTCGTCGGCCAGCACGATCCGCGCGCCGCGCACGGCCGCGTGATGGTCGGTCTCCTGCACGAGTTGGCCGCCCGGCGTGCTCAGGAAGCCCGGCAGGTGGCCGGCTTCGTATTCCTCGGGCGTACGCACGTCGAAGCGGTACAGCGTGCGGCCCGGCTCGTCGAGCGCCGCGACGTCGGCCAGCGCGATGCGCGGCACGCCCGCGCGCTCGGCCACCGCGCGGGCGGCCCGACGCGCGTCGGCGCGCTGCGTCGCGTCGATCTCGTCCGGAAAGCGGCGCGCCGCGCCGCGCTCGAGCGTCTGGCCGGCCAGCGTCCAGCCGATCGTGCCGTTGCGCAGCGCGGCGACCGGGTTCGGCAGCCCCGCGTTGACGAGCGATTGCGTGCCGATGATGCTGCGCGTGCGGCCCGCGCAGTTGACGATCACCTGCGTCCGCGGATCCGGCGCGAGCGCGCGCACGCGCAGCACGAGCTCCGCGCCCGGTACGCTGGTCGACGTCGGGATGTTCATCGTCTGGTACTCGTCGAAGCGGCGCGCGTCGACGATCACGACATCGGCTTTCGCATCGATCAGCGCCTGCACCTTCTGCGCGGACAGCGACGGCGTATGGCGCTCGGCCTCGACCCATTCGCCGAACGACTTGCTCGGCACGTTCACGTCGATGAACAGCTCGCCGCCCGCCGCGACCCAGCCCGCGAGGCCGCCGTCGAGCAGCCGCACGTCGGTGTAGCCGAGGCGCGCGAGCGTCGCGGCCGCGCGCGGCGCGAGATCCTCGCCACCCGCTTCGCCGAACACGACGACCGGCGTGTCGCGGCGCGGAATCCGCGTCCACGCGTCGAGTTCGAGCTTCGACAACGGAAAGTTGGCGGCCCACAGCGGATGGCCCTGTGCGTACGGATCTTCCTCGCGTACGTCGATCAGCGCGATCTCGTCGCGGGCCAGCAGGCGTGCGCGTACGTTCTCGTACGACGCGGCGGGAAAGCGGGAAGTAGAAGTGGAATCGGCGGATTGCGTCACGATGTCTCGGTGTTGAATGTGTTGAAGTCGATGAAGAAAGCGGAACGGAGCAAGCGTGGCCCTGCCCGCGCGCACCCGCAACGGGCCGCGCGAGCGGGCCGAGCGTCAGGCATTCGAATAGCCGGACACGAACGGCTTCACGGTACCGTCGTCCAGGTACACCGCGCGCTCGACCTTGCCGATGTTCGCGCCGTACACGTGGATGCTGATCGATACCTGGTCGGCGAACGCGTTGGTCACGCGGTGCACGTCGCCGATGCGCGGCGACACGGCCTCGACCTCGCCCGGCTGCAGCCGCACGGCGTCGCCCGCGGGCACCGGCTTGCCGGCCGCGTCGAACCGGTACGGCTGCGAGAACTCGCCGCCGCGCAGCATCCCGATCAACCCCCACACCGTGTGGTCGTGGATCGGCGTGGCCTGGCCTGGCCCCCACACGAAGCTGACGACCGAGAAGCGCTCGCCCGGGTCGAGATGCAGCAGGTACTGCCGGTAACGCTCGGGATCGGGCTGCGCGAACGCGTCGGGCAACCAGTCGTCGTGTTCGACGAGCGCGGCAAGCAGCGCGCCGCCCTCGTCGAGAATGCGCGCCTCGTTCGCGCCGGACGCGAGCAGCGCATCCAGCCCCTCGACGAACGGACGCAGCGGCGTCTGCTGCAACGAAAGCGTACTCATCGGCCGGCTCCTCGAATATGATGCGGAATATGATGGATCGTCATGATGCACCCGAAAGACCATGCAGAACAAACATGAAAATTAGCGATATCGACGCTTTTGCAGCGGTCGTCCGCTGCCAGACCCTGAGCCAGGCCGCGGCCGAGCTCGGGATGACGCAGCCCGCGATCACGCGGCGCGTCCAGAATCTCGAGGAAGCGCTCGGCGTGACGCTGCTCGACCGCAACACGAAGCCGCCGCGCCCGACCGACATCGGCCGGCAGGTGTTCGAGCAGTGTCGCGCGATCCTGCGCGAGGTCGACGCGCTGCGCGAACTGACGGCCGGCGAGCAGCCCCCGGCCGGCGAATTCCGGATCGGGCTCACGCAAGGGCTCGGCGAGCTGATGCTGCCGGCGCTCATCGCGGAGCTCGCCGCGCAGTGGCCCGCGCTCGCGACCCAGGTCACGACCGCATGGGGCGGCCTGCTCGTCGAACGCGTCGCCCGCCGCGAACTCGATGCGGCGCTGGTCTTCCTCGCCCGCGAAATGGTGCTGCCGGCGCAGGTCGAGGGTGAACGGTTGCTGGCCACGCGGCTCGTCGCGGTCGGCCGCAAGGGCGACTGGCCGCGACGCAGCTACCGGCTTGCCGATTGCCACGCGCGCGGCTGGGTGCTCAATCCGGACGGCTGCGGCTTTCGTGCGGGCCTGCGGCGCGCGCTCGACGCGCAGGGCCTGCCGATGCCGGTCACGCTCGATGCGTACGGCCGCGACCTGCAACTGCAGAGCGTCGCGAACGGCTTCGGCCTCGGGCTGATGCCGCTGCCGCTCGTCGAAGGCAGCCCGCTGCGCGATGCGCTCGACATCGTGCCGCTCGCCGATTTCAAGCCGCAGATCGACCTGTGGCTGCTGCGCCGGCACGATGCGGCGCGCCTCGACGCGCCGCTGGCGGCCGTCGCCGCGCATGCGCGCACGGCATTCGCGCTGCCCGAACGATCGCACGACAAGGCCGCCTAACGTTGTGGCGGTGGCTGCGGCCACCGCACAGCGCCTGCCTCCCGCCTCGCCATTTCCGGGCAAGGCAACCCGGCCCGGCTCACGCATCGCGTCGACCGGTTTCGATCCCGTTGCGTGACGTTGCGTCCGCCGCCGCGTTCGTCCGCCCGCGCGTTGCCGCATCGAGCACCGCCCGCCCCGCCGCCACCGCGATCGCGTCGTCCTGCGGCGTATGCACGCGGCTGCACAGCACGTCGCGATAGTGGCGTTCGAGCGGATTCGCGCGGCTCAACCCGTGATTGCCGGACAGCTTCAACGCCTGCTCGACCGTCCGGATCGCGTGCTCGGTCACGGTGCGCTTGACGAGGCCGCTGGTCGTCAGCGACGGCGCGTTGCCTGCGTCGGTGCGCGCGATGTGTTCGTCGAGCAACACGCGATTCGTATGCAGCCAGCCCTCGATTTCACCGACCGCCTCCTGCACGCGCGGCAGCGTCGCGAGCGGCGCGCCGAGCCCGCTCGGCGCACGCGTCGTCGCGAACTCGACCAGCCAGTCGCGCGACGCGCGCGCCACCGCGTCGTACAGGCTGCCGAGCAGCGCGACCATCCACGCCTGCTGATCGGCCTGCGCGTCGGCATCCGCGTGCGCGGCAGCCGACACGGCCCATGCGTCCGGCGCGCGCACGTCGACTGCGTGATCGGCCGGCAGCGGCACGTCGTCGAACACGACCTCGTGGCTGCCCGACGCGCGCAGGCCGACGTGATTCCAGCTTTCGATCACGCGGATGCGGTCGCCGTCGGTCTCCGGGTCGCGCGGCACGAGAAACACGCCGACGCGCGGCGTCGGCTCGTCGGTACGCGCCCACACGGCCAGCCAGCGCAGCGCCGGAATGCCGGTGCTGTAGAGCTTGTGGCCCGACAGCCGCCAGCCGTCGCCATCGCGGCGTGCGATAGTGTCCGGCAGCCCGCCGCGCGACGGCGAACCGAGCGCGGGCTCGACGCGCAGCGCGTTGATCAGCGCGCCGTGCGCGACCGCGCTGTCGAACACCGCGCGTCGCACCTGCGCCGGCCAGCGGTTGTCGGCGCGGCCGAGCGCGCGATGCTGCAGATACGTCATCGTCAACACCAGCGCGGTCGCCGGGTCGGCCCGCGCGACGGCAGCGACGATCCGGCTCGCCCGCGCCAGCGTCGCACCGGCGCCGCCATGCTCGCGCGGCACGACCTGCGCGATCAGCCCGGCACGATGCAGCCGTGCGAAGTTCTCGTGCGGAAAGCGGCCGTCGACGTCGTTGCGGGCCGCATCGGCGGCGAGCTCGGGGGCGAGGCGCTCGAGCAGCGCGGCGACGCGCGCGTCGCTCGCCTCGTCGGCGTCTGCAGCGGCGACGAGGTCAGCAGCGTCAGCAGGCAGAAGGCGCAGCGAAGGTTGCGGTGGCGGCGAGGAAGCGGCAAGGCTGGCGGACATCGAAACGGATTCCCTGGGTAGGTCGAACACGGCGGCGAAAGCGCGGCGGCAAATACAGCGTCAACGCGCGCCCGATCATTCATGAGCCCATAGCGTATGCGCAACGCATACGGCCCCAAACCATGCAAATCTGATATTCAAATCGGGATTGATTATTTCCATTCCGCATGATCCCGGCGTTAACCTGCGCTCCATTCCTGCCCGGCCGTGCGCCGGGACGTCCCTGTACCGGAGACCCCAGATGAGCGTCGAATTCATCGGCATGATCCAGAGCCAGAAGCAGTCGGAAATCCACCCGGCGTCCGGCCCCGTGGTCGATCCCGACTATGTGCGCGACTTTGCCCGCGCCCACGAAACGGCCGGCTTCGACCGGATTCTCGTGCCGCATCACTCGACCGGCCCGTCGGCGACGCTGACGATCGCGTTCGCGGCGGCCGCGACCGAGCGCATCCATTTCATGCTCGCGCATCGGCCGGGCTTCACCGCGCCGACGCTCGCCGCGCGGCAGATCGCGACGCTCGACCAGTTCAGCCGCGGCCGGCTCGCCGTGCACTTCATCTCCGGCGGCTCGGACAGCGAGCAGCAGCGCGACGGCGATTTCCTCGATCACGACGCACGCTATGCGCGCACCGACGAATACCTCGGCATCCTGCGGCGCATCTGGACCGAAGCGCAGCCGTTCGATCACGACGGTGCGCATTACCGGTTCAAGCAGGGTTTCTCGGAAGTGAAGCCGGTCCAGCAGCCGCATGTGCCGATCTACTTCGGCGGCGCGTCGGAAGCCGCGCTCGCGGTGGCCGGCAAGCACGCGGACGTCTACGCGCTGTGGGGCGAATCGCTCGACCAGGTGCGCGACCTGACGACGCGCGTCCGCGCCGAAGCCGCGAAACACGGCCGCCAGGTGCGCTTCTCCGTGTCGTTCCGCCCGATCCTCGCGGCGACCGAGGACGAAGCGTGGGCGCGTGCGCACCGCATCCTCGACGAAACGCGCCGGCTGCGCGAAGCGGCCGGACTCGGCGCCGGCGGCCCGCAGCAGAGCGAAGGCGCGCGCCGCCTGCTCGCCGCGGCCGAGCGCGGCTCGCGCGTCGACAAGCGGCTGTGGACCGAGATCGCGAAGCTCACCGGCGCGCGCTCGAATTCGACGGCGCTCGTCGGCACGCCCGAACAGGTCGCCGACGCACTGCTCGACTACTACGACCTCGGCGTGACGACGTTCCTGATTCGCGGCTTCGATCCGCTGGAAGACGCGATCGACTACGGCCGCGAACTGATTCCGCGCGTGCGCAGCGCCGTCGCCGCACGCGACGCGGCGCGCCGCGCTGCCTGAGACCAACGGAGCCCTACGCGACCATGTCCGCCGTCCTGTCCTCGCCCAACCGTACCGCATCGGGCCTCGTGCTCGCCGATACGCCGCGCCAGCACTTCTGGTTCGATCCGCCCGCGCCGCGCGTCGACGTCGCCGCCGAGCGCCGCCACCGGCAGGAGCGGCTCGCGGCCGCGTTCCGCCTGTTCGCGCGCTTCGGCTTCGCGGCGGGCCTCGCCGGTCACATCACCGCACGCGATCCGGAGCTGCCCGACCATTTCTGGGTGAACCCGCTCGGCGTGCATTTCTCGCAGATCAAGGTGTCCGACCTGCTGCTCGTCAACGCGCGCGGCGAAACCGCGATCGGCACGCGGCCGCTGAACAAGGCCGCGTTCGCGATCCACGCGGCGATCCACGAAGCCCATCCGCACGTCGTCGCCGCCGCGCACACGCATTCGACCTACGGCAAGGCCTGGTCGACGCTCGGCCGCCCGCTCGATCCGCTCACGCAGGACGCGTGCGTGTTCTACGAGGATCACGCGCTGTTCGACGACTTCACGGGGATGGTCGTCGACACCAGCGAAGGCGCGCGGATCGCCGATGCGCTCGCGAAGCCGGACGGCACCACGCACAAGGGCGTGATCCTGAAGAACCACGGGATCCTGACGGCCGGCCCGACGGTCGAGGCCGCCGCGTGGTGGTACATCGCGCTCGACAACGTCGCGCACACGCAGTTGCTGGCCGAAGCGGCCGGCACGCCGCAACCGATCGATCATGCGACCGCGCGCCATACGCACGGCCAGATCGGCGGCCCCGACGGCGCGCTGCATGCGTTCGACAGCCTGTTCGCGCGCGTCGTCGCCGACGAACCCGACCTGCTCGACTGAGCCGCCTTTCCGCCACACCGGAGACCAGACAACATGACCCACACCACCGCGCCCACGCCTGCCGACGCGCACGACGACCAACGCCGCCGCCTGCTGCGCGCGGCCGGCGCCGCCGCGCTCGCCGTGCCGGCGATCACGCTCGGCCGCAAGGCCTGGTCCGCGCCGCCGCTGAAGAAACTCACGTTCGCGTGGAACCAGAACGCGTTCTGCCTGACGCCGATCGTCGTCGCGCAGGAGCGCGGCTTCTTCGAGAAAAACGGGCTGAAGGTCGAACTGATCAACTACAGCGGCTCGACCGACCAGCTGCTCGAATCGATCGCGACCGGCAAGGCCGATGCGGCGGTCGGGATGATCCACCGCTGGCTGAAGCCGCTCGAAGCCGGCTTCGACGTGAAGATCATCGGCAGCTCGCACGGCGGCTGCGTGCGGCTGCTCGGCGCGAAGGCCGCAGGCGTCACGACGCTGCAGGCGCTGAAGGGCAAGACGGTCGGCGTCAGCGATCTGGCCGCGCCCGGCAAGCACTTCTTCTCGATCCTGCTCGCGAAGAACGGCATCGATCCCGAGCGCGACATCACGTGGCGACAGTATCCGGCCGACCTGCTCGGCGTCGCGGTCGACAAGGGCGAAATCCACGCGATCGCCGACGGCGACCCGAATCTCTACCTGCTCGAAAAGCGCAGCAACGGCGCGTATACCGAACTCGCGACCAACCTGTCCGGCGAATACGCGCGCAAGGTGTGCTGCGTGATCGGCGCACGCGGCGACCTCGTGCGCAACGACCGGCCGTCGGCCGCCGCGCTCGCGCGCTCGATCGTGCAGGCCACCGAATACACGCACGACAACCCGAACGAAGCAGCGAAGGTGTTCGCGAAGTATTCGCCGAAGATCAGCCCCGAGGATCTGCGCAAGCTGTACGCGACGCTCACCTACACGCATCACCCGACCAACGTCGACCTGCAGCAGGAAATCGCGTTCTATGCGGACGATTTCCGGCGCATCAGCGTGCTGAAGAAGAGCACGGACCCGCAGCGCTTCGCGCAGCAGGTCTATGCGAACGTACTGGGGTAACGCGATGTCGACGATCGAACACGCTTCCGCCGCACGCGCCGCATCGGCCCCGGCCGGCGCCGCTGCCAACGCTACGGTTTCCGCGCGCGCAGCCTGCACGACTTGCGAAGCCACGCTGGCCGCAGAAGCCCGGCGCGCGCGCACCTGGCCGACCGGGATCGCCGCCGCGCTCGCGTGGGCCGCGCTCGGCGCGCTCACGCAGCTGTGGCCGAACCGGATCGTCGGCTTCAGCGACTGGGCGTACACCGATACGTTCGGCACGGCCGCGTGGACGATCGCCGCGCTGCTGCTCGTCGCCGCGACGCTCGGCCATCTCGTCGCGGCGACCCGCACGCGGCTCGCACGGGTGCGACCGGCCGGCCCGTGGCTCGTCGCGCTGCCGCTCGTGCTCGCCGCGTGGGAAATCGTCACCGCCAAAACCGGCTGGCTGCCGACGCCGTTCTTCGCGCCGCCGCAGGCGCTGATCGAGGTCTACGTCGACGACTGGCCGCGCCTCGCCGGCAGCGCCGGCAACACGCTGAAGCTGCTCGCGCTCGGGTTCGCGTACGGCGTCACGGTGGGCTTCGCGGTCGGCGTGTCGATCGGCTGGTCGCGCCGGATCGGCTACTGGGTGCATCCGGTGCTGCGCGTGCTCGGCCCCGTGCCGGCCACCGCGCTGCTGCCGCTCACGTTCTACTTCTTCCCGTCGAGCTATTCAGCCGCGGCGTTCCTGATCGCGCTCGCCACCGGGTTTCCGGTCGCCGTGCTGACGTGGTCGGGCGTCGCGAGCGTGAACAAGCAGTACTACGACGTCGCGCGCACGCTCGGCGCGAACGCGCGCTTCCTCGTGCTGCGCGTCGCGATTCCGGCCGCGCTGCCGCACGTGTTCGTCGGCATCTTCATGGGGCTGAGCGCGTCGTTCACGGTGCTGGTCGTCGCCGAGATGATGGGCGTCAAGTCGGGGCTCGGCTGGTATCTGAGCTGGGCGCAGGGCTGGGCGTCGTACGTGAACATGTATGCGGCGCTGCTCGTGATGGCGCTGCTGTTTTCCGGGTTGATCGCGCTGCTGTTCGCGGTGCGCGACCGTGTGCTCGCGTGGCAGAAAGGAACCGTCAAATGGTAAGCGCCGCCGTACTCGAATCGTCCGCTGCCACGGTCGCGGCGCCCGCCGTCACGTCGCCGCGCGGCGCACGCATCGACATCCGCCGCGTGAGCCATGCGTTCGACGGCCCCGGCGGCGCGCTACCGGTGCTCGACGACGTGTCGCTGTCGGTCGCGGCCGGCGAATTCGTCGCGCTGCTCGGCCCGAGCGGTTGCGGGAAATCGACGCTGCTGCGGCTCGTCGCGGGGCTCGACGCCGCGCGGCAAGGAACGATCGCGCAGGACGGCACGCCGATCGAACGCCCCGATCCGTCGCGCATCGTCGTGTTCCAGGACCCGACGCTGTACCCGTGGCGGCGCGTGCGCGCGAACGTCGCGCTCGGCCTCGAAGCGCGCGGCGTCGCGCGCACCGCGCAGCATCGCGTCGACGATGCGCTCGCGCGCGTCGGGCTGCAGGAGTTCGCGAACGTGTTTCCGCATCAGTTGTCCGGCGGGATGGCGCAGCGCGTCGCACTCGCCCGCGCGCTCGTCAACGATCCGCGCTTGCTGATCCTCGACGAACCGCTCGGCAAGCTCGATTCGCTGACGCGGCTCACGATGCAGGCCGAGTTGACCGCGCTGTGGCAACGCGACGGTTTCTCGGCGCTGCTCGTCACGCACGACGTGGAAGAGGCGCTGTTCCTCGCGCAGCACGTGATCGTGTTCGGGCCGCGCCCGGCACGGATCGTCGCCGAACTGCGCGTCGACCTGCCCTACCCGCGCCATCGCGGCGACCCGCGCCTCGCCGCATTGCGCCACGACGCGCTGCGGCATCTCGGGCTCGATGCGAGCTGGTAGATGCCGGATGCCGTTCGACGTTTGACTGCGGTACGCCGGAGACGCGCGCGATGAACGCGCCGCCATTCGCCGACTGGGCCATCGCGTTCCTGCAACTGCTGTATCGCGCGCAGATCGCGTTGGCGCGTGTGCTGCACGCGCTCGGCCTGACCGGCGACGCCGACGGCCAGGCCGCGTGGCCGTGGGCACGCCGCATCGCGCTCGAAACGCTGCACATCGACGCGGGACTCACGCGGCAACTCGCGTTCGCCTGTGGCGTGACGGCGCTGGCCGTCGTGCTCGCCTGCCTCGCACTGGCTTCGCGCAAGTGGCGTGTCGCGTCGGCCATCGCCGCGCTCGCCGTCGCGTGGTTCGCGCCGTGGCCGCCCGCTTCGCTGTGGCTCGCGCCTGCCGTGCCGACGAGCTTCCAGCGCGATCCCGCGCCGTTTTCCGTATCGAACGTGATGCGCGGCGCGCACCTGTATACGCAACATTGCGCGGCCTGCCACGGCGCGGACGGACGCGGCGAAGGGCCGCTCGCGGCCACGCTCGCGCACTGGCCGCCGACCTTCGCCGGCACGCTGCTCGCGCGTCGCCTCGACGGCGAACTGTTCTGGCGCGTGCGCCACGGCACGCAGGACGAGCACGGCGCAGCGACGATGCCCGGCTTCGCGGCGACGCTCGGCCCGCAGGACACGTGGGCCGTGCTCGACTACCTGAAAGCGTTGTCCGCCGGTAGCGGCGCGCAGGCGGAAGGCGCGTGGCCGGTGCCGGTCCCGCTGCCGGCACTCGACGTGCGCTGCGGCGACGCCGCGCCTCAGGCGCTCCAGCGCTGGCGCGAAGGTCAGCGCGTGCGCGTCGTCGCGCTCGCGCCGGGTGCGACGCCACCGCCGGAAGACGCGCGCTGGCAGACCTTGCTCGTCACCGAACGCGGCGCGCCCGTGCCAACGTCAGCCGGCGCGCGCGCGAACTGCGTCGCGACGACGGCCGATGCGTGGCGCGCATTCGCGACGATTGCCGGCGTTGCGCCCGACGCGCTCGGCGGCACGCAACTGCTGGCGGATCGGCGCGGCTGGCTGCGGGCGCGCGCGTTGCCGGGCAGCGCCGGCTGGTCGGATGCCGACCTGCTGTGCCGCTCGGACGCGGCGGTCCGGCCGGCCGCCGCGCGCGTGACAAGCGGCGACGCACTGACCGCGCTGCTGCTGCGCGTCGATCAGGAACCCGTGCGCGACGTACAGGCCGGGCTCCCGCATTGAACCCACGAATCCTTCCTTCGACAGAACTTCACGATGAATCCGACCCGACGCCACTTCCTCGCGCAGGCGAGCGCCCTTGCCACGATCGTCGCCGCGCCGGCCGCCCTGCGCGCGCAATCCGGCGCCCGCCCGCTGCTGCGCGCCGGCGACCAGAAAGGCGGGCTGCGCGCGCTGCTCGAAGCGGCCGGCGAACTGAACGGCCTCGCATACGACATCGCATGGACCGAATTCCCGGCCGCCGCGCCGCTCGCGGAAGCGCTGAACGCGGCCGCCGTCGACTGCGGGCCGATCGGCGACGCGCCGGTGATCTTCGCGCTCGCGTCGGGCGCCCGCATCAAGGTGATCGGCGCGAACCGTTCCGATCCATACGGCACGGCCGTGCTCGTGCAACCCGACGCGGCGCTGAAAGGCGCGGCCGACCTGAAAGGCAAGCGCATCGGCACCACGCGCGGCTCGATCGGCCATTTCGTCACGCTGAAGGCGCTCGACGCGGCCGGCCTGCCGCCCGATGCCGTGTCGTTCCGCTTCCTGCCGCCGGCCGACACGATGCTGGCGCTCGCCACCGGCTCGATCGACGCGTGGGCGACCTGGGAGCCCTATACCGCGCTCGCCGAAACGAGCGGCCGCGCACGCGTGCTGGTCAACGGCCGCGGGCTGTGGTCGGGCCTCAGCTATCTTGCGGCGACCGACGCGGCGATCGCATCGAAGCGCGACGTGCTGCACGATTTCCTGCGGCGCGTCGTGCGCGCGCAGGCCTGGTCGTACCGGCACGTCGACGCGTATTCGGCCGCGCTCGCGCGCATCATCGGCATTCCGCCCGCCGCCGCGAAGCTGCAGTTCGAGCGCCGCGGCACGCGCTGGCAGCCGATCGACGCGACGGTGATCGCCGAGCAGCAGCGCACGGCCGACTTCTACCTGAAGGCCGGGCTGTTGCGCCAGCCGCTCGACGTGCGCACGACCTTCGACACGGGCTTCCCGCTCGCGTGACGGGCCGCGTGGCGGCGCGCGACCGCCCGAACGGCGCGGGCATGATCTGGCACAATCGCGTTTCGATCATCCCGCCTTCAGCCAGCGCCACGTCATGCCAGCCATCGCCGAACTCTTCGTCTACCCGATCAAATCCTGCGCCGGCATCGCGCTGCCGCGTGCGCAACTGCTCGAAACGGGCCTCGCGTACGACCGCCACTGGCTGATCACCGATCCGCACGGGCAGATGCTGACGCAGCGTACGCACCCGCGCCTCGCGCTGATCCGCCCGACGCTCGACAGCGACGCGCTCGTGCTGAACGCGCCGGGCATGCCGGCAATCCGCACGCCGCTGGATGGCGACGCGACGCCCGCCACGCCGAAGATGGCCGCGACCGTGTGGCGCGACACCGTCGACGCGATCGACACGGGCGCCGACACGGCCGCGTGGCTCACCGAATTCCTCGGCACGCCGACGAAGCTCGCGCGCTTCGGCCCCGACGCGCGCCGCGGCTGCAACCGCCAATGGACCGGCGACATCGATACGCATACGCAATTCTCGGACGCCTATCCGCTGCTCGTGATCGGTCAGTCGTCGCTCGACGACCTGAATGCGCGGCTCGCCGCGAAAGGCGCGCCGGCGATCCCGATGAACCGCTTCCGTCCGAACATCGTCGTGTCGGATCTCGACGCGTACGAAGAGGATTTCGTCGAGCACCTCGACACCGACGGCGACACGCCGGTGCGGCTGCGGCTCGTGAAGCTGTGCACGCGCTGCCCGGTGCCGACGATCGACCAGGCCACCGGCACGCCCGATCCCGCATGGCCGCACGAGCCGACCGACACGATGCAGACCTATCGCGCGAACCCGAATTACGACGGCGCGCTGACGTTCGGCATCAATGCGATCGTCGTCGAAGGCGCGGGCGCGTGGCTCGAAGTCGGGCAGCCGGTCGAAGCGGAGATCGGGTTCGGCGACTGAGCGACGATCCGCCACGACGACTGCCGCACAGGCGTGCACATGCGCCGGCAGATCAAGGCTCGGCTCTCCACCCACAATTTTATTGAACGATTGTTCCTGAATTGATATAGTTCGCTCATGGCAAGACCAAGGGAATTCGACACGGATGCAGCGCTTGACGGCGCGATCGCCGTTTTCAGCGAGCATGGCTTCGAGGGCAGCTCGGCCCAGATGCTCGTCAGCGCGATGGGCATCGGGCGGCAGAGCCTCTATGCGGCCTTCGGCGACAAATGGCAGCTTTACCTGTCGGCCGTGCGCCGCTACGGGATGGGCGAATGCGCTGCGCACTTCGACGCGCTGCGCAGCGGCGCACGCGCGATCGACGGGATCGACGCATTGCTCCGTCGCGTGGTCGAAGCGGCCGCCCAACCTTGTCTTGGTACGATTTCGGTCTACGAATTCGGCGTGTCCCGCCCCGAGCTCGCGGAGATCCATGCGGTGCTGGCCCATAGCCTGATCGCCGCGATCGCGGCCCGAGTCCGCGATGCGCAGCGCGAAGGCGACGTGGCCGCCGGCCTCGTTCCCGAAGCGACCGCCCGGTTCCTGATCGCGAACATCACCGGCATCCGCGCGGCCGGTCGCGGCGGCGCCGACCACGCAAGCCTGAGCGCGTTGGCCGACATGACGCTGCGGGCGCTACGGTAGATTTTTTTTGGCAAATTAATGAATGATCATTCAATAACAAGGTAAATCATGAAAGCCATTGTGATGAACGGCACCGGCGGCCGCGACATGCTGGAGCAGGTCGAGCGGCCCGCCCCGGTCGCACGTACGGGCGAGGCGCTGGTCGAGATCGCCTTCGCAGGCGTCAACTTCATGGACATCGGCGTGCGACAGGGCATGGCGTGGACGGGATGGCCGAACCCGAAGATTCTTGGCGTCGAAGGCGCGGGCCGGGTGCTGGCGGTCGGCGACGGCGTCGACGGCATCGCACCCGGCCAGCGCGTCGCGTGGGCCTACGCGCCCGGCAGCTATGCTGAGCAGATTGCGATCCCCGCCACGTCGCTGGTGGCGGTTCCGGATACGATCGACGATCGCACGGCCGCCGCCGTGATGATGCAGGGTCTCACCGCCAGCCATTTCGCGACCGATTTCTATCCCGTACAGCCGGGCGACGTCGCTTTCGTCCACGCGGCGTCCGGCGGGCTGGGCCTGCTGTTGACGCAGATCATCAAGCTGCGCGGCGGCCGGGTAATCGGGCGCGTCTCGTCCGAAGACAAGGTCGCCGCGGCCAGGGAAGCGGGCGCGGATCATCTGATCGTCGATACCAGCGGGCGGTTCGCCGCGAAGGCGCTGCGCCTGACCAACGGCGAAGGCGTGCACGTCGTCTACGACGGCTCCGGGCCGAAGACCTTTCAGGGGTCGCTCGACGTGCTGCGCCGCTCGGGAACCTTCTGCTGGTACGGTCCGGTGCTCGGCGGGCCGGGGCCGATCGACCTCATGAGCCTGCCGAGGAGCATCAAGATCGGCTATACGACCTTCTTCGATCATATCTACACGCCCGAACTGCTCCGCGCGCACTCGGCGCGGCTGTTCGACTGGATCGCGGAAGGCCGGCTCAAGGTCCGGATCGGCGGCGAATACCCGCTGGCGGACGCGGCGCACGCGCATGCCGACATGGAAAGCCGCAAGTCCATCGGCAAGCTGCTGCTGAAGCCGTGAGCGCCGGGGCGTCCGGTCGGCAGGCCGCGCGCCCCGCCACT
The DNA here is from genome assembly GCF_905400185.1 of Burkholderia sola. Classification (NCBI taxonomy): domain Bacteria; kingdom Pseudomonadati; phylum Pseudomonadota; class Betaproteobacteria; order Burkholderiales; family Burkholderiaceae; genus Burkholderia; species Burkholderia sola. The sequence continues at coordinate 2,513,007 of NZ_FR989676.1, forward strand.
CGGCTGCAACGGCTGCGACGCGTGTCGAAACCCTCTCTAACGATGGCTCGCCGCCGGCAGCCGCACCGTGACCACCAACCCGCCGCCGTGCGCATCGGCCAGCGTCACGCTGCCCTGATGCACGCGCGCGATCTCGCGCACGATCGACAAGCCGAGCCCCGTGCCTTCGACCGTCTGCGTCTTGCTGCCGCGATGGAAGCGTTCGAACACCGCGTCGCGTTCGTCGGCCGGAATGCCCGGCCCGTTGTCGATCACGTCGAGCCGCGCGTCCGCCCCGTCGCGCGACACGCGCACCGTGATCACCGCATGGTCGCCCACATAACGGATCGCGTTGTCGATCAGGTTGCCGATCATCTCGCCGAGCAGGTCGGACTGCCCGAGCACGTCGACGTCGGCCTCGTGCTCGAACCCGAGATCGATGTCGCGCGCGCGTGCGACGGGCGACCAGTCCAGCGTCACGCTGCGCGCGAGCCGATGCAGCGCGACCGGCTTGTGCGCGACCGCATGACCGCTGTCCGAATCGAGCCGCGACAGCGACAGCAGTTGCTGGACGATCTTCGCGGCCTGCCGCACCGCGCCGTTCGCGCGCCGCAGGTGCACGTTCGCGCGCGGCTGCTCGTCGGGCCGCAACGCGAGTTCGACGCCCGCCTGCACGGCCGCGAGCGGCGTCTTCAACTGATGGGCCGCATCGGCGAAGAAGCGGCGCCGCGCCACCTGCATCCGTTGCGTGCGACCGATGTACTGGTTGATCGAATCGACGAGCGGCGCGAGTTCGCTCGGCATCGCGCCCGTGTCGAGCGGCGTCGTATCGTCCTCGCTGCGCGCGGCGACCGTCGCCGACAGCCGGTTCAGCGGCCGCAGCCCGCGCCCGACGCCGAGCCACACGATTCCGAGCGCCAGCACGACGAGCAGCCCTTCCTGCAGCAGCGACCCGATCAGGATCTCGCGCGCGAGCGCCTGACGCGCCTCGATCGTCTCGCCGACCATCACCCACACGATGCGCGACTGCGCGGTCGGCACGTCGTGCACGGGAATACGCAACGCGGCCATCCGCAATTGCTCGCCGCGATACACGACGTCGTAGTAGCGCGTGACGAACAGCGCGCCATCGCCCGCGTCGCGGCCATGCGGCAGCGGTAGATCGGGATAGCCGGTGACCGTGCGGCCGTTGTCCTCGCGGATCAGGTAGTAGATCTTGCCGCCGTCGCTCGATTCGAGCATTTCGAGCGCGAGATACGGCAAGTCGACCTCGATCTCGCCGGCGTTGAGCCGCACGCCTTCGCGGATCGACTTCAGCGACGACGACAGCGTGCGGTCGAACGCGACGTGCGCGGCGCTCATCGCGCGCTGGTACGTGAGCCACGAGTCGAGTGCGAGCAGGCCGAGCAGCGGCAACAGCAGCCACAGCGCGACCTGCGCGCGCAGGTTCGGGCGGGTCATCATGCGGCTCGCCGGGCCGTCCCGACGGGCATGGCGGGGTATTCGCGGCGCATTACCCTGCGCCCGGGCCGGAGGTCGTCGTTGCGAAGCCGGCCGGCGACGGCATGCGCCTCCTCGGGGGCCAGTGAATGACGGTGAGCGTGAAGGCGGATCACTCGTCCGCCTTCGCTTCGAGCAAGTAGCCCAAGCCGCGCAGCGTGACGATCGCGACGCCCGTGTTCTCCAGCTTCTTGCGCAGGCGATACACGTAGATCTCGATCGCGTCCGCGTTGACCGATTCGTCGAGCCCGAAGATCTTCTCCGACAGCGTGTCCTTGTTGATCGCGCGGCCGTTGCGCAGGATCAGCACCTCGAGCACCGAGCGCTCGCGCGGCGTGAGCGACAGCGGCTCGCCCGCGAGATGGAAGCCGCGGTCGATACTGTCGTACGAAAGCGGCCCGCATTCGACGCGCGAGTGCTCGTGACCGAGGCTGCGCCGGATCAGCGCGCGGGCGCGCGCCTCCAGTTCGGTCAATTCGAACGGCTTCGCGAGATAGTCGTCGGCGCCGAGATCGAGCCCTTTCACGCGGTCCTCGACCGACCCGTGCGCGGTGAGGATCAGCACCGGCACCGGATTGCGGCGCGCGCGCAGCCGCCGCAGCACCTCCAGCCCGTCGAGCTTCGGCAGCCCGAGATCGAGGATCACCAGCGCGTAATCCTGCGTGCGCAGCACGTGGTCCGCCGCCTCGCCGTCGGCCATGTGATCGACCGCGAAGCGCGCGGCGCTCAGCGCGTCGTTCAGCGACTGGGCCAGGTTCGGGTTGTCTTCGACGAGCAGCACGCGCATGGGGATTCCGGTAAGGTCAGCGACAGCCCGCTACATTACATGATCCTTTCCGTCTCCACGCCTCGCGCAAACACGGGTTGCGCGGGTGTTGCGAAGCGGCCGCGGGCGGCGCCGGCGGCTGCCGCTCAGCGCTCGGCAGCCGGACGGTTGCGCGCCGCGATGCGCGCATCGCCGGTCACACGCCGCTCGCGAAAACCGGCCACCACCGCGACGAACGCGATACTCGCGCCGGCCGTGATGGCGATCATCGGGCGCGCGGTGCCGTCCGACAGCCACGCCAGCACGCCACCGCACGCGGCCGTGATCGCCATCTGGATAAAGAAGAACAGCCCCGACGCCGTACCGGCGATCTTCGTATACGGCTGCATCACCGCGAACTGGCAGGCCGGAATCGCGATCCCGACCGCGATCATCACGACGAACATCGGTGCGACGAGGGCCGTCACCGAAGTCGGGGCGATCGCGCCGCCGATCCCCAGCACGGCGGCGCCGACGAGATTGACGGCCGCCGCCGCCGCGATGACCGAATCGGCTGACCAGCGCGCGCTGATCCGCGCGAACATATTCGAACCGACCAGATAGCCGAGTACGGTCACGCCGAAGATCGCCGCATAGACCGGCCCGGACACGCCGATGTGCCGCTGGAACAGCGTCGACGATTCCGCGATGAACGGGTAGTACGTGCAGTAAGCAAAGCTGATCGCGAGCGAATAGCGCAGGAAGCGCCGCTCGCGCAGCAGGCCGGCGTAGGTTCGCAGCAACCCCGCGCTGGCGCCGGCTGGCGGCCGCGCGTCGCATTCGCGCGTCTCGGGCAGGTAGCGCAGCACCATCGCGGCCGCGACCAGCCCGCCCGCCGCCAGCCAGCCGAACACGCCGCGCCAGCCGAGCCACTCGGCGATCGCGCTGCCGGCCAGCGGCGCGACCACCGGCGACAGCGCCATGCCGGCCGAAATATGGCCGAGCATCGTGGCCTGAGTCGCGGCCGGAAAACGTTCGCGCACGATCACGCGGCCGATCACGGTCCCGGTGCAGCCGCCCAGCGCCTGGAACATGCGCGCGGCGATCAGCGCAGGGATGCTCGTCGACCCTGCGCATGCGACGCTTGCGACGACGTACACGCCCAGGCCGCCGAGCAGCACCGGACGTCGGCCGTAGCGGTCGGACAGCGGCCCCGACACCAGCATCGACAGCGCATAGCCGACCATGTACAGGGTCAGCGTGAGCTGCAACTGCGCGTCGGTGCCGTGCAGCGCGTCCGCCATCGCGGGCAGCGACGGCAGGTACGCATCGATCGTGACGCGCGGCAGGCACACCACGAGCATCAGCAGGAACAGCCAGCCCCATCGGGGTAATGAGCGCGTCTTCATGCGGTGAGTCCGTTTCGGTCAGGATGGGTGAAGTCGACAGCAATCTAAGGTGAAAGTGATATAAGCTGAAGGGCCATTAAATCGACTATTGACTGGACCACTATGCCGCGAGGCAAAGCCGCGATTCCGCTGGATCTGCCGCGCCCCGCCGGGCTGTCGGGCGGCAGCCCGCAATCGAAGCAGGAATGCATCGCCGACACGATTCGCGACGCGATCCTGAAGCGCCTGCTGTCCGCCGACAGCCCGCTGCCATCGAGCCGGACGCTGGCCGCGCGCTGGGACGTCGCGCGCGGCACCGTCGAAGCGGCATACGACATCCTGTGCGCCGAGGGCTACATCGCCCGCACGCAGGGGTCCGGCACACGGGTCTGCGCGGTAGTGCCGGACAGCTATCTGCGCGCGGCCGCGCAGTCGCGCGACGGCGCCCCGCTCCACGCCGCCGCCTCCCCGGCGCCGGCCGCCGCGGCCGAATCCGAGCACGGCGTGCGTCCGGGCGTCCCGTTCGTCGCGCGGCTCTCCGATCCCGGCCTGCTGCCGATGCAGCAATGGAAGAAGGCGCTCGGCGCCGGCCTGCTTGCCGCGACGGCCGACGAGCTCGGCGCGACGCCGGCCCAGGGCGTCGAAAGCCTGCGCGCCGAAATCGCCGCGTACCTGCGCGAATACCGCGGCATCCCGTGCGAGGCCGGCGACATCGTCATCACGACCGGCATCCGCCACGCGATCGACCTCGTCGCGCGCACGCTGCTCGCGCCCGGCTCGACGGTGCTGATGGAAGATCCCGGTTATGCGTCGGCGTGGCAGATCTTCACGCTCGCGGGCGCGACCGCGATCGACGTGCCGGTCGATCGGGAAGGCATCGACACCGCGTCGCTGGACCGCCATCCCGATGCGCGCGCCGCCTACGTGACGCCGGCCCATCAGGCGCCGCTCGGCGTCACGATGTCGGTGTCGCGTCGGCTCGAACTGCTCGACTGGGCGCAACGCCACCGCACGTGGATCATCGAGGACGACTACGACGGCGAATTCAGCTACCAGACCGCCCCGCTGCCCGCGCTGAAATCGCTCGATGCGTGCGATCGCGTGATCTACTGCGGGTCGTTCAACAAGACGCTGTTTTCCGGGCTGCGCATCGGCTTCATGGTCGTGCCGGCGGCACTGCGGCCGGCGCTGTCCGCCGTGTGGCACGCGACCGCGCGCTCGGTCGGCGTCGCGCCGCAGCTCGCGCTCGCGCGCTTCATCGGCCACGGCGATTTCGCGAAGCACCTGCGCGCCGCCCGCCACGCATACCGTCAGCGGCGCGACATCGTGCTCGACCAGTTGGCGAAGCATGCGGGCGGCCGATACACGGTGTCCGGCGAGCATGCGGGCTTTCATTTCGTGCTGTGGCTGCCACCCGGCATCAAGGAGGCTGCGTACGTTTCGCAAGCCCGCGCGGCGGGCATCGAGTTGCAGCCGATCCACGGCTTCTGTCGAAGCGCCCGGTGCGAAGCGGGCGTCGTCGTCGGGTATGCGGCGCTGACGGCCGCGCACGCACGGCATGGCGGCCGCGTCCTCGGACAACTGCTGGCCGCGTCCGCGTAGCCGGCAACCTCGCCCCCTCTCCCTTTCGAACCCTGCCGCGCGCCGCGAAACCCGCGGCGGCGGCCGCGTCGACCTCGGGAAATCCATGACACGAACGGCACGATTGTGAACGGAAATGAAAGCGGGCTGAAAGTGCGTCGCACTTAACATCCGCGTCACTCGAACAACATCGACGCATCACTGGAGGAAGACATGCCGTTTGCACCGAAGCACCTCGCCGCCGCGCTGGCGGTCCTTCTGGGCACCGCCGCCGGCAGCGCCGCCGCGCAGGTTCCGGCCGGCTACCCGGGGAACTACCAGGGCGTGATCGACGCCGCGAAGAAGGAAGGCAAGCTGATCGTCTACTCGACGACCGACACGGGCCTCGTACGTCCGCTGATCAAGGACTTCGAAAGCCTGTACGGCGTGAAGGTCGAGTACAACGACATGAACAGCACCGAGCTGTACAACCGCTACATCAGCGAGAACGCGGCGAGCAGCACCAGCGCCGACGTGCTGTGGAGCTCGGCGATGGACCTGCAGGTCAAGCTCGTCAACGACGGCCTGATGGCGTCCTACGATTCGCCCGAAAGCCCGAACGTGCCGCAATGGGCGCAATACCAGAAGCAGGCGTACGGCACGACGTTCGAGCCGCTCGCAATCGTCTACAACAAGCGCCTGATCCCCGAAAACGAAGTGCCGAAGACGCGCGCCGAGCTGATCAAGCTGCTCACCACGCAGGCCGACAAGTTCAAGGGCAAGGTCACGACCTACGACATCGAGAAATCGGGCGTCGGCTTCAACTACCTGACCCAGGACGCGCACGTGAACGAGAAGGTCACGTGGGAGCTGGTAAACGCGATCGGCGCGACCGGCCCGAAGCTGCAGTCGAGCACGGGCGCGATGATGGAGCGCATCTCGTCGGGCGAGAACCTGATCGGCTACAACATCATCGGTTCGTACGCGTACGCGAAGGCGAAGAAGGACAAGTCGATCGGCTACGTGTTTCCGAAGGACTACACACAGGTCGTGAGCCGCCTCGCCACCGTGTCGAAGAAGGCGAAGAACCCGAACGCCGCGAAGCTGTGGGTCGACTACCTGCTGTCCAAGCGCGGCCAGACGCTGATCGCGAACCAGGCGAACCTGTACGCGATCCGCGCGGACGTGACCGGCGAGACGTCGGCCGCGAGCCTCACGAAGGAACTCGGCGATTCGCTGAAGCCGATCCAGATCGGCACCGGCCTGCTCGTCTATCTCGACCAGTCGAAGCGCCTCGCGTTCCTGAAGCAATGGCAGCAGGCGATCAAGCGCTGATGCGCTGATCGGCTTCGGCTGACCCAGGCTGCCCGCCGCCCGTCGCGCGGGCGGCCCCTTCTCCTCACCGACTTCCTTGAGGCGGCCATCCGGATGGCCGCAGGGGCGAACTCATGCTTTCAACCAGCACACGCGGCACGGCACCGGCCGTTCCACCCGCCGCCGGCCCGCGCGACGCCGTTCCCGCGCTGCCGGTCAGCCGCCTGCAGCCGCTCGCCGGCATGCTGCGCTGGATCGTCGTCGCGGTACTGACCGTCGCGGTCGCGCTGCCGCTCGGCTTCATCCTGTTCCAGAGCCTGCTGTCCGCGCCGTTCTTCGACGCGAACAAGACGCTCGGCATCGACGGCTTCCGCTTCATCTTCAGCGATCCCGACTTCTGGTCGGCCGTGAAGAACTCGTTCATCATCGCCGGCGGGATGCTGTTCATCTCGATCCCGCTCGGCGGCATCCTCGCGTTCCTGATGGTGCGCACCGACCTGCCCGGCCGCCGCTGGCTCGAACCGCTGCTGCTCACGCCGGTGTTCGTGTCGCCGATGGTGCTCGCGTTCGGCTACGTGGTCGCGGCCGGCCCGGTCGGCTTCTACTCGGTGTGGTTCAAGGAACTGTTCGGGGTGCAGAACGTGCCCTGGAACGTGTATTCGATCTTCGCGATCACGGTGATCGTCGGCCTCACGCACGTGCCGCACGTGTACCTGTATTCGTCGGCCGCGCTGCGCAACCTCGGCTCGGACGTCGAGGAAGCGGCGCGCGTGACGGGCGCCCGCCCGTTCCGCGTCGCGCTCGACGTGAGCCTGCCGATGACGATGCCCGCGCTGCTGTTCGCCGGCGTGCTGGTGTTCTTCCTCGGCTTCGAGGTGTTCGGGCTGCCGCTCGTGCTCGGCGACCCGGAAGGCCACCTCGTGCTCGCGACCTACCTGTACAAGCTGACCAACAAGCTCGGCGTGCCGTCGTATCACCTGATGGCCGCGGTCGCCGTGTGCATCGTCGCGATCACGTTCCCGCTCGTGCTGCTGCAGCGCCGCCTGCTGAAGACCGCGAGCCGCTTCGTCACCGTGAAGGGCAAGGCCGGCCGCGCGACGGTGCTGCCGCTCGGCGTGTGGCGTTGGGTCGCGCTCGCGATCGTCGCGCTGTGGCTGATGCTGACCGTGATCGTGCCGATCTCGGGCATCGTGCTGCGCGCGTTCGTGACCAACTGGGGCGAAGGCGTCGCGCTCGCCGAGGTACTGACGCTGTCGAACTTCATCGAGCTGTTCGAGCAGGACAACCTGGTGCGCGCGATCGTCAACACGCTTGGCATCGGCGTGATCGGCGGCGCGCTCGCGATCGGCTTCTACTCGCTCGTCGCGTTCGCCGGCCACCGTCGCCCCGACTGGGCGACCAGGCTGCTCGACTACCTCGTGCTGCTGCCGCGCGCGGTGCCGGGCCTGCTCGCCGGTCTCGCGTTCCTGTGGATTTTCCTGTTCGTGCCCGGCCTGCGCGAACTGAAGAACTCGATGTGGAGCATCTGGATCGCGTACACGGTCGTGTGGCTCGCGTACGGGATGCGGCTGATCCAGAGCGCGCTGCTGCAGGTCGGCCCCGAGCTGGAAGAAGCCGGCCGCAGCGTCGGCGCGACGCGCAGCCGCGTGTCGCTCGACGTGACGCTGCCGCTCGTGCGCTTCGGCCTGCTCGCCGCGTGGCTGCTGATCTTCATGATCTTCGAGCGCGAATACTCGACCGCCGTCTACCTGCTGTCGCCCGGCACCGAAGTGATCGGCGCGCTGCTCGTGTCGCTGTGGGCGACCGGCGCCGTCGACCAGGTCGCCGCGCTCTCTGTCATCAACATCGCGATGGTCGGCGCCGGTCTCGGCGTGGCCCTGCGCTTCGGAGTGAAACTTCATGGATAAGCTCATCGTCGACGATCTGCACCTCAGCTACGGCGCCAACCCGATCCTCAAGGGCGTGTCGTTCGAACTGAAGGCCGGCGAAGTCGTGTGCCTGCTCGGCGCGTCGGGCAGCGGCAAAACCACGCTGCTGCGCGCGGTGGCCGGCCTCGAACAGCCGTCCGACGGACGCATCCAGCTCGACGAGCGCGTGTTCTTCGACGGCGCGCAACGCATCGACCTGCCCGTCGAACAGCGTTCGCTCGGCCTCGTGTTCCAGTCGTACGCGCTGTGGCCGCACCGCACCGTCGCCGACAACGTCGGCTACGGCCTCAAGCTGCGCCGCGTCGCGCCGGCCGAACAGAAGCAGCGCGTGCAGACCGCGCTCGACCAGCTCGGCCTCGGCCATCTCGCCGAGCGCTTTCCGCATCAGCTGTCGGGCGGCCAGCAGCAACGTGTCGCGATCGCCCGCGCGCTCGTCTACAACCCGCCGGTGATCCTGCTCGACGAGCCGCTGTCGAACCTCGACGCGAAGCTGCGCGAGGAGGCGCGTGCGTGGCTGCGCGAGCTGATCGTGTCGCTCGGGCTGTCGGCCCTGTGCGTGACGCACGACCAGACCGAAGCGATGGCGATGTCCGACCGCATCCTGCTGCTGCGCAACGGCCGCATCGAGCAGGAAGGCACGCCGGCCGAGCTGTACGGTGCGCCGCGCTCGCTGTACACGGCCGAGTTCATGGGCAGCAACAACCGCATCGACGCGCGCGTCGCCGCGATCGACGGCGAATGCGTGACGCTCGCCGGCGACGGCTGGGAGTTGCAAGCGCTTGCCCGCGACACGCTCGCGCCGGGCCAGGACGCCCAGGCCGTGATCCGTCTCGAACGCGTGCAGGTCGCCGACGGCCCGGGCGCGAACCGGCTGCAGGCCGACCTCGTCACGTCGATGTATCTCGGCGACCGATGGGAATACCTGTTCCATTGCGGCGACATGCGCCTGCGTGCGTTCGGCCATGTGCCGCGCGCGGCCGGCAAGCACTGGATCGAATTCCCGACCAACGACTGCTGGGCGTTCGCGAAAGCGGGCTGACCCGATCGCGGCGGCTCGCGCGCCGCCGCGCTGGCAGTCGAGCGCGTATCCCTTTGCGACTCGCATCGACGGACGCTTCATCGCGTCCGCCGATGGCGCGCTGCGTGCCCGTTTTCCGTTTCACCCCGCCTAAAACAACCCAGGAGACACCGTCAAAATGAAGTCACGCGCAGAACGTTCTATTCGAGCAGTAGTCCTCACCGGTTCGGCTGCAGCCGCCTGTCTCGCCGCGCCGGTCGCGCACGCGCAGTCGTCGGTCACGATATACGGGATCATGGACGCCGGCATCGAATTCGCGAACCATGCGGCACCGGAAGGCGGCAATTCGATCAAGCTGAAGTCGGGCAACAAGAACACGTCGCGCTGGGGCTTGCGCGGCGTCGAGGATCTCGGCGGCGGGTTGAAGGCCGTGTTCCGGCTCGAAAGCGGCATCGATCTCGCGAACGGTGCGTCCGACGACGGCCCGGACTCGATCTTCGCGCGCCGCGCGACGGTCGGCCTGAAAAGCAAATGGGGCGAGCTGACGCTTGGCCGCAACTTCACCGTCACGTACGACTACATGATGCCGTTCGACCCGATGGGTTACTCGCAGAACTATTCGTGGGCCTCGTCGTCGATGGCGACGGGCGGCCGCAAGGACGGCATGTTCACGCGCTCGTCGAACGCCGTGCGCTACGACGGCGAATTCAGCGGCTTCAAGTTCGGCGCGCTGTACGGTTTCGGCAACGTGCCGGGCAGCGTGAAGACCAGCTCCAAGTACGATTTCGCGATCGGTTACGAGACGGGGCCGTTCGCCGCCGTCGTCACGTTCGACCGGCAGAACGGTGCGGCCGACAGCGTCACGCCGGCCGATACCGTCAACTACATTCAAGGCATCCACGCGGGCCTGAGCTACGACTTCGGCAACCTGAAAACGATGGCCGGATACCGCAATTACAAGCGCACGTTCCGCACCACGGCGGCGAACCAGTTGAGCGACATGGTTTGGCTCGGCGGGTCGTACCAGTTCACGCCGACGTTCTCGCTGATCGCGGCCGTCTATCACCAGAACATCAAGGGCGGCACGGATGCCGACCCGACACTGGTGTCGGTGCGCGCGCAGTACGCGTTGTCGAAGCGCACGGTGCTGTATGCGGCCGGGGCGTTCGCGATCGCGAAACACGACCAGAAAGTCGGCGTGTCGCGCGATTTCAACGGGTATGGCACCACGCAGGTCGGGGTCACGGCGGGGATTCAGCAGCGGTTTTGAAGCTGACGTGACGAGCGGCAGCGGGTGATCGGCCGCCCCGCCTGCTTTCACGCTACGCGCGGCGGCATGACGGCGAATGGCCCGATGCCGCCGCGCAACCCGGCGCTCAGGCCACATCCGGCCCGCCACGTGGCGATCCGCCGTTCACTCGCCACGCATCGTGAACACCGGACGCACGACGCTGCTCGAATCGCTCCAGTGTTCGCCAACGGCCGACAACGGCACGGTGCGCGTGTCGATCGTAAGGCCCGCCTCCCCGGCCGCGTCGAATACGCCGCGCACCGACGCCAGCAAGCGCGGCAGCGACACGCTGCCGATCCCGCTGCCCATCAGTTCGATCGCGGTCGCCCGCAGCACGGCGCCGGGCACCAGCAAGTCCGCGCCGCCGATCGAGCCGATCTGCACGAAACGCAGCCGCCGCCCGCCCGGTGTCGCTTTCGCGGCGGCGCCCAGCAGCGTCCGCGCGCTGGCGCCCCACAGATAATCGAGCACGACATCCACGCCCGCGCGGAAATGCGGTTCGAGCGCCCGCGCCAGATCGGCGTCGTCCTGCTGCAGCGACACGACGGCATCCGCGCCGGCCTTCAGCAACGCCTGCAACGCGGCCGCGTTGCGGCCCGTCGCGATCACCTTCGCCGCACCGAGATGCTTCGCGATCCGCACCGCGAGCCGCCCCGACGTGCCCGTTGCGCCGTTGACGAGCACCGTCTCGCCCGCGACGAACCGCGCGCGTTCGGTCAGCGCCGCCCACGACGACATCCCCGGAATCGCGATCGCCGCGGCGGTGACATCGTCAAGCGTGTCCGGCAGCGGCACGCACTGCGTATCGAGCACGATCGTGCGTTCGGCCATCGCGCCGAACGGCGTGGGTGCACCGAAGAAGTAGACGCGCCGACCGTCGTCGAGACGCCCCACGCCGTCGACACCGACGACGAACGGATAACCGCCAACGGAGGAGTAATGCGTGCCCGCGGCGCGCCCCTGCGCGATGCGGCTCAGCGCGGACGCCGTCACGTCAATCAGGCTGTGGCCCGGCATCGCGCGCGGCGGTTCGAACTCGGTATAAACCGGACGCTGTCCGGCGCCTTCAACGACTGCTGCTTTCATGGTGGTTCCTTCAATCCTGGACGGTGGGCCCTTACCGGGCATCGAGCCACGCGCGCAGCGCGGGATCGCGTACTTCCAGTACGTCGAACAGGCCGAGCGCACGCAGTGCAGGCAACGCGTCGATCGCATCGGCCTCCGCGCGCGCCCTCTCCGCCGGCGCGGCGTTCGGATCGGTCAACACACGCGCGTTGACCAGAAACGCGCCAACGGTCCCCTTGCGGATCGTCGTTCCGCCGGCATCGATTTGGTTGGCATGGTCGGGAAGCATCTGTTCGGCTCGCATCGCGTCTTACTCCGGTTGTCATCGATGGACGCAGTGTAGGCGTGCGAAACCGGCCGATCTCCGGTATAACGGCCATTCGATACCGATATCCGGCCATGTCCGATCCACTCCTGCCCGCCCGCTTCGTCACGTCCGACGACGGCCCGTTCGTGGTCGCCGCCGTCCTGTCGCAACGCGACCCGCGCATCACCGCGCCGCATTCGCATGCGCGCGGCCAGCTCGTCGGCGCGCTGAGTGGGCTGGTGACGATCGGCCTCGACGACCAGGAATGGGTCGTGCCGGCGATCCACGCGATCTGGATTCCGCCGCATTGCCGGCATTCGCTGCGCTCGTTCGGGCCGATTTCGGGCTGGTCGGCGTTCGTCGCCGAAGCCCGCTGCGCGACGCTGCCGGCGACGCCGCGCGCGATCCGCACGACGCCGCTGCTGCGCGAAGCCGTGCAGCGCGCCGCAAGCTGGGGCGACTCGGAACTGGATGCCGCGCAGACCCGGATCGCCGACGTGATCCTTGACGAAATCGCGGCATCGGAAGCCGAGGCGCTGGGGCTGGTCCGTCCGCGGGACCCGCGGCTCGTGAAGATCACCGATGCGCTGGCCGCGGATCTCGCGAACGACCGGCGGCTGGAGGAATGGGCCGAATGGGCCGGCATCGGCGCACGGACGATGAGCCGCCGCTTCGTCGCCGAGACGGGGCTGACGTTCGCGCACTGGCGTCAGCAGGCGAGGTTGCTGCGAGCGCTGGAGCGCATCGCCGACGGCGTGCCGGTGACGACGATCGCGCTCGATCTCGGGTACGACAACGTGAGCGCGTTCATCGACATGTTCCGGCGTGCGCTGGGGACGACGCCGGGGAAGTATATGGAGACGGGAAGGCGAGCGGAGGAATAGATACGGCCATGCGCGTGCATGAAGCCGCACGGCGAACGGCCGGCGGTCAGCGGACAAAAACCGCCCGCCACTACGTCAATACGTGCCGTCGCCCTTCTTCACGACATCGCCGCCGTTCCCCTTGAACTGCGCGGCAAGCCGCTCCGCGCTCCGTGCCAGCAGCGTCGTATCGACGCCGACCGCGACGAACAACGCACCCGCTTCCAGATAGCGCCGCGCAGCCGCTTCATCCGCGCTCAGGATGCCCGGCGCCTTGCCGGCCGCCTTGATCGCGCGGATCGCGCCATCGATCGCGGCCTGCACGTCCGGGTGCCCGGGGTGGCCGAGATGGCCGAGATCGGCCGCGAGATCGGCCGGGCCAATGAACACACCATCGACGCCGTCGACCCGCGCAATCGCATCGATCGCGTCCAGCCCCGCGCGCGTCTCGACCTGCACGAGCACGGCCATCTCGTCGTTCGCGCGATGCAGGTACGCGCCGACGCGATTCCACCGCGACGCGCGCGCGAGCGCGCTACCGACGCCGCGCATCCCGTGCGGCGGGTAACGCGTCGCGGCCACCGCCGCACGCGCTTCGTCGGCGCTCTGCACCATCGGCACGAGCAGCGTCTGCGCGCCGAGATCGAGCACCTGCTTGACGATCACCGGATCGTTCCACGGCACGCGCACGACCGGATGCGACGGATACGGCGCGATCGCCTGCAGTTGCGCGAGGATCGTCGGCACCGTGTTCGGCGCATGCTCGCCGTCGATCAGTAGCCAGTCGAAACCGGCACCCGCGACCACTTCGGCGCTGTACGGATTCGCGAGACCGAGCCACAGGCCGATCTGCGCGTCGCCGCGTGCGAGCGCGGCCTTGAAGACATTCGACGGCATCTGCATCGTTCGCTCACCTCACTCGAAGTAGCACTGGATCGTCCCGAGCGGGCCGTAGTCGACGCTGAACGTATCGCCCGAACGCGCCGCGCACGGCCGCGTAAACGATCCGCCGAGCACGATCTGCCCCGGCTCCAGCGCGACGTCGAAGCGCGACAGCCGGTTCGCGAGCCATGCGACGCCGTTCGCCGGATGGTTCAGCACGCCGGCGGCGACCCCGGTTTCCTCGACCACGCCGTTGCGCGACATGATCGCCGCGACCCAGCGCAAATCGACGTCCTGCGGGCGCACCGGCCGGCCGCCGATCACGACGCCCGCGTTCGCCGCGTTGTCGGCGATCGTGTCGAACACCTTGCGCGGCCGTTTCGTGTCGGGGTCGATCGACTGGCTGCGCGCGTCGATGATCTCGAGCGCCGGCACGACGTAATCGACCGCGTCGTACACGTCGAAGATCGTGCAGTTCGGGCCGGTGAGCCGCTTGCCGAGCACGAACGCGAGCTCGACCTCGACGCGCGGCACGATGAAGCGGCCGGTCGGGATCGTGCCGCCGTCTTCGAAGAACATGTCGTCGAGCAGCGCGCCGTAGTCGGGTTCGTCGATCTGCGACGTGTTCTGCATCGCCTTCGACGTCAGGCCGATCTTGTGCCCCTTCAGCGTACGGCCTTCCGCGAGCTTGAGGGTCACCCACGCGCGCTGGATCGCATACGCGTCGTCGATCGTGATGTCGGGATGGTCCAGCGAGATCTGGCGGATCTGCGTGCGCGCACGCTCGGCGTCGTGCAGACGGTGCGCGAGCTGGTCGATGATGGCGGGTTCGAGCATGATCGGATCGGGAATGGGGTTCAGCCGGCCCGCTTGTAGCGGGCGTGGATGTTGTTGTGCTTGTACGAGCCGCTTTCGCTGAACTCGGTCAGTTCCATCGACAGCGCGAGATAGCGTTTCGCGTACAACTCGGCGAAATGGGCCTTGATCGCGTCGAAGAGCGCGTCGCACGCGGCTTGCTTCGTTTCGTCGCTGCGGCCCGCGCCGATCTTCAGCGTCACGTGGACGAACGCGTCGTCCTCCGTGCCGTCGGCGACGCAGTAGTCGTGCAGCTCGATCGCGCGCGAACGGATGCCGCCGGTCGGGAACACGCCGCCCTGCGCGATCAGCGTCGCGTTGATCGTGCGCAGCAGCGCGGGAATGCGCGCGTCGTCGCGGATGTTCGCGGTGTATTCGACGACGATGTGTGGCATGGCAACGCTCCTGATAGGTATGCGGCGCTCAGGCGAGCGGGAAGATCGCGTTGATCTGCCCGGTGCCCGAGCTCGCGAAATAGTCGGTGACGATCTCGACGGGCTGGTCGTAACGATCCCAGCCGAGCAGCCCGAGCAGCATCGCCGTGTCGTGCATCCCGCCTTCGCCGTGGCAATGCACGTTGTACTCGGGCAGCATCGCGCAGAAGGTCTTGAAATCGCCCTGCTTCCACAGCTCGACCACGCGCAGGTCGACCTGCCGGAAGAATTCGCGGCTGATCTGGTGGATCGATTCCTCGGGGCTGCCGTTGTCGTTGAAACGGTGCGACAGCGAGCCACTCGCGAGGAACGCGACGTTCGAATCGCTCTTCTCGATCGCCTCGAGCAGCGCCTCGCCGAAGCGCCGGCTTTCGTCGAGCGTGTGCCACATGCACCAGCCGGCGATCGACACGACCTTGAAGTGCTGGTCGCCGTTCATGTAGCGCATCGGCACGAGCGTGCCGTATTCGAGCTCGAGGCTGTCGATCTCGTGCGCACGCGTCGCGACGCCGCGCTCGGTGGCCGTTTCCGCGATCAGCCGGCCGAGCGCCGGGTTGCCCGGATACGCGTACTGCATGTCGCGGATGAAATGCGGCAGCTCGTTGCTCGTATAGGTGCCCGCGAACCGCGCATTGCAGTTCACGTGATAGCCCGCGTTGACGAGCCAGTGCACGTCCGACACGACGATCGTGTCGACGCCGAGCGCGCGGCAGCGCTCGCCGATCAGCCGGTGGCCGCGGATCGCCGCTTCACGGCAGCCGTGATGCTTGCCGGGCAATTCCGACAGGTACATCGACGGCACGTGCGTGATCTTCGCGGCGAGGGACAGTTTGCCCATCGTTCAAGTCTCCGTATGGTTCTTTGCGGCGAATCGCTACGCGCCCGTTACACGCCCCAGCGCGGGACGTGATGCGAACCCATCGAGATGCACACGTTCTTGATCTCCGCGAACACCTCGAAACTGTACTCGCCGCCCTCGCGCCCGGTGCCCGATTCCTTCACGCCGCCGAACGGCTGGCGCAGGTCGCGCACGTTCTGGCTGTTCACGAACACCATCCCGGCCTCGATGCCGCGCGCGAGCCGATGCACCTTGCCGACGTCCTGCGTCCAGATGTACGACGCGAGGCCGTACGCCGTATCGTTCGCGAGCCGCAGCCCTTCGTCTTCGTCGTCGAACGGGATGATGCACGCGACCGGCCCGAAGATCTCTTCCTGCGCGATGCGCATCCGGTTGTCGACGTCGGCGAACACGGTCGGCCGCACGAAGTTGCCGTTGCGCAGATGATCGGGCAGCCCGGCCGGCTTGTCCGCGCCGCCCGCGACCACGCGCGCGCCTTCCTGCTCGCCGATGCGGATATAGCCCGTCACCTTTTCCCAGTGCTGGCGCGTGATCATCGCGCCGAGATTCGTGCCCGGATCGGCCGGATCGCCGACCACCAGGTTGTTCGCGCGGCGCGCGAATTCCTGCACGAAGCGGTCGTAGATCGTGCGCTGCACGAAGATCCGCGAGCCCGCGGTGCAACGTTCGCCGTTGATCGAGAAGATCGTGAATAGCGACGCGTCGAGCGCGCGGTCGAAATCGGCGTCGTCGAAGATCAGCACCGGCGACTTGCCGCCGAGCTCCATCGAATACTTCTTGAGGCCCGCGCGCTCCATGATCCGCTTGCCGGTGACCGTGCCGCCGGTAAACGACACCGCGCGCACGTCAGGATGCCGCACGAGCGCGTCGCCGGCCGTCGCGCCGTAACCCTGCACGACGTTCAGCACACCGGGCGGAATGCCGGCTTCGAGCGCGAGCCGGCCGAGCTGGTCGGCCGTCAGCGGCGACAGCTCCGACATCTTCAGCACGGCCGTGTTGCCGAGCGCGAGACATGGCGCCGTTTTCCACGTGGCCGTCATGAACGGCACGTTCCACGGCGACACCAGCGCACACACGCCGACCGGCTGGTACAGCGTGTAGTTCAGCATCTGGTCGTCGACCGGATAGGTGCGGCCGTTCATCTGCACGCACACTTCCGCGAAGAAGTTGAAGTTCTCGGACGCGCGCGGAATCAGCTGCTTGCTCGTCTGCGCAATCGGCAGCCCGGTGTCCTGCGTCTCCAGCGCCGCGAGCATCGGCACGTTCTTCTCGATCAGCTCGCCGAGCTTGCGCATCAGCTTCGCGCGCGCCTTCGCCGGCGTGTTCGCCCATTTCGGGAACGCATCTTTCGCCGCGCGCACGGCCGCGTCGACCTCGGCCTCGCCGCCCGATGCGACGTCGGTGATGACGTCGCCCGTCGCCGGGTTCAGCGTCGTGAAAGTGTCGCGGCTCTCCACTTTGCGGCCGCCGATCCAGTGCTTGATGGTCATGTGCTCTCCTTCCTTGGCGACGGCCTCAGCCGGCGCGATAGTAGTCCGCTTCGCCGACGATCGTGTTCACGAGCCGGCCGATTCCTTCGATTTCGGTCACGACCTCGTCGCCCGGCTGCGTGTCCGCCAGCCCCTCGGGCGTGCCGGTCAGGATCAGGTCGCCCGGCGAGAGCGTCATGAAGCTGCTGATGTGCTCGATCAGCGCCGGCACGTCGAACACCATGTCGCGCGTGCTGCCGCGTTGCGTCTCGCGGCCGTTCACGGTCGTGCGCAGCGTCAGGTCGGCAGCGTCGCCGATCTCGTCGCGGCTGACGAACCACGGCCCGAGCGGCGTGCAGGTGTCGCGGTTCTTCACGCGCAGGTTCGGGCGGTAGTAGTTTTCGAGGTAATCGCGGATCGCGTAGTCGTTCGCGACCGTATAGCCGGCCACGTAGTCGATCGCCTGCGCGCGGCTCACGTGACGCGCCGGGCGGCCAATCACGACGGCCAGTTCGCACTCGTAGTGCATGTGCGTGGCGTCCGCCGGGCGCACGGTCAGCGACCGGTGACCGACGAACGTGTTCGGCCCCTTCAGGAAGATCAGCGGCTCGCTCGGCGCGTTGAACGCGAGTTCCTTCGCATGGTCGGCGTAGTTCAGGCCGAGCGCGAACGTCGTGCGCGGCGCGACGGGCGGCAGCCACACCACGGCATCCTCCGCCACCACGCGCCCCGTATCGATGCGGATCGCGCCGTCGCCGGCCGGTTCGGCCGCATGCAGTGCGCCGTTGTAGATCACGCGCGCCGTCTTCATCGTGCTTCCTCCGCCATCAGCGTATGCCGCAGCGTGCCGATGCCGGCCGCGGCGATCTCGATCGTACTGCCCGCGCGGGCATGCGGTGCGCCGCCCGCGACGCCGAGCAGCAGCACGTCGCCCGCGTCGAACGACATGAAGGCCGTCACGTCGGCGATCAGCTCGCGCACCGGGCGAATCAGCGTCGCGGTCGACGCGGACGCAGCCACCTTGCCGTCGATCCGCACCGTCAGCCCGATCGCGTCGACATCGGCGAGCGCGGCGGCCGGCACGATCGCCGGGCCGAGCGGGCAGAAGCCGTCACGGCACTTGAAGCGCACGGCCGGACGGTAGTAATCGGGGTGCGGCACCGATACGTCGCTCGCGAGCGTGAAGCCGTGCACGTAGTCGAGCGCCCGCGCGGCCGCGACGCGCGTCGCGCGCCGCGCGAACACGACGGCCACCGACGCACCGATTTCCAGCGCGTCGACGCCGGCCGGCACGACGACGGCGGCGCCATCGGCCGCATGCGTGTTGGCCGATTTGATGTACAGGACCGGCGCCTGCGGCGGACGGCCGTAAGGCGGTGCGTTCACGGCGTCGCCGAGTGCGGCGAGCGCCCCGCGCTCGTTGAGCAGCGCGCCGTAGACGGTACCGATGGCGACCGGCAACGGCGGCGCCGCGGCGGTCGTGCAAGACAGCTCCATGCGTCATTCCCCTGCCGCGCGTCGCGGCGCATCATCAATAGTTAATATCTTAAGTAAACAATCGGGCGCTGACAACCTCGATTACCCTGATACGCGAAATTCATCAGCTTCGGCTGTTAAGATTGATGCGTCCCCGTCCTCTGCTCACCCCGATGAACCGTACGCTCGACCATCGCAACCTGGCCATGCTGCTGCTCGAGGCCCGCGAAACGCTGATGGGCCTGTTTCGCCCCATTCTCAAGGAATTCTCGCTGACCGAACAGCAATGGCGGATCATCCGCGTGCTTGACGGCGAACCGGCGCAGGCGCTCGAAGCCGGGCAGATCGCGAAACGCTGCTGCATCCTGAGCCCGAGCCTGACCGGCGTGCTGGAACGGATGGAGCGCGACGGCCTGATCACGCGCACGCGCGCGCAGGAGGATCAGCGCCGGCTGCTGGTCAGCCTGACGCCGCAAAGCAGGAAACTGGTGACGGAAATCGGTCCGCGCATCGACGAGCAATATCGTCAGCTCGAAGCGCGATTCGGCGAGGACGGCCTCGACGACATCTACCGCGCGCTCGACCGGCTCATCGAGCTCGGCAACCAGGCATGAAGACGGCGCCCGCGCCCGCCATGGGCGGGAACGGGCGCCGGGGCGATGCGACCGGTTAGTGGATCGCGCCGCGCATCAGCTCGGTCACCGCCACGCCGCGCGACGTGCGCATGCACTCCTCGACGTAATCGATGAACGGCAGCGGCTCGAAATCGATTTCGTCGCGCACGCGGCGATTGTCGAACACGCGATCGACCGTCGCGAATTCGCCGCAGCGCTGCAGCGCCCGGCCGATCACGCGCTCGAGCGCCGGATCGGGCCGCCCGAGCACGTCGCGCACGACGAGCGGCAGTTCGGCCGGCGCGCATGCCGCGTAGCGCGGCGCGCCGGTCATCCCCGCCGCCTCGTCCATCGCGCGCACGATCTGCGCGACCTGCGGCGCCTCGTCGCCGGCCGACACATGATAGACGTCGTGCGCGAGCGTCGGCTTGACGGCCAGCAGCATCGTCGCGCGCGCCACGTCGTCCACCGACACGATGTCGATGCGCGTCATCGGCCGCGCGGTGAAGCGACGCGCCGCATGCGCGAGCCGGAACATCCAGAACGAATTCGGCGCGGGCCGCGTACCGAGCACCGTATGGCCGACCACGTGCGACGGCCGCACGACGACGAGCGGCAGTCCGAGCGCGCGCAGGCGCTGCTCCGTCTCCGCCTTCGCGTGCAGATAGTCGGCCGCGAGCACCGCGCCCGGCAGGCCGTCGCCGGCCCGCGGCACGACGTCGTTCCCCGCGCGCTCCGCCTCTTCCTGCACGATCCCGCCGCGGCCCGCATGCGCGTAAGCGGTGCCGACGTACACGAAGCGTTGCAGGCGCGGCGCGCGCGCAAAGCGCTCGGCGAAGCGCACCGCATCGGCGATGTCGGCCCGCAGGTGCGCGCCGTCGGCCGGCGACGCATGGCCCGCGCAATGAATCACGTGCGTCGCGCCGGCCAGGCGCGACGCATCGGCGCCGTGCCACACATCGCCGAGCGCGCCGACGATCACGTTCGCGTCGGTCAGGCGCGACGCCCAGTACGGCGTGAGCCCCGCGCGCAACGCGGCTTCACGCAGCCGCGCGACCGCATGGCCGCGGTCCCGCGCGCGCACGACGCAGGCGATGCGTTCGAGCAGCCCTGCATTGACGAGCGCCGTCAGCACGGTACTGCCGATGAAGCCGGTGGCGCCGGTCAGCACCAGCCGTCCGACGTTCGCCGCCGCGACCGGTGCGCTGGCCGGCGACACGAGGCTCGTCCGCCAGTTGAGCGACAACGCGGTTTTCCAGATCAGCACGATAGTCTCCTTCGAAGAATCGGCCGGGGCGGCGCGGCGCCCGCGGTTGCGGGCGCCGCCCGGCTCGCCGGCCGGGCCGGGGCCGACGCGGGCCCCGGCGGCTCCCGATCGGGCGTGCGGCCTGCGATCGCGTCGATCGCGCTCTGGCACGAGGCGGCGGCAGCCGGCGCGGACGGGCGTCCGCGGCACAGGATCGGGGAAGTTCCCAGTGTGGGGCCCGACCGCATGCAAGTCTGTCCCGAAAGTTTCGTGAAAGTGTGCCGATTTGTACGCGATTGTCGGAGTGTGTCGTGCCGGTCGGCTGATTAAAACGACGAAACGTTCGGTCGGCTGCATTCGACCGGTGCCGAAACGCGCCGATCGACCCGGTCGCGATGGCAGCCGGTGCGCGACAGATCGACGCGGCCGGCGGCCCTGTCATCCCATGTCTGGACCGCGGCGCGTGCCCGACCGGCCACGGCCATCGCCGGTATCGCGCGCCTGTGCTGACGCGTCGGGAATGACCATGAATCGTCAGACGTCCTTTCATCTGGAATCGAAATGGGCTCAATATAAATTTATTGCGGATTATCACTTGCGTTTCACACCAGTCTATCTAGACTGTTCAAGTTCAAACGGTCGAATGTGTCTTTTTTTAAGGAGACGATGCAATGCGCCTCACCATTCGGATTAATGGCAGCGAATCGGCAACCCGGCATTCCTTCGCAGTCTTGTGGGTCGATACCGACGAGGGTCTGTGGTCGCGCGAGGCACATCAGGGCATCGACCTTCCGACCTGGGGCAAGGTCCGCGACATCGAGGGCGCGATGGCGCTCTGTGCAGCCGACAGCGGCAATGCCGTCTGTCAACTGAAGGGGCTGTCGTTCGATGCGATGCGCCGCGAACAGGGCCCCGCGGTGCTCGCCGGCGATCATCCCGACGGCGCATGGCGCCTGCAGGCGGTCGATACCTGCACGACCCAGCCGGAATACCGGGAATTTATTTCCGTTGCCCGCTAGGTATTATTGACATGAATCGTCTGCGGTTTTCGGGTTTATTCCGGCAGTAGTGATATTCATTTCGATATTCAGCATGAATGGCGCCTCCGTTCGAGGCGCTTTTTATTTTCGAGATTAGAGAAATTATCGTCGCGCGGGCAATTGATCGCGCGTCGGAACGGTCGCGATCGCGCGATGGCGGAGACCGCGTGTCCGGCTCCGCTCGCGACGGATCGCCCGTGTTTCATCCTCCGCAGCCGCCGCGGCATCCTGCGTCGCCCCCTTTGCTGCGCTTTCCTCCCTTTTCCAGACGGCCTACCCTTCGTCTTTTTGCGGGGCCGGACCATACTTTCCTCACACGGTGTTTACTCATTTATTACAATCGCATTATTCAGACTGACCCACCGCCGCACGGCGGCCCGACCCGGCCATTGCATGAGCGTGAAAAAGAAGACCCACCCCGCCGATCCGTACGCGGCGGCGACCAAGAATCCGATGCTCGCCGCGCGCCTGCCGATGTGGCGCTCGCGGCTGATCGTGGTCGTCGTGTTCCTCGCGTTCGCCGCGCTGATCGCGCGCGCGTTCTGGGTGCAGGTCGCGAACCAGGATTTCTACGTCGGCCAGGGCCAGAAGCGCTATCAGCGCACGATCGAGCTCGACGCGATGCGCGGACGCATCGTCGACCGCAACGGAGCGATGCTCGCGGTCAGCCTGTCGACCTATGAAATCTGGGCGAACCCGAAACAGGTCGCCGACACCGATTACCCGCAAATCGCGAAGCTGCTCGACCTGCCGCTCGCCGAGGTGAAGCGGCGTCTCGGCAACGACAAGACGTTCGTGCTGCTCAAGCGGCAGGTCGACGCGGACACCGCCAGCCGGCTCGACAAGCTCGCGATCGACGGCATCACGCAAATCGCCGACTCGAAACGCTTCTACCCGGAAGGCGAATCGGCCGCGCACGTGGTCGGCTTCACGAACGTCGAGGACAAGGGCCAGGAAGGCGTCGAGCTCGCGGCGAATGCGCGCCTGCAGGGCACGTCCGGCCAGCGCGAGGTGATCCGCGACCGGCTCGGCCGCATCGTGTCGGACACGCGCCCGCTCGTCCCCGCGCAGCACGGCGCGACGATCGAACTGACGATCGACCGCCGCATCCAGCAACTCGCGTTCAGCCAGCTCAAGGCGGCCGTGATCGAGAACAATGCGCTGGCCGGCAGCGTCGTCGTGCTCGACGCGCAGAACGGCGAGATCCTCGCGCTCGCGAACTATCCGACCTTCGACCCGAACGACCGCGCCCGCCTCACCGGCCAGCAATTGCGCAACCGCGCGGTGATCGACACGTTCGAACCGGGCTCGACGATCAAGCCGCTCGTCGTCGCGCTGTCGATCGACGAGCGCAAGGTCACGCCGAACACGATCATCAACACGTCGCCGGGCACCTACAAGATCGGCCCGGCGGTGATCCACGACACGTCGAACCACGGGTCGCTAACGGTGTCGCAAGCGCTGCAGAAATCGAGCAACGTCGCGCTCGCGAAACTGGCGCTCAACTTGCCCGCCGAAACGATCTGGAACAAATACCAGGAGTACGGGATCGGCCGCGCGCCGGAACTGACGTTCCCGGGCGTTGCGTCGGGCCGGCTGCGCGGCTACAAGCGCTGGCGGCCGATCGAGCAGGCGACGATGGCGTACGGCTACGGGTTGTCGATGTCGCTGCTGCAGATCGCGCAGACCTACACGGCCTATGCGGGCGACGGCACGCTGCACCCGGTGTCGCTGCTGAAGAACGGCACCGACCAGCAGACGATCGACGCGCACCGCGGCCACCGCGTGACGTCGCCGCAAACGGCCGCCGCGATTCGCTCGATGCTCGAGATGGCGGTCGGCGAAGGCGGCACGGGGCGCCGCGCGCGCGTCGACGGCTACCGGATCGGCGGCAAGACGGGGACCGCGCGCAAGCAGGTCGGCGCGAGCTACGCGAAGGGCAAGTACCGCGCGCTGTTCGCGGGGATGGCGCCGATGAGCAACCCGCGCCTGATCGTCGCGGTGATGATCGACGAGCCACGCGGCAAGGGGTACTACGGCGGCACGGTGGCGGGCCCGGTGTTCGCGTCGGTCACGAGCGGCTCGCTGCAGTTGCTCGGCGTGCCGCCCGATGCGCCGGTCGAACCGGAAAAGAATGCACCGGCGCAGGCCGCCGCGCCGCAGAAGACGGTCGGGGCGCCGAAACCGGCGGCATCGTTGAAGACGGCCGCGCAATCCGGCACTCCCGCGCCCGCGAAGGCCGCTACCGCAGGCTGACGATGCGAGGCGCGATGCCGCGCGCCGTCAATGCGCGGCCGCGACCGGCTTCGCCATCCGGCCGAGCACGTGCTCGGTCATCCCGCGCGCGAGTTCGGTCTCGCCCATGAATACGGTGCCGATGCCCTCGCTCGACAGCAGCGCGGCCTCGTCGCCGCTGTTCGTGCACAGCACGACCTCGAGCGTCGGGTTGAGCGTGCGCGAGATCTCGACGATCTGCCGCACGTCGAACACGTCGGGCAGCGTGACGACCAGCATCCCGGCGCGCGCGATATGCGCCTGCACGAGCACGATCGGCTCGATCGCGTCGCCCGACACGGCCGCGGTGCCGTCCGCGCGCAGCTTCTCGACGAGCTCGCGATTCTGCTCGACGACGACATAGGCGATCCCGCGCTCGTCCAGCGCATGCGCGATCCGCGTGCCGACCTTGCCGTAGCCGACGATCACGACCTGCCCGGTCAGATGCGTCTGCGGCGTCGACATCGGCAGCGCGGCGAGCGGATCGTCGCGCGCCTCGAGCTTGCGCGCGAACGCCGAATGCTTGCGAATCCATGCGAGCGCCGGATCGATCATCGCGAACAGCAGCGTGTTCATCGCGATCGAGATCAGCGCGACCGCGAGAATCAGGCTCTGCCCCTCGGCCGACAGCAGCCCGAGCGCACGTCCGAGCCCCGCGAGGATGAACGAGAATTCGCCGATTTGCGCGAGACCCGCGCCGACCGTCAGCGCGGTGTTCAGCGGATAGCGGAACGCGATCACGAGCGCGACCGCCGCGAGCGTCTTGCCGACCAGCACGATCGCCGCGACCTCGATCACGTGCAGCGGCTCCTCGATCAGCACCTTCGGGTCGAACAGCATGCCGACCGAGATGAAGAACAGCACCGAGAACGCGTCGCGCAACGGCAGCGTCTCGTCGGCCGCGCGCCGGCTGAACTCCGACTCGCGCATCATCATTCCCGCGAAGAACGCGCCGAGCGCGAACGACACGTCGAACAGCTTCGCCGCGCCGAACGCGATGCCGACCGCCGCGGCAATCATGCAAAGCGTGAACAATTCGCGCGAACCCGTGCGCGCGACGAGCCACAGAATGCGCGGGAACACGCGCTTGCCGACCACCAGCATCAGCGCGATGAACGCGGCGACCTTCAGCATCGTGACGCCGAGCGTGCCCCACACGCTGCCGCCGGCCGCATGCGCGTCGCCGGGCGGCGTGCCGCCGAGCAGCCCCGCCACCGGCGGCAGCAGCACCAGCACGAGCACCATCACGAGATCCTCGACGACCAGCCAGCCCACCGCGATGCGCCCGTTGACCGTCTCGACGAGCCCGCGCCCTTCGAGCGCGCGCAGCAGCACGACGGTACTCGCGACCGACAGCGCGAGCCCGAACACGAGCGCCGCACCGAGGCTCCAGCCCCAAGTGAGCGCGAGCCCGCCGCCGAGCAGCGTCGCGACGGTGATCTGGACGATCGCCCCCGGCAGCGCGATCTTGCGCACCGCGAGGAGATCGCCGAGCGAGAAATGCAGGCCGACGCCGAACATCAGCAGCATCACGCCGACTTCGGCGAGCTGCTGCGCGAGCGACAGATCGCCGACGAAACCGGGCGTGCCGGGGCCGATCACGATCCCGGCGAGCAGATAGCCGACGAGCGGCGGCATTTTCAGCAGCGACGCGAGGTAACCGAAGATCATCGCGAGACCGAAACCGGCCGCGAGCAACGCAATCAGGCTAACGTCATGAGGCATCCCCCCTCCCAAGCTCTTGTAACTATTTAGTAAGGTTCAAGAGTGAAAGGATAAGGGATGAGGCGGAAGAATGGCGCGCAGCCGCGAAAATTTCACGCCGCTGCGCGCGGTGCGGGGTACAACCCCGGCGAAGGGAAAGGCGTCGCGCGGACCCGCCGCGCGTGGGCGCCGCCCCAGCAGCAGGCGGGGCCCGCGTCCCGCCGCTCCGGTCAGCGCGACGCTTGCGGGAACCGCGCGCCCGGCGGCGGCTCGGGCCGCGTCGACGGCACGCTCTTGCGCACCTTCGCGACCTGCGCGGCCGTCACCGGCGCGCCCGTGTTGCCCCAGCTCGTGCGCACGAAGTTCGACACGTCCGCGACTTCCTGGTCCGACAGCCGCCAGCCGAACGGCGGCATCGTGAAGGTCGACGGCGCGGTGCGCGTGCCCTGCAGCGCGCTGCCTTCCAGCACGACGTGGATCAGCGACGTCGGGTCGTCGCCCTGCACGACCGGGTTGCCGGCGAGCGCCGGGAACACGCGCGTGTAGCCGTGCCCGTCGCTGCGGTGGCAAGCCATGCAGTTGTCGCGATAGACGGCCGCGCCCGGCTTGCTCGCGTCGCCGGTCTGCAGCGCCTTCGCCGCGGCCGCGTCGTACACGTGCGGCCGCTCGCCCTGCACGCGCGGCGGCAACGTCTTCAGGTAGCGCGCGATCGCGTTCAGGTCGTCGTCGGTCATGTGCTGCATGCTGTGGCCGACCACGTCCGTCATCCCGCCGAACGCGGCCGTGCGCAGCGTGCGGCCGGTCTTCAGGAACTGCACGATCTCGGTTTCGTTCCACGTGCCGAGGCCGGTGCGCGGCTCGCCGCGCAGGCTCGTCGGCACCCAGCCGTCGATCGCCGCGCCGCCGGCCAGGAAGTCGAGGCCATCGGCGTCGGTCAGGCCGCGCTCCTGCATCGTTGGCGCGCGCGGCGTGTGGCACGCGCCGCAGTGGCCGAGCCCCTGCACCAGATATGCACCGCGCGCGACGACCGGGTCGGGGTACGACGCCGCGTCGAACGGCTTCGGCGACGGCGCGAACAGCTTGCGCCAGATGCCGAGCGGCCAGCGCATCGACAGCGGCCACACGATGTCGACCTTGCGGTTCTCGTGCTCGACCGGCGCGACGCCGTGCATGAAGTACGCATACAGCGCCTTCATGTCGTCGTCGGTCAGCCGCGCGTACGACGGGAACGGCATCGCCGGATACATCGTGTCGCCGTTCTTGCGCACGCCTTCGCGCACCGCACGCGTGAAGTCGTCGTAGGTCCAGCCGCCGAGGCCCGTCTTCGCGTCCGGCGTGATGTTCGTCGAGTAGATCGCGCCGATCGGCGTGTCGAATTTCAGCCCGCCCGCGAACGGCTTGCCGCCGCTCGCGGTGTGGCAGGCGATGCAGTCGCCTGCGCGCGCAAGATATTCGCCGCGCTTGACGAGGGCCGCGTCGGCCGACTGGGCGGCAGGTGCGGCCGCCGGGCCCGAAGCCGCGGTCGGCGCGGACGCCGGCTGTGCGAACGCGGTTCCACCCGCGAGGCCGAATGCCGCCCATGCCGAGCCGATCGCCAGCGCGCGCCGCAGCGGAGAAACGCGGCGCGCGGCGTTGTGGTGGTTCATCGTCCTCTTCATACGGTCACCAGCGGGGCGGGATTTTTCAGGTATTGCTCGCGAATCGCGCGGGCCGACCAGTAGGCCAGCGCCGCGATGATCCCGGTCGGGTTGTAGCCGATGCCCTGCGGCAGCGCCGATGCGCCCATCACGAACACGTTGTGCACGTCCCAGCACTGCAGGTAGCGGTTCAGCACGCTCGTCTTCGGGTCGGTGCCCATGATCGCGCCGCCGACGAGGTGGGTCGTCTGGTACTGGCGCGAGTCGAAATGCTTGCCGAACTCGCGCGTCGACACGCCGATCGCCTTCGGCCCCATCGCTTCCGCGATCTTCTTCATCTGGCCGGTCACGTACTGCGCCATCTTGATGTCGTTGTCCTTCCAGTCGAACGTCATCCGCAACAGCGGCTGGCCGTACGAATCGCGATAGGTCGGATCGAGGTCGAGATACACGTCGCGGTACGACATGTTGGTGCCGTGCGCATCCATCGAGATCGTGTGCGCGTAGTTGTCCTTGACGGCCTTCTTCCACGCCGAGCCCCACTGCGGCGTGCCGGGCGGCGTCGCGATGCCGCTGATCGGCTTCACGCCGGCCTGGTTCACCCACAGCGGCGAGCCGCCGACGAAACCGAGCGGGCCGTGGTCGAAGTTGTCCGCGTTGAAGTCGTCCACCGCGACGCCGTTGCCGCCCGCGCCGATGAACGGATTCGTGTAGGTATCCTTGTCGAAGAACGCCTTGATCGTCGACAGGTTCTGGTAGGCGAAATTGCGGCCAACCACGCCTTCGCCCGAGATCGGGTCGTACGGCTTGCCGATGCCCGACAGCAGCAGCAAGTGCACGTTGTGATACTGGAACGCGGCCACGATCACGAGATCGGCCGGCTGGTGCACCTCGCGCCCGGCCGGATCGACGTAGGTCACGCCGGTCGCCCGCTTCTTCGTGTCGTCGAGGTCGACGCGCAGCACATGGCACTTCGAGCGCAGCTCGAAGTTCGGCGCCTGCTTCAGCGCGGGCAGGATGTTCAGGTTCGGCGACGCCTTCGAATACATGTAGCACGCGTAGCCGCTGCAGTAGCCGCAGAAGTTGCACGGGCCCATCTGCACGCCGTACGGGTTCGTGTACGGGCCCGACGTGTTCGCCGACGGCAGCCTGTACGGATGCAGCCCGAGCGAGTGCGCGGCATCGAAGAAGCGTTGCGCCGAATACGTGTTGAGCTGCGCGGGCAGCGGGAAATTGTCGCTGCGGTTCGCCTCGAACACGTTGCCGTCGCCGACCACCTTGCCGCCGACCTTGTACGCCTGCCCCGACGTGCCGAACACCTTCTCGGCGAAATCGAAATGCGGCTCGAGCTCGTCGTACGTGACGCCCGTATCCTGGATCGTCATCCCTTCGGGGATGAACTTCTTGCCGTAGCGCTCTTCATAGTGGCTGCGCAGGCGCAGCTCTTCCGGCGTGATCCGGAAGTGCACGCCCGACCAGTGCAGCCCCGCACCGCCGACGCCTTCGCCCGGCAGGAACGCGGCGAGCTGCCGGTACGGCAGCGCGGTGTCCTGCAGGCCGTGGCGGATCGACACGGTCGTCTTCGACAGGTCGAGGAACAGCTTCTTGCGGATGTTGTAGGTCAGCTCGTCGATCGTGTTCGGATACGCGCCGTCCGGGTAGGTGTCGCGATATTCGCCGCGCTCGAGCGCGACGACGTTCAGGCCCGCTTCGGTCAGTTCCTTCGCGAGTATCGCGCCGGTCCAGCCGAAACCGACGATTACCGCATCGACATGCGGCTTCTTGTCTGCGGCCATCAGCTGCGCTCCCCGTTGATCGAGACGGGGCCGTACGGATAGGGCTTGCCGCTCTGGTTGACGAAATCCATGAAGTCCGCGCGCGCGCCCGGGAAACCGATCATCTTCCACGCGGCCATGTCGCGATTGCCGCCATGCACCGGATCGCAGAAGTAGCCTTCGCGCGTGTTCTGCAGCAACTGGCCGAGGAACAGGCCGGGCGGGACGTCGTCGATCTGCGCGCCGCCCTTCTCCAGCGCGCCGAGCACGGCGTCGCGCGTCGGCGCGTCGAGATCCGCGAACGCCTTGCCGTGCGCCTTTTCGCAATAGCGGTTGACCGCCGCGATGCCGAGCCGGTAGATGTCGCGCGGCACCAGCTTCAACTGGTAGCCGAGCTCCGGCACGCCCTGCTGGAACGGCCCCTGCATGTACCACGTCGCGCCGTGCGCATACGGCGTCTCCATCTGGCGATCGATGAATTCGGGCACGCCCGCTTCGAGCGCGCCGGGGCCTTCGGCGTCGGCCGGAATCAGCCGGTCGACCGCGGCCTGGACGAACGCCCATTCCTTCGCATCGAAAAAGGTCGGCTTGTACGGCGCGCGGTCGGCGCCGGCCGACGCAGCGGACGCGTTGCCGGCCGTCGTCGCGGACGGCGACGACGACGAGCGCAGGTCGCAGCCGGCGACCGACGCGATCGGCACGAGCGCGACCGATGTGCGCAGGAAACGGCGACGCGAATTGGGTTTGTCAGGTGACGTGGACATGGTCGGATGTTGATCGTTGGGGATCGGGGTTCGGACGCGCGCATTCCGCATGCCGCGTGCCCGGCAGGCAGCCGTGCCGCAGGCGGCCGGTTGCCCTGTTCTTTCGTGTGTTGCGCACAACCTCGATGCTGGCGGCCGGCCGCGATTCGCGGGGACGCCCTCGTTGCGGCCGCGCGGCGCCCCGGATGCCGGCGGCGCGCTGCGCGGATCGACCTCATTGCGGGCCTATCGTCGGACAAATACCGGCATCGGCCTGCATCTGTCCGTCATCGCCCATGACCCTTGTTCAACTTAGACGTCGCGTCTGCCCACGGCAAGCGCAACGCGCACGACCTCTTTCGGGTCCGGCGACGAGTGCGGGCGAATTATAGCTGGAACCGGTTCCATTGCCAGGGGGTTCAATGCAATTCAGTGCATCGAAATTAGCAACAATGGGAAATTCGGAAACCGGAATGTGCAAGGATGGCGAGATAGCGGACAGCTTCCCGGCCGGGCGGACGATCAGCTGCGGCGCGCGCGTGTCGCTTTCCGGCGACGTCCGGACAGATGACGGTATCGAGTTGCAGCGCGCTCTGGTAGCCTCCGCAACTCATGAATACCGAGAAAAACAAACAGCCGGCGCCCGATGCGACCGGCATCAGCAAATATCTGAGCTACCTGCTGCGCCACGAGCCGCAGGCCATCGGCCTCCAACTGGACGCCGATGGCTGGGCCGACATCGACGAACTGATCGCCGGCGCCGCCCGTCACGGAGGCCAGCTCGATCGCGCGACGATCGAAAGCGTGTGCGCAACCAGCGACAAGCAGCGCTTCGCGCTGTCGGATGACGGTCAACGCGTCCGCGCGGTACAGGGTCATTCGACGGCCGCCGTGCAGCGCCAATATCCGGCCGCGCAACCGCCCGAGCGCCTCTATCACGGCACGGCGACGCGCTTCCTCGATTCGATTCGCGCGCAAGGGCTGAAACCCGGCGCCCGTCATCACGTACACCTGTCGGCGGACGTCCGCACGGCGCTGGCCGTCGGTGCGCGCTACGGCGTGCCCGCGATCCTCGAAGTCGATGCGCGGCGCATGCATCGGCAAGGCCATACGTTCTTCGTCGCCGAAAACGGCGTCTGGCTGACCGATGCCGTGCCAGCCGAATACGTAGCGTTGATCGACGATACGCGCACGGAGTGAGCCGTGCGCCGGCCGCCACTCACCACGGCCAGAACATCGACGCGATCGACAACGCCAGCGCCGCGCACAGCGGCGAGTAATACAGCGTGTCCATCCTCGCGAAACGCGACCCGCGAATCCGCTTGAAGAAGCCGACGTAGCGGAAATCACCGACGGCCCGCACCGCGAAGATCAATGCGAGCGCAACGACCGCGAACGCGATCGTGCAGGGATACGCGTTGCGCCCGAGCCAGCCGGCACGCGCGGCGACCACGCCTGCGCCGCCCAGCAGTGCCGCCGCGACGGCAAGCGTGCCGACGGCAGTCGGCCGCAACAGCGGTACGCCGTCCTGCTCCGGAATGGCCGCACGCTTGCCCAGCCGGCCGCCGAACGCCCAGTAGACGTGCACGAGCGCGATGGCGCAAAGCGTCGGCACGCTGAAATACGCACCTGTCATGTCGATCGATGTCCTCGTCCCGTTGTGTTGCCGAAAGGATTCGGCACGCGGCCCCGGCCCGCGCCACGCACGACGATACCGAAACCCGGCCACGCGCGCATTGCGACGTCCGGTCGCAACCGGTCGCCGCGCATGCTGCGCTGCAGTGCGGATGCGTCGTCGCGCGAGCCGGCTGCTTGACTTCCCTCCGCGCACCACTACGCTGTTATTCCAGTACTGCGATCGGCACGCCGCTGTGCAACCGGCTGCCCGCACGACGACGATAACGAAGGCCATGGAGGCGACTCATGCTGATCGGTGTGCCGAAAGAGATCAAGAACCACGAATACCGCGTCGGCCTCACGCCGGCCGGCGCGCGCGAACTCACGCGGCACGGCCATCGCGTGCTCGTGCAGCGCGGCGCGGGCACGGCGATCGGCCTGCTCGACGACGACTACACGGCCGCGGGCGCATTGCTCAGCGACGGCGCGGACGAAATCTTCGCGCGCGCCGACATGATCATCAAGGTCAAGGAGCCGCAGCCGGCCGAATGCGCGATGCTGCGGCGCGGCCAGATCCTCTACACGTATCTGCATCTCGCGCCCGATCCCGATCAGGCCGCCGCGCTCGTGAAATCCGGCGCGGTCTGCATCGCCTACGAAACCGTGACGGGCCCCGGCGGCGGCCTGCCGTTGCTCGCACCGATGAGCGAAGTCGCGGGGCGCATGTCGATCCAGGTCGCGGCGACCCACCTCGAAAGCCCGCGCGGCGGCCGCGGCGTGCTGATGGCCGGCGTGCCGGGCGTGCCGGCCGCGCACGTCGTCGTGCTCGGCGCGGGTGTGGTGGGCACCGGCGCGCTGCAGATGGCGGTGGGCCTGGGTGCGCGCGTCACCGTGCTCGACACCAACGTGAACCGGCTGCGCCAGCTCGATCTCGTGTTCGCCAACCGGATCGCGACCGTCTGCTCGAATGCGCATACGGTCGACGAAGCCGTGCGCGATGCCGACGTCGTGATCGGCGCCGTGCTCGTGCCGGGCGCATCGGCGCCGCGGCTCGTCACGCGCGACATGATCGCGACGATGCGCAAGGGGGCGGTCGTCGTCGACGTCGCGATCGACCAGGGCGGATGCTTCGAGACTTCGCATGCGACCACGCATGCTGCGCCGACCTTCGTCGTCGACGGGGTGGTCCACTACTGTGTCGCGAACATGCCCGGCGCGGTCGCGCGCACGTCGACCTTTGCGCTGAACAATGCAACGCTCGGCCATGCGCTCGCGCTCGCCGACAAGGGCTGGAAACAGGCGATGCTCGACGATCCGCATCTGCGCGCGGGCCTGAACGTGTGCGACGGCCATATCACGTACGAAGCGGTCGCGCAGGCGCTCGGGCTGCCCTACGTCCCGGCGACCGGCGTACTCGGATGAGCTTGCCGGCATGAGTCGAACGCGTCGCGGCCGGGCGCGACGCGTTCACGCACCCTTCGACCGGCTCCGCTGCGTGCCGCTGCCGCCGGTGCTGCCCGCACCGCCCATCGTGCGCGCCAGCAGTGGCTGCGGTTGCGCGAGCGTGCGCGTGTTCAGCACGTCATGCCGCGTCAGCCAGCCGCGCCCGATCGACGGAATCTTCCCGGGATTGTCGCCGTTCGCGATCATCGTCCGGATGTCGCGGCCATGGTCGGCGAGCGTACGCACGCACGACGTCAGAGCGATGCGCGCGGGGTCGTCGCGTAGCGCCGCTCGTAGAGCGACTGGCAATGCGTGCAGCGTTCGGCGGTCGGGCGCGCCAGCAGGCGCTCGTAGCCGACCGAGCCGTCGCAGTCGATGCATTCGCCGTAACTGCCGTCGCGCATCCGCTGCTGCGCGCGGCCAACCGCGCGCAGCTCGGTCAGCTTCATGCCGATCAACGCATGGTCGACGTCGACGAAGAGGTCCGCATTCGCCTCGTCGCCCTCGTCCGGCGCCGCGCCGGCAAGCTCCGCATAGGATTCCGACGCGCGCTGGTCTTCGCTCGCGCGGATCTCCGCACGCAGCGCCTGCTCGCTCTCGTTCAGCCGCTGCTTCAGCGTCTGCCGTTGTCGTGGGTCGAGCGACATGGCCGTCTCTCCTGTTCCGGGTTCCGCGCGAAACAAGAGCGGCGCGCGGTATCGCACCGGTGCGCGGCGCGCAGGCATGACCTGCGCGGTCGCATCCGGATGGGCGGCCGGACGCGAAACGCCGGACGCATTCGACGCAGGATAAACCCATTGAACACGCGTGTGTTGACCGGAATCAGCGTGCCGTTCACGCAGCGGCAGCGGTGCGGAAACTGGGGACGGACGCGCAATCCCCGCCTTGCGGCGCGGGCGGCGCAGCGCGTCGGCACACCCGCAGCGCAGCAATTTCCCGTGCGGTCGCCGCGGTTCTTTCCGCGCCCGCGGACCGGCATCGCGCGGTCGATACGATCGCTCGCGCAGCGCTGCTGCAATCATTCGGGATCCTCAGAACGCGTTGCGCCCGATGAAGCCGCGCACCACCGTCAGCAGGATGATCTTGATGTCGAACCAGAAGCTCCAGTTCTGCATGTAGAACAGATCGAACTTCACGCGCGCCGCCATCGCCTCGACCTTGCGCGTTTCACCGCGATAGCCGTTCACCTGCGCCCATCCGGTGATGCCGGGCCGTACGCGGTAGCGGTACATGTAACAGTCGATCAGTTGCCGATACAAGTCGTCGTGTTCGATCGCGTGCGGACGCGGGCCGACCACCGACATCTGCCCGAACAGCACGTTGAAGAACTGCGGCAACTCGTCGAGCGACGTGCGCCGCAGGAACGCGCCGACGCGCGTGATGCGCGAATCGTTGCGCGACGCCTGCCGCACGACGCCCGGCTGCACGCGATGCACGCGCATCGTCCGGAACTTCAGGATGTCGAACTCGCGGCCGTCGACGCCCTTGCGGCGCTGCCTGAACAGCACGGGCCCCGGCGACGACAGCTTGACCGCGATCGCGAGCATCGTCAGCAGCGGCAGCAACGGAATCAGCACGCCGAACGCGAACAGCCGGTCGAACGCGAACTTGGCCCACAGCTCAGGCGCGGAGCGCGGCGTGGTCGCGAGATTGATCGCCGGCATGCCGAGCACGTCGGTCGCGGAACGATCGACGACCGCCATCTGCCGCACGTCGGGCAACAGCCGCAACTCGACGAACTCGTCGCGCAACTCGCGCACGATCCGCTGGATCCGCCACTCGTGCGACATCGGCAGCGTGAGCCATACCTCGTCGATGTCGCCGCCGCGAATCCGCTCGCGCAACGCGTTCCAGTCGTCGATCACCGGTACGCCGCCGATGCCGCCCGCGGCGGCCGGCGCATCGTCGTCGAACACGCACGCGGCCGCGAACGGGCCGTTCGGCGCGAGCTGCATCCGCTCGATCGCCACGCGCCCGTAAGCCGTTGCGCCGACGATGGCGACGCGGCGCTGCCGCGCACGCGGGTCGCCACGCGTCAGCGCGAACGCCAGCAGCGCCGCGCGGCCGAGCAGCAGCGCCGCGTCGCCGGCCAGCACCGTGCGCGCGATCCAGCGGGTCGTCACGGTGCCGCCGCGATTCATGATCCACATCGTGCCGGCAACCGTCAGCACGCTCGCGCACACCACGGCCACCAGCGTGTGTGTCAACACGTGCGCACCGCCCCGCACCGCCACGCCGCCGCGCACGGTGCGCAGGTAGCGCGGCAGCAGCGCCACCGTCAGCACGCACAGCAGTGCGATCGCGCCGCGCTGCGCGTCGGACAGCGCATGCCAACCGAGCCCCGACGCCGCCTGCGCGGCGAGCGCCCCGGCCAGCACGAGCACGACGTCGGCCGCCGCGATCGCGGCACGCCGGATCGCATTCGTTCCACCGGACATCGACTGCATCGTCACGCACCATGCGCGGGGAATCCGCGGTACGCGTCCGGCATGCGCGGGCGAATCGTCGCCGGCCTCGCATGCTCGCGCGTGCCGAGCAACCGCCGATAGTCGGCGCGAATCAGGCTGTAGCATTCGCACGCGTGATGTTCGAGGCCGTCGCGGTCGAGCACCGTGATGCGGCCGCGGCGTTGTCGGATCAGCCCGGCTTCCTGCAGGTTCCCGGCCGCTTCCGTCACGCCTTCGCGCCGCACGCCGAGCATGTTCGCGATCGTCTGCTGCGTGACGGCCAGCTCGTCGCCGTCGATCCGGTCGTGCGCGAGCAGCAGCCAGCGGCTGAGCTGCTCGCTGACCGAGTGATGCCGGTTGCACAGCGCGCTGCGCGAGATCTGCGCCATCGTCGCCTGGCAGATGTTGAGCAACAGCCGGTAGGTCTGCGCCGACCGCTCGAATTCGGCGCGCATCACGCAACTCGGCACGCGATAGGCCATTCCGCCGATGCGCACTTCGACCCGGCTCGACGCGGCGATACCGCCGACCAGCGTCCCCAGCCCGACCACACCCTCGCGGCCGACCACCGCCACCTCGACCATCGCACCGTCCTCCATCAGGTGCTGCACCGACATCATCGCCGTCGTCGGAAAATGCAGATGACGCATCGGCTCGCCGACCCGGTCGAGCATCCCGGCCTTGATCCTGACCAGTTCGAGATGCGGGGCGATGGCGCGGATGCTGTCCTCCGGGAGGGCAGCAAGAATGGCGTTCGCCGAATAGCTCGAGTGAAGATGAAGCATGTCTGTATCCCTTTTATCGTCCGCGCCGCCAGCGGCAGGCACGGAACTCGTTATCGCGATGCGCGCCCGGACGTTGACAGCGGTTGCGGCCCACAACCCTGAATCCGACTGATCATCGGCTTGTCAACGCCGAATTGAGTCGACTGCCCCGTTTCGACACGCCAGCCCGAATAAGCGATTTACGTGCCAATAGCCGCCCGTCCTTAATATATGAATCACATCCGATTTAGAGCCCCTGAATAACCGACCCCAAAACCGAAAAAACGTCTCATTTCCGGACACTCCCCCATACGACGGACACAGCACGCATTCGACTGATCAATTCCCGCGCGCCGGCTCGGGACGCCGGCGTTGCGGTCGCGATGCTTATCGTTCAAATACTTACAGCCGATTTTCAATTGTTTCCGTGATGTGCGGCGCAGCATTTCTCGGCGTCGCCGCACCGCACACGCTCGTTTCAAACTGTCTCAAATTTGAATCGGCACACTAATTCCCCACTCTGTCCACCACCGCACATATCGCCTGCAAGCCGTTGATATAAATACAAAATCTGGATGACCCCATTTATTTGTCAAATAATGTTCAATGTCTTCCCGCCACTTTCTCTGTACGATTCGTCACGTTGTCCGATTGATTCCGGTCGACATAGAATGACAAGCAGGTTCACGATTCCATTTCCGGATGATTAATTCCGGAGAAAGGAATTCTTAAATCGACATAACGTTTGCGTGCAGTCGAAATCGTCAAACTTTGTGAAATGGCAAAAAGTCGAATTGGCCGAATTCAATTGCGTGCTAGCCTTTTTCGCGAGTATCGTCATTCCGTTTTTTTGATCAACAAAGTCCGCACGATCGTGCGATTTCCATTCCGGGATTCGCCGCAACGACGCGCGACCGCCCACCTGCGAGGATGCGCCGTGACTCATCAGGCCACCGACGCCGTCGCTTATGCGAACGGCATGATCGAGCTTTCCCACAGCTTCGACGCCAACCGGTTTCTCGCGGCCATCGACCGCGACGAACTCGCCACGCTGACGCCCCACCTGCAACTCGTTCACCTGAAATCCGGGCAAGTGCTGTGCGAACCCGGCGAAATGCTCGCCGCCGTCTACCTGCCGGTCACGACCGCGATTTCGCTGCAGTACGTGTCGTCCGGCGGCATGACGCTGGAAGTCGCGGAGATCGGCAGCGAAAGCGTGGTCTGCGACGACGTGATCGGCGGCAGCGGCCGGATGCCCTGCCGCGCGGTCGCGTGCCGCGACGGCTTCGTCTACCGGCTCGACCGGCGCGTCTTCGCGACCGCGTTCGAGGCGTCGCCGGTGATCCGCCATCTCGTGTTCGTCTGCGTGCGGCTGCTGATGGCGCAGGTCGCGCAGATCACGTTCTGCAGCCGTCATCACGTGCTCAAACATCAGTTATGCAGATGGTTCCTGCTCGCGTTCGATCGCACGCGCAGCATCGAGATCCAGGTGACGCACAGCATGCTCGCGCAAATGCTCGGCGTACGACGCGAAACGGTCACGGACGCCGCCGGCGAAATCCAGAAGCTCGGCCTGATCCGGCAATACCGCAGCTCGATCGAGCTCGCGGACCTCGACGGCCTCGAAAAAATGTCGTGCGGCTGCCGCGCGATCGTGCGCGACGAGATGAAGCGCATCCTGTCGGCCGACTCCGGCGTGCCGGCCGCGTCGCGCGCGTGATCGGCGCGCCGGGTCGGGGCGGCGCTTCGGCGCCGCCCGCGTGCCGGGTCAGCCGTTTGTAGGGTGGCGAACAGAACGCCGGGGCTGCCGATGGTCTACTGATGCCGGACTGCCGGGGGGATGTCAGCGCTTATCGCGCGTCTGCCCGAGCGGACGACACCACGCACGCCGGAGCAGCACGTGAAAAACGAAATCAGAACCATCCTGAAGCACGTCGCCCACCTCGAAGCCGCGATCGACTCGATCCGCGACGGGGACGACCTCTACGAAGCGGGCCTCTCCTCGCTCGATACGATCCAGCTGATGCTCGCGATCGAAAAGCAGTTCAACATCGAGATTCCCGACGAGATGCTGAACCGCAACCTGTTCCGCAGCATCGACGCGCTCGCAGACACGATCGCCACGCTGCAACGCACCGAGCACTCCGCATGAGCGCGCTGCTTCCCGAACTCGCGTCCGACAGCGATTCGCATCGGCTCGACGAGGCCGCGCATGCCGTTGCGCAGATCGCCGCGCAGCATGCCGATGCGGTCGATCGCGACGCGCGCTGCCCCGTCGAGGCAATCGAGGCGATGCGCGCGCGCCGGCTGCTCGGCGCGATGGTGCCGGCCCATCTCGGCGGCGCTGGCGCGTCGCTGGAAGACGTCGCGTCGGCCTGCTCGATCCTCGGCCAGGCGTGCGCGTCGTCGGCGATGGTGTTCGCGATGCACCAGATCCAGGTGGCGTGCATCGTCGGCCATGCCGCCGACCAGGGCTGGCACAAGCTGTTCCTGCAGCAGCTCGTGCGTCACCAGTGGCTGCTCGCCTCGGCCACGTCGGAAGACGGCGTCGGCGGCAACCTGCGCGCGAGCCAGTGCGCGCTCGAGATCGACGGCGGCGGGTTCCGGCTGCACAAATCCGCGCCGACGATCTCGTACGGCGACTACGCGGACGGCATTCTCGCCACCGCGCGACGCGATGCGGATGCGCCGGCTTCCGAGCAGGTGCTCGTCACGCTGCTGCGCGACGGCTATACGCTCACGCGCCGCGGCGAATGGGACACGCTCGGCATGCGCGGCACGTGCAGCAACGGCTTCGTGCTCGACGCGCAGGGCGCCGCCGTGCAATGCCTGCCGGTGCCGTTCGCGAAGATCGCCGAGGAAACGATGGTGCCGGTCTCGCACATCCTGTGGGCCGCGGTGTGGATCGGCGTGGCCGGCGACGCGTTCCATCGCGCGCACCAGTTCTTCCGCGCGCAGGCGCGCCAGACCGATGGCGCGCCGTCGCCCGCCGCGCGGCGCATCGCCGAATCGCTCGCGCTGATGCAGGCGATGCAGGCGCGCGTCGACAACGTGCTGCGCCTCCACGCGAACGCGTCGGCCCGCTCGTGGTCGGCCGGCATGGCATGGGCCGCCGAGATCAATACGCTGAAGACCTACGTGTCGGCGACCGCGCTCGAGGTCGCGCACCAGGCGATGATGATCTGCGGGATGGCGGGCTACAAGCAAGGCACGCCGTTCAGCATCGGCCGCCACATTCGCGACCTGCACGCGGCGCCGCTGATGATCAGCAACGACCGCATTGCCGCCAACACTGCGAGCCTGTTGCTCGCGCTGCGTCCCGCGACGCTGGAGAAACATACGTGAACGATCGCCTCGCCGTGCCCACCGCCCCCTCCGTTCCCGCCAACGCACCGCTCGACCGCGCGGGCGTCAATCCGCTGCGCGACGCGCTGATCGATGCGGGCCTGCTGGTCTCGACCGGCATCCAGGGCCTGTTCGGCCGCAGCGAACGATTCGAGCGCGTGGTCGAAGCGCTCGACGCGTTCGTCACGCGCATCGGCGCCGACCAGCAGGCCGAAGTGCTGCGCTTCCCGCCGGCGATGAGCCGCACCGAGTTCGAGCGCAGCGAATACATGAAGAGCTTTCCGCAACTGGCGGGCAGCGTGCATGCGTTCTGCGGCGACGAACGCCAGCATCAGCGCGTGCTGCAATGCCTCGATCGCGGCGACGACTGGACCGAAAACCAGAAGCCGACCTACGTCGTGATGACGCCGGCCGCGTGCTACCCCGTGTATCCCGTCGTCGCGCGCGCGGGCGCGCTGCCCGCCGACGGCCGGATCGTCGACGTGTTCTCGTACTGCTTCCGTCACGAACCGTCGCTCGACCCGACCCGCATGCAGTTGTTCCGGATGCGCGAGTACGTGCGGATCGGCACGCCCGAGCAGATCGTCTCGTTCCGCGAGACATGGATCGAACGCGGCACGCGGATGATCGACGCGCTGCGCCTGCCGAATGCGATCGATCTCGCGAACGACCCGTTCTTCGGGCGCGGCGGCAAGATCGTCGCGGACAGCCAGCGCGAGCAGAACCTGAAGTTCGAGCTGCTGATTCCGATCGAGCACGACGACCGGCAGACCGCGTGCCTGAGCTTCAACTACCACATGGACCACTTCGGACTGCTGTGGGACATCCGCACCGCGACCGGCGATGTCGCGCACACGGGCTGCGTCGGCTTCGGCCTCGAGCGGCTCACGCTCGCGCTGTTCCGCCACCACGGCTTCGACATCGACGCATGGCCGAGCGACGTGCGCGACGTGCTGTGGGGCGCGCGATGAGGTTCGTTTCCCGCGACGGCGAAGACGCGTCGTTCGAGGGCGTGCGCCACCGCGCGCGCCACTACCGGCCGCACCCGCTGCACAGTCAGGAGATGGTCTGGAAGCAGACCAACTGCTACGTCGACATGTGGCTCGAGGTGCTCCGCTGGTGGGGCCTCAATCCGTATGCAGCGCTGCCGTTTACGATCGCGCTCGATTTCGAGGGCGACCAGTTCACGTTCTTCAAGTTTCCGCACGACGAACTGGAGCGGCTCTACGGGATCGTCGTGCAGGAGCATTCGATCTACGAGCCGCTCGACCAGCACATCGAGACGCAGGTCGCGCGTGGCCACCTGATGATCGTCGAGGTCGACGCGTGGTTCCTGCCCGATACGCGCGGCACCAGCTACCGCACGCAGCATACGAAGACGACGATCGGCATCGACGCGATCGACCGCGAGAAGCACCAGATCGGCTACTTCCACAACAGCGGCTATTACGTTGCCGAGGATTTCGACTACAACGGGCTCATCGGCGCGAGTTCGCCGATGACGCTGCCGCCGTATGTCGAATGCGCGAAGCGACGCTTTGCGCCGCTCGACGAGCGCGCGCTGTGCGAAGCCTCGCTCGCCGCGTTGCAGCGCCACCTGCGGCGCCTGCCGGTCGTCGATCCGATCGCGGCGTTCCGCCGGCAGTTGCAGACCGATGCGCAGATCCTCGCGGAAGCGCCGCTCGAACGCTTTCATGCGTACTCGTTCAATTCGGTGCGGCAGCTCGGCGCGAATTTCGAACTGTTCGGCCACTATGCGCGCTGGCTGCACGCCAGCGGCTGCACCGGGCCGTTCGCCGAGATCCGCGCCGCGTGCGATCGCATCGCGTCCGAAGCGATGGTGCTCGAATTTCGGCTCGCGCGCGCGTGCGCACGCGGCAAGGAAGAACGCGGCGATGCGACGCTCGAAGCGATCGAGGCTGCGTACGCCGACCTCGTCGCGTGCGCGCGGCAGATCGGCGCGCCGCTGCGGCACGTGACGCCCGTGCGCGCCGACGCAGCGCCCGTGCCGGCCATGCGGTGACGCGCGCGCGCACGCTGCCCGCATGGTCGATGCGGGCGACGGCCGCGGGCGCCGTGCGCGAGCCGCGCGACCTCCCGGCCGACCACGACGGCTGGATCGCGGCGCCGGTGCCCGGCACGGTCGCGCAGGCGCTCGCGCTGTCCGGCCGGCTCGACGAAGCCGCGTCGCTCGACGAGCGCGACCACTGGTATCGGCTCGAACTGCGCGGGCGCGGGCTGCGCATCCTGCGCTTTCACGGCCTCGCGACGCTCGCGCAGGCCTGGCTCGACGACACGCCGATCCACTGCTCGGACAGCATGTTCGTCGCGCACGACGTGCCCGTGTCGCTCGACGGCACGCACCGGCTGACTGTCTGTTTCCGCGCGCTCGCGCCGCACCTGCGCGACGCGCGCGCGACGCGCCGTGCACGCTGGCGCACGCGGCTGGCCGAACCGGCCACGCTGCGCACGATCCGCACGTCGCTGTTCGGCCATATGCCGGGCTGGTTCCCGCCGTATGTGCCCACCGGCCCATGGCGGCCCATCGACGTGCTCGATCCGTCCGACGGGCCCATTCTTACCGATTGCAAACTGCATGCACGCGTCGAAGGCGACACGGGCTGGCTCGATGCGGAACTGACGTTCGCCGCGCCGCTGCCCGACATGTTCGCGGCGCGGCTGTCATGCGGCGAACATCACGCGACGCTCGAACGCGCCGGCGCCGACCGGCTGCGCACGAGCGTCGCGATACCGAACGTGCGCCGCTGGTGGCCGCATACGCACGGTGAACCGGCGCTCTACGAGATCGCCCTGCATATCGGCGATGCGCGCCGGTCGCTGGGCTCGACGGGTTTTCGCACGATCGACGTCGACGCCGGCGCCGACGGCAAGGGTTTCGGACTGCGCATCAACGGCGTGCCCGTATTCTCGCGCGGCGCATGCTGGAGCAGCGCCGCGCCGCTCGCGCTGCACGCGGACGACGCGACCTACGGCCGCCTGCTGGGGCTCGCGTGCGACGCCGGCTTCAACATGATTCGCGTCGGCGGCACGATGACCTACGAGGCCGACGCGTTCCACGCATGGTGCGACCGGCTCGGGCTGCTGGTCTGGCAGGACTTCGGTTTCGCGAACTTCGATTACGCGCTCGACGATCCCGCGTTCGCGGCCAACGTCGATCGCGAGGCGAGCCAGTTCCTGTCGCGTCACGGCCCTTCGCCGTCGCTTGCGGTGCTGTGCGGCGGCAGCGAGATCGCGCAGCAGGCCGCGATGTCGGGGCTCGGGCCGAAGCAGCGCTTCGTCGAGCTGACCGCCGACCGGCTGGCCGGCCACGCGGCCGCACACCGCCCCGACGTCCCGTACGTGCCCGATTCGCCCGACGGCGGCGTGCTGCCGTTCATGCCGCGCGAACGCGTGTCGCACTACTACGGCGTCGGCGCGTATCTGCGCCCGCTCGACGACGCGCGCCGCGCGGACGTGCGCTTTGCGAGCGAATGCCTCGCGTTCGCGAACGTGCCGGGCGATGCGACGCTCGCGGAACTCGGCTGGCCGGGCGTGCACGAACCGCGCTGGAAGGCGGCCGTGCCCCGCGACCCCGGCACGTCGTGGGATTTCGACGATATCCGCGACCATTATCTGCAGACGCTGTACGACGTCGTGCCCGACCGGCTGCGGCGCGAGGACCCGGCGCGCTACCTCGAGCTGTCGCGTGCGGTGATCGCGGACGTGATGCGCGAGACGTTTTCCGAATGGCGGCGCACCGGTTCGCGTTGCGCGGGCGCGCTCGTGTGGCAGTTCCAGGACGTGATGCCGGGCGCCGGATGGGGCGTGATCGACGCCGCGCACCGGCCGAAATCGGCTTGGTATGCGCTGCGTCAGGTGCTGCAGCCGATCCAGGTGCTGCTCGTCGACGAAGGCCTGAACGGGCTCGACGTGCATGTGGTCAACGAACGCCCGGCGCCGCTGTCGGCCGCGATCGAGCTGGTCGCGCTGCGCGACGGCCGCACGCCGGTCGCGCGGGCCAGCTCCCCGGTGCGGATCGCCGCGCACGACACGGTACGGCTCGGCTCGGCCGAGCTGCTCGGCCGCTTCTTCGACTGGACCTACGCGTACCGCTTCGGCCCCTGCGAACACGATACGGTCGTAGCGACCTTACGCGCCGACGACGGCACGCTGCTGTCGCAGGCGTTCCATTTTCCGTCCCGCACGCATCCGGCCGTGCTGGCGCGTCGCGAACCGGGGATCGAGGCATGCGTGTCGCGCACCGGCGCGACCTGGCACGTCGACATCGACACGCGACACGTCGCCCGCCACGTGCAGATCGACGCGCCGGGCTTCATGCCGAGCGACGACTGGTTCCATCTCGCGCCCGGCACGCCTGCGCGCATCGCGCTCATTCCATTGCGAACCGACGGGAAGCCCGCGGCGGCCGACGACTACGTCGCGCCCACGGTGGAAATCCGGGCCGTCAACGCCGCGCGCGCGGTGCGCGCCACGCAGGCCGGCTGACACGACGCTCGCGTCCGGCGCGAGCGTGATGCTGGCGCATATCAGTCGGACGAGCCCGTCCCGCGCGGTCGCTCGATGCCGTACGCCTCCATCCAGCGATACAGCGTCGCGCGCGACACGCCGAGCTCGCGCGCCGAAGCGGCGACGCGTCCGCGCGTCCGCAATAACGCGGTTTCAATCGCCTCGCGCTCGATCGACTTGCGGATGTCGGCGACCGACGGCGACGCCGCATCGAGACAGTATTCGAGCTCTAGATCCTGCGCGGTGATCAGGCGCCCCTCCGTCATTACGACCGCACGGCGCACGCGGTTGATCAGTTCGCGGACATTGCCCGGCCAGTCGTGCTTGTAGAGCGCCGTGATCGCATCCGTCGAAAAGCCGCGCACGCGATGGCGCGCATCGCCGCGGAAGCGTTCGAGCATGTGGTGCGCGAGCAGTTCGATGTCCTTGCCGCGCGCGCGCAGCGGCGGTTGGTCGATGCG
Organism: Burkholderia sola; assembly: GCF_905400185.1. Taxonomy (NCBI): domain Bacteria; kingdom Pseudomonadati; phylum Pseudomonadota; class Betaproteobacteria; order Burkholderiales; family Burkholderiaceae; genus Burkholderia; species Burkholderia sola. Next base: position 2,557,577 of record NZ_FR989676.1, read on the forward strand.
CATCACGCACAGCCGGTGGAACAGGTCGGCGCGGAATCGCCCTTCCTCCATCGCGTCGCGCAGGTCGACGTGCGTCGCCGACACGATCCGGACATCGACCGGCACCGGATCGCTGCCGCCAAGACGATGAATCGAACGTTCCTGCAAGAACCGCAGCAGGCTCGCCTGGCTTTCATGCGGCAGGTCGCCGATTTCGTCGAGCAGCAGCGTGCCGCCGTTCGCGGCCTCGACGTAGCCGATCTTGCGCGCGTTCGCGCCGGTAAACGCGCCGCGCTCATAGCCGAACAGCTCGGACTGCAGCAGATGCGGCGGAATCGCGCCGCAGTTGACTGCGACGAACGGGCCGTTGCGTCGCTCCGAATGACGGTGGATCGCGACGGCCGTGAGCTCCTTGCCGGTTCCCGTTTCGCCGAACACGAACACCGGTGCGTCGGTGCGCGCGAAACGCCGCACCGTATCGAACAGCCGCAACATCGCGCTGCAGGTGCCGACGATGCCCTTTTCCTCCGATTCGAGCTGTTCGCGATCGCGCGCGAACAGGCACTCCATGCCATAGGCATGGCCGACCGTATCGGCGATCCGCTGGTGCGACGCCGGCAGCGTCACGTAGTCGAAGCAGTAGTCGCGCAACAGCGCGCGCACGTTCGGCGACGCCGTCTGGCCGACGTCCACGAGCGCCACCCAGACGACGTCGCGCATCGACGCGCAAGTCGACGCGATGCTGCCGATTGCATCGGCATGGCCGCCGCTCAGATCGAGAATGCCGCAGGTAATTTCGCCGGACGTGTCGCGCAGGTCGTTCGCATGCGCGACGACCGTCACTTTCCAGTCGCGGCGCGACAATTCCTTTCGCAGCATCACGGACGGCGACTGCGTCCAGTAAATCAGCGGACGCTGCCCGTTACCGCTCCCCGCGCCGGCGCTCTTATCGCGCGTTATTGGCATATTCATAACGAACCGTCACTCTCTGCACTCCGCGAACCGTCCGCGTGCGCTGCGGCCGGCGGCGCATGGCCGCCCTTCCGCGCTGCGTTTCCGCAGCCTTGGCGAAGATCGAAACTGCACACGGCGAAAACCCCCGGAGGTCGAGCCGGATGTCATCCGGCCTCGTTGTCATCGAACTCGAACGGAATGCGCGGCTGCGGGAGCCATGACATTCCGGCTTTGAAGCGACCCGCCGTCAGGCGGGGCACGCCGGCAAACGGACATTCCGTCCGCATGTGCGTCGCGTCGTACACGACAGTCGCGCCCGATGCTGAACCGGAGGGCTGCCAAACCGCGCCCGGATTGACCGCCCCATTTCATCCGCACCTGAATCTACACCCCGTTTCGAGATGACCTTGTTACCAAAAGATAATCCTGAATCAGTCGGTTACGCTGCCCGTGGCCCCGCGCTGCGCGCTTTTGACCACTGAGATTTGATTATCTCCGACCATTCCCGTCAATCAGTGGCAAATACTACTTTTCCGCAAGATTGATACGATCGATTACCTGCGATTTTCACCGAAATCTCCCAAAAGTGCGTGGGACCGCGCGTCCGGACCGCATAATCGCGCGCGCCGGCGGGTCGCCGCATCGCCTTGCGCCGGCGCGCGGGCCGCCCGGCCGTTACACGTCGTAATCACCGGCCTCGCGCCGCGCAGCCTCTTTTCGGCGAATTCCCCGCCGACAGGCTCGGGTGCCGGGCGCCGGGCATCGGACGCACGCCCGCGCGCCGTGCGGTGCAGCATGACGGCCCTCCCGGCGCGATCGGCCACCGCGCACGTCACGACCCGAAGCAAACGCACCAGCCGATCACCACGACGGTGCAAGCGCGCGACCGGCCGGTCGCGAACCACCGCAATCCTCGGTCCCGCGTCCCGGTGACCCGTTTTGCGCGCGATGTCGGTCGCGCCTCATTGCAGGCCGCCACGATGAAGCAATTATGAAAAGGCACCGGCCCCGACGGTGTGTGCTATCGCACATTGCGACGCTCCCGTGACGCGCACGTCGCGTCGTATCCCGCGCCGTGCATGCGAATCCGGAGCGTGAGTACGCTTTCGAACAGACCGCCGCACCCCGCATCCGGATGATGAAGATCGCCGCGCCGCACGGAACGACCGCGTCCGTGCGGCGCGGCGTGCCGAAGGCATCACGCGAGGACCGCATCATGGAATGGCATTGTTGTGAATTCGAACACCTGAGCGCCGTCGATCTCTACGCAATCCTGCGCGCGCGCAACGCCGTGCTGGTGGTCGAGGATGCGCACACGCATCTCGACATCGACGGCAAGGACGCGGGCGCGCTGCACGTCTATGCGAGCGTGCGCAACGGCGACACGACGGAAGTCGCCGCGTACGCGCGCATCCTGCCCGGCGACGACATCGATCCGGACGTCGTGATCGACAAGGTGCTGACGAGCGAAAGCTGCCGCGACGACGACACGCTCGAACGCCTGATCGGGCGCGCGCTCACCGCCGCGCAGGCCGCATGGCCGGACACCGCGGTGCGCACGCACGTCCCCGCGCCGCGTCAGGCATTCTACAAACAGTTCGGATTCCGCAAGGCCTACGGCCCGTATCTCGAACAGGGTGCGCCGTTCGTCGGCCTGGTACGGTCGGCCGACCGTGCAGCCGGCGCGCTGCGTCACCTGCTGTCGCGGGCCGTTTCCGTCTCCCGCAACGACGACACGCGCGCGGACGGCCGCGCGCGCACCCGGCTACCCGCCGATACCGGAGCGAACCGATGACCCCTACCCTTCGCCCGGTTCCCGAACCCGATCTGCCGAGCATCCTGCCGGTGATTCTCGCCGGCGGCTCCGGCACGCGGCTGTGGCCGCTGTCGCGCGAGCAGTATCCGAAGCAACTGATCGAGCTGGTCTCGAACGAGTCGCCGCTGTCGGCGACGGCGCGCCGCCTGAACGGCATCGCGAACGCGTCGCTCGGCGATACGCTGCTGCTCGTCTGCGGCGAACAGCATCGCTTCATGAGCGCCGAGCAGGTGCACGGCCGCTCGGCGCCCGCCCGCATCCTGCTGGAGCCGGCCGCGCGCAACACCGCGCCCGCGCTGACGCTGGCCGCGCTCGACGCGAGCGCGCTCGCGGACGACCCCGTGCTCGCCGTGATGCCGGCCGATCACGTGATCGTCGACGTCGGCGCGTTCCAGGACGCGATCGCACGCGCGGCGCGCTATGCGCAGGAAGGCGCGATCGTCACGCTCGGCGTGCTGCCGCGCCGCGCGGAAACGGGCTACGGCTACATCCAGGTCGGCGAACCGCGCTCGGGCCGCCACGGCAGCCAGGGCGGCTACGCGATCGGGCGTTTCGTCGAAAAACCCGATGCGGCGCTCGCCGAACGCTATCTGCAATCGGGCGATTACTGGTGGAGCAGCGGGATCTTCGTCACGCGCGCATCGGTCTGGCTGAAGGCAATCGGCGCGCTCGCGCCGGACATCCACGCCGCCTGCGAGAACGCATGGCGCGCGGGCGTCGCCGACGATCCGTTCTTCCGGATCGATGCGGCGGCCTTCGACGCGTGCCCGTCTGATTCGATCGACTATGCGGTGATGGAGCGCCTCGCGCAACACGGCGAGCTCGGCATCGAAGGCATCGTGGTGCCGCTCGCGGCCGGCTGGTCGGACGTCGGCACGTGGGACGCGATCTGGGAAATCATGCCGAAGGACGATCAGGGCAACGTCGCGCGCGGGCCGATCGTGTTCGAGGATACGCAGGACAGCCTCGTGCGCTCCGAAGGCCGCCTCATCGCGTGCGTCGGGATGAAGGACGTCGTCGTGATCGAGACGGCCGATGCGGTGCTGGTCGCGAACAAGCACGACGTGCAGCGCGTGAAGAACATCGTCGCGCGCCTGAAGACCGACCAGCGCCCGCAGGCGAGCGAGCACCGCAAGGTGCAGCGGCCGTGGGGCCATTACGATTCGATCGATTTCGGCGAGCGCTTCCAGGTGAAGCGGATCGTCGTCGAACCCGGCAGGCAGTTGTCGCTGCAGATGCATTATCACCGTGCCGAGCACTGGATCGTGGTGCGCGGCACCGCGAAGGTCACGCGCGGCGCCGAGACGTTCCTGCTGTGCGAGAACGAATCGACGTATATCGCCGTCGGCGAAGTGCATCGACTCGAGAATCCCGGCCGGATTCCGCTCGAAATCATCGAGGTGCAATCGGGCAACTATCTCGGCGAGGACGATATCGTGCGGTTCGACGATCAGTATGGGCGGGCGGTCGTCGGGACGGTTCAGCCATCGTCAAGGACGACTTCCGCGCAACCCACGCCGGTCGTATCGCTCTCGGCCGGAGAACCCGGTTAGCCGGACGAGCGTGGGACAGGTGCATGCGAATCGCGCCGGCGCGTTGGCCGCGCCCCGCACGATCAATCGACGCCGCGTTGGGACCAGCGCGCCCGTCTGACGGATTCGCGCACGCGTGGCAGCAGTGACGTATCGGCGCCGACGGCGTCGGGCGCGCCCGGCCGATACAGGCGCGTGCTCGTGCACGGCGCGCCCCTTGCCCGATGGTTCGCGGACGAACCCGCGGACGCGCCGGCGGCGCAATCCGGTTCAGGTCCGGCCCGCACCGGCATGCCGCCGATCCCCGACAGCTGATTGTCCGCCAGCCGTACGTCCGACACGTTGCCCCACAACCGAATGCCATCGAATCGCGCATTCGAAACGCGATTGCCGATCACGGTCACGCGCGACACCGAACCGGACCACGTGCTGACCTCGATCGCTGCTTGCTGCGTGAGCGGACGCGAATCGGTCCGACCTGTCGCCGTCTGAATATCGGCAATCACGTTGCGCTCGATCCGGACGTCAGACGAGCCGACCGTGCGGTTGCTGTCTTCCTGAGCGACGAGAATCCCGGCGCTGACCTGCACGTTGCGCACGATGTTGTTTGAAATCGTCACGTTCGCGCCGCCGACGACGGTGATGCCACGGCCCCACGGGTTGCCTTCCAGCGAGTTGCCGGTAATCATCACGTTGCGGGTCAGCACGCCTTCCGCCTGGTAGCTCACGACGGCGATCATGTCGTCGCCGGTTCCACGCACGACGTTGCCCTGCACCAGCACGTTGCGCGAGCCGTGCGTCATGTGAATGCCGTCCGCCAGCGTCGACAGCACCTCGTTGCCGACGATCGCGACATCCGCACCGCCGAACACGAAAATGCCCGCGCCTGCGCCACCGTCGACGATGTTGTCGAGCACCTGCACGTCGCGCCCCGTTACCTCGATCTTCGTCGACTCCGGCGTCGTGAGACGCGTGGTGCCGGTTCCCGTGAGCCGGAACCCGACGAGCGTCGTACCGTCGCCGTGCAACTCGATCGTCTGATCGTTCGGCGCTGTCGCGATCAGCGTCGCGCCGAAGCCCGACAGCACCACACGCGCCTGCCGCACGACGAGGGACCGGCCGACGACATACCGCCCCGGTGCGAATACAAGCCGCTGCCCCGGCCGCAGCGCGTCGAGCGCGCGTTGCAGCGCGTCGCCCTGATCGGCCGCGGCGGGGTCCGGACGCACGTACGCGTCCGGTACCGCCGCATCAAGCGCGGCCGGTTGGGTCGCGGAGGTGGCGGGCGCGGCGAGCGCCGGCCACGATAGCGCGCCCGCCATGCACATGCCGGCGACCACAAAGCGCGACAGGCGTTGCAATTCATGCATATCGTATCGTTCCCTGACAAGTCTCCGTGCACGTCGAACCGCACGTATTGACGGCCGGCTGCGTGGCCTGTCCGCTAAGCCGACGAAAGCGGCGATGCTCCAACGTCGATTAGATCAGGGGCTCCGAACGGCTTCGGTGCGTCATCAGACCAAGCGCTCCAGTACCGCATCGACGACGCGATATGCCATGCGCGCGCGCACTCCCGAACGGTAGGCTCGCGAACTGTGCGCAGCCGCGCGATCCGTATCATGACCCCGATCGTCCGCGCGCCCGTCCGACTTCCGCACATGACCGACCTGACCATCGCAATCTGCAACTACAACCACGGCAAGTACCTGCGCGACGCGATCGACTCGGCGCTCGCACAGACCGCGCACGGCGTCCGCGTTCTGATCGTCGATGACGGGTCGACCGACGATTCGCGCGACATCATTCGCTCGTATGGCGAGCGCATTGCCGCGGTGTTCCAGGAGAATCGCGGTCAGGTTGCCGCGTACAACCGCGCGCTGGAGCACGTCACGTCGCGCTACGTCATCCTGCTCGACGCGGACGACCTGCTCTATGCCGACGCCGCGGCACGCGTGCTCGCCGCGTTCGCATCCGGCGATTTCGTGAAGGTCCATTTCCGGCTCGACGTGATCGCGCACGATGGCGCGCGAACCGGCGCGAGCGTGCCGCAGTCGGTGATCGATACGGATTGCGGCCGCCTGTTGCGCGCGGGCTGGCTGTACCCGTCGCCGCCTGCATCGGGCAATGCGTACCAGGTCGCTGCGCTGAAACGCATTTTTCCGGTGCCCGTCACTGCCGACAATCTCCATGGCGCCGATTTCTACGCGATCTACGGCATCGCGCTGCTCGGTGCCGTCCACATGATCGATGCGACGCTCGGCGGCTATCGCATGCACCAGCAGTCGAACACAAGCGCGGCCGACGGCCCGGCCCTCGCGCTCGCCAACTCGGAAGACGCGGCAACCGGTGCATTGAAGGCCGAACGCCGCTGGTCGATCCTGCGCACGCTTGCCGGCACGCGGTTGCGGGAAGCGCTACCGATGGCCCCGCTCGACTTCGCCATCGAGAAGGCGCGCTTCGCGAGCACGCTGTATCGCGCGCCGCTCGCGCGGCGCTGGCGCTGGTTCCTATGCGAATCGGGACGCTACTGGCACACCGTGCTGCGCAACCCGTTCTGGCGCCCGGCCAAGAAAGTGGCGGTTACCGTGTTGTCGCTCGCGTGCTTGCTGCCATCGTCAACGCTGAGCAATCGCGCGATCCGCTATCTGTCCAATCCGCTCGCTCGCGTACGCAAGTCGCCCGACCAACGCACCGGCGCGCGATGAATCCCATCCGGACGCGACTGCGGCTGCCGATTCGCTTGTTCGGTTAGCCATCGCACCGAGTGCGTGCGGCGTGCGCTTCACAATGGTCCGGACCAATTGATGCATGCGTGGCGCGTAGATGTTCGCCGCCACGTGGCGTGTTCGCGCGATCAAGTCCGACAGACCGGAAGCAATGGCGGCGGCGATCGCGCATCAATCAATCAGGAATGCGTAATGGATAGGACGTACGGCATGCGTGGTCCGCTGACGACTTGACGATACGCCGCCTCCATCGTCGCACTGGGTAACGAACAGCGCGACCGAATCGACAGACCGAGAGATGACCCAGGAAAAGATCGTTCATATTGCCGAAGCATTCGGCGGCGGCGTGCTGTCGATGCTCACCTATCTCGCCAACCATGCCGCCGCGGCCGGCGTGGACGTGACGGTCCTGCACGCGATCCGGCCGGAAACGCCGGCCGATTTCTCGACGCTGTTCCGGCCCGACGTGAAGCTGGTCTATATCGACATGGTGCGCGAGGTCAACGTCCGGCAGGATCTGCGGAGTGTGCACGCGCTCGTCCGTACCCTGCGCGACTGCAAGCCGACCGCGATTCATCTGCACTCGTCGAAGGCCGGCGTGCTGGGACGTATCGCTGCCCGGATCGCCGCCCCGAATGCAACGGTTCTCTACTCGCCACACGGCCTGTCATTCCTGCGCTGCGACGTGTCGCCCATCAAGCAGTTCGCTTATCTGAGCTTCGAGCGCATCGCGGCGCGCATCGGCGGCACCATTGTCGCGTGCTCGGGCAGCGAGCTCGGCGAGATCAACGGAAAAGTCAGGCCAAGATCGGCGGTCCTGGTGGAAAACGGCGTGAACGTCGCGGAGATTCCGGCCCGCCGTACGCGCGACGACCACAAGGTCGTGATCGGGATGAGCGGCCGCGCGTCGTTCCAGAAGAACCATGAAGCATTCGTGCGACTCGCCGACATGTTGCACGGCGCCAGCGTCGAGTTTCTGTGGATCGGCGGCAACGCGGCCGAGATCCCGGATTCCGCCGCGCGCGAGGCCGTCGCATGCAGTGGCTGGGTAACCCGCGAACGCGCGCTGGCGCTGACGTCGGAACTCGACATCTATGTCCAGACCTCGCGCTGGGAAGGCATGCCGGTCGCGCTGATCGAAGCGCAGGTTGCCGGAATTCCGGCCGTCGTGACGAACGTTGTCGGCAATCGCGACGTGGTGATTCATGGTGTGACGGGCTATGTCGCGTCAACCGCCGACGAGATGGTCGAGTACGTGACCGCCCTTCGCGACGATCGGCAGCTTCGCGAGCGGATGGGTGATGCCGCGCGAAAGCGGGCCATTCAGCGGTTTTCGATGAGCGCGATCTTCCGGCAATGGCATGCGCTTTACGGACTCGGCACCGACGAGCCGCGCGTCGACACGCGCGAGTTCAAGCCGGTTGCAGCGGATCACGTCAAAGCCTGATTTCGATATCCCCTTATGGACATGATCTCGTTCAAGAAACCGAAGCCACTCGTATACAACGGCCGATTCACCACGCAGAAGACAACCGGGGTGCAACGCGTCGCACGCGAGCTGATCGCCGCATTGATCAAGTTTCAGCCGCAGGATCCGGTAACCGTGCTGGTGCCTCCGCAGCCGGGCATCGAGGTAAGCGGAGCGAAGATGGTCAAAGTCGGCTTTTACAAGGGCGTGGTGTGGGAACAGCTGGTGCTCCCGTTGTTCGCACGCCGCGGCCGCATCGTCAATCTCAGCAATTCGGCATCCATTTTCATCGGCAACCAGATCATCTACATGCACGACGCGGCCGTGTTCGACACCCCCGCGCATTTCTCCCGCCCGTTTCGCATGTGGTACCGGGTCATGTTCTGGATCCTGGCGCGAACCTCCGTCTGCGTGCTGACCAACTCCTATTTCTCGCGGGATCGCCTCGCGCATCACTGCGGGGTTGCCGCGGAGAAGATCAGCGTCGTGCCGCTCGGCGCGGATCATCTCGACACCCTGGAACCGGACACCAGCGTGCTCGATAAGCATGCGCTGACACCGAACCGGTTCGTGCTCGCGGTCAGCAGCATGAATCCCACCAAGAACTTCGGCCGGCTGATCGCGGCGTTCAGGCAGATCGACGATCCGTCGGTCGATCTCGTCATCGTCGGGATGCAGAACACCACCGTGTTCGGCAAGCAGGACCTCATGGCGGCGGCGGAACCGAACGTCAAGTACGTCGGCTATATCAGCGACGAACAATTGAAGGCGCTGTATCAGCACGCCGCGTGCTTCCTGTATCCGTCGATCTACGAAGGCTTCGGCATACCGCCTCTCGAGGCGATGCGCTACGGCTGCCCGGTCGTAGTCGGCAAATCTGCGGCCCTGCCGGAAGTCTGTGCCGATGCGGCGCTGTACTGCGATCCGTATTCGCAGGACGACATCGCGCGGAAATTGCGGAGCCTGCTCGATTCCGACGCACTCAGGGCCGAGCTCAAACGCAAGGGAAGCCTGCACGCGGAGAAGTATCGCTGGAGCCGAAGCGCCGAGATGATGAAGGCGATATTCGAGGGGCTGTAGGACATCCGTCGGGCTGCACGACGACCCACTGTCGCCCACCGCACTGTCCTGCGCATCGGTCCGCCATACAGTGAACGACTGTCCGATATCCCGGCGGTGCGGAACCTGACGGGCCGACCGCCCCTTCATCATGACTGCTCGCGAAACCAGCCTCGATGTCGCCCGCGGCGCGGGAATCATTCTTGTCGTATACGGCCACGTGCTGCGCGGTGCCGTTTCCGCCGACCTTGTGCCGACAGGCGCGGCCGACACGGCATTCGCGTGGAACGACTACGTGATCTACACGTTCCACATGCCGTTGTTCTTCTTCCTGTCCGGCCTGCACGTCTGCAGCTCGCTGCGCCGCGCGCCGGACGGTTTCTTGTGGTCGAAGATCAGGACGATCGTGTATCCGTACCTGCTGTGGTCGATCGCGCAGGGCGCCGTGCAGATTGCAATGGCGTCGCACGGCACCAATCATCCGTTCACGCTGGACGACCTGCTGGCGATCGGCTGGCGACCGTTCGCACAGTTCTGGTTCCTGTACGCGCTGATGCTCTGCATGCTCGGCATCCGGGCTTTCGCGGCGGCCGTGCCGAATACGACGCGTTCACCCATGCCATCGCGGGCGCGCGGCTGGCTCGCCGGATGCGCGGTGCTCGGGCTGGTACTCGGCGCGGCGACGCAGTGGGGCATCCTGTCGATCACGCTGATGAACGCACCGTTCTTCGTGACGGGCGTCATTGCGTCGCAGGCGTTGCCCGGCTGGCTCGCGCGCAACAGCGGGCCAACCGCATGCGCCGCCACGGCAACGGCATTCGTCGCCGCAATTGTATTCGCTCACGGCTTCGGTGGCGCGACGAGCATCTGGGCGCTTCCCGCCGCGTTCTCGGGCATCGCGCTGACGCTGCAACTCGCGCATCGGTATGCGTCGCAGCCGGCACGCGCGGCATGGCTGGCGGCAATCGGTTGCGCATCGATGCCGATCTACCTGACCCACATCTTCGCGATGGCGGCCGTACGGATCGTGCTGATGCGCGCCGGCATCACCGATCTCGCCTTACACCTCGTACTCGGCACGCTGGCCGGTGTCGCGATCCCGATCGTCGTCTATCTGGTCGCATTGCGGACAGGCTTCGCGCACATTGCCGGCTTCCCCGCGTGGCCAGGACGCGACACGGCGGTACGAACGCGTACCGCTTGAGCTTCGCGCGATCATCCCGAGGTCCGGGCGCCCTGCGAGCTGCTATGCCGTTGCACTGCCGCCCCGCTCGTTCGTTTCCGCGGCGCGCGTCCCGCGTCCGGATCCCGTATGCCCGGAAGGCCCAACGCCCGCCGGGCGCTTCCCGAACCAATGGAACACGATGATCGGCAACACGATCGGCAGGAAATTGCGTCCGCTGAACAGATTTGGCGTACGCATGATTTCCATCAGTGACACGTAGAGCACCGCGTGCGCGCAGCACCAGAATCCGTTGCCGCTGCGCCAGCCCGCATAGCTGCGGCCAACCATCCAGCCGAGCACGGTTGCGTCGAGCAGCCCGAACCAGCCCCATTCATAGAAGTGGACGAAGATCCCGGACGGATTGTTGAATTCCGGGTCCGCGTAGCTGTTCAGAAACAGGTTGAAGCTGTCGCTCGAATCGAACCACGGCTGGAACGTCGCGCCGATCACCGGAAAGCGCATCAGCCAATCGAACGTGAACATCGGATGGCCCTGCCCCCAACCGAGCACGGCGAGCATCCCCGCACCGTTGTTCAGCGACGTCGAATAGTACAGGCCGAGCCGTTCGAGCGCGAAGTCGAAGATGTTGTCGTAGATGTTGACGTAATAGGCTTCCCATGAACGGTTGTACTCGTTCGCGATAAACAGCGCGAACAACAGCGGGATCGCCGCGTACGGCCCGAGCGTCAGCAGCCGCGCATACCGGCCGTGCAGCCGGAACCGCACGACCATCAACGCGAGCGGCATCACCATCTCGATCAACGCGAGGCGCTCCGCGAACAGGAAGCTGCGCAGCAGCGTCAGCACCGCGAGCACGGCCATGTAGATCTTGTAGCGGTTCAGGCCCTTCGCCGGCGTTCGGAACACGTAGAAATAGAGCGCGACGAACGGCGCCGTCGCCTGCGTGAACGAACTCAACCCGGTGATCCGACCGATCTGCTGGAGCATGTCGTACGCGGTAGCCTGCCCGTGCAGGAACTCGAGCAGCAGCGCCGGACGCGCGATGACTCCGCTCATCATCACGAGATTGCCGAACAGCGCGAGTGCAAACAGGCAATCGAGCACGCGCGGCGGCACCTCGACGGGCGTTTCCGGCGGCCCGCGCCGCGTCCGCGCTTCGGTCGTCGCGAGCCACGCCGTGGCCGCCACCACCATCAGGAACAGCGCGCCGACGAACGCGTAGTAGCCGTCGAAATAGATTCTCGCGATCGACTTCTGGTCGCCCAGCAGGCTGAGCGACAGCAATCCGTACAACGGCAGGATGAACATCAGCACGAGCCGGGCCGGATCTTCCCACCAGTAGCCCGTGTAACCGCCCGCCGCACCGCGCACGCGCGCCATCCCGCGCAACGTCGCCGGGCCTGGTCGCGGCCCGCCTCCAGCCCTGCCCGCTCGCCGGTTCATGACGGGCGTTCCGCCCGTTGCCGCGACGCCATCATCCCCGTCAACCCGGACGTGGTCTGATGCGTGTTCGCATCGTTGTAGCCGTAGTCGTACCGTCCCGGCGCGCCCTTGTAGTCGTTCAGGATCACGCCCCGTACGCCGATATGCGCGTGCTCGAGCCGCCGCGCGCTTTCATCGAGTTCCGTCAACGTCGTCACGCCGCTCCGCGCGACGAGGAACACGGCGCCCGCCAGGCGCCCCAGCACCAGCGCATCGGCGACCGGGAGCAACGGCGGGCCGTCGAGCACGACCATGTCGTAGCGAGATGCGACCCGCTCGATCAGTTCGGCGAGCGCGGGCTGCAGCAGCAGTTCGCCCGGATCGGGAACGACGTTGCCCATCGCGATGAAATCCAGGCCCGGTGCGACGCCGCGCTTGATTGCGTCGTCGAGCGTGTGGGTGCCCGCCACCACGTCGGACAGCCCTGGCGCGCGGCTATAGCGGAACCGGTCGTGCAGCGAGCCCTTGCGCAAGTCGGCATCGATCAGCAGGACGCGCCGCTTCGCGGCGCCCACGAGCGACGCGATGTTGGCCGCGACGAACGACTTGCCGACGCCCGTCGTCGGGCCGGAAATCAGCACGACGGGATTCGATGCGGCCGGCATCGACAGTTGCAGCGCCGCCCGGAAATTGCGCAGGCTTTCGAGCGCCGCATCCTGTCCGTCGGCCTGGGCCTGCGTCGCCAGCATGCGCTGGCCGCGCCGGCGCACCTTTGACCGCAGCTCCGCTTGTGCCGCGACGGCGCTGTGCGGGACCGTCGCGAACACCGGCAAACCCGTCGCCCACTCGATTTCCTCCGCGTCGCCGATCGTGCCAACGACACGCTGCCGGGCGACCACGATCGCCGCGCCCGCCATCAGGCCGACCATCAGCAAGCCGACCACCGCGACCCCGCGATGCGGACCGATCGGTTGCTCGGCGACCTTCGCCGTATCGACGATCCGCACGGTGCCCGTCTTGCTGGCACGCGCGAGGACCATCTGCTGGCGCGTATTGAGCAGGTTCGTGTACAGCGCGGTGTCGACGGCCACGTCGCGCTGCAGTTGCAGCACGCCCTGCTCGACGGTCGGCAGTTGCTGGATCTGCTTGCGGGCCGTGTCGAGCGCGCGCTGCGCATCGGCGAGCTGCGCATCGACGGCCACGATGGCCGGATGCTTCGGCATGAAGCGCGTCAGCAGTTCCTCGCGCCGCTGCTGCAGCGTCTGCACGCGTGTCTCGATGTCGACCGACTGTTGACGCAATGCCAGTGCCTCATCGCTCGTATTGACCGTCCCGTGCGATGCACGGAATGCGTTGAAGCGGCTCTCCGCCGCTTCCAGCTGCGCCTTCAATTGCGGCAACTGGCCGTCCATGTATCGGATCAGCTTGTCGGCCGCCTCGGACTTGCGCTGCGTGTTCTGCGCCAGATACGCATCTCCGATCGCGTTCAGCACACGGCTGTCGTGCACGGGATCGATGCCGTCGAGCGTCACGCCGATCATGTTCGACTGCTTGCCGCGCTCCGAGATCAGCGCGTTCTTCTGCAGCCACGTCGTCGCCTCCTCGTCGCTGTAGCGCGTCAGGTCGAAGCGTGCGCCGGGCTGGCCGGCCACGTCGCGCACGAACACGTCGATCGGCCCCTGCGGCGTCTCGACGTGCAGCGGCTGGCCGATGCGGCCCTGCCATGCCGGTCCTTTCCGGCCGAAAAAGCCCGTGCGCTGCAGCGTGTAGGCGCCGTCGTCGCCGACGGTCAGCGCGAAACGCTTGCCGAGCAGGCGCTTGGGCACGTCGAAGGTCGGCACGTCGATGCGCTCGGTGCCATACACGTATCCGCCCGGCAACGGCGACGACAGCCCGTCGGCCGCGTTCACGAAGCGCCAGCCGATCAGCGGCAGGTAATGCGGCCGTGCGTCGAGGGCGAGGTTCGTGCTCTGGATCGCGCGGTCGAGCACCGCACGGGATTTGAGCACCTCGATCTCGGTCGATGCATCGGTCTTCAGATCGAACACCGATGACGGATCGCCGGGCGGCGACGTCTGCTTCGAATCGGTCTGGCTTTGCTCGACCTGAAACAGGATGTCGGAGCGGTAAACGGGAGCCGCGAACAGCGCATACAGGCCGCCCGCGAGCGCGCCCGCGAGCGCCGTGCAGACGATCAGTCGCCGGCCGCCATACAGCATGCTCCAGTAGCGGCGCACCGGATAGGACGGCCGCAGAATGCGCCCGCTGTGCGGGTCAGGCAGGGTCGAAGTGTTCATACAGCATCAGTCCCGTATGGCGCGACGCACGGTCGCGGTCACGAAATCCGCCTCGGGCATCACGGCGAAATGGCTTTCGCCGTCAGCGCACCTTGCGCGGACGACGGAATCAGCAGGTTCACGACGCGGCTCCAGCGCACCAGCGATGACGCATCGACGAACACGACGTCGCGCCGCTCGAGCGGAAACTGGTCGGCGAGCGCGAACGACGCGGGCGAGCTGCCGTCGAGGTGGTACACCCGCGGGCGATTGTCGGGGCCGCGGCGCACGACGAACACCTGGCGCGCATCCGACGTGTACTGACTCACGCCGCCCGTGTCGCCGAGCGCTTCGCCGAGGCTCATCCGGCCGTCGGTCAACGTCAGCGTCGCGGGCCGCGATACCTCGCCGAGCACGAATACCTTCGCGTCGCTCGCCGCACGCACGCGCACGAGATCGCCGTCGCGCAACAGGATGTTCGACGGATTCACGCCCGCCGCGATCAGGGCAGGCAGGCTCACGTTCACGGTCGTGTCGCCGCGCGTCACCGAAACCTGCGAGCGATCGGCCGTCGGCGTGAAACCGCCCGCGCGGTCGATCGCCTCGGGCAGCGTCATCGGCATGTCGTTGACGATCTGCAGGCCCGGCGTGCGCACCTCGCCGTCGAGATAGACCCGCTTGCTGCGGTAGCTCTGCACGCGCAGTGCGAGCTGCGGCTTGCGCACGTATTCGCCGAGCCGCTTCGTCAGCAGCGCGCGCGCCTGTGCCTCGGTCAATCCCGCCACGTGCACGAGGCCCGCGTACGCGAACTGGACGTTGCCGGTCGCGTCGACCGTATAGCCCGTCGCGACCGAGCTGGCGCCGACGCCGTCACCGCCGCCGAGCGTCTGTGTCGTCGGCAGGTTCAATTCGGGGTGGTCCCATACGACGATGCCCAGCACGTCGCCGGGGCCGATCGTATACGGCGTCGGCTTGCCGAACAGCCGGCGGATCTCCGCGTCGACATTGGCCGACCGCCCCGCCTGATGCTGGGCGACGAATGCCGGCGTGATCTCGATCAGATCCTCGCTCGACACGTTCTGCACGCCGTCGAGGCCGCCCGACCCCGATGCGTCGGCGCTCACGCGCGCATTCGCGTCGCGCTCCGCCGGCGCGCGGTAAGTCATGCCCGGCGACAGCGCACATGCGCTCAGCGCGCACGCGGCCGCCACGATCGCCATGCGCGACAGCCACGGTGCGCGACGGGCGCCGGGCCGCGGCGTGCCGCGCGTCGATTCCGGTTGCGTGGTGATTGACATGGTGTCCTTCCAAAACTGTGCGGTAACCCGCCGAACGCGGCGAATTCCGGCATTACGCTTGCCCAGCGCGGCTTGCATTGCAGCTTGCATGCCGCACCACCCTCTTCACCGCACGTCATTCCGTACGATCCGTCATGAACTTCTCTTCGTCGCTTGCGCCGTTCGTCTGCATCGTGTCGACCGGCTTCCTCTGTACCGCCGGTGCGCAAACGCTGTCCGGCACGCCTGCCGATACATCGCCCTTCGCGTCGTCGACGCTCGTTGCGCCGGTGCCGCCACAACGCTCGGCGCAAGCTGCCGGCGCAAGTGCGGCCGCCGAACCCGCCGCGACTGCGTCCGTGGCTGCATCTGCGGCGACAGCACCCGCGATCGCTCGTTCAGCCGCGAGCGCCGCCGTCCAGCCCGACACGCGGGCCCGCATCGCGTTGCGCCGGCCGCTCGTGCCGACGCGGCCACATCGCGCGCAGGTCGCCCATGCGCCCGCCGACGACGTATGGCGCAGCGACACGTTGTACGCATCGCCCTACGCGAAATCACCCTATGCGGAGCCGGGCGATCGCGACTGACCCGTCCCGGCCGGTCATGCCGCGGCACGACCGTGCATGCATCGATAAGGGATTGGACACCACGGCGAACGGCGCGTCTGTGAGCGACCCCACCGAACGTCGATCTTCATACGAAGCGGGGATCGCGCCCCAAAGCGCCGACGCATGCGGCACCGCCCGCATCACGGACTGCCGACCGACACGTTTGCGTACGATCCCGCAGCCGCTTCACGCGCGACGGGATCGGCAACGTGCACGGCCGGCCTCGTCAAGTCGCGACCGAGCGCCTGCAAGCACCGCTCGATCACGATGTCCGTGCCGACCGCGCCGTACACCGCGTGATCGACCTGCGGCTCGAGGTGCAGCCGCACGTGACGCGAGCATCTGAATGCGTGCTCGATCGCGCCGAAGTGGCGCCGGACATCGTCGATGCCGGGATCGAGCGCGCCATATACCAGGGTCGTGCGGACATTGCGTTGCGCAAGCACGTGCATCACGCCGCGTGGGGTGCCGGCGCGCGGCTTCCAGCCGACGCGCGCGGCCGCCTCCTTCACCGGCACGCTGACTCGCGCGATCGCATTGGCGGCGACGGCGCGCGCGATCGGCCGCAAATCGCGCCGTTCGCGCACGAGGCGTTTCCACTTCTGCCAGTCGCGCACCGACAGCCAGTAACCGCGCACCGAGTTGTTCCGCTGCTTCTGCACCGCGTCGAGCGAGAGCCCGGCCGGCCACACGAAGCGCGCCAGGTTTATCGCGATCACGCCGCCGAGCGACGGCGTCTTCACGGCCGCATGCAATGCCGCATAGGCGCCGGAACAGATGCCGGCCGCGACCACGTCAGGATGGCCGAGCGCACGCAGCCAGTCGGCGGCGGCCGCCACGTCGTCGCTCGACTGCGCCGAATACACGACGCGCGACTGGTCGTCGAGCGCAGCCGCGCCGCTGTCGCCGACGCCGTTCACGTCGATCCGCAGCGTCGTGACGCCGGCGCGTGCAAGCGTCCGCGCGAGGCGCACGCTGAAGCGGCCTTCGCCGCTTCGCGGATTCGTCGACGTGTTCGCGATCACGAGCGCCGGAGCGGCGGGATTCGCCGGCCCCGTATCGGCGGGACGGCACAGTACGCCGACCAATCGGTCCGGCCCGACCGCGACGACCTGCTCGGTCATGTCGGTCATGTCAAGCGCGGCGGCCGATTCGCCGTTCCACGGTGGATCATGCCGCCACATCGGGTCGATGCCGGCGGCCGTGCGCGGCACGCGTTCGCCGATCCAGCGCGCGAGCGTGTCGATGGCCGCGAGCGGCAGGCGCGAGCGCGTCCCGTCCAGCATCGTCGTCGGCCATTCGCGAAACGGATCGGCCGCCACGTTCACGCCCCGCGCGAGCAGCGCATCGCGCAACGCAGGTCCGTCCTGATCGGGCTGAATCAGCAGCATCGCATCAGGCAGCCTCGGGGCAGCGCGCACGACGTCGCACAGATCGACCGCCTTCAACGCGGCGACGAAATCGTCCGGAAAGCGGTGCCCGAGCACGTTCATGCAGGGCTCGTCACGATGGGCGGTGCGAATCGCAGGCGACGTGACGTCGAGCCACTGGCGATGCACGAACGACAGCTCGCGAAGATAAGCGCGTCCGCGCACGGCCGGCGCGAGCGCCACCAATGCGTCGACGCGCGGCGACGGGTGCTGCCCGTCGCCCGCGGCGGCCAGCATCGCGAACAGCGCGCCCGCGCGGATTCCGACGAGCGTCAGCGACGCGACACCGACCTGGTCGCGCAGCAGATCGATCGCATCGTGAATGCTGCCGACGGTCGCGGCGTACCGATCGGCGTCACGGTCGTCGCCCGCGGAATCGCCAGTGCACGGATAGTTGAATCGCAACACCGTGACGCCGTCGCGGGCAAGGCGCTCGGCGATCGCCCGCATGAGCTTGTGCGTCCACGATGCCTCGTGTCCCAGCGATTCGCACAGGATCACACCTTGTGTCGTCTGTCCTTCGTGCAGCCACCCCACGCAGCTGCCGAACGTAATCGGCTTCAATCGGTACTCCTCGGATCGGTATTTTTATCGGACGCGGACACGCGTTCGGGCCGCTCCACCGGAATGAGCGATCCACGATCGTGCGACTCGTCGATGAACGCGCGGCAGCGGCCCCCGCCGCGCCCCTGCGCGGCCCGCCCGGTTCCATGCGTTGCCCTGCTCCCCATGCCCGCGGGAGGTGATGTTGCGTGCCCGAGGCATCGTCGGGCGGTTTGCACCGTGAACCAAAACAGTGCGATCGATTAAAGCACTCGGTTCGAACGTCCTTCGGTGCGGCAGCTTACAAATAGATTCATCGCTGTCGCGAGACGACAACGCACGCCGACGCGCGCCGTGCCGCGATTCATGCCGCGCGCACGAACGGAATCCGCGAACGGTAGGCTCGCGAACATAGTCGTCCCGTGCGGCCCGTATCATGGCCGCCATACGATGTGGCCGTGCCCGGCGACGCCGGACGCGCCACCCACCCATGCAACCCGGGTCAGCGCCGACCGGATGCACGCGCGCACCGCGGTCCCATGCCGCCGCACCGCGACACTCACGGCGCCGACCGAGCGAATGTCAAACCTCAAGAAGAATTTCCTGCTGCTGCTGACGCTGCAGATTTCGATGTACGCCGTGCCGCTGCTGATCGCACCGCTGCTGACGCACGCCCTCGGGCCCGAAGGCTACGGGCAGCTCGCGTTCTCGCTCGCCGTCATCGCGTATCTCACCAACTGCACGAGCTACAGCTTCGACCTGACCGCCACGCCGCGCATCGCGCTCGCTCGCGACAACCGCGCCGAACGCTCGCGCATCTTCTGGGCGACGCTATACGCGCAGATCGGCATCGCGGTGATCTGCTTCGTCGTGCTCGTCGCGCTGACCTTTGCGGTCGAGCGCTTCGGCGAAGACCGCGACCTGCTGCTGATCGGGTTCGGGATGGTCGCCGGCGTGGCGTTCACGCCGGGCTGGTATTTCCAGGGAATGGAAAAGCTGCGCGCGCTCAGCATGATCCTGTTCGTCGGGCGCATCCTGAGCCTGCCGGCCATGTTCGCGCTCGTGCACAGCCCGGCGGACATCGATCGCGCGATGATCGTCAACGCAGCGGTGCCGACGCTGTCCGCGATCGCGCTGGCGGCCTATCTGTACCTCAACCGTGAAATCGACTTCGTGCGCGTCGGCGCGGCCGACATCGCCGAATCGCTGAAAGGCGGCTGGCAGGTGTTTCTGGCGTCGACGTCGATCGCGTTCTACGCGTCGACCAACACCGTGCTGCTCGGCTTCGTCTCGGGCAACGTCGCGGCCGGCTACTTCGCCGCCGGCGACAAGCTGATCCGCGCGGCGCTCAGCATGCTGCAACCGCTGAAGGCGGCCACCTATCCGCGCATCAGCTACCTGATGCGGCATGCGCGCAACGACGCGTTCTCGTTCCTGCGCAAGCTGTTCGTCGTGCAGGTCGCGATGGTGCTCGGCATCTCGCTCGCGATTTTCTTCGGCGCGCCGCTCGCCGTGCGGATCCTGTATGGCCCTTCGTACGAACCGACGGTCCAGGTGCTGCGCTGGATGGCCTTCATTCCGTTCATGGCCGGCATGACCGACCTGTTCGGTGTGCAAACGATGCTGCCGCTCGGGATGAAGTCGGCATTCACGCGAATCCTGATGTCGTCGGGCATTCTGAACATCGTGCTGGTGCCCGTGCTCGCCAGGTATTTCGCCGAGCGGGGCGCCGCCGTCGCCGTGCTGATGGCCGAGGCGGCGGTCGCCGCGGCACTCGCCACCGTCGTCTATCGCGCCGGGATTCCGATGCCCGGCAGTCCGGTCGCTCGACGCGGCTAGCCCACTGTCGGTGCCGCGCCGGTTTCCGCACGGGGCGACCGGCATCCGACGCTGTTCGTGTTCGATGCGCGCGCAACGAACCATATCGCACGGGCATACACGCCCCGACCTTCCGCCCCTCCGAGCGCCCCATGCGCAGGCAATTCTTACTCTGCCGCGCAGGCCCGATCGGGAACGATGACCGCCTCTCCGCCCCGCCGCGCGTCCCTACGAAATAAAGATCACACGTATCGGTAGAAACACCGATTCTGTAGTCAAACTACATTCGTACGATTAGTCGCTGCAGAGAATCGCTACATCCGATTCGGCAGCATCGGACGGTCCGCGTCGCCGTCCGCGTTGCTCGATCGAGCCCAACCGGCCGTAACGATTCCCCGCCTGGCTGGCATGCCGACGCGCAACCACCCTGCATCGCCAGCCGAATGCGTCCGGTGCGAATCCGCCGGACGTACGCAACTCCAGACATCATTCCAACAACCGGCAATACGATCAGGAGAGCAACATGCGGGACACACTCTGGCCGGCCGTCGTGCTGGCAGCGACCCTCTGCACCACCGCCTACGCCGGCGACGCCGATTTCAATGCGCAGGCTGACGCGACCGACACGTTCGCGTCAGCCGCCGCGCAACGGCGCGCCGACCTGCTCGTGCGCAAGATGACGCTCGACGAAAAACTACAATTCATTCATTCGCAATACGAAATGTCCAAGGTGCCGGGCGGCGGCGCCGGCTACATCCAGGGCGTGCCGCGGCTCGGCATTCCCGATCTCAACATGGTCGATTCGGCGACCGGCTCCGGCAGCACGTCGCAGGCCAGCACGACGTTCCCGGCCACGATCGCGGTCGCCGCGAGCTGGGATCGGCGGCTGTCGTACGACTTCGGCAAGCAGGTCGCGATCCAGTTGCGCGCGCAAGGATTCGGCATGGGCCTCGCCGGCGGCACCAACCTCGCGCGCGAGCCGCGCGGCGGCCGCCTGTTCGAGTATCTCGGCGAGGATCCGCTGCTCGCCGGCGACCTGCTCGCCGAACGCACGCTCGCCACGCAGCGGCAGAAAGTCATCGCCACGATCAAGCACTACGCGGGCAACGAGCAGGAACACGGCCGGATGGGCGGCAATACGCAGATCGACGAGCGCACGCTGCGCGAGCTGTACCTGCTGCCGTTCGAGATCGCCGCGAAGCGCGGCCGGCCCGGCAGCGTGATGTGCAGCTACAACCGCCTGAACGGCACCTATGCGTGCGAGAACCCTCACCTGCTGAACGACGTGCTGAAGAACGAGTGGGGCTTCCAGGGCCAGGTGCAGTCCGACTGGGGCGCCACGCACAGCACCGCCGCCGCGATCAACGCCGGCCTCGACGAGGAAGAAGACGTCGGGCCGAGCGTGTACCTGACGCCGGCGGCCGTCAAGCAGGCGATCGCGAACGGCTCGGTGTCGACCGCGCGCCTCGACGACATGGTGCGCCGCAAGCTCGCGGTGATGATCCGTGTCGGCGTGATGGACGATCCGGCCCAGGGCGGCGGCACGATCGATTTCGCGGCCGGCAACCGGTTCGCGCAGGCGGCCGCCGAGCAGTCGATCGTTCTGCTGAAGAACGACGGCAACCAGTTGCCGCTGGTCGCGTCGGCGCTGTCGCGTATCGCCGTGATCGGCGGCCATGCGGATGCGGCCGTGCTGTCCGGCGGCGGCTCGGGCAACACGCGCGACCCGGTATCGGGTTCGTTCGCCGGCTGCGGCGGCCTGACGTTCGGGTCGTCGACCGGGTGCAGCTGGTGGCGCAATCCGTGGCTCAAGGTCGACGTGCCGATCGTCGCGGCGATCCGCGCGCTGGCGCCGGCCGCCCAGGTCACGTATGCAGGCAACAGCGACCAGCAGTCGCCGTTCCGCGCATACACGCAGCAGGAAATCGATCAGGCCGCGGCGCTCGCGGGCCGCTCGGATGTCGCGATCGTCGTGGTCGCGCAGCCGGCCGGCGAGGATTTCGGCGATCTGCAGAGCCTGAGCCTCGCGAACCCGTCGAACCAGGATGCGCTCGTCGAAGCCGTCGCGCGCGCGAATCCGCATACGATCGTCGTCGTCCAGAGCGGCAACCCGGTGCTGATGCCGTGGAAGGACAACGTGTCGGCCATCGTCGAGGCGTGGTATCCGGGCGAAGCCGGCGGCAAGGCGATCGCGAACGTGCTGTTCGGTGCGGTCAATCCGTCGGGCAAGCTGCCCGTGACGTTCCCGGCGCGCGATCAGGACTCGCCGACGTGGGGGCAAAACGGCACGTTCGACCCCGACCCGGTGTACGCGGAAAAGCTGAACATGGGTTACCGCTGGTATGACGCGCGCAACATCAAGCCGATGTTCGAGTTCGGCTACGGCCTGTCGTATACGCACTTCGCGTATTCGGGCCTGTCGGTGTCGAAGCAATGGGACGGCTCGCTGAGCGTCGCGTTCACGGTGCGCAACGACGGGCGCGTGGCTGGCGCGGAAGTACCGCAGGTCTATCTCGGCGTGCCGTACAAGGACGAGCCGCCGAAGCGGCTGGTCGGCTGGGAAAAGATCCGGCTGAATCCGGGCGAGGCGCGGCGTGTGCGCGTGACCGTGTCGCCACGGATGCAGAGCGTGTGGGATACGTCGCGCAACGGCTGGAAGGTCGTGCCGGGCGGGACCGTGTATGTCGGCGCGTCGTCGCGCGATATCCGCTTGCAGGGCCACTGAGCAAGCGGCGATGAAGCGACCCGGGGGCGCCGTGCATCGCATGCGCGGCGCCCCTTCTGAACCACCACTGCGCTGAAGCGCCTTATCTGAACAGCAGCGCCAGCATCGTCGCAAGCGCCGCAATCGCGGCGATGCCCGCCACCACACCCGCCAGATGCGCGGCCACCACCACGCCGGCCGGCAATCGCGACACGATGCCGGCCATCACGCGCTGCCCGCTTCCAGCGTGTCGAGCAGCGGCCTCGCCAGATGCAGGACCTGGTACACCGTGCCCGCGCCGCCGTCGTCCGGTTCGTGTTCCGTCACGAGCGCACGCGTCAGCCGCCAGCGCAGCGGATCGAGGCTGACGGCCGCCGCGACCACGCCCTGCCGTGCCGCCGCTTCGCGATTGCGTTCGATCTCCCGCGCCAGTGCCGCATCGAGGTCGGCATCCGCCGGAATCTCGATCGTTTCCAGACGCGCGAAACGTCCCGTCGACGCACTGCCCTTGCGCGCGTCCAGCGCCACCTGCGTGTCGATCGGCGCGCGGCCGAAGCTGTCCGTCACGACCCGATAGCGGCCGTCCGTCACGAACCGCGCGAACGCCTGTTCGTTGCGCCACAGGTAAAACGACGCGTAGCCGTTTTCCGTCGCGCCGTGGCGGCCTGCCTCGCGCAGCAGGAATCCCTTGAACAGCAGGTCCGGCGTGTCGTCCCACAGGCGACCGCGCTCGCGCACACGCTGGCGGATGATGTCGAGGTCGTAGTCCCCCGGCAGGCGGTGCACGTAGTACGCGGTCAGCATGATCGACTCCTGGCGAAAGAAACGGACGGCATTCCGGACGGCATGAGCGCAGCGTAGAAGACCTTGAATCATTTGAAAAGACGATGGCAGAATATTTCAATGATTCGATTCTGAAATGACCGAGGGTGCGATGAAAACGCTCGACATCGAAGCCGTGCAGGCATTCGTGCTGACCGCCGATCTCAAGAGCTTCACGCGGGCGGCGGAGGCGCTGGACACCACGCAGTCCGCGGTGAGCCTGAAGATCAAGCGGCTGGAAGACGGGCTCGGCCGCCGCCTGCTGGAACGCACGCCGCGGCAGGTTCGTCTGTCGGCCGACGGCACCGCGTTCCTGGAGCCGGCGCGCGAACTGGTGGCTGCTCACCATGGCGCAATCAGCGCATTCGGCACGAGCCGGCGACGGCTGGTGATCGGCGTCAGCCACCATGTCGTCGGCGCCGATCTGCCGATGCTGTTGCGGCGGATGAGCGAAGCGGAGCCGGCGCTGGTGCTGGAGATCCGCGTCGCCGCGTCGCGCGACGTGCTCGATGCGTTCGATCGCGGCCTGCTCGATGCGGCCGTCGCGCTGCAGCACGACAGCCGGCGGCTCGACGGCGAAACCATTCTGTCGGAGTCGTTCGGCTGGATGGCGGCGGCCGATTTCGAATACCATCCGCCGCAACCGCTGCGGCTCGCCACGCAGGCCGAACCGTGCAGCGTGCGCCGCATGGCGGTCGACGCGCTGGACGAAGCCGGTGTCGCGTGGACGGAAGTCTTCGTCGGCGGCGGCGTGGCGACGATCGGCGCGGCGGTGTCCGCGGGGCTGGCCATCGCGGCGCTCGGGCATCGCGTGGCGCCCGCCGGCACCGTCGACGTGGGGATGCGCTACGGGCTGCCGCCGTTGCCGACGCGCGACGTGGTGCTCTACTCGAATCTGACCGATGCGCACGCCCGGCAGGCGCTGCGCACGCTGGGCGCGGCGCTGCGGTCGTCGGTCGGCGTGCGTTGATGCCGTGCGCAGCGGCATCGAAATGCTTCGACGCGCGCCACGGTAAAATTCCGTCTTTGCCCCGCGCTCATGCAGACGATATCCATTCGTCCACGGGCCCCCGTCAAACGCATCCACCAGCTATCATCGCCTTGATTTCCCTACACTTTCCGCGTCGCGACGCATGAGTTACTCGCTCGCCGCCTCCACCATCCGCGAACTCGAAATCCGCAAGAGCCGTTTCATCGCGTACGCGGTTCCGGTCGAGGACCGCGATGCCGCGATGCAGGTCCTGCAACGCCTGCGCGACGAGCATCCGGCGGCCACCCACGTGTGCTGGGCGTTGCTGGCGGGCGGCCAGTCCGGTATGTCGGACGACGGCGAGCCGTCGGGCACCGCGGGCCGGCCGATCCTCGAAGTGCTGCGCCATCACGACCTCGACGGCGTGCTCGGCGCGGTCGTGCGTTACTACGGCGGCGTGAAGCTCGGCGCGGGCGGGCTGGTGCGTGCGTATACGGATGCGATCGCATCGGCGCTGCTCGATGCCGAGCGCGTCGAGCGCATTCGGCGCACGCGGCTCGCGGTCGAGATCGGCTACCCGGAAGAGGCGCGCGTGCGCCGCTGGATCGAACAAGCCGGCTATGAACTGGTGGACAGCGCGTACGGGATGACGGTGAAGCTCGTGATCAAGCTGCCCGAAACCGCCGAAGCCGCGGCAAGAGCCGAATTGTTCGATCTGACGCAGGGGCGCTCGGGGTTTCCTGATCTTTGAGCCGTTGCGGCGACAGCCCGCGCGGCGTGCGCGTACGCATGCACTGCATGCATTCGAACCGCCCACCCTCCGCCAGACCTCAAAAAAACGCGCCGCATACCGCGGCGCGCTTCGTCGCATTGCGATCGACCGGGCGAATCGCTCAATAAACGTCCGGCACGATCATGTTGTCCGGCACCGGCCGGCGAATGTAATCCTCGTGATGCTCGCGCTGCGGCAGATCGATCGTCGGGCGCGGCACCTCGTGATACGGCACCTGGCCCAGCAGATGGTGAATGCAGTTCAGCCGTGCGCGCTTCTTGTCGACGGCCTGCACGACCCACCACGGCGCCTCGGGAATATGCGTGCGCTGCAGCATCTCTTCCTTCGCGGCCGTATAAGCCTCCCAGCGGCGGCGGCTTTCGAGGTCCATCGGGCTCAGCTTCCACTGCTTCAGCGGATCCGCGATCCGGCTCTGGAAGCGCAGCTCCTGCTCGTGGTCGGTGATCGAGAACCAGTACTTGACGATCTGGATCCCGCTGCGCACGAGCATCTTCTCGAACTCGGGCACCGACCGGAAAAATTCCTCGTACTCGTCGTCGGTACAGAAATTCATCACGCGCTCGACACCCGCACGGTTGTACCAGCTGCGGTCGAACAGCACGATCTCGCCGCCGGCCGGCAGATGCGCGACATAGCGCTGGAAGTACCATTGCGTGCGCTCGCGGTTGTTCGGCGCCGGCAGCGCGGCAACCCGGCACACGCGCGGGTTCAGGCGCTGCGTGATGCGCTTGATCGCGCCGCCCTTGCCGGCCGCGTCGCGCCCCTCGAAAATGACGACGAGCCGGTGTCCGGTATTCACGACCCAGTCCTGCAGCTTCACGAGCTCGCCCTGCAGCCGGAACAGCTCGCGGAAATATTCCTTGCGCGCCTCGCGACGCTCGGGCGAGAACAGCAGGTCCTCGCCATCGTCGAAGCGGCGGTCGTCGAGCTCCATCTCGAGCTCTTCGTCGTAGGCGTCGACGAGATCCTCCTCGAAACGGCGCTGGCGCGCTTCCATCGGGTCCGTATCGGTGCGGTTGTCGGTCTCGGTGCGGGTATCGTTGTCGCCCATGGGGCCTCCTTCCATCATTGACGCAGCCAAACTCTTTCATTATCCCAGCGTCGCGCGTCAAATTCATGAAAACGGGCGGCCAAGCCCGTCGGAAGCGAAATGAGCGGACCGGCGTCGGGCACGGCTGCTTCGAGGATCCGCCCGAAGCCATTGCCGCGCGGATCGCGGGCTTCATCCGAACGACCGGCTGAAAAAATTCGGCAGCCGGGTCGAGACACCGGCTGCCGAACGGCACGCGCGGCCGCTGTCGCCGCGCACGCATTGCTTCACGTCAACGTCAACGAATGACCCGCGTCACGCCCCGCCCGCGCGGATCGGCCATCGCCTCCGGCGTCTTGCCGTCGATCTTGATGACCTGGATGTCGCCGCTGAAATCCTGCCCCTTCAGCGTATAGCCGCGCGCCTCGATCGGCTTCGCGAGTTCGCCTTCGATCGGGTGGTACGGCTCCCAGAAGATCGTGTTCGGCGGCAGCAGCTGGTGATGGAAACGCATCGCGCCGACCGCTTCCTTCAGCGGCATCTTGAAGTCGTAGATGTTGTTGATCACCTGGAAGATCGACGTGAAGATGCGCGAGCCGCCCGGCGTGCCGATCACCAGCGACACCTTGCCGTCCTTCGTCATGATCGTCGGCGACATCGACGACAGCGGACGCTTCTTCGGTTCGATCGCGTTCGCGTCGCTGCCGACCACGCCGAACATGTTCGCGACGCCCGGCTTCGCGGAGAAGTCGTCCATCTCGTCGTTCAGCACGATGCCCGTGCCGTCGGCGATCACACCCGAGCCGAAATAGCCGTTGATCGTGTACGTGTTCGATACCGCGTTGCCCCACTTGTCGACCACCGAGAAATGCGTCGTTTCGGCCTTCTCCGGCATCGTCGTGCCGAGGCCCGGCTGCACGCTCTTCGTGTCCGACGGCTCCTTCGGGTTGACCTCGGCCGCGCGCTTCGCGATGTACGCGTCGTCGGTCAGCTGCGCGATCGGCACCTTGTAGAAGTCGGGATCGCCGAGATACTGCGCGCGATCGGCGAACACGCGCTTTTCGATTTCCGCGACGAGGTGGATGTACTGCGGCGAGTTGAGCTTCACGCCCTCGAAGTCCTGCTTGAGGTCGGCCTTCATCTTCAGCAACTGCACGAGGCCGATGCCGCCGGAGCTCGGCGGCGGCGCGGTGATCACGTCATAGCCGTTCCACTTCGCCTGCACCGGCTGGCGCCACACCGCGCGATACTGCGCGAGATCTTCGGTCGTGATCAGCCCGTTGCCGTCGCCGGTCTTCATCGACGCGGCGATCAGTTCGGCCGTCTTGCCCTTGTAGAAGCCCTCCGCGCCGCCGTTCGCGATGCGCGTCAGCACGTCGGCGAGATCGGGCTGCTTGAAGTTCGCGCCGGCCTTCAGTCCGGAAAAATACTTGTCGAAGTTGGTCTTGCCGCCAAACTCCTTCGATGCGTCGACGCCGCGCTGCGCGAGCTGTTCGTCGACGACGAAGCCGTCGCGCGCGTAGTGGATCGCCGGCGCGAGCACCTGCTTCCACTTCAGCTTGCCGAAGCGCTTCTGCGCCTCCCACATGCCCGCGACCGTGCCCGGCACGCCGACCGCGCGCGGGCCGTACAGGCTCATGCCCTTGACGACGTTGCCGTCCTTGTCGAGGTACATGTCCTTCGTCGCGGCGAGCGGCGCGCGCTCGCGGTAATCGATGAAGTACGGCTTGCCGTCCTTGTAGATCGTCATGAAGCCGCCGCCGCCGATGTTGCCGGCTTCCGGGTACGTGACGGCCAGCGTGAACGCGATCGCGACGGCTGCGTCGATCGCGTTGCCGCCTTCCTTGAAGATCCGCTCCGCGGCATCCGCGCTGTACTTGTCGGCCACCGCCACCGCCGAGCTCGTCAGGACCGCGGGCTGCGGCCCCTTCGCGTAGGCGGGCGCGTTCGGCAGGAAGCCGATGCCGGCCACCGTCGCCAGCACGGCGGCGGATGATTTGAAGCGATTCAGCGTAGTCATTGCATGTCCCCCATGTGGATCTCCTTCAGGCACGACAAGCACCTGATCCGTGGATGGCCGCTGGCGCGCCGACGGCCATATGCCGGCTTCGTAGTATAGGGGCACAAAAAGGGTCGAACACGCGGCGCGCGACGAAAGCGTGCCGCGTGTGTGCGGCCGGTCACGTTGCGGCGCCGCGACACACAAGTGGAGCGTTCGACACCGCCTGCGGCGCGCGCCGTCGCGCAATGCACAAAACCGAAAGTTGCGAACCGCGCGGCATGCCGTGCATTGCGCGTAAAAAAATCTGCAAACGCGCCGCGCGCGGCTCGGGCCGATCTGCGAATATAGCGCCCCGCTTGCGCGCCGCATCATCGTTTCGTGCACGCGCCGCTTCACGTTTCCTCGTCTCGCTCGCTATGGCATCACACAATGCGCATCACGCGTCCGGCTTCGCGGCCGGCGTCGCCGCCGCCGTCCTCGTCGCGCAAACCGGCGCAACCGGCCCGTGGCATTCGGGCATGCTCGCCGCGTTCGCGGCGGGCGTCGCGGGCGGCACCGCGCCCGACTGGCTCGAAGTCGCCTGGTGGAGCCGCAAACGCCGCCTGTGGATCACGCATCGCACCCTCACGCACTGGGGTATCGGCTGGGTCGCGCTGCTCGCGCTCGGCTGGCACGGGCTCACCCATCATCCGCATCCGCTGTGGGCCGCGCCGCTGTTCGGCTTCGCCTGCGGCGGCGTGATGCACCTGCTCGCCGACTGGCCCAATCCGCTCGGCGTACCGTGGATCTGGCGGCGCCATTCGCTGAACCTGTGGAACAGCGGGCATTGCGACCTGATCGTCGTGGCCGCCGCGTGGGGCGGCACGCTGTGGCTCGCGCAGTCGCTGTGGTCGCGTGCGCCGTTGGTGGAACACTGGCTCGGCTGGCTGCATCGCGTCTAGGAGCGGTTCGCGCTCATCACGCACGTTCCGCTGTTCGGAAAAATTCAGGCTTGGGGCTCGGCCCAGTTGCAATTCGACACAATTCAGCGCGCGCTCGGCGTGCCGGCGGGCACGCAACTTTCCGTCCATTGAAAGCACGGCGCGAGCCCCCATCTGAATTGGAATCGCCGGCACGCATGTCCGGCACGCGCGCGCGGCGTCTGGCACACTGACAATTCGATTCGCGTGCGATCCGTCCGCACGCTCGCCCCCCGCTCGCACCCTATTTCAACGCTCCGATGGACGTCACAGCTACCCGCCCTGCCGCCCGCGCGCTCGACGTGTTCCACCCGGCCGTCGCCGCGTGGTTCCGGCGCACGTTCGCCGCGCCGACCGGCGCGCAGGCGCTCGCGTGGCCGCACATCAAGGCCGGCCGCTCGACGCTCGTCGCCGCGCCGACCGGCTCCGGCAAGACGCTCACCGCGTTCCTGTGCGCGCTCGACGATCTGGTGCGCGATGCGCTCGCGCATGACGGCACGCTGCCCGACGCGACGCTGGTCGTCTACGTATCGCCGCTGAAGGCGCTGTCGAACGACATCCACGTGAACCTCGACGCGCCGCTCGCCGGCATCGCGGAATCGCTCGCGCAACTCGGCCTGCCGGTGCCCGCGATCCGCACCGCGGTGCGCACCGGCGACACGACGCAGGCCGAACGCGCCGCGCTGCGCAAGCGCGCGCCGCACATCCTCGTCACCACACCCGAATCGCTGTACGTGCTGCTGTCGTCCACGTCGGGGCGGCAAATGCTGTCGAACGTGCGCTCGGTCATCGTCGACGAAATCCATGCGCTTGCGTCGTCCAAGCGCGGCAGCCATCTCGCGCTGTCGCTCGAACGCCTCGACGCGCTGGTCGGCCGCGCGCTGCCGCGCATCGGGCTGTCGGCCACGCAAAAGCCGATCGACGCGGTCGCGCGCTTCCTGGTCGGCGGGCCGGCCGACGCGCCGCGCGACTGCGCGATCGTCGACACGGGCCACACGCGCGAGCGCGATCTCGCGCTCGAACTGCCGAACGTGCCGCTCGAACCGGTGATGGCGACCGACGTGTGGGAACAGGTGTACGACCGCATCGCGGGGCTCGCGGCCGCGCACCGCACGACGCTGGTGTTCGTCAACACGCGCCGCACCGCCGAGCGCATGGCGCGCCATCTCGCCGACCGGCTCGGCAAGGACGCGATCGCCGCGCATCATGGCAGTCTCGCGAAGGAGCACCGCTTCGACGCCGAGCAGCGCCTGAAGCGCGGCGAACTGAAACTGCTCGTCGCGACCGCGTCGCTCGAACTGGGCATCGACATCGGCGACGTCGATCTCGTCTGCCAGGTCGGCTCGCCGCGCGGCATCGCGCCGTTCCTGCAACGCGTCGGCCGCTCGGGGCACCACGTCGGCGGCGTGCCGAAGGGGCGGCTCTTTCCGCTGTCGCGCGACGAGCTGGTCGAATGCGCGGCGCTGCTCGACTGCGTGCAGCGCGGCGAACTCGACGCGCTGCGGATTCCCGAAGCGCCGCTCGACGTGCTCGCGCAGCAGATCGTCGCCGAAGTCGCGTGCACGGAATGGCAGGAAGACGCGCTGTATGCGAGCTTCACGCGCGCCGCGCCGTACGCGCGGCTGACGCGCGAGCGCTTCGACGAAGTGATGAAGATGCTCGCCGAAGGGTTCACGAGCCGGCGCGGCGTGCGCGGCGCATACCTGCATCGCGACGTGGTGGGCGGCACCGTGCGCGGCCGCCGCAACGCGATGATGACCGCGACCACTTCCGGCGGCACGATCCCCGACATGGCCGACTACGCGGTGCTGCTCGAACCGCAGGGCATCCAGGTGGGCACGGTCAACGAGGATTTCGCGATCGAGAGCCTGGCCGGCGACGTGTTCCAGTTGGGCAACCAGTCGTACCGGATCATTCGTGTGGAGACGGGCCGCGTGCGTGTCGAGGATGCGCAGGGTCAATCGCCGAGCATTCCGTTCTGGCTCGGCGAGGGGCTCGGGCGCAGCGACGAGCTGTCGGCGGCGGTCGGCCGGCTGCGCGCGCGGCTCGACGGACTGTTCGCCGATGGCGACCGGCAGGCGCGGACCGACGCGGCGAAGCACGCGAACGTCACCGAGGCAGGCAAGACGACTACCCGCGGCAAACGCCGAAAAGCGGCCGCCGAGACTGACGCGCAGCCCGCCTCGCCCGACAACGCGCCCGGCGGCACCGCGCTCGCCCCCACCGAAAGCCGCCTCGCCCCCGCGTTGCGCTGGCTCGTCGACGATCTGCACCTGTCGCCCGACGCCGCGCGCCAGATCGCCGACTACCTCGCGCGCACCCGCGCCGCGCTCGGCGCGTTGCCGACGCAGGACACGCTCGTGATGGAGCGTTTCTTCGACGAATCGGGCGGCACGCAGCTCGTGATCCATTCGCCGTTCGGCAGCCGGATCAACCGCGCCTGGGGGCTCGCGCTGCGCAAGCGCTTCTGCCGCAACTTCAACTTCGAACTGCAGGCCGCCGCGACCGACGACGCGATCATCCTGTCGCTGTCGCTCGCGCACAGCTTCGCGCTCGACGAAGTGTGGCGCTACCTGCGTTCGGCCAGCGCCGAGCACGTGCTGACCCAGGCGCTGCTCGACGCGCCGATGTTCGGCGTGCGCTGGCGCTGGAACGCGACCACCGCGCTCGCGCTGCCGCGTTTCACCGGCGGCCGGCGCACCGCGCCGCAACTGCAGCGGATGAAGAGCGACGATCTGCTCGCGACGGTGTTCCCCGATCAGGTCGCGTGCCTCGAGAACATCGTCGGCGAACGCGAGATTCCGCATCATCCGCTCGTCGACCAGACGCTCGACGACTGCCTGCACGACGCGATGGACACCGACGGCTGGCTCGCGCTGCTGCGCCGGATCGAAAGCGGCGCGATCGAGCTCGTCGCGCGCGACTTGCCCGCGCCGTCGCCGCTCGCGGCCGAGATCCTGAACGCGAAGCCCTACGCATTCCTCGACGATGCGCCGCTCGAGGAACGCCGCACGCAGGCCGTGCAGTCGCGCCGCTGGAGCGATCCCGAATCGGCCGACGATCTCGGTGCGCTCGACGCCGACGCAATCGACGCGGTGCGTGACGAAGCGTGGCCGCTCGTGCGCGACGCCGACGAAATGCATGATGCGCTGCTCACGCTCGCGTGCGTCGCCGACAGCGAGGCGCACGCGCACGCAGGCTGGCCCGAGCGATTGGCGGAACTCGCGGAACGCCGCCGCGCGACGAAACTCGCCACGCCGTGCGGCGCCGCGCTGTGGGTGCCGGTCGAGCGGCTCGTCTGCCTGCGCGCGCTGCATGCGGACGCCCGTGCGACACCAGCGCTCAAGGTGCCGGCCGCATGCGTGCAGCCGTGGGAAGCCGATGCGGCGCTCGTCGACGTGATCCGCGCGCGGCTCACCGGCTTCGGGCCGTTGACGCTCGATGCGATCGCCGCGCCGCTCGGGCTGCCGCCCGCGTCGGTGGCGACGGCGCTCGCGGCGCTGGAGCGCGAAGGCTACGTGATGCGCGGCCGCTTCACGCCGGGCGCGACGATCGACGAATGGTGCGAACGCCATCTGCTCGCGCGCATTCATCGCTATACGGTGAAGCGGCTGCGTCGTGAGATCGAGCCGGTCGAACGCGCCGATTTCATGCGCTTCCTGTTCCACTGGCAGCACCTGACGCCCGACACGCGCGGCACCGGCCGCGACGCGCTGGCAGCCGTTGTCGAACAGCTCGAAGGCTACGAGGCCGCGGCAAGCGCGTGGGAAGACGCGCTGCTGCCCGCGCGGCTCACCGACTACACGGCGGGCGGCCTCGACGAGTTGTGCCGCTCGGGCAAGCTCGTGTGGACCCGCATCGGCGCGCCGGCGCGCGCGGCCGGCACGCCCGTGAAGACGACGCCAATCGTGCTGCTGCCACGCCGTCATCTTTCCGCGTGGCAGGCGCTGCGGGACCCCGATGCGCAACCGGCGCTGTCCGCGCGCGCCACGCAAGTGCGCGACGCACTCGCCGCGCACGGCGCGATGTTCTTCGATGCGCTGCTTGACGACCTGCACATGCTGCCCGTCGAACTCGAACAGGCGCTCGGCGAACTCGTGTCGGCCGGCCTCGTGAATGCGGACAGCTACGCGGGCCTGCGCGCGCTGCTGAAGCCGGCCGTCAAGCGCAGCGCGACGTATGCGCCACGCACGCGCCGCGGCGGCGCGCTGATCGGCGGGATGGACGACGCCGGCCGCTGGGCGCTCGTACAGCGTCAGGCACCGCCGGATGACGACACGCCTGCACCGAAACGCAACCTCGCCACGACCGATCCCGACGCGCTCGAACATATCGTGTGGACGCTGCTGCGCCGCTACGGCGTCGTGTTCTGGCGGCTGCTCGAACGCGAAGCCGACTGGCTGCCCAGCTGGCGCGAACTCGTGCGCGTGCTGCAGCGCCTCGAAGCACGCGGCGAGATTCGCGGCGGTCGCTTCGTCGCCGGGCTCGCGGGCGAGCAGTTCGCGCTGCCCGAGGCCATCCCGATCCTGCGCGAACTCCGACGGCAACCGGGCGACGGACAATACCTATGCGTGACGGGCGCCGATCCGCTGAATCTCGCCGGCACGCTGTTGCCCGGCGACAAGGTGCCGGCGCTGGCCGGCAATCGCGTGCTGTTCCGCGACGGCGTGCCCGTCGCCTCGCTGGTATCGGGCACGTTCCATTACGCGCCCGACCTGTCGCCTGCCGCGCGCGAGGACGCGCGCCTGCGGCTCGCGCGTTCCTGCTGACATCGGCTGACACGGTCGCGGCACGAGACTACTCATCGCCGGGCCGCGCGAGCGCCATCGTTCGGGTAGCATCGGTGATCGACCGCGCGGGCTTTCGCGCGTCGTCCACACAAAACAAGACTCCCGGAGACTGCCGCTCATGCCTTCGCATGCCGATTCGCCCGCTGCTCATCACGCGGGTTCGCTGACCATTTTCCAGGGCGCCGCGCTTTATATCGGCGCGGTGCTCGGCACCGGCGTGATCGCGCTGCCCGCGCTCGCCGCCGAAGTCGCGGGGCCGGCCTCGCTGCTCGCATGGGCGGCGCTCGTCGTGCTGTCCGGGCCGCTCGCGGCCACCTTCGCCGCACTCGGCGCCCGCTATCCCGATGCGGGCGGTGTGTCGACCTACGCGCGGCGTGCATTCGGCCCGAAGGCTGCCGCCATCGTCGGCTGGTGCTTCTATTTCGCGGTGCCTGCCGGCGCACCGGCGGCCGCGATGTTCGGCGGTGCATACGTCGCGGCCGTTACGGGCGGCGGACACACGACGGTCATCGTCACCGCCGCCGCGCTGATCGCGACCGTGTCGGCCGCAAATGCATTCGGCGTCACCGTGTCGGGCCGCATGCAACTGGTGTTGTCGGCGCTGCTCGTCACGCTGCTGCTCGCCGCGGTGCTTGCGTCCGCGCCGCATGCGCGCACCGCGAACCTGCATCCATTCGCCCCGCATGGCTGGCTCGCCGTCGGCCAGGCCGCCGCGCTGCTCGTGTGGAGCTTCGCCGGCTGGGAAGCGATCACCCATCTCGCCGCCGAATTCCGCCGGCCCGCGCACGACATGCCGCGTTCGGCCGGCATCGCGGTCGTGGTCGTCGGGTTCCTGTATCTGTCGGTCGCCGCCGCGAGCGTGACGGTGCTCGGGCCTTCCGCAGGCGCATCGGGCGCGCCGCTCGCCGAACTGATCGCGGGCGGCATCGGCGGCCATGCGCAAGTGCTGGCGGCGGCCGCCGCGCTGCTGCTCACGCTCGGCACGATGAACGCGTATTTCGCGGGCGCGGCCAAGCTCGGCGCGGCGCTCGGACGCGACGGCGCGTTGCCTGCGTGGCTCGCGCAAGGCAGCCAGGTGGGCGGCGTGCCGCGCCGCAGCCTCGGCGTGATCGCCGTGCTCGCGGCCGTCGCACTGGCCGCCACGGCGCTGTCGGACGTCGGGCCGAAGCCGCTCGTGCTTGTGACGTCCGGATGTTTCGTGATGGTGTATGGGCTCGGCGCGGCGGCCGCGCTGAAACTGTTGCCGCGTGGCGGCATCGCGTATCGCTGCGCGTGGATTTCGCTGATTGCGGTGGCCGGACTGTTCATGACGACCGGCTGGTATTTCCTGTTCCCGCTACTGCTCGCGGGCGGCGCACTGCTTTATCTGCAGGTCGCCGGCCCGCGCAAATGACCCGGCATGCGCCCGCGGGCCGACGCCGGCCCGCTCGCCCCGCCCGGCGCGCGAACCATCACGTCGAGCCGCCCGTGCGCCGTTCGTTCGCGCCGGTCAGGCCGGCACCAGCTCGAAGCTGAGCCGTTTGCCGAGCGCGGCGGCCGCGCTCGCGAGCGTCGCCAGCGTGAGGCTCGTGTCGGTTTCGTCGAGCAGACGGTTGAGTGCGGCGCGGCTGGTTTTCATCCGCGCGGCCATCGCGGTTTTCGTGATGTGCTGCGCCTTCATTTCCTGCCCGATCTGCCACGCGATCACGCGCTTGATCGCGGTGGCGGTGGCCGCTTCGAGATTGCCGTCCGCTTCGAGAAAGGCATCGAAATCGCTGCCGATATGCGGATTGTTCGTGGTCGTCATGTCGTACTCCAGTGCATGGCGTTGCCGGCTGCCCGACCGTCGGAGACGGTGTATTCCGGCGCAACCGGGGAATTCAGATGGCGCGCATCAGCGTTTTCAGGCGCGCGACGGTGACGTCGAGATCGTCCGACGGTGTGGCCTGCGACTGCTTGAAGAAGCCGTGCAACAGCACCATCGTGTCGCCGACGACCGTGAACAGCACGCGTGCGCTGCGCCCCGGCACCGCCACGCGGATCTCCCACAGATCCTTCGCCATCTTGCGGACCAGCGGCATGCCGAGCGGCCAGCCGAGTTGAACGGTCTTGATCTCTTCGCCGATCGCCCTTCGATCCACTTGCCCGAGCGCGTTGAGCCATTCGCGCACCGGCTCGTTGCCGCGGGCCGAGCGAAAGAACCGCACGCCGAGCGTGGCCTGAATCTGCTGTCTCGTCATCGTCTTGCCGCCAATCGTATCAAAAACGGTACGATATGCCAAGCACCCCTATGACGGCTACTGGCCGAATGGCGGATCCCTGCAGCAAGAAAGGAGATCGGGCCCGGCGCGTCGCCCGGCCCGATGAATCAACGCTTGCCGCGACCGGGCTTGCGCGCCGCACGCGGCGCCCGGTGCGGGTGCGCATCGCCGAACCGCGATCGCGCGATGTCGCGCACCGCGTCGATCAGCGTCCGCGCGACCGGCGACGGTTGCGCATCGGTACGCAGCACGAGCCCGACCGGCTCGTCGGTGCCCGCCGACGGCAGCGGCAGGCGCGCCAGCGCGCCGGCCGACAGATCGTATTCGGCCGCATAGAGCGGCACGAACCAGACCGCGTCATTCTCGAGCGCCAAGGCGCGCGCGACCGATACCGACAGCACCTCGATGAACGAATCCAGCGGCGGCGCGCCGCATGCGCCGAGCAGTTGCTCGGCCGACTGGCGGATCAGCGTGCCGAACGGCGGCAGCACGACCGGATAGCGCGCCAGCTCGGCGGCCGGCGCCGCGCTCGCGAGCAGCGGGTGCCCGGCGCGCACGACCGCGACGAGCGGCTCGTTGTACAACTGCTCGAACGCGAGCCCGATCATCCGCTCGGGCTCCGACAGCCGACCGATCGCGCACTCGATCGCGCCGGATTTCAGACGCTCGAGCAACTCGGCGTTCGCGGCCGTCGCGATCCGTACGACGATGCGCGGCCAGCGTGCGGTCAGTGCCTTCATCAAGGCCGGCGCGAGCGAGGCCGCGACGGTCGGCAGCATGCCGATTTCCAGCGTCGCGGCGGCGGCCCCGCCCTCGCGCGCCAGCAGCCCGACGCCCTGCCGCAGCGCCAGCACGCACGCGTTCGCGTGCGGCATGAACAGCTGCGCTTCGCGGGTCGGCTGCGCGCCGTGCCGGCCGCGCTCGAACAGCTTCACGCCGAGGATCGCCTCCAGTTCGGCGATCGTCTTCGACACGGCCGGTTGCGTGATCGACAGGCTTTCGGCCGCCTTCTGCACGCCGCCCAGCTGCGCGACCGCGAGAAAACACTGCAGGTGCCGGAATTT
Source organism: Burkholderia sola (assembly GCF_905400185.1). Lineage (NCBI taxonomy): Bacteria > Pseudomonadati > Pseudomonadota > Betaproteobacteria > Burkholderiales > Burkholderiaceae > Burkholderia > Burkholderia sola. Next base: position 2,595,045 of record NZ_FR989676.1, read on the forward strand.
GACGCGACCGTCGGCGATACGGTTATTCATAACGAGTCGTTATGCGAATGATGATGAATCGCCATTTTGCATAACTTTCCGGAAAGGCCCAAGCATTCGGCGCGGCATCACGCATGGCGCCGCAGCGCGTGGAATCCCGTCGGCTCCCAGATCCGTTTCGCGATCAGCAGGGCCGTACCGTGCTTCTGCCCCAGCGGCGCGGACGACGACTCCGCATGCAGCGCCGCCGCCTTGCTGGCGAGCCGCCGCAGTTCCTGTTCGAGCTCCGCGGCGGCCGCATCGGTCAGCATCCCCTGCAGGAACGTCATCGTCTCGCCCGGGCCGTCGAAGCGGCTGCCGAGAAAGTCGTCGAGCACGTGCGCATGGAAGTAGCGGCGAATCGGCCCGCCCGGCAGCCAGTCGAAATCGCGCGCGACGCGCACGCGAATCCGGTCGCCGGGCAGCAGCGCGATCACGTTCATCCGGTCGAGCATCAGCAGATATTTCACGCACTCGGCCTGCGTGAGCCGATAGGCCGACACGATGTCCTGCACGGTCCAGTAGTTGATCGCGCAGACGGCGACCAGCAGCAGTTTCTCGTCCGACACCAGCAACGCCTCCTGCTGCTCGGTCAGCACGCGCAAGCGCGGCGCGGACGCCGACGCTTCCTGCACGAGCTCGGCGAGCGTATAGCCGAGCAGCTGGGCGATCTCCGCGACACGCTCCAGCGTGAAGCGGCCGCTCGCGAACAGCCGCTTCACGCTCGTCTCGGACACGTCCAGCGCACGCGCGACGTCCCGGTAAGTCATTCCCTGCGCCTTCAGCTGGCGCTTCAGCGTTTCGATGAGTTGGGCGGTCTCGGTCATGGCGGTATCGAAAAATGATGCTCGAGGTCGGATATTAGGCTACTTGCGCATCCACATCAGCACTTTTGGTTACTTGTCTGCATAATCCGCTCCGTCCTGTCACGCAACGACGGAGCCGAAATGACGACCCGAATCGACACTGCCCTCTGCGAACCGCACCACGCCGCCCCGCGCGATGCACGCGACACCGATCGCACGATGCCGCTCGCGACCGTGCGCACGCTGGCCGCCGGCGCACATGTCGGCGATCTGGTGTTCATCCGCGTACCGGCCGGTGCATCGGATGCCGCGGCTGGCGCGGTCGACACCTGGGCCAATCGCTTCGGCATCGTCGTCGATACGTCGGGCGACGAACCGCTGATCGCCGAGTCCACCGCGTTTGCGTGGACGAAGCTCACGCCGCTGTCGCGCTTCGTCGCCCGTACCGACGGCGGACGCATCGCACTGGCGCGCCGCGTCGCGGCAGCGTCGGCCGACGCGCAGCGTCACGTCCATGCGCTGGCCGAACAGCGAATCGATGCGCTGCTCGGCAGTCGCTTGAACCTGCGGGCGCGGCGCAGCTTCTGCGCGCAGTACGTGACCGACGTGCTCGGCGCCGGCCACGCGTCGACACCGGCGGCCCTGCTGCGCAGCGGCACGCTGGTGCTCGAATTCGACGGGATCGTCTTCGATCCCCGCCATCCATGACGACGGGCACGCTCGGGGAGACCGGATAACAACGAGAACGAAAGACAAAAAACAGCGACGGGCTGGCTGGAGGGCCGTGCACGGGGTCGTCACCGACGACGCGAAGCCCGATCGCTTTTTCCGCCGGACAGGTTGCCTGTCCGGCGGAATTTTCATTGTCAGGACGAACATAACGAACGGTTATGCGATTCGCGAAAAAAGGTCATTTTGCATAACTTTCCGGATTGGCTAAAGTCGTGCCATCCACTTCGCGAAAAACTGACAGGAGACGCCCGATGGATTCCCCCACGATCCTCACGCCGCGCGACTGGCCGTCGCATCCGGCCTATGTTCACCCCGAGTACCGTTCGTCCGTCAAGCGCGGCCCGACCCGCCCGCTGATCCCGCTGAAGGAGAAGCTGCGCGACCAGTACGCGCCCGTCTACGGCGCGGAAGATCTCGGCGCGCTCGACCATGACCTGACGAAGAACGCCGTGAAGAACGGCGAGCCGCTCGGCGAGCGGATGGTCGTCACCGGCCGCGTGCTCGACGAAGGCGGCAAGCCCGTGCGCAACACGCTCGTCGAGGTGTGGCAGGCCAACGCGGCCGGCCGCTACGTGCACAAGGTCGACCAGCACGACGCACCGCTCGACCCGAACTTCCTCGGTGCCGGCCGCTGCCTGACCGACGACGAAGGCCGCTACCGCTTCCTGACGATCAAGCCCGGCGCGTATCCGTGGGGCAACCATCCGAACGCGTGGCGTCCGAATCACATCCACTTCTCGCTGTTCGGCGATTACTTCGGCTCGCGTCTCGTCACGCAGATGTACTTCCCCGGCGATCCGCTGCTCGCGTACGACCCGATCTTCCAGGGCACGCCCGAGGCCGCGCGCGATCGCCTGATCTCGCGCTTCTCGATGGACATCACCGAAGAAGGCTATGCGCTCGGCTACGAATTCGACATCGTGCTGCGCGGCCGCGACGCCACCCCGATGGAGCGCTGAACCATGACGACGCTGAAGCAAACCCCTTCGCAGACGGTCGGCCCGTACTTCGCGTACGGCCTGTGCCCGCAGCAATACGACTACGACCTGAAAAGCCTGTTCACGCCGACGATTGCCGCCGCGCACGCCGAAGGCGAGCATGTGCTGCTGGTCGGGCAGGTGTTCGACGGCGACGGCAACGTCGTCGGCGACGCGGTGCTGGAATTCACGCAGGTGGACGGCGCGGGCCGCTATCCCGCGTCGCGCGACGACATCGCGAAATCCGGCTTCACGGGTTTCGCGCGCGTCGGCACGGGCACCGATCCGCAGCAGCGCTTCGTCGTCGAGACGGTGAAGCCGGGCCGCGTCGCCGCCGACGACGCGCCGCACATCAACGTGACCGTGATGATGCGCGGGATCCTCACCCATGCGTTCACGCGTGTGTACTTCGACGACGAGGCCGCCGCGAACGCGACCGACCCCGTGCTGAATGCGGTGCCCGCCGAGCGCCGCGCGACGCTCGTCGCGAAACGCGACGCGCAGCCGGGCCGGCCGGTCGTCTATCGCTTCGACATCCGCATGCAGGGGCCGGACGAAACCGTGTTCTTCGACGTTTGACGCGTGCGCCGGCGCACGTCGGCTTCGCCTGCAACCGCACCGCCGCGTGGCGCGATTCCGATGGGCATCGCGCCACGCGGCGTTTGGGGGGACTCCGTCGCCCGCATTCGATGGTGCGGCGCATCGTGACCGGCGGAGCCGCGGATGCCCGTCCTCATCGGCTTTCCGCTCCGATATCGAATGCGCAATCGGAACGCATGCTGCGACAGCACATGAATCATGGGATCGACACGATATCGTTTGCGCGTTATGCAGCGTATGCTTCGTTATCCGCAACGAGCCGGCAGGATTGAATCGGACGAAGCAACAATGATATGGACGATGCGCGACGCTGCCCAACAGGCCGGTCGCGCATTTTTTCAGACAGAGTGCCTTTGAACGCGTCTGGCCGAAGTTGGCGGACGCGTATTTTTTGGCGGCAGGCACCGCCTAGCGGCGACTCTCCAGATACCGGCTCGGCGTGTCGCCCAGAATGCGGCGAAACGCCGACGTGAACGCACTCGCGCTCGCATAGCCGAGATCGAGCGCGACGCGCGTCACCGGCTGCCCGTCGGTCAGGCGGGCAATCGCCGCGAGCATGCACACCTGCTGGCGCCACGCGGCAAAACTCACGCCCGTCTGCGCGCGGAACTGCCGCGTGAACGTGCGCCGGCTCACGCCCGCGTCGGCCGCGACCCGGTCGAGATCGGCCGCGATCGACGGCGCCGCGAACAGGTGTCGGCACACCTTCGCCAGCCGCGCGTCGGCCGGCAGCGGCGCATGCAGCGACAGGCGCGGCATCGTCGCGATTTCGGCGACCAGCAGATCCATCAGCTTGCCCGCGCGGCCGTCGACGTCGTACATCGCCGGCAGGTCGACCGCATCGTCGAGCAGTTGCCGCAGCAGCGGCGACACGCCATACACGCCGCACTGCGCGGGCAGCCCGGCCGCCTGCGCGGCGTCCGCGGCCACGAACGCGTTGAGCATCGTGACCGGCCCGGTCATCGTCATTTCGTGCCGCACGCCGGCCGGCACCCAGCACGCGCGCTGCGGCGGCACCAGCCAGCGGCCGTGCGGCGTCGACACGCTGATCGTGCCGCGCGACGCGAACGCGAATTGTCCGCGCACGTGCGCGTGATCCGGAAACGTCGTGCCCCCCGCATAGTCGTTGGCGGTCACGACCACGCTCCGGGGAATGTGTTCGTAGGGATCTAGCTGCGTATTTCTCACGGCCCGAATTCCATCATCAATGACCCGATATCGAAGGCGGTCGCCTTCGAACGATCCACGACTCGCTCCACCGTTGCGCGACCTCGCGGCCAACACCCATCCGATGAACGAGACGCCGTTCTCGCCGGTTGCGGCAATGGAAGCATTCCTGCTCGCCGCGACGGTTGGCACCGTCGCGACCGGCTGACCGGCCGCGCACCGGCGGCGGCGTCGCGGCACGCATCACCGGAGCATGAACGACATCGCCGACAGGCTGTTCAGCGTGCGCACCACGTGCTCGACCGACGGCCCGTCGAAGCGCAGCGTCACCGCATCGACGCGCTCGAGCGACGGCAGCACGCAGAACAGGTCGGCGAGCGCGACCGTCTGCACGCGCAGCGTGCAAGCGGCCGGCGCGGGCCGATGCGCGCCTGCGCGCACGCCGGACGACAGCGCATGCGCGACCGTTTCCCGCGCGGCGGTCGCGATCCGCGCGCACGACGCCGACGGCGTCAGCGTCTCGCCGCTCGATGCGCCGCCGGCCGTCTTGACCGTCTCGAAACGCGCGTCCGGAAACAGCGGCTGCGTTTCCTCGGCGAATACGTCGTCGCCGGTCGCGAGCGCGACATGCGCGCCGTATTCGCGCGCCAGCGCGCCGTACAGCCCGGCTTCGCCGAGCTCGACGCCGTTCAGCCACACCTGCGTGAACGCAAAGCTGTTGATCGTGTGCGCGAGCACGCCGCGCGTCTGCGATTTCGCGTGATAGCCGATCATGAACACGAGATCGGGCTTCTGTTCGACGCCCGTCATCATCCCGAGCGTACGCGGCTTGCCGAGCACGACGCGCGCCCGCGCATCGAGCCCGTCGGGCAGCAGGTTGCGGAAGCCGCCATGCGAATCGTTGACCCAGACGGCCTGCGCGCCGCCCGCGAACGCGCCTTCGATCGCCGCGTTCGCCTCGGCGGTCATCCAGCGGCGCGCGCGCTCGTATTCCGGATTGCCGGCGCGCGTCTGCTCGGTCGCGAATACGCCGGCGACGCCCTCGATGTCGGTCGAGATCAGGATCTTCATGACAGGGTCGAACGTCCTTCGTTGTATTCGTTGAACCACCGGTCGAGATCGGGCACCGCGTCGCGCAGCGATGGCCGCACGTGGCCGTCGCGCCCGGCGACCGTTACCGCTTGCAGCAACGCGTCGGCGATCGCGTGCTCGACGCTTTCGGCCGCGGCCATGAACAGCGGATCGAGCGCCGCATCGGCCACGAGGGCCGGCAGCGCGATCGTCGATGCGTCAGGCGCGATCGTGTAGGCGGTCGAGAACGCGAGCGCGATGTCGCCGCTGCCATGCCCGTACACGGAACCGGTGCGGGCCAGCCCCGCCGCCGCGCGGCGCGCGAGCCGCGACAACTGCCGCGCGTCGAGCGGCGCGTCGGTCGCCAGCAACAGGATGATCGAGCCCTGCTCGGGCGGCGCCGCGTGCGCGGCGTCGGCCGCGCGCCGTTGCGCGACGACGCGGCCGAGCGGTACGCCGCCGAGCGTCAGCATCGGCAGCCGGCCGAAATTCGCGAGCACGAGCGCGCCGACCGTATAGGGGCGGCCGGCCGCGACGGCGACGCGCGACGCGGAACCGATCCCGCCTTTCAGGTCGAAGCACGACATCCCGCGCCCGGCGCCCACCGCCCCGCGTGCGACGTCGCGCGACGCCGCGCGGCACGCGTCGTCGTAATGCGCGGCGGTGACCGCGAACGCCTGGATGTCGTTCAGGTAACCGTCGTTGCACTCGAACACGAGCGGATTGACGGTCGGCCAGTCGCGGCCGATCCGCGGATTCGCGGCGATCGCCGCGCGGATCTGCGCCTCTGCGACCGCGCCGACGCCGAACGTATTGGTCAGCGCGATCGGCGTATCGAGCGTGCCGAGTTCGTCGACCTGCACGAGCCCGACGCTCTTGCCGAAACCGTTGATCACGGCCGCCCCCGCCGGCACCTTGCTGCGGTACACGTCGCCCGGATGCGGCTTCACGACGGTCACGCCCGTCTGCACGCTGCCGGTGTCGAGCGTGCAATGACCGACCATCACGCCCGGCACGTCGGCGATCGTGCCGCGCGGCCCGGCCGGCAGCGTCGCGGCCCACATCGGCGCAGCCTGCATCAACGGCGCTCCAGCTTCGGGTCGAGCGCGTCGCGCAGCCCGTCGCCGAGCAGGTTGAACGCGAGCACGGTCAGGAAGATCGCGAGGCTCGGGAACACCGCGATGTGCGGCGCCGTCACCATGTCCGCGCGCGCCTCGTTGAGCATCGCGCCCCACTCCGGCGTCGGCGGCTGCGCGCCGAGCCCGAGGAACGACAGGCTCGCGGCGGTGATGATCGACGTGCCGATCCGCATCGTGAAGTAGACGACGACCGACGACACGGTGCCCGGCAGGATGTGCCGCATGATGATCGTCCAGTCGGACGCGCCGATGCTGCGCGCGGCCTCGACGTAGGTCATGTGCTTGAGCATCAGCGTGTTGCCGCGCACGAGCCGCGCGAACGCCGGGATGCTGAAGATCGCGACCGCGCAGATCACGTTGACCATCCCGTTGCCGAGGATCGCGACCACGCCGATCGCGAGCAGGATGCCCGGGAACGCGAACAGCACGTCGGCGACGCGCATCGTGATGCGGTCCCACCAGCCTTCGTAATAGCCGGCGAGCAGCCCGAAGAACGTGCCGATCACCGCGCCGAGCGCCACCGAGAAGAAGCCGGCCGCGAGTGAGATGCGCGTGCCCGCGACGATCCGGCTGAAGATGTCGCGGCCGAGCGAATCGACGCCGAACCAGTGCACGGCCGACGGCCCCGCGTTCAGCGCGTCGTAGTCGAAATAGTTTTCCGGATCGAACGGCACGATGTGCGGGCCGACGAACGCGAGCACGACGAGCGCCAGCACGAAGCCGCCCGCAATGAGCGCAATGGTCTGCTTGCGGAACTTGCGCCAGAATTCGCGCCACGGCGTACGGATCGCGGTCGTTGCGGCCGGCGCCGCGGGCTGGACAGTCGCGTTCATGCGGGCCTCACTTGAACCGGATGGTCGGGTTGATGACCGCGTACAGCACGTCGACGGTCAGGTTGATCAGGATGAATTCCAGCGAGAACAGCAGCACGATCGCCTGGATCACCGGGTAGTCGCGCATCGTCACCGCGTCGACCAGCAGGCGCCCGAGCCCCGGCCAGTTGAACACGGCCTCGACGACGATCGAGCCGCCGAGCAGGAAGCCGAACTGCAGCCCCATCATCGTGACGACCGGGATCATCGCGTTGCGCAGGCAGTGCTTGAGCACGACCATCGGTTCATGCACGCCCTTCGCGCGCGCGGTGCGCACGAAATCCTCGTTCAGCACTTCGACGAACGACGCGCGCGTGAAGCGCGCCATCACCGCCGCGACCGCGGCGCCGAGCGTCAGCGACGGCAGCACGTAGCTCTTCCACGTGCCGTCCGGCACGACCGGCAGCCAGCCGAGCTTCACCGAGAAGATCTCCATCAGCAGCATGCCGAGCGCGAACGCAGGAAACGAGATGCCCGACACCGCGAGCGTCATGCCGAGCCGATCAGGCCAGCGATTGCGCCAGACCGCCGACGCAATGCCGATCGCCATCCCGAACGCCGTCGCCCAACCCATGCTGACGAGCGTCAACAGCAGCGTCGGCATGAAGCGCTCGCCGATCTCGGTCGATACCGGCCGCTTGCTGCGCGTCGACATCCCGAAATCGCCGTGCGCGATCTTCGCGAAGAAACGCGCGAACTGTGCGGGCAGCGGCCGGTCGAGCCCGAGATCGGCGCGCACGAGCGCGACGGTCGCCTCGTCGGCTTCGGGACCGGCCGCGAGCCGCGCCGGGTCGCCCGGCAGCAGATGCACGAACAGGAACACCAGCACCGCGACGATCGCGAGCGTGGGCAGCAGGCCGAACAGGCGTTTGACGAGGAAATTCAGCATGGGACACCGATCGAATCAGCGCACCGGCGGCCCGCGCCGCCGGCACTGCGTGGCGGGCAAGCCGCCGTCATTTCAGCGAGATCTCGTCGAAGTTGAACGAGCCGTCCGGCATCACGTACGCGCCCTGCAGCCGCTTGCTGCGCGCATACACGATCTTCTCCTGCACGAGGAAGATCCACGGCGCATCGGCCCAGATCTGCTTCTGCGCATCGGCGTACAGCTCGGCCTTCTTCGCGCGGTCGACCGTCTCCAGCGCCTTCGTCAGGTCGCCGTCCACCGTGTCGTTCTTGTAGTACGCGGTGTTGACCAGCTTCGGCGGCGCCGATGCGCCGGCCAGCAGCGGCGTGATCGCCCAGTTCGCTTCGCCGGTCGACGACGACCAGCCGATGTAGTACATCCGCACCGGCGCCTTCGCCGGATCCGGCGCGCTCTCGACCTTCGCGACGCGTTCGCCGGCCTCCAGCGCCTGCACCTGCACCTTCACGCCGACCTGCGCGAGCTGCTGCTGCACGAACTGGATCGCCTTCTGTGACGTCGAGTTGTTATACGCGGACCACAGCGTCGTCTCGAAACCGTTCGGATAGCCGGCTTCCTTCAGCAGCGCACGCGCCTTCGCCGGGTCGTACGGCCAGGGCCCGAGCTTCGTCGCGTAATCGACGCCCTGCGGCACCACGCCGGTCGACGGCGTCGCGAAGCCGGAGAACGCGACCTTCGCGAGCGCTTCCTTGTTCACCGCGTAGTTCAGCGCCTGGCGCACCTTCGGGTTGTCGAACGGCTTTTGCAGCATGTTCAGCGACACGTAGCGCTGCACGATCGACGGCCGCTCGACCACGTCGACCTTCGGGTTGCTCTTCAGGTCGGCCGCCTGTTCGAACGGAATGCGGAACGCGAAATCGGCTTCGCCCGTCTTCATCAGCGCCGCGCGCGTGTTGTTGTCGACCACCGGCTTCCAGTCGATCGCGTCGATCTTCGGATAGCCCTTCTTCCAGTAGCCGGCGAACTTCTTCACCTTCAGGTCGTCGGTCTGCTTCCATTCGACGAACTCGAACGGCCCGGTGCCGACCGGATGCAGCGCGATGTCGCGGCCCCACTTCTTCAGCGCGGCCGGCGAAATCATCACGGCCGACGGGTGCGCGAGCGTGTTGATGAACGCCGAGAACGGCTCGTGCAGCGTGACCTTCACGGTGGTCGGATCGACCACTTCGGTCTTCTCGATCACGCGGAACATGTTGTAGCGCTTCAGATGGTTCGCGGGATCGGTCACGCGGTCGAAGTTCGCCTTCACGGCCGCCGCGTTGAAATCGGTGCCGTCGTGGAACTTCACGCCCGAGCGCAGCTTGATCGTGTACGTCTTCGCGTCGGGGCTGGCTTCATAGCCGGTCGCGAGCACGTTGACGAGCTTCATGTCCTTGTCGAAGCCGAACAGCCCCTGGTAGAACGACTTGACGACCGCCTGCGACACCGTGTCGTTCGCGTCGTACGGGTCCATCGTCGTGAAGGTCGAATCCACCGCCATCACCGCGGTCTGCTGCGCGAACGCGGGCAGCGCGGCCGACAGCGCGAACGCGCCGGCGAGCGCGACGAAGCATGCGCGCGGACGAAACATCGGAAACGGATGCTGCTTGCTCATTTTGCTGGGCTCCTATCGGTGAATCGGTGACGCCTCACGGGCGTTTCGGTTTCGACTGCCTGCTGGTTCGCGCACCGTCATCGCGGCGCACGACGCCACTCCTCAATACGCGCCGCCCACGCGATGCGTCGCGACGTAATGATCGGGGCCGACCGCGACGAGCGGCGCGACGACCGGCTCGTCGCCGACCGCGCGGATCGGGCTCGGAATCTCGTCCGCCGCGAGCTGGCGCGGCGCATGCCGGCGCGCGGGGTCGGCCACCGGCACCGCGCTCATCAGCTTCTTCGTGTACGGATGCTGCGGCGCCTCGAACACCGCGCGGCGCGGGCCGATCTCGACGATCTGGCCCAGATACATCACCGCGACGCGATGGCTGACGCGCTCGACGACCGCCATGTCGTGCGAGATGAACAGGTACGCGACGCCGAGCTCGCGCTGCAGGTCGAGCATCAGGTTGACGATCTGCGCCTGCACCGACACGTCGAGCGCCGACACCGACTCGTCGGCGATCACGACCTTCGGATTCAGCGCGAGCGCACGCGCGATCGCGATCCGCTGGCGCTGGCCGCCCGAGAATTCGTGCGGATAGCGGCGCGCGGCATCCGGCGGCAGGCCGACCTTGTCGAGCAGCCAGTCGACGCGCGCCTGCGCTTCGCTGCCGCTCGCGACGCCGTGCACGAGCAGCGGCTCCATGATCGAGAAGCCGACGGTCAGGCGCGGGTTCAGCGACGCGAACGGGTCCTGGAAGATGAACTGGATGTTCCGACGCAGCGCCTGGAGGTCCGGGCCCTTCAGCGCGCTGATGTCGCGGCCGTCGAATTCGATCGAGCCGCTTTGCGATTCGACGAGACGCAGCAGCGAACGGCCGGTGGTCGACTTGCCGCAGCCCGATTCGCCGACGAGCGCGAGCGTCTCGCCCGCACGCAGCTCGAAGCTCACTCGCTCGACCGCATGCACGTATTGCGACACGCGGCCGAACACGCCGCTCTTCACCGGAAACCGCGTGACGAGATCGCGCACGCGCAGGATCGGCGGCGCGGCATGATCGACGGGCGGCTGCGCGTCGTTCGCCGCGGACGCCGTCGTCGCGGCCGTGGCCGTCGCGTTCGTGCCGTCCACCTTCAACAGCGGGAATTTCTCCGGTGCGTCGGTGCCCTGCATCGAGCCGAGCCGCGGCACGGCCGCGAGCAGCGCGCGCGTGTAGCGATGCGCGGGCGTCGCGAAGATGCGGTCCGACTCGCCCTCCTCGACCTTCTCGCCGCGATACATCACGAGCACGCGATCGGCCACTTCGGCCACCACGCCCATGTCGTGCGTGATGAAGATCACGCCCATGTTCATTTCGTCCTGCAGCCCGCGTACCAGTTGCAGGATCTGCGCCTGGATCGTCACGTCGAGCGCGGTCGTCGGCTCGTCGGCGATCAGCAGCGCGGGCCGGCACGACAACGCCATCGCGATCATCACGCGCTGTCGCATCCCGCCCGACAACTGGTGCGGATAGCGCGCGAACACGCGGCGCGCTTCCGGGATGCGCACGAGATCGAGCAGCCGCAGCGCTTCCGCGCGGGCTTCGGCCGCGCTCTTCGACTGGTGCAGCGCGATCGCCTCGCTGATCTGGTCGCCGACCGTAAACACCGGGTTCAGCGACGTCATCGGCTCCTGGAAGATCATCGCGATGTCCGCGCCGCGGATGCCGCGCATCGTCGCGGCGCTCGCCCGCGCGAGATCGACCAGCGCGCCGCCACGGCGCCGGAACGCGATCCGGCCGCTCGTGATCTCGCCGCCGCCGTGCTCGACGAGCCGCATCAGCGCGAGCGACGTGACCGACTTGCCCGAGCCCGATTCGCCGACGATCGCGAGCGTCTCGCCGCGATCGACGTGAAACGACACGTTGCGCACCGCGTCGAACGTCGCGTTTTCGCGGCGGAACGTGACCGACAGGTCGTCGACGGCCACCACGCGCTGCTCGGGCAACGTCAGGGGCGACGGGTTACGGCTCGAAGTCATGGCATCTCTCCTCGTGCGATCCGGAATCAGGCCGCATCGTCGCGGTAGATGCCGACGACCGGCGCTTCACCGACGCGCGCGTAGCCGCGGTACATCCCTTCGGTGTTGAACGGCATCGCGACGTTGCCGTGCGCATCGACCGCGATGATCCCGCCGCGGCCCGCGAGGCGCGGCAGCTTGTTCATCACGACGTCGTGCGCGGCGTCCGCGAGCGACGCGCCGCGATACGCGATCTGCGCGGCCACGTCATGCGCGGTCGCGAGCCGGATGAACATCTCGCCGGTGCCCGTCGCGGAGACGGCGCAGGTCGCGTCGTCCGCATAGCAGCCGGCGCCGATGATCGGCGAATCGCCGACGCGCCCCGGCTGCTTGTTCGTGATGCCGCCCGTCGACGTCGCCGCCGCGATATGGCCGTGCACGTCGCACGCGACCGCGCCGACCGTGCCGTGCTTGCGGTCCGGATCGAGCGGCTCGGCGGGTTGCGCGGCGCCGCCGAACGCGAAGCTGGCCGCATCGTGGTCGAGCATCATCCCGGCCGCCGCGCGCGCCTTGACCCACTGCGCATGCCGCGCTTCGGTGTCGAAGTAGCCGGGTTCCGCGAGTTCGAGCCCTTGCGCGGCTGCGAACGCATCGGCGCCCGCGCCGGCGAACAGCACGTGCTCGCTCGCCTCCATCACGCGCCGCGCGGCGAGCACCGGATTGCGTACGCGCGTCGCGCAGCAGATCGCGCCGGCGCCGAGCGTCGCGCCGTCCATGACCGCCGCGTCGAGTTCGTGCTTGCCTTCGGCCGTATAGACGGCGCCGCGCCCGGCGTTGAACAGCGGACAGTCCTCGAGCATGCGCACCGCGACGGTCACGGCGTCGAGCGCGCTGCCGCCGTCGGCCAGCACTTGCTGCGCGGCCTGCAGGATCGCGGTGAGTTCGGCGCGGTACCGACGTTCGGTGTCGGTATCCATCGCTTCGCGCAGGATCGTGCCTGCGCCGCCGTGAATCGCGACGATCGCGGGTGAAGTCATGATTTTTTCGGACGTGGGGAAGAAGGGTTGGCGGCCGGCAGCGCCGCTTGCGGCTGCACGAGCCACGGCAGCAGGAATTCAGTCATCTCGGCGGCGGATTTCGCGGACCGGTGCGTGCGCAGCGCGACCGCATCGATCAGCGCCTCGATCATCGTGAGCACGGCCGCTTCCGACGTGGCCGCGAAACGCCGCTCGGCCTTCACGTACAGGTTCAGCGACGCGATCGGCGCGAGCGGCGATTGCGGGCCGTCGGAGATGCCGAGCACGCGCGCGCCGCGCGCCGCCGCACGACGCGCCAGCTCGATCGTGTCCTTCACGTAGCGCGGAAACGCGAGCGCGATCACGAGATCGCGCGAATCGGCCGTGTACAGGCGTCGCGCCGCATGCGAAGGCCCGCCGAGCAGCGCGAGCGACTGCACGCTGTCATGGCAGACGGACAGGCCATGCTCGATCAGCCCGGCGAGGAACGCGCTCGACCCGGCGCCGAGAATCAGCACGCGCCGCGCGCCGACGATCGCCTCGACCGCCGCCTCGACATCGGCCGCGTCCAGTTGCGCGCGCGTGTTCTCGATGTTGGCGACAGCCTGGTCGAATACCGCATCGATCCAGACTGCGCCGCGTACGCCGGATTCCTGCTCCTGCGCGGAACGCAGCCGCTCGACCGGCCCGAGCGTGGCCTCGAAGCCGCGCACGAGCGCCGCACGCATCGCCGGATAGCCGTCGAAACCGAGCGCCTTCGCGAAGCGGTTCGCGGTCGCGATCGACGCATTCACGGCCTGCGCGAGCTCGTCGATCCGCATCGTCGCCGCGCGAAACGGGTTCGCGAGCACGAACTCGCCCATGCGCCGGTGAATCGGCGTCATCAACGGCATCGCCGACGCGATCCGCTCGGCGATCGCGGGTTCGTCGTGACTGACATCGGGCGGAACGAGAGGCGTCATGCGAAGGGTTGTTGCAAGGTTCGATGAAAATGAATTTACACAATCTCCCGACTGAAAAGAAATAAATTTCCATCAGGGTGTGTTGCGCCTCAACCGGCGTCCGTCGACCGTGCGGACGATCGTTCGGCCCCGCCCCACGGGCCTTTGACGGCCGATCGCCCTGCGTCGCCGCTCACGGTCGCCATCCGGTCATCGGGAAAACCCCGAGTACGTTCGTTCGAATGCAGATTCACGTTGACCGGATTCGCATTCGAACATAGGATGTTCGAAAATGATCAGTCGTCAGATAACATTGCAGATCTGTGACGACGAAATGTTCGCTCGAACACCGTGATTTCGATATGAACCGGCAAAAACCGGCGCGCATCAAGATCGGACATCGTACGAACCAAAACGAAACAAGCCATTCCGACGGATGGCCCTCATGGACCGGGCAGGCGCCGCGCGCCGCCCTCCCTGACAGGAGACAGCAGTGAAGACAGTCAAGGCGTTGCGCTGGTGGATCATCGTGCTCGTGTGTCTCGGCACGATCCTCAACTACCTCGCACGGAATTCCCTCGCGGTGCTCGCGCCCGAACTCAAGCAGGTGTTCGCGATCTCGACGCAGCAGTACTCGTACATCGTCGGCGCATTCCAGATCGGCTACACGATCATGCAGCCGGTGTGCGGCTTCATCGTCGACCTGATCGGGCTGCGGCTCGGCTTCGCGCTGTTCGCGATGCTGTGGTCGGTGGTCGGCGTCGCACACGGCTTCGCATCGGGCTGGCTGTCGCTCGGCATCCTGCGCGGCTTTCTGGGCCTGTTCGAGGCCGCCGCGATTCCGTCGGGGATGAAGGCCGTCGCCGAATGGTTTCCCGATCGCGAGAAATCCGTCGCGGTCGGCTACTTCAACGCGGGCACGTCGCTCGGCGCCGCGATCGCGCCGCCGCTCGTCGTGTTCATCTCGATGCGCTTCGGCTGGCAGGCCGCGTTCATGGTCACCGGCGCGCTCGGGTTCCTGTGGGCCGCGCTCTGGTACACGCAGTACCGGTCCCCGGCCGACCATCCGCGCCTCACGCCGCAGGAGCGCACGCTGATCCGCGACGGCCAGGCGACGATGCCGCCCGTGTCGAAGCGCCGCATCCGCGACGTCGTCACCGCGCGGCGCTTCTGGGCGATCGCGCTGCCGCGCTTCTTCGCGGAACCCGCGTGGCAGACCTTCAGCTTCTGGATTCCGCTGTACCTCGCGACCGAGCGCCACATGCCGCTCACGCAGATCGCGGTATTCGCGTGGATGCCGTTTCTCGCAGCCGACCTGGGCGGCATCGCGGGCGGCTACCTGTCGCCGTACCTCGCGAATCGCTTCAAGCTGCCGCTCGTGTGGTCGCGCGTCGCCGGCGTCGCGCTCGGCGCGGTGCTGATGCTCGGGCCGGCGACGATCGGGCTCGTGTCGTCGCCGTACACGGCGATTGCGCTGTTCTGCGTCGGCGGCTTCGCGCACCAGATGATCTCCGCGCTCGTCAACACGCTGTCGGCCGACGTGTTCGACCCCGAGGAAGTCGGCACCGCGAGCGGCTTCGCCGGGATGGCCGCGTGGATCGGCGGCCTCGGCTTCTCGCTGCTGGTCGGCGCGCTCGCCGACAAGATCGGCTATGCGCCGCTGTTCGCGTGCCTCGGGCTGTTCGACATCATCGGCGTCACGCTGCTCGCGCTGCTGATCCGCGGGCAGTCGAAGCAGGAACGCCTGCTCGCGCAGCACGCCTGACCTCCGTTTTCACCAGGAATCGCATTCATGACTTCGCTCCTTCATCCGCCCGTGTTCCGCGTCGCCAGCCACCACGCGAACCGCGTGTTGCTCGCGTCCGATACGGGCGCCACCGTCGAAATCTTCGTGCTCGAGGACGACATCGTGCGCGTGCGCGTGCTGCCCGACGCGACGGCGCGCACCCCGCGCACGTGGACGATCGCACCCGGTCTCGACGACGTGCCGCTCGACGGGCGCGACCGCCTCGACCTGAGCGGCTTCGCGCTGCCCCACTACGACTTCGTCGAAGACGACGACGGCGTGCGGATCGAAACCGCGCAGGTCCGGCTTACGGTGCGCCGGCGAGGCGGCCATTGCACGTGGTCGATGCGCGACGCGAACGGCGCATGGCGCGTCGCGCTCGCCGACCGCGCGACGCAGGCATACAACTTCGGCTGGTGGGACGATCGCGCGTATCACTACGTCGCCCGCGAGCGCGGCGACAAGGTGTTCGGCCTCGGCGAACGCGCGGGCGAACTCGACCGCACGGGCGCGCGCTTCGAGATGCGCAACATCGACGCGATGGGCTACAGCGCGAAAAGCACGGACCCGCTGTACAAGCACATCCCGTTCTACATCACGTGGTCGCCCGATGCGTGCCAGGGCTTCGGGCTGTTCTACGACACGCTGTCCGACTGCGTGTTCGACATGGGCCGCGAGCTCGACAACTATCACGGGCTCTATCGCTATTTCGTCGCCGAGCACGGCGATCTCGACTACTACTTCATCGCGTCGCCCGCGACGCCGCTCGCGGCCGCGCGACGCTTCACGTGGCTGACCGGGCGCCCCGCGCGCACGCCGAAATGGGGGCTCGGCTATTCGGGTTCGACGATGAGCTATACCGACGCGCCGGACGCGCAGCAGCAGATGAACCAGTTCGTCGAGCAGTGCGACGCGCACGACATCCTGTGCGATTCGTTCCACCTGTCGTCGGGCTATACGTCGATCGGCGCGAAGCGTTACGTGTTCAACTGGAACCGCGACAAGTTTCCGGATGCGAAAGGCTTCGTGCAGCACTATCGCGACCACGGCATCCGCCTGTGCGCGAACATCAAGCCGTGCCTGCTGCGCGACCATCCCGCCTTCGACGACGCCGCGCAGCGCGGGCTGCTGATCCGTTCCGCGTCGGGCGAGCCCGCATGGGTGCAGTTCTGGGACGAGGTCGGCGCGTACATCGACTTCACGCAGCCGGACGCCTACCGCTGGTGGCAGGAGCAGGTCACGTCGGCGCTGCTGGAATACGGGATCGAATCGACCTGGAACGACAACAACGAATACGAGATCTGGTCGCCCGACGCGATCGCGCACGGCTTCGGCCAGCCGTTTCCGGCGCGCGAAGCGAAGGTGCTGCAGACAATGCTGATGATGCGCGCGTCGCGCGACGCGCAGCGCGCGCATGCGCCGGCGCGGCGGCCGTTCCTCGTGTCGCGCTCCGGCGGCGCCGGCATGCAGCGTTACGTGCAGACGTGGTCCGGCGACAACACTACGTCGTGGGAAACGCTGCGCTACAACCTGAAGATGGGCCTTGGGCTCGCGCTGTCGGGCGTGTCGAACATCGGCCACGACATCGGCGGCTTCTCCGGCCCCGCGCCGTCGCCCGAATTGCTGCTGCGCTGGGTGCAGTTCGGCATCTTCATGCCGCGCTTCAGCATTCATTCGTGGAACGACGACGGCACCGTCAACGAACCGTGGATGTACCCGGAGATCACCGCGCAGGTCGCGTCGCTGATCAAGCAGCGCTACCGGCTGCTGCCGTACCTCTATCACCTGCTGTGGCTGTCGACGACGCGCTACGAGCCCGTGCTGCGGCCGACCCTCGCCGATTTCCCCGGCGATGCGCGCTGCTACGACGCGTGCGACGACATGATGCTCGGCGACGCGCTGCTGGTCGCACCGGTCGTCGATCCCGGCCGGACCGAACGCACGGTGTACCTGCCGTCGGGCGCACGCTGGACATGCTGTTCGAGCGCGCAGTCGTTCGACGGCGGCGCGAGCGTGACGCTGCCCGCGCCGCTCGACACGCCGGTGATGCTGCTGCGCGAAGGTCGCGTGCTGCCGTTGAACGTCGCCGACCAGCATTTCGGTGCGCGTGCCGACACGCGCGGCTTCGTCGTCGCACCGCGCATCGAAGACGGCGTCGCGTACGGCGAATGCGTCGAGGACGACGGCGAGACGGAAGCGTGGCGCGACGGCGAATACGGACTGTGGCGCATCGAGACCGGCCGCGAGGCGTCGGGCGAGCTCGGCGTGTCGGTCCGCTGGGACGGCCGCCCGGCGCGCCCGGCCGAGCGCGTCGAGATCCTGCTGCCCGCGTCGCTGCAAGGCCCGGTCGCCGTGCGCGGCGCGCGTGTCGAGCAGGATGCGGGGGACGGTGCGTGGCGCCGCCTCGTCGTCGCGTTCGACCACTGAACCACTGAAGCCAACCCGATCAGGCGGGCCGTTCGCGCGGCCCGCCGCCTGCCACAGAGGAGGCATTCAACCTCCCGCCCCTTGAAAAGATGAAGCACCCCGGAGATCGACAATGAAAGCACCCGTCAACCGTTACGCAATCCTGATTTTTTCGACCGCGTCGCTCGGCGCGCCCGCCGCCCATGCGCAGAGCAGTGTCACGCTGTACGGCGTCGTCGACGATTCGCTCGCGTACGTGAACAACCAGCTAGGGCACTCGAACATCTACCTGCGCGACGGCAACCTGTATGCGTCGAAGTTCGGGTTGCGCGGCGACGAGGATCTCGGCGGCGGCACGCATGCGATCTTCGACCTGCAGGCCGGCTTCAACCTGAATACGGGCGCGCAGGCCGCCGCCGGCACGATGTTCAATCGCCAGGCCTTCGTCGGCCTGCGCAACGTGAGCTACGGCACGGTGACGGCCGGCCGCCAGTACACGCCCTACTTCCTGTTCGTCGGCCCGTACGCGTCGAGCAGCTGGCTGACCGGTGCGACCGGCGCGCATCCGGGCGACATCGACGGCCTCGACACGACGATTCGCGTGAACAATTCGGTTACCTATACGTCGCCGACCTTCGCCGGGCTGACCGCGAGCGCGATGTACGCATTCGGCGGCATTGCCGGCGCGACCGGCAAGGGCAACACGTTCAGCGCCGCGCTGCGCTACGCGAACGGGCCGATCGGGATCGCGGCCGGCTATCTGCGGATCAACAGCTCGGGCTCTTCCGTGGGCTTCCTGAATCCGGCCACCGCGTCGTCGGGCAGCTTCGCGGTGTCCGTGCTGAACCAGGGCTACCTGACCGCGAAGGCCGTCGAGCAGGTCGCGGCTGCCGGCAACTACACGCTCGGCGACCTGACGATGGGTCTCAACTATTCGAACGTGAAGTACCTGCCCGGCAACGGTTCGGCCTTCACCGATACGGCCGTGTTCAATACCTACGGCGCACTCGCCGCGTACCGCTTCACGCCGACGTTCTCGGTGGCCGGCGCATTCGCGTACACGCTCGCATCGAAGGCGAACGGCGTCGCGAACGCGGCCCGCTATCAGCAGTACTCGCTGAAGGAGTCGTACAGCCTGTCGAAACGCACGACGCTCTATGCGCTGCAGGCGTACACGCATTCGAGCGGGCGGACGCTCGGCGCGCAAGGCGCCGGCCACATCGTCGACGCGGCGCCGATCGTCGGCGATTCGCAGCAGCTCACGCCGTCGACGACGCACGGCCAGTTCGTCGGCATGGCCGGGATCGCGGTCACGTTTTGAACCCGCCCGACGGCGCCTTCCGCGCGCTGTCTTCTACCTGGACGCCTGGACGCTGCGCATGCCGTGCGCGCCGTCCGGGTGTCCGATATGCGTTCGCCGCGGCGTTTTTCCCGGCCTCGCCGGCCCGCCGCACGCACCGCGCGGGTTTTCTCGCTCACCCCGATACCTTACAATTCGTCAGGTTTACCCTTCTGCATGCCCTGTTCCTGCAGTCCTGACACCGCGGTACACTCGACGCACGCCGTATCAGGGTCCGACGCGCACCACGCGCCGGGCGGCGTCGCGCCTCGTTGCGCCCACAACTGGATACCCGCCATGCCGGATTCCCGTCCCTCGCCCCGCACGACATTCAAGCCGCAGGTCGTCCTGCCCGCGCTCGTCGTGATCGGCGCGCTGCTCGTCGTGTGCGCACTGCGCCCGAGCGAAGCCGGCGCGCTGTTCTCCGCCGGCCAGCAATGGGTCATCGCACGGTTCGACTGGTTCTACGTGCTCGCCGTCACCGGCTTCCTCGTGTTTCTCGTGCTGATCGCCGCCAGCGATTTCGGCAACATCCGGCTCGGCCCCGACGATGCCGAACCCGAATTCAGCTTCGTGTCGTGGACGGCGATGCTGTTCGCGGCCGGCATGGGCATCGGCCTGATGTACTTCGGCGTCGGCGAGCCGATGCAGCATTTCCTGAAGCCGCCGACCGTCGACCCCGGCACGTCCGCCGCCGCGCGCGAGGCGATGCTGATGACCTTCTTCCACTGGGGTTTCCATGCGTGGGCAATCTACGGGCTGATGGGGCTCGTGCTCGCGTACTTCGGCTTTCGCTACAACCTGCCGCTGACGCTGCGCTCGGGGCTGTATCCGGTGCTGCGCGAGCGCATCAACGGCTGGATCGGCCACACCGTCGATGCGTTCGCGCTGGTCGGCACGGTCGCCGGCATCGCGACGACGCTCGGCTACGGCGTGATGCAGATCAGCGCGGGCCTGCATACGGTCGCCGGATGGGACACCGGCAGCAACCTGTTTCGCATCGGGCTCGTCGCGCTCGTCGTGATCCTCGCAGGGCTGTCGGCCGCGAGCGGCCTCGACAAGGGCGTGCGCCGGCTGTCCGAGCTGAACCTGCTGCTCGCGTTCCTGCTGCTCGCGTTCGTGGCCGTCGCGGGCCCGACCGCGTTCCTGCTGCGTGCGCTCGGCGACAACATCGGCCAGTACCTGTCGAGCCTCGTCGACCTGTCGTTCCGCACCTATGCGTACGCACCGCCGCGCGAGGAAGGCTGGTTCGGGGGCTGGACGATCCTCTACTGGGCGTGGTGGGTGTCGTGGTCGCCGTTCGTCGGCATGTTCATCGCGCGCATCTCGCGCGGCCGCACGATCCGCCAGTTCGTGATCGGCGTGCTGCTCGTGCCGACCGCATTCAATCTCGTCTGGATGACCGTGTTCGGCAACAGCGCGATCTGGCTCGATACGCACGCCGCGGCCGGCGCGCTCGCGCAGACGGCGACCAACGTCGATGCGCTGCTGTTCCGCTTCTTCGATTTCCTGCCGTTGCCGCAACTGCTATCGATCGTCGCGATCGTGCTGATCGCGGTGTTCTTCGTCACGTCCGCCGATTCGGGCGCGTTCGTGATCGATCAGATCGCGACGCGCGGCAGCGCGCATTCGCCGGTCTGGCAGCGGCTGTTCTGGGCCGCACTGCTCGGCGTGACGGCCGCGGTGCTGCTCGTCGCGGGCGGGCTGGGCGCGCTGCAGGCGATGACGCTGATCGCCGCGCTGCCCGTCGCCATCATCATGCTCGCGCTCTGCTACGGGCTGTGGCGCGGGCTCGCGGCCGATCGCGCGCACTATTCGCAGGACGTTGCGCCTGCAACGAGCTTCTGGACCGGTCAGCACTGGCGCCATCGCCTGACGCACATCCTGCGGCAGACGACCGAGGCCGAAGCGCGCCAGTTCATCGCGGAAACGGTCGAACCGGCGCTGCGCAAGGTCGCCGACGAGTTGCGCGCGAGCGGCGTCGATGCGCACGTACAGCACGACAGCGACGATGCGGTGCGGTTGACCGTGCCGACAGCCGAACATCGCGATTTCGTGTACGGCGTGCGCGTCACCGCGAAATCCGCAGCCGCGTTCCTGGTGCGCGAGACGGCCGCGCCGGACGAGGCACGTGCGCACGTGTATGGCATCGTCACGTTCTTCGAGGATGGCCGGCTCGGCTACGACGTCGAATACCTGCGCGGCGACGAAGTGATCGCCGACGTGCTGCGCCAGTACGAACGCTACGTATCGCTCGCGGCAGACACCCGCACGCATCTGCTGAGCCGCGCGCCGGGGCACGCGACGGAGGCCGAATGAGCGGACTGCTGCAAAGCCGCGCGGTCGACGTCATCGCGCTCGGCACGCTCGCCGTGCTGTACCTCGGCGGCGCCGGCATCGCGCTGTGGCGAATCCGCACCGCGGCGCCGCTCGGCAAGGTCTACTGGATCGTCTGCGCGGCACTGCTTGCCGGCGGCGCGGTCGCGATGGGCGGCAACCTGTCGCCGGTGCCGAACAGCGGCGAAATGCCGCCGGGTTTCGCACTCGGCGCCGAGGCCGTTCTGCTCGGGCTGGCGCTGGTCGCCGGTGGCTGCGCGTGGTTGATGCTGCGCGCGCGCAAACGCTGACGCACGCAGGTCGCGCAGCCCCAGCTTCGTCACGCGGGCACGGTCGCGTGCGGGGCGAACGGGCGGCCATGCCGTTCCTCATCCGCTGCTTCCACGCTACATGTCATGCGGACGGCGCGCGCGCCGTCACCAGCCAGCACGCCGCATCGAAGCGCACCTCGGCGCCGTGCACGTACCGCTCGAACGCCGCGCGCATCGTGTCGATCACGCGCCGCCGCGTCGCCTCGTCCGTCTCCAGCAACGCCAGGCCGACCGGGCCCAGCCGGGCAAGGTAGTCGTCCAGCGCGGATTCCGACAGCACGCATGCCCGCTCGACCGGCTCGATCGCAACGTCGGCCCAACCACCGTCCGACAGCACCGACGCAATGCGCTGCCGGTCACCGAACGCGAACTGCCCGGGCGCGCCGGGTTGCCGCGCGGGCAGATTCGGCAACAGCGGCGCGGCCGCCCGCTCGGCCGTCGTCATGAACGGGTTGTCGGCCGCGCCGCGCCACGCGACGAACCGCATCTGCGCGCCGGGCCGCGCCGCATGCCGCAGGTTCGCGAACGCACGCACCGGATCGTCGAAGAACATCACGCCGAGACGCGACACGATCAGGTCGACGCTCGCCGGCTCGAACGCGTGCGTCTGCACGTCCGCGCACACGAACCGGGCGGGCAGACCACTGCGTCCGGCACGCGCCCGGGCGGCGTCGATCATCCGCGCCGAAATGTCGATGCCCGTGCACTGCGCGTTCGCGCCGAGCCGCCGCGCGATCGCGAGCGTGACCGCACCCGTGCCGCAGCCGACGTCGAGCACGCTGCTGGCAGACGACGCTGCCGCGCCATCCGCCAGCAGCGTTTCGAACGGCTCGAACATCCGGTCCAGCAGCGCCTGCGCATCGACCCATGCGCGCCCCGACGGACCGTTCCATAGCGCGGATTGCGCTTCATTGGGCCGGTTGGCTTCCATCGTCGATCCCCTTCCGTTTCATTGATCACGAACCGGACTGTGCCGCTTCAAGCCGGCTTGAAGTCAAGGACTGCCGGTGTGCGCCCCGTCACGCCCCGTTTTCACATTTCTTACATTCGCGCTGCGTATCGTTGACGACTTTCCTACGGTGCCTGCCCCTCCCATGCGACGATTCCTCACGCGCGGCCTGCTCGTGCGCTGCGCTCCCCTTGCTGCCCTCGCCGCGCTGTCCGCGTGCTCGAATCACATCGATACGCCGGACGATCCGGCCAGCGCGTCGGCCAACGTCCAGGCCGCATGGGTCGAGATCGGCGATGCGAACCAGGCGATCGCGCGCGTGATCACGAACTACACGCCCGCGTCGGCCGGCGACCCGCTGTGCCCGCAACTGAGCGCCGACGGCAAGGTGTCGCGCATGGCGCTGCGCGCAGGCGCCGCGACCGTCCCCCAGCGGCCGACTGCCAGCGACCCCGCCGATTCGAAACCGTCGAGCTTCCCGGTGTCCGTCTGCGAGGCGACGCTGCCGGCCGGCGCGCAGGCGGCAAGCGTCGCGGGCCGCACGCTGCCGCTGCCGAAAGCGCAGCCGCAGCGCATCGCGATCATCGCGGACACCGGCTGCCGAATGAAGAAAGCCGACAACGCATGGCAGGCGTGCAACGATGCGTCGGTCTGGCCGCTCGATACGATCGCGGCCAGCGTCGCGAAGCTGTCGCCCGATCTCGTGCTGCACGTCGGCGACTACCACTATCGCGAGAACGCATGCCCGCCGGACATCGCCGGCTGCAAGGACAGCCCGTGGGGCTACGGCTGGGATACGTGGCAGGCCGACCTGTTCCGCCCGGCCGCGCCGTTGCTCGCGAAGGCGCCGTGGGTCGTCGTGCGCGGCAACCACGAGGAATGCGCGCGAGCGGGCCAGGGCTGGTTCCGCTTCCTCGACCCGCGCCCGTATTCGGCCGTACGCTCGTGCGACGATCCTGCCAACGACAACAACGCGAACTATTCGGAACCCTATGCGGTGTCGCTCGGCAGTGGCTCGCAGGTGATCGTGTTCGACACCGCGAAGGTCGGCCGCACGCCGCTGAAGACCACCGACGCGCAGTTCGGCATCTACCAGAAGCAGTTCCAGACGGTCGCGGCGCTCGCGTCGAAGGCCGGCATCACGACGACGATCTTCACGAACCATCATCCGATCCTCGCGTTCGCGCCGATCGCCGGCAGTACGCCCGCGCCGGGCAACCTCGCACTGCAGTCGGTGATGTCGAGCCTCAACGCGCAGGCGTACTACCCGCCGGGCGTGCACGTCGCGCTGCACGGCCACGTGCACGATTTCCAGGCGATCAACTTCTCCTCCGGGCACCCGGCGACGATCGTGTCCGGCAACGGCGGCGACAACCTCGACGTCGCGCTGCCCGACCCGTTCCCGGCCGGCCTGACGCCCGCGCCGGGCGCGGTGATCGAACGGCTGTCGCACAACAACAGCTTCGGCTTCCTGATCATGGAGCGCAACGCCGCGCCGGCGACGGGCTGGACGTTCCATGCGTATTCGGCGGCCGGCAAGCTGCTGGCGTCGTGCAATCAGTCGGGCCGGACGCTCGCCTGCGACAAGACGGGGTTCATCGCGCCGTGACGAAAGAAGTTCGATGCGACGGCCGTGGCAAGCGTGGCCGGCAGACGCTGCACACGCTTGCCGCCACCGTGCTCGCCGGCCTGACGCTCGCGGTTCACGCCGCGCCGGCCGAAACGGTGCTGCTTCCCGGCGCGCCGCCGTCGCGCGTCGTCGACACGATCGGCAACGGCACGCCGCAGGTGACGGGCAAGATCGACGCGGCCACCGCGCGCTTCGCGCCGGACCCGACGCTCGTCGCGCTCGGCCGCCGGATCTTCTTCGACCCGCGGCTGTCCGAGCCGCGCGGCATGTCGTGCGCGGGCTGCCACGATCCGGGCCGCGCGTTCGCGCCGACACTGTCGGCCGCATCGCTCGCGGGGCCCGGCGTGCCGGAAGGCAGCCGGCCCGGACGCTTCAGCCAGCGCAATGCGCCATCGCTGCTGTATGTGCGCTACGTGCCGCGCCGCCACTTCTACCAGGACGACGATGCGCCCGCGCCGTCGCCGTTCGGCGGGCTGTTCAGCGACGGTCGCGCGGATACGCTCGCCGAGCAGATCCGCGGGCCGCTGTTCGATCCGAACGAGATGAACAACCGGTCGCCGGCCGCGCTGCTGCGCAAGGTCGATGCGACCGAACTCGCGCCCGATCTCGCCGCGCGCTTCGGCGCGCCGGTGCGGCGCGATCCCGAGCAACTGGTGCGCGCGCTGGGCGCGGCCGTCGAAGCCTATCTGCAGAGCGACGAGATGGCGCCGTTCACGTCGCGCTTCGACGCGTTCCTGCGCACGCGCAAGCCGCTCGCGCCGGCCGAGATGCGCGGCCTCGCGCTGTTCCGGAATCCGGACAAGGGCAATTGCATGACCTGCCATACGCTGTCGGACACGTCGAGCCGCCCGGAACGCTCGCTGTTCACCGATTTCGGCTACGACGCGATCGCCGTGCCGCGCAACCGCGCGCTGCCGGCGAACCGCGATCCGCGCCATTTCGACAACGGGCTGTGCAATACCGCGCGGCGGCTGCGCTGGCCCGAGCCGACGCAATGGTGCGGCTACCTGCGCACGCCGGGGCTGCGCAACGTCGCGCTCAAGCAGACGTTCATGCACAACGGCGTGTTCACGACGCTGCGCGACGCGGTCGCGTTCTACAACACGCGTTCGACCGATCCCGGCTTCTGGTATCACGGCGCCAAGACGTTCGACGACGTGCCGGCCGCCTATCGCGGCAACATCAACGTGAATTCGACGCCGATGAACCGCCGGCCCGGCACGCCGCCCGCGCTGACCGACGCGGAAATCGACGACATCGTCGCGTTCCTCGGCACGCTGACCGATGCGCGCTATACCGGCCGGGCCGCGCCTGCCGCCTCTGCGCCTCCTGCGGCCCGGGTCGCGCGCACCGCCGCGCCGGTGCGCTGACCCTGGCCGAACGGCCAGCCGACGCGCCCGCGCTTGCGGTTCGCGCAAACACTGGTTATATTTACAGTACTGTATTTATGAACAGTGAGGTGCGCGATGGAACATCTGGTCCGTATCGTCAACGACACCGATCGCCAAGTGCTGGCGTGGCTGCGTGCCCAGGTCGGCGATGCCCGCGTCGAGCGCGCGGCGCGTCAGCTCGGGCATACGCGCAAGCCCTTTCCGTCCGCCGTCTGCCGGTACCTGGGCATGAGCGCGCCGGCCACGCTGCGTCCGGCCCCCGCCCGGCCGCGCGCGGCACGCGATTTCTCGGTCGGCGATCGTTATTTGTCGCTGATCCGCCAGCACCTCGCCACGCATTCGGTCGGCCGATGAAGTGGCGGCGGCTTGCCGCTTCGGTACCGCGTCCGGCCGGAGCACTCGCGTATTCGGAAATCCGGCCCGCTGCCGCCGTCGCGCTTACGCGGCCGCCATGGCTTCCCGTACGAGGCGGCCGAGTATGTCGAACGCCGCCTCGTGCGCCGCGTCGAATACGCGCGTACAGGCAAGCCGGATATAGCCGTCGAAACGGTCCGAATTCGAGAAGATCGAACCGGGCGCGATCTTGACGCCATGCGCCAGCGCGGCGTCGAACAGCGCATCGGAGCGCACGCCTGCCGGCAACGCGATCCACAGCAACATCCCGCCCGGCGGCTGGTTCATCCGCGTGCCGGCCGGGAAATGCCGCGCAATCGCGTCGATCGTCACGTCGCGCTGCACGCGCAACTGTTCGCGAAACCGGTGCAGGTGTCGATCGAATGCGCCGGAGCCGACGAATTCGGCGGCCACGGCCTGCAGCAACGCGGCGTTGTGTCGACTCTGAGCGAATTTCAGCATCCTCACGCGCGCCTGCCAGCGGCCCGCACTCATCCAGCCGAGCCGCATCCCGGGGGCCAGCACCTTGTTGAACGACGGGCAGTAGATCACCGTGCCGTCGCGATCCCATGCCTTGACCGGCCTGGCCGCCGTCGGCGCCTCGACGAGCTCGCGATAAGGCTCGTCCTCGATCACGGCCACACCGTGGCGCGAACACAGCGCGACGAGCGCGGCCTTGCGCTCGTCGGGCATCACGCAGCCGAGCGGGTTTTGCAGGTTCGGCACGACGACCACGGCCCGGATATCCGGATAGGCAGCCAGCGCCACGTCGAGCGCCTCGATCGACAGGCCGGTCGTCGGGCTTGCCGGGATTTCGAGCGCCTTCAGGCCGAGGCTTTCGAGCAACTGGATCAGGCCGAAGAAGGCCGGCGATTCGATCGCGATCGTGTCGCCGGGCCGCGCGACCGCCCGCAATGCGAGATTCACCGCATCGACGCCGCCGCTCGTCGACATCACGTCGTCCGGCGTCAGCGTCACGCCGTAAGACAACGCGCGTTTGGCCATCGTCTGCCGGAATTCGGGCGAGCCGCCGACGGGCCCCGCGTCGGTCAGCAACGTGGGCTTGCGCCGCAGCAGCCGGATCGCGAGCGCCTGCAGGCGCTCGGTCGGATACAGCGCGGCGTGCGCGGATGCGCCGCCGAGATTCAACGCATCGGTCGCCGCGTTCGCACGGTCGATCACGCGCGATACGCGCTCGTGCAGCCCCGCGAACGGCGGCTCGACGCTCAGCGGCGGCCCGTCGCTTTCCGGCAGCGTGTCGAGCACGGCCGCCGCGCGGCGGCGCACGAAGTAACCCGAACGCGGCTTCGCGTCGCACCAGCCCGCATCCTCGAGCCGCCTAAACGCATGGATCGCGGTCGACAGGCTCACGCCGTGCTGCGCCATGCACGCGCGGACCGACGGCATCCGGTCGCCGGGCGCCAGCGTGCCGGCCGCGATGATGCGGCGGTAATGTTCGGCGAGCCGTTCGTAAAGCGGCTCGCCGTCCCTCGGCAAAGGCGTGCGGGATGCGTCGGCGAGAATCGTCATGCGGACCATCGTGCCCGCTGCCTCCCGCGCACGCCAGATACAGATCCGGGGAAAACCCACCGATACAGCAGCCCGAAATCGTCGCCTGCACCGCAACAGATTCCCGTCCCCTGAATCTGTCGTGCGCACGTCCGTTTCCCTAACCTGATTGCACGATGTCGCCTCGTCGTCGCGAGGCCGCACAACCGGAGTAACCGGAAAAAGGGAATCGCCATGCGGACGCAACACCTCCGGCTCGACGCCGGGCAAAGCCACTTTGCGTGGTTCGACAAGGGCAGCCAGTTGATCGTGCTGGACGGCGCGCTGGCGGTCACGCTGCGCCACGGCGGGCTCGACTGGCTGCCCGATGTACCGCAATACGTTCGCCGCGAACTCGACGAAGGCGAATGCCTGACGCTCGAAACCGCCGGTCATGTCGCGCTGTCGGCTCGCGGCAGCGGCGTGGTCAGCACAACGATCGTTGAACCCTCGGGGCAACGAGGCATGCTCTCGGTGTGGCGCGGCATCCTGCGCCGGCTGTCCGGGCGAGCGCACGGCGGCCGCCACGTAAGCGAGCATGTCTGACATCGCGACCTGCCTGCCGCGGGAAACACTGGGAGCTCATCGCATCATCGCGGTGACCGACGAACGCATGATGTTCCGGGCAACCGTACCCGGCGAGCGTGCCCCGGCGTCACCGCCCGTTCCGCCGACGCTCGATCCACTCGAACAGGGCCATCCCGGCCAGCATCGCGACGACGAACCCGATCCCCTTGGCCGACCCGAAGCCGATCGACACGATCGCGGGCCCCGGGCAGAACCCGGCAATTCCCCAGCCGATGCCGAATATCGCACTTCCTGCAACGAGGCGCACGGTAATCGCCCGCGATGCCGGCAACTGCATCGGCAGGCCGAGCCACGACCGTGTCCGGCGCTTCGCCCACGCAAACGCGAACACGGCGACGCCGATCGCGCCCGCCATCACGAACGCGAGCGACGGATCCCAGCGGCCCGCCAAGTCGAGAAAACCGAGCACCTTCTGCGGATTGGCCATGCCCGACACGATGAGGCCGACGCCGAACAGCAGCCCCGCCAGAAACGCGAATCCTGCTTGCATGTCAGCCTCCCGCCACGTGCAGCCGCACGAAGACGGTCGCGAAGCCCGCGACCATGAAGGTCGCCGTGGCGACCACCGAACGCAACGCCCCGCGCGATATCCCGCATACGCCGTGACCGCTCGTGCAGCCGCCCGCGTACCGCGTGCCGATTCCCACCAGCAGCCCGGCCGCCAGCAATTCTGGCCAATTGGCGTCGACCTGCGGCGTCAGATCGCTCCCGACGAAACGCATCGCGACGGGCGCTGCGATCAACCCGGCGACGAACGCGGCGCGCCAGCCGCGCTCTGCGCCGCCCGCCGTCGGCAAGCCGCCCACGATCCCGCTGATACCGGCAATCCGGCCGTTGAACGCGACGAGCCACGCTGCCGCGAGCCCGATCAGCACGCCGCCGGCCAGCGACAGCCACGGCGTGAAATGAAGCGCATCAACCTGCATCGCGCGCCTCCTTCGCGGTCGCCCCGCAAAACTGTTCGTACAGCACGCCCATCACCGCGATCACGGCCGGACTGTCGAGCGAATAGCGGATGGACTTGCCTTCGCGGCGCGTACGGACCAGCGCGTTGTCCCGCAACACGCCGAGCTGCTGCGATAGCGTCGGTTGACGGATGTCGAGTCGCGCCTCGAGATCGCTCACGCCGCGCTCGCCCTGCGACAGTTCGCACAGCAGCAGCAGCCGGTCGGGATTCGACATCACCTTGAGGAGCGCGCACGCCGATTCGGCGGCGGCGCGCATCTGATCGAGGCCGGGCAAGCCGGCGGGAAGATCGTCGTTCATCGGGGCGGGATACGATTAAAGAACTAATATTATATAATTTTATATATTGTCGTATCCCGCTGCTTCCCGGATCGGCAATCCGGCCGCCCTTCCTTCTGTCAGGCCTGCTTGCCCGCCAACCCGTCGGCGGCTGCCGCGCGTACCGCACCTCCGCGAACCACGCCGAGCGCGAGCATCACGACCGCCGCGATCACGCGTGGCGCGGTAACAACGGCGAACGCGGTCAACAGCATCGCGTCGCCGATCCGAAGTGGAGGAAGAGTAAAAGGCGCGGCCCGGCCTGAACCGGGCCGCATCACCGCGACGCTGCATGCGTCACGCGCGGTCGCAGGATTCCGTGCCGTCGAGCATCAGCGTGCCGACCCGCGCGGGCACGAGCGGCGTGCGCGGCGCCGGCGGCGTCCAGCCGAACAACGCCTGCGCGGCCGCGCCGCACACGCGGCCCTGGCACGCGCCCATCCCGCAGCGCGATTGCAGTTTGGCGGCCGTCCAGCCCGGTTCCCGCGCGACCGCATCGAACCGCACGTCTTCGCAACGACACAGCAGCGTGTCGGGTCGCGCGAGCCGGCGGATCGGCTCCCGGATCGCGAAGCGCTCGCGCACGGCATCCGCGAACGCCTGCCAGTGCGCGCGGCGTGCAACCAGCGCGGCCAGTTGTGCGGTCTGCCCGGTCGCCGCATAGCCGGCGATCTCGCCTTCGACCATCGCCAGCTCGCTGCCGCCGACGCCCGTGCACTCGCCCGCCGCGAAACATCCGTCGCGGCTCGTGCGCTGGTGCGCGTCGACCGCCACCGCGCCGTTGTCGATCCGGCAGCCGAGATGACGCGGCAACACGGTGTTCGGCACGAGGCCGAAGCCGCACGCGAGCCGGTCGCAGTCGACGTCGAATTCGCGATCGCCCTGGCGAATTCGCACGCGTTCGAGCCGCTTATCGCCGAATGCCTCGACGACGTGCGCAGCGGGCCGATACGCGGTCGTAACGAGCTTCGCGGCCTGCGCGAGCTTCGACGGCCAGCGCCACAGCCCCGCGCCGAAGCCGGCCACGTCGCCCCATGCGGCCTGTTCGACCACGTGCGACACGCGCGCGCCGGCCTGCCGGGCCGTCGCCGCGCTGGCCAACAACAGGGGCCCGCTGCCCGCGATCACCGTACGCTGCCCGCGCACGTCGAGCCCGTATTTGATCAGCGCCTGCAAGCCGCCCGCGCCGGTCACGCCCGGCAGGGTCCAGCCCGGAAACGGCAGCAGCAGCTCGCGCGCGCCGCAGCAGAGAATCAGCGTCCGGAAATCGAGCAGCAGCCCGCGTTCGTCGTCTTCGAGCAGCAGCGTGCCCGGCTGCGTTTCGGCGACGATTCGGGTCGCCGCGAGGTGCGTGACGTTCGGCTGTCGCAGCACGGCGACGCGTTCGGCGGCGGCCGGCGTCGGTACAGCCGCTGCCGGCTGCCGCCAGATCTGCCCGCCCGCACGCGGGTTGTCGTCGACGATCGCA
Organism: Burkholderia sola; assembly: GCF_905400185.1. Taxonomy (NCBI): domain Bacteria; kingdom Pseudomonadati; phylum Pseudomonadota; class Betaproteobacteria; order Burkholderiales; family Burkholderiaceae; genus Burkholderia; species Burkholderia sola. Next base: position 2,626,319 of record NZ_FR989676.1, read on the forward strand.
ACGGTCGCGCCGCTTCGCGCGGCGGCCCGCGCGGCCGACAGCCCGGCCGGACCCGCGCCGACGATCGCGACGTCGACGCTCAGTCGTTCCTGTTTCATCGCGTGCGCTCCACCTGCATGCCGTCGCGGCACAGCGTCTGGCACGCGAGCCGGCGGCGGCCGTCGATCGTCATCCGGCATTCCTGGCAAATGCCCATCCCGCAAAACGGCGCGCGCGCCGCGCCCGTGCACGACACGCGCGTCGTGTCGTCGCCGCTCGCCGCGACGACGGCCGCGACGGTCGCGCCGTCGGCCACCGTCAGCGCGCGGCCGTCCAGATGAATGATCATGTCAGCCTCCGCCGCCGGGCCGCGCCAATGAGGCTGACCGCCCCCTCGGGGGGAGCGTTGCATGGGACCGGAGTAAGCGCTGATGCACCAACTCCGGTCGACAGCGAACAAAGTGAGCGTGGGGGTCGTTTCATGTCAGCGCTCCGGTGACGAGGGACGCGCTCAGGAAGCGTCCCGGCAAATACGGTTCGATATCGATGGTCGGCCGCTCGCCGGCCATCAGCGCGGCGACGAGCCGCGCGCTGCCCGGCGCGGTCGTCACGCCGAGCCCTTCATGCCCGACCGCGAGCCACACGCCCGGCCGCGCCGGGTGCTCGCCGAGCAGCGGCAGGCCGTCGGGGCTCGCGGAGCGGAAGCCGGTCCATGCGCGGATGCCGTTCAGGTCGGCCAGATCCGGCAGATAGCCGACCGCGCGGCGCAGCATCCGCGCGAGCACCGGCGGCTCCACCTGCGCGTCCTCGGTGTCGAACTGGCGCGACGAGCCGATCAGCAGCTGGCCGGTCGGCCGCGGCTGCACGTTGAACGCGACGGACGTGCCGTCGCTTGCGTGCGCGCTCGCCGCATAGCCGAGCTCGACGAGCTGGTGCGACACGTGGCCCGGATAACGGTCGGTAATCAGCAGATGGCCCTTTTTCGGGCGCAGCGGCAGTTCGGGCAGCAGCGTACGCGCCGCGACGCCATTCGCGACGACCACACGCTCCGCGCGCAGCACGTCCCCGCTCGCGAGCGTCACGCTAGGGCCGTCGATCGCGACGGCCCGCTCGCGGCGCAACGTGATGCGCGGCGCGCGCTGCAGCAGCCAGTTCGCGGTGACGGGCGCATAGAGGATCGCGTCGCCCGGAATCCTCAGCGCGCCGCCGAGGCCCGCGCGCAGCATCGGCTCCAGTCGCGCGAGCGCCGCCGCGTCGATCAGCTCCCCGGCCACGCCGTGGGCAGCGAGCGTCGCCTGCTTCGCGCGCGCCAGATCCATTTCGTGCGCATCGGCCGCGAGCCACAGCGTGCCGCAGTTGCGGTATGCGCAGCCGTCGGGCATCTCGCCACTCAACGCGCGCCACAGTCCGATCGAGTAATGGCTCAGCGCGAGCTCGGCCGCGTTGTCGTCCATCGCGACGAGGTGCCCCATGCCCGCGCCGGTCGCGCCGCCGCTCGCGTCGTCGACGACTAGCACGCGCAGCCCGCGCTGCGCGAGTTCGTGCGCGCACGCCGCGCCGACGATGCCGGCGCCGATCACGACGACGTCGGTCTTCGTTTCGCTCACGACCCGATGCCCCAGCCGAACGGATCGTCTTCGTCGATCAGCAGCGTCGCTTCCGCGCTCAGGTGCGCGCTGCCGCGAATCGTCGGCACGATGCCGCCGTCGGCCAACTCGTAGCTTGCGTGGAACACACTGCCGATCACGCTCGCCTGCCGCCACACGACGCCGGGCGCGAGCTTGCCGTCGGCCGCGAGGCACGCGAGCTTCGCGCTGGTGCCGGTGCCGCACGGCGAACGGTCGTAGGCAAGGCCCGGACATAGCACGAAGCTGCGGCTGTCGTGCGCGGGATCGTCGGCGAACAGCTCGATGTGATCGATCTCGCCGCCGTTCGCACCGGTGATGCCCGCGCGTTCGAGCCCTTCGCGCACGGCCGACGCATACGCGGTGAGCGCCGCGACGTTGTCGCCGGCGACGCGCTGCCCGTGGTCGCTGATCAGGAAGAACCAGTTGCCGCCCCACGCGACGTCGCCCTTCACGGGGCCGTATCCCGGCACGTCGAGCGCGACGCCCTGCGCATGGCGATACGCGGGCACGTTGCGCACGCTGACCGACAGGTCGTCGTGCAGCGTCGCCTCGACGGTGCCGACCGGCGTCTCGATCCGGTGCACGCCGGGTGCGATGCGCCCCATGTGATGCAGCGTGCGCACGACGCCGATCGTGCCGTGCCCGCACATCCCGAGATAGCCGCTATTGTTGAAGAAGATCACGCCGGCTGCCGCGTCCGCCGACACCGGGTCGCACAACAGCGCGCCGACCAGCACGTCGCTGCCGCGCGGCTCGAGGATGCACGCGGTGCGATAACGGTCGTGCTCGCGCGCGAGCACGTCGCGGCGCTCGGCCATCGTGCCGTTGCCGAGCGACGGAAAGCCGGACACGACGAGCCGAGTGGGTTCGCCGCCCGTGTGCGAATCGATGATCTGGATGCGCTTCATCATGAGCTGTCCGAAGTGGGGAAAGGAGCATAGCTTCCTCCGTCGCGCGTCCGTCCGCTTGTGGCTTTTCGATGAGGACGACGACGAAATCGGCATAGTGCGACGCGCCCTTCGCGCCCCTGCCGGCCGCTGTGCCGATTTCGTCATTTTGCTCCGCGATACGACTCAAGCGTGATGGACGTTTGCGCGGCGATACTGGTTGCCACACCGACACACCCGTCGGCCGACCGATACGAACGTAGGAGATTTCAGTGAGCCGCAAAGCCATTCAGTGGACCGGGGTTTTCCCGGCCGTCAGCACCCAGTTCAAGCCGGACTTTTCCCTCGACATCGACGCCACGCACCGCGTGGTCAAGAACCTGGTGAACGACGGCGTGTCGGGCCTCGTGGTCTGCGGCACGGTCGGCGAAAACACGTCGCTGTCGACGAGCGAGAAACTCCAGGTGATCGAGGCCGCACGCGACGCGGCCGGCGGCAAGATTCCGGTGATCGCCGGCATCGCCGAATTCACGACCGAATTCGCGCGCAACACGGTGCGCGAAGCGCAGCGCGTCGGCGTCGACGGCGTGATGGTGATGCCCGCGCTCGTCTACTCGGCGAAGCCGCACGAAACCGCCGCGCACTTCCGCGCGGTCGCAACGAGCACCGACCTGCCGGTGATGGTCTACAACAACCCGCCGATCTACAAGAACGACGTGACGCCCGACGTGCTGATCGCGCTGCAGGACTGCGAGAACATCGTCTGCTTCAAGGATTCGTCGGGCGATACGCGCCGCTTCATCGACCTGCGCAACGCGGTCGGCGATCGCTTCGTGCTGTTCGCGGGCCTCGACGACGTCGTGGTCGAGAGCATCGCGGTCGGCGCCGAAGGCTGGGTATCGGGCATGTCGAACGCGTTCCCGAAGGAAGGCGAGACGCTGTTCCGCCTCGCGAAGCAAAAGCGCTTCGACGAAGCGCTCGCGCTGTATCGCTGGTTCATGCCGCTGCTGCACCTCGACGCACGCCCGGACCTCGTGCAGTGCATCAAGCTGTGCGAAGAACTCGTCGGCCGCGGTAGCGCGGTCACGCGTCCGCCGCGCCTCGCGCTGCAAGGCGAGACGCTCGCGGAAGTGAAGGCCATCGTCGCGAAGGCGCTCGACACGCGCCCGGCGCTGCCCGACGTCGGTCTCTGATCGACGCCTCTGCGGCGGCGGTGCGCGGGCATTTCGCCTGCGTGCCGCCGTCTCCGGTCCGGCATGGCCTGCGGGCCCGTTCGCTCCCGGCGCCAGCCCGCGCCGCGCGTGAATGTCCCGCAGCCCGCCCCGGTCGCTCGAACCGGGCGTTGCCGGCCGACAGGCAGGCGCGGCTGCTCCGTCGGAGCGCGGCGCACCTCAAGCCTGTGCCGATATTCCCTCCAGGAGACACGCCCATGCCAGGCCAAGGCAATGCACACCCGTCTGTCCCGCTTTCCCGTTCCGCGCACCCCGGCGCGGGTCACGGCAAGTTCAAGAAACAGCTGTCGCTGACCGATCTCACGTTCATCGGTCTCGGCGCCATTTTCGGTTCGGGGTGGCTGTTCGCCGCGAGTCACGTGTCGACGATCGCGGGCCCGGCCGGCATCTTCTCGTGGCTGCTCGGCGGCTTCGCGGTGCTGCTGCTCGGCATCGTCTACTGCGAACTCGGCGCCGCGCTGCCGCGCGCGGGCGGCGTGGTGCGCTACCCGGTGTTCTCGCACGGCCCGCTGCTCGGCTACCTGATGGGCTTCATCACGCTGATCGCGTTCTCGAGCCTGATCGCAATCGAAGTCGTCGCCGCGCGCCAGTACGCGGCCGCGTGGTTTCCGGGCCTGACGGTCGAAGGATCGAGCGACCCGACCACGCTCGGCTGGCTCGTGCAGGCCGCGCTGCTCTGCTTCTTCTTTTACTTGAACTATTCGAGCGTGAAGACGTTCGCGAAGGCGAACAACATCATCAGCATCTTCAAGTTCATCGTGCCGCTCGCGGTGATCGGCGTGCTGTTCACGTTCTTCAGGCCTGCGAACCTGACCGTGCACGGCTTCGCGCCGTTCGGCATGCCGGGCATCGAGATGGCCGTGTCCGCGGGCGGCATTATCTTCGCGTATCTGGGGCTCACGCCGATCGTGTCGGTCGCGAGCGAGGTGCGCAATCCGCAGCGCACGATCCCGATCGCGCTGATCCTGTCGATCCTGCTGTCGACGCTGATCTACGTGCTGCTGCAACTCGCGTTCATCGGCAGCATTCCCGCCGACATGCTCGCCGCCGGCTGGCACGACGTGAACAAGGCGTTCTCGCTGCCGTACCGCGACATCGCGCTCGCGCTCGGCGTCGGCTGGCTCGCGGTGATGGTCGTCGCCGACGCGATGATCTCGCCGAGCGGCTGCGGCAACATCTACATGAACGCGACGCCGCGCGTGGTCTACGGCTGGGCGAAAACGGGCACGTTCTTCAAGGTGTTCACGCGCGTCGACGAAGCGTCGGGCATCCCGCGCGCGGGCCTGTGGCTCACGTTCGGCCTCGCGATCTTCTGGACGCTGCCGTTCCCGTCGTGGGAAGCGCTGATCAACATCGTGTCGGCCGCGCTGGTGTTGAGCTATGCGGTCGCGCCCGTGTCGGTCGCCGCGCTGCGCCGCACCGCGCCCGACCTGCCGCGGCCGTTCCGCGCCAGCGCGTTCGGCCTCACCGGCCCCGCGTCGTTCGTGATCGCCGCGCTGATCGTCTACTGGTCGGGCTGGAGCACGGTGTCCTGGCTGCTCGGGCTGCAAATCGCGATGTTCGTCGTCTATCTCGCGTGCCGCCGCTGGGTGCCGACCGCGCACCTGAGCCTCGCCGAGCAGGTGCGTTCGTCCGCGTGGCTGATCGCGTTCTATGCGGCGATGATCGTGCTGTCGTATCTCGGCGGCTTCGGCGGCACGGGCCGGCTCGCGCATCCGTACGACACGGTCGTCGTCGCGGCCGTCGCGCTCGTCATCTACTACTGGGGCGCGAACACCGGCGTGCGCGCCGACAAGCTGCAACTCGACGACGACGAGGACTGACGCGCCCGCACCCTTTCCCCTTCCATTGGCCGGGCGCCCCACGCCCGGCCCTGCTTTTTTCGAGGAAAACCATGCAACTCACAGGTCAGCTCCTGATCGGCCAGTCGGCCGTCGCCGGACAGAACGGCACCCTCCACGCGCTCGCCGCCGCCACCGGCGAGCCGCTCGAACCGGCCTTCGGCGGCGCGAGCCTGCACGATCTGGAAACGGCGTGCGCACTCGCCGACGACGCGTTCGACACCTATCGCGAGACGTCGCTCGAAGCACGCGCCGCGTTCCTCGACGCGATCGGCCGCCACATCATCGCGCTCGGCGACGACCTGATCGAGCGCTGCATCGTCGAAACGGGACTGCCGCGCGCGCGCATCGAGGGCGAACGCGGCCGTACGGTCGGCCAGCTCGCGCTGTTCGCGTCGCTCGTGCGGGACGGCGGCTTTCTCGACGCGCGGATCGACCCGGCACGCCCCGAGCGCAAGCCGCTGCCGCGCGTCGACCTGCGGCTGCGCAACGTTGCGCTCGGGCCCGTCGCCGTGTTCGGCGCGTCGAACTTCCCGCTCGCGTTCTCGGTGGCCGGCGGCGACACGGCGTCGGCGCTGGCGGCCGGCTGCCCGGTGATCGTCAAGGCGCATTCCGCGCATCCGGGCACGTCGGAGCTCGTCGGCCGCGCGATCCAGCAGGCCGCGCGCGAATGCGGGATGCCGGCCGGCGTGTTCTCGCTGCTGTTCGACGCATCGCGCGAGATCGGCCAGGCGCTCGTCGCCGATCCGCGCATCAAGGCCGTCGGCTTCACCGGCTCGCGCCGTGGCGGCGTGGCGCTGATGCATATCGCTGCGGCGCGAGCCGAACCGATTCCGGTCTATGCGGAAATGAGCTCGATCAACCCGGTGCTGCTGTTTCCGGCCGCGCTCGATGCGCGTCACGACACCATCGCATCGCAGTTCGTCGCGTCGCTCACGCTCGGCGCCGGGCAGTTCTGCACGAATCCGGGCCTCGTGCTCGCGGTCGACGGCCCCGCGCTGCGCGCGTTCGAAGCCGCAGCGGCCGATGCCGTGCGCGCCGTCGCCGCGCAAACGATGCTGACACCGGCCATCCACGCGAGCTATGCGCAAGGCGTCGCGGCGCTGCGCGATCACTCGGCCGTCGAACGGCTGGCCGAAGGCGTCGAAGGCGGCCGCCATCAGGCCCGCGCGGCGCTGTTCGCGACCTCCGCCGACGCGTTCATCGCGCACCCCGAACTGCGCGACGAAGTGTTCGGCCCCGCGTCGCTGATCGTGCGCTGCGCGGACGCCGACACGCTGCATCGCGTGCTGAAATCGCTCGAAGGCCAGTTGACGATCGCCGCGCATCTCGCCGACGGCGACGCGGCGCTGTTCGCCGCGCTGCGCCCGACGCTCGAACGCAAGGCCGGCCGCATTCTCGTCAACGGCTTCGGCACGGGCGTCGAAGTCGGCCATGCGATGGTGCACGGCGGCCCGTTCCCGGCGACGTCCGACACGCGCACGACGTCGGTCGGCGCACGCGCGATCGAGCGCTTCCTGCGCCCCGTGTCGTACCAGGACGTGCCGGACGCGCTGCTGCCGGACGCGCTCCGCAGCAGCAATCCGCTGCACGTGCCGCAACGCATCGACGGCGTGCCCGCCCCGCGCGAGGTGAACCATGGCTGAGCGCACCGCCGAAGTCGTGCTGTCGCTCGACGAAGTCCACGCGCTCGCGCTGCGCGTGCTGACGCACAACGGGATGTCCGACGCGCATGCGCGCGCCATCGCCAACGTGATCACGCAGGGCCAGCGCGACGAATGCCATTCGCACGGCGTGTACCGGCTGCTCGTCTGCGTGCGGTCGCTGAAGAAAGGCAAGGTCGATCCGCAGGCCGTGCCGACGTTGCGCCGGCTGTCGTCGTCGGTCGTCGCGGTCGACGCGCATCGCGGCTTCTCGCTGCTGAGCTTCGAGACCGGGCTGCCCGTGCTGGTCGAGATGGCGAAGCAGCACGGCATCGCCGCGATGGCGATCAACCACTGCTATCACTTCTCCGCGCTGTGGCCGGAGGTCGAGGCGATCGCCGCCGAAGGGCTGGTCGGCATCGCGATGAACCCGAGCCATAGCTGGGTGGCGCCGGAAGGCGGCCGCGAGCCCGTGTTCGGCACCAACCCGATCGCGTTCGCGTGGCCGCGCCCGGGCGGCGAGCCGTTCGTGTTCGATTTCGCGACGAGCGCGATCGCGCGCGGCGACATTGAGCTGCACGCGAAACAGGGCAAGGCGATTCCGGCGCACTGGGCGATCGACGCGGACGGCCAGCCGACCACCGACCCGAAGGCCGCGCTGCAAGGCGCGATGCGCACGTTCGGCGGCCACAAGGGGTCGGCGCTCGCGGCGATGGTCGAGCTGCTCGGCGGCGCGCTGATCGGCGACATGACGAGCCGGGAATCGATGGACTTCGACGAAGGCGTCGGCGCGACGCCGTGCCACGGCGAACTCGTGATCGCGTTCGATCCGAACGTGTTTCTCGGCGACGATCTCGACGCGGGGCTCGCGCGCGGCGAGCGGATGTTCGAATCGATCGTCGCGCAGGGCGCGCGGCTGCCGTCGCAACGGCGCTTCGACGCCCGCGCGCGCAGCATCGCGAATGGGGTGCGGATTCCGAAGCCGCTGTACGACGAGATCCTGACGTTGCTCGATTGATGCGCGATCGAGCGGCGCGGCTTCATCGTCGGCGGAACGGGCGACGGAGCCGCCGCCCGGTTGCGCCGGCGATGGCCTGCGTCGGGCTTCGTGTTTGCCGGGTCTGGTAGGACTCGCGCAGTCGGCGCAGTCGGCCGCTGTCCGCTGCACCGCCCGCGCCGCCCGCTCCCGCCGGCGCCGCCCGCCCGGCGGCTGTGGGATAATCGCGGAGTTTGCCCAGGGCGCAGCTCAAGAGGTTGTTCGCACGGGCGCGAGAGAGGCCTTTATTCCCCGAGCCTCCACCCTTTTCCCGCGATATTTCTTCAGCCATCACCATGCCCACTTACCGTTCCAAAACCTCCACCGCCGGCCGCAACATGGCAGGTGCGCGCTCGCTGTGGCGCGCCACCGGCATGAAAGACGACGATTTCTCGAAACCGATCGTCGCGGTCGTCAACTCGTTCACGCAATTCGTGCCCGGGCACGTGCACCTGAAGGATCTCGGCCAGCTCGTCGCGCGCGAGATCGAAGCCGCGGGCGGCGTCGCGAAGGAATTCAACACGATCGCGGTCGACGACGGCATCGCGATGGGCCACGACGGCATGCTCTATTCGCTGCCGAGCCGCGACATCATCGCCGACTCGGTCGAATACATGGTGAACGCGCACTGCGCGGACGCGATGGTGTGCATCTCGAACTGCGACAAGATCACGCCGGGGATGCTGATGGCCGCGATGCGCCTGAACATTCCGGTGATCTTCGTGTCGGGCGGCCCGATGGAAGCCGGCAAGACGCGCCTCGCGAACCCGGTCACCAAGGCCATCGAACTGAAGAAGCTCGACCTCGTCGACGCGATGGTGATCGCGGCCGACCAGTCGTATTCGGACGCCGACGTCGCCGAAGTCGAACGCTCGGCGTGCCCGACCTGCGGTTCGTGCTCGGGCATGTTCACCGCGAACTCGATGAACTGCCTGACCGAAGCGCTCGGCCTGTCGCTGCCCGGCAACGGCACGGTGGTCGCCACGCACGCCGACCGCGAACAACTGTTCAAGCGCGCCGGCCGCCGCATCGTCGAACTGACGCGCCAGCACTACGAGCAGGACGACGAACGCGTGCTGCCGCGCGCGGTCGGCTTCAAGGCGTTCGAGAACGCGATGACGCTCGACATCGCGATGGGCGGCTCGACCAACACGATCCTGCACTTGCTCGCGATCGCGCGGGAAGCCGGCATCGACTTCACGATGAAGGACATCGACCGGCTGTCGCGCATCGTGCCGCAGCTGTGCAAGGTCGCGCCGAACACGAACAAGTACCACATCGAGGACGTGCACCGCGCAGGCGGCATCATGGCGATCCTCGGCGAACTCGACCGCGCCGGCAAGCTGCACACCGACGTGCCGACCGTGCACGCGCCGACGCTGAAGGATGCGCTCGACCAGTGGGACATCGTCCGCACGCAGGACGAAGCGGTCCGCACGTTCTACCAGGCCGGCCCGGCCGGGATTCCGACGCAAGTCGCGTTCAGCCAGAACACGCGCTGGCCGAGCCTCGACCTCGACCGCGCCGAAGGCTGCATCCGCTCGTACGAGCATGCGTTCTCGAAGGAAGGCGGCCTCGCGGTGCTGACGGGCAACATCGCGCTCGACGGCTGCGTGGTGAAGACGGCCGGCGTCGACGAGAGCATCCTCGTGTTCGAAGGCTCGGCGCACGTGACCGAATCGCAGGACGAAGCGGTCGAGAACATCCTGAACGACAAGGTCAAGGCCGGCGACGTGGTGATCGTGCGCTACGAAGGCCCGAAGGGCGGCCCGGGCATGCAGGAAATGCTCTACCCGACCAGCTACATCAAGTCGAAGGGGCTCGGCAAGGCGTGCGCGCTGCTGACGGACGGCCGTTTCTCGGGCGGTACGTCGGGTTTGTCGATCGGCCATTGCTCGCCGGAAGCGGCAGCGGGCGGCGCGATCGGCCTCGTGCGCGACGGCGACCGGATCCGCATCGACATTCCGAACCGCACGATCGACGTGCTGGTATCGGACGAGGAACTGGCGCGCCGCCGCGAGGAGCAGAACGCGAAGGGCTGGAAGCCCGCGCAGTCGCGTCCGCGCAAGGTGTCCGCGGCGCTGAAGGCCTACGCGAAGCTGGTCATGTCGGCCGACAAGGGCGCGGTGCGCGATCTGTCGTTGCTCGACGACTGACGCAGCGGGCTGCGAGCGACCGGTAGCGCGTGACCTCGCCCCCGCTTGCCTGATCCCGAAGCCGCTCTCCGGAGCGGCTTTTTTTCGTCCGGTGCCGGAGCACCCGCGGCACCGGCGCGGTCAGTGCCGGCGTTCGTCCGGGCCGCCGCCACCGCCGCCGCGGTTACCGCCACCGTTTCCGCCGCCCTGCGGCTGCGCATAACCGCCACCACCTCCGGCTCCCTGCCGCACCGGCGGCGGCATCGTGCGGGCCTCGCCGCCCGGCGCGGGCGGCGGCCGGAGCACGGCCGGCGGCGGGCCGGCCGGACGCGCGTTGCCCGCTCCGCCCGGCATCGGCGTTGGCGCCGGGCTCGCCGGACGCGCATTGCCCACCCCACCCGGCATCGGCGTTGGCGCGGGCGCCGGGCTCGCCGGACGCGCATTGCCCATCCCGCCCGGCATCGGCGTTGGCGCGGCCGGCGCCGGCATCCGGTTCGCACCGTTCCAGCCGCCGCGCGTCGCCGACGGCCGCGTGTCATGCACGGGCGGCGGGCCGCCCGGCGCGACCTGCATCGGCGCGCCCGGTTGCGGACGCCCTTGCGCCGGCGGCATGCCTCCGGGGCCGAGCCTCGGCTCCGGACGGCGCGCCCAGCGGTCGCGGTCCGGATACCACGGGCGGTGCCGGTAATAACGATCCCAGTACGCGCCGATCGCGAATCCGGTCACCGGCACGCCGATGATCGCGCCGTACTCGAGCAACGGCACGTAGCTGCCTTGATACGGATAGTCGAGCAGTTGCGCATCGATCCAGCCGCGCACGCCCGGCAGCGCGACGTCGCACCACGTGTAGTCGCTCAGGCAGCCGAATACGCCCAGCGCGGTGCCGGGCGGAATCTGCGCGACCACCGGGTAATCGGGCGCCGGCCCCGCATACAGCTCGGCCGGCGAATTCGTGTAAGCGCTGCTCTGCGCATCGGCGACGCCCGGCGCGGCCGCGAGGCCAGCCAGGACGATGCACAGACTTCGGACAATCGTGTTCCTCATGATGCTCTCCCGCGCCGCCGCGCGCCGGTCAGTGCCGATGGCCGCCACCCCAGTGACCGCCACCCCAATGCCCGCCGCCCCACGGACGATGCCAGTACCCGCCGCGCCCGCCCCAGTATCCGCCGCCCCAGCGGCCCCAGAAGCCGATCGTCACGGGCGGCCCGTACCAGCCGGAGTAGTACGCCGGGTAGTAATACGGATACGGTGGCGGCACGTAGGCCGGGGCGACGTACATGGGCACCGCCGTGCCGGCGTCGACCTGCGCCTGCGGCACGGTCGACGCGGCCGGACCGGACGCAGCCGGTGCGGCCAGGATCTCGCGCTGCGTCACCGTGGCGGGCACCGGCGCGTAATAAGGTGCATAACCGTACGGGCTCGTGTAGTAGCAGCCGCCCAGCGTCAATGCGGCCAGCGCGACGACGGCGGGCCTCGCGGCGGAAATCGGGTTCATCTCGTACTCCGGCAGAATCCGCGCGCCGCCGCCGGGCGCGCGCCTGACTCTAGCTTACGTCCCCTGCAGATTTCCGCGCGTATGATCGGTTACTTTTTGTTTCCTGCGCCGGACGGCCGCGCGGGCACGCCGCGTGCTGGCCCGTCCGCGGCGCCGGCGTTGAAGTTGGCGCAAATGCCCTCAACTTGGACGATGTCGGGCTGACCGGCGCGGACGGGCGTCCGCGGTCCACCGGCAACCGCAAACCGGCGAGCTTCGGCCCGCCCTGACAGGAACGCGGCTCGCGCCGCCATCGACATGACTACGCCACGCCCCACTCCCCGGGCGGACACACCGCTCGATCCGATCATCCAGCTGCTGGCCCTTGCCGGCGAGCAGGGTTATCTGACGCACGCCGACCTCGTCGACGCGCTGCCGCCCCAAAGCGACAGCCCCGACGCGCTCGAGGTCGTGCGCGCCGCGCTGGCCGACATCGGCATCGCGGTACTCGACGAGCCGGCCGTGCCTGCACCGTTCGCCGGCGCGGCGCCGGTCGAGGTCGATCGCGACGCGCTCGACGAAGGCCGCGCCATGCTCGGCGACCTCGCGCGCGGCACGAGCGCGTCGACCGATCCGCTCGCGCTGTACATGCGGCGCATGCACGCGGTGCCGCTGCTCACGCGCGAAGGCGAAATCGTGCTCGCCCGCGAGATCGAGACGGGCCGCCATCAGATACTGCATGCGATTGCCGGCTATCCGCCCGCGGTCGACGCGCTGCTCGAGCGCCATCGCGCGACGGGTGCAACCGGATCGCCCGATGAAGAGGATCGCGAAACGTCCGCGCCCGCCCGCTACGACGCGCTGCACGCAGCGGTGTCGGCATTGCGCGACGCGTTGCATACGCATGGCAGCCGTTCGGCCGACTACCGTGACGCGCGCAACCACGTGGCGACCCTGCTGGGTTCGCTCGCGTGGGTCGCGCCGGCCGTCGACGACGCAAGTCGTGCCGTGCGCGCACTCGCCACCGCCCGCGATGATCCGTCGGCGACCGACGCCGCGGGCTTCGACGCGGTCGCGCGGCGCGCCCTCGCAGCCGCGCTGAGCGACGGCCAGCAGAAGGTCCGCGACGCGACGCGTGCGATGCTCGAGGCGAACCTGCGGCTCGTGCTGTCGATCGCGCGCAAGTACCTGAACCGCGGCGTCGACCTGTCCGACCTCGTGCAGGACGGTTGCCTCGGCCTGATGCGCGCGATCGAGAAATTCGAATACCGGCGCGGGTTCAAGTTCTCGACCTATGCGACCTGGTGGATTCGCCAGGCGATCGCGCGCGCGGTCGCGGATCGTTCGCGCACGATCCGCGTGCCGGTGCACGTCGGCGACCAGTACCAGCGCGTGCAGCGGCATGCGCTGCGCTTTCGGCAGCGCACCGGCCGGCGGGCCACGCCGGCCGAGCTCGCGGCCGAAACCGGCCTCGACGAAGGCAAGCTGCGCGCGGTGCTCGCACTCCCCGCCGAGCCGGTCTCGCTCGACACGCCGCTGCCCGACGCGGACACCGGCCTCGTGGAGCTGATCGAGGATCAGGCATCGGCCAGCCCGTTCGAGCAACTGGCCGACACGCGCATGCGCGAATGCGTACGGGCGCTGCTGCGTTCGGTCACGCCGACCGAGGCCGACGTGCTGCGCCGGCGGTTCGGCCTCGGCGGCGCCGAGCCCGACACCTACGACGCGATCGCGCAGGATGCGGGGATGTCGCGGGAGCGCGTGCGGCAGATCGAGAAACGGGCGCTCGCCGCGCTGCGTACGGCCGCCGAGGCCGAGAACGCGCAGTCGTTTCTCGACGCGTAACCGCATCGCGCGCGGCGCACGGTCATGCCGCACTCCGGCACGACCGTGCGCCGCGCGCCTGTGTTACGTTTGCCATTGACGCGCATCAAGTTTTCTTCATCGCGCGTCGCGACAATGGTTGACAGCCGACCGGCGCGTCGCTCGCCGCGTCCATTCCGTTTGTGCTTTCCGGGTCTCTTGCCATGCAGTCGACCGTCAGCCAGACGTACGAGGAAAACCGGACTGTCGCGGCCTGCCTGCGCGAGGCCTCGCAGTGGCTCGTCGACCAGGGCGCGAACCCGTATCGGGTCGCCGCGTACCGCGCGGCGGCCGATACGGTCGGCGCGCTCGACCGCGACATTCGAGGCGTGTTCGAAACCGGCGGCGTCGAGGCGCTCGGCGCGCTGCCCGACATCGGCGCGGGCGTCGCGCAGGCGATCGCCGAGTTGCTGGTCACGGGACGTTGGCGCCAGCTCGACCGCTTGCGCGGCGACGCGGAACGCGCGTCCGCCTTCGAAGCGGTGCCGGGCATCGGCCACGCGCTCGCGCTGCGCATTCACGACGCACTGCACATCGACACGCTGGAGGAGCTCGAACGCGCGGCCCGCAACGGCCAGCTCGAAACGATCGCGGGCGTCGGCCCGCGACGCGCGGTCGGCATCCGCGCCGCGCTCGACGACGTGCTGAGCCGCCGCCGGCGCTGGCAAGGCCATATGCGACATGCCGGCCCCGGCACGGAGCCGCCCGTCGAACTGCTGCTTTACATCGATCGCCAGTACCGCAACAAGGCGGCCGCTGGCGTGCTGCCGACGCTCGCGCACCGGCGCCTGAACGCGGACGGTTACGTGCCGCCGCCCGTGATGCACATGACCAAGGGCGGCTGGCATTTCACGGTGCTGAGCCAGCATGCGGCCATGCGCACGCCGGAAGCCGGGCGCCCGACCGACTGGGTGTCGCTCTACTTCTACGACGCCGTGCAGTGCGAGCACCAGCGCACCGTGTTCACCGGAACGTACGGCGCGCTTGCCGGCAAGCGGATCGTGCGCGGGCGCGAGATGGAATGCCGCGTGTATTACGCAGGGTGATGCAGGCGTCGGCGGTTTCGCTGATGTCGAAGGCGGCACAGGCCGCGTCGCCTTTTCGCGATTCGACGGGTCGAACCCGTTACGTCGCCACGTAGCCTCTCCTGCCGCACCGCTACCGCACCGCCCGCTTCGCGCAGGCTCGCCGCCTACGCACCTTCCGCCTTCGCGCGGCGCGCCGGATGACGATGCACGGCAATGCGCAGCAGCTTCTGGAACGACGGGCATTCGAGATGGTTCGCGGCCGGGCACACGGCCGCATGCCGCAGCGCGTCGCGTACCGCGCCGAGACGGCGGATCGTGCGATCGAGCTCGTCGGCCTTGCCGTCGAGCTTCGCGCGGTCGATCGCGGGCCGGCCCTCCGCGCCGACCATCGCGAGGATGTCGTCGAGCGAGAACCCGGCCTCCCGCCCGAGCGCGATCAGCGCCAGGCGCTCCAGCACCGACTCGTCGTATTGCCGCCGCAGCCCGTGCCGGCCGATCGGAACGATCAGTCCCTTTTCCTCGTAGTAGCGCAGCGTCGACGCGGGCAATCCCGTGCGCCGCGCGACGTCTGCAATGTCCAGTCGGCTCATGCTTGACCTCAAGTTAACTTGAAGTTGCAAGATAGTCGCCCGACTCCACGAAGACAAGCCCCAACCGTCATGAAACCGTTGAAACCGCGTCGTATTCCGCTGTACCGCATCGCCATCACCGCCCGCTGTGGAGGGGCGCGATGAGCACGCCCGATGCCCTCCTCAAACTGCTGTTGATCGGCGCGGGCGCCACGCTCGTGATGGATCTGTGGACGCTGTTCCGGCGGCGTGCGTTCGGCATTCCGTCGCTCGACTACGCGCTGGTCGGCCGTTGGCTCGGCCACATGACGCACGGCCGGTTCCGGCATGCGTCGATCGTCGCCGCCGCGCCCGTGCCCGGCGAACGCGTGCTCGGATGGGTCGCGCATTACGCGATCGGCATCGCGTTCGCGGCACTGCCCGTGCTGATCGCCGGCCCGGCGTGGATCGACGCGCCGACGCTGCTCCCCGCCCTCGTGGCAGGGCTCGCGAGCGTGGCCGCGCCGTTCTTCGTGATGCATCCGGCGTTCGGTTTCGGCATGGCGGCGTCGCGCACGCCGCGGCCGGGCGTCGCGCGCCGGCGCAGCCTCGTCACGCATCTGTCGTACGGCGCGGGGCTCTACCTTGCGGCGTACACGCTCGCGGCGCTGGCCGGTTGACCCGCGCGCCGGCGTACCGAGCCGCACCAGCGTACCGCGCTCGTCGGGCGTGAAGCCGCGCAGCCCGTCATCGGCGGCGGTATCGCCCACCTCCAGCATCTGCGGAAAGATCTCGCGCGTCGCGACGTTGCTGATGATCCCGCTGTTGCTGCTGATCCGCCCGCCGCAGAAAGCGGCGAGCGTCGACGTCGCGCATGCGGCGATGGATTGACGGGCCCGCCTGCGCCCGTCCCAAGCCCCGTCAGGCCTTCATCGACCCGGTGCGCACGTAGCGCTCGTGCCACGACAGCGCTTCGGCGAGCAGATGCGGCGTGTGCTTGCCGAAGCTCTCGCGCGACGCGCGCTCGAAGTAGTCCTCGAGCATCGGCCGGTAGTCCGGGTGCGCGCAGGTCGCGATGATCTTGCGCGCGCGCTGCTTCGGCGACAGGCCGCGCAGGTCGGCCAGCCCCTGTTCGGTGACGACGACCGCGACGTCGTGCTCGGTATGGTCGACGTGGCTCGCCATCGGCACGATCCGCGAGATCGCGCCGCCCTTCGCAGTACTCGCCGACATGAAGCACGACAGGTAGCCGTTGCGCGCGAAGTCGCCCGAGCCGCCGATGCCGTTCTGGATCTTCGTGCCCATCACGTGCGTGGAATTCACGTTGCCGTAGATGTCGGCCTCGATCATCCCGTTCATCGCGATGCAGCCGAGCCGGCGCACGAGTTCCGGATGGTTGCTGATCTCCTGCGGGCGCAGCACGATCTTCTCGCGGAACGTCGCGATTTCGTCGGCGAAACGCTGCACGGCGGCGGGGCTCAGCGACAGCGCGGTGGCCGACGCGAAGCTCAGCGTGCCGTCGTCGAGCAGGTCGAGCATGCCGTCCTGGATCACCTCGGTGTAGGCGGTCAGGTTCGAGAAGCCGGCCGAGCTGAGTTCCGCGAGCACCGCGTTCGTGATGTTGCCGACGCCCGACTGCAGCGGCAGCAGGTTTTCCGGCAGGCGGCCGCGCTTCACTTCGTGACGCAGGAAGTCGATCAGCTGCAGCGCGATCTGCTTGGACGTCGCATCCGGCGCGGAGAATGCATTGCTGCGATCGGGCGCGTCGGTCTCGACGATCGCGACGATCTTGTCGGCCGGGCAGCACAGGTACGGCTCGCCGATCCGGTCGTCGCTCTTCGTCAGCGGAATCGGCTTGCGGTGCGGCGGCAGCGCGGTGCCGTAATAGATGTCGTGCATCCCGTCGAGGCCGAGCGGCTGCCGCGCATTCACTTCGAGGATCACATGCTTCGCGCGCTCGAGCCAGGTCTTGTTGTTGCCGATCGACGCGGACGGAATCAGCAGCCCGTCCTCGCGGATGCCCGCGACTTCGACGATCGCGACGTCGAGATCGCCGTACAGCCCGAACCATGCGTATTGCGCGACGTGGCTCAGGTGGACGTCCTGGTAATCGACTTCGCCGCCGTTGATCTTGTCGCGCAGCGTGGGGTCGGACTGGTACGGCAGCCGCATCGAGATGCCGTTCGTGCGGGCGAGCGCGCCGTCGAGTTCCGGTGCGGTCGATGCGCCCGTCAGCACGTTGATCCGGAAGTCCTCGCCGCGCGCGTGCGCCGCGTCAATGTGGGCGGCCAGCGCGGCCGGCACGGCCTTCGGATAGCCCGACCCGGTGAAGCCGCTCATGGCGACGGTCATGCCGGGGCGGATCAGCGCGGCGGCTTCGTCGGCGGTGCGGACGAGCGAACGCAGGGCGGGAGCGAGGATGCGTGAAGAAGACATGGCTGGTTATCTGACGCTTGGGTCTGTCGTTGACGTCGCGGGGGGTGTCTCCTGAGCGACGCGAAGCCCTTGGGGCCGCGAGGGGCGGCCCGGCACCACAGGCACGGTCGGAGTATCGCAGAGGCGATCGCCGCGAAATGTCCGCTGGATGCAAAAGATCCTTGCCGGATTTGCCGGGTATCGAACGACCGTTCTGTGACAGGCGATCCGCCCGCGCCGGACACCCACGAAAGGTGCACGAAAGCATCGGGCGAATCGCCGGTTCGCGATCGCCGGCCGTCGCGCGTCGATCGACCGGTCTGTTCGGCTCGGTCATCGCCGCGACCCGTCCGGCGCGGCCGATTGTCGCCCGATGCGGTTTTTCCGGCGCTGACGGAGATCAAGGTCGCATGGGCTGCGCGACACCGGCCGGGCGGCGCGAAAAACACCGCCTCGCCGGCCTGCGAGGCCCGTCCGGCCTTGACAGCCGCGCGACGCGAACCACACTGGAAGACGGGTCCGGCCGCCCGGTCGGCCGCGTCGTTCGCGGGTGCGTTTTTGAACCGGCCGATGCCTGCAAGACGCGGTAACACTCCCGCATGTCAGGACATTGATCGAATAAAAAGCAACAAATTACAATTCCGTATATATTTCGCCGATGGACCAAAGAAAAACCGTCAAACGCCCCGAGCCGCCCCCGCCACGCACCTGGGATGCGCGGCTCGCGCGCTCGCTTGTCCGGCCGCTCGTCGATACGCCGGTCACGCCGAATCACCTCACCACCCTTCGCCTGCTGATCGGCCTCGCCGGCGCCTGGTGCCTCGCGCACGGCGGCTTCGTCTGGGGCAATGCAGGCGCGTTCCTGATCGTGCTGTCGAACTTCGTCGACCACACCGACGGCGAACTCGCGCGCATCAGCGGCAAGTCCAGCAAAATCGGTCATTTTTACGACCTCGCGGCCGATGCGCTCGTCACGGTCGCGCTGTTCGTCAGCATGGGCGTCGGCATCGTCGCCCAGGGCGGCCAGATGGCCGCGTCGCCGGTGCTGCTCGGCGCGGTCGCCGGCGCGGCCGTCGCGCTGATCTTCTTCCTGCGCATGCGGATCGAATCGATCGCCGGCAAGGCCGGCACCAAGCAGGCGTTCGCCGGCGGCTTCGAGACCGAAGACGTGCTGTACCTGCTGCCGATCGTGACGCTCGTCGACGGCGTCGAGCCGTTCCTGCTCGCGGCGTCGATCGGCGCCCCGCTGTTCGCCGCCTGGGTCGTGATCGACTGGTGGCGCATCGTGCGGCGCGGCAACCTCCCGCAGACCCCGGCCGCGCAGAACCCAACCGAAATCCAGGCTTCCAAATGACTCCTAGCACGCGCGACGATTCCGTGCTGAGCCCGGCACGCCCCGCGCCCGTGCGCGCGGCCGCGGCCGATCCCGATCGCACCGTGGCCGACCGCGTCGGCCAGCTCGACCTCGACCGCCTGCGCGGCGACTACACGCGCCAGGGCTCGTTCCTCTACCTCGACACCTTCCTGCCGGCCGACGCGCACGCGAAGCTCGCGAACGCGGCCCGCGCGATGCAGGCCGGCCTGAACCGCAATTACCTGCCCGGCCACAAGCAGGGCGGCAGCGTGAGCCGCCATACGATCGACGAGCAGGCGCCGTACATCGCCGAGCTGTATCGCTCGAAGGCACTCATCTCCTTCCTCGAAAAGATCACCGGCGACAAGCTGATGCTGTCGCCGGACGACGATCCGCACGCGTACGCGCTGTATTACTACACGAAGCCCGGCGACCACATCGGCTGGCACTACGACACGTCGTACTACGATGGCCGCCGCTACACGCTGCTGATCGGCGTGATCGACGAATCGTCGTGCCGGCTCGACTACGAGCTGCATACGCGCAACCCGGACGTGCCTGATCAACCGGGCTCCGTGCAGATCGCCGACGGCGGCATCGTGCTGTTCGACGGCGACAAGCTGCGCCACCGCATCACGCCGCTCGGCCAGAACGAGATGCGCGTGTCGCTCACGTTCGAATACGTGACGAACCCCGGCATGCGGCCGTGGAAGCGCTTCATCTCGAACATGAAGGACGCGATCGCGTATTTCGGTTTCCGCCAGGTGTTCAAGCAACTGGCCACGCGACGCACGAGCGGGTCATGACACGCGCGGGCCTCATCCTGCTGTCCCTCGGGACCGCACTCTTCATCGCACTGCTGGCCTGGCAGGGCGTCGGCGCGGTAGCGTCCACGCTCCTCGCGGCCGGCTGGGGCCTCGCGCTCGTCGCGGCGTTCCACGTCGTGCCGCTCGCGATCGACGCGGTCGCGATCTCCGTGATGTTCCGCCGCGGGCAGCCGGGCGCCGAACTCGGCAACGCGCTGCGCGCGCGCTGGGTCGGCGAATCGGTAAACAGCCTGCTGCCCGCCGGGCAGATCGGCGGCCCCGTGCTGATGGTGCGCTACCTCGCGCAGCGCGGCACGCGGATGGCCGACGCGGCTGCCGCCATGACCGTCGGCACGACGATGCAGGCGCTCGCGCAGATGGCGTTCGCGCTGATCGGCATCGCCGCGTTCAGCCTGTATGCGACGCACGAGTCGGTCGCGTATCTGCGCACGCCCGCGCTGATCGCCACCGGCGTGCTCGGCGCCCTCGCCGTCGCGTTCTACGCGGCGCAGCGACGCGGGCTGTTCGGCCGCGGCCTGCGCCTCGCGTCGAAGCTGCTCGGTCCGCGCGACTGGTCGTCGCTGGCCACGCGCGCCGACGCGATCGACGACGCGGTCGGCGCGCTGTACCGCGATCGCGCGAAAGTCGCGAAGACCTTCGCATTGAGCCTCGTCGGCTGGATCGTCGGCACCGCGGAAGTGTGGCTCGCGCTGCACTTCCTCGGGCACCCGGTCAGCTGGCTCGACGCGCTGCTGCTGGAAAGCGTCGGCCAGGCGATTCGCGGGGCGGCCTTCGCGATCCCCGGCTCGCTCGGCGCGCAGGAAGGCGGCTACCTGCTGCTCGCACCGCTGGTCGGCTTGCCGCCCGACGCAGCGCTCGCGCTGTCGCTCGCGAAGCGCGCGCGCGAACTCGCGCTCGGCCTGCCCGGCCTGCTCTATCTGCATTTCAGTGAAAGAAACTGGCAGCGGCGTCGTGCGCCGCAGCCGCTCGCCGACTGATCGTTCAGATCGCCGGCTTTTTGGTTGGAGAACCCATGCGAGCCATCATTCTTGCGGCAGGCCTCGGCTTGCGCCTGCAACAACCGCCCGAGGCGCAGTTCCCGAAGTGCCTGCTGCGCTTCGACGACGTGTCGCTGCTCGAGCGCCATCTGCGCGTGCTCGACGCCGCGGGCGTCGATGACATCGTGCTCGGGCTCGGCTTCCAGCACGAGAAGGTCGAACAGGAGCTCAAGCGCCTCGGCCGCACCGCCGAGATCGTGATCAACGACCGCTACGACCTCGGCAGCGTGCTGACCGTGCATACCGTCGCCGATGCGATGACGCGCGGCGGCGACGTGCTGCTGATGGACGCGGACGTGCTGTACGACGAGAACATCCTGCACGCGCTGGTGGCCGATGCCGACAAGACCGTCGACCGCCTGCTGATCGACCGCGACTTCGAGGCCGGCGACGAACCCGTCAAGCTGTGCCTGAAGAACGGCGTGCCGGTCGAACTGCGCAAGCAGCTCGCGGTCGACCTCGACTACGACACGATCGGCGAATCGGTCGGCTTCTTCCGCTTCACCGAAGGCACCGCACGCCGCCTCGCGACGATCGTCGCGGGCTACGTCGACAGCGGCCGCGCGAACATGCCGCACGAGGAAGCCGTGCGCGACCTGCTGCTCGAAGGCGGCCATTCGTTCGACGTCGCCGACGTCACCGGCTCGCCGTGGATCGAGATCGACTTCCCGAACGACGTCGCACGCGCGACGCAAGACATTCTTCCCCTGATTCAACGCACCACCGCCGGAGCCGCACGATGAACGCACGCGAACCCAACTTCACCGAATCGCGCAGCGCGCGCCTGCGCCGCATGCTCGTGAGCAGCGATCTCGAATTCCTGATGGAAGCGCACAACGGCCTGTCCGCGCGGATCGTCCGCGAAGCCGGCTTCAAGGGCATCTGGGCGTCGGGCCTCGCGATCTCCGCGCAGTTCGGCGTGCGCGACAACAACGAAGCGAGCTGGACCCAGGTCGTCGACGTGCTCGAGTTCATGGCCGATGCGAGCGACCTGCCGATCCTGCTCGACGGCGACACCGGCTACGGCAACTTCAACAACGTGCGCCGCCTCGTGAAGAAGCTCGAACAGCGCGGTATCGCGGGCGTCTGCATCGAGGACAAGCAGTTCCCGAAGACCAACAGCTTCATCGGCGGCGAGCGCCAGCCGCTCGCGGAAATCGACGAATTCTGCGGCAAGATCAAGGCCGGCAAGGATTCGCAGACCGATCCCGACTTCTCGATCGTCGCGCGCGTCGAGGCGCTGATCGCAGGCTGGGGGATGGACGAGGCGCTGCGCCGCGCGAACGCGTACGCGGAAGCCGGCGCCGACGCGATCCTGATCCACAGCAAGCTGTCGCGCCCGGACGAGATCCTGCAGTTCGCGCGCGAATGGAGTGGCAAGGCGCCGCTCGTGATCGTGCCGACCAAGTACTACAGCACGCCGACCGACGTGTTCCGCCAGGCCGGCATCAGCACCGTGATCTGGGCGAATCATCTGATCCGCGCGTCGGCATCGGCGATGCAGGCGACCGCGCGCGAGATCCACGAAAGCGAAACGCTGATCAACGTCGAGGACCGGGTTGCGTCGGTCAACGAGATCTTCCGCCTGCAGGACGCCGACGAGTACTCGGCCGCCGAGCGTATCTACCTGTCGTCGTCGTCGCGCGCGTCGAATGCCGCGATCGTGCTCGCCGCGAGCCGCGGCAAGGGCCTCGAAGCCGTGACCGAAGACAAGCCGAAGGTCATGCTGCCGGTCGCCGGCAAGCCGCTGCTGCGCTGGCTCGTCGACGGCTTCAAGACGCACGGCGTGAACGACATCACCGTGGTTGGCGGCTATCGCGCCGATGCGATCGATACGTCGGGCATCAAGCTCGTCGTCAACGAGCGCCACGCGCAGACCGGCGAGCTCGCGTCGCTCGCATGCGCGGCCGAACGCCTGACCGGCGACACCGTGATCTCGTACGGCGACCTGCTGTTCCGCAGCTACATCGTGCGCGACCTTGCGGAGAGCGAGGCCGAGTTCAGCGTGGTGGTCGATTCGTCGCTCACCGAGACCAATCAGAGCGTGCGCGACTTCGCCCTCTGCTCGGCGGCCGACGATCGCGGCCTGTTCGGCCAGAAGACCTATCTGCAACGCGTGTCGAGCGACGTCGCCGCGAGCACGCCGCACGGCCGCTGGATCGGTCTGCTGAACGTGCGCGGCGCCGGTGTCGACCGCCTGAAGGCGATGCTCGCGACGCTGCAGGCACGTCCTGATTTCGACACGCTCGACATCCCGTCGCTGCTGAACGCGCTGATCGCCGCCGGCGAGAAGATCGAGGTGCAGTACGTGCACGGCCACTGGCGCGGCGTCAACGATCTGGAAGACTTCCGTCGCGCGGGCGACTTCGCGCACGGCCAGACGCCGCTGTCCGAACCGGGTACCGGCAACGGGGGCGCGCAATGATCGAAGCGGCCCAGTTCGTCGAGGCCGCGCGCGAACGCGGCTTCGACTGGTACGCGGGCGTGCCCTGCTCGTACCTGACGCCGTTCATCAATTACGTGCTGCAGGACCCGACGCTGCACTACGTGTCGGCCGCGAACGAAGGCGACGCGGTCGCGCTGATCGCGGGCGCGACGCTCGGCGGCAAGCGCGGGATCGCGATGATGCAGAACTCCGGGCTCGGCAACGCGGTGAGCCCGCTCACGTCGCTGACCTGGACGTTCCGCCTGCCGCAGTTGCTGATCGTCACGTGGCGCGGCCAGCCGGGCGTGGCCGACGAGCCGCAGCATGCGCTGATGGGCCCGATCACGCCGGCGATGCTCGACACGATGGAGATCCCGTGGGAGACGTTCCCGACCGACCCCGAACAGGTCGGCCCGGCACTCGACCGCGCGATCGCGCACATGGACGCGACGGGCCGCCCGTACGCGCTCGTGATGCAGAAAGGCAGCGTCGCGCCGTATGAACTGAAGGCGAACCCGGCCGCGAAGCCGCGCGCGCACGTCGCCGCGCAATCGTCGTCGCGCGCCGCGTCGGCCGACGCGTGGCCGACCCGTCACGACGCGCTGCAGCGCGTGATCGCGCATACGCCGGTCGATTCGACCGTCGTGCTCGCATCGACCGGTTTCTGCGGGCGCGAACTCTACGCGCTCGACGATCGCCCGAACCAGCTGTACATGGTCGGCTCGATGGGCTGCGTGACGCCGCTCGCGCTCGGCCTCGCGCTCGCGCGCCCCGACCTGCGCGTGGTGGCCGTCGACGGCGACGGCGCCGCGCTGATGCGCATGGGCGTGTTCGCGACGCTCGGCACCTACGGCCCGGCCAACCTCACGCACGTGCTGCTCGACAATGGCGCGCACGAATCGACGGGCGGCCAGGCGACGGTGTCGCAGCATGTGTCGTTCGCGGGCGTCGCGGCCGCTTGCGGTTACGCGTCGGCGGTCGAAGGCGATACGCTCGACGTGCTCGATGCGACGCTCGCCTCAACCAGCGAGGGGGGCCGGCCATCCGGTGCGCAGTTCGTTCGCGTGGCGATCCGCACGGGCGTGCCCGACGGCCTGCCCCGCCCGACCGTCACGCCGGTCGAGGTCAAGACCCGTCTGATGCGGCACATCGGCGCCGAGCAGACCGAAGCCCACGTTGAAGGAGCCCATTGATGCTGCTGCTGAACCCCGGCCCGGTCACGCTCACCGAACGCGTGCGCCGCAGCCTGCTGCAACCCGATCTGTGCCATCGCGAAGGCGAATTCTTCGACCTGCAGGATGAAGCGCGCGCGCGCCTCGTCGCCGCGTACGAACTCGATCCGGCCGAATGGGCTGCCGTGCTGATGACGGGTTCAGGCACGGCCGCCGTCGAGAGCATGATCGCGGCGCTCGTGCCGCAGGACGGCAAGCTGCTCGTGATCGAGAACGGCGTGTACGGCGAGCGGATCACGCAGATCGCCACGCAGTACGGCATCGCGCATGACGTGCTCAAGCATGAGTGGATGCAGGCGCCGGATCTCGCGCAGATCGGTGCGAAGCTCGATGCAGGTGGGTACTCGCATGTCGCCGTGATTCATCATGAAACGACGACCGGCCGGCTGAATGATCTCGATGCGATCGCCGAAGTCTGTCGTGCGCGTGGCGTGAAGATGCTTGTCGATGGCGTCAGCAGCTTCGGTGCGGAAGCGATCGATTTCGGCGGTGGCGTGATCGACGCCGTTGCCGCTACCGCGAACAAGTGCCTGCACGGCGTGCCGGGCGCGGCGTTCGTGATCGTGCGCCGCAGCGCGCTCGTGAAAGCCGCGAGCCGGACTTACTACCTCGATCTCGGGCGGCTTGCGAAGCTGCAGGATCAGCGGAATACGCCGTTTACGCCTTCCGTGCATGCGTATTACGCGCTCGTCGAGGCGCTGCGCGAGTTTGACGAGGCTGGCGGCTGGCGCGCGCGGCATGCGCATTACAAGGCGCTTGCCGACCAGGCGCAGGCCGGGCTTGCGGCGCGCGGGATGCCGCTGGTGCTGCCGGAAGGTGCGTCGTCGGTCGTGCTGCGTGCGTATCGGCTGCCGCAAGGTGTAACGTACGAAGCGCTGCACGACGGACTGAAGGCGCGTGGCTTCGTGATTTATGCGGGGCAAGGCGGGCTGTCGAAGGAACTGTTCCGGATCTCGACGATGGGCGCGATTCAGGCGGCCGATGTCGAGCGGTTGCTGGATGGTTTTACCCAGTTGACGCGGTAAGCGTTGTCCGCATCTTCGTCGACGAAAGGCCCGCGAGGGCCTTTTTTTATTCTTCGCAGATCTCGGGGGACACCGGACACGCTGCCGGTAGTCGGCTGCCAGAAGCGGACGTTCGACAGCCACCCGTGATTCGTCGACAGTCGAGCCGGCGCAAGTAGGCCGTCTGTTGGAACACCCTAAAGATTTTTTGCGGCGTGCCGTAATAACGTGTTTGGGGACAGTTATGTCGACGCCTAACGCAGTTGCGCCATCTTCATGGAAGTCGAAGGCAACTTTTCTGATCTCGATAGCCCTATCAGCCGTGCTCGCCGCAATCGGCACATACTATTCGACTATGTACGCGAACCTAGCGTCATCAGCGAGTGACCAAGCGACGCGGTATGTTGACTTCCAGATAGTGAAAGAAAACAACGTGACGGGGTTCTTTCAGATTCCTGGCGTTACGCTGTTGTACAAAGATGAGAAGGGGAACTCTCTTAAGGCTCTGAGCCTTGTCAAAGTCGATCTGCAGAATTTCAGCGCGCGCGATATCGCTAGTGTGGATCTTCAGATCGATGCGACAGCGCGAGATGACGCTCCGCCGGTGCTACAAACCTTTCGTATCGGAAATGGTCCTGCGGAGGATTTCGACGCCGAGAAGAATATCACGCAGACTGTCAAGCATGGGACGCTTTCAATCTCCCTTCCTCTGAAGAGCATCAACCGCACTGAAGCGTTCGCGCCTTCGCGAACGCTTCTTCTCTATTTCAAAGGGGCTTCGGCGCCCGAGGTGATGGTCTCAACAAATGCTGCCGGCGTCTCCGCTAGGCCGTTCGCATATCAGCACTATCTGGATTCAGAAAACAGCCATCAGTCATTCATCCAGCGCTATGGATCGCAGATCGCCACGGTCGGCAACACCACACTGTTTGCGCTTTGGTTTGGTTGCTCGACCTGGTTGATTGTCGTTGGTCGGAAGCGCGAAGTCGCAAATATGGTTCATGCGGTAGCAGTAATTGAGAACATGATCCAAGGACTCCCATCCCGGCCGATTCCGCCAGCGCAACAGCATGACTTCGCAAAAAATTTCGTTTTCGAGTTCTGGTGCGCGGCATACCGCCGGGCATGGCGCATAAGTAGACTTCTCTCGGTTTCCCCTGATCTTTCGAAACTTTGAAACAGCGACGGTGATTGGAAACTTGGGGGGCTGCTGGCTACGAAGTCAGAGTCATTCCTTTTACATAGCGGCAGAAAAGCGGGGGAAATCTAAGCATCTTGCCGATGCGAGGTCACGAGACCCGGGAAGTCAGGACGACCGCACACTGCAGGCGTCGCCCTTGCTCCTCTCCGCGACATTTGTATTAGCCTGAACCGGACCTAACGGATAATCGGAGACCGTACGCGACAGGTCCTGTCTTTGAGCGGCTCTGAGAGTTCGAGCAGTAGCGGTACCAGATGGTCCTTCCCGTCCTCGCAATGCCGAACGCGACGGGACATGAACTGATTGAGCGGCCGAGGCGCTGCGAGGGCGGTTGTGCCGCCTCACAAATTGGATTTGTATCCGGCCGGAATCGCCGGCAGCTCCACCGGCTGGGCTTTCGGTTTGCGAGGCATACACTCTCCTTGAGAGCATGTTATGCCTTAAACACGAAATTTCTGACAGGCCCATGTCCGCAGTCTGTAGGCGACACCCACGAACATCTACGAAGAACCATTTCCGATCGTGACAATGAGAATTCTGCGTTTCGCCCCGCTGCTGGCGCTCGCCGCCGCACCCTTCGCCCACGCCGCCGACAGCCTGCCTTGCAGCGACGAAACCGTCACAGCCATCGCCCGCTGGGCCGGCATCGCGAGCGCACGCATCGCCACGCGCGACGCGGACCGGCTCGTCGTCGCGTCGTCGTGCAAGGCCATGCCGAACGCGCCGCAAACGACGATCGCGGCCGTCGCGTTCGATTCGCTTCCGAAGAGCAAGAACCCGGACGAAAGCGACAAGTTGCAGGTCGTCGCGCTCGTCGAGGGCGGCAAGGTCGTGGCGGCCGATCGGTCGGTGGTCGAAGAGGATGCGGCGACTGAGATCGGCGAGAACAGCTACCGCATCGACACGGCGCCCTACCGTTTGTCACCCGACGTGCGTGCGTTCGGCGTCGTGTTTACCAGCAGCGCGCGCGGGCCAAGTTGCGTGGACGCATACCCCGAGAACGACCTGACGCTGTGGATTCGCGACGGCGCCCGCCTCCGGCCGGTGTTCGGTACAAATCTCCATGGCTGGGTAGCCACCACGGGCACCGCTTGCGGCCCCGACACGAGCGACTTGCGTAGTGAATCTGCGCACATGACGATTGCTGTCGAGAAAACGTCTCACAACGGTTTCGCGGATCTATCGATTACGGCGCACGTCACCGATATGGAAAGCGACGACGACAATGGCTCGGCCACCGGGAAACGTACCATGCGCACGATCGTCAAATACGACGGCAAGTCGTATGGAATCGATATGTTCCGCGACTTCTGGTATTCACCCGCCTCGAAGAAGCGCTTCAAGTAAGGCCACGCGAATCACCGCCCCGCCCACCTATTCCACCACCTTCGGCCCGATCGCATCGGTCGGCGCCGGCCTCCGCAACGCGTCGTCCCGCACGCGTCGCGCCTCGCGCGCCGAATAGCGATCCTTCAGCCGCAGGAACGGCTTTTCGACGAGGAAATAGCTGGCGGTCGCGGCAATCAGCGCCCATACGATGCCCAGCGGAAACCCATGCGGCACCGGCAGATCCGGATTCGCAAAAGGCTGCTGCCACAGATAAAGACTGAACGAGATCGTGCCGACGAACACCACCGGCCCGGCGCGCAACCACCGCGCGCACCAGAACTCGCTGCGGAAATTCAGCACGACGATCACGATCGCGATCAGCGCGGCTTCGAGCGTCACGCCGTACGTCGCATTCCAGAAGCCGCCGAGCCGGTGTTCGGCGAGCGGCATGCCGAGCAGCACGACGAACACGAGCGCCGTCACGATGCGCGCCTCGCCGCGCCACGAGCCGATCCACGCTTCGAGCCGTTCGCGGTTGAGCGACGCATAGCAGCCGATCAGGATCGGATCGATACCCGTATGCAGCATCATCCCGAGCTGGCCGCGCAGCGCGGGCGCGAGGAAATACGTGGTCGCACGGACCAGCGGCACGATCAGGATCAGCGCGGCCAGCCAGCGCGTGCCGGTGCGGCGGATGCCGAACACGAACAGCAGCGGCCAGAACCAGTAGAACTGCTCCTCGAGCGCGAGCGACCAGAAATGGCCGAGGTACCACGCGCCGTCCGGATGCAGCGCGTTGTCCCCGGTCAGCCCGAACCACGCCGAGTAATTCCACAGGTGCAGCGCCGCATAGAGCCACTGCCGGCGGTCGACATCGAACCCGCCGGCGAACGCGACGATCGCCACCGCCGCGAGATACACGTAGCAGGCCGGCCAGATCCGCAGCGCACGGCGCACGTAGAACGACGTCAGCGCGATGCCGCCCGTGCGCGCGAACTCGGCGCGCAGCACGTTGGTGATCAGGAAACCGCTCAGCACGAAGAAGATCAGCACGCCGAGCCGGCCGTCGGCGATCAGCCGCAACGGCGCGTACCAGCCGGTATAGCCGCCGGGTAGCACATGCTCGGCATGACCGACGACGACCATCGCGACCGCGACGGCGCGCAACCCGGTCAACTGCGTGACGCGATGGTTCATCGGCTGGTTTCCGTTGGCACGGTGAAGGAGCGGGAATGGGTCGGCGTCCGATCAGCCCGCCGACCTGTCGCCGGATTTTGTATGAAAAATATCGGAATGAAATTACTTCAAAAATCCGCGTGACTCACACCGCCGGCGACGCTGCTTCCCGGCGGGTCAACGTCCGGCGCGACGAATGGGCATAATGACAATCCTTGTCCGGCGGCGGCCGGTCCGATGCCCACGCAACGACTTTTGCGGCGCAGCAATCCACGCAGTCCCGTACCCCGCCCGCGCACCGGTCCGCGCCTCGTCCGCCTCCTGTCGACCCTCACCCGGAGTCTGCCTGTGTATCCACCGATCGAACCTTACGCCCACGGCCACCTCGACACCGGCGACGGCCATCGCATCTATTGGGAGCGCTGCGGCAACCCGGCCGGCAAGCCCGCCGTGTTCCTGCACGGCGGCCCCGGCGCCGGCTGCGGTCCCGACCATCGCCGCCTGTTCGATCCCGAGCGCTACGACATCCTGCTGTTCGATCAGCGCGGCTGCGGCCGCTCGACGCCGCACGCGAGCCTCGAGAACAACACGACGTGGGATCTGGTCGCCGATATCGAGCGCCTGCGCGAGATGGTCGGTGCCGATCAATGGCTCGTGTTCGGCGGCTCGTGGGGCAGCGCACTGGCGATCGCGTATGCGGAAACCCATCCGGAACGCGTGAGCGCGCTGATCGTGCGCGGCATCTTCACGATGCGTCGCGCGGAATTGCTGTGGTACTACCAGGACGGCGCGTCGTGGCTGTTCCCCGATCACTGGGAAGACTTCCTCGCGCCGATTCCGGAAGCCGAGCGCGGCGACCTGATGGCCGCCTACCATCGTCGGCTGACCGGCGACGACGAAGCCGCGAAACTCGAAGCCGCGCGCGCATGGAGCATCTGGGAGGGCCGCACGATCACGCTGCTGCCCGATTCCGCGCTCGCCGCGCACTTCGCGGACGGCCACTATGCGCTCGCGTTCGCGCGGATCGAAAACCACTACTTCGTGAACAAGGGCTTCGTCGAGGAAGGCCAGTTGCTGCGCGACGCGCATCGTCTCGCCGGCATCCCTGGCGTGATCGTGCAGGGCCGCTACGACATCGCGACGCCGGCGCGCACCGCGTGGGAGTTGTCGAAGGCGTGGCCGGACGCCACGTTCGAAATCGTGCCCGGCGCCGGGCACGCGTACAACGAGCCGGGGATTCTGGAGGCGCTGGTTGCGGCGACGGACCGGTTCGCCGCCTGAGCGACGTCACGCGACGCGGCGCGTGTTGCCGTGCCTGCCGGCACGCTCACGCGCCGCCCCATCACAACGCCGCTTCGACGATCGTCCGGCCGCTGATCGCCCGCTCGACGAGCTGTTCGTCGCCGACCTTGCGGATCGCGTCGTCGAGCAGCCCTTCCGGTTCTTCGGTCGCGACCTTCAGCAGGCCCGACAGCCCGCGCGCGTCGAGCACCACGAGCGTTTCCATCGAATCCGCACGGCTCACGAGCACGCGGCGGAATGCCGGACCCGCGCCGAAGCTCGCACAAAGCTCGATCGTCTCGTTGCCGAGCGTGTAGTCGAAGTTTTTGATCATGATCTGCCGCCGTTGCAGGGAAATGGCGACGCGCGACGGCGCGGCGCCGTGACGTCGACGCACCCGCGCGTGCCGCCGGCGCGCCGGACCGGGGTCCGAGCCGTTCGCCGGCATCACCATGCTAGGCGTGCAGAATTAACGAAGACTTAAAGCGTTGGCAGGGTCTCGCGCCCTGGTGGGACGCGCATCGGGGGTGCCAAACCGGCCGGTCGTCGCACAAGCGGAGCTCACCACGAATAGCCCTGCATGCCGTAATTCGTATCGTGTCGGCGCCCCCACCACGGCAAGTAGGCATTGTTGCCGCCGCGTGCGCGGAACCAGTCCTTGTCGGGATCGATCGGCGTGAGCGTCGACGGCGGCAGGACGACGACCGCGACGGGATGCTCCGGATCGGTCGTGCCAGCGACGAGTGCATTGCCGCCGAAGTGATTGATCCGACCGATCGCGAGCGCGACGTCGGTCAATGCGCTGCCGGTTCCCATGTCGCCGAGTAGCGCGGCCGTGTTGAATGCCTGCTTCGAGTGGTCGTATTCGGGGAGGGTTTCGGTCAAGGTCCGGGAGAGCGAGGCAAGACGTGCCGACGATGCATCGCTGCCCTTGCCTGCGTCGTGAACGATGTAATGGAGATCCGGGACCGCGACGCCTGCGTTGCGTGACGCCTGGTCGATGGTCGCCTTCCACGCCTGCACGGCGCGGGTCGTGCCGACCTTCTGCGGAAAATCATGCGTATTGCCGGTTGCGGCCTTGCCGATCCAGGCGAGCGGTTCGCGCTCGGTTTTGAAGGCTGGGCCGGCGAGGAACAGCGCGACCAGATTCTCGTTGATCTGTGCATCCGTGGGCGGGAAGTTGGGTGCGTCCCAGTTCATCACCCAGACGCTCTTGTCGGGATTCGCCTGCAAGTAGTCCAATGCGTTGTTCAGCGATGTGAAGCCGGCGTTGGGGCCGCCTTGCGTGATTTGTACGTCGGGAGGCGTGTCGCGGCTCCACAAAGTCTTGGGTGACGGCGGGCCGATCTCGAAGAAGTTCATCATCCGATCGATCATGCGCGATCGGGCATAGGCCGCGTCGAGGCGAAGTGGAGTGGCAATTTCGACCCGGATACCAGCGAGTTCACGCCAATCGATTTGCTTCTCGGGCTTCACCGTGTAGAAATATTTTGCGTTGCTAATATAACGGGTGCGTATGAGCAGGATGAATTTATCAATGTACTTGGCATAGAATCCCTTGAATGTCTCCTCACCGCGATTACCGTACACCAGTGCGCCAATTGATTGAAGCGTCGCAAAGGATTTAGGATCGGTTCGAACCATGTCATCGCTTTTGTTCGGTGCGGCAAGCCCTTGCGTCCACAGCAATTGCCATTCTGTCGGGTAGTCCATGCGTTGCAACGGGTTCAACCAAATCAGGCCGACTACCTGCGCAACGAATGGCTTCGCCGGCTCTTCGACTGCGGGAACTGCGTTCGCTATCGGCTCAGGGGCGGGTGCGGAATGCACCGAACGGACCATGGCCGTCGTGAACAGAAACGCCACGAGTGCCATCAGACTCGGCACTACTACAAATCGCTTCATCCAATCTCCTATTTCGAATTGGGTCGAGTCGGGTTGCTCAACGTGCGCCATCAGTACGGCTGCGATCATCCACGCTGCGACCGCAACGGCGACACGTCGAGGCCATGTAGAAATCAGAATCTTCAAATCGCGCCCCCGACCTTGAGATAGACTTGTCCTTCGCGTTCGTCCACGATCGCGGAGGGAATCTTGCCTTCGCTTTTCTCGGCACGTACCCATTCATCGAGGGGCGTTCTATCGAGCGTTCCTGACGCAAAATAGTCGTAGTACTTCTTGTTCGGATTGCCATTGGGAATGCCGTCCCCCATCCGCCAATCCGCCTCGATCCGCAAGTCGTAGAGTTGATCCGGCGTCAGATAGGAAACCCCGATCGCCACATCGTACGCAAGCGCCTTTTCGGCGTGCTTCGGATTGGTCATCGTCGTGGAGTGATTCGTCGGGCTGTTGGTCGAGCCACGATCGAGCCAATCGACAATCTGCTTGTCGCGCCATTCCTTGTAGCCCTCCGGCATTTCGCTCTTGCCGTCCTCGCCGATCACGTGGCCATTACCATCGAGCCATTCCGTATTCAGCGTTCGCCGCGCCTCCATCCGCATCAGCGCGCGGTCCTCGTAACGCTGTCCGGCTTCGCTCTCTGCCGTCCCTTGCGCGACACTGTCCGCGTTCTTCGCCTCGTACTGATCGTAAGGATCGTCCGCACGCTTGTCTGCCTCGCTCTTGCTTGCGTCGCGCCATGCGGCCGGCGGATCGTTGCCTTCGTTGAAGTCGCTTGTCGCATTGCCGTCCTTCGTTTCGATGGGCTTGCCGAAACGCAACGCTTGCGGCGCGAACGGTTCGTCGAGCGCCGGCGCGTCCGCCACCACGGCCCAGCGCTCCGGCGGATCGGCGTTCACGCGGAACATATTCAATGCCGAGCTGAACCCGGTCACGACAAACATCAGCGGCGCGGTTGCAAGCGTAGCCGCCACGCCCCAGACACTTTCGTTCCCTTTGAGCGCACCGATGAGGTTGAACTTGGCAGGTGGCGAAGGCGGATACCAAAATCCCGACGTCGTTCCCTTTTTGCCATGCCGCCAGTCATCTTCCCAATAGTGATAGCGCTCCTGCACGCCAACCTGGAAGCCGGAGGCAAAGACGCGCTGCGTCAGCACGTCGGGGACGCTGATATCGTTCAGCTCGTTCTCGTCGATGCCGCGCCAGCCGATGCCTTGAACCGTGACCGCCGAAATCACCTGGTCGTGTGGACAGCAATACGCGGTGACGCGACCATAAGTCGATTCGTTCAGGCCGTGGCGAGCCCGATCCTCTTGTGCCGCATAAGACCGCTTGCTGGTCGGTGATACCCGTTCGTTGGCCATGTCTTCATCGATCTTGCCGGCGGGCAGTTCGTAGGTTTTGCGCGTGCCGATGATCGACAGAAACTTGCCGAACGTTTTCGTGCGCGCGGCGTAGGTCTGCCGTCCGCGACGACCGCTGCCGTCCCTGGTCGCGCGTTGCGACCAGGTATCCATGAACGTATCGGATGGATTCGGGCCGTCTGCGCGCGCAAGGCTGTACGGCGCATTCGCCAGTACGTAGGCATCCGCCACGCAATGCCCGCTACGTCCCCACGGATCTTCGACATCGGGCAGTGCATCGCCGAAGAACGCCGCCGTCAGGCCCACGATGTTGCCCTGGCTATGGCATACGACGGTAATCGGCACGTCGGCCTGCATGCGGCGAATCGACTCGATCAGCCTCGCAAGGCGCAACGCCGCGAGCACGCCATATGCGCGGGGCGGCGCGCGATACAGCGGCCGGTTGGTCGGGTTGATCCCCTGGACGGTCAGCCACCCGGCCGCGCGGTCGTCGAGGCCGCCGTGCCAGAGATCGGGCAGGCTCGCGCAGCCGTTCGTGAACGGACCACCGCCCCAATAGTCCTTCTCGTTCAGGAAAATCTTGTCGCCGTACTCTTTCAGCTCTGCGGCGGTTGCCCGATAGCCCCATCGGAAATGAATGACGGGCGAGAACGACGGATCAGGCTTGACGTAGTTGTCCGCAAGCAGCTTCGGATTCACAAACCCATCCGGCGTCACGCTTTCCGTGTACTTCGCCGGCACCAATTGCCCGGCGTCGATGCCGTGATACATCAATTGATCGTCCAGCCGGCCGAGCCGGCGATTCAGGCCATCGCACAGCCCCTGCTCGGCGGCTTCGAACCATTCGCCTTCGGAGTTCACGCCATGGACGAAGATGACGATACCGGGCAACGGCATTTGCTTGATGCAGATCAGCCGAGTGTCTTTCGTCCACATCGACACCCCGTCGCCTCGGCCGACGACAATCGGTGGAGGCTTGCGTGGCGTTCCGGTGCTGTCCGACTCGGTGGCATCGATCGACCGTGCGACGGGTTCATCCATCGCCGATCGATGATCCGGATAAAGCTGCGTCACCCTGGCTCCTGCGCGCGATTTGGTGTTTTGCTGCCGTTCCGCCGCCAGCCGTTCAGGCTGACGCGACGTGAACGCAGATCCGGATCATCGGAAATCCGGGCACCAGCGCACAAGTGCAGTTTTCTCTTTTCCTACAGAATTGAACTCGTCCGACTCAATCGAACAGAATGACACGTGACTTTCCGGTCATGTCTCACGGTCGAGTACGAAGTGTCTTCCGAGCCGCGCGCATGGACCGTCCGGTTCGCAGCCGTCACGAACGTACGCGTCTGCAGACACGCGATCAACAAACGACCGCTCCGATCGGCGAACCCGCGTCAATCGGCATCGAGCGGCTCGACCGTCACGCCGACCTTCAGCTCCTGATCCGCGCCGCCGCCGCGGATCACGCCGCGCAGCGGCGTCACGTCGGCATAATCGCGGCCGACCGACAGCATCACGTAGTCGTCGCCGGGCGCACGATCGTTGGTGGGATCGAGTTGCAGCCATCCGTTGTCCTCGGGCCACGCGGGGTCGTAAACCTCGACCCACGCATGCGAAGCGTCGGCGCCGATCAGCCGCGGCTGGCCCGGCGGCGGCTGCGTGAGCAGGTAGCCGCTGACGTAACGCGCGGCCAGCCCGAGCGAGCGCAGCGCGCCGATCATCACGTGCGCGAAATCCTGGCACACGCCCTTGCGCAACCGCAGCGCGTCGAGCGCCGACGTCGTGATGTCGGTGCTGTTCGGCGTGTACGCGAAATCGGCATGCACGCGCCGCATCAGGTCCCATGCCGCCTGCACGAGCGGCCGTTGCGACGTGAAGCTCGCGGCCGCGTATGCGGCGAGTTCCGGGTCGCACGCCACGTGCGGCGACGCGAACACGAATTCGCTCGCCGGGTCGTAAGGCTGCCCCGCGCGAAACCGCAGGCGGTCGCGCACGGCCTCCCATGCGGTGGCATGCGCGGCGTCCGGGTTCGCGATCGCAGGCGGCGGCGCGCCGCGCGCGCCGAGCGACCACACGGGCGGCGTCACGCGCACGGTGCTGCGGCTGCGCACCAGCAACGTGTCGTGCGGCAGGTTCAGCGCGAACGACGCACGTGCATTGCCGAACGCGTCGACTTCGGTACAAACCGATTCCGGTGCGGGTTCGATGTCGAGCGAGAACGACAGCACCTGCTGGCGCGGCGTCGCGAGCGGTTGCAGGCGTGCCTGGTGCTGCGCGGATTCGACGCGCGCCGCATAACGGTATTCGGTGTCGTGCGTGACACGCAGCAACCGGCCCGGTGCGACGGCGGCCGGCGCACCCGTCGCGGCCGGAGCCGAGGGCGGCGCCTGCCGTGCGTTGCCGGAACCAGCCGGGGTTTTCGGTGCGCCTTTCGTCGTCACCATAGCGTCCTGCCCGCCTCGCGCACGTGGCTGAAATAGCGCTCGCCGATCCGGTTCGACAGCTCCCAGACGGTCTTTACCGTCGTGTCGAGCGCGGCGAGCAGCTTGTCGTGTCGGCCGTCTTCGGCGGTCTCGCACAGCTCGTGCAGCGACCACGCGGGGATGTCCGGAACCGTCTCGGCCAGTTCCGACAGCGCATAGCCTTCGCCGCGTTCGACCTTCGTCAGCCGGCCGCGCAGCGCCTGCACGACCCAGCCGAGCGAGCGCGGGTTGTCGGTATCGAGCACGACGAGCGACAGCAGCGGCGCGACGTCGAAGCCGCGCTGGAAGCGCGAGCGGAACGTGATCGTGCTGTCGAACAGTTCGAGCACGAGCTCGAAGCCGTCCTGCCGATGCACGGCGCCTTCGTCGAACGCGAACTTCAGTACGCTGCACAGGAAGTCGAGCCGGTCGATCTGCCGGCCGATCGACAGCAATCGCCAGCCGTCGTCGCGCGTCATGTTGTCGGTCTGCGCACCGGTGATCGCGCCGAGCAGCAGGCCGAGGCGCTCGAGCAACTGCAGCGCGTCGTTGCCGACCTGCTCCTCCGCTTCCTGCTGTCCTGCGCTGTCGGCGAACAGTTGGGTCGCGTCGTCGATCAGCCGCCACTGATCGCTCGACAGCCGTTCGCGGATCGCGGCAGCCGCGCCGCGCATGCCGAACAGGCACGACGCGATCCCCGACGTGCGGTCGGCGCCGCGCGTCAGCGACGTCGCCAGCTCATGCTGGAACGCGCGCGGCGCATCGACGGCGTGCGGCGCATCGGCCGCGATCAGCCCGGTGTCCCGGCACAACGTGTCGATCAGTTCCAGATGCGCGGGACTGTCGACGTCGTCTTCGCCGCGCAGCCGTTCGAGCGCGGCGCGCGCGAGGCGCATCAGGTTGGTCGCGCGCTCGGTGTAGCGGCCGAGCCAGAACAGGTTCTCGGCCGCGCGGCTCGCGATCGCGCGCGGCCGCTCGACGAGGTCGTCGGGACCGAGATGCGTCTGCAGCAGCGTCGTCGAATCGACGATGCCCTCGGTCATCACCCACGTGTCGACGGTGCTGCCGCCGCGCGGCATCGGCGCGTTGAACAGCGCGTCGCGCGTGCCGACCCGCGACAGCCCGCCCGGCAGAAGCCGCCAGCGCTGCGCGCCGTCGGCGAGCGCGAACACGCGCAGCAGCAGCGGCTTCGGCACGATGCGCGCGCTGTCGTTGCCGTCGGGCGCGTCGGGCCGCGGCCAGGTCGGCGCCTGCGACAGCGGCAGGTCGGCCTGCACCGTGTAGTGTTCGGGCTGCGCGAGAATCCGCGCGCGCCATTCCGCCAGTTGCGCCTGCGTGAGCCGCGCGCCGATCACCGGTTCGAATGCACCGCCTTCCTGCACGTCGGGTGGATAGGATGCCTTCACGATGCCGCGCGCGAGCTGCGGCAGCGCGTCGTCGCACGCGGCCGCCTCGCCGCACCACCACGAATGCACGGCCGGCAGCGTCAGCGTTTCGCCGAGCAGCGCTTCCGCGAGACGCGGCATGAAGCCGAGCATCGCCGGCGACTCGAGGAAGCCCGAGCCCGGCGCGTTCGCGAGCAGCACGTTGCCCGCGCGCACGGCCTGCAACAGCCCCGGCACGCCGAGCATCGAATCGGGCCGCAGTTCGAGCGGATCGAGCCACGCATCGTCGACGCGCCGCAGGATGCCGTGCACCGGTTCGAGCCCGCTCAGCGTCTTCAGGAACACGCGGTTGTCGCGCGCGGTCAGGTCGCCGCCTTCGACGAGCGTGAGGCCGAGATAGCGCGCGAGATACGCATGCTCGAAATAGGTCGCGCTGTGCGGCCCCGGCGTCAGCAGCACGATCCGCGAACTCTTCGCGGCAGGGCTGAGCGACTGCATGCTCTGCAGCAGCGCGCGGTACGCGGACGCAAGCCGCTGCACGCGCAGCCCGCGAAACCCGCGCGGAAAGAGCCGCGACACGATCAGCCGGTTCTCGAGCAGGTAGCCGAGCCCGGCCGGGCCCTGCGTGTGCTGCGCGACGATCCGCCATTGGCCGTCCGGGCCGCGCGCGAGATCGAACGCGACGACGTGCAGCCACGTATCGCCCGGCACGCGCGCGCCGCGCATCGCACGCAGATACCCGGGGTGGCCGGTCACGAGCGCGGGCGGCAGCAGCCCGCGCTGCAGGATCGTCTGCGGCCCGTACAGGTCGGCCAGCGTCGCATTGAGCAGCCGCACGCGCTGCAGCACGCCACGCTCGATCCCGACCCAGTCCTCGGGCGTGACGATCAGCGGCAGCAGGTCGAGCGACCACGGGCCGACCGCGCCGTCGCCGGCGCGCTGCTCGTGCAACTGGTAGAACAGGCCGTTCTCGCGCATGCGCCGGTGCAGCGCGTCGGCGCGGCGGTCGAGGTCGGCCACGCCGTCGCTGCCGATCGACGTGAAGAAGCTGCGCCACGCGGGCGCCAGCGCAGGCGCGTGCAGGCCGGCCGCGCTGCCGCGCAGTTCGTCGTAGCGGCCGGCGGCGGCCGGCGCCGCGAGCGCGGCGGCCAGTTCGGCGGCGTCCGGCTGCGCGCCGGTATCGAAAAGCGTGGGCATCGCGTCGAGGGCGGCGAGATGGTCGAGGTCAATGGGCGGCACGATGTCGTTCCGTCGTCAGGGTGCGGCCGCGCATGCGCGCCGCCATTCAGGCGGCAAGCCGCAGTGCGGAACCGCATTCTGCCCGCATCCTAGCATTCCGGCGGGGCCGCGACCGGCCGATGCGCCGGGCGGTCGCGAACCGCGCATCGTCGTCCGCCCTGTCATCGATCGATCACGGCCGCCGCAAGTCGAGCGTGAACGGGAATTCGCGGCTCGGCGCGGCAGCCGCGACCTCCATCCGCCCCGGCGTGTGCCCGATCTCGACGAAGCGTGCGAGCCGGCGGCTCTCCGCTTCGTACGCATTGATCGGGAACGTCGCGTAGTTGCGGCCGCCCGGATGCGCGACGTGATACCGGCAGCCGCCGAGCGAGCGTTGCAGCCACGTATCGACGATGTCGAACGTGAGCGGCGCGTGCACGCCGATGGTCGGATGCAGCGCCGACGGCGGCGACCACGCCTTGTAGCGCACGCCCGCGACGTATTCGCCGACGGTGCCGGTCGGCTGCAGCGGCAGCGCGCGGCCGTTGACGGTCACGACGTGCCGGTTGTCGTTCAGCCCCGTCACACGCACTTCGAGCCGTTCGACCGACGAATCGACGTAGCGCACCGTGCCGCCGGGCGCGCCTTCCTCGCCCATCACGTGCCACGGTTCCAGCGCCCCGCGCAGCGACAGTTCCATCCCGTTCACCGCGATCTGCCCGAACAGCGGAAACCGGAATTCGAAGTGCGGGGCGAACCACGCCGGATCGAACGCGAAACCGGCGTCGCGCAGCTCGGCCAGCACGTCGTCGAAATCCATCTGAAGAAATTCCGGCAGCATGAACCGGTCGTGCATCGCGGTGCCCCAGCGCGTGAGCGGCGTCGTGTACGGCGCGGCCCAGAAGCGCGCGACCAGCGCGCGCAGCAGCAGTTGCTGCACGATGCTCATCCGCGCATGCGGCGGCATCTCGAACGCGCGCAGTTCGAGCAGGCCGAGCCGGCCGGTGGACGAATCGGGCGAATACAGCTTGTCGATGCAGAACTCGCTGCGGTGCGTGTTGCCCGTCACGTCGATCAGCAGGTTGCGCAGCACGCGGTCGACGAGCCACGGCGGCATGTCCTGCCCGAACAGCAGCTTGTTGCGCTGGATCTCCGCGAACGCGATGTCGAGCTCGTAAAGCTGGTCGTTGCGCGCCTCGTCGACACGCGGCGCCTGGCTCGTCGGCCCGATGAACAGCCCCGAGAACAGGTACGACAGCGACGGATGGTTGTGCCAGTACGCGATCAGGCTCGCGAGCAGATCGGGGCGGCGCAGGAACGGGCTGTCGGCCGGCGTCGCG
This sequence comes from Burkholderia sola, assembly GCF_905400185.1. Taxonomy (NCBI): domain Bacteria; kingdom Pseudomonadati; phylum Pseudomonadota; class Betaproteobacteria; order Burkholderiales; family Burkholderiaceae; genus Burkholderia; species Burkholderia sola. The sequence continues at coordinate 2,666,559 of NZ_FR989676.1, forward strand.
CCGCCGAGCACGAAGTGGTTGCCGCCGCCCGTGCCGACGTGCCGCCCGTCGACCATGAACTTCTCGCTGCACAGCCGCGATTGCCACGCGGCGTCGTACAGGAATTCGGTGTGGTCGACGAGCTCGTCGAAGCTCGCGGCCGGATGGATGTTCACCTCGATCACGCCGGGATCCGGTGTCACCTGCAGCAGCTTCAGCCGTGCGTCGCGCGGCGGCGGATAGCCTTCGAGCACGAGCTTCACGCCGAGTGCGTGGGCGGTCAGCTCGATCGCGCCGAGCAGGTCGAGATAATCCTCGAGCGCGGCGAGCGGCGGCATGAACAGGTACAGGATGCCGTTGCGCACTTCGACGCACAGCGCGGTGCGCGTGATCCACGCGGCCGATTCGAAGCGCTCGGGCCGGCGATGCGGATCCGCGGCGTCCGGTCGGCCGCTCGCGGCCGTGCCGTCGTCGCGCCACTGCATCACGGTCTGCGCGGACGCTTCGCGATGCACGCCGGCCAGATAGCGCGGCGCGTCGGCCGGGCCCGCGTAACGGGCGCGAATGGCGGCGGCGTCCGGCAGCACGTCGCGCGGCGCGAACGGATCGCGCTCGACAAGGTACGGATAGTCGGCGCGCGCCGCCCACGGCAGCGAATCGAGCGGCAGCCGATAGCCCATCGGCGAATCGCCCGGCACGAGATACATCCGCTCGTCGCGGAAGAACCACGGGCCCGTCTGCCAGCGCGGCCCGTCGAGGCCCGGCGCGTCGTCCGTGCGCTTGACCGGCAGCACGTAGCCGACCACGCTGTCGAGCTGCTGCTCGAAAACCTTGCGCAGCCGCGCGCGTTCGAGCTCGTCGTCGAGGCGCGCATCGAACGGATCGACGTTGACGGGCAGCCGGCGCTCGCGCCACAAGTAATACCAGACGTCCTCGTAGCCAGGCTGGATGAATTCGCCGCTCAGGCTCAACCGCGCAGCGAGTGCATCGATGAAGCGCTTCGCGTCGTCGGTGGTGTACGACGACGGTTCGCGCTCGTCGGCGAACAGCGACGGATCGTGCCACACGGGCTGACCGTCTGCGCGCCAGAAGATCGACAGCGCCCAGCGCGGCAGTTGCTCGCCCGGGTACCACTTGCCCTGCCCGAAATGCAGGAAGCCGCCGTCGCCGTATTCGGCGCGCAGCCGCTGCACGAGTTCGGTCGCATAGCCGCGCTTGGTCGGGCCGAGCGCGTCGGTGTTCCACTCGGCGCCGTCGCGATCGTCGATCGACACGAAGGTCGGCTCGCCGCCCTGCGTGAGCCGCACGTCGCCGGCGGCCAGCGCGCCGTCGACCTGCGTGCCGAGCGCGAGCACGGCCTCCCACTGCGATTCGGTGTACGGCTTCGTCACGCGCGGCGATTCGTACACGCGCGTCACGCTCATCTCGTGCTCGAACGACACCTCGCACTCGTCGATCAGCCCTTCGACCGGCGCGGCGCTCGTCGGCTGCGGCGTGCACGCAAGCGGAATATGCCCTTCCCCGGCGAGCAGGCCCGACGTCGGATCGAAGCCGATCCAGCCGGCGCCCGGCAGATAGACCTCGCACCATGCATGCAGGTCGGTGAAATCGACCGACGTGCCGCTCGGGCCGTCGAGCGATTTCACGTCGGGGGTCAGTTGGATCAGGTAGCCGGACACGAAGCGCGCGGCGATGCCGAGATGGCGGCACAGCTGCACGAGCAGCCACGCGCTGTCGCGGCACGAGCCCGACGCGAGTTCGAGCGTCTGCACGGGCGTCTGCACGCCCGGCTCCATCCGCACCAGATAACCGATGTCGCGCTGAAGCTGCTGGTTCAGCGCGACGAGGAAGTTCACGGTGCCGGCCGGCGTGCGGTCGACGCCGTCGAGATACGCGCGAAACAGCGGCGCGGCGCTCGTCTGCGGGTCGCACGCGAGATACGGCGCGAGTTCGGTCTTCAGCGCGTCGTCATAGCTGAACGGGTATTGCTCCGCGCTCGCTTCGAGAAAGAAGTCGAACGGGTTGTACACCGACATCTCGGCGACGAGATCGATCGTGATCTCGAAGTGCTCGGTGCGCTCCGGAAACACGAGCCGCGCGAGATAGTTCGAGAACGGATCCTGCTGCCAGTTGATGAAGTGCTGCGCGGGCTCGACCGTCATCGAATACGCGAGGATCGGGGTCCGGCAATGCGGCGCGGGCCGCAGTCGCACGACCTGCGGGCCGAGGTTGACGAGCCGGTCGTAGCGATAGCGGGTGGTGTGATGCAGCGCGACGTGGATGGACATGGGAGCTCGAGTCGGGTTGGGCCGGCCGCGCACGCCGCGTCGTTTGCGACGCGGCGGCCCGGCATGGCGGATGCGGCGAAGGCGCGCCGCGGGTCAGACGAGTTCCGGCGTCTGCACGACGCTGATCTCGACGCCGACGGCCGTCGCGCCGAGCCCCGTCACCGGCTGCGCGTCGCGATGGTCGAGGCCGACCGCGATGCGCACGTAGCGTTCGTCCGGGCAACGGTTCATGAACGGGTCGAAACCGACCCAGCCGAGCCCTTCGACATAGGCCTCCGCCCACGCATGGCCGGCCGGCTGCTGCATCAGCGCCGTGGCTTGCGGCTGCGCGCCGAGCGCCGCGTGCGGCTGCCCCTGGGATTGCGACTGCGATTGCCCTTGCGATTGCGATTGCGCGGCATGCGATGCGCCGAGCACCTGCTGCATCCCGTCGCCGCTCTGCAGCGCGAGCGCTTCCTCGTCCTCGACGTCGGTCCCATTCTGCTTCGCATCGGCGATGCGCTGCATCGCGCTGTCGGCCAGCACGTAGCCCGAGATGTAGCGCGCAGGGATCTTCAGCACGCGGGCGGCCGCGATGAACGCGTGCGCATGGTCGCGGCTCGTGCCCTCGCCGCTTTGCAGCGCGGTTTCCGCATCGACGGGCGCGTCGGCGGCCAGGTTCGGCGCGTACGCGATGCGGCCGTGCACTTCCGTCATCAGCCAGTGCAAAGCGTCGAGGCCGTGCGGCTCGATCGGCAGCGCGTCGGTCAGCGCGCGCACGGTGTCGCCGGCCTTCGTGAGCACTGTTTCGCGCTCGAAGATCCACGGCGGCGCATAGCCTTCAGGATTCCCGATAATGCCCGAGCGGTCCTGCGTCTCGACGACGCCGGCCGCCACGACGACGATCTCGGCCTTCGCGCCGCGATCGTGGCGCACGAGGTCGATCCGGTTGCCGAGCCCGTCGGCGTAAGACAGCGTCGGCTCGACGCCGTCGATCGTGACCTGCCACGCGCGCACCGTCTGCCCGGGGCCCGACTGCGGGCGCAGCCGCAACCGTTGCAGCGCGTGGGTGGCCTGATCGTCGAACTGATAACGCGAAATGTGTCGGATGGCGAGTCGCATGGCAAGTCTCAGTCGAAGTTGTAAGCCTGGGCGATTTCGAGCCCGAGGCTGTTGTTACGGCCGATGAAGTCGGTCAGGAACTCGTGCAGGCCGCTCTTGAAGATTCGCTCGACCGACGTATCGGACAGCATTTGCAGGATCTTCGTGGCCGTGTCGTGACATGGGTGTGTCACGCCGTAATCCTTCGCGAGCAGGTTCAGGCTCGATACGACGCGCCCGTAGCAATAGCGCAGCGAACGCGGCATGCGGCCGTTCAGGATCAGGTAGTCGGCAATGTTCAGCGGCTTGTACTGCACGTCGTACACCCAGCGGTACGAGCGATGCGCGGCCACGCAGCGCAGGATCGTCTCCCATTGGTAGTTGTCGAGGATCGTGCCGACGTGCGATACCGACGGCAGCAGCAGGTGGTATTTCACGTCGATGATCCGCGCGGTGTTGTCCGCGCGTTCGATGAATGCGCCGATCTGCGCGAAATCGAAGATCTCGTTGCGCAGCATCGTGCTGTAGAAGCTGCCGAGAATCAGCGCGGTTTCGCGTTTCACCTGGTCGAGCACGGCCGGCAGCTCGCTTTCCGGCACCGGCTGCGCGAACGCGCGGCGCAGCGCGAGCCACGCGCCGTTCACGCTTTCCCACGCCTCGCGCGTGAGCGCCGTGCGCACCATCCGCGCGTTCGAGCGCGCGGCCTCGATGCACGACAGCACGCTCGACGGGTTGTCGCGGTCGCGCAGCAGGTAGTCGGTCACGGTATCGGCCGCATACGCGTCGTATTTCTCCCGATAGCCGTCGTCCGCGCCCGAGCTGACGAGCACCGACGACCATTCGGCCGGCGCGTCGGCCGTGCGCGTGAGCGCCATCCGCAGCCCGGCATCGACGATGCGCGCGATATTCTCCGCGCGCTCGATATAGCGGTACATCCAGTAGAGACCGCTTGCAGTACGTCCCAGAAGCATCTCGTGTCCACTCCGTCTTCGTTCGGTTCGCGCGCCGACTCCGGCGCGCGCGGTCGTGCCCGGCTCAGTCGGCCAGCACCCAGGTGTCCTTGGTGCCGCCGCCCTGGCTCGAGTTGACGACCAGCGATCCTTCCTGCAGCGCGACGCGCGTGAGCCCGCCGGGCGTGATGCGGATCCGGTCCGACACCAGCACAAACGGTCGCAGGTCGACGTGGCGCGGCGCGAGGCCGGCGTCGGTCAGGATCGGCGTCGTGGACAGTGCGAGCGTCGGTTGCGCGATGTAGTTCGCGGGACGCGCGCGCAGCTTCGCGGAAAATGCCTCGAGTTCGGCCTTCGACGCGCACGGCCCGACCAGCATCCCGTAGCCGCCCGAGCCGTGCACCTCCTTCACGACCAGTTCGTCGAGATGCGCGAGCACGTACTTCAGGCTGTCGGCCTCGCCGCAGCGCCAGGTCGGCACGTTCTCCAGCAGCGCCTTGCGGCCCGTGTAGAACTCGACGATTTCCGGCATGTACGAGTAGATCGCCTTGTCGTCGGCGATGCCGGTGCCGGGCGCATTCGCGATCGTGATGTTGCCCGCGCGGTACACGTCCATGATGCCGGCCACGCCGAGCACCGAGTCGGGGCGGAACGTGAGCGGATCGAGGAACGCGTCGTCGACGCGGCGGTACAGCACGTCGATCGGCTGGAAACCTTCGGTCGTGCGCATCGCGACGCGGCCGTCGATCACCTGCAGGTCGCTGCCCTCGACGAGGTGCACGCCCATCTGGTCGGCGAGGAACGAATGCTCGTAGTACGCGGAATTGTGGATGCCGGGCGTGAGCACCGCGATGGTCGGGTTGTCGGCGTTGCCGCCCGGCGGGCACACGGCCGCGAGCGACTGGCGCAACATCTGCGGATAGGTTTCGACCGGGCGCACCTTCACCTGCTGGAACAGCTCGGGGAAAAGCTGCATCATCGTTTCGCGATTTTCCAGCATGTACGACACGCCGGACGGCGTGCGCGCGTTGTCTTCCAGCACGTAGAACGCGTTCTCGCCGGTGCGCACGATGTCGACGCCGATGATGTGCGTGTAAACGTTGCCGGGCGGCCGGAAGTCGATCATCTCCGGGATGAACGCCTCGTTGTGCGCGATCAGGTGCTTCGGCACGATGCCCGCGCGCACGATTTCCTGGCGGTGGTAGATGTCGTCGAGGAACGCGTTCAGCGCCATCACGCGCTGCTCGATGCCGAGCGACAGCCGGCTCCATTCCGAACCCGAGATGATGCGCGGGACGATATCGAACGGAATCAGCCGCTCGGCGGCTTCCGCGTCGCCGTAGACGGCGAACGTGATGCCTGTCTTGCGGAACACGCCTTCCGCGTCGTGGGCCTTCTGGGCGAGGCTCGCAGGATCCTGCGTGTCGAGCCATTGTTTCAGGCGCGCGTAAGGCGCCCTCACCATGTCGCCGGATTGCAGCATTTCATCGAATGGCTTCATCGATCTTCTCTCCATCGATCGTTTTCCCCGGCATTGCGCATGCCGGACCGGCGTACTGATTGCTTTGCAAGGAACGTGCCTTGCTCGATCCCTTCGATATCCCCCTGTTTTGCGCCGTGCAGGCACGCCTGCGCGGCATTGCGCACCATAACGGTGCAACGTCGGGCGCGACGGGCGCTGGCGGTGCGCCGCGAGCGCACACGGCCGATGCTGCGCCGCGTCCGACGAACATAGTTCCCCCGCGTGTCACGAATGTGCAATCTGCACTGCACCAAAAACGGCGAGCCGGGCCCCCGGAACGACCGTGAACGGGGCGGGCCGGCACGCACACGGCGCAGCCGGCCCTGGGGAAGTGCCGTCCGGGCGGCCGGGACAGTCCGACGCGGTGAACTGTCCGGTTAACCGGTCCGGCCCCTCAACGCTATGCAGCCGTAATCCCGCCGACAACGCCCATGCATATTTCGACTGACACCGATCGAAAAAAAACATCGGCCCGACCGGCGCGATGCGCGGTACGCTAGAACGTTGGTGCAGCAGACGGCGCCGCCTTTCAGGCGCCCGACTATAAAAAGCGAAGATCGAAATGGAAGCAAAGTGGCTGGAAGATTTCCTGAGCCTGGCGGATACCAAGAGCTTTTCCCGGGCCGCGCGTCACCGGCACCTGACGCAGTCGGCATTCAGCAGACGAATCGCCGCGCTTGAAACCTGGATGGACGCGAAGCTGGTCGACCGGAGCATCAACCCGGTCGCGCTGACGCCGGCCGGCCAGATGTTCCGTGGGCTCGCCGCGGACATCCTGCGCAGCATGTATGCGGCGCGCAATCTCGTGAACGGCTACGACCAGTTCGCGGCGAGCGACCAGGTCGTGCGCTTCGCCGTCGCGCACACGCTCGTGTTCACGCTGTTTCCCGAATGGCTCAAGCAGCTCAATAGCGAGGTCGGCCACGTCACGGCCCGCGTCAATGCGGTGAACGTGCCGGAGGGCGTGCAGCAACTGGTCGAAGGCGAATGCGACCTGCTGCTCGGCTATCACCACCCGCAGTTGCCGATCGTGCTCGATCCGAACCACTTCCCGTTCGTCAGCCTCGGCGTCGAGCGGATCCTGCCGGTGTCGTCGCCCGATGCGCGCGGCAAGCCGGTGTTCCAGCTGCCCGGCACGCCCGACGCGCCGCTGCCGCTGCTCGCGTATTCGTCGGGCGCGTTTCTCGGCAACATCGTCGAGATGCTGCTGCTGAACGCGACCGAGCCGTACGTGCTGCACCGGTGTTTCGAGACGCACATGTCCGAGGCGCTGAAAGGCATGGTCGTGGCCGGGCACGGCATCGGCTGGCTCCCGGAAAGCTGTGTCGCGAAGGAGCTCGTGGACGGCACGCTCGTGTGCGCGGGCGCCGGCGACTGGATCACCGAACTCGAAATCCGCCTGTATCGATCGGCGCGCAAGCGCGGGCTCGCGGCCGAACAGCTGTGGGCCTACATCATGAACCGGCCGCGCACGGCGCTCGACGGCGCGATCGGCACCGAAGAGGCGGCCGCGCCGGCGATGCGCAGCGCGCGGCGAAGCGCGGGCGGCAGCCGCTGATCGCGCATTCGCGCCGTGAGCATCCACGGCGCGAATGCGCGTGGTTTCAATAGCAATCGATAATCCCGTCCGACGCCATAAAATCCCTTGCAGACCTGTAATCGATCTGCGGAAAAGCGCAAACGTTTGCGAATTCACATCGTATTTTTTACTGTTTTCGGTATTAAGTAAGAATATTCAGCGAGATTTTCCAGACAGAAATACCTTGTTACACAAGTTTCCATTTACCTGTAACTGCCGGGATGATCAAAAACGTCGCACCCTCATTTCACAATCCACGACCTGTACTCGGACCTTCATCGATTCGCCTTGAATACAGGTGCAATAGTTTCTTTTATCAGTCGTTATTTTTCGGCACGAAAGTCGATACCTCCGACGTGATTCAAAGCGTGCTCGATCATCGCTACCGACGAGCAATTTCCATGTTCGGAATTCTCGACTTTATTCAGAATTAAGAAATCCTCACCAATCCGTCCTTATCCTGTTTAGATAGGATCTTTCCCTTCGTCCCATTCGGGCCACACGCAGTTGTTGGTTCAAAAACCATCGTGTATCAATAGCGTGTCGCAAAAAGAACGTTGGCAAATTCGACTCGGCGTCGATGCGCGTCATCGCGTCTGGACGGGAGATTGCAATGTCACCCTCGCTTCGACAACATGCTCGCCCTTTCCTGAGCGCCGTGCTTTCCACGCTCTGCATGAACGTCATGGCCCAGACACCGGCGGCTTCGTCGCCGGCGTCCGGGCCGGGGGCGAACCGGTACGTGATTTCGTATATCTGCGGTGACGCGCGGATCGACGGTACCGCGCCGCTTCCGCCTGACGGACGCCCGTACAACCTGGGCGTGTCTTTCCTGTCGGAGAGCACCGGACAGCCGCTCTCCAACGTGCAAGTGCGCCTGCGCCGGCATGGGCGCGTGCTCGTCGAATTCAATGCATCGGGATCGCGCTGCCTGTTCAGCGTGCCGGATGCGAGCTACCGGGTCGAAGGAACCTATCAGGGAGCAACCCAGTTCGCGATCGTCGAGACGGGCACGCTCACGACGCAGTTGCGATGGTGAGCGTCGCGCCGATCGCGTCATTCGTCGAACGTATCGAATCAAGGAGCCTTGAATGCCTCGTGCAGAACGACCGGACGACTCGCCCGCCCGTGAGCCGAAACCCTCGTGGGGTCCGGGAAAGAATGCGGCGCTCAGCGTCGCCGCATTTGCCGCGATCTTCGGTGCCTTCGCGTATGTCGAGCGAGACGCAAGGATCGGCCATGCGAGCGTGACGCACGATATCGCCGGCGTGATCGAAAACGCCGCCGGCAAGTACCGCGAGTTCATCGTGGCGGCAACGGGCGGCGCGTCCGGCACCGCGGCGCCCGCGGGCTCGACGGCGACGGTCGCGCAGGCCGGGCCGATTCCGCCGTCTGCCTCGGCGACGCCGGCCATGTCGGCCGCAGCCGAACCGCCCGTACCGCCGCAAACGACGGCCCGTTCCGACGTGAAACCCATGCGCCCCGCGCATGTGCCGGCGACGAAGCTCGCGGCCGAGCCGCACGCCGCGTCGGCCGCCAGGCGCACGGCGCGCGCCGGCGACGCGCACCGGACATCCCGTTCACAGGCGCTGGCGCGCACGAGAAAACACCCCGACCCCGTGCCGAAACAGCAACCGCAATCGTATCTCGCCGGCACGTCGCACATGGAAGCGACCAGCGTCACACACGAAGAGCTGGAAGGCGCCCGCGCGCTGGCCAAGGCGCGCTGGTGCGCACAGATCGACGAATGGAGCTGTGTGGAGCAAAACGCGAGCCGTGCACTCGCCATCGATCCGAAGAACAGCGAATCGCGCGCGCTGCTTGGACAAGCGATCCGCAACCGCTTGTGAGCGGGCCGGATGTCGCCGGGCCTTGCCGCCCGGCGGCATGACGGCCGGCGACGCGCGCCGTCGGGCGTGCAACCGATGTGATCGTTTCAAAGTGAGGAGACACCGTGGCTAACAATCGTCAACAACAATGCACCACCGTCGTTCCGCCGACCCGGAGGATCCTCCTGCATGCGCCGCTGCTGTGCCTGCTCGTCGCGTCCGGCCCATGCCTTGCCGGCGAAGGCGACGCGCAGCCGCAGGTCGCCCAGGGTTCCGGTACGCAGCCCCCTCAAGCGCCGACGCCGATCGCGCAGGCGTCGGATACGTCGATGCAGATCGCGCAGGGATCGAACCCGGCGATGCCGACCACGGTCGTGGTGGACCCCGACGCGCCGCAGCCGAGCGGGCCATCGTCGAATGCGCCGATGCTGCTTGCGCAGGCATTCGTCGACACCGCGCCGCCGGATACGTCGGCGCCACGCGCGCAGACGTCGGATGCACCGCAGCCGCCCGCCCAAACCGCGACCGCCGCACCGCCCACACCGCCCACGCCACCGACTACGCCGACGCTCACCGCGCAGGCGTCCGGCACGCCGATGCCGAATTCGCCCACGCCCATGACCCAGCCATCCGGCGCCGAGCCGCCGTCGTCCCCGCAACCGAATTCACAGTCACCCGGCGCGCAACTTCCCGGCGAGCCAATCCAGCGATCGCAAGGGCCCGACGTCCAGGCGCCGAATCTGCGCACCGCCGACGTCGCGACGGTCCGCAACGACGTGTTCGGCCTCGCGACGAGCGGCGGCGCGGTCAAGGCGCTCGACGAAGCGAAGGCCCGCCCCGATGCGTTCTCCGCCGTCGACATCGCGCAACTCGAAGAACTGTCGATTCGCCAGCAGGTTCGCGGCGGACGCGACAAGTCACGTTCGATGACGAGTTCGGACCGCTTCGACGGGCTCGACAACGCGCTGCGCGCGGCCGACGACCTCGACAAGCGGATGCCGGCCACACCCGAGTACACGCCGGTCCGCACGGCGCTCGCGGGCGATCGGGTCGTCGCCCTTGCGGCACGCGGCGACATGAAGCCGGCCGTCGCGACGTTCGAGACGATTCCGTCGAATGCGGAGATCTCTATCGACGCGCTGGCGGCCGTCGGCGACGCCTACCTGTACCTGAGCGAGCCGGCCAAGGCGAACGCCGTCTACGCGCGTGCGCTGCAGCAGGCGACCGCGTCGCCGACGGATCGCGCGACCCGCGGCTTCCAGTACGGCGCCCGCACGCAGCCGATCGAGCTGCGCGAAGGGCTGTTCTGGTCGTACGTCGACCAGGCGCGTGCGCCCGAAGCGAAACAGGTGCTCGACGACATGGAGAAGTCGCTGCCGCCGGTCAAGCAGGTGACCAACGTCGGTCCCGGAGAAAGCGACTATCTGCGCTACTACCGGCTGCGCGCGCAGTACCTGATCTTCACCGGACACGTCGACCAGGGGATTGCCGCGCTCGAAGAACTCGAGAAGCAGGTGCCGTTCAACGCGGAGATCCGCGCCGCGCACGCCGACGCCGTATCGGGCCAGTCGCATCCGCGCCAGGCGATCTCGATGTATCGCGCGTCGCTGACCGATCACCCGGACAGCGTCGAGATGCTCGCGGGCCTCGGCCGCGCGTCGCTCGTGGCGGACGACTACGCGACCGCGAAGACCGTCGACCAGACGCTCGGCAACACGTTCCCGGACAGCGGCGCCGTGCGCGGCTTCAAGCGCGACTACAAAGCGTACCGCAGCCCGGTGTTCACGACCGACCTGAGCTTCGAGCACGGCAACAGCGCACTGGCCAACAACAGCTTCACGTCGGACAGCTATGTGTATTCGCAACCGTTCGGCGACAACTGGCGCGTGTTTTCGCACACGTTCTACGGTTTCGCGCAGACCGACGACGGCAACCTCAGCCGCACGCGCACGGGCATCGGCGGCGACTACCGGCATGGGCCGCTCACGGTGCTGGGCGAAGTCACGCGCTCGATGGGCGGGGACGGTCGAACCGGCGGCCGCGGGACGATCGCGTACGCGCTGAACGACTACTGGACGGTCAGCGCCGGGCTCGACACCAACGACAACTCGCTGCCGTGGAAGGCGTATGCCGCGCACATCTGGGGCCGCTCCGCGAACGTCGAGGTCGTGTATCGCCAGAACGACCGACGCCAGGTCAGGCTGAGCTACGGCGTGAGCCGCTACAGCGATTCGAACTTCCACCAGGAGATCGCGGCGACCGCCACGCAGCGCGTGTACACGGCTGCGAACCAGCTCGTCAACGTCTCGCTGAACCTCGGTACCGACAGCAACACGCGCCGGGACGCGCCCTACTTCAGCCCCGGTCGCGACTACGCGGCCGCCGCGACCGTGATGCATCAGCTGACGCTGTTCAAGAAGGGGGACGTGGGGCTGCAACAGCGCGTGTCGGTGTCGGGCGGCGTGTACAACGAGCGCGGCTTCGGCACCAGCCCGCTGTGGAGCGCGCGCCTCGAGCACGCGTGGACGTTCAAGCACGACATCACGCTGAGCTACGGCGTCGAGGTCAGCAGTCACGCATACGACGGCCAGCGCGAGCGCTCCGAAACCGGCTTCCTGTCGCTCAACCTGCCGTTCTAGCAAGGAGATCGGGCAATGCTGCAATCCAGACGGACCTTCATGTGCGGATGCCTCGGCACGTTTGCCGCCTGTTCGCTGTTTCCGGGCGTGACCGGCGCCAAGATGATCGACCTGCTGCCGCCGTCCGATCCGGCCGACGGCAAGACGTTCCGCGTGATCTGCATGCACGACGTGCGCGACAACCTGATGGCGTCGTTTTCGTCGCCGACGGCCATCATCGATCCGTTCGCGGTCGACACCGGCACGCTGACCGCGATCTTCTCGTGGCTGCAGACCAACAACTACCACACGATCACGGTCAAGCAGATCGAGGCGTCGCGGCACGGCGGCAAGCCGCTGCCGCCGCGCTCGGTGCTGCTCACGTTCGACGACGGCTTCCGCAGCCACTATACGAAAGTGCTGCCGCTGCTCGAGCGCTTCAAGTATCCGGCCGTGATGGGCCTCGTCACCGCATGGATCGACACGCCGCCGGATACGCCGATCCGCATCAGCGACAAGGTTCAGGTGCCGCGCGACTACTTCCTGTCGTGGGACGAGGTGAAGAAGCTCGGGCAGTCGGAATTCGTCGAGCTCGGCTGCCACACGCACAATCTCCATCACGGCGCGATCGCCAATCCGCAAGGCAACGAGTTGCCGGCGACCACGTCGCACCTCTATCTGCAAGACCAGAAGCGCTATGAGACCGACGCCGAGTTCCACGCGCGCGTGCACGACGACCTGCAGACGTGCGTGCGGCAGATCCGCGAACGCACCGGCATCGTCGCACGCTCGATGGTGTGGCCGTACGGCGCGGAAAACCAGCCCGTGCGCCAGATCTCGACGTCGCTCGGCATGGACATCCAGTTCAGCCTCGACGCCGGCCCGAATACGCCGGACGTGCCGCTCGACCGGCTGAGACGGATCCTGATGATGTACGACGTCGACATCGGCGGGTTCGAGCGCTCGATGCGCGAACCGGCGTCGAACCGCGGCGACGTCGACGTGCCCGAGCGCACCGTGCAGGTCGACCTCGACCAGGTCTACGATCCCGATCCAGCGCGACAGGAAGCGAATCTCGGCAAGCTGATCGAGCGCATCTACCGGATGCAGCCGAAATCGGTGTACCTGCAGGCGTACGCGGACCCGAAGGGCACCGGCGTGGCCGAAGCGGTGTATTTCCCGAACCGGCACCTGCCGATGCGTTCCGACCTGTTCTCGCGTGCCGCGTGGCAACTCAATACGCGCGCCAACGTGCAGGTGTATGCATGGATGCCGGTGCTCGCGTTCCGGCCGCCTGCCGACAAGCAGCGCAGCCTCGAGGCCGTCACGGCATTCGGCGGCGCGCCGGCCCGCGAGAACGGCACGCGCGTGTTCCGGCTGAGCCCGTTCGATCCCGATGCGCGACTGATGATCCAGCAGATCTACGAGGATCTCAGCAAGCATGCGTCGTTCAGCGGCATCCTGTTCGGCGACGACGCGGCGCTCGACGATTACGAGGACGCGGGCCGGCATGCGCTGCGCACCTATTCCCAATGGGGGCTGCCGGCCGACGTCGGCAAGATTCGCGAGAACCCCGACCTGATGAAGCGCTGGACGCGCCAGAAGACGCGCCACCTGATCGACATGACCCGGCAGCTCGAGCAGATCGTGCTGGCTCACCAGAACGTCGGCGACGTGCTGACCGCGCGCAACATCTTCGCGATGCCGGTGCTCAAGCCCGAATCGGAAGCATGGTATGCGCAGAACTACGACGATTTCCTCGCCGCCTACGACTACGTCGCGCTGATGGCGATGCCATACATGGAGCAGGCGAAGGACCCGGAAGGCTGGCTGGACGAACTCGTGAAGGCGGTGCGCACGAAGCAGCGCGGGCTGCAGCGCACCGTGTTCGAACTGCAGTCGTACGACTGGCACGCGCAGAAGGCCGTGCCCGCCAGCACGCTGCTTGCTCAGATGCGGCGGCTGCGCAGCGAGGGCGCCGTGAATTTCGGCTACTACCCCGACAACTTCCTGAACGGCCAGCCGGAGCTCGACGCGATGCGCGACGTGATGTCGCTGAAGTCGCGCCTCGACCCGACCTCGATCAACGCGCTGATGCAGATGCAGCACGCGCAGGGAACCAAGACGCCATGACCTCCCATAGCCTCATCCAGCGCCTGCAGGATTTCGTCTTCTACTATCCGTTCTTCATGTCGTATCTGTGGATGATCGGCGGCGTCGTGCACTACTTCCTGCTCGAGGAGGGCCGCGAGCTGTCGACGCGCACGATCGCGTCGAGTGGCATCCCGAAGGTCTCGATCGTCGTGCCCTGCTTCAACGAAGCCGCGAACGCGCGCAGCGTGATCGCGCATCTGAACGGGATGCAGTATCCGAACTACGACATCATCGCGGTCAACGACGGCAGCAAGGATCGCACCGGCGAGATCCTCAACGAGCTGGCCGTCGAGATTCCGCGGCTGCTCGTGATCCATCACGCGCGCAACGAAGGCAAGGCGGTCGGGCTCACGACCGCGGCGGCCGTGTCGAACGCGGAGTACCTGCTGTGCATCGACGGCGACGCGCTGCTCGCGCACGACGCGATCGGCTGGATGCTCGAGCACTTCCTGACCGACCCGGGCGTCGGCGCGGTGACCGGCAACCCGCGCATCCGCACGCGCACGTCGCTGCTCGGCCGCATGCAGGTCGGCGAGTTCTCGTCGATCGTCGGGCTGATCAAGCGCACGCAGCAGGTGTACGGCCGCATCTTCACGGTGTCGGGCGTGATCACGATGTTCCGCAAGACCGCGCTCGCCGACGTCGGCTACTGGAGCTCGGACATGCTGACCGAGGACATCGACATCAGCTGGAAGCTGCAGTGCCGCGACTGGCGCGTCGTGTACGAGCCGCACGCGCTCAGCTGGATCCTGATGCCCGAGACGATCAAGGGGCTCTACCGGCAGCGGCTGCGCTGGTCGAAGGGCGGCATCCAGGTGCTGCTCAAGTACGCGGGCACGCTGATGCGGCCGACGCAAATGATGATGTGGCCGCTGTTCGTCGAGTACCTGATCGGCATCGCATGGGCGTACTCGATGTCGTTCATCCTGCTGCTCGCGCTGATCGACGTCGTCTACCCGCTTCCGCCGAACTGGCATGTGTCCGTGGTGCCGCACTGGCACGGGATGCTGCTGGTCGCGACCTGCATCCTGCAGCTGATCATCGGCAGCATGATCGACCGTCGTTACGACGAAAAACTCCTGATGTACTTCCTTGACACCATCTGGTACCCCGTCGCGTTCTGGCTGATCAGCATGATCACCACTGTCGTCGCCCTGCCCGCCGTCGTACTGCGGGGCCGCGGCAAGCGCGCCGTTTGGGTCAGTCCCGACCGAGGCATTCAACATGAAGAACGCGCCGATTATTGACCTTTCCCTGCGCGCACCGCGCGACATGATCGCCGAACGCGGCAGCATCGTCGGGCCCGTGCTCGTCGCGTGGTTCCGCCTCGTGCGGCCCGCGCTGGTCGGGGGCGTATGGGCATCGATCTGCATCTACACGTATCGCTACCTGTTGCCGTTCAACGAGGCCGAGATGCCGATCGAACAGATCGTGTTCTACGTGACGAGCATCGCGCTGATCGCCGGCACGATCGTCATGTGGCTGATCGCGGGACGCGTCGTGCATCCATTCGCCTATCGGTTACGCGTATCGAAGATGATGCGGCGCTCGGCCAGCGTGAAGGTGCGCTCCGTGCCGCCGACCGCGTTCGCGAGCGAGCGCCGGCGCGGCGCGCGGCGCACGACGCGCATTCTCGTCGCGTCGCACGATGCGAACGGGTCGATTTCGGGCATCGAATGGGTCGCCCATGCCGGGCCGCAGCCCCGCGAATAGCCCGCCGGAGACGTGCCGCGCCGGGCGCGACGCCTGCCGCGCGACGCGGCGCCGCTTCTGACATCGCGCCGGCGCGCGTCGCGCGCCAGCCGGAAAACTTCATGGAGACGAGGTGAATCATGTGCGGAATCGTCGGAGCAAGCGGCCTGAACAATCAGGTGCCGCAACTGGTCAATGCGCTGAGCCGGCTCGAATATCGCGGCTACGATTCGTGCGGCATCGCCGTGCAGGGCGACGGCCGCCTGCGCAGCGAACGCACGCTGCGACGCGTGACGGATCTGCAGGATCGCGTGCTGACGCTCGGTCTCGAAGCACAGACCTGCATCGCGCATACGCGCTGGGCGACGCACGGCGCGCCGTCTGAAATGAACGCACACCCGATCATGTCGGGCGACACGATCGCCGTCGTGCACAACGGAATCATCGAGAACCACGACACGCTACGCGCCGAACTGAAGCAACGCGGCTACACGTTTCGCGGACAGACCGACACCGAGGTCATCGCGCACCTGATCCACAGTTTCTATCGCGACGACCTGTTCGACGCGGTGGTGCGCGCCGTCAAACGGCTGCACGGCGCGTACGCGATCGCAGTGCTCGGCGCGCGCGAGCCGCAGCGCCTCGTCGCCGCGCGCGCCGGCTCGCCGCTCGTGATCGGCATCGGCGCCGAGCAGAACTACCTCGCGTCCGACTGCGCGGCGCTCGGCGACCTGACCGACCGCTTCGTGTACCTGGAGGACGGCGACGTCGCGCTGATCACGCCGGAGCGCATCGCCGTGGTCGACGCGGGCGGGCAGGACGCGCGGCGCCCGCTGTGCGAAGTGAAGGCGCGCGCGGACGACGCCGCGCTCGGCCCGTACCAGCATTTCATGCAGAAGGAAATCTTCGAGCAGCCGAAGGCGATCGACAGCACGCTCGACGGCATCGACACGATCTCGCCGGCGCTGTTCGACGCGACGGAAGGCACGCGTGCGCTGCTGTCGCGGGTCAGAAGCGTGCTGCTGCTCGGCTGCGGCACCAGCTACTACGCGGGCCTGACCGCGAAATACTGGCTGGAAAGCATCGCGGGCGTGCCCGCCCAGGTCGAGATCGCCAGCGAATTCCGCTACCGCGATACGGTGGCCGATCCGCGCACGCTCGTCGTCGGCATCTCGCAGTCGGGCGAAACGGCCGACACCATCGGCGCGATCGAACAGGCACGCGCGATGGGCCAGGCACTGTCGTTGGCGATCTGCAACGTCGCGACCAGCACGATCGCGCGCAACGCGCCGCTGCGGTTCCTGACGCGGGCCGGCATCGAACTCGGCGTCGCGTCGACCAAGGCGTTCACCACGCAGCTCGTCGCGCTGTTCGTGCTGACGCTGACGCTCGCGCAACTGCGCGGCCGGCTCGATGCCGCGCAAGTCGCGGCGCACCTGAAGCAGTTGCGCGCGCTACCGGACCGCATCGGCCACGCGCTCGCGCTGGAAACGCAGATCATGGGCTGGGCCGCGAAATTCGCGCGCACCGAGAATGCGCTGTTCCTCGGCCGCGGCATCCATTTCCCGATCGCGCTGGAAGGCGCGCTGAAGCTCAAGGAAGTGTCGTACATCCACGCGGAAGGCTATGCGGCCGGCGAGCTGAAGCACGGGCCGCTCGCGCTCGTCACGAGCGCGATGCCGGTCGTCACGATCGCGCCGGACGACCGCCTGTTCCAGAAGCTGAAGTCCAACATGGCCGAGGTGCGCGCGCGCGGCGGCCGGCTCTACGTGCTGGCCGGCAATCAGCTCGAGATCGACGCCGACCGCGACACGCACCTGATCCGCGTGCGCGAATCGGGCGACCTGCTGTCGCCGATCGTCAACGTGATCCCGCTGCAACTGCTCGCGTATCACGTCGGCTGCGCGCGCGGCGCCGACGTCGACAAGCCGCGCAACCTCGCGAAATCGGTGACCGTCGAATGACGCGGCGAACGCGCGCGGGACAGGCGGTCATGCGGCTGGCCGCGACCGTGCTCTGCGGCGCGGGCGGCGTCGGCGCAGGCTCGCCGGCCCTCGCCGGCGCGCCGGCCGTGCATACGGTCACCGTGTCGAGCGCCCCGTCGCCGCAGGACACCGGCGACCCGCGGCGCTTCATGCACGGCATCGGCGTGGCGGATGCGGGCGACGGCAAACGCTGGGTATTCTTCAGCAGCTCGGGCATCGTGCCGCGCGGTGCGCTGCGCAGCGGCAACTGGCCGCATGACGTGTACGTCGGCGAATGGCTGCCCGACAAGCGGCGCGCGCTGCGCGTCCGCACGTTCATCAGCCGCCCCGAGGCGCAGGAACCCGTGTCGATCGCGCAGAACGCGCGCGGCGACATCTTCGTCACGTTCGAGGACGGCTGGAACACGTCGCAGGAAGTCAGCCAGCGCTACGGCGTCTACCGCCGCGACCTGAAGCCGATCAAGCCCTATCCGAACGACGTCGAATCGGGCGGCCATTCGGGGCACGTCGCGACGGTCGGCGACCGCTTCGTCGTGTTCTATTCGGCCGACTGGGTCAACGGCGGCGGGGTCGACAACCTCGGCAGCGGCAACGGCGTCTACCTGAAAACCTACGACGCGGCCGGGCGCGTGCTGAACCATGTCGCGGTCGCGCCGCACCGCCGCGAGTGGTGGCCCGTGATCGCGGGCTCGCCGCGCAACGCGCTGCTGGTGTGGCAGAAGTTCATCGAAGGCAGCACGGACGCGACGCTCGAATACGCGATGTTCGACCCGGTCGCCGCGAAGCTGGAAACGTTCGGATCGCTGAACGGCGCGATCCAGTACTACGTGTATTCGGCCGCCTATGTGCCGGACATCGACCGTTTCATCGTCGTCACGACGGCGGCGGACGATCGCGGCGTCGCGATGCTGATCGCCCCGGACGGCCGCCGCACGGCGACGCTCGATTGCCTGCCCGCGTCGGTGCGCGAATCGGACATCGGCGTTTCCGGCACGCACGCGTACGTGCCGACCCGCGACGGCCGGCTGCTGACGCTCGCGCTCGCGCCGGCAGACATCGCGGTGAGCGGCGTGCAGCGCTCACCGATTCCGTGGGGCTCGACCGGCGTCGCCGGCTTCCCGGCGCGCGGCACGGTGATGCATTTCGTGTCGCTGACGCCGTCGGGAATGCGCGAAGCCGATTTCGAACCGAAGCAAGACACGCCGATGCCGAAAAACGAAGCGACGTGTTCGAATCATTGATGGCGGCCCGGTAACGCAATGTCGTCGTGAACGCGGGCAGGCCGCGTGTCGCCAGCGAGCCCTTCGTCTTCCCTCCGTCCGGACCGCGCTATGACACCACCCCGCCAACCCGGTAGTCGGGCGCGCTGTCGCGGGCCTGTCCGACCGCGACCGCCGCGCCTTTCCTCTGCCGAATTCGCCAGCGCCGCCCGTACCGGATAGACTGTCGCCCGATTCCATCCATCGGCCGCGGCGTCCCGCCTCCTGCCGCCGCCGGAACGCCCCTTCCCGGAGAACGAATGCTGAAGCGCCAGTGGTTTTCGCTCGTGCTGCTGACGGTTTGCCTGCTCGGGCAACATGCGTCGGCCCAGTCCACGCTCGAACTCGACACCGACGGCACGGCCCGCGCCGTCTCCCGCCAGACGCTGCTCGCACGCGCCGACGCGGCCGACATCCACGTGCCGCGCGACATCGCATACGGCCGCCCGATGACGTTCCGCGCGGTGCCGTTCGCCGCGCTGCTCGGCGACACGCCGCTGCCGGACGACGGTGTGCTCGAAACGCGCGCGGCCGACGGCTTCGCCGCGCAACTGCCGCTCGATCTCGTGCGCCGCCGCGCGCCGGCCGGCGCGACCCCGTGGCTCGCGATCGAGGATCCGGCCCGTCCGTGGCCGAAACTACCCGGCAAGCAGGTCAGCGCGGGGCCGTTCTATCTCGTCTGGCTCGGCCCGGACGCGTCGTCGGTGCGCGGCGAGCAGTGGCCGTACCAGATCGTGCGCATCACGATCGAATCGTCGCCGCTCGCGCGCTGGCCGTCGCTCGCGGTCGACACCGCATTGCCCGCGAACGATCCGGCCCGTGCGGGCCAGCGGCTGTTCGTCACGCAATGTCTCGCGTGCCACCGCATCGACGGCGCGGGCAGCAGCCACGCCGGCCCCGATCTGAACACGCCGATGAACCCGGTCGACTACTTTCAGCCCGCCGCGCTGCGCCGCTACATCCGCAATCCGGCGTCGGTGCGCGACTGGCCGGGCCGCAGCATGCCGGCGTTTCCGCCCGATCAGCTGAGCGACCGCGAACTCGACCAGATCGTCGCGTATCTCGCGTATAGGGCGCGGCGCAAGGCAGCGAAGTAACGCGGGCGCGCCGCTGCCCGGCCGCGCGCGTCGCGCTTATGCTTCCTGCGCGCTCTGCAACACCGCGCGCAACAGCACGTCGGCGCCGGCCGTCGCCCATTCCGGCGTAATCGCTTCGGCCTCGTTGTGGCTCAGCCCGTCGACGCACGGCACGAAGATCATCCCGGTCGGCGCGACACGCGCGACATAGCATGCGTCATGGCCGGCACCGGACACGATGTCCATGTGCGACAGCCCGAGCGAGCGCGCCGCGTCACGCACCGCATCGATGCAGCGCAGCGCGAACGGCACCGGCGCATACGTGAAGATCTGCTCGACCTGCGCGCCGAGACCGGTTTCGTCGGCCACGCGCGCGAGTTCCGCGCGCAGCGCCGCGTCCAGTTCGTCGAGTACCGCATCGTCGGGGTGACGGAATTCCACCGTGAAGAAGCAGCCGCCCGGCACCGTGTTGCGCGAATTCGGCCGGGCCTCGATCATCCCGACCGTTGCGCGCGCATCCGGTGCGTAACGGCGGCCGAGCACGTCGATGAACGAGATCATCCGCGCCGCGCCGACCAGCGCGTCGCGACGGAACGCCATCGGCGTCGTACCGGCGTGCGCGTCGACCCCGGTGAGCGTCACCTCGTACCAGCGCTGTCCCTGCCCGGCCGTCACGACGCCGATCGTCTTGCCGGCCCGCTCGAGAATCGCGCCCTGCTCGATGTGCAGTTCGTACGCCGCGTGCACCGGATAGCCGCCGACCGGCTCCGCGCCCGCGTAGCCGATCCGTTCGAGCTCCTCGCCGATCGTCCGGCCCGCGCCGTCGGTGCGCGACAGCCCGTAGTCGAGCGTATAGACGCCCGAGAACACGCCGGCCGACACCATCGCCGGCGCGAAGCGCGAGCCTTCCTCGTTGGTCCAGATCACGACGTCGATCGGGCGTCCGGTCTCGATGCCCGCGTCGTTCAGCGCGCGCACGACTTCGAGCCCGCCGAGCACGCCGTAGATGCCGTCGTAGCGGCCGCCGGTCGGCTGCGAATCGGCGTGCGAACCCGTCATCACCGGCGCGGCGTCGGGATGACGGCCCGCGCGGCGCGCGAACACGTTGCCCATCCGATCGACGCGCACCGTGCAGCCGGCGTCGCGCGCCCACTGCACGAACAGGTCGCGCGACTCGCGGTCGAGATCGGTCAGCGCGAGACGGCACACGCCGCCCTTCGGCGTCGCGCCGATCTGCGCCATCCGTTCGAGCGACGCCCACAGGCGTTCGCCGTCGACGCGCGGCACGCTCGCCATATCGGTATCGTCACGCATCGCCGTTCTCCGGCGCGCGTTGCAGCGCATAGCGGAAATCGCAGCGCTTGCCGCCCTGCATGATCGTGCTCGTACGCGTGAGCGCAATGTCCGGCGCATAGCCCTGGATGAAATAGCTGTCGCGCGCGCAGCTCAGCAGGTGCCCGATCTCGCCGAGCCCCATCGCGTGATACATCTGAGCGTAGCTGCAGCGATGCACGTCGTAGTCGTAGTGCGCGTCGTCCGCGCGCCGCACCTCGACGTCGAGCGCATCGTCCTTCTCCCACAGCACCTGCAGCGCGATGAACGACTTCACGCTCGTGCCGTCCGGCTCCTGCGCGGCGAACGTACGGCCCGCGTCGATGGCCGCGCCGCGCACGGCTTCGGCGATTACGGCCTGCGCGCGCTCGGCGCCGAATTCGCGCTTCATGATCTCGTAGATCGGCTTGATGATTTCCGCTTCGATGCGGCGCCGCGCGAGGATCCCGAGGCGCGTGTCCTCGGGAGCGGCGGCGGATGTCGGGTTCGCTTCTGTCATGGGAATCGTCCTGGTTATTGTCGTTTTGTCGTTACCTGGCCGCGGTGCGCGAACCGCCGAGCACGTCGACGACGGCCCACTTGCCGCCTCGCACCTGGTAGATCGTGAAAGCCGGGTCCTTCAGGTTGCCTTCGGCGTCGAACGCGATGCGCCCGGTCACGCCCGGTCGATCGGCCGCACGAACGGCCGCGACCAGCTTCGCCGGCTGCGTCGTACCGGCCTTCTGCGCGGCCGCGATCAGCGTGGCGGCCGCGTCGTACGCGAACGGCGCATGCAATTCGATCGGCGCATGAAAGCGTGCCTGGTATTGCGTGTCGAACGCCTTGCCGCCCGGCATCCGGTCGAGTGGCAGGCCCGGTTCGAGCGCCGTCACGCCGTCGCCGTCCTTGCCCGCGAGCGACAGGAAGGTCTGACTCACGAAACCACCCGCGCCGAGCAGCGGCGCGTTCACGCCGAGCTGGCGCATCCGGCGCGCGATCGGCGCGGCCTGCGCGTCGAGGCCGCCGAAGAACACGAGATCCGCGCGCTTGCCCTTGATCGCGGTCAGCACGCCGCTGAAGTCGGTCGTCTTGTCGTTCACGTACTGGCGATCGACGATCGTGCCGCCGTTCGCCTGCACGCCCTTGATGAACTGATCGGCCAGCCCCGCGCCGAACGACGTGCGATCGTCGATCACCGCGATGCGCTTCGCCTTCAGCGTCTTCACCGCGTACGCACCGGTGAAATGGCCGCCGGCGTCGTCGTGACCCATGATGCGGAACGCCGTCGCGTAGCCCTGCTGCGTGTATTGATGGCCGGTGGACGCCGGCGCGATCTGTGGGATGCCCGCATCGCGGTACACGCGCGACGCCGGCACGCTGCAGCCCGTGTTCCAGTGACCGACGACGCCGATCACGTGCTGGTCGACGAGTTGCTGCGCGACCGCGACGGCCGTGCGCGGGTCGGACTGGTCGTCGGCCGCGACGAGTTTGTAGACGACCGGCTTGCCGCCGATGGTCGGATGCTTCGCGTTCGCGTCGTCGATCGCGAGTTGCGCGCCGTTCTGCAGATCCTTGCCGATCCGCGCGGACGGGCCGGTAAGCGGCGCGGCGAGACCGATCAGGACCGTCTGCGGCGCGGACTGCGCGGACGCGGGAACGGTAGCGACCAGGGCGGCCGCCGAGAAGGCGAGGCTGACGGAGAGGAAAGCGATTTTCATGTGCGGGGATCGGTCGGTTGGATCTGAAACATGAAAAATATTAAATATTCGACATCCAAACCCCAAATACCCAATTGTTGGATGCTTATGCCGTTCCCGACACATTAACGTATCACCCTGTAAATACTGGATATTTTTGTGTTGTCGCTTACCCTGACTTTTCGATAAAATTCGACACATGAAAAATATCGAACAATTGCCGCACGATCCACCGCTGCGTGCGGTGCGTGCGTTCGAAGCGTTTGCGCGTCTCGGGTCGGTCACCGCGGCGGCCAGCGAGCTCGACATCACGCCGTCGGCGGTCAGCCATCAGCTGCAACTGCTCGACGCGTTCATCCAGACGCCGCTGACGGTACGCGAAGGCCGGCTGCTCGCGCTCACCGACGAGGGACGCGACTACTACCGGTCGATCAGCGCAGCGTTCTCGGTGCTGCGCAGCGCGACGCGCTTCGTGCGCGACCGTTCGTCGCTGCGCCAGATCACCGTCAGCCTGATTCCGCTGCTCGGCATCGGCTGGTTCATCCCGCGGCTGCACGCGTTCCTGGCCGACAACACCGATGTCGACGTCACGGTGCTGTACGCGCATCACCGCAATTACCGAAGCGATGCGTCGGACCTGTCGATCCGTTTCGGCACCGGCGACTGGCCCGGCTATCGCTGCGAGCGGCTGCTGCCGGGCGCGATGGTGCCGATGTGCAGCCCGTCGTTCCTGAAGCGTCACGGGCCGTTCCGCACGCCGGCCGATCTCGCGCGCGCGCCGCTCGTGCACGACGAGGATCGCAGCACGTGGGTCAACTGGCTGCAGGGCGCCGGCGTGCGGCACGTGTCGCACGCGGTGGGGCCGATGTTCGAGGATGGGCAGCTCACGCTGAGCGCCGCCCGCGCGGATCTCGGCGCGGCGTTGCTGCGCGCGCCGCTGGTCCAGCGCGAACTGGCGAACGGCGAACTCGTGCAGCTGTTCGATCACGCGCTCGACGACGGGCGCGACTACTACCTGTGCACGCGCGAGGACGCGGACATGCCGGACGGGGCGCGGCGGCTGGCGGCGTGGTTGCGGAAGATGGCGGGGATTTGAGCGGCGCGTGTCCCGCCGACCGAACCGCGAAGCGGTATTCGCTTCGGATCGGCGGCGACCTTGCATTTGCGCAACCGCATATCGATGATGGATGCATCAAGTCATGGAGATTGCAATGCGCACGATCCCGATCGATCTGTCGGATGACCAGCATGCCGCGTTGAGCCTCATCGCAGCGACCAGGAACCGCTCCCGCGCCGAGATCATCGGCGACGCCATCGACGCCTATATCGCGCGACTCGAACACACACTTGTCAACAATGTGTTCGGTCTATGGAAGGGGCGCGAGATCGCCAGCCAGGAGGACCTGCGCTCGGAATGGTGACGACATGTACAGCCGCCCCTGCCCACCCAATGCATCCCCCGCCCGCCCCCGCCAATCAAGGGCCGGAAGCAGATAGAAAATCCCGATGCCCCGGATTGAAACAAGCAATTTCACAAGTTCAGGGTGAACCCGGATACTGGCAACACTCCACTCACCCCTGACGAAAAGGAATTGTCCAGATGCCGATCATCAACACCCAAATCAAGCCGTTCAAGGCAACCGCTTACCACAACGGCGAATTCGTGCCCGTCTCGGAAGAGAACTTCAAGGGCAAGTGGTCCGTCGTCGTGTTCTACCCGGCCGACTTCACGTTCGTCTGCCCGACCGAACTGGGCGACCTCGCCGACCGTTATGCGGAATTCCAGAAGCTGGGTGTCGAAATCTACGGCGTGTCGACCGACACGCACTTCACGCACAAGGCCTGGCACGACACGTCGGACACGATCGGCAAGATCAAGTACCCGATGATCGGCGACCCGACGCTCACGCTGTCGCGCAACTTCGACGTGCTGATCGAGGAAGAAGGGATGGCGCTGCGCGGCACGTTCGTGATCAACCCGGAAGGCGAGATCAAGCTGTGCGAAATCCATGACAACGGCATTGGCCGCGACGCAGGCGAACTGCTGCGCAAGGTCCAGGCCGCGCAATACATCGCCGCTCACCCGGGTGAAGTGTGCCCGGCCAAGTGGACGCCGGGCGCGGAAACGCTGACCCCGTCGCTCGACCTGATCGGCAAGATCTAAGGGGCGCAGCGCGCCTCGCACGAGGCGCGCGACACGCGTCACCACGGGCGGCCTCGCGCGGCCCGCGCCCTCCTCCGGCACGACGTGCCCGACCAGCATCATCAATACGGAATCCGAAACGCCATGCTCGACGCCAATCTCAAGAACCAACTCAAAGCGTACCTCGAAAAGATCACGCGCCCGATCGAACTCGTCGCCTCGCTCGACGACAGCGCGAAATCGCAGGAACTGCTGGCGCTGCTGAACGAGATTGCGTCGCTGACGGATCGCGTGACCGTGGCCGAACGCCGCGACGACGCCGAGCGCAAGCCGTCGTTCTCGATCGGCGAACCCGGCAAGCCGGCCGGCATCCGCTTCGCCGGCATTCCGATGGGCCATGAATTCACGTCGCTCGTGCTCGCGCTGCTGCAGACGGGCGGTCATCCGATCAAGCTCGACGACGACGTGATCGAACAGATTCGCGCGCTCGACGGCGACTACGCATTCGAAACGTATTTCTCGCTGTCGTGCCAGAACTGCCCCGAAGTCGTGCAGGCGCTGAACGTGATGTCGCTGATCAACCCGCGCATCCGCCACGTCGCGATCGACGGCGCGCTGTTCCAGGATGAAGTCGAATCGCGCCAGATCATGGCCGTGCCGACGATGTTCCTGAACGGTGCATCGTTCGGCCAGGGCCGCAGCAGCGTGAAGGAAATCCTCGCGAAGCTCGACACGGGCGCCAGCGAACGCGCGGCGAAGTCGCTCGAAAACAAGCCGGTGTTCGACACGCTGATCGTCGGCGGCGGCCCGGCAGGCGCGGCCGCGGCGATCTACTCGGCACGCAAGGGCATCGCGACGGGTGTCGTGGCCGAGCGTTTCGGCGGCCAGGTGCTGGACACGATGGCGATCGAGAATTTCGTGTCGGTGCAGGAAACCGAAGGGCCGAAGTTCGCGACCGCACTCGAACAGCACGTGAAGCAATACGACGTCGACATCATGGACGTGCAGCGCGCCGACGCGCTGATTCCCGGCGACGTGCACCAGATCCGCCTCGCGAACGGCGCGGTGCTGAAAGCGAAGACGATCGTCCTCGCGACCGGCGCACGCTGGCGCGAAATCAACGTGCCGGGCGAGCGTGAATACCGCAACCGCGGGGTCGCGTACTGCCCGCACTGCGACGGCCCGCTGTTCAAGGGCAAGCGCGTCGCGGTGGTCGGCGGCGGCAACTCGGGCGTCGAGGCCGCGATCGACCTCGCCGGCATCGTGAAGGCAGTCACGCTGATCGAATTCGGCACGCAACTGCGCGCGGACGAGGTGCTGCAGCGCAAGCTGCGCAGCCTGCCGAACGTGACGATCGTCACGCAGGCGCAGACGACCGAGCTGACCGGCGACGGCAGCAAGCTGAACGGGCTCGTGTACAAGGATCTGCGCTCGGGCGACACGCAGCGCATCGAGCTCGAAGGCGTGTTCGTGCAGATCGGCCTCGTGCCGAACACCGAATGGCTGAAAGGCACGGTCGAACTGTCGAAGCACGGCGAGATCGTCGTCGATGCGCGCGGCGCGACGTCGGTGCCGGGCGTGTTCGCGGCCGGCGACGTGACGACGGTGCCGTTCAAGCAGATCGTGATCGCGGTCGGCGAAGGCGCAAAGGCGTCGCTCGGCGCGTTCGACCACCTGATCCGGCAGGACGTGGCCGGGCCCGTGACGACCGCTCAGCCGCAAGCCGAGGAAGCGGTCGCCGCCTGACGGACGTCAGCCCCGACGACATTAAGGTTTGTCTCTCTTGGCCCCGCATGCTTTGGTCGGCGTGCGGGGCGCTTTTTATGCCGAAGGCGTTCGCGGTTACTTGGTCGCGCTCGGGCCGCCGTCCGCCGGCGCAGGCGCCGTCGACTTGAAACTGCTCGACTGCCTGACCAGTTGCTCGGTCATCGCGGCCGCCACCGGATTCGCGCCGGACGACGAACCGCCCTGCCGGTACGAACCGGTGCTCGCCGGCATCGAAGAGATCGACGACATCGACGGCGGCGGCAACGACGGATCGAGCTTCGCCGATTCCCTGACGAGCGCGGCGGTCTCCGGCGTTTCGGATTTCGTCGCGGCCGGCGGCGCGGCGGTGGCGTGGCGTTCGAGGCCGTCGCGCTTGCGCGGCGCGCGCTGCGTGACCTGCGCAGGTGGCATGGACTGAGCGGATTTCGCGGCCGGGGCCGGTGCCGATGGGGTCGAATCCTGCGCATCCACCGTTACGACATTGACCTTCGGCGGCGGCGCAGCGGGCTTCGTCACGAGTTGCGGCTTGTCGCTGACGACCGGGACCGCGGGGGCCGGCGCAGGCGCGGCGGCGACGCGCGCGGTCGGGGCCGGCGCGGGTGTTGGTGCGGCGGGTGCTGTGGGTGCCGCGACAGCCGCCTGTTTCGGTACTGTCGCAGCAGCCGGCGCCGGCGGCGCGATCGCGCCCTGCACCGCGTGATCGCTGCCCGCGGACGCCGCGGCAACGGGTGCGGCCGAATCGGCGATGCCGGCGTCTTCGATCGCACGGTGGTCCGCGCGCAGGAGCATCACGTACGCGGTGCCGGCCGCGGCGACCAGGAGCCCGCCGGCGATCATCATGGTTTTACGGGTACTCGTCATGCTTGCTCACCGACCTATCGATGTGAACAAGCCATCATACGCGGCCAATGCACGTTGATCTCGCACGAATACATTTGGTTGCATTGACGGCGGCGCAAGGCCGTCGGCCCGTGCGAGGCCGCGCTATCGTCAGACGGAAAGCAACCGCCCACTCTCGCCCGTCGTCAGATCCAGAAAATCGCGACCGCGATCCCGCCGAACAGCAGCCACTTGACGATGTAGTACACGGTGCGATTCCACGCCTTCAGCCGCTTGCCGGCGCGGCGAATCGCATACAGGTACCGGAACGCGCGATTGAGCCCGCCCGTGCGATCGCCGGTTTCGTTCGGCGATGCGGCCGCGCGCATCAGCAGTTGCCCGACCGCATCGTTGACGCGCTGCGCCCAGCGATATTTCATCGGGCGCGCGACGTCGCAGAACAGGATCACGCGATCGTGCGCGGTGCGGTTTTCGGCCCAGTGCAGGTACGTCTCGTCGAACATCACGGCGTCGCCGTCGCGCCACGCGTACGCTTCGCCGTCGACGACGATCCGGCACGCATCGTCGTTCGGCGTATCGAGCCCGAGGTGATAGCGCAGCGAGCCCGCATACGGATCGCGATGCAGGCCGAGCTTCCCGCCCGGCGGCAACTGCGCGAACATCGCCGCCTTGATCGACGGCATCCGCGACAGGATCTCGACCGAGCGCGGACACAACGCCTGCGCGGACGGATGCGGCGCGTCGTACCACTTCAGGTAGAACCGCTTCCAGCCGCGGCGAAAAAACGAATTGAAGCCGATGTCGTTGTACTCGCCCGACGCCTTGATCCGGCTCGCGTCGCGCAACGCGAGCGCTTCGCGGCGAAACGTGCGCCATTCGCGCTGCAGCACCGCGAGCTCCGGAAAATGATCGGTGTCGAGAAACGGCGTGGTCGGCACCGACGAGAACGCGTACGAAAAGCAGTTCAGCGGTGCGGTAAAGGTCGAGTGGTCGGATAGTTGCCTGAACAACCGGTGCCGAACCTTGCCGCGCCGATGCGTGTACGCGACGCACACAATGAACACGATCAACAGGACCCAGCGCATCGATATTTCCCCCGTAGCTCTTTCGAAGAAATTCTAGAGACGGGGAAAATTTCCTGCTCTGACGGTGCAGTCGTGCGGTGTACGTCTTACAACGCGGCGAGATAGCCGACCGATCCGTGCCGAAACGCCCGCGTATACGGGCTTTTCCGGCAATCTGCATGCATGCGCGGCAGGCTACCGACGCACGCACCCGCGGCGATTATTCCGGAAACGGCAAATCAGTTTGTCCGTCTGCGCGCATACCGAACGTGTTGAGCGTCATCGCGACGAGCGCGTAATAGCCGAGCAGCGCGACGAGATTCACCACGGTCTCGTGGCCGAAGCGCGCCTGCGCACGCGCGAACGTCGCATCGCTCACGCGCTTCGTGTCGTACAGCTCGGTGGCAAACGCATGGATCAGCGCGTCGTCGTCCGATTCGAATGCGGGCGCGACGCCCAGCCGGATCGCGTCGGCCGTCGCGGCCGGCACGCCGGCCTCGAGCGCGATCGGATGATGGATGTGCCACTCGGCCTGCGAGCGCCAGCGCGCGGCCGTCACTAGAATCGCGAGTTCCGACAGGCGCAGCGGCAGCCCGGTGCGATAGCGGCAGAACGCGCCGAGCTTCTGCGCGTGCTGGGCCAGTTCGGGGCTCGCGATCCAGCCGAGGAACGGCCCGTTCAGATTGCCGCGCGGGCCGCTGAGAATGTCGGCGAGCACGGCCTTCTGTTCGTCGGTGGCCGACGCCGGATCGAAAGGAGGCAGTCTGTCTGTCATGGTGAGGAATCATTGAGGTCGGGGTTTACGCGCCGGCCGACGCGAGCGCCGCGCCGATCGCGCCGGACAGCCGCTCGACGATCGTGTCGATCTGCTGCGCGGTACAGACGAACGGCGGCGCGATCAGGATGTGATCGCCGTGCACGCCGTCGATCGTGCCACCCATCGGATACACCATCAACCCGCGCTGCATCGCTTCGCGCTTGACCGCCGCATGCAGCTTCAGCGCGGGGTCGAACGTCGCCTTGGTGTCGCGATCGCGCACGAGTTCGACGCCGACGAACAACCCGCGACCACGCACGTCGCCGACATGCGGATGCGCGCCGTAGTGCTCGCGCAACGACGCACGCAACTGCTCGCCGCGCGCCTTCACGTTGTCGAGCAACTTCTCTTCCGCAATCACGCGCTGCACTTCGAGCGCGGCCGCGCACGCGGTCGCGTGGCCGAGGTACGTGTGACCATGCTGGAAGAAGCCGGAGCCGTCGACGATCGTGCGATAGATGCGGTCGCTGACGAGCGTCGCCCCGATCGGCTGGTAGCCCGCGCCGAGCCCTTTTGCAATCGTCAGCAGATCGGGCGCGACACCGTCTTCGTCGCACGCATACAGGTAACCCGTGCGCCCCATCCCCGACATGATCTCGTCGAGGATCAGCAGCACGCCGTACTTGTCGCACACCGCGCGAATCTTCTTCAGGTACGTGCGCACCGGCGGCACCGCGCCGGCCGTCGCGCCGACCACCGTTTCCGCGACGAACGCCGCGACGTTTTCCGCGCCGAGTTCGACGATCTTCCGTTCGAGCTCGTCGGCGAGGCGCTGCGCGTACGCTTCGTCGGTTTCACCAGCCTGCTGGTCGCGGTACGCATAGCACGGGCTCACGTGGTGCGCTTCGATCAGCAGCGGCAGGAACGGCTCGCGCCGCCATGCGTTGCCGCCGATCGCGAGCGCACCGAGCGTATTGCCGTGATAGCTCTGGCGCCGGGCGATGAAATGACGGCGCTGCGGCTCGCCCTTCTCGACGAAATACTGGCGCGCGAGCTTCAGCGCGGCCTCGATCGCCTCGGAGCCGCCCGACACGAAATACACGTGGTCGAGCCCGGCCGGCGCGGCGTCGACGAGCCGGTCGGCCAGTTCCTCGGCCACTTCCGTCGTGAAGAACGACGTATGCGCGTAGGGCAATTGCTGCACCTGCCGCTTGATCGCGTCGATCACGCGCTGGTTGCTGTGACCGAGACACGATACGGCCGCGCCGCCGCACGCGTCGATATAGCGTTTGCCGGTCGAATCGATGATCTCGATGCCGTCGCCTGCGACGGCAACGGGCAAGGTGGCGCGCGGGGCGCGATGGAAAACGGTCGTCATGCGTGGCCTCATGGATCAGGATGTGTGCGGCGCGTGCGCGGACGGCCACCCGACGCCAGCCGCGATCCCGTCCAGTTCCGCGACGAGACCGCGGTATGCGGCGAGCGCAGCCTGCCGCAGCGCATCGACGAACGGACGGCCGCGCCGGCGGCGCACGGCCTGCCATGCGTCGCTCTACTGCATGTACGCGTCGCATACCGGGCGGGCGAGCTCGCCCAGGCGCACGCGGATGTCGTGCAATAGGATCAATTCGGCCGCCATGCAGCGTGCGCCCGATTGGCCGGCCCCGTCAAACGATGTCGGGACGCACGCGGCCAGACGTTCGCAACGCACGATGACGAATTAGACAATGACGCAACATATGTTGTCAATAGCCCGCGATCGACAACACCGGATGCGGCCGGCACACCGCGCGGTCACGCCGCGACCCCGCTCGCCTGATGCGACACGAGCCGCGCATACACGCCCTGCCGCGCCATCAGCTCCCCGTGGCGGCCGGCCTCGATCACCGCGCCCTGCTCGATCACGAGGATCAGGTCGGCATGGCGCACGGTCGACAGGCGGTGCGCGATGATGATCGACGTGCGTTGCGTCATCAGGCCCTCCAGCGCCGCGCGGATCTGCTGTTCGCTGATCGTGTCGAGGTGCGACGTCGCCTCGTCGAGGATCAGCACCGGCGCATCCTTCAGGAACGCGCGCGCGATCGCCACGCGCTGACGCTGGCCGCCCGACAACTGCACGCCGCGCTCGCCGACGCGCGTCGCGAGCCCGTCCGGCAGCCGCGCGACGAAGTCGCCGAGCGCCGCGTGGTCGATCGCGCGCCGCACGTCCGCGTCGGACGCGTCGCTCGCCGCGAGCCGGATGTTCGCTTCGAGCGTGTCGTTGAACAGGTAGGTATCCTGCGCAACGAGCGCGATGTGCTGCCGCAGATCGTCGAGCCGCAGGTCGCGCAGGTCGACGCCGCCGAGCGTCACGCGGCCCTGCTGCGGATCCCAGAAGCGCAGCAGCAGACTCGCGATCGTCGACTTGCCGGCGCCCGATGCGCCGACCAGCGCGACCGTGCTGCCGGCCGGCACCTCGAAGCTCACGCGGTCGATCGCGGGCACGCTGCGCCCCGGATACGTGAACGACGCCGCGTCGAACCGCACCGCCGAATTGCCCGGCATCGCGTGCGCGCCGTCCGTCACCGTCACGGGTTCCTTCTCCAGCGCGCGCAAGCGGCGCGTCGACGCGATCGTGTCGGCAAGCTGACGCGCGACCTGGCCGATCTCGGCCACCGGCATGAACGCGGCCACCGCGACCAGCACCAGCAGCGGCAGCGACTCGCGCGGAAACCCGCCGCGTGCGCACCACCACGCACCGAGCGCCGCGACGGCCAGCCCGCCGAGCCCGCTCGCGACTTCCAGCGCGGCGCTTTGCATCGACAGATCGTCGAGCAGCTTCGCGCGCTGCCGGCGGTACGCATCGACTTCGACCACGAACGCCGCGCGCCGGCGCGCGATCGCCTGGAACGCGGTGAGTTCCGCGAGCCCCTGGATCGTTTCGGTCAGATGCGCGCCGAGCTGGCCGAGCGCGTCGCGCGCGCCGGTGCCGAGCCGGTCGACGTCGCGCCGGGCCAGCACGGGCGCGAGCCCGGCCCACAGCAGGAACGGCAGCAGCACCAGCGCGAGCGGCCACGCGACCGACGCGAGCAACACCAGCACCCCGGCCGGCACGAGCACCGCGACGAACGCGGGTGCGAGCGTATGCGCGTAGAAATACTCGACGGTCTCGACGTCCTGCGTCGCGAGCGCCACGAGATCGCCGGAGCGGCGGCGCAGCAGCCCGGCCGGCGCGAGCCGTTCGAGCGTCGCGAACAGCGCGATGCGCATTTCCGCGAGCAGCCGGTACGCCATGTCGTGTGCGAGCCACGATTCGAGCCAGTGCAGCACGGCCGCGACCGGCGCGATCACGAGCAGCGCGGCCACCAGCCCGGTGCCGACATGGCCGGTCGGCACCGCGCCGACCACCCATGCGCCGATCACACCCACACCGATGAACGCGAGCACGCGGCCGATCCCGAACAGCACGGTGAGCACGACCTTGCCCTTCCACGGACGCACGAAGCGCAGCAGCGTCTGCAACGTCTCCGGCCAGCCGATGGTCGCCGCGTCGTCGTTCAGCGGCCGCACCTGCGGGCCCGACGACGCGCGCGCGGTCGCGCCGGCCGCCGCCGCCGCGCCGACGGTTTCGGCGACCGCTTCCAGCTGCGGCCCCATCAGCCGTCGATACGGGCCGTCGCGCGCGATCAGCGCCGCATGCGTCCCTTCGTCGACGACCTGCCCCTGGTCGAGCACCAGGATGCGATCGGCGCCGATCACGCTGGACAGCCGGTGCGCGAGCACGAGCGTCGTCCGCCCGCGCGTGAGCCGGTCGAGCGCCTGCTGGATCAGTGCTTCGTTCTCCGCATCGACCGACGACAGCGCCTCGTCGAGCAACAGGATCGGCGCGTCGCGCAGCAGCGCGCGGGCAATCGCGATCCGCTGGCGCTGGCCGCCCGACAGCATCAGCCCGCGTTCGCCGATGCGCGTCGCATAGCCGTCGGGCAGCGACGAAATGAAATCGTGCGCGTTGGCCGCGCGCGCGGCGGCGATCATGTCCGCGTCGCTCGCGTCCGGGCGGCCGAGCCGCAGGTTGTCGGCGACGCTGCCGTCGAACAGCGTCGCATCCTGCGCGACGACCGCGATCATCTCGCGCACCTGGTCGGCATCGAGCGTGCGCACGTCGTGGCCGCCGATCCGGACCGCACCGCCCTGCGCGTCGTGCTGGCGCAGCAGCAGCCGCACGATGGTCGACTTGCCGGCCCCGCTCGGCCCGACGATCGCGACCGTCTCGCCCTCGCGCACCGTGAAGCTCAGCGCCGCATGCGCGTCCGCGCGGCGCCCCGGATACGCGAAGCTGACGTCGTCGAACACGATCTCCGGCCGCAGGCCCGCTACGCGCGGCGCGTCGACGGAACGCGCATGATCGCCCGCGTCGAGCAGCGCATGGACCGCATTCGCCGCCGACTGGCCGATCATCCCCTGATGCAGCACCGCGCGCAGGTCGCGCAGCGGCCGGAAGATCTCGCTGCCGGCCATCAGCACGATCAGCAGCGCTTCGAGGCTCATGTCGCCGTGCTGCACGCGCCACGCGCCCACCGCGATCGCCGCGGCCGCGCCGAGGCCGGTGCCGAGATCCGTGAAGAGCCGCGTCAGCAGCCCGAGCGCGAGCACCCAGAACGTGCTGTCCGACAGCGCGCGCGCCTTCGCGGCCAGCTTCGCGCCGAACGCGGTGCTCTGCCCGAACGCCTTCAGCGTCGGCAGGCCCTGCACCGCGTCGAGAAACTCCTCGCCGAACGCCTTGAACGCGGTCGAACGCGCGAGCGCCGCGCGCTTGTCGGCGCGATGCACGAGTTGCGGCAGCGCGAGCGTGACGAGCGCCGCGACCAGCAGGATCGCGGCCGTCGGCACATCCCACCACGCGAGCACCGCGAAGATCATGACCGGCGCGCACGCGGCGATCACGAGCTGCGGCAGGTAGACGCCGAAGAAGGTCTGCAACTGCTCGACGCCGTCGACGACGGCCAGCATCACGCCGCCCGTGCGTTCGCCGCTGAACCACGCGGGGCCGAGCGCGGCGATCCGGTCGAACAGCCGCGCGCGCAGCGTCGCCTGCACGCGGCCCGCCGTCTGCTGCGCGAGCACCGTGCGGCGATGGTCGAGCCATGCGCGCAGCAGCACGCAAGCCGCCGTTGCGGCGACGGCCTCACCGATGCCGCGCGCCGGCGCGCCGGAAAACACCAGCGCCAGCACGCGGCCGAGAAACACGAAGCGCAGGATGCCGACACCCATCGCGAGCAGCCCGAGCGCGACGGCAGCCGCCACGCGCCAGCGCAGTCCCGCCATCATTGCCCATAGTCGTCGGTCGAAATACATGCAGCCCTCCGGTCGGTGTTTCGTTGCGTTTTTATGGACCGGATCGAGGCTACCCGCGCCGCTCGCGCGCGGCAAAAGATGATTTTTCAACGGGTGTTGAGTCAACTACAATACCCCGCATGTCGCACCTTCCTCCCCTCAGCGCGCTGCGTGCTTTCGAGGCGGCCGTCCGCCTCGGCGGGTTCGCGCGCGCGGCGGCCGAGCTGAACGTGTCGACCAGCGCGGTCAGCCACCAGATCCGTTCGCTGGAGGAATCGCTCGGCGCGCGGCTGCTCGAACGCAGCACGGGGCTCGGCGGCATCGGCCTCACGCCGGCCGGCGCGCGGCTGCTGCCGGCGGTCGACGATGCGCTGTCGCGTCTGACCGACGCGTGCGCCGAGATTCGCGGCACCGCACAACGGCTCACCGTGTCCGCCAACGCGCCGTTTTCGTCGATGTGGCTCGCGCGCCGTCTCGCGGAATTCTCGTCGCTGCATCCCGACACCCCGCTGCATGCGGTCGTGCTCGACGACGAGCCGGATTTCGCGCGCAGCAGCGTCGATCTGGCGATCGTGCACGTGCCCGTGCATCGGCTGCGCGCAGACGACGACGTGCTGATCCGGGAAACCGTGTTTCCGGTCTGCAGCCCCGAACTGTTTCCGTACGCATCGGAGCACGTCTGCCGCTCGCGGCTGCTGCAGGAGATGCACGAGGACAGCCCCGAGATCGACTGGCGCAACTGGGCCGTGCACTTCGGCTTGCCGGACGACTTCGACACGAAGATCGTCCGCTACAGCAGCTTCAGCCAGGTGATCGGCGCGGCCGTCGGCGGCGCGGGCATCGCGCTCGGCCGCGTGCCGCTGATCGAGCCCGAACTGCGCAGCGGGCGCCTGGTGCCGCTGGTGCCGGGTCTCGCACGCGATGCGTCATGGCGCTTCGTGCTGCGCCGCCATCCGTCGACGCGGCACCGGCTGCTCGATCCGTTGATCGCGTTCCTGCGCAGCGAAGCGGCCGCGCCGCCGTTCGTGTCGAAGATCGTTGCGCCCGCATCCAATGACCGTCACGCACGGGACGCGGGCCGCGCCTGAGGAGCCGGCCTGCAAGGCCGGCGGCGCGTTGCCGGTGGGCGGCCGCTTACGGCGTCGCGAAGAACAGCCCGACGACGCACGCCATCCCGCCGAACCATACGAGCGAACGCAGCGACGCCCAGTTCAGCAGGTACATCAGCGCATAGACGACGCGGATCGCGACGAACGCGATCGCGAGCTGGTCGACGCGATGCACGTTCGCGCCGTTGTGCCACGCCACCAGCAGCGCGACCGCGAACAGCGCGAGCGCTTCCCATGAATTCTGATGCGCGGCCTGCGCGCGGGCGCGCCAGCCTTCGAGCTTCGCCAGGTAGTCGCGCGGCGTACGGTTGTCGTAACCCTTGCGGGCCTTGGCGAGAAACGTCATCGGGAACGGCAACAGCGCCACGATGAACAGGCACAGCTGGGACGTCGTCATCAAAGTCTCCTCCGTTATGATTACATTGATCAATGACAAGATCGCCGAGAGCTTAGCATTGCGCCGTGCCGTTCGCGCACGGGTTTTCTAGACGGGAGACTCGGCCGCACACGCCGCGGATGACGGCGCCCGGCCCGCGCCGCCGCCAAAATTTCCACCAAATCATCGACAAATACGTTAATTAAAACTGGTCGAACACCCATAACATAGCGCTCAACACTGGCTTGACGCGCCCCGCGCGCGGCCAGCCCCGGCCAGCCCTTTTCCCCCCGCGCTACCCTGCGCCGAACGACATCCGACCCGAGCCCTTGCCATGCCCCGTCCCATCGTCGCCCATATCCGCCCCGACGCCGTTCGCCACAACCTCGATTTCATCCGCCGCACCGTCGCGCCATCGCGCGTGTGGGCCGTGATCAAGGCCAACGCGTACGGCCACGGCATCGAACGGATCTACCCGGGCCTCGCGGCCGCCGACGGCATCGCGCTGCTCGATCTCGACGAAGCCGTGCGCGTGCGCGAGCTCGGCTGGGACAAGCCCGTGCTGCTGCTCGAAGGCGTCTTCGAACCGGCCGACGTCGAGCTGGCCGATCGCCATCGGCTGACGGTCGCCGTGCACTGCGACGAACAGCTCGACCTGCTGATCGCCGCGAAGCCGCGGCAGCCGATCGACATCCAGTTGAAGATGAATTCCGGCATGAACCGGCTCGGCTACCGGCCGGCCGTGTTCCGCGCCGCGTGGGAACGCGCGGCGAGCGCGCCGTCGATCGGCAAGATCACGCTGATGATGCATTTCGCGAACGCCGACGAAGGCGAAGTCGATTGGCAGCTCGACCAGTTCGACGCGACCACGGCCGGGATTCCGGGCGAGCGCTCAGTGTCGAATTCGGCGGCCGTGCTGTGGCATCCGCGCGCGCACCGCGACTGGGTGCGGCCCGGCACGATCCTGTACGGTGCGTCGCCGACCGGCGCGGCGCGGGATATCGCCGACACGCCGCTGACGGCCGCGATGACGCTGACCAGCAAGATCATCGGCGTGCAGACGCTCGCGCCCGACGAAACGGTCGGCTACGGCCGCCGCTTCACGGCCGACCGGCCGATGCGGATCGGCGTCGTCGCGTGCGGCTACGCGGACGGCTATCCGCGCCACGCGCCGACCGGCACGCCGATCGCGGTGGACGGCGTGATGACGCGCGTCGTCGGCCGCGTGTCGATGGACATGCTGACGGTCGACCTGACGCCGTGCCCGAACGCGGGCATCGGCTCGAGCGTCGAGCTGTGGGGCGACCAGGTGAAGGTGGACGACGTCGCGGAAGCCAGCGGCACGATCGGCTACGAGCTGATGTGCGCGCTCGCGCGCCGCGTGCCGGTCGTGATCGTGCCGCCCGGCGCGTCGACCGTGCAGCCGGCGCTGCGCACGGGGAGCTACGGACGCTGACCGGAGGCGCTGCGGCGACGCGCCACGTCGTAGCGCGTTGCACCCACCGTCGGGGAGACAACGCGGTCCCTGCCCACCTCCGTCACCGCATCACGAACGCCACGTCGGCTTGCGCTTCTCGAGGAATGCGTCGATCCCCTCGCCCGCATCCTCTTCCATCATGTTGCGCGCCATCGCGTCGCCCGCGTACGCATACGCTTCGTCGAGCGGCAACTCGCGCTGACGATAGAACATCTGCTTGCCGACCCGCACCGCGGCCGGACTCTTCGCGACGATCTCCGCGACCTTGCGCGCGACGGCCGCATCGAGCGCGTCCTCGGGCACGGCTTCGTTGACGAGCCCCCACGCGGCGGCCGTCGCCGCATCGACGAAACGGCCGGTCACCAGCATGTCGAACGCGCGCTTGGCCGCGACGTTGCGGCTCAACGCGACGGCCGGCGTCGAGCAGAACAGCCCGACATTGATGCCCGACACCGCGAAGCGCGCGGTATCGGCCGCGATCGCGAGGTCGCATGCCGCGACGAGCTGGCAGCCGGCCGCCGTCGCGATGCCATGCACGCGCGCGATCACCGGCACCGGCAACGCGCGCATCGCGAGCATCACGCGGCTGCACTGCGCGAACAGCGTGCGGTAGTAGTCGAGTTCGGGCTTGCCGCGCATCTGCCGCAAGTCGTGGCCGGCGCAGAACGCCTTGCCTTCGGCCGCCAGCACGACGCAGCGCACGTGCGGATCGGCGGCCAGCGTATCGAAGGCATCGTGCAAAGCCGAGAGCATCGCTTCGGACAACGCGTTGAACTGCTGCGGGCGATTCAGGCGCAGCGTGACGACGCCGTCGTGCGCGTCGCGCAGCAGGATCGGCTCGGCTGTCTCGTGAATGGGTTCCATGGTGTTCCGCTTGACGGGTTCGGCAGGTTTCGATGCAGCGCGACCGGGCGAAACGCTTATCCGTCCGTTCGCGGCATCGTCACGAAATGGTCCTCCACATTCCGCACGGCGTCCAGCCGCGGTGCCGCACGCGCACGCGCATGCGTGGCGGTCAGCCGGCCATGCGCAACGCCCGTGCCCGTCTCGCGTCAACGGCGTCGTTGCGCGGCGTCCGCGCGGCCTGCCGTCCTCGCGGCCAGCGCGGCGATCGCATAGGCGACGCAGCCGAGCGCCGCGACCGCCCACAGCGCATCGGTCAGATCCGGCAACAGTATCGTCGCGGCGCCTGCCACGGCCACGCCGAGCAGGCTGCCGGCCTGACGTGCCGCGTTGAGGAACCCGGATGCCACGCCCGCCGCGTCGGCAGGCACCTGTTCGAGCACCGTCGCGATCATCGGCGCGACCGACAACGCGGTCCCGGTGCCGAAGGCGGCCATGGCGATCCAGACCACCGGCCACCGCGCACGCAGCGCGAGCGCAAGCGCGATCGCCGGAATGGCCAGCGCGGCCATCGCAAGACCGTTCGCCATCAGCGTGACCGGACGAACGCGGCCATGCAGTTTTCCCGACAGCAGATTGCCGAGCGACAGACTCAGCGCGAACGGCAGCAGCGTCAGCCCGATTTGCCGCGCGCTCATGCCGAAGCGCCCGTGCAGGTACAGGCTCAACACGAACAGCAACCCGAAGTAGCCGACATAGACGAGACTGCCCATCAGGTTCATCGCGACGAACACGCGATTGCGAAACCACGCGAGCGGCACCATCGGATGGCGCGCACGCCGCTCGACGACGACCAGTACCCCGGCGGCGAGCGCGGCGATCAGCAATGCGGCGCGGACCTCCGTGGCGCCGGCGCCGCGGGTCGGCAATTCGATCACCGCGAAACATAGCGCGCCGAGCGCCGCCGCACCGACGCACTGGCCGGCCCAGTCGAAGTGGCGCACATCCCGCGCGACCGATGCGCGAACGAGCGCCGCCGCGCCGGCAAACGCGACCGCGCCGGTCGGCACGTTGATCAGGAACGCGCTGCGCCAGCCCAAATCGTCGACGAGGATGCCGCCCAGCACCGGCCCCACCGCGACCGCGACCGACGCGATGCCGGCCCACACCGCGATTGCCCGCGCGCGCTCGGCCGGCACGTCGAACGTGCTGCGCACGATCGCGAGCGATGCGGGCAAAAAGAGCGCGGCACCCATGCCCTGCACGAAGCGCGCGGCCACGAGGATCGCCACCGACGACGCGACGCCGCACGCCGCCGATGCGCCGACGAACAGCGCCAATCCGGCAAGGTACACGCGCTTCGCGCCGAACCGGTCGGACAGCG
The DNA here is from genome assembly GCF_905400185.1 of Burkholderia sola. NCBI lineage: Bacteria > Pseudomonadati > Pseudomonadota > Betaproteobacteria > Burkholderiales > Burkholderiaceae > Burkholderia > Burkholderia sola. The sequence goes on from NZ_FR989676.1 coordinate 2,706,651, forward strand.
CACCGCCCGCGAGGATCAGCGCGGCGAAGCTGAGCGTATAGGCGTCGACGATCCACGCGAGTTCCGCGACCGTCGCGCCGAGGCTCGTGCGCATCGCCGGCAGCGCGACGTTGACGATGGTCGAATCGAGCACCGCCATGAACATGCCGACCGCGACGAGCGCGAGCGTCAGGCGCTGCTCGCGCTTCGTCGCGCGGCTCGGGGCCGCCACAGCGAGGGGAACGGGGACGGAAACGGAACGGCAATCGGACATGACACCTCCATGCGGATGCCGGAAGTCTAGGACCGGGCGCGCGATGCGGAAAAGTGATAATTTCGCATTTCCCCGATGCAGATTTGCATCACCGTTTCCCGTCCGTCGCCGCCTGTCCGATGACACAATCAGTCCGTATGAACTGGGACAACGCCCGCTTCTTCCTTGCGCTGGCGCGCACCGGCACGCTGCGCGGCGCCGCGACGCAGCTGAACGTCGACCAGGCGACGGTCGGGCGCCGGATCGCCGCGCTCGAGGACGAACTGTCGGCCCGGCTGTTTCTGCGCACGCCGTCCCTCTATGTACTGACGACCGCGGGCGAAGCGCTGCTTGAACCGGCCGAAACGATGGAGCGCGCGTCGCTCACGATCGAACGCCGGGTAATGGGGCTCGACGAGCAACTGGCCGGGTCCGTGCGGATCGCGACGACCGACACGCTCGGCAAGCGCTTCGTCGTGCCCGCGATCGCCCGCGTGCGGCGCCGGCATGCCGGCATCGACGTCGTGTGCGTGACGTCGGCGCAAATCACCAACCTCACGCGCCGCGAGGCGGATCTCGCGATCCGCACGTTGCGGCCGGAATCGCCGGACCTGATCGCCAGGCGGCTCGGGCATCTCGAAACGGGCATCTACGCATCGCGCGCCTACCTGGCCGAACGGGGCGAACCGGTCGCGAGCAGCGCGTTCGACGGGCACGATCTGGTGATGTATCAACAGCCGGTGGTGCCGACGATGTGGGACGCGCTGTGCGGCGAGCCGACGTCGCGCGGCCGCGTGATGTTCCAGACCTCGTCGACGATGATGCTGGTGGAGGCGACGCTGGCGGGGCTCGGAATTTCGGAGCTGCCGTGCTTCCGCGCCGACACCGAGCCGGAACTCGTGCGACTCATGCCGCAGCGGTGCAATCATTTCGACGTGTGGCTCGTCGCCCATGCCGATCTCTACAAGACCGCGCGCGTGCAGGCGGTGATCGAAGCCGTCGTCGAGGAGTTCGCGACGGCGGCGGCGAGCCGATAGCCAGCCTCCACGCTTCAGGGCGTCAGCGCGCGGTCGCGTTCCGCCCGCTGCGCCATGCACGCACACCCGACCACAACTGACCGACGCCGACGGCGAAAAACACCGCCCCCATCGCGCCGATCGCCAGCACGCCGCCCCAGATCGCGCCGAACGTATTCATCCGCGCGGTCATCTTCGGCGCGTCCGGCGCATAGCGCACTTCGACCGTCGCGCCGTCCTGCACGCTGACGTCGCCGCCCTGCGCATATTCGACCCGCTCGCCCGTGAGCGTCGTAAACGCGATCTCCGGATGATGCGTGCCCGCGTTCAGCTTGACGACACGCCCCGGCACGACGACCGACGTTCGCAGGAATTCGCGCGTCGACTGCGCGTACAGCGCGACGCCGATCAGGATGCACGTGCCCACGATGGCAAAAACGACGCCCTTCGCGATCTGCATTCCCGTGTGCCGCGCAGCGGGTCGCCCGTATTCGGATGCCATCGGTTTCGTTCCGTTCCTGATGTTCGTCAATGCCGGGCGTGCGGCGCACGATGCGCCGCCACGCCGCCCTCGGCATCCGGCAGGATACGGACATCCCGGCGCGCTGTAAATTGCGCGCGCAACCGTTCGACGGCCCGCGGGCGCGTCAGCCCGAGAGCTTCTTCAGCGCGTCGAGCACCGCGTCGCCCTTGAACGGCTTCACGATCCAGCCCTTCACGCCGGCGGCCTTGCCGCGCTCCTTCATCGCCGGGCTGCTCTCGGTCGTCAGCATCACGACGTTCACCGCCGTGTTCGCCAGTTCGCCGCGAATCTTCTCGACCATCGTCAGCCCGTCCATGTTCGGCATGTTCACATCGCTGATCACGAGGCGCACGCCGGGCGTCGCCTTGAGCTTCGCGAGCCCGTCCTTGCCGTCGACGGCCGTCGCGACGTCGAGCCCGTGATTGCGCAGGAAGCCGGCCACTTCGTCGCGCACCGTGCCCGAATCGTCGACCACCAGAATCTTTGCCATGTCGTATTCCCCTTTTCGTTGTTGCTGACTTCAACATTCAAAACAGTTCGAGTTCGCCGGACTCGACCATCGGCCCGACGTCCTGCACCGATTCGCGGAAATCCTCCGGCGACCAGCTGAGGCTGAACACGAAACGCTGGTCGAGACGGACCGAGCGCCCCGATGCCGGATCGGTCATCCGGTACTTGAAACAGAGCTGCGGACAGTCGCCGCCGAACGAGATGAACTTCTGCTTGTGATTGACGACGAGCGGCACCTGCACCGGATGGCGCGCCAGCGCCTCCGCGTCGCCGAGATAGCGGTTCTTGAACGCGCCCCACACGAGGTTGGTCAACTCGCCGAGCACGCTGTTCACGTCGCGGAAATCCGGCGCGCGGCCGCCGTCGCGCGTGCCGCCGATCATGTCGAGCAGCGGCTGCTCGCTCGTCTGCAGCAGCATGTAGCCGCGGCACCATGCGCTTTCGAGCGCGATCAGGCTGAACACTTCGCCGAAGATGATCTGGTCGCGCACGATGCACGGCGTGTCGTGCTCGATCGTCATGCCCGGAAACAGGCTGTCGAGGCGCGCCTCGGTGATCTCCGAGATGCCGCGCACCAGCGCGTTCGGGTAGTCGCGGCCGAACAGATATTCGTCGATCGCGCGCGCGAGCGGCGTCATGTCGTCGGCGACGTAGGCCGCGCAGGCGACGCGTGCCAGCGCATCGGGCAGCCCGTCGCGCGACGCGAGCGATTCGCGGCGCAGGATGATCGGCAGCTCGGGCCGCAGCGCGTCGATCTGCGTCGCGATGATCGCGCTTTCGGCCGGCGAGCCGCCGTAATCCTCGGCGAGCAGGATCGCGCCGAGATCGATGTTCGAGCGCAGCACCTTCAGCAGCCGGCTGCGCCGCACGGTCAGGCCGACCAGGTTGTGCGCGTCGCAGAAACGCTTGATCGCGTCGGCGTGCACGCGGCTGTCGTCGAGTACGAGCACCTTGCTGACGGGTTGGTCTTCGGTCATCTGATGGATTCCTGATGGTCGGTCAGAACAGTTCGAGCTCGCCGCCGGTATCGACCGTGGCCGTTTCCGGCACGTGGAAATCGACCGGCGCGTTCGCGCACACGCACAGCGTCGCGCCGACCCGCACGTCGCCGTCGAGCGTCAGGTCGTATGCGGCGACGTAATCGGGCGAGAGCGCGTGCATGAAGTCGAGGCTCGCGCCGCTCAGCAGGTAAGGCGTCGACATCCCGAGATCGGGAAACGGCGCGGTCAGCGCCTGGTTGATCGCGCCGCAACACAGGTTCGCGACTTCCATGAACGCGTCGGTCAGCGGCCGCTGGCTGTTCGCGCCCGCCGTCGCACCGGCGAAATGGCGACGCGTCGCGTCGTCGTCGCTGAAGCGCAGCGCGAGCAGCAGCCGGAAATGCAGCGCCGAGATCGTCAGCACGACGACATGTCCGGTCACTTTCGGCTTCGATCGCGACTTCGCTTGCACGCGATCCGGCGCATCGTGTTCATGCCCGGCGGCCGGCCGGATGTCGCACACGCCGCCGGCCGCGAGCCGCGTGCGCGCGGCATCGAAGAAGATCCGCTCGAACCCGGCCCTCGCCTGCGCGCTGATCACGCGGCTTCTCCTTCGATCCGTGCATGCAGTTGCCCGGCCAGCGTCTCGACGGTCGCGAGCGCGGCCGTGATCATCTTGCCGCCGGCCTGGATGTCCTGGAACGTCGCGGCCGTCACGAGATCGTTGCGGTTCAGGCTGTCGCGATAGCTGTTCGACAGCTCCTGCGAGCGCGCGGCCAGCCCGCGCACCTCGCTCGCGACGATCGAGAAGCCGCGCCCGGCCGTGCCTGCACGCGCGGCCTCGATCGACGCGTTCAGCGACACGATCGACACGTGCGCGACGATCGCCGACAGCTCCTGGTTCTTCGCGCGCATGTCCTGGTTCTGCGTGGTCAGCGAGATCATCTGCTCGTGCCAGCGCTCGAACGTGCCGGCGAGCCCGCGCAAACGCGCGGCTTCGTCGGCGATCTTCAGCGCATGTTGCGCGAGCGCGGCGCGCTCGGCCGACAGCGCCTGCACCGCGTCGCGCTGCGCGCCGTTCGCGGATGCCTCGCGCGTCAGCGCCTCCTCCAGCTGCGCCTCGCGTTGCGCCCATGCGTCGGCTGCTTGCGCATGCGCCGACGCCGCTTCATCGGCGCGTGCGGCGGCTGCGTCGAGCGCACCGCGTAACGCGTGCGTGTCGCGTTCCATCGACGCGACGAGCCGTTGGCGCATCACGCGAAACACGACCGCCGCCGCGACCGCGACGACCCCGCCGCCCGCCAGCGCGGCGGCCATCTGGATCATCCATGCCTGCACGATCACGCCGTCACTCCGCCGCGCCGATATCCGCGCTGCGCGCGCGCTGCGCGTGCCCCGCGCCGTGCGCGGCACCGTCCGCCGCGAAGCGCGCCGGCAGCGACACGATCGTCTCGAACGCGCGATACGGCGCGCCGACGCGATCGTCGGTGAAGCGCAGCGCGATATCGCCGCCGTCGCGCTTCAGGAAGTTGCGCACCGCGTCCATGCCGACGCCGCGCCCCGATACTTCGGTCACCATCTGAGCGGTCGAGAAGCCCGGCCGGAAGATCAGCTCGGCGACGTCCTCGTCGGACAGCGCCGCTTCGCTCGCGGCATCGATCCAGCCGCGCTCGCGCGCGATGCCGCGAATCCGGTCGAGCGCGAGGCCGCGGCCGTCGTCGGCGAGCACGAACCACAGTTCGCCGCCGCCCACGCCGACCGCGATGTCGATCGTGCCGGACGCCGGCTTGCCGGCCGCGCGCCGCGCGTCGGACGATTCGATGCCGTGGTCGATCGCATTGCGCAGCAGGTGCATGAACACGTTCTTCAGCGTCGCGACGATCTCGCTGCGCACGCGCTGGCCGTGGCTGTCGATATGCACGACGGGCGCCGGCTTGCCGAGCTCGGCCGCGAGCGACGGCAGCGATTCGATCACGCCGCCGAGCGCGTCGCCGATCCCTTGCGTGCCGAGCTGGCTCAGCATGCGGCGCACCGCATCGCGCGCCGCGTGCCAGTCGGACGCGTTCGCCGGATCCGCGCCGTCGAGCACGCGCAGGCTCTCGCTGATGTGCGCGCGCTCGACCATCAGGAAATCGGCGCCATTCGGTGCCGGCTCGCCGCTGCGGCCGAGCGTGACCGCGTTGATCGTCGCGTAGTGGTCGACGGCCTCGCGCACGCGCGCCAGGTCGTCCATCAGCGCGTCGCGGTTCCACTCGGGGCCGCCGTCCGCGCGGCGCAGCGATTCGTACGCCTGCTCCGCTTCGTGGACGATGTTCGTCAGGTGCTGCAGGCTGTACGTGCGTGCATTGCCCTTGATCGTGTGCATGTTGCGGAACAGCGCCGCGACGATCGAGTGATCGACGCGCTCGTGCTGGCGGATCATCCGTTCGTTCTCGCTGAGGAAGCCCTTCGCGCTGTGCACGAAGTCGTGGAACTTGTCCTGGCTGATCGACAGAATCTCGCCGATCATCTCGAGGCGCCGCTGCTGTTCGCCGGCCTGCGCGGTCAGCTCGCGGATCTCGGTCACGTCGCGCACGCACAACATCAGGCGCACCACGGTGTCGGTCTCGTCGGTGATCGCCGACCAGCTCAGGTCGAGCCACTTCTCTCGGCCGTCCGGCATCCGCTTCGCGACTTCGTTGACGAGCAGATGCTCGTTGAACTCGAAGTTCATGCTGTCCTCGCCGAGGCACGCATGCACGGCCGCGTCGACCTGCGAGCGCGCGTCGGCGCCGATCGCCGAATCGTCGAACACGAGCGCCATCAGGTCGCGCCCGGCGATGTCGTTCGTCTCGAAGATGGTTTCGAGGTACGCCGAATACTCCGCATGCACGACGCCGCCTTCGACGACGGTCAGGATGCCCTGCTGCATGTTTTGCAGCATCGCCTGGATGTCGGCTGTCTTCTGCTTCAGTTGCGCGGCGTTCTCCTGGATCTTCTCGATCATCCCGTTGAACGCGACGATCGAATGGCCGATTTCGTCCATCCGGCCCACCGGCACGCGGCGCGTGAAATCCTGGCTCGTCGCGATCTCGCTCATCGCCGTCTGCATCCCGATCAGCGGGCGCGTGATCTGGCGATACAGCACGAAGCCGAGTGCGGTCAGCAGCACGATCACCGTGCCGGCGACGCCCGCGATCGCGGTCGCCGTGGTCGCGAGCATCCCGTTCAACGCGCCGATCGCGTCGTCCTTCTGGCGGTTCTTCTCGACGCGCAGCGTGTCGACGATGCTTTCGAGTTCGTCGCGATACTGCGCGACGTTCGCGAACAGGTACGCCTGCGCCATCTCGACCTTGCCGTCCGTCTTCATCTTCACGGTGTCGTCGATCGCCGCGAAATAGTTCGCGGCGCTGTCCTTCGCCTGCGCGACGAGCCCTTCCTGCGCGCGGCCGACCGCCGATTTCGCCTGCCCGTCGAGCGCGGCGCGCAGTGCAGCCTGCTTCGCCTTCAGCTCGTCGCGCGCCTGCGCGGCGGTGTTCGCGTCGGGCGCGTAGACGAGCGTCATCGTCGCGATCTGGATGTTCTTCACGTCGGCGACGAGATCCGCCGACGCAAGCGCGCTCGGCACGATTCCCTGGGTGACCTGACGCACCTCGGACGCGCTCTTGCGCGTCTGGTACACGGCGTAGACGCCGATCGCGGACAGCGCGAAGAACGTCAGGACGACTAGCAGCGTAATGCGATGACGGATGGTCATGAGTACAGCTCCCCGCGGCGATCCGGGTTCGATCGCCCATTTGTCTATTGAAAGAATGAGCGCCGCATTATCGGGGATGGTGTATGACTGTCCGATGACCGAAAACCAATCGATCATCGAGGAAATCGCAATGATTAATTGCGCACGGAAATGCCTAAAGTTTTTTGCGGATTTGCCGTTAACTTTCCGCCACCATGCCCCGTACGGCCGCGGCGCTCGACGAATTGCCGGAATAGCGGAAATTCATTGTTTTATTCATTCGCGCAACATCCGTCTTATTGAATTCCGGCAAAACGTTTGCGCATTATCGACGGGCGGTTTGTTTTGGTGTTTTTTATAATCGTCTCAGTATTCGCCCGGCTGGTTCGTTAATGTCGACTCTGCATGATCGACCGTTCAGCCTTCGTCCGGCTCGGCGAGCCAGTCTTCGAACTGCAGCCGCGGAACGCGCTCGTACTCGCGGACGTTGTGCGTGACGAGCACCAGGTGCCGAGCACGCGCCTGCCCTGCGATCAATGAGCCGTGGGGGCCGATCGGCGTGCCGGCCGCGATCAGATGCGTGGCCGCGTGACATCGTGACCGGCTCTCGAAACGACCCGTGCCCCGATTCATTCCCAACAGGAAACAATCAATCCCGTCCCGGCGATTCCCCTGCCGATCCGCTCGCTCTAGACTGTCGCATCGATCCTCTTCCGGACCCACGCAATGACCGACGTCCTGCCGCTGACCACCGAACCCGAATCCGGCCTTCAATACCGGCTGCGTCCGGCCACCGGCCGCCCGGCAGCCCGCCTGTTGCTGCTGCATGGCGTCGGCGGTAACGAAACCAACCTGCTGAACGTGGCCGACACGATCGATCCGCGCATCGAAATCGCGTTCCTGCGCGGCCCGCTCACGTTCGGGCCCAATCAGCATGCGTGGTTTCCGGTGCGTTTCGGCCCGAACGGCCCTGAAATCGATGCGGCGCGTGCGGACGAGAGCCGCATGCAACTGATCACGCTGCTGCATGCGTTCCGCGCGCGAGATGGCGCGGCGCCCGCGTTGCCGACCGTGATCGCCGGCTTCAGCCAGGGCGGCATCATGAGCGCGAGCGTCGGCCTCACGTCGCCGGGCGACGTGAGCGCGTTCGCCGTGTTGTGCGGGCGCGTCCTGCCGGAAATCGATCCGCTGATCGCGCCGCGCGATGCATTGAGCACGCTGCACGCGCTGGTGATGCACGGCCGCTTCGACGACAAGCTGCCCATCGCGTGGGCCGACACGGCCGACGCGAAGCTGACGGCGCTCGGCGTCGCGCACGACACGCGGCTGTATGCGGCCGGCCACGAGCTGACCGCGGAGATGGCCGGCGATTTCGGCCGATGGGTCGGCGAGCGCGCCGGGCTGAACTGAATGTGAATTGAACCGGAACTGAACGCACCGGGGGCGCCGGCCCGCGAACGGACCGACGCCCCCGGTGCATGACGTCAAGCGTTCATCACGCGTTCTGCGCGGGATCCGCAACGGCGCGCACGGATGCCGGCATCGCCGCCGCCCGTTCGCGCTCGGCACCGCGTTTCGCCAGCTTCCAGCCGATCACCAGCGCGAGCACGACGACCGGAATCATCGCGATGGTCCACGTGCCGCCGGGGTAGTCGAACGCCATCAGCACCAGCACGCCGACGAGGAACGCGAGCGTGAGCCACGACGTGAACGGCGCGCCGGGCATCCGGAACGACACGGCCTTCATCTCGCCACGATCGACCGCGCGGCGGAACAGGATCTGGCACATCACGATGAAGCCCCACGTCGTGATGATCCCGAGCGACGCCATGTTCAGCACGATCTCGAACGCCTGCGCCGGCACGATGTAGTTCAGCGGCACGCCGATCGCGTTGATCGCGACCGTGATCAGGATCCCGCCGTACGGCACGCCGCGCGCGTTCATCCGCGACACGAAGCGCGGCGCCGAGCCGCCCATCGCAAGCGAGCGCAGCACGCGGCCGGTCGAATAGAGACCGGAATTCAGGCTCGACAGCGCGGCGGTCAGCACCACGACGTTCATCACGGTCCCGACGTACGGCACGCCGAGCTTGCTGAAGAACGTGACGAACGGGCTTTCATGCGAGCTGTACGCGGTCCACGGCAGCAACAGCGTCAACAGCACGACCGAGCCGACGTAGAACAGCGCGATGCGCCACATCACGCTGTTGATCGCCTTCGGCAGCACCTTGCGCGCGTCGGCCGTCTCGCCCGCCGCGACGCCGACGAGTTCGATGCTCGCATACGCGAACACGACGCCCTGCACGATCAGCACGGCCGGCAGAATCCCGTGCGGGAAGATCCCGCCGTGATCCGCGACGAGATGCAGCCCCGTCATCTGCCCCGCCACCGGATGGCCGCTCGCGAGAAACACCGCGCCGACCGCGAGAAACACCGCCAGCGTGCCGACCTTGACGAGCGAAAACCAGAACTCCATCTCGCCGAACACCTTCACGCCGATCATGTTCATCACCGACACGATCCCGAGCGCGCCGAGCGCGAACACCCATTGCGGCACGTCGGTGAACACGGCCCAGTACTTCATGTAGATCGCGACCGCGGTAATGTCGACGATGCCGGTCGTCGCCCAGTTCAGGTAGTACATCCAGCCCGCGACGAACGACGCGCGTTCGCCCATGAACTCCCGTGCATACGACACGAAGCTGCCGCTGGTCGGCCGGTGCATCACGAGTTCGCCGAGCGCGCGCATGATCAGGAACGCGAACACGCCGCACACGAGATACACGAGCGCGAGCGCGGGCCCCGCGCTTTGCAGGCGGCCGCCCGCGCCGAGAAAGAGGCCGGTGCCGATCGCACCGCCCATCGCGATCATCTGCACGTGCCGCGGCTTCAACTGCTTCGCATAGCCGGCTTCGTGCGACGCGAACATCGCATCGGGATCGGCATGCGCGGCATCCGCGCCGCCGGCCGGACCGGCCGGGCGCTCGCTGGGGTGTGTCATCGTGAGTCTCCGTTGTTTGTAGATGTGTCGCGCCCCGCTCCGGAGGCGCTTTCGGTACGACCGCGAACCGGCTCGCGTCAGAACGCGCGCGGCCGGATCAGCGCTTCGGGCTGCAGCGCTTCGTCGAGTTGCGCCTCGGTCATCAGTTCGCGCGCCAGCACGACCTCGCGGATCGACTTGCCGGTCGCATGCGCTTCGGCGGCGACGGCGGTCGCGCGCTTGTAGCCGATATACGGATTCAGCGCGGTCGCGAGCGCGACCGAGCGCTCCATCGTTTCGCGCAGCCGTTCCGGATTCGCGGTGATGCCGCTCACGCATCGCTGTGCGAGCGTCGTGCACGCGGCCGTCAGGTGGCTGAAGCTGCGGAACAGCGCGCTCGCGATCACCGGTTCGAACGCGTTGAGCTGAAGCTGGCCGGCCTCGGCCGCGAAGGTGATGGTCACGTCGTTGCCGAACACCTCGAACGCGACCTGGTTCACGACTTCCGGAATCACCGGATTGACCTTGCCGGGCATGATCGACGAGCCGGCCTGCACGGGCGGCAGGTTGATTTCGCCGAAGCCTGCGCGCGGTCCGCTCGACAGCAGCCGCAGGTCGTTGCAGATCTTCGACAGCTTGACGGCGATCCGCTTGAGCACGCCCGACACCTGGACGAACGCGCCGCAATCCTGCGTCGCCTCGATCAGGTTCGGCGCGGTGCTCAGGTCGAGCCCGGTGATGCGGCGCAGCGCGGCCAGCGCCTTCTCCGCGTATTGCGGATGCGCGGTGATGCCCGTGCCGATCGCGGTCGCGCCGAGGTTGATCTCGCGAATCAGCCAGCCGGCTTCCTGCAGCCGCGCGATGTCTTCCGTCAGCATCACCGCGTAGGTCGAGAATTCCTGGCCGAGCGTCATCGGCACCGCGTCCTGCAACTGCGTGCGGCCGAGCTTCAGCAAGCCGGCGAACGCGTCGGCCCGCTCCGCGAATGCATCGCGCAGCCGCGCCATCGCCTCCAGCAGATGTTCGACCGCGAAGCACGTCGCGATCCGGATCGCGGTCGGATAGACGTCGTTGGTGCTCTGCGCGAGATTGACGTGCTCGTTCGGGTGCAGGTATTCGTACTGCCCGCGCGCGTGGCCCATGATTTCGAGCGCGCGGTTGCAGATCACCTCGTTCGCGTTCATGTTGGTCGACGTGCCGGCGCCGCCCTGGATGACGTCCACGACGAACTGGTCGTGCAGCCGCCCTTCGCGGATCTCGACGCACGCGGCGGCGATCGCATCGCGAAACGGCCGCGGCAGCAGCCCGAGTTCGCAATTGGCGTCGGCCGCCGCTTCCTTCACGGACGCGAGCGCCATCACGAGGTACGGCAGCGACGCGATGGTGCGGCCCGAAATGTCGAAATTCTCTTTCGCGCGCAGCGTGTGGACGCCGTAATAGGCGGTATCCGGAATGCTTCGTTTCCCTAAAAGATCCGCTTCGACGCGGAAGCCGTGTTCTGCCATCGTGCCCTCCTGAAATGTCTCGTGCCGCTCGCCGGCCGCCGCTTGCCGACGCGACGGGTTCGCATTCTATGCCTTTGCAAAAACATGCTCCCTTCTGTATTATCGAAAGCGGTTTTGCGCGGGACGCAACAGCGAGAATCGAATGAAAAAAGGCGCGAGAGAAACCGGCATCGATCACCTGGGCGCGATGCGCGCGTTCGTGCGGGTGGTCGAAACGGGGAGTTTTTCGGCGGTCGCGAAGGAGATGCACGTGTCGACGTCGACGGTCGCGCGCAAGGTGACCGCGATCGAGGAGGCGCTCGGCGTCGCGCTGCTGCACCGTTCGACGCACAGCGTGACGCTCACCGAGGCCGGCCATATCTATCTGGAGCGCGCGGTCACACTGATCGCCGATCTCGACGACACGCTGCGTGTCGTCGCCGAGCTGAATGCGCAGCCGAGCGGCCCGCTGAAGCTCACCGCGCCGGTCGCGTTCGGCCGCCGCCATCTCGCGCCGCTGATCGCGCCGTTTCTCGCGCGCTACCCGACGATCCAGCTCGACGTGCGGCTCACCGACAACCACAACGACCTCGTGGCCGGCGGCTTCGATCTCGACATCCACGAAGGCGAGAACTACCTGGACAACCTGGTCGTCCACCGGCTGTCGCGCAACGACAGCATCCTGTGCGCGACGCCCGGCTACCTCGACCGCTGCGGACGCCCGGCGACGCCGGACGACCTGAAGCATCACAACTGCCTGCGCTACGTGCACCCGGAAGGCGATCCGCGCTGGGAGCTCGTGCGCGGCGACACGCGGCACAGCGTGCTGCCGGCCGGCAATCTCGTCACCGACCATTCGGAGCTGTTGCTGGAGGCGACCTGCGCGGGGCTCGGCATCGCGGAATTCGAGATCTGGCTGGTGCGCGACCTGCTCGCGAGCGGCCAGCTCGAAGCCGTGCTGCCGCGCTACCGGCTGCAGAACCGGCTGACCGGCGAATTCATCTACATCGCGTATCTGGCGAACCGACGCAGCTCGGCGAAGCTGCGCGTGCTGAAGGATTTTCTCGCGGAACACCTCGCGCAGATCGGCGAGCTGTCGGAGCGGGAGCTGGCGAAGATTCGCGACGCACGCGCGTAGCGCGCGCCGCGGTACGGCCCGGATTGCGGGCCGACGGCATCGGCGCGGCGACCGCGTTCAGGCCGCCTGCAATTCGAACGGGAACGTCGCGTGCCCGAACTCGACGCCCTGCGTGTTGAGCATCCGCGGCCGGTGGAACGCGGACAGTTGCGCACGCTGCTCGGCCGTACCGATCTGCAACCGCTCGAGGATTTCGCTGACGACCATATAGAGCACGTCGAGATTGCCGTCCTCGATCTTCACCGAGATGCCGAGCGCGCCGTCCGCGCCGAGTTGCCGCGTGCGTTCCGACGCGCGCACGCCGATTCCGTAGCACGCATCCGCGCCGAGCTTGCCGACCACCTGCCCGCCGAACGCGTTCATCAGCACCGTGCAATAGCGCCCTTCGCCGGCCACCAGCTCCGGATGAGCGGTCATCGCACGGTGAATGCGCGCCAGTGCGCGAATGCGGTCCGTGAGCGCGCCGCCCGCTTCCACCGCGTCCGCGCCGTCGGCCAGCGACGCGTACAGGCGCGCCAGCCGATCCAGCGAGAACGCCGGGGTCGGCAGGTTGCAGCCGTCGATGCCCCAGTCGACCTCGTCGTCGCGCAGCCCGCATGCATCGGCCACCACCTGCTTCACGCGCACCTGCATCGGATGGTCGGGCAGATGGTAATCGGCGATCGCGGCGCCGATCGCCTGCGCGCCGGCCAGCATCCCGACGTGCTTGCCCGAACAGTTGCTGCATACGCCGGTCGGCGTGTAGTCGCGCTTGATCCACGCCCGGTACACCGCGTCGGACAACGGCGGATGGCCGCCGCAGCGCAGATCCGATTCGTGCGCGGCGACCTTCGCGAGCATCGCGCGCGTGCGTTCGATGTGACGATCCTCGCTGCTGTGCGACGCGCACATCAGCGCGATGTCCGCGTCGTCGAAGCCGAAGCGCTCCGGCGCGCCCGTCTCGATCACCGATAGCGCCTGGGCCGGCTTGGCCGCCGACCGCGCGAGCGTCATCCGGAACGGATCGCCGAACCGGGCCAGCAGCCGGCCGCGTGCATCGACGACCGCCACATGGGCGATGTGCGTGTTCTCGATCGCCTTCCCGCGGTACGTGACGACCGCTGCGCGTGGGGTGTCCATCCTCTTTTGTCTCCTTGCTCGCGGGCCTGATGCCGGGGCCCGTCCAACCGGTACGGCAGTGTAGCGAGTCGCCGCCGCCGCGCGCCGGCCCTGATATGGAAAGCGGTGTTGCATGCGACGCAAAGGCGGTCGCCTTCCATGAAAGATTGACTGAATTAGTACAAAAACCCTTCCATCGGTTGCCTATTTACCGCTCAGCGGCGCGCTGCAGCGGGAACTGCCCGCACGCTCGCGCCTGTGCCGGGGCGGAGGCGGACCGAGGTATGCGCGTCGCGTCAGGCGTCACGGAAACGCCAGCAGCCGGGCGGATTTGAGCGCGTCAAGCGGCGTGCCCTGAAGCACATCCAGACCCAGTTGCCGCATGTACGCCAACGCGTTGGCAGTGAGGCCCGCATATTTCGACCAGTGCAGCATCAATTCCGAAACGGCGCTGCGTTGCCTCATCGATCGGCTTGCATCGATAGAACCTGTGGCGCGAGTCAATGTCGCGCGTTTTCCTGAACCTAAATCGAGAGTTATCGAGGTCGTCCCGTGTGCTCCGCTTTTTATATCAATCTGCATTGCAAAGCGGGATAACACAATAGAGCTATTGACTGCCCTCCCCGGCATCCGATGGTTTCGTGGTATTTACTTGCGGCAATCCGTTGTGCACCTGGACCACATGCGCACTGGTCAATGGATAGCTCGCCGCCTGCGAAGCAGCGGCAATCGGCAAGCGCGTGCGGCCAAGGTACTTGCCGCTTCCTCGAGGGCCACTACCATTCGCCGGAACCGGGCATACATCAGGCGGCTAGCCTTTTTATTCATCGCTCTCTGTTGACAATCTTGCTCGAATAACACCAGCAAACTCGCGTGTTCGACGAGACCGGCGGCGCCGACATCCCCGGCACGCGCTTCGTCGGCCGCCGGCCTGATGCAGCCTCAAGCACTCATGCATGGCGCGCACGTTCACGCGAGGTGGTACCGCAGCCAGAAGGTTTCGCGGCACGCGTTGTCGAACGTCAACCGCGACGGGTTGATCGGCTGCGCATCGGGATGGCGCAGCACGTCGTAGTCGATCCAGCATTCGGCGCACAGCAGGTCGGACGGCGCACGGTCCTGCTCGACCGAGCGGCGCACGATCGCGCCGTTGTCGAACCGGTATTCGGTTTCGTCGCGGGTGACCTCGACGTCGTCGTCGGTCCAGCGATCATGCGATGTCGCGTGCGACACGACCGACACGGACCCGGCGAGCCCGTGGATCGCGGCGACGTAGGAAATAAGCTTGTCCATGGCGAGACGGCGAACTGGCGGATGGCGCGCTTCGCGCCACGCATGCAGCGCGAAGCGGCCCGAGCGGCGAGTATAGCCGCGCGCCGAAGACCTTGCCGCTGGCGGGGTTTCGCGCGCTACGCGTCCAGCGCGAGCAGCGCGAACGTCGCGAGCCAGTGCTCGCCCATGTAGTCGCCCGCCACGTGCGCGAGCGCGCTCGCGAGATGCCGGTCGGCCGCATCGAGCAGCTTCGCGCGCCGCGCATCGCCTTCCGGCAGCGCGCCGGCCAGCGAACGCTGGCACCACGCACGGCTCAGGTTCAGCCCGTCGAGGTGCGCGATCTTGCCGTCGCTGCGGTCGCTGACCGTCGCCGGCTCGAACAGCGTCGCCGGCTCGCCGCGCGCGAGGTCGGGCAGGAAGCGCGCGAACCAGCCGTCGAATTCGGCGGCCGGCAGCACGCGCCGCATCAGTTCGGCTTCCATCAGCGCGGGCGACAGGAATTCGTCGCCCGACGGCTCCCACGCCTGGCATGCGACGTCGTTCAGGTGCCAGCGCTTCGCGGTATCGACGATCAGCGCGGCGAGCCCGTCGCGCTGCGTATCGCGCGCGAAATCGAGCGTGAGCGCCAGCGCGAACGCGGTGTTGAAGTGCGTGCCGACGCGCAGCGGATAGGTCGCCTTCGGCAGGAAAGTCTCGAAGCGCGACACGAACAGGTCGGCCAGCGGCGCCATCGTCTTCGCCCAGCGCGCGGCCTGCGGCAACACGCCCTTCAGCGCGAGCCGCTCGAGCTGCGCGACGAGCGCGAGCAGCCATGCCCAGCCGTACGGCCGCTCGAAGCCGCTGTTGTGCGGCAGCGCGAGATACGCGCGTTCGCCGGCAACGTTCGCGTCGGTAAAGTGCGCGTCGACGATCGCGACGATGCGCTCGGCCTCCGGCAATGCCGGGTAGCGTTCGAGCACGCGCAGCACGAGCCAGTAGCCGTGCACGCACGAGTGCCAGTCGTAGCTGCCGTAGAAGATCGGGTGCAGCGCGCGCGGCCCCTGCACGTCGTGCGGACCTTCGAGCGCATGCGTGAGCTTGTTCGGATATTCGCGGGTCAGGTGTGCGAGCGCGAGCGACGCGAATTTCGACGCGAGTTCGGGGGTCAGTCGGTCGGTCATGAGGATCTCGTCCATCGAATCAGAAGCGGAATACGAACGCGTACATCAGCAGCGTGTTCACGGCCAGCAGCAGCACGGCCGTCGGCCACTGCGCCTTGATCACGCCGTTCTTGTCCTTCAGTTCGAGCAGCGCCGCGGGCACGATGTTGAAGTTCGCGGCCATCGGCGTCATCAGCGTACCGCAGAAGCCGCTCAGCATTCCGATCGCGCCCATGATCGCCGGATTGCCGTGGAACTGGTGGACGATCAGCGGCAGGCCGATGCCGGCCGTCATCACCGGGAACGCGGCGAAGCCGTTGCCCATGATCATCGTGAACAGCGCCATGCCGACCGTGTAGGCCGCGACCACCGCGAACGGCGAATCGATCGGCACCCACTCCTTCACGAGCCCCGACACCACGCCGCCGACGCCCGCGACCGCGAACAGCGCGCCGAGCGCCGCGAGCATCTGCGGCAGGATCGCGGCCCAGCCGACCGCGTCCATCGTGTGGCGCGCTTCCTTCAGCGCATGCACGGGCGAATCGCGCAGCATCGCGAGCGCGACGACGAACGCGACGATCGTACCGAGCACGAGCGAGATCAGCGTCACGCTCTTCGGCTCGACGAACGGCACGAGCTTCAGCGCGAACGTGCCGATCAGCGTGACGAGCGGAATCAGCAGCGCGGGCAGGAACAGCCGGTTGCCGAAGCGCTGCGCGAGCGTCTCGCGCCGCACGGCCGCCGCAACGCCTGCCTCGTCCGACTGGCCGCGGCCGAGCTTGCCGGAGCCGGCGATCAGCGCGAGCGCGATCGCCAGGCACCCTGTGACGAAATGCGGCAGCAGCGCGCCGAACAGGAACGTGACCGCGTAGATGGCCCAGAACGCGAAATTGACGACGCGCCGCGGGTTCGTGCGGTCCGTCAGGTTGAAGTACGCGAACGCGGCGAACATCAGCCCGGCGAGCGTGTACAGCGATTCGAGGCCGATCATCGCGCGCCCTCCTGCTTCACCAGGCCGAAGCCGCGCGCGAGCCGGCGGTCGAGCAGCGCGAGGCGCGTGCAGTGAATCAGCAGCGCGGCGATCGCGGTCGGGATCGCCCACACCGACAGGTGCAGCGGCTCGATGGCGATGCCGTTTTGTTCGAGAAAGCCCTTGATCAGCAGGATCGACTGGATCGCGATGAAGATGTCCTCGCCGAAGAACACGGCGACGTTGTCCGCGCCCGACGCATGCGCGCGGATCTGCTGGCGCACCGACTCGGGCAGTTCGCCGTGCCGGCCGACCGCGGCGGCCTCGGCCATCGGCGCGATCAGCGGCCGCACCATCTGCGCGTGGCCGCCGAGCGACGTGAGGCCGAGTGCGGCCGTCGCCTGGCGCAGCACGAAGTACAGCATCAGCACGCGGCCCGTGGTGGCCGCCTGGACCCGCGAGATCATCCGCTTCGCCTGCTCCTTGAGCCCGTTGCGCTCGAGCAGCGCGATCACCGGCAGCGTGAGCCAGATCAGCCCCATGTAGCGGTTCTCGGTGAACGCCTTGCCGAACGCGCTGACGATGTCGACGAAATTCAGCCCGCCCGCCAGCCCCGTCGCGAGCCCCGCGATCGTGACCACCAGCAGCGCATTGAAGCGCAGCGCGAAGCCGATCACGACGATCGGCACCCCAATCAGCACCAGCATTTCCCCTCCTTGTGTCTGGACGCGCGGCACGTCGGCCGCGCGCGGCCGGCCCGGTTTGCATCGGGCTCGGACGGCGAAATCTAACACGAGACTTTATCGATAAAAAGTCGACAATTTGGCGGTTCGGGTAAACGTTGAAGCCGACGGACACCGTGCCCGCGCCGTGTGTCGGCCACATTTCATCGGACGAATCGGGCCGGCCGGCCCGCACGCGTGGCGCGGGCCCGGGACGCCGACTAAACTGAAAAGCATCGGCAACGTACGGGAGAGCCGCCATGATTGACGTATTCCAGACCATCGGCAGCCGCGCGTTCTCCGCCCATCTGGCGAAGGACGGGATGGTGACGCTGATGGAGCAACGCCATGAAGTCGACCGCGTGACGCTCGCGACCGCCTATGCCGCGCTCGTCGAGGAAGCCGAGCAGGAAGACGACCTGCGCGATGCGACGGTCGAAGGGATGATGCGCGCGCTGATCCAGGGCTACGCGCGCAGCCACTGACGGCGCGGCGGCGGGGCCGCTGCGCGGCCCGATGCCGCGGTACGGGCCGCTATGCAGCCGGCGTGCCCGCGCCCACGCCGAACCACCGGCCGTCGCGCAGTTGTCGGTAATCGGCCTGCGTGAAGATCCCCAGCAAATTCGCCACCGCGCCGTTGCTGGCACGATCGCGTTCCGTCATGAAGGCTTCGACCGCGTCGCGGCCGGCGAACAGGATCGTGCTGAAATACCGCTCGCGCTCCGCGTCGCAGAGGTTCGTCTCGCTCAACTGGTACGGATGGTGAAGCGCCGCGAACAGGAAGTAATAGCGTTCGGCGTCGTCGCGCAGCACGCGCACCGCATCGGGTTCGACCGGAAAATCGCGGTAGAACGACGCGTGTCCGCTCTCGATGTGGATTCGGTACAGCAAACGGCCGTCCTGCTCGATCACGATCGGCGCATGCGGGTCGCGGCTGACGAGGACGGTATCGGGCACGGTCATCCGGTTCTCTCCTTTCTTTTTGTCGATGCCGGCACGGTAACATGCGGACTTTTGCGGCGTGTCCGGACGGGATCGACTGGCCCGCTTGCAGGCAATGCGGCATCGCCATAGAGGAAACGCACTGAAACGGCACCATGCGCAAATTTTTCGATTGCCGCCGCCCGCGCCGCATGACAGCATTCGGGCGTCGTCAACCCAAAAGAATGCCGCGCCGTCCGGCCGCCGATGCCGCCCGGACGCGCCGAACCGGCTGCACCTTCCATGAACCCGGCCCACCTCCAACAACACTACGAACCGACCGGAGAATTCCGCTTGTGAACATCGGCATCGTCAACGACCTCCCGCTTGCCGTCGAGGCGATGCGCCGCGCGATCGCGCGACGGCCCGAGCACCGCGTGCTGTGGGTCGCGACCGACGGCGCGCAGGCCGTCGAACTGTGCGCCGCGCAGCCGCCCGACATCGTGCTGATGGATCTGATCATGCCGAAATTCGACGGGATCGAAGCGACGCGGCGGATCATGCGCTCCGAACGACCGTGCGCGATCCTGATCGTGACGAGCTGCATCGGCGCGAACGCGTGGCGCGTGTTCGAGGCGATGGGCGCCGGTGCGCTCGACGCGGTCGATACGCCGCGGCTCGGCG
Organism: Burkholderia sola; assembly: GCF_905400185.1. Lineage (NCBI taxonomy): Bacteria > Pseudomonadati > Pseudomonadota > Betaproteobacteria > Burkholderiales > Burkholderiaceae > Burkholderia > Burkholderia sola. The sequence goes on from NZ_FR989676.1 coordinate 2,726,035, forward strand.
ACGGCTCGGCCGGCGACACGACGAAACTGCTGCTCGCGAAGATCGACCAGATCGGCCGTCTGCTCGACGCGCCGGGCGGCACGCGCGTCACGGGCGCGGCCGCGCGCGGCGGCGCCGGCCCGCTGGTCGCGATCGGCGCATCGGCCGGCGGCCCCGGCGCGCTCGCGTCGATCCTCGGCAGCCTGCCGGCCGATTTCAATGCGCCGATCGTGATCGTGCAGCACGTCGATCGCGCGTTCGCCGAAGGCATGGCGCAATGGCTCGACGGTCAGACCCGGCTCGCCGTGCGCGTCGCGCACGAAGGCGACCGCCCGCAGCCGGGCGTCGCGCTGCTCGCCGCGACCGACGATCACCTGCGCATCACGCGCGCCGGCACGCTCGAATACACGCGGGAACCCGCCGCCACGCCGTATCGTCCGTCGGTCGACGTATTCTTCAACAGCCTGACCGAGCACTGGCCCGGCCGCGTGATCGGCGTACTGCTCACCGGGATGGGGCGCGACGGCGCGATCGGCCTGAAGGCGCTGCGAATGAAGGGCTACCATACGATCGCGCAGGACGAGGCAACCAGCGCCGTGTACGGGATGCCGAAGGCAGCCGCGACGCTCGGCGCGGCGCGCGCGATCCTGCCGCTCGGGCGCATCGCGGGCGAGCTGGCGGCGCTCGCGCGGATCTGAGCCCGACGATGACCGCGCGCAACGCCCATGCCTGCCCTTGCAACAACCGCAACAACCCGCATCGACCATGACGATTGACCTGACTCGCCCGCCGGGCGGCCCGACCGGGTCGCCCGCCGACGCGCCGGCGATGGTGCTGCTGGTCGACGACCAGACGATCGTCGCGGAAGCCGTGCGCCGCGCGCTCGTCGACGAGGACGGCATCGACTTCCACTACTGCCCGCGCTCGGACGACGCGATGGCCGCCGCGATCGAGACGCGCCCGACCGTGATCCTGCAGGATCTCGTGATGCCCGGCACCGACGGGCTGAGTCTCGTGCGCGCGTACCGCGCGAATCCGGCGACGCGCGACGTGCCGATCATCGTGTTGTCGACGCAGGAAGAACCGGTGATCAAGAGCGCCGCGTTCGCGTGCGGCGCGAACGACTATCTGGTCAAGCTGCCCGATCGCATCGAGCTCGTCGCGCGCATCCGCTACCACTCGCGCTCATATATGAACCTGCTGCAGCGCGACGAAGCCTATCGCGCGCTGCGGCAGTCGCAACAGCAACTGCTCGAGGCCAATCTCGAGCTGCGGCGCCTCACGCACTCCGACGGCCTGACCGGCTTGTCGAACCGGCGCTATCTCGACGAATACCTGGCCGCCGAGTGGCGGCGCGGCACGCGCGAGCGCAGCGAGCTGTCGCTGCTGATGATCGACGTCGACAACTTCAAGCTGTACAACGACACGTACGGACACGTGTCCGGCGACAGCGTGCTCAAGCAGATCGCGTCGACGATCGAGCGCTGCCTCGGGCAGTCGGGCGATCTCGCCGCGCGCTTCGGCGGCGAGGAATTCGCGGTCGTGATGCCGGCCACGTCGCCGGGCGCCGCGCGGCTGCTCGGCGAGAAGATCCGGCTCGCGGTCGAGGCGTTGCGCGTGCGGCACGCGCATGCGTCGACGGGCAACCAGATCGTGACGATCAGCATCGGCGGCGCGAGCATCGTGCCCGCACCCGGCCTGCCGACGACCGTGCTGATCGAGGCGGCCGACCGCGCGCTCTATCGCGCGAAGCACGAAGGCAAGAACCGGGTCGAGATCGATCCGTCGCCGACGCCGCCGGGCGCCGGCGGGTTCGGCGCGCGCTAGCTAGCGCACTCACGCGCCAGGTCCGGCGAGCGCGCCGCGCTCACGCGGCGCCGAGCCGGCGCGCGTAGTCGTGCGCATCCAGCGGGCGGCTGAACAGATAGCCCTGCTGCATGTCGCAGCCGATCTGCTGCAGAAACCACGACTGCGCCTGCGTCTCGACGCCTTCGGCCGTGACCTTCATGCCGAGCGAATGCGCCATCGCGACGACCGCCTGCGTGATCGCGACCGAGTCGTGATGATCGGGCACGCCCGACACGAACGAACGGTCGACCTTCAGGTTGTGCAGCGGAAAGCGCTTCAGGTACGCGAGCGACGAATAGCCGGTGCCGAAATCGTCGACCGAGATCCGCACGTTCATGTCCGTGAGCGCTTCGAGCATCGGCAGCACGGTGTCCGTGTCGTTCATCAGCACGCCTTCGGTGATCTCGAGTTCGAGCGCGGACGGGTCGAGCCGCGTTTGCGCGAGACAGCGGGCGACCGATTCGACGAGCCCTTCGTGAAACTGCCGCGGCGACAGGTTGACGGCCAGCATCAGGTCCGGCGCGATCGTGCGGCGCCACTCGGCCGCCTGCCGGCACGCGGTTTCGAGCACCCATTGGCCGATCGCGACGATCAGCCCCGTGTCTTCCGCGACCGGAATGAATTCCGCCGGCGACATCGGTCCGAGCTCGGGGCTCGTCCAGCGCAGCAGCGCTTCGGCGCCGACCGTGCGGCCGGTGCGCGCGTCGACCACGGGCTGATACGCGAGCCGCAGCATGTCCGACGCCAGCGCGCGCCGCAGCGACTGTTCGATCGCGAAGCGGCGCTGCAGCCGCAGGTTGAGCTGCGCGGTGAAGAACGTGAAATGGTTGCGGCCGTGCTGCTTCGCGTCGTACATCGCCGAATCGGCGTTGCGCATCAGCGTCACGGCGTCGTCGCCGTCGCGCGGCGCGACGCTGATGCCGATCGATACGCCGAGCCAGTATTCGTTGTTCGCGATCGCGAACGGCTTCGCGATCGCGTCGATGACCTCGCGCGCGAGCCCCGCGAGACGCTCGGGATCGTCGCAGTCGTCGACGAGGATCACGAACTCGTCGCCGCCGACGCGCGTGAGCGCGTAGCGGCCGTCCGCGCAGCCCGCGAGCCGCGCCGCGACGCTGCGCAGCAGCGCGTCGCCCGCGTCGTGGCCGGCCGTGTCGTTGACCTTCTTGAAGCCGACCAGATCGATGAACAGGATCGCGACGCGCGCAGACCCGGCCGCCGCATCGCGCACGCCGAACAGCTCGCGCATGCGGTCGCCGAGCCAGCGGCGATTGTAGAGGCCCGTCAGCGCGTCGCGGGTCGCCATGTAGCGCAACTGCTGCTGCGCTTCGCGCACGGGGCCGATGTCGTTGAACGACACGAGCACCGAGTCGGCCTGCGTCTCGCCCGGCCGCACGATCGGCACCGCGTTGCCGCGCACCCAGATGATGTCGCCGTCCGCGAGACCGAAGCCGACCGTGTAGTCGAGCATCGGCGTGGCCGTCTCGAGCGCGCGCCGGCTCGGCCAGTCGTGCGGGTCGATCGGCGTGCCGTCCTCGTACAGCTTGCGCAGGATCACCGTGGACAGCCGACGGCCGACGAGTTCGCCCTTCGCGCGGATCATCCGGTTCGCGCTCGGATTGCTCGCGATCACGACGCCCTCGCGCGACACGACGAGGATGCCCTCGCTCAGGCTGTTGACGACGAGCCGGTGATGTTCCTCGCTGCGCGCGAGCTGCCGTGCGATCCGGTCCTGGTGCACCGCGAGGCCGACGCTGTTGCCGATATCGCGCAACAGCCCCGTTTCCTCGTCGCTCGGGCGGCACGGCCGATGATGATAGACGGCGAACGCGCCGAGCACGACGCCCGCGTCGTCGAGGAACGGCACCGACCAGCACGCGCGCAAGCCGAGCGGCAACGCGATGGCGCGATAGTCGGCCCACAGCGGATCGGTTTCGATGTCCTCGACGGTGACCATCCGGCGCTCGTACATCGCGGTGCCGCACGAGCCGGCCGCGGGGCCGATCGTCGCGCCGTCGATCGCCGCGCTGTACTGCGCGGGCAGCGACGGCGCCGCGCCGACGCGCACGTGCACGCCGTCCGTATCGAGCAGCAGGATCGTGCACGACGCACCGTCGCCGAGCAAAGCCTCGGCACGCCGGCAAACTTCGACCAACAGTTCCGGCAGCGGCGTGTTGCGTGTGATCAGCCTCAGCACGCTCTGCTCGGATGCGAGCACTTCCGCGGCGAGCCCGAGGCTGTAGCGAGAACTTTGCGGTTCGGTATTCAAGTGAATCCTGCCGTCTGTCCGACCGGGTCTGGTGCGCCCGGTTCGTTATCGATATTTCGTGCCCTGTTCCGCTCCGGGTTTACGCCGATCCCCGGTGCGCCCCGTTTGCGCGCCGAGCGAGGGCGCGCCGAAATGTATTTAACACCAATCCGTGACGATCGACATACCTGCTTCCATCAGGGGATACGCTCGGTTGCCGCGCGGCGGGCGGCGGCGGCCGGTGCGATGAAAGGTTGCTGCGCCGCACGACGGCGCGGGCGCGCCGCCCGTCAATCCTTCCGGATCTGCTGACCGGCCGGGCGCGCGCGACGGCAGGCGCTGTCCGGCCGGCACCGCGCGCTTGTCCTGCTTCCGGCTCCGGCGGGGGCCCGCATCGCGGCCTCCCCCGCCGCGTTTCCGTATCCGTGATTCAATGTCGATCGAACCGGCGCCGTGCAAGCGGGCGGCACGGCGATTCGTACCCTCATCGATCGACCTTCACTGGATCCCCATGACGAACCCTGCCGAAATCAAGGCGCTCGTTTTCGATGTCTTCGGAACGATCGTCGACTGGAGAAGCGGTGTCGCACGCGGCGCCGCCGCATTCCTGGACCGCCACGCGCCGACGCTCGACCCGTTCGCGTTCGCCGATGCGTGGCGCGACGAATATTCGCCGTCGATGGAAGAAATCCGCAGCGGACGCCGCCGTTACGTGCGGCTCGACGTGCTGCATCGCGAGAACCTCGTCCGTACGCTCGACCGTTTCGGGATCGTCGACGTGCCCGATGCCGACATCGACGCACTCAATCTCGCGTGGCACCGGCTCGATCCGTGGCCCGACGCCGTCGCCGGGCTGCACCGGCTGAAGCGCCGTTACATCATCGCGCCGCTGTCGAACGGCAACATCCGGCTGATGGTCGACGTCGCGAAGCACGGCGGGCTGCCGTGGGACGCGATTCTCGGCGCCGAGGTCGCCCGCGCGTACAAGCCGTCGCCGGCCGTCTATACCGAAGCGGTCGAGATTCTCGGCCTCGCGCCGGCCGAGCTGTGCCTGGTGGCCGCGCACAACGGCGATCTGGCGGCCGCGCGCCGGCTCGGGCTGTCGACCGCGTTCGTGCTGCGGCCGACCGAGCACGGGCCCGGCCAGACGACCGACCTGCAAGCCGACGATGCGTGGGATTTCGACGTCAGGGATCTGAACGAACTCGCGGATCGGCTGGGTTGCCCGGGCTGAGTGTGCCGGGCGGCGCGGCCCGCCCCCGCGCCGCGATCGCGAGGCGGCGCACCTCCGCTACTTCACCACCGCCCGCCATGCGGTTCGCGCGTAGATGAGCAGCAACGGCAGCAGCGCCAGCGCGAACAGCAGGCATAGCGCGAGCACCCACACCGGCCATTGCTGCGGATTCCCGTGCGCCCAGTAACGGTACGGCACGCTCAGGAAGGCAAGTTCCATCAACAGCGCCCCAAGCGGCACGAGTCCGTTCAGCACCGCCGCCACGCCGAAGCGCGCCGCGCCGTCGATCTTCTTCCCGGCCCCGTACGCCGCGATCAGGTACACGAAATACCCGACGATCGCGACCATCACCGTGCCGCCGGCCAGCAACCCGATACTCCGCACGCTGCGTTCGTGCCACTGATGCGCCCCTTGCGGCAACACGACCTCGATCTTCTCGCCGATTTCGGGCACGGCGCCCGAGCGAATGTTGCCGGGTAGCGTGATACGTTCGCCATCCGGCATCACGGCTTCCAGGATCGACGTGTACTTGATGCACCGGTACGACGAGGTTCGCCCCGAACTGTCGCGGCGCTCGCAGGTATCCCACTCGGACTGGTAGGACACGACGGTCGCTTCGTATTTCGGCGATACCGCCAGTGCGTAAAGCTCGTCGCCGATCCAGTACGCGAACGGGAACAACAGCGACACGAGGCAAAAACACACGAGCCACCAGAACGCGACCGCGCCGCCGGAGCCGCGCTTGCCGCCCGTCTGTCGGCGCACCATGCGCGACGCGAGCCAGTAGGCGGTCACGCCGAATACCACCACGCATACCACGAACACCTTGCCCGCATGCGTCAAAGCCATTTGCCCTCTCCCCGCTAGCCCGGTCGAATCGCCGCCGGCCGTGTTGTCATCCAGATCGATCATCGCATCGCCGTCGCGCCCCGCCCGTCGACCGCTACGCCGGCTCGCCGACGAACCTCAGCGTGCCCGACTCCCCCGACAGCAGCGCGCGGTTCGCGTCCGCCGCCGCGCGCAGGTAATCCCACAGCGCGGTCACGCGCCGCAGCTTGCGCAGATCCTCGCGGCACGTCAGCCAGAAACACCGCGTGACGACCACGTCGTTCGGCAGCACGGGCACCAGCGCCGGCTGCGTGGCCGCGATGAAGCACGGCAGAATCGCGAGGCCGCCGCCCTGTAGCGCCGCGAAAACCTGCGCGATCACGCTCGTCGTGCGCAACCCGGCCGTAGCACCAGGCACCGCGCGGTCCAGGTACAGCAGTTCGTTGCTGAACGCGAGATCGTCGACGTAGCTGATGAATGCGTGCTGCGCGAGATCGTCCGTGCAGGTAATCGGCGCGTGATTCCCCAGATAGTCGCGCGTCGCATAGAGCCGCAACTGGTAGTCGCACAGCTTCGTGACCACGTAGGGCCCGCGCTCGGGCCGCTCGAGCGTGATCGCGAGATCGGCCTCGCGCTTCGGCAGGTTGACGAAATGCGGCACCGGCAGCAGGTCAACCGTCACGTGCGGATGCGCGGCGCGAAACTGCGCGAGCTGCGGCGCGAGGAAAAAACAGCCGAACCCTTCGGTCGACCCGATCCGCACGTGACCCGACAGCGCCTCCCCCGTGTTCGCGACCTGGTCGCACGCGGATTGCACGGTCGTCTCCATCGCATCCGCATACGCGACGAGCCGCTGCCCTTCGGCCGTCAGCGTGAAGCCGCCGGAGCGCGACTTGTCGAACAGCAGCGTGCCCATCGCGGCTTCGAGCGCGCGGATGCGCCGCGCGACGGTCGTGTAGTCGACGCCGAGCCGCTTCGCCGCGCCGCTCGCGCGCTGCGTGCGCGCGACTTCGAGGAAAAAGCGCAGGTCGTCCCAGTTCAGGTTGCCGGAAACCGGCTCGGTGGCATGTCGCATCGGCGAGGAAAAAGGAGGGGTCTCCGGGCCGGCCGTCGATATGCATAAATGCACATCCAACCGGTTTCTTTATCGGTACATCGTGAATCTGCGCATAACTATACTCGACCGTGACCTGCGGACCATGAGCCGCGGGCAATAAAACCGGAGACACCATGCAGACCCGATCCACCCTCGATGAGCATGCGACCATCGCGACGCCGGCGCCCGAGCGCACCGCGAAGCATTACCTGCTGGCCGGCTGGGCCAGCATGGCCGGCACCACGATCGAGTGGTACGACTTCTTCCTGTACGGCACGGCCGCCGCGCTCGTGTTCAACCGCATCTTCTTCCCGTCGCTGGACCCGGTCGTCGGCACGCTCGCCGCGTTCGGCACGTTCGCGGTCGGCTTCATCGGGCGGCCGATGGGCGGCATCGTGTTCGGCCACTTCGGCGATCGCATCGGCCGCAAGTCGATGCTGATGATCACGCTGCTGCTGATGGGCGTGCCGAGCATGATCATCGGGCTGATCCCGTCGTACGACAGCATCGGCTACTGGGCGGCCGCGCTGTTGATCGCGATGCGCTTCCTGCAGGGGATGGCGGTGGGCGGCGAATGGGGCGGCGCGGTGCTGATGGCCGTCGAGCACGCGCCGAAAGGCCGCAAGGGGCTGTTCGGCAGCCTGCCGCAGACGGGTGTCGGGCTCGGCCTGATCCTGTCGTCGGTCGCGATGGCCGCGGTGGCCGCGCTGCCGGAAGCCGACATGCTGTCGTGGGGCTGGCGCGTGCCGTTCCTCGCGAGCATCGCGCTCGTCGGCCTCGGCTGGTTCATCCGCGCGAAGGTGCCCGAATCGCCCGACTTCGAGAAGGTCCGCAAGCAGGGCAAGGCCGAGAAATCGCCGGTGACGGCCGCGCTGCGCCGCCATCCGCGCGAAGTGCTGACGATCGTCGGCGCACGCGCCGCCGAGAACACCTGGTTCTACATGGTCGTCACGTTCGCGCTCGCTTACGCGACGCAGCAGCTGCATCTGCCGAAGGCCGAGATGCTGCACGCGATCACGGCCGGCGCGGCGCTGTCGCTCGTCACGATGCCGCTGTGCGGGCATCTGAGCGACCGCATCGGCCAGCGCCGGATGTTCGCGATCGGCCTCGTGCTGATGTGCGCGTTCGCCGCGCCGTTCTTCATGATGCTCGGCACGCAGCAGACGTCGTATGCATGGTGGGCGATCGTGCTCGGCCTCGGCGTCGTGTTCCCGATCCTCTATGCGCCGGAATCGCTGCTGTTCGCGCAGCAATTCCCGGCGGAAATCCGCTACAGCGGCATCTCGCTGTCGGTGCAGCTGGCCGGCGTGATCGGCGGCGGCTTCGCACCGATGATCGCGACGTCGCTGCTGAAGGCCGGCGGCGGCCAGCCGCACTACGTGATCGCGTACCTCGTCGGCTTCGGCGTGTTCGCGCTCGTGTGTACCGCGTTGATGCGGCCGGCGCGCGCGTAGCGCCGCACCCGCATTCCATCGATTTCAGTTCGACCTGCCGTCCGCCGTGGCCGCACGCGCGGCGGACGCAGGCCACCCTTTTGCTTCGCACCACCGTTTCCCGGAGAGTTCCATGAACGCCGCAGTTCCCCAGACCACCCTCGCCCTGCCCACCGCCAAGCTGCTGATCGACGGCGCGTTCGTCGATTCGCAAAGCGCCGAATGGGGCGACATCGTCAACCCCGCGACGCAGCAAGTGATCGGCCGCGTGCCGTACGCGACGCTCGACGAGGTCGATGCCGCGATCGCGTCCGCGCAGCACGCGTTCCAGACCTGGAAGACGACGCCGATCGGCGCGCGGCTGCGCATCATGCTGAAGTTCCAGGACCTCGTGCGCCGCAATCTCGAACGGATCGCGCACACGCTGACGGCCGAGCAAGGCAAGACGCTGCCCGATGCGCAGGGCGACATCTTCCGCGGCCTCGAAGTGGTCGAGCACGCGTGCTCGATCGGCACGCTGCAACAAGGCGAATTCGCGGAGAACGTCGCGGGCGGCGTCGACACCTACACGCTGCGCCAGCCGATCGGCGTGTGCGCGGGCATCACGCCGTTCAACTTCCCCGGGATGATTCCGCTGTGGATGTTCCCGATGGCGATCGTCTGCGGCAACACGTTCGTGCTGAAGCCGTCCGAGCAGGACCCGCTGTCGACGATGCAGCTCGTCGAACTCGCGATCGAGGCCGGCGTGCCGCAAGGCGTGCTGAACGTCGTGCACGGCGGCAAGACGGTGGTCGACCGCCTGTGCACGCACCCGGACATCAAGGCGATCTCGTTCGTCGGTTCGACGCGCGTCGGCACGCACGTGTACAACCTCGGCAGCCAGCACGGCAAGCGCGTGCAGTCGATGATGGGCGCGAAGAACCACGCGGTCGTGCTGCCCGATGCGCACCGCGAGCAGTCGATCAACGCGCTCGTCGGCGCGGGCTTCGGCGCGGCCGGCCAACGCTGCATGGCGACCTCCGTCGTCGTGCTGGTCGGCAAGGCACGCGACTGGCTGCCCGATCTCGTCGAAAAGGCGAAGGCGCTGAAGGTCAACGCCGGAGCCGAAGCCGGCACCGACGTCGGCCCGGTCGTGTCGAAGGCGGCGAAGGAACGCATCCTGTCGCTGATCGACGCCGGCGTGAAGGAAGGCGCGACGCTGCTGCTCGACGGCCGCGACGTGAAGGTGCCCGGCTACGAGCACGGCAACTTCGTCGGCCCGACGATCTTCTCGGGCGTGACGACCGACATGTCGATCTACACGGAAGAAATCTTCGGGCCGGTGGTGGTCGTGATGGAAGCCGACACGCTCGACGACGCGATCGCGCTCGTCAACCGCAATCCGATGGGCAACGGCGTGGGCCTGTTCACGCAGAGCGGCGCGGCCGCGCGCAAGTTCCAGAGCGAGATCGACGTCGGGCAGGTCGGCATCAACATTCCGATTCCGGTGCCGGTGCCGTACTTCAGCTTCACCGGTTCGCGCGGCTCGAAGCTCGGCGATCTCGGCCCGTACGGCAAGCAGGTCGTGCAGTTCTACACGCAGACGAAGACGGTCACCGCGCGCTGGTTCGACGACGACGCGACGGCCGGCGGCGTGAACACGACGATCGCGTTGCGCTGATCCGACGGAGCCCGCACATGGAAATCGCCTTCATCGGACTCGGCAACATGGGCGGCCCGATGGCCGCCAACCTGCTCAAGGCCGGCCACGCGCTGACGGTGTTCGACCTCGACGCGCATGCGGTCGACGCCGCGGTGCGCGCCGGCGCGACCGCGGCGGCGTCGCCGCGTGACGCCGCCGCGCGCGGCTCGTTGATCATCACGATGCTGCCGGCCGCGCAGCACGTGCGCGCCGTCTACCTCGGCGACGACGGCGTGCTGGCCGGCGCACGCGCCGGCGCGACGCTGATCGACTGCAGCACGATCGATCCCGGCACCGTGCGCGCGGTGGCCGACGCCGCCGCGCAGCGCGACTTTCCGCTCGCCGACGCGCCCGTGTCGGGCGGCACCGGCGGCGCGCAGGCCGGCACGCTGACCTTCATGGTCGGCGCGGACGCCGCGCTGTTCGAGCGCATCCGCCCCGTGCTGCTCGACATGGGCAAGAACGTCGTGCACTGCGGCGGCACCGGCACCGGGCAGATCGCGAAGATCTGCAACAACCTGCTGCTCGGCATCTCGATGATGGGCGTCGCGGAAGCGATGGCGCTGGGCGCGGCGCTCGGCATCGAGCCTCCGGTGCTGGCGGGCATCATCAACACGTCGACGGGCCGCTGCTGGAGTTCGGACGCGTACAACCCGTATCCGGGCGTGAGCGACACGGCGCCGGCCGCGCGCGGCTATGCGGGCGGCTTCGCGGCGAACCTGATGCTGAAGGATCTCGGCCTCGCGACCGAAGCCGCGCGCGGCGCCCATCAGCCGGTCTGGATGGGCGCGCTCGCGCAGCAGCTGTATCAGTCGATGAGCCAGCAGGGGCTCGGCACGCTCGACTTCTCCGCGTGCGTGAAGCTGTACGAGGCGCAGCCGGCCTGACCCGCCCGGCCGACGCCGGACGTGCGCCGACCCGCGATGTGCCCGTTGGGCATCGCGGGTCGGTTTGCATGCGGGGGAAGGAAAACGCGGGCGGCGCGATCATGCCGCCGATCGGTCAACCGCGCGGGTTCGACGCCGTCTCGAAGGTCGGATGGCACTCGAACGCGAGTTCCGAGCGCGCGTCGACACGGCGGCCGGCGGTCAGGGATTCCTGCTTCATGCTCGCGCGCATCCCGCGCTGCGAGCAGTAGTTGGTGGCTTCGCTGACGGCCTTCTGATGGGCGTCGGCCCACGTCGTCGACACGCCGACCGTGCGCGTCGTCACGGTGAATACGTTCGGGTTCGACGTCGCGGTCACGTCGGAAGCAGTCGAACACGCGGCGAGCAAGCATGCAGTCGCCGCAATGGTCAACCATCGCAGGGTTCGAAAAGAGACTGGAATGGACATGGAGGGCAAGCGCACGCCGGTCGGCGTGCATTAAGCAACATAGGCGACAGTATGCCTGCTCGATCGCCGGAGATCATGCCCCTTTCGGTGAACACATTGTTTCGAATGGTTAAACGATGGTCGAACCTGGCAAGATTTACAGCCGTCGCCGGCCATCATTTTCGTCCGACAGGTCATTTCGTCCGGCGCGACGGTCGACGCACGCCCGCCTGCCGGATTCTCGCGCACGCTCCCGCGAGCGTGCGGCACGCCGGCTGGCCCCGGCGCGTGGCGCGCGGATGTGCTTTTTACAACCGCGTCGATCGCGCAGCCCGCTCCCCCCACGCCCCGCGCCGGGCACCCCGCCGTCGTTCGCCGGCTTTTTCTCCGCATAGGCACGTCGCTTGCGTCATCTCCGCGCCCGCCATCCGGCGGACAGCCATCTTCCTTCAACCGGCGCTGCGCCCCGCGCGATCCTTTGCGCGGCGGTCCCGCATCGCAAGGCAGGTTTCCTGAACGAGAGGACGACATGAAATCAATACGAACGATAGTGGCCCTGTGCTCGGTCATTTCCGTGCTCACAGCGTGCGGCGGCGGCGACGACGCCGGGACCGTACTCGGCATCTCGAAGCCGCAGGCGCGCTTCATCAACGCGGTGCCGGCCGGCCCGAACCTCGACTACTACCTGAACGCGAAGGTCGACCAGTCGGGCGTCGCATACAAGGGCGTGACGCGCTATCACGACATCGACTCGGGCACGCAGACCGCGAGCTACGACGTGTCGGGCACGACCGCGACCGTCGCATCCCAATCGTTCAGCGCCGCGAACGGGCACCACTACACGACGATCGCGCTGCCGAGCACGACGTCGCTGATCTCCGTCATCGACGATCCATACGCGAAGGGCCTGCTGTCGGACAAGGCGCGCGTGCGCGGCTTCAACGCATCGCCGAACGCGCAGAACGTGGACGTGTACGTCGTGCCGCCCGGCACCGACATCACGACGCAGAGCCCGACGCTGGCAGGCGCGGCCTACCAGAATGCCGTGCCGGCCTCGACGCAGGATTCGGTCTACCTGAACGGCGGCACCTACCAGGTGATCGTCACGACGGCCGGCAGCAAGTCGCCGATCCTCAAGACCGCGCCGGTCAGCATCGCCAACAACGCGGACTGGCTGCTCCTGACGATTCCGTCCGGCGGCATCGGCGACGTGACGCCTAACGACATTCACGTGCTCGTCGCGCAGGGCAACGACGCCGATACGTCCGCGCAGGAACTGGGGCCGCAATAACGCAGCCACTCACGCGGCAACGGGCCGAAAACGACACACGGCGGCCGGTGCGATTGCATCGGCCGCCGTGTGTCGCATACCGGTATCGAGCGTCGATATCGCTGCCCGCTATCGGTCGTCGGTCCGTTCGAGGCAGATCACGTGCTCGGCGCGCGTCCCGTCGCCGTGCTCGACATCGACGTCGCCGACATGGCGCACGCGCCAGCCCGGGCGCGTCGCGATCTGCGGCATGTTGCCGGACGGCCGGCTCTCGATTCCGCCGAGCCCTTCGTCGGGCGTATCGACCGCTTCGTCGAGCGACGCGTTCGAATAGATCACGTTGTCCTGCAGTTCCGACGCGCCGGTGCGCGCCTCCATGCCTTTGCCGTCGACGTCGACCGTGTTGTCGGTCATCGCCATGTTCGCGTTGTCGAGCGTGACGATCCGGCCGGCGGCCCGGCGCACCGGATCGCCGCTGTCGACCGCGTGCGCGTCGACGTCGATCTCCGGCAGGCCGGTCGGCATTTTCCCGGCAACGGCCTCCGGCGTCAGCGGACGCTGCGCCGTCTGGGCGGCCTGGGTCGCCGCGTCCGGCATGTCGCCGGCCGCCGGCGTCTTCACCGGGCTCTTCGCGATCTGTTCCCGCTGCTTTTCCGGGGTAGGGTTCGATTCCGCGTTCTGCATCGCACCTCCTTGCCCGGCCGGCGGACGTCGGCGTCACGCCGTCGTCGCCGCGCCGGAATTCGCTACAACGGTCCTTGCAAATCTTTCATGCGCACCGCTCCGCGCGTACGCCGTTCGGCGAACGCGCCGACGGACACGGCGCTCGGTGGGCGAACCGACGGCACGCTGGCGCGCCGCCCGCCCGATCCCCCCAATGCCGGTCAACCGCCGCCGCTCGCGCCGGCCGGGGCGGAAGCCGCGCCCGGCAGGGTCGTGCCGGCCGCGCCGCTGCTCGGCATGCCCGACGGTGCGGTGGAAGGCGCGGCCGACATGCCGCTCGCTGCGCTCGAATCCGAACTGGCTGCGCCGTTGTCGCCCTTCTTCTGGCAACCCGCGCCTGCCGCCAGGCCCGCGATCAGGATGCCGGCGAAGACGGCTCGCGATACGTGACGAATGGAATATCGCTGCATGACACCTCCGCTGATGTCGATGTGGATGGAACCCGCTGACTCGCAATATGCGTGCCGTCGCCCGTCTCCGCGGCCGCGCGCCATTGCATTCATTTTTCAAATGACGCCCAGCCGAATATTTAATTTCCCATCGCGGTAGCCGCCGCCCATACTCGCGAACAAATCCGAGACATAACGTCCACCGGGGCCCGGCCCGCGCTGCGTACGACATGCGGCCGGTGTCGCGCCCCGCACATGGAAGGAGACAACGGCGTGCAACTGGAAGCCACCCACCGCGCGGGCATCGGGCCCGGCGCGGACGACGCATCGCATCGAACCGACACGGCCGCGCGCGATCCCGCGCCGAGCCCGCGACTGCACAACGCCGACCTCGCGCCACCCAGGCCGAAGGCCGCACGTGGGGCCGCTACAGCATCTTCGCGCTATGGACCAACGACGTGCACAACATCGCGAACTACTCGTTCGCGATCGGGCTGTTCGCGCTCGGCCTGTCGGGGTGGCAGATGCTTGCGTCGCTCGCGATCGGCGCGGTGCTCGTGTACTGCTTCTTGACGTCCTCGTCCGCCTAAAAGCGAAGGATTCCCACACCTGGCGATGCACGTCCGCATCGGAGAATGTTCAGCGCAGCGTTGATATCTCGATCATGCTCGACACCACAGTCACTGCAGGCCCATTCTCTTATTCTCAGTCCCGCGATACCTTTCGGCCGCGTCGTGCTGGCTTGCGACCCGCACGCCGAACAGGACTGGGTAGAACCGCTTTCGTCGACTTCCTCGAGCGTGGCCCCGTGCGCGATCGCTTTGTAACGAAGCTTGTCCCGGAAGGACGACCAGGATGCATCGTAGACGCTCTTCGCCATCCTGGTCCTGGCGAGCTTCGCGGCCGACACGTTGCCGACCGCGATGTAATCGAAACGCCGCACCAGATCGAGCGCGAGCTTGTGCTGGAAGTCGGCACGGGCATTGGCGATCTTCGCGTGCAGCTTCGCGATATGCCGCTTGTGCTTTCGCGCTCGTTGCGCTTTCGCGAGCTTTTCCGCCGCGCGTCGACCGAACGGGTCATTGGGCAGCTTCTCGCCGGTCGAAAGTGCGGCGAAGTCTTTCAGGCCGAGATCGATGCCCACACCGGAACGGATAGGTCGGGCCGGAACATCCGGCATCTCGATCACAATGTTGAGAAACCAGTTGCCGCGTGCATCCTGCGCAAAGTTGGTTCCATCCTTGATCTTGCCTTCGGGAAGCGGTCGGCTGTTGAACACGCGGAAGGTGTTGCCGGCAAAGCGAAACGCGTCGCCTTCGCGCTTCAGGTCGCGGCCCTTCAGCGGCACCCAGCCCAGCGATTTCCTGCCGCGATAGCGCAGGTAGGGCCGACGGTACTGACTGCGCGACTTCGCATATTGCTCGCACGTCGCGTTGACCGTGCCGGAGTGGATGCCGAGTTCCTTACTGCTACCGGTCGTCAGCACGTTCAGGTCGAAATCCGTCGGCCACTTCTTGCCCCACTTGAGCGCGTGCTTCTGTGTGTCGTTGCAGTAGTTCCAGACGTAGTTCACCGCACGGCTCTGCTTGTTGAGCAGTCCGTTGAGCGACTTCACGCGGTAGCGGTAGACAAGAATCATGCAGGTGATCCTAACCCGTGGAAGAAGCTGCCTGTCAACAGCACGCCGTCCCGTCCCGCCATCCGCCCCGAAGGAAGTCCCCTTGGGGGAAATGGCGGGGTTTATCGGAGCAAATTCTGATGAGAATCCTGGTAGTCAACGTCAACACGACCGAGTCGATCACCGACGCGATCGCCGCGCAGACACAAGCCGCCGCGTCGCCGGGCACGGAGATCGTCGGGCTCACGCCGCGCTTCGGCGCGGAGTCGATCGAAGGCAACTTCGAGAGCTACCTCGCGGCGATCGCCGTGATGGATCGCGTGCTGAGCTACGACGAACCGTACGACGCGGTGATCCAGGCCGGCTACGGCGAACATGGCCGCGAAGGGCTGCAGGAACTGCTGACGGTGCCCGTCGTCGACATCACCGAAGCGGCCGCGAGCATCGCGATGCTGCTCGGCCATCGCTACTCGGTCGTCACGACGCTCGACCGCACGGTGCCGCTGATCGAGGATCGCCTGAAGCTCGCCGGGCTCGATGCGCGCTGCGCGTCGGTGCGCGCGAGCGGCCTCGCGGTGCTGGAGCTCGACGAGAACCCGGCCCGCGCGATCGAATCGATCGTCGTCGAAGCGCAGCGCGCGGTGAAGGACGATCGCGCGGAAGTGATCTGCCTCGGCTGCGGCGGGATGGCCGGCCTCGACCGGCAGATCGAGGAATGCACGGGCGTGCCGGTCGTCGACGGCGTGTCGGCCGCGGTCGCGCTCGCCGAGTCGCTGGTGCGCCTGAAGCTGAAGACGTCGAAGGTCCGCACGTACGCGCCGCCGCGCCCGAAGCGGATCGTCGGCTGGCCGGGCACCTTCGCGAAATGACGGGCCGCCGGCCGGCCGCCGTGCGGCGCGCTCAGCCTGTCTCGCCGGCACGCGTATCGGCATGCGGCGCCCGCTAGACTCAACCGCCCCGCCCCGCGACGCGGGCGACGCCGCGGGCGCGCTCGACGTGCTCGATGCGCGGCTGATGCGCATCCTGCTCGTGCTGCTGACCGAGCGTACCGTGTCGCGCGCGGCCGTGCGCCTGAACATGTCGCAGCCGGCGACGAGCGCCGCGCTCAAGCGGCTGCGCACGCTGCTCGGCGATCCGCTGCTGGTGCGCAGCCGCTACGGGATGGTGCCGACCGAGTTCGGCGCGCGACTGATCGAGCCGCTGCGCAACGCGCTGCGCGTGATCGACTTCATCCGCGTCCAGCAGCCGAGGTTCGACGCGCGCACGTCGGTGCGCACCTACCGGATCGGCTGCCCCGACTATCTGAACGTGCTGTTCGTGCCGAAGCTCGTCGCGCTGTTCCGCGAGCGCGCGCCGAACGCGCAACTGGTGTTTCATCCGCTCGGCGACGGGTTCGACGACGAGCGCGCGCTGGCCGACGGCGAACTCGACGTCGTGATCGACAACCGGCCCGCACGCCGGTCGCGCTTCCGGCAGGACGACCTGTTCGACGACCGCGTCGTGTGCCTGATGCGCGCGACGCATCCGCTCGCGCGGCACGGCGCGATGACGGCCGCCGGGTTCGCGGCGGCGCCGCAGCTGTGCCCGACGCCGTCGTGGCTCGAAGCGTCCGGCGCGATCGACCGGCAGCTCGAACGCGTGGGCCTGCAGCGGCGCATCGTCGTCACGCTGCCGCATTTCGAACTCGCCGCGCATGCGCTGGTGCGCAGCGACCTGATCCTCACCACCACGTACCGGCTCGCGCGGCACTACGCGAAGCTGCTGCCGCTCGCCGCGGTCGCGCTGCCGGCCGAGCCGCCGGACATCGCGTACCGGATGACGTGGAACGAATCGGGCGCGTGCGCGGAAGGCGGTCGATGGCTGCGCGGGCTGATCGCGGAAGCGACGCGTGCATGGCTCGACGCCGACGCGATGCTGCCGGCGGTCGCCGCGGTCGCCGCCGTTGCCGCTTCCGGGGTCGATGCACACGCGCCGAAACCCGCGCCGGCCGTCACCGATCCGCCCGGGCTCGCCCAGCGCGCGCGCCGCAGACCGGGCACGCATTGTCATGCGTCGCCTCCGGCGCGCGTCGCACAGGCCGCACGCATTCATCGCATCGCGACGAAGTCGCACTGATCGGCCCGAGCGTCCACGGCAGGATCGCGCACAACGTCATGCGCGTCCGCGCATCGGTTGCGCAAGCAACTTGTACGCAACGACGGCCGAACCGAGCGCGAGCACGCCGCTCACCGTCAACGCATCGGCGAATCCGCTCGCGAACGCGACGGGCGCGGCCTGCGCGAGCGCGCCGGCAGCCGACGGCGGCACGCGGCCGAGCGCCTGCGCGAGATCGCCGGCCAGCAGGCTCGACATGAACGATGCATCGGCGAACGCGCGCAGGCCGGGCGTCGCGGACAGCAGGCCGTCGAGCCGCGCATGCGTACTCGCCGCCAGCACCGCGCCGAGCACGCCGACGGCCGTCACGATCGCCGAGAAGCGCGTCGTCGTGCTGATGCCCGACGCCATGCCCGTGCGATCCGGCGGCACGCACGCCATGATCGCCTTCTGCGTGTCGCCGTTCATGATGCCCGCGCCGCATCCCGTCACGAACATGCCGAGCGCGACGAGCCGGTAGTCGCCGCTGGCCGTCAGCGCCGCGGTCGCGAGATTGCCCGCGCCGATCAGCGCGAGCCCGCCCGCCAGCACGCCGGCGGAAGACACGCGCGCGGCCAGCGCCGCGCCGAGCGACGGACCGGCGATCATCGCGAACGCGAACGGCAGCATCCCGAGCCCGGCATCGATCGCCGACATCCCGAACGCGTTTTGCAGGTACAGCGGCAGGAACGTCATCATCACCTGCGCGCACGCCGCGTAACCGAACATCGCGAGCACCGCGCCGACGAAGCGCGGCTGACGAAACAGCGCGAGATCGATCATCGGCCGCGCCTGCCAGCGCTCCGCGCCGACGAATGCCGCCAGCAGCGCGGCCGCGAGCGCGAGCCGGCCCAGCGTCGCGGCCGACAGCCAGCCGTGCGACGGCGCGCCGATCAGCGCCGCGATCGCGCAGGCGAGCGCCGCGCCGAACAGCAGGCTGCCGGCCGCGTCCACGCGTTTCGCCTGCGGATCGTTCGATTCGTCGATCGCGACGCGCGCGCCGGCCGCCAGCAGCAGGCAGACCGGCAGGTTCAGCAGGAACACCCAGCGCCAGCCGATCCATTGCGTGATCGCCCCGCCGACGAGCGGCGCGATCGCCGTCGCGATCCCCATGCACATGCCCCAGATCGCCCACGCACGCGCCCGTTCGCGTCCGTCCGGGAAACGGTTCGCGATCACCGCGAGCGCGGCGGTCAGCAGCAACGCGGCGCCGCCGCCCTTCACCGCGCGCGCGGCGATCAGCCAGCCGGCCGACGGCGCGATGCCGCAGCCGAGCGACGCGACGAAGAAGAGCGCGAGCCCCGCGAAAAGCATCCGCCGGCGCCCGAAGCGGTCGGCGAGCCCGCCGGCCGGCAGCAGGCACGCGGCGAATGCGGTCATGTACGCGCTCACGACCCATTCGATATCGGCGAAGCTCGCGTGAAAGCCGCGCGCGATGCTCGGCAGCGAGACGGCCACGACGTTCGTGTCGAGCACGATCAGCGCGCAGGTCGCGGACGCGACGGCGAGCGTCGCGGCGGCAGGCAAGTTGCCGCCGGCGCGCGAAGCAGCCGCCGCGCTCGCGCGCGACGCCGGTGAAGACTGGGACATCGGCCACTCCGGAACAGGATGAACGAGCCGTATGCTAGGCTTGCCCGCTATTGCCTGTCATTGACATTTCAATGCCGTTTCATTGACGAAAATTGCAACCATGAGCCAGCTCGAATTCCGTCACGTGCGCGCCTTCCTGAGCGTCGCGCAACATCTGCACTTCGCGCGCGCGGCCGACGCGCTCGACATGGCGCCGCCCGCGCTCACGCGGCAGATCCAGGAAGCGGAGCGCGTGCTCGGCGTGCGGCTGTTTCACCGGTCGCGCCGCGCGGTCACGCTGAGCGCGGCCGGCGAAGCCTATCTCGCGGAAGCGCGCGCCGCGTTCGACCATCTGCAGCGCGGCAGCGAACTCGCCGCGCTGGCCGAACGCGGCGAACTGGGCCGGATCGAGATCGGCTATGTGTCGTCGGCCGTTTATTCGGGCACGCTGCAGCGCACGGTCGGCGCGTTCCGCACCGCGCACCCGCGCATCGAGCTGAACCTGCGCGAAGTGCCGATGGACGACGTCGCGAACCAGCTCGACGCGGGCCGCCTCGACCTCGCGTACGTGCGCCCGCCGTTGCCGCTGCCCGGCGGCTTGCGGATCGTCACGCTGCAGCGCGACGTGTTCGTCGCCGCCGTGCCGGCCGATTCGCGCCATGCGGCGATGGCGGCCGTGCGCGCGGCGGACCTCGCCGACGCGCGCTTCGCGGTGCCCGAACAGGAGCTCGGCACGCTCGAAGTCGCGCGCCGCGGCCGCTTCGCGCCGGTCGTGGCCGCGCGGCCGGGCGGCCTGCTGGCGGTGCTCGCGTGCGTGTCGGTGAACGGCTGCGTCGCGGTGATTCCCGATGCGCTCGCCGCTTGCGTGTCGCTGCCGGGCGTCGTGTACCGGCCGATCGCCGGCAAGCCGATCATGTCGGCGCTCGCACTTGCGCACCGGCAGTTCGAAAAGGCGCCTGCGGTGCGGGCATTCCTGCGGACGATCCGGCCGGCCGCGTAACGCTTGCGCGCACGCGCCAGCGCGTCGGGTCCGCGTTGGCGAAGCGACCGTCGCCGCGCGAATATGCATTCCACGATTCGATGTTTGTCGGCCGGAAACCGATTCCGTAACCTGCCCGGCAGCCGCGCCGCCCGCGCGCGGATCACCGAGGACACGCCGCCGATGACCCACTCCTTCGCCACCGCGCGCCGCCGCACGCTACAGCGCCTTGCCGCCCTCGCCGCCGCGCCGCTCGCGGGCGGCCTCGCGCTGCCCGCCCGCGCGGCCGGCGACGACCTGTCGGGCGTCACGCTCGTCCTCGGCGACCAGGCCGGCGGCCTGCGGGCGCTGGCCGAAGCCGCACGCGTGCTCGACGGCGCGCCGTACCGGTTCCGCTGGGCCAACTTCCAGGGCGCCGCGCCGCTGTTCGAAGCGCAGCGTGCGGGCGCGATCGACCTCGCACCGGCCGGCGACCTGCCGGTCCTGACGGCCGCGCTCGGCGATCCGTCGTTGCGGATCGTCGCGACGCGCGTCGGCTCGCCGACGTCGCTCGGCATCGTCGTGCAGCCCGACTCGCCGGTTCGCACGGTGGCCGACCTGAAAGGGCACACCGTCGTCGTGTCGTCGGCGCGCGGCAGCATCTCGCAATACCAGTTGTACGGCGCGCTGCGCGAACACGGGCTTGCGCCGCGCGACGTCGACGTGCGCTTCGTGCTGCCGGTCGACGCGTTCGCCGCGTTCGAGGCGAAGCGGATCGGCATCTGGGCCACGTTCGATCCGTACTACGGGCATGCGGTGCGACGCGGCGCGCGCATCGTCCGCGACGGCAGCGGCATCAATTCGGGGCTCGCGTTCCTCACGTCGCCGGTCGACACGCTCGACGATCGCGGCAAGCGCGCGGCGCTGGCGGACGTGCTCGCACGGCTCGCCCGGGCGGGCCAATGGGCGCTCGCGCACCCGGCCGACTACGCGAGCGTCTATGCGTCGCTCACGCGCCTGCCGCCCGACGCGGCCACCGATATCGCGCGCCGGGCCGCGCTCGCGCAACGCAGCCTCAGCGACGCCGACATCGCCGTGCTGCAGCGCGTCGCCGATCGCGCGGCGGCGGACGCGATCCTGCCGCGCCGCGTCGACGTCGCGTCGATCGCCGTCCGGCAGGTGTCCGCCTGAGCGACGCGGCGCGAGGACGTGCTCAGCGCGGCCGCGCCATATCGAGATCCGGCACGTCGTCGCCGAACGTCGACGCGACGAGCGTGCGCATCGCGGCGATCAGCAGCGTCGGCCCCGACTGGTTAAACGTGCAGCGCTCGCCCGCGGCCGGCACGGCGCGGTGCAGCACGGCACGCCACGCGCCCCGCCCGCCGTCGCGCTCGAACGCGGCGAACGGCAGCCGCTCGACGATCGGGCCGCCGTCCGCCCACGACGACGACGGCGCGAACGACGTCGGGACGCCGCCCGGTTCGCGGATCACCGTGCATCGCGACGTGTCGATGCGCGGGGCGACGAGGTCTTCCGCCATCGCCACCCAGTAATCGAGCGTCGCGCCTGCCAGGTCCTGCACTTGCATGACCGTCTCCGTATGACCGTTGTCTTGAACGACGTCCTAGCCGTTGTCCATGCAGCCGCAAGGACGGCTCGCCTACGTGACAGGGTTTCGTCCCCTGTCGCGCTGCGATAAGCATAGTTCAAATCGTTTCTTGTCCGCCCCGGACACGTCATCGAGAATGATTCGACGGACCGACACCCGGCACCGCCGCCCCAAACGTACTCCTGACCGATCGATTCATGCTCCCACTGCGCCTGCTGCGATCGCTGCTGATCGCGTCCCTTATTGCGTTGCCGGCCGCCGCCGCGCACGCGGACAAACCCGCCACCATCCGCATCGGCGTCGCCCAGCAAGGCGCCGGCGATCCGCCGACGTTCGGCGGATCGAGCGCCGCCACCGTGCAGTTGCAGCAGCTCGTCGAAAAGGAATTCGCCGCCGACGGCATCAAGGTGGAATGGCTGTTCTTCAAGGGTGCGGGCCCGGCCGTCAACGAGGCGATCGCGAACAAGGCGCTCGACTTCGCGTACCAGGGCGACCTGCCGGCCGTACTCGCACGCTCGAACGGGATCAAGACGCGCCTGCTGCTCGCCGCGAGCGTACGCTCGGGCATCAAGATCGCGGTGCCGCCCGGCTCCGCGATCCGCTCGATCAAGGACCTGAAGGACCGCCGCGTGTCGATCTTCCGCGGCACCAACCTGCAGCTCGTCGCCGACAACGCGCTCGCGAAGAACGGCCTCGGCGAACGCGACCTGCGCGTGATCAACCTCGACGCCGCCAGCTCGCTCGCCGCGCTCGCGTCGAACGGCATCGATGCGTCGGTCGGCGACTACGCGCTCTACAAGCTGCGCGACGCGGGCCTCGCGAAGATCATCTACGAGTCGCAGAACGACGGCCCGCAACTGACGCGCCAGACCCACCTGCTGGTGCTCGACGATTTCGACCGCGCGCACCCGGACATCGTGCAGCGCGTCGTCACCGCGTTCGTGAAGGGCGCGCAATGGTCGTCGGACGAGGCGAACCGCGATGCGCTGTTCAAGCTGTGGGCGAAAAGCGGCGTGCCGTATTCGTCGTGGCAGGCCGACTATGCGAACCAGCGCCTGAAGGACCGCCTGTCCCCGCTGATCGATCCGTTCGTCGTCGCGCGCTACAAGGCCGTGGCTCAAGATGCGCTGAACCTGAAGCTGATCCGCCAGCCGGTCGACGTCGACGGCTGGTTCGAACCGAAGTATCTCGACAATGCGTTGCGCACGTTGAAGCTCGAACACTACTGGCCGCGCTACGACGCCGCCGGCAAGCCCCTCTCCTGACCGGACCATCCCGATGAGCGACACCGCGTTTTCCGTCACGACGACCGAACCGCACACGCTCGCCGTGCCGCCGCGCCGCGCGGTCGTGCTGAAACGGCTCGCGTGGCAGCTCGCCCCGTGGGTGCTGCCCGCGCTGCTGTTCGCGCTGTGGAGCGTCGGCAGCGCGCGCGGCTGGATCGCGCCGCAAATCCTGCCGCCGCCCGAACGGGTGGTCGACACGCTGGCCGAGCTCGCGTCGAGCGGCGATCTCGTGCGCCACACGCTGATCAGCCTGCAGCGCGTGCTTGTCGGCTTCGCGGCCGGCACGCTGCTCGGTGTAGCGATCGGCGTCGCGCTCGGGCTGTCGCGCACGCTGGAAGCCTACGTGCTGCCGAGCTTCAACGCGCTCGTGCAGATTCCGGTGCTCGGCTGGCTGCCGTTCCTGCTGCTGCTCGTCGGCGTCGGCGAGCCGCTGAAGTACCTGCTGATCGCGCATGCGGCGCTCGTCCCGGTCACGCTGAGTACCTTGCAGGGGTTTCGCCAGGCGCCGCCCGCCCTCGACGAAGTCGCGCGCGGGTTCGGCTACACGCGCCGGCAACGGATCGTCCACGTCGTGCTGCCAGCCGCGATCCCGACGCTCGCGACCGGCGTGCGGCTCGCGTTCACGAAGTCGTGGCTCGCGCTCGTCGTGGTCGAACTCGTCGCGTCGTCCGAAGGGCTCGGCTACCTGATCGTGTACGGGCGGCAACTGTTCCAGCTCGATCTCGTGATGGCGGCCGTCGTCGTGGTCGGCGCGGTCGGCCTGCTGATCAACCGGGCGCTCGACGCGCTCGAAGCGCGCCTGCGCCGCGGCGTGCCGTCCGCGTTTCGCGGCTGAACCGCCCTCGAAGGAGAATCGCCCGTGCCGCATGCCGCTACACCGTCGCTCACAGCGCCTACCACGACCGCCCGCCGCCTGCATGCGCCCGACTGGCGCGGCGTCGTGCTGCCGCTCGCCGCGTTTGCGTGCTGGTGGGCCCTCGCTTCCGCACACCTCGTGAAAAGCGGGCTGTTCGTCGGCCCGGCCGACGTGCTGCACACCGCGTGGGCGCAGGCCACGAGCGGCGCGCTCGGCCGCGCGCTGTCGGCGTCGCTCGCGCGCGAAGCGTGCGGGTTCGCGATCGGCGCGACGGGCGGGCTGTTGCTCGGCGCCGTGCTCGGGCTGTCGCGCGTCGCCGCGCGGATGGTCGGCCCGAGCTTCGACACGTTCAAGCAGATCTCGCTGTTCGCGTGGATTCCGCTGATTTCCGTGTGGTTCGGCCTCGGCGACGTCGCGAAGGTCGTGTTCCTGTCGCTCGCCGCGCTGCTGCCCGTCGCCGCCCATACCTGCGACGGCATTCACGCTGTGCCGCGCACGTATGTCGACGTCGCCCGCGCGCTGCGCTACTCGCGGCTTCAGCTGATCGGCTACGTGATACTGCCGGCCGCGTTGCCGTCGATCTTCACCGGCCTGTATCTCGGCCTGATCTATTCGTGGCTCGCGACGCTCGGCGCCGAATACCTGCTCGTCGCCGGCAGCGGGATCGGCAACACGCTGATCGACGGCAGCGAGCAGTTCCGGATGGATCTCGTGCTGTTCGGAATCATCGTCGTCGGCGTGACCGGCTGGGCACTGAACGCGACCGCGCGGGCGATCGAACGCAAGGTGCTGGCCCGGCGCGGCGACCTCGCGCGCTGAGCGCCCTTTCCTTCCGTTTCGCATCCTTTTCCGTACCGCCATGACGACTCTCGCCTCCGATTCGCTCGACATCCTCCATGTCAGCAAGCACTACGCGCAACGCGGCGCGGCGCTCGCCGTGCTCGACGACGTATCGCTGCACGTGCGCGCCGGCGAATTCGTCACGATCGTCGGCGCCAGCGGCTGCGGCAAGTCGACGCTGCTGCGGCTCGTCGCCGGGCTGGACACCGATTACACCGGCGAAATCCGCGCCGGCGGCGAACGCGTGCGCGACACGTCGCTGCAGCGCGGTATCGTGTTCCAGGATCACCGGCTGTTCCCGTGGCTGACCGTCGAACAGAACATCGGCGCCGCGCTGCGCAACGCGCCGCTGGACGCCGCCGCGAAACGGCGCGCGATCGCGGAGCACATTGCGCTCGTCGGGCTGAACGGCTTCGAGCACGCGTTTCCGAACCAGTTGTCGGGCGGGATGGCGCAGCGCGTCGCGATCGCGCGCGGTCTCGTGAACCGCCCGCGCGTGCTGCTGCTCGACGAACCGTTCGGCGCGCTCGACGCGCAGACCCGCGCGAAGATGCAGAACGAACTGCTGCGCATCTGGGAACAGGAGCGCATCACGATGCTCCTCGTCACGCACGACGTCGACGAAGCCGTCTATCTCGGCGACCGCGTCGTCACGATGGCGCCGCGTCCGGGCCGCATCGCGCGCATCGTCGACGTCGCGCTGCCGCGGCCGCGCCGGCGCGATTCGCCGGCATTCGCGCGCTTGCGCGACACGGTGCTCGCCGATTTCGACGACAGCGAACCGCCGGATGACGACGGTTCGGGCGGCAAGCGCATCGACACGGCGCGCCCGCACCGGATCGGCGAATGGCGGCTCGCGTGGTGATCGCATGACGCGCCGATTCGCTCAGCACTACCACACATATCGATCATCGCAGCGCGTACGCTAAGGTTGTGACGATTCATCGGTTCCGGTTCCGCGCCGCGCCTGCTTGAATGGAGACTCGACCGACCCGACTCCCAGGAGACTCCCGATGTCCGATGTCCAGCACGCCGCCCACTCGTCTTCGCCTGCTTCGCACGCCGCGCCGCGCACGGCCGCCGTCCCGCTTCAGCTTCGCCAGGTCGCCGGCCGGATCGGCGCCGAGATTGCCGGCGTGCGGCTGTCGGCCACGCTCGACGACGCGACGTTCGACGCGATCAACGCCGCGCTGCTACGCCACAAGGTGCTGTTCTTCCGCGGCCAGCACCATCTCGACGACACCGCGCAGGAAGCGTTCGCCCGCCGCTTCGGCGACACCGTCGCGCACCCGACCGTGCCGTCCGTCGACGGCAGCGCGGCGCTGCTCGAACTCGATTCCGCGCACGGCGCACGCGCCAATTCGTGGCACACCGACGTGACCTTCGTCGACGCGTACCCGAAGATCTCGATTCTGCGCGCGGTCGTGATCCCGCCGTTCGGCGGCGACACCGTATGGGCCAACACGGCCGCCGCGTATGCGCATCTGCCCGATTCGCTGCGCGCGCTCGCCGACACGCTGTGGGCGCTGCATACGAACGCGTACGACTATGCGTCGACGCACGTGCACGCCGACGATACGCAACTGAAGCGCTACCGCGAAGTGTTCACGTCGACCGTCTACGAAACCGAGCATCCGGTCGTGCGCGTGCATCCGGAAACCGGCGAGCGCACGCTCGTGCTCGGGCATTTCGTGCAGCGGCTCAAGGGGCTGTCGGCGCAGGATTCCGCGCATCTGCTGCAGGTGTTCCACGAGCACGTGACGCGCCTCGAGAACACCGTGCGCTGGAACTGGCAGGAAGGCGACGTCGCGATCTGGGACAACCGCGCGACCCAGCACTACGCGATCAACGACTACGGCGATGCGCGCCGCGTCGTGCGCCGCGCGACCGTTCACGGCGACGTGCCGATCGGCATCGACGGCCGCCAGAGCGTCCTGCTCAAGGGGCCGGGCGCCACGCTGCAATAACGTCGGCGTCCCGCGACGGCGCCGTCTCCCGCGCGCCGTCGCGCTCCTTGCTGGAGGACAACCGCCATGAAGCTCGCACCACCGGACCGACACTTGCACGCGCAACGATGTCGTTCCTCCGTCCCGTTCACTTCCGCCCGGAGCGTCGCATGAGCGCCCTACTCGAACCCGCCGCCCAACCGGTCGACGTGATTCCGCTGTCCGCCCATATCGGCGCGGAAATCCGCGGCGTCGACCTCACGCAACCGTTGACCACGCCGCAGATCGCGGCGATCCGCGCCGCGCTGCTGAAATGGCGCGTGATCTTCTTCCGCGAACAATTCCTCACGCACGAGCAGCATGTCGCGTTCTCCGCGCAGTTCGGCGAGCCGACCGTCGGCCACCCGGTGTTCGGGCACGTCGACGGCCATCCGGCCGTCTATTCGATCGCGAAGCATCGCAAGGCGACGCGCTTCGAAGGCGAGCCGGTGCGCCGGCCCTGGACCGGCTGGCATACCGACGTGACCGCCGCCGTGAATCCGCCGTGGGCGTCGATCCTGCGCGGCGTGACGATCCCGCCGTACGGCGGCGACACGCACTGGACCAACCTCGTGCGCGCGTACGAAACGCTGTCCGCGCCGCTGCGCGGCTTCGTCGACACGCTGCGCGGCATCCATCGCTTTACGCCGCCGCCCGGCGCGCGCGCGACCGGCACCTTGGACGACGCGGTCGAGCGCCGCCCGCTCGTGACCGAACATCCGCTCGTGCGCGTGCATCCGGAGACCGGCGAACGCGCGCTGTACGTGAGCCCGAGTTTCCTGAAATCGATCGTCGGGCTGACGCCGCGCGAGAGCCAGGCGCTGCTCGAACTGCTGTGGGAGCACGTGACGCGGCCGGAATTCACGATCCGCTTCAAGTGGGAGCCGCGCAGCATCGCGTTCTGGGACAACCGTGCGACCGCGCATCTCGCACCGGTCGACATCTTCGATCTCGACTTCGACCGCCAGCTGTATCGCACGACGCTCATCGGCGACGTGCCGGTCGGCCCCGACGGCAGGCCATCGGTCGCGCTCGAAGGCGCGCCGGTCGAAACCGCGGCCGCCGTCGCACTCAACTGATGCGGCAAACTCCGGTGCGCCCGCGGCGCGCCGGCCCCGCTTCGATCAATCGAGCCATACGCCGTCGAACCGGTGCCCGCCGAGCGGCGAGAACGTCAGCCCGTGTACGCGTTTCGAGATCGGCAGCGACACGATCGACGTCGCGATCGGCGTGAATGGCACCTGGTCCTTGAACACCACCTGCGCCTGCTCGTACAGCGCCGTGCGCTTCGCGACGTCCCCGTTCGAACGCGCGGCGGTCACGAGTTGCTCGAAGTCCTTGTTGCACCACTTCGCGAGATTGCTGCCGTGCACCGCGTCGCAGCCGAGCAGCGTGCCGAGCCAGTTGTCGGGGTCGCCGTTGTCGCCCGACCAGCCGTACAGGATCGCGTCGTGCTGGCCGTCGTGCTTCGCACGGCGGTTGTATTCGCCCCATTCGTAACTGACGATCTTCGCGCGCACGCCGATCTTCGCCCAGTCCTGCTGGATCAGTTGCGCCATCAGCTGCGCGTTCGGGTTGTACGGGCGCTGCACGGGCATCACCCATAACGTCAGGTCGAAGCCGTTCGGGAAGCCGGCCTGCGCGAGCAGCGCCTTCGCGGCGGCCGGATCGCGCGGCGCATCCTTCAGACGCGGGTTGTACGACCATTGCGCGGGCGGCATCGGGTTCGTCGCGATCGTCGCGTCGCCGTTGAACACGGTCTTGACGATCGCCGTCTTGTCGATCGCGATGTCGAGCGCGCGCCGCACGTCGACGCGATCGAGCGGCGGATGCTGCGTGTTGTACGCGACGAAGCCGACGTTGAAGCCCGTCCCCGAAAACAGCGTCAGTTTCGGATCGCGCCGCACGGTCTCGAGGTCGGCCGGCCGCGGAAACGCCGACACCTGGCACTCGCCGGCCACGAGCTTCTGCAATCGCGCGGCCGGATCGGGCGTGATCGCGAACACGAGGCGCGCGAGCTTCACGTCGTCCGGCTTCCAGTAGTCGGGATTCGCGTCGTAGCGGATCAACGCGTCCTTCTGGTACGTACGCAGCACGAACGGCCCCGTGCCGACCGGGAACTGGTTGATGTCCGACTCGCGATGGCGCGCGGCGAGCTGTCCCGCATAGTCGGCCGACAGCACCGACGCGAACGCCATCGCGAGATTGCGCACGAACACGACGTCGGGCGACTTCAGCACGAAGCGCACCGTGTAGTCGTCGACCTTCTCGATACGCTCGACGTTGTGGTCGAAGCCGAGATCGCTGAAATACGGGAAGCTGACCGGATAAGCCCTGCGGAACGGGTCGTCCGGATCGAGCATCCGGCGGAACGTGAACACGACGTCGTCGGCCTGGAACGGCCGCGTCGGCGTGAACCACGCGGTCGTCTGGAATTTCACGCCGCGCCGCAGATGGAACGTGATCGTGCGCTGGTCGGGCGACACGTCCCAGCTCGTCGCGAGCGCCGGTTCGAGATCGAGCGTGCCGCGCTTGAACTGCACGAGCCCGTTGTAGACCGGGTACGTGCTCGCATCGAAATCGGTGCTCGTCGTGTGCTGGCCGGGATCGAAGCCGGCGGGGCTGCCTTCGGTGCAGTACACGAGTGTCTTGCCTGCCGGCGCGGCGAGTGCGTGCGTCGCGGCGCCGGCCAGCAGCAGCGACGCGGCGATGCAGCGGAGCGCGACAGCGGCAGGCGATACGCCGCGCGAACGGCGCGCGGCTGACGAAACGAAAGGATTCTTCATGGTGGCAAAGGGAAGAAAGAGGTGTCATGCGAATGACGACCGTCGATCTTCGCGCGCCGCCCGCCGATCGCTTACCAATTAATTCCGCGTTGCTTATCGTCGCGGATGCATCCCGCTGCCGCTGCGTCGGAATGGCCATGCGAGCGCCGTGGACATGCCGAATACCGTTGCGGCCGGCCGCCCCGGGCGTGCGCATCGAAACCATTCGCACCGCCGGTCTTCCGGCCCTCTGCAGGTTCTCCGGAATGGGTGCATCGTATCGGTTGGCCGACGCCGGCATCGGCGCGCGGGAATCCGCCCGGCGTGCACATGTCGGCACGGCGCGTCCGTGCGCGCCGCTCTTCCTGGAGGACCCAGATGTCGATCAACCCCGATACGCCCTCTCGTCCCGTGAAGTCGCCGGGCCCCGATCACCCGATCCTGATCGAACCGCATTCGTCGCGCGTGATCGTGAAGGTCGCCGGCAAGGTCGTCGCCGATACGCGCCATGCGCTGGTGCTGCGCGAGGCCAGCTATCCGGCGGTGCTGTACATTCCGCGCGAGGATGCCGACATGTCGCTGCTCGAACGCACCGACCACGCGACTTACTGCCCGTACAAGGGCGATTGCGCGTACTACTCGATTCCGGCCGGCGGCGAACGCTCGACCAACGCGGTGTGGACGTACGAGCATCCGAATCCGGCCGTCGAATCGATTCGCGGGCACCTCGCGTTCTATCCGGACCGCGTCGATTCGATCGAGGAAAGCCTGCTCGTCACCGCGTGAGCGCGGCGGCGCCCCGCCGCGTCACCGTTCACGCATCGTCCGGCCGCTGATTTGCATATGCGGATTCATTGGTTGGCCGCCGTCCCGCCGGGCCGTATCGTCTCGACTCGTCTCGACTCCGGCGCGGGCCGGCCCGTTGCGCGCGTCGCCCGCATCCGGCCCGGTCCCGCGCCGGCCGCGCCGCCTTCGCGCGCGCCCCGTGAACCCGCCAGCAGGACGCCTTAGGGCGTGTTCACGCTAATAACGGGTTTGCGAACGTGCCTTTCCGCCCGCAGTGCAAGGAGTAAGGAGCGCCGTTTGGCCGTGCCAAACAAGCGACGCACGACGCCGCAATGTGGGCGGAAAGGCACGTTCCCCTGTTTGGAAAAATTCATTCGCGGGGCTGGCCCCCAGAAGGGCCGATCGCCGCGTCATGCTCCTCGCGAATACGTCGAGTATTCGCTTCGTCGCAATCCTCGCGCTCGGCCCTTCTGGGGGCCAGCGCAAACCCGTTATTAGCGTGAACACGCCCTAATGAACGACACACCGCACGCAGACCTTGAAACGACCCCGGCGAACCCGCGCCGCCGCCAGTGGCTGCATGGCGCGGCCGCCGGACTGGCCGGGCTCGCGCTCGGCCCGCTCGCGGCCGTGCCCGCCCGCGCGGCCGCCGACAGCGGCACGCGGCTGCGCGTCGGCTTCCAGAAATACGGCAACTTCGTCGTGCTCAAGGCGCGCGGCACGCTCGAGAAGCGTCTCGCGAGCCAGGGCGTCACCGTGCAATGGCTCGAATTCCCGGCCGGCCCGCAACTGCTCGAAGGGCTGAACGCCGGCGCGATCGACGTCGGCACGGTCGGCGAAACCCCGCCGATTTTCGCGCAGGCCGGCGGCGTCGAGTTCGTCTACATCGGCAACGAGCCGCCCGCGCCGCAGGGCGAGGCGATCGTCGTGCTGCCCGATTCGCCGATCCGCACCGTCGCGCAACTGCGCGGCAAGAAGGTCGCGTTCAACAAGGGTTCGAACGTCCACTACCTGCTGGTGAAGGCGCTCGAACATGCGGGCCTCACCTATGCCGACATCCAGCCGATCTACCTGACGCCCGCCGACGCGCGCGCCGCGTTCGTGCAGCGCAGCGTCGATGCGTGGGTGATCTGGGATCCGTACCTGGCCGCCGCCGAACGACAGCTCGGCGCGCGCGTGGTCGCGAACGGCGAAGGGCTCGTGCGCAACACGCAGTACTACCTCGCGGCGCGCAAGTACGCGGCCGCGCATCCGCAGGTGCTGCGCGCGCTGCTCGACGAAGTCGACGCGGTCGATCGCTGGGCGCGCGATCACGTGCCGGAGGTCGCCGCGCAACTGTCGCCGCTCGTCGGCCTCGACGCGCCGACGCTCGAAGTCGCGCTCAAGCGTGCCGGCTACGGCGTGCAGCCGATCACCGACGCGACGGTCGCGTACCAGCAGAGCATTGCCGACGCGTTCAGCACGCTGAAGCTGATTCCGGGCAAGCTGTCGGTCGCCAGCGCGCGGTGACGCGTCACGACGCCCGTGCCGCGCCGATGCGCCGCCATTCGTCGTAGTCGGTGACGAGGCCCGCATCGTCG
Source organism: Burkholderia sola (assembly GCF_905400185.1). Classification (NCBI taxonomy): domain Bacteria; kingdom Pseudomonadati; phylum Pseudomonadota; class Betaproteobacteria; order Burkholderiales; family Burkholderiaceae; genus Burkholderia; species Burkholderia sola. Next base: position 2,758,063 of record NZ_FR989676.1, read on the forward strand.
ATGCCGATATCGGCCGCGTACGTGCCGCTCTCGTAGCGGTACACGTACGGCGCCGTGCGCGTATAGCGCTGTTCGCCGCGCACGATGGCGAGATCCGGGAAACGCAGCCACGCGGTGCGAATCTCCGCCGACTCGCCGACGGCGAGCGCCAGCCGGCGAATCGGCAGCGTATTGGTCGACGGACTGAAGCCGAGATCGATATCGGTCGCGCCCGCGAGCGCCGGCGCAGCGATACCGTCGATCGTCCACTGCCCCGCGTCGCACGCGATGTCCCATTGCCGGGGCGGCGCGGTGCCGGTCCAATGCGTCACGCGCGCCGAGCGCGTGAGCCAGTCGGCGCCGCATGCGACCGCGTAGTCGATACGAAACGGCGTGCCGTCGATCGCGCCCGCCACCGCACCCGCCAGCGCGTTGCCCGTTGGCGACTCGTCGAGCCGGCACCATTCGGCCGCCTGCCACGTCTGCACGATCTGCCATGCGACGCAATGCGTCCGTCGCGCTTCGTTCCGTTGCGTCATGTCGCGTCTCCTGTCGGCCGTGTGAAAGCACGCCGATTTTCGCGCACGGCGCGGACGAACGCACGCGGCTTTGGCGGCACCGTAAGCGCACCGGCCGATAGTCAGTATCGGCCCGACGCACACCATCGCGTCGACGCCGCTTTGGTACCATCCGTCGATCGGTAAAAATCGAACCGGAAGACATCGGAAAACACGAGGCGCGACTTCATGGATCTGTTGGCGACGATGCGCATCTACGTGAGAGTCGTGGAGCGCGGCACGATGTCCGGCGCGGCGCGGGATCTCGACATGGGCCAACCGGCCGTCAGCGAACGCATCGAGAAACTCGAAAAGCATCTCGGCACGCGGCTGCTGATGCGCAGTGCGCGCACGCTCGCGTGCACGGAGGAAGGCCGCCTCTTCTACGAACGCAGCAAGGCGCTGCTCGAAGCGGCCGAACTGGCCGTGGCGTCGGTGTCGAAGACGGAGAACGCGCTCGACGGCACGATCCGGCTCGCGGCGCCGCAGTGTTTCGGCGAGGTCGTGCTACCGGCCGTGCTGATGCAGATCCGCACCGCGTATCCGAAGCTGCACATCGACCTGGTGCTGAACGACGAGATCGTCGATCCCGTCACCGAGGGGGTCGACATTTCGATCCGGGCCGGCCAGCTCCGCGACGGCGGCTTCGTCGCCTACGCGCTTGGCGCGGTCGGCCGCGTGCTCGTCGCCGCGTCGTCGTATCTCGAGCGGCACGGCCCGCTCGACACGAAGGCCGATCTCGCGAACCATCCGTTCATCCGGGTGAAAGGCGTGTTCGCGAACGAGCAGGTACCGCTGCGGCGCGACGGCGGTGCGGTCGAATACGCGCGCATCCGCACGGTCATGACCGCGAGCCACTGGCGCCCGATGTTCGACACGATCGCGGCGGGCGGCGGTATCGGCGTAGTCCAGCACCCGGCTTGCGCCGACGCGCTCGCGCGCGGCCGGCTCGTTCGCCTCTTGCCGCACTACGACGTGCCCGACTTCGCGCTCAATGTGCTAGTGCACGCGCAGCGGCCGCTGCCACCGCGCGTGCGGGCCGTCGTCGATCTGCTGAAACGCACCCTGCCGCCGCTGCTGACGACGCCCGACCGCTAGGGCTTCACGCCTGCAGCGACTTCCCCGGCTCCTTCACGTCCGCGTCGACTTCCATCTGGTAGAAGCGCGCGCTGACGAAGCCGAACAGCGTCCAGCCGAGGAACACGCACAGGCCGCCGAGCATCAGCGCCTGCTCGCCCGAACTGTAGAGCGCGTAGAAGCTGTACGCGGTTGCGACCATCGCGACCGCGTTCGTCACCAGCGCCTTGCCCGGCGGCACCTTCGCGACCTTCTGGATCGTGATCAGCGCGGCCATCGACATCACGTAGGGCACGAGGTTCGTGACGACCGCGAGATCGACGATCTTCTGGAACTGGCTGCTCAGCTCCGGGCTGATCGTCATCAGCGCCAGCGCGACCTGCGCGACCAGCAGGATCACCATGCCGACGATCGGCGTGCCCGTGCGCGTCGCGCGGGCGAACACCGGCAGGAAATAGCCGACGTCCGCCGAGCTCTTGAACACCTGCGCGACCGTGAACTGCCAGCCGAGCAGCGAACCGATGCACGCGATCACCATCAGCGCGGTGACGATCGTGCCGACGGTCGGCGTGAACATCGTCGCGAACGCGAGGCCGAACGGCGCGTTCGACGCCGCGAGGATCGCGTTGGGCACGATCCCGGCGATCACGTTGGTCGACACGATATAGAAGATCGCCGACGCGATCGTGCCGCCGAGCACGGCGATCGGCACGTTGCGCTCCGGATTCTCGACGGCGTCCGCGTTCGCGCACGCCGATTCGAGCCCGAGGAACGCCCACAGCGTCACCGCGATCGAGCCGCCGACGGCCGGCCCGAACGGCAGGTTGTGCGGATTCCACGCGGCGCCCCAGGTCGCGCCGCTGAACCAGAACCAGCCGATCAGCGATACGACGACGACCGGAATGATCACGCCCCACACCGTCACCGCGCCGATCCGGCCAGTGATGCGCGAGCCGCCGAAGTTCGCGACCGTCGTCAGCACGAGCAGGAAGATCGTCCACAGGCCCGTCTGCAGCGGCGACAGCGTCGCGTCGAACAGCACGGTGCCGTAGCCGACCGCCGTGACGCCGATCGCGACGTTGGCGATCACGAGCGACAGCCCGTACGTGTAGTTCGCCATGTAGTTGCCGGCCTTGCCGAACGCGTATTCCGCGTAGCCGCCCATCCCGCCCGGCTTGCGGCTCAGCATCCCGCAGCGCGCGAACGCGTAGGCCAGCGCGAGCGAGCCGCCGGCCGTGACGATCCACGACAGCAGCGAGATCGTGCCGACCTGCGCGAGCTTCGCCGGCAGCAGGATGATGCCGGAGCCCATCATGTTGACCGCGGTGAGGATGGTGAGCTGCCAGACGTTCATCCGGTTCTTCGGCGCGGCCGCCGGGGCCGCGTCGGCCAGGTGCGCTGCGTTGTCCATGGTGTTCGATCCTTCGATGTGAGGCCGCCGCGCGGCCGGTCGCCCGTTCGCCCGGTCAGGCTTCGGGGCTTCGGGGCTTCGGGGCTTCGGGGCTTCGGGGCTTCGGGGCTTCAGGCCGTCAGGCAGTACACGCGATACGTGCCGTCCTCGACTTCCACGCCGTGCGTGTCGTGCGCGAAGCCGGGAAAACGCCGGTCGTATGCTTCGAGCGCCTTCAGGTAGCCGAGCACCGGGCCGCCGGCCGGCCCCGCGTTCTCGCCCGGCATCAACAGCGGAATGCCCGGCGGATACGGCACGACGCCGGTCGCCACCGTGCGCCCGGCCAGTTCGTCGAGCGTGACCTGCTCGACGCGGCCCTGCACGAGATGCTCGTACGCGCGCACCGGGCTCATCTCCGGCTTCGGCAGGATCGAGAACGCCTCCGACATCAGGCGCGTCGTGCCGAGCTGCTCCATCGCCGCGAACATCGTGTCGGCCAGATCCTTCAGCCCCATGCCCGCATAGCGCGAACCATGCTCCTGAGCGAGCGACGGAATCGCCATGTCGAGGGGCAGGTTCGCGTCGTAGTCGCGCTTGAAATCGCACAGCGCGCTGACGAGCGAGCCCCACTTGCCCTTCGTGATGCCGATCGAGAACAGGAACAGGATCGTGAAATCGGTCGTCTTCTCGACGACGATCCCGCGCGCATCGAGATACGCGGTGACGACGCTCGCCGGGATGCCGACCGGCATCAGGCCGCCGGCCGGCGCCACGCCCGGCGTGACGATCGACACCTTGATCGGGTCGAGCATGCAGTAGCCGTCCTCGATATTGCCGAAGCCGTGCCATTGCGCGCCGGGGCGCAGCACCCAGCACGCCGGGTCGGTCGCGAGCAGCTCGGGCGGCGCTTCGTGGAACGGCAGCGTGCGGCCCGTGCGCGCCTCGAGCACGGTGTCGGGCTGCCAGCATTCGAAGAACCAGTCGCCCTTCGCGCCGAATTCGCCGTTCATCCGCGCGATCATCTGCCGGAACGCGACGGCCTCCTCGATCGATTCGCGCGTCAGCGCGGCGCCGCCGGGGCCGTCCATCATCGCGGCCGCGACGTCGTTCGACGCGATGATCGCGTAGTTCGGCGACGTCGACGCGTGCATCATGAACGTTTCGTTAAACTGACCATGCGGAATCGGGCTGCGGCCGTCGCGCACGTGGATGTACGACGCCTGCGACAACGCGGTCAGCAGCTTGTGCGTCGACTGCGTCGCGAATACCGTCGGCCGGTCCTTGTGGTGGTCGCGCGGGTCGCCGTGCATCGCATGGCGGTCGCGGTAGATCGGATTGAAACGCGCGTAGCCGTACCACGCTTCGTCGAAGTGCAGCCGGTCGACGCTCGCGCCGAGCAGTTCCTCGACGCGCGTCACGTTGTAGCAGAGGCCGTCGTACGTCGAGTTCGTGACGATCGCATGCTTCGGCTGGCGGTCGGCGAGCCCCGCCGCGAGCGGGTTCGACGCGATCGCCTCGCGGATCGCCGCTTGCGTGAGGCGCTCCGATGCGATCGGCCCGATGATCCCGTAGCGGTTGCGCGTCGGCACGAGGTAGGTCGGAATCGCGCCCGACATCGTCATCGCATGCTCGGCCGACTTGTGGCAGTTGCGGTCGCACAGCGCGATCTGGTCGCGGCTCACGCTCGCCATCAGGATGATGCGGTTCGACGTCGACGAGCCGTTCGTCACGTGATACGTGCGATGCGCGCCGAACACGCGCGCCGCATAGCGTTCGCTTTCGCCGATCGGGCCCGAGTGATCGAGCAGCGAGCCGAGTTCGCCCACCGAGATCGACAGGTCCGAGCGGAACAGCGATTCGCCGAAGTATTCGAAGAACGCGCGGCCGACCGGCGATTTCAGGAAGCCGGTGCCGCCCGTGTGGCCCGGCGTATGCCACGAGTATTCGTAGACGCGCGAGAACTTCGCGAGCGCGCCGAACATCGGCGGCAGCACGGTCGAGCGATAGCGTTCGATCGCCGCGTGGATGCGCCCGCCGATGAAGTCTGCCGTATCCTCGAGCAGCCACACGAAATCGTCGACCTTGCCCATCACCGCGGCCGGCACCGTCGACGCGACGCTGCGGTCGGCCAGCAGGAAGATCGGCACGTTGGCATTGCGATGCCGGATCGCATCGACCACGGCCTCGGACGGCCCGTGGCCGTCCACGCCGAGATCCCAGTCGAGCAGCACGCACTGGATCGACGGATCGGAGCGGATCAGCACGATGGCATCGTCGGAGGACGTCGCCGTCAACACGTCGATACCGCGTTGCGCGAGCTCCGCGCTCAGCGTGCGCACCGCACGCCCGGTTGCCGTTTCCTGCGCGATCTCGTCGTCGACGAGTAACGCACGCATGCCGAGACGACGCATGCCGCCAGTGGAAGTGTTCACGTTGTTGCCCTCGCTGTTGCGTTGCTTCGATTGGTATCGTTCGTCTCACGAGCACGCGGACGGCAGGTCACGGGCAGCGGCATGAGACGCTCGCCATTCCGGCTTGATTCGCCATCCAGTTCGGAGCCGACTATGCCATGAACGCCTTACGATGAAAAGCCGACGGTTCGGCGAAATCATCGGCGCCTTTCCAATCGGATTTCATCATTGGATCATTTTTATATGCGCCGCAGCACGCCAATTCCCGATCAATTGATCAGGCTCAGCCGTCAATGACATTGACGACTCCGGTCGATTGAATTCACGTGCCTTTGTTGTTACGATCGGCGGCGCCGGACACTGTCCGATCACGGCCGTGCCGCGCTGCTCAATGCTTCTCGGTGCAGTCCGCATTCGGCGTTCGGCATTCGCGGGAACGTTTCAATCGGCTGCAGCGCGTGTCGTATCGACATCACGCACCAGCGCGAATGCGGCTCCCGTTTCAGGTCATTTACCGGAGAGTTCGCGTGAGCCTGTTGAAAATCGCAGTCGAGCCGGCGCTGATCGGCGCCTTTCTCACCACGCACGAACAGGTCGACGTATTCCAGACCGATTTCACGAACATCGCGGCCATCGTCGTCGGCATCGAGGCCGCGGAAAAGGTGCTGAAAACCGTCGAGCGAACCGGTTTCGCGATTCCGTTCTTCGTCGCGGTCGAGCCCGACCAGGAAGTGCCGCCATCGGTCTTGCCGCGCGCGAGCGGCGTGATCCCGCTCCGGCACGGCGGCCGCCACTACCACGGCCGGCAGATTTCCGCCGCCGCCGACATCTACAGCGAGAACCTGCTGCCGCCGTTCTTCAAGGTCATGCGCGACTACGTGCAGCGCGGCTACGTCGAATTCGACTGCCCGGGCCACCAGGGCGGCCAGTTCTTCTCGAACCATCCGCTCGGCCGGATGTTCTTCGATTTCTTCGGCGAGACGCTGTTTCGCTCGGATCTCTGCAACGCGGACGTCCGGCTCGGCGATCTGCTGATTCACGAAGGGCCCGCGCTGGAAGCCCAGCGCAACGCCGCGCGCATCTACAACGCGGATAAAACTTATTTTGTGCTGAACGGCACGTCGACGTCGAACAAGGTCGTCACGAGCGCGCTGCTCGCGCCCGGCGATCTCGTGCTGTTCGACCGCAACAACCACAAGTCGGTGCACCTCGGCGCGCTCGTCCTGTCCGGCGCGCGGCCGGTCTACCTCGAGACCGCGCGCAACGCGTGGGGCCTCATCGGCGGCGTCGACAGCGCGGCGCTCGGCGAAGCGCGCATTCGCGACGCGATCCGCGACGTCGCGCCCGAGCGCGCCGACCTGCCGCGCCCGTTCCGGCTCGCGGTGATCCAGCTCGGCACCTACGACGGCACGATCTACAACGCGCGCGAAATCGTCGACCGGATCGGGCATCTGTGCGACTACATCCTGTTCGATTCGGCATGGGTCGGCTACGAGCAGTTCATTCCGATGATGCAGGACTGCTCGCCGCTGATGCTGACGCTCGGGCCCGACGATCCCGGCATCTTCGTCACGCAGTCGGTGCACAAGCAGCAGGCCGGCTTCTCGCAGACCTCGCAGATCCACAAGAATGACAGCCACATCGAAGGGCAGAAGCGCTTCTGCGATCACCGGCGCTTCAACAACGCGTACATGATCCACGCGTCGACGAGCCCGTTCTATCCGATGTTCGCGGCGCTCGACGTCAACGCGCAGATGCATGCGGGCCCGGCCGGCCGGCGCCTGTGGCGCGACTGCGTCGCACACGGCGTCGATGCGCGCAAGCTGCTGCTGAAAACCTGCCGCCAGATTCGCCCGTTCGTTCCGCAGCAGATCGACGGCCGCCCGTGGGCCGACTACCCGACCGAGCAGATCGTCGACGACCTGCGCTTCTTCCGCTTCCATCCGGCCGACAGGTGGCACGGCTTCGAAGGCTATGCGGACGACCAGTATTTCGTCGATCCGTGCAAGCTGCTGCTGACGACGCCCGGCATCGATCGCGACACGCACGAATACGCGCCGTTCGGCGCGCCGGCGCCGATCCTCGCGCGCTACCTGCGCGAGCACGGCGTCGTGCCCGAGAAAGCCGACTTGTATACGATCCTGTTCCTGCTCACGCCGTCGGAGAGTGCCGGCAAGCTGCAGCATCTGGTCGCGCACCTCGCGCAGTTCGAGCGCCATCTCGACCAGGACACGCCGCTGCGCGAAGCGATTCCGTCGCTGTGCGAAGCGTATCCGGAGCTGTACGGCACGATGCGCCTGCGGCAGCTGTGCCAGCGCATGCACGATTTCTACCGCAGCCACGACATGAAGCATCTGCAGAAACAGATGTTCCGGCGCGCGCAGTTCCCGAAGCAGGCGATGCTGCCGCAGGCCGCGAATACCGAGCTGATCCGCAACAACGTCGAACTCGTCACGCTCGAGCGCATCGAAGGCCGGATCGCGACCGAAGGCGCGCTGCCCTATCCGCCCGGCATCTTCTGCGTGGTGCCCGGCGAAGCATGGGGCGGCCCGGCGCTCGACTACTTCCGCGCGCTCGAAGCCGGGATCAATGCGTTGCCGGGCTTCGAGCCGGAAATCCAGGGCGTGTACCTGCAGACGAAGTTGGACGGCACGAAACAGGCGTCGGCGTACGTGGTCGCGGCCGGCGCCGACGCGTCGCGGGCCTGATCGCGATCGGTGCCCGGCCCGCGCGGCGCTTGCGCGCCGCGTGTATCATCGCCGCCATCATGCCCATCCGACCGCTTCGTTCTATCCTGATCGCCCCGGCGCTCGCCGTCTCCATCGCCGCGCATGCGCAGCAGGTCGGCGTGGTGGCCGACGGCGTCTACTACACGCCGAATACGCATCTCGCGGCAGGTACGTCGCTGCAAGTGCTGCCCGACGACGACAAGGGCGTCGCGCGCTGCTGCGCGACGGTCACCGGCCGCGCCGGCAAGCCCGGCAACCAGATTCTCGACAGCCTGCACGACGACCGCACGATCGCCGCGTACGCCCTGTCGCTGCCGAAGTCGGTGCCGGCGGACACGCGCGGCTTCGGCGTCGTCGGCACCGCGCATTTCGTGCGTCAGGGCGCACACCCGGAAGCCGTGCTCGACGGCGGCTTGCAACTCGCGTTCTCGACCTGCACGTCGGTCGAAGGCACGCATTACCTCGGGCGCAAGGTCGGCGCCAACACGTTGCTCGTGCACCTGTATCAGTACTTCGACGGCGAATTCGAGCCGACCTGCAAGGATCGCGACCTGAAATAACGGAACCCGGCCGGCGGACGGCATCGCGCCCGCCGCGTCACCACGCCTGCCGGTAGATCGCCAGCGCGTCGGCCTCGGTCACCTCGCGCGGATTGTTCACGAGCAGACGCGTCTGCAACATCGCGTCCGACGCCATCCTCGGCAAGTCGTCCTCGCCGATACCGACGTCGCGCAGCGTGCGCGGTATGCCCGTCGCGACGATCAGCCGGTCGATCTCGGCGATCAACGCATGCGTTTTCGCTTCGTCGCTGCCCGTGGCCGACGGCGCGACGATGGCCGCCAGTTCCGCGTAAAGCGGCGCGGCCGCCGGCGCATTGAAGCGCAGCACGTGCGGCAGCACCAACGCATTCGACAACCCGTGCGGCACGTGGAAGATCCCGCCGACCGGATAAGCCAGCGCGTGCACGGCCGCGACCGGCGCATTCGCGAACGCCTGCCCCGCGAACATCGCGCCGACCAGCATCGCTTCGCGCGCGTGCCGGTTCTGCCCGTCGTCGCATGCGGCCAGCAGGTTGCGCGACAGCAGCGTCAGCGCGTGCGTCGCCAGCATGTCGGATACCGGATTCTTCAGCCGCGCGGACGTGTACGCCTCGATCGCATGCACCATCGCGTCGATGCCGGTGGCGGCCGTCGCCGCGCGCGGCAGGCCGAGCGTGAGTTCCGCGTCGAGGATCGCGACGTCCGCGAACAGGTGCGGCGACACGACGCCCATCTTGCGCGCCTCCCCGACCGTGACGATCGACACGGCCGTGACCTCGGAGCCGGTGCCGGCCGTGGTCGGCATCTGCACGAGCGGCAGCCGCGCGCTCGCGACCTTGTCGACGCCGTACATGTCGGCCAGCGCCTGCTGGCCCGGCGCGAGCACCGCGATCAGCTTCGCGACGTCCATCGACGAGCCGCCGCCGAGACCGAGCACGATCTCGGCATCGGCCGCGACGGCTCGCGCGGCTGCTTCGAGCACCACGTGCTCGGGCGGATCGGCGATCACGTCGTCGATCACGGCGACCTGCCAGCCGTGCGCGGCGAGGCTTTCCAGCGCGGGCGCGAGCACGCCGCTGCGGTGCAGGAACGCATCGGTGACGACGCACAGGCGCGCGAGCGCCGGAAAGCGTTCGCGCAACAGCGCGCCGAGCCGGCGCGCGGCGCCGAATTCGACGATCTGCGTCGGAACGGTGCGGAATTGAAACGGGTTCATCGGGCGCCTCCCGGGGGCGTCGCCGTGCCGGTGTCCGGCTGCACCATGTAGCGGATCACGTCGCGACGCTCGAGCAACGGCATGATCGCGCCGACACCGATCCGCTGGAAATGCGGCGTTTCCCGATGCACGTCGAGGCCGTCGGCCTCGCTGTAACGCTCGAGGATCACGATGTGGTCGGGGTTCTCCGGGGACCGGAAGTACGCGTAGTCGAGGTTTTTCGGCTCGGTGCGCGTGGCCGGCGCGAGTTCGGCCAGCAGCTCGACCACGCGGTCGCCGTTGCCGGGTTTCGCGAAGAAATGCGCGATGACCTGCAGATAGGGTTCGTTCATGCTGCGCTCCATGTTGGACACAAGCCCGTCGCGACGGGAGCGCCCCCCCCATCCGCCACGAACCGGATGAATTCAAACGCGATGAGGCGGCACCGTATCGCTGACGCGTCGTCGCATTGTATTGAATCGGCACGGCCTGCGCTGTGCCGCGACCGGGCCGCCAACGGCAGGCCGAATCGCGCCGCACGTTCACGGCGAGCCGGAACCTGGCCGGCCGCCGCGCGCTTGCGCCGCCGCCCCGGCTACCACGGCACCGTCCGCCCCAGATAGTCGAGATACTCGAGCCCGGGCCGCGCCCGCTTCGCCAGCAGCACGTCGACGAGGCTCGGCACGCTCTCGTCGATGGTCAGGCGCGCGTCGGGCCCGCCGAGTTCGGTACGGACCCAGCCGGGCGCCATCAGCGCCAGCGCGCGGCGCGTATCGGCCTGACGCGCCGCGAAGCTGCGCATGAACTGGTTCAGCGCGGCCTTGCTGCCGCGATACACCTCGCGCATCCCGCTGACGTTGTTCGCGACGCTGCCCTGCCCCGACGACATCGCGCCGATCAGCCCGTCGTCGGTCACGAGATCCTGCAGCGTCTCGATCGCGCGCATCGGCGCCAGTGCATTCGTGATCATCACGCGCACGAATTCGTCGGTCGTCACTTCGCCGATCGTTTCGTTCGGATCGTTGGTCGTGCCCGCATTCACGAACAGCATGTCGAAGCGCCGGCCCGACAGACGCTCGCGCAGCGCGGCCAGTTGCGCGGGCTCGCAGATGTCGAGCGTGCCGATCTCGAGCCGGCCGTCGAACCGGTCGGCCAGGTCGTGCAGCTTGGTGCGCCCCGATCCTTCGCGCACGGTGCCCGTCACGTTCCAGCCCTTGTTCAGGAATGCCTCCGCCATTGCCAGTCCGAGGCCGCGCGACGCCGCGACGAGGAGGATCGCGGAGGTATTTCGTCGATTCGATTCAGTCGATTGCATGGTTTTTCGCCTTTGCCGTGTTTCGTCATGCGCCCACTATAGGCGCGCACCACACCAGGCGCCAGACGCACCGGATGCAACCCATCATTGCATCGAACGCCATGTCAAACCTCCCAGTGGCGTATCCTGTCCGCATGGAAGACATCGACCTGAACCTCGTCACCGCGCTCGACGTGCTGCTGTCGGAGAGCAGCGTGACCGGCGCCGCACGCCGGCTGGGCCTGAGCACGTCCGCGATGAGCCGCACGCTCACGCGGCTGCGCCTCGCCACCGGCGATCAATTGCTCGTGCGCGCCGGGCGCAAGCTCGTGCCGACGCCTCATGCCGCCGCGCTGCGCGACCGTGTCCATGCGGTCGCGCGCGACGCGCGCGCCGTGCTCCGGCCGGCGACGGCCGACGTCGATCTTGCAACGCTCACGGCTACGTTCACCGTTCGCGCGGCCGCATCGTTCATGGAAATGCTGGCCGGCCCGGTCGTCGCCGCACTGGCCGACGTCGCACCGCACGTACGGATCCGCTTCGTCCCGAAGCGCGACCGCGATCCGCAGGCGCTGCGCGACGGCACCGTCGACCTCGAGATCGGCAAGCGCGGCGACGACGCGCCCGAGCTGCATACGCGCATGCTCTTTCACGACTGGCACGTCGCGGTGGCGCGCGCCGGGCATCCGCTGTTCGCGTCAGCCCGGATCACGGCCGCGCGCTATGCCGCCTGCCGCCACGTGATGGCGGCCCAACTCGGCGATTTCGGCGGGCCGGCCGACGACTCGACCAGCCATGCCGGCCCGGACCCTGCGGTGCACGTCGTCGTGCCGGGCTACCCCGACGCGATGCGTGTCGCGGCCAGCACCGACCTGATCGCGCTGGTGCCGCGCTCGAGCCTCGGCAACGCGTGCTCGCCCGGGCTCATCGAAGCGCTCGGGTTGCGCAGCTTCGAGGTCCCGGTCCGCCTGCCGGCGATCCTCGTGTCGGCGCTGTGGCATCCGCGCATGCACGGCGACCCCGTCCATCGCCGTCTGCGCGACACGGTCATCGCCGTGTGCCAGCGCGCGTATCCGGATTCCCGTCCGCCACGCACGACGGCGCGCGGCAAGGGAGCCCGCGCGGCCGGCTGACGTCGGTTTGCGGGCGTGCTTGCCGGCCAGCCGCGCGGCCGGCAACGCACCGCCGACGCCCCACTACCGCGGCCCGGCCGGGCGGCGCCGCCAGCCCCTTCGGCTAAAATGCCGCACTTTCCACCTTGCCCGCCCGCTCGCCATGCAACCCGCCTCCTCCGCCCCATCCGCCTCCCACGGCGCCGACGCCGCAGACGCGGCCCGCGACCTCGTCTACGGCCCGAACGACCGGCCGGCGCCGATGGTCGCGTTCGTCGCCGCGCTGCAGCACCTGCTGGCGATCATCGTGCCGATCGTCACGCCCGGCCTGCTGATCTGCCAGGCGCTCGGCGTGTCCAGCCGCGATACGACCCTGATCGTGTCGATGTCGCTGGTGATTTCCGGCATCGCGACCTTCGTCCAGTGCAAGCGCTTCGGCCCGCTCGGCGCCGGCCTGCTGATCGTCCAGGGCACCAGCTTCAACTTCGTCGGCCCGCTGATCGCCGGCGGCAGCCTGATGGTCAAGCAGGGCACGCCGGTCGAGACCGTGATGGCCGCGATCTTCGGCGTCGTGATCGCCGGGTCGTTCATCGAGATGGGCGTGTCGCGCATCCTGCCGTTCGTGAAGCGCCTGATCACGCCGCTCGTCACCGGTATCGTCGTGCTGCTGATCGGCCTCACGCTGATCAAGGTCGGCCTGATCAGCATGGGCGGCGGCTACGGCGCGATGGCCAAGGGCACCTTTGCGAGCGCCGAGAACCTGACGCTGTCGGGCCTCGTGCTCGGCACGATCATCCTGCTGAACCGCGTGCCGGTCGTCTGGGTGCGCAGCACCGCGCTCGTCATCGCGCTCGCGATCGGCTACCTCGCGGCCGCGTTCCTCGGCCGCCTCGACTTCACCGGCATGCACCAGGCCGCGCTGTTCCAGGTGCCGACGCCGCTGCATTTCGGCATCGGCTTCTCGTGGGCGCTGTTCGTGCCGATGCTGATCATCTACCTCGTCACGTCGCTCGAGGCGATCGGCGACGTGACGGCCACCAGCAAGATCTCGAACGAGCCGGTCGAAGGGCCGGTGTGGATGCAGCGGATCAAGGGCGGCGTGCTCGTCAACGGTGCGAACTCGCTGCTGGCCGGCGTGTTCAACACGTTCCCGAGCTCGGTATTCGCGCAGAACAACGGCGTGATCCAGATCACCGGCGTCGCGAGCCGTCACGTCGGCATCTGGATCGCGGCGATGCTCGTCGTGCTCGGCCTGTTCCCGGTCGTCGCCGGCGTGCTGCAGGCCGTGCCCGAGCCCGTGCTCGGCGGTGCGGCGATGGTGATGTTCGGCGCCGTGGCCGCGTCGGGCATCAACATCCTCGCGGGCGTGCACCTCGATCGCCGCGCGCTGCTGATCATCGCGGTGTCGCTCGCGCTCGGCCTCGGCGTGTCGCAGGTGCCGGACATTCTGAACAACCTGCCGCATGCGCTGAAGAACGTGCTGGAATCGGGCGTGGCGACGGGCGGCATCTGCGCGCTCGTGATGAACTGGTTCCTGCCGGAAAGGCAGTAACGGCAATCAATCGTCAAACCCGGTCAGGGCGCCTTGGCCGATCGATTTCGGCTGGTTAGAATCACCGCATGCCCCAAACCCTCGCGCCCGACCAAACCCCCGAAACGACTGCCGTTCCGATCAAGGAACGCGCGACCGTCGTCTGCTATCGCGATGCGCGCGTGTTGCTCGTCACGCGCGCGGCGTCGCGCTGGGCCCTTCCCGGCGGCACGATCAAGCGCGGGGAAACCCCGCTCGAAGCCGCGCATCGCGAATTGGGCGAGGAAACCGGCATGACCGGCCAGGATCTGGTGTACTCGATGCAGTTCACCGGACTCGCGAAGATCCATCACGTGTTCTTCGCGGAAGTCGGGCCGGACCAGACGCCGCAAGCGAGCAACGAGATCGAGAAATGCAAGTGGTTTCCGATCGACAGCGTCGACCGTCTGCGCGCGAGTATTCCGACGAAGCGAATCGTCGAACTCGTCTACAACCACGAAATCCGCAACGCGTAGCGCCCGCCCGGCGCCGTCGGCCGGCTCGAGTCGCGTGTCGCGATCAGCGGGGCGCGAACGCTCAGTGCGAGCGCTTTCTTCGCAGTTCGTGCGTGGAATAGACGACGAGGAAGATGCCCAGCATCGCGACGCCGGACGCCATGAAGTCGTTTGCGCTGCCCGAGCTGCGCAGCGCCGCCGGGAAAATACCCAAGCTCAATCCCGCACCAGCAAGAAGCAATCCTGCTGCCACGCCCCAGATCGGTCCGGCGGTCTTGTCGATTATGTTTTTCATACAGCACCCGTCTACGGTCGTTACCTGAACGGTATCGGCAATCAGCGCCGCGTCTACCTTCAGCGATTCCACTATAACCGGAAGAAATTCCGCAAGCTTCTGGTGCTTTTCCCGATCAAGTTTCGGCGGCCGCGGCCGCCACGTGCGGCCGGGTCGCGCAACCTGCCGCAGGTTATTGGGTGCGCCCGTCCAGCTTCCGGATCACGTCGTCACTGATCGGTCGTTCAAATCGCCACTTCCGGCGGCGCCTGGCGAAACAGCCGCGTCATCCAGCACAGATACACGAGCCCGAGCACGAACCATGCGACGCCGAGCACGAGCGCCGTCTTCTCGAGGCTCACGAGCAGCCAGATATCGGACACCGCGCCGATCAACGGAAACACGAGGCCGCCGAATACCCCGATCCTGCGCTCACCGTGATGGTCCGACAGATACAGCCGGATCACGCAAAGATTGACGGCAGTAAAGGCGAGGAACGCGCCGAAGTTGATGAACGACGTCGACGTGGCGACATCCAGCTTCAGCGCGATCAATCCGACGACGCCGGCGAGGGCGATATTGATCGCGGGCGTCCTGAAGCGCGGATGAATGAACCCGAAGATGCGCTTCGGCAGGATTTCGTCGCGGCCCATCGCATACAGCAGCCGCCCGACGCTCGCTTGCGCGGAGATGCCCGATGCGAACTGCGCGAGGATCAGGCCCGCGAGGAACACGGTGACGAACAGGTCGCCGCCGATCATCTTCGCGACTTCGAACGCGGCCGAATCCGTATCCTTGAATTCGACGCCGGGATGCGCGAGCTGCATCGTATACGCCGCGATCACGAAAATCGCGCCGCCGATCAGCGCAATCAGCAGGATCGCACGCGGCATGTTCTTTTTCGGATCGATCGTTTCCTCGGTCAACGTCGAGACGGCGTCGAAGCCGAGATACGAATACGCGGCGATCGCGGCGCCTGCCATCGTCGCGCCGAACGGCACGTGCGGCCTGAAGAACGGCTCCGCCATCGCGATGCCGCCCGGGCCCGCCGCAGCCGACGCATAGTGCCAGCACAGCACGACGAACATCGCGACGATCGCCAGTTGCACGACCATCAGCACGATATTGAAGCGCGCGGCCAGTTCGATGCCGACGATGTTCAATCCGCTCGTCAGCACGATGAACGCGACGATCCAGATCCAGGTCGGCACGTGCGGAAATGCCGCGTTCAGGTACGCCGCACCGATCAGCCAGATCACCATCGGCAGGAAGAAATAATCGAGCAGCGTCGCCCAGCCGATCATGAAGCCCAGGTGCGGGTTGAACGTCCTGCGCGTGTACGTGTAGGCCGAGCCGGCGGCCGGATAGAGCCGCGCGAGCTTGCCGTAGCTGAGCGCGGTGAATGCGATGGCGATCAGCGCGAGCAGATAGGCGAGCGCGGCCGTATCGTCGCTGGCCTTGGCGAGCACGCCGTAGGTACCGTAGACGATCAGCGGCGCCATATAGGCGAGACCGAACAGCAGCACGGACGGCAGGCCGAGCGTGCGCTTCAGGCGGACGGGTTCACTGGATGACGACGCTTGCATGTGATCTCCTGGGCCCCTCTGGGGCCGATGCGAGTGCCTGGGTGCCGTGCGGCAGGCATTTCCGGCATGTCAATGGGACGACCGGGCATGTGCGGGCATCGCGCCCTGCTCCATGCATCGGATGGACCGGGGATTCGGGCTACTCGGTGCGGTGACGGCCCGCGTCGATCGTGAGCACGCGACTCCCGTCAACCTGTTCGACAGGCGACAGACCGAGCGCCACGCGTGCGTCGTGCAGATAGCTGTAATGCTCGCGACTTGCTTCGAGGCGAGTCGGATCGAGGCTCGCCGGTGCGACGGCTTCGTCCCGGCCGAGTTCGATCGTGCTCTCGCCAAACGGATCGACCAGCGTGGACAGGCCGGCGAACGTCAGATCGTCGTCGCCGGGCCCGCAGCGATTCACCATCACCGCGAACATCTGGTTCTCCATCGCACGTGCCGCGATCGCGCGGTGATGGACGGGCCCGAACGGGTCCATGTTGCCGTTGGTGACGATCAGCAGATCGGCGTCGAGCGCGGCGACCGCGCGCGCCGTCTCGGGGAATTCGATGTCGTAGCAGATCAGCAGGCCGACCGTCAGGTCGTTCCAGACGCAGGTCGCGAAGCGGTCGCCCGGCGTGAATACGCCGACATCCGACGCCCACAGATGGGTCTTGCGATAGCGCAGGACGATGTCGCCCCGCTCGTCGACGAGTACCGTCGTGTTGTAGAACCGTTCGCCGTCGCGCTCCGCGAGGCCCACCGCGACGGCAACGCCCTTGCGACGTGCCGCATCGCGTACCGCCACCAGCCGCGGGCCGTCGAGCGTCTCGGCGACGTCGGCGACGTTCTCCCGCGTCGGGAAACCCGACAGCGTCGTTTCGGGGAACACGATCAGTTTCGTGCCGCCGACCACGTCGGCGCGCTCGATCGTGTCGATCACCTTGCGCGTGTTGTGCACGACGTCTCCGTCGACGAGCGACAGTTGCGCGAGTTCTACCTGCATGAAGCCCTCTCCTTCCAATTGCCTTTCAGTGGCATGTCGTATGCGTTGCACGAGTCATGCGACGCGCGTCGAGCGAAGCGGCGAACGGCCCGCCGCCCGTCGAATCGAGGCCGATTATCGGGTTATTATTTTTGACCTGAAATTCCCCGCCAGGGTTACCCTCACCGGAGCACACGATGGACCTCGAATGGCGAGATCTCGCTTTTCATCGGGAGATTGGCTCGGCCATCGACGCCCTCGACGGCCCGCATTTCTGGGCGCGTCTCACGCGCGTACTCGAGCGGCATCTCGATTTCGACAACTGGGTCGCGCTGCGCTTCGCGCGCGATGCGGCGCCGCTGGTGCTTGCCGAACAGGCGATGCCGGACGGCAAGATCGACCTGATGTTCCAGGACTATCTGGCCGCGCTCTACCAGCTCGATCCGTTCTATCTCGCCGCGTTCGAAACGCAGGCGTCGGGCTTCTACACGCTCGCCGACGTCGCGCCGGACAACTTCCGGATGACCGAGTATTACCAGCGGTACTTCAAGAAGAACATCGTCGGCGACGAAGTGCATTTCAACGTCGTGATCGATCGCGATCACACGCTGGGCTTCTCGCTCGGCAAGACGAGCAAATACGACGAGCGCGAGATCGCATTGCTTACGCTTTACACACCCTGGGTGCTGTCGTTGATGCAGCAGCGCCTGCGCTTCGAAACGTTCGTCGTGAACGAAACGCCGCGCGCGAGGCAACCAGAAGCGCCCGATCCGCACGCGCGCTTCGGCATGCTGACCGGAAAGAGCGGACGCGGCGCATTGACGACGCGTGAAACCGAAGTGGCGATGCTGTCGTTGAGCGGCTTCTCCACGCGGGCGATCGGGGAGAAACTGTCGATCTCGTTCGAGACCGTGCGCGCACACAAGAAGCACATCTATGCAAAGCTCGGTGTCGGGTCGCAGTCGGAATTGTTTGCGCTGTTCTACGATCCAGCGGGGGCGGGTGAATCCGCGTGATATGAGCGGCGGCGATGTTGCGCGTTCTCCCGTTCTTTCGGCGGGAAGGCGGCCGAACACGGCGATGGGAGCTTGCGGGCGGCTATCCGCGCCCGATCGCGGGCGCGGATAGCAGCGCCTGGGCGGTGCGCGTCGCCATCGGGTCGTCGGATCGGTACGCCGCCGCGTAGGCATAGGTACGCCACGATGCATCGCCAAGCGCGTAAAGACATACGGCCGCGAGCGCGATGCCGCGCGACGACAGCGCGCCATCGCGCTCGACCCGGCGCAATTCGCTCAGCGCCTCGCCCCACGCGCGTGCCCGCACATGCCACCAGGCCAGCACCTCGCGCATTTCGCCGTTCCCGGGACGCAGCACCGCCATCGCATCGAGCAGGTCCTGAACGTCCGAAAACGTATCCAGCGCCGCACCGGCCCACAGCACGTCCATCATCCCCGTAACGATCGCGTTGTCGCTCAACGTCTCGATCATGTTCTTCTCCCGGCTTTTTCCGTCAATCGCCATCGTCGAACGCATACTTGCGCTCGCTCGCGCATTCGGCGCGTTTCACTTGCCGCCCGCGAGCGCCCTCGCCTCGGCCGCGATGCCCACGAGCGACAGCTGATCGCGTACCTGATCGATGAAAATCGCCGCCATCAGCGCGAGCATCAGGATCGTGAGCGCGCCTTTCACGGGCTGCGCCAGCGACGGCAGATCGAGCTTTTGCGACACCTTCCCGGTAAAGCCGAAGCCGATATCGATCAGCAGCAGCATCAGCATCATCGGCGTGGCCAGCTTCGCCACCGTTTCCATCAGCGAGTCGGTCTTCAGCAGCACGAACGATTCGAGTACCGATCCCCCGGCCGGCATGAGGTTCGCCAGCGGCCACCAGGTATACGATTCGTAGATCGCGCCGAGGAGGAACGTCATGCCGCCCAGACACCAGAACGCCGCGATCGCGAACTGGCTCAGGAGCGTGGAAGTCAGCGACGTCTGCTGCCCCTGGCTCGGGTTCTGCATCTGCAGTTGATTGAAACCGGTCAGATCGTCGACGTACGTGCCGACGCTCTCGGCGGCCCAGAACACCGTCGACGCCGCGAAGCCCAGGCCGACGCCGATCAGCGCCTCCTTCAACCCGATGCCCACGAGCATCGTCGCATCCCCTTGCTCGAGCAGGCCGCGTTGCCCGTAGGCGATGAAGCTGCCCCACAGCAGCGCCAGCGCGGTGCGCACGCGGCCTTGCACGACGTTGTCGGACGTCGGCGGAAAAATCATCATCAGGACCATCAATCGTTCGCTGCAAAGGCCCAGCACGATCAGAAACCTGACCAGTTGATGGCTCGATTCGATCGATGCGAAGGTAATCTCGCTCATTTCAGTCGCCTGTCGTTCAATGGATGCGCGGCTTGCGGGCGCGCTCGCCGCTTCAAAACGCCGGGCTGGGCCGGCGGCTCTCCGATGTTTCCTCGTCCTGCGCGTCCTCGATCGCGAGCTCGATCGCCTTGACGAGCGTGTCGCGCCGCTTCTCGTAGATGTCGATGCGGGCACGGTTGCGCAGGATCTCCGTGCGCAGCGCACCGATCTGCGCCTCCTTCGCCGCCAGCGCCTGCCCGGCCTGCGCCGCCCGGGCCTCGAGCATCGCGTGCTGCTCGGCCGCGTGCGAGCGGAATTCGCGCAGCTTCAGATACGCGTCCGCCCGGAAGGAAACGCTGCCCAGCATCGCGTCGATCTTGCCGTCGTGCGCGGCGAGCCCGGCCGCATGCGCGCGCACCGCCGCGCGGCTTTCCTCCAACGCGTCGATGAGCGCCTGCAGCTCGCCGCGCAAGCCGCCGAGCGCCGCATTGAGCTTGCGATCGAGCTGGCGGCGGCGCGAGAGCACGCGCTCGAACGCGGCAACGCGGCGGTCTTTCATCGCTTGCCTCCGGCATCAGGACTGCACGATCTCGCCGAGGGCCGCGAGCGTGTCGTTCGGGTCGACGAGCAGATCGGTCGGTTGGCCGAGGAAATCCCGAATCGCGTCGATCTTCGCGATGGCTTCGTCGGCAAGCGCATCGGTGCCGCTCTGATACTCGCCCACCTGCAGCAGCAATTCGACCTCCTTGTGCTTGGCCATCAACCGGCGCACGTGCCCCGCCGCCGCCACGTGCTCGCGCGGCACCACCTGCGTCATCACGCGAGAAAGACTGCCGAGCACGTCGATCGCCGGATAGCGGTTCTGTGCCGCAATCTCGCGCGAAAGAATCATGTGGCCGTCGAGAATGCCCCGTACTTCCTCGGCGATCGGGTCGCCGCCCGATTCGTCCTCGGCCAGCACGGTATAAAGGGCGGTGATCGAACCATGCTCCGAGCGGCCCGCGCGCTCCAGCAGCCGCGGCAGCTCCGCGAAGATCGACGGTGGAAAGCCGCGCCGCGTCGGCGGCTCGCCCATCGCCAGGCCGATTTCGCGCTGCGCACGCGCAAAGCGCGTCAGCGAATCCATCATCAGCAGCACACGCATGCCGCGGTCGCGGAAGTATTCGGCCACCGCCGTTGCCGCATAAGCGGCCTTCGCGCGCTCGATCGACGAGCGGTCCGATGTCGCGCAGACGACGACCGAGCGGGCCATTCCCTCGGGCCCGAGAATGTGCTCGCAGAATTCGCGCACTTCGCGGCCGCGCTCCCCGATCAACGCGATCACGTTGACGTCGCAGCGCGCCCCGCGTGCGAACATGCCCATCAACGTACTCTTGCCGACGCCGGCCGGCGCGAAGATGCCCATGCGCTGGCCCTCGGCCAGCGTCATCATGCCGTCGACGACGCGCACGCCCGTCGGCATCGGGGTATCGACGACGGGCCGCGACATCGGATCGGGTGGATCGGCGATGACGGGCTGCCACTCGTCGCATTCGAGCGGCCCCTTGCCGTCGATCGGCTCGCCCAGGCTGTCGATCACGCGGCCGAGCAGGCGGGGGCCGATGCGCAGCGAAAGCGGACGCCGGAGTCCCACCACGCGTGTCGCCCGCGACACGCTGCCGAGCCGGCCGAACGGCGAGAGCAGCGCGACGTCGCGCGAGAAGCCGACCACCTCGGCACGCTGCAGCAACGCGCCTTCGGGCGAGCGCAGCTCGCATAGCTCGCCGAGCGTCGCATCGAGCCCCGATACGCGTACGAGCGTGCCGATCACTTCCTGGACCTTGCCGCATGCGGCGGGTTGTGGGCGGGCGCGCAGTTCGCGCTCCATCGCATCCATCAGCGCCGAGAAGCCGCGTACGTCCCGTAGCTGCGCGATGGGCACCCCGCTCGCTTCGTCGGTTTCGAAACCGTCCGCGCTGTCGATCATGGCGCTCCTTTCGTTGTCGTGTCTTCTTCCACGTGCCGCTCGAAGATCGGTTCAGATGGACATCGCGTCGGCGTCGGCATACGCGGCATCGGTCCACCCCTCGTCGCGCAGGTCGCCCGCCGTTTGCACGGCCGCGGCCTCGTCTTGCCAACCTTCTTCGTCGCCGATGTCGCCGATGTCGCCGATGTCGCCGATGTCGCCGATGTCGCCGATGTCGCCGATGTTGCTGATGTCGCTGATGTCGCCGTCGTCCGCGCGCGCATCCGGGTCCGCCAGGCCCTCGCCGGCTCCGACGGCGTACTCGCCGATCGGCACCTCGTCGTTGCCCGCGAAACCGGTCTGCACGTCGACGGCTTGCGCGTCATCCCCGGGCCGCGCATCCGGCGCGTCGCGCGATGGGCCCTCCGTCACGCTTCGCACCGCGCGCGCCAAGGCATCGCGCATCGCCGCCAAGTGCAACGACAAGCTCGCGTCGATCGCGCCCAGGTCGGTTTCGGCGACGCATGCGCCGGGCGCAAGCGTCGCGTCGGCCGCCACGCACAGCCGCACGGAACGCCCGGCCTCGCGCCACGCCGCGGCCGCTTCGTCGAAGGCCGCGCTCGCCGCGGCCAGATCCGACGGATGAACACGCAGATGAACGGGGCTGCCGTCGGCGACGATCCGCTCGACCGTTGCGGCCGCGCGGGCGAAAAGCGCTTCGGGCTCCACTGACGCGACGATCTGCTCGACCGCCAGCGTCACCAGCCCGGCCAGCCGGTCATGCTGCCCGGGCGCGAGCCGGCAGGCTTCGGCATGCGCGGCCGCCGCGCGTTCGTGCCAATCGGTCAGCCCCCGCCGCAAACCGTCGTCGTAGCCGCGCTCGGCCGCTTGCGCGAACTCGCGCATGGCGCGCTCGACGAGCTCGTCCGCGCGGGTGCGGGCTTCGTCGAGCAGCATGCGGGCCTGGGCGCGCGCCGCGTCCAGCGCCTCGTCGCATTGCCGGCGCATCTCGGCGTACGCCGCATCGATCTCGACGATCGCCGCGACGCGTTCATGACGCAGGACGTCGCCTTCGACGCCCACCCCGAGGTCCGTGCCTTCGGCCTGCGGATTGCGTAACCAGATCACCATGACCCCTCCGGAAACAAGTCGGGCAGTTGCGAGACGATCGAAAGGCTCGGGCTCGAGCCTTCCGGAGACGGTAGCGACGGCGGCAACGAAGGGAACGGCAACGGCCCCCCGTCGTCGCGCGCCGGCATGGCCAACCGCATGATCGCGAGCGGGCCGCCCGGCGCCCATCGGCGGTCGCGCGCGAACAGCCGAAAGCCGAGCCACGCGAGGTCATCGCCATCGGCGGCGTCGAGCGGCACTTGCATGACCGCTGCCGCGTGGTGCGCGCGCGCGGCGAGCGAGACCGCATCGCCGGCAAGCTCGCGCCCGCGCGCGAAGAGCAGATTGACGCCGCGCGCCCCGATCCAGCCCGTCAACTTCTCGCGACGCGGCCGGTCGATCCACGCGCGCAACGGCTCCGCCTGCTCCACGAGCGCGCGCAAGCGAAATACGGTCAGACAATCGTGCGCCGGCAGCAACGCAAGCGCCGTTTCCGGCGCGTTGAACGCGGCAAGCGGCGGCACCGGCATGCCCCATTCGTCGAGCAGCGCATCGGCAAGCGCCTCGGCCTGCGCGGGGCTGCATGCGCCGATTCGGTCCGCACCGGGCACGCGTGCAAGCCACGCCGGATGCATCCAGTCGAACAGCGTACGCCGGCGCCGATGGTAGGCGGCCAGTCTCGCCGCCACGGCCGCCGGCGTCTCGCCGTGCGGGGCGGCAACGCTGTCGGCAGCTGCATCGTATGCATCGGCTGCGTCGTATGCGCTCATCATGGGCTCACCCATGCTTGCCATGCCGGCCACGCGATCGTTCGGATCGACGGTCATGCCGGCGCTTTCGCTGCACGCCCCGTCCGGCGCGCGAGCAGGCCCGCAAGTCCGCCGCCGCCCTTGAGCAGGTTGCCGCGCAACAGCGCGAAGCCACCGGCGATCGTCAACAGCAGCAAGCCGAGCGCGCCGCCCGCATAGACGACCCAGCCGTCCTGGCGGTGCGGGTGGGCGGGCGGATCGAGCGCATCGGCCGGTACGCTGGTCACGCTGACCTGATCGTAGGTCAGCCCCTCTATGCTGTGCACGACCAGGTTCTTGATCGCCGGCGTCATCCGCTCGAGATTCGCGTCGGGCCGGTACTTGATGAAAACCGATGCGGACGACGGCTTGACCGACTGTGCGAGCGGGTCGTTGTTCGGCAGCACGATCTGCACGCGCGCCACGACCACGCCGTCGATCTTCGACAACGTGTCGTCGAGTTCCTGCGACAAACCGTAAATGAAGCGCACGCGCTCCTCGGTCGGCGTGGAAACGAGCCCGTCCTTCTTGAACAGCGAGCCGAGGTCGTCGAATTTCTTGCGCGGCAGGCCGCGTGCGCGCAGCACTTCCACCGCATGCACGATCTGCTTTTCGTCGACGCTGACCGACCAGGTCTTGCCGCCATCGGGCGTGCTCTTTTGCGCGTCGACGCCGGACATCAGCAGCGCGGCCGCCATTTCGTTGCAGTCGCTTTCGGTCAATTGCCCGTAGAGTTCCTGCTTGCAGGCCGCAAGCGACAGCACGAGCGCCGCCACCGCGACGAGCCGCCATGCGGAGTGCAGCCTCGAAGGCATGAGGTTCGGTTTCATCAGTTGCTCCGAGAAGCCCTGTCCTTCAGGACGGGGAGTCAAGTCATTGGTTCTTCATGAGCGTCTGCACGGCGTCCTTCGACGACTGCACGGTCGCCATCTTCACCTGCAGATCGGCGTTCAGGCTGGCGATCTCGAGCTGGATGGTCATGTCGGCGGCGGCAAGGCGCTCCATCGACAGCGCGCTCATGTGCTGAGTCATGTAGAGCACGTCGTTCGGCACTTGCCGGTAATAGTCCGCCTGCTCCTCGACTGCTTTCGTCACGAGGTCCGCGCGCTCGGTCGGGTGGACGGCTGCCGCATGCTGGGGCGCCGAAGCCATCATCGCCTGGAATTTGTCGACGAGCGGCTGCGATACCGCGTCCGCATTCGGCGCCGCGGGCGTCGTGCCGGTGACGCGGGCCAGTTCGTACTGGAGTTGCGATGCAGTCGTGATGCTCATTTCGTTTCTCCTGGTAGGGGCAACAGGCTCAGACGCGCATGTACTGCATCGTCAGCAGCATGTCGCTGGATGAGGACGACGGCGT
Organism: Burkholderia sola; assembly: GCF_905400185.1. Classification (NCBI taxonomy): domain Bacteria; kingdom Pseudomonadati; phylum Pseudomonadota; class Betaproteobacteria; order Burkholderiales; family Burkholderiaceae; genus Burkholderia; species Burkholderia sola. The sequence continues at coordinate 2,782,744 of NZ_FR989676.1, forward strand.
CGCGACCGCTTCGCCGTCTTCGGCGTGCGCTCCGTTCTCGAACGCGAGCGCGGAATCCGGCGCAACGAAGCGGCCCGTGCGCTTCGCGGTCGCGACCGCCTGCTTCAGCTCCTCGCTCGCAAGCAGAACCTTCGCGAGCCGTTCAACCTCTTCGTTGCCGCCCTCCTCCAGCAGGTGCCGAGCCTCCTCCTGCCAGCCGAACTCCTGGCGGGCCTTCAGGCACTGCAGCAACATTCCCTTGCTGGCCGGCAGGCAGACCGAGCGCTCGACCAGATCGCGAAAGAGCCGTTCGGCGTCGCTCCATTCCTCGCGCACCATATGCAGCCAGCCGTCGAAAAACGCGAATTCGGCGGAATCCGGGCGCAGCAGATGCAGCACGTCGACGAGGTGCTCGAGATCGTCGATGTCGACTTGCGCCGGCGTGCCTGCGCGGGCCAATGCCACCCTGACCAGGTCGACGATCGCGCCGACGACTCCCGATGGGCACTGCGGCCGATCCTTCAGAACGTCCATCCTTTCCCCCAACGAAATCAGATTCGATCCGATGGGCCGCACCCGATGAGGCGTGGCCTTCCGTTGACGCTAAGTTACGCAACACGATCGGCGCGCCACGTGCCGCGCACGAAGTCGCACAACGAATTGCGAAGCGCCGCGTGCGACGGGCGGCGGTCCGTGCCGCTTTTCGCGGACGTCTTAGCGCGTGCCCGCCGCCGCGCGGGTCGCCTTGCTCACGTGGCCTGCGCCCGGGCGACGCGCCGTCGCGCCGCCTCGCTTCGCAGCCCCTGCCCTTGCTTCGCATCGCCGTCGCGCCGGATAGCGCGGCGCCGCTAACGTTGCATCGGGGCAGCCCCATCCCGGGTGCGCGCCTGCGACAAGCGAAGGACAGCGGTCATGAGCGACGAGAAAACCGAAGAGCCCACAGACAAGAAGCTGGACAAAGTCCGCGAGGAAGGCCAGGTCGCGAAGAGTTCCGACCTGGTCGAAGTCGCGTCGCTCGGCTCGATCGTGCTCGTGCTGACGGCGGGCCAGCACTATCTGGCCGATACGCTGCGCGCGATCGTCAAGGAGGCGGTCGATTTCACCCACGGCGAGCGCGAGTTGCAGGACCTCTGGACCATCCTCGTTCATATCGGCCTGCAGACGCTCGGCCTGCTGTGCGGGATCGCGGCCGTTGCGCTCGTCGCCGCCATCATCGCGCTCGCCCCCCAGACGGGACTCAAGATTTCGCTGAAAGCCGTCATGCCGAAGCTTGCGTCGGTCAGCCCCGGGTCCGGCTTTCAGCGCATCTTCTCGATGAACTCGGCGATCGACCTCGCGAAGATGGTCGGCAAGGCCGCGATTCTCGTCGCCGTCATGTGGCAGACGATCAAAAGCGCGATGCCCGTGGTGGCGAGCGCGCTCGATCAGTCGCTACCGCAGTTGATCGGCGTGCTGTGGTCCGTGCTCATGCATGTGGTCGTGGTCGCGCTCGGCGTGTTCGTCGTCATCGGCGCGTTCGACTACAAGCTGCAGAAGTGGCTCTTCATCCGCAAGAACCGGATGTCGAAAGACGAGGTGAAGCGCGAGCACAAGGAGAGCGAAGGCAACCCCGAACTCAAGGGCGAGCGCAAGCGCATGGCCAGGGAGATATCGCAGGAAGGTCCGAAAGGCGGCGTCGCGCGCGCGAACGTCGTCGTGGTCAACCCGGTTCACTACGCGGTCGCGCTGCGCTACGACCCGGCGGAGTTTCCGCTGCCCGTCGTCCTCGCCAAGGGCCTCGACGAGCAGGCGCTGCGGCTGCGCCAGCAGGCGATGCACGCGCGCGTGCCCATCGTCGCGAACCCGCCCGTCGCGCGCATGCTGCACAAGGTGCCGCTCAATCAGCCGATTCCCGAGGAACTGTTCGAAGTCGTCGCCGCGATTCTTCGCTGGGTGGACGGCCTCGCGCCTCAAACCGCCACCACGGAGTAGTGGACATGTTCAAGACCATGAAACTGCCCGGCATCGGCGAGGCCGGCATCGCCGTCCTGCTGATCGCGATCGTCTCGCTAATGATCCTGCCGCTGCCCCCCGCCATCATCGACGGGCTGCTCGCGATCAACATCATGATCAGCATCACGCTGCTCATGGTGACGATGTATGTGGGCCATATCGCCACGCTGTCGGCGTTCCCGTCCGTGCTGCTCTTCACGACGCTGTTCCGGCTCTCGCTGAATATCGCGTCGACGAAGTCGATCCTGCTGCACGCCGATGCCGGCGAAATCATCGAAAGCTTCGGCCAGCTCGTCGTCGGCGGCAATCTCGTCGTCGGCCTCGTCGTGTTCGTCATCATCTCCGTCGTGCAGTTCATCGTGATCGCCAAGGGCTCGGAGCGCGTCGCCGAAGTGGGGGCCCGTTTCACGCTCGATGCGCTGCCCGGCAAACAGATGAGCATCGACGCCGACCTGCGCGCGAACATCCTGACGCCGGACGAAGCCCGCAGGAAACGCGCGAGGCTCGCCATCGAAAGCCAATTGCATGGCGGCATGGACGGCGCGATGAAATTCGTGAAAGGCGATGCGATCGCCGGCCTCATGATCACGATGATCAACATCGTCGCGGGCATCGCCGTGGGCGTCGCCTATCACGGCATGTCGGCCGGCGACGCGGCCAACCGCTTCTCGGTCCTCTCGATCGGCGACGCCATGGTCTCGCAGATTCCGTCGCTGCTGATCTCGGTGGCCGCGGGCGTCATGATCACGCGCGTGGACGAAGGCGGCGACCATGGAAATTCCTCCCTCGGCGAAGACATCAGGCGCCAGTTCACGAGCAGCTCGCGCGCGCTGTACTTCGCCGCGCTGCTGCTGCTCGGCTTCGCCGCCGTGCCCGGTTTTCCGGCGGCGCTCTTCGCGCTGCTCGCCGGGCTGCTCGGCTTCGTCGGCTACCGTCTGCAGAAGAAGCAGGATGGTCCGGCCAAAGGCGCCGGCAAGCCCGTAGGCGCACTGCAGCGCGCCGGCGCCAAGGGCGACGCGCCGTCGATCCTGCCACGCCCGCCGCAGTTCACCTGCCCGCTCGGCGTGCGCCTCGCCGCCGACGTCAGCGCGCGTCTCGCGGCCGATGCGCTCGACCGCGCGTTCGACGCCCAGCGCCACGCGCTGCAATCGGGAGTCGGCCTGCCGTTCCCCGGCATCATGATGTGGACCGACGGCACGCTGCCCGAAGACAGTTACGAAGTGCTCATCTTCGACGTGCCGCAAGGGCGCACCACGCTCGCCGAAACGCGCGCGGTACACGCGGCGGCCGACGGCGGCGCCGCGGACGCGCCTGCCGCCGCGGCGACCCCGGAAGCATTGATTGCACGCCACACGATCGACCTGCTGCGGCGCAATGCTCATCTCTTTCTCGGCATCCAGGAAGCACAGTGGATGCTCGATCAGCTCAACGAGGACTACCCGGGCCTCGTCGCGGAAGTACAAAAGGCGCTGCCGCTGCAGAAGATGGCGGACGTGCTGCGCCGGCTGCTGGAGGAAGACGTGCCCGTGCGCAATATCCGCAGCATCACCGAAAGCCTGATCGTCTGGGGACCGAAGGAGAAGGACATGCTGATGTTGACGGAATACATCCGCATGGAGCTCGGCCGGCTCATCGCCTATCGCGCGACGGGTGGCGTGCGGGATTTGCCCGTCGTACTCGTCGACATTCAGGTCGAGCAGCACATCCGGCAGTCGATCAAACAGACGCCCACGGGCAACTTCCTCGCGCTGCCGCCCGACGAAATCGCCCAGCTCGTCGGCAAGATCGCCGACATCGTCGGCGATACGCCGCGGCAGCCGCTGGCGCTCGTCGCGTCGATGGACATCCGGCGCTACATCAAGCGGATGATCGAGGCGCGGCTGCCGTGGCTGCCCGTGTATTCGTACCAGGAGCTCGGCGCGCATGTCGATCTCCAGCCCGTCGGCCGCCTGGCGATGTGATCGAGCGAGCCGCGCCATGCACACCTGCCTCCCTCATCGCGCCCGCGTCATCGCAGCGCCGGCCGCGCACACCGACCCCGCACCCGAGATGCCGGTCGCGCAGTTGAGCCGCCAGGCCGCGCTTTTTCAGCGCCTGCGCGAAGGCGCGCGCGCCGGCGCATCGGAAACGCCCGGCGACGAGCCGCCATGCGCCGCACCGGCCGAGCCTCCATTCGGCGAGCAAGCCGAACCGTTCTACCCGGTCCCCGGGTTCGCCGCGGACGACCATCGCGACGATGCCGGCAGCGGCGAGCGCGACGACGACGCCCAGGCTGGCTCCGGCGACGAACGCGATCACGCTCCCGCGCACGCTCGATCGGCAGCGCCGGTGCCGGTGCCGGCTCCGGTGCCTGCGACGATTCATCCGCCTGTGCATTCGACGATGCACCTGCCGGTGCAGTCGGCCATGCATGCGCCCATGCATGTACCGGCATATTCGACGATGCCCACGCCGACGCCGATGCCGGTGCACGGCGCGGCGCCACTTTCACCGCGGAGGCCGCCCAACGCCCGGCCATCGACGGCTGCGCCGGCCACGCCGCGCGTTCAAGCCACGCGCGAGCCGCAGCGCTCCGAAGCAGCCGGCCCGCACGCCGTGGTCGCCGTGCGGGCACCGGCGCGCACGGGCCAGGACATGAACCGGTTCGTCGATTCGATCGTCGCCGAAGTGTCGGACTTCTGCGCCAATCCGATCGTGTTCGCAAGCGGCGACTGGCAGATCACGATTCCCATCGATCCGGCGCTGCTGCCAGGCTGCACGTTGAACCTCGCGCTTTCGCATTTCCAATTGACGCTTCGCTTCGACACCACGGACGCACGCTCGCGCGAACTAATCTCACAGCATGCGGCGACGTTGCGCACCAGCCTCGAGGCAGTGATGCAAAGCCGCTTCGACGGCGCGCGCAGCGTCGAGATCATCGTCACGTAAAACGAATATGGACACCACACGAACGCTACTGACAGACCACGTTGCGGCGGCCGCGCAAGCGCCGGCGGTGGCCGTCTTGCTCGATCCCGCGCGGCTGCCCGCGCTTGCGGCCGCCACCGCGCGCCAGCATCGGCTCGCCGTCGACGAGCGCCTGAGCGCACTGCTCGCTCACGCGCTCGGCGTCTCGGCCTTCAGCGTCGGTACGCACGATTTCGTGGAGCCGGAGCGCGCCGCCGTCGTGCGCTTGCGCTGGGGCATGGAGACGGCCGCGGTGCGCATCGACGTCGGACAGCACACGGGGCTCGCGAGCATCGTCGCGTCGGACGAGCCCGTCAACGCGCGCTTGCGCCATGCCGTGTGCGCGATCCTGCTTGATCCGCTGCGGCGCGCGCTGCAAACGCTCGGCTTCGACGGCGTGGAAGTCGTCTCGCTCGAACCTGCCGCGCGTCAGCCGTTGAGCGCGCCTTGCTGCGCGCTCTCGCTGCGCGTGGGCGATACCCGCTTCGATGCGGTTGTCGAGCACGTCGACAGCGGCTGGCTCGACGCACTCGAAACGCTCGTGGCCCGGCAATGCACGCCGTTCGCCACCCACGTCAGCGAGATCGCCGTACCGGGCCGGCTGCAGATCGGCGAGAAAACGATGAACGTGACGACGCTCGATTCGCTGCGCGCGGGCGACGTCATCTTGCGTGCCGTACCCGAAGCCACCCGCGCGCTCTTCGCGAGCGAGCGCTCGTCCGCCCCGATGCACGTCGTCTGGGGCCGCTACGGGACGCGGCAACTGCGCGCCGTGGCAGACGTCACCCACCATCTGATGACCTTGAACGAGGACCCCACCATGAGCCATGAGACGCAGTTCAACGCGCCGCTTTCCGATTCGATCGACACGCCCGTCGAAATCAGCCAGCTGGACCTGCCGCTGAAGCTCGAGATCGACACGGTTTCGATGCCGGTCGCCCAGCTCTCGGCGCTGCGCGCGGGCTACGTGCTCGAGCTTCCGACCGCGCTGCCCGATGCGCGCGTGCGGCTCGTCACCTACGGGCAGACGATCGGCTTCGGCGAACTCGTGAGCGTCGGCGATCATCTCGGCGTGCGTCTCGTTCAGCTGTCGCGCGGCCATGGTTCAGTTTAGCGATCTCACCGGGCTGCTGATCACCGTCGTCGCGATCAGCCTGATCCCGTTCGTCGCGATGGTCGCGACCTCGTACGCGAAGATCGTGGTCGTGCTCGGGCTGTTGCGCAACGCGCTCGGCGTGCAGCAGGTGCCGCCGAACATGGTGCTCAACGGCATCGCGGTCCTCGTCTCCGCTTACGTGATGGCGCCGATCGGCATGCAGGCCATGCAAACCATGCAGACGATGCACCGCACCCCCGGCAGCGACACGTCGCTCGTCGTGCTCGATGCCTTCGATGCGGCAAAGGAGCCGTTTCGCGCCTTTCTGAAGAAGCACGCGCACGAACGCGAAAAGCGGTTCTTCGTGCGCTCGGCAACCGTGGTCTGGCCGAAGGACATGGCGGCGAAGATCCGCGAGGACGACCTCATCGTCCTCGCCCCGGCCTTCACGCTGACCGAGATGGCCGACGCCTTCAAGATCGGCTTTCTGCTGTACATCGCGTTCATCGTCGTCGATCTCGTCATCGCCAACGTGCTGATGGCGATGGGCCTGAACCAGGTCCAGCCGACGAACGTCGCGATTCCGTTCAAGCTGCTCTTGTTCGTCGTCATGAGCGGCTGGTCCACATTGATTCACGGTCTTGTCATGACCTATCGCTGAGGCGCACACCATGGAAACCGATACGCTCGTTCGCATCACTTCGCAGGGCCTGCTGCTCTGCCTGTCCGTCTCGATGCCGGTGGTGGTCGTCGCCGCGCTCTCCGGCCTCGCGATTTCGTTCGTGCAGGCCATCACGTCGATGCAGGACCAAAGCATCTCGTACGCGGTGAAGCTGGTGGCCGTCGTGGCCACCGTGCTGATGATCGGCGCCTGGGGCGCCGCCGCGATCCTGCGCTTCGCCAATCAGATCGTCACGCTCGCGGTGCCGTCGTGAATGCGCCGATCCGCAACAACCACGGCCACCACGCCGCCGATCTCGCGCAGCAGGCGCAGGCCGGCGCCGAGCACACGGGGCAGATGACCCAGGCGCGCGGCTTCACGGGCGTGAAGGTGCAGCACACGAAGATGCAGCGCGCGCGCCTGCAGCACAACAAGATGCTCGCCGCCGCTTTCTACCGCGGCAAGCGTTTTGCCGAAGGCATGCACAAGCCGCCGCCCCCTTCCGCGCAAAAGCTGATGCGCCAGCTCGGCCAACGGCCGCGGCCAGGGGGCTCGGCGAAGGCGCAGGGCAAAGAGGCATCGGCTCACGAACGGCCGGACGACCCGCACGCGCTCGAGCCCAGGCACGAGCACGAACACCCGCACGAGCGCGAACGCAAGCACGAGCAGGGTCAGCAGCAAAAGCGCGAGCGCGATCAGCAACACGGCGAGGGGCAACAGCATCGCAATGGCCATGGGCACGATCGCGGCTCGAATCAACAGGGCGAAGAACAGGGGCAGCCGCAGCAGCGTTCGCCGCGCGACGGACAGCCTCGGCGCGACGGCCGTCAGTCCGGCGAAGGCCGCGACACACCGCGCAAGTTCGCGATCGGCAAGGCGGGCCGGGCCAAGGCCGCCGCGCGCAGCCAGCCGCTCGCGGCGACGATGCAACTGCTCGCGACGCAAAAGCTCGGTGCACCGGACTTGCCGGCCGAACTCGCGGCGGCCTGCGCGAAGGAGGTGCTGCGGCTTGCCGCGCAGGTCGAACTGGGGCCCTTGCTGGCGGTGCCGATGCTGCTCGCCATGCGCTCGCCGATGGCGCTCCGGCGCAATGCTGCCCGGCTTCACGCGCACCGCCATGCGGCGCTGATGCAAAGCGCCGCGACCCCGGGCAAGGCCGCCGCAGTGGCCGGGCTGCTCGGCGTATCGCTCGACAACACGCTCGCGCGCCAGCGCGCGGGCATCGAATACTCGTACGACGATCAATCGATCGCGGCAGTGAAGCAATGCATTCTCGACACGCAAGCCGCGCTGCCGGCCGGCAAGGCGCCAGCCGGTGCCGCCGTCACGGGCGGCGCGACGGGCGGCGCGATCGGCGGTCAAACCGGCGCCGCGCGGCAAGGGGCGGCCAAGGCAACGGCCGGCGCTTCGGATAAGACGTTCGAAGTTCGCATGGCGCCGGCCGCGCCAACGGCAAAACCCTAAACTGATTTTGACGGTCAAGGCCCGGCGGCCCGATGCGCGAAGCAGCGACACGCCGGAGCGGCGACCCGCAAGAGCAACCGCATGACCCACGTCGGATACACGGATACCACGATCATGAAAGCGCTTCGAGTACTGACCGGCACCCACGCCGGAGCCCAGGTCCGGCTCACGAGCGGCACCTACCGGATCGGCGCCGCCGAGCACGCGGATGTCTGCATCAGCGACTGGACGGTCGAGGACATCGAGCTTGGCGTGGGCGAGGACGGTGTGGCGCGGATCCGCTCGGCGAACGGCGACGAGGTGCTCGTGGCGGACTTCGTGGCCGTGCCGTTCGGCGATGTCGTGTTTTGCGTGGGCCCCGATGGCGAAGCCTGGCCGCGCGATCTCGATTTGCTGGCGGGCCTCTGGAAGACAGCCGAGCCGCCTGCCGACACCGCGACGGCGGCTGACGCGGATAGCGGCGCGCCGGATCGGGACCCGGCCCATGCGGACGAACCCGGCGCCGGCCGCGCGCCGACCGCGTCGCCCCAGGTGCGCTGGCGCACGGCCGTGCTGGCGCTCGCCTGCACCGCTGCGATCGGCGGCATCGCCGTGGCCGGCGTGATGTTCGCGGGCACGCAGTCGAGCGAAGCGGCGAGCGTGAAGTTCGACGCCGACGCGATCGCACGGCAGTTGCAGGAGGCCCTGCACCGCGAAGGCCTCGGCGATCTGCAGGCAATGGCACGCAAGGACAGTGTGGCGGTGCGCGGCATCGTGACGAGCAGCGACGAAAGCGCGAAGGCGCAGCGGATCATGGACAGTCTCGCGCGCGGCAAGGTGCGGCGCGAATACGACGTCGCGCAGCAAGATGTGGACAACATCCAGCAATCGCTCGCCGGCACGGGCGCGGCAGTGAGTTACCAAGGCCACGGCATCTTCCGCGTGAGCGGCAGCGTGCAGTCGATGACGACCTTCCGCACGCTGATAGCAGGTATCAGGGCCGACCTCGGCGACAACGTCAAGCGCGTCGACGTCGACGTCAAGGAGGCGCAGGCGCTCACGCCCGATGTCGAGTACACGTCGGTGATCGCCACGGGCGGGCTGCGCTACATCGAGACGCCCGACGGCACGAAGCATCTGTTCGCGAGCAGCAGGGACGAAGCAAACAATTGACCTCGACCACCAAAGGAACCGACATGTACGACGCATTGCTTCCCATCGCGCAGGATCTGAACGCGCTCGATGCCACGCTCTCGGCGCCCGACGGCGCGCAGCGGGTCGCGCGCATCGCGGCGGCCTTCGACGAAACCGCGCGCCGGATCAGTACGGCCACGCAGTCCGCGGCCGACGAGCGCGAGCGGCTCGATCTGCAAAAGCTCTATCGCGGGATGATCGCGGCGCGCCGCATCGTGCTCACGCTGCAGGAGCGCCACAGCGCGCGTGGCGCGGCGCTTTGACGGCATCCGCGGCGATACGGAAGAAGGTTAGACAGTTTGCAGTTGCAGCATCCGGCTGCGCGTCAGCCGGTCCGGACCGGCGGCCACCACGGCCACGGGCCTTTTACCGAAGCATCAGGCGTCAACCCACAGCAGTGCTTTTTTCATCACTTTCTTGATAAGGGGAATACATCATGTCTTCATCGATCGGAAGCTCGGGCGTCTCGCAAGCCGGTTCGCAAAACGCCGACATGGTCGGCCAGATGCAGGCCATGGCCAACCAGAACAACGCCATGACGATGGCCGCCATGCAGATCAACATGCAGCAGCAGGAAACGTCGGCGCTCGCCTCCGTCGGCAACAACGGCGCGAAGAACATCGCCGACGCCGCGAAGGGCCAGTAAGCGACTCGCGTTGCCGCGGTCCGTTGGCGCGAGGGGCACGAAAGCGGAAAGCCCGGCTTTCCGGCTCCGTGCCCCCGCTTTTTTGCAACCGGGCCGCCCTATTTTCGCCGGAGATTGCCGCCCATGAGCAGGGAACGTTTCGTCGAGTTGATTCACGAGGTTTGCGCGGTGGTCGGGCTGCCCGACGCCGAGTATGTCGTCGACACGCAAACGCTCGAGATCGAAGGGTTCGACGTCCATCTCGACCACCACGAGGCCGACCCCGATTCGGTCTATGTCAGCTTTCATTACGGCGCCGTCACGCCCGGCCGGTCGCTCGTCGTTTTCCGGCTCATGCTCGAGGCCAACCTGCTCGTCTACGCGCAGGACCAGGCGCAACTGTGCCTCGAATCCGATACGGGCAACGTCGTGCTGCTCGTCCATCTGCCGATGGGCCCGACGATCACCGGCGATTATCTCGCCGATCTCTTCTCGCACTACGCCGAACACGGCCGCTACTGGCAAAACAACATCCTCGAATCGCCCGACGAAATGTTCGAGGGCATTGCGTCGGGCAATTTCATGTGGCTGCGGGCGTAAGCCCGGCGAGCGCGGGCGCACCGCAGGCAAGGGGCGCATCCGCGGGCATCGATGCCTGGCCGGCCATCGCAACCGTTCGTACACGGCACGTCGCTTCACGCTCACGCGATCGCGGGCGCTCGCCCGCTCGGCGCTATGCCGCCACGCGCGGTATCAGCAAGACGAGGCGGCGACGCGTGCCGCCCTCTCCCGCACTGCCGGAACCGGTATCGTCCGCGCGACGCTCGACATCGCCCCTGTGCCGCGCCGGCCCCTCGATGACGAGGCACTCGCCCGGCGCCAGGCTTTCGTCGACGGCCCGATAGCGGCGCGCATCACGGCGACGCCCCAGTTCCACGCGCAAGCCGATACGCGGCATCGACGCGGCGCCTTCGACCGTCGGTGCAATCGAGAGCCAGAGATCGCGGGCGCCGTCATCGGGCAGGTCATCCTCATCGCGGCGTGCGAGACGTGCCTCGTGGCGGTCGATGACGGCCGGCGAGCGGTCGTGCGTGAGCGCCGTTTGCGACACCTCGATTTCAGCGCGGCCACGGCTGGCCAATGCCTTGAGCTGCGCGAGCAGCGCGCGGCCGCCGTCGGGCGCGATACCGGCATCGCGGTGCGCGCGCGCGTCCGCCGTCGCCTGCTCGGCGGCTGCCCCGTCGGCCATGGCCGGCGGCAACGCGGGCCGCAACGCGTCGAGCGCGTCGCCATCGACATCCACCACCCACGTCTGGACCGATACGAGCTGCGCACGCACGTCCAGGCTGGCGACGAGCGCGCCGTCGGCGTCGATACGCTCGGCCCGATCGCGTATCAGGATGGAATTCGTCGTCGCATCCGCTTCGATCGCCGGCAACGCCGCATCGAACTCGACGATCCGCGGTGCATCGGCAATGGCGGTCCCGTTCGCCACGGCCGGGCGCTCGAAACGGCGCCGCAAGAGCGTGGCCACACCGGGCACGACGAGCGTGCGGCCATCGACCACGCGCGTTTCGTCGGCGGCATTCGCGGCACTCAGGCGAAACACCCGCACGGACAAGCGCACGCGCTCCCGCGCGTCGCGCTCGAAGCGCTCGGCCGCGGCACGAATACGCTCCACGTAGGTCGCCGGCCCGCGCACGTTCACCGTTTGCGCGACGGCATCCACCGCCAACGGGAAGTGCGTATCGGCAAGACCTGCCTGCTCGAGCGACGTACGCAGCGCATTCGCCGAAAGGAAGTGAGGCCGGATGGCGATATGCGCCTGCTCGTTCGCGGGCGACACATGCAGGACCGCACCGTCGTAGTACCAGACGAATCCGTACGAACGGCTCATGACGTCGAGAAAGCGCTGCGGAGGCATCGCGAAACGGCCGCTCACGACGCCCTCCACCTGACCGTCGATGCGCAGCGCAACGTGCTGCCCCGCCGCGAACGCATTCAGGACCTCCGCGAGGCCCGCGCCATTCGTCACGTAGACGAAGCGGGCGCCGGGGCCGCCGGCCCACGCCATGCTCGCCGCCTGCGCATGCACGGTGGCCGCGCAGACGAAGGCAGCGACGGCGCCGCGCGCGAGCGCTCGCGTGCGTGCCGCGCTCATGCGGCGCCTTCCGGCGACGCACCGGCGCCCGACGCACCGGCGCCCGACTGATCCATATCCGGCTTGAGGGTCAGGCGGTAACCGGTCGCATAGACCGATTGCACGGTCCAGCCGACGCCGGCCGCCTTCAGGCTCGCACGCAGGCGGCTCACGTACATGTCGACGGAGCGGCTTTGCACGGCCGCATCCCAGCCCCAGACCACGCTCATCAGATCCTGCCTCAGCACGACGGCGCCCGTGTGCCGGGCGAGATGCCAGAGAATGTCGAACTCCTTGGTGCCGAGCTTGTGCGCCACGCCCGCCACCACGAGCGAGCGCGCCTGCTGATCGAGCGCGCATTCGTCGTCGACGAACATCTTGCGGCCCTGCACGTTCATCGGCGCGAAGCGCCGCAGCAGCGCGCGCATGCGCGCGAGCAGCACCTGCCTGTCGTAGGGCTTCACGAGATAGTCGTCGGCACCCGCATCGAGTATGCGCACGATGTCGGACTCCGCCGAGTGCACGGTCTGAAAAATCACGGGCATGATCGATTGCGAGCGGCTGCGGATCTTTTGCAGCAGCTTGTCGCCGGAAACGCCCGGCAGATCCCAGTCGAGAATCGCGAGATCGGCCCACTGCTCCGACAGAAATTGCTGCGCGTCGAGCCCGCTGTGAAAAGCGTCGATGTGGTAGCCCTCGCTCTTGAGCCAGGAATGAATGAGCGCGTGGTGCGCGACGTCGTCCTCGACGAACAGAATGCGTACGGGTTTGCCTGCAAGCGATTTCATGAGACCCCTTGGTTCTGACGGCCGCGCGGGAGCCGGCGGCCGGTCCGCGCAACGCGTGTCAAACGAATACGGGCCGCGCGCTGGCGCCTCACTCGCCGCGCGCCGCGCGCAACGCGCGGTCGGCATCGACGAGCGACGTCGCGTGCGGCTTCGCGGCGACGGGATTCAGGCACGGCAGACGCAGCACGAACACGGTACCGCCCTGTCCGTTGAGCTCGGCGTAAAGCGCGCCGCCGTGCATGCCGACGATCTGCACGGCGAGCTTGAGCCCGAGACCGAAGCCCGTTGCCGTCCGCTTGCCGAGCTTCTCGAAGTCGGTCAGCCGATCTCCCGCGACGAGACCCGGCAGCCCGCCCGCGCGATCGTCGACGACCACCTCGGCGAAACCGTCGGCCTGCCGGATCGACACCGTCACCGCCTCGCCGCGCGGCGACGCGCGAACGGCATTGTCGATGACGTTCTGGACCGCGCGCGCCACGAAGTTGCGCATGCCGCTCACCCAGAGCGGCGCGCTGTCGGGCAGCCACAAGTGTAGCGCGACGCCGCAATAGACGGCGGTGACCTCCAGCTGCGAGATGATCTGGCGCAGCGTCGCGCGCAGATCGAACCGTTTGAAGTCGCGCGCCTGCAAATGCTCGGTCACCGACGAGAAGATGAACTGCTCGCCGAGCGAGAGCACGTACTGCGCGAGCGCGGTGATCTGCTGCATGCCGCCGCAGCGCTCGAACGCGTCGGGGTCGCTCGCATCGAGCTGCGTGAGCGCGCTGATCGAATTGAGCGGCGAGCGCAGATCGTGCAGCAAAAAGCGCAGCGACATCGCTCGCTCGTCGAGCGAGCGAGCGAACGGCGTCACGTCCGTCACGGCGATGACGGATTCGCCCGCCCCCGCACCGGCGCACGCACCGGCGGGGCCCGCCTGAATCCAGAAGGTCGAATCGTCCACGCGTACCTCGCGGCCCGCTTCGAGATCGCGCAACCGCGGCACATCCGTCATCTCGAAGCGCTCGCTCAGCGCCACGCTGAAATCGACGCCCGCGGGCAGCGTCATCGCCAGCATCTCGAGCGCGCGCGCGTTCGCGTGGACGACCGCGCCCGCGCGATCGAGCACGATCACCCCGCACGGCAGCCCGCGCAGCGTGCCTCGCAGGCGGCGCGCGTCGTCGTCGGACAGGCGGCGATCGGCGGCGCCCTCGCCGCATGCGTCGGCGGGCAAGCCCGATTGGGCGGCCCGCGGCTCGGACTGCTTCCCGGGCTGCACGTCGGGCAGCGAATGCGGCTGAGTACGGGATTCGTTCACATGGCCTCCTGCATTACCCGGGGCGGGCGGTTGCGGTGCATCACGGCGAGATGACGCGCGGCGACAGCAGGAAGAGCCGCTCCATGTGGCTCTTCTGGCGGTTGTCGGTCCTGAAGAGCGCGCCGATCAACGGAATCTTCGAGAGCCCGGGCACCCCGGTCACGCCCATCGTCGCGCTGTCCGCGCGATAGCCGGCGATGAGCAGCGCCTGCCCCTCCTCGATGAACGCCTGCGTGTTGATCGTGCTGTTCTGGATCACCGGCAGGTTGCTGACCGTCTGATCGGTGAGCTGGCCGTCCTGAATCGCCACGTCGAGCTTGATGCGCGTGCGCCCGTCCTCCTCCACGACCATCGGCAGCACACGCAGCGAGATGCCGGTCGACACGCTGTAGAGATCGCCCGACGTGTATCCCGACACCGGCACGAAAAACTGCGTCTGGTTGTCCATCACGGCCTCGATGTTGTTGAGCGTGACGACCTTCGGGCTCGCGTCGATCTTGGCGGCCTTCGTCTGCTGCAGTGCCGAGATGCGCGCCATCAGATAGCGGCCGGCGTCGCCGAGCACGGCGGCCACCGATGCGCCCACGGGCGTCGCCGCCGCGAGCATGTTGCCCGCCAGCGCCGTCTGGCCGAAGTTCTGGGAGAGCGTGCCGTTGTAGGTGCTCTGTGCGAGCGTGCCGGTACCGGTCTGCACGTCGACGTGGCTGTTGTGCGCGGTCCAGTCGACGCCAAGCTGATGCAGCGCGTCGTCGTCGATCTCGATGATGTGCGCCTCGATCTCGATCAGTTGCGGTTTGACGTCGAGGCGATCGATCAGTTTGCCGTACTGATCCATCCGGTCGGCCGTATCGCGAATCACGACGGAGTTCGTGCGCTGGTCCGCGACGATGACGGGCAGTTGATCGTCGCTCGCCGGCGCCGTGCTCGTGTTCTGCGGCGGCGGCGGCTCGCCCACCGCCGCCGCCACGGCCGGCGACGGCTGCCCGGTGAGCCCGGCGAACATGCCCTTGCCGGCCGCGCCCGACGGCACCGGCGGCGGTACGTACGGGCCGTTGTACGCATTGCCGTTCACGTCGTTGATCGGCGTGGTGCGCTTCACGCCGCTCGCCGCGCGGCCGCCCTCGCCGCGTTTGTCGGCGGCCTTGGCCGCGCCCGGGTGGTAGATGCCGTTGAGCACGGCCACCACGCCCTGCAGCGTGACCTGCTGGCCGTCGATGGGCACCGTGCGGTCGTGCGCCCACGCATGATAGAGCGGAAAGACGCGTACCTGCGTGCCGCTTCGATGCGCCGCGTTGTTGTCGAGCCGCGAGGCCACGTTCGTCACCATCTGCACGTAGCGAGGCGGCCCGCTCACGAGCGCCGTGCCCTGCGCGCTGTCGTAGACGATCGGAAAGCGCTCGTCGGCGATGCGCAGGCGGTCGAGCGCATCGCGCAGCGCGCCCGTATCGGCCGAATCGAGCTTCACGAGCGTGCTCTGCAGTTCGGCGGCCGTCGTGATGTCGAGTACTTCGCCGTCGTAGTACCACACGAAGCCGAACGACGCCGCGAGCGTATCGAGAAAACGCCGCGGCGGCAGATGGAACTTGCCGCTCACGGTGCCGCTCACGTCGGCGGCGATGCGCGTGGGGACGCCCTGGCTCGCGCCGAAGTCGCGCAGCACGTCCTTGATGTCCTTGCCCTGCGCTTCGTAGTCGACGCTCGACGACTTCCAGCGCACGGCCGCCGCCTCGGCGACGGGGGCGGTCGCCCCGAATGCGAGCGCGGCGGCGAGGGCCACGGTGCCCAGTCGGCGAGCCCAGTTCATGACACGCCGCCCGCGATGAAGCGTACGCACCGCCACGCGGTGCTTCTCCGACACATCGACAAAGTTTTCATGTAAGTTCCGACTATCTTTCATAGGAAGGGCATTGACGATGAACGCTCCGAGTCACGAACGTCGCGACCTGACGCGCGAGATTCTCGAATTGATCGACCTGCGGCAGACTTTCACCGACATCCATATCGAGCAGGACCGGCCGATCATGATCAAGGCGCCGCGCGGGTGGCTCGCCGTCGGCGAGGAGCCCGTGCTCCACGACGAAATGCTGCCCACGCTGGCGTCGATCGAACCGGACTGGGAGGCGCAGCTTCAGCACGGCGCGATCGATCGCCCGTTCGTGCTCACGCGCTGCCGCCTTCGCTGCAACATCTACCGCACCAATGGCGGCCGCAAGCTCGTCATTTCGATCCGGCGCCTGCCGCTGCAGCCGCTCGCGCTCGACAAGCTGGGCCTGCCCGCCTACGTGCGCTCGATGATCGACAGCGCGAAGGGGCTGATCCTCGTGACGGGCCCGACCGGCTCGGGAAAGACGACGACGATCGCGTCGCTGCTCGAGCACATCAACCGCACGCGCAACAGCCACATCGTCACGATCGAGGAGCCGATCGAATACGAACTCGAGGGCCGCACGTCGATCGTCTCGCAGCGGCAAGTGCCCACCGACACGCCGAGCTTCTCGGCCGGCCTGCGCGAGGCGCTGCGGCAGAAACCCGACGTCATCATGGTCGGCGAGGTGCGCGACCCCGAGACCGCGGAGACGGCGCTGCAGGGCGGCGAATCGGGCCACCTCGTGCTCGCGACGATGCACACGGGCAGCGCGATCGGCACGCTCACGCGGCTGCTGTCGTTCTTTCCGGCCGAGCAGCGCGAGCGCTATGCGGCCGCGCTCGCGAACTGTCTCATCGGCGTGATCTGCCAATGCCTCGTGCCGACCGAGGATGGCGAGAACTTCGTGCTCGCGAGCGAACTGCTCTTCAACAACAATCAGCAGATCAGCGGCCTGCTGACCGATCCGGGCAAGCTGCCGTACCTTGCCGAGTTCATGAAGCGCAAGGAAGACAACATGTCGCGCATGCTCAACGATCACCTCTTCAGCCTCGTATCGAAGCAGCAATGCCTGCCACGCGACGTGCTGCGCGCGACCTACAACCGGCTCGAGCTGCACGAAATGCTGCAGACGCTCGCGCCGCACTGAGCCCGCGCGAAGGCGGTGCCGGCGCGATGGCGCCGCTTTCGCCGGTCGCGCCGTGCGTGGCCGTGCTGCGAAGGTGTGCGGTATGGACAGGCTCACGGTCGGGCGCTCAGTAGTAGGAGTTGATCGTCCAGCCCGCCGCGACGGGCGTGTTCCAGACCGTCTGGCCGGACTCCCCGCAAAAGCTGCTGATCCACGGCGTCGTGATACCGGCGTACGTCGCCCAGTTCGTCGTCACGATGATCGTGTAGGTGCCGGGCGTGCCCGCCTGGGACAGCGCGTTGTTGATCCCGCCCGAATCGTCCTGAAGCGTCGGCGTCTGGCTCTCCGTATGCCCGAGGTTGTGGTTGCCGCCGTCGGTGATGTCGATGCTCTGCGAGAGCTGCCCCCGGTTGCCGGTGGGGCCGTTGCACATGCCGTCGTTCAGGTGCGCCCAGGTGGACGCGACGATGATCCCCGGCTTGGTGAGGTTGACGGTCGTCCTGAACGTATACGAGTACGTACCGTTGCTGCCGTTGTACGAATAGGCGCCCGACTGGAAGTTCGTCGCCGGCTGGCCCGTGCAGGCCGAGTAATCGCCCGCGCCGTTCGGGTTGGCCATCACGAGCTGACAGCCCGTGAGCGACGACGCCGGCTCGATTTCGCTTTGCGTTTGCCACCTGCCGCCGCGGCACGACAGCACGCGTCCGTTCGCATCGGTGGAGACGAGCGTCGTGCTCGCCGACGCGGGGGCGATGGCCGAATTCTGCGGCGCGGGCGGGCATGGGTCGCCGACGTTGTGCGCGTTGCCGAGTGCGAGATTGCCCGCTTCGTCCACCGCCAGCGCCTGCCATGTGGCGCCGTTGTACGCATAGGCCCGATTCGTCGCGGTGGTGAGCCGCACGTCGCCCTGATGCGCGGCCACGCCCGCGAGCGCCGCTTCGTCGGCCACCGGCTCGCGCCAGTGATAGGCCGCCTGCGGCACCCAGAGGTTCTGCGTGCCGTCGCAATTCAGGACGTTGCCCGACGCGTCGGCCGCGATGGCGCCGGGCTGCGTGCAGGCGGCATAGTCGATCTGCCGCGCGAGCACGATCGGCACTTGCATCGTGTTCGCCTGCGGATTGCCCGGCACGGCCACGCGGTACAGATAGTCGACGTTCTGCGCCTGCGTGCCGTCGTAGAAAATGAGGCTCGCGAGATGGCCCGTGCCCGTTTTCTTGCCTGTGCACGATGTATTCGCCGGGTTCGGCGTATCGATTTTCCAGGTGCCGAAGGCGCCGGTGGCCGCGCCGTTCGCATTGTTCGTCGCCTGGATCGAACCGCCGCCCGGGCCGGCGTTCGCCGCGATGTAGCCGAGTTCGGGATCGGGAATGGTCCGGCCGCCCTCCGTGACGAGCAGCGCCTGCAACGCCACCGGGTTCGCGCCGCCCGGCGCCGCGTAGACGAGCAGGCACGGCGCCTGACCATAGGGGTTCGTGCCGCCCAACGCATTCGGAAGGTAGGTCGACAGCTGATACGTCGAGCCGGTCATTTTCGCGATCACCGGCGAGGTGGTCGTGGCCTGGGCCGCGAGCGCCGTGTAGTTTTGCCGAATGAGCCGCGTGGCGGCCGCCGTCAGCTGCGATTGATAAAGCGCGGCCTGCTGCGCGCGCGTATCGTCGAGCGACGAGTTCGTGAGCGTGACGAGGCCCGCCATCATCAATGCGGCGAGCGCAAGCACGGCCAGCATCTCCACCATCGTGAAGCCGGACATGCGGCGAGCCGGCCGCGCGCGGGGGCCGCGGCGCCGCATGCCGGTGCGGGCAAGGGTGCGGGTGCGGGTGCGCTCAGTCATACGCTTGCGCCATCCATACCGGCATGCCGTTCGGGATCGCGTTCGCCAGTGCGGCCGGCAGCGGCACCGCCGGGTTGCCCGGAGACACGAGGTTGGCGCCGAGCGCCACGCCGGCCAGCGCCGAGCCCTGCGCAATCTGCTCGATGCCGTCGACCGCCGCCGCGGCCGACGCGGATGCCGCATAGACCACGACCAGGCTGCCCGCATAGCCGGCATTGGGCTGGACGTAGTTCCGCCACATCGGATCGGGAACGGTCGCCCCGAGGGAGGGCGCGAGGCTGGCCGCCGGCACGCTGCCGGCGAACGACGGGTTGGCGCGCGCGAACGCCACCACGGCCTGCCGGTAGGCGCTCATGTTCGCCGCGAGCGCCATCGCCGACGGCGCGAGCGGTGCCGGCGCCGCCTCGGCGCCGAGCAGCGCGTAGGCACCGGTCAGCATCGCGAAGGCGGCGACGATCCAGATCAGGAACATGGCGGGCGGCTCGTGGCGTCAATCGGGGCGAAGGCCGGTACTCGGGCCGCGATCAGGCCGAGGTCCAGATGATGTTCTTCGCACCGCCGGCACAAGCCGCCTGAGCGGCGGCGGGCGTGACCGGCACGGTTTGCGCCGCACCGCCGATCGAGACGGCCGTCCAGGTTCCGCCAGCCGATGCTGCGTTGATGCAGACGTCCGTCGGCACGGAATCGAATTCGATCGTGAAGGTACCGCTGCCGGTGCCCGTCACGGTTACCGCGCCACCCCAGGCATCGGTGACGGTATTTGCCGCTGTGTCGATGACGAGCGTCGTCGGGATGATGCCGGCGGCAATGGCGACGGTCGTCGCCAGCCCGTTGTAGCCGTTGGTCTGCCCCATATACAGCTTCTTGACGCCGGTCTGGATGGCCGTCACCTGCTCGGCCGTCTGATTCGACGAAGCACTGCCGAATGCGCCGCGCAGCAGCGCAATGGCGCCGATGACGACGATGGCGGCGATCCCGAGATAGGCGATCGCTTCGAGCAGCGTGGCGCCACGCTGCATGCGCCGCGACCCGCGGCTACCCACCTTGGCGCGAATCGATGCGATGGTCTTGACATTCATGTTGCTCTCCTTGGTTTCCTCAATCGGCACTCGAGAAAGACGTGCCGCTCCTTTCGACACCCGTTCGTTTGCACTGCGCTTACACGTCATTACACGGCAGGCTCAATGCAGACTCCGGGCCAAAGCCGCAATTTCCTGCTGAATTCCGAAGAAGCCGCTGATCAGCCACGACAGCACGAGCGCGAGCACGACGATCGCCGCGCCGTTGACCACGCGCATCTGCGCCTCGATCGTCTCCACGCCGTCGGTCATCCATTCGTTGGCGATCGCGTGCAGCGCCTCGGCGAAGCCCTTGTATTCGGCATACACGCACAGATCGTCGACGATCTCCTCCGAAGGAAACCGGTAGCCGGCGTTCTTCATCGCCTCGCCGACGTTGAGCCCCGATTTCACGCCGAAGAGCATGTCGTCGATTCGCCGCCTGAGCCACGGCTTCGCATCGGTGGCGAGCCGCGCGAGCGAGCGTTCGACCGTGAAGCCCGCCGCCTGCAGCGACGAAAACGCGACGAGAAAACCGCAGCCCGTGATGAGTCGATAGATCGAGTAAGGCGGGTAGCGGTCGAGCCAGATCCGCACGTTGCCGGACCAGCGCGGCATCGAGTAAAAGAGCGCCGCGACGAGGATCGCGAGCACCACGAGGCAGTAGATCATGCCGCCCTGCACGAACCGGGACAGCTCGTAGAGCGACTTCGCCACGCCGTGCCAGTGCTCCGGGTTCACGATCGACGCGAAGCGCGGAATCACGAGCTGGCCGAAGAGGTACACGTACCCGATCGTCATCGCCACGATCACGCACGGGTAGGTCAACCCGCCGACGATGGCCGTGCGGATCCGGCGGCTGTACTGCACGACGTTGCACACGTTCAGCAGCGCGGCCTCGAGGCGCCCCGACTGCTCGCCGGCCATGACGATCATCTGCTCGGTATGCGGCACCCACCACGCCATTGCCTCGGCCAGCATGCCGCCGTTTTGCACGACGCTGCGCCAGTCCGCGAGCGTCAATGCCAGCGGCTCGTTCGGCTTGCGGCCCTCGTGCGACGCACGCAACTCGAGCTCCTCGAGAATCTTGAGCAACGGCAAACCGTTCGCGAGCATTTTCGCGATCTTGCGATAGAGCCGCAGGCGCGCCTGCGTCGTGAGTTGCAGGCGCGCCCAGCGCCGGTTGAGCTCAAGTGCCATAGCCGCTTCCGAGCGGCTGCGGCCGCCCCCCGCTGCCCGGCATGAACGGGCCGACCACGCGCTCCGCCATGCGCGGATCGACGAGGCCCGCCGCCACTTTTTCGAGCGCGTGCTGCGCGACCGTCTGCCCCGCGAGCTCGCCGAGCCAGTACGCGTTCGCATCGGGCTTGCGCCCGGCGCGCAGCAATTCGCAAAACGTCGCGTCGGTGCGCACGACCTCGGCCACCACGGTCCGGCCGACCGTGCCGTTCTTGCAATGCGGGCAACCGGGCCCGGCCACGCGCACCGCGTCGAACCGCGCGCCGACGGCCCGCTTCACGCGCGCGACGAGCCCCATGTCGAGCTGCGCCATCGACTCGGCCAGCGGGCGCGAGCAGTGCGGACACAGCAGCTTGACGAGCCGCTGGCTGATGAGTCCAGTGACGAGCGATTCGTCCGTCACCATCGCGATCGGCAAGCCGAGATCGACGAGACGGTCCACGATCGCGAGCGCGCCGTTCGCGTGCACCGTCGTCCAGACCTGATGGCCCGTCATCGCGGCGCGCAACGCGCTTTGCGCCGATGCGCGGTCGCGCACCTCGCCGATCATGATCGTATCGGGATCGAGCCGCATCGCATTCGCGATCGCGGCGGCGAACGCGAGCGAGCGCGCCTCTTCCGTCGGCGCGTTGACGACGGGCGTCTGCACCGCGCCCTCGATCGGGTACTCCACCGGATCTTCCACGGTGATGACGTGGATCGAGCCGGCCATCTCGCGCAATTGCTTCGTCAGCACGCGCTGCAACGTCGTGGATTTGCCCGAGCCGGTCGGGCCGCTGATGATGTTCATGCCGTGCGGCTGCTGCGCGAGCAGCTCGAACGCGTTCGCCTGCGCCACCGTGAAGCCGAGCTCGGTCAGGGCCGTCGCCTCGCCTGCATCGTTGTAGAGCAGCCGCAGCACCATGACACTGCCGACGCTCGTGGGCGCCGTCGCGATCCGCACGCCGAAAAGCCGGTCCGGCAGCTTGTCCCGATCGCCGATGGCCGCGTCCTGGCGCTCGTTCGGCTTGTAGGTGTTGTCCGATACGCTCGACATCGCCGCATAAAGCGTGGCGAGCAGCCGCTCGCCGTACTCGCGCGTCTGCTCCGACATGCGCACGAGTTCGTTGTGGATGCGAAACAGAATCTCCGTGCTGAAGCGGTTCACACGGATATGGATATCCGACGCACGCGCATCGCACGCCCGCGCGATCAGGTTCTTCGCGACGACCTGCATCTGCGTGTGATCGATGCGCTCGGCGCTGCCGTCGCGGCGCGGGCCCTGATAGCTGCGCCTGATCGCATCGAGCGCCACGAGCCGCGTCGTATAGCGGCAATTGAGCCGTTCGAGCCTCGCGCAGTACGACAGCACGAACGGATTCATTTCGTGCCCTTCGGCCACGAGCAGCGTGCCGTCGTCGAGCAGGCAGAGAAACTTGCGCTCCTCGTCGCTCGCGGCGAACTCGCCGCTGTCGGAAAGCGGGCGCGCCACGGCGGCGAGCGGCAGCGCCTGCCCCGGCGGCTGGCTTTGCGACGCCGTTTGCGCGGGCTGCACCGAAGCGGCGGCGGCAGCGGCCACGGCGCTCAGCACCGGCTCGCGCGACCGCGCAACGGGCGCGAGCGCCGGCGCGGCCGGGGCCGCGGGCTGAACCTGCGTCACGGGCGGATCGGTTTCGATCGGCTTCACGGCGCGCGAGAGAATCAGCGGCGTCACGCTTTTGGGCGTCTTGCCCGGCGGTGTCGGAGACGAACTCATCGCGTCACCTCGCAGACATCGGCAAAGCAGGCAGCGTCGGCACCGGCGGCACGCCGGGCGAGCCTGTCGACGCCACGTTGCGCGCGGGCTGCTGCCGCGCGCTCGCGGAGACGGTCAGCGTCGTGCGCCGTCCGTCTTGCGATGCGAGGACGATCGCACCCGGGCGAATGGCCGCCACGCGCATGCCGTTGGGCAGCGTATCGCCGGGCCCGACGTCGAACTCCGCGCCGTCGCTCGTCGCCACCGTTGCGCCGAGCTTCTTGCCGAGCCCTTGTGTCGCCACGAGCGACACGTCCGAATACGACGAGACGGTACTGCCCATCCGGTGCAGCGCTTCCTGCCGCTCCGCCACCTGCGCCTGCGCGTCGAGCTTTTTCAGCTGGGCCTTGAGGATCATCGTTTCCTCCTGTAGCCGCATCAGTTCGTTGGCTGCCTGCACGGCGGCCGGCGTCGGAACGACGTTCATGCGCGGCGCCGCTTCAGCGGGCGCGGCGGCCGTGGCAGCTGCGGCGCCGGCCTCGCCGAACGCGGCCAACGGCCACGCCCAGCAGCAGGCGAGCACCAGTACAGTCAATGCAGCGTCATTTCTCATAGAGCACTCCGTCGAGCGTCCACTGCCCGGATTTGTATGAAAGCGTCTCGACGCGCACACCCGGCTCGTCGAGGTACCTGATGAGGCTGTCGGGCCGCACGTCGTCCAGTTGCGCCGACATGCGCCAGGTCTGCCAGCGCGGCGCCGGGGGCGGCTCGCCGCCCGGGTGCAGGCGGTCCAGCGTTTGCGAAGCGAGGCTGCGCTGCGGCGCGCTTGCCGGCTGCAGCGTGAACGTCAGGCCGATGCCCAGCAACTGGAAGGCGGAAAGCATGCGCAAGCGCACGCCGCGCACGCCCTCGAGCACTTCGTCTCCCCCCACGGGCAATGCCAGCGGCTCCACGTAGCTCGCATGCTCGCCGTTGCCGTCGATCGTCGCGCGCGGCTCCGCCGCCATCAACATCGCCACGTTCGATCCACCCCGCGACCAGCTGTAGCTGACGTTCGACGCGCGGCAAACGTAGTCGTCGAGTTCCCAGCCGCCCGGCGCGAGGTGCGTGAAGTGATCGAGGCACGCGCGAACGAACGCATCGGGCCGTGGCTCGCTGGCCCACGGGTGCGGCGCTTCGGGGGGGGCCGCGGGCTTGGGCGGATGCAGCGCGAGCTCCGCGCGCATCCGCTCGAACGCCTGCTGCCGCTCGAGTTCCATGCGGTGGCGCCGGTACGCGACGATGCCGGCCGCCACCGCGGCTGCCACCACGATCGCAGCGGCGGCGATCAGCACCTCGCGCCGCGGTGCGCGCCGCGAGACACGCGACAGATTGAGCCAGCGCGGCAAATGCGGCTTGCCGCCCCGCCGCGGGATCATGTCCTCGATGCGCCGCGCGTAGAAGTTGTGGAACCCCTGCACTTCCAGCTGCGGATCGCCGATGACGACGTTCCAGCCACCGAGGCTGTAATCGCCGTGCAGCCGCTCGAACACTTCCTCGCTGGAACCGATCCAGTCGCCGTTCGGCAGGAACGCGCCGTCGCGCACGGCGAAGTAGGCCCAGCGCCCGTCGGGCAGATGAAACGCGCCGAGCCAGTTGGGCGCCGGCTGCTGGCGTCCGTCGTAGAACGCGCCTTCGGCCGCGATCGTCTTCGACACGAGCGCGCCGAGCGACGGCAAGCCCAGTTGCGCGCCCTCGCGCGTGCTCGCGAAACCCGCGCCCGCGAACGTGCGGTCGATACGCAGCACCATCGCATCGAAATTCAGGCGCGCGGCGAGTTCCACGGCCTCCGCGCGCAGCGCGTGCCGGCGCGAGAGCGATTGCCAGAAAAGGCCGCATATGAAACGCTGGCGGCCGATCTGGATGACTTGCGTCGCCATGACGGTTCCTGTGCCCGAGCGCGCGTCAAGCGCCGTTGATCGCGATCGGCGACAGCAGGATGACGATCACCTCGCGCGTGCCGGAGGCGTTGAATCCGCCCATCGCGTAGTTCGACGGATGGCCGACGCCTTGCCGGTTATCCAGATCGGTGATGCCCTCGTAGCCGCTGATGACGAGCGTCTGCCCCGACTTCACCGCGATGCGCTGCAGGAAGTTGCGCGTATCGACGGTCGGCAACTGGATCTGCTGGTTCGCCGGGCCGAACGGGGCAAGGTTCACGAGCGACGAAATGTTGCTGTAGAACTGCATCATGATCGTGCCGTCGTCGAGGATGTGCGGCAGCACCGTGAGGTTGAAGCCGGTCGTGATCGTGCCCGGCGTGAGCGACGTCTGGCTGCCGACGTTGACGGTGTTGGTCGTCGAGATCTGCGCGAGATAGCCTTGCTGCTCGGCCACCTGCACCGGAACGGGCTGATCGTTGAGCGTCGTGATCGACGCCGAGGTCTTGCGGTGCACCGTGCCCTGGGTCGAAAGCGCATCGATGATGGCCGTCGTGCTCGAGGCGCGGCTCGACGGTGTGATCACCGTGGCCGAGAGCTCGCTCGGGTTCTGGATCATGCTCGTGAACGCGGTGGTGATACCGAACTGCGTGCCGAGCGCCTGATAGACCGCGTGCCAGTTGATGCCGTAGCTGTCCTGCGCGGAAAGCGTGACCGAGAGCACCGTCACGTTGACGAGCACCTGCCGCGCGAGCACGCGGTTTTGCTGCTCCATGAACTCGCCCACGCGCTCGAGCACGTCGGGCGTATCGGTGACCGAGATCGAGCCCGTGGCGGGCGAGGTGATGACCGAGCCTACCGGGGAGAGCATCGCCTTGATCGCCGTCTGCAAGCCGTTGTACACCGAAAGCTGCGCGTTCATCGTGATATTCGCGGTGTTGTCCGACGACACGGAGGGCGAACCGGACGTCCCGCCACCGCCACCGCCTCCGCCGCCGATGCCCGCGCCGCCGGCGCCCGATCCGCCCGCCCCCGCGCTGTTGCTCGACGCGCCGCCGCTGTTGCTCGCCCCGCTCACGACGTTCGTATCCAGCTTCGAGTCGCCCGGAATGGCGACGACCTGATAGACGCGCGTGGCTGTGTAGAAGAAGACGATCGCGCCGTCCTCGTACTTCCAGTAGACGCCGAAGCGAGCCGATGCCGTGTCGAGCAGCCCGCGCAGCGTGCCGCCGGAATACGCGATGCGCACGGGCGAGGATACGCTCGGCACGCGCGCAACCACCGTCGCGGCGCTCGTGCTCGGTGCAGGCCCCTGCAGCAGGCCGGGGGGCAGCGGCGGCACGCCGGGATAGGCGCCGGCGCCACCCGTATCGACCGCGGTCTGCGTCGCGCGCGCGGCCGCTTCGCTCGTGCCCGGCGCAACCTTGGCCGGCAGGTGCGCGAGGCGCGAAATGCGATCGGCGAACATGCGCAGCGAATCGACCGTGCCGTCGAAGCTCGCCGGCTCGTCGAAGAGCTTCGGCAGCGTCGATTTCGTCGCGAGCTTGATCGTCTTGCCCGAAAGCCAGAGTTCGTCCTTGACGATGACGTCGTCACTGCCCGGCACCGCGCGGTTGTCGCCGTTCGAGAGCTTGCCGAGCAATTGCCCCGCACGCGCGGTATCGACCTGCGAGCTGCGCTCGATCTTGTCCAGGAGACCGGTGCACCCCGCGAGCAGCGACAGGCATGCGGCAAGGATAACGAAAGGACGACGGAGGACGCTCATCAACTTGCTCCTTTGGGAACGACGCGCATGACGCGGTTGCGCTGGTACAAGACCACCTGGATCGGCACCTGCGAGCCGGCGAGCGCATTGGTCACCTGACGCAGCGCTTCGGCGAGCGTGCCGTGTATCGTGGCCGTCGCGTCGACCTGAAAATCGGTCGGCACGTCCCAAATGAATTGCCAGCCGGCTTCGCTCGCCCAGCGCGCGAGCGCGTTGCGCACGGAGCCGTCCGACAGGCGCATCTGCCACTCCGTGCGCTCGGGCGGCGCCGCGGGTGCGAACGCCGGCGTGGCGGTGGGCGCCGACGACGGCGCCGGCGAGCCCGGGCCGGACGCCCATTGCGTAGCGGCGAGCAGCGGGGGCTCAATGGCGTCACGCTTTGCCGGCGTGGGTACCTGCGCTCGCGGCGGTGCTGAAACACGTGCCGGTGCCGATGCCGGCATGGCCGGCCCGGCTGCCGGTGCGGGCGACATCACCAGAGCGGGTGCGGGTGCGGGTGCGGGTGCGGGTGCCGGCACGAGCGGGACCGCCAATGCTGCCGCGTGTGTGCGAGCCGATACCGGTGTTGCGGGCATCGACGTCGAAACGCGCGCCTGCGCCACGGTCTGCGCCTGTCCAATGGCAGGCCCCGCCGCGGGAGCCATCGCCGCCGCGCCCGTGGGCAAGGTGGAAGACGCATTCGTGGCGGCACCGTTCATGCGCGACGCCGCGCCGGCCGCCGCCGGGAAAGGCTGCGGCGCGTCAACGTTTGCGCGCCGCGCGTGCGCAGTCACCGAGAGCAAGCGCATATCCGTATCGATGCGCGCCTGCAGCGCGGGATCGACCGACAGCACCTCGCCGAGCGCGTGCACGACCGACGAGCCGGCGCGCCAGCTCACGGGCGCGTCGGCCCATGCGCCCGCGTTCGGCACATTGATGCTGTAACTCGTCGGCATGATCTGTTCGAGCGCGCGCAGCAACGGAACGTCATGGCCGCCCGTGCGCACGACGCCGCCCAGGCGCTGCCCGCCGTCGACGATGACTTGCTGATCGGAAGCGTGCGCGACCGTGCAGGCGAACCAGACGCCGCCCAGCAGCGCCCGAATTGCCGGCGGCATCGCCGCTATCCAGACATTCGCCCTCGCCCGGCTCCACCTCTTGTCGCTCACGCACCTCGGATGCGCCGGAAGCTCTATTTTTTTTGTTGCCACGTTCTTTTCAATCTGCTTGAACCATGCCAATAGCCGCCCTAAAAGCAGTACCGAAAGGCGTCAGGAATTCGAAAGAAATTGTGTAAGAAAACAGTAACGACGCGTAAGGATATCACTACAGATCAATGGGTGTTTACGGCAAAGCACACCGCGCCTTTAAGTAAAAAAATACTCTCGGAAAATCGTTCTTTCTCGGCCGGCATGGATGATACAGGCACTGGCGCGAACGCGTCGTCCTCGCGGCACAATCCCCGCCCAGCAAGGCGCTGCGGCCGCTTCCACGTATTTTTTGGACGTTTTGACGCGAATCACGGAATGGCCGCCCGTGGAAATATGCCAGATACAATGATGTGCTATGGCGCCGTTCGCGGGCGAGTCGCCAATTGGGTGCCGTGCGCGAGGTATCCGGAATTCCGCGTGTGACGCGGATTGAGATTCAAACTCCAATGTTTAATCGTTCTGGATAAACAAGCGCGAACCGATTCATGGCGCGCTTCCAATCGTGCCGGGAACCGGTTCACCTGGTCAGGACGTTGCGCAGCGCCATCCAGATCCGTTCGAGCGCTGCCTCATCCGCCGGGAAGCGGTCTCGACCGTCGTTTCCGGGAAGCCCTTCAGGCCGTCGACCACCGCGATCAGGATGTCCTGCACGCCGCGCAGTTTCACGTCGTCGACCGCGCGCAGCCAGAACGCGCGCCTTCGGCCTGCCGGATCCATAGACCGAACACGTCCCGCGTGCCATCGCCGTGCACCGCGCCAACTACCGCACCGCGGCAACAAACGTAACAAATCACCAAACAATCGCGACGCAGGCCTGCCGCTCGTGCGTGAAAGTCCGCCGCGGCGCCGCCCTCTCCGGCCACCGCCGATGCCGAACCGAAGGTAACAAACCATCACAAACACGCGCTTAAATCGGCCCGCGATGAAAACATGCGCTCACGGCTTCACGAATCGTTTCACGCCGCTTAACGCATCGCTCATCGAGTCAGGAGCACGACATGTTCTCAACGATCTACTTCGCCGCCGCCTCGGCCCTCGCTTTCGACGACACCCCTGCGGACGTCGCCTCGAAAATGCTCCAGGGCCAGTTTCTCGACGCTGTCCGCCACGCCGCACGCCACGCCGATACCGACACGGCGCAAGCCCAGCCCGGCTACGCACAGCTGCAAGTCTGCGCCGACCTCGAGCTGATGCTCGGCCGCCATGAAGAAGCGGAGGAAACGTATCGCCGCGCGCAAAAAGCCATTCGCGCCCATCGCGACGATCTGCGTATCGCGTCGTGCCGCAATACCGGCTGGCAAGCGTTGTTCCGCAACCAGTTCAACGTCGCGCTCAGTTGCTTCAAGCGCGTCGGCGAGGAAAAGGCGGCCACGCCACGCCAACGTCTCGACAGCCTCGTCGGTGCGACACTCGTTTCGTTTCATCTGGGCTTGATCCAGGCGGCGTGCCATCGCCTCGGCGAACTGGCCGCGCTGGCGGCAACGCATGACGATCGTCGCTGGCGCTACCTCGTGGAGGCGTTGCGGCGGGACCTCTTCGCGCAGCACGAACTGCACGGCGCCGAGCGACTCGCCGACCACATCTACTGGCGCTCGGCCATCGCGGAGTTCGAGCCGGGCGAGGCGCCGGTACCCGGCACGCAGCCCGCCGGGACCGTGCTGCCGCTGTTGGCCGAACGACTCTCGCACCTGAACCGGCTCGTGTCGCTGGCCGACGGCCGGACGAGCGCGGGCGAAACGCTCAAGCAATACGTGAGCTGGAGCCGCCAGGCCGGCCTCAACGATTATCACCGCAGCCTGTGCCTCGAAATCACGCTGGCCGCGATCGCCGGCCACGCGACGCCGTTGGCCGAAGCGATGCTCGATGCGTCCGGCGCGGCGAATTCGCAAGGCAGCCAGCATGCGCGCTGGTACCTCGACTACCTCTACTGCCGCGCGAAGATCATGCAGCAGCAGATGCGCACGCAGGAATTCGCGCAGTTCTACGGCCGCTACGCGCTCGCCTCGATTCAGCACGTGCGCGCGGACAGCATGTCGATGCCCGCCGCGGCCGATCACATGCAGGCATCGCGCGCGGCACAGCGCTCCGACGACGTGAGCGCCCGCCTGCCGGCGAAATACCGCCGCGCCTATCGCTACCTGATGGACAACCTCGACCAAAAGGATCTTTCGGTGCGCGAAGTGGCGTCGCATGTGGGCGTGACCGAGCGCGCGATGCAGGCCGCGTTCAAGAACCACCTCGGGCTGTCGCCGAGCGAGCTGATCCGGCGCCAGCGGATGGAGCGCATTCGCGACGATCTGCTCGACGACGGCGCACCGGCCACGCGCGTGCTCGACGTCGCGAACAAGTGGGGCGTGCGCCATCGTTCGACGCTGGTCAACGGCTACCGGCGCGTGTTCCAGGAAGCGCCCTCGGAGACGATGGGCCGCTGAGGGCAGCGGTGTGCGGCGCCAAAGCGCCTGCACTCCCGATCGGTAACACGGCCGGCCCGCGGCTTTTTTTCCGCCAACGCCGTCCGACGAAACGCACACGCGTGGGTCGGACGGCGTTTTCATTCGCATGTCGGTGCGAAGCGATTCCCGCACCGCTGCTCTTACCGGATACCGGATGATCCATGATGCGACTATTCATACCCAGGCCGGCGCTCGTGCTGGCGCTTGCCGTTCTGTCCGCGCGGCCCGCCGAAGTGCGCGCGCAGACCCTCGACTGCTTTGCGGCGGCCGCGGCCTATCAACATGTGAGCCCCGTCGTGCTGCGCGCGATCGCGTGGCAGGAATCGCATGGCAACGCGAACGCGCGCCATCGCAACCGGAACGGTTCGACCGATTACGGCATGATGCAGATCAACTCGATTCACCTTCCGCTGCTGTCGCGCTACGGCGTCTCGGCGGACGACCTCATGAACCCCTGCTCGAGCGTCTACGTGGCCGCGTGGCACCTGCACAAGATGATGGTCAAGTACGGGAACACCTGGGCGGCGATCGGTGCGTACCATTCGGAGACACCTGCCGAGCGCGATCGCTACGCGCGTTCGGTGGAACGCATCGTCGAGCGCATGAAGCTGGCGGATGACGGGCAGTAGGATGAGCAGGAGCAGCCGGGAGACCCGGCTGCCCGCGAACGTCATCAACAGGGAAAGCGACGTTGCATGAGGAAGTCGTCCCGTATGGCGAGCGCCAAGGCAAGCGCGAAGCGCGGGGACGAAGCAGGAACGAGGCAGGCAGGACGCGTGGACGAACCGCGGCGTTCGCGAGCCGCGCGCGACAACGCCGCGGCCCGCCGTCGCCGTTACTGCCCCTTCGCGGCGTTCGAAATGTTGCTGGCGCCCTTGTTACCCACCGACGCCAGTGCCGACGTGAGCTCCTGCGACTGCTGGTTGACCGCGGCCGCCATCGTGTTCGCGTTGTTGAGCCGCGTCATCTCGTTTTGCTGCTTCATGAAGTCGTTTTGCATCGCAGCCATTTGCGTCACGGGGTCCCCTGCGCCGAGGGCCGATGGACGCACGATGTCACCCGCCGCATGCATTGCGGTGGACGCGATGCCCGGCGGCATGAACTGACTTCCGGCATGAAGCGCCGAACTCAGCACCTGTGCACCGACGTTCCCCGCGCGCCCCGGCAGGCTGGCGAAGTTGCGCGGCGGCGCAGGCGGAGGCGGCGGCGCGCCGTCGGCCCCCTTGAAGCTGGACAGCCCGTCCAGTTGGCCTTTGCTGCGCGCGGGCGATTGCTTTTGTGCGCCGTCGGCCGCACCGTTCTTCGTCCCATTCTCGAACTTCGCGACAGTGGACTGGACGAGCCCCGGCCGAATTCCTAAGTTGTTCATGGCGAACTCCTTGAGTGACATGACGATTTCCGTCGCCTGCAACATCGCTCGATGTCGGCGCGGCACGGTCCCCGCATCCCACTCACGCGGAGCGATATCGAGGAATGCAAGCGCAAGCTTATGCTCGACGGCATTGCGCAGCGCACGCGACGCGACGCGGCGAGCGAAATTGCGAAGCACGCATGCGACACATGCGATGAAGTGCGCAAAGAGATCCGCGGTCGTCGCACCGGCGCCGGCATCGACGTGCGTGTTTTTGCACGCCACTTCGGAATCGGCAGGCTGCCACCGTCATGTCGTTTTACCTTTCCAACACGAGAACCCACGTTCGCAAAGCGCGAAGACGGAATCGACGGGCGAACGCACGTCGACCGCCTGGACGCGATGAGGCAGCGCGCAAGTCCATCGAGGCCTTTGTCGCGAGGCGACGTCGAACGATCGAAATCAACCGAAAGGAAACGTCATGACGATCAGCAACAGCACGCAAGTACGGTCATCATCGCTCGACCTCCCGCGCAACGACACGCAGCCCGCGCCTGCCCCGCGCCAACGAAGCGCATCGATGACCGGCCCGCGCCCCTCCGGCGGCGCATTGCTCGGCGCGCTGAGCAATGCGCCGGCCTTTCCGGCGCACACCGGCACCGATGCACCGGCGCCGGCGGGCCCGCTTTCGACGACATCGCAACCGGCCGGGACGGCGCAGCCCCCTTCGCCGGCGCTACCGGCACCGTTGCCGGTCAGGCGCAAATCGCTGCCTCCGCGCGCGTCATCGTCGTCAGGCGCCGCGATCGGTCGCGAAGGTGGCGGCTCACGGTCGCTGCCCGGTTCGGGCAAGCTGAGCGCTCAACGTGCAGCCCTGGGAGACGAGACGGTGCCGGTGCTCGACTTGTCGGGGGGCGGGCAGTCGAGCGAAGAATTGCCCGTACACGACGAACCGCAGCCACACACGCCTGCATCGGAGCACGACAGTGCGGCGCCCGGTCAACATCAGGAGCTGGTGGAAACGAAAGCTGCCGGCAAGCAACCGGCCACGTCCCGCTCGAGCAGCCCGCTGCCGCTCGACAAGGGGGCGAACCCGGCGTTGCTCCACCGCGCCGCATCGAACGCTTCCTCATCCGCTCCGTCCAGCCCCGTCTTCGATCAACATAAACCCGAGGGACACGACACGACGCCCCGAAGCCCGCTCTCCCCGAATCCGGCCAGCTTCGCGGCGCCTCACCGCGTCGCGCACGACATCGACATTCAGGATGCCGAAATCCGGCCCGAAGCGACCGTTCCGAGCTCGTCGTCCCGGATAGCACTGGAAACCCGCACGCTGGCCGCCGGGACATCGGTGGCCGAGGATATCTCGGCGGTCGCGGAACCCGAAGACACACGTCCGGCATCGGCCGCCGCGATCAGCGACCACCTGTCGGCCGCGCTGTCCCGGCCGGGACAAATCCGGTCGTTCATCTCGAACGTCGGCGACATGCTGACTCGGAACCCCTACGGCGCCGCGCAACCGCTCAAAGGGTGGACGGCCAACCTCGTCAACGCGTTCAGTCATGAATTCGTCGCAACCGGCGGCGCCACGCTGTTCCGGGAGTTGTGCTCGATGGCGACCGAAGCCGTCCTCGACAAGACCGGCGCCGGGCCCGAAACACGCGGCGTCATCACGGCCTCGCTGTTCACGGCGGCGGCGATGGGCAATCTGGTCGCGATGTTGCACAAGTATCACACCGGCACCGCGGACACGAAAACCTACGCGGGCCACGGTGCGCAGCTCATCGCGCTGATCACGACGGTGGGCCTCGCCGCCCATGCCGGCAAGAACGACGAAGGCAACGGGCATCTTGGGCAGCTCGCCGGCATGCTGCCTAGCGCGATCAAATCGTACGCATACCTGGCGCGCGACGTGATCAACGTGTTCCGCCCGCTCGAAGGCAATCACGACGCCGGCTACGAGCACCCCGTCAGAGGTCAGGCGCTCAACGGCGTTCCGTATTTCGGAAACCAGCTCGCCGTGAACACCGCGCAGGCCAGCTCGCAATGGTCGGCCACGTCCTACGTCGACAGCCTCATTCACCACACGAAGACCAACGCAGCGATCAAAGGCCTGTTCGGCTATTCGGCAGCGAATGCCGCCGGCGAGGGGCTGGATGCGATCGGGGGACGCGTGGCCTCGGAAATCTCGACGCACGGCTTCACGGGCAAGGCGCTCGATGAACTGAAGTCGCTGCGCCTGAGCTGGGGCAAGATCGACACCTCCGAAACCAGCACGGCCAGGCAGCTCGGGGACAAGGCGGCCGGCGCGGGAATCGCGCGTCTCAGCCTGTTCCTCTCCCTTTATGCGGCCACCGCCGTGGTCAATCACGCCGTGGGGGGGAGAAGCGATTGGTCCGCCGGCGATAAGAACTTCACGGAGAACGCGTTGGGTGCACTGCTCATCATCGCGGGATGCCTGCCGTTTGCCGCGAG
Source organism: Burkholderia sola (assembly GCF_905400185.1). Classification (NCBI taxonomy): domain Bacteria; kingdom Pseudomonadati; phylum Pseudomonadota; class Betaproteobacteria; order Burkholderiales; family Burkholderiaceae; genus Burkholderia; species Burkholderia sola. The sequence continues at coordinate 2,816,893 of NZ_FR989676.1, forward strand.
CACGTCGAGCCCGTCGAACCGGTCGAACGAGCGGCGAACGGTCGACGCCGACAACGCGATGGAACTCGGCGTGATGCATCGCACGACCGCCTGAACACACGGGCCGCGCCGAGCTAGCGAAACGACGAAGGTTCGTGCAGGTGGCCGCATCGGTGGCGCGGCGGCTCGCCTGCCGCAAGCCGCTTGCATCGGCATCGCGGCCGCCACCCGGTTCGGCGGTTCGGCAATCCGGCGACGGCTTCGCATCCGTCAACGCGCTGTAAGCGCCGGGCAATAAATTAGGTTTCGCAGGCGGCCGCTATCGGCCCTCCATCGGCAGCTGATGAACAACGTCATTCTCACGCGGAGAAAATCATGTCTACCACGGCAGTGCAAGGCTATAACGCCGGTTATCTGAACGGCATCGACGATGTCGGCGGCAGCGGCGGCACGAACGAATCGCAGCTCGCACAACTGCTCGAGTTGCTCATCGAAGAAATCAAGCAGATTCTCGATCCCTCCAGCCAGAATTCAGGCGATGCGGGTGGTGTGGGCGGCGTCGGCGGCGGTACGCCTTCGTACTCCGCGCCGCCCGCCTATGCCGGCGGTGGCGGCGCCGCACCCGCTGGCGTGAGCGGCGGCGGTGGCGGCCAGGGCGGTGGCGGCGCGTCGCCGGGAATAGGCGGCGGTGGAAGCGGTGGCGGCGGCCACGGCGGCGGCAACACGCTGCCCAATGTATCGGGTGGCGACGCCGCGCACGCCATCGCACAGGACCTCAAATCGCGCTACGGCCTGACCGACGCGCAGGTCGCCGGCGTGCTCGGCAACCTGCAGCAGGAAAGCGGGCTGAAAGGCAACGTCAATCAAGGCGGAGCGACAGGCGCGCCCTCCGGCAACTTCGCGGACGACAACGCCAACGGTTGGGGTCTTGCGCAATGGGGCGGCACGCGCAAACAAGGCGAAATCAACTATGCGAAGGAGCACGGACTCGACCCGGGCAGCCTCGAAGCCAACATCGGCTTCATGAATCAGGAACTCGACACGACGTACAGCAAGACGATCACGGACATCAAGCAGACGACGACGGCGGACCAAGCGGCACTGGTCTGGGACAAGGACTACGAACAGGCGACCGATCCGCAAATGGAAAACCGCAACAAGTACGCCGAGCAATTCCTCGCGCAAGGTCTGTGAACGCGAACGCGTCCGCCCCCCCCGGGGCGTTTGAAGCGCGCACGATCCCGCCCGATGTCCGGGCGGGCTTTTTTTGCCCGGCATTTCCCGCCGCGCGACAACGCCGCTCATCGGCAATACATGGACGACACGGATTCGAGGGAAACGACGCGATGGGATTCGCCGAGCGGGGCCGAAGGCCCCGGCAGCGGCCATCAGTCTCTTTCGAGCAGGCGCCGCATGGCAAGGCGCACGTAGGGATCGCTACTGTCCTCGTGCGCCGTCGCATAGCCATGCCACGACGGATCATCGAGGACTTTCAGACAGATTGCCTTCAGTTCGGGCGCGCGATCGTCGGGCAATCCGTTCACGATCTGCCACGCTTCGTGCGGACGCCCGCGCACCAACGCGATCGTCACGGCGAACACGTGCACCTCGCGCGTTTCGGGGTAGACATCGTGCATGCGCGCCAGCAGCGCCTCGGCCTCGTCCAGCTCGTTGGCCTCGATATGCTCGATGATCGCCTGCGCGATGGCCGGCGCATCAGCCGGCAGTTCGGTAAGAAGCTCCATCATGCTCGTCACCGTCCGTGCATCAGGCTGCGCCCGTGCCTGAGGTCAGCGTTCGCACCGCCTCCTTGCCGCCCGCCAGCGCGAGCGCGGTGGCGGCGCCCTCCGGCGTCAGGTTTTCCGCGAGCGCCGTGCCGCCCTCGAGCGCCTCGAGCCCGCCCTTCGCAATGGCCCCCGCCCCCGCAAGGGCTTCCTTCGGGTTGCCGCTCAGCAGCCCCTTGCCGAACGTCGCCGCGCCGTGCAGCGCGTTGCCTACACCATTGAGGACACCCCCGGCAGCCTTGGTGACATCCCCGACTACGCTCTTCACAATATTGCCGATGAAGCTCATTCGTTTTCTCCTTGATCGTGAACGAAACGCGCGTTCGATGAAACGCGCGACACCGAACCGCGTGAAGGCGGCCCTCGTTCCAATCTAATGAATGCGGATGCGAAAGCGTTCGCGCGCGCGAAGCCGCACCGCGAAAACCGAATGAGCGACACCCGCGAGCCGGCTCGGCGGCATGCCGCCGCGAACCCGCTTCGCCAATCCGGACGATGCTTCGCGCGGTTCACGGGAGTGTCATGACCGGCCCGCACAGTCCAGTCCATCTTGTCTCCTGGTCGAGAACATCATGGCGCCCCCACCCAAGCTCGAGTTCCGGTCGCATGCGATCGAATCCGCCGCCCTCACCCGCACGCCGAGCGACCCCGGCCCCTCCACGGGAGCGAAACCCGCGCCGGCGCCGACCCGGCGCGCAAGTGCCGGCGCGCTCATCGACGAACTCGGCAGCCTCGGCAAGCGCCCGTGCGCGGAAGGCCCGCCCGCCGCGCCCGCTGCGCCCGCTGCTCCCCGGCCCGCGGCGGCTATCGCGGCGCAGAAGCCCGGGGTGGACGACATCGGCGCATTCGTGCCGGGTGCCGGCGGCAAGGGCCGGCGCTTCGCCGATTTCGCGCACGCGATGGGCGTCAACCGCAAAGGCATGACGTTGACGGCCTTCGCCGCCAAGCGGCCCGCGAAAGACGGCCTGAACGGCGCATCGACGGCCGCGCACGGACAGTTCGGCTACGACGCGGCGCCCGCCACCGACCTCGTGAACGCGCTGGCCTCGGGCTCGAACGCCGCCGCCGCGCATTCGATTCATAGCCGTTACGAAAACAAGGTCAAGGCGATGCTCGCCGCCGACGTCGAACGCTTCGAGCACCCCGAAAAATGCCCGCCGGGCGCGCCGATCCCCAACCAGGTCGACAACCTGCTGCTGACGAAAAACAGCAACGGAGAATGGCAATACGACAAAGGCAAGCTCTCGCGCATTGCGCGAGACGACGCGCATCCGCTCACGCAGCATGCCCGCGACGTATTGACCGCCATGAGCATCGCGGAGAACAAGGGCAAACAACGTAACGGCGCGCTCTACCAGTCGGTCACGTCCGCCATCGGCCTGACGGCAAGCGGGCTGCTCATAGGCGGCTCGCACGGCGCGCTGGCGCCGCTCGCGGCATCCGGGCACCTGACCAACGCGGTCAAGGAAGCGCTCGATTTGAAGAAGCCGTTTGTCGAAGGACGGCAAAACCTGCGCAATGCGAAGGCCGCCACGATTCAACGCTACGTCGACACGGTATTGGCCCCGCACGACTACACGGGCCAGACGCGGGACGAGCGCCTGCGCGCGGCGCTGCAAACGAGCCGTGCGAAGATCGACGATCTGCGCGCGATGGAGGCGCGGCCGGAGGACGAAGGCTTGCCTGCGGACTTGCGCAGCCCGCAGGCGCAGGCGGGTATCTATGCGTCGCTCTACGACGATGCACGCCGCTATGCCAACGGCACGACGTCGTTCGGCAAGCGCTTGATCTCGGGCATGCACGCTGAAGACAAGGCGAAAGTACACAAGGATGCCGAGCGCGACATCGTGGTCAAGCACATTCTGTCGATGGTCACCCAGAGCATCGGGCGCCTCGATCCAGCCTCGCTTGCAGCGCTCGCGGGTGCCGACATGGCAGTCGATGCATCAGGCTCGCAACGCGCCAGGCAAGCGCTCGCGATCGTGGCCAACCATCCGCGCGCGAGCCGCAATCGGGATCTGATCGCCGCGCACACGCTACTGACGGACAGCGGCATTCCGAAGGGCGAAGCGGCGCTGCTGCTTTCGCAGCTTGCCCGCGCGCGGCGCGAAAAACCGCAAGAAGCGCCGGCGCCGCGCGATACATCGGCTTCCAGCCGGAGCGCCGCCCCGCTGACCGAAAGCGAGCGGCTCAAACAGATCGCCAACATCATCGGGCAGCCCGGCCTCACGGCAACCGCCGCCAAGACGGCGGAGGACGCCATCAAGAAAAACCTCGGGCTGAGGTCTTGACGCGCGGCGCGGCGTCAGGCGCAATAGCGACGCCGTCGCCGCGGCACGCAGTCGGCGATTGATTTGCCGGTTCGCGGCACTCGACGAAACTTCGGAATGCGCGGGCTGTCCTCCACCGTGCGCGCTTACCGTGAAGCGGGGTGGCCGTCATCGCCGCCCATGCCGCCATGACCTTCACTGCGAAAGGGAGAACCGATCATGCGATTCGCGTTCGCCGGCTTCGATCGCTGGCGCGTCGTCTTCGACGCGTTCGTGGCCGCCGGCTGGGAGCCCGTGGCGCTCTACTCGATTCCGGTCGACAACCGGCTCGACTTCAATAGCGAACTCGTCGAGTGCGCGGACAAGCTGCGCATTCCGGTGCAACTGTCACGCATCGACGAAGACGATCTGCGCTGGCTCGCCGAACGGCAATGCGAGGCGCTGATCGTGGCCGGCTACAACTGGAAGATTCCGGCGTGGCAACCCTATCTGCGCCATGCGGCGAACTTTCATCCGTCACCGCTGCCCGACGGGCGCGGCCCGTACCCGGCCATGCGCGCCATCCTCGAGGGGCGGCGCGAGTGGGGCATCAGTTGCCATCGAATCGATGCCGATTTCGATACCGGGGACATCATCGATTCCGAATGCTTTCCGCTCGATGCCGACGAATGGCACGAGACGCTGCAACTGAAGCTGCTGATGGCCGCCCGTCGGCTGGCCACGCGCGTGGCCCGCGACTTCGATCGGCTCTGGAACGAACGGCGTCCGCAAGGCGCGGGCAGCTACTGGCCGCGCCTTGCCGATGCCGAGCGCACGATCGATTTCGCGCGGCCCGTGGCCGAGGTGATGCGCGTCGTGCGGGCCTGCGGGAACGTCGAATCGATCGCGCCGCTCTTCGGCACGACCGTCCACGTGCGGCGCGCCACCGCGTGGCAGGAAGCACACACGTACGAGCCCGGGCAGATCGTGCATCAGTACCGGCGCTGGGTCGTGGTCGCCGCGCAGGACGGCTTCGTCGCGTTGCTCGAATGGAGCCCGCTGAACGCGTCCCTTCGTCAGCAGATGGGGGGCTGAATCCGGACATCGGTTGCGCCGGTAAAAAACGAAGCGGCCGCGCTGCGGTGTTTCGCAGCGCGGCCGCCGATTGTCGTCGATTGTCGCTTCCTGCAGCCCCCGATCGGTGGCCGCTCGGGTCGCCGATCGGGATGATCGCCGGAACGGCCGGCGACGTTACTTCGTGCTGACGCCGGCGATCGTACCCGTGTGAATGCCGGTGATGTTCTCGAAGGCGACCGCGGCGCGCGTCTTGCCCGGCGTCAGCACGTTCGCGCCGCCCAGCGCATCCGACAGCGCCTTGCTCGCGTCGTGGCTGATCTTGCCGCCGCCATGCGCGTTCGCCGTCTGCTGCAGTTGTGCGCCGATCGCCGCCGCATCCGACTGGCTCAGCTTGCCCGACTTCACCGCGTTGGCGAGCGTCTTCGCCGCGGCATTGCCGTCGCCGTGCGACAACGCGCTTTCCATGGCCTGGAAGTCGGCGCCATCCTGCGCGTTGAAGTTGGCCAGCGCCTTGCCTTCATCGGCCATCTGCAGCGGCTTGCCGTCCTTCAAGAGGTCGCCCGTACCGGGCGTGAAGCCTGCCGTCGCGCCCGTCGTCGGCAAGCCACCCGTCGTCGGCAGCATATTGGTGTTCGCCGGAAAACCGCCCGTGCCGGGCAAGCCGCCGGTCGTCCCCGGCTGCGCCGCCGCGCCGCCCGCGCCACCCGTTGCGTTGCCCGCCGCGCCGAGTCCGCCTTGAGCCGCCCATTGGAAATTGCCGACCGCGGACTTGCCGTCGGTGCCCGCCACGTCGTGCGTGTCGATCTGCTGGTAGGCACTCGGGTTCGCGAGCATGGTCTGCGCCGCTTGCTGCACCGTGGGCGGCGTGCCGCCGTCGGCGTTCGTCGCGAGTTTGTACATCGTGTTCGGGTCCGACGCGTTGATGCCATGCTGCCCCATGTACGAGGCCAGCACGCCCGCCGCGTTTTGCACCGTCATCCCCCCGGTGCCGCCCGGCATGGCGCCTGCGCCCCCCATGCCGCCGGGCGCCGCTCCCACACCACCGGGCGTTGCCCCCATACCGCCGGGCATTGCGCCCGCGCCGCCACCGGGCATGCCGCCGGCGCCGCCCGCACCGCCCGGCATGCCGCCGGCCTGCCCGTTCTGCCCGCTCTGCATCTGCTTGAGCAACTGGCTGATGAGGCCGATGAGATCCTTGAGCACGTCCTGCGTCGAGCCCGTCGAGGCACCGTTGGTCAGCCGTTGCAGGTAGCTCGCCGGATCGGTGGGGTAGGTGGTCATATTCGGAACGTTCAGATTCATGATGTTTTCTTCCTGTCGGGTAAGTGTTTGCGTGACCGTGGGTACTACGAAGCAAAGTCAGTCTAGGTTGCTGTCGCTGCTACAAGCGCACCGATGCGAAGGCTGCAATCGAAATGCGAATCGCCCGGCGCGCGGAAAACGTGAAAACGGATGCTCATGCGCGGACCCACGTCATCGACGCGGAGAATCCGCCGTTGTCGGCCGGCACGCCGTGCGTGCTCGCCGGTGCGTCGGTGGACGCAGGCGCTTGAACGCCGACGTCGAGCTTGGCGGCACGCTCGAGCAGACGCGCGCCGATCTTCGCGCCCTCGATGCTTTCGCGCTGGTCGGCCGCGCTGAGCGCATAGCTGTGCCACAGCGGGTCTTCGAGGCCGAACAGACACACCGCCATCAGTGCGGTATGAAGCCCCGAGCGCTTCGCTTCGGTGTCGTCGTCTTCGAGCACGCGGCGCGCGTCGCCCCATGCCTGGCGCCGGACGTAGCGCCACGCGGCGACCGTCCCCGCCCCGGGCCACCTGGGCCAAAGCACGCGGATCGCTTCGAGGAGATCCTCGAAGTCGGCTTCGTCGTCGAGCTGCGAAGCCGTCCACAGCACCTTGGTTAGGCCGCCGGCAATCTCGTCCCTGCATCCTGTGTAAGTCACGATGTCCTCGTCTGCTGGAGTGCTGCAATCAAAAAGCGCACGGCGGCGCCGCGCACAGCCGTGCCGCGCTTGCTGCCGGCTCGTGCGGTGGACGTCCCCTGGCGGTTAGTCTCTTGTATCGGGTCGGCTTTCGCCGACGCGATGCGAACGGAACGATCGGGATGCGAAGCGAGCACGGAGAAGAAAACCGACCGCGGCGATGGGATCGATCGGTGCGATAGGCCGGATCGTTCGCCGTGTATCGAAACGCGGAGGATTTGCTCGATGCTCGGCGTCGAAGAAGGTCCGCCATCGGTCGATACACCCCGGCCATCGGCCAGGCTGTGCCCGTCGAATCGCCACCGGCGACCGATGCAGCGTCCGCAGGCAGTCGGCTCCTGAAATGGAGCGATCACCACGGACAGGAGGCGCAGTCCATGATGTCAGGATGAGCAAGTGCAGAACGCTCGCAGCCCGCCGGGGCCGTTGCTTCAGTTCACGGATGAACGCTGGCGGTTCTTCCCAAGGAAGCGCTGGATGATTGCTTGACGTGCGAACGCTGCTTCGAGCGTGGCAACACAAGCTGTAGATGATCGACGTACCGCGCCGGATTCGCGCCGGTGCGATGGCCCAAGACCATTTCGGCGTCGAGTATTGCGTTGATACGGCCGCGTACGCGACGGGCGGTTTCTGGCTTCTTCGTCCATATCGCTTGGAGCCGCAGAAGCCGCCGGAATGCGCGCAAAGCCATGACTGGCGGAAGGCAGCCGATTCCAACCACCGCTTGGACAGGGCCGGCAGGTAAGACTCCCGCGATCGCAAATGGCTTCCTGCCCACGATCCTACCCATATTCGGCGCGGCGGCAATCCAACTCATACTAAAGTGCGCCAAGGCCAAGCTCTTCCGATTCATACTTGGCGGATCGGATCGCCTCATAGAAGCTCGATTCGATCGCGACTTCCTTCCGGTCGACATGAACGACCCACGCGTTGAACATGAAGCGCCAGCGGATGCGCCGCTCTTCGAGCATCGCCGCAAACCATCTCCATACCGAAGCATCGTCCGCGTTCGCGGTAGCCGCGGCAACCATTCGTGCCTCGCAGATTGCCTCCCAGCCCAGTGAAGGATCGCATATCGAAATCATGATGTCAGATGATTTTTCGCTCGTGCAATGCGTCGATCTCTTCTTCTCTCAGTCCCAGCCATGCGCCCAGGATCTCATCGGTCTGTTCGCCGAGCCGCGGCGGCGGACGAAGATACTGGACCGGCGAATCGGACATTCGGATCGGATTCGCCACGAGCGGCACGCTGCCGGCCGATGCATGCGGCATCTCGATACGAATGCCGCGCGCCTTGACCTGTTCGTCCGCGAATACCCGGTCGAGCCCATTGATCGGCCCGCACGGCACGCCCGCCTCCTCCATCGCGATGACCCACTCGTCGGTCGACCGGCACGTGGTCACTGCGCCAATCAGCGCGACCAGTTCGTCGCGATGCTGTACGCGTAAAGGATTCGTCGAGAAACGTGCATCGCTCGCCCATTGCGGCTGACCGAGCACCGCACAGAGACTGGTGAACTGGCTGTCATTGCCGACCGCGATGATCATGTGGCCATCGGCCGTCGGAAAGTCCTGGTATGGCACGATGTTCGGATGTGCGTTTCCCATCCGCCGCGGCACGATGCCGCCGACCAGGTAATTGGCGGCCTGGTTCGCGAGCGCGGCGATCTGCACGTCGAGCAGCGCCAGATCGATGTGTTGTCCGCGCCCCGTGCGCTCACGATGGGCAACGGCGGCCAGCACGGCAACGGTCGCATACAGCCCCGTCATCACGTCGGTCAGCGCGACGCCGACCTTCACCGGGCCGGCACCTTCCGTGCCGTCGGCGCGCCCCGTCACGCTCATCAGGCCGCCCATCCCTTGTATCAGGAAGTCGTAACCGGCACGTGACGCATACGGGCCCGTCTGCCCGAACCCGGTAATCGAGCAGTAGATCAGGCGCGGGTTCTCGGCGCCGAGCGTCGCGTAATCCAGCCCGTACTGCGCAAGGCCACCGGCCTTGAAATTCTCGAGCACGATATCGGCCTGCTGCGCGAGTTGCCGAACCAGCGACTGACCGTCCGGCCGGCTCAGATCGACCGCGATCGAGCGTTTGTTGCGATTGGCGCTCAGGTAGTACGCCGATTCGCCCGTCGACTGTCCGTCTTCGTCGAGGAGCCACGGCGGGCCCCACGCCCGCGTGTCGTCGCCCGTCCGGGGCCGCTCGACCTTGACGACATCGGCGCCGAGATCGGCGAGAAGCTGGCCTGCCCACGGCCCGGCCAGCACCCGCGACAGATCGAGTACGCGGAGGCCGGCCAATGCGCCTTGCTGTGCGATCGTTTCCATGGCGGCTCAGAATGCGGCAATGCCGGTGATCGCCCGGCCGAGGATCAGCGCGTGGATGTCGTGCGTACCCTCATACGTGTTCACGACTTCAAGATTCACGAGGTGCCGTGCGATGCCGAATTCGTCGCTGATCCCGTTTCCGCCCAGCATGTCCCGCGCGACCCGCGCAATGTCGAGCGCCTTGCCGCATGAATTGCGCTTCATGATCGACGTGATCTCGACGGCCGCCGTGCCTTCGTCCTTCATCCGGCCGAGCCTCAGGCAACCTTGCAGACCGAGCGCGATCTCGGTCTGCATGTCGGCAAGCTTCTTCTGGATCAGTTGATTCGCGGCAAGCGGCCGGCCGAACTGTTTGCGATCGAGCACGTACTGCCGAGCGCGATGCCAGCAATCCTCGGCAGCGCCGAGCGCGCCCCACGCGATACCGTAGCGCGCGCTGTTCAGGCAGGTGAACGGCCCCTTGAGACCGCGGACTTCCGGAAACGCGTTCTCTTCCGGGCAGAACACGTCGTCCATCACGATCTCGCCGGTGATCGACGCACGCAGCCCGACCTTGCCGTGAATCGCCGGCGCCGACAAACCCTTCCAGCCCTTCTCCAGCACGAAGCCGCGAATCGCGCCTTCGTCGTCCTTCGCCCAGACGACGAAGACGTCGGCGATCGGGCTGTTCGTGATCCACATCTTGCTGCCTGTCAGGCGATAGCCGCCGTCGACCTTTCGCGCGCGCGCCGCCATGCCGCCGGGATCGGAACCGTGATTCGGCTCGGTGAGCCCGAAGCAGCCGACCAGTTCCCCCGATGCCAGCTTGGGCAGGTATTTCTGGCGGATCGCTTCATTACCGAATGCATGAATCGGCACCATCACGAGCGACGATTGCACGCTCATCATCGAGCGATAGCCGGAATCCACACGTTCGACCTCGCGCGCGACGAGGCCATAGCTGACGTAGTTGCTCCCCGCGCCGCCATAGGTGTCCGGAATCGTGATGCCGAGCAGGCCGAGTTCGCCCAGCTCGCGGAAGATCGCCCGATCGGTCTCCTCGCGACGAAAAGCATCCAGCACGCGCAGTGCGAGCCGCTCCTGACAGTATGCGTTCGCGGAATCGCGCACCATGCGCTCCTCTTCGTCGAGCTGCTGGTCGATCAGCAGCGGGTCGTCCCATTGAAACGAATTCGATTTGTGTGCATTGGTCATTTGTTGATCGCCCGCGTGAAGGTGTTACGCCAACTTTATTCGCCACGTAGCGCCAAAACAAACGATTTGTTTGCACCGACATGTGCAAAAATATCACTCGTTAATTTCATTACTACCTGGACACGCATCATGCGCCGCACGATCCCCTCCACAACGGCCTTGTCCGCATTCGAGTCCGCCGCTCGCCACCAGAGCTTCACAAAAGCGGCGGACGAGCTCGCCGTCACGCAAAGTGCGATCTGTCGTCAGATCGGTGTGCTCGAGGAATTTCTCGGCGTGAAGCTGTTTCGGCGCACCCGACGCGGCGTGACACTGACCGAAGCCGGTGCGGCGTACAGCCGCCGTGTGGCATCGAGACTCGATCAGATCGAATACGACGCGCTGGAGATGATGGCGACGGGCGGCAAAGGCGGTACCCTGGAGCTCGCGGCCGTGCCGACCTTCGCAACCCGTTGGCTGCTGCCGCGCATGCCGGCGTTCATCGATACGCATCCGGACATCGCCGTCAATCTGACCGCCATGCCGCGTCCGTTCATGTTCGATGCGACAGGGTTCGACGCGTCGCTCCACGCAGGCCCCGCGCCGTGGCCCGGTACGGCCGGCGATTTGCTGATGCAGGAAAGCGTGATCGCGGTCGCCAGCCCGAAGCTGGTCGCGTCGCGCACCCAGCCGACCCAGGCGGACTGGCGGCGCTATCGGTTGCTGCAGCAAAGTACGCGGCCGTACGCATGGCGCGAGTGGTTCGCGGCGCAAGGACTCGAAATGGAAGGCGACCTGTCCGGACCGCGTTATGAACTGTTCTCGATGCTTGCGGAAGCGGCGTCGAGCGGAATCGGAATCGCACTGATTCCTCGCCTGCTCGTCGAGGACGAACTATCGAGAGGGACGCTGGTTCAGGTCGGTCGCTACGAACATCCGACCGGGAATGCGTACTTCCTGATCTACCCGGAAGCCAAGGCGGAAAGCTCGACGCTGGCGGCGTTTCGGGAATGGCTGAGCGGCGAAGCGCGACGATACAACGAGAACATTGCGCACATGGCTCAATCACGCGGTGCTCGGCATCACCGGCGCGCACAGTGACTGCATCTGATCGAAACAGCGTTTCGCAAGTGTGCGCCTCAGCTGAAGCGTATGGGCGGCGAACCGGCTTCGTCGCCGCGCCTATAACCTACAGAACCTCGCAAGCGTCGTCGAAATCGAGCCGCGGGCTGCGGGGAAACAGGCCGTCCGGATCGCCATACCCGAGGCAGCAAAGAAAGTTCACGCGCAGTGCCGTCCCGTCGAAGAACAACTGATCGACCCTGGCCGCGTCGAACCCCGAGAGCGGCCCGCAGTCGAGACCGAGCGTGCGCGCCGCCATGATGAAATAGCCACCCTGCAGCGAGCTGTTGCGAAAGCATGTATCTCGCGCCAGCTCCGGTTGCTCGATGAACATCTTCCCTGCACCCGGCCGATGCGGAAACAGCTTGTCGAGCTGCGTGTAGAACGCCACATCCTGCGCAATGATCGCAACGACCGGCGCGGTACGCACTTTCTCGACGTTCCCCGTAAAAACAGCCGACAACAACTTTTCGCGCGCCAGCAGCGACCGCACGAACACGACGCGCATCGGCGAGCAGTTCATGCTCGTCGGGCCCCATCGGGTCAGTTCGTACAGGTCACGCAGCACCGCATCGGGCACCGCTCGGTCCAACCACGCGTTCTGGCTGCGTGCGTCGGTAAATAGCTGCTGGCGCGCGCGGGTATCGAGCGGCTCGCTCATTCCGTTTTCCTCCAGATCGACCATCGAAAGGCCATGCGCGCGCATCACGTGCGCGTCGCACCGACCATGAAGAACGCCACGATCGCCGGGCTGTTCCCCTTGTTGCGCCATGCGTGGCGCGTGCCGTTCTGCACGACGACATCCATTGGCCCGAGCCGGGTCGCCTCCCCGTCATCGAGCTCCAGCCAGATCTCTCCCGACAGCACGATCGCATAGTCGACCGTTTCGGTCGCATGCATGCCTGGATGGTCAGGCTCGAACGTCGCTGCAAGATCCGGCATGCGCGCGACACATTCGTTTGCCGCTGCTGCCGGATCGAACTGCGGAGCCGCCATGACCTGATCCGGCGGAAAGGTGACGACCAGGAGACTGGTCGCGCCGGCCGGCGGAATCAGGGTGTCTTTTCCGATCGTCGGATCGACCGTCGTCGCCAGCGACGGAGATGCCGCAGTTGTCCACACCTGTGCGAATGCATGCCCGGGAATGGAGTCGAACAGGACAGTTCGGGGTGTCGGACCATCGGAAACCACAACGGACCGGCCGTGCGGATCACGGCCGGTCACCACGCGTCGAATGTGCATGAGTTGCCTCGCTGTAAGGAAACGCTTTCGGCCGACGACACCCCGGCGCCGATGTGACGCGGAAGTGTCGTCGATGTGCTTTACGGACAGATCACGTAGTTGCTGAAGCCGCCATTGCGATTCTCGATCCCGCCCAGCGCGACATTGATGTCCTCCAGCTTGAACGTGCAGTGTTCGAAGACCGACAGGTCGACGACGCCGGATTCGACCATGTCCGCCATTTCCTGTCCTTGCCCGGCCGTAAACCACGCGGAGCCGCTCAGGCGCTGGTCGTTGTCCATCATGTAGTGAAGATTGACCGGCACGTCGCCGGCGACCGCGCCGACATTGACGAGATGACCGCCACGTCGCAGCGTCTTCAGCGACTCCTGCAGCGTCGTATGCGGTGCGCCCGGCCCGAGCGCATCGATCACCGCATCGACACCTTCCCCGCGCGTGATGCGCGCCGCCCATGCGTCGACCGGCTCGTCATCGAGCGCCAGAATCTCGATGCGATCCGGCGCAATCGCCTTCACGCGCTGAAGCAATTCCTTGTTGCGTGCGGTGCCGAGAATCTTCCGCGCCCCCATTGCGAGCCCGAACAGTGCAACCCCGATGCCGAGCGTCCCGCTGATGCCGTTGACCAGGATCGTGCTGCTCGGCCCGACTTCCGCCTTCTTCAGCGCACGATAGGCGGTGCCGAGATAGCCGAACCGCGCTGCGGTCTCATGGCTCAGGTTGTCGGGTATCTTGACCAGGCTGTATTGCGGCGCGGTCATGAACTCGCACAGCCCGCCGTACGGATAGTCGTCGAAGATGGCCTGCGATCGCTGGCTGAACCCGAAATAGCCGTTGAATGTGTAGTACGGACAGGCCGTGGTATCACCCGAGCGGCACGCGCGGCAACCGCCGCAATAGCGCGCCGGATTCACATAGACGCGGTCCCCCACGTTGAACGCATGGACCTGACTGCCAACCTCCTCGATCACGCCCGTCGCGTCGAGACCGAAAATCGCCGGCAGCCGGGGCAGCGGCAGGTGGGGAAACCATTTCTGCCAGTTGCTCAGCACGTTGCCGAGGTTGGGCACGATCCCGCAAGCCTTGACTCTCACCAGCACGTCGGTCGGCCGCGGCGACGGCACCGGGATGTCCTCCACCACCATCGGTGCGCCGACATCGTGCATACGTGCTGCTCGCATCATCTTCGTCATGTCTGTCTCCGGTCTATCACTCTTCGTGTATTCGCCACACACAGTCACTGGCCCGGCCATCTACCCGCGACACGGACCACGCTCAATGCATGATATCAATTTTTATGCACAAAAACACAGATTCCGCCTGAACTTCATCGCAGGCCGTCGAGACCCTTGACGTCCGACGCCGCGAGGCCGCCCAGTCGCGCGTGCACGCGCCCGCCCGTCGCCATCGCGAGTGCGAACGCGATCTCGTTGCGGCGCGGGCCATCCCAGACGGTTAGCTCGCACGTGCCATAGTGACTGCGGACATAAGACGCCTGAATATGGCCCAGCGGAACCATCAGGCGCGTACCAACGCCGCCGATCGTCTTGGCCGACGGCACCATTGCTTTCGGCTGGCCCAGCGATTCCCGCATCGCCCAGCCGCCGGCTTCATGCCATACGGCGCCATGCTCGAGTTCGCCATCCTCGCCGACGATCGCGCCCTTTCCGTACGCCTGGACGTTCTCCGCGCCGCCGAGCAGCGCCACGAGGCGTGACGAGAGGTCATGCCCGAGTTCGCGCAGCGCCTGCATGAACGGCAGCAGGTCGGGCTCGTACCGCCCCGCATACGGATTCGCGACGACGGCGGTCGCGACCGCAACCCGCAGCGGCTCGCTCACGCGCTCTCCCCCTTCGTGCCAGACCTCCTCCAGGTCGAGCTTGATCTTTCTGACATTGACCAGCGGCATCTTTCTGCTCCACGGAAATTGTTCGGATCGCCGGGAGCCAGTTTGTGCTCCCGTGCTTGCATTATATCCATTCCGATGTAATATGCATAAAAACATGTTTTATGCCCAAACGGAGGAGCAATGAAACTCGTGTCGTATCGCCGGGCCGGCAAGGCCGCTTTCGGTGCAATCAAGGAACAAGGGATCGTCGATCTCGCGTCGCGCATGCCGGCGCTGGCCGATCTCGCTTCACTGCTCGCGGATGACACGGCGCTGGACGAAGCACGCCGGCTCGTCGCCGCGGCCGCGGCCGCGGATTTCCCGTCGGCCGATGTCGAGCTCGAGCCGGTCATTCCACGCCCGAACAAGATCATCTGCGTCGGCATCAACTATGTCGCGCACGCAGCGGAAGCCGGGCGCACGGTCGGCAAGTACCCTGTCATCTTCCATCGTTACGCGGAAACCCTGTTGCCGCACGGTGCGCCGCTGATTCGTCCGACCATTTCAGACAATTTCGATTTCGAGGCCGAACTCGCGGTCGTCATCGGCCGCGGCGGTTCGCATATCGCACCGGAAGACGCGATGAGCCACGTTGCCGGCTATACGTGCTTCAACGACGCCAGCGTCCGTGATTGGCAATTCCATACGCACCAGTACGGGATGGGCAAGAATTTCCGCGGCACCGGCGCGCTCGGCCCGTGGCTCGTCACGGCCGACGAAATTCCGGACTACCGTGAACTCTCGGTACACGGTCTGTTGAATGGCGAACAGATGCAGATCGGCAAGCTGTCCGAACTCGCCTTCGACATTCCGGCCCTGATCGCATACGTATCGCAGGCGCTCGACTGGCAGCCGGGCGACATCCTCGCGACCGGCACCCCGAGCGGGATCGGCTTCAAGCGTCAGCCGCCGGTATTCCTGAAGCCCGGTGACACCTTCGACGTGGTGATTCCGGGAATCGGCACGCTGTCGAACCCGGTGGCCGACGAAGCGTGAGCGATACTCGAACAATCAGGAGACGATCATGGCGGCACTGCCGAAAATTCAGTTCACTCACTGCGGCATCTTCTGCAGCGACCTCGACCGGATGGTCGACTATTACCGCAAGGCACTCGGGTTCGTGATCAGCGACAAGGGTGTCGCGTCGACCGGACACAATCTGTACTTCATGACGCAGGATCCGGAAATCCATCATCAGCTCGTGTTGTTCGATGGAAAGCCCACCGACCTCCCCTTCAACCCGGTCAACCAGCTTTCCTTCCTGCTCGATTCGCTGGACGATCTGCGCACGTATTACCAACGCGCGAAACGTGCGGGCGTCGCCGGTATCGAGCAAGTCGATCACGGCAACGCGTGGTCGATCTATTTCAAGGATCCTGAAGGCAATCCGATCGAACTCTACGTCGACAGCCCGTTCTTCACCGCGCAGCCTTGTCGCGAGCCGCTCGATCTCGATCTCCCGAGCGCTGAAGTTCTGAGACGGACGGAAGCGATGTGCCAGCGCCGCCCGGGCTTCCTGACGCGCGACGCATGGATCGCGGCAATGCGCGACCGCATCGCCGCCCAACGCACCGCATTCGACGAATAGACATACCAATCCGTAGCGTCCGCCGCGTTCGACGGCAGGCGGACGCCACCCTGAAAAAATGGGGGAGATCACTGGTCATGAAGTGCAATCTCATTGGCGGGTCGTGGCGCACCGGCACCACTTCACGCCGCAACATCAATCCGTCCGATCTCGACGACGCAATCGGCGACTATGCGTACGCGGATGTCGAGCAGGCACACGAGGCAATCGACGCCGCTTGCGACGCTCAACGCGGCTGGCGGAACAACGGCATCCAGGCCAGAGCGAATGCACTCGACGCGATCGGCAGCGAATTGCTCTCGCGGCAGACGGAACTCGGTACGCTGCTATCGCGTGAAGAAGGCAAGACGCTTGCCGAGGGCATTGCCGAAGTCGCGCGTGCCGGGCAGATATTCAAGTTCCACGCCGCCGAAGCGGTGCGCTCGGGCGGCGAGTCCCTGCCGTCGGTCAGACCGCTCGTCGACGTCAATATCACGCGCGAGCCGGTCGGTGTCGTCGGCATCATCACGCCGTGGAACTTCCCGATGGCCATTCCGGCCTGGAAGATCGCGCCGGCACTGGCGCACGGCAACAGCGTCGTCTTCAAGCCGGCGGACCTCGTCCCGGGATCCGCGTGGGCGCTCGCGGACATCATCCACCGCAGCGGCATTCCGCCCGGCACATTCAATCTCGTGATGGGGCGCGGCAGTGTCGTCGGCAACGCGATGGTCGCCTCGCCGAACATCCACGCGATCTCGTTCACCGGATCGGTCGATACCGGGCGGAACCTGCTGCTGCAGGGCGCGCGCCAGTTCAAGCGGATGCAGCTCGAGATGGGTGGCAAGAATCCGCTCGTCATCCTGGACGACGCGGACCTCGACGTCGCCGTCGACTGTGCGATACAGGGCGCCTATTACTCGACCGGGCAGCGCTGCACCGCATCATCCCGTTTCATCGTGCAGAAAGGCATTTACACGCGCTTCATCAACCGTGTTGCGGAGGCGCTCGGGCAACTCCGCGTCGGGCATGCGCTCGACGCCGACACGCAAATCGGACCCGTTGTCGACAGCGAGCAACTGCGACTGGATGAAGCGTACGTGGAAATCGGCCGGAATGAAGGGGCGACGCTGATCTGCGGCGGTACGACCGTCGTCCGCAGCACACGAGGCCATTTTCTGACGCCGGCGCTGTTCTCCGATGCGGCACCGACGATGCGCATCGCGCGCGAGGAGATCTTCGGCCCGATCGCGTGTGCTATCCCGGCGAAGGATTACGACGAGGCGCTGGAGATCGCGAACGCCAGCGAGTTCGGATTGTCAGCCGGCATCTGTACGACGTCTCTGAAACATGCGACGCATTTCAGGCAACACATGCGCAGCGGGATGGTGATGGTCAACGTGCCCACCGCGGGGGTCGACTATCACGTGCCGTTCGGTGGCACGAAGTCGTCGAGCTACGGCTCGCGCGAGCAAGGCCGATACGCCGCCGAATTCTTCACGACCGTCAAGACCGCCTACACGAAGGCATACTGAGATCAGTCGGGCGACGGTCCGGTGGACCCGCCCGCACCGCCGGGCGAACGTGGTCGGTTCTGGCGGAACGAATATGAACATGGAGGAGATGTGGACTTCGATTTGATCATTGTCGGTCTCGGCCCGGTCGGTGCAGTCGCCGCCAACCTGGCCGGTCAGGCCGGCCTGCGCACGTTGGTCGTGGACAAGTCGCCCACTGTCTACGACAAGCCGCGGGCAATGGGATTCGACCAGGAAATCATGCGGATCCTGGCCAACCTCGGGATTGCAGACAGGATCGCGCAATACGTGATGCCGTACCGCCCGTCCGAATACCGGACGACCGATACGCGCGTGATTCGCCGCATCGACGCGGCAGCCCCGCCATACCAGCTCGGCTGGGCACCGAACTACGTGTTCATGCAGCCGCAAATCGAAGGGATCCTGCGCGACAATCTCGCCGGCTACCCGTCGGTCAGAGTCGAGCTCGGTGCGGAAGCGACCGCGGTCGAATCGCACGACGATGCCGCATCCGTGACGATCTCGCTGGCGTCGGGCGAGCAACGCACGTTCACCGCGGGCCATGTGCTGGCCTGCGATGGAGGAACGAGCCCGATCCGTACGCGGCTCGGCCTGGACATGGAGGATCTCGACTTCGACGAGCCGTGGCTCGTCGTCGACGTGATGATCAAAGACGGTGCCGGCGAGAGCCTGCCGGCAACCAACGTGCAGTATTGCGAGATCGCGCGCCCGTCGACGTTCGTCGTCGGCCCCGGCCGCTGCCGCCGCTGGGAGTTCATGATCAACGCGGACGAGACGCCTGCCGACGCCTGCCGGCCCGAGTTCGTGAAGAAGCTGATCTCGCGCTGGCTCGCCGACGACGAATACGAGATCTGGCGTGCATCCGCCTACCGGTTTCACGCGCTCGTGCTGCGCCGCTGGCGGGCCGGGCGGATATTCTTCCTCGGCGACGCGGCGCACATGACACCGCCATTCCTCGCGCAGGGAATGTGTCAAGGCATCCGGGATGCGTCCAATCTCGTCTGGAAGCTCGCGATGGTTACGCGTGGCAAGGCCGGTACGGCACTGCTCGACAGTTACCAGGCTGAACGGTTGCCGCACGTCAAGCGCACGACACTCGTGACGAAGGAACTGGGCAAGCTGATCTGTGAACGCGATCCGGTCGCGGCCAGCGCGCGCGACGAGCGCTTGCATGCGGAGATGGCCGCCAATCCGCAGGGAATGGTCCGGCAATCGTTGATCCCGGGATTGAGCGACGGCTTTCTGTCCGCTTCGAGCGACGGGCCACGCGGGCTGCTGTTTCCGCAACCACGCGTGCGGACGTCCACCGGCGACGAGCGCCTGCTCGACGACGTGACCGGCGCGACCTTCCGGCTCGCGGTGGACGCACGTACTGATGTCGCGACCGTCGCGCAACTTCGGCAGGCATGCGATCGCCTGCAGTATCCGGCGATCCGGTTCGTCTCGATCGGGCCCGACGCGCTCGCGCCCGATGCCTCGCCGGATACGTATCAGGACGTCAGTGGCGTGCTGACCGGCTGGATGGCTCAACACGATTGCCGTGTGGTTCTCGCCCGCCCCGATCACTATGTGTACGGTGGTTGCCGTGAGCTGCAGGAAGCGCTTGCGCTGCTCGACGAGCTCGTGGCCGCGCTAGCGACCAACGGCTCGCAAGCACTTGAGGCGCCGGCAACGAGCCCTTGATCCGGAACGCGCATCATGTAACAGCCTTCAGCGCTCGGTGCTTTGCCCGAGCGCTTTTTTTGTTCGACGAGCCTTTCGAGTCAATCTTGCATAGAAGCGCGCTTTGCGCATAAAATTACCGCATTGACAATCCGGAATGCCACGCCATGGATTCGACACCTGCCTCCAATGGTGCCCCGCTCATCGATGTTGCTTTCGCACGGATGAAAACCTCGATCATCCGGTGTGAACTGGAGCCAGGCACGCGCCTGAAAGTCGAAAGTCTGTCGAAGATCTACGGTCTCAGCAGTTCACCGATTCGCGAAGCACTGAACCGCCTCGCGCAGGACGGAATCGTGCAGGCGACCGAGAATCGCGGCTTTTGGGTTGCACCGATCAGTATCGACGACTTCAAGGACATCACGCGCCTGCGCATCCTGCTTGAACACGAAGCGCTAATGGATTCCATCGAGCATGGCGACGACGACTGGGAAGTTGCCGTGCTGACGGCGTTCCATCGGCTGAGCCTCGCCGAAAAGCGGATGGGTACCGGCCCGGTGGCCCTCGACGACGACTGGTCGGAGCGCCATCGCGCCTACCATATGGCGCTGCTGTCCGCGACGCCGAGCCCGCTGCTGCTGAACATGGTCGGATCGCTGTTCGACCGCGCCGAACGCTATCGGCGCTACTCGGCGCTCCATCGGACGGAGGAACGCCACAAGGGCGCGGAACACGAGGCGCTGATGAAAGCGGCGATCGGGCGGGAAAAGGACAAGGCAGCGAAATTGCTGCGCAAGCATATCGAAGGGACGTTGACGCGTGTTGCCGCCGCACTGGAACGGCAATTGGCATCGGTACAGTAAGTCGAGCGCAGTATCCGATACTGCCGCGCGCGGATGAATTCCATTGCGACGACGACGCGCGCCGCCGTCGCAAGAACCAATCAGAACATCGTTTGCATGCCGATCCGGCCGATGAACTGCGAGCGATTGCTCGACGGGCCGAACGTCCCGTTGATCGACGCATTCGCCCCCCCGTTCGTCAGCTGATACATCGATTGCAGATAGACGGCCGTCCGCTTCGACAGATGGTACTTCGCAACGGCCCCCCATTGATGGGCGTGATTGCGGTCGACAACCTCATTCCCCCACATGTAGGTATAGGCGAGGCTCGTCGAGAACACCGGCGTGAACTGATACAGTGCGCCGACCTCCGCCGCGTTGACAACCGCGCCGTTGTGCGTATTGCGCGTGTCAGTGAACAGCGCCGTCAGCAGCAGTTTGTCGCCGCGATATTTCGCGCCGAGCCCGTAGTTCCTGATGCTGTCACCGAGCAATGACGCATAACGCACGTCCGTATAGGCCGCGCCGAATGCAAACGCGCCGGCACTGTAGCTGGCACCGAAGCTTTCCGCGCTGTTTTGGCGGAAATCCCCGGCCACGCCGCCGAATGCGTACATTCCGCCGAACCGGAATCCTCCCAGCAAAGGACTCGTGTACTTGACCGCGTTGCCAAGAGGCGTGTCGCCGTTCATGCGGTCGAAGTCGAACGCCTCGTTCGGTGGAGAATCGGGAATGCCGAGCTTCGCAAACGGACCATCCCGGAAGCCGTAGAATCCGCCGCCGTACATCGCCATATCGGCCCCGACATCGGCGAACAGCGTGTCGACCATGAAGTCGTACTGGCGTCCGAGCGTGAGCTTGCCGAAGCGCGCGTTATCGAGGCCGACCCATGCATTGCGCGCGAAAAGCCCGGTTCCGGTACCGCTCCCGTTGCTCTTCTGAGCGACGAGATTGCCCTGCAGCGTGAACTGCGTCACCAGTTGGAACACCGCGCGGGTGCCGCCACCGAGATCCTCGGTCCCGCGAAATCCCAGCAGGTTGGGCAACGCGATGCCGTCGTCGAGCCGCCATGCAGGGTGGCCCGAGGTATTGCTGATGTATGACACACCTGCATCGAGCAAGCCCCAGAGCGTCACGCTGCTTTGCCCATAGGCACACGATACCGGGCCCAGACCCGCGGTCGCGCAGGCAATTGACGTAATGACCCACCTTTTCACCGTCGTCTCCTCCATACCGTTTACGAAGTCGCCAATGTGCACAAGAAATGCCTAAGATGATTTTTTGTGCATATTTATATTCTTTGCGCACACTCTACACGGCTTTGCAAGACGCAAAACTCCGTGTTTACGCGTGAGTGCGCTGCAGCATGAAGACGCACGCCGATGTCGAAGCTGCAGCTACTCCACACGCTGCGGCGGTCGCTACGTGGCACGTAAATGAAGTTGCAAAGGGTCAGCGATCAGCATCCGGGGGACGAAGGCCGAGAAGCGAGGCTTCGCTTCGAACCGTGATGGTCTTTCAACGCTGCACTTTCATAACGGTCACGATGGCGGCGAGTTCGTATTCCCCGATCGCGGCAAGTACGTCCTCGCGGTTGCGGTGGGGACACCATGTCGCACGACCCCATCAACTCCAGACCGCGATCTGAAGCGGGAAATGGTTAGGCGAATCGTTGGATTGGATGGCGATTATTCAGAGACTGGCGGGCTATCTCGGCGTGACGAGCCAGGATATTGGCCGACTGCGGTTCTACCCGTAGCAGGCAAAAACGCCCGCTGCCCGCACGATGGGGCCTTCAGTGTGCATAGGGTCACCAACCCGAGCACGGAGGAAATACACCCGATAGAATAATCTGCTCGTATGCCCATATGATCGACGATCAGCCCTCCCACGGCGGACCCAATCGCGATGGCGACTTGAACAACGCAAATGAAGAGCGCCGAACCGACTTCGGGGCAGTCAGCGGCATCGTGCTGAGTCCAGATGCTGAAGCACAACGGGATTGCACCGAACGCTACGCCCCAGAGCGACAATGCTGCGGCCTCGCCGATTCGCGCATGATCCAGTACCGCCATCAGCAACAATGCGAAGAACAGCAGAGCCGTCGCGATCGCGGTGGCGACTTTCACGTGGCCATCCATCACCGCCGAAAGCGTCACGTTCGACATGAAGCCGACAATACCAAACACCATCAGCAGGCTTGAAATCTCCGATACCGAAAAGTCCTCTCCGAGACGAGGTTCCAGGTACGTATAGGTGGAAAAATGCGCGCCGAATACGAACGCCACCATCATCAGGCTCAGACGCACGTGCGGCCGGCGCAGCAGCGAAATGAAGTCCTGAACGCCCACGGTGGTTTCAGCTGTCAGCTTCGGCACGAAGGCGACCTGCGCAAAAAGCGCTACCGTTGCGAGGACACCGGTCGCAACGAACGATTCCCGCCAGGACGCGAGCGTAGCGATCAGGGTCCCGAGCGGCACACCAATGACAGTAGCCGATGCAACCCCGCCCAGGATGCATGCGATCGCACGCGCCGTATCCCGGGCTTGCACCATGCGCCCCGCCGCCGCGGTCGCGAGCGTCCAGAACCCTCCCAATGCGATCCCCAACAGTGCCCTGCCGGCAAGCATCGTCGTGAAGTTCGTCGAGTACGCACTGACGAAGCTTGAGCACGTCAGCAATCCGGTTAATATCAAAAGTATGTACCTGCGATCCCATTTTCCAGCAACAACCACCGAGGTCGGCGCGGCCAAGGCAGCCATCACACCGGGCAAAGTCATCATCAAGCCTGCCGTCCCGGACGTGACATGCAGATCCAGAGCGATGTGCGCCAGAAGGCCGACCGGTAGAAATTCGCAAGTGACGAACGCAAATGCGCTGACCGCGACGGCAAATACGGCGAACCATTGATGTCGTGAGGTTGGGACATCGCCGGGAAACTTCCCGGACGAGCGGCTTTTGGAAGGCATGCTATCGGAGCGCGGATGTGGAATGATGGAAGCAACGGACGATACGGTCGACAGCGTACGCATGACGACACCGGGCGGGTCGCCGATAGCGGAATGAAGGGAGCGCCCCGAGCAGTTGTTGCTCGCGAGACGCTCCTTGAGCGCTAATCCGGAATACCCCCGATCAGCGCGCATCCCCCGTTTCCCGTCCTCGGTCGCTTCAGGAAAAGCGCAACGGCAAAGTCAAATAGTTGCGAATGCGATCGTCGTGCTGAACCGCGGGAGAGCCGGCGAGCTCCACGCGTGAATAGCGTTCCGCTATGGCTGACAAGATCACCTCGATCTCGACACGGCTGATCAATTGCCCCGCGCAGCTGTGTGTTCCGATGCCGAACGACAGCATCTGGCTTTCACGCATCGAACGAGTATGGTCGAATGTGTTCGGATCCTCGAACACATCAGGATCCCGATTGACTGCCGCAGTCATGAAGCGAATGACGCTATTTTCCGGGATCACCGTGCCTCTGATCGTAACCGCGGCTTTGTTGTACCGAGTGAAGGACATCTCTGGCGGATACAGACGCAAGAATTCGTTGATCATCGCCTGGCGGTTTTCGCGATCGGCTTTGTAGAGGTCGAAGAGTTCAGGCTCGCGCGTGAAATGCTCCAACGTCGACGCGAGCACGTAAGCCGGATTAGGTGCACCGGAGAAGAAAAAATTGACCATGGCCTGGACGACTTCAGCCTCGGATAGTTCGCCTCGCGCTTGTGCCTCGATTAGTGCGTCCGCAAGACCGTTTCCAGGATTTCGGCGCTTCTCGGCAACAAACGCGTTGCACCGGTCGAACAGATACTTGAACCCCTCTACCGCATCGTCCAGCTGCGCCTTCGTTGAAGCCGGAGACTGAGCCATGACAATACGCAACCCGTTCTCCATCACACCTTCGATGTCGTCTTCCGGTATGTCGAAGATGCGGCACATCGTGACGTGGGTGGGTACGACACAAATAGTGTGATGAGCCTCGACAATGCCATCTTGCGGGATATTGTCCAGTGCGTCGCTCACAAGCGCCTTTGTATGCTTCGCCCACTCCGCGACCATCTTCGGCGTGAACCACTTGTTGAAGTGCCGCCGCAATAGCGTCTGCCGTGGCGGGTCGTAGAACAGCACACTTTCCTTGAACACGTGCCACGGATGGGGTTTCACCCAGTTCGGCTCCTCCATGCTCATCGCTGGATGCTTGGCAAACTCCACATAGTCGGAATACTTCGAGACGACGAACTCACGTTCGCTAATCCGATACACCGGTGCCTCGCGTTGCAATCGCTCATACCACGGATACGGGTTGTCGCGAAACGCGAGGTCCGCCCACGGAAGGTAAGGATCGTTCATGAAATCGCCCGTTTGATTTTTCATCGAAACCCCCTTATTTGCCCAAAATCGAAAGGATGCCCTGGGACCATGCCACCGCCATCTGGTTTGCAGGCATGCCTTTCGATGCATTGTGTCGTCCCGTTTCGCCAATTTGCGTGGCGCCGCACGAAGCGAGCATCTCAGTCAATAGATCGATTGCACGGTTGTAATTCTCGTAGCTGGAATCCCCGAGCCCAAACGCGGCAAATCTCATCGAAGCCAGATCGGGACGCTTCGCGATGAGCGCGCGATAGAACGGCTCGGTCGTCTCCGGCATATCGCCCTCGCCGTACGTAGAAGTAACAACGATCGCGAAACTGACAGCCTCCAGTTCGTCCACGGCTTGATCCGCCATCGATTTGACGACGCTCGGCATATCTTTCTCGGCGAAGCACATCGCAATATCATCGGCAACCATCTCTGCGTTACCGCTCTCCGTGCCAAACAGAATCAGAATCGATGCATTCATTTCTTTTTGCTCATATTTAGACGATTACCCCACGCTCACGATCTGCCTTGCCACTTCCAGCAGGCGCCTGCGATCTGCAATTTTCTTGCGGAGCCTGTTCGGCCCCGCCGCATCCCGTTCATACCGGTCCACCTCCAGCCAGCCGGCGTAATTCACGAAATCGGCTGGAAACTGGTCTCCGAGCGCGGCCAGTCCAGGCCGGCCGATCGGCAGCGCTCCGTCTTGCACCATCGCAACGATCTGCGCGGCCACGGCTTGTGCGTCTCTGCGATTCGCGGCAACCCCGCCCTTTCCGCCGTTCTTCGCCCAACCGACCTCGAATACATTGAACGAACGCCACGGCCCGCATCGCGCGCCGATATCGCCGACCTCGTTCGTAAAACCAATCGCAGTAACGATCGTGTCGACGTGAAAACTCACGATACCTTCCGCTTTCGAGTGTCCGCGCAAAACGCTTTTCGTCAGCAGTGCGTCGACCTGCACCGGCGTACATTCGAAGTGGAAAACAATTTCCACCAGCGGTTTGGCATATACGATGCGCCTCGCGGCATTCCGCAGCACTTGTGCCTTTTCGCTCTGATCGTCGTCCGAAAGACCCGATGCAGATACCTTTACATGTCCCAGATCACAAAGTTCACGCAGCATGGCAAGGTCAAATTTCGCGTCGCCTGCGCTGGATCTTCCGACAAGATGAATCCGCTCGAGATGATTCGAGCGAAGCATCGATAGCCGCTCGTCGTCGATATCGGAGTTATCGAATTGCTCGATGCGTTTGGCCAGCAACCGGGCAACGTCTATGGCGACGTTCCCGTGCCCGACAATCGCCAACGATTCACCCAAGGAGCAAAATCGCCCTCTGTCATGGGGCAACCGAGGCTCGGGATAGCCGTTCAGCGCCCGCAGTATTTCGCCTGCCCCAACGACGTTTGCTTTCGGGTGTTGTGGAACCGGAAGTACCGAATCCGTTGCCAAACCAGTCGCGAGCGCCACAATGTCGAAACTCTCTGTCAATCGCTCAAACGACAGGTCTTTTCCGATAGTTACATTCCCGAAAAAATTGACCCCATCGCGTCTAAACAGACGATCGAACTGCATCGCCACGGATTTCGAACCCTGATGATCGGCCGCGATGCCGTAACGCAACAGACCGAATGGTACCGGCTCCGATTCAAACACCGACACTGCAGAATCCGGCCAAACCTTTATCAACGATTGAGCCAGGTAGCACCCGGACGGTCCGCTTCCCACAACGGCAATGGATGGATTAATGATGCGCATGAACGTACCTGGACTGGTCTCTTGAAACGGAGATGAATCGGATGCCGAGTTGCTTCGCGACTGAAGCCGAAGCTATCGAGATTCACATCCGAAGCATGGATATGTCATTGCGTGACGGCGAGAACGGCCTCGTCGTCCGTGCCACCATCTCGCGGCTCGACGTCACGATTGCGCCCCAACCGCCGGAACACTTCCGGCTTGGCCTTCCTGAAATAAACGGCCAATGCCATCCCGAAAATCTGCACTGCGCACAGGCTATAGAGCATCCACGTGCTTTGGCCCGGTTCGCCGCCAACGAGAAGCTCGAAGTGCTTGCCAACGAGGACGACGAGCGCAACAAACAGGACTGCGGAGATGCCGGGCGCAACACACGCTTTGAAAACGCCTGCACCGATGAACCGCCCCTCGCGGAAATACCAGACGAGACATGAAACATTCACGACGGTCATAAGGATCAGTCCTCCTGCGGTACCGACGCCAGACAGTCGACCGTAAAGCAATTCCGGTTGGGCCCCGGTCACGATGAACGGCAGAAGAACAAGCAGCGTCAGCGTCGAAACCGTAACGGACGAGCGGTGCGGTGACAAATGCTTCGGATGGATCGCACTCAGGTACTGCGGAAATGCGCCGTCGATGCCGAGGTTGTGAAGATAACGCGTCAGCACGTTATGAATGGACAAGCTGGACGCAAACGCCGAGGTCAAAACCAGGATCGCGACCGGCGTGCGCATCCGCGCACTGACGAACTTGTCGAAGGCATTCTGAAACATGGTGGCGGGCGATTGCGTTGCGACGGAGATCACGTCGTGTCCATACACGCGAATCAGTGCATATGCGCAGAACGTATACAACAGACCGATGAAGATAACCGCACCATAAGTTGCTCGCGGAATGGTTCTATCCGGGTCGCGCACCTCATCACGGAACAATGCTGTCGCCTCGAACCCCATAAAGAAAGAGACGGCAAACAGCATGGCAAACGGGCTGTTCGCGTTGAACAATCCGGATGGGGAAAAAATGGCGTTCGGCGGCAAGTCGCTCGGGGGATTGCTGCCAATAACTCCAGTGCAGAACGCGATGCAAACGATGACTTCGGCGACCATTACCCAAGTCAGGAACTTCGCGGATACTTCGATGTGCAGATATCCGAAAATCGCGATGGCAAGCCAGCATGCGAGCGTAAAGTAGTACCAGGGGAATGCCCATCCCGTGAGCGTCCGCTGCAGATCAGCGGACGCAACGCCAAAATACGCCGGAACACCGGCAAGGATGATGAAGTACGTAATCGTGGCGAGCATTCCGGCTCCAAGCCCGGCACTCCTGCCCAATCCATGCGTGATGAATGCGTAGAAGTCGCCTGGTCGCTTCGCAGCATGGTTGAGTGTCAGATACCCCAGCGAGAACAGCATCAGCAGAACCATCGTCGCGATGAAGATGGTAGGGCTGGCTGCACCGCCATACATCAACGCGACCGGCACATATCCCGATACGGTCGTGAGAGGGGCCGAAAAAGCCAGAACGCTCAGCGCAAGCCCAAAGGCGCCCATGTTCCCGGTAAGTTTATTTCCCTTCTCTGCAATCGCCATGTAACCGCTTGTCTTCATTCGAGCCACCTCTTTTCTGTACGCGGTTCTCTCGGTATCGCACTGTGATGCGTGTACCGCAGAACCCGTTGACTTGGTAGTCGAACTATATTCAGCGAATTTCTGGCCAACATCCTCCGAAAGTATCTATGCGTCGCTTCAAGATGGAGCGCCGATCGCGCGTGGTGCGCCATGCACGACCAACGTGCAATGACGCGCTTCCAGATCGTGCTTCTACCTCTACGGCACCCTGGCACTTGGCCGGATTCGTCGCCACCGTCGCCATATACGGGAGCGTGTGACCCGCCAGTCGCCTTGGCTCGGTTCTTGCATCCAATCGTCGAACATCGCGCTAGCAGCCTTTTCGCGTAGGCCGCCAGCGTTCCAGCCTCCGTCAGACAGGTTCGGAAAAGGATCCTTTGTCTATTCCACTTGGATAAACCATGCGATATCATCTGAACGACGATTGCAAGGACTTCGCCAAGCGGACCATTGCGTTTTCCCAAACCCTTCTGGAATCGTCTGCCGCAATCTTTACCTGGTTTGACGCTACCCAGAAGATTCCACCGTGCACGGAACACGGCCTCGGCGACGTGATGATTCGCGACTATTACCGAGACTTCAGAGAGTTCGATCCGATCTCCCCCGACTTCCTTTTATCAAACAGATCTTCGGTCGTTACTCTAAGAAAGATCGCAGACAATAGATTTAGAGATTGCCACATCCCATACGCACAGTTTATGGCGCGGTACGGGTTCGTGGACGAGGCCGCCTTTGTCTTTTGGCAGGACAACCGAGCCATCGCTTTTCTCAATGTTCTAAAAGGCAGACACGACAAAACGCTCGACAATGAATCCGTACTCCAGGAAATGCATAGCTATATCCAGTACAACCTTCTCGGATTGGATTCAATAAAAACCCATCGACGCAATCGGAAACTCACCGAGCAACATCTATTGACAGCCCGCGAGCTAGCGATCGCCAATTTGATTGCGAGTGGACTTTCCAACAAGGAAATTTGCCACGAATGCCAGATCGAGCTGGTGACGGTCAAAACGCACGTGGGAAGGGTTCTGGCAAAGCTCGGATTGAATACGCGGTCACAAGTCGCGTCATTTCTGCACTCGATAACCGCGGATTGACCGTTGCAGTCCCGCCTCGTGGAAGCGAAGTGTG
This sequence comes from Burkholderia sola, assembly GCF_905400185.1. NCBI lineage: Bacteria > Pseudomonadati > Pseudomonadota > Betaproteobacteria > Burkholderiales > Burkholderiaceae > Burkholderia > Burkholderia sola. The sequence continues at coordinate 2,846,208 of NZ_FR989676.1, forward strand.
ATGCGTGCGGTCCATTGCAGTTCAGTTGCAGGCGGGGCGAACCGACGCCGCCCTCAACCAGGCCGTCGAAACGACGTGCGCCCCGCTCCAGGCACCATACGAACGCACGCGGCCCGCTGAGCCTGCAAGCTTTCGCAATACCATCAGCTTGACACGCCATGGTTTCGACAGCTTCGTCAAAGGTACAGAGGAAAGATCGGGGCCGAATTGGCACGTTCAGTGGCGTTTCCACCGCGTACTCTCGCGGTGGCCGCTTCCATGCCGTGATCTGACGTTGGACCGGTTTTTTTACTTTCGGCTACGCTCGGCCGGACTCTGCTCTCCATGCCGCGCGTCGAAACGCAGGTGCGCAACCACTTGTCCGAGGCTGTAGTACGTAACGAAGCTGCTTCGGTCTGACTCAATGTTACGGATTCCAGCATCGGAATCCGTCTGACAAGCAGAGACCTCTGCTAAGTCAATCGGATGACGGCTATGCAGCGATCGCAGGAATATCTTTCGCATGCCTCGGTTCCCTGTTGGGTCCACTACTGAGGTCTGCGCGCCAACCCGACATTGAAGCGCAGAGGTGGTTACAATCGACAAAGCGTGAAGCATCATGATCTGTTCAAGTCCACGCCGGATCGCTCGACGCCAATCACAACGACATCGGAACGACGACGACCCAGGCGACGTGGACGATCTATACATCGTCTCTAGCGATACCCGATGCCCCTTGCTTGGCCAAGGCCTCCGCCAATAGCTCCCTTAGTCGATCATTCTCGCCCTCAAGGTACTTCAACCTTTGCGATTCAACGCCGTCGTTGCCACCAAACTTCGCCCGCCAGGAGTAGAAGGAGGTATCGCTGAAACCGTACGTCCTGCACAGATACTGGACCGCCTCGCCAGCTTCGGCCTCTCTCAAGAAGCCGATGATTTGCTCGTCCGTAAAGCGCTTCCGCATTCTCAAACCTTCCTCGAAAGTGACCTTTGCTGGCGTCAGGTAGCCTCGCGCTCCAGAAAACAGGTCCGTTTCTCAAGTGGTCCCTCTAACTCGAGGCAGCATGTGACGACAGTTCCCTTCGTCGATTGCAGTACGATTCGATACCAACAAAGAGGATCGCCTGGACAAGCACCGACACCGGTGTCGCCCACTGGTACAACGATGGGAAGAGCGATGCGTTACCGATGCACACTCCACATAGGGTTGCGATCAGGCATGAGCTCAATCCCGTCCATCGCCAGTTCTTGATCACTTGAGGCATGACATCGGGCACATCTCGGGATCGTCCAACCCAGAACTGATCGACGAGAAGCAACGTGACGAAGCAAGCCATGGACATACCGATATAGTTCAGGGCACTCGCGAGCAAGTGCGTACCATCTGAAATCAGCACAGCGGCCGCAACCGCGCAGAAAGCAACGATGACGACTCTTCTGCTGACGGAAACGCCAAATAGATGCTCGAGTGCGTTGACGAAAGCAACGGTGCCTGAGTAGATGTTCCCGAGATTGATTCTGAGCTGCGTCGTACACGCGAAAATGATCCCCCCCGCACCCAGCAACGAAACGAAATAGACGCCAGGATTGCTTTCCCGCATCTGGACAGCGAACCAGATCCCCAAGATCCCGGTGATCCCGTAACAGAACGCTGGAAACAACGCGCCAACAAACACCGTCCCTGCTCGGAGTTCCCGTTTGCGCACAAATCTTGCATAGTCGGCCGTCACAAGACCAATGATGAAGGCGAGACCGTTAACGATGCCCAATACTTCAAGCAGGCTGGTGAAGGGGGCTGCCGCAAGCCGAATCTCCGGGAGCGGAGCGCCAGCCACGGGAACATCAAGCGCGTTTCTTATCGCCCACACAACAAACACAACGAACAGCACCAGACTCATCGTCTGGAATCTTGCAAGAACCTTCATGCCCGACCACACGAGCGGCAACATGACGAAGACAAGGCAGATGTATATCAACGCATGAGGAGCTTGCGGAAAGAGAGCCTGCAGCGAAGCCCCCATGATGTTGGCTTCTGCGACGAAGTAAGTGAGGCAGGCCACTCCGTAGGCCAGGCTGAATAATCCCGCTCCACGATATCCGAGCACGGTTCTGGCCCAGATATTGATGCCAAACCCTGTCTGAATGGATCGACGAACGAGCAGCACACCGACGAATGTCGAAACGCAGTATCCGTAGGCCAGTCCGATCAGCGCGGCTGCTACGCCAAACCTCACGGTAATGATCGACGCAATCTGAGCAAAGAAAAGCGCGGTCGCAATACCTAACGTAGCGAAGAATATGCCCTGCCAACCGGTCCTTGCATCTTCAGGAACCGGACTGGACGCGTAATCATCATCGGAGTGAGTTGATGCCGGCATACAGAAATCCCAATACCTTCGTGTCAGGAAAATGAGCAACACGGCGCCGCGGAACTCACGAAGGAATCACCCTCGTATCGGTCCGCGGCACCTCATACAGATTGCTTCAGAACTTGTGCCGCAGGCCGACGGCTACAACTTCCTGAGTACCTTTGCCCGCCGCAATTCCGTACGACCCGATGGAAGCCTCGGCGGCGCCTTGCCCGTTCTGCCCGCTTGCATGCTGATACCCTGCGAGCGCATAGACGTCGGTGCGCTTGCTCAAGCTGTAGTCGGCCCCGATATTCACCTGGTGGTACTTGGCAGACGAATCCCCCAGTGCGCGCGTGTAGTTGTAGCCGGCGATGAGCAGGAACGCAGGCGTCACCTGATACTGGGCAAAGACCGAACCGTTGTGATACTTCTCCGACCCCGTGAACGTCGATGCCGAATCGGCCGAATACTGGGCATAGCCATACGCCGCGCCCACCGTGAACGGGCCCGCAACGTAATTGGCACCGATCCGGGCGATATTGATCGACCGGGCTGACGCATAAGCCGCATTCACCGGCGAATTAAACAGCGAGTCGGACGAGGAAGTGCCGCGATTGCCCAACGTCGCGTTGCCGTTGTCGATGTGGAGAACGCCGCCGCCGACGCTGAACGACGTGCTTTGATAGCCAACTGCTGCGCTCCACGTCTGCCCCGACCCCGTGGATCCAGCGACGCCGCCGAGCGCATACATGACCTCGGCCGAAACGCCGCCCCACGACGGACTCACCCATTTCACGGCGTTATTGAATCGAGCACTCGAGTCGTAATTGTCGACGTCACCCGGCGTAGCGAACCAGCCGCTGTAGACATCGGCGGTCAACTGCTGTTCGAGGTCGGTCAGCGGATCGTACTGACGACCGAACGTCAGGGTGCCGTACTGGCTCGAAATGCCCACGAACGCTTGTCGGCTGAACAACTTGCCCGGTGTCGCAAGCGCGCCGTTCGTGCCGTCAAAGCCGCTCTCTACTGTAAAGATGGCCGAGAGCCCGCCACCCAGATCCTCCGTTCCCTTCAATCCCCACAGGGAAGCCGAAAGATTGCTGGGCAACATCCTTACTTGCGAACTCTGTCCGCCGCTGTTGTGCACATAGCCCACACCCGTGTCGACGATCCCATAGAGCGTCACGGAACTTTGAGCCTTTGCTTGCGAGTAAGCTACGATGCTCAGTGCGGCGACTGCAATGACTTTTTTGTTCATTCCCCCCCCAAATCACCAAAGTTAATTTCACTAGGAATACTGATCAAACAAACTATCGAATTGCTTCGATACCAGCCGTTTCCGTCTCAAGATCAACAATCTCTCGTCGAACGGAGTGCAGCGCCCACGACGCACTGACATCGCTCGGCAGCATGCGGCGCCTGCTTATCCGCTCGTACTAGCCGAAGAAACTCTCGAGTTCCTTTGCAAGCGCCTCGGGCGCCTCTTCCGGGATATAGTGTCCGGAAGCGACCATCGTGCCGCGAACGTCCGCCGCGACCTGCTGCAGCTGCGGAACCAGGTCGGGCATTGATCCCTGATCTGCACGGACCGCAAGAACCGGCATCTTGAGCTTGCCCTTCGCGCTCAATTCGCGATTCTGCTCGGCCGACACCGAGATAGCACGGTAGTAAGCGAGGCCACCTTTCAGGCCATTCGTCAGGAACACGCGATGGTATTCCTCGAAGTCCGCTTGGGAGAACACCTGCGGGTTTGCCGCCTTCCGTTGCAAATACCACTCGAGATAGATGTGCTCGCGGCCGGCCAAGAGCGCTTCGGGAAGATCCGGGATGTTGTGGAATGCGACGTGCCACGTCCGCCACGCAACGTCGGAAGCCCACGGCAGCGTATCCGGAAGACTGATGCCCGGGATACCCGTGTCGAGGATCGCGAGGGCCGTGACCTTGTCGCCATTCATCGCCGCATAGGGATAACCGACCCATCCACCGATGTCGTGTACGACAAGTGCATGTCGATCGACACCGAGTTTCTCGACCAGGCCACGAAGGAGCCTGGCGGCCTTGACCGTGTCGAGCGTACCCGCGGGACGGTCCGAGTCACCTTGCCCGGGAAGATCCGGAGCAATAACACGGTACCGATCCCCAAGCAGCGGCAAAACCTTGCGCCACGCATACCAGCTTTGGGGGAAACCGCAAATCAGAACCAGCACGTCGCCGTCCGCCTTGCCGCCGCTCACATAATGCATCCGCACGCCATCAACCGTCTGAAAGCCCCGCTTGAAACCTTCGATGCCGGTCTCCGGCCATTCACGATTCGAAAACATTCACAAGCTCCTGTTGTTCCACCGACATGTGCAGGCGCGGGCACCTGCGCCGCGCCACGCGTGTAGCCAAACGCCCGCTCAGAAGGGATCCCGGGCAGCAGCAAGCCAGCCGCCGTCCATCACGTACTCGCTGCCATGCACGAAGTCGGCATCGTCGCCGCCCAGATACGCAGCGAGCTTGGCAATTTCTTCCGGCTGACACCAGCGGCGGGCCGGGAATTTCTGAAGGGCCGCCTCCATATCGGGCGAATTCGCCGTCGTGTGCTCCGACATCGCCAGCGGGGTTGCGGTTGCGCCCGGGCAAATCGTATTGACGCGAATGCCGCGCGCGCCGTATTCGAACGTGAGTTGTCGAGTCAGACCGATCACACCGTGTTTGGACGCCGTGTAGGCGGTCCCGCCACCCGCAGCACTGAAGCCCGAGGTGGACGACGTGTTCACGATCGCCCCTTTGCCTTGCTTCAGCATCTGCGGAATGACCGCTCGGGCCATCAGGAACGGTCCCGTGAGGTTAACGGCAATGACGCGGTCCCACTCTTCGACGCTCACCTCGTGAGCCGTCGCGTGTCCATCCAGAATGCCGGCGTTATTGCACAGAAGATCGATGTGCCCCCAACGCTCGATCACCGCCTTGACAGCGGCCTCGACGCTACGCGGGTCGCTGACGTCCACTTGATGTGCGTACGCCATCGACGGATTCGCCAACGCTTCGACGGTGGCAACGGCATTCTTGAGATTGATGTCGAGTGCGGCTACGTTCGCCCCTCTCGAAACGAACTCGCGAACCATTGCTCGCCCCATGCCGGAACCAGCACCGGTTACGACAACCACGCGCCCGGAATAATCATTCACTGAAACGTCTCCTTGACTTCACTTTGACCAGCACGTGCGCTGCTCACTGAGCCGGCGAATCGTGCGCTTTCTGTTTCCAGGATTCGCGTGCATGCATCGTCTTGCGCCAATTAGACGAGGTCCAATTGTGATTCTCGATGCATGCAGATCACGAATTTCTATCAGTTCGGCGAGCTGGACCGAAGACGGTCCACCATCAACCGGCACTCGGCAAACACCCGTCACGCATCGGAAGTTAATTCGTTATGCGAATTGACAGCCGGACGCCGCTCAAGCCATGTGTAACGCGCACCATCCTCAAGGTTGTAGATCGTGATCGATGAAGTGAGCTGTCAGGCCACGCAACAGGCATGAACCAATGCGAGCGTTACGACCGTCTGAATGATGTCCGGCGGCCTTGAAACCATTGTATGTATGGCCAAGACGCCGCTCGTCCATCCAAAGGATGAGAAAAATTTCCATTGATGCAACCGGTGACGAGGACGAACGCACCGCCCCGGTGCACCCAGGCTATTTCGTGGTCGGTGTGCCCAGGTCGGCGGAGAATGCCGCAAGCTGGGTTCGGCTCTCGATGCCCAGCTTGCCCAGGATTCGAATGACATGCGACTTGACGGTGGCAAGCTCGATGCCCAGCGTCTCGGCGATATCCTTGTTGGACAGGCCGGCGGTCATCAGAGACGCGACTGCGAGCTCCCGCTCCGTCAGGAAATACTCGTTTCGCAGCGCGTGGTCTGCCTGGACCTTCTTGACGGACGCAAGCATCGAGAAGCTGTGCTGCATATAGTCGTACATCTGTCCGAAGGGTTCGGGAGTCGAGAACGGGCTATCGCCTTGCTTCTTGATGACGGAGAGGCATGCTAGTGGCGTATCTCCCGCCCAAAACAGGAACCCGACTTCGTCCACGAGCCCGTACTTCCGCTGGTAATCCGACCAACTGGAGTGCTGGTCGTCGCGCTTTGCCCCTTTGAGGGTCACTACGGTCGCACGCTGTTTGATCAGACGATAGACGTTCAGCGGATCGGCCGAGGCGAATACCGTGTAATAGTCCTTGATGGTCTCTTCGGGCCATCCCATCTGGGTGTGCGGCAATAGCTGGTCGTGCGAATCGAGCCATGTGAACACGGCGGCCGAACAATTGAGCATCGACCGTGCAAAGTTAACGGTCTGAAGAGCGAACTCCTGCGATTCCCTGAATTTGCTGACTTCGACTAACATCGCCAATTCTCTTTGCCGGTAGGGATGAGCGCGAGCGCCGATCGCCCGAAATCAGCGGCCCGACAAGTGCGCCAGCACCGAAACCGAAAGCCTCACGAGCGGAGAGCATGAAATTCGCACCAGACTAACATCTGATACCTAATGGGACAGGCTACCGCAACGCGCCGCCGAATCATACTAGGGAAGTCATATACCCGCCGGCGACCATAATCCGAAAGTCAATCGGTACACCCCCACTGCCCGAACGACCTCAATCGGGATGATCGGTCACGCGGCCCGAATCAGCGTCTCCGGTTTTCCTCGGCAGTATGTAGCGCACACATCCCGGGCCGCGTCGGCTGCCGCTACGACGGCCGGTGATGCATTGACCGGCATGCACAACGACACGTCGATCGACGGCGGCTGCGGCTCCAGCGCGAGCTCGGCGATTCGCCCGTTCTCCAGTTCGTCGTGCACGAACAGGTGCGGGACTGCCCCGACACCGTATCCATCACGCACCAATTGCACGATCGCAGCGACCGAAGAGGCACAGGTTATGCGTATCGCCTCGTCCGGGATGCCGGCTCCACCGGCCAGTGTTCGGACGATGCGTTCCACCGCCAGGTGCGACGTGGTGCCCCTTCCGAATGTCAGTATCGGCCGCGCCAGGGCGAGGCGAACCGGATCCATGTCCGAACCGGAAAGCAGCTCCCGGCTGACAATCCATCGAACCGGATAGCTTGCAATCCTGCTCGACGTGACCTTGTCGCTCCCAACAACCTCTGCGCAGACAGCCATGTCGAGCTCGCCCTGCAAGATTTTCTTGTTCAGTGCCGGGCTCGAATCTACGGTCAGCTCGACCACCAAGCCCGGGACGCGCTCCCTCAACTGCGTCACATACAAGGAAAGCCAGCTGTGAACAATCGTGTCTATCACGCCGAAACGTATCGGTCCGCGTAACGCGAGATCGAGACCGGCTGCCTTCTTGAGCGCACGAGTCGCGTCTACCACGTTCATCGCCAGCGTCAACAAGCTCTGCCCAGACAGGGTGAGACGAAAATCCGCCGCCGTTCGATCGACGAGCTCGGTCCTCAACTCGTCTTCCAACGCCTTGATACGTGTCGATATCGTCGCGGGCGAAGTATGAAGAAGACGCGCCGTAGCCCGGAAGCTGCCTTGTTGCGCGAGCGTCACGAACGTCTCCAGAAAGCGTGTATTCATTGCCTCACCATCGAGGATGCAGGTTTCCGTCCCGTCATACGCCACAGAACACCTGCCTGCGTCCGTCGATCTTCTCGAGTCAACACGGCGAAGACAGCACATTGGCGTCGAACATCGCTACGTTCGTCTCTGCTTGTCAGGAAAATGTTGACAGCCGTGTGCAGAATTTCTCGTTGGCTCAAGATCATTTCCGATCCTATTATTTATTCGCATTCCTTCTTTATGACGTAGAGTGCGAAAGCCATTCGGCAAACCGCGAATCTCGAAACGACGGATATATCTGGACCCTCGCCCCATGACGCTACGGAAAGTTCTCGGCACCGCCCTTCTCAACGCTGCCTCGGTCACCCGCACGAACCATCGAAACGTACCCGCCACGGACCAGCGAAACGTCTCTCCGTACACCGCCCTTCTGCGTGAACCGATGTCTTCCATCGCGGCGAATGTTCCCGATCGGCCCGATCTCCGGTCGGTATCGATCCTCGGCTACAACTAAGTCTCGCGCCACGGATCTGCATCCGCGACAGGAATTCGAGGCACGCCGAGCGAGCCTCGGATAGTGTGTCGCGCAAGTTCTCTCGACTTGAACGCCTACAACAGCAGCCGCTTTTCCGTTCTCGGTACGGCGCGCACATCATCGAGCGTCAGGTTTCGGCGGACGAAACGCGTCGGTTCGATGGACACCACCGTTCCCGTGCGAGCAGACGCCTCGATCGCCAGCAAGGCCCTCAGGTCAGCCAGGCCCTCTTCGACACTCGACGCAGGCTTGCTGCGTTTCTGAATGCATTCGGAAAACTGCTGAATCAACCCGCCGAAGTGATCGCAGTGCCGGAAATGCATCGTCTCCGAAGCATCCTTCGCGTTCAGTACCATTCGCGTCGGCGTTTCGAACCTGAAACCGGGCTCCATGGTCAGGTCCCCTTCGGTTCCCAGCACCCTGTACATATCGATCGACGCCGTGCCAAAACTGCAATAGAACTGCGCGATTCGATCGCGAGGGAAACGCAACGTGACAGCAATGGCGTCGTCGATGTCCGAGAAGCGGGAATCTCCGGGCCGGCGCGTCGTGATCGCCGACGCATCGACGGGTTCGTCGGAGAAGACATGCCGCGCCGCGTTGACGCAGTAAATCCCGATGTCTTGAAGCGGGCCGCCCCAGTTCTTGCTGTCCAGCCGGTGGTTGCCCGTCGCGGACTGAAATCCGAACATCCCGCAGAAGTACTTCGGATCACCGATGCGGCCTTCCCGGATCGCTTCCAGTGCCGCGATCGTCCCTGCCTCGTGATGCAAGCGGTAACAGGTGCTCAACAACACGCCGGCCTCGGCTGCCGCCCCAATCATCGCCTCGGCATCCGCGACGTTGGTCGCCATCGGTTTCTCGACCAATACGTGCTTTCCGGCTCGCGCTGCGCGAATCGCATAGTCGGCGTGGAGCGGGTTGGGGACGGCGATATAGACCGCGTCGACGACATTGCTGTTCAACATCCGGTCGTAGTCGTCGTACCCGACGATCGTATCGACGCCGTGGAATCTCGCGAGCTTCCGCGCGCCGTCAGGATTTCCGGAAACCAACGCGCCGATCACCGAATTTCCTGTCTGGGCAACAGCCGGCATGAACGCCTCCTGCGATATCCATCCAGCACCTACAACAGCGTATCTGATCATGTTTGCCTCTATGCGTTGCTCAGGAACCGTAGACGACCGGCACGGCGCTCCGCTCGCGCAGAGACCGACGCGCCGCATCCAGCACGACGGCTGCGTCATATGCGTCGTCGAGCGTCGACAACGGGGTCGTACCTTTCGCGACGCATTCGTTCACGAAGAAGCTTTCGACCTGAAGAAAGCTGTCCCAGTAGGTCGCGTCATCCCAGAACGGAAGTCTCGCGTCGCCAAACTTCGTGACATCCCACGGGATCACGCCGCTTCCGTCGGAGCCGATGATCTTGAAATAGACGGACCAGGGCTCCCGACTGCGATCGTCGGCTGAAAAGCTTCCCCACAGATTCGCAATCGTTCCATTAGGATATTCCGCGGTGATCACCAGTTGATCGTCGGCGTTCGGATCGTCAAAGTGCACATTGGAACCGGTCGCGAATACCGACGACGGGCGACCGACGAAATACAGCATGCAGTACGCGTGATGCACCATCAGCTCGCGCATCGTCAGATCCGGCGCGCCGATCGAAGCGTCATGTTGCTTGTTGTAGATCGCCCAGAAACTGACGATCCTTCCCAGTTTCCCGGAAGCAACATGCGCACGCAGTCGCCGCATGCTCTCTGCATAGACGTAATTGTGGGAAGGCATGCAGATCCTCGATTGCGAACGTGCAATCTCCGCAAGCTCGCGAATCTGCGTCGCGTGCGCGCACAACGGCTTCTCAAGCAATACGTGTTTGCCTGCCAGTAGCGCACGCCTGGCCATGTCGAAGTGCGACGCGGTATTCGTGCACACGACAACCGCATCGACCGCGTTGTCGCCCAGCAGTTCGTCAACGGTTTCGTATGCGCGCCCCCCGAACCTGTCGACGAATTCCCGCGCCTTCCTGTAAGTGCGACTCCAGCCGCCACAAAACAACTGCGGATCCATTTCGGCGAGAGCCGTTCCGTGCAACTCTGCTACGTTGCCGAGGCCGATGATACCGATCTTCATGAGAGCACCCGATATGTGTGAAATGCCCACCGGCTGGCCTGCCCATGCCGGTCATGTCGATCAGCCAGCGATGTCCACCGGCTGCCCGCGCTGCCACGAAAGCGTGGCCGCATCGGCGATCAACTGGGCCTTCAGGCCATCGCCGGCATCCGGTTGCGGCATTTTTCCTGCCGACACGGTGTCGACGAAGTAGCGCATTTCGGCCAGATAGGAGGCGCCGAAGCGCTCGAGAAAGAACGGTTGCGCGACCGGCATGGCGAACCCGACTTCCGTGGCATGCTCCACCTGAGACTCGAGAACGTTCTTGACACGTAGCATGCCGCGCGATCCGTGAACCTCGAGTCGCTGGTCATAGCCGTAGGTCGAGCGGCGCGAATTCGAGATCTGGCAGATCTGCCCCGACTTCGTCGTCAGGATGACTGCCGCCGTATCCACGTCGCCGACCTCCGCAATGGACAGCTCAACCAGCACCGATCCGGTGGCGAACACTCGCACTGGATCTTCCTGCAACAGGAATCGCGCGAGGTCGAAATCGTGAATCATCATGTCGCGAAAGAGACCACCGGACGTCTTCAGATACGACAGCGGCGGCGGCGCCGGATCACGAGATGTGATCGTGATGGTCTCGACATTTCCGATCTCACCCTCGTGCACGCGACGCGCCAACTCACCAAAGTGCGGGTCGAACCGCTGGTTGAACGCCGTCATGAAGGGCACGCCCACATTCTCGACGGCATCCATGCATGCCCTTACCCGCTCCGACGACAGATCGATGGGCTTCTCGCAAAAGATGGCCTTTCGCGCAACCACCGCCGCGTGAACGAGATCGAAATGCGTCGATGACGGTGTCGCAATCACCACCGCATCGATGTCATTCCCTTCGAGAATGTCCGATGCATCGCGTGCGTCAACCCCAAATCGGTCAGCACAGGCCGCTGCGGCGCTCTCGTTGACGTCAGCTACCGCGACTAGCGTTGCCGATGGAATCTGCTTGATACCGAGTGCATGAACTTGACCAATGCGCCCACATCCGAGAATTCCAATTCTGATCATTTTTCCTCCTGAGTGGCGCAAACCTCTGCATTTCCGCGGATTGGCATGACTACGCGTACATCGTCGGACGGTAACGCCCGGCCGCGAACGTCAATGATGTTCCGCGCCCCATCGCAGCGACGATCTGCTCTGCGACTGCCGTCGTGACATAGCCATCCCAGGCATTTGCACCACCGCTTGACGTGCCGGCGCCGATCGATCGGACCCACTCGTTGAGCTGCTTCACATAGGCCGACCTGAATCGGTCGATCCAGTTTCCGGCATGGGCCGTCATGCCGTAGCCGCCGGCATTCCTGCCGACACATCCGGGCGGAGCAGTCTCGATCGTTCCGTTTCGCCCGACGACCTGTACGTGCACGTGATAGCCATACTGGCAATTCATGAACACCTCCGACGACACGATTACGCCGCCGGCCATTTCCATCACGACGACCAGCGGATCGCCGTTTCCAGCACTGTAGACACGTGCGCCAACAGGTTCGGAATCGAGCAACCAGCGGCTTGCATCGATTTCGTGAACGAACGCATTGGTGATGGACATCGGGCCGTTGAACCAGTCCGGCGCGATGGGATTTCGGTGGACGTTGTGCACGACAACCGGTGCGCCAATGTCGCCCTCCCGGACAGCACGCTTCATCTCGATGTACGGTTGGTCGAAACGACGCATATAACCGACCTGGACCAGCCGTCGGCTCTTCGCAATTTCCGCGTCGACGACCTTGAGTGCCTCGGCCGCCGTACCGGCCAGCGGCTTCTCGCACAGAACCGGCTTGTCGGCCTCGATGCACTGCAGTACGAGGTCGCCGTGCAGCGTGTCCGGTGCGGCAACGAGAACGGCGTCGACATGCTCGGAGCGAATCAGCTGCCGCGGGTCCGTATAGACTCTCGCGCCGCCCGCCACGGTCCGCGCGCGCCCTTCATCGGCATCGCAGACCGCGACCAACTCCGCACCCGACGTCTCCTCACGCAGAATGCGCGCGTGCTCCGATCCCATTACGCCGACACCGATCACCCCAATTGCCAAGGTCATCCCCTGCCTCCGATCTATTGACACGCTATCGTTCGAACGCGGCCGTAGTGGAGGCCGCATCCGGATCTATCGCAGTTCGCCGCCGGGACGGTGATGCTTCGACGTTGGCCGCAGATGAGGAGGCGCTCGCCGGATCCATTACCGACGAGCCGCGTTACCGATTCGCCACTCACCGAGGAGCTCACCGCCTCCGCACGACTTCAGGCGGCGGCCGTGTTATCCGCGAGCCGGCTGCTGGATGTGTTCCCACACGCCGCTTTGCCCCGACACGAGGATCGCGTCGGCGATGCGCTCGATCTGGACGCCGTCCTCGAAGTTCGGCGCGGCAGGCTGGTTCCCGGCGATGGCCTGCAGGAAGTTGTACCACTCGATCGACTTGATATCGATGTAGCCCTGGCCCATCCCGGCAACCGGCCACAGCTTGTCGCCGAACGGTTGATGCGGGCCCGAGTAGATCGTGCGGAAGCCGAACGCGTCCGACGGATCGTCCGCGAACGCCACACGCAGTTCGTTCAGGCGCTGATAGTCGAACGCAATCGAGCCACGGGTACCGTGGATTTCGAAGCCGAGCTGGTTGTGGTGGCCCCACGCATTGCGCGTCACTTCGATCGTTCCGCACACGCCATTGCTGAACTTGATCATCGTCATGGCCATGTCGTCGACGTCGACCTTGCCCTTCTCCGACGATGCCTGACCTGCCGGGCCGAAGAAACGGCCCGCCGGCAGCGGCCGCTCGACGATGAAGGTCTTGACGATCGAGTTCACCGATTCGAACTCGCCGACGAGCAGGCGCGCCGCATCGATGACGTGCGTGCCGATATCGCCAAGCGTGCCCGAGCCGGCCTTCTCCTTGTTGAAGCGCCACGACAGCGGCGTGCTGGGATCCGCGCCCCAGTCCTGCAGGTAGTAGCCGCGGAACGTCAGGATCTCGCCAATACGCCCTTCGTCGATCAACCGCTTGGCCATCTGCAGCGCCGGCGTGTGGCGATAGTTGTACGAAATCATCGTGACCACGCCCGTTTCCTTCGCGGCCGCATGCATGGCTTCCGCATCGGCTACCGTCATGGCCATCGGCTTCTCGCACATCACGTGCTTGCCCGCCTTCGCGGCGGCGATCGCGATCGCCGCGTGCGTGTCGTTCGGCGTGCAGATGTCGACGATGTCGATATCCGGGCGCGACACCACTTCGCGCCAGTCCGTCGCGTGCTCGGCGAACCCATATTGCGCAGCTGCATTGCGTGCGAGTTCGTCGTCGATGTCGACCACGACCTTGCGTTCGATTTCCACCGGCGAGCCGAACAGGATCGGCACCACGGCAGTAGCGATGGAGTGGGCCTTGCCCATGAAGCCAGTGCCCACCAGAGCGACATTCAGTTTTTTCACGGTTTTCCTCCAATAAGGCTGTCGTACTCGTGACGCACTCAGCCGATTCCTTGACTCTTCCGACATCAATTTGATTGTTCGCCAGTCACTCAGGATCCCGAATCACATGACGTACACCTTCTACATCTCGACAACTCAAATTCGATTCAATGTCCCCTTCGCTCCTTACTCGATAACCGCGATCTTTTCGCCCGCCGTGACCGGACGTCCGGCTTCCCCATGGATGCGGATTCGACCACCTTTCGGTGCGACGACACGCATTTCCATCTTCATCGCTTCCATGATGGCGACGGCATCGCCCTCGGCCACCGTCGCACCCTCCCCCACCAGCCACTTCTGCAGCGTTCCAGGAACCGGCGCCGTCACGATGTCGGCGCCCGCTTCCGCCTTCGCCGAATCGTCGAATGCTCGCGGGACGCCGACATTCGCAAACAGCGACGCAGGCAGACCGATCGTGTGACGCTTTCCATCGATCTCGATGAAGCTTTTCAGCAGCCCGCCCTCAGCCGGCGTGACGCGTCCGGAAGGTTCGACCCCGCCAAACTCCGTTTCGATCCAGTTGGTATGAACCTTGAATCCATCTTCGCCGCTGAAGCTCTTTTCCTCGAGTACCGCCCGATGGAATGGCAGCACCGAACCCACTCCCTCGATATCGAATTCGGCAAGCGCACGACGGGCGCGAGCGAGCGCTTGTTGGCGCGTATCGCCGGTAATGATCAGCTTGGCCATCAGCGAGTCGTACAGTCCCGGAATCTGCGAGCCGGATTCGACACCGGAGTCGAGCCGCACACCGGGACCTGCGGGCGGACGAAAGCGCGTGATCGCGCCAGGTGTCGGCAAGAAACCACGACCCGGATCTTCCGCATTAATACGGAATTCGATCGCATGACCGCGGGGCTCCGGCGTCGCCGTAATCGACACAGGAAGGCCATCCGCGATGCGCAGTTGTTCGATCACGATGTCGACACCGGTGGTTTCCTCCGTCACCGGATGCTCGACCTGCAACCGCGTGTTCACCTCGAGAAACGAGATGACCCCGTCTTGAGAAAGCAGAAACTCGACCGTGCCCGCCCCCGTATAGCCGGCCTCGGCACATATCCTTCGCGCCGCGTCATGAATGCGCGCGCGCTGCTCGACGGTGATGAAAGGCGCGGGAGCCTCTTCCACGAGCTTCTGGTTTCGGCGCTGCAGCGAACAGTCGCGCGTGCCGAGCACGACGGTGTTGCCGTGATGGTCGGCCATGATCTGCGCCTCGATATGGCGCGGACGGTCGAGAAACTGTTCGGCGTAGCAGTCGCCCCGGCCGAACGCCTCCGTCGCCTCGCGGACGGCCGAATCGAACATCTCCGCGACGTCTTCGATGCGTCGGACGATCTTCATGCCGCGGCCGCCGCCCCCGAACGCCGCCTTGATCGCCAGCGGCAGGCCAACTTCCCGCGCAAAGGCGACCGCGTCGGACGCACTGTTCAACGGCCCGTCGGATCCCCTGACCAGCGGCGCGCCGACCTTCGATGCGATACGCCGGGCCTGCACCTTGTCGCCGAGCGCGGTGATGACCGCCGGCGACGGGCCGACCCAGATCAGTCCGGCATCGATTACCGCTTGGGCGAACTCCGCGCGTTCGGACAGGAAGCCGTAGCCCGGGTGGACCGCATCGGCACCGGCGCGACGGGCGATCGCCAGAATCTTCGAGATGTCGAGATAGGTCTCCGCCGGGCGGCCCGCACCCAGCCCGTATGCTTCGTCGGCCAATTCGGCATGCAGCGAACCGGCATCCGCGTCCGAGTAGATTGCGACCGATGTCACGTTGTAGTCGCGCGCGGCGCGAATGACGCGAATGGCGATTTCGCCGCGATTGGCGATGAGCAGCTTCTTCATCGAACGAGTTCCTTCACTTGCGGATCGAATGCGGATATCGGGTTGAAGCGGATACGGGCGCCGATCGGAATCTGCCCGAGCATGCCGAGATGATGGGCCGCGACGACGGCAATCACCGGGTACCCGCCGGTGACGGGGTGATCGGTCAGGAACACCACCGGCTGGCCGCTGTGCGGCACCTGAATCGATCCGAACAACGTGCCTTCCGACGGTAGCTCCGCGTCGTCGCGCCGCGCCAGCGCCAGGTCGCCCGACAGTCGCATGCCGACCCGGCTCGACTCGGGTGTGACGCGCCATTCCTGCGAGAAAAAACGTGCGACGCTATCGTCGGTAAACCAGTCGGTGCGAGGCCCCGGGACGACGTCGACATCGATGACGTCGCCAGCACGCGGGAGCATCCGTCCGACCAGAGGTTCCGGCTCGACGAACGTCGCCGCCTCGTTGGCCGGAACCAAAACATCGCCGCGGGCGATCGGCAACGGGCCGATCCTCGAAAGCGTATCGGTCGACGCGGACCCCAACGTGCGCTCCACGACAAACCCGCCACGCAGTGCGACGTAGCTCCGCATGCCGCGGCCGGGAATGTCGAGCGAGACTTCCTCGCCCGCATCGACGGCAAACGGACGCGAATGGGGGACAACCGTCACGCGGCCATTTGCGTCGCGAATCGAAATCGGACACGGCGCCCCCGTTACAGCCAGGGTCACCGGACGATCAGGCACCAGCGAAAGACCGCCGAACGTCACTTCGAGCACGGTGCTACGCTCGGGATTGCCAACACAGGCGTTCGCGAGTCGTAGCGCGGCGCGGTCGACGGCACCACACACGGAGACACCCTGGTCAGCCTGACGGGGTCGGCCGAGATCTTGATACAGCACTGGGCGATCCGCACGCGTCACCGCGATGCCGCTGCCCGAAACCCGGCGCACCCGCGTCGGCTCCAGTCGTGCCGATACCGGAACGACCGCACCTTTACTCGCATCGCGGAAGCGGACCCGATCACCGGGCGCGAGCAATGCCGCACGCGGGCGCGTCGCGTCCCACATGGGCACTTGCGTCGTGCCGAGAAGCTGCCAGCCTCCAGGGCTGTCGGACGGATAAATCCCGCTGAATTTCCCCGCGATCGCGACCGAACCCGCCGGGATACGCACACGGGGGGTTCTACGTCTGGGGACATCGAATCCCGGATCGTCGGTGGTCATATACGCAAACCCCGGTGCGAATCCGGTGAACGCGACCGAGTGGACTGCATCCAGATGTCGCTGGACAAGCTCCGCCACGGACCATCCCAACAGTTCGGCGACCTCGCCCAGATCTTCTCCGCCGTAGGAAACCGGGATATCGAACATGCTCCCGCCGCGCTCCCGGCGAACGGACACGTCCAGCCGCCCGAGCCGCTCGATCAGCGCCGCGCGATCGACGACAGCCGGATCGAGGCGAACCAGTACGGTACGCGCGCCCGGGACGACCTCGTCGACACCGTCCACTTCGCTTGCGAGAAGCCTGTCGAGGAGCGCCAGCGTCGTCTCGAGACTTCCAAGCTCGACCAGGACGCCGGTAGAACCAGCCGAAAGGATGCGCATCTGCTCAGGCACGGTTCCCTCCCCCGCACGCACTGGCAAATGGCCGAAGCGCAACGCCGCGCGCGGTGAGTTGCGTCTGCAGCACACGAGCGGTCGCAACGGCCGACGGGTTGTCTCCGTGAATGCAGATCGACTGCGCATCAACCGTAATGTCCGTTCCGTCGATTGCAGTCAAGACACCCTCTTGCACGAACCGCAACATGCGACGCGCAACGGCAGTCGGATCGTGAATGACCGCACCTTCCAAGCGGCGACTCACAAGACTTCCATCCCCGTTGTACGCACGGTCCGCAAACGCCTCGCTGACTACGGTGATGCCTGCTTCGCGCGCCTGATCCGCAATCGGCGCACCGGCCAGCGTCATCAACACGAGCGTGGAATCGATCGCGAGAATCGCGTCGATGACGGCCGCCGCCTGGTAGGTGTCGCGCGCGATCGTGTTGTACAGCGCGCCGTGTGGCTTCACGTAGCGAATTGACGTGCCCGCCGCCTTCGCGAGCCCTTGAAGCGCGCCGATCTGGTAGATCACGTCGCCCATCAACTCTTCGCGTGACGGCTGCATGTTGCGACGCCCGAAGCCCACCAGGTCGCGATAGCCGACGTGTGCACCGACGGCAACACCACGCCGCGCCGCTTCACGCAGCACGGTATAGATGCCCACCGGATCGCCGGCGTGAAAACCGCAGGCAACATTTGCGCTCGTCACGATGTCGAGCATCGCCGCATCGTCGCCCATGCTCCACGCGCCGAAGCTCTCACCGAGATCGCAGTTCAAATCAATGCTTAACATGACGCTGCCTACAGGATTCCTTCAGTGCGCGAACACGCGATGCTGCTCGGGTGTTCGCGCGGGATTCACGCGATTTTCCGGAACTTGCTGAGCGAGACGGATTCGATCCATTGTCCCGCCCGTGCGCCGAACGCCTTCGCGAACTCGGTATTCGAATGGGTTTCGAGGGCGGCTTCGTCTTCCCAGACTTCATAGAAAACGAACTGCCCCGGCGTCTCGGTCGATTCGTGGAGATCGTATTGAATGAACCCCGGCTCCGTCTTCGCATACGGCACCAGCTCCTTCAATGCTTCGCGCAGCACGTCTTCGTTACCGGCTCGAGCCACGACGGTTGCGACCACGACCAGACCATCCTTCTTCATCTCACTCTCCTGTTTGCGGTTGTTGATTTGCTGCTGGCACTTCCCTGTCAGAACTCAGCCGAGTTCAATGTCCACTTTCGACTTGATCGAATTGGCGATGAAGCACCCCTTGTGGGCGCGGTGATGCAGTCGCTCGAGTTGCGCAAGGTTCGGCTGCTTTTCGGACCGGAACGTCACGCGCGGTCGAAGCACGATCTCGGATACCCAGTGAAATCCGTCAGCACTTTTCTCGACTTTCCCCACTGCGTTGTCGGAGTACGATTCGACCGCATACCCGCTTCCCTCGCAGAGCGCAAGGAAGTACAGCATGTGGCAGCTCGCGAGCGCGTTGACGAGCAACTGCTCCGGGTCGGCCAGGCTTTCGTTCCCGAGATAATCGGGAGCCGCAGAGACGGGGATCGTCACCGTCGGGCTGATGATCGCGCGGTGGTCCCGGCTATAGGTCCCTTCTCGCTCGTGGTGCTTATCGACAGTCCATTCCAGTCGGACTCCATGCTCGGACATCGGCTTCTCCCGGCGAGCTTCCTCGCCAATCAGTCATTTCCATTGCGGACAAGCTTCGACGGCCTTGCCGCTTCATTCCGTCACAATATATTTGTTCGCACTCTCTATCGATTTGACGGTACCGGATTTCGCAATCGAAACCCATTCGCTCCAGCACGTATGTGCATCATCGGCACGAATGCGCAACGCACGGGAGCCGTCGCGGAATATCAGCCATTCGATCTCGCGAGGAACCTCGGAACCGGCGTCCTGCACGGCCAGACGCTCGATCCGGTGAGAAAAATCGAGCAACCCTTCGCGCAACACGTCAAGGTGTTGCATGCCACATTCGTCCGACGCCTGCGACGTTCCGCGATTGAGCAGCTTCGCGGCGATTTCTGCATCGAACATTGCAACGACTCCTGGCTCATACGGCCGCGGTGTGCGCCGGCAAATCGGTGACGAGCATGTATCCCGGTTCATGCGTGATCGCAAAATCCGGCTTCGCCGCCTGAAGAGCCATCTGCGGCGTGACCCCACAAGCCCAGAAACCGAGGATGTCACCGTCCTCGATCACCGGCGGATCGCCGAACTCCGGCCGGGTTACGTCGCGAATCCCGATGACCGCCGGGTCACCGATATGAACCGGTGCACCGTGCGCGAGCGGAAACCGTTCCGACAGCACGATTGCCTGGATTGCATCTGCGGGCTTGAACGCGCGCATCGACACGACCATCGGGCCATGAAACGGCCCCGCGGCCGCCGTCTGGATGTTCGTCACGTACATCGGTACGTTCCGGTTCGCACTGATGTGGCGAATGTCGATCCCCGCCTGCAGAATCGCGCTCTCGAACGAGAACGAGCAACCGAGCGCAAACGTCACGAGATCGTCACGCCACAGATCGACCAGATCGTCGACCGTATCGGTGTGAACCCCGTTCCGGTACACGCGGTAGCGGGGCACGTCGGTGCGAATGTCGATCGCGCCCAGTCCATCCAGCCCCGGGTTGCCGGGCTGCCCGACTCCCACCAGCGGACAGCTCTTGGGGTTGATTCGGCAAAACTCGCGAAAATCATCTGCGTACATCTTCGGCAGAATTGCCAGATTTGCCTGCATGAAGCCATCGGCGTATCCCGTCGTCGGCGCACGCAGCTTGCCGTCGCGAATCAGCAGCCGAACCTGGTCGGCCGACATCGTCCGCGTACCTGCAGTCGATTCCATTGAAAGTACCCTTGCAGGAAGATGTTCAGTTCTCGCCGAGCGCAGCAACCATCGCACGCGCAATCGCCACGTCCGCTTCCTCCGGACCACCCGACACGCCTACCCCACCGATGACCTCGTCGCCGTGCTTCACCGGCAGGCCGCCGCCGAACACGACCAGCGGGCGGGACGCCGCGCGCTCGAGCCCGTAGAGCTCGGCTCCGGGCTGGACGAAATTCATCCAGTAATCGGTAGGGAACCGCAGTGCTGCGGCGGTATACGCCTTGTTGTGCGCAATTTCGATCGTGCCGAACGCCGCGTCGTTCACGCGTGTGAACGCAACAAGGTGGCCGCCCGCATCCACGATCGACAACGACGAGCGCTGCGCCAGTTCGTTCGCCTTCGCGACGCCCGCTTCGATCGCCCGCCGTGCGGCTTCATTTGTGATCTGCTTGCTCATTGGTTTCTTCCCGATTCTGCACGGCAGTCAGTTGTACGCGCCGCCATCGACATTGATTGCCTGCGCGGTGACGTAAGACGACTCGTCCGATGCGAGGTAGACAAACAGCGGCGCGACCTCGTCCGGCGTCGCCTGTCGGCCAAGGGGGATAGCCGTCCGAACCGCCGACTCCTGCTTGTCGCGGCCACCCATGAAATCGATCACCGGTTGATTGAACGGCGTATCGATCCAGCCGGGACACACGGCATTGACACGCACGCCGTCCGGCGCGAGCTCGATTGCAAGCGTGGTCGTCAGACCGATGATGGCCGCCTTGGACGCCGAGTAGCATGCGAGGCCGGTGCCGCCGCGCTTGCCCGCGAGCGACGACATCATCACGATCGACGACTTCTGCGCGGCTCTCAGGTGACGGAGCGACTCGCGCGCGAAAATGAAGTTGGCCCGCACGTTGATCCCGAAGACCTTGTCCCAGCTCTCGGTGCTGAACTGCTCGATCCGCCCGGAGAGCTGGACGCCGGCATTCAGACACAACGTGTCGATGCCGCGCATCCATTCCGACGACTTCTCGATGACGGCCTTGATCTCGTCTTCGCTCGAGATGTCGGTTCGAAAAAAACGCACCTTATCGCCGAACCGGGATTCGAGCGCGCGGCCCTTGACCTCATCGATATCGACGACCGATACGGTCGCACCTTCGGCAACGAACGACTCCAGAATGGCGAGACCGATATTGGCAACGCCGCCGGTCAGAAGTACCCGCTTGCCTGTCAAACGTCCTGACATGACTGTTTCCTCAAGATCACTGCGCCGATAACCGCTTCACATCGCCGAATCGGCGTCCCGCCGCCCGGCACGAGCGGTTATCGGGCGCGACGGATGTTCTCCAGCAGCGCATCGTTCACAACAGACGCTGCCTCCATTTGCGGCATATGGCCGACGTCCGGAATCACGCGCAACTGCACCGTGGACGGCAGGTCGTTGGCCTGCGCGACCGGAATGATGGCGTCGCGCTCGCCCCAGAGCAGCATCACGGGGCAGGTGAGTCCAGCCAGCATCGCACCGATCGTCTGAACCTGACCGTTTTCGTCGGCAATGGTGTCGGCGATCGCGGACAGCGCCTCCTGGACGCCTTCCAGCCGCTTGAACTGAAGCGTGCCCTCGACCATTTCGCTCGTGATCTTCGACGGATCGGCAAACAGCTTCTCCAGCGCGGCCTGAAGCGGACGGCGGCGCTCCGCGGCGACGAATTCGGTCACGAACGAGCGGTTGATCTCCTTGCCCAGACCGATTGGCGCGATGAGCGTCACCGATGCGACACGCGACGGGTTGGCGGCCGCGAAGGCCGCGGCGATCGCGCCGCCGAACGAGTGACCGACCAGGTGCAGTTTCCCGGACGTGATCGCGCTCGCCGCTTCCTCGACCGCCATAGTGATCTTTTTGATCACGCCACCACCGGTAATCGGCGTCGACGCGCCGTGCCCGGGAAGGTCCACCGCGATCGTCCGGAACTGCTCGGCGAGCGCGCCCTGGTTGAACAGCCAGGTCGACAGGTCACCGCCGAAGCCGTGAATGAACAACACGGTTTCGTTGCTTTCGGGGCCGAGCTCCAGCACGTTCACGCTGCCGCCGGACACGGCGACCGCCTTCGGTGCGACCACACCACCCGCCTCGCCGTCGTCCGCATTCAGGCGATGCGCGTAGCTTGCGACGAGCGCGTCGATTTCCTCCTCGGTCGCCGCTTCATCGGCGATGACGCCGATCAGCGCGCCGACCGGCGCGATTTCGCCCTCGTCGATGACGATGCGCCGCAGGATCCCGGACACGGTCGCCTCCACCACGTTGTTGACCTTCGTGGATTCGACCTCGAGGAGTTCCTGGCCGCGTTCGACCTTGTCTCCCTCCTTCGCGTGCCATTCGAGCACGGTGCCTTCGGTCATCGTCATCCCCCACTTGGGGATGGTGACGGCTTCAATGAACGACATGATTGATTACCCCTTCAGAATCGACTTGACGGCATTCACGACGGCTTCCGGCGACGGCACGTACGCGTCTTCCAGGTTCGGTGCATACGGCACCGGCGTGTGCGGCGCCGTCACGAGCCGGATCGGCCCCTTCAGCGAGTCGAAGCACTTGTCGGCCAGCAGCGCGGAGATATCCGTCGCGACGCTGCAGCGCGGATTCGCCTCATCGACGATCACGACCCGTCCGATGTCCTCGGTGTATTCGAGCAGCGTGTCCTCGTCGAGCGGCGACGTCGTGCGCGGATCGATGATGCACGCCGACACGCCGTCCGCCGCGAGAAGGCGAGCGGCCGTCTCCGCCACGCCGACCATGCGGCCGAGCGCAACGATCAGCACGTCTTTCCCGTCCCGCACCACCCGCGCCTCGCCGAACGGAATCGTGTATGCGCCGTCGGGCACTTCGCCCACGGTGTCGTACAGCATCTTGTTTTCGAGGAAGATCACCGGATCGTCGTCGCGGATCGCCTGGAGCAGCAGGCCTTTCGCGTCGTACGGATTCGACGGGATCACGACCTTGAGGCCGGGAATGTGCGTGAAGATCGGATAGAACGCCTGCGTGTGCTGCGCGGCCGAGCGCGTGCCGGCCCCGTACGTCGCGCGAATCACGAGCGGCGTCTTGGCACGGCCGCCGAACATGTACCGGAACTTCGCGATCTGATTCATGATCTGGTCGAGACATACGCCGGCGAAGTCGACGAACATCAGTTCGGCGATCGGACGCAAACCCGTGAGGGCCGCCCCGGCGGCCGCGCCAACGAATGCGGCCTCGCTGATCGGCGTATCGCGAATGCGCTCGGGGCCGTAGGCGTCGAGCAGCCCGCGCGTCACGCCGAAAGCACCGCCCCACGCATCCTTGACGCCGTTGGCGCCCGCGCCGCCGGTCAGATCCTCACCCATCATGATCACGCGCGGATCACGCGCCATCTCCGAGTGCAGCGCGTCATTCAGCGCTTGACGGAACGATTTCTTTGCCATTGCTGTGGGTCCTTACAGATACTTCACGTAAACGTCGGCGGTCAGTGCCGAAAGCGGCGGGAACGGGGCTGCGCGCGCAGCACTCACGGCGGCGTCGATCTCGGTCTCGATCTGCGCATCGACCGCGTCCAGCTCGCCGCTGGCCACTTGCGATCCTTCCTGCACCTGCCTGCGGAAATTGGCGACGCAATCGCGCTCCTGGCGCATAGCCTTCTTTTCTTCCGGCGTGCGATAGTTGTCGGGGTCTCCGCTGTAGTGACCGTAGTAGCGCGGCACGTGAATCTGCAGCAGGCTCGGGCCGCCGCCATTGCGGGCACGATCGATCGCCTGGCCGGCGGCCTCGTAGACCGCGAACAAGTCGGTGCCGTCGACTTCCGCAGCGGGAATGTCGTAGCTCTGCGCGCGCCGGGTGAAGCTGCCGGCCGAGACGAACGAATTTGCCGTCGCTTCGCCGAAGCCGTTGTCCTCGATCACGAAGACGATCGGAAGCATCCAGATCTTCGCGAGGTTGAAGCTCTCCGACATCACGCCTTCGTTCATCGCACCGTCACCCGCGAACGCAACCGCCACGCCACCGGTGCCGAGCAACTTCGCCGTGAGCGCGGCGCCGCACGTGATCGGCGCGCCGCCGGCCACGATGCCGTTCGCGCCCAGCATCCCCTTGCGCAGATCGGCGATGTGCTGCGAGCCGCCTTTGCCGCCGCACGTTCCCGTCGCACGCCCAAACAGCTCGGCCATCATTGCGCCGATATCGCATCCCTTGGCAATGCTGTGACCATGCCCGCGATGGGTCGACGAAATGTAGTCCTTGTCCGTCAGGTGCAGGCACACGCCGACGGCGCTCGCCTCCTGCCCGGCACAAAGATGGGTGTTGCCCGGAATGTCGCCGGTCGCCATCTCGTCCATCACGCGCTCCTCGAAGCGGCGAATCGTTCGCATGGCGCGATAAGCGTCCACGAGCCGCTCACTGGGAAACTTCAAGGCGGACATTCCAATCTCCTTAATTTAAATGGTGTGCGTGGCTGTGCGCTTCGACGCGACACACTCGACCGTGTTGCAAATCCGGCTCGCCCCACGAATATCGCGACAGCAGTGCCGACATGCCATTTCAATCGTCACCGTTCAATTTCGTCCGGTCCAATTGTGATTGGCGATTTCGCGCGATCACCGATTCTTATCAGTGCGTGAGCGCCAGTCCGCACCCCGATCATGAATTCACGTCGACACTCGAACCGTGCGATCGCGATCGATCATCGACTGCTCGCTTCAACCGCCACGATTGCACTTTTCGTTTCAGCGTTGTTGAAATTCTAGTGATGCGCCTGATGAGGTTCGTCCACCTAAAGGTGGAGAAAGAAATCGCAGCGCGTCCGCTCTCCCCGGGAATCGGGTGTTCTATGTTGAGCACCCCACCCTTCGTCGCTATGATCGATCGAACCTTCCCCGCACCGGGGATATGCGTCGCCTCGTCCGATCGCCGGTCGACATTCGGATATGCGCGATCGAATCGCTTTTCCCCACGCGGGTGGAGTTCGCCACATGATCGATCTTCGAAACCTGGAGACCTTTTACGCCGTCGCCCAACTAGGGGGATTTCACCGTGCCGCGGAAAGGTTGCACACGACACAGCCCGCTGTATCCGCGCGCATCGCGCAACTCGAACAGCAACTGAAGGGACGCCTGTTCGAGCGAGACAAGCGGGGTTGCTTCCTGACCATCAAGGGCAGGCAACTGCTCGTCTACGCGGAACAAATGATTTCGCTGAGCGCCGAAATGGTCGAGGCAGTTGCTGGCCGGACGGCCCTGGGAGGGACGGTTCAGCTCGGCGCGTCCGACACGATCGTGCACACATGGCTGTCCGCGCTGCTCAAGCGGCTCAGCATCGAATACCCGGAGATCACGCTCGAGGTCAATGTCGACGCCACGCCGAACCTGACCGCGGGGCTCGCCGACGGCACGATCGACGTCGCGCTCCTGATGGGCCCCGTGAACGCGAGCAACGCGGAGAATCTGCCGTTGTGCAGCTATCCGATCAGCTGGATCGTCTCGTCGGATTTTGAATGCGACACGGCTCACCTCACGCTGAGCGATCTTGCGCGGCATCCGATCATCACGTTCTCGAGATCGACACGTCCGTACATGCAGCTAAAGGAGATGTTCGATCGGTCGCATCTGCATCACGTGAGAATCTTCGGCAACTCGTCGCTGTCGTCGATCGTCCGGATGACGCTCGACGGCATCGGCATCGCGGCGATTCCACACCACGTCGTGGCCGAACATCTGGCGAGCGGCCGGCTGCGCCGAATCGACACCGGCCACGAGATGCCGGTGATGCCGTTCACCGCCAGTTTTGTCCGCCGCGTCGACATGCCGCTGAGTGCGATCGTTGCCGGGCTCGCGCAAAACGTCGCCGCGCATTACGAAGGGCGCTAGGCGCCACGCCGCGCTTGCTTGGCGCAAGCGCAAAAAAAGCCAGGACTCGGCGAGTCCTGGCTTGTCGTCATCGTCAACCGTTCTGGCTGCGTCCCAGGCATTCGAAGACCTCGGGGCGCCGGTGCTTGAAGTATTGGGCAAGTGCCATGCCCGCGACCTGCACGCCGATCAGGCAGTAGAACATCCACACGTACTGCCCGGGGTCACCGCCCGCAAGCACGTCGAAGTGTGCGGCCACGAGATAAACCAGCGCGATGAAGAATACTGACGAAATCGCCGGTGCCAGAAACGACTTGGCGAAACTCACGCCCTGTTGCCTGCCTCGGCGAACGTACCAGAGCAGCGACGAGATGTTGACGATGGTCATCAGAATGATGATGCCCGACGTTCCGACTCCGGAGAGCTGCCCGTAAAGCAGATCGGGCTTGGCGCCCATCAGAATGAACGGCAACAGCACGCACAGCACCATGACCGAGACAGTCATCGAGGCAAGATACGGAGACTCGTGCTTCGCGTGCACCTTTCCGAGGAAGCGGGGCAGCGCGCCGTCCGTTCCCAGGTTGTGCATATAGCGCGAAAGCACGTTCTGCGTGGACAGGCTCGCCGCGAACGCTGACGTCATCACCAGCACCGAAACGATCAGGTGCAGGCCAGGGCTCACGAATTTCGCGAAGGCGTCAGGGAACATCGCCGCGGGCGTCTTGGCCGCGATCGACTGAACCTGCGGCCCGTAAGCCATGATCATCGCATACGCACACAGCGTGTAGATCACACCGATGAAGATGACCGCACCATAGGTTGCACGCGGAATCGTCCGGTCCGGCATCTTCACCTCGTCGCGAAACAAGGCGGTCGCCTCGAACCCCATGAAGAACGACACGGTGAACAGCATGCAGAACGGTACGTTGGTACTGTTCGCCAGTTGGCTCGGCATGAACGGAGCGGATGCGGAAACACCCGGCACGCCGCCTTTTGCCAGCACACCGAACGAAAATACCAGACAGACGACGATCTCGAGAATCATCACCCACGTCAGCACCCTCGCGGACAGCTCGACATGAAGATATCCCAGCATCGAGACCACCAGCCAGCACGCGAGCGTCGGCCAGTACCACGGAATCGCCATGCCGGTCATGTCGTGCACGAGATCCGAGCACGAGACGCCGAAGAACGACGTGACGCCGGCGAGGAGCAGGAAGTACGAAACCGCCGCGAGTATGCCGGAGCCGAGGCCGGTCGACTTTCCGATGCCATAGCTGATGAACGCATAGAAGTCGCCCGGGCGCTTCACGATATTGTTGAGCGTCACATAGCCGACGGAAAACAGCAGCAATACCAACGTCGTCAGTACGAATATCACGGGGCTGCCGACTCCGCCGAACATCAGCGCGAACGGGATGTAACCCGACACGGTCGTCAACGGCGCCGAGAATGCCAGCACGGTGAGCGCCAGACCGACGGCGCCCATGCTGCCCGACAGCTTCTTATGTGGAGGCGTTTCTATTTGCGCGTCTTCCACACTCAGTTTCATATCCATCTTCGCCTCCATCTCCTTACGCCTCCAACATATCGTCAGCATGATCGAACTTTCGCCGCATCGCGCCGCGATCGTTCATGTGTCTGAGCACCATTCATCGGTTTCGAGCCTGTACGGTACTCAGTTCGGTTCAGTTCGGTCCGTATCGCCGCCATCGTCGGCCGCCAAATTGATCGGGTCCAATTGCTGTTGGCGATGTTTTTTGATAATCGCGTTTTATCACGCGCACCGGCTTTGCCCCTCACGCAACGCCGGCCCCATGCGCCTGCAGATCGGCGTGATAGCTCGAGCGCACCATCGCGCCAACGGCCGCGTGCGTAAAGCCCATCTTGTACGCCTCTTCCTCGTACATCTTGAACGTATCCGGATGCACGTAAGCACGCACCGGCAGGTGGTGCTCGGACGGTTGCAGGTACTGGCCGATCGTCAGCATGTCGACGTCGTGAGCGCGCAGGTCGCGCATCACCCGCAGGATTTCCTCTTCGGTCTCGCCGAGGCCGACCATCAGGCCCGACTTCGTCGCGACGTCCGGATGCTGCGCCTTGAAGTCCTTCAGCAGCTTCAGCGAGTGCGCGTAGTCCGAACCCGGACGCGCTTCCTTGTACAGGCGCGGCACCGTTTCGAGGTTGTGGTTCATCACGTCGGGCGGCGCCGCGTTCAGGATCGAGATCGCGCGATCGAGACGGCCGCGGAAGTCCGGCGTCAGGATCTCGATGCGCGTTTCCGGCGACTGCTCGCGCACTTCGCGGATGCACTCGACGAAGTGAGCGGCGCCACCGTCGCGCAGGTCGTCGCGGTCGACGCTCGTGATCACCACGTACTTGAGCTTAAGCGCCGCGATCGTGCGCGCGAGGTTCTTCGGCTCGTCCGCGTCGAGCGGATCGGGACGGCCGTGGCCGACGTCGCAGAACGGGCAGCGGCGCGTGCACTTGTCGCCCATGATCATGAACGTCGCGGTGCCCTTGCCGAAGCATTCGCCGATGTTCGGGCAGCTCGCTTCCTCGCACACGGTGTGCAGGTTGTGCTCGCGCAGGATCGTCTTGATCTCGAAAAAGCGCGTGTTGGGCGTCGCGACTTTGGCGCGGATCCATCGTGGCTTGCTAAGCGGCTCGATCGGGACGATTTTGATCGGAATGCGCGCCGTTTTCGCGTGCGCCTTCTGTTTTTCCGATGCGTCGTAGCGCACCGTCGGGTTTGTCGAGGTCGTCCGCTTCTCGCTCACATCGGTCATTTGCGCCCTCCTATCCGGCGCTCTTGCGAAAACCGGTGGTCAACAGCCTGTTTGTCGGTCGAAATGATCGCCATGCCGCTCTTCCCTGAAGCCCTGTCGAAAGCGCGCAACGTGCGCATCGCGTCAAGCCGGACGGTGATATCGCATGTGCCGGCAATCGATTTCATTCTAGAAATGACGCGTGTATCCCTCGTCCACCCAAAGGATGATAAAAATCGCCAAACTTCGTCAGGCAGGAGGGCTCACCACGATGCGAACCCATTAATCGCGACCACCGCCGCGCATCGGGATACGCGTTTACCCGGACGTCGGCTTGGCTGCGACGAGCGCCAATCCGGTCAGGATTTCGTAGATGCGAACGTCGAGTCCGCGGGCGTATGCCGCACTGAATACGAAATCGTCGAGCGTGAGCGTTGATTCCTTTACGACGAGTGAGCCCACCTCGATTTCGTGCCGCGCGACTGCGCCTGGCATCACGGCAATGCCGATCCTGTCGACCGCCATCTTCACGATCGTCGACAGGGACCCGTTCGCGAAAATGCGCGGAGAAGGCTTGTCCCGCGTCGCAATGGCGTCCCTCAGCGTGATGTACGGATGCGTCCGCTTCGGCAGCGTGATGATCGGGAAGCGCGCCAGGGTCTCTGGCGTCAAAGGGCTGTCGCCGACATCGAGGTCAGGGGACACGAGGAAGTCGACCGGATATCTGCACAAGGGTGCTTCGACAAAATCGGGATCCACCACGGGCCCGGCCAACAGAAACGCCATGTCGATCTCGCCGGACCTAAGCCCGTCTCGAAGCGCCGGTGTGATGTCGACCACGATGTCGATGACGATACCCGGATGTTCGCGATGCACACGCTCAATGAACTCGGTGAGCCACATATGAACGATCGTTTCGGCGACGCCCAGACGAACCACACCGGACAGCGTCTGAGGGCTTGCGATCGCCGAAATCAGTTCGGACTCGAGCGCCAGGAACCGCTCCGCATATTCCAGTAGAGTCCGGCCGCAGGGTGTCAACCGGATTGTACGTGCCGCGCGTTCGAACAGCAGCACACCCAGATCGTCCTCCAGGCCGGAAATCCGGTGCGACACCGCGGATTGCGTCGTGTGCAGCTTGGTCGCCGCCTTATGAAAGCTGTTGAGCGTTGCGACCCAGTAGAAGGTTTCGAGGCTTTTCAGATTGATCATCTGTTCTGTTCACGTCGAACATAAAGAATATTGCCGGCCCGCAATCGTTCAGACACAACAGGATCAGTGGCCGTCGACCTCAGCGATTGACGAGCTTCTTGGGAAGGCACAAAGTCAGCGTCACGCCGATTGCAGCCATCAACGAAATAAAGAAAACGCCGTAATCGGTGCTCCCGGTCATGTCCTTGACGACGCCCACGACATAGGGGCTGACGAACCCGCCCAATCCGCCGACGCAGTTGATGAAGGCAACACCGGCGGCCATGCCGATCCCAGTCAGAAACAGTCCAGGAATCGAGAACAGCATCGACGTCGTACTGTACGCACCCACGGCTGCGACACACAACGCCACCAATGCAACGGCCGGCGCGCCACGGGTGAATACACTGGCGACGAGCCCCGCGATCACGCACAAGAACGGCACGACGAGATGCCAGCGGCGTTCGCGAAGTTTATCGGAGCTTCGACCAATCAGATACATCCCGACGAACGCCGCACTGAACGGCAACGACGTGTAGAATCCGATACGCAAGACGTCACCTGGCGCAAGCTGTGCGACCAGCGTCGGCAACCAGAACGAAACGCCGTACGAACAGATCGCCGAGCAGAAGCAGATGAGTGTCATGTGCCAGACCTTGCGGTTCGTCACCGTCTGCCTCAAGTTCATCCCGGCGCAGTGTCCGTCTATCGCTCGACGATCCGCCTCCAGTTCGCGCTCGATGACACGCCTGTCACGATCCCGCAACCAGCGAGCAGACTCGGGACCATCGTCGAGAAACACGAGCGTCAGCAGACCGAGCACAAACGACGGAACTGCCTCGATGACAAAGAGCCATTGCCAGCCGGCCAATCCATGTGCTCCCTCGAGCGCCGACATGATCGCACCCGATACCGGCGCCCCGATCATGCCGGACAAAGGCACCGCGCCGACGAACAGCGCCACCATCTTCGCGCGGCGTGCGGATGGAAACCAGTACGTCAAGTACAGAATGATGCCGGGATAAAAGCCTGCCTCGGCCACGCCAAGCAGAAAGCGAAGAACGTAGAACTGAACAGGCGTCGATACGAACGCAAAGGCCGCGGAAATCATTGCCCAGAGGATCATGATGCGCGAGATGGTTCTTTTCGCGCCGATCTTCGCCATCAGCACGTTGCTCGGCACCTCGAACAGGAAGTAGCCGATGAAGAACAGACCGGCCCCCAGCCCGTACGCCGCGTCCGTCAACCCGAGATCCGACAGCATCCGCAGCTTCGCGAAGCCAATGTTGATGCGATCGAGATATGCAGTGACATAGCACAGCATCAGGAAAGGCATGATCCGGAGGGCGACCGTCCGGTACGTACCTTCGGAATGCATATCACCGCGGACCGGATCAACAGCTGAATCGTATTGCATGATCACCTCTACCCCTTAAGATTTCGTGCCGTCTTGGTCGACTCGTGACAAGGCCGCCCATACGCTGTCCTCAAACGACCTCTACGGTGGCTTCTACTTCCACCGCCATGCCGGACGGCAAGGCGGTGGCGCCGGTCGCAATGCGTGCGTGCCGCCCTGCTTCGCCAAGGACGGCGAAGAACAGGTCCGAAGCGCCATTCAGCACGGTCGCATGGTCGGTAAAGTCCGCGTCGCACCGCACGACGCCAGCGACGCGAACGATGCGAACGACGCGCGAAAAATCCCCGTCCAGCATGCGTCCGATGTGGCTCAGGATATTGAGGGCGCAGAGCTGGGCCGCGCGCTGCCCGTCATCCACACTGAGGTCGGCGCCCACTCTTCCTGCGTAGAGAAGCTTACCGTTCAGGCGCGGCCCCTGGCCGGCGATCTGAAGGTAGTTTCCCGACCGCACTGCAGGCAGATAACTACCGCGCGGCACGCTCGCAGGCGGCAGTTCGAGGCCCAGTTCGGCGAGGCGCGCGTCAATCGTGGTCTTGTCCGTCATTTCAATTGCCTCCAGTCGCCACGTTCCCCCTGCCAGTTGATCGAGTCGCCCAGCGTGCGTCGAACACTCGCGCGAAGCGTACGAAGCAAGCCTTCCCATTCGAGCGCGCTGATGCCATCCACGGCGGGCTCGGGGGCCATGAACATGCCGTCCACACCACCCGAATTGACGCAGCATTCGATGCAGCGAATCTCGAGTTCGGGATCGTGAAACACGACAGGGTTCTCCAGCAGCGCCGAAAGCGCCGCGATGATGCCCGTTGCACCCCAGTTCGACACGTTCGCGACGACGAGGTGATCAGCTGCATTGACCGCCGCAACGCCTCCACGCCCAGCAACACCGGTTGACGCGGCCTTCGGCGAAAACGCGGGCAGATCTGCCGCGATTACCCCCATGCCGAGTTCGTTACCCCCATCGCCCACGCCGATATGCAGGATGCCGCGCTCCTTGCCTTGATAAAACAGGTAATCAAGGTCAGCGACGAGTCCGTCGAGCGGACGGCCGCCCAGCCCGTGGTAGAGTCCTAGCGCGTTGCAACCGGGGCGCTCGATCGAAATCATCACGCTGGGCCGGGTGCGCTCGAGCAGATCATCACAAACACGACGACTGCCGTCCTTGTCCTTGGGGACTGTCCGGATGTAGACGGGCCGCAAGTACTCGATCCGTTTCACCACGCCATCATCCGGGAACGGCATCGGTGCCAGCCCTGCGCCGCGGCAGGTCTGCACCATCATCTCCTCCCAGTCTTCGTCGATCACGACGACGGTCGGCACCCCCAGGCCGAGGAAAAATGCGCGCGCCATCAGCGCAGCGCCCACCGGACCATCGGTTTCGGGTGCACCGCCGCCCTCAGGGAATCCCGTGGCGATGAGCACCGGGCCGCCTTGTCGCCTTACCACCTCGACAATTCGTTCGGCCGCGCCCATGCATGCGAATCCGGGTTGTCGCTTCTGCAGCGCCTCGTAGATGTTGCCGATGAGCCCGACACCCGTGTAGTCGAGCGTCATGAATTCGTCGATCGTGCGCGCAACGCGTTGATACTGTTTGCTGTCTTGCTGCAGCATGACAATTACCTCCTGGCAGAAATGCGCTCTGGGTAGATGAATGCCGGATGATCAGGCCAACGCACTGACGAAGATGTCGTGGTCCACGTTACCGCCGCTCAGTACCAGCACGACGGTCTTTCCGGCTATGGCGAGCTTCCCGGCAAGTACCGCCGCGAGCGGTACTGCGCCACCGGGCTCCACGACGAGCTTCAGTGTCTCGAACGCCACGCGCATCGCCCGACGCACCTCGTCATCGTCGACGACGAGACTTCCGGCCAGCAGCCTCTTGTTGATCGGGAACGTCAGCTTGCCGGGAGATGCGACCTGCAGAGCGTCGCAGATGGATCTGGCGCCCGCGGCATTGGTAACTTGCTCGCCCTTCGCAAGCGATCGTGCGTGATCGTCGAACCCCTTGGGCTCGACAGCGTAGAGGCGCGCTTGCCTGCAATACGCGTTGATCGCCGTCGCGACCCCAGCGACCAGTCCCCCACCGCTGGCGGCCGCAAGAACCACATCAGGGACCACGGACAGGGCCTGAGTTTGCTGCACGATCTCGAGACCGACGGTGCCCTGTCCGGCCATCACCTGACGATCGTCGTAGGGGGGAACGGTCACCGCGCCGGTGCGCTCCGCGATATCCCGGCCGATTGCTTCCCGGTCGTCCGTTTGTCGGTCATAGAGACGCACGGTCGCACCGTAGGCCCGTGCGCCTTCGATTTTTGCCTTGGGTGCGTCCGCCGGCATGATGATGGTGGCCGGCATGCCGAACCGCGCGCAAACCGCCGAGATCGCCAGCGCGTGATTTCCCGACGAGAAGGCGACGACGCCGCGCGGCCGCAGGGCTGCCGGAATTTGCAGCACGCGATTGCACGCGCCCCGGAACTTGAAGGACCCCGTCTTCTGAAGGCTTTCCGCCTTGACGAGCACACGGGCCCCTGTCGCACGGTTGAGCACCTCGCTCTCGAGCAGAGGCGTTCGCACGACGAACGGCAGGATGCGCACAGAGGCGGCTTCGATGTCGGCGACCGAGAAATCGCCGGATGAGAGATCGGTCATGGCATTCGCTCACGGTGAAAGACGTCAGCGCATTACATCAACCTCGACCGATTCAATCCAATGAAGAACAAAAATGATCACTGATCGAAATTCGTAATCGATTGACAACGCATGCCGGGCGTTCAATCGCGCGCCTCGACGCATTCGCGGCGCGCATGCGTCACGACTCGATCTTTCGGCCGCCGAACGCGGCGAGCAGCAGCAACCCGGCGAGCAACGCAAATGCAAGATGCAAACCGATCGCATGCGCAAAGAAGCCGACAATTGCCGGTCCGACCAGATTGCCGCCGTAGCCTAATGTCGTGATCGACGAAATTGCGGCAGAAGGATCCATTGCCGTTTGCCGCCCGGCAGCGGCGAACAGGATGGGTACGATGTTCGCGCACCCGGCCCCGCATACAGCAAACCCGACGATCGCGCCCGTGCCCGATGGCGAAACGATCGCGATGCACATCCCGACCGCGCCGAGGCTCCCGCCCGATACAATCATTGCGCGCGAACCGAATCGGGTAATCAACATGTCGCCGAAGAGTCGACCGATCGCCATCGTCATCGCGAACGCGGTGTATCCGAAGCCCGCGCGGTCCTGCGCATAATTCTTCACCGATGTCAGGAACAGCGCGCTCCAGTCGAGCATCGCGCCTTCGACGAGAAAGCATCCGATCGCAATGGCGCCCATCATGACCACGATCCCCTGCGGCAAGATCAACGCCGACGCCGTGCGCTCGCCGGGCCCCGCCGACTCCAGGTATCGCGCGTAACGAAACATGAGCACGGCGATGACGGCGACCATCGCACCCGCTACCCCAAGCGGATTCGCGCCGGCCGACAGCAGCGATCCGCCGACCAGCGAGCCCGCGATTCCGCCGACGCTGAACAGGCCGTGGAAGCCGGACATGAGTTGCTCGCCGCTTTGCCGCTCGATGAGCGTGGCCTGGATGTTCATCGCGACGTCGACGAATCCCAGGCCGGCGCCGAAGATCAACAGCGTGATCGCCATCGCGGGCATGCCGGACAGCGTCGCCAGGAGCGGAAGCGATGCGCAGATCATCGCGGCGCCCGCGCCGATGACCTTGCGGCAACCGAATCGCTCAACCGCGCGCTGACAGAGCGGCATGCATCCGACGGCGCCGATTCCCAGGAACAGCAGCAGGAAGCCGAATTTCGCTTCGTCGACGTCAAGCCGCGCCTTCGCATACGGCACCAGCGGCGCCCACGTCGCGACGCTGATTCCGGCGAGAAAGAATGATGCGCGTGTTGCAGCCCGCTTGTTGCTTTCGCTTGCAGTCTCGACGACCATGGTTTGGGATGTGTCCGACAACTCGGACATCTTCTGGATGAACGGATGATCCGGTCGTGACGTGTCCGCACCGGCCGTGACTGGCAGCCGGGCGCATCTGATGCAACGAGCCGGAAAATAAAAAAAGATCCCGAAAGTGCTCGGGATCAAAGGAGAAACGACCCGGGATGAGGCTGAACGTGTCCGCCCCGGTCGCTCAACGATTCAGTCCTTGTGGCTGCGGCCGAGTCTTTCGAAAATTTCCGGGCGCAGGTACTTGAAGTATTGTGCCAGTGCGATGCCGACGAGCAGCACACCAATCAGGCAGTAGAACATCCACACGTACTGCCCCGGATCGCCACCTGCCAGAACATCGAAGTGCTGCGCGATCAGCACGACGAGCGCGATGAAGAACACCGAGGAAATGGCGGGCGCGACCGCCGACTTGAAGAAGCTGACGCCCTGGTGTCTGCCGCTCCGGCCGTACCATACCAGCGACGAGATGCTGACGATGGCCATCAGAACGACGATCCCCGACGTACCAACTCCGGAGAGTTGCCCGTACAGCAGATCGGGCTTGGCGCCCATCGCGATGAAGGGGATCAGCACACAGAGCACCATCACCGACACCGTGATCGACGCGAGATAGGGCGACTCGTGCTTCGGATGAACCTTGCCGAGGAATCGCGGCAGCGCGCCGTCGGTGCCGAGGTTGTGCATGTAGCGGGCCAGCACGTTCTGCGTGGACAGCGCCGATGCGAACGCCGACGTCAGCACCAGCAGCGAGATCACGACATGGAGACGGCCGCTGACGAACTTCGAGAATGCGTCGGGAAACATTGCGGCAGGGGTCTTGGTAGCGATGTCCTGGACATGCGACCCATAGGCCATGATCAGCGCATACGCACAAATGGTATAGACGACGCCGATGAAGATGACCGCACCATACGTGGCTACCGGAATCGTCCGGTCGGGCATCCGGACTTCATCCCGGAACAGCGCGGTCGCCTCGAATCCCATGAAGAAACCGACGATGAACAGTACCGAGAACGGCACGCTCGCGCTCTTCGACAACTGGCTCGGCGCAAACGGCGCGGTTGCCGAGATGTCTGCCGCCCCGCCCTTCGCCAGCACGAAGAACGAGAAGATGAGACATACCGCGATCTCGAGCAGCATGATCCACGTCAGCACCTTCGCCGACAACTCGACATGCAGGTAGCTGAGGATCCCGCACGCCATCCAGCATGCGATCGTCGGGATGTACCACGGGAGCACGGCGCCGGTCGTTTCATGAAGGAGATCGGAACAGGACACGCCGAAGAACGACGTCACCCCGGCGAGCAGCAGAAAATACGACACCGCCGCGAGGATGCCCGAGCCGAGGCCTGTCGACTTCCCGATGCCGAAACTGACGAATGCGTAGAAGTCGCCCGGGCGCTTGACGATGTTGTTGAGCGTCACGTAGCCGACGGAAAAGAACAGCAGAACGATCGTAACGACGACGAACAGGATCGGACTGCTGACGCCTCCGAACATCAGCGCGAACGGGATGTAACCGGACACCGTTGTCAAAGGTGCCGAGAACGCGAGCACCATCAGCGCCAGGCCGATCGGCCCCATGTTTCCGGATAACTTTTTGGGTGCAGATTCGCTCATGCGAATCTCTTGCATGTTCATCTCCATCTCCGTCCCACCTCCGTCATTATGTGAATCTTCGCCATACGAAAACACTGGGAAATGCAGCAACGACTGGTATTTGTCGGTTTATTTCGCTACATTTGTCTCACGATTTCGCTTCAAGAAGCTCTTTGTTCACGGCAAGTGAAACGATCGTCCACCTCCAAATTGAAGCGGTCCAATTGCGATTCGCGATTTGCGCTGATCGCCAAAATTTATCAACGCGACAGTAGGCCGGCCCTGCGTCCGATACTTGGCCACGCCGTTCGTCGCAATCGCCGTGAATCTGTTGCGCATGCCGTCACCCGCTGTCAGACAGGGCTGTAGCGATGGCAACCATCCGGGAGGTAATACAAGGCAAAATGACGATCAGGGATCACGCGGACATCGCCCGGGATGCCTGACTGAAACGCAGCTGGGGTGAGAGACCGCACGCGCCGGACGCTGGAAAACCGATTCAGCGCGACGAGCAGCCTCGCGGCTCGTCGCGCGTTCTTGATACACACCGCCCGACTGGACGAGCCGTGGAAGGAAACCAGGCAATTTTGGAGAAAGCTCGACGGCTTTCGGGTGTGAAGGCTGCGCGTGTTCGAGAAGACCGGACGGCAGTTCCATCCGGTAAAATCGCCTCCTCGAATCGCGCCGTGTCGGCCGGTAAGCAGCTCGGGAGGCATAGCGAAATTGCCCGACAAGACCGGATACCTGCGCGGCGAGACAGATCGCCCGCCCCTCCGTGTATCAAGCCGGCCCCGCGAAGCAGTGGCAAATACGAATCTTGTGGATCGTCGATGCCACGCCCCTGTCGTTTCCCGATCGGAAATCAGATTTCCGTCACGAGTTTCTTTGCGCGCAGTACCGAGTTGGGACTCATACTGAGTTCGTCGACTCCGAGGTTCACGAGCACCGGAATCATGTTTGGCCGAGACGCAGCTTCCCCACACACGCCGACACTGATGTGCGCCCGCTTCGCCGCGTCGCATACCATCTTGATCGCCTGAATGACAGCCGGGTGCTCGGTCTTGTAGAGCGAGGCAAGGCTGGGATTCATGCGATCGACGGCCATGATGTATTGCGTAAGGTCGTTGGTACCGATCGAGAAGAACTCGACCTCCTGCGCCAGTAAATCGGCAGTGAGAACCGCAGCCGGCGTCTCGATCATGATGCCGAGCTTTGGAACTGCAAACGGCACCCCCGCGTCGGTGAGTTCCGCAGCGATGCGCTCGATGATCGCCTTCGTACGGCGAACCTCGTCGACATCGTCGACCATCGGCAACATCACGCAGATGTTTCCGTGCGCGGTGGCACGCAGTAGCGCTCGCAGTTGCGGCTCGAACACTTCGGGGCTGTCAAGACACATCCGGATGCCTCGCCACCCCAGAAATGGATTCTCCTCCTTCGGGAAGCGAATGCCCGGCAGCGGCTTGTCGCCGCCAGCATCGAGCGTCCGAATGACGACAGGCCACGGGTGAAAGCGCTGTGCGAGCGTGGCATAAACTTCGTATTGCTCGTCCTCCGTAGGCACGCGCTGATGGTCCATGAACAAAAGCTCGGTACGGAATAGTCCCACGCCCATCGCGCCGGCTTGCAGGGCCGAGTCAAGTTCCGACAGAGAACCCATGTTCGCGGCGATCAGTATCTTGCGTCCGTCGCGCGTGGAGGGCTCGACGTCCCGGTAAGCAAGGAGCGCCGATTGCTGTTCGCGCTGCGCGTCGATACGGCGCGACAGTTCCTTTTCATGCGCGTCGGAATGGTCGAGCCAGACCTCCCCGGTCGTACCGTCAATCGATATACGTTTGACGGATCGCAGCCTGTCCTTGTCGATCGGCAGACCTAGAACTGCCGGAATGCCGTGCGAGCGCGCGATGATCGCGACATGAGACGTCGCACTGCCGGATGTGCAGACGATCCCGAGGATATTGGCGAGGTTCGCGCGCGCAAGATCCGGCGCGGACAGTTCTTCGGCAAGGATGATGCTCGGTACGTCGAGTTCTCGCAGCGACTTCTGCTGCTTGCCAAGAAGCACGGCCACGATCTCGCGCGTCAGGCCGCGAATGTCGTCGGCGCGGCTGCGAAGATACTCGTCCGTCATCGATTCGAACGCGAACGCCAGATCCTGCCCGCATTTCAGCGTAGCCGCTGCCGCGCTCCACCGCGTTGCGATGAGCTCGCGGATCGTGCCCGCATAGTCGTCGCTCCTTGCGACATCGGCGATCGCCTCGATGATCTCGTTTCCCATCGTCCCGTCGCCCGGCTCGAGCATCGCAGCCAAAGTGGACTCGAGCGTCGCGGTGAATCGCATGACCTCGTCTGCTACCTCGTGTTCCGACACGAACTGGCGATCGACCATGAGCTCGTCACGAACATACGCGAGCGCACTGCCAAATGCCAAGCCTTCACTCGCCGGAACACCTCTCAGTGCGCCCGGAGATTCAGCATCGTCGGCGGATCGCACCACAGCCGTGTGTTCGAACGCTCGCGGAGCCGTCGCTGAGCCGTCCGACCCGCGATGGCCGTCTGGCACGGTGGCGCCCTGCACGATTGCGCTGACATTCGACAGAAATTGCGTCAACCTGTCGAGCGCCTCGCATTCGTCTTCGCCGTCCGCTCGGAGAAGTATCTGCTCGTCCTGCTTCACACCTAGCAACATGAGCTTCACAGCGCTCTTCGCGTCCGCCCATGCATCGCCTCTCCCGATTTTCAGCGCGCTATTGAACTCCTTCGCGAGCTTGGCGAATTGCGTCGCGGGGCGTGCGTGCAGACCCTCGTGTACCTTGACAACAACCTGAGTTTCCAACATGACGATGCCTTTTCGTATTCCGTGGATGACGATTGACGTCGGCGCGATTCAGGCGTCAACGATCTCGATGACGGCCCCTTTCTGCATGCTCTTGAAGAGCCGTTCACAATCGACCATCGACGCACAGATCTCGCCTGGGCGCTCTGCCGAATGGGCTCCATTGAATGTGATGACGACATGGCCCAGTTCGCTCACCTTGTTCCAGGCCGTCGGCCCCACTGCGGTCACGACCGCGGAAATTTCACCGATGCGCAGCACGGAACCGATACGCGGCGCGTGGCTGTGCGCCTGCTCTACGCGGTGAAGAACCGACACCTCTGCCAGTTCGGAAGGCGCGCCATCCGAATACAAAATCAGCACGCCACCTTCGAGAAGGGACTCCACCTCTTCGCCGATACTGGAAATGATTGTCTTGTAGTAATGCATGCGTGACCTCAAGATGTTTTTAGAGAGCAAAGCTGACCACCCAGGCGATCAACACCGAGACCGGCCCCATGATCTGGCGGCTGATCAGTACGGCCGGCACGCCGACGCGAATCGTCTCCGGTTTCGCTTCGCCGAGTGCCATCCCGACCGGCACGAAATCACAACCGACCTGGGTGTCATACGCGAACAGCGCCGGCAGCGCCATATGCGGCGGAATCGTGCCATTGCCGATGGCCGGCCCGATGATTGCCGCGCCGATGACCTGCGCGATCACGGCACCCGGTCCGAGTACGGGCGACAGGAACGGAAGACCGCAGATCGCCGACAGGATCACGAGCCCGACGATATTACCGGCCAGCGGCGAAAGCAGATGAGCGAGCCCGGTCCCCACCCCGGTTGAATTGATCACGCCGATCAGCATCGTCACGAACGCCATGAATGGCAGCACGTTGCGAATAACGGTATCGATCGACTTGCGCCCGCTCGTGAACAGCACGTTCACGACGCCACCCATGCCGCGGCCAACCGAAGTGATCATCCCGACGAAGCCGCCATGGCTTGCCCCGGTTCGCGGTTCCGCCGGCGACGACGTTGCGGCGGATGAGGTGTCGCCGTTCGTCACGGCGGCGCAATGCGCGTCGGCGTTCGACGCGTCGTCGTCAACGGACCGCAAGCTGTTCAATTCGACGCCGGACACGTAGATATCTTCGGTAATGAACTGCGCAAGCGGGCCCGACTGTCCAACCGGACTCAGATTGATGGTAGGGATGCGCTTTCGCGGATATACGCCGCACCGCGCGGTTCCCCCACAATCGATCACGACAGCCGCGATTTCCGATTCGAGCGGCGGATTGCGAAAACCGTCCACGACCGTTGCTCCGGTCAGATCAGCCAACCGCTGTGCCACCTTCGGAATATCTCCTCCGGTCACGGCTACGATCTTGTTGCGCTCCACCGTCGGTGCGATGACGAGTGGGCCGCCCCAGCCGTTGGCCCCCTTTCGTACCTCAACCGCCTTGTACGTACGCGCATCCATTTCGTTCTCCTCCAGGTGATTTCTCGTGTTTTATCGTGTCGAGTTCAAAGCGTGAGGCCTTCGCGCTTCGCGATCATGCGGGTGATCGCTTCGGTCAGCACCCCTTTCAGGAGATTGACGAAAAGGCCGACGCCCAGGTAGAAGAGCGCGAGTTTCGGCAATGAGAACGGTGCGGCATGGGTTTCAGCGAGCTTCGTGATACCTGCTGCCACACCAAGCCAGACGAAAAGCTCGCCCGGATTGCAGTGCGGAAACAAGCCCGTAATGGGGTGACACAAGGACACTGCGGAATCGTAGAACGCTGGTTTGTGACGCTCTTCAAGGAAGACGCCGAACGTGTAGGCCATCGGATTGGTCAGAAAGAACATCGCGAGCAACGGCAACAGCGAATATCGCGTCACGATGTTCTTCGAAAGGAAACGAGCCAATCCCTGAATCCGCTGCTCGCCCACTAGCGCGATGATCGTGTAGACCGCGGTGAGCAGCACAATCAGTGTCGGCAAAATACCTGTAACAAAGCCGACGAACGTCTTTCCGCCTGCGTTGAATACACCGATAAATGCCTCGGCGGCATGAGTAAGAAAATCCAGCGGATTCATGGTTGTCTCCTGATGAAGTTGTGATGTGCGACAGATGCGTCAATCAAAACAGTGCCGCGACCTGCGTGCTGTACGGCGTTCGTCTACTCAATCACGGCACCGATAGGACGGTTCGCGTTCGCGGTTCTGCAAGCCATGTCGAGTGCGTTGCGAAGCGCGTGCCTAAGACGAGGTGCAAGCGCCAAGGACTCCAAATTGTGTTGAAACTCGCCGATCGACCCGCCATT
The DNA here is from genome assembly GCF_905400185.1 of Burkholderia sola. Lineage (NCBI taxonomy): Bacteria > Pseudomonadati > Pseudomonadota > Betaproteobacteria > Burkholderiales > Burkholderiaceae > Burkholderia > Burkholderia sola. Next base: position 2,888,470 of record NZ_FR989676.1, read on the forward strand.
GAATCCGGAAAGCGCCTCGAAACGAGCGAACACAGTCAGTCCAGACATGGCCAATACTTGTCTGACAATGCAATCGTCACCGATGACGACGATCGCAACTGCGCCGCGCCCGATCCGCGGCTTGAACGTCCCCACGCCGAGAAAGCCGTCGCCCCACGTTCGCGCAGTCTTTCTGAGCGTGTCCCGGTAGTAGCGCATATGGGCCCACCCGGCGATGAGCTGCAGCGCCCACGTAACAGCCAATGCCAGTAAACCGAACCGAACGAGTTCCATTGCATGTCTCCTGCCTCGCACGAACTGCTTTAACAAACGAGACGAATCCGGCGGTTATTTCGCGCCGCCATTTTGAACAAATGTTTATCGCAATAATACAATTGTTCATTTTCAGGTAAATACGGGAAAACGCGACACGAAGCCCGCAGCAACGATTCTTCTAACAAAAACCCGAATTGACCTCAATCGGGAACACGAGACCCGAAATGTAGTGTGACGCCTCCGAAGCCAGGAATAGAGCGGCACGCACTGCGGCGGACATGCCGTCATCTCGCCTCGGGATCGACGGCAGCGGGGTCGGCTGCAGCGTCACACCATGTGAGGCGCGGCGAAACTCGTCATATGAGGGTACCGTTGGACAGACGGCATTGACACGGATCCCGTCACCTTTCAATCGTTGCCCCATTGCTTGGGACAGCTGACAGAGCGCCGCGGCACAGGCGCTCTGCCACGGCACGCACCAGGAATCCGCTTCGGCAGTTGGCGCGATATTGACGATCACGCCTCGCTTGACTCGCCGATACTGCAAAGCTGCGGCATGGGCGATGTAAAACGCAGCCTTGACGCACTCGGCGTACGCGTGATCGATCTCTCGTTCGTGAATCTCGAGATCGTTTCCCGCATCCAGGCGCGCGCAGCCGTTATGGACGACGATATCGAGTCTCCCGAATTCAAGCACGGTCCGTTCAACCAGTTCAACCGCACGTCGCGCCGTGAAGATTTCCGCCGGCGTACTGTCGACATTGGCTTGACCGTCTCCCGTTTCACCCACCAGTTCGAGAACGCGTGCCCGCTGCGTAAGCACCGTTGCGCCGGCGGTACGCAACGCACGGACCACCTCGTCGCCGACGGGGGACGATAGCCCCGTAACCAGCGCGATCTTGCCGTCAAGCTCCAGGTTCATGAATGGCTCCGCCTACCGTGACAGTTGCTCGCCGACGATACCGACCACATCAGCCAGCGCTTCGACGTGCGGCAAATGACCGACGTCTGCGAAGCGGTGCTGCGCAATCCGGCCAGGCAGGCCGTTCGCGTGCGTAATCGGAATGATCTTATCCGACGCCCCCCAGACGACGCGAACAGGCATCGTCAGCGACGCGATGGCTTCTCGCAGATCGATCTTCTGCCGGCCGCCCGGAAAGAACGTCTCCGCGATTGACGCAAGCGTCACACGTTTTGCCTCACTCGACAATTGCTGCTCCGCCGTCGCGATGAACGCTTCGTCGATCACACCGGGACGCGCGACCAATTCCCGCAGCCATGGCGTAAGACTGGTTCGATCAGCAGCTTGCGTCAGCCCGCGCAAGAACGCACCGTTGCATTCGGTACCCAGCCCGGCCGGTGCGGCCAGCGTCAACGACGACACACGCACCTGGCGCGACGCGCTCAATGCGATCGCGACAGCCGCGCCGAAAGAATGCCCGACGAGATGGCAGTTTGCGACATCTTCGGCCGCCAGCGTAGCGCCGATCGCGTCGACGATTTTCTCCAGTGATGCGGCAGCGTCAGCCGGCGATTTTCCATGTCCGGGCAAATCGATCGACAGGACACCGAGATTCTTGGCAAGGCCGGCGTCGCGCAATGCATTGAAGAACGGGCGCCAGCTGTTCGCCTCGGCCCCGAATCCATGCAGAAGCACCAGCGTCGCCGGACCGCCGCGCTGCAGCCAGACCCGATTGAGCGCGCCTTGCCGGCTCGCGCCGGCCGGCACTTCACGTGAACCACCGTTGCCGACGGCGACGGCGCGCACGTCATTCTCGACGATCCGGCCATGCGGACCGGATCCTTGCAGGCTGCCCAGGTCGATTTCGCTTTCGCGAGCAGCCCGACGAGCGGCGGGCGTTGCACGAATCCGGCTATCGCCGATATGGCCCGACGATGCCGCGGCTGCGACGTCCGCGCGACGATGGACCGAGGGTGCAGCCTCGGCGTCAAGCTCGGCAACGCCTGATGCGGTTGTGCCGGCGTCCTGCTCGATGACGGTCTCGCCATTGGCATAGATCCATGCGATCACGGTTCCGACGGGGACCGTATCGCCGACGCTGGCGGTAATCTGCCGGACCGTGCCACTCGCCGGGGCCTCCACTTCCATCGTGGCCTTGCTGGTCTCGATGTCGAAGATCGGCTCGCCCTGCCTGATCGTGTCGCCATCCTTGACATACCAGGCGGTAATCGTGCCCTCGGTCATGTCCATGTCGACGCGGGGAAGGATCACTTCGGTCGCCATCTCAGCCCCTCCGACCGACAATATGCCGAACCGCCTCGACGATGTCGGGCACCTGCGGCACGGCAGCCTTCTCGAGCTGCGGGTTGTAAGGCAGCGGACAATCCGAGCCGCCCAGCCGGACGATCGGTGCGTCCAGATAATCGAAGGCGTCGCTTTCGCATACGATCGACGCGATCTCGGCGCCTATGCCCAGTTGCTGAACACCTTCGTACACACATACCAGACGCGAAGTCTTGCGTACGCTGGCGATGATCGCCTCGCGGTCGATTGGCCGGATGCTGCGCAGATCGATCACTTCCACGTCGATGCCTTCCTGCTGCAGCGCGTCTGCCGCTTCCAGCGAACGCACGGTCATGATCGAAGTCGCGACGATCGTGACATCCCGCCCCTCGCGGCGAACGACGGCCTTGCCGATCGGCTCGACATAGTATCCCTCCGGCACGATGCCCTTGCTCTTGTACAGGAGCTTGTGTTCGAAGATCATCACCGGATCGGGATCCTCGAGCGCGGCAAGCAGTAATCCCTTCGCGTCATGGGGCGTACTGGGTTGCACTACCTTCAACCCAGGAACGTGCGCGAACCAGGCCTCGAGGCTCTGGCTGTGCTGCGCTGCGGCGCCTGTCCCCGAGCCGGCGGGAAAGCGCATCACGACCGGCACCGAGACTTCACCGCCCAGCATGTAACGCATCTTCGCGGCCTGGTTCACGATTTGTTCCATCGCAAGCGTTGCGAAGTCCGAAAACTGGAATTCGTAGATCGGCCGGCAGCCGGTCATCGCCGCGCCGACCGCAATGCCGGCGCCTGCCAGCTCCGCGATGGGCGTGTCCATGACACGTTCCGCACCAAAGCGCTGAAACAGGTCACCGGTCACCTGGAACGCACCGCCGTAGACTCCGATATCCTCGCCCATCAGGAACACGCGCTCGTCTCGCTCCATTGCGATGCCCATTGCCTCATGAATCGCCTGAGCGTAAGTCAGTTCGCGCTGGTCACTCATGGTCATTCCCCCCGTTCTCCGTATATACATAGCGCGTCAACTCGGCGATGTCCGGTGCCGGGCTGTTCTGCGCGTAGTCCAGCCCCGCCTTGATTTCTTCCTCGACTTCCGCGTGGATTGCTTGCGCCGCTGCGGCGTCGATCAGTCCAAGCTCCACCAACTGCCGCTCGAATTTCGCAATGGGATCCCTTGCGCCCCAGGACTCGATCTCTTCGCGGGTGCGATAGCGGTTCCGGTCGCTCTTGGAGTGGCCGCGAATGCGGTATGTCTCGCACTCGATGAGTGTCGGCCCCTCGCCTTTTCGCGCACGCTCGATCGCGCCTTCAGCCGCCGTCAGCACGTCGCCGAAGCTGTTGCCGTCGACAGTTACGCCGGGCATGTCATACGCAGCCGCGCGCTGCGAAATCCGACTGACGGCCGTCGAACGTTCGACCGACATCGACATGCCGTACCGGTTATTTTCACAGACGAAAATCACCGGCAGCTTCCAGATCGCGGCGAAATTCAGCGATTCATGGAACGCACCTTCATTGTTCGCGCCATCGCCGAAAAAACACACGACAACCGAGTCCTTGCGCCGCTTCTTGATCGAAAGCGCCGCGCCGACCGCGATAGGCAAGCCCCCGCCCACGATACCGTTGGCGCCGAGATTTCCGCGGCTCACATCCGCGATGTGCATCGAACCGCCCCGCCCCCGGCAATACCCCGTCTCCTTACCGAAGAATTCGGCGAACATGCGTTTCGGATCCGCACCTTTGCCGATACAGTGGCCGTGTCCCCGATGCGTCGACGTGATGTAGTCCTCATCGGTGAGAAGCATCGTCATCGCGATCGCGGAGGCTTCCTGCCCGATGGACAGGTGCATCGTGCCGTGAATCAGGCCGCGCATGTACGCCTGTTCCGCACTCTCCTCGAATCGACGCACGAGTTGCATCTTTTTCAGCGCGTCACGCAACGCTTGCGCGGAGACGTGCCGATAGACTTCGGGCATTCCTTCGATCTTCTCTGCAACGAATCCCATCATCCTCTCCTCAAGCGGCGGCACGCGCGCCACGGACCATCTCGTCCTGACGCTGGCGCAGTTTGACAATCGGTGCGTTCGCGTCGACCGCGGCGTTCTGGTACGTCAGCAATTCGCCCTTTCGGATTGCTTGGGTGACGATGCCGCCTTCCAGCAAGCCGCATGGAACCGCGCGCTCCGCAAGCGCGTCGTCCGCCGCGATGGCCCACGCGCGGTACGTGAATTCGCCGATCGCGTCGAGGCGGTCACCGACTTTCAGGTCTCGCTTCGCCACCGCGCAAACCTCGACCACCGGAACGGGGAGCGGCCGCATGTCGGCTTTGCCGTACAGGACAGCGCGCGCGCAGCTGAGCGGTACTTCGAGGCTCGTCAGGTGATACGGGCGATAGAACGTGTAATACGGCCCCTTGCCGAGCTTGAGGTCTGCCATGCGCTCGCGCAGGCGAGGATGTGCAAGTTCGGCAACGACGAACACCCCGGGCGCGACGCCCTTTCCGATGGTGTAATCGACTACGCCCTTTTGGGTGAGGATCCCTCCGTCCGCCACCGGACAAAGCACCTCATGCAGTTGGTCGAGCGTGGCCGCGGGACCGTGCATGCCTGCCACATCCGGAATCAGCCCGGTCGCATTTCCGATCGCCGCCATTTCGACCGCGGTCTTCGAACCGTCGACAAACTCCACCAGCATGCGCGGATTCATGTTGCGCGCCTTGGCTTCCGCCATGTAGTCGTCCGGTGTCGCGTCGATATTCAGCGGGTTGTTCTTGCCCTTACCCGCGGCGACGATCGGATAACCGAGCGCGCTGACGAAATCGATCAACTCGATCGTCGAGCTCGGCTCGTCGCCGGCGCCGAGCGTGTACACCACGCCCAGCCGCTCCGCTTCACGACGCAGGTATGCGCCGATGGTCACATCGGCTTCGACGTTCATCATCACGAGATGCTTGCCATGCTCCATGGCAAGCAGCCCGATCTGCGCGCCCACCGCCGGTTTGCCGGTCGCATCGATAACCACGTCGATTTGATCGTTGGTACAGATCGCATTCGAGTCTTGCGTGATGGCGATCGATCCGGCCTCGATCGCCTGCGAAATCCCCGAGCCAGTCTCGACGACGCGATAGCCGTCGTCCGCCTGATTGGCGACTCGAACCGCTTCGCATGCGGCGTCGACACGGAGGTCCGCGATCGCGCCGATCTCGAGACCTTCCATTTGCCGGACCTGGGTCACGATGTCCGTGCCCATTTCGCCGGAGCCGATCAAGCCGATTCGGATAGGTCTGCCCGATTGGGCGCGGGCTTTGAGGTCGGCCGCCAGGCCGCTGGGAATGATGTTGAGCATCGACGATGTCTCCTGGGTAGTGACGCGCGCTTGCGCAGGCATGTGCCCTTAACCCGCGTCTGCAACCTGGATCGCCGCGACGTTCAGTGCACATTTGTTTTTTACAATATCACTTTGTTCACTAAAGGTACAAGCAACCGAGCGGCAAAAAGAGCGCATCTAGGGTTATTCCTAGCGCATGGAAATTTGGGGACGGAAAAAGGAGGAGCCGCGCCAAGGGCTCGTTGACGCGAGCGACAACCCAGCGGCGGGCACTGATACAGAAATTGATGCGGCGCAGCATCACTGCCGTCGCTGCGAATGGGGGGAGGTGCGAGAGCGCGCTTCTCTCGGCAGTGGGGACGAGCGCGGAGTACGGAAAGGTGACGGGGACCTTTCCGCGCGAAGGTCAGTCCGCTAGTTTCAGCAAGTCCGCTGCGGCGTATTGATCGGTGATCAATACGGACGGTCGCAATAACCTCAGAGCCCCCCCGAGCGCCGGCACCTTGCTGACGCCGCCCGCTGCAAGCACGCGCACCGGTACTTGCTTGACGATGTCGAGCGGCACGGACATCACACGCTCGTTGATGGGATGGTCAACCAGTTGTCCGTTGGCGTCGAAAAAGTTGAAGAGCAGATCGCCCACGGCACCCGCCTTGATCACTGATTCGCGATCAGCATCGCTGATGAACCGCGATCGGTGCGCCGTTGCCTCCGGGCCAGTGCCCGCAGCGCCGAGCACGACCGCATCCAGGGATCTCGCCAGATCGAAAATATCCCGGAGGCCGCAGCGCTCGATGAGCGTGCGCCGGGTCTCCGGGCTGTCGACCACCAACGGCGCGGTCATCAGGTAGCAGTCCGCCTGATACAACGTCGCGAAACGCCAAGCGAACTCCGCCGGGTTGAAATGTCGGGCTTTCATGATGCCGCCCAGCAGTGAAACCACCGAGACGTTTTCGACGGGACGCTCACCCATGTACGACAGCGAACTGACAAGGGTGCGCCCCCAACCGACGCCGATTTTCATGTTCGACCGCACCATCGACGACACATATTCGCCAGCAGCCGCGCTCACTGGCGCGGTGGCATCCGCGTCTCGCGCTGACAGCGGTACGACGATCGCTTCCGCGATCCCGAATCGCTCCTCGAGTTGCCGTTCGAGATCCACGCATTCGACCAGGCGATCCCCAATCGAAATTTTTACCTCGTTTCTCTCGCGCGCAGCGGCCAGCAGGCGCACGACCGTCACCCGACCGATGCCGAGTTTCTGTGCGATCTCGTGTTGCGTCATCTCCTCCACGAAGTACATCCACGCCGCGCGCAGCCGCAGTCTGCGCGCTGGGCTTTGTTCGTCGATGGCCTCTTCTCGGTGCTTGGTTCGGGCTCTCGGCACGCTTCCTCCCCTAAATTAACGTGATCAATGACACTGAACAAATGTGCTATCTTAACTTCAAATGTTTCAGCCTCGAGGCAGCCATGGAACCCAAGTCATTGACGCCATCGCACATCGTCCAGGATCTCAGTCAGGTTCGCCTTGCATTGATGGATTGTGCGCGGCAACTTCGATACGCGGCGCGAAACGTCCCCGGCTCTGGGTCCGATTCTCAGCGAACCGCTGCCCGCCGCGCGAACTTGCCGCCGTTGCCGCAATTTCTTGGCTCCGTCGGCCATATCGCGGACACACTGCTCGAAACGGCCGAAACGTATGCAGGTCATGCGATTCCCCCACTGCAGGATCATTGGAAAGCGCCTGTCAGCTTCGACGGCGGCCTGGAACGCATCATTCGCGAATCCGCGGATACAAAGCTGATCCGCCACTGCTCGGCACTTTATTACGCAGCCGCGAAGCGATTCATCCTGCACGCGGGTGCGACGGACGTCCTTATATTTGAACACCGCATCAATGACGCATTCAGCAGCCTGCGAGGCGCGCACAACGTGTTAAAAGGCATAGCGGAAATCCAGGCCGAGGCGTCGCTGGATGAATTTTCCGACGATATCTGTCGCGCGTATTCCCGGCTCACGTTATCGCTCATCGACCGCCATCCGATTCGAAGCGCACGATTCGATGAATTGCCTGATGTCGTCGCGCCGTGGTGGCTGGTATCCGAGCCGAACGTATATGTTTTTCTATTACTCGGTATCACCGGGTGCGCAAGAATTGTTCAGCCTGCAGCGCTTCCGTCCAATCCCGACACGCTGCTTCGCTTCGCGGCCGATCTCGTAGGCGCGTCCGAGTCGCGAATTCGAGCGGCATTGCGATCGAAAAATCCGGACGACGCGATGCAGCGCGAGTTTTCCAGAATTGTCAGCTACCTGTGAAGTCAATGCGCCGGAGAAGCATCTTGGTAGACGAACACGAACCGATCGCAAGGTCCATACATCGCGTATGGCCGGCTCTCACCAAACTGTCATCTTGCAGACTGCTTCTTCAGCAGTATTGCAACGACTACTCAAAAAATTCCGGCGTGTTGCTCGAGCTCGATGATCGACAGTTCACACAAGCGTTCGTCGCGTGGACTCAAATCCTCGAAGATAGCGAGTTTTACCTACACAAGAACGCGGCTGACTATTTCCAGTTCTGCATCGGCGCGCTGCTCGCCGAACTATTGAAATTCAAAGCCGTCCGAGACACATCGGTGACCGTCATTCCACATAAGAAACCGAGCAGCGAAATTGCAGACTGGTGGCCGACCGGATTCGCACTGACTCATTTTTGCGTTGAGCTCGTCAAAAAAGTATCACGGCAGGAATGTGGAAAAGTCGTCGAATCGTCCGAAAAAATCGGACAGCTCAAGATCTGGCAATCGTATCGCGAGAATTTGCTCGAAGAGCCGATGCTGGCCATTGCATATTTCGACGACTTCATGGGCATAACGCCAAACTGGCGCACCCCGTACTATGCTGGTCACCGCACGGGAGGGATCGATTGATTCGTATGTGAATCGTGCAGTGCGCGCACGTCGACGGCGCACTGCACGGCTACGTCGGTAGTGCCGACAACGAACGATTGCGGCGCTCCGCCGCAAAAGCCGATCGCGACAATCGTCGATCGCCGTATTCCATTCGCGACGGTCGGGGGTCTGTCGAATTCCGGCAATATCACTCGGCTCATCCACCGATCGGCATATCGATCCGGCGTATCGTTGCCAAACTCGCTGCCGCGAGTTCGCAGTAGCGGTTCGTCGCTTCGACCTTCTCACGCAGTTCCGCTTCGGTCAGTACGCGGACGATACGGGCCGGCACGCCCATGACCAGCGTTCGCGCCGGCACCTCCATTCCCGACTTGACGAACGCGCACGCCGCCACAATGGCGGAATCTCCGACTATCGCGTCGTCCATCACGATGGCGGTCATCCCGATCAGCGCGTTGCGCTCCAGACGTGCGCCATGTATCACGGCGCCGTGGCCGACATGAGACCGTTCGCCAAGCAAACATGTCATTCCGTGCCCGACATGCAACGTACAGTTGTCCTGTACGTTGCTGTCCTCGCCGACACGAATGGCGCCAAAATCCCCACGTAGCGAGGCTCCGGGCCCAATATAGCAACCGGCGCCGACGATCACGTCACCGATGATGCTCGCACTCGGGTGTACGTAAGCGGACGCATGAACGCGCGGGGCCACGCCTCGATATTCGTATAACGCCATGATCCGCTCGACTCCGTATCGATATGTTGTCTGGTCAGTTTGCGCAGATATCGGTGCCGCGCGTCTCGCGCACGCACAAGATCCCGACGATCAGCGAAGCGGTCGCAATGACGATCGGATACCAGAGGCCGGAATAGATGTTCCCGTTTGCCGCGACGATCGCGAATGCGGAAGCCGGCAGGAATCCACCGAACCATCCGTTGCCGATGTGATATGGCAACGACATCGACGTGTAGCGGATCCGTGTCGGAAAATACTCGACGAGCATGGCCGCGATCGGCCCGTAGACCATCGTGCCGTAGATCATCAGGATCGCCAGCAGAAGGATCGCCATCGGCCAATTGATCTTGCCCGGATCGGCCTTCGCCGGATAGCCGTTATCATGCAGCGCACGCTGCAGCGCCCGATCGAAATCACGCCCTTGCATGGCTGCGTCGGCGGATTTTCCATCGTATGACGAAATGACGCTGCCGCCGACGACGATCGCTGCCCTCTCGCCCGGCGCCGCCGGATCGTTACGGTAGCTCAGCCCAGCTTTCGAGAGCGCACTCTTGGCGATATCGCATGAACTGGTAAAGGTCGCCGTACCGACCGGATTAAACTGGAACGAACACTCGCGAGGAAATGCCTTCACCACAATCGGCGCATTCCGTTGTGCCGTCTCCAGCGCGGGATTGATAAAGTGTGTGAGCCCCTTGAACAGCGGAAAATACGTGGCGGCCGCCAGCGCGAAACCGATCAGGATGATCGGCTTGCGTCCGATTCGGTCGGACAATGAACCGAACACGACATAGAACGGCGCCGAGATCACGAGTGCGATGGCAAGGATCACATTCGACGTCGAACCCTCGAGCTTGAGCGTCTGCGTCAGAAAGAACAGCGTGTAGAACTGCCCCGTATACCAGACGACTGCCTGCCCCGCCGTCAGCCCGAACAACACGACCAACACCAGCTTGAGGTTCTTCCATTGCCCGAATGCCTCGGCTACGGGTGCCTTCGAGCGACTGCCCTCGGCCTTCATGCGCTCGAATGCCGGCGACTCGTGCAACTGAAGGCGGATCCACACCGATATCCCGAGCAGCACGATCGACATCAGGAACGGCATTCGCCATCCCCACGATGCGAACACGCCTTCTCCTGTCGTGGTTCGAACACCCAGAATGACCACCAGCGATAGGAACAGCCCGAGCGTCGCCGTCATCTGGATCCAGGCGGTCCATGCACCGCGCCGGTCATTCGGCGCATGCTCCGCGACATAAGTCGCCGCGCCGCCGTATTCGCCGCCAAGCGCGAGACCTTGAATCATCCGCATCGCGACAAACAGGATCGGCGAAGCGATCCCGATAGTGGCAAAGCCCGGCAGCAACCCGATGAGAAACGTCGAGCCGCCCATCAGGACGATCGTCACGAGAAACGTGTACTTGCGGCCTACCAGGTCGCCCAGACGTCCAAATACGATCGCCCCGAGAGGTCGCACCGCGAAACCCGCAGCAAAGCTCAGCAGCGTAAAGATGAATCCCGCGGTCGGGTTGACACCGGAGAAAATGTGCTTGCCAATGAACGTCGCCAGCGAGCCCGCGAGAAAGAAGTCGTACCACTCGAACACCGTACCTAACGAAGATGCGAAAACCACCCGTTTTTCGTCACGGGACATCCGCGACGCAGGCACTGCCACATTGACTGTTGACATGTCTAGCTCCTCCAAACCAATGGATTCATCGTTGTTGTCTAACTTTCATTACTGGACTTTATTGCGCGAGATACCTCCATCGAAGAATTCACGATGAACCGGCACCGAAGCATCGATGCACCCAGGTGCCGCCCCGAGCGTCAGGCGATTCCGCCCACGCACAGATACTTGAGCTCGAGGTAGTCCTCGATGCCGTACTTCGATCCCTCGCGTCCGAGCCCGCTCTCCTTGACACCGCCGAACGGTGCGACTTCGGTCGAGATCAGGCCTTCGTTGATGCCTACGATGCCGTACTCGAGCGCCTCGGCCACTTTGAGCACGCGGCCGATATCCCGGCTGTAGAAATAAGAAGCGAGACCAAATTCGGTGTCGTTCGCGAGCGCGATTGCCTCGTCATCGGTACTGAACCGGAAAATGGGGGCAACGGGACCGAATGTCTCCTCGCGAAAGATCCGCATCGACGGAGTCACATCGGCAAGAATCGTCGGCTCGTAGTAGTTGCCGCCCTTCTGATGCCGCTTTCCGCCGACTACGACACGCGCGCCCTTCGATATCGCGTCGTCGACGTGCTCCACAACCTTCGCGACGGCATGCTCATCGATCAGAGGACCGATCGCGACACCTTCCTCGAATCCGTCGCCGACACGCATGGATTGCACGGCCACCGACAGTTTTTCGATGAACGCGTCATACACACCGTCCTGAACCAGCAGACGGTTCGCGCATACGCAGGTCTGCCCCGCATTGCGATACTTCGATGCGATCGCACCTTTCACTGCCGCGTCGAGATCGGCATCGTCGAATACGATGAACGGCGCGTTGCCGCCCAGTTCCATCGATGCCTTCTTGACGGTCGACGCGCATTGCGCCAGCAGAATCTTGCCGATTTCCGTCGATCCGGTGAACGAGACCTTGCGGACGATCGGACTGGTCGTCAACGTTTCGCCGATCTGCGCCGCCGCGCCAGTTACGCACGAGATCACCCCTTTGGGCACGCCGGCACGCTCGGCCAGCACGCAGAGCGCAAGCGCGGAGAATGGCGTCTGGCTCGCGGGTTTCAATACCATCGTGCAGCCGGCGGCGAGCGCCGGCCCGATCTTGCGCGTCAACATCGCCGCCGGGAAATTCCACGGCGTGATCGCAGCGCACACGCCGATGGGTTGCTTCAGCACGACGATGCGCTTGTCGCGCGCATGCCCCGGAATCGTATCGCCATAGACGCGCTTGGCTTCCTCGCCGAACCATTCCAGAAACGACGCGGCATAGCCGATCTCCGCGCGGCTTTCCGCAAGCGGCTTGCCCTGCTCAGCCGTCATGATCGCCGCCAGATCATCCTGATTCTCGATCATCAATTCATACCAGCGACGCAAAACCACCGCACGTTCCTTCCCGGTACGCGAGCGCCATTCGGTCAGCGCGGCATTGGCGCCGTCGATCGCGCGCAATGTTTCATCTCGCCCCATGCGCGGCACGGTCCCAAGCGACTGCCCCGTCGACGGATTGCGCACGTCGATAGTGCCCCCTTGGTCAGCGTGAATCCATTCACCTGCGATGAGGCACACATGCCTTAGCAGTTCAGGATTCCGAATCGTTACCTGCCCGTTCAATGAAATTGTCGACATCAATACTTCTCCAGTCAGAGGATAGGCGTAACGTGTCAGACGTCACCGTGCTCGGCCGGTTGTACGGCTTCGCGCAATTTGAACCGCATGACCTTCCCAGATCCGGTCCGCGGAATTTCCGTCGTCACATGAATCACGAACGGTACCTTGTAAGCCGACAGATGGAGACTGCAGTGCGCGAGCAGCGCCGCGACATCCACAGCGCCCTCGGCTCGCTCGACGACGAACACCACCGGCACCTCGCCGAGATGCGCATGCGGCATGCCGACGACTGCGCAATCGTGAACGCCGTCGTACTCGCAGACCACCTCTTCGATTTCGGCCGGTGAGATGTTCTGGCCGCCCCGAATGATTACTTCCTTGAGGCGCCCCGTGATGGTGATATAGCCGTTCGCATCAAAGCGTGCCAAGTCGCCCGTGCGATACCAGCCGTTGATCAATGCCGCATCGGTTTCCGTTGGCTTGTTCAGGTATCCCTTCATCACATTGGGGCCGCGGACGAGTAACTCGCCTTCTTCCCCGACCCGAACATCGCGCAGCGCAACAGGATCGACGACGCGCGCCGCTACGCCCGGCAGCGGCAGGCCGCACGAGCCGAATACGCGCGCACCGGTCGGCCAGTTCATCGTGACCATCGTCGAGGTTTCGGTAATGCCGTAGCCATCGAGCAGCTTCAGGCCGAACATGTTTTCGAATTCGCGATTCGTCGTGCCCGGCAGTATCGCGCCGGCCGACACGCATAATCGCAGCCCGGGCAGCGAGCCGCGCCCGTTCGCCCGCGCGGATTCGAGCAGGTAGTGGAACATCGTCGGCACGCCCGGCATGACCGTGAAGCGCCCGTCCGACAGCAGCCGCGGGATTTCGCTCGACGAATACTTCTCCATCAGATACGCGGTCGCACCGACTGCGAGCACGCTCAGCACGGAGAAGTTCAGCGCATACGAGTGATACAGCGGAAGTGCGCTCAGCACGCGATCGCTGCCCGTCAGGCCGGCAATCGGGGCCCAGCATGCGGCGGCGACCCACAGCATGCCGTGCGTCGACAGTAGCACGCCTTTGGGCTTGCCGGTCGTTCCCGACGTGTAGATCACGAATGCGGGATCGTCGATCGTGTCCGGATCCAACGGCTCACTCGCGGTGCCGCGCGCCGTCGCGACTGCAAATGGCGTACCGACGACGGGCTGCGACGACCACGACACGGTCACGTATTCCGTGACCGTACCGACAGAAGCACCGACCGCGCGCAATTCCCGCTCGCGCACGTCGCTCGTCACGAGTGCCGTGCAGCTTGCATCATCCAGCCGATACTCGATCTCCGGCGAAGTGGCCTCGTGGTTGATTGGCACGGCGATCGCACCGGCACGAACGCAGGCGAGGCAGCTCACCACCCATTCGACCGAGTTCGGCAGCACGACGGCGACACGATCGCCGGCCTGCACGCCCGCCCGCTGGAAGTGCGTCGCCAGGCGTGCGGTCATCGCGTCCAGTTCCGCATAAGTGACGGACGTCCGTGCGTCCTCGAATGCCGCCTTGTCCGGATTGCGCTCCTTATGGCGCTTGAGCAATTCGTGGACAGGCACAATAAGCTCGGTATGAATCACGTTTGTCTCCTGGAGCGCTGCCGTCGGATTCGGTCGGCGGCGCTGATGTGTCAGTTGTCGGAAGAACGCCGTGGGTTGCGCCGTCAGACCATACTGAAGCCGCCGCTGATGCTGATCACCTGACCGGTAATCCAGCTTCCCTTTTCCGATGCAAGCAGGACCGCCATGGGCGCAACATCATTCGGCTGACCGAGACGTCGAAGCGGATAGAGCTTGACCAGCCGTTCCAGATTCGCCTCGAGAAATTCCGGATCGTGTGCGGTCTCGATCAACCCGAGCGCCAGCGCATTGGCTGTCGTGCCCGAGCGCGTTTCTCGTGCGATCGACTTCATCAGTGCGATATTGGCCGCGCGCGCGGCCGCGCCGATCGCCAGGCCGGATTCGCCGACCCGCGACGAATCGCCCGTGATCGTGATGATTCGGCCGCTGCCTTTCTGACGCTCCAGATGAGGCAACGCCGCATGCGTGCAGTTCAGCGTGCCGTACAGGCAGACGTCGATCTGCTTGCGCCATTCGTCCGGGTGGGAATCGAGAAAGCGCTTGCGGATGACGAGCCCGGCATTGTTGACAAGGATGTTGAGACCGCCGAAGACCTCGACGGTCTCGTCGATCATCTGATCCACGGCCCGACGGTCCGAGATGTCGCAGCCGATCGCCCGCCCTCGCCCACCTTGCGCGCGGATCTCGTCCACGACCGCTTCCGCCGCGGCCTTCGATCCGTGATAGTTGACGACGACACTCGCACCCTCGGCAGCCAGGCCCAGTGCGATTTCACGGCCCACGTCCCGGGCGCCGCCGGTGACGAGCGCGACCTTTCCGTCAAGTCTGAATTCCATCTTGTTGCTCCTTGATTGATTCAATGGGGGATGAATGAATGAGGCGATACAGGCGCTCGGGCGTCACCGGCAATTCCGATATGTCGACGTTCAGCGGCGACAGCGCATCGGCGATCGCATTCGCAATGGCCGCGGGCGAGCCGATCGTCCCGCCCTCGCCCATGCCGCGAAAGCCGCCCAGCGTGTTGGGTGCCAGTTTCTCGAGGTGCACGAGATCCAACGTCGGGACTTCCGGTGCCGACGGCAGCAGGTAATCGACCAGGCTCGCGGTCAGCAATTGCCCCTCGGCGTCGTACACAACTTCCTCGAGCAGTGCAGCGCCGATGCCCTGCGCCACGGCGCCACGCGTCTGCCCCGCGACGATCAACGGATTGATCACCCGTCCGCAGTCCTCCGCGATCACGTATTGCCGAACGTGAACGCCATACGTTTCGGGATCGATTTCCACCTGAACGAGATGCGTAGACGAACTTGTCGTGCCTACCACCGGGTCGTAAGCCCGACTGACGCAAAGATCCTCCCGGAACTCCGGCGGCACGCGTCCCATCTGCGAATAGAGCGCCTTTGCCAGATCGGCGAATGACAGACACGCGTCGCTCCAGCGCACGCGAATGACGCTCTCGACCGCGTCGAGATCGCCCGGCGACACGTCGAGCAGATGACCGGCGACGCGCAGCATCCGTGCGCGCAGTTCGCGCGCTGCCAGCATTCCAGCCCCACTGCTGATGACGGCCGTGCGGCTGGCATAACTGCCGGTACCGTGCGGCACGGCGGCACTATTGCCGGTGATCACGCGCAGATCTTCGATGCGCGCGCCGAGTTCGTCGGCCAGCACCTGAGCGAGTGTCGTCTCGTGCCCCTGACCATGCGATGCGCAGCCGAACGATGCCGTGACCGCTCCGGTCGAATCGAGTTGGATCACGCACGTATCGGTGCCGGTGTTGATCGGCATGCCTGGCGACGCGGAAATGCGCGAGCCGATGCCGGACAGTTCCGCATAGCAGGCGACGCCGATACCGACCCAGCGCCCTTCGGCACGCGCGTGCGCCTGGGCCTGCCTCGCGGCGGTGTAGTCGAACCGTTCCTTCGCTGCCTCGAGTCCTTCGATGAACGCCGATTGATCCCACACGATGCCGACCGGCGTGCGATACGGAAACTCCTCCGGACGCACGAGGTTGCGTAACCGCAACTCCGTCGGATCCATGTCGAGCCGCTTTGCCGCCAGATCCATCAGGCGCTCCATCGCGAATGTCGACGTCGGGCGTCCGACGCCGCGATAGGGCCCGGTCGGCGCCTTGGGTGTCGTCACCCCACGCACGTGTCCGTGATAGGCAGGGACCCGGTACGGCCCGGGCAGAAAACTGATGACCTGAACCGGCTCGATACCGGCAGTCCACGGATAGATCGAATACGCGCCCACGTCGCCGATCACTTCGGCACGCAGCCCCAGAATCCGGCCATCGCTATCCAGTGCGAGTTCGGCATCGACCCGTTCGTCGAAGGCCTGGCTCGTCGACAGCATGTCCTCGAGCCGATCACCGCTCCAGCGCACCGGGCGCCCGACCTTTCGCGCGAGCACGCATACGAGCATCTCCTCCTGATAGACCGAGGTCTTGCCGCCGAATCCGCCCCCGACATCGGGCGCGATGACCGTCAGCCGGTTGCCCGGCATGTCGAGCAGATCCGCCATCGCGTCGCGCACGATGCCCGGTATCTGGCTCGACGTGTAGAGCGTCAGGGCGTCCCGGCCCGGATCCACTTCCGCGATATAGGTGCGCGGCTCCATCGCGGTCGGCATCTTCCGGTGAAACCGGAACCGGCCGCCAACGGTGACAGGCGCGTTCGCGAACGCTTCGTCGATCTGGCCACGCACGAACCGACGTTCGACCAGCACGTTGCTCGTCAATCCTTCGTGCAGCAGTGGCGCGCCGGGCTGTGCCGCCGCCTCGGCATCGGTCTCGACCGGCAGCGGTTCGTATTCGATCTCGATCGCATCCCGCGCATCCTCGGCCAGATAGCGGCTATCAGCGAGCACCGCGATGACCGGTTCGCCGACGAAGTGCACGACACCGTCCGCCAGCGCATGAATCGGCGTGGGCTGATAATCCGCCATGCGCGATACCGCGACAGCCGGCTTGACGAGGCCAGCCAGATCGGCCCACGCATAGATGCCGAATACACCTTCCATGCCGCGTGCAGCGTCGGCACGCACGGCGCGGATGCGCGCATGCGCCTGGTCGCTGCGCACGATCGCGAGATGAAGTGCATTTCCGGCCGGCCGATCATCGACATAACGTCCGAGTCCGGTGAGCAGTCTCGCGTCCTCGAATCGGCGCACCGGCTGCCCGACAAAACCGCCGCGCGGCTGTTCGTCGATGCCGACATCGGCGTCCGGCGGCGCGCCAGGATCACGACGCGGCTTACTCATACGCGTGAGCCCCCTTGCGAAGCGTCTCCCACTGCTGCGGATCGTGGCCGAAGATCACGCTCGCGCCATCTCGTTCGAGCCTCCGGACCTCGTTGAGAGTTGACAACGCGGCATCCGAGTCCCACGTGTTGCGCGGCATCACTTCGCGCGTCAGATTCTCGCGCAGCGCAACGGCGTCGGCAGCAAGCAGGAAGGCGCCGTCACGCTCCAGTGTCGCGAGCATGCCCATGCTCCCTGGCGTGTGCCCCGGCAACGGGACCAGCAGCATCTTTCCATCGCCGAAGACGTCGCGCTCCCCGTCGATGAGTTCGGTCGGCATCGGATGCTGCCAGTCGGCGGGAATGTAGCCGCGTTGCAGTGCCTCCTCTCCCTGGGCGGCCGCCAGCTCCTTCGCATGACAGAAGAACGTCGCTCTCTTGAAGAACGCATTGCAGCCGCAATGATCGGAGTGCAGATGGGAGTTGACGACTACATCGACATCGTCCGGCCCGAGCCCGAGCGTTTTCAACTCCGAGATGACGTTGTCTTCCGGTCCGGCGATCGGCGTCATGGCCTTCGCCATCGCCCCCCAGCGAGCGGCGGCATCGTCGACGACCTGCGGGTGGCATCCGGTGTCGAACAATACGTTTCCCTGACCATGCCGAAACAGCATGCATGCCACCGGCAGATCGATCGTTTCGCTTCGCTCGGCTTCCGGCAGATAGACACTCTTGCGCATCCGGAGCCGGCCGCCATTCAGAACATGCATCTTCATCGTTGGTTATCCTCGGTTGGCTCGGATCCGGCGGCCTGCCGCAATGCGTCGCGCGCCGTTACGCAAACACGGACGGCTTCGACGATGCCCTGGTAGCCGGTACAGCGGCAAAGATTTCCGGACAGCGCATCGCGAATCTCGTCATCGCTGTCGAGCGGGTATTTCTGCAACGCATCGGTGCAGGTCGCCAGCATGCCGGGCGTACAGAACCCGCACTGAAGGCCATGATGTTCACGGAACGCCTCCTGCAGCGGGCTCAGCGAATCGGGCGTGCCCATGCTCTCCACGGTACGCACGTCGCAACCGTCGGCCGAGATCGCCAGCATCAGGCAGGACCGCACGCTATCGCCGTCGACGATCACCGTGCAAGCCCCGCATACGCCGTGCTCGCAACCGACGTGCGTGCCGGTCAGCGACAGGTCGTGTCGCAAGAAATCGGACAGAAGCAGGCGCGGTTCGATGCTGCGCTCGACGACCGTGCCATTGACGATCATCCAGACGGGCTTGCGGGCAATGTGATGTTCGTTCATTGCGCGACTCCTGAAGCACGGCGCCATGCGCTGCGTATCGCGCGCCGCGCGAGCACCCCCGCGAGATGGCGGCGGTACGCCGGCGAAGCATGCAGATCCATGGCGGGAGACAGTCCGTCACACGCGATTTCCGCCGCCTCATCCACGAGCGCGTCGCACAACGGCTTGCCGAGCAGGATCGCTTCCGAGTCACTGCGCCGCAACGGCGTGTCGCCTACTCCCATCATCGCGACGCGCGCATCGTGGATCACGCCGTCGCGGACATCCAGCAGTACGCCCACGGCGGCCAGCGCAAAGTCGCCTGCGCGACGCGAGAATTCCTCGAAACACCAGCCGGTCCCGGGCTTCACGCCCGGAAAATCGACGCGAACGACCATCTCGTCATCGTCGAGCATCGTCGTGAGTGGCGCGATGAAGAAATCGGCCGCCGCAATCCTGCGCTCGCCGCGGGGCGAACGCGTGACGATCGTCGCATCCAGCAATCGCGCCAGCATCGGCAACTCCGCGGCCGGATCGGCATGCGACAGGCTTCCGCCGATCGTGCCGCGATTCCGGATCGCGAGGTGGGCGACATGGCGCATCGTGTCAGGAATGATCGGAAAATGTCGGGCAACCTGGCGCGACGTCTCGAGCACGCGGTGACGCGTCAGCGCACCCACCGCGAGTCCGCCGTCCTCACGCTCGCGCACGTAGTCGAGCTCGACCAGTTTGCGGATGTCGACGATCAGCGCGGGACGCACCACCCGAAAATTCAGCATCGGCATCAGGCTTTGGCCGCCGGCCATCAATTTCGCATCGCCGCGGCAGGCCGCCAGCGCGGCGATCGCCTCGTCGACGGAGTCCGGGCAACAATAGTCAAACGGTGCCGGTTTCATCGGTTCCTCCGTCAACGTCCCTGGAATTTCGCCGAGCGCTTTTCCGCGAACGCGGCCCGGCCTTCCCGATAGTCGTCGCTGCTGGCTGCCGCCGCGATCATCGCCTCGGCTCGATCGAGATCGAGCGCGCCGGTGCCCATCGCCATCCCGTTCAGCTGGTATTTCGCACCCGCCAGGCTCAGCGGCGCGTTCGCCGCCATCGTTCTCGCAAACGCGCGCGCATCGGCCATCGGATCGCTCGTCCTTGCGCGCGGCTTAGCGCCGCTCACACGCTGCCACCATGAGAGCGGCGCGACCTGCGCGTCGTCTCCGGCGATCCGGTCCACGAATCCGATGTCGCGCGCCGCACGCGCATCGAATCGCTCTGCGCCGTACAGAATCTTCTTCGCTTGCGACAGCCCCACCAGCGACAACAGCTTGCGCGTCCCACGCACGCCGTAGATGATGGAAAGGCGCGCCGCAGGAATGCCGAACGTGGCGTCTGGTGCCGCGAAGCGGAAGTCGCACGACATCGCCAGATGCGCGCCTCCGCCCAGGCAGTAGCCCCGCAATACGGCAATGGTCGGCTTCGAGATGTTCGCGATCGCATCGCAGCACGCATCCACCGCAATCTCGTACGCGTTCGCCTGGCCAGCGTCGGCGCGCACTTTCTCGAACTCGGAGATGTCGGCGCCTGCACAGAAGTCGTCGCCCGCGCCTGTCAGCAACACGGCCCGCACCTCGGGATTTCGTTCGAGCGCGGCCATAATCGATGGCATCGCGAGCCACATCCCGTATGTCATCGCGTTGCGGCTGCGCGGTCGGTTCAAGGTGACGACCGCGATCTGATCGGAGATCCACACCTTGATCTTCTCGGTCATCAACGCATCCGTCACCTCCGACTGAAGATCGGCCAACGGGATCGCGGGTGCGCCGTCCGCCCCGGAGGAGCGAGCCTGCGGCGCAGCGCTGCCGACGGATTCCACGCGTTGCCGCGGCGCCGCGGGTTCGGCGGCGATGGCCAATTCCGCGTGAGCCGGCGCAACGAGCGGACGCTCGATCGACACAGCCGCCATCAGTGCATCGACGCCCATCGTCGATGACGACGCCTCCTGTTCGCCATTGGCCACTTTCGTGCCGACCTGCCTCGCGAACAGATCGAAGAAATCATCGGCCGACTTGCGCGCCGCCGCATCGATCATTCGCGAGCCCAACTGCGCCAGCTTGCCGCCGACGTTCGCCTTGACGCCGTATCGAAGCAGCGTGACATCCTGCTCCAGCGCTTCGAGCGCCACGTCGATGTCAGCACGCGCGAAGCCTGCCGCGCCGCCGGACCCTTCACCCGTCAGCGTGTAACTGACGGGGGCGGCGATATTAGACAAAGTCACCTTGCCGGCGAACCGCGCCTTGATCGGCCCGACCTTCGACACCACCGTCGCGGTAAATTCATTGTCGGCACTCTTCTCGAGCACTTCGCACCCCGGGATGCTGGCCTGCAGCACCGCCGGATCGTTGAGCGCGTTCCACACGGTCTCGCGGGATGCCTGCAACCGTGCCTCTCCTGCCATTTCCATTTGTTCTCTCCTCCAGGACACCTGTTGTGACCGGCGCGTCAGGCCATCAACGACCGCAAGACTTGCCGGACATCGTTCGGAATCGGCACCGGACCGTTCGTTGCCCGATCGACATAGACGTGTACGAACTCGCCGATCGCCGAAGCCATGTCGGCATCGTTGCGAAACAGCGCGATCTCGTAGCGCACGCTACTGTTGCCGAGATGCACGACCTTCATGCCGACATGGACGACGTCGGGAAAGCCGATCGACGAGAAGTACGTGCAACGCGTGTCGACCACGAGCCCGATGATCGGGCTGGTTGCAATATCGAGCACGCCACGTTCAATCAAATGCCGATTGACCGCCGTATCGAAGTACGCGTAATAGACGACGTTGTTCACGTGCCCGTAGGAATCGTTGTCGGACCAGCGCGTCTGAATGGCGCTGAAGTGCGGATATTGGGCGCGACGCGACGGCATTTTTTTCTGGGTCACAGAACCTCCTCGTAGAGCGCAGCCGCATCCTGAAGGGAAATCTCGCGCGGGTTGTTCACGAGCAGACGGGTTTGACGCATCGCGTCTTCCGCCAGTGTCGCGATATCGCCGCGGCTGATACCGACGTCAGACAGCCGCGTCGGCAAGCCGAGCGCCTTCGGCAGTGCAGTCAGCCGCTCGACCAGTGCGTTCGCACGCGCACCGGTATTTCCCGTGACGTCGGGCATCAGAACGGCGGCAAGCTCCGCATACCAGTCGGCCGCGGCATCGAGGTTGAAACGCATGACCGCCGGCAGAACGAGCGAGTTCGACAGCCCGTGCGGAACATGAAAGCGTGCACCCACCGGATAGGCCAGCGCGTGCACCCCTGCTACGGGAGCATTAGCAAACGCCAGGCCGGCCAGCATTGCGCCGAGCAGCATTGCCTGGCGTGCGTCGCGATTGGTGCCGTTGGCACAAGCCTCGCCGATGTTGGCGCCGAGCAAGCGAAGCGCTTCCTTCGCGAGGCAATCGGAGACCGGATTCTTCAGGCGCTTGCTGGTGTACGCCTCGATCGCATGAACCATTGCGTCGATGCCCGTCGCCGCCGTGACCGCGGGCGGCAAGCTCAACGTCAGATCCGCGTCGAGCACCGCGATGTCCGGCAGCAGTATCGGCGAGACAACACCCTTCTTTTCTCCGTCTCCGGTTGTCACGATCGAAATCGGCGTGACCTCGGATCCAGTTCCCGCAGTCGTGGGGAGCAACACCAGCGGCAGCCGCGGCCCTTTCGCGACGCCCACGCCGTAAACGGCGTCGAGCTTTTCCGTCCGTCGCGCGAGAAGCGCCACCAGTTTCGCGACGTCGAGCGAGCTACCGCCGCCGATACCGACCACGCAGTCGGCCCGGGCGGACACCGCCGCATCGGCCGCACTATTCACAACGTGAGCCGGCGGATCGGCCTGCACGTCCGCATACACCGTAACGGCCGTGCCGGCTGCCTCGAGGCTATCAAGCGCCGGTTTCAGCAGACCGTTATCGACGATGCCGCGGTCGGTCACGAGAAAGACCGCGCGACAGCCCAGCCGGCCGACGATTTCCCCAAGGCGGGCCGAAGCGCCGGCCTCGACGATCGTAGACCTGTTCGACTGAAACTCAAATGCGTTCAATTTTGCTCCTCCACCCGATCACGGAATCACGGAATCACGAAATCGACAACGATGTCGTGACGACAAACTAACTTGCATAAGTGGACTATAGTGAGCGAAATTCTGATTTGCAAGTCCCTTGTTCGACAACCTGTCATGTATGACGCCGCGCGGCTATCCAGCCGTTATTGGCTGATGTATTGAAGCATTCCGCGCGGATGCAGCCGTCTCTTTCGCATGGAGGAGCGGCCGTGCCAATAGGGATTCATCAGCGCAGATATCGCTTGCATTTCCGATACCTTCTTGGTTGTGTACCGGGCACGCTTACACGGTTAACGTCTGCTGCAAGGTCGAATCGGGACGCGGCAAGTCCGCGCGCGACCGGATGCGTCCGGCGACACGTGCGGTCGACCAGTCGCACCAAACCATGACGAAGGGAAAAAGGAGATGACGAGGCAAATCGCCACGCGCGCGGTCCCCCGGCGCGATTTGAACGAGACGCATAGCCGGCTGCCAGGCCGGCCGGCTAAGAAGACAGCCACCGCGATGCTGTTGAATCGATCTGCCGCGGTACGCGCGCCCCGGCGCCACGCGGCATCGAGAAGCGCGAGTCAGGCGACGTCGAGCTCTACCGGCAACGCATATCGCAGCACATATGACATTTCACGCGGATCGAGTTCGGCACCGCATTTGTCGCATGCGACGATTGCATGAAAATCGTGGTCGCACTCCCGGTGCCGAAGTTTCAACGGTGCTTTGCCACCCGAAAGCCACTTGTCACCCCAGGCCATCATCACCAGCAGCGGCCCATACAAGTCGCGGCCCATTTCGGTCAGCCGGTACTCGTAACGCTTCGGCTTCTCCTGATACAGCCGCTTCTCCGCGATACCCTGCTCCACGAGTCGCTGCAGTCGGTCCGACAGGATGTTGGTGGCGATACCCAGGCGCGACTGAAACTCGTCGAAGCGTCGAACACCGTAAAAGAATTCCCGGATCACGAGGAAGCTCCAGCGGTCACCGATGATCTGCAACGTTCGCGCGACCGAGCATGGCCGAATACGCTCGAGGACACGCACGTCCGAACTCCGGCGCGAGCGCTTGCGTTCGATGCTACGCTCCTCGCCGCCCGCTCCCGGCCCGTCGCGATAGTGGACGGACCTCGGGTCAATGCCGGCGCGGCAGTGCGAGCACACGACGCGCGGTGCGCAATCGCATTGACAGGTCTTGTGAATCAGTTTCAACGGCGGCTGCGCGCCGCCCGCAAGCCAACGGTCGCCGAAGGCGAGCAGCGCGATCATCGTCGCGTACAAGTCGCGGCCCTGCTCCGTGAAACGGTACTCGTAGCGGGCACCGCCGGTCGACGGAAGCTGTTTCTTCAGGATGCCCAGGGTCGTGAATTTCTTGAGCCGCTCCACCAGCGTGGTACGCGGCACCTGCAGGATGCTCTGGAACTGCTCGAATCGCCTGACGCCGAAAAAACACTCCCGCAGAACCAGAAATCCCCACGCATCCGACAGTATCTCGACTGTTCTCGCAACTGATGAATAGCGCTCGATCGATGCAAAACGTGCATCCGACGCACTGTGGCTCGACGATTCGAGCATGGTGGGTTTAGCCATAAGTTCATCGAAAATTTTATCTGCCATTCACACAACGCCACACAGGTACGCGCGTGCCTATTCGCTCCGTTGCGGCACCGACGGCGCATCGCGCAGCGCGTGCGCCTGCACGACCAGCACACCGTCCCGGTGCGAAGTCATCTCCGCCATGATAGCCACCGCGATCTCCGGCGGCGTTCTGGCACCGACGTGAAGCCCGATCGGACCATGAAGCGCTGCAACCTGTGTGTCGGTCAAGTCAAACAGCTTGAGCCGTTCCCGACGCTTCGCGTTATTCGCACGCGAGCCGACCGCTCCCACATAGAATGCCGGGGATTTGAGCGCCTCTATCAACGCCAGGTCGTCGATCTTCGGATCATGCGTCAGCGCAACCACGGCCGTGTTCGGATCCAGGCCGACTCGCTCGATCAGGTCGTCGGGCATTTCGCGAAATACTTCGGTATGAGCCACAGACCATTCCCCGAGGTACTCTTCACGCGGGTCGTAAACGATGACGCGATAGCCCAGCGCCACCGCCACCCGCGCAACATATTCGGACAGTTGCCCTGCACCGATGATCAGCAGGCGATGGCTCGGTCCGTAACATGCGCGCAACGACACGCCGTCGAACGAGGTCGGGGCCGCCGAATCGGTCGGCCTCACGTCGGCTTCGCCGGTATTGGCATTCACGTTGCGGATCACTACCCGGCCACGCCTGACCCATTCCAGCGCCTCGTCAAGGCGCGACGATACCCGGACCGGTTCCACGAGAATCATCAGCGTGCCGCCGCACGGAAGGCCGAAGCGATGGGCGTCGTCCGCCGAGAGGCCGTAGGTTACGACAGTCGGCGTCGAGCCCGAAAATCCGACGCGCCACACGCGCTCGATCAGATCGTCCTCGAGACACCCGCCCGATACGGAACCCTTCACTGCACCGTCGTCACGCAGCGCGACCATCGCGCCGATCGGGCGAGGCGCCGAGCCCCACGTCTTCAGAACCGTGCCGAGCATCACCGCGGGCCCAGCGCAATGCCACATGATGGCAGTTTCCTGTACGTCTCGATCCGTGCTGTCCAACGCAGTTTCCCTCAACGGCCCTTCCACAGTACGCCAATCAGTTCATTTATGCAAGTTATGAACCGACAGACGTTAGAAAGTTTGCCACTGGATTCGACCTTGATAGCCCTTGGGGCGGAGGGACAGGCTTCGAGTTGCTGCGACAGTTCGGGCAACCGTAAGCGAAAATAAATCTATGGTCCGCCCCAGTTTTACAACCCCTGAAGGTTGATGCCATGTTGGCTTGCCCTGCTCTATCCAGCGTCGTTTTAAGGACCGCCCCCCCCGCCTCAATGAAGTTCGCGCCTGCAGCTCGAATAAAGTCGTGCGGCTCTGGTAGGTGTCTTTATTTTCCAGGATGTTCCACACGGCCTGAACCGCCCCGGGAAACCGGGGAGGCTGGTTGGTTTAACTTGATGCCGATTCAGCGGTGGCTGTTCCAAGTTGGCGATGGCAGTTTGTCCCGGTTTTGGCGGCCTGGGTATAGCCGAGCGGTTTCATCAACCGATGATGATTAAATCAGGTCTCACCCACTCCCGCGTTGCTAGTTCAACGGAGTACATCGTCAGGCAGCCCCGCGCATCTGCACAACGGCCCGCGCGCGCACCGTGAACGTCAGGATCACCGCACCGGCCAGCGCCGATGCACCCGCGAGCACGAACGCGCTCGCATACCCACCGCCATACTGAACGAGCCAGCCGGTCACGCTTGGCGACAGGATGCCCGCCAGATTTGCAAGCAGGTGAACGAACCCGCCCGCCGAGCCGACACGTTCGCGCGGCACGATTTCCTGCAGCAGCGACCAGCAAGCCTGCGGCGCCATGAACGCGAACAGGCTCGCGATCGCGATCAGCGTGACGGCCGCGCCGAGCGAGCTCACGCGCGACGCCAGCAGCACGCAGGCCGCCGCGACCGCGAGCCCAACGACGATCACGATCTTGCGCGCGAACAGCACGTCGCCGGTGCGGCGGTAGATGCCATCCGACACGGTGCCGCCGGCCACGAACCCGACGGTCGCGCCGAGCCACGGAAGGATTCCGACGACACTCATCTGCTTGATATTCAGATGCTGGTAGTCGGTCAGGTAGCTCGGCAACCACGACAGGAAGAAGTACAGCACGTAGTTAAAACTGAAGAACGCGAGCGCGACGCCGAGCACCGGCCGCGACAACAGATCGCGCAGTAGCGGACGCACGGCACGATCGTCCGCATGCGCATCGGGTGCGACGTCGATCGTCCGGTCGGATGCGATCTCGCGCGCCTCTTCCGGCGACACGCGCGGATGGCTGGCCGGATCGTCGCGGAACAACGCCCACCACGCGGCGAGCCACACGAAGCCGAGCGCGGCGATCACGACGAACGACACGCGCCAGCCGAACTGCAGCGCGACGAGACCGACGATCGGCGCCGCGATCGCCGCGCCGAGCGGCTGCCCGGCATTGGTCCAGCCGACCGCGCGTCCCGCCTCGCGGCGCGGAAACCAGCTCGAGATCGCTTTGTTGGTGGTCGTCCCCATCGGCCCTTCGCCGATCCCGAACGCGACACGCACCACGAGTAGATGCGCGAACGATCCGGCCAGCGCGGTCGCGCCGCAGAACAGCGACCACACGCCGGCCGCGCACGCGAACACGCGCCGGGGCCCAAACCGGTCCGCGGCCCAGCCGCCGACAAAGCAGAACACACAGTAGCCGATGAAGAAGCTGCTGAATAGGATGCCCATCTGCGCGTCGTCGATGCCGAGTTCACGCTTGATGATCGGCGCGACGACGGACAGCGCCGCGCGATCGAGATAATTCAGCATACCGGCGCCGAACAGCAGCGCGCCGATCCACCAGCGGTAACGCGTTTTCATGTTGTCTCCTGTCGAGCCGGGCAAGTGCCTGCGCATCCGCCCGGCTTCATGGTTTCCGATTGCGCCGCCACATCGGCGACGGCTTCAGATGCGTGCGCCATGCGCACGCCTCCTGCGTTCAACCGATGGTCGCGTGCGCAATCGTGTTGCGCTCCAGCACCGCTTCGTCTGGCAAGAAGCCAAGCCCGGGCACATCGGGCAAGCGCACCCGCGCCCCGGGCCGCTGCGCGTCATGCAACCGCTCGGGCCAGTCGAGATAGGGAATTTCTAGCGCGACATCGTCGGGCAGCGCCGCGACCACGTGCGCGGTCGCCAGCAGCCCCGCTCCGTAGTAGAAACAGTGCGGCACGACGCGCACGCCGTGCTCCGCCGCAAGCGCGATCACTTCCGCGATACCGGTCGGTCCGCCGATCTTCGCGATGCTTGGCTGCGCGACGTCGAGCGCCCCGTGTTCGAACAGGTCGCGAAAGCCCGCGACACCCGACGCGTTCTCGCCCGCCGCGACTGGCACGCCGGCGCCGCGCACGCGCGCGATGCCGCCCGCGTCGTCGCAAGGCCACACCGGTTCCTCGATCCAGCCGAGCCGCAGGTCGGCCAGCTCGCTCACATGCCGCAGCGCGTCGCTCGCCGCCCACGGGCAGTTCACGTCGACCATCAGTTCGCTGCCGGCCGGCAGTGCCGCGCGCGCGGCAGCGATGGCCGCACGTTGCGTCTCGTGCAGCTTGATGCGCCGGAACCCCTCGTCCGACGCCCGCCGCACGTGGCGCGCGACTTCATCGGGGTCGTTGTCGTAGCTGACCAGGCTCGCATACACATCGATCTCGTTGCGATGGCCGCCGAGCCAGCGATACAGCGGCACGCCGGCCGCCTGCGCGGCGAGGTCGTGCAGCGCCGTGTCGATCGCGGACAACGCGTACAGCACCGGTCCGGTGCGCCCGAACGCATGCAACGCGCGATCGGCCGCGTCACGCAATGCGGCGATCCCGTGCCGTGTAGGCTCGAATTCGGCGCCCTTGAACCAGCGGCCGACCGGGCCTTCGAGCGCGGCGAACGTGACGGGATTGACCATATGACCGAATGCTTCGCCCCAGCCGACGCGCCCTGCGTCATCGGTTAGCCTGACCAGCAGCGACTCCATGCGGCGCAGCGAGCGGTCTGCGGCGTTATACGAGTCCGCGGCCGGCCGGTTCAACTGCGGCGACGGGACGGCGGCCCGCATCGAATGCGAGCGAAAGGCGAATGACTTCGATGGCGACGATTTTCACGAACGTATTCCCGGTGCGGAGGGTCGGGGGCATGGATGCGGCCGACGGCGGAAAATGCGATGTGACGGACGACGGCAGCAGTGCGAGACCGTTCGGCTGCATGCCGTCGGCCGCCAAATTAGTCAGTCATCGTATAACGAGTGTCGTCGTTGTGCAACCTATCTCCAACTACTTTCCGCGTGTTTGCAAGGATGGCTCACATCCACGTGTTATGCGACATCTTATGACATAAATCGAACGGAGAAGGCGGAATTCAATGTTTCATGGAACCCAGAAGCGGAGGCGTGGAGTAGTCGCATCAGGCGAGTTCTAGGAGAAAACACTGCAACCATCGACATCAGGGCGTCCGATGTCCCTCCTCCCTTGACGAGACAAAAGCGACGCTCGTGCATCCGGCTGCTTATTCGGGCATTCCGCAGGGCGTCCGCCCGTTCAAGGCCGCGTACGACGTGCTGATGGCGCAGCGGTTGTTGAAGTAACGACGCGCCGACTGCCGGTCGTCCCGCGATCGGATACCCCGGCATGGACCAGCGCGCGCGGCCGCCATCATCACAGCGCGTTCGGTGCTCTCCTCCCGTCAAGCACGGCCGCGACATTGTCGAGCGCGGTAAGCCCCATCTGGTCGCGCGTCTCGATGGTCGCACTCGCCATGTGCGGCGACAGAAACACATTGTCGAGTGTGGCAAAGCGCGGATCGATGTTGGGCTCGTTCCAATAAACATCAAGGCCCGCGGCGAACAGCCGATGCGAGGTCAACGCGTCGTAAAGCGCATCCTCGTCGACGAGACTTCCACGCGCCGCGTTGACGAACACCGCACCGTCGCGCATCAAACCGAACTCGCGGCGCGTCATCAACGGCGTGCCGCCGCCCGGCACGTGCAACGTGAGGATGTCGCACTGCGACAGCAGCGTGTCGAGATCCGCGCAATAGCGCGCGCCGGCCTCGATCTCCAGCGGTGCCGGCCGCCGATCGGTATAGACGATTTTCATCCCGAACCCGCGTGCGCGCTGGGCGACCGCGCGGCCGATCCGGCCGAAACCGACGATCCCGAGCGTCTTGCCGTTCACGCGCGTGCCGAGCATGTCGGTCATGCCGAACGACTTGCCCCACCCCGCGCGCACGATGCGCTCGTATTCCGATGCACGCCGGCACGCGGCCAGAACGAGCAGCATCGTGAAATCGGCCGTGCAGTCGGTCAGCGCGTCGGGTGCGTTGCTGACCACGATTCCGCGTGCGCGTGCGGCGGCGACATCCATGTGGTCGTAGCCGGCGCTCGCGTTCGCGATGATCTTCACGCTCGACGGCAATGCCGCAATGTGCTCGGCCTGCAGTCCTGATTTCTTGCCGATCAGCACCGCCGGCGTCTGATAGCGGTTGCAGAACTCGACGACGGACGGGGCGTCCATGTCGGCGTCCGTCACATAGGCGTTGAATTCGGCTGCCGCGCGCGCGGCCACCGTAGCGGGAACGCGTCGCGCAACCAGCAGCTGGGTGCGATTGTTGTCAGGCATGGTCTCGTCCTTGGTTCGGATAACGGAGCACAGCCTACGAATCGCGGTCGGCGCGGGTCAATCTTGATTGATTCGATCAACATGTCCGCACGGCCGTGCGCGCCGCCGGATGGCCCGAACGCCTCCGGGCATATCCCCGTCGTGCGAGGCAGCGGCAACGCGCGCGCGGCACCGCCACGAACTCAGGAAAACCCTGATTTGCGCCCGTCAGGACGGGGCAGTTGATGTTGATTGAACGAATCAAGATTGCTGCGGCGTCGCCGCCGCGCAATCCTTTTCTCATGCTCAACGAACCGAACACGAGGTCGTGAAAATGCAGACAGGAAAAAAGATCGCGGCGGTGACGGGCGCCGGCACCGGCATCGGACAGGCCGCTGCGGTAGCGCTCGCGCAAGCAGGTTTCAGCGTCGCGCTGCTCGGCCGGCGCATCGATCCGCTCCTCGGGACGCAAGAGATCATCGAGCGGGCCGGGGGCGTGGCAGCGGCAATTCCAACCGACGTGTCCGACGAAGCATCGGTCGACGCGAGCTTCGCACAGATCGTACACACGTTCGGGCGCCTTGACGTGCTGTTCAACAACGCGGGCCGCAACGCCGGCGCCGTGCCGATCGACGATTACACGCTGCAATTCTGGAACGACGTGGTCGCGACCAACCTGACCGGCGTGTTCCTGTGCGCCCGCGCCGCGTGGCGCCAGATGAAGCGTCAGACGCCGCAAGGCGGGCGCATCATCAACAACGGCTCGATCTCCGCCCACAGTCCGCGCCCGAACACGATCGCGTACACGGCCACGAAGCACGCCGTCCTCGGCATCACGCGCTCGCTTGCCCTGGATGGCCGGCCATTCAACATCGCGTGCGGCCAGATCGATATCGGCAACGCCGCGACCTCGCTCACCGAACGCATGGACAGCGGCGTGCTGCAGGCCGACGGCCGCATCGCGCCCGAGCCGCGGGTCGACGTTGCGCATGTCGCGAGTGCGATCGTGCAGATGGCCAACCTGCCGCTCAAAGCCAACATTCTGAACATGACGATCATGGCGAGCGCGATGCCCTTCGTCGGACGCGGCTGACCGCACGCGCGCACACGGCAAGTGCGCCGGCGCACCCCACATTAAAATTGGAGACGACATTGAAAACCGCAGAAGAGCACGTTTCGGCCATGCGCCGGCTCGACACACATGCAGGCGCCGCAAGACGCTCGAGGGTACGCTACGGCGTACTGTCGATGTTGCTCGTGGCAACGATTCTCAACTACGTCGACCGCTCCGCGCTCGGCATCGTCGCGCCCGCACTGTCGAAGGATCTCGCGCTCACGCGCGTGCAAATGGGCGAGCTGTTCGCCGTGTTCGGCCTCGCCTATTCCATCGCGCTACTGCCGGCGGGCGTGCTCACCGACTGGCTGGGCTCGCGCGTGGCCTACGCGCTGTCGCTCGTCGGCTGGTCGCTGGCGACGCTGACTCAGGGGTTCGCGCAGGGATACCACATGTTGCTCGGCTCGCGGCTCGCGATGGGTGCGCTCGAGGCGCCCGCATTCCCGTCGAACGCGCGTGCGGTGACGATGTGGTTCCCGGTCCAGGAGCGCGGCTTCGCAACGAGTGTGTACGTGATGGGCCAGTACATCGGCACGCCACTTTTCACCGGCCTGCTGCTGTGGATCTCGTCGGCATTTGGCTGGCGCGCCGTGTTCTTCGCGACAGGCACGTTCGGCGTCCTGTTCAGCGTCGTCTGGTATCGGCTTTATCGCGACCCGTCGCGCCATCGCGGCGTCAATGCAGCCGAGTTGGATTACATCACCGAAGGTCGCCCGGTGGTGACGGCGCGCGATCCATTCGACTGGCGCATGGCGCTGCGTCTGCTCGGCTATCGGCAGGTCCTCGCGATCTGTCTCGGTAAGTTCTGCAACAACACGCTGCTCGTGTTCTTCACGACCTGGTTCATGACCTACCTGGTCGAGGAGCGACACATGTCGATGATCAAGGTCGGCGTGTTCCAGGCGATGCCGTTCATCGGCGCGACGCTGGGCATCCTTATCGCCGGCTATTTGTCCGATCTTTGCATCCGGCGCGGTGTGTCGATGTCGTCATCGCGCAAGGCGCCGCTCGTCATCGGCACTTTCCTCGGCGCATCGATCGTGCTGGTCAACTTCGTGCATTCGAACACGCTGGTAATCGCGATCCTGACCGTCGCGTTCTTTGCGCAGGGCATCGGCTCGATGTCCTGGGCGGCGGTGTCCGAGATCGCGCCCAAACGCTATGTCGGGCTTACCAGCAGCATCACGAGCCTCGCCGCGAATATCGCCGCCGTGACCACGCCGCTGATGATCGGCTATGTGACGCAGCACACCGGCAGCTTCTTCTGGGCGCTGAACCTGATGGGCGCGATCTGTCTCGTCGGCACACTGTCGTATTCGGTGCTGCTCGGCAAGCTGTCGCGTATCGAGCTCTGACCCGCGCTCGTGCCGCCCACCTGCCCTTGCGCTGACTCCCCAACTCGACCCTCCACCATCATGATTGAATTCAAATGGGATCACCTGCAACTCTGCTCGGCCGATGCCGAAGCCACCGCCGCCTGGTTCGCGCGCTGCCTGAACGCCAAAATCGTGCGACGCCCCGGTCGCGTCGACCTGCGGATCGGTGACATCAACCTGTTCATCACGGCGCTGCCGCACGCGCATTCGGCAATCACGCCGGACGGCGCGCGCGTGCAGGGAATCGATCACTTCGGCGTGCTGGTCGATGATCTCGACGCGGCTTACCCGCACCTGGTCGACAACGGCGCCGAGATCGTCCAGCCCATCGCGCGGGTCCGCGCCGGCGTGCGCTGCTGTTTCGTGCGCGCGCCTGGCGACATCCTCGTCGAAGTGCTCGAGCGGCGTCCGGCCGAGATGACATTCAACTGAACCCGGTCTATAGTCGGCGCACGCGGCCACGCACCGGCCGCATCCTTATCAAGACTCCCATGCAGAACTGGATCACCCTGACAGAAGCGGCGCGGCGGCTCGGTGTGCGGGCGCAGACCGTCTATGCGTACGCGAGCCGCGGAAGCATCGCCGTGATTCAGGATCCGGACGATCCGCGCAGGAGCCTGTATCGCGCCGAGGACGTGGTCGCACTGTGCCGCAAGAAGCAAGTCGGCCGCAAACGGGCGGCGCTGGCGGCCGGCACGATCTTCGGCGCCGAGCCGTGCATCTATAGCGGCATCACCACGTTCTCGAAGGGCCGCGCGTGGTATCGCGGCCGCGACAGCATTCAACTCGCCGAGAGCGCGACGCTCGAGGAAACGGCTGCGCTGCTTTGGCAGGCTACCGCGCCCGTGTCGTTCGATGCGCCGGCGCTCGCACTGCCGGCCGGCGAGCCCGATCGGCAATGCGCGTTCACGATGCTCGCGACGCTGGCCGCAAACGGCCATTCGACGCTCGGCCGCCTCGACAGCGCGCTTCACACCGAGGCCGGGCAGCTCGTCGCGATCGTGTCTCGCGCGTTCGGCGCACATGACGATGCCAGCGCAGGCCCGCTCTGCACCCATCAGCGGCTCGCGGCCGGCTGGGCGCTCGACAGCCGTGGCGCCGACCTGCTGCGCTGCGCGATGGTGCTGGTCGCCGACCACGAGATCACGAGCTCGGCATTCGCCGCGCGCATCACGGCATCGACCGGTGCGTCCCTGGCCGGCTGCCTGCTGACAGGGCTCGCCACGCTATCGGGCCCGCTGCACGGCGACGCGTCGGGACGCGTGCGGGCGATGTTCGACGACGTGCAACGATTGGGGGCCGAGCGCGTCGTCGATCATCACCTGAGGTCCGCGATCCCGCTTCCCGGCTTCGGTCATCATCTGTACCCCGACGGCGATCCGCGCGCGGCCGCGCTGCTTGCGCGACTCGACCCGCCGGCCGAGATCGCGCACTTCGTGGACAAGGTTACGGCGCTCACCGGCCTGCGGCCGACCATCGACGTAGCGCTTGCGATGTTGTCGGTGCAGCTTCGGTTGCCCCGCGATGCGGCGTTTGGGCTGTTCTCGATCGCGCGCAGCGTCGGGCTGCTCGCCCACTGCATCGAGCAGTTGCGCGTCGGCAAGGTGATCCGGCCGCGCAGCCGTTATACCGGGCCGGCGCTCGACGATCGGCATCTGCGGCCCGCCGCTGACGACGATGGCAAATTACCGAAAGCCGGCGTGATCGATAAGAATCGCGTGTTCAAGGTGGTGGAGTAACCCGCGTGACGCGCCGCACACCAAATTGAACGCGTCACCGTTTGCGAGGCAAAGTTGTCATTTGCCGCGGCCTGCGAAGACCGGTGTCAACTCCCCTGCGACGCCGGCAGCGGCAATCACGCGTTGTGCGAAACCTGAGTTTGAACGGGCAATGCTCCACAGCGGCCGCTTACCCGAGCCCTTCGCGGGGGCGTTTAATGCAAACAGACAGGCAGATTACAGAAGTTATCTGCAGACGCTTGCAATGAAGCTTTCCGAATGGCAGCACAACCCCCACGACAAGACAGATTCGCTTGAGGCAGACGCCTTGAACCGTATGGATTCTAGAGTGACAGAATTAATTTGCTCTACGTGACTCGAAGACGGCTATGAACCAGTTCGCGATCCTCTACGAGGATCGATTCGTTCGACCATCCGTGTGAATCTCAACCCGCCTTGAACACGGAAATCCTGACACCCCGTCGACGCCATCATCGGTGAAAATGAGTCGCCATGCAATCGATCAGCTCAGCTCCTTGCGAGCCTTGCCTGAAACGCTTTTGCTCTTCAAAGTCCAGCGATGGCAATAGGTGGATGATCTGCTCGTCGCTATATAGCGCCATCACCGTCTCGGCATCCAGCCCGATTACCTTACGCCCTCTCAACGTGTTGGCCGCCTCAATAGTCGCTCCAATTATTACGTCTGCCAACTGCACCGCGGGGCTCACCTTCGAGTCCACCTGCGTCACCGACGTGAGTTTGAGCGGGAACTTCAGACTTGCGATCTCCGACTGCCTGAACTCGATGGCTTCCTCATGGTTGATGTACTGCTGAATCAGGTCATGGTAAGTCAGGAGGTTCTTGGACTGGTCATGCTCGACACAGTACGAACCCTCAGCTTGCGGACTTTCAGAGGAAGCTCAAGGAACGCCGCGGAAGCCCGGCATGGCGGAAGGCAGCAGGAGTCGAACCTACCCAGGAGTGTCTGACACCCCCAACTGGATTTGAAGTCCAGCCGTACCACCGGATACGAATGCCTTCCGTGGGAAAAAGAAACCGAAGAACGACGAGCGCCTACGCCTGAATACCCACCCAACCGCTATCAGGCCGCAGGTAGTGAAGATCGCGGTGGAAGCGAGTATACCCAACCCGATCGAAGAACTCGAGAATCTGGATCGCGCGCTTGCGACCGAGCCCCGTCGCGTCGCGGAACGTCGCCGCATCGAGCCCGCCGCCGCGCGACGGCGCGAGATGCGCGACCAGTTCCGCCAGTTCGCGCGCGACGTCGGCATGATAGAACAGGTCGCGCACGACCTGCTGCACGTCGCCGCGGCGTGCGAGCTTGCGCAACAGCGCGCGCACCGCGTCCTCGGCCGCGCCCGTGTCGCGCGCCAGGTCGCGCACCCACGGCGGATCGAAGCGCCCCGCGTGAATCAGCGGCAGCAGTTGCCGCGCCAGCGCTTCCTCGCGCGGCTCGAGGCTCACCGAATGCGACGGCAGATGCAGCCACGGCCCGCTGCGCACGACTTCGCCGCCGGACACCAGCGCGTCGACGAGCGCGCGCCACAGCGCATCGCTCGCGAGCGGCGCGGCCATTCGCCGCAGGCGCGCGGCGTCGAGCCCCTGCTCGTCGGGCATGCGCTCGTGGTACGCACGCAGCGTCTCGACCGCCCGCGTCTGCAACGCACGCCAGTGCGCATGCGAAATCACCGCGCCTTCGTTCGACGCGGCATCGCGTTGCCCGATCGCCAGCGCATCGCCGGGCAACGCCAGCACATTCGGCGCGAACCCCGTCAGATGCGTGAGCGTCGCGCGCGCGATGCCGAGCGGCGCCTGCGCGAGCAGCGCATCGACGCGCCCCTCGTCGAGCCACGCCG
The DNA here is from genome assembly GCF_905400185.1 of Burkholderia sola. Taxonomy (NCBI): domain Bacteria; kingdom Pseudomonadati; phylum Pseudomonadota; class Betaproteobacteria; order Burkholderiales; family Burkholderiaceae; genus Burkholderia; species Burkholderia sola. Next base: position 2,924,796 of record NZ_FR989676.1, read on the forward strand.
CGAGCGCATCGAGCCACGCGCGACGCGCAGGCGTGCGGCGCTTGCGGGCCGGCCCGAACGGATCGAGCACCCGGCCACCGCCGACGGTGCGCGTCGCCTGCGGATTGCGGACGATGAAGCGGTCGCCCGGCAGCGCGAACACCGGCTCGTCGAACACCAGTTGCACGCGCATCCGCTGGCCGGCCGCGAGCGTGTCGCCGTCGAGCAGCGCGACGTGGGCCACGCGATGCAGCGTGCCGAGATGCACATGCAGCGGCGCCCAGTGGGTCAGCGTCAGCCCGGCGTCCGCGAGCAGCGTCAGCTCGACGTCCAGGCGCGGCGACGTCGCGACGAGCCGCGCGTCGGCGACGGTGTCGCCACGCTCGACGTCGGCCTTGTCGACGCCGGCCAGGTTCAGCGCGCAACGCTCGCCCGCGCGGCCGCCCTCGACCGGCCGGTTCTGCGCATGGATGCTGCGCACGCGGGCCGCGCCGCCCGTGCGCACGATCGCGAGCGTGTCGCCCGTCGCGACGCGGCCCGCGAACGCGGTACCCGTCACGACAGTGCCCTGCCCGGCAAGCGTAAACACGCGATCGACCGCGAGCCGGAACAGCCCGTCGTCGCGACGCGCGCGCCACGCGATCGCCGCGTCGGCGAGGTGCTGCTTCAACGCGGCGACGCCCGGATCGTCGGCCACGGTCGCACGCGTTTCGAAGATCGGCGCGCCGGCCAATGTCGAGTCGTGCAGCCACGCGGCGATCTCGTCGCGCACCTCGGCGACGCGCGCGGCATCGACGCGATCGCATTTCGTCAGCGCGACAGCGCCATGCGTGACGGCGAGCAGTTGCAGGATCGCGAGATGCTCGCGCGTCTGCGGCATCACGCCGTCGTCGGCGGCAATCACGAGCAGCGCGAAGTCGATCCCGCACGCGCCGGCCGCCATCGTATGAATCAGTTTCTCGTGGCCCGGCACGTCGATCAGGCCAAGCACGTCGCCGTTGTCGAGCGGCGTATACGCGTAGCCGAGTTCGATCGAAATGCCGCGCGCCTTCTCTTCCTTCAGGCGATCGGTGTCGACGCCCGTCAGCGCACGCACGAGCGTGGTCTTGCCGTGGTCGATGTGCCCCGCGGTCCCGACGATCATGCGGCGGGCCCCGCGAGCGGCACGCATTGCGCGACGAACGCCGCTTCGTCGGCCGCTTCGAGGCAGCGCAGGTCGAGCCGCAGCGCATTGTCGGCGATGCGGCCGATCACCGGGCGCGGCCATTCGCGCAGCCGCTTCTCGAGCTGCGCGAGCGCGCGGCCGCTGCGCTTGCCGTCCGCCGAGCGCACCACGAGCCCGGCGCTCGGCAACTGGTCGACCGGCAGCGCGCCGCTGCCGATCTGGCTGAACATTGGCTCGACGGTCACGTCGAAACCGCTGCCGAACGCAGCCTGCAACGCGGGGCGCACGCGTTCGGCAGCGTCGGCTATCTCGCACTGCGGGCGCGTCAGCAGGCGCAGCGTCGTGAGCCGGTCGCGCAGGAATTCGGGCGACTGATACAGGCGCAGCACCGGTTCGAGCGCCGCGAGCGTCAGCTTGCCGACGCGCAGCGCACGCTTGAGCGGATGCTTCTTGATCTTCGCGATGAGCGCGCGATCGCCGACGATCAGGCCGGCCTGCGGGCCGCCGAGCAGCTTGTCGCCGCTGAACGTGACAACGTTTGCGCCGGCGGCGACGGTTTCCTGCACGGTCGTCTCGTGCGGCAGGCCCCATTGCGACAGGTCGGCCAGCGTGCCGCTGCCGAGATCGACGGCGACCGGCACGCCGTGCTCGCGCGCGAGCGGCGCGAGTTCGGCGAGCGTCGCCTCCTTCGTGAAGCCGCTGATTGCGTAGTTGCTGCAGTGCACCTTCATCAACAGCGCCGTGCGCGGGCCGATCGCGTCCGCGTAGTCGCGCAGATGCGTGCGATTGGTCGTGCCGACTTCGCGCAGCTTCGCACCGGCGCGGCTCATGATGTCGGGAATGCGGAATGCCCCGCCGATCTCGACCAGCTCGCCGCGCGACACGACGACTTCCCGCTTCGTCGCGAGCGCCGACAGCGTCAGCAGCACGGCCGCCGCGTTGTTGTTGACGACGGTCGCGGCTTCCGCGCCCGTCAGTTCGCACAGCAGAGCGTCGATCAGGTCGTCGCGATCGCCGCGGCGGCCGGTGGCGAGATCGAATTCGAGGTTGACGGGCCGCGTGAGCACGTCGACCACCGCGCGCACCGCGTCGTCGGGCAGCAGCGCGCGCCCGAGGTTCGTGTGCAGCACGGTGCCTGTCAGATTGAACACGGTCCGCACCGCGCCCGCGCTCTGCGCGGCCAGCGTATGCGCGACGGCAGCGGCGATGCGCGGCTCGTCGAGCGACTCGGCCGCGGCGGGGTCGTGCTGCGCGGCCGTGCGCCAGTGTGCCAGTTCGGCCCGCACGGCATTCAGCACGCGCGTGCGGCCATAGTCGGCGACGAGCGGCTGCAGCGGCGCCGACGACAGCACGCGCTCGACCGACGGCACACGCGCCAGCACGGCATTCAATTCATTCACACCCGGTTCGGTCACGTCGTTATCGCTCCAGTCTCATGCTTCGCAGTCGGCCGGGCCGACGCTCGCGCACCGCCCCGGCCCGTGCCTTCAGTCCGCTTCCCGCGACACGTCCGGCCACAGCAGCGGGTTCGGCGAACTGCGCTGGTAGCCGGCCTCGTTCATCAGCAGGTCGAGCGTGAGGCTCGCGAGATCGTCCGCCAGCGGCTCGAACTCGTAGTCCTTCTCCTGATAGCCGATCTTGCGATAGGTCTTGCATTCGTCGCACGATTCGGCCTTGACGGCTTCGCTGCCGCCTTCGATCCCGTGATACGCGATGCCCTTCGTCGAATCGCAGTGCGAGCACTTGGTGCGCACCATGTGCCACTCGGTCGTGCACAGCCCGCACTGCAGGAAACGGTAGCCCTGATACTGGCCGCCGACCCGCACGACGCTCGCAACCGGATGCGTGCCGCACACCGGGCACAGCCCCGGCTGGTCGAGATACGGAACGTCGGTCGGCGTCACGCGGCTCGCGAGGTCCGTCCACACGACCTGCAGCGCGGCCATCAGGAACGGCGCGGTGGCCGGATCGACTTCGGCGAAGCGCAGCGCGAGGATCGCGTCGGCCTGCGCGTCGAGCTCGGCCGGCGCCATCAGCCGCAGCCGGTCGAGCAGCTTCGCCAACTGCGGATTGACGAGCCCGGCGCTTTCGACGCGGTCGAGCAGTTCATACAGCACGGCGCGCCAGCGCGAATCGCGCTCGCCGTGGAGCGCCGGCACGAGCGGCATCGAATGTTCCTGCGCGCGTGCGATCGCTTCCTTCGACGGCAGCGGCAGCTCCAGCGTCTGCAGCGTCGCGTGCTGCGCATCGGCGACGGTGGCCATCAGCCGCAGGTAGCCGCTGATCGGGTTCAGGTCGGCAAGCTTGCGCAGCCGCGCGGCGCGCGCCGCGAACGCGGTCGCGCGCTCCGGCAGACGAAAGCGCGGAATGGCCGAATGATCGAGTGCCGAGATCTCGGTCGGCTCCAGAATGCGTTGTGTCACGAAAATATCTTCCAAGGGGGCTGTTTGCGCATGGAACGCGCATGCGTTGCCACGAGAAGGGCCGCTCGCGAGGCGCGCGACGCAGCGAATACTGGCGTATTCGCAAGGAGCGCAACGTGGCGAGCGGCCCTTCTCGTGGCAACCCGTGTCTAATTATCCATTTTAGGGGAATGCCCGAAATCGCCCACAGGGCGGCGTCGCTCGTCACTTGTCTGGCTCGGCCAAACGGCGCTCCTCGCTCCTTGCCCTGCGAGCGATTTCGGGCATTCGCATGCGCGTTCCATGCGCAAACAGCCCCCAAACTAAGCGCCGACGAATCGGCGCTCTCAGGCGATTCCGACGGTTGGCGGAACAGCACGCCGCAATCGGCGTACCGCCCCGCTCCGCTGCGTTACTTCACGCTTTCACGGAACCACTTCGGGTGATGCTTGCGGGCCCAGCCCAGCGTGACGGTGCCGCGCACCATCGCGCCGATCGAACCCTTCACCCACAACGCCGCGTAAATGTGCACGATGATGCTCGCGATCAGCACGAAGGCCGCCACGGCATGCACGACAGCGGCCGCGCGGATCACCCCGATCGGGAAGTAGAACGAGAAGTAACGCCGCCAGATCACGATGCCCGACAGCAGGAGCAGCAGCAGGCAGGCCACCAGCGTGAAGAATAGCAGCTTCTGTCCGGCGTTATAGCGCCCGACCGGCGGCAGCTTGTCTTCCTGGTTGGTCAGCACGTCGCCGATCTGCCTGAGCCACTGCCGGTCGTCCGCGTCGAGCGCATTGTGGTGCCAGAAGCGCACCACGAGAATCGCGAACGACACGAACATCACGAGGCCGACGAACGGATGCAGGATCCGCGTCCACTGGCCGCCGCCGAACAGCGCGGTCAGCCAGAACATCGACGGATGGAACAGCGCGAGCCCGGACAACGCGAGCAGCACGAACGTGATCGCGGTGATCCAGTGGTTCGTGCGCTCGTTCGGCGTGTAGCGGACGATCAGGTTGGGGTCGTCGTGGTTCATTTCGCGTCCTCCTTGATGCGTCGCGCTTCGTCGCGAGCGGCGGCTTCCTCGTCGTCGGTGACCTCGTTCGGACCCACCCGCGTGTAGTGGAAGAAGCCGGCCAGCGCGGTCAGCGCGAGGCCGGCCACCGCCAGCGGCTTCGCGATGCCCTTCCACAGCTTCACCATCGGGCTGATCGACGGGTTGTCGGGCAGCCCGTGATACAGCGACGGTTTGTCCGCATGGTGCAGCACGTACATCACGTGCGTGCCGCCCACGCCTTGCGGGTCGTACAGCCCCGCATGCTCGAAGCCGCGCTCCTTCAGGTCCTCGATCCGCTCGGCCGCGTGCTGCTTCATGTCCTCCTTGGTGCCGAACACGATCGCGCCCGTCGGGCAGGTCTTCACGCAGGCCGGTTCCTGGCCGACCGCGACGCGGTCGGAACAGAGCGTGCACTTGTATGCGCGATGATCCTTCTTCGAGATCCGCGGCACGTTGAACGGGCAACCGGTCACGCAGTAGCCGCAACCGATGCAGTTCTCCTCGTGGAAATCGACGATCCCGTTGTTGTACTGCACGATCGCACCCGGCGACGGACACGCCTTCAGGCAGCCCGGATCCTCGCAGTGCATGCAGCCGTCCTTGCGGATCAGCCACTCGAGGTCGCCCGCCGGGTTCTCGTATTCGGAGAACCGCATGACCGTCCACGAATGCTCGGTCAGGTCGGCCGGGTTGTCGTACACGCCGACGTTGGTGCCGACCTCGTCGCGCAGGTCGTTCCACTCCATGCATGCCGTCTGGCATGCCTTGCAGCCGATGCACTTCGATACGTCGATCAGCTTCGCGACGCTTCCCGTCACCGGTTCGCGCACCGTGGGCGGTGGCGTCGTGGTGGCCGAAACGCGTTTGATATCCAGCGATTGCAATGCCATCTCTTTCCCCTTACGCCTTTTCGACCTTCACCAGGAACGACTTGAATTCCGGTGTATAGGAGTTGCCGTCGCCCACGGACGGAGTCAGGGTATTGGCGAGATAGCCGGGCTTCGTCAGGCCCTTGAAGCCCCAGTGCAACGGGACGCCGACCGTCTGGACCTTCTTGCCGTCGACCGTCAGCGGCTTGATCCGCTTCGTGACGAGGGCGACCGCGATGATGTAGCCGCGCTTGGACGACACCTTCACGCGCTCGCCATGCGCGACGCCGACTTCCTTCGCGAGGTCTTCGCCAATCTCGACGAATTGCTCGGGCTGGATGATCGAGTTCAGCCGCGCATGCTTGGTCCAGTAGTGGAAATGCTCGGTCAGCCGGTACGTGGTCGCCACGTGCGGGAAGTCCGCCACCTTGCCGAACGACGCACGATCGTCCGGGAACACGCGGGCGGCCGGGTTGTTCAGCGCCAGCGGGTTGTTCGGGTGCAGCGGGTTCGCCGCGAGCGGCGTCTCGAACGGCTCGTAGTGCTCGGGGAACGGACCTTCGTTCATCCCCGCGCGGGCGAAGAAGCGCGCGACCCCTTCCGGGTTCATGATGAACGGCGCCATCCCGTTTTCGGGCGGTTCGTCGGCCTTGAAGTCCGGCACGTCGGCGCCCTTCCACGCGCTGCCGTTCCAGCCGATCAGCTTGCGGGTCGGGTCGAACGGCTTGCCGGCGACGTCGCACGACGCGCGGTTGTACAGGATCCGCCGGTTCGCGGGCCATGCCCACGCCCAGTTCAGCGTCTGGCCGATGCCGGTCGGGTCCGAGTTGTCGCGCCGCCCCATCTGGTTGCCGGCCTGCGTCCACGCGCCGCAGAAGATCCAGCAGCCGCTCGCGGTCGTGCCGTCGTCCTTCAGTTGCGCGAACGCGGCGAGCTGCTCGCCCTTCTTCACGAGCGTCTTCGCCGGGTCCTTCGGATCGGGCAGATCGGCGAGCGCCTTCCCGTTGAACTCCATCGCCAGTTCTTCGGGCGTCGGGCTTTCCGGGTTCGCGTACGGCCAGGTCAGGTTCACGATCGGGTCCGGGTACTTGCCGCCGTCCTTCTGGTACAGCTTGCGCATGCGCAGGAACAGCCCCGACATGATCTCGAGGTCGCTCCTCGCTTCGCCCGGCGGCTCCGCGCCCTTCCAGTGCCACTGCAGCACGCGGCTCGAACTGACGAGCGAGCCGTTTTCCTCCGCGAAGCAGGTGGTCGGCAGGCGGAACACCTCGGTCTGGATCTTCGACGCATCGACGTCGTTGTAGTCGCCGTGATGCTTCCAGAACTCGGACGTCTCGGTCGCGAGCGGATCCATGATCACGAGCCACTTCAGCTTCGCGAGGCCCGCCGCCGTCTTCACCTTCGACGGCGCCGCCGCGAGCGGATTGAAGCCCTGGCAGATGTAGCCGTTCATCTTGCCGGCATTCATCAGCTCGATCGCCTGCAGCAGGTCGTACTGCTTGTCCAGCTTCGGCAGGTAGTCGTACGCCCAGTTGTTCTCGGCGGTGGCTGCATCGCCCCACCACGACTTCATGAAGCTGACGTGGAATGCCTTGTAGTTCTTCCAGTAGCTGAGCTGGTTCGGCCGCAGCGGTTCCTGCACGCGCTTCTTGATGTACGCGTCGAAGTCCTGCTCGGCCTGCATCGGCAGCGTCATGTAGCCCGGCAGCAGGTTCGACATCAGCCCGAGGTCGGTCAGCCCCTGGATGTTCGAGTGACCGCGCAGCGCGTTCATCCCGCCGCCGGCGATGCCGATGTTGCCGAGCAGCAACTGCACCATCGCGCCGGTGCGGATGATCTGCGCGCCGATCGAATGGTGCGTCCAGCCGAGCGCGTACAGCACCGTGCCGGCGCGGCCGGGAACGGCCGTGGTCGCGAGCATCTCGCACACCTTCAGGAATTTGTCCTTCGGCGTGCCGCAGACCTGCTGGACCCTCTCCGCCGTATAGCGCGCGTAGTGCTGCTTCAGCAGGTTGTAGACGCAGCGCGGATGCTGCAGCGTCGGGTCGACCTTGACGAAACCGTCGTCGCCGCGCTCGTAGTCCCAGCTCGATTTGTCCGGGTACGCGTGCTTCTCGGCGTCGTAGCCGGAATAGATGCCGTCGTTGAACGCGAAATCCTCGCGCACGATGAACGAGAAGTCCGTGTAGTTCTTCACGTACTCATGCTGGATCTTGTCGTTCGTCAGCAGATAATTGATGACGCCGCCCAGGAAGACGATGTCGGTGCCGGTGCGGATCGGCGCGTAGTAGTCGGCCACCGAGGCCGTACGCGTGAAGCGCGGGTCGACGACGATCAGCCGCGCCTTGCGGTGCGCCTTCGCCTCCGTTACCCACTTGAAACCGCACGGATGGGCCTCGGCTGCATTGCCGCCCATCACGAGAATCACGTCCGCGTTCTTGATGTCGACCCAATGGTTCGTCATCGCTCCACGGCCAAACGTCGGGGCAAGACCTGCCACCGTCGGGCCATGTCAGACACGCGCCTGATTGTCGAATGCGAGCATCCCGAGACTGCGGATGGTCTTGTGCGTCAGGTAGCCGACCTCGTTGCTGCCCGCCGAAGCCGCCAGCATGCCCGTCGTGAGCCAGCGGTTGACCTTCGCGCCGTCTTCGGCCGTCTCGACGAAGTTCGCGTCGCGGTCGGCCTTCATCAGCTTCGCGATGCGGTCGAGCGCGTCGTTCCACGAGATGGGTTCCCACTTGTCCGAGCCGGGCGCACGATACTCGGGGTGCGTCAGGCGGTTCGGGCTGTGGATGAAGTCGATCAGGCTCGCGCCCTTCGGGCACAGCGTGCCGCGATTGACCGGGTGGTCGGGATCGCCTTCGATATGGATGATGCTCGGCTGCGCGTTTTTCGCGCCGTCTCCGAGGCTGTACATCAGGATGCCGCAACCTACTGAACAGTAAGGACAGGTGTTGCGCGTTTCGACGGTGCGCGCCAGTTTGTACTGTCGGACTTCGGCCAGCGCTTCGGACGGAGAAAAGCCCATCAGGGCAAGACTCGATCCGGCAAGCGACGTGGCGGTCACCTTCAGGAACTGGCGCCGGGACATTTGTAGCATGGCGGTCTCGGCGTTATTGTGGGGTGGGGTACGACTGAAAGGAATTATAGACAGTTCAGGCAACTCTGATCGAATCCTCGGATCAATACCGATTTGTCCGACCAACCTGCGACCAACCCGCGATGATCCGCGTTCCGCGCGCAACCGAACCGTCATGAAACGACAGATCACTTCCGAAGCCACCCGTCTCGCCCAGCAGCAGGCCAACTGGGCCCTCACCGCGTTCAAGCGCTTTTCGTCCGACCGCTGCTCCGCGATGGCCGCGGGCATCGCGTTTTTCTCCGCGTTCTCGCTCGCGCCGACCCTCGTGATGGTGATCGCGGTGGCCGGCTGGTTCTACGGCGACGACGCCGCGCGCGGCCAGGTGTTCGAACAGGCGCACCAGTTGATCGGGGACGACGCGGCGGCCAGCATCCAGACGATCGTGCAGAACGCGCACCGCGCGGGCCAACGCGGCGGCCTCGCCACGCTGATCTCGTTCGCCGCGCTCGCGATCGGCGCGTCGGCCACGTTCGCGTCGCTCAGCGCCGCGCTCAGCGTGATCTGGCCGGCCACCGAAAGCCGCTGGTCGAGCATGCTCGGCCTCGTGCGCGTGCGGCTGATTTCGTTCGGGCTCGTGCTGGGCGTGGCATTCCTGCTGATCGTGTCGCTCGTGCTCGACACCGCGATCACCTTCGTCGGCACCTGGCTGCTCGGCGATTCGCCATACGTGGTCGTCACGAACCTCATCCAGTTCTTCGTCGGCATCGCGGTGCTCGCGGCCGCGTTCGCGTCGCTGATGAAATTCCTGCCCGATGCGCGCGTCGCGTGGCGCGACGCCGCGATCGGCGGCATCGTGTCCGCGATCCTGTTCTCCGGCGGCAAGAAGCTGTTCGCGCTGTATCTCGCGCATGCGGGCACCGCGAGTGCGTTCGGCGCGGCCGGATCGTTCGCGGTCCTGCTGATGTGGCTGTACTTCTCCGCGATCGTGCTGCTGCTCGGCGCGGAATTCGCGGCGGCCCGCGGCGACGCGCATCGGCCGGCCGAGCATCCGGCGCCGGCCGCGTCCGCTCAGGCAGTTCAACCCGGTCACGCCGACGATCGCCCGCGCGACGACTGATTCACCCGCCCTCTGCAAGCGGCCGCGCATCGGTCTCGCGCGGGCCCGGCACACGCCTCTCCCCTTTGCAACCCCGTCGTCCCGCCGCGCATGCGCGCGGCGTCGACGCATGCGTTGCACGCCGACATGCATCCAGCTGCAACTGCAAACGTTTGCACACCCTCGTTTCGTTACTGCAACGGGCTAAAACAAGGGATCTGCGGCCATCAGCATCAACTATTGAAACAATCGCGGCGCAGCAATTGTCAACTGTTTCATAAACAGGAACAGTTGCTGATGTGCTTGATCTATATGGACTTTTCGGCGCTGTTACCTTTTCGAGACACTTTATTTTTTGAGCTTTCTTGCGTGTATGGCACTGAGCTATTCTCCAATCCGCAACAAATAACGATGAATCACTTGCGTGGAGAAACTCAACGATGAAGAAACTTGCTCTCTCGACCCTCTCGCTCGCCCTGCTGGGCGCCGCTGGTGCTGCTCAGGCTCAGTCGAGCGTGACGCTGTACGGCGTGATCGACACGTCGATTGCCTACGTTCACGGCAATGACGGCACGGGCAACAACATGTGGCAGATGCTGTCGGGCAACCTGCAAGGCAGCCGTTGGGGCCTGAAGGGTGCGGAAGATCTGGGCGGTGGCCTGAAGGCAATCTTCCAGATTGAAAACGGCTTCAACCCGGGCACGGGCAAGCTGAGCGCATCGAACACGATTTTCAACCGCCAGGCTTACGTCGGCCTGGAAAGCAACCAGTACGGCACGCTGACGCTGGGCCGCCAGTACGACCCGGTGGTTGACCTGGTCCAAGCAGTCACGGCTGACAACTACTTCGGCAGCTTCTTCGCAACGCCGGGCGACGTCGACAACAACGACAACAGCCTGCGCGTCAGCAACGCGATCAAATACGCTTCGCCGGTTTGGGGTGGCTTCCAGTTCGAAGGCCTGTACGGTCTCAGCGGCGTCGCTGGCAAGCCGGGTTCGGGTCAGACGTGGTCGGTCGCAGCCGCTTACAACAACGGCCCGATTGGTGTTGCAGCTGGCTACTTCTACGCAAACAACCCGACGCCGGCAGCAGGCTCGCGCACCAATTGGACGTCGACGACGGCCGACAACATCGTCGACGGCCCGATCAACTCGGGTTACGTGACGGCGAAGTCGATCGGCATCGCACAAGTCGCAGGCCAGTACGCAATCGGCCCGGTCACGCTCGGCCTCGGCTACAGCAACGCACAGTACAAGCCGGACGCATCGTCGGGCTTCGGTTCGACCGAGAAGTACAATACGGGTCGCGCGTTCGTGACGTACCAGGTCACGCCGCCGCTGCTGCTGGGTCTGGGTTACTCGTACACGAAGGCGAGCGGCGACACGGACGCGAAGTACCATCAGGTTTCGCTCGGCGCGGATTACTCGCTGTCGAAGCGCACGGACGTCTACCTGGTCGGCGCATACCAGCACGCAAGCGGCACGCAACGCGTCGACGCGAATACGACGCAAGCTGCGCAAGCGTCGATCGGCTCGTACGGCTACGCCGGCACGAAGTCCCAGGAAATGGTCGCACTCGGCCTGCGTCACAAGTTCTAAAAACGAAGTATCCGGCGTGCATGGCGTCTCCGACGCCTTGCCGCCGACCTGGAAAGCCAGCCCCGGTTTCGGCCGCGGCTGGCTTTTTTTCGTCCATCTCCGGCAGGCGGAGCCGACATCGCCCGCAGGGCCGCCTCGCCCCGAGCCGGGACCCGACACAGGTCGGCGCGCCGGCAACGGCGCCTGGCGGCTGCAATGCACCCGCAACCCCGTTTCCGATGGCCGGAGAGGTCGCCGTTTCTCCGTTGAGCGCCTATCATCCGCACAGCCGGCGCCGACCGGGTTAACCGACGCAGGATTTGTTTGCGCCGCGTGTCGACTTCGGCGGGCGTCGTCCGTCGTATCGATGGCGGCATACGGTTGCCCCGCACCCATGCAGACAGGAGACTCGTCATGACGATTCAGAAGATCACGCCTTTCCTCTGGTATTCGACGGAAGCCGAAGAAGCCGCGGCCTTCTATGCCGGCATCTTTCCGGATTCGCGCATCGTGCGCGTCACGGCCGTGCCCGGCACCGACGGCACGCGGATGGTCGAATTCGAGCTGTTCGGGCAGCCATTCTTTGCGATGAGCCACCCGCGCACGGAGGCGTTCAACCACGCAATCTCGCTGCTCGTCAGCTGCGCGGACCAGGCGGAACTCGACCGCTACTGGAGCGCCCTGCTCGACAACGGCGGCACGGCCGACGGCTGCGGCTGGCTGAGGGATCGCTACGGCGTGTCATGGCAGATCGTTCCGGAAGCGCTCATCCCGATGATGGCCGACCGCGACACGGTCAAGGCGGGCCGCGTGGCCGCCGCGATGATGCAGATGACGAAGTTCGACGACGCCGCGCTGAAGGCCGCCTTTGCGGGCACCGCGGGCTGACGACAGGCGGCCGGCTGGCGGATGCGCGATGCCGCGCCGGATCGCCGTCTGCACGCACCCGGCTCGACGGGTCGCGCATGCACCCGGCTCGAACGGGTTCGCTATCCGTGGCAGGCGGGCCGTAAGCCGTTGACGTGCTTCGCCGGCGCCCGCCGCTACGCCGACAACATCGACTCGATCGCTCGCCGCGCGTAGCCGATGAATTCGGCCAGCGGCTCGCCCGACAGAATCGCCGCGCCCGCCTCGCCATCGACATAGGCAGCACGCGCAGCCGCAACAACGGGCCGGTGCGCGTCCGGCAAACGCGCCAGCACCCACGTCGCGGCGACGTCCTTCGGTGCGATCCCGCCGGTCGCGGCGCTGTACCAGATGCGCGCGAGCGCGAGCACGATGTTGCACTCGTCGCCACGCCAGTCCGGTTCGGCCTTCCACTGCGCAACGGTCGCGAGCAGCGCGGCGACGAAGTCGCGCACCGGCACCGGCTCGAACAATACGTTCGCGGGCGACCCGACCAGCGCGACACTGTGCTGTCGCGCCTTCGTCAACAGGATGGCCAGATCGTGATCGATCAGCGGCGGCTCGACGGTGCCGGCTTCCAGATCGCTGCGCAGCCACTCGCCGAACTGCAACTCGCGTCGCGCGGGATGACGCCACGGCACCACGTCGCCGTGCGCGATGACGGTGACCTCCAGCGCACGCATGCCGCTGCTGCAACCCGGCGGCGCAGACACGCCGAGCAGGTCCGACATCAGCGCGGGCCGCAGCGCTTCGTCCGGGCGTACCGCTACCGTCACCAGCAAATCGATGTCGCTGCGCGGTTTCAGGCCGCCGTCGAGCGCCGATCCGAACACAGGTGGATCGCTTGCAGCGTCGCGCCGAGATGCCGTTCGATCGCGACGCGTGCGGCGGCGAGCTGTGCGGCGATCTCATGCGGAATGAAGTCGGTCACGACGGCAAACCTGACGACGCGCGCCCAATGGAACGCGACGAAACGACACCCGGGCAGCGCCACTGCGAGCGTCGACTTCCCCGATCGCGATTCGCCGACGATGCCGAGCGTTTCGCCCTGCCGCAGCGACACCGACACGCGTCGCGCGAACGAAGCTCGCCGCTCGGCGATGGGGATGCAGATGCGCGACATACGATCCGCCGCGCGTCATGTGCCGGGCAACCGGTGATCGCCATGCCGCCTGTTCGCCGCCGCGCGCGTTGCGCGGCCCAATAAAAATCCCCGCACGCTTTCGCGTACGGGGATCTCGGGACATCGCAACGGCTGCCGACATGCATTCGGCAGTCGTTGCGCGGCATTACGCTGCCGCGTCCTTCAGCTTCTTCAGCGCACGTGCCTTCACGCGCACGCTGGCCGGCTTCGCCGGGAACCAACGCTCTTCGCCCGTGAACGGATCCTTGCCGAAGCGCTTCTTCTTCGCCGGCACGACTTGTGCCGTGATCTTCAGCAGGCCCGGCAGCGTGAACTCGCCCGCGCCCTTCTTGTGAACCGAGCCCAGCACGACGTTCTCGAGTGCGACGAGCACTGCCTTGACCGCCTTCACTTCGACAGCTGCGCGCTCAGCGATGTGCGTTGCGAGCGATGCCTTCGTGAACTTGTCCTTCAGCGGCGTCGGAGCAGCCGGTGCTGCCTTTGCGACAGCCTTCTTGGCCACTACTTTCTTCGCGGGCGCAGCCTTTTTGGCAGCCACTTTCTTGGTGGCCGGTGCGGCAGCCTTCTTGGCCACCTTTTTTGCGGAAGTCGCCATGTTTCTCCTACCAGGTGTGGTCGTTGGATACACGAAGCGTGCAACGCGCGCGCTTCAACGCCGGATTCTACAAGCGCCTTGACGCTTCGTGCAGTACTTTTATGCGTTTTCGCGGGGTTTCCCGCAGGTTTTGTTGCGCGCGACCGACTTCATCGACGCCCGAGCGTGAAAAAACACCTTCACGTATGGGCCCGAACGCGAATTACGTTCGATATTTGCGCACCTATACTGGGCGTGCTCAATGCCCGGATGCCTCCATGCGCGAAGTCAGATACGTCAAAGGACTCGACGGCCTGCGAGCCCTCGCCGTCATCCTCGTTTTCCTGTCCCACAAGGGCCATGTCCTTGCCGTCGACGTCGGCAAGCTTGGCGTGTGGACGTTTTTCCTCATCAGCGGATTCCTGATCGTCGGCGAGCTGCATCGCAACCGCCAGGCGGTCGAGCGCGGCGCCATGACGCGTCGCCACGCGCTCGCGCTGTTCCTCGCGAAGCGCGCGCTGCGGATCTTTCCCGTCTACTACCTGCTGCTCGCCGCGCTCGCGATCGCGCACGCGCTGTTCTACCAGCGCGGCGTCAACCTCGGGCTCGCATGGCACGCCGTGTTCCTGTCGAATTACTGGATCGGCGTCGTCAAGGACGGCTGGCCGGGCTCCACGTCGCACTTCTGGAGCCTCGCCGTTGAACAGCAGTTCTATCTGATCGCCCCGCTCGCGCTGCTCGCGGTGCCCGCCGCGCGACACGTCGCGCTCGGCATCGCGGCCGTCGCGCTGTGCGCGCTCGCGCATCTCGCGCTCTACCTGTCCGACGCGTCGCCGGTGCTGATCTACGCGTTTTCCCCGTGGAATTTCGCGTTGATCGCGCTCGGCGGCGTCGGCGCGATGGCGCTCGCCGATCGCGGCGCGGCCGCCGCGCGCCGCGTGCCGCCCGGCTGGCTCGGCGCGGCCGGCGTCGTCTTCTTCCTCGTACTGCCCGCCTGCACGGCATTGCCCGATGCGGTCGCGGGGCTCGCGGATCTCGGCCTGTCGGTGTCGCTCGGCGCGCTGATGCTGTGGATCGTCAGCGCGCCCGAGCATCCCGTCGTCGCGCTGCTCGACTGGGCGCCGCTCGCGTATCTCGGCACGATCAGCTACGGCTTCTACCTGTTCCACAACCTGATTCCGGCGCGCTTCGGCGCGCTGCCCGCGTCGTTCGCGCACGTGCCGATGCCGGAAATCGTCCGCGACGCGCTGCCGGAAATGCTGCAATTCGCGCTCGCCGTGCTGCTTGCGCACCTGTCCTGGCGTTATCTCGAAAAACGGCTGCTCGACTTCAAGAAGCCGATCGCCGCGATGCTGGCCCGACACTTCGCCGCGCAACCGAGCACGTCGCCGCGCTGAGCGGTGGGCGGCGGCAACGGATCGGAATGCGTCGATACCGGTGACGCCCGGCGGCCGGCGGCCAGCTGCTTGGCAGCCGATGCCGCGTCATCGCGCGACACCCCAGCGCGCGTCGTGCAACCCGCGCAACCCATCCACCGATCCGGTCACGCGACGAATGCGTCGGCACCGGTTTCACGCGCGACGTCCCACCTCATCGGCCTACTCCTCGCGTCGCGGGCCACCAACCTCCGCCCGTCCGAGGTGCGGCATCCAGACGTCACGCACCACGCTCGTGCGCCCGCCAAAAACAAAAAAGCCCCGGCGCGCGAGCGGCCGGGGCCAACGGAACAACCACCACCTGAAACGACGGAGCGCGCGGCCGCTTAAGCGACGGCAGCCAGCGCGGGCAAGCAGGTACGCAGGTACGCCTCGAATTCGCGGCTCACTTCCGGATGCTGGAGCGCGAGCTCGACGGTTGCCTTCAGATAACCGATCTTGCTGCCGCAGTCGAAACGCGTGCCGTAGTAGCGATACGCGAGCACCTGTTCGTTCGCGAGCAGCGACTGGACGGCGTCGGTGAGCTGCAGTTCGCCGCCCGCGCCCGGCTTGAGCTTGCGCAGATGATCGAAGATCGTCGGCATGAACACGTAGCGGCCGACCACGCCGAGGTTCGACGGCGCATCCTCGGGCGCCGGCTTCTCGATGATGCCCGACAGCTTGATGATGTCCTCTTCCCACTCCCGACCTTCGACGACGCCATACGAGCGGCTGTCTTCGCGCGGGATCGTCTCCACGCCGATCACCGAGCTGTGATAGTGGTCGAACACGTCGACGAGCTGCTTGAGCACCGGCTGTTCGCCGTGCAGCAGGTCGTCGGCGAGGATCACCGCGAACGGCTCGCCGTGCACGAGCTTCTCCGCGCACAGCACCGCATGGCCGAGGCCGAGCGCTTCCGGCTGGCGCACGTAGAAGCAGTTGACGTGACTCGGCTTGATGCCGCGCACGAGCTCCAGCAGCTTTTCCTTGCCGCGCGCCTCGAGCTCGGCCTCGATCTCGTACGACTTGTCGAAATGATCCTCGATCGCGCGCTTGCTGCGCCCGGTGACGAAGATCATCTCGGTGATACCGGCGTTGATCGCTTCCTCGACCGCGTACTGGATCAGCGGCTTGTCGACGACGGGCAACATTTCCTTCGGGCTCGCCTTCGTTGCCGGGAGGAACCGCGTGCCGAGACCGGCAACGGGAAACACGGCCCTGGTGACTTTCAACATGTTCGCATCCTGATAGCGTTGACTGCGCCGCGTCGACCTGCGACCCGGCGCGATTGTGTTCCGAACGGCATATCGAGAATCGACGGTACTGCCAATTCCGCTCCGCTCATTTTCGATATGAACTGATTGCCCGATTATTCCGGAAAAAATATAATCGCTTCAACCCGGTCGATATTGCCGAACCGATTGCCGGAGCAGAAACAAATTACCGATTTTCCGGATACAAATTCTTACGATTCGAATTCCTCGATATAGGGCACGCCGCCCCGCTCGAGGCCCGGGCGGATCGGTTCGTTCTTCAGCGCCTCGCGGTACGCCGACAGCACGGCCATGACCAGCAGTACTGCAGCGCTTGCGATCCAATGCATGTCCATCTTGCCGCTCCTTGCATCAATCAACTGGAGCTTCAAACTATCAGAAAAAAATCGGCAAATAATTCGTGCCCGTCGCGGAACCGCTTTCAGGCAGCGATAAACCCATGATGCGGAATACCGATATTTCCGGACGAGATTTTTTTATTCATTGACCGAATTCTTGCGCATTACGATTGGATGAACTTCCCGTCCATCCGTCGCAAGGAATCGAATCGCATGCAAGCTTTCAGCGGATCGTCTCTGGCCGCGCCGCCCGTCGCCGACCACAAGGAACACGTGATCGACGCGATGCGCGGCTTCGCGGCGCTGCTCGTCGCCTATTTCCACTGCCGCCAGGTCGTCTGGGTCGGCATGCAGAGCTTCCATCAGGCTTACGGTCATGCACTCAGCCCGGGCGCGATCGCCGGCTACCTGACCTTCCCGTTCGCGTGGGGCTCGGCCGGCGTCCCGATCTTCTTCGTGATCAGCGGCTACTGCATCCACCGCAACGCGGCGCTCAAGCTCGCGGCCAATCCCGCGTACCGGCTCGACGCGCCGAACTTCTGGGTGCGCCGCTTCGCGCGCATCTACCCGGTGCTGCTCGCCGCGCTGCTGTTCACGCTCGCGCTCGATGCGGTCAGCCTGCAGATCGAGCCCGTCAGCCACAAGATCCGCGACGTCGGCCTCGTCGCGTTCCTCGTGAACCTGTTCTCGCTGCAAGGCGTCGCCGGCTACACGTACGGGTCGAACGGCGCGCTGTGGACGCTGTCGCTCGAAGTGCAGTTCTACGCGATCTACCCGCTGCTGTTCGCGCTGCGCCGGCGCATCGGCATGCCGGCCGTCGTCGCCGCGGTGGCGCTCGTCAACGTCGCGTCGGCGTGGCTGCTCGAACGGCACGACCTGCAGTTCTTCACGTCGTACTGGCTGTCCTGGACGATCGGCGCATGGATCGCCGACGTGCGCGCGCAGCAGTCGCGCGGCACGGCCGTCGTGCCGTCGCGCGCGTGGTACGTCGCGGCCGCCGTGCTGCTGGCCGCCGGCTGCGGCGCATTCCATTTCGGCCAGTACGGCGCGTTCCAGCTGTGGTCGGCCGGCTTCGCATGCTTCCTGTACCGCGCGCTCGCCCGGCCGCCGCGCACGACGCCGCCGCTGCGCGTACTGAGCTGGTTCGGCGACTTCAGCTACTCGCTGTACCTGATCCACCTGCCGCTGTTCGTCTGCCTCGGCTCGGTGCTGTTCCACTCCGAATTGCAGCTGTCGATCTGGCCGTCGTTCGCGTTCATGGCCGTCGCGATTCCGGTCGCGTACCTGTTCTACCGGATGTTCGAACGCCCGGCGATGACGTGGTCGGCCAGTTTCAAGCCGACCCGCACCGCCCGCGTCGTCGCGTCGACGCCCGAACAGGCCGCCTGACGCGAGCCGGCCGGCTCGATCGGCCGTCCGGTCCGGAGCCCTCGCGCGGCGTGTCGCTGCGCGAGGGCTTTTTCATGGCCGGCACGCGGTTGCAGGCCGGGTCGACAAGGAATGAGTGGCCTGCCGCCCTTCGACCGCGCTACGGCCCCCGCGGGCCCCTTGTGCGCGGTTGCCGAAGCACGAGCGCGACGGTGTCGACTGCTCGCTTCACGTTCCCGACGGCCCAATCCTGTTCCAGACGACGCTCGGCTACGCTCGCGCCCGACTCGGACCCGGGGCGCAAACCAGCTCACCCGTCGCAGCCACACGCCCCGCCCGCTGAAAAACGAAGCCCCCGCACAGCGCAACGCCGCATGGGGGCCCGTTTTCCGCCATTTTCCGCCATTTTCCGCCATTTTCCGCCCTTTCCCGCCGGCTCGCGCCGGCTGCTACTTCTTCGCGCTCGCCGCCTTGGCAGCCTTCGCCGTATCCGCGAGGATCTTCTCGACCCGCTCCACGTAGGTTTCGGTCCCGAACCGGCGCACCGCGGTCGCCCGCCCGCTCGCGACGAGCCGCTCGCGCAGCGCGCGGTCGCACTTGAGCGTCGCCAGCGCATCGGCCAGCGCGGCCGCGTTGCCCGGCTCGCAGAGCAGCCCGTTGTCGCCGTCCTCGATGATCTCGACGACACCGCCCGCGCGCGCCGCGACGACCGGCCGGCGCGCGAGCATCCCCTCGACGATCACGCGCCCGAACGGCTCCGGCGTGATCGACGTGTGCGCGACGACGTCGACGGCCGTCATGCACGCGGCCACGTCGCGCTGGAACCCGAGGAAATGCACGCGCTCGTCCATCGCATGCTGCGCGACGTATTCGTGCAGTTGCGCCGCATAGTCGTCCTCGCCGAACAGCGGCGCGCCGACCAGCACGACGTGCATGTCCGGATGCCGCGCGGCGGCCTCCAGCAGCACGTGCTGCCCCTTCCAGCGCGCGAGACGGCTGAACGAGCCGACCAGCCACGCGTCGGCGGGCAACCCGAGGCGCGCGCGCAGCGCGGCCTGGCTCACGCCTTCCAGCGCGTCGAACGGTTCGGCCGAAATCCCGTTGAACACGACGTCGACGTGCTGCGGCGTGAAGCCGGTCAGCGCGCGGAACGCCTGCGCGGATGCATCGGAGTTCGCGATCACGCGCGTGATGCCGAACCGCGCGCAGTACTTGATCGCCTGCAACTGCTTGCCGCCGAAATGGTCGGTGCTGACGATGTCGCGCAAATGCCAGACCACCGGCTTGCGCGCGAGCCGCCCGGCGAGCGCGGCGACCACCATCGCGCGCTGCGTGTTCGCGTAGATCACCTCGGCGCGGCGCGCGCGGCGGGCGACGTCGCGCACCAGCCGCACGAGCTGCTTCACCGCGCCGAACGACACGCCGCCCTGCTTGCGCACGCCCGCGAGCGCGCCCTGCTCGACCACGTCGACGCGCGCGCCGATCTCGTCGAGCGCCGCGCGGAACGGGCCGTCGTCGAACAGCAGCACGTCGGCGTTCGCGCGCATGTGCTTCATGATCTCGAGCAGCGACAGCTCGGCGCCGCCGAGCACGCCGCTCTGGTCGAGCACGAGCGTCGCCGGGCCGCGGGCGACCGGCAGCGGAGCCGCCGTGCCGCGCTGCGCGGTCGAGCCGGGCAGCGCTTGCTCCACGTAGTCGAGGAAGCGCCGCCGGAACGTGTCGGCGGAAAACCGCTCCGCGTTCGCGCGGCACGCGTCAGGCGTGAAGCGCTGCGGCGCGCGCTCGAAATCGTCGACGGCCGCGACGATCGCGTGCGGCGTCTGTTCGTCGAAGAAAAGGCCGGTCGGGTTCAGGTTCGACTGCGGGTCGAGCACGGTCTCGAGCGCGCCGCCCTTGCCGTACGCGATGACCGGCGTGCCGCACGCCTGCGCCTCGACGACCGAGATCCCGAAATCCTCCTCGGCCGCGAACACGAACGCCTTCGCGCGCCGCATCCGGTCGTGCAGCACCGCGAACGGCTGATAGCCCATGATCTCGACGTTTGGGCCCGCCTTCGCGCGGATCTTCTGCATCTCGGGGCCGTCGCCGATCACGACGAGCTTGCGCTCGGGCGTCTTCGAGAAGGCTTCGACGATCAGGTCGATCTTCTTGTACGGCACCATCCGCGACGCGGTCAGGTAGAAATCCTCCTTCACCGCGTTCAGCGAGAACGCGTCGACGTCGACCGGCGGAAAGATCACCGCCGCGTCGCGGTGGTAGACCTTCTTGATGCGCCGCGCGATGAACGCGGAGTTCGCGACGAAGCCGTCCACCGCGTTCGCGGTGCGCGTATCCCAGTTGCGGATGTAATGGAGAATCATCCGCGCGAGCAGCGATTTCGGCCCGTGCGTGAGGTTCGACTGTTCCAGATACTGGTGCTGCAGGTCCCACGCATAGCGGATCGGCGAATGCACGTAGCTGATGTGCACCTGGTCCGGCCCGGTCAGCACGCCCTTCGCGACCGCGTGGCTGCTCGAGATCACGAGGTCGTACTCGGACACGTCGAGCTGTTCGATCGCGAGCGGCATCAGCGGCAGGTAGCTGCGGTACTTGGTGCGGGCGAACGGCAGCTTCTGGATGAACGACGTCGTCACCGGCTTGCCGCGCACGAACGCGCGATCGTCGAGGAAATCGACGAGGCTGAACAGGTCCGCGTCGGGAAAGCACGCGACGATCTGTTCGAGCACGCGCTCGGCGCCCGCATAGGTGACGAGCCAGTCGTGGACGATCGCCACGCGCAGCGCACGCGTCGGCTGCCGCGCGCCGGCCCGTTCGGCCGGGTGCGGCGCGGCGGCGTCGCCGGCATGGACCACGGCGGCATCGGCCGTGGCGAGATTCAGGACGGCGTGTTCCGCCAGATCGCGATTCATGCAGTTCTCCTCGCATTGAGACGGACAAACAGGTCGCGCACGAGTGCACGCAGCCCCGGCGTCATCGTGAGCGACCACGCGACGTTCAGCACCAGCACGACCGCGCACATGCCGATCGACTGGACCAGCCCCGGCCATGCCTGCGCGAGAAACAGGCTCGCCAGCAGGAAGGCGAGATGGGCAAGCATGTCGAGTACGATCGCGCGCATCCGGATCGCCGACAGGTACAACAGCACGCCGTAGTCGACGAGCGCGCGCGCCGCGACGACCACCGCCGCGCCGATCAGCCCGAAGTGATGAATGCCGAACCACAGGCCGCCGACGAAGAACGGCATCTCGACGAGCCCGGCGAATGCCGCGCGGGCCGGATTGACCTGCGACTGGATCAGGATGCGCGTGACGCTCGCCTGGCCGACGAGCCACACGCTGATCACCAGCACGCGGCCGACCGGCGCCGAATGCGCGGCGAGATCGGCGCCGACCCACAGCGTGAGGAACGGCGCGAGCGCGAAGATCGCGACGATGCCGACCGGCGTGAACACGCCGTTCAGGAATTCGAGCGACTGGCGCGCGAGCGTATCCGCATGATCGCGGCCGACCGCCGACAGGCGCGGGAACAGCGTGCGCACCAGCGCGTTCGGCAGCATGTTCAGCCGCGTGACGAGGTTCTGCGGCACCGTGTAGTAGGTGACGAACTTCGCGCCCATGCCGGCGCCGAGCATCACGCGGTCGAGCGTGTCGGCGATCATGCTCGTCGTGCTCGCGATCAGCATCCAGCCGCCGAAGTTGAACAGCCCCTTCGCGGTGCCCCACTGCGGCGGATCGATGCGGCGAATCCCGAGCACCTTGATGCTGGCCTGACCGAGCATCACCGCCGCGATCAGCCGCGCGACGACCGCCGCGGCGAGCACCGTCTGCAGGTTCGGCGCGATCCACCACGCGGCGCCGAGCGGCAGCAACTGGAACAGGAACGTGCCGATCGTCTGGTTCGTGTTGAACACGCCGAACCGTTCGGCGCCGTTGATCGCGCCGGCGAACACCCACGACACGTTCGCGAGCGGAATCGCGAGCGCGAGCCACGGCAGCGCCAGATACACCTCGTGCTGCATCGCGGCCGACACCTTCGTGAAATACGCGGTGTAGACGAACGCGCCGAAATAGATCAGCAGGCCGCCGACGATACCGGTGCCGAGATTCAGCCAGAACGCGCTCCAGAACACGCGCGCGCTTTCGTCGGCGTTGCCGCTCGCGAGCGCCTTCGAGATGTGGTTCTGCGCGGCCATGCTCATCCCGAGATCGAGTATCCCGAAATAGCCGATCAGCGTCCACACGAGGCTGACGACGCCGTAGCGTTCGACGCCGAGCGCGTGGATGTACGCGGGCACCGTCACCAGCGACACGAAGGTCGGCAGGATCAGCCCGATGAAGTTGATCGAAACGTTCTTGAGTATGCCTTTGTCCATGCTTTAGCCCAGGGGCCTGTTACGGTTTCCAGCGGTACATGAGCACCTTGCCGCGCGCGTCTTCCTCGACGAACACCAGGTACTCGCCGTTCTCGCGCCGGAACGCGCTGATGCCGAACGGCACGTCGACCCAGCCCGACGCCTTGCCGACCTCGGCGCCCGGGCTCATCACGCCGACTTCCTTGCCGGTTTCCTTGTCGTACACGTGGATCTTGCCGACCGGCTCCACGGTGAACAGGTAGCGGCCCTCGACCGTGATCCCGATCAGGTCGAGGATCGGCTTCGCGTCGAGCTGCCACGGCAGCGCGACCTGATAGCGCACCACCGGCGAGCCGCTCGACCATTTGTCGAAACGCACCAGCACGCGGCCGACTTCCTTGTTGATGCCGGGCTGCGGCGGCGCGTCGGCCGTGTAGCCCGTCACGTACAGCGTGTCCGTCTGCGGTTCGTAGATCGCGCGGCGCAGCTGCGTGAACGGCTGCGGCATCGGGTAGGTCGCGACCTTGTCGTACGAATAGATCGGGTTGCCGGCCTTGTCGACGCCGCCATAGCCGAAGCGATGAATCCCTCGCACGTCGCTCGTGCGCCAGATGTCGCCCTTCGTGTCGACCCACCAGCCCCAGCCGCCCGCCTTTGCCTTGCCCGTCGTGTTGATCTCGGACTCGTCGGCATCGATCCGGCCGTTGCCGTTCGCGTCGCGCCATAGCCAGTCGCCGCCCGGCGGCTTGTTCGGCACCTTGTCGACCGGCCGCGCGCGCCCCGCGATCAGGCCCGACGGAATCGCGACCTCGCCGTCGCGCTTCGCGTCGAAGCGGTAGATCTTCAGGTGATCGGCGTACATGTCGGTCAGGTACAGGAACGTGCGGCCGTCGACGCGCCGCGCGATCGGCATGCCCGGATACTGGTCGGTGTGGAACACCGGGTCGTCCGGATACTTGAAGCGGTTCGACAGGAAGCCGACGTATTTCCAGTCCTGGCCCGGCGGCTTCGACAGGTCGAGCTCGAAGCGCTTGTTGCCCGTGTACACGCTGTTCGGCCGCGCGGGGTCCAGCCACGCGCCGTCGACGAACAGCAGCCCCTGCACCTGCCAGCGCAGCTTGCCGTCCGGCGTGTAGCTTTCCAGCACCGCGCCGAGCCCCGCGCCGATCGTGTCGTGGCGCGGCCCGATCCCGTTCATCGACACATAGATGTTGCCCGCGCGGTCGACGCCGACGCCCGTCAGCCCGTTGAAGCGCTGCGGCCCGGGCCGGCCCGGCACCGGGCCCGCGAAGATGCCGCCGCGCTCGCCGAGCGTGCCCGACGGCGCATAGCCCTTGCCGCCTTTCGAGAAGATCAGGATCTGCTGGCGCGGCCCGTTGTCCGCGACGAGCACGCGCCCTTTCGCGTCGACCGCCACGTCCACCGCGTCGGTGCCTTCCGGCAGCGCCGGCGCGTCGTCGAGCTTGCGGCCGTCGGCCCGCACGTGCACGAGATGCGCGGGGCCGCCGAGCGTATCGGTCAGCAGCCACAGCGTGCCGTCGCCCGCCAACGCGATGCGGCCCGGCTCGTGCGCGCTCCACGTGCCCTTCTGCTGCATCGTTTCCGCGTCGTAGACATCCACCACGTCGCGCGACGGATTGGTCGCGAACAGCGTCTTGTCGTCAGCCGCGAGGCCGCCCACTTCCGCCTTCGCCTCACCGACTTCCGAGCGCGCGGGCGCCGACACCTCGTTCATCATCATGAAGCTCGCGGCCATCCGCGCGCGGCCGGTATCGGCGCGCCCGCCCGGCGCGACCTGCGGCGCCGCGCGAAACGGCGCGGGCTGCTTCATGTCGCCGATCGTGCGCCGCGAGATGCCGAACCATTGCTTGCCCTTGTCCGGCCAGATGCCGGGCGACTGCAGATGGCCGCGCTCGTTGCCGACGCCGATCGCGACATACGCGTACTTGCTGTTCACCGCGATCGCGCTGCCGCCGAGGTTGCCCCAGCCGTGCGTGCCGCCCGCGAAGCCGAGCATCTTCCCGTCCTGGTAGACGCTCGCCTCGGCGCCGCTCTCGTCCCACGGCGCATTCGTATACACCTTGCCCTCCGGCGTCACCGCGATCGCGCGAATATCGATCTGCGTCCACGTGCCGTCGCCATAGCCGAACGTGTTGCCGATCCACGACGTCGTCGCGGGCAACACCGTTTCGGCCGGCACGGCGCTCGTCAGCAGTGCCGCGCATACCGTCATGCCAACCAGAATCAGACGTCGCAATGCGCTTCTCCAGACTCGATGCAACAGCGACCGGCGCCGCCTCGGATCGCCCGCGGCGGCGCGCTGTCGCTAAATGGGTTTCAAACGTCGCGATGCAGGTTACAAGCAAAAATAATCACAAGAAATTTGGAAATATTTGGGGATGTTTCTGCCTGAAATATCGAACCGGAACAGCGAGTAAATGACCACGGAAAACGGCAATAACGACCGCTCTTTCCGCGTCACCACGTAGAAAATTCCGCTCCGCGCCGCCCGGCGCGCCCGTCCGCGAGCCAACCTTTCATCGCGCGATCGTAATCATCGGCATTGGCCTGGTTGTCGTCAGATAAATGGCGCGCGTTTTTTTACCGATTTCTTTTCCCTAGAATCGATTGCGATTCCATATTCCATTTAAAGGCATGCAATACGTACACGCATCGGATGCGGGTCGTGAAGGAGCCGCGCGATGACGGCCCTGTCGCGCCCCGCCGACCTCGCCCCGCCGCAACACGGCCGCATCGTGCAGCTCGACGGGCTGCGCGCGATCGCGGTGGGCGCCGTCTTCCTGCAACACGCGCTGAAGGCGCCGCTGTGGATGGGCGTCGACCTGTTCTTCGTGCTGAGCGGCCTGCTGATCACCGGCATCCTGCTCGATCGCAAGGCGCGCGGGCAGTCGTACTTCAGCCACTTCTACGCGCGCCGCGTACGCCGCATCCTGCCGCCGTACGTGCTGCTGCTGGTGGTGTCGACGCTGCTGTTCGGCGCGAGCTGGCTGCCGCACTGGCCGTGGTTCGCGTTCTTCTCGACCAATATCGGGCTGTCGCTCGGCAGCATCGGCCATGACAGCCTGAACGTGCTGTGGTCGCTCGCGGTCGAGGAGCAGTTCTACATCTTCTGGCCGTTCGTCGTGCTGTGGTGCTCGGAGCGCGCGCTGCTGTGGGTCGCCGCCGCGCTGATCGTCGCGGCGCCGGTGCTGCGCGCGATCGCGACGCCGTGGTTCGATTCGTTCTGGCCGATCTACTACCTGACGCCGTTCCGGATGGACCTGCTCGCGGCAGGCGCGTTGCTCGCGATCGTGCTGCGCCGCGACCGGCGCGCGCTGGAGCCGTTCTATCCGCTCGCGATCGTCGGCGCGCTCGTGTCGCTCGCGATCCTCGGCTGGCTGCACCTGTCGTTCCCGCGCTTTCGCGCCGCGAACACGCCGCTGTCGAACGCGGCGCTCTACAGCATCTCGCTGCTGCTGTGCACGTCGATCGTCGTGATCGCACTGCGCGGCCGCGGCCTCGTGCAGCGCGTGCTGACGAACCCGATGCTCGTCTACGTCGGCACCGTCAGCTACACCGTCTACCTGATCCACCTGAGCGTGCTGTACGCGCTGTGGCCGCTGCACCTGAACCGCTTCGTCACGGCCGCGCTCGCGCTGGCGATCACGCTCGCGTACGCGACCCTGAGCTGGTACGGCTTCGAACGGCGCCTGACGCGCGGGCCTGCGCGCCGCGCGGTGCCGGCCGCCGCCGGCACGACCGCCTGACTTTCATCATCCATTGCTTCTACCAGGACAACGCCATGAGCCAAACGCGTAAAAAGGCCATCATCACCGGGATTTCGGGGCAAGACGGTGCGTACCTGACCAAACTGCTGCTCGACAAGGGCTACGAGGTCACCGGCACCTACCGCCGCACCAGCTCGGTGAATTTCTGGCGCATCGCCGAGCTGGGTGTCGACACGCACCCGAACCTGACGCTCGTCGAACACGATCTGACCGACGCGGGCTCCAGCCTGCGCCTGCTCGAACGCACGCAGCCGGACGAGCTGTACAACCTGGCCGCGCAAAGCTTCGTCGGCGTGTCGTTCGACCAGCCGGCGACGACCGCCGAAGTGACCGGCATCGGCCCGCTGAACCTGCTCGAGGCGATTCGCGTCGTGAGCCCGAAGACGCGCTTCTACCAGGCGTCGACGTCAGAGATGTTCGGCAAGGTGCAGGCGATCCCGCAAACGGAAACCACCGCGTTCTATCCGCGCAGCCCGTACGGCGTCGCGAAGCTGTACGCGCACTGGATGACCGTGAACTACCGCGAATCGTATGGCCTGTTCGGCAGCAGCGGCATCCTGTTCAACCACGAATCGCCGCTGCGCGGCCGCGAATTCGTTACGCGCAAGATCACCGACACGATCGCGAAGATCAAGCTGGGCAAGGCGACCAAGCTCGAGCTCGGCAATCTCGACGCGAAGCGCGACTGGGGCTTCGCACTCGAATACGTCGAAGGCATGTGGCGGATGCTGCAGGCCGACGAACCCGACACCTACGTGCTGGCGACCAACCGCACCGAAACCGTGCGCGACTTCGTGCGGATGGCGTTCGCGGCGGCCGGCTACCAGCTCGAATGGACCGGCAAGGGCGAGCAGGAACGCGGCCTCGACGCATCGACCGGCAACGTGCTCGTCGAAGTGAACCCGAAGTTCTACCGCCCTGCCGAAGTCGACCTGCTGATCGGCTGCGCGGACAAGGCGAAAAGCAAACTGGGCTGGGCGCCCAAGACGACGCTCGAACAACTATGTCAGATGATGGTCGAAGCGGATTTGACGCGGAACCAACACCATGACACGTTCTGAAACCGGGCGTCCGTCGCGCCGTGCGTTCGTCACGGGCCTGACGGGCTTCACCGGTCGCTACATGGCCGAACGCCTGCAGGCGGCCGGCTATGACGTCTGGGGCACGGTCGCGCCCGGTACGCCGCGCCCCGCCGATCCGGCGTTCGCACAGTGCACGCTGCTGCCCGTCGACCTGCTCGACGCGGATGCGATGCGCGCGGCCGCGGCCGACGCGCGACCCGACGCGGTCGTGCATCTCGCCGCGCGTGCCCATGTCGCCGACGACGAGCCGTCGCCGACCTACGCGGTCAACATCGTCGGCACGCGCAACCTGCTGGCGGCGCTCGCCGGCCTCGACCGCCGTCCGTCGGCCGTGCTGCTGGCCAGCAGCGCGAACATCTACGGCAACTCGACGCCCGGCGTGCTCGACGAAACCGTCGCGCCTGCCCCGGCGAACGACTACGCGATCAGCAAGCTCGCGATGGAATATGCGGCGAAGCTCTGGGCCGACCGGCTGCCGATCGTGATCGCGCGGCCGTTCAACTACACGGGTGTCGGCCAGAGCGATGCGTATCTGCTGCCGAAGCTCGTCGCGCACTATGCGAGCAACGCGCCGCGGATCTCGCTCGGCAACCTCGACGTGAGCCGCGATTTCTCCGACGTGCGCGACGTGACGGCCGCCTATCTGAAGCTGGTAGAAGCCGCGCCGGCCGGCGAGACGTTCAACGTGTGCTCGGAACGCGCGTATTCGCTGAAGGAAGTGCTGGCGATGCTGTCGCGGATCGCCGGCTACGTGATCGACGTGACGATCGATCCGCGCTTCGTGCGGCACAACGAAGTGAAAAGCCTGAGCGGGTCGCGCGACAAGCTGCGGCGCGCGGTGGGCGAATTGCCGGTCACGCCGCTCGACGAAACGCTGCGCTGGATGGTGGACGCGATGCGTGCCGCACCGTCCGCGCACGCCGCCGGCTGAACGGCGGCACGACACGCGCGCGACGGCATGCGCCGCAACGACAACGGGCCGCTCTCTCGAGCGGCCCGTTTCATTGATGCCGAGCACAAACGGGCTGTATCGCTCAGCCTCAGCCGTCGAGGCCGCGCGCCAGATCGTTGCGAACGTCGCCCGCATGCTCGAGGCCGACCGCCAGGCGGATCAGCCCTTCGGTGATCCCCGCTGCCGCACGCGCTTCCGGCGTGATGCGGCCGTGCGTCGTGGTGGCCGGATGCGTGATCGTCGTGCGCGTGTCGCCGAGGTTGCCGGTGATCGACACCAGCTTCGTGCCGTCGATCACGCGCCATGCGTTCGCGCGCTGCTGCTCGGGCGTGTCGCCCTTCAGTTCGAACGACACGATCGCGCCGCCCGCCTTCTGCTGACGCTTCGCGAGCTCATGCTGCGGATGCGATTCGAGGCCCGGATAGAACACGCGCGCGACCGCCGGATGCGAATCGAGCCAGCGCGCGATCTCCAGCGCGTTCGCCGATTGCTTCTCGACGCGCAGCGACAGCGTCTCCATCCCTTTCAGCAGCACCCACGCGTTGAACGCCGACAGCGTCGGGCCCGCGCTGCGCACGAACGGGAACACCTTGCCCATGATGAATTCCTTCGAGCCGACCAGCGCGCCGCCAAGCACGCGGCCTTGCCCGTCGAGGAATTTCGTCGCCGAGTGCATCACGACGTCCGCGCCGAGCTTCAGCGGCTGCTGCAGCACCGGGCTGCAGAAACAGTTGTCGACGACGAACAGCGCGTTCGCGGCCTTCGCGATCTTGCCGATCGCCTCGATGTCCGCGAGTTCGGTCAGCGGGTTCGACGGCGTCTCGAGGAAGAACATCTTCGTTTCCGGCCGCACGGCTTCGTGCCATGCGTTCAGGTCGGTCGGGTCGACGAAGGTCGTCGTGATCCCGAACTTGCTGAAGATCTGCGAGAACATCCCGAGCGTCGAGCCGAACAGGCTGCGCGAGCTGACGAGATGGTCGCCCGCCTGCAGCGCGGCCATCACGACCGACATGATCGCGGCCATCCCCGACGCCGTCGCGATGCAGGCCTCGCCGCCCTCGAGCGCCGCGAGACGCTCCTGGAACATGGTGACGGTCGGGTTCGTGAAGCGCGAATAGGTGAAGTAGTCTTCCGAATTCGCGAAGCGCTCGGCCGCGTCGGCCGCGCTGGAGAAGCAGAAGCTCGACGTGAGGAACAGCGCTTCCGAATGCTCGTTGAAGTCGCTGCGCAGCGTGCCCGCGCGCACCGCAAGCGTGTCGAAGTTGAGGGAGTCGTCCATGTTCCGTTTTCCGTATTCGATGGCCGCGCCGACGGTCGTGCACGAGGCGCGGACCCGGTCAAAGCCGAGGCCAAAAACAAAAAGCCCGCTATGCGTCGGCATCAGCGGGCTTCGGTGCGGTACGACAGCGATCGACTCGGGCCGGCTGCCGCCGGCCTTCGCTTTAGCTGTTTTGGGAAGTTGCCCCGCGTCCGCAAGCTGATATCAAATCGACGCAAGGCCACATCCTATCACGCCTCGACAAAAGCGTGCGCCGGCGTTACTCGACCGACAGTTGCAGGTTCATCTGCGAACGCTCGGTGTCGCCGGCCGTGTCGCGATCGGCCTGCGACGCCGGCGTGAGGCGCGCGCGCTCGATCGCATCGAGGTACTCGGGCGTCACGGCGCCGGTGATGTAGTTGCCGTCGAAGCACGACGCCTCGAAGTTCTCGAGCTTCGGGTTGATGTCGCGCACCGCGCGGCGCAGATCGTCGACGTCCTGATAGATCAAATGATCGGCGCCGATGATCTTCGCGACTTCCTCGTCGGTGCGGCCGTGCGCGACGAGCTCGCCGCGCGTCGGCATGTCGATGCCGTACACGTTCGGGAACTTCACGGGCGGCGCCGCCGACGCGAAGATCACCGACTTCGCGCCCGCATCGCGCGCCATCTGCACGATTTCGTGCGAGGTCGTGCCGCGCACGATCGAATCGTCGACGATCAGCACATGCTTGTCCTTGAACTCGATGCTCATCGCGTTGAGCTTCTGGCGCACCGACTTCTTGCGCACGGCCTGCCCCGGCATGATGAAGGTGCGGCCGACGTAGCGGTTCTTGAAGAAGCCCTCGCGATACTCGACGCCGAGCTTCGCGGCGACCTGCATCGCCGCCGGGCGCGACGAATCGGGAATCGGCATCACGACGTCGATCGGCACGTTCGGCAGTTCGCGCTTGATCTTCTCGGCGAGATAGTCGCCCATGCGCAGGCGCACGTTGTAGACCGGCACGCCGTCGAGACACGAATCCGGACGGGCCAGATACACGTATTCGAACATGCACGGATTCAGCGTCGGGTTCTCCGCGCACTGCTGGCTGTGGAAGTTGCCGGCCTTGTCGATGAAAACCGCTTCGCCCGGCTCCAGGTCACGCACGAATTCGAAACCGATGCCTTCGACCGCTACCGACTCCGACGCGACCATCCATTCGGTGCCGTGTTCGGTTTCGAGCTTGCCGATGCAAAGCGGCCGGATGCCGAACGGGTCGCGGAACGCGAGCAGGCCGTAGCCGGCGATCAGCGACACGATCGCGTACGAGCCCTCGAGGCGGCGATGCACGCCCGAGACCGCCTTGAACACCGACGCCGGATCGAGCTCGAGGCCCGTGGTCGACAGTTGCAGCTCGTGCGCGAACACGTTGAGCAGCACTTCGCTGTCGGAATTGGTGTTGATGTGCCGGCGGTCGATCCGGAACATCTCGTCCTTCAGTTGCATCCAGTTCGTCAGGTTGCCGTTGTGCGCGAGGATGATCCCGAACGGCGCGTTCACGTAGAACGGCTGCGCCTCGGCCTCGCTCGATGCCGAGCCGGCCGTCGGATAGCGCACCTGGCCGATGCCGTAGGTGCCGGGCAGGCTGCGCATGTTGCGCGTGCGGAACACGTCGCGCACCATGCCGTTCGCCTTGTACATGTGGAAATTGCTGCCGTCCGCCGTCGCGATGCCCGCCGCGTCCTGACCGCGATGCTGCAGCAGCAGCAGGCTGTCATAGATCAGCTGATTGACCGGGGATTGGGAGATAACACCTACGATGCCGCACATGGCATGTCCTTCAAGATGACAAAATCGGTTCCGTCCTGCCCGGCCGCGTCGTCACACGCGTACGTACTGGGCCATGCCGTCGGGCAGGAGCTGCTTCAGCTCGTGCACGCCCTGTTCGGCAAAAGGACGCAAGAGCGCATTGCGCCAGAAATCCTGTTTGGGCAGTTCGGTCAGCCCGGCCGCCGCGACCAGCAGCACCACCAGCACACAGCCGCGGACGAGCCCGAACATCATGCCCAGCGAGCGGTCGACACCGCCCAGGCCACTCGCCTGCGCGATCCGAGACAGCAGCGCGTTCGCCACGCCGGCGACCAGCACGACGCCGATCACGAGCAACGCGAAGGCGATCACCCACTGCGTCAGCGCGCCGCCCGGCCAGTTCGCCGGAATGTATGGCACGACCAGCCCGACGTAGCGGCCCGCGATCACGATCGCCGCGATCCAGCCGATCAGCCCAAAAATCTCGGACACAAAGCCGCGCCACGCACCGCGCAGCGCCGACAACACGATCACCGCCAATACAGCGTAGTCGAAAGCCGTCAGCATCGTGGCCTTACTGCGTCAGACCGGCTTCGCGCACCTTCGCGATCGCGGCGGAGGCCGCCGCGCGATCCGCGAACGGGCCGGCACGCAACAGTGTAGCCGTGCTGCCGTCTGCCTGCTTGCGATGCTCGACATATGCGGGCACCCCCGCCGATTTCAACTTGGTCGCCCACGAACGGGCCGTCGCGTCGTCCTTGAACGACCCGAGCTGCACCGCGAAGCGCGCACCGGCCGGCGACGCCGGCGACGATGCGTCGCCGCTGTCCGGGCTCGCGGCGCCGTCGTTCGCGACGGTTGCGGGCGCAGGCTTCGGCGCGGCCGGCTTCGGCGGCGTCACGCTCGCGGTGGCGGTCGGTTCGGGTTTCGCGACCGGCTTGGCCGCATCCTTCGGCGCGGGCGCCGGTGCGGCCGCAACGGCCGTGTCGGAGGCCGGCGGTTCGTCGTGCGCGACACCTGCCTGCACGTCGGACACGTCGTCGTCGCGCGGCACGACTGCCTGGTGCGCGGGCCGGTTCGGGATGTCGATCGCGATGTCGTCGGTCACCGGCTTCGGGTGCGAATCGAGCACCATCGGCAGCACGATCACCGCAGCCACGACGAGCGCGATCGCGCCGACGAGACGCCGGCGCGCGCGTTGCTTTTCTGGAAGGGTCGGATCAAGGAGCAGTGCATCCGATTCCGGACGCTCGGTGCGGCGCGAGCGTCGCTCGACGCGTTCAGTGCGCTCCGTGCGCACGTTCCGGGAGGCCCCGGTGCGACCGCCGCGCCGCGGGGGCGCGTCGTCGTCTTTCTTGCCGAACGAGAAAATTCCCATGAATGGCTGAGTCCGAAACTGCCCGTCAGTCAGTGTTGCTGCGATTTACGGTAGGCCAGCACGCCGGCAACCGTATGGAAACTGCCGAAAACCACGATTCTATCATTCTCGGATGCTCTTTTTAGTGCATCGCGAAACGCTTCCGCGGGCGACGCATAGCGCGTCACGCTCGAATCGGGCCCCTCCTCCACGCCAGCCTTGCGCAGCGCCGCTTCGAGTTGCTCCGCGGAAGCCGCGCGCGGCAGCGGCAGGTCGGTCACGCACCAGTGGTCGATCTCGCCCTTCAGGTGCCGCAGCACGCCGTCGATGTCCTTGTCGTGCATCGCGCCGAACACCGCGTACGTGTACGGGAAGAAGCCCATGTTGCCGAGGTTCTGCTCGAGCACGGCCGCCGCATGCGGGTTGTGCGCGACGTCGAGCACGATCGCCGGCTTGCCGGGCAGCACCTGGAAGCGCCCCGGCAGCTCGACGTTCGCCAGCCCGAGCCGGATGTCCTGCGCGGACACCGGCAGCACCGGGCGCAGCGCCTCGAGCGCCGCGAGCGCGGCCGACGCATTGATCAGCTGATTCGCGCCGCGCAGCGCCGGATACGCGAGCGCCGGATAGCGCTTGTCGCGGCCGAGGTAGCTCCATTGCTGACGCTCGGCGCCTGCCTGCGCCTCGTAGCGGAAATCGCGGCCGACGAGCCACAGATCGGCGCCGATCGCTTCGGCGTGATCGATCAGCGTCTGCGGCGCGGCCGGATCGCCGCAGATCGCCGGCTTGCCCGCGCGGAAGATCCCGGCCTTCTCGAACGCGATCTTCTCGCGCGTGTCGCCGAGGTATTCGGTGTGGTCGATGTCGATGCTCGTGACGATCGCGCAATCGGTATCGATGATGTTCACCGCGTCGAGCCGGCCGCCGAGGCCGACTTCGAGGATCACCGCGTCGAGCCCGCGCGACGCGAACAGATGCAGGATCGCGAGCGTCGTGAATTCGAAATACGTGAGCGAGACCGGCTCGGCCAGCGACGTGCGCGCGGCTTCGACGGCCTCGAAGTGCGGCAGCAGTTCGTCGTCGGTCACGTTCTGCCCGTTCACGCGCGCGCGCTCGTTGAATTCGAGCAGGTGCGGCGACGTGTGGCAGCCGACCTTGTAGCCCGCGCGCACGAGGATCGTCTCGAGGAACGCGCAGGTCGAGCCCTTGCCGTTCGTGCCGCCGACGGTGATCACCGGGCACGCGAATTCGAGCTGCAGCGCCGCCTTGACCTGCCCGATACGGGTCAGGCCCATGTCGATGCCGACCGGGTGCGCGCGTTCGAGATGCGAAAGCCACGCGTCAAGAGTGGGAAAAGTGCTCATCGGATCAAATCTGGATCGGTACCGCCACTACGCCAAAAAACGAAGCGCGCCGCCTGACGCTGAGGCCAGGCGACGCGCAGAGTTCACCACGTTGCGCCGGTCAGGCCAGCGCGTCGGCCGGCTGTCGCTGCAGCAGCGCGAGCAACTGCGCGATCTCGTCGCGCATCTTGCGACGGTCGACGATCATGTCGATCGCGCCCGTCTTCAGCAGGAATTCGGCACGCTGGAAGCCTTCCGGCAGCTTCTCGCGGACCGTCTGCTCGATCACGCGCGGGCCGGCGAAGCCGATCAGCGCCTTCGGCTCGGCGATCACGACGTCGCCGAGGAACGCGAAGCTCGCCGACACGCCACCCATCGTCGGGTCGGTCAGCACCGAGATGAACGGCAGCTTCGCTTCGGCCAGCTTGGTCAGCATCGCGGTGGTCTTGGCCATCTGCATCAGCGACAGCAGGCTTTCCTGCATCCGTGCGCCGCCCGACGCCGTGAAGCAGATGAACGGCACGTGCTGCTCCAGCGCGTTCTGCGCGCCGCGCGCGAAGCGCTCGCCGACGACCGAACCCATCGAGCCGCCCATGAACGAGAACTCGAAGCACGCCGCGACGACGGGCAGCGTGTGGATCGCGCCGCCCATCACGACCATCGCGTCGGTTTCGCCGGTTTCGTCCATCGCTTCCTTCAGACGATCGGGGTACTTGCGGCTGTCCTTGAACTTCAGCGAGTCGACCGGCACGATTTCCTGGCCGATTTCATAGCGGCCTTCCGGATCGAGCAGCCCGTCGAGGCGCTCGCGCGCGCCGATGCGCATGTGGTGATCGCACTTCGGGCACACGTGAAGGTTCGCGTCCACGTCGTTGCGATAGAGAACGGCCTCGCAGGACGGGCACTTGACCCACAGGCCTTCCGGAATGCCCTTGCGGCTTTTCGGGTCGGTCTGCTTGATCTTCGGCGGCAACAGTTTGTCGAGCCAGCTCATCGTATGGTTTCCTGTTCCGTGGCGGGGCGGGCCGACCGGCCCGTTCCCGCTTCCTGTGTTGTGTTTATCGCGCCGTATTGCCGGCGCCGTCCAGCGCGGCGCGCAACTCGGCGATGAACGACTTCAGCGCGGCGGCGGCACCTTCCGGCGCGGCGCTCTCGAGCAGCTGCACGAGGCGGCTGCCGATCACGACGGCGTCCGACACTTCGGCCACCGCGCGCGCCGTTTCGGCGTCGCGGATACCGAAGCCGACGCCCACCGGAACCGGCACGCGCGACTTGATGGCCGGGATTTTACCCGCAATGCTCGAAACATCCAGATTTCCGGCGCCGGTCACGCCCTTCAGCGACACGTAATACACGTAGCCGCTCGCGATCTTGCCGACGTCGGCGATGCGTTCATCGGTCGACGTGGGCGCGAGCAGGAAGATCGGATCGATCTGCGCGGCCCGCATTTTTTCCGCGAACACGCCCGCCTCTTCCGGCGGATAGTCGACCACCAGCACGCCGTCGACGCCGGCCGCGTGCGCTTCGGCCGCGAACGCGTCGACGCCCATCCGTTCGATCGGGTTCGCATAGCCCATCAGCACGACGGGGGTTTTGGCGTCGGTTTCGCGGAAACGCTTCACGTCGGCGAGCACGCTCTTCAACGTGACGCCGCGCGCGAGCGCGCGTTCCGACGAGCGCTGGATCACGGGGCCGTCGGCCATCGGGTCCGAGAACGGCACGCCGAGCTCGATCACGTCCGCGCCGCCTGCGGCGAGCGCATGCATGAATTCGACGGTTTTCGCGGGATCGGGGTCGCCGGCCGTGATGAACGGGATCAGGCCCTTACGGCCTTGTTCGGCGAGCGCGGCGAAGGTCTGCTGAATACGATTCATGGCAATTTTTCCTATGTCGATCCGGAGTTAGCGCTTTAGCGCTTACTCCGGTCCCATGCAAAGCAGCATTCGGCGATGCGGCGGCGCGATTCACGCGCACGCCGGCGCGGCGAGCGCGCTCACGCGCTCGTGCGCGATCGCACAATAGCTTTCGTTGATCTCGTAGCCGACGAAGTCGCGCCCCTGCCGTGCGCAGGCCACCGCGGTCGTGCCGCTCCCCATGAACGGATCGAGCACGCGGCCGCCCGGCGGGCAGCTCGCGAGCACCATCCGTTCGATGATTTCGAGCGGCTTCTGGGTCGGATGATCGACGCGCTCCGCGTGCTGCCGATGCAGGCGCGAGACCGACCAGACGTCCTTCGGGTTGTAGCCCATCTCCAGCCACTTGCTGCCTTCGAACAGCTTGCGCGAGCGGGCCTTCTTCGTATCGGCGTCGTACGGGATGCGGACCGGATCGAGATCGAAGTAATACGCCTTCGAAACCGCGAAAAAGCCGATGTTGTCGTGCACCGACGTGAAACGGCGCGTCGTGCCGCCCATGCTCGGCACGCGCCGGTCCCAGATGATCTCGTTGACCATCGTGAGCTGCGTCTTCAGGAAACTGAAGATTTCCGGCGCGTACTGCCACGTGCAGAAGATATACATCGACCCGCTCGGCTTCAGCTTCGGAATCGCGAGCTCGAGCCACGCGCGCGTCCATGCGAGGAAATCGTCGCCCGAACGCTTGTCCGAATCGTTGCCGTAGTCCTTGCCGAGCCCGTACGGCGGATCGGCGACGATCAGGTCGATCGACGCATCCGGCAAGTGCGCGGCGTGGGTCAGGAAATCGCGGTTGTGCAGCTCGATACCGGACGGCAGCGCGCGCGGCACGGCAGCGGCGGGCTGAACCGCCTCCGCCTCGCTCGCGGCACCGCCGCCCGGCTCTTCGATCAGGTCACGCATCGGTCGGGGTCAGAGCTCGATGCCCGATCGCTCGGCGACCGTGTGCATGTCCTTGTCGCCGCGACCCGACAGGTTGACGAGCAGGAGCTTGTCCTTCGGCAACGTCGGCGCGAGCTTCACGCCATACGCGATCGCGTGGCTCGACTCGAGCGCGGGGATGATCCCCTCGATCCGGCAGCAGTCGTGGAACGCCTTCAACGCTTCCGCGTCGGTGATCGGCACGTACTGCGCGCGGCCGCTGTCCTTCAGCCATGCGTGCTCGGGGCCGACGCCCGGGTAGTCGAGGCCCGCCGACACCGAATGCGTCTCGATGATCTGGCCGTTGTCGTCCTGCAGCAGGTACGTGCGGTTGCCGTGCAGCACGCCCGGGCTGCCGGCGATCAGCGAGGCCGCGTGATGGCCCGTGTCGAGGCCGTCGCCGGCCGCTTCGACGCCGATCAGCTGCACCGATTCGTCGTCGATGTACGGATAGAAGATGCCCATCGCGTTCGACCCGCCGCCGACGCACGCGATCACCGCGTCCGGCTGCCGGCCGGCGAGCTCGGGCATCTGCACCTTGCATTCGTCGCCGATCACGCGCTGGAAGTCGCGCACCATCATCGGGTACGGGTGCGGGCCCGCGACCGTGCCGATGATGTAGAACGTGCTTTCGATGTTCGTGACCCAGTCGCGCATCGCCTCGTTCAGCGCGTCCTTCAGCGTGCGCGAACCCGATTCGACCGGCACGACCGTCGCGCCGAGCAGCTTCATCCGGTAGACGTTCGCGGCCTGCCGGCGCACGTCCTCCGAGCCCATGTAGACGACGCACTCCATCCCGAAGCGCGCGCAGATCGTCGCGGTCGCGACGCCGTGCTGGCCGGCGCCCGTTTCCGCGATCACGCGCTTCTTGCCCATGCGCTTCGCGAGCAGCGCCTGGCCGATCACGTTGTTGATCTTGTGCGCGCCCGTGTGGTTCAGGTCTTCGCGCTTCAGGTAGATCTGCGCGCCGCCGAGCATCTCGCTCCAGCGCTGCGCGTGATAGATCGGCGACGGGCGGCCGACGAAGTACTTCAGCTCGCGCTCGAATTCGGCGACGAAGTCGGGATCGTTCTGGAACTTTTCATACGCCGCGCGCAGTTCGTCCAGCGCGTGAATCAGCGTCTCGGCGACGAACACGCCGCCATACGGGCCGAAGTGGCCCCGATCATCAGGAAGGTTGTACATGGTGTCTCTCTCGATCGGTCGGTGCGCCCGCTTTTGGGGCCGCACCGGCTTGCATCACCCGGCGTCCGCCTCGCGCACCGCGCGTACGAACGCCGCCATCCGGGCGTGATCCTTCACGCCCTTCGCGCCCTCCACTTCGATGCCACTCGAGACATCGACAGCAAACGGACGCAACTGGCGGATCGCATCACCGACGTTTTGCGCGTTCAAGCCACCACTCAAAACGGCCCGACGCGCGAGCTCTGCGGGAATAAGAGACCAATCGAAGACCTTGCCGCTACCGCCGTAATCCGGCACCAAAGTGTCGAACAGGAGGCCGCGCGCTTTCGAATAATGAAGAGCCGATTCTACCAAATCGGCACGCTGCGTCGAGGGGCCGACGCGCACCGCGCGCAACCACGGCAGGCGGGCCGCGCGGCCGAGCGCATCGCACTGCTGCGGCGTCTCGTCGCCGTGGAGCTGCAGCATCGTGAGCGGCACGTCGCGCACGACGGCTTCGATCTCGGCTTCGGTCGCATTCACGAACAGCCCGACCACCGACACGAACGGCGGCGCGAGGCTCGCCAGCTCGGCCGCCTGCGCGATCGTCACCGCGCGCGGGCTCTTCGGGTAGAACACGAGGCCGATCGCATCGGCACCGAGCGCCGCCGCGTGCAGCACGTCCTCGGGGCGCGACAGCCCGCACAGCTTGATGCGCGTGCGCGGCGGCTGGCCGGCCGCGGCGGAAGTCGAAGAAGACACGGCGTGCTCCGTCATGTTTGTGGGTCCAGATCGGCCCAGACGCTGCTCCACGGCACGCTGCCGAGCTGCGCGGGCGGGACGGCGAATTCCGCCGGGTAGCCGACGTGGGCGAGATACAGCCCGTCGGCCATGAACGTCGGGGCCGCGAGGTTGCGGTCCCGGCCGGCCAGCACGTCGGCGAGCCAGTCGGCCGGATAGCGGCCGCGCCCGACCGCGACGAGGCAGCCCATCAGGTTGCGCACCATGTGATGCAGGAACGCGTTCGCGCGGAAGCGGAAATGGATGAAATGCCCCTCGCGCCGCACGTCGATCTGATACAGGTGTTTGACCGGCGTCTTCGACTGGCATTCCGACGACCGGAACGACGAAAAATCGTGCTCGCCGATCAGGTGCGCGGCGGCGGCGCGCATCGCGTCGTCGTCGAGCGGCGTGTGGATCCAGCCCGCGCGCCCGGCCAGCATCGGCGAACGCACCGGGTGCACGTACAGCGCGTAGTAGTAGGTGCGCTCGAACGCCGAGAAGCGTGCATGGAACGTGTCCGGCATCGGCTTCGCCCACTGCACCGACACGGTCGGCGGCAGGAACGCGTTGGTGCCGCGCACCCACGAAAACACCTCGCGATCGAGGTCCGTGTCGAAATGCACGACCTGCCCGAGCCCGTGCACGCCGGTATCGGTCCGCCCGGCCACCGTCGTGTGCAGCGGCACCCGCGCGAACTCGGCCAGCGCATGTTCGAGCCGGTCCTGCACGGTCTTGCCGTGCGGCTGCGCCTGCCAGCCGCAGAACGCCGCGCCGTCGTACTGGATACCCAGCGCGATCCGCATCACGCCTCGTCCGCCAGTTTCGCGAGCAGCGCGCGGGCATCGTCGCGCGTCGCGGCGTCGTTCGCGTCGACCACTTCCTGCAGCAGCGTCCGCGCGCCGGACAGGTCGCCCAGTTCGACGTACTCGGCCGCGAGGTCGAGCTTGTTGCGGGCGATGCGCGCAAGCTCGTCCGCGGTAAGCGCAGGCAGCGCGGCGCCCGGCGTGGACGGCAGGTCGAGATCGAAGTCGAGCTTCAGCGCGCCGAACTGCGCACCGCCGAGCGGCGGCAACGACGACGACGTAGCTGGGCTGCCCGCCTGGCCGACAGACGTCACCGCGTCCGGATCCCAGTCGAGCTCGTCTTCCTGGTCGGCCGGATGTTCCGGTGTCGTTTCAGCCGAACCCATCGGCGGATGCTGCGCGGCTTGACCGTTAGTTGCAATTTTATCGGCGTCGGGCTGCGGTGCCTGCGCGGGCGGTTCCCCCGTCGTCGACGGCTCCTCCGCCGTCCGCGGCGGCAACGGCATGTCGAGACTGTTGAGCGCGCTGATCGCGTTCTGCATCAGTGTCGCGTGCTGGGCTTCGGCGCTCGAAGGGGCGACGGATGCGGCGGACGGCTCGGCCAGCTTGGTCGACTCGGCCGGCTTGTCGGCGGCAGTGGCTTCTTCCAGGGGTTCTGCGTCGTGCGGAGCCTCAGCCGAACCCGGAATCGCGTCGTTCGCCGGCGACACGGCAGCGTCAGCAGGCGGTAATTCCGGCGACTCGTCGTGCGGCGCCGTCACTACAAGCGCAGGCGATGTATCCGCCGCGGGCGGCTCGATCGTCTCCGCGGCGGCGGCAGTCGCCGCGGCGAGATTCATGTCGGACGCGGCATCGCGTGCGATCGGCATCTCGGGCGTGATCGGCAGTTCGCGTTCGACGGACGGCGCGGCTTCCGCTTCCGCCTCCGCAGCCGCGGCGCCACCTGCTGCGGCCGCGGTCGCAGCGGCACCCGCCTCGTCCGCGCGCCGACCCTTCCGGCGTTTGCGCCATGCGAAGCCGGCCGCGAGCACGATAACGGCAGCGCCGGCCGCCGCGGCCGGGCGCCAGTCCATCTGCTCGGTACGACGTGCCGAGGTCGCGACGGGTGCGACCGGTTGCACGGAAGCCGATGCCGGTTGCAGCGCACTGGCTGCCACACCCGACGCGACTTCGTCCGCCGTCGATGCAGCGGCCGATGCACCCGCGTCATTCGCAGCCGGACGCGGCGCGGCAGGCGCCGGAGCAGGCGCGACGCCGGTCGTCGTCGCCGGCTTGCCGATGCCGTGCTTCTGCAACTCCATCAGCACGCGGTTCTTCAACGCGAGCAATTGCTGCAGGCTCGACGGCCGCGGCTGCGACGCACCGACGGCGGGTGCCGCGCCGGCCGGCTCGCGCATGCCGGCAACCGGGTTGCCCGGCACCGACTGCCCCGTCGCCTCGCTCGCGGACGACGGCGCCGACTGGATCGCACCGCTCCATACATGCGGGCCGCTCGCACCGCCCGTGGGCGCCGCCGGCTGCGTGCCGTCGACAGCCGATGCGCCATGCGCGGCCGACGCACCGATCGACGCCGAAGCACCGCTCGAAGCGGATGCGCCCGCCGCCGTCGCCGTCGCGGCACTCGCGCCGCTCACCGGAGCGGCATGCAGGGCCGGCGCCACCGGCGCGGGTTGCGCGGCCGAACCGGGCTGCGGCGCGGATGCGCCGTGCTGCGCGATCGCTGCCCCACCCGATGCGGCGGCGGGCGCGGAAGCGGCCGTCGGGCCAGATGCAGCGGACGCGGCGGATGCGCCGGCCGGCGCGAGCGCCGCGCCGGTCGCATCGAGCGCGGGCACCGTCAGTGTCGCGCCGACTTTCAAACGGCTCGCGTCGCGCTTCATGAACGCCTGCGGATTGGCGTCGAACAGCGCGCGACCGGCGCGCGCGAGCACGGCCGGATCGTGCGATTGCGTGGCCGCTTTCGCGATGTCGTTCAGCGACTGGCCCGGCTGGACCGTCACGGTAAGCGGGGCGGCGCCGCCGACGGCGGATGCCGGCAGGTCGCCGGTGCCGACTGCCCACGCCGATGCGGCGGCGCCGAGCGCCAGGATCGCCAGCGCGCCACGCACGGCGCGCGACAGACGGGACTGGCGCGGAAACAAGGAAATTCGGGACATCGTTGGCTCTATCGCCGCGCACGGGCGCGGCTCGGATTCGCGGTTGGAAGCGTCAATAAAGCGCTGCAGAAATGCAAAAGCGTCGCGCGGAACGCGACGCTTTCGGCGGGTCTGTGCGTCGTAACCGCGTAGTTTACTTCACACGATCGGGTTCCGGCCGAATTCGTCGCCGACAGGTGCCACCGGGCCCGGGCGGGCGCTCGTGTCGCGCGGGTCCGTCTGCCCGTAGCCCATGCATCCGATCGATCAAAACGAACCTGCGTGCCGCAGTTGGAAGCCGTCTCGCGGCAGCCTCGCGCCCCGCTCGAATGACGCGGCTTTTTGGCGCTCAGCGGGCGTCCGCCGCAGGATCGCGGCGACAGAATCGCAAGCACTCCCTCAACAATCCATCCTGTCCGCCGTTAATGAATTAACAGCCGGAAAATCAAGACAAATCCCGACCGGCGCCCCATCCCACTCCAATCAATTCCAATTCGCCGATAAGAAGCCAATTTCCGCCTCTTATCGGAGAAATGAAAATCCACACCACCAAATCCCCGCCCCGCAAGGCTTTGACCCCCTCTCTCTCGCTTGATTACTCATACAAAAGCGATCATTTCTGCATCAATTCAATTTCATTACACAAAATTACACAGACCGAATAACCGCCGTCGATACGATCGCCTTCAAACAGGAATCGGCATGTTTCGACGTCGCGCTCGCCCATGCGGGAAAGGCGGGAGCGCGCCGGCCGGGCTGATGCCGTGCAGTACCGGAGGGCCATCGCGCAGTCGCACGACTGCATCACTCACCAGCTCGTTACGGGGACGAACATGGGCTATCAACAGGGTTTGAGCGGGTTGGCCGGCGCGTCGAGCAATCTCGACGTGATCGGCAACAACATCGCGAACGCAAACACGGTCGGCTTCAAGCAGGGCCGCGCAAACTTCGCCGACATGTACGCAAATTCGGTCGCGACGTCGGTCAACACGCAGATCGGCATCGGCACGCGGCTCGCGTCGGTGCAGCAGCATTTCAGCCAGGGAACGATCAATTCGACGAAGTCGTCGCTCGACGTCGCGATCAACGGCAACGGCTTCTTCCAGATGTCGAGCAACGGCGTGACCACGTACTCGCGCGACGGCACGTTCCACCGCGACAAGAACGGCGCGATCGTCGACGCGCAAGGCCGCAACCTGATGGGCTATGCGGCAGGCGCCGGCGGCGTGATCAACACCGCGCAGACCGTGCCGCTGCAGGCGCCGACCAGCAACATCGCGCCGCGCGCGACGAACAAGATCACCGGCCAGTTCAACCTGAACGCGCAGGACAAGGTGCCGGCCAAGACGCCGTTCAACGCGACCGACAACACGACGTACAACTACAACACGTCGATCCAGGTCTACGACTCGCTTGGCGGTTCGCAGCCGGTCAACCTGTACTTCGTGAAGCCGGCGGCCGGCACGTGGCAAGCCTACGCGGGCGCGCAGGGCCAGACGCCGACGAATCTCGGCACCGTCACGTTCGACGCATCGGGCCGGATCAGCTCGACGACGTCGGCCGCGACCGGCCAGCCGACCGCGAGCCTCGGCCAGTTCGCGTTCTCGATCCCGAACACGACGGGCGGCGCGAATCCGCAGAACCTGACGCTCGACCTCGGCGGCACGACCCAGTACGGCGGCAAGGACGGCGTGAACAACCTCGCGCAGGACGGCTTCGCGAGCGGCACGCTGACGACGTTCTCGATCGGCACCGACGGCAAGCTGACCGGCAACTACTCGAACGGCCAGAGCGCGGTGCTCGGCCTGATCGCGCTCGCGAACTTCAACAACCCGAACGGGCTCGTGAACATCGGCGGCAACCAGTATGCGGAAACGGCCGCGTCGGGCGTGCCGCAGATCTCCGCGCCGGGCAGCACGAACCACGGCACGCTGCAGGGCAGCGCGCTGGAAAACTCGAACGTCAACCTGACGACCGAACTCGTGAACCTGATCACCGCGCAGCGCAATTACCAGGCGAATGCGCAGACGATCAAGACCCAGCAGGCCGTCGACCAGACGCTGCTGAACCTGCGCTGAACCGCGCATGAAAAACGCGCCGCACCGGCCCTGAATCCCAAGGCCGACGCGGCGCGTCGTATCGTGCAGCCCGGCCCGCGGGCCGGACAGCCAACGTGCTTACTTGTCGAGCAGGATGCGCAGCATGCGGCGCAGCGGCTCGGCCGCGCCCCACAGCAGCTGATCGCCGACCGTGAACGCCGACAGGTATTCGCCGCCCATCGCGAGCTTGCGCAGGCGGCCGACCGGCACCGTCAGCGTGCCGGTGATCTTCGCCGGCGACAGGTCGCGCATCGACGCTTCACGCTCGTTCGGCACGACCTTCACCCAGTCGTTCGCCGATGCGAGGATGCCGTTGATCTCGTCGAGCGGCACGTCCTTCTTCAGCTTGATCGTCAGCGCCTGCGAGTGGCAGCGCATCGCGCCGATCCGCACGCACAGGCCGTCGACCGGGATCGAACCCGGCTCGCCCATCGCGGGCTTGCCGAGGATCTTGTTGGTTTCCGCGCCGCCCTTCCACTCTTCCTTCGACATCCCGTTGCCGAGATCCTTGTCGATCCACGGAATCAGCGAACCGGCCAGCGGCACGCCGAAGTGACTCGTCGGCATCGCGTCGCTGTTCATCGCGGCCAGCACGCGGCGGTCGATGTCGAGGATCGCGGAAGCCGGATCGGCAAGCTGTTCCTGCACCGCGCCGTTCAGCGTGCCCATCTGCGACAGCAGCTCGCGCATGTTCTGCGCGCCCGCGCCCGATGCGGCCTGGTACGTCATCGCGGTGATCCAGTCGACGAGGTTCTCGCGGAACAGGCCGCCGAGCGCCATCAGC
This sequence comes from Burkholderia sola, assembly GCF_905400185.1. Lineage (NCBI taxonomy): Bacteria > Pseudomonadati > Pseudomonadota > Betaproteobacteria > Burkholderiales > Burkholderiaceae > Burkholderia > Burkholderia sola. The sequence goes on from NZ_FR989676.1 coordinate 2,969,570, forward strand.
ATCAGGCTGACCGTGCAGTTGCCGCCGATGAAGTTCTTCGTGCCCTTGACGAGCGCGTCCTTGATCACGTCGAGGTTGACCGGATCGAGGATGATGACCGCGTCGTCCTGCATCCGCAGCGACGATGCCGCGTCGATCCAGTAGCCGTTCCAGCCGGCCGCGCGCAGCTTCGGGAACACGTCGTTCGTGTAGTCGCCGCCCTGGCACGTGATGATCACGTCGCACTTCTTCAGCTCGTCGACGTTGGTCGCGTCCTTGAGCGTGGTCTCGTTTTTCGCGAACGACGGCGCCTTGCCGCCCGTATTGCTGGTGCTGAAAAACACCGGTTCGATCAGGTCGAAATCGCCCTCTTCCTGCATGCGCTGCATCAGGACGCTGCCGACCATGCCGCGCCAACCTACGAGACCTACGTTCATGACTAACCCTTTGCTTTGAATGGAGCTTCCCCGCCATTTCCGTCCCCGCGTGACCGCGCGGGGAAACAGGCGGGCACGACGGCGATCAGCGTTTAATGATCGTTTTCGTGGTAATGGTTTTCGTGATGACGATGGCGCGCGCACCCGCACGGGCAGTGTTGCCGTGGAGTTTCAGGACCGGGGAGATCAGGGAAATCAGCGCCATCGTTCGAGTCTACACAAAGCCGGTGGCCCGCACAACGGCCAACCGTGCGCGAACCGGCCGATTTTTCCGGCCCGTTCGCACCCTTTTCCACATTAATTACCGCACTTCATTGCCACACGCTTACAACGCGGCGACCACCGCATCGCCCATCGCGGCCGTGCCGACCTGCTTGCAGCCCGGCGTCGCGATGTCGCCGGTGCGGTAGCCCTGTTCGAGCACCGTTTTCACCGCGCGCTCGATGCGATCGGCCTGCTCGGCGCGATTCAGCGAGTAGCGCAACAGCATCGCGGCCGACAGGATCGTCGCGAGCGGGTTCGCGATGCCCTTGCCCGCGATGTCCGGCGCCGAACCGTGCGACGGCTCGTACAGGCCCTTGTTGTGCTTGTCGAGCGACGCCGACGGCAGCATGCCGATCGAGCCCGTGAGCATCGACGCTTCGTCCGACAGGATGTCGCCGAACATGTTGCCGGTGACGATCACGTCGAACTGCTTCGGCGCCTTCGCGAGCTGCATCGCCGCGTTGTCGACGTACATGTGCGACAGCTCGACGTCCGCGTACTCCTTCGACACGTCGATCATGATGTCGCGCCAGAACTGCGACGTCTCCAGCACGTTCGACTTGTCGACCGACAGCAGCTTCTTCGCGCGCTTTTGCGCGGCCTGGAACGCGACGTGCGCGATGCGGCGCACTTCCGGCTCCGAATAGCGCATCGTGTCGAAGCCTTCGCGCTCGCCGGCGAACGGGCCGTCCGGCGCCGCACGCACGCCGCGCGGCTGGCCGAAGTAGATGTCGCCGTTCAGTTCGCGCACGATCAGGATGTCGAGGCCCGCGACGAGTTCCGGCTTCAACGGCGATGCATCGACGAGCTGCGGATAGCAGATCGCCGGGCGGAAGTTCGCGAACAGCTCGAGGTGCTTGCGCAGCCCGAGGATCGCCTGCTCGGGGCGCAGCGCGCGTTCCAGCGAGTCGTACTTCCAGTCGCCGACCGCGCCGAACAGGATCGCGTCGGCCTGCTTCGCGAGCGCCAGCGTCGCGTCGGGCAGCGGATGGCCGCTCGCCTCGTAGCCCGCGCCGCCGACCGGCGCCTGTTCGAGTTCGAACTTCTCGTCGAGTGCGTTCAGCACCTTCACCGCTTCATTGACGATTTCCGGACCGATGCCGTCGCCGGGCAGCACTGCAATCTTCATGCGAAATTCCTGACTGGGTAGAGTGTGATGGAGGCAGGCCGGCGAGCGCGCACAAAGCGCGCCGCCTCGAACGCGATGTCAGCGGACCAGCTTGGTGTTGAGCCAAGGCTGCTTCACGAGCCGCTCTGCCTCGAACTGGCGGATCTTGTCCGCGTGGCGCAGCGTGAGGCCGATGTCGTCGAAACCGTTCAGCAGGCAGTACTTGCGGAACGCGGCGATCTCGAACGGATACTCGCGGCCGTCGCCCGCGCGCACGACCTGCGCGTCGAGATCGATCGTCAGTTGAAAGCCGTTGAACGCGGCCGTCTCGTTGAACAGGTGATCGACCTGCTGCTCGGTCAGCACGATCGGCAGCAGACCGTTCTTGTAGCAGTTGTTGAAGAAGATGTCCGCGAAGCTCGGCGCGATGATCGCGCGGAAGCCGTACTGCTGCAGCGCCCACGGCGCGTGCTCGCGCGAGCTGCCGCAGCCGAAGTTCTTGCGGGCGAGCAGCACCGATGCGCCCTGGTAGCGCGGCTGGTTCAGCACGAAGTCCGGGTTCAGCGGACGCTTCGAGTTGTCCTGGCCCGGCTCGCCGTGATCGAGATAGCGCCACTCGTCGAACGCGTTCGGACCGAAGCCCGTGCGCTTGATCGACTTCAGGAACTGCTTCGGAATGATCGCGTCGGTGTCGACGTTCTCGCGATCGAGCGGCGCCACGACGCCGGTATGTACAGTGAATTTTTCCATGATCCGTCTATCCGGTTGAAGGGCCGGCAGTCAGCCGGCGCACATCGACAAATTCTCGGCGGGAAACGTCACTCCGCGGCGCGCTTGAGCGCGCTGCCGGCGGCGTTGACGTCTTCCCCGAAGCCTCGGACGGTATTGCAGCCGGCCAGGCCGAAGCCCAACCCGGCCAGCGCCAGCGCGGCAACCAGCCGCGCGATGACCTTCGATGCCGTCACGTGTTACCCCAGCTGGCGAATGTCGACGAAGTGACCTTCGATCGCCGCGGCCGCCGCCATCGCGGGGCTCACGAGGTGCGTGCGACCGCCCGCGCCCTGCCGCCCTTCGAAGTTGCGGTTCGACGTCGACGCGCAGCGCTCGCCCGGCTCGAGCCGGTCGGCGTTCATCGCGAGGCACATCGAGCAGCCCGGCTCGCGCCATTCGAAGCCCGCATCGGTGAACACCTTGTCGAGCCCTTCGCGCTCGGCCTGCGCCTTCACGAGGCCCGAGCCCGGCACGACCATCGCGAGCCGCACGTTCGACGCGACGCGGCGGTTCAGCTTCTTCACGACGTACGCGGCCGCGCGGATGTCCTCGATGCGCGCGTTCGTGCACGAGCCGATGAAGATCTTGTCGACCTTGATCGATTCGATCGGCGTGTTCGGCTCGAGCGCCATGTACGCCAGCGCGCGCTCCATCGCGTCGCGCTTGACCGGATCCTTCTCGCGCTCGGGATCGGGCACGCGACCGTCGATCGACGTGACCATTTCCGGCGACGTGCCCCACGTGACCTGCGGAACGATGTCGGCGGCATTCAGCTCGACCACGCGGTCGAATTGCGCGCCGTCGTCCGACTTGAACTGGCGCCAGTACTCGACCGCCTGATCCCATTCCGCGCCGGTCGGCACGAACGGGCGGCCCTTCAGGTATTCGATCGTCGTGTCGTCCACCGCGACCATGCCTGCGCGCGCGCCGGCCTCGATCGCCATGTTGCACACGGTCATGCGGCCTTCCATCGTCAGCGCGCGAATGGTCGAGCCGCCGAATTCGATCGCGTAGCCCGTGCCGCCCGCGGTGCCGATCTTGCCGATGATCGCGAGCACGATGTCCTTCGCGGTACAGCCGCGCGGCAGCGCGCCCTCGACCTTCACGAGCATGTTCTTGCTCTTCTTCTGCAGCAGCGTCTGCGTCGCGAGCACGTGCTCGACTTCCGACGTGCCGATGCCGTGCGCGAGCGCGCCGAACGCGCCGTGCGTCGACGTATGCGAATCGCCGCACACGATCGTCATGCCCGGCAGCGTCGCGCCCTGCTCCGGCCCGATGATGTGGACGATGCCCTGGCGCACGTCGTTCATCTTGAACTGCGTGATGCCGAACGCGTCGCAGTTCGCGTCGAGCGTGTCGACCTGCAGCTTCGAGACGGGATCGGCGATGCCGTGGCTGCGGTCCGTCGTCGGCACGTTGTGGTCCGACACGGCCAGGTTCGCGCTGATGCGCCACACCGGACGCTGCGCGATCTTCAGCCCTTCGAACGCTTGCGGGCTCGTGACTTCATGCAGCAGCTGACGGTCGATGTAGAGCAGGGTCGTGCCGTCTTCCTCGGTGTGGACCACGTGGGTGTTCCACAGTTTGTCGTAGAGAGTCTGTGCCATGGGTATGCGGGGTCGTTGTGACTACAAGCCTTGCGGATGCGGTCGATTATGCCACGCAAAATCGGCCCATGGAGTACCACGATAACGAAAAAAGTGAATAAAAACAGTGAGTTGGGTAGTACACGCGATACCCGGATAAGCATTACCCGGCAAGCGCGGCGGCTTGCGGCGGCGTGCTACCGGAAGAAATTGCGCAGCTCGCGCGCCAGCGCCTGCGGTTGCTCCTCGGGAATGAAATGCCCGCTATGCGCGATCGTCGCGGCCGTCACATCTTCCGCCACGTGTCCGAGCGGCCCCGCCATGTCGGGTATGGACCCCTGATCCGCACTGACAGCGAGCACGGGCATCTTCAGCTTCCCCAGCGCCTGCAGCGTGCGGTTCTGAGCCGACGACGCCGACACGGCCCGGTAGAAGGCCAGCCCCGCTCGCAACCCGCCGTCCCGGGTGAACACCCGGAGATACTCGTCGACATCCGCGTCGGAGAACGACTCGGGATTGGCCGCCTTGCGACGCAAGAACCAATCGAGATACTCGCGCTCCTTGCCGGCAATCAACGTCTCCGGCAGGTCGGCGACGGTATGAAACGCGAAGTGCCACGTGCGCCATGCGTTGCCGGGCTCGATCGGCAGTGCGGCGGGCAGCGTGATGCCGGGTATCCCCGCGTCGAGCAACGCCAATCGCTTCACCGCATCGGGATACATCGCGGCAAACGGATAGGCGACCCACGCGCCGACGTCGTGAGCGGCCAGGTAAAAGCGCGCGATCTTTTGCTGCTCCAGCAGGCGCGCAAGCGTTGCCGCGACGGTCTGCGTGTCGTAACCGACGAGTGGACGGTCCGAATCGCCTTGTCCGGGAAGATCCGGCGCCACGATCCTGAATTCGTCCGCGAGAAGCGGCATGACTCTCCGCCACGCGTACCAGCTTTCCGGAAAGCCGGCGAGCAGGACGATGGTCTCGCCGTCGGCGCGGCCTCCTTCGACGAAATGAAGGCGCACCCCGTCTACCGTATCGAACCGATGACGAAAGCCGCTGAGCCGCGGGTCTTCCCGAAAATAGGGCGCGGCCTCGAGATGCGAAGCATCCGCGGTGGATTGATGCTGGTACATAAGTTCGTCCTCTCCACAGAATCGACTGCGCTGGATGATGGCCCCCGAGCAGCGGGAGCACTTCCGTTCGGAAATATTTGTTTCCTAATTCGGCGAAACCGAATCACGCGCATGCGCGGTTTCGCGTGTTGCTTCACATCGCGTCGCCTGTCGGGTGACGCACAAACCTTAGTCGAGCAGCCGCATTGCCTCGTCAACCAGCATCGACATGTCGCTCCGGCTCTGGCCGAGCTTCCCCACCACTCGAAGCCCCTGCACCATGGCAAACAGACAGCTCGACGTGGCTTGCGCGTTCAGCGCGGCATCGACGGATCCATCGGCCTGCCCCTGCTTGATCAAATCGCGAAGGAGACGCTCGATCCTCTGCATCGATCTGTGGACGATGCCGGCGATCTCGCTATCCAACGCACTCAGAACCATGGCGCCGCCGACGACCAGACAGCCCTTTCGACCCTCGTCTCCATGCGAGACGTCCGCGTAAAAGCGCAGGAGCGCTCGCACCTTGTCCCGTCCGTTTTCTTCATCGGCAAGGATCATGTTGAGCTCGCTGACGCGCCGATCGATGTACCGGTTCAACGCGGCAACGAAGATGGCGTTCTTGTCGGCAAAGGCTTTGTAAAGACTGCCTGCGGTGAGCCCCGTCGCCCGGGACAGATCGCCGATAGAAGTCGCGTGATAGCCACGCTCGCGAAAGACGCGGATGAAGCCGTCCAGCGCTTCATCCATATCGAATTCTCGCGGCCTGCCCACGTTCGCTGCAATTTTCCTAGCCATGCGCCATTATAGGAAATGATCATTTCCAAATCAAGCCATGCGAACCGTACAGGCGTCACTGGCATTTCGCACTCGATCTCATAGACTGTCTATTCGCAACGGGCGGCGCGCGGCTGCCCTCCCCGCCATCGCGATGCGTGCGTCCCGGCGCATCGACCGGACAGGAGCCTTGCATGCGGTACGAACTCTATTACTGGCCTGAAATCCAGGGCCGCGGCGAATATGTGCGGCTCGCGCTCGAAGCGGCCGAAGCCGATTACGTCGACGTCGCGCGCGAATCGGGGCGCGGGATGGGCGTGTCGGCCATGATGCGCATGATGGACAGCGCGAAGGCCGAATGCGTGCCGTTCGCGCCGCCGTTCCTGAAGGCGGGCGACGTGGTCGTCGGGCAGACCGCGAACATCCTGCTGTTTCTCGGCGCGCGGCTCGGGCTCGCGCCCGACGACGAAGCCGGCCGGCTGTGGGTCCATCAGATCCAGCTGACCGCCGCCGATTTCATCACCGAGATCCACGACACGCACCATCCGATCGGCAGCGGCCTGTACTACGAGGACCAGCAAGCGGAAGCGGCCGAGCGCGCGGCCGATTTCCTCGAGAACCGGCTGCCGAAATTCCTCGGCTACTTCGATCGCGTGCTCGAACAGAACCCGCACAAGCGCGGCTATATCGCGGGCAGCGCGCTCAGTTACGCGGACCTGACGATGTTCCAGTTGATCGAGGGCCTGCGCTATGCGTTCCCGAAAGCGATGAAGCGCGCGGAGCGCAAGGTCGCGACGCTCGTCGCGCTGCACGATCGCGTCGCGCGGCATCCGCCCGTCGCGCGCTACCTCGAGTCGGAACGCCGCATCCCGTTCAACGACATGGGGATCTTCCGGCACTATCCGGAGCTGGACAAGTAACGGCCCGGCACGTACCGCGGAACGTGCGCGCACGGGCGAATTTCACGCAGGATCAGCGCGGCTGCCCGTGCTGCGCGGCGGCCGCGTCGACGGCTTCCACCGAGCGCGTGAGCCACGGCCCGATGTCCATCTCCTCGTAGCGCACGAGCCGGCTCTTGCGCGCGCGGCGATACGCCCACCAGATCGCGACGAACAGCGGAATCCATACATAGATCGACAACACTTCCATCCAGTCGATGCGCGCCGCGAAAAACGCCTGGTAATCCTGCCCGAGCGAAATCACGATGCAGACCGCGACCGCGAACACCGGCCCGAACGGAAACCATTTCGCGCGATACGGCAGTTGATCGAGTCGATAACCCTGCTTCAGGAATCCCCTGCGGAACCGGTAATGGCAGACCGCGATGCCGAGCCACGCGATGAAGCCGGTGATGCCGACCGTATTCAGCAGCCACAGATAGATGCGCTGGTTGTTGGTCAACGACGTGAGGAAACACAGCCCGCCGACGGCCATCGTCGCGTACAGCGCGTTGCGCGGCACGCCGCCCGGCGACAGCGTCGCGAACACGGCCGGCGCGCGCCCTTCCGATGCGAGGTTGTACAGCATCCGCGTCGCCGCGTAGGTGCCGGAATTGCCGGCCGACAGCACGGCCGTCAGGATCACGAGATTCATCGCGCCGGCCGCGAGCGGGAATCCCGCGTGGCTGAACACGAGCGTGAACGGGCTCACGCCGATGTCGGTCACGTCGCTCTTCAGCAGGTTCGGATCGGTGTACGGCACGAGCAGGCCGATCACGAAGATCGCGAGCACGTAGAACAGCATGATCCGCCAGAAGATCTGCTTCACCGCGCGCGGGATCGTCTTGCGCGGGTTCTCCGATTCGCCGGCCGTGATGCCGACCAGCTCGGTGCCGAGAAACGAGAAGCCCGCGATCAGCGCGACGCTCATCATCGCGTGCACGCCGCCGACGAACGGCGCGTCGCCGGTCGTGAAGTTGCGCCAGCCGACCGGATGCCCGGTGCCGGTATGCCCGCCGCCGGTATGCCCGCTGCCGGTATGCCCGCCGCCCAGCACGCCGGCCGCGATCAGCAGCCCGGCCGCGATGAACGCGATCACGGTGACGACCTTGATCAGCGAGAACCAGTATTCCGATTCGCCGAAGCCGCGCACCGACAGCGTATTGAGCAGGAAGATCAGCACGAGGAAGCCCGCGCCCCACCACACGCCCGGCACCGACGGAAACCAGTAGCGCATCACAATCTGCGCGGCGACCAGCTCGATCGCGATCGTCACCGCCCAGCTGTACCAGTAGGTCCAGCCGAGCGCGACGCCGAAGCCTTCGTCGACGTACTTCTCGCCGTAGATCGCGAACGAGCCCGATACCGGCATCAGCGCGGCCATCTCGCCGAGCCCGGTCACGACGAAGTAGACCATGATCCCGATCGCGATATACGCGGCGATCGCCCCGCCCGGCCCCGCCTGCGCGACCGACGCGCCCGACGCGACGAACAGCCCCGTGCCGATCGACCCGCCGATCGCGATCATCGCGACGTGGCGGCCCTGCAGACGGCGCTTCAGCGCCGTCCCGGACGGTGCGGCCGTGTCCGTCGCCGCTTGCATGGCATCCATGGTGTTCCCCCTGATTGTGAGCCGGCCAGCCGATTCGATTCGGAATGCAAATCGATTGACCCGGTCATTCGCATCCAAACCGGCCCTGCCGGGCCGGTCGCATCATGCGACGCTGCGCTTGATCGACTGCAGTTCGGCCGTCGTCACGATCTTCTCGATCCGGAACCGCGGGCTTTCCAGCCACGCGTTCGCGATCCGCCGGTACTCGTCGAGGTCCTCGCACGCGAGCCGCACGAGAAAATCGAACGTGCCGCTCACCAGCCAGCAATCGAGCACGGCCGGATTCGCGCGCATTTCCTCTTCGAACGGCGCTTGCGAACGCCCGTGGTCGGCCAGCACGATCTGCGCGATCACGACGATCGGCTTGGTCGCGCGCGGCGCCTTGATCACCGCGCGGTACCCTTCGATCACGCCGAGCGCCTCGAGCCGCTCCACGCGCGCCTGGCACGGCCGCGGCGTGAGATTCGCGAGCTCCGACAGCTTCCGGTAGGAAATCCGTCCGTCGGTACGCAGGATGTCGAGGATCCGGAGATCGATCTTGTCGAGCTGCATCTTCTTGTCGGTCATCCGCGTTCGCTCCGGTCGGGTCGTGGCTCGTGGCTCGTGGCTCATGCGCGGAACGTCTGCCATTCCGCGCGGGGCCACATTATCCGGCCGAAGCCGCCGCGCGCCAATCGGCTAGAACCGCAGCGACAGGCAGGTCAGGCCGCCGTCCATCTTGCGGAACTCGCTCGTGTCGATCACGTGCAGCGGCATGCCGAGCGGCGCGATCGCGTCATGCACGCGCGGATAGCCGGCCGGCGTGATCAGCGTGCCGTTCACGCGCAGCGTGTTGCCCGCGTATTCGTCGGCGGCCGGGATCGCGATCCGGCGATAGTCGGCGAACGCCGGATGCGCGGCCAGCGCGTCGGTCACGAGCAGCGTGTCGTCGCCGAGCGCGTTGACGACCGATTTCAGGTGCAGGCCGGCGCCGACCGGCACCGCGACGACCGAATAGCCATGGCGCGACACCAGCGACTCGAACGCGGCGATGCCTTGCGCGTCGGTGCGGCTCGTCAGGCCGATGAAGAAGCGCTTGCCGACCAGCATCACGTCGCCGCCGTCGAGGCGGCCCTGCTGCATCGGCAGCAGTTCGCGATGCACGCGCAGCGCCGCTTCGATGTGCGCGGTCTCGCCGCGCCGCGCGAGCGCGCCGGGGCGCGTGATCACCGCGAATTCCGGCGTGACGACCGCGACGTCCTCGACGAAATGCGAATCGGGAAACGCATCGAGCGGCGGCAATTCGGTCAGTTCGACGCCGAGCATGCGCAGCGCGTCGCAGTATGCATGGAACTGCGTGAGCGTCTTGTCGTAATCGGGTGCGCCGAGTTCGGCGGTGGTCAGGCCCGCGCCGCAAGACGGCGCGGGACGGCGAACGATCGCTTGCGTGAATTGCATCGACTCCTCCATGATCTGCGCCGCCTCCGTGCGGTGCACGGGCCGGCAGCGTTGTGTCCGGACCATTATCGGAAGCCAATTTGCGCAATTCGCGTCGATTTCGGCGCCACCGACAGCCGATTGCGTCGAATTGCGCGCACCACGCAGCGGATTCGGCAGACGGGCCGCCCGCCGTCTCGCGAATGGCCGTTTCGCCCGCCGCCCGCGCGTTACGCGCCGGGCTCGAATCCCATCTGCGCACGGCCGAGCGCCGTGAGATCGCCCTCCCCCGCACGGCCATCGAAATCGGCCTCGAAATGGTCGGCCGGGAAATCGGGCGGGCTGTCGCCACGCAGGAACGCGAGCCGCTGCCGCTGCAGGTATGCATCGTTCTTCGCGCAGCCGGGCGCGGCCGCGATGTACATCACGTTGCTGTCGCCGCTGCCGCGATGCGCGTCCTCGACCGCATGCACGACGTCGCCGTGCCAGAACACCGCGTCGCCCGGTTCCATGTGCGGGATCGGCACCAGTGCGTCGAGCAGCAGCGCGTGCCATTCGGGGCGGATCGACAGCGCGCGGCCGGGACGCGCGCCGCACAGGTCGTCGTCGGCGACGTCGTCCTGCAGCGCGCGCAGCACGACATAGGCCATCGCGTTCGCGACCGGGATCAGCTGCAGCGTGCCGTCGCCGGGCCCCTGCGGCGTCAGCGCGGTCCAGCCCTGGAACGTGCGGAACATCGAACACACGGCCGGCGACGGAATCTCCTCGACGTCGGGGCGGAACGCCGCATCGAACGGATCGTAATCGCGCCAGCGGCCGGCCAGCACGTGGCGATAGACCTGGCGGAAATTCGCGCCGAGCCAGCGCTCGACGGAGCCGCCGTCGACGTGCGGCGACAGCCCGAGCGACGTCGACCCGGGCGGCCGGCGACGAATCCGGTCCGCATAGGCGGGCACCTGGTCGGAATCGAAATGCGTGCGCGTACCGTCCGCATGCCGCCACAGACGGTTCAGGAACACCCGCGCCTGCGTGAGCGCCGGCGACTGGCGCGCGGCCACCTGCGGCTTCGACCAGTAGACGCCGTAGATCTGCGGCTTGCCCGACGCGAGGTTGCCGAAATAGCGGTCTTCCGCGCGCGCATGCAGCCGCTCGGTGAAACGGTTCGCATCCAGATACGCGCCGATCTCGTCGTTCCAGTCGCGTGCCTGCTGCGCATCCAACACGCCGCGGATCACGACCGCGCCGTGCGTGCGGATCGCGGCAATCGCGAGCGGATCGACGGTCCCGCTCGCGACATCCGCGAACGGCACGACCGGAATCACGTCATCGCCATGCGCGTGCGCGCGGCGGATCGCGTCGACCTGCCGCGCGATGTCGCCCTCCACTTCGCGGAACGTGGCCGCGTAGCCGGGCAAGTCGGCGCGTAGCGCCCGTTTCGCCGTGCGGATCGCGGCCGGCAGATCGTCAATCGTCAGGTGCATCGCTTGTCTCCTCGCTGAATCGCGTTTTGATGAGCACTCAGCGTACGGCCGCCGCACGGTCATCATCGATACTATCCAGCCAATAATCGATACAATCCTGACAACCGCGCGTTACTCGGGACGATGGCAGACCACGCACAGCTTGTTGCCGTCCGGGTCCCGGAAATACGCGCCGTAGTAGTCGCGGTGATAGTGCGGTCGGAGGCCCGGCGGCCCTTCGCAGGCGCCGCCGTGCTGAAGCGCGAGCGCATGGCAGCGATCGACGTGATCGCGGGTCGGCGCATCGAACGCGATCGTGTGGCCGTTCCCCGGTTCAGGCGCGCGTCCGTCGAGCGGCTTGCCGAAGAAGAACAGCGGCCGGTCGGCGTCGGCCGGCATCCAGCCCGACCAGCCGTCCGGTTCGTGGAATTTGACGCGCAACCCGAGTTCGGCGAACAGCGGCGCGTAGAAATCGTAGGCGCGCGCCGTATCGCCGACGCCCACGCAAACATGTGAAAACATGGCATCGCTCCGTCGTGAAGATCTCTCACGATCATGCCACGGCGCGCTGCCCGCCCCTACCGGAGGCCGCGATGAAACCGCAATACGAGCATGTGACGTTCGCGTCCGGCTGTTCGATCCGCGTGTATCACCGTCAGCTCGCGCGCATTCCGTTCGAGTGGCATCGCCATCCCGAGTACGAACTGACGCTGACGCTCAACAGCCGCGGCCAGCGCTTCATCGGCGATCACGTCGCACGCTACGCGGATGACGATCTCGTGCTCGTGCCGCCGAACCTGCCGCATACGTGGTCGTCGAACGCGCGCATCGATCGCGGCGCGCCCGAGGTCGCGCTCGTCGTCTGGTTCGACGGAGACTGGGTACGGCGGCTGGCCGACTGCTGCCCCGAATACGCGCCGCTGCGCTCGCTGCTGCGGCGCGCGGCGCCGGGCCTGCGCTTCGACGTGGAGACGGCCCGCGCGATGCGCGCGCGGCTGCCGCGGTTGCTCGATCCGTCGCCGCGCGTGCGGCTCGCGGCCACGCTCGATACGCTTGCCGATCTCGCGGAAGCCGGCGGCGAACCGCTCGCCACCTCGCAGGCCTACGATCGCTCCGACGCAGCCACGTCCTCGGTCGACTCCACCGCATCCGGCGCCGAACGCCTCGATCGCGTACTCGACGCGATCGACCGGCAGTTCCACGAACCGCTGCGCATCGACGCGCTCGCGGCCGTCGCGCACCTGTCCGAACGCACGCTGCAGCGGCTGTTCGCGCGTCATATCGGCGAAAGCGTCGGCCGCTACGTGCAACGGCTGCGGCTCGCGCACGCGTGCCGCCATCTCGCCGGCACCGACTGGCCGATCGCGACGGTCGCCGCGCGCTGCGGCATTGCGAATGCCGCGAACTTCAACCGCCAGTTCCTCGCTGCGCACGGCATGACGCCCGGCGCGTACCGGCAGTTCTTCAAGCAGCACGGCCACGCGCCCGACGACGATGCGCCAGCGCTCGACACACGGCCGCCGTCGCTGGAGCGCCGCGCCGGATCGCGTATCGCCTGATCGGCACCGCACGCCTGAACGGCGTCGATCCCGACGAGTGCGAGCCCAATGACGCCCGCACCTTCGATTCGACTTCGCGCGCGATCAGCGCCCGCATCTGCTGCCAGAGGTTCTGCTCGCGCCGGCCGAGCTCGTCGCGCATGCGGAAGAATGCCTTCACAGGTGCAATCTTTAGTTGCACTCCTCCCGGTCAATTGCCGCTTCCGGATTGAAGCGTTCTCCGGTTCGCGTTTCATGCTTTTACTGCGCATGAGTGAGGCTTCCGGGTCGGCGTACATCATTAATATCGGCACTACACCTTGTGTTAACCGGAGAAACCGACATGACGGGCGGCAACAGCTTTCCTCGAGTTACGAATGGCAATAACGCTTACACGACTGATTTTCATGAACCTTACCCAGCGCCCGGCTCGGGGGCAGGGTCGCGGACTGGGCCCGCCTCTCACACGCAGCCGCCTATCCATGGGATGCCTCCGGCATTCAATGGGCGTCCATCTTCTGCGCCAACGACGACTGATCCCGCGTTTGCTGGCCCCTATAGCAGCGTAAGGCGACACGGTATCCTTTCTCAAGACCAGATGCGAGATCAGCACATTGCATTTAATCAATCACACGACGGTCAAGTGGCGCGGAGCGATATCGATGTTACCCGGATACACGGTAGCCCGGATCCTCAACAGAGGGCGCGCTCCGCGCGCATGGCAGTGGAAAACTCTGCGCATGGGGCGCTGTCCGTCGCGCTCGAACGCCATGGATACGGCCCGCTGCATACTGAAACACACGCGCCATCAACGGAAGAGGTGCTTCGCTCGTTGAGTCCCGAACAACGTAAAGAGTTTGAGGCAGCGATGGAGTACGGTATGAAGCCTGAGCAGATTCTCGAGATGATGGCGACGGATCAACGAACAACAAGTTTGTCGCCGCACGGGCAATCGCAGGCCTACCATCGGATGCAGAGTACTTTTATGGTGACAGCGCACGCCAGTGCCCCAGCGGCCTATGCCTCCCCGTACGAAGATACCCGTCACAGTATTCCGCCGTCAGAGTTTCGTGGCGTTTACGTCCCGCAATCGCATGCGCACACCGCTCGCCAAGTTGATCGGGAATTAGCCGCGCGTCAGCCGGTATATCCGCGGGCCGTCGTCGTGCCGGATCAGCCCGGAATGAACCCATATTATCAGGCGTCAAATGGTAACCAGCATCAGGTCCATGGTGTTCAAGCTCCTGACTATTACAATGCCCTTAGAGCCCAGCTCAGTTCCGAGGACGACTATGACGCACACATCGTAAAGACCGGCATTCGGCGCGAATGGTAAGAACGCCTTTAGCCGATCGGCAACGAACGTTGGGAGCGTAAAGCATGACCTTGACGTCCTCCCTGCCCGAAGGCAGCGGAGGATATCAATCCCATTGCACATCTGATGGGAATCAGATTGCCCGTGCCGCACGCTCATGAACGGACGGTGTGCATCGAGCGCTTACCTCGCGCCAGCGTCGGCCGCACAAATGAAAACACCCCGGCGGGATGACCCACCGGGGTGTCGTGGCGTTGCGATTGCCGGACGCGAGCGGCCTGACGACCGTTCGCGCCGCGCACGGTTTAACGTGCGTTGAGCGGCTTCGCTTCGCGCGGCGTGTCGCCGATGAACAGCTGACGCGGACGGCCGATCTTCTGTTCCGGATCGGCAATCATTTCGTTCCACTGTGCGATCCAGCCGACCGTACGTGCCATCGCGAAGATACACGTGAACATCGACGTCGGGATGCCCAGCGCGCGCTGAACGATACCCGAGTAGAAGTCGACGTTCGGGTACAGCTTGCGCGACACGAAGTATTCGTCTTCCAGCGCGATCTTCTCGAGCTGCATCGCGAGCTTGAACAGCGGGTCGTCGTGCAGGCCCAGTTCGTTCAGCACTTCGTAGCAGGTTTCGCGCATCAGCTTCGCGCGCGGGTCGTAGTTCTTGTACACGCGGTGACCGAAGCCCATCAGCTTCACGCCCGAATTCTTGTCCTTCACCTGCTTGATGAATTCGGGGATGTTGTCCGGCGAACCGATCTGCTCGAGCATGTTCAGCGCGGCTTCGTTCGCACCACCGTGCGCCGGGCCCCACAGACACGCGATACCGGCCGCGATACACGCGAACGGGTTCGCGCCCGACGAGCCGGCCAGGCGAACCGTCGACGTCGATGCGTTCTGCTCGTGATCGGCGTGCAGGATCAGGATGCGGTCGAGTGCGCGGACCAGCACGTCGTTGACCTTGTACTCTTCGCACGGGTTCGAGAACATCATGTGCATGAAGTTCGCGCTGTACGACAGTTCGTTCTTCGGATAGACGAACGGCTGACCGATGCTGAACTTGTACGCCATCGCGACGAGCGTCGGCAGCTTCGCGATCATGCGGATCGCCGACACTTCGCGGTGACGCGGGTCGTTGATGTCGAGCGAGTCGTGATAGAACGCCGACAGCGCGCCGACGGCCGCGACCAGCACCGCCATCGGGTGCGCGTCGCGACGGAAGCCGCGGAAGAAGAAGTGCATCTGCTCGTGCACCATCGTATGCTTGGTGACGGTGTCGACGAACTCCTTCTTCTGCGCCGCGTTCGGCAGTTCGCCCTTCAGCAGCAGGTAGCAGCTTTCGAGGAAGTCGGCGTTTTGCGCGAGGTTGTCGATCGGGTAACCGCGGTACAGCAGCTCGCCCTTGTCGCCGTCGATGTACGTGATCGCCGAATTACAAGCTGCCGTCGACATGAAGCCCGGGTCGTACGTGAACTTGCCGGTCTGGCCGTACAGCTTGCGGATGTCGATTACGTCCGGGCCCATCGTGCCCTTGTAGATCGGCATTTCGACGCTCGGCGAGTTGTCGCTGAACGATAGCGTGGCTTTAACATCAGACGGAGTCATGGCACATCCTCAATCGAAATAAAGAAACGGGATTCGATAACGGGCACAGCGTGTTACATGTTGGCGTTACACGTTGCGCAGCATCTCCAACAGCCGGTGAATCTCCGGGCTGTCTAGGTCGCCCTCTGGTTCCTTGCGCGCGAGGAGCAAGTCCATCAGGTCGTTGTCGCTCAGATCGAGCAGGCGCGACAACGCGCCTACGTCTGCATCGGTGAGGTCATGCTCGTATCGGCTGAAGAAACGCTCGAATACGATGTCGTTCTCCAGCAGACCCCGCCGCGCGCGCCAGCGCAGGCGCGCGCGGCGGTGCGGGTCGGATTGATGCGAATCGTCGCTCATTAAAATTTATACCGCGCGGCGAACCATCAGTTCCTTGATCTTGCCGATCGCCTTCGTCGGGTTCAGGCCCTTCGGGCAAACGTCGACGCAGTTCATGATCGTGTGGCAACGGAACAGACGGTACGGGTCTTCCAGATTGTCGAGGCGCTCGCCGGTGGCGGTGTCGCGGCTGTCCGCGATGAAGCGGTAAGCCTGCAGCAGGCCGGCCGGGCCGACGAACTTGTCCGGGTTCCACCAGAAGCTCGGGCACGACGTCGAGCAGCTCGCGCACAGAATGCACTCGTACACGCCGTCGAGCTCGTCGCGCTCTTCCGGCGACTGGAGGCGTTCCTTCTCCGGCGGCGGCGCGTCGTTGATCAGGTACGGCTTGATCGAGTGGTACTGGTTGAAGAAGTGCGTCATGTCGACGATCAGGTCGCGCACGACGGGCAGGCCCGGCAGCGGACGCAGCACGACCTTCTGCGGCAGGTCGTTCAGGTTCGTCAGGCACGCGAGACCGTTCTTGCCGTTGATGTTCATCGCGTCCGAACCGCACACGCCTTCGCGGCACGAACGGCGGAACGACAGCGTCTCGTCCAGGGCCTTCAGCTTGACCAGCGCGTCGAGCAGCATGCGCTCATGCTGGATATCGAGCTCGTACGTCTGCATGCGCGGCGCTGCGTCCTTGTCCGGATCGTAGCGGTAGACTTCAAAAATGCGTTTTGCCATTTCGGATTCCTTTGACTCGGCTTAGAACGTGCGCGGCTTCGGCGGCACGGATTCGACCGTCAGCGGCTTCATTTGAACCGGCTTGTAGTCGAGGCGATCGCCTTCGCTGTACCACAGCGTGTGACGCAGCCAGTTGTCGTCGTCGCGGTGTTCGTAGTCGCTGTGCGCGTGTGCGCCGCGGCTTTCCTTGCGCGCTTCCGCCGACACCATCGTCGCGCGGGCCACTTCGATCAGGTTCTCCAGCTCGAGCGCTTCGACGCGCGCGGTGTTGAACACCTTCGACTTGTCCTTCAGGTGGATGTTTTCCACGCGCGCCTTCAGGCCGGCCATCTGGTCGACGCCTTCCTTCAGCAGCGCCGACGTGCGGAACACGCCTGCGTGCTTCTGCATCGTTGCGCGGATGTCGTTCGCAACGTCCTGCGTGTACTCGCCCGAGCTCGACGTGTCGAGCTTGTTCAGGCGCGCCAGCGAGAACTCGCCCGCATCGGCCGGCAGCGGCTTGTGTTCCTTCTGGTTCTTCACGTGCTGAACGATGTGGTTGCCGGCCGCACGGCCGAACACCACGAGGTCCAGCAGCGAGTTCGTGCCGAGACGGTTCGCACCGTGCACCGACACGCATGAGCATTCGCCCACTGCGTAGAAGCCGTTAATCGGTTCCTTGTGATCGCGCGACGTGCCGACGACCTGACCGTGGATGTTGGTCGGGATACCGCCCATCTGGTAGTGGATCGTCGGGACGACCGGGATCGGTTCCTTGATCGCGTCGACGTTCGCGAACTTCAGCGCGATTTCGCGGATCGACGGCAGACGCTTCATGATCGTCTCGGCGCCGATGTGCGACAGGTCGAGCAGCACGTGATCCTTGTTCGGACCGACGCCGCGACCTTCCTTGATTTCCTGGTCCATCGAACGCGACACGAAATCGCGCGGCGCCAGATCCTTCAGCGTCGGCGCGTAGCGCTCCATGAAGCGCTCGCCGTTCGCGTTGCGCAGGATACCGCCTTCGCCGCGCACGCCTTCGGTGATCAGCACGCCCGCGCCGGCCACGCCGGTCGGGTGGAACTGCCAGAACTCCATGTCCTGCAGCGCGACGCCCGAGCGGGCCGCCATGCCGAGGCCGTCGCCGGTGTTGATGAACGCGTTCGTCGACGCCGCGAAGATCCGGCCTGCGCCGCCCGTCGCGAACAGCGTCGTCTTGCCTTCCATGATGTAGACGTCGCCCGTCTCCATCTCGAGGGCCGTCACGCCGAGCACGTCGCCGTCCGCGTCGCGGATCAGGTCGAGCGCCATCCATTCGACGAAGAACTGCGTCTTCGCCTCGACGTTCTGCTGGTACAGCGTGTGCAGCAGCGCGTGACCGGTACGGTCGGCGGCCGCGCAAGCGCGCTGGACCGGCTTCTCGCCGTAGTTCGCGGTGTGGCCGCCGAACGGGCGCTGGTAGATCGTGCCGTCCGCGTTGCGGTCGAACGGCATGCCGAAGTGTTCGAGTTCGTACACGACGTTCGGCGCTTCACGGCACATGAACTCGATCGCGTCCTGGTCGCCGAGCCAGTCGGAGCCCTTGATCGTGTCGTAGAAGTGGAAGTGCCAGTTGTCTTCGCTCATGTTGCCGAGCGACGCGCCGATACCGCCTTGCGCGGCCACCGTGTGCGAACGCGTCGGGAACACCTTCGACAGCACGCCGACCGACAGGCCCGCGCGCGACAGTTGCAGCGCTGCGCGCAAGCCGGAGCCGCCTGCGCCGACGATCACGACGTCGAACTTGCGGCGCGGGAGGGAAGTTTTGATTGCAGCCATTCTTTACACTCTCCAGAGAATCTGCGCGGCGTAGCCCGCACATGCGAGCAGCCAGACGATGGTCAGCGATTGCAGCAGCAGGCGCACACCGACGGGCTTCACGTAGTCCATCCAGATGTCGCGCACGCCGACCCATGCGTGGTAGAAGAGGGAAAGCAGCATCACGAAGGTCGCGAGCTTCATCCATTGCGCGGCGAAGATCGATGCCCAGCCTTCGTACGAAAAATCGTGCGCGCCGAAGAACAGGACGAGCAGAATGACCGTGTAGACCGCCATGATCGTGGCGGTGACGCGCTGCGCGAGCCAGTCGCGCAGGCCGTAGTGAGCGCCGACGACGAGGCGCTTCGAGCCGATTCGGTTGTTGGCTGCCATTTTCTTAGAATGCTCCGAACAGTTTGAGTGCCATGGCGATCGTCAGCGCGATCGAGACGACAAAGACGACGACGGCCGTCCGCTTGCCGCCTTCCTTCGTGACGGCGTCATGGTTGACGTCCATCAGCAGGTGGCGAATGCCGGCGCAGAAATGGTGGAAGAAGGCCCACGACAACGCGAGGACGATCAGCTTGACGACGATGTTGGAGAGGAAAGCCTTGAAGACTTCGAAGCTGAGCTCGGAGGTAAGGCTCTGGTCGAAGAGGAACAGCAGGAACGGCAGGAACAGGAACAGCAGCGCGCCGCTGATACGATGGAGAATCGACAATATCGCCGCCAGGGGCATGCGATATTTCAACGTGATGTCGCCGATTCCGATGTTCCGGTATTCCGGCCTCGGCTTTCTTACTGCGTCAGTCATGCTAGACCCCTACTATGTTGTCACACTAATCCGCGATTTTAGCGCCTTTTTATATCGCGCTGCAGCGAAAGTCTGCTCTGGATCATTGCGCGAACACGAACAAAGGCGGCCCGAAACGTGCTTCGCGAGCGTGGGAAACGCGAATGCACGCGGCTGAACCGAACGTCGTCAGCTCAAGTCATTCTGATAGTAGTACCCGGTTGTGACATACCAGCCGCGACGCACTTCCACCGGCCGGTCCCCATACGTATAGGACACGCGCTCGACCGACAGCAGCGGGAAGCCCGCCGGCACGTGCAGCAGGTCGGCCACCGCCGGATCCGCCGCGACCGCACGGATCTTCTCCGTCGCGCGGATCATCCGCGTCCCGAACTCCGTCTCGAACATCGCGTAGAGCGGCCCCTTGTACTCGCTCAGCCGCTCGAACGTCAGCCCGCGGAACATCGCGCCCGGCAGCCAGATCTCGTCGAGCACCGTCACTTCGCTGTCGAATTCCAGCAGGCGGCGCACCTGCACGACCGGATCGGCGGGCTTCAGGTCGAGCTGCCGCGCGATCTCGGCCGGCGCGCGCAGGCGCCGGCATTCGAGCAGGCGGCTCACGTGCGGGTGCTCGGCGCCGTCGTCGGCCAGCAGACGCAGAAAGCGGAATTGCGCGCGATCTTCGTTGTGCGTTGCAACAAAAGTGCCCTTGCCCTGCCGCCGGACCACGAGGTTTTCGGCGGCCAGCTCGTCGATCGCCTTGCGCACGGTGCCCTGGCTGACCTTGTAGCGGGCCGCGAGCTCCACTTCGCTGGGAATGATCTCGCCCGGCTTCCATTCGCCGGATTCGAGACTTTGCGTGATCAATGACTTGATCTGCTGGTATAACGGGCTGAACGTCGGCGACGCGGACGCCGCGGGCGAGGCTGCGGGATCGCCCGCGCCCGGCTGCCCTGGGCCGCCTGCGCCGGTTTGATTCGCGGTGTTCGCCTGGTTCGATGTCATGGCGCGCATTTCATCACAAACCGCACTTTTTCGTCCACTCAATTTCCGCAAAACATCTGTCTTATATAAGACATATGATACCGTTTGACTTTGCGCGTGACGGCTCCTACACTCCCGGTCGAGCAAGGGTTCGCGGGTGCAACAGCGCGTCCCCGGCTACGTGCCACGGCCGTCTCCAGGTTCACTGCGTCTGCCATCGCGAGTCCTCCGCCCTGCTTCAATGCAACGCTACGCACAACGCGCATAGAATGGCGTTTTCGCTCGCGTCCAACGCTTCACCCGTCCTGGAGATTTTCAATGGCTAAGCCCGCAAAGCGCGTTGCCGTCACCGGCGCCGCAGGTCAAATCGCTTACTCCCTGCTGTTCCGCATCGCGAACGGCGACCTGCTCGGCAAGGACCAGCCGGTCATCCTGCAACTGCTCGACCTCCCGCAAGCCCAAGGCGCCGTCAAGGGCGTCGTGATGGAACTCGACGATTGCGCGTTCCCGCTGCTCGCAGGCGTCGTGATCACCGACGATCCGAAGGTCGCATTCAAGGATGCAGACGTCGCGCTGCTGGTCGGTGCGCGTCCGCGCTCGAAGGGCATGGAGCGCAAGGACCTGCTGTCGGCGAACGCCGAAATCTTCACGGTTCAGGGCGCCGCGCTGAACGAAGTCGCGAGCCGCGACGTGAAGGTGCTGGTCGTCGGCAACCCGGCGAACACGAACGCGTACATCGCGATGAAGTCGGCGCCGGATCTGCCGAAGAAGAACTTCACGGCCATGCTGCGCCTCGACCACAACCGCGCGCTGTCGCAGCTCGCCGCCAAGTCGGGCAAGCCGGTCGCGTCGATCGAGAAGCTCGCCGTGTGGGGCAACCACTCGCCGACGATGTACCCGGACTTCCGCTTCGCGACCGCCGAAGGCGAATCGCTGCTGAAGCTGATCAACGACGACGTGTGGAACCGCGACACGTTCATCCCGACCGTCGGCAAGCGCGGCGCGGCGATCATCGAAGCGCGCGGCCTGTCGTCGGCGGCGTCGGCAGCCAACGCGGCGATCGACCACGTGCGTGACTGGGTGCTCGGCACGAACGGCAAGTGGGTCACGATGGGCATCCCGTCGGACGGCTCGTACGGCATCCCCGAAGACATCATCTACGGCGTGCCGGTCACCTGCGAAAACGGCGAATACAAGCGCGTCGAAGGCCTGGAAATCGACGCGTTCTCGCGCGAGAAGATGGACGGCACGCTGGCCGAGCTGCTCGAAGAGCGCGATGGCGTCGCCCACCTGCTGAAGAACTAAGCATCACGCATCGTGCCGGGCAGCCTTCGCGGCGCCCGGCTTCGGCACGGGCCGG
Organism: Burkholderia sola; assembly: GCF_905400185.1. Classification (NCBI taxonomy): domain Bacteria; kingdom Pseudomonadati; phylum Pseudomonadota; class Betaproteobacteria; order Burkholderiales; family Burkholderiaceae; genus Burkholderia; species Burkholderia sola. Next base: position 2,991,441 of record NZ_FR989676.1, read on the forward strand.
CACGCCGCCGGCCCGGCCCGCCGATCCGATTCGCGCACGTTTTGCCGCCCGCGCCGCGCCGCGCACCGGCCCAGAGCCTGCCCGAATCCGATTTCCGCCACGTTGACCCGCTTCCCTCACGTAGAAGACATGGCCGCGCTCACTCCTGCACAAGTGCTGTACGACGGGGCGTCCCCGCCCGCGATCCTGCCCTGCTGCGATCACTACGCGGGCAGCGAGAAGCTGATGCGCAAGTCGCTCGCGCTGCAGGCCGAGCTGGGTCCCGTGTTCGACCTCACGCTCGACTGCGAGGACGGCGCGGCCGTCGGCCAGGAAGCCGCGCACGCGGCGCTCGTCGCCGACTTGCTCGGCAGCGCCGAGAACCGCTTCGGCCGCGTCGGCGTCCGCATCCACGACTTTTCCCACCCGCACTGGCGCGACGACGTGCGCATCGTGCTGCGTGCGTCGCGCGCACCCGCCTACATCACGCTGCCGAAGATCGCGAGCGCCGCCGACGCGGCCGAAATGACCGCGTTCATCGAAGGCACGCGCCGCGAGTTCGGCATCGCGCAGCCGATCCCGGCCGACGTGCTGATCGAGACGCACGGCGCGCTCGCGCAGGCGGCCGCCCTCGCCGCGCTGCCGACGGTCGGCACGCTGAGCTTCGGGCTGATGGATTTCGTCTCCGCGCACCACGGCGCGATTCCCGATTCCGCGATGCGCTCGCCCGGCCAGTTCGATCACCCGCTCGTGCGCCGCGCGAAGCTGGAAATCGCCGCGGCCTGTCACGCGCACGGCAAGACGCCGTCGCACAACGTGACCACGGAAGTGCGCGACATGAGCGTCGTCGCCGGCGACGCCCGCCGCGCGCGCGACGAATTCGCGTTCACGCGAATGTGGAGCATCCACCCGGCGCAGATCCGCCCGATCGTCGACGCGTTCGCGCCGCGCGCCGACGAAGTCACGCTGGCCGCCGAGATCCTGCTGGCCGCGCAGGCCGCCGACTGGGGCCCGACGCGCCACGGCGATACGCTGCACGATCGCGCGAGTTATCGGTATTACTGGTCGGTGCTGCGCCGTGCGCGGGCCACCGGCCAGCCCGTACCGGACGAGGCTGCGCCGCTGTTCGGCCCGGCCGCCGCGGACGTCGCGCCGTGAGCGCGCGCCGCCCGTCGATACACGCGTTTCATGCATTCGACGTTTCGCCAACCGGACAGACGTTTGCGAAACGACAAAAAACGTAACGGAGCCCGAAAACCTGATATACGCGCGGCCAAATAGGTGAAAATAGCGGCCGCTGCGCGCTTTCGGGGCGCGTGCAGTTTCAAACCGGCCGGCAGTTTCGATTGCCGGCCCTTGTCAACTGATTATCGAAAGGTTCTGACTCCATGAAGAAACTCCTGATCGCTACCGCCATCGGCGCCTTGTCCGCCACGATGCTGGTGTCGGCTCCGAGCGCGTTTGCCCAGGGTACGGCCACCACGACCGCGAAGAAGGCCACGGCCAAGCGCCCGGCACCGGCCAAGCGCATCATCCCGCGCAGCAAGAAGGCGCAGGCACGCGCGGCCGCCAAGGTCGATCCGGTACCGGACGGCGCGGTCAAGTGGTCCTGTAAGGAAGGTCTGTCGTTCGACCTCGCCGGCGACATGAAGCGCGACCAGGTCGTCACGGTTCACTGGGCGAAGAAGAACTACAAGCTGCCGCGTCAAGCCACGACGACGGGCGCCGACACGTTCTACGATCCGGCCGCAGGCTTCAAGCTGGTCGTGATCCCGACCAAGGCGATGCTGTTCTCCGACGCCAACGGCGGCGAGCGCCTCGCGGACGAATGCGTGACGCCGGAAATGGCGCAAGGCACGGCAGCACCGACGCAGTCGAACGAGCTGAAGCCGGCAACGAACTAAGCGCGTTCCCTCCGGCCCCTCGATGTCCGCCCCGGTCTCCAACGTCCGCCCCGCGCCGGATTCGGTACTCGTCGACATCGTCGACTACGTGCTGAACACCGGCCTCGACAGCGCGCTCGCGCTGGAGACGGCGCGTCATTGCCTGATCGACACGCTCGGATGCGGACTCGAGGCGCTGTCCTACCCTGCCTGCACCAAGCTGCTCGGCCCCGTCGTGCCCGGCACGATCGTGCCGAACGGCGCGAAGGTGCCCGGCACGTCCTTCCAGCTCGATCCCGTCCAGGCCGCGTTCGGCATCGGCGCGATGATCCGCTGGCTGGACTTCAACGACACCTGGCTCGCCGCCGAATGGGGTCATCCGTCCGACAACCTCGGCGGGATCCTGGCGACGGCCGACTGGCTCTCCCGCACGGCCCGCGCGGCCGGCCGCAAGCCGCTCGCGATGCGCGACGTGCTGGTCGCGATGATCCAGGCCCACGAGATCCAGGGCTGCCTCGCCCTCGAGAATTCATTCAACGCGGTCGGGCTCGACCATGTGCTGCTCGTGAAGGTCGCATCGACGGCCGTCGTCGGGCGCCTGCTCGGGCTCACGCGCGACGAGCTGATCAACGCGGTGTCCAACGCATTCATTGACGGCCACGCGCTGCGGACCTACCGCCATGCGCCGAACACCGGTTCGCGCAAATCCTGGGCGGCCGGCGACGCGACGTCCCGCGCGGTGCGCCTCGCGCTGATCGCGAAAACGGGTGAAATGGGCTATCCGTCGGCGCTCACCGCCAGGACGTGGGGCTTCTACGACGTGCTGTTCGACGGCAAGCCGTTCCGCTTCCAGCGCCCGTACGGCACGTACGTGATGGAAAACGTGCTGTTCAAGATCGCGTTCCCCGCCGAATTCCATGCGCAGACGGCCGCCGAGGCCGCGCTGCAGCTGCACGCGCAGCTCGCCGCGGCGGGCCGCACGGCCGACGACATCGGCCGGATCACGATCCGCACGCACGCGGCCGCGCTCCGCATCATCGACAAGCAGGGCCCGCTCGCCAATCCGGCCGACCGCGACCACTGCATCCAGTACATGGTCGCCGTGCCGCTGCTGTTCGGCCGGCTGACCGCGGCCGACTACGAAGACGCGGCCGCGGCGGACCCGCGCATCGACGCGCTGCGCGCGAAAACCGTGTGCGTCGAGGATCCGCAGTTCACGCAGGATTACCACGATCCGGACAAGCGATCGATCGCGAATGCGCTGACGGTCGAGTTCACGGACGGATCGAAGCTTGCCGAAGTGGCGGTCGAGTATCCGCTCGGCCATCGGCGGCGCCGTGCCGAAGGCGTCCCGCTCCTGGTCGAGAAGTTCCGGACCAACCTTGCCCGCCGTTTCCCGGCCAAGCAGCAACAAGCGATTCTCGACGTGTCGCTGGACCAGGCAAAGCTCGAAGCGATGCCGGTCGATGAGTACGTCGACTTGTATGTGATATAGGGGGCTGTTTGCGGATGAAACGGACATGCGAATGCCCCAAATCGGTCGCAGGACAAGAAGTGAGGAGCGCCGTTTGGCCGTGCCAAACAAGCGACGAACGACGCCGTCATGCGGCCGATTTGGGGCATTCCCGTGGAATAAATTTTAAATTTGGGGTTGCCCCGAGAAAGGCCGCTCGCTGCGTCACGCTCCTTGCGAGCGGCCTTTCTCGGGGCAACGCATGTCCGTTTCATCCGCAAACAGCCCCCTGGTCATCTACAGGACTCTTTGTTTCCTAGCCTTAAACCCAGGAAAATCACCATGGCCCACAATCTCCACAAGACCCTCAAGGAATTCGACAGCGGTTCCGGCAAAGGCAAGTTCTACTCGCTGCCGCAGCTCGGCAAGGAACTGAAGACGAAGATCGAACGCCTGCCGGTGTCGATCCGCATCGTGCTCGAGTCCGTGCTGCGCAACTACGACGGCAAGAAAATCACCGAAGAGCACATCGAGCAGCTCGCGAACTGGAAGCCGACCGCGAAGCGCGTCGACGAGATTCCGTTCGTCGTGTCGCGCGTCGTGCTGCAGGATTTCACGGGCGTGCCGCTGCTCGCCGACATCGCGGCCATGCGCGGCGTCGCCGAGCGCACGGGCAAGAACCCGAAGAAGATCGAACCGCTGGTCCCGGTCGATCTCGTCGTCGACCACTCGGTCCAGATCGACTACTTCCGCCAGAAGGACGCGCTCGACCTGAACATGAAGCTGGAATTCCAGCGCAACAACGAGCGCTACCAGTTCATGAAGTGGGGCATGCAGGCGTTCGACACGTTCAAGGTCGTGCCGCCGGGCGTGGGCATCGTCCACCAGGTGAACCTCGAGTATCTGGCGCGCGGCGTCCACAAGAAGTCCGACGGCGCCGACACCGTGTACTATCCGGACACCCTCGTCGGCACGGACAGCCACACGACGATGATCAACGGCATCGGCGTGGTCGGCTGGGGCGTGGGCGGCATCGAGGCGGAAGCCGGCATGCTCGGCCAGCCGGTGTACTTCCTGACGCCGGACGTCGTCGGCGTCGAGCTGAAGGGCAAGCTGCGCGAGGGCGTGACGGCCACCGACCTGGTGCTGACGATCACCGAAATGCTGCGCAAGGAGAAGGTCGTCGGCAAGTTCGTCGAGTTCTTCGGCGAAGGCACGCGCTCGCTGTCGCTGCCGGACCGCGCGACGATCGGCAACATGGCGCCGGAATACGGCGCGACGATGGGCTTCTTCCCGGTCGACGAAAAGACGATCGACTACTTCGAAGGCACGGGCCGCACGAAGGCCGAAATCGCCGCGTTCGAAAACTACTTCAAGGCGCAGAACCTGTTCGGCATCCCGAACGCCGGCGACATCGACTACACGAAGGTCGTGACGCTGGATCTGACGACGGTCGCGCCGTCGCTGGCCGGCCCGAAGCGCCCGCAGGACCGCATCGAGATCGGCCACGTCAAGTCGACGTTCACCGACCTGTTCTCGAAGCCGGTCGCGGAAAACGGTTTCGCGAAGAAGGCGGACGACCTGGGCACGCAGTACACGACGAGCAACGGCGTCGACGTGAAGAACGGCGACATCCTGATCGCCGCGATCACGTCGTGCACGAACACGTCGAACCCGAGCGTGCTGCTGGCCGCCGGCCTGCTCGCGAAGAAGGCGGTCGAGGCCGGCCTCACGGTCGACCCGAAGATCAAGACCTCGCTCGCGCCGGGATCGCGCATCGTCACCGAGTACCTGACGAAGACGGGCCTGCTGCCCTACCTGTCGAAGCTCGGCTTCGAAGTCGCGGCGTACGGCTGCACGACCTGTATCGGCAACGCGGGCGACCTGACGCCGGAACTGAACGAAGCGATCACGAAGAACGACATCGTCGCGGCGGCCGTGCTGTCGGGCAACCGTAACTTCGAAGCGCGTATCCACCCGAACATCCGCGCGAACTTCCTCGCGTCGCCGCCGCTCGTCGTCGCGTACGCGATCGCCGGCAACATCACGCGCGACCTGATGACCGAGCCGGTCGGCAAGGGCAAGGGCGGCCGCGACATCTACCTCGGCGACATCTGGCCGACGAGCGATGAAATCCACGCGCTGCTCAAGTTCGCGCTCGATCCGAAGAAGTTCGAGGACAACTACTCGAAGCTGACCAAGAAGGGCGACCTCTGGAGCAAGATCGAGGGTGAGACGGGCGAGGTCTACGACTGGCCGAAGTCGACCTACATCGCCGAGCCGCCGTTCTTCGGCAACGACTTCTCGATGGAGCCGGCTGCGTCGATCCCGACCGTCAAGGGCGCGCGCGCGCTGGGCATCTTCGGCGATTCGGTCACGACCGACCACATCAGCCCGGCAGGCTCGATCAAGGAAGACTCGCCGGCAGGCAAGTGGCTGAAGGAAAACGGCGTGCAGAAGGCCGACTTCAACAGCTACGGCTCGCGCCGCGGCAACCACGACGTGATGATGCGCGGCACGTTCGCGAACGTCCGGATCAAGAACCTGATGATCCCGGCGAAGGCGGACGGCACGCGCGTCGAAGGCGGCCTGACGATCCACCAGCCGAGCGGCGAACAGCAGTCGATCTACGATGCGGCGATGCAGTACGTCGCCGCCGGCACGCCGACCGTCGTGTTCGCGGGCGAAGAGTACGGCACGGGCTCGTCGCGCGACTGGGCCGCGAAGGGCACGCAACTGCTCGGCGTGAAGGCCGTGATCGCACGCAGCTTCGAGCGGATCCACCGCTCGAACCTGGTCGGCATGGGCGTGCTGCCGCTGCAGTTCAAGGGCGCGGACAGCGTGCAGTCGCTCGGCATCACCGGCGAAGAGACGTACGACATCGAAGGCCTCGGCGACGACTTCAAGCCGCAGCAGGACGTCACGCTCGTGATTCACCGCAAGAACGGCGAAACGCAGCGTGTGCCGGTGCTGCTGCGCATCGATACGCCGATCGAAGTCGATTACTACAAGCACGGCGGGATCCTGCCGTTCGTGCTGCGCTCGCTGCTCGCAGCGTAAGCGCGCGGCCGTTGCAGGTGCCGCAGCCGCCTCGCGGGCGGTTGCGGCCGATTTGGATGCCCGACTTCGTGTCGGGCTTTTTTTCGCCTGTGCGCCGGCGGGCGTCGTAGCGACGATCGCACGGCGGCGCCCCGCTTTCGCCGAACGTCACCCGCCGGTATGCGGCTCGCGCGTCACGCCGCCTTGCTACTTCGTGCCTTCGCGCCTGCGGAAGAACCAGATCGCGCGTTCTTCTTCAGATGCGTGCGGTTGTATTCGATCGCCGCGCGCACGAGGTGCTTCAACGCCCGCTTGTCGATCTTGTCGCCTTCGAAGAAATCGATCGCGCGCCGCGCATTGCCTTCGAGACCGTCGTTGAACAGCTGGTCGGGATCGGACAGTTTCGCCCCGTGCATGAACGTGAGCTTCACCTTGCCCTTGTGCGCGTTCGCGACCGCGATCATCCCGTCGCACGACCACACGGGGCTGCCCATCCACTTCCATTCCTCGACGATGCCTTCGTCCGTCGCGAGGATCGTCTGGCGAAGCTCGGCGAACGTCTTGCCGCGCCAGTCGGTGATGCCGGCGATCAGTGCGTCGATGCGCTCGGACGGTTGCAGCTCCGTTGCACTCATGCGCGGGCCTTCGTTTGCGTGTCAGGACGCGACAACACCTGTTCGAGCGATTCGAAGAACCGTACCCAACCATACTGCGCGCCGCGGTACGCCTGCTCCTGGTCGGGGCGGAAGCCGACCTGTTCCATACGCAGGTGCGTGCCGGCCGGCGTCGGCGTGAGCGTCCACGTGACGACGCTTTCGAGGCCGTGCGCCGCCCACGTATAGGACAGCGTACGGTGCGGCTCGATCGCGAGGACCGTGCAGTCGACCGAGCCCCAGTCCGCCCGGAAACTGAACGCACGGCCCGCGACGGGCTCGAAGTCGCTCTTCATCAGCCACGCCTCGATCAGGTGCGGTTGCGTGAGCGCGCGCCAGATCTTCTCCGGCGAATGGGGCAGTTCCCGGTCAACGACGACGGAGCGCGTTTCGGTAGTGGCTTGGTTCATTACTGATCCATCCTTTTGAGCAGATCTTCGAGGGCATCGAACCGGCGCTGCCAGAAGCCTGCCATCTGGCTCGTCCAGTCGATCAACGGGGCCAGCGCTTGCGGCTGCGCGCTGTAATGCGTCTGCCGGCCTTCGTGACGGTCGTTCACGAGCCCGGCCTGCTTCAGTACGCCGAGATGCTTCGACACGGCCGGCTGCGACACGCCCGCATGGGCGGTCAGCGCGGCAACCGTCAGCTCGCCCTCCGCGCAGAGCCGCTCGAAAAGCGCGCGGCGCGTGGGATCGGCGAGTGTCCTGAAAAGCGTGTCCTGAGCTTTTTGCATGTCGTCCAAAATCCATAACCAACGGGTTATGTATTGAAGGATATCCGCTGATCGGCGCGCGTCAAGGCGGGATTTCATGAATGACATGGCTCGATCCCGCGCGACCGGCGGGTTCGTCACACCGGCTCTCGTCCACGCCCGATTCGAGCATTTCCTCTAATCCGCGATGGCGACGCGCGATCCGAAAGCGGCCTGCAAGACTGGCCGATGCGCTGTTCCACAGTTCGGGAAACGTTCGGGGTCCGCCTGCCCCGTTGTTGTGCCCGCGCGAAGCGGTTCCTGACGAGTCGCTTCCAATGACCACATAGTGCGATACGGCGCGCCGCCATTGACACGCAAACGCCGTGCATCCACGCGGCGCTTCCTTCCACGCCCGCTCACATTCCGATGCTGCAACGAACGACTCGTGCGTGCGAGCGACGCGCATTGTCGCGCCGCCGTGCCGCGAACCGGTTCCGCTCACCGGCTCCGCCATTACCGTCGCGCACGACGCCACGCGTGCAGTGATGCCCCCCGTTGTCAGAACTGACAGCTATGGAAAATGGCAGCTACCCGAACGGCATCGACGCCCTACGCTCGTCACCGCTCGCGGCCCCACAAGGGCCGGGGGTTCCAGTAACGTCGCCTCTCCTAAAAAAGGACTCCCGATGAAAAGGAACGCCTGGTTTGCCCTTCCCCTTCCGTCGCCCCGCCGCCTGGCGTGCGTGGCACCGCTCGTGTTTGCCGCCGCCGCGGCGCACGCAGCGACGGATTGGGTCGATACCCATACGAAGGCCTTTCTGACCGGCCCGCAGTTGATGGCGCGCAGTGCGGCGCCGTCGCTCGAACTGGCGGCCGGTGAAACGACCAACGTCGTCGTCAGCCTGAAGCTGCGCAACGCCGCTCAGCTCAAGCAACTGGCGCGCGACGTGAACCGGCCCGGCAGCGCGCATTACCGCCAGTACCTGACGCACGAGCAGTTCCTCGCGAACTACGCGCCGACCGATGCGCAGGTGAAGTCGGTCGTCGACTATCTGCACAAGAGCGGCTTCACGAATGTCGAGGTCGCGCCGAACCGGCTGCTGATCTCCGCCAGCGGCACGGCCGGCACGGTGAAGGCCGCGTTCAACACGTCGCTCGTGCACTTCGAGTACGCGGGCCGCTCGGGGTTCGCCAACACGTCGACCGCGCAAGTGCCGCGCGCGCTCGGCGACGTGGTCGGCTCGGTGCTCGGGCTGCAAAGTGTCGCGCGTGCACGGCCGATGCTGCGCATCGGCAACGTGGCGAAGCCGCAGGCGCTCGCGGCCGGCACGGCGACGGGCCACTATCCGAAGGAATTCCCGGGCCTCTACAACGCGACCGGCGTGCCGACCGCGGCCGGCGTGACCGTCGGCATCGTCACGATCGGCGGCGTGTCGCAGACGCTGCAGGACCTGAAGCAGTTCACGTCGAGCAATGGCTACGGCACGGTCTCCACGCAGACCGTCAAGACCAATGGCACGGGCGGCAGCTACTCCGACGACCAGGACGGCCAGGGCGAATGGGATCTCGACAGCCAGTCGATCGTCGGCTCGGCCGGCGGCCAGGTCGGCAAGCTGGTGTTCTACATGGCGGACCTGAACGCCGCCGGCAACACGGGCCTCACGCAGGCGTTCAACCGCGCGGTGTCGGACAACACCGCGAAGGTGATCAACGTGTCGCTCGGCTGGTGCGAAACCGATGCGGACGCGGACGGCACGCTCGACGCCGAGGAGCAGATCTTCACGACGGCCGCCGCGCAGGGCCAGACGTTCTCGGTATCGTCGGGCGACGAAGGCGTGTACGAGTGCAACAACCGCGGCTATCCGGACGGCTCGAACTACACGGTGTCGTGGCCAGCTTCGTCGCCGCACGTGCTCGCGATCGGCGGCACGACGCTCTACACGACGTCGGCGGGTGCGTTCTCGAACGAGACGGTGTGGAACGAAGGGCTCGATTCGAACGGCAAGCTGTGGGCGACGGGCGGCGGCGTCAGCACGATTCTGCCCGCGCCGTCGTGGCAGTCGGGCAGCAATCGCCGGTTGCCGGACGTCGCGTTCGACGCCGCGCAAAGCACGGGCGCGTACATCTACAACTACGGCCAGTTGCAGCAGATCGGCGGCACGAGCCTCGCCGCGCCGATTTTCACGGGCTTCTGGGCGCGTCTGCTCGCGGCGAACGGCACGGGCCTCGGCTTCCCGGCCGGCAACTTCTATGCGGACATTCCGTCGCATCCGTCGCTCGTGCGCTATGACGTCGTGTCGGGCAACAACGGCTATCAGGGGTATGGCTATACGGCGGCCACCGGCTGGGATCTGACGACCGGCTTCGGCAGCCTGAACATCGCGAACCTCAACCAGTTGATCAAGTCGGGCGGGTTCTGAGCGATGCATGAAGACCGGCGCGCGGCGATGGCTTGCCGCGCGCCGGTTGTAACTGCCCCGCGCTACTCCGTCGCCGGCTCCTCCACGCGTTCCGACACGACCGGCGCGCCGGCCCGATGCGACGGCGCGAACAGCCGCAGCCCGCTCGCGACGCTCGCCGCACCCGCGAAACCCGCACCGAGCATCAACGCAAGCGTCGGCCCGTGGCGGCCCGCGATCCCGAACGACAGCGCAACCAGCGCCGCACCCGTCGCCTGCCCGATCAGCCGCGCGGTCGCGATGATCCCGCTCGCGCCGCCGCTGCGCTCGGGCGGCGCGCTCGACATCAGCGCTTTCAGGTTCGGCGACTGGAAGAAGCCGAAGCCCGCTCCGCACAGCATCATTCTCCAGCCGATGTCGACGACGCCCGGCGACACCGGCAGCGCGGCAAGCGACACCATCCCCGCACTCAGCAACGCGAGGCCGATCGCGCCGAGCAGCCCGGGCGGATAACGGTCCGACAGCCGCCCCGCGATCGGCGCGGCGAGCGCGACGATCGCCGACCACGGCGTCATCAGGAATCCCGTCTCGACCGCACTGCGATGCAGGACGGTTTCGAAATAGAACGGCAGCGACACGAACGCGAGCCCCTGCGCGGCGAACGCGCAGACGGCGGTCAGCGCGGACAGCGTGAACACGGGCCGGCGAAACAGGTCGACCGGCAGCATCGGCGCCGGATGCCCGGCCTGGCGGCGGATCAGCAGCCAGCCGAATGCGAATGCCACCGCGGCCGCGGCGAACACGACGGAGAGCGGCCCGCGCTGCGCGAATTCGCCGAGCGCGAAAATCAGCGACGCGAACGTGATCACGTTGAACAGCGCGGCTACCGGATCGAATACATGCTTGCCGCGCGCCGTCTGCGGCAGCGACGGAATCGCCACCGCGAGCGCGAACGCGCCGAGCGGCACGTTCACCGCGAACAGCCACGGCCACGCGGCCACCGACAGGATCAGCGACGCGATCGTCGGCCCCACCGCGAACGACACGCCGACGACGAGCGCGTTGAAGCCGACGCCGCGCCCGAGCCGGTGTGCGGGAAACAGACCGCGGATCAGCGCGACGTTGACGCTCATGATCGCGCTCGCGCCAAAGCCCTGCACGATGCGCGCGGCCGTCAGCATCGGCAGTGTCGACGCGAGCGAACAGCCGAGCGACGCCAGCGTGAACACCGCCAGCCCGGCGACATACACGCGCTTGTGGCCGACGATGTCGCCGAGCGACGCGAACGGCAGCAGCGTCGCGACCATCGCGAGCTGGTACGCGTTGATGATCCATACGGACGCGGCCGGCGACGCATGCAGGTCGGTCGCGATGGCGGGCAGCGCGGTGTTCGCGATCGCGGTGTCGAGCGTCGCGAGCGCGACGGCCAGCAGCACGGCGGACATCGCACGCCAGTTGACGGCCGGCTCGTGCGCGCCGGCAGGGGAAGCGAATTCGGACAAGATGGGCTCGGCTGACGAGCGACGCGCGGCGTCGCGGATTGAGCAGTGCGGCGGCGGGCGTACCGGACGGCAAGACCGGCGCGCGCGTTGCCGCGATCCGTATTGTTGCAGAGCCGCATCGAACGTGCAGGCGGCCGCTTCGTCAGTCAGCGAAACGAAAGCTTGCGGGATGCCGTGCCTGGCGCGCGGCATCGTTGAGTGCACAACGATCGACGATCCGGCGGCTGCCGGGCGGCCCGTCGGGCTCGCGCGCAGCGTCGTCGTGCGGCGCCGGGGGCCGGCCCGGCCGCGGCTGCCGGCGACGCCGTCGCGCCATCACGTCAGGTCGACCAGGTCACGACACCGCACGCCGCGCATTGCGGCCGCGCAGCCATTCGAGCGCGAGCAGCAGGCTCGTCGAGAAGATGATCAGGATCGTGGCGAGCGCAGCGATCGTCGGACTGATGTTCTCGCGGATGCCCGTGAACATCTGGCGCGGCAGCGTCGTCTGGTCGGCGCCCGCGAGAAACAGCGTGACGACCACTTCGTCGAACGACGTCGCGAACGCGAACAGTGCGCCCGACATCACGCCCGGCGCGATCACCGGCAGCGTCACGCGGAAGAACGTCGTAACCGGGTTCGCGCCGAGCGACAGGCTCGCGCGCACGAGGTTATGGTTGAAGCCCTGCAGCGTCGCGGCCACCGTCGTCACGACGAACGGCACGCCGAGCGCCGCATGCGCGGCGATCAGCCCCGTGTAGGTATTCGCGAGCCCGAGCGGCGCGAAGAACAGGTACATGCCGACGCCGACCACGACGACCGGCACGATCATCGGCGACAGCAGCACGGCCATCAGCAGCCCCTTGCCGCGGAAGTCGGCTTTCGTCAGGCCGATGGCCGCGAGCGTGCCGAGCACCGTCGCGACGACGGTCGCCGACGGCGCGACGATGAAGCTGTTTTTCGCGGCCATCCGCCATTCGTCCGATGCGAGCAGGTTCTCGTACCAGCGCGTCGAGAAACCCGGGATCGGATAGACGAGGAACGTGCTCGACGAGAACGACAGCGGCACGATCGCGAGCACCGGCAGGATCAGGTACAGCAGCGTCAGCACGACGAGCACGCGCAGCGCGACGTACCACGCGCGCTCGACGAACGACATGTGCGGCGCGAACAGCGGCCTGGCGAGTTTCATGGTCGGCATCCCCTTCCCGTTTCCCTGTGCCCGGCGCTCAGCCGAGGCTCACGTTGGTGCGCGTGAAGCGCCCGTACACCGCATACAGCACGAGCGTCGCCGCGAGCAGCAGCCCGCCGAGCGCACACGCCATGCCCCAGTTGATCGTCACGTTCGTGAAGTACGCGACGTAGTAGCTGACCATCTGGTCGTTCGGCCCGCCGAGCAGCGCGGGCGTGATGTAGTAGCCGATCGCGAGGATGAACACGAGCAGCGCGCCCGCGCCGACGCCCGGATAGGTCTGCGGCACGTACACGCGCCAGAACGCGGCGAACGGATGGCTGCCGAGCGACACGGCCGCGCGCTGGTAGGTCGGCGGAATCGACTTCATCACGCTGTAGAGCGGCAGGATCATGAACGGCAGCAGGATGTGCGTCATCGAGATATACACGCCGACGCGATTGAACAGCAGCGTCAGCGGATGCGAGATCAGCCCGCTGCCGAGCAGCGCCGTGTTGATCAGCCCTTCGCTCTGCAGCAGCACGATCCATGCGGCGACGCGCACGAGTACCGACGTCCAGAACGGAATCAGCACGAGGATCATCACGAGGTTCGCGCGCCGTTCCGACAGCGTCGAGATCCAGTACGCGAGCGGATAGCCGAGCAGCAGCGCGAACACCGTGACGGCCACGCCGATCACGAACGTGCGGCCGAAGATCGCGACGTAGATCGACTGGTCGGGGTCGGCCTGCACGATGTGGCCGAAGCCGTCCTGCTTGTGGTCGAGCGCGGCGAGCAGATAGAACGGCGACACCTGGCTGCCGTTCTTCGCAATCGACTGCCAGTACGCGACGTCGCCCCAGCGCGCATCGAGATCGATGAATTTCGCGCGCGTCTGCGCGGGCGTCAGCGCCGCGTCATTGTCGCCCTTCAGCGGCATCGCGCGCGCCGTCTTCGCGACGAGCGAGCGATAGCCGGGAATCTCGGTGTTCAGGCGCCGTGCGAGCGCACCCATCGCTTCGCTGTCGGCCACCTTCGTCATGTCGGCCGCGAGCGCGACATAGGCCGCATCCGCCGGCGGCGTCTTGCGATCCCAGCCCGACAGCGCGGCGACCGTGTTCGGCAACGCGGTCGCGATCTCCGGGTTCTGCACCGCGCGCGTGAGCAGCGTGCCGATCGGCACGACGAAAATCAGCAGCAGGAAAATCGCGAGCGGCGCGATCAGCAGCAGCGCCATCGTGCGCTTGCGGGACTCGGCGGCCTTCAGCTCGCGCTTGAGCGCGGCGGTCGACGGCGAGGAAGGCGCGATCGTCATCGTATTCAAGAGTTCTCTCCGGCCGGGCACGTTCCGGCGGAATGCCGCGCGACGCGATCGACGCGTCGCGCGGCCGGTTGCATCACGACACCCGTGAGGACGCCTGATCGCTTACTTCGTTGCCCACGCGGCGAAGCGCTGTTCGAGCTCGTCGCTGTGGTCGGTCCAGAAGCCGATGTCCTCCAGTACCGCATTCTTGCCGTTGGCCGGCGAGTTCGGCAGGTTCGCGAGCGTCTTCGCATCGAGCGCCTTGATCGCGGCGACGTTCGTCGGGCCGTACGCGATGTGCTGCGCATACGCCTGCTGCGGCTTCGGCGTCAGCGAATACGCGATGTACTGCTCGGCCAGCGCCTTGTTCGGCGAGCCCTTCGGAATCGCCCAGTAGTCGAGGTCGTAGATGCTGCCGTTCCACACGACCTTCAGGTTCTTGCCTTCCTTCTGCGCGGCGTCGATGCGGCCGTTGTACGCGGTCGACATCACGACGTCGCCGGCGACGAGGAACTGCGGCGGCTGCGCGCCCGCTTCCCACCACTGGATGTACGGCTTCAGCTCGTCGAGCTTCTTGAACGCGCGATCCTGGCCGGCCTTCGTGCCGAGCACCTTGTAGACGTCCTTCGTCGCGACGCCGTCGGCCATCAGCGCGAATTCGAGGTTGTACCGCGCGCCCTTGCGCATCCCGCGCTTGCCGGGGAATTTCTTCACGTTCCAGAAATCGGCCCAGCCGGTCGGCGCAGACTTCAGCTTGTCCGCGTTGTACGACAGCGCGGTCGACCACACGAAGAACCCGACGCCGCATACCTGCGGCGCTTCCGGAATCAGGTCGGATTTCTTCGCGATCTTCGACCAGTCGAGCTTCTCGTACAGCCCTTCGTCGCAGCCGCGGTTCAGGTCGCCCGATTCGACTTCGACCACGTCCCAGTTGACGTGCTTCGCCTCGACCATCGCCTTCACCTTCGCCTGCTCGCCGTTGTACTCGACGGCCGTGACCTTGTTACCGGTCGCCTTCTCGAACGGCTGGTTGAACGCGGCCTTCTGCGCGTCGCCGTTCGCGCCGCCGAAGTTGACGACCGTGAGTTCGGCAGCGCTGGCCGATGCGCCAAACGCGACCAGTGCCAGCGCGAGCGCCGTACGGCGCGCGGTAAAGCTTGCTCGTTTCATGATGGTTCCTCTCCTCTCGTGGTGGAAGTGGGCATTGTTGTTGACGACGTGCTGCGGAAAACCGGGTAAACCATGCTCACGCGAACACGCGCAGGTGTTCGGGCGAGAATGCAAGCGAGACCGGTGCGCCGGGCGAGAACGCGTCGAGCGCGCCGGTGCCGAGCGGCACCTTCACGAAACATTCGTCCTGGCCGGGCAGTGCGCAGCGCATGCGCACGTGATCGCCGAAATAGATGAGGCTGCGCGCCTCGCCGCTCACGCAATTGGCGGCGGCGCCATTCGCGCCGTTTGCGCCGTTCGAGCCATGTGCGGCGAGGCTCATGCGCTCGGGGCGGATGCACGCGACGGCCGGCGCGCCCTCGGCGGCTTCGCCGATATGGCGGCCGACGAGCTTCGTGCCGTCGTCGAGCCGGAATTCGCAGAATTCGCCGTCGACGCGCGCGATGGTGCCGCGCAGCCGGTTGCTGTCGCCGATGAAGTTCGCGACGAATTCGTTGCACGGCGATTCGTACAGGCGGTCGACGGTGTCGAGCTGCTGCACGATGCCCTTGTCGAACACGGCGACGCGATCGGACATCGTCAGCGCCTCGCCCTGGTCGTGCGTCACGTACACGAAGGTCACGCCGAGCTTTTCATGCAGCGCCTTCAGTTCGTACTGCATGTGTTCGCGCAGCTGCTTGTCGAGCGCGCCGAGCGGCTCGTCCATCAGCACCAGCTTCGGCTCGAACACGAGCGCGCGGGCCAGCGCGATGCGCTGCTGCTGGCCGCCCGACAGTTGCGCCGGATAGCGTTTCGCGAAGCGTTCCATCTGCACCATCTTCAGCGCATGCGCGACGCGCTCCGCGCGCTCGCCGACCGGCAGCTTGCGCACCGTCAGCGGATACGCGACGTTCTGCTCGACCGTCAGATGCGGAAACAGCGCGTAGTTCTGGAACACCATGCCGATGTTGCGCTTGTGCGGCGGCACGCTGTTCAGCAGCTCGCCGTCGAGGCGGATCTCGCCGCCGGTCGGGAATTCGAAGCCGGCCAGCATCATCAGGCAGGTCGTCTTGCCCGAGCCGGACGGCCCGAGCAGCGTCAGGAATTCCCCCCGGTGGATGTCGAGGTCGAGCGATTTGACGACCAGCGTCTCGCCGTCGTAGGTCTTCCGCACGCCGCGAAAGCTGACGATCACATCATCGGACTTCATCGTGGCTGTCCCCTTGCTGCGCAACAAAACGTTTTTGAGATGGACCCACTATACGGCCCGCACGGTTCTATACTAGGGAACCATTTCAATATTCCTAGTAGGACCACTTTGGATACCGTGATCCTCGCCGACTGGCTGTCCGCCCGTCTGGACCGCAGTTCGCCCGAACCGATGTACCGGCAACTGCTGCAACTGATGCAGCAGGCCATCCTGACCGGCGAATTGGGGCCCGGCACAAAGCTGCCGAGTTCGCGCACGCTCGCGGGCGACCTGTCGATCGCGCGCAATACGGTGCTGCACGTATACGACCAGCTGACGGCCGAAGGCTACGTGCTGACGACGACCGGCAGCGGCACCTACGTGGCCGACACGCGGCCGGACGCCGCCGCGATCCGCGTGCCGGGCGCCGCGCCGCCGGCGTCGGCCACTGGCGAACCGCCGCCGCCCGACGCGCAGCGCAGCCTGTCGATGCGCGGGCGGCAACTGGTCGAGCATGCGGGCGTGTCGCGGCGCCAGTGGGGGGCGTTCATGCCGGGCGTGCCGGACGTGTCGGAATTCCCGAGCCGCACGTGGAGCCGGCTGCAGGCGCGACTGTGGAAGGAAGCCAATCCGGAGCTGCTGACCTATGCGCCGGGCGGCGGCTACCGGCCGCTGCGGCGCGCGCTCGCCGACTACCTGCGCGTCGCACGCTCGGTCAAATGCTCGCCGGACCAGGTGATCATCACGACCGGTATTCATCAGTCGATCGATCTCGCGGTGCGGCTGCTGTCTGACATCGGCGATCGCGCGTGGGTCGAGGAACCGTGCTACTGGGGCGTGCGCAGCGTGCTGCAGGCGGCCGGCCTCACGCTCGCGCCGGTGCCGGTCGACCAGGAAGGGCTCGACCCGCGCGCGAGCGACATGCAGCATCCGCCGCGGCTCGTGCTCGTCACGCCGTCGCACCAGTACCCGCTCGGGATGGTGATGAGCCTCGCGCGGCGCCGCATGCTGCTCGAATATGCGCGCCAGCACCGCTGCTGGATCATCGAGGACGATTACGACAGCGAATTCCGTTACGGCAGCCGCCCGCTCGCGTCGCTGCAGGGACTCGACGAGGGGGGCCGCGTGATCTACGTCGGCAGTCTCGGCAAGATGCTGTTCCCGGGGTTGCGGATGGGCTACATGGTCGTGCCCGAGCATCTGGTCGACACCTTCCGCACCGGGCTGTCGGAGCTGTATCGGGAAGGCCAGCTGATGCAGCAGGCCGTACTCGCCGAATTCATCATGGACGGCCACCTCACTTCGCACGTCAGACGAATGCGCACGCTGTACGGCGAGCGCCGGCAACTGATGATCGACGCGATCCGCGCGCGCTTCGGCGACGCGCTGCCGGTAATGGGCGACGAGGCCGGCCTGCATCTGGTGCTCGGCCTGCCCGACGCGTGCGACGATCGCGCGGTCACGCAGAGCGCATTCGACGCGGGCGTGATCGTGCGCCCGCTCACCAGCTACTACAGCAGCCTCGACACCGCGCGGCAGGGTTTGCTGCTCGGCTATGCATGCGTCGCGCACGAAGGCATTCGCCCCGCGTTCGACACGCTCGCCGATACCATCGAGCAACATCTGCCGCGGAACATCACGCGCGCCGCGTGAAGCCTGCCGCACACGGCGGCGCGCGGTTCGTCAATGCGCGCTGCCCGCGCCGCGATCGAGCGACGCCGCGCGCACGGCTTCGCCGGGCTTCGTGAACACACGCTGCCGCAACGCGGCAATCTGTGCGTCGCGATCCTGCGGCGACAGGCCGGCCGATTCGATCTGCGCACGCTGCGCCGCATAGTCCGCGTAACGGCCCTGCCACGACGCGTCGTCCTGCTGCATCTGCGCGACGCGCGCGGCGGCCTCGGGGCCGAGCGTCTGCGTCAGTTGCGCGCGCATCGCGTCAGGCGTCGCGCCGCGCTTCTGCAATTGCGCGATCCGGTCGATCGCGGCGCGTTGTTGGTCCACCCGCTGCTGCGCCGCGCGTTCGTCGGCCGGCATCTGCTGCTCGAGCGCCGCGAGCCGCTCGGCCTTCTGCGCATCGGTCAATGAGCGATCCTGAGTGATCTTCAATCGTGCGAGGTCGTAGCGCTGCCGCCACTGCTCCGCGCCGAAGAACGGCTGGCTCCAGTCGCCGAGCGTGCGATAGGCGATCGACGCGCGCTGGTCGAGCGCGAGCTGCAACGCGCCCAGGTCGGACTTGTCGACCGCGCCGGCATCGCTCAATTTGGCGAGCGCATCGAGATACGCGCGATACCGGTGCCACACGTCGAGCGCCTCGGCCTGCGCGACCGTGCCGTCGAGCTGCGCGGCGATCTCGCGCACGACGAACGCATCGAGCGCCACCGCGCTCAGGTCGCTCTGCGCGGTCAGGCAATAGTCGAAGAAATCGCGCACCGCGCGCGACTTCGCAAGATGGCCGCCTGCATCGAGCGGCAGGCGCGGCGCGCTGGAACCGGCGAGCGACGTCGGCAGGTCCGTACTCGCCGGTACGGCCGGCTGCGGCGCGGCGGCCGTCACGCGGCTCGTCGCGGGTGCATCCGGCACGTCACCCGCGGCGCCCGTGCCGCGATGCGATCCCGCCGCGCTCCACATCGCGACGCCGGCAATCGCCGCCAGCCCCACGACACCATAGATCGCCGCGCGCCGCGCCAGCGGCGCGCGCCCTTCACGTGCCGCCATCGATCACACGCCCGCGATTTTCAACCGGTTCGCATGCGTGCGGATCACCGCGACCGGATCTTCCGCATACGCGCCACGCACGCCGAGCAACTGGTTGATCTCGTCGATGTGGTTCCACTTGTAGCTCGTGCTCAGCACCTTGCCGTACAGCGCGCTGCACTTCGATACGAGCCCGTCGTTCTGGCCCGAGCCGCGGTTGATCATCACCGTGCCGGTTCCATACAGCGCAAGCGTCGACAGATCGAGCGCGTTCGCCGGATCGATCACCGGAATCGTGCTCGTGTCCGTCGCGCCCGTCGCGCCGAGCACGGAAAGCGTCGGCTGGATCGCCGTGCCGGCCCACGAATACAGCAGATGCGTGTTGCCGCCGACGGTTTCGGTCGGCGCACCGGTCTGGCAGCTCCCTGGCGCGCCGAGGCCCGCGCTCGGATAGTTCTGGTTGTAGGCGGCGGCCTGCGCGGTCGTCAGCGTCTTCAGTGCAGCGAGGGCATCCTGGTTCGTGTTGTGGCTGCTGTTCGTCAGGATCCCGAATACATTGACGAACGCGGCGATCACCGTCGAAGACAACCCGGTCGGATCGTATGCGAGCACGCCCTGCACGAAGTCGGCGAACTCGGAGCCGCGATGCGGCGTGCCGATCGTCGTCACCGACGCGACGAGATCGGGTGCGACGGCCGCGACATAGCGCGACGTCAGCCCGCCCTGGCTGTGCCCGACGAGATTGACCTTGGTCGCGCCGGTCGCCGCGAGCACCGTCTTCACGTAAGCGAGCAGTTGTTCGCCGCGCCCGTTCGGGCCGTCGTCGCTCTGGAAGCCCGACAGGTTCGCGACGTAGACGGTCGCGCCATGCTGCTGCAGGTCTTCCTGGATGCCGTACCAGTAGTCGAGTACGCCCGCATACTTGTCGGTGCCGGTCAGCCCGTGCACGAGAATGATTGGATAGCGCGTCGTCGCATAGTCGTCGGCGGGCGCGGTTGCCGCCATCGCCGTGTGCGTCGTCGCGAGCGTCGTCAGCGCGGTCGACGCCGCGAACGGCGCGACGCTCATCGCGCATGCCACTGCCCCTGCCATTACCCTGGAACGCATCGATCTGGCCATGCATGTTCTCCTGATTATTGTGCTGCCGGTGCGAATGACACCGGATCGACACGCACGCCGCATTGCGCGCACCGCGCGGGTCGAATGCGGGAGTGAAGCACGACTCGCGAACGTTTGCGCCCCGACTAGATACGGTTCTCTAATCGGTTGACGCGCGCCGCCCGTTCGGGCGGTGCGGCGTCCAGGCACGCGCATGCTGCGACGCACACGCGCGATGCACGCTACAGCTTCGCGCTCACGCGCACCCATGCGGTACGCCCCGGCTCCATCACCGGCGCGTTCGCCGGATAGCCGAAACCGGCATTGCCGGCGAGGTTCAAATGCTCGGTGTAGGCCTTGTTCAGCACGTTGTCGACGCCGACCGAGATCTGCACGGTCTTGCTGACGTTGTACTGCGTATGCAGCGACAACACGCCGAATCCGGCGCTCGGGCCGAAGTCCTTGCCGACCACGTTGCCCTCGTTCGGCGCATAGCGATGCTGCGGCGCAACGATGCGCCACAGGCCGCCCGCCGACCATGCGCCGCGCGTGTATTCGAGCCCGATGCGCGCTTCGAGCGGCGGCATCTGCGGCAGCGGATCGCCGCTCGCCACGTTGCGCCCCCACGCATACGCGAGCGACGTCTCGATGCGCAGCGGCGCGACCGGCCGCCACGACACACCGGCTTCGCCGCCCATGATCTGCGCGTTGACGTTGGTCGCTTGCGTGGTCGGGCCCATCATGCCGGCCGCATAGTTGAACAGGATGAAGTCCTGGACGTAGCCCGCGTACGCGGACACCCACGCATCGAAGCGGTCGCTCTTGTATTGCGCGCCGACGTCGAGCTGGGTGGTTTTCTCCGGCTGCACCGCCGAGAACGCGTTGACCGAACCGGCCGGCCCGCGCGTCGCGGAAAACAATTCCCAGTAGTCCGGATAACGCTCTGCGTGGCCGATCCCCGCGTACCATGTGACGGGCAGCGACGCGAGATCGCGCTCGTAGCGCACGAAGCCGCTCGGCAGCACCTTCATCCGATCGTCGTCGAACGTCGGATTCGGCTTGCTCGTCATCATCCCGGGCGTCATCGCGCGCTTGTCGCCTGCGCTCGCATAGTCGACGCGCGCGCCGCCGATCACGCGCGCGACGTCGCTCGTATACCACGTCAGTTCGCCGAACACGCCCGCGTTCCACATCGTCGCCTGCGCATCCCACGGCTGGTTTCGGTAGTTCTGCCGCCCCATCGACGAACGCGAATCGAGCCGGTTCGACTGCGCATCGACACCCGTGACGAGCTTGACGTCGTCGCCGAAGCGCAACGTCGCGGCCGCACGCGCGCCGACCGTGCGGCGGCGTACGTCTGCGGCCATCCGCATCGGCATGCTGCTCGTCGGATCGGGCTGCCGCAACGTGGTGTTGTCCATCACGTGATCGGCTTCGTTGTAGTACACGCGCGCCTCGATCCGGTCGAGCACGTCGCCGAGATGTCGCTTGTCGAACGACAGCCCGAACGTCTCGCGGCGGAAATGCGCGCCGTCCATCCCGCGGCCCGCATAGCGCGCATAGCCGTCGCCGGTGCCGGCGGTCAGCTCGACACGCGTATGGTCGTCGGGCGTCCAGCCGAGCGCGGCATCGGCGTTCCATTTGTCCCACTGCGACGGCACGGTGTGGCCGTTGCCGTCCTGGTAGTCCTGCGAATGCGCGTGGTTCGCGGTGACGCGGCCATAGACGTCCGGCGTGCCGGCGGTCAGGTCGAGGTTCTGGTCGTTGCGGCCGAACGATCCGCCGACGAGGCTGCCGTCGAAGCGCATGCCGGGGCGCTCGAAACGCGGCGTCACGCGTTCGAACAGCACGGTGCCGGCCGACGCGCCCGGACCGTACAGCACGGTCTGCGGCCCCTTCACGACGGTGACCTCGTCATAGCTTTCCGGCGCGATGTACGACGTCGGCGCATCCATCCGGTTCGGGCACGCGCCGAGCGTCGGCATCCCGTTCGCGAGGATGTTCAGCCGCGATCCGAACATCCCGCGCAGCACGGGGTCGCCGTTCGTGCCGCCGCTGCGGATCGACGTGAAGCCCGGAATCGTCTTCAGGTAATCGGCGCCGTCGCTGGCGGGCAGCGGCTGGCGCGGCGCCTTCGGATCGGTGACGACGACGAGCGGCGTCGACAGCGGCGACGCGACGACTTCGACGGGCGGCAACAGCATGGCCGCATCGCCCGTCGGCGCACCGGCAGCATGCGCGGTGTCGGCTGCGGCAGCGCCCGCGGTCAGCGCGCCGACGGCCAGCGCGCGGACGGTGAGTTTCAGCATGCGCGGTAAAGGCCGCGCACCGGCATTGCGTGGCGCACGCGGCGCACGCAACTGGAAATTGGTCATGATCGAAAGCCCGAGTGACGCCCTCCACGCGGCCTCGACGGTCGCACGGATATCGGCGGTGATAAGAACGGAAGAAACGCGTCAGGCGCGCTCGGGCGGTGCGCGCGGATAGGCGCGCGGATAACGGTCGCCGCGCGCCGCGACGGCAGGCGACGCGGCGGCGGAAACGGAAACGACGGGAAGGGAGTCGACCGACACGGCGGCAGGCGCGCCGATGGCCGGGCTATGCGCGAAGAAACCGCAGTAGCCGCACGCGTCGAGATGCAGCGCATGATCGTGCATGCCGCGCGCATCGGACGGACGATGCGCGCCATGCTCGGTACTGCAGACGATCGCCTCGGGCGTGGCCGCATGGGCGATACGCCACTGCGACACCAGCGGCGCCGCGATCGCGATCCAGATCGCGAGCAGGCCAAGCCAGGCAGTCAGGTGACGATGTCGGTGCAGCATGTACGGCAACGAGTCAGCGGAATGTAAAAAACAGCCGCGATGTTACAGAATGTTCAACGTGATGACCAGTGCGGGCGCACGGTAAACGAACCGGGGGCGCATGGTTGTCAACACAACCATGCGCCCCCGCGTGCTGCGCGTGCCGGCAGCCGGACGATCAGGGCATCATGCGGCGCAGCACGTCGTCGCGCCGGATGAAATGATGGTAGAGCGCGGCCAGCGCATGCAGGCCGATCACGAAGTAGAACGCATTGCCGATCAGCTCGTGCACCTCCTTGATCGTCGGCCGCAGCGCCTTGTCGGGGCCGAACAGCGTGAACGACACGCCGAGCCAGTCGAGCGACACCGGCTTGCCGCCCATGTTGATCGTCATGATGCCGAGCAGCGGCTGCGCGATGACGAACGCGTAAAGCGCAAAATGTGCGAGCTTCGACAGCCAGCGCAGCAGCGTCGTCTGCGGAATCGGTTCCGGCACGCGGCTGACGACGCGCCACAGCACGCGCAGCACCGACAGCACGAGGACGAACGTACCGGCCGTCAGGTGCACGCTCATCCAGAACGCCCGGCTGTCGCTGCCCTTCGGTCCGCGGATCTCGATGGCCAGGTAGGCCAGCGCAACCAGCAGGAAGATGGCCCAGTGGAAGAAGATCGCGGGCGAGCTGTAGCGCGTCTGTTTCGCGAGGATGTTTTTCATGCTTCGTCTCGTGTCGTATTCGGGGAGGGGCGCCCATTGCAAACGGCCTGCGCCCGGCAAAGCTGTGGCGATTGTAGCCGCACGGGCGTCCAGTTTTGCACGGCGCGGTCAAATAACCGATGAATCGTCGGCGCGCGCCGCGTGACGGCTTGCCCTATGGAAAATCCGCATCGCGCGGGCGGGCGGCTGTGGCACGATGAAGCTTTGGTGCGACGGCGCGCGGGCATCATGAGCAAAGCGTTCTTCGTTGCGGCCTACCGGCTGATCGCCGCATTGCTCGCGGTGTCCACCACGCTGCACAGCGTCGCCGACTACTGGCGCCTGCCAAGCTTCCATCTCGGCAACTACCTCAGCTACTTCACGCAACTGAGCAGCCTCTACGCGGCCGCGATACTGGCCGCGGGGCTGTGGCGCATCGCGCGCCCCGGCTCGGCCCGCTACGAATCGATGCGCGGCGCGGCCGTGCTGTACGTGCTGATCACCGCGATCGTCTACGAGCTGCTGCTTGCGCGGCTCGATGCGCTGCTCCACGTCACGCCGGCGTTCAACAACTGGGTATTGCACCGGATCGTACCGCTCGTGATGCTGTGCGACTGGCTGTATGTCGAACCGCGCTCGCCGATTCCGCGCCGCAGTGCGTTCGCGTGGCTCGGCTTTCCGGTCGTCTATCTCGGCTATACGCTCGTGCGCGGCGCGGTGGAGAACTGGTACCCCTACCCGTTCGTCGATCCGCGGCCGCACGGCTACCTGCCCGTCGCGATCCAGTGTTCGCTGATCGCGCTCGGCGCGGTGGCGCTCGCGTTGTGCATTTGCTGGCTCGGTAATCATGCGAGACAGTCTGGCAGCGCGACGCTTAAGGAAGGATGAAGGCGGAAAGGTGAAAGAGGCGGGGGAGAAAGGTGGGAACGTGTGCGCCGCCCGGCGCACACGTGGCGATGCCGACGATCAGCCGCCGTTGCGCGGCAGGAAGTTCATCGGATCGACGACCTTGCCGTTCTGGCGGACTTCGAATTCGAACGTCGAACGACCGCTCGCGTCGGCGCCCATTTCGGCGACCGGCTGGCCCTGACGCACCGCGTCGCCTTCGTTGACGAGCAGCTTGCCGTTGTGCCCGTAGGCCGTGATGAGCCCGTTGTCGTGCTTCAGGATCACGAGCGGACCGTATGCCTTGACGCCGGTGCCGGCGTACACGACGCGCCCGTTTGCCGCGGCCCGCACCGAATGGTCGGGCCCGGATGCGGCGATCACGACGCCGCGCGTCTTGCCGGCCGAGAACGGTGTCGCGACGACGCCCGTGGCCGGCCATGCGAGCGAGCCCGGCTGGGCGGCCGCCGCGGGCGGCTGCCCGTACGAAGTCGCGGCCTGCGGCGGCGCGACCCGCAATACCTGGCCCGGCGACACGGCGTCCGTGGGCGCCATGCGGTTCCAGTTGGCGACGTCCTGCACGCGTTGCCCGTAAGCGTTCGCGATGCCCGCCAGCGTATCGCCGGGGTTCACGCGGTAATAACCGGCAATCACGCCCGGCGTCGCCGCCGACGTGGACGCCGGCTGGCGCGTGGGCTGCCAGCTGTCGGTCCACGGCGTCATTGTGCAGCCCGTCAGCGCGATGGCCGCGGCGACGAGCGCCGCCTGCGGCAGCCAGCGCGTGAGCGCGCCGTGGATGGGAATAGTTTCTCTCAAGGGTCCTCCCGGATTTGCGTCGTTGGGCCGCCCACCGCCCCCCGGCGCGCGACGCACGATGTCCGGCCGAACGGCCGGATCAATCAGTATCCGACCGCTTTCGCGGCCGTCAGTTTCCACAGCGGAACGTGGTGCGAAGCGCTCATCGGCCCTTTTTCGCGTCGTCCCGATCGGCAAAGATACCATTTGTCGCGGTCAAGGCTCCGACAGTTGCCCGATCCGGAAACAATCTTGCGGCGTCGCACGGGCGCCGGCGGCCTGCTGGCCGGGCCGGGCGGGCCGCCCAGTGGCTGCTCGCGGTTTGTCGCGGAGGCGCACCGCCGCCTGCCGTATCGGCGGCGTCATATTGTCCGCTTCGATCGCCGCCTATACTCGGTGATGCGCAGCGCGATCCAACGACAACGAGGACCATGACAATGAATAACGCGACGTTTCTCTCCGTGCAGCTCGACGCCGACGATTTCGCCGGTTCCAGCGGTCTGGTCGAATTGCTCAACCGGCACCTGCTGTTCGCGACCGACGTCGCCGAAGCGGCCGATGCGCTCGTCCAGCTGGCGAGCGTCACGCACCTGACCGGCGCCACGCGTCACAGCGTCGAGCTGCCGGTCCTCGCGATCGAACGGCTGCGCGACGCGCTCGACACGCTGAGCGGTTACGACGAAACGTGGCTGCAGGTGCTGGAACCGGCGGAAGCGCTGTTCCGCGATATCGGGCGCGGCAGACGCCCGCTGCACTGAACGACGGCGCATTGCGCGCCGCCAATGAAAAAGCCCGTCGTTCCGCTATGCGGAACGACGGGCTTTCGTACGACAGGGGGTCGGATGCGGTCGCCAGCGCGGCCGTACCATTAACGACCCTTGTAGACCGGTGCGCCGTCAGCGATGCGCTTGACTTGCCAGCCGGTTTTGGCAGCAGCCGGTACGCCCGATTCCTGGCCGGCGGCCGGTTGTGCGCCGTAGCCGGTCGTATCGGCGGCGGCGACGTTCTGTTGCGGGTTCACACGCGCTTCAGCGGCCTGGATGCCTTCCGGGTAGTTCGTACGGTCGCTGCCCAGCTTGTAGCCGGCCTGTTGCAGTTGAACCAGTTCGGCCTTCACCTGGGCACGGGTGACGGGCGCGTTCTGTTGAGCGAACGAGACGGCGGGGACAGCGAGGACGGCAGCAGCAGCGAACGTTGCGATCAGCGATTTCATGATTACCTCCGGGATTTTTTTGCTCCGCCGCACACACCATGTCTGCAGCGATGGAACAGAGTTTAGTCCCGGCAGCACCTAGGGAAAACCATGAAAGAACGAAAACACTGTTTCCCCGGAGCCAACAATGCTGGCATCCGGGATGGAAAAACCCTATTCAGAGCATAGATTTTCGCAACAATGCTGCTCCCGCTCGCCGGTCAGGCCCAGTTCGCGTGGAAGCTGCCCGGCTTGTCGGTGCGCTCGAACGTGTGCGCGCCGAAGAAGTCGCGCTGCGCCTGCACAAGGTTCGCCGGCAGCCGCTCGGAACGATAGCTGTCGAAGTACGCGACCGCCGACGCGAACGCCGGGACCGGCACGCCGGCCTTCACCGCGGCCACCACGACGTCGCGCAGCGCGGTCTGATAGTTCGCGGCGATGTCCTTGAAGTACGGATCGAGCAGCAGGTTCGCGAGCGCCGGATCCTTCGCGTAGGCGTCGGTGATCTTCTGCAGGAAGCGCGCGCGGATGATGCAGCCCGCGCGGAAGATCTTCGCGATCGTTCCGAGATCGAGGGTCCAGCCGTATTCTTCCGACGCCGTGCGCAGTTGCGCGAAGCCCTGTGCGTACGAGATCACCTTGCTCAGGTACAGCGCGCGGCGCACTGCTTCGACGAACGCGGCGCGATCGCCGTCGAACGGCGCGGCCGCCGGGCCCGACAGGATCTTGCTGGCGGCGACGCGCTCCGTCTTCAGCGACGACAGCACGCGCGCGAACACCGATTCGGTGATGAGCGGCAGCGGCACGCCGAGATCCAGCGCGTTCTGGCTCGTCCACTTGCCGGTGCCCTTCTGCGCGGCGCGATCGAGGATCACGTCGACGAGGTGCTTGCCGGTCTCTTCGTCCTTCTTGCCGAAGATCTTCGACGTGATCTCGATCAGGTAGCTGTCGAGCTCGCCCTGGTTCCATTCGGTGTACACCGCGCCGAGTTCGTCGTTGGTCAGGCCCGCGACGTCCTTCAGCACCGAGTAGCTTTCGGCGATCAGCTGCATGTCGCCGTATTCGATGCCGTTGTGGACCATCTTCACGTAGTGGCCCGCCCCGTCCGGACCCATGTACGCGACGCACGGCTCGCCGTCCGACGGCGCCTTCGCGGCGATCTGCTTGAGGATCGGCTCGACGAGATCGTACGCGTCGCGCTGGCCGCCCGGCATGATCGACGGGCCGCGCAGCGCGCCCTCTTCGCCGCCCGACACGCCGGTGCCGATGAAATGCAGCCCCGATTGCGCGAGTTCCTGGTTGCGGCGGATCGTGTCGGTGAAATGCGTATTGCCGCCGTCGATCAGCACGTCGCCCTTCTCGAGCAGCGGCTTCAGCGATGCGATCGTCGCATCGGTGGCTTCCCCGGCCTTCACCATCATCAGGATCCGGCGCGGCGTTTCGAGCGACGCGACGAATTCCTCGAGCGTATAGGTCGGCACCAGATTGCGGCCGGGGAATTCGGCGATCAGTTCGTCGGTTTTCTCGCGACTGCGGTTGAACACCGACACCGCGTAACCGCGGCTCTCGATATTGAGTGCGAGATTGCGGCCCATCACCGCGAGCCCGATCACACCGATTGCTTGTTTGCCCATTAGTCAATTCTCCGGAAAAAACGGGGCGCGACCCGAGCCGGGCCGCGCGCACAGGCGAAAGGATAGTGGAAACCCGGCGGCGCTGCCCGCTTGCGTGTCATTGCTCCGCGTGCGGCAGGCGCCGGAATGCGACGCTCAGGTTGTTCGCCGGCATCTCGACGACCTCGATGCAGTCGAGCCCGCGATCGAGCCCGAGTGCGACGACGGTCTCGAGATCGCGCACGCCCCACGACGGGTCGCGGCTGCGCAACTGCCGGTCGAAGGCCTCGTTCGACGCCGCCGTATGGCGGCCTTCGCGACGGTACGGGCCGTACAGGAACAGCACGCCGCCCGGCCGCAGCACGCGCGACGCGCCCGCGAACAGCGCTTCCGTACAGGCCCACGGCGAGATGTGGATCATGTTGATGCAGACGATCGCGTCGAGCGCCGCGACCGGCCACGGCGTGTCGCGCACGTCGAACGCCAGCGGCCCGGCGACGTTCGCGAGGCCCGCATGCGCGACCCACGCGGCGATCGAACGCCGCGCGTGCGCGTCGGGATCACTCGGCTGCCAGTGCAGGCCCGGCAACGCCTGCGCGAAGTGAACGACGTGCTGCCCGGTGCCGCTCGCGATTTCGAGCACGCTGCCGGTCGCCGGCAGCACGCGGCGGAGCACGTCGAGGATCGGCCCGCGATTGCGTTCGGCCGCCGGCGCCGACAGCCGCGCGGACGGATCGTGAGAAGAAGCGGCGCCGGTCACGATGCACGCTCCGCAGTGTCGCTGTTGCTGTTGCGCCCGAGCCCCAGCCGCGTCACCAGTGCGTCGAGCGCGGGTGCGCAGCGCGCCTCGACCTTCAGCGTCAGCATCGGGTCGGCGCGCGTATGGCCGAGATTGAGTGCGGCAACCGGCTTGTGCTGCGCCTGCGCCCACACGCAGAACCGGTAGCCGGAATACACCATCAGCGACGAGCCGACGACGAGCAGCGCGTCGGCTGCGTCGAGCGCCTGCGACGCCAGCGCCACGCGCTCGCGCGGCACGTTCTCGCCGAAGAACACCACCGCCGGCTTCAGCAGGCCGCCGCACGCGGGGCACGCCGGGATGCGGAACGTATCGAGCGCGGCCCATTCGAGATGCGCGTCGCCGTCCGCGGCCGGCTCGGCCTGCGCGCCCAGCAGCTCGGGATTGTCGGCTTCGAGCACGGTCTGGATCGTCGCCCGCGCATGATGCGCGCTGCAGTCGAGGCAGGTCACGCCGTTGATGCCGCCATGCAGCTCGATCACGTCGTCGCTGCCCGCGCGCTGATGCAGGCCGTCGACGTTCTGCGTGACGAGACGCTCGATCCGGCCCGCGCCGCCGAGCCGCGCCAGCGCGACATGGGACCCGTTCGGCCGCGCGCGGCCGACCACGGGCCAGCCGATCATGCTGCGCGCCCAGTAGCGGCGCCGCGCGGCATCGGAGCCGAGGAATTCCTGGAGCTGGATCGGCGGCGAGCGCATCCATTGGCCGTTGCGGTCGCGGTAGCCGGGAATGCCGGAATCGGTGCTGATGCCCGCGCCGGTCAGTACGAGCAGGCGCGGATGACGCTCGACGAACGCGTGCAGCGCATCGAGCGCGGCCGGATCGACGTCGGCGATGGAGGAGTCGGGCAAGGCTGTGTCGTTCATGTTGGCAACGTGATCGGTCGCGCGGGCAGGTCGTGCGCCCGCACGGGCGGCCACGCGCGCCAGCACATGATACAGAACGCCGTGCGATCGGGCGGGCTGCCGCCGCGGCTAGCCGCGGCACGCACCAGCACGCAAAAAGACGCCCATCGCCGCTCGGCGACGGGCGCTTCAAACAATTGATCCATCGGGGTAGTGGATCAACTGACAGCACAATGTTGCGACGTCCGTCATACCGCGATCGACGGACGCTCCCCCGGACTTCACGTGTTCCGCACTGCCGCGCCCATCGGCGCGTCATCGGCTTTCCCGACCCGATCCCGTTCGTCGCGCTCGTCACGCCGATGTCATGCGCGGCGTGCAAACGCATTCGCCGCGCGACGGGGTGCGTTGCGCCATGGAATGACGATTCGGGATCCGGGCCGCGGCCATCCGCCAGCGTTCGCGGTTCATCCTGGACGGCCGACCGACATTGGTCGGACGCGCGCGTCACCCATGCACGCCGTCGTTCAGAACGAACCCGATCGTTCGGATGGAACGGAAAGCCGCTCGCTCACGTCGCCGCGATCAGCGGCGAAGCGAATACCCTGGCAGGTCGGCGATTCATGTTTGCAACACGGCATGTTGCGTTTCGGTCTTTTTTCATTCTCTTGTCCCCGTCTTCGATACATCCGACCCACTGAAGCGATTGCCGGGCCAACTGCACCTGCAATCGCGCTCACGGCGCATACAACCATGCAAGGAGCGCACCATGCTTCATGCCGCAAGGCCGCGCGGGCACATCAGGGGCCGCGGGCAGGCATCGTGCCCCGTCAGAAAGCGCGAATGTTTCGAAACTGAAACGCACCGGCGGTGGCGTCGGTATCGTCGGGTTGGCGCGTTGCAGGGCGGCCAGTCGCCTTACAATCGCCCCACGATCGGCGGCGCGCGTGCGCCCGGACTTGCCCTTTCCCGCGGCGCACCACCGCCCGACCGGAACCCGAACTCGCTGCCTGTCCGACACGAAGCACGGGCCGGATATCGACTACCGCATGCTGTTCTACGGCACCGATCGCGACAACCGCGCGTCGCAATGCGCGGCGTTCCGCCCGGGTCTCGCGTTGCGAAGCGGATAGCGCGGGGTTTGCGCCGTCCCGCTCGTGCATCGCGCAAACACGCTAGCATTCGGACACGGAGCGCCCGCATGCTTCCGCTGCCTCGCCGCCAAGGACCCGACATGACCCCACCCGCTTCCGCCCCTCCCGACGTCGCGCATCGCGTGTTCTCGTCCGGGCGGCTGTCGATCGGCCTCACGCTTCCGCTGCTTCGCGGCGGCCACATCGTCGCGGACTTCAACGAGCAACTCGAACTCGCCGCGCTGGCCGATTCGCTCGGCTTTCGCGCGCTGTGGATTCGCGACGTGCCGTTGAACAGCGCCGACTATCCGGACCCGGTCGGCCACCTCGACCCGTGGGTACTGCTCGGCGCACTGGCGTCGCGCACCCGCCGGATCGCGCTCGCCAGCGGCGCGATCGTGCTGCCGCTGCGTCATCCGCTGCATATCGCGAAAGGCGCGCTGTCGGTCGCGACGCTGTCGGGCGGGCGCTTCATCCTCGGGCTCGGCTCCGGCGACCGGCCACCCGAATATGCGGCGTTCGGCGTCGACGCGGAAACCCGGCGCGACCGCTATCGCGCGCACTGGGACGTCGTCGCGGCCGCGCTCGGCATGCCGGCGCGCGTGCTGCCCGACCAGACGCCACCCGATGCGCCCGCCTTCACGCTGCTGCCGCGCGACGGCGACGCGGTGCCGATGCTGGCGGTCGGCTCGGGCGGACAGAGCGTCGACTGGATCGCACGGCATTCGATCGGCTGGATGACGTATCACCGCGATCCGGATACGCAGCGCGCCCGCTATTCGATGTGGCGCGCGGCGGTCGAGCGGCTCGCGTCGCCGCAATTTCGCGCGTTCGGCGTATCGATGCGGCTCGATCTCGCCGCGCATCCGGATACGCCCGCCACCGCGCTGCCGCTCGGTTATGCGACCGGGCGCCGCGCGTTGGTCGATATCCTGCGGGACATGCGCGCGGCCGGGACGCACCATGTCACGCTGAATCCGGGATCGGACCGGCCGGTGCGCGACGTCGTCGAGGAAATCGCCGAGCATGTGTTGCCGGTCTTTCACGACGAACAAGCGTGATTCATCAGGAATCCCAATTCACATGATGCGACGCGAGCGCTGATCGTGGCCGGGCGAATGCTCCCGCAACGGCGCATCCCTGACAGGAATCGGCAACGGCGCGTTACAGACGCCTTACGACCGGGCCAACATGACGTTCCTGTCGATATCGGACGGTCGACCGTCCGTATCCGGCACACGGCTTGCCGGCATGTGCCGCCGACGCCCGTGCCGGCGCCTTCATGCCCGATTCAACTCGTCGACGACGGAACTATTCGGTTTCGATCGCGATCATGTTAACTTCCGTCCATCGTTCAGCCTGGCGGGCCGCGTGACGAGACGCACCCGCATGCCCATTCCATGCGACATATCCTCCTCGGCTGGCTGCTCGCCGCCGTCGTCTCGGCCGCTCACGCGGCCGCTCCCGCACCGGCCGCCGCGTCGGCCGCCTCCGGCGCCGCGCCCGCACTGACGCCGCAAGAGGCGCGGCAGGCACTGAATGTGCTCGAAAACCCGCGCGAGCGTGCGCAGGTCGAAACGACGCTGCGCGCGATCGCGGCCGTCGGCGCGTTGAGCGCACCCGCCGTGCCGGCAAGCGCGGCGCCGGCAGCCAGCGGCGCATCGGCTGCCGCGGCGCCGGCCGCGCTCACGTCGAACGGGCTCGCCTCGATGCTCGTCCGTCAGGGCTCGCGATGGGCCGCGCAGATCGGCAACGCGCTGCAGGAGTCGCTGCGCTCGCTGCTCGATATCGGTTCGGTGGGAAGCTGGTGGCGCGACAAGCTCGTGCGCGCCGACGAGCGTGCGAACCTGACGCGCACGCTCGGCATCCTCCTCGCGGTGCTGCTGCCTGCGCTCGTCGTCGAATGGCTCGCGAAGCGGCTGCTGCGACGCGCTCTGGCCGCGGTGGCCGCGCGCCGCGCGGCGCCCGATGCCGCCGCATCGGACGAGGACCACGCGCCCCCGCCGTCGCAAAGCCGAGGCCACGCCCGCCGGCACACCACGCTGCTGAACCGGATGCCGCGCGCACTCATCAGTCTCGCGCTGCGCGCGGTACCGCTGCTCGTGTTCGTCGGCGTCGCGAGCCTGACGATGTCGTTGCTCGTCGAAGCCGACACGCCGATCGAAGCCGCGCTCGAAGCGTTGATCGACACCTACGTGATCTGCCGGCTCGTCACGATCGTCAGCCGGCTGTTCTTCCAGCCCGACGCGCGGCAGTTGCGGCTGCTGCATATCAGCGACGCATGGGCCGCGTTCGCGCAACGCTCGATCGCGCGGATCGTGATCGCGGTCGGTGCATGCACGGCGGCCGTCGAGATCGCCGCGAACTTCGGCCTGACCGAAGCCGGCCATGTCGCGCTGCTGAAGGCCGTCGCGCTCGTCGGGCACGTGATGATCTCGGTGCTGATCCTGCAGTGCCGCCGGCCGGTCGCGGCACGCATCCGCGCCGCCGGCGCGGATCGTCCGACCTTCACCGTCGTCGGCAACGCGCTCGCGGACGCGTGGGCGCCCGTATCGGTCTTCATCGTGATGGCGCTGTGGTTCGTGTGGGCGCTCGACGTCCACAACGGCTACCGCGTACTGATCGCGCTCGGCGGCCGGTCGATCGCCGTGATGATCGCGATGCGGATGGTGTCGATCGTCGTGTTCGGTGCGCTCGCGCGGCTGTTCCAGCGCCGCGACGACGATCGCACGCTCGTTCATCTGCACGCATACCGCTACTACCCGCTGCTGCGCCAGATCGTGTCGGGCGCGATCGGCGTCGTGACCGTCGTGCTGCTACTGCAGATCTGGGGCGTGCCGATCTTCCGCGCATTCGAGACGGGCACGATCGGCCACCGGCTCGCGTCCGCGCTGGTGACGATCGCGATCGCGGCGATCGTCGCGCTCGTCGTGTGGGAAGCGGCCAACATCGCGATCGAGCGCCGGCTGCAACGCTGGACGCGCGAAGGCAACCTGGTGCGCGCCGCGCGGCTGCGCACGCTGCTGCCGATGCTGCGCTCGCTGCTGTTCGTGATGATCGCGCTCGTCGTCGTGCTGACGGGCCTCAGCGAACTCGGCGTAAACGTCGGCCCGCTGCTGGCCGGCGCCAGCATCTTCGGCGTCGCGCTCGGTTTCGGCTCGCAGAAGCTCGTGCAGGATTTCATCACCGGGATCTTCCTGCTGATGGAAAACGCGATGCAGGTCGGCGACTGGGTCACGCTCGCCGGCGTGTCGGGGACGGTCGAATACCTGTCGATCCGCACCGTGCGGCTGCGCGCCGGCGACGGGTCGCTGTACACGATTCCGTTCAGCTCGGTGACGACCGTCAACAACACGAATCGCGGGCTCGGCAACGCGGCCGTCAAGGTCAGCATCGCGTACGGCGAGGACGTCGAGCGCGCGATCGCGACGCTGAAGGAAATCGGCGCCGCGTTGCGCGACGATCCGAAGTACCACGACGGCATCCTGTCGGACTTCAGCTACTGGGGCATCGACCAGGTCGACGGCGCGGCGCTCGCGCTGGCCGGTCAGATCCAGTGCACGGACTCGGCGCGCTGGAGCGTGCAGCGCGAATTCAACCGGCGGATCGCGGAGACGTTCCTCGAACGCGGGATCCGGATCGCCAATCCGCAGCGCAGCGTCGTGGCCTATGCGGACGGGTCGCGACCCGTCGGCAGCGATGACAACGACGCGCGCCCAGACGCGCAGAATACCGCCGAACCGGCGGCCCGGCCGCCGTCGCCCGACGCAGCGGAGCGCAAGCCGGGATGATCGCGATCGCCCGGGGCCGGTGACCGGCGGCGCTCAACGCGCGGCGGGCTTCTTCACGCGCGCCGTGCTTTTCGCGGCGGGCGGTGCGGCCCCCGGCTTCGCCGCACGTCGTTTCGCCGCGGCACCCTGCCCGCGCTTCGCGGCGGTTTCCGGACCAGCGGCCCCCGCATCGCGCTGCGCATGCCATTGCTCGAGCAGCACGCGCGTCTGGTCGGCAATCGTGTCGGTCACCAACGCCGCGCGTTCGCCCTCGAACGCGTCCCATTCGAGCAACTGCAGCGCCGAACGCTGCGCGATGTGGAACACCGTGATCTGCCCGAACAGGCTCAGCGCGCGCAACCGCGTGACGGGATCGTCGGCCGGCCGCCCCGAGATGCGGCCGATCAGCTCCGCGCTCACGTCGTTCAGCGGCTTGCGCATGCGCTTCATCAGGATTTCGCTCGCGCTCGCTGGTTCCTGGCCGCCTTGCTCGCGCGCGAAGAACATCCGCTGGTTCATCGTCTTCGGCGCGGTGAACATTCGGTCCGACAGCGCCCGCAGCAGCCCGATGAACGCATCGATCAGCGCATCGACGCTCGCGTGGGCGTCGAGCATCGCACGCGCATGGCCGACCGCCGGCGCGAACACCTGCCAGCCGTGCTCGGCGATCGTCTCGACGCACGCGCGGTACACGCCTTCCTTGTTCTCGAAGTAGTACTGGAGCGCCGGCGCGTTCACGCCCGCCATCGCGGCGATCTCGCGCGTCGACGCGCCCGCGAACCCGCGTTCGCCGAACAGTTCGATCGCCGCCTCGATGATCCGCTGACGCGTTTCGTCGCCGCGCGCGTAGCCGCCCGCCGACGTGCGGCGCAGCTTCTTCGCTTCGTTCATGCCTTCCTCGTCATTCGCTCGATCGACATTCTACTTGACACAATTTTATCAACTGGAATAATTCTTCCACTTGGAATAAATTGGATCCCGCATGTCGACGCCACAAGACCCGCCACAGAAAGCAGATCGTCAGGAAAACGGAACAAAACCTCGCAACGGCGGAACGAGGCGGCGCGTCCTGCTCGCGGTCGCCGTGCTCGCGACTGTCGGCGGCGCGGTGTGGCTCGGCCGCTGGTGGACGGTCGGCCGCTTCATCGAAAGCACCAACGACGCGTACCTGCAGGCGGACAGCATGACCGCCGCACCGAAGGTCGCCGGCTACGTGACCGACGTCTACGTGCGCGACAACCAGCCCGTGAAGGCCGGCGATCCGCTCGTGCGGCTCGATGTCCGCCAGTACCAGGTGGCGCTCGCGCAAGCG
The DNA here is from genome assembly GCF_905400185.1 of Burkholderia sola. Taxonomy (NCBI): domain Bacteria; kingdom Pseudomonadati; phylum Pseudomonadota; class Betaproteobacteria; order Burkholderiales; family Burkholderiaceae; genus Burkholderia; species Burkholderia sola. The sequence continues at coordinate 3,027,471 of NZ_FR989676.1, forward strand.
CAGGCGACCGTCGACGCCCGTCGCGCCGATATCGCGCGCGCCGAGGCCGACATCAGCCAGCAGCGCGCGAATCTCGACCAGGCCGACGCGCAGGCGAAGGTGTCGCGCATCAACGCGCAGCATGCGAGCGACGAATACACGCGCTATGCGCCGCTCGCGGCGACCGGCGCCGAAACGCACGAACGCGTGGCAGACCTGAAGAGCACGCGCGACCAGGCGGCGGCGACGCTCGCCGCGAACAACGCGTCCATCGCCGCCGCCCGCACGCAGATCGCGTCGTTCACCGCGCAACTCCAGCAGGCGCGCGCGCAGCTCGAGGCCGCGCAGGCCAGCGCCGCGCAGGCGCAGCTCGACCTCGACAATACGATCGTGCGCAGCACGCTCGCGGGCCGCGTCGGCGACCGGACGGTGCGCGTCGGCCAATACGTGCAGCCCGGCACGCGGCTGCTGACCGTCGTGCCGGTCGATTCGATCTATCTCGTCGCGAATTTCAAGGAAACGCAGATCGGCAACATGCGCATCGGCCAGCCCGTCGAGCTGCACGTCGACGCGCTGCCGGACGGCCCGCTGTCCGGTGTCGTCGACAGCTTCGCGCCCGGCACCGGCGCGCAGTTCGCGCTGCTGCCGCCGGAGAACGCGACCGGCAACTTCACGAAGATCGTCCAGCGCGTGCCGGTGCGCATCCGCCTCGCCGCGAACGCTCGCGCGCAACGCATGCTGTTGCCCGGGCTGTCGGTGACGGTCGACGTCGATACGCGCTCGGTGCGCGACGAGCAGCATCATGGCTGATACGCCCGCCACGATACCCATGCCGCCGCACGAAAGCCGCGCGAGCGTGACCGACTGGATCGCGGTCGCGGCCGGCGCGCTCGGCGCGCTGATGGCGACGCTCGACATCTCGATCACGAATTCCGCGCTGCCGCAGATCCAGGGCGAAATCGGCGCGACCGGCACCGAAGGCACGTGGATCTCGACCGGCTACCTGATGTCGGAAATCGTGATGATCCCGCTCGCCGCGTGGCTCACGCGCGTGTTCGGGCTGCGCAATTTCCTGCTGACGAACTCCGCGCTGTTCATCGCGTTCTCGATGATGTGCGGCTGGTCGCATTCGCTGCCGATGATGATCGCCGGCCGGATCGGCCAGGGCTTCACCGGCGGCGCGCTGATCCCGACCGCGCAGACGATCATCCGCACCCGCCTGCCGCTGTCGCAGTTGCCGGTCGGGATGACGCTGTTCGGCCTGATCGTGCTGCTCGGGCCGCTGTTCGGTCCGGTGCTCGGCGGCTGGCTCGCGGAAAACGTGAACTGGAGCTGGTGCTTCTTCCTGAACCTGCCCGTGTGCCTGCTGCTGATGGCTCTGCTGGTGTTCGGCCTGCCGTCGGACCGCCCGCAATGGAGTGCGTTCTTCAACGCGGACTGGCTCGGCATCCTCGGCCTCGCGATCGGCCTGAGCTCGCTGACCGTCGTGCTCGAGGAAGGTCAGCGCGAACGCTGGTTCGAATCGCAGATGATCGTCACGCTAAGCGTCGTGTCGTTCGTCGGGATGGTCCTGATCGCGCTGTCGCAGCGCTTCGCGAAGCGGCCGATCATGCGGCTGTCGCTGATGCGCAACCCGCGTTACGCGAGCGTGATCGTGATCGTGTCCGCGGTGGGCGCCGGGCTGTACGGCGTGTCCTACCTGCTACCGCAGTTCCTCGCGATCGTCGCCGGCTACAACGCGGAACAGGCCGGTGCGATCATGCTGCTGTCGGGGCTGCCGGCCTTTCTGGTGATGCCGATCCTGCCGCGCCTGCTCGGCAAGGTCGATTTCCGCATCCTCGTGATCACCGGGCTGCTGCTGTTCTGCCTGAGCTGCATGCTCGACATCAGCCTGACCGCGCAGAGCGTCGGCCACGATTTCGTGTGGTCGCAACTGATCCGCGGCCTCGCGCAGATGCTCGCGATGATGCCGCTCAACCAGGCGTCGATGGCGGCCGTCGCGCGCGAAGACTCGGGCGACGCGGCCGGGCTCTACAACATGGCGCGCAATCTCGGCGGCTCGATCGGGCTCGCGATCATCGGCACCGTGATCGACCGCCGCACGACCTTCCATACGGCCGTGCTGCGCGAATCGGTGAGCGCGAACTCGCTGATCGGTCAGGATCGCCTGTCGGCCTATGCGGCCAACTGGTTCGCGCACACCGGCGATCTCGCGTATTCGAACATGCGCGCGCTCGGCCAGTTCGCGCGGCAGATCCAGATCCAGGCCGTCGTCATGACCTATTCAGAAACCTTCTATCTGCTGGGCCTCGCGCTGCTCGCCTGCGTGCCGCTCGCGCTGCTGCTGAGAACGCCGCCGCGCGGCCCGCAACCGATGTCGTCCGGCCATTGACCCGTCATACGCGATGAAATCCTTCTCCCTGCCCCGCCGCCCCGTGCTCACCCTGTGCGTGGCCGCGTGCCTGCTCGCCGGCTGCACGGTCGGCCCCGACTATCGCGGCGCGCCCGCCGCGCCGGATGCGCCGACCTTCGTGCGTGCGCCTGCCACCGGCGTCGACACCGCCGCGCCCGCGCCGAGCGCGTGGTGGCACGCGTTGAACGATCGCCAGCTCGACGAGCTGATCGTTGCCGCGCTCGTGTACAACCCCGACCTGCACGCCGCGCAAGCGCGCTTGCGCGCGGCGCGCGCGCAGCTCTCGCAACAGCGCGCCGCGCAGATGCCGAAATCGTCGGCCACCGTCGCGGCCATCCGCATGCGCGAACCGGACGTCGGCGCGCTCGGCTCGCTGCTGCCGTCGAACGGCTCGGAACAACCAGGCAGCACGTCGCCGTCGCTCGGCGGCGCGGGCCCGCTGCAACTCTATTCGGCGGGCTTCGACGCGACGTGGGAAATCGACCTGTTCGGCGGCACGCGCCGCGCGGTCGAAGCCGCGTCCGCGCAAGCCGAGGCCGTCGATGCCGATCTCGCCGACACGCAGGTGTCGATCGCGGCCGAAGTCGCGAATGCGTACGTCGACCTGCGCGACCAGCAGCAACGGCTTGCGTTGTCGCGGCGCACCGCGCAATTGCAGCAGCAGATGCTCGAACTCACGCGGCAGCGGCGCGCGCGCGGCGTCGCGGCCGATGCGGACATCGAGCGGCTGACCACGCAGGTCGAGAACACCCGCGCGTCGTTGATCCCGCTCGATGCCCAGGTGACCGAATCGCTCGACCGGCTCGCGATCCTGACGGGCCGCGCGCCGGGCGCGCTGGACGCCGCGCTGTCGACTCTGGACGCCGCATTGCCGACGCTGCCCGGCAGCGTCGCGATCGGCGATCCGGCCACGCTGCTGAAACAGCGCCCCGACATCCGCGCGGCCGAACGCCGGCTCGCATCGAGCAATGCGCAGATTGGCGAACACGTCGCCGACTATTTCCCGAAGGTGACGTTGCTCGGCGATCTCGGCTTCAGCGCGACCGACCCCGGCCATTTGTTCCGCAAGCAGAATTTCACCTGGGTGGGCGCACCCTACCTGCAATGGAACATTCTCGATTTCGGGCGTACGCGCGGCGCGGTGCGCGCAGCCGAAGCGTCGCGCGACGAAGCGGAAGCGAATTATCAGAAGGCCGTGCTCGGTGCGTTGCAGGACGCCAATACCGCACTGCAGCGTTACGGGCATCAGCGCGAGCACGTCGTCGCATTGACGAAGGTGCAGACGTCGGCCGTGCATTCGTGCACGCTGATGGACCAGCGCTATCGCGCGGGCGTCGCGTCGATGATCGACCTGCTCGATACGCAACGCGAAGCGCTGTCCGCGCAGCAGAACGTGATCGCCGGGCAGGCCGAACTGATCAAGGACTATGTGTCGGTGCAGAAGAGCCTCGGGCTCGGATGGCAGGCAAGCGCCGGTTGACTGCGCGGCCGAAAATCATGCACGGCCGATACATCATCCTCATCGAAACAATCCGGCAATAACTCATTGCGCGCGCAACAATACGGCTTGGTTTCTTGCGCAACAAACAGGCTCGCACCGCATCGCCCCACGGCTATCGAAAACATATCGAATATCAATTAGCCAATCGTCTGACGATCTCTTCTAATTCAGTCGGCTTCCCCACCACCGATCGGATTCAAGGAGTTCCATCGTCATGTCCTCATCTTCCCATCGCGTGCTGCGGCACGCAGTCGCCGCGATCTGCGTCGCACTCTCCGCCTCTCCGTACGCCGCCGAACTCACGCGCGACACCGGCGCGCCCGTCGGCGACAACCAGAATTCGCAAACGGCCGGCCCGGCCGGCCCGGTACTGCTGCAGGACTCCGCGCTGATCGAGAAACTGCAGCGCTTCGATCGCGAACGCATTCCGGAACGCGTCGTGCATGCGCGCGGCACCGGCGCGTTCGGCGAGTTCGTGCCGAGCGCCGACATCTCCGACCTGACGAAAGCGAAAGTCTTCACGCCGGGCACCCGCACGCCGGTGTTCGTGCGCTTCTCCACCGTGATGGGCTATCGCGGCTCGCCGGAGCAGGCGCGCGACCCGCGCGGCTTCGCGGTGAAGTTCTATACGCAGCAGGGCAACTGGGACATGGTCGGCATCAACTGGCCGGTGTTCTTCATTCGCGACGGCATCAAGTTCCCCGACTTCGTGCACGCGAACAAACCGAGCGCCGTGACCGGCGTGCAGGACCCGAACCTCGCGTTCGACTTCTTCGCGCACACGCCCGAAGCGACCCACATGCTGACGCGGCTGTACACGGACGAAGGCATGCCCGATTCGTATCGCCACATGGACGGCTTCGCGGTGCATGCATTCAAGTTCGTCAATGCGCAAGGCGACGTGCATTACGTGAAGTTCCACTGGAAGAGCCAGCAAGGCGTGCACGGCCTGCGCCCGCAAGAAATCGCCGCATCGATCGGTCGCGACTGGAACCTGATGACGAACGATCTGTACGGCGCGCTGAAACAGGGCGATTTCCCGAAGTGGGACCTGTACGTGCAGGTGCTCACGCCGAAGGACCTGAACCGCTTCGACTTCGACGCACTCGACGACACGAAGGTGTGGACCGGCGTACCTGAACGCAAGATCGGCACGATGACGCTCAACCGCGTGCCCGACAACTACTTCCAGTCGACCGAGGAATCGGCGTTCGCGCCGTCGCGGCTCGTGCCGGGGATCGAACCGTCCGAAGACCGGATGCTGCAGGATCGCCTGTTCGCGTACGCCGACACGCAGCTGTACCGGCTCGGCGCGAACTACATGGATCTGCCGATCAACCGCCCGGTCGTGCCGGTCGTCAACAACAACCAGGACGGCAAGATGAATGCCGGCGACCGCAAGGGCGAGGTCAATTACGAACCGTCGACGCTGAACGAACTCGCGCAGGATCCGCAGTACAAGTCGGTCCGCATGGCGCTCAGCGGCACGACGCAGCAGGAAGCGATCCGCAAGAAGCTGCCGTTCCGTCAGGCCGGCGAGTACTACCGCAGCCTGTCGCAGCAGGACAAGGACGACCTCGTCACCGCGCTGTCCGGCGATCTCGGCCAGGTGAAGAACGCGCAGAACCAGTACGCGATGCTGTCGTACTTCTACAAGGCCGACGCCGACTACGGCACGCGTCTCGCGCAAGCCGTTCACGCGAACGTCCAGCAAGTGCAGTCGCTCGCGGCGAAGCTGAGCGACAACTGATCCCTCGCGGCTCCGGTCGCTGCCGACGTGTGCGCTCGCGCCGCCCGCGTCGGCCCGGCCATTTCATCAGGACTTCCCCATGCGAACCGAACGCTTCACCCACGCGATTCGCGCGGCCGCGGCGGCGCTCGCGCTGGCCGCGCTCGCCGGCTGCGCGCACCTGCCCGACCGGCCGACGTACGGCAAGGCCGACCCTGCCGCGCTGCGCCGCTATGACGACGACTGGTTCGACGCGGCGCGCGTCGGCCGCGTCGATATCCTGCGCGCGTTGCACGACGCCGGCTATCCGGTCGACGCGACCGACAGCCACGGCTACACGGCCGTGATCCTCGCGTCGTACGACGGCCAGCCCGCGGCGCTCGACTACCTGTTGTCGGTCGGCGCCGATGCGTGCGCCGGCGATCGTCACGGCAACACCGCACTAATGGGTGCGCTGTTCAGGAACGAACCCGACATCGCGCGACGCCTGATCGACACGCGCTGCCCGATCGACCAGACGAACGGCGCCGGCGAAACCGCGCTGGGGTTCGCGACGCTGTTCAACCGCTTCGAGCTGATTCCGCTGCTCGTGGCGCATGGCGCGAATCCGAACCATGTCGACCGGCGCGGCCAGTCGCTGCTTCAGCTCGCGCTGACGCACGACAACATGTATGCCGCGGACGCACTGCGGAAGGCCGGCGCAAAACAGTAGCGCGACTACGCGTCAAATGGCGCGACCCATTCGCTGACCTCCATCCGCGTCGCCATCACGCGATGCCCACGCCCTGTCGCGCACGTGTGCGCCCAGCGGTCCCGTCGTCGCCAGCCAGCGCAGACGCACCGCCTCGTCGACCAGTCCGCCCGGCCGCCCTGCCGGCTCGATCTTTAAACACCAACGCGAACCGACGCGCGCATCGAGCCGAAACACCGCGCGCATGAACACCGCGCCGCCCCCTGTTCGTCCGGGCGTTCCGCTTCGGCTCCCCCTCCTTTCGGCGCCTTTCGCCGCCTCCATCGAATCTCCATCTTTCCGCATCAAAGCCCCCAACTAATCCAAGCACACTCCGCCCCGTCAAAGCAGGCAGTGGGCTGCCTGCGCTTCCTGGAGTCGCTATGAAGAATCAGAAACGATGCTGCCACGGCGCCGTATGCGCGCTGGTGGCGGCGATGCTGGTGGGTTGCGGGCCGGCCGAGCAGCAGGCCGCCGCACCGGCCACTCCGGTCGCGGCCATGACCGTGACCGCCATGCGCGTCGACGTGACCGAAGACCTGCCGGGCCGCGTCGCGGCCGTGCGGGTGGCCGAGATCCGGCCGCAGGTGAGCGGCATCGTGCAGCGCAGGCTGTTCGAACAAGGCACCGAAGTGCGCGTGGGCCAGCCGCTGTTCCAGATCAATCCGGCGCCGTTCAAGGCCGAGATGGATACCGCCGCCGCGTCGCTGCAGCGGGCACAGGCCGCGCTCGAACGCGCGAAGGTGCAGACCGCACGCTTCAAGCCGCTCGTCGAGGCCGATGCGATCAGCCGCCAAGTGTACGACGACGCCGTATCGCAACGCGACCAGGCCGCGGCCGACGTCGCGCAGGCCCGCGCGACGCTCGCGCGCCGCCAGCTCGACCTGAAGTTCGCGACCGTGGAAGCGCCGATCGCCGGCCGCATCGACCAGGCGCTCGTGACCGAAGGCGCGCTGGTGTCGAGCGGCGACAGCCAGCCGATGGCGCGCATCCAGCAGATCGACCAGGTGTACGTGGACGTGCGCCAGCCGGCCGCGTCGCTCGAAGCGCTGCGCGGCGCGCTCGCGTCGCAGCCGCAAGCGTCGGACCGCAACGGCCTGCCGGTCGACGTGCTGCGCGACGACGACACCCGCTACGACGTGAAGGGCCGCATGCTGTTCTCGGGCGTCAACGTCGATCCGGGCACCGGCGACGTGCTGCTGCGCGTGCTGGTCGACAACCCGAAGCGCCAGTTGCTGCCGGGCATGTACGTGCGTGCCCGGATTCCGCGCGCGCACTACGCGAACGCGGTGATGGTGCCGCAGCAGGCCATCGTGCGCGCCGGCGGCAAGCCGCAGGTGTGGGTGCTCGACACAAAGGGCATCGCGCACCTGAAGGCGGTCGAGGTCGGCGAACTGACGAACCGCAGCTACCGCATCAAGTCGGGCCTGCAGGCCGGCCAGAAGATCGTCGTCGAAGGCATGGAACGCCTGACCGACGGCGCGCCGGCGGCCGCGACCGACTGGAAGTCGCCTGACGCGGCCGCCACCGCGTCCGCGCACTGAGTCACGAGGAGCCTCCAGCCATGGCTGAATTCTTTATCCGACGCCCGGTGTTTGCGTGGGTGATCGCGCTCTTCATCATCCTGACGGGGCTGATCGCGATCCCGCAATTGCCGGTCGCGCGCTATCCGTCGGTCGCGCCGCCGTCCGTCACGATCACCGCAACCTATCCCGGCGCCACGCCGCAGACGATGAACGACGGCGTGCTGAGCCTCATCGAGCGCGAACTGTCCGGCGTCAAGAACCTGCTGTACTTCGAATCGTCGGCCGACACGTCCGGCGGCGCGCAGATCACCGTCACGTTCAAGCCCGGCACTAATCCTGAGATGGCGCAGGTCGACGTGCAGAACAAGATCAAGTCGATCGAGCCGCGCCTGCCTGCCGCGGTGCGCCAGAACGGGCTGATCGTCGAATCCGCATCGTCCGGCTTCCTGATGCTGATCGGCCTGCGCTCCGACAGCGGCCGCTTCGACGAAGGCGCGCTCGCCGACTACATGGCGCGCAGCGTGTCCGAGGAGTTGCGGCGCATCGACGGCGTCGGGCGTGTGCTGCAATTCGGCTCCGAGCGCGCGATGCGCATCTGGGTCGATCCGCAGAAGCTGATCAATTTCGGCCTGTCGATGAACGACCTGACGACCGCGATCGGCCAGCAGAACGTGCAGATCGCGCCGGGCAGCCTCGGCGCGCTGCCCGCGCTGCCGGGCCAGCGCGTGACCGTGCCGCTGACCGCGCAAGGTCAGCTCACGACGCCGGAGGAATTCGCGAAGGTCGTGCTGCGCGCGAACGCGGACGGCTCGAAGGTCGTGCTCGGCGACGTCGCGCGCGTCGAACTTGGTTCGCAAAACTACATGTTCGTGAGCCGCGAGAACAACAAGCCGGCCACCCTCGCCGGCGTCCAGCTCGCACCGGGCGCCAACGCGGTGAAGACCGCAGACGCGATCCGCACGCGCATGGCTGAACTGAGCAAGTCGATGCCGTCTGGCATGAGCTATTCGATCCCGCTCGACACGTCGCCGTTCGTGAAGATCTCGATCGAGAAGGTGCTGGCCACGCTGTTCGAGGCGATGGTGCTCGTGTTCCTCGTGATGTATCTGTTCCTGCAGAACGTGCGCTATACGCTGATCCCGGCCATCGTCGCGCCGGTCGCGATGCTCGGCACCTTTGCGGTGATGCTGCTGACCGGCTTCTCGATCAACGTGCTGACGATGTTCGGCATGGTGCTCGCGATCGGCATCATCGTCGACGATGCGATCGTCGTCGTCGAGAACGTCGAGCGCCTGATGGCCGAGGAAGGGCTGTCGCCGAAGGACGCGACGTCGAAGGCGATGAAGGAAATCACCGGCGCGATCATCGGCATCACGCTGGTGCTGACCGCGGTGTTCCTGCCGATGGCGATGGCGAGCGGCTCGGTCGGCGTGATCTACAAGCAGTTCACGCTGTCGATGGCCGTGTCGATCCTGTTCTCCGCGCTGCTGGCGCTGACGCTCACGCCGGCCCTGTGCGCGACGATGCTCAAGCCGCTCGCACCGGGCCATCACGAAAAGCGCGGCTTCTTCGGCTGGTTCAACCGCCGCTTCGATCGCCTGACGACCTGGTACGAGACGCGCGTCGGCCGCCTGGTCGGCCGCACCGGCCGCGTGATGCTCGTGTTCGTCGCAATCGCGGGCGCACTGGTGTTCGGTTTCCGCAGCCTGCCGTCGTCGTTCCTGCCGGACGAGGACCAGGGCTACTTCATCACCAGCTTTCTGCTGCCCGCGGACGCTACCGCCGAGCGCACGCATGACGTGGTCAACACGCTGGAGAAGCATCTTGCTTCGCGTCCGGCAATCCAGTCGAGCATTTCCGTGATCGGCTACGGCTTCTCGGGCCAGGGTCCGAACGCGGCGATCAACTGGTCCGTGATGAAGGACTGGAAGAACCGCGGCGGCGCATCGACGCTCGAGGAAGGCATGCTCGCGCAGCAGGCGATGGCCGGCGTGACCGAAGGCACGGTGATGAGCCTGCTGCCGCCGGCGATCGACGAGCTCGGCAACAGCTCGGGCTTCTCGATGCGCCTGGAAGACCGCGCGAACCAGGGCACGGCCGCGCTCAAGGCAGCGGAAGTCAAGCTGCTCGAACTCGCCGCGCAAAGCAAGGTCGTGACCGGCGTGTACCCGGACAGCCTGCCGGCCGGCACGAGCATCCGCCTCGAGATCGACCGCGCGAAGGCGCAGGCGCTCGGCGTGTCGTTCACGACGCTCAGCGACACGCTGTCGACCGCGATGGGCTCGACCTACGTGAACGACTTCCCGAACGCAGGCCGCATGCAGCAGGTGATCATCCAGGCCGACGCGCCGGCGCGCATGCAGATCGACAACGTGATGAAGCTGTACGTGCGCAACGCGGCCGGCGGCATGGTGCCGCTGTCCGAGGTGGTGCGCCCGGTGTGGGCCGACACGCCGCTGCAGATGGTGCGCTTCAAGGGCTATCCGTCCGCACGGATCTCGGGCACCGCCGCCCCCGGCCAGTCGAGCGGCGCGGCGATGGCCGAGATGGAACGGCTCGCCGCGCAACTGCCGCCGGGCTTCGCGGTCGAGTGGACCGGCCAGTCGCTGCAGGAACGCCAGTCGGCGTCGCAGGCGCCGATGCTGATGGTGCTGTCGATGATCGTCGTGTTCCTGGTGCTCGCCGCGCTGTACGAAAGCTGGTCGATTCCGCTGTCGGTGATGCTGGTGGTGCCGCTCGGCCTGATCGGCGCGATCGGCGCGGTGCTGCTGCGCGGCTTGCCGAACGACGTGTTCTTCAAGGTCGGGATGATCACCGTGATCGGTTTGTCCGCGAAAAACGCGATCCTGATCGTCGAGTTCGCGAAGCAGTTGCGCGAGGAAGGCAAGGGATTGATCGAGGCAGCCGTGCAGGCGTCGAAGCTGCGCCTGCGCCCGATCCTGATGACCTCGCTCGCGTTCGGCCTCGGCGTCGTGCCGCTGATGATCGCGACCGGCGCCAGCGCCGAGACGCAGCATGCGATCGGCACCGGCGTGTTCGGCGGCATGGTGACCGCGACGGTCCTGGCCATTTTCTTCGTCCCTGTTTTCTTTGTGTTCGTGATGAGCATCCAGGAGCGCATCGGCGCATGGCGGGCGTCCCGCAAGCAGCCGGCCGCCCCGACTCACGGACAGGAAGGTTGATGCCATGCGATTGCTTATTCTTCCCCTCGTCCTCGCGCTGTCGGCCTGCTCGCTCGCGCCGACGCTCGTCAAACCCTCGATGCCGGTGCCGACGGCCTACACCGCCGCCGCGGCCGCCGATCTCGACGCGAATGCCGCCGACCTCGGCTGGCGCACGATGTTCGGCGACCGCCGCCTGCAGCGCCTGATCGAGCTCGCGCTCGACAACAACCGCGACCTGCGCGTGGCGGCGCTGAACGTCGAGGCCGCCGAGGCGCAGTACGGCATCCAGCGCGCCGCGCGGCTGCCGTCGATCGGCGCCGGCGCGAACTTCACGCGCCAGCGTACGTCGGACGACACGCAGTCGAATCCGCCGCTGTTCGGCACGACGCAGAACCAGTACGGCGTGAACGTCGGCATCAGCGCGTTCGAGATCGACCTGTTCGGCCGCGTGAAGTCGCAGTCGGATGCCGCGTTCGCACGCTACCTCGCGACCGATCACGGCCGCCGCGCGGTGCAGATCTCGCTCGTCGGCGGCGTGGCCGACGCGTACTTCGCGGAACGCCTCGCGTACGAGCAACGCCAGTTGTCCGAGCGCACGCTCGCCGACTGGCGGCAGTCGCTCGATCTCGCGCGCCGCCTGAAGGAAGCGCATCAGGCGAGCGGCGTCGACATCGCGCAGGCCGAAGGCCAGGTCGCGAGCGCGACGGCCGATCTCGAAGCGCGCACGCGCGCCGTCGAGCAGGCGCGCAATGCGCTGCGCGTGCTGGTCGGCGCCGAACTGCCGAAGGATCTGCCCGAGCCGCTGCCGCTTCAGCAGCAACCGATGATGACGCAATTGCCGGCCGGCCTGCCGTCCGAACTGCTGTTCCGTCGCCCGGATATCCAGCAGGCCGAACAAAACCTCGTCGCCGCGAATGCGGACATCGGCGCCGCGCGCGCCGCGTTCTTCCCGCGCCTGTCGCTGACGTCGTCGATCGGCTTCCTCAGCCCCGCGATGGGCAGCCTGTTCGACGGCGGGCAGCGCGTATGGAGCTTCGCGCCGCAGGTCACGGTGCCGATCTTCCAGGGCGGCCGGCTGCGTGCCGAGCTGCGCCTCGCGGAAGTGCGCAAGTCCGGCGCGGTCGCCGAATACGAACGCGCGATCCAGGCCGCGTTCCGCGAAGTGGCCGACGGCATCGCCGGACGCGAAACCTTCGGCCGCCAGATCGACGCGCAGACGCGCGTGGTCGGCTCGGCCGAGCGCCGCACCGACCTGTCGAATCTGCGCTATCGCGCCGGTGTCGAGGGGCGGCTGGAGTTGCTCGATTCGCAGCGGCAGCTCTATGCGGCACGGCAGGCGCTGCTCGACCTGCGCCGCAGCGAGCTCGGCAATGCCGTTGCGCTGTACAAGGCCCTCGGCGGCGGCCTGACGGACCAGGACGTCGCACCGTCGAAGCACGTGGTGCAGAACTGAACGAACGGCGCCGCTCCGCCCGCGCAGCAGCGTGGCAGAACGGCGCGCCCCGCCCCCGGCAATGGGCCGCCCCGATTGTTCGACATCGCACGGCACACTCCATGACGAATTCCCTGATACTGATTGCAGAAGACGAGCCCGACATCTCGGACATCCTCGATGCGTACCTGAAACGCGACGGCTTTCGCACCTACCGCGTCGCCGACGGCCAAGCGGTGCTCGACATGCAGCCGCACCTGAAGCCCGACCTGATCCTGCTCGACGTGAAGATGCCGCAGAAAAACGGCTGGGACGTGCTCGCCGAGCTGCGGCGGCGCGACAACACGCCCGTCGTCGTCGTCACCGCGTTCGATCGCGACCTCGACCGGCTGCAGGCGCTGCACGCCGGCGCGGACGACTACATCGTCAAGCCGTTCAACCCGGCCGAGGTCGTCGCGCGGTTGCGCGCGATCCTGCGCCGGTCCGCCGCGCCGCCGGCCCTGCGCATGCTGCGCGTCGGCGACCTGGAGATCGATACCGACAGCTATCTGGCCCGCGTGCGCACGGCTGACACCGAGGTGCCGATCACGCTGACGCTGACGGAGTTCCGGCTGCTCGCGCACATGGCGAGATCGCCGAGCCGCGTGTTCACGCGCGGCGAGTTGCTCGATGCGTGCATGGCCGACGTGAGCGCGCTGGAACGCACGGTCGACAGCCACATCTGCAGGCTGCGCAAGAAACTCGAACAGGCCGGCGCACCGGGCATGCCGGAAGTGATGCGCGGCGTCGGCTACCGGCTGCGGGGCGCGCAGTGATCGTGGCCGGCGATCGGTCGGCGCGCACGGTTTCCCGCGACGGCTGCCCGGCCGACCTCGCGCGCTTCATCGAGCACTTCAATGAGATGACTCATCCAATGCAATCGACGAATCCACCTGATGCGGCAGCCCCCGTCGCCGGCCGCAACCGCGTCACGCGCACCCAGCTCACTGAACTCCAAACCCGGCTCGACGCCATCAAGGTGCTCGCCACCGATGCGCACGCTGCCTCTCACGACGCGCTGCTTCAGCATGTCGACGCGCTGTTCCGGTGCGTCGAAGACCTTCAGGTGGCCGAACGACAGGCGCCGGCGATTCGAACATTTCCTCGATAACGAACGGCCGTTTCAACACGCATCGGAAAGGATCGGCGAGTCGCTTTCGGCATTACCTGCGTTACCGGTTTCGAACATTACAAAATGCCGCCGATCTTTCAAAATCATTGCGCCTTATTCGATTTAATTTTGTTTCATATAATCAGAAAAAGTTTGACATCGCGCTTTCGTTCTTGATACCGTCCGATGCAAGCAATCCGACGGATTGCCCGCCACGCAATCGATTCCGCTCCACATTTTTTCGCTTCCGCTGCACCGAAGTACGCGCCGCCGAATGATTCGTTCGTCCGCCGGCTCGTGCAGTATCCCGATGCATTTCACTGGACGGCTGCCATCCGGCAGCGGGCCGAAGGACCGAATCAAATGAGCAGGACAACGAAGCTATTGCTCTAGCAATCCCGCCCGCGCCGACTCCGGCGCGACTGCCCCGCCCTGCGGCGCAGCCTTCCCGTTACCGCGTTTTCCGTATTTCGCCTCCGGAGAAAACCCGCTTTCCGGATCGGGCGAAAGGCCCTGTCGCGTCCGTGCCATCCGCCCGCATGCGACAGAAAACGGCGGTGCATGACCCGCACCGCTGTCGACCGTTGTTGTTCGTGCCGTTCGTTGTTCAACCGGAGGGGTAATTCAAATGAATCAGGTTGCAAACAAGAAACAAAAGCACATTCGCGCCGTCAATCTCGCACTCGCCGCCGCGGCCGCCGCCGCTTCGTTCGGCATGGCGACCGCCCATGCCGCGCCTGCGGCCGGCTGGACGGAAACGCGCACCAAAGGGTTCCTGCCGCTCGTGCAGCAGAACGAAGCCGGCACGGTCGGCGCGCCCGCCGCGAGCACGGCAGCCGCTGCCGCGTCGGCTATCGACATGGCGCCCGGCGAATCGGTGGACATCGTGCTCGGGCTGAACCTGCGCAACGAAGCCCAGCTCGACCAATACCTGCGCGACCTGCACACGCCCGGCTCGCCGCACTACCGGCAGTTCCTCACGCCTGCGCAATTCGCCGCGCAATACGGACCGACCGACCAGCAGGTCGCGTCCGTCGTCGCCCACTTGCGCAAGGCCGGCTTCGTGAATATCGTGGTCGCGCCGAACCGGCTGCTGGTCTCCGCGTCCGGCACCGCGGGGACCGTCCAGTCCGCATTCCGCACGACCCTCAAGCGCTTCACGCGCAACGGCCGCAGCGTCTATGCGAACACCGACGCCGCGCAAGTGCCGAACGCGATCGGCAACGTCGTCGGCGCGGTGCTCGGCCTGCAGAACGTCGAGCTCGTGCATACGGGCGCGGGCGGCACGCCGCAAGGCAACACCAGCAACCTGACGATCCCGGCCGGCGCGTCGGCGGTGCCGCACAACCCTACCGAGTTCTCGTCGATCTACGGCGGCGACGGCACGCCGACGGCTTCGCAGACCACGGTCGGCATCATCTCCGAAGGCGATCTGTCGCAGACGGTGAGCGACCTCAATACGTTCGCCGCGAACAACGGCCTCGGCACGATCAGCAGCAGCATCGTGAAGACGGGCCCGGCCGGCAGCTCGTACACCGACACCGACGGCACCGTCGAGTGGAACCTCGACAGCCAGTCGATCGTCGGCACGGCCGGCGGCAGCGTGAAGCAGGTCGTGTTCTACGTCGCGCCGTCGATGACGCTCACCGCGATCACCGCCGCGTACAACAAGGCCGTGACCGACAACGTCGCGAAGGTGATCAACGTATCGCTCGGCGTGTGCGAATCGTCCGCGTACAGTACCGGCTCGCAGGCGACCGACGACACCATCTTCAAGCAGGCGGTCGCGCAAGGGCAGACCTTCTCCGTGTCCGCCGGCGATCACGGCGCGTACGAATGCGCGAGCGGCAAGCCGTCGCGCTCGACCTACACGGTGAGCGAGCCGGCCACGTCGCCGTACGTGATCGCGGTCGGCGGCACGACGCTGTTCACGAATACGTCGACCAATGCGTACAACAGCGAAATCGTCTGGAACGATCCGAGCTGGCAGTCGGGCACCGTGTGGTCGACGGGCGGCGGGTACAGCAAGTACGAGGCCGCGCCGACGTGGCAATCGTCGACCCTCACCGGCTCGACCAAGCGTGCGCTGCCCGACGTCGGCTTCGACGCCGACCTGCGCACGGGTGCGATTCTCGTCGTGAACGGTCAGACGTCCGACACGCTGTGGGGCTCGGGGTACCTGAACAACGAAGGCGGCACGAGCCTCGCCGCGCCGATCTTCACGGGCATCTGGGCGCGGCTGCAGTCGGCCAACAACAATGCGCTCGGGTTCCCCGCGTCGAGCATCTACAAGTACTTCCCGACCAACGCGGCGCTGCTGCACGACGTCACGTCCGGCAACAACGGCAGCGGCACCTACGGCTACAAGGCGAAGGCCGGCTGGGATGCGACGACGGGCTTCGGCAGCGTGAACATCTCGAAGCTGAACGCGTTCATCCAGAGCACGTCGGATTTCGCGCGCTGATGAGTCGCTGACCGTTGCGGTTGCGCAAGCGCGACGTATCGTACGCAACCGCGTCTGACGACCCGCGAAGGCTGCGAAGCCATCGCGGGTTTTCTGCATGCGGCGTCATCTCGCCTCTCCGATGCGAGCCCCGCCGCGCCGCTCAATCGGCCCAGTCCCGGACATAATCCGGCACCGGCACGGTGCCGCCCGCATGCACCGGCGCGCCGCGTATCGTCTTCAGCGGCAGGATCCCGGCCCACACCGCCAGCCCGAGATCCTCTTCCTTGTCGGACGGCAGCGAATCGCTGATTTTCACGGCCGCTTCCGCCATCGAAATCCGCAGCACGCTGGTCGCATTGATTTCCTTCGAATTGCCCGGCCGCGCTTCATGCTTGCGGCCCGGCGCGATCTTGTCCATCAACGCATCCAGCGCGGCGAGTTTTTCCTCACTGCCTTCGACCACGTCGAACGGCCCGTAGATCACCGCCGATCGATAATTCATCGAATGGTTGAAGGCGGACCTGGCCAGCACGAGACCGTCCAGCAGCGTCATCGCGACGCAAGCCTGCGCGCCGACCGACAGCGCCTTGATCATTCGGCTGCCGTTGGACCCGTGGATATAGAGCGCATCGCCCGTCCTCCAGTGTGCGGTCGGGATGCAGTGCGTGTTCTGCCCGTCGCCGAACGCGATGTGACAGACGTACGCGTCGTCCACGATGCGGTAGAGCATCGTGCGATCGCGACTCGCCAGTTCAGGCAGACGGCGAATGGTCGTGCGCGGCGTGGAAGAGAGAGTGGTCTGGTTGCTCATATATATCTGTACTGCGAAATGAATTGTATCGGCATCGTGCCGTATCCGTGTCTCAGCGCGTGGTTGCCCCGCCCATCGACAGTCGCGCGCCGAATCGAGCAAAATACGCGCACACCGCGAGTTGCGCCGATCGCCAGCCATGTGTGCGAACCGGCCTGCGCCGCGCAAGCATGAACGATACGACGCGCGACGCGTCTTCGAAAGAACCAGCACAAGGAAAATTTCTGGAACCAGCCCATGGATCTCGCGCTGCTCATCTCATCGCTTGCCAGACAGGACGGCGCGACAACCCATAGCCAGCAGGAAGCGCTCTACCGGAGCCTGCGCGACATGCTGCTGGACGGGCAGCTTCCGCCCGGCACGCGGCTCGCGTCGACCCGCGTGCTCGCGGCCGAGCTGGGCATCGCGCGCAATTCCGCGGTCTATGCGTACGAGCGTCTTGCCGAGGAAGGCTTCGTGGCGGCCACGCGCAACGGCACGATCACGCGATGGGACGGATGCGGCCGCCCGGGCGCCGGACAGGAAGACGGCCCTGCGCCGGTTCACCTGTCGGCGCGCGTGCAAGGGTTGGAGAACGCCGATCCCGAGCCCGAACGCATGTTGCCGTTCGTTCCCGGCCTCCCGTCCCTCGACGAATTCCCGGTTGCCCAGTGGCGCCGCTGCGTCGAGCGCGCATGGAAGACCATCACGCCCGCCCGGCTGGCGTACGGTCCGGTCGAAGGATTGCCCGAATTGCGGCGCGCGGTGGCCGCGTACATTCGCGTGTCGCGCGGCGTGCGCTGCGACATGGCGCAGGTATTCATCACCGACGGCACGCAGGGCAGCCTCGAACTGTGCGCGCGGATGCTGGCGAATCCCGGCGAATACGGCTGGCTCGAGAACCCTTGCTACAACGGCGCGAGGACTGCGTTCCGCTCGACCGGCCTGACTCCCGTGCCGATCGAGGTCGATCGCGAGGGCATGGCGCCAACCGACGCGCAGTGGCGCACCCACCCGCCCCGGCTGATCTATACGACACCGTCGCACCAGTACCCGCTCGGCACGCTGATGAGCCCCCGGCGGCGCGCGGCGCTCGTCGAGCATGCCCGTGCATGCGGCACGTGGATCATCGAGGACGACTACGACAGCGAGTTCCGTCGCGGCGGCCAGCCGCTGCCCGCGATCCAGGGCCTACAGGCGGACGCGCCGGTGTGCTATCTCGGCACGTTCAGCAAGACGATGTTTCCGGCGCTGCGGCTCGGTTTCATGGTGGTGCCGCCGGTGCTGGTCGAACGCTTCACCCGAACGCTGCGCGAACTCGTCCATCGCGGCCACCCGGCCGACCAGCTGGCGATGGCTGAATTCATCGATACCGGCCTATTTGCGCGGCATCTGCGGAAGATGCGGGCGCGCTATGCGGACCGGCGCAGCAGCCTCGAAGCGGCGCTCGCCCGCCATCTCGGCACGTCGCTGAGCGTGCGGGAAAGCCCGGGCGGCATGCATCTTTCCGCGGATCTCGCGATGCCGCTGCACGATACCGACGTCGCGCGCACTGCCGCCGCCCATGGCTTGCTGCTGCAACCGCTGAGCAGCTACTGCATCGGCGACGGCCGCCGCGGCAACGGCCGCCGCGGCAACGGCCGCCGCTACAACGGCTTCGTGCTCGGCTATTCAGGGCTGAGCGACGCGACGATCGAGACAGCCGCGATGCAGTTCGCAGCCGTCATCGACGAGCACCGCCGCGCGCGGCGCTGAGCATCGCTCACAGTTGCGATTCGATCGGAAACAGCCCGAGGAACCACACTTCCATCCGCCGCCCGGCGGATACCTCCGGCTCGTGGTCGATCTCGGTGACCTTCCCGTCCGCGTCCGTCTGAACCCACGTGAGCCGCCCTTTGCCAGCCGCGTCGGTTCTCGCTTCCACGCGCCATGCGATCTGGTCGAGCCGCGCTTCCAGATCGTTGGCCACCTGGGATGCGATCGCCGGGCTCTCGCAGTAAAGGCCGATCTCCGTATTGAGGTTCAGCGAGCGTGGATCGAGATTCATCGACCCGATGAAAATGCTCGTGTGATCGAACACGTAGGTCTTCGCATGCAGCGACGCACGCGACGAGCCGATGATGACCTGCTTCGAAATGCTCTTGTCGCCCGATGGCCGGCGCTCGTAAAGCCGCACGCCCGCGTTCACCAGATCGCTTCGATAGCGGCGGTAGCCGGCATGCACGGCCGCCACGTCGGTCGACGCGAGCGAATTGGTCAGCACCGTCACGCGCACGCCGCGCGCCACGAGCGCGCGCAGCCGATCTACGGCATCCTTGCCCGGCACGAAATACGGCGACACGATCAGCAGGTCGTGCTGCGGCTGCAACGCGAGCGCACGCAACTGCGGCATCAGGTGCCCGTCGCGGTCCTTCGGCGGGTGCGCGATCTTCGACGGATCGTCGTACAGCACCGTCGCATGCCCCCACGACAATTCGGTGCCCTGCCCGTGAACGATCCGGTCGAGCCGCTGGCGTGCCTCGAGCACGTACGGATTGTCTTCCATCGCCCTCAGGTAGTCGCGCAACCGTTCGCGCTCGCGGTCGAGCCCGCCCGGCGCCGCATCGTGCCCGACCAGCGTATCGACCGGATACGCATACGGCGAATTCCAGAACGTATCGAATTCGGTCGAGATGTCCTTCACGACCGGGCCGTGAACGACGACGTCGAGATCGCCGAATTCCAGCATCGACGATGCGCCGAAATATTCATCGCCGATATTGCGACCGCCGACGATCGCCGCCTGGTTGTCCGCGATCATCGCCTTGTTGTGCATGCGCCGGTTGACGCGCGAGAACTCGAATACGGTGCCGATCTTCTTGAACCGGCGCGTGGCCACTGGATTGAACAGCCGGATCTCGATGTTCGGATGCGCGCTGATCTCGAGCAGCTTGCGGTCGTCCGCGTTGGTGCCGAGATCGTCGAGCAGCGCGCGCACGCGCACGCCGCGATCGGCCGCGCGCATGACCGCATCGGCCAGTTCGTGGCCGGTCAGGTCGTCGTGCCAGATGTAGTACTGAAGGTCCAGCGAGCGATCGGCGCGGTCGGCGAGCAGCACGCGCGCGTCCAGCGCGTCGACCGGATCGGTCAGCAAATGAAACGCGTCCTGCCCCGGATGCGCGGCAGCCTGCTGGCGAAATGCCGCGCCGAGGCGCGTATCGTCGGTATCGGTGAATGCATGCGTCGGCGCGCGGTCGGCCTGCGGCGGCAGGCTCGCGCACGCGACAAGCATCAACAACGACAGAATCGCACCCCACGAACGCAGCATGATCATGTTGGCCGCCCCCACTGTCGGGCGAAGTCGGATTGTGTTTGTTCTGGCTGCCGGACGGAGCGCGGCGCGGGTCATCGGTGCGCGCGCGACGGAGCAGCGTGCGACCGGATCGCGCCACAGCATACTTCGATTGATATCGGGGCCGCACGCTTTCCGTGTTTCCGCGGTGGCGAAGATGCGACAGGCGGCGCCGGCGCGAACGCGTTCAATACGGTCGACACATGCGTCCCGCGCCCCAAAAGAAAAACCCGCGACGCCGTGCGGCATCGCGGGTTTCGCGGCTTCTGTGCCGTTACCCGTAAGCCGTCCGCAAAATAAAGCATAAGCTGTCCGCAGCGGCGACTTATATCTTCACTCCGCCCCTCGGCGGTAAAGCATAACTTGGCCCAACGGTAAGAAATAAAGCATAAGACGGCCCGGAAAATCACCGATAAAACAGTCTATGTTTTCTGC
Organism: Burkholderia sola; assembly: GCF_905400185.1. NCBI lineage: Bacteria > Pseudomonadati > Pseudomonadota > Betaproteobacteria > Burkholderiales > Burkholderiaceae > Burkholderia > Burkholderia sola. Next base: position 3,048,097 of record NZ_FR989676.1, read on the forward strand.
TTTTTCGCAACAAAATTGCGACTAGCATGGAAGAACCCCTCCAGTCGAAAGTGACAGATGGGACGCTCGAACGGGGGCCGACAGCCCGCCGCGTATGACTTTCCACCACCACCGGGAGACTGCGATGCCCATCTGGAAACTATGCCCCGCTTCCGTACTGCCGAGGTTTCCGTCGTCTCGATGGCGCATACGAGACTGCGGACGAAAGCCGGCTTTTTGTTGGCGTCGTATGTCTGAACACGGTGGCGCCAACCGCACAACGTCACGCCGTACACCGACGTGACCGAACGTCTGCTTGATGGAGCTGATGATGACGACCCCGTGCGAGCGCACAAAGGCCGTGACCGATACCCGGGAGCTGCTGCAGATACTCGCCTCCGGGCACGAGGTCGCCATCAACGGTCTCGTCCAAACGCTGGCGCTACGCCTGCTTAGGCACTACCCGCTCGACCTCGACCTCGATGTATCTGCTGCCGCGTTACCGGGAGTCTGGGCCGCACCTCAGCACCGGCAGACTTGCCCGACGGTGGCCCCGGGATGCAATAGTGGTGCTCTTGGTCAGGGCGATGATGACGATATTCGCAGTTAAGCAGGTCTGACGACCGGTCGGCGTCTGGCCCCTGCGGAATTCCCACGAGAGCCGACGCCAGGACTTTGCTGTCGGCGGCGAGAAGTGGCGGAGGCGTTTATCGTGACCGTTGAAGACGCGGCGAAATATCTCTTCGTTAGCCGCTCTCATATCCGCGCGCTTCTCGCGTCGGGACAGCTGCTCGAGGTTTTGCCGGGAAACCGCTTCGGGGAGGTAGAAATCGAAGTGGCGTCGGTGCAGGCGTACCAGGCAAGACTGGACGCCGCGCGGCAGGCTTGGCTTGATACGGACACCGAAGATAACGACCCGATGAGGTCCTAGCAGGCTGTTGAAAAGCGCCTCGCTTTGATGACTGGGGCACTGTTTAAAAGGATTTCGTATGCGCTTGGCTGCCGAGTTGCCAACGAATCGCCGAAGCTGGACCGTTCGCGAGCGATCCAGCCGGCGCGTTGCCGTACGACGGCCGCGCTTGGGCGGCTCATTGCACCGCTCCTTGCGGCGGCACCACCGTCAGCATTCGCGCCATTCGAGTCAGATTGCTCGCCAGCATCGTCAGCTTGAAGTGCTGGTCGACCCGTTTGAGGCCGCGATACGCGGTCTGTCGAATCCTGCCGACGGTCTTGCCCCAGCCGAAGTGCTCTTCGATGCGTTTGCGAATCACTTGGCTAATGCCATAACCGGCGTGCCGCGAGGTGCGGCCGTCGATCGCACTGCCGCCTTGATGCGTGTCGTTGCGCGCGACGTGTGGCGTCACTTTGCGCGCTCGGCAATCCCGCACAAAGTCGCGCATGTCGTAACCCTTGTCGGCGCCGAGCGTCTTGGCGTGACGACCCGGCACGCAATCGAGCAGGCGCAACGCACTCGCGCGTTCGCCGAAACCATCAGCGTGGCTGACCACTGCGCCGACCACCAAGCCCGAGCGGTTCTCCATCAGGATGTGCCCCTGATAACAAAGGATGGCTCCGCTTTGCCGCCCCTTGCGGAACAGGCGCGCATCCGGATCGGTGCTCGATTCATGCGTGTCGTTGCTGCGCCGCTTGCCCTTCCAGTCGGTGTCGACATTGCGGCCACCGCCGGCTGGCGGATCGTCCGAACCGTCCTTGGGCCGGAAGCTCTTGTGGCTGGCCCAAGCCTGGATCAGCGTGCCATCGACCGAGAAGTGTTCTCTGGACAGCAGCCCTTGCTTGTCGGCCAGGCTCATGACTTCGGTAAAGAACGCTTCGACCACGTCGTGCTCCAGCAGTCGATCCCGGTTCTTCGAGAACACCGAGTGGTCCCACACGGCGTCTTCGATGGCCAAGCCGACGAACCAGCGGAACAGCAGGTTGTAGCGCATCTGCTCCATCAGCATGCGCTCGCTGCGTACCGAGTAGAACACCTGCAGCAACAACGCACGCAACAGCTTCTCCGGTGCAATCGACGCGCGGCCGCTGTCCGCGTAGATCGTGCCGAACAACCCGTTGAGCCGCTTCAGTGCCTGATTGACCAGCAGCCGGAGCGGCCGCAACGGGTGATCGGCCGGCACGAAATCTTCCAGCTTCACCGTCGTGAACAGCGGTTCCTGCATCTCGTCCATTCCGCGCATCGCTCTTATCTGCCCAAGGTCATGAACACGATATCTCTAACGCACCGCTCGCAACGCCCGTTTACACCGTTCCGAATTTCAACAGCCTGCTAGGCGCTCCGGCGACCTCCGCCCGAATGATTCCCGGTTCAGGACGCCGCCGCTGCCACTGCCGGAGGCGCAATGTCTCGCATCACAATTGATGGAAACGAAATGGCGCAACGACTGCAGG